>NZ_NOXW01000022.1 GCF_002251855.1 Rhodoferax sp. TH121
ACTCCGGGGTCTATGTCGTGGGCAAGGGAGGAACTGGAGGATATGGGGGTGTTACAAATCAAGGGTACGCATCGGCAGGCGGTGGCGGAGCTGGGGGACCAGCTGTGCGAGTACAACGTGCAGTCTCTGTGATCAATAACGGGACTATCGGTGGCGGTGGCGGGGGAGGCGGTGGTTCTGCACACCCTGGTGGGAACTACGACGGTGGCGGTGGCGGTGGTGGAGGCGCCGGTTTAGGCGATGGCGGCTCAGGACGATACCCTGGGAATAGCGGACAAATAGGGACACCTGGCGCCGGTCTTAGCAGAGGCTGGTATAGCGGCTCGGGCGGTCGGCTTGGAGCTTCTGGCACATCAGGCTCTACGCTTGATTTTCCACCGGCTGACGGATTCAACGGGTTTTATCTAGCTGGTGGCGTCGGAGGATCGGGAGGAGCCGCGGTAGTAGGTAACTCATTTGTGACGTGGACGACAACTGGAACCCGCCTGGGAGCATTGCAATGAACAAGAAGAGCAACATCAAGCGCAACACACTGGCCCTGCTGGGCACGCTGAGTTTGACCGTGGGTCTAGCGGGGGCCCAAACGCAAAGCCAAACGACAGTCTTTGTGAAGAACGCCCAAGGCCAAATGGCCAGCGTAACCGACGCCATGGGCAACAAGGTGGACTACCGCTACGACGCAGCGGGCAACCTGATTCAGACCAATGCAGCAGGCTCCATCACAACCCTGCAGTACGACCAGCGTGGCAACAAGATCGCCATGCAAGACCCCGTCATGGGATCGTGGACCTACGGCTACAACGCCTTTGGAGAGTTGGTCACCCAACGCGACAGCCTGAACCAGAACACCACACTGGCCTACGACGTCCTGGGGCGCATGACCAAGCGCACAGAGCCGGACCTGGTGAGTGACTGGAGCTATGACAAGAAATTCGATGGCACCGCCTGCGGCAAGGGGATCGGCAAACTCTGCGAAGCCAAGACCGACAACAACTACAAGCGAGTCCACACCTACGACAGCCTGGGGCGTCCCAGCAGCACGGCCACCGTACTGGACAACGTAGCAAGCCCAGAGATCGTCTCGGAAACCTTTGATGCCAACACCGGGCGAGTCGCCACCAAGACCTGGCCCACCGGCTACCAAGTCAGCTACAGCTACAGCGCCTTGGGATACCTGACGGCCGTCACCGGCGGAGGCAGCAACGGATTCAGCCAGACCACCAATTACCAAATCCAGGGCATGACCCCCAATGGGCAGATCACCCAGTACCGCAGTGGCAACAACGTCACCGTTGTTAAAACCTACGATCCTTTGGTAGAGCGTCAGACCGGCCAGATCGCTACCACTGACGGCCAGACTGCCGGCAACGTCATGAACCAAGCCTACCGCTTCAATGCGCTGGGCAACCTGCTCGCTCGCCTGGACAACACCCCAGGCGTAGGCACCCAAGAGAGCTTCAGCTATGACAGCCTGAACCGACTCACTACTGCCTCCATCCTGGGTGGTGCGGTAAGCCCGCCCACCACCACGGAAGTCATGTACGACCAACGTGGCAACATTGCTTACAAAAGTGATGTAGGCCGTTACTGGTACGACGCAGCCCGCCCCAACCGCATGACCCAGGTCACCCTGGAGACTGCGGCTGGTGCCACGGTGGCCCTGACAGGCACCCGAGCCTTGAGCTACGCCTTTGATGATGACAGCGTCAACGCCCAAAGCCTCAACGGCACCACGGTGGGCAACGGCAACCTGCAGTACACCGTCAGTCAAGACACTGCCAACAGCCGTCACACCGTGCGCACGGAAATCTACACCAGCTACAACATGCCTGGGCGAATCACCTACGGCAACTTCGTGACCAACACCAGCAACACGTCGGACCGGGTGCTGGACTTTGTGTACGGGCCTGAGCATCAGCGCATCCGGCAAACCGTTGCCCTGTCCGGCAACGGCACCAGCAGCTACTTCTCCGGCAACACGTGGTACTTGAACGGAGAAGACAACCTGGGGCTCACCTATGAGAAAGAGGTACGAGCCAACGGCACCACCGAGCACAAGCACTACCTGAGTGCCCAAGGCGTGACGTTTGCGCTGTTTACCAGCCGCACCGGAACGTTGAACGGACTACCTGCAACGACCACAAGCTACTTCCACCAGGACCAGATGAGCAGTATCTCGACCATCACGGACGAGACAGGGGCGGTGACGGAACGTCTGGCCTACGACCCCTGGGGCAAGCGCAGGTTCATCAGCACGACACCTGGGCTAATGGACACGTTGGACGCCATCGTGGGGCAGAAGACGGATCGTGGCTACACGATGCATGAGCATCTGGATGAGGTGGGCGTGATCCACATGAATGGACGGGTCTATGACCCGCTCATGGCGAGATTCATGTCTGCGGATCCGATCATCCAATCGCCTGATGACCTCAGGTCATTCAACAGGTACTCCTACGTATGGAACAACCCTATGCGGATGTTTGATCCTACAGGGTTCTTCAGTTGGAGTGTTGGCGGGCCCAATTCACCCAGCAGTAGCGATGGTGGTGGTTATGGGTACACAAGCAATGGAGTGTCAACCACTTATGGCTGCTCCGCCTGTGGCACCTCTACCTCAACGCCCCCAGCTGGTTGGAGTAGTGGTGGGGGATCTGGCGGACACACAGCCTATTTCTCACAGGTCGACGAAAATGGAAATCCACTAGGGACCAATCCGCTGGCCCAAGAAGCTCCAAAGATGGTAGCGATGAGCGCTCTGACATTGGGATCTGGTGTCGCGGGAATTTATGGGATAGGGCAGTTAGGACTTGGTTTGTGGGGCTTAACCGAAGCAGCCGAAACAGGCCTACCTCCAGTGATTTTGCCGCCAGGCATTAAGCCATTTCGCACTCCTCCTCGAGTTGCAGATAGAGTGGAAATGTCATCAGGGCAAGTGCTAGATCGAGCAATTGCGTCAGGTCCTGAGCGCGTCGCAGGTTTTGAGATAGACGGCGCAAAACAGATGGTTGAGGCTACGTTGCAACGCGATGTATTGCGCATAGCTACGGAGGCAGGCCCTGGCATGGGGAGCATTAAAGCTCTAATACGGGGGTTAGAGAAGGATGCCTTATCAGCTGGGGCCAATGCTCTACGTGTTGTTGGGCACGAGATCCAAAACAACACTTGGTTTAGAAACTCTAGTCTGGCAGAAAAGCTGGGGTATCAGTTCAACAAGCTATCTGAAACAACGTTTGAAATAGTTAAGGAACTCAAATGATTGATCGTGATCATCTAGTTCGAATATTTCGTCGAACCATTATTTCAACTGAGTTTACGCGGCCATATTTAGACTGGGACGAAAATACAAGAGCAAAATTTCAGGAATTAATCCAGTTAAACGATCTAGCAAAATCGGCTGTCATTCTTTATTTTAAGAAGATTGATCAATGGCTTTTGCTGACCACTAAAGATTTGTACTTCAAATCTCCGGATAAACCCATTGATCATGTTTTGGTAGATGAAGTAGTGTCAGCACGAATTGACCTCCGCATAAATAAGGAGAATGGATTCTCCCAAGGAAAGGGCTTCAGCATCATCACTTTATCGATGATTGATGGGCATCCTTGGAATATAAATATTGAGCACGGATCTGCGACAGAAGGCGTACTTAGAGTTTTGACCGAAATGATTCGAAATCGTCCAGTTGCATGAGCAATCAAGGTGTTGCAGCCGACCGAAAACTGACCATCTGGGGGTGCAGCGTAAAACTTGGACTGGTTAAGTGACGATCCCAAGGCTTGCCCGGTACTCGATAGGGCTAAGTGACCCTAAGGATGCTTGATCCTCTTCTCGTTGTACCAGCGGATATAGGCGTCCACTGTCTGGATGAATTGGTCAACAGAAACATCCTGCCAGTTCCGAGGATAGAACATCTCTGTCTTCAATCGACCAAAGAAGCCCTCACAGGCCGCATTGTCTGGCGAACAACCTTTGCGTGACATCGAACGGATTAACTTGGCGTTGTGTAATCTTTGCAACCACCCTGGCCAACGATAGTGGGCTCCACGGTCGGAATGAATTACAGGTTTCATTTCACTGGTGGCTACCGTCTCAATCGCGGCGTCCAGCATCGTACGGGAACAAATGTCCATGCGCGAGATTTCCAATCCTAACCAATACCACGTAAAGCAGTAAATGACCAGCGATGGAATAACTTTGCTCGACAGTCAAGTGCAAGACCTTGTGAGTGCAATGGCGGCGTTTGCACCACCGGCGGCGGGGTAGACCACAGCCTATGCAAAAACACTTATTCAGAAACCAGTTTATTTAACCCCGGACTCCAAACCAAAGTGCTACTGAAAATGGGGGACGTCGCCTGGGTACCAACTACAAGTCACGAAGGCTTGCCGCATTGGTCCTCAGTGTTTCGGCATCGGGACGAGCGCGGCGCGGCAACTTCACTACGGTGCTTGATTCACCCGTGTGATGGGTCCGGTTGACAGGTTTATTGGTTTTTCTCTCTTGTCCCGACGTAGCGGCTCGCTGAATTTCTTCGGTGAGTCGCAGATCTCTTCTTTGCCTCATTTCCTCTGTGAGCTTGGGGTGGAGTCTGTCGGGCTGCCCAATGGGGCACCAAAGGTCATTTCGCTTATTGTCTACTTGGCGCCCCAGAATGAGCTGTTGGGTAACAATTTCAATATCGATACGATGCGCAAAAAACAAATGCGATCGATAGGCCGATTGAATGTGCTCCATGTTGACTGTGAAGCGGCCGTCGTTTGTTTGGCTACGTGCTATGCGATACCCCTCAACTAGTAACCCTACCGCCGCGCGTTTGATGCCTGCACAGTAGCGGTGAAACTGGGGGGCATCAGTTTTCGGATTAATTCGGAAAATTTCCGGCGACACAGCAATCAAGGCCGCCAGCGTATCGCTCCAGTCGTCACTTTCCGGGGTATCCGGCGACAGGATCATCAGATCTGCCAGTAGCCGGTCACGATCTTCTTGTGGACGTCGCAATAGGCGATGCAGCAGGCTGTGGTTGGCAACATACACGGTTGGCAGTCCGCAGTACCCCATTGAAAGTAACGTCTGTGTGATTCTCGTGTTGGCCGATGCGCTTGCTGTCAGAAACTGAAACTCGTCCGCAAGCAACAACGCCACTCCATCGCGATACGCACGCTTGCGTGCCGTCTTGAGCTGATCCCCTAGCGAACCCTCGGAGCCGCCCAGTGGAGCAAGCATATCTTTCAGTGAAGAACGGACCTGTACGTCAACCCTCCACAAGGATCGCATGGGGAACTTGGATGACTCGGGTGGACATGCGACGTATCCATCCGACGGAAGAACACGCTCCAAGGCACTCGCGAGGCAGGATTTTCCGACACCTGCCAGTCCGGTGATGCAAGCCGGTGATGCGAACTGGGGGAGTGGGGAGTCTTGCCGGTAGACATTGCCTGTAAAACTCTGGATGTCCGGATAGAGTTGCAGG
Organism: Rhodoferax sp. TH121; assembly: GCF_002251855.1. Taxonomy (GTDB): domain Bacteria; phylum Pseudomonadota; class Gammaproteobacteria; order Burkholderiales; family Burkholderiaceae_C; genus Allorhodoferax. The sequence continues at coordinate 5,474 of NZ_NOXW01000022.1, forward strand.
CAATGCCCGTAGGCCCGACTGACCAATTGATGCAGGATATCCACGATCTGTGTCGTGGGATGGAAGACCAGCTGCATTGCGTCGGTCAGAGCCCGGCAAGCTGAGTCAGTAGGTAGTTCGTGGAGGGCTGACAAAGGTACTGCTGATCGCAATGCTCGTCGTTTGATTTCCTCTTTGTCCAGGACAGGCAGAAACCGATCAATCCATGGAGATGTTGTTGTGCCGGTCATGCGCGTTTTTTCCCAGAAAGATATTGACTTGCTTCTTCATATTCGCGCTGGGCGATGGCATTCTTCTTGGGCTTGCCTGTGCGCAGCTTCGCGGCATCCCAGGGTTTTCCGACATCGGCCTCAAAGGCCTGCATGGTGCCAGTCGTTACCGCATGCTGGTGAGGTCTAAACGCTGAATCAACGTCTCTTCGTACATCGTCCCACTGCTCCAATTCCTTGTGCGACAGATAAAGCAGTCCCTCGTCGTCACGCAGTCGGAGCTTGGCGTCAAGCATGAATAGCTGTCCTTCGTGCTCAACCCAGATATGGCGCACGGCCATCTCCAGCATGTAGCCTTGGATTGTTACGGTCGTTGAGGCGCGCTTAAGCTTGTCGAACAGACCGGTCTCGCGAAACTCTTTGGATTCGAAGCGCTGCCCCAGAAGCCAAACCCCTTTTTCGTTGACGGTCAGCTCAATGGGAGTCAAGAAAGCTCGTACCGCATCCGCAATAGGCATTGGAAGCGAGTCATTGCGAAAACGGCCGTCGTAGTAGTTCCACAGACTGATCGGATCGGGCGGGACGTAGGCCAGGTCTCCAATCGGTTGGAAACGCGCAGACATATCCGCCGTGCGGTTGTAGTTCAGGAGGCGGTAGATCTCTTGCTTGGCCAGCTCCACAGGATTGAGATCACTTTGGCGGTACGTAGGTGCACCTTCAATTTTGATGTCGCGCGGATGAGAGGACTCGACCGTTGCTTTGGACTGGGCCGTCCAGGAAGGAGCTGTTTCTCCAATGGGGAGTTTGTTAAGTAGATCTTTCTGCAGTTTCTTGGATGCGCCTGGGCCGCGGTCCAAAGTCATAAAGCCGGGCACACCTTCATTGGGCCAATGCTTTTTCTCAATGGATATGCCGAAGAGCGAACAGAAGAAATCCTTGGGTACGGCCATGCAGAACAGCATCGCTCGGTAAGCTGAATTGCGCTCAGCGCCAAACGAGAAACCAATACCGAGTTTGAGTCCGCTGAGCACATCCCGCGCAATGACGACCGACAACGCCGGTAGTGTGCTCCCTTCAATGAAGCCTTTGGGCCGTTCATCGGTGTTGTAGGCATCGGCTTCCACTCGCTCGACTAGATTTGCAACCGCCTCTGAAAAAGCGCCCTTGCTGGCGACTTTGCGATTGCGATGACGGATCTGGCCATACAGACTCAACTGAATGGCGTCCAGACCGAATTTTTGCAAGACACGGTAGCGAAACTGCCAATAGCTGGGGAACGGCTTGCCCTCGGGCTGAATAAAGTCCTCGGTTCCAAAGGCCGTTGTCATCGGCCGGCACTTGAACTCGTTCTTCATGGTTCGCCGATAGATGTCTTGCATGGTGCGCTTTGGCGCGCTGTGCTTCAACCACCCTTGGATGCAGGCATCCACTACGTCATGGCGACACCCAAAACCATAGTGCTTGCCGAATTTCCTGTTCTCGCGCCCTTGCTTGGAGTCAGGGAAGGCGAACCGGTCGTGATGTCCGGCGTTGAGAAACGGCGGCAGAAGTACCCAGGAATCTCGTCCGAAACATAGGTAGGTGTAGAACCAGAGGCGGTACCGTGTCTCGTTTTGAGTAGGCTTGCAATTGCGTGCGAGGGTGTTGAGCAGGCGGTCCGGTTTAACGGCATCCAGGATGGTTTCCCATTGCTCGAGTGCAGGCGCGAGCAGCAAAAGACGATCTTCGACGCGTGATGTATGTGACTTCTTCGCACGGGGCCGCAAAACATCGATCTGAGTCAGGTCGACGCCCTCCAGCGGCGATAGCCAAGGAGGAAGCGAAGCCTGCGAAGGACACGCTACAAGCTGGCCACCGTCTATGGCGTCTTCGAAGGCTCCTTGGGGCAGGATTAGCAGCTCAGCCTTTGCTTGGTGCTTTCGATCGCCAGCAAAGCGTAACAGCATGATTCTGTTCTTGCGGCTGCGTAAGAAGTGGTAGGTCTCACCTGCACGGAGGGTACCCCATCCCTGAGGGGCCATCAGTTGGTTGCCGCAGTGCATCACTTGCGTCCAAACCAGGGGCCATAGACTTCGAGAACATCGGCGGTCTCTGGCCGCAACGGGCGGTCAATCAGTACTGGTTTGAAAAGGTCGCAGCGAATCTCGCGCTTCCAAATCGCCTGCCACAGGTAGGTTCGGCATTGATGCACAGTGAAACGGTCACGTGCCACGCATAAGGAAATCACCTCCAAAGGCGAAATGCCGTTCGCAAGCACGGTCGCGAAACGCTCCTTTAGCTCAGCGCATTGAGCGGGACTGAGATCCAGTGGTGTCTTGTGGTGCAAAAAGAGCTGGGTCAGGTTGGCAACCACATGCGAGTCCAACTGTTCGAGTGCCAGATGTTCAGTTCGAATACCCGCGTCAACGTAGTACACCCGTTCCATTTCGTTGCGCGGCAACTCTGACACTTCGTCTTGTGCGAGACGTCGCTTGCTGTTCAGGGCGCCAGGACGCTTGAAGGCCTGGATTTGATCTTTGATGTTCCAGTTGATGCAGTAGGGCACTTCCCCAGGGGGTAGCATGTAGAGCAACAAGTCCCCCACATAGGGAAAGACGAATACACGTGGATTCTGTGGATCAGCTGGCGAAGTCTCCGTTACCAACGGAAGCAGATGGCTGTATCCAAGTCGCTCCGCCACATCAATCATCCCTTTGATCGGCGGTAAGTCAAAACTCTCCACTTCAGGCCAACCGGTCAGTGGATGCAGACGTGGCTCCGCAGAGAGCATCTTTTGTTCGTGGATCTCTTTGACATAGGGGTGGTAGAGCGCCAGCAAGGCAAACGCGCGTTCAGCTGGGGACAGCAAATGCATGTTGCGTCCACCAAGCTTCTGCGGCGTGAGAATGGATGCCCTAGATAGGTTGGGGGCCTCCTTGGGAGTGGCTTCAATGGACGCTTGGTAGGCCGCCCTCCATTGCTTCTCTTGCTGACGCTTGTAGATGAGCATGAGGCGGGCAAATGTTGGGCGATTTAATGCCATAGCCGCCTCCTGGCAGTGGCAAACGGGACACCAAGGGGCGTGATTTCAGGCGCTGGAAGTTGGCGGAATGCCGCTAATCGGACATGGCCACTCCAAATGAGGCGTAACAAACACATGAGTATCTCCTTGCAGACCGACAGGTCTCCTATAAGAGACTCAGGCCAATCGGTTGCGGGTTTCAGTAGACAAAAGCATTGACAGCCCTACCGAATTTGGAGATACTTCAGGTACCAAGTGAAAGTATTTCTTACTCCGGTAAGAGCGAAAAGCCGAGTTCTTCAGCAATGGGGGATTCGGTTTTTTCGTTTATGTGTGTTGCTGCCCTTCTTGCGCAGGCGCCCCGGGCCGAGCGGCCTGGAGGCGTTGCGTCAATTCTTGGATATCCATCTTTTTTCCCTCTTTAAGTCCCAACGCCATGGCGATTTGGTGGCTTTGTCCGCGAAGGCATTTACGCCGACCTTCGAGAACCTGGTAGACCAAGCCTGTCGAAAAGCCCTGCACACGCGCCCACTCAGCTACTGAAATACCCGTGTCCGCGAAAAGCGCGCGGGCCGAGTCGGTTTCGTGCAATTGGGCATTCACGATGGATTGTATTGAATGTTTATAGGAATAGACATGGTAACCAGATTCTTATAGGATGCAAATTGTGTTTACTGATCGACAGGAATCTCTACAAATGTCTTCTAAGCCAGAGGTTTGGGGCGTCCCGCCTGGATTTGGCCAGCGGTTGAAGGAAGAGCGCACGCGTCTGGGGAAGAGCCAGGTTGAGTTTGCGCAGGCGGGGGGCGTTGGCCGCCTGTCTCAAATTCAGTACGAAGGGGAGACAACGTCTCCGACGACGCGCTACCTGTCAGGGATTGCGAAAGTAGGTGCCGATTTGACGTATCTGCTGCTTGGTGCCCGATCGAACATCGCCAAACTAACGTTGGCGCAAGAGGAGCGTATCGAGAGGTTGGCCTTTGATTTGGTCGAAAACTACGCCAAAACCCAACCAGGCGGGCAATTGGGTGCGGAGAGTCGGCACATTCTGTATCGCGTCTTCAGAAGCAGTCTGATGCAAGTGGAGGCCGGTGCTTTGCCGGCAGATTTCGATCCTGCATCCCTCATACCTAGTTACCAGGTAACCAGCATCCAGGAGTAAACAATGAAACAAGATCAAAACCATCAACCGAAGCTTTTGATCTTGCGCAAGGCGCTGGATACGGCCAAGGTGGCGGGGCACACGATAGAAGAGTTTGCACGCAACGTTGCGGCGGATCTCGCCGAAAGTGGGAAGCATGTGGGCCACCCGAAACCTCGCCCGAGTCAGCCAGTACTGCCCGGAGAAGACATAGAACTGGTGATTCCCAGGATTCAGCCCAACGAATTGCTTCACGGTTGGCGAGGTCGCGTGGCGACGAACAACTGCCTGAAGGCTGCCAAAAAGGTGGATTCCGTACTGTTGAACTGGGCCCGCAAGGAGTCATTGGTCACGGATGAGAACGCGGGCTTTGTGCAGTGCGCCGCATATGCGCTGGGCGTCACCCAGCAAGAGCTGATCCGGGACCACACACTCACGCCCTACTTCTCAGCCCTGTGCAACATGAAGCCGAACAAGCCAGGTGAACCAGGTAAACGTCAGCAGACAAGCTTGCAACAAGCACACTTGCGCATAGACGTGAAAATGGCCATGTTTTGTCCTGAATGCGCAAGGGAAGATATTGGCTCGCGAGGGCTCCCGTTCTCGTACTGGCGGCGAGGCCACCATTTGGCCGGCGTGGTCAGCTGCAGCACACATGCCGTTCCTTTGTTGGTGGCTGGTGACGATTCATGCTTTGATCGTTGTCCAGACCATTACTTATCTGAATTCAATACGGAGAGTGCCCGGCCTCTCGATGAATCCGCTCAAGCCATATTGCTTCGCTACGCCAGAATCTCCGAAGAAATTCTCGAAAGCGCGCCGAACATTGATAGCGCAGCCGCTTCATGCCTCATCAGAGAACGGGCGAAAGCGATCGGGCTTCGCAGCATCAAGGGTGGAAACCGTAAGACACTGAGTACCCACTTGATGGATCTGCTGCCCTTGGAGTGGTTGGAGCAGACGTTTCCGCGTATCCATTGGAAGCGCGACAAGTACATCTCCACCATTGACGGCATTTGCATGCCACTAGTCACCAGGTACACCACGGCCATGCTGTGCCTGTTGGCAGCCGTCTTGTATGACGACGCAGATCGTGCGCTCGTTGAACTCATGGGCAGTTCTCGCAAGAGTCGCGAACCATTCTTGGGATTTGATTTCTGGGCGAGTCGCGAGATTTTTGATTCCTATTGTCTTTACAAGGGTGTCGTGAATCAAATGGCTGAAGCAATCGGATTACCGGCCAGCACCGTATCCGTGGGGCTACTGAACCAAGGGTTGCCAGGTCTTGGTGGAAGAGCTGCGCCGATGCGATCTGCTTTGCGGGCGTTTTATGTTGGTGAATCGATAGAAACATCGTGCGAGCTGGCTGGCGTGCCCAAAGAGGCATTCATAGAGTTGTTGCGGAGCACCGGTTCCCGCTTGGCGAAAGCGTTGGATCGAATGTCGGATGCAGATGAAAGGATTCCCGGAAAGCAGGACGTGGCGGAGTCGCCATCATTCGATCCAATCGCTCAACCGAAGTAAGGTTCAAGCAAATCCAGCTTAGGTTCATGCCCTACCGTATGAACACGCTGCCTGTGTCCACTGGACAATGCGCATGACCAAGAGCGCCGCGCCCAGCACTGAATACCCAGGCCTTTTTAGTCCTCACCAAGAGCCACTCCCTGGCGCATTGGATGGTGAGCTGCTCTACAGTTGGTGTGCGCGATTTCATCGCCTCAGTGGAAACTCGAAGGCAAGTACAACCAGCCAAATGCTCTTTGGACACGCGACTACGGGATTACGTCACGACTTCCCAGGTCAACTTGGCTATTTCGGGGCGGCAACTGGAGGACATCTCGGCACTTTGCAGGAGATCGTGCAGGCACGGACACAGTTTGCGCTGCACGCACTTTTTTTGGATGAATCCACGCGGCGAGCGACGGAAAGCGTTTTCCAAGGGAATGACCGAAGTCAGCTCAGCCGAACTCTGGGCCTCAGTCGCAGCGGGCAGGTGTCGCTAACGCCATTGAAGGCGTGCCCGGCATGTATAGGCGAAGATCGCGGAACTGTTCTGACGGGTTGGTGGCGCATGGATCACCAATGGCCGAGCATGTATGCCTGTCTGAAACATCGTTGTCTGCTCAACGTCATGGCGAATCAAGGGCGCGCGCACTGGCTCCAAGAGTGGTATCTGCCAGTTGAGTTGCGGGAAGACCAGTGGGCAGAACACACAGAGATGGGGCAGTCGCAAGTGGAGCGCTTGATCCATATTGCGCGGTGGACGGAAGCGCTTCTCCATCAGCGAGACATCTACTTCGACGCAACACTGTTGCGCCACGTCTATTTGTACCAGGCGAAGGCGCGTGGTTGGATGACATGGGATGGGGCGCTACGTTTCGCGACTCTGCGTGCCGCCTTTGCAGACTCACACCGGGGTTTGGAAGCACTGCCGGGGTGGGAATTTATCAAAGAAGTAGGTTCGGTCAATGGGGGATTTCTGGGACTGTTGCTGAGAAAGCATCCAGGGCGGCGGCATCCACTCAAGCATGTGCTGCTGATGGCGTTTCTCTATGAAGAACCATTGGATTTCTATGCCCAGTATGAAAACTCCAAGTTGATACTGGAGACTGAGGGTCCAGCTGCACTGGATCGGCGGCTGACGGACATGCAATCACGTCTGATTGAAATGGTGGAGAGTGAAGGCAAGTCGGCAAATGCATCGTGTCTTGAACTTGGTATCCCAACCACCCAAGGACTTCGACTGCTGACCAGAAAGAATGTTGCTGTTCATCGACGCCCGCGAATACTGACAGATGCACTGAAGGCAGAGCTGGAGGCGCTACTGCGCGCTGGTACAGAACGCGATGAAATCGCACGTCGGTTGAAACTGAGAAAAGCCTATGTGAAAGACTATTTGGCTACACAGCCAGAGCTTCGGAATGCGTGGGAGCAAGCAGCCAAAGTCCAGCTGGCGGCGCGCTATCGAGCCCATTTTCTGAGAGTCTTGGAAGACAACCCAGATGTGCCGATTAAGCGGATACGGCGAATTGGTGGCAATGGTTTTGAATGGCTGTACAGGAATGATCGAGAGTGGCTGGCGGAGAACTTGCCGGGAATTTGGCGCAGGCCAGAAACTTGAGTGTTCTACTATCTCACCCATTGCTATGCGGGCTGCACCAAACGCCTTACAAGTGAATGAGTAGTATTTCATCGTCATGAAATATCGTAACTACTACCTGAACCATCGCAACCCACAAAGCCACGAACGAGGCTATATACGAGCGTGGTTTTCTCACATATCTGCAAATGGGCCCGGCTCACCATCTGTTTGCCCATGCCAGTCTTCTGGCGCATCTGCTGGTTCCTTACCCAGAAGTACGCATTGTGCTGAGCACATCCTGGGTGCTGAAGTACGGATACGAAGACACGGCCGAGCGGTTACCGCATGCGCTACGGGAGCGTGTCATCGGCGCGACCTATCACAGCGCCATGCACAAGGACGACTTCCGCACACTACCCCGCTGGCAGCAGATAGTTCAGGACTATGGTCGCCGCAAACCGTCAGCTTGGATTGCACTGGATGATGACCATGAAGGTTGGCCCGACCCGCTGAGGGACAACTATGTCATGACTGATCCCGTGGAAGGTCTGAGCAAACCGTCCGTCTTGCAAGATTTGCAGATGAAGCTGCGTCAGCACTTTGAGCCGGTATAGCCATTCAGTTTGTAGCCATCACCTTATAGGAGGCAGTCATGGTTGAGCATTTCAAGACAGACGCTAGTAAGAAACCAGTCTCGGATGTCCTGGTGCCAGATGACTATCCTCGTGATCCCTATCCTGCCGCGTTAGGTGGAGCCCAGCCAAAGTTCGCGGCCAGACTCATTGATGGACGTTACGTCGTTGGCCTGACCGATGAATAGCGTCAGGAGTGGTATCTCCATTGCGCTAGCTGGGTCGAGACACTGGTTATCTATGTACCCAACAAGCGGCTCCGAAGACCTGACATGTCTATGGAGGATGTCCTGCAGTACGTCCATGCAGGAATTCGCAGCGAGCGTGGCGACCTCGGCGAGGTCGAGTTGGACTGGAACATGGCCAAGCTGCGTGCCCGAGTCCTGCCCAATGGCTGAGATGGGCATGCTTTTTTAAGTAAGTCCGGGACGACGTACACGAGCGAGTTAGCGCATTCATAGCCACCCGATTCAACAGAGTTTGATCCAGTGGATTTGATTTTCCACAATGGCTTCAAAAGAAGCCATAAAGGTCTGTTTGCCTGATTAATGGCTTTATTTTGAACCCTTGTATATGACAGCCAACACCATTGAAGAATTCGAAATGGATATAGGAGAGCAGATCAAGTCGCTGCGGTTGAAGCAGAACATTGATCGAGCTACATTGGCATTACGTGCGGGCTGCAGCGTCAGCGCCTTGAAGAATCTAGAAAATGGGTCTGGCTCCACCCTGCACACGCTCATTGCGGTCGTTCGGGCCTTGGGCCGGGGAGACTGGCTGCGAAACGTCGCCCCCATGGCCACAATCAGCCCTTTGAACATGCTTAAGACTGGACAGACCCGCCAGCGTGCCCGTCCTTCTATCAAGTAAGCCCACCCCATAACTTACCCAACTAAAGCCAGATCGCCATGTGCTACCAACTGGTTCTCGCTGGGTCATGGCTAGCAAAGGCGCATAACTTAGTATTTGATTGAGTCTTAGCGACAGGTCTGGGCCATTTACCGTCTTTGGCCAATCACCGGTTGCAGAAATCCCAAGCAGCTCGGCTGAAAGTCGATATGTCCACGACGTGGCTCACATCCAGTCAAGAGGAATCTTTCTTGTATGGATCCTGATCAAGGGTATCGAGCTCCTTCACTTCCACTACCATTCCGAGGGTCTTGTACCAAGTTGCCAAAGGTTGTAGCAACCGGTCAGCCGGAGTGGCGCTCAATCCTTGTTGCATGTTGTCCAGTCCGCGGACGACCAAGTAAACACCTGCAGTCAGAAGTGCGATCAGAAGATTTGGGTCTGTAGGCGCCGCTGAGTGCGTTCCCGTAGAGACTTCGATGTACTTATACGTGGCAATCGAAATGCCAGCGGCGACTTCTGTCAAACCGTAGGTTGCTCTGTATCGAACACGAAATAGAAACAGCACTAGTCCAATTAGAAATACTGCCATACCGACAAGGAGTGGACCTGAATAGGGCCGGTCCCACTGCTGGATTAGCCATCTCAAAAAATCGTAGGCTGAGGCTACTAAGGAGTAGTAGAGTGCGCCACCGATCGCCGCTCCTGCAATCAGATGGACCAACATCAAAATCCGAAGCCAGACCTTAATCTGCTTAGATTTCCGCCAAGTGGAAAACCATAAGTTACCTACGGCGAGCATTAGCGGGATTCCAAAAATCCAGCCATATCGCAAGTACTCAGCCGCAGTTCGAGTTGTCGCGGCGTGATAAATCGCCCATAGGGTCATCACCCCAACAATGATGAACAGTGGAATCGGGGTTCCGACTCCAAGATAATAGAAGTACCCATGTTTGATGGGGGCGTTTTTGGGATAGTCTGGATTGTTCAATTCTTCCCCCTGAATAGAGGCGACTTCGAGGTGCGATGGAAATCCATATCTAGGGACTTGTTGCTCTTGGCCCTTGAATGCTCTGAAAGTATGTTTCTAGGAAATCACTAATGTCTGTATCGAGTTCAGTAAATGCCTCTCGATTGCCCTGGCGACTCAATTGCGCTCGACATTTCCAATAGGTCCATACGCCGCAATGCCACGCAACCAGCAAAACCGAACGCCGAAGTTCCCGCACTGCAATGGCGTGTATGAAGTCATCCGCTTCGATGCTTAGAAACTTTCGCCCTTGTATGGATTCTTCACTTCCGTCATTGAGTTCACGTTCCATATAGTCGCGGACAAATTTTGAAGGCTTGTCCAAGCCCTCCTTGCCTTTGAGCTGAAAAGCCAACAGTGGATTTTCTTTTGCAAGATCCTCAAGAGCCTTGAGAAACGGTGGGCCAATAATCAGTGCCGTCTGTTCGATTTCCGTGACTGCAGTATTCCGTATCAGATTTGAGAGGGCTGCCTCAAGTGCCTTATGGTTCTCCTCTGAAAGGACTAAACCTCGTTTCTTCAAAACTTCGTTGCATTTTCGTAGGTAGTTTTTTGGAAAATCTGTTACGCCCTCGTTCCATCGCGCAATGTGATGATGCATTTCCAGAACGTGATACAACACCACTCGGGTAGCACGACGATGCTCATAGCGAATCTTCGCAAAATACGTCCAAGCAGCAAACAGGGCACTGAGCGCAGTTCCCAGTACCCCCAAAATTTTGGCATCTATGTCCACGTTTTTCCTTCTATCTCATTTGGGCATTGCAGCGATTAAACGGATTCAAATAACAACCTTTGGCTTGTAGATTGCCCCAATCGCACTAGTTGGAGGGGCGTTTTCTTGCATAGGCATGAAGCTGTTTATTGAGTGCATCCTTGTTTGGTGAGTAGTGTGCATCACGGTGGCAATTAGGGCAAAGCGCCACACAGTTAGTCACCCTGTCACTTTTTGCAATTCCAAGAATGTGGTGCACATCTAGGAAACTCTTGTATCGGAGTTGTTCGGAGCATCCCTTTCGCTCGCACTTTTCCCCGGACTTCTTCAGCACATCTTCACGCACCTTCCTGTCCCGCGGGAAATAGTGCCCGGGACCAGTCGGCTTGCTATGACCTTCATCACGTCCCAGTTCCGGGGCGCCGACATCTGCGAGGTCATCTTGAACGTCTGGCTCCGAGTGAAGGGCTACAACGGATAGATCTTGTGCCCACCACATCCCGCCTTCATGCACCAAGGTCTTTGGCGTAAGCCTAGGTTCAAACCGCCCTATGGATGACGGGTCCCGCCCCGCTCCCGTTTTCCCCACTGATGCCTGCCAGATTGGGAACGTGAACAGTGCATAGCCCTCTTCAGCAACACGCGACAAATGTTCGATAGCTTGGGGGTAGCCTGGTTGACGACGGGCCTTGGTTGAACCTTTGGGAATGCGCGTTGCCCAGTGCTCATCTAGTATCAAGTGTCGCCCGGCAATATGATGGCTATCCTCCTGCCAGGCGCCAAAGATCACAAAACGTTGCGTCTTGTTCACGAATGACCAACTCCAGGTCCAGTTCTTGCAGGTGGCACCGTAGCTTTCTATGAAGGTCGTTCTACGCATTCTTGCTCCTACTCCGGTTGTCCAGTACGCTAAGAAAGCTCCAGATCATTGCCCGCATCGGTGCATGGTAAAAATAGCTGTGTGCACCTACGCTCGTTCCGTAAAGTCCTAGTCAATTTGAACGTTGGTCCGAAGCACTTTGATCCATCCAAATCAACTATGAACTATGAACTATGAACTATGTAAGGGTAGTCTGCGCTTGCGTCTTGTCCATCCCCCGTTCGAGTGAATTTGACTGCAAATCTCTTGAAAGCAGACTAACAATCTGATCGGAGGAGGCTGACGGCCAAGCTGCCCAGGAAGGCAACCAAGTCGCAGCCCCTGCGCTGTTCAACTTCAGCACGCTGAAGCACCCAGACATAGACCTGCCCTTCGAGTGCTCGCAGGTTTAGTAAGTGAATGAAGCCAAGCGCCCCTCTAGGAGAAAAATCCTCCAGGTTGCCCGGAGTACACCTGCTCATTGACGATGCTCTGAAGAAATTGCTCCGGCAGCACACGTTCCCATACATTCAATGATGCTTTGACCAGTGCGAGGTATTGGTCATCTGTACCACCTTCAATCCGCCGCCATGCACTTGGCATGTACCTAACCATGATCGAGAGTGCGTAGAGGGTTGCCGCTGCAATAGTTCGGTACTCCGTCATACCTCCGATGGTCGGGAGCAACAGCGTTGTTCTGTGAGCGAACGGAGATGAATGGGTTGGCAATGCGCTCCACCAGATGTCATGTCCCGCGTGATCCACACGAGCACTGAAAACTTGCCCCTCGTCGCCTTTTCCTTTGATCCGCAACTCCGCCAATGGCCACCCCGCCGACTCGACTCGCTGCAACGACACCAAACTCGATCGGTCATACAAGCAAGCATAGGCACTGCTCGCCTTACGCTTGGTCTGCAAGACTACTGTATGGGGGTTCGCCTCATTGTCGTAGCCAGGAGTTAGCCAACCCTGCGCACTTCCAAAAACTTCTGAAAACAGGTCATCTATTTCGGGCATCGATGAGAAAAGCTGTTCCAGCGTACACCAGCTATCGGCAGGTAGTCTCCCGAAATCCTCGGTACTCTTTGCCTTGCGTCTTGGAAAACCAGCGGTGTCATGCCCAAGCATGTCGAGCCATCGCGTCATGAAACCTTCAGCTAGTACCCCAACCCTCAAATCATTGAATCCACTCTCGGCATACGTGTACAAACCATGACCTTGCCTGGTCATGCCCTCGATGACATCCAGACTGTTGGGGCCAGTTGGTTTGGCCAACATCTCCGCGAATGCGAATGCCATGGTGCCGTAATACAGACCCAAGATGCGCTTGTTGAGCTTCTCTGTCGCAGAAGATGTTACATAGTCCAGGGCATTTCTCATTGAGTAGGCAATGCCCTCTGCCTTGGTTCTTACATCTTGCGCTGATAGTTCGACTGCGGCATCGTTCGCCCTACGCTGCACGAGCTTTACGGCAAGGTTGATGCTGGTGAACTGCCCCAACCGCATAAAAATCCCTTCGAGCGGGTTTTCTTCAGTAATTCTGCGGACTCGAAGCTTCTGCGGTGGCTTTGACGAAGAACGATCGGGCTCGGACTGTTTGTTCAGTTCGACTAGATAGGGAAAAAATTCAGCTATCGACTCCACGGGTATCCTCACGCCCTGGGCAAACGACTCCAGCATATAGGCTTGTCCGCGGAAGAAAATTCTCTCCACCCGCTTCTCTAGCAGCTTGTAGTGCTGGTTTTCAGTTCCCGTGCTGTACAAAACCGCCAGCCGAATCAAATGCTCGCCCTTCTTTGCCTCGAACTCTAAGCTCGAATGAGCATCGTGTTCTGCGACGATGTTTACGCTCCAACCGTGCGTCCGCATCGGCGAGAACATGTCCCGCTCCACTTCCTCTCGCAAGATATCGAGGCGCGGATTGGGTTCACGGGATGAGATCATCAGGCACTCACTTTGAGGGTTTTATGGTATCCGGCTAAAGGTTCTGAACCAGTGCAGCCTTCATTGGCACTGCTCACTGTACCCCTTGCGCTTGGTGGCCACGCCCGGCACAATTCACTCGCTCGAGGACCATAAGCGCACTTCGACCGCCTGATCCCTACGGACAGGCATAGCGGCATACAGGCATTTAGCCACCGCTCCCGCCATATCCAATTCGGACAACGGGGACAGCTTGAACTTGTTCAAGGAGTCTCTGATGACATCACTCATCAACAATCGAAAACGCGCTTACGAAAGTCAAGGCGGTATCTGCTATTACTGTGGATTGCCCATGTGGCTTGAGGAAGACGCCGAAGTCCTGACCGATTACCTGGGCTTAGAAGCTCCCCAGGTGAAGTTGCTTAGGTGTACCGCCGAACATCTGCACGCAAGAACTGACGGAGGTACAAATGCGGGCGAGAACATTGCTGCCGCATGCTACTTTTGTAACTCCCGACGTCACAGGCAGAGGCACGACCAGGCACCAGAACCAGACGACTACCGCGCCCGTGTCAAAGCCCGCATGGCATCGGGGCATTGGCACCCCGCTCTGTCTGCGCTAGGACGATGGGGTAGCTGATAGGTACGGATTCCCGCTTTGGGTCGAGAGTGATTGTTCAGCTTGCGCCAGCGCCATAAATAGCGTTGGTGGATTTGATGCGAATCACTGGTGGTTTTAGGGTGCGAACGGCTGGTGGAATTCACGCGAATACTCAACTATCCTGGTAAGGGGCACTCGGCGAAGGACGTAGTCCTCATTGCTGCTACTGCTCTTATGCATGTATGTGCTGGCGTTGAAAAGTGGCTAGGTACCACTTCTTCGATTAACCGAGCAATACACGCGCGCCTCACAGAGTTCGAAGCGTTCGGACCAAGGTCGGAGTGGTGACCAGTTCTCAATCCAATCCCACGAGCAAGATTCACCCAATCGCAACTTTGGCCTGGCCATGGATCACTTCTAGTGCCCATGGTTAGTTCCAATAGATAAGTCCGGGCGTCCCAGGTTATCCTGGCGTTATCGGCTCGAAGCCAGTGTAATAACGGCATGGAAACCATCGACTTTGCGGAAAAGACTGTTGATGCCTCGCTCAAAGAGGCACGAGCCTCATATGACGCTATGCATGAGCGGGCATACAAGTTCGCCACCTTGACCATGGGCGCATCGGGCGCAGTCTCCATCTACGCCCTCGGCAAGATCGGCGCTGACGGATACCTCTGGCAAATCATCCCAATGGCTCTCATGGCCGCTTGGTGGTTCGTGGCGGCGTCCGTGCTTCTCCTTAAAGGGGCGGCTACCAATGAGATGTCGGCTGGCACCACGAGCGCGAAGATCCGCGAGAGGGTCACGAAGCACTCAGAGAAGGAAGGTGGCGAGGCCGATCTGGAGCAAGGTTTGAATCTCACCAGATGGGACCAACTGGCAGCGGCAGACATCCAGATCCAAGCGTTCAGCTATGCGAACATTGAGCGGGCCAAAGCGCTCGACGCGGCCTACCGTTGGATGGTCGCTTCGCCTCTAGCAGGACTGGCTGGATTGGTTTTGGCGCACCTCATCCAGCACTAGGTCTTACTTGGTTTCGTAAGGGCGTTGATCGTCTCTGCGCATTGGAACTTGGTCCAACGGCTGAGGATTGGCCGGGATCGGTGCGGGAGCGGGGTTCGTGGCCATGCAACTCTCCGATTCAATACTTTGGCTTCAAGGGAACGTCGATTCGCACTGGGACCTGTTCAATGGGCTGTGGATTGGCGGGAATAGGTGCGGGAGTTGATGCCATGGTAATGTCCTCGTTGCCGATGCTTAATCATAGGGTAGTTCAAACACTCCCTTACCATCGTAACCGCTGGGTGAGCCAACCTTGTATGTCCGCTATCTGGCCATGAATCAGAGCTACCAGAAGGCTGCTTTGGGTCGACTGCTGAGACAGGTCAGGGCCAGTTGCGGATATTGTTGAATGCCCGCAATCGAGCGTCAAAATAGTAGTCGTAGCATTACCCACCTTTCAACACCCATATTTGCTTTGGAAACCGATCGCTAGAATCGGCACATGGTTAGGTGCTCAAATCCACGTTGCTATAGCCAGGTTCACTACCGTGGTGCTGGCTTGCCACGAGGTTATTTTTGTTCTGTCACGCCACCTTGAAGCAACACTGGCCAAAGGCCCACTGTTAGCTTTCGCCCGTCTCTCGTTTCTTGAGAGATGGAGCATCTTCCTTTTTTTGTGTAACGGCTCCTTACCTGAGCGGTTGGATCTTCCATGTCATTCCAAATCATTAAACAAAGTTGGCTTTTCAACGTCCGCGGCGACGTGCTCGCCGGCCTGGTCGTCGCGCTCGCGCTGATTCCTGAAGCCATCGCGTTTTCCATCATCGCGGGGGTGGACCCCAAGGTCGGCCTGTATGCCTCGTTTTCCATTGCCACCATCATCGCGTTCGCGGGTGGTCGGCCCGGCATGATCTCGGCGGCCACCGGCGCAATGGCACTGGTCATTGCGTCGCTGGTCAAAGACCATGGCCTGCAGTACCTGCTGGCCGCCACGGTGCTGACCGGTGTGCTGCAAATTGTTGCCGGCTGGGTCAAGCTGGGGGCCTTGATGCGTTTTGTCTCACGCTCGGTGGTCACCGGTTTTGTAAATGCCCTGGCCATTTTGATTTTCATGGCGCAGTTGCCTGAACTCACCAACGTGGGTTGGCAGGTCTATGCCATGACCGCTGCTGGCCTGGCCATCATCTACGGTCTGCCATACCTCACCAAGGCGGTGCCCTCACCGCTGGTGACCATCGTGGTGCTGACAGGAGTGTCCATCTACCTGGGTCTGGATATCCGCACCGTGGGCCATATGGGTGAATTGCCGGACAGCCTGCCAGTCTTTCTGATGCCAGATGTGCCGCTGAACTGGACCACGCTGGGCATCATCCTGCCTTACTCGGCCACGCTGATGGTGGTGGGTCTGCTGGAGTCGCTAATGACCGCCACCATCGTCGACGACATGACTGACACCAAGAGCAACAAGAACCGTGAATGTGTGGGCCAGGGCGTCGCCAATATCGCCACCGGATTCATCGGCGGCATGGCCGGTTGCGCCATGATTGGCCAATCGGTCATCAACGTAAAGTCCGGCGGGCGTGGGCGCCTGTCCACCTTGGTGGCAGGTGTGGTGCTGTTGATTTTGGTGGTATTTCTGGGCGATTGGGTCAAACAGATCCCCATGGCTGCGCTGGTTGCCGTGATGATCATGGTGTCTATCGGCACCTTCAGCTGGGGCTCGTTCAAGAACCTGCGCGAACACCCCAAAAGCTCCAGCGTGGTGATGTTGGCCACGGTGGCCGTCACGGTCTACACCCACGACCTGGCGCGCGGTGTGCTCACTGGTGTGTTGCTGTCAGGCTTCTTTTTCGCGCACAAGATCGGGCAGATTCTGCTGATCCAAGCCAAGACCGAAGACGACGGTACGACTCGCATTTACGAGATCTACGGTCAGGTGTTCTTCGCGTCTGCCGACCGCTTTATCGACGCCTTTGATTTCGAAACCCCACAGGCTAAGGTCCGCATTGACCTTACGCATGCCCACTTCTGGGACATCACAGCTGTCAGCGCGCTAGATAAGGTTGTCCTGAAATTCCGCAGAAAGGGTACCGATGTCGAAGTTCTGGGCCTGAACGAGGCTAGTGCAACCCTGGTGGACAAGTTTGGTGTTCACGACAAGAACGTTGCTGATGACATCCTGATGGGGCATTGAGTGCCTCAGAGGCTCGCCAGAAATAAACGAGCCTATTCGACTGCTATGGGCAGGCCCTCAGGCAGCTGCAAGGACCGCTTGCTGAGACGGGTCTGGGTTGCCAGCTGCTGAGGGCAAGCAGCTGCAAATCCACGGTTCAGGATCTCAAGCAATCTTAGGATGCTGTTCACATCCGCCAACACTGCAGACCATTCGGCATCGCTCAGGAGCATGACGTGCATGGACCGCGTCATCATGGCCCCTTCCAGCGCACACAAGCGCAAAATGTCTTGTCAGCCCTGCGCAGTGTCCGCTGTGTGCATCCTCGGTCGCCATGTACGGGAAGGGACGCTCTTGCGCGGTCCGGTCGGCCTCATCTTGAATCCAATACAGCACCAAGCCGTCCAGGGCAATGTCCTGCATGGCGGCTGCCTCGGTGCCTAACCGGGTGGCACCAACCCGTACAGCACGATGCCAGTTTGCCGATGCTGTAATTTCTCAATCAACATAGAACACTCCGTAGAACCCAGGCCAACGTAGGCTTGGAACACGTCATCTAAGCGGACTGGCATTGGGCGAGAATCACGCCACCACATCATCGCCAAGCGCTGGCATCTACCCCAAGGACAGTGGCGAAATAGTGTTCTACATGGATGGTCGCAGTGGTCTCAAATGTTTCGGGCAAGGCTGTCACCGAGTGCATTCGGTCAAACCGGAAGTTGCGGTAATCCTGACGCATCTCGCACCAAGCCAGCAGTAGCCAGACTCCTTGCAGCCCCACAAGGCTCAGAGGCCAAACAGTTCGATGTGTGATGTGTTGCGCCTCATCGGCATAGTGCAGATGAAGCTTGGACTGCGATGTGCAGGCATCCCGAATTACGCCGTGCAATGCCCGCAATTTGGCATCTTTCTCCAGTTGGGGAATGCGATAGGGCTGCTGATCTGCCTGTGCCTTCAAGGCATCGCTCAATACTGCACGAATTTTTTGCTCAGCCGCGCGGGCGGCGAGCCCCAGCTCCCGGTCTGTGGTGGCCTGCACCATGCGACTACCAACCAGCAGGGCCAATACCTCGTCGGCACTGAACATGAGGGGCGGCACATGGGCCTGTTTGTGCAGCACATAACCAACGCCCGCCTCTCCCTCGATGTGCATCCCGGAGTGCACCAGGCCCTCGATGTCCCGGTACACCGTGCGCAGGGAGACCTGCATTTCACGCGCAATGACGTGTGCAGGCAAGGCAGTCCGCCTGCCTTGCAAAAGCTGGACCAAGCGAAAGAGGCGGTCGGATTTTTTCATCGTCAGGTGTGTGCGTGCACCGCAGTGTGCTGCATCTGCACTGTTGTAGGGTCCATCAGAGCCATGAATGCAGAGTCGCCAAAGTTATGCATGAAAGCTTCGCTGGCGGCTTGTGCTTGGACCATCGACACCCACAAAACCTGGTCCGACCATTGCCCGGCTTCGTCACAGCTCAAGACCCTGTGCACAAAGCCCGGCTGCTGCCGCACCCAAGCAAACGTGACCTCACTGGCCTGGGTGAAAGCACTCACTGTGGCTTCAGGAGCCAATCGAAAGGTCACGGATTCCAATACTGCTGACATGATTTTCCTTTGCATCTGTTGAATATCACCGCTAGCTCAGCGGCAAGACGCAGTGTTCACTGAAGCAGTGACAGAACCTGTCAGCAGACAGCAACTGACCAGCCCACGCAGCGAAGTCCCAAGTGGCTAGATGGCGCGAGTGGACGGTCGAAACTCGGAAAAACAGGACTGAAGAAAATCCATGGCCGCCACTATCTTGGGCGCCCTGTGCCGGGTGCTCAAAATCACTGCATACACGGGGTTGCTGCCTGGATGTACAAACTTGGTCAATACGGGGCGCAACCGTCCTTCTTTGACCAGCGCATCACCCACCACGTCATTAATTCGGGCAATTCCGGCACCATTCAGCGCCAGCGAAATAACGGACGCACTGTTGTTCACCCGCACATTGCCCTGAACCTCCAAAGTGACAGGAGCCGCTTCGCCCAGGAATTCCCATCGATTGTGAGATTGGGTGGCTGCGTTGGAAATAAGTCGATGCGCGGACAAGTCGTCTATGGACTTTGGTGTGCCCCACTTGCGCAAATAGGTTGGTGACGCGTAAAGGGCGCGACCATGTGTCCCCAGTGTTCTGGCAATTGCGGCCTGGGCGGGTTCTGCACCCGCACGAATGGCGATGTCGATGGACTCGTCCGCCATGTCCACCAGCCGGTCTTCCACCTGCAACTCCACAGACAAACCGGCATGCAGCCCGGCGAGTTTGTGCAAACGAGGGATCAGCACATATTCCGCCAGCAATTGGCTCACGCTGATACGCACTACGCCCGAAATACTCTTGCTACGCCCACCAATACCGTCTTGAAGCTGGCCAAACTCTTCGAGGATTCGGCGGGCATGCTCCAGAAACACTTCGCCTTCTTCAGTCAAGGAAAGGCTGTGGGTGGTGCGATGGGCTAGCCGCAGACCACAGGCGGCTTCAATGCGCGCCATTCTTCTCGATACGTAACTAGGGGCGACATTGCGGTCGCGGGCGACAGTTGAGAACGACTGCGCACTGGCCACCTGCGCAAACAACAAAAAATCGTCCAGATTCAATTCATGCATGGTTGTGCATTTTCTGCACAAGCACTGTTCGTCACAAGTGGTTTCCGAAATGCCCCTGCCATCGCACATTACGCCGGTGCGGATGCTCCGTACACAACGCAGGACAGAGCCACGCCGAGTTCTGCACTTATCTCATGACTCTTGGAGTAGAAATGCCACTCACACTCATCATCACCGAAGGACTGCTTCCCAAGGAGCGCCGCCAGGCTACCGTAGCCAAGCTCTCAGAAGCTTTCTTGAAGCTGCACGGACTGACCGGCAACAAATTCTTTACCCCCAATGTGATTGGACATATTGCAGACATTGCTGCAGACAGCACCTTTGCGGGCTTGCAGCCAACGCCGGTGGCAATTGTCGAATGGCTGACGCCCTCGTTCGCTTTTGCCTCTCGGGAGATTCAGGAAGCCTACGTGGCGGAAGCCACGCAGATCGTTTTTGACGCCTGCGATGGCAAGCATCCGCGGGAAAAAATCTGGGTGAATCTGAAATACGCAATTGATGGCATGTGGGGCATTGGTGGCAAGGCGTACACCAACGAGCAGCTAGGCGCAGCTGCAGCCCTGGGCTAGAGCCGACTCCGGGTGGCTACACGCTTTGCGATCTGTAGCCACCTGCCCGTATCAACGCCATACAAACCAAGTCCATGACACACCACGATGAAGTCGTGCACTCCAGCCATCCAACCCGTCTGTTGCACACCATGCTCCGCGTCTCCGAGTTGGAGCGCTCCATCAAGTTCTATACGGAGCTACTAGGCATGCGACTCATGCGCATGGAACGGTATCCCGATGGGCAGTTCACGCTCGCCTTTCTCGGCTATGGCGACGAAGGCTCCAGCTCGGTCATTGAGTTGACACACAACTGGGGCGAAAGAACCTACGCCATGGGTGATGCCTATGGGCACATCGCGCTGGGATGCAGCGACATCTATGCGACGTGCAATGACTTGAAAGCCGCCGGCATTTCTGTCGTTCGGCAGCCTGGCCCCATGTCTGCAACGTCACTAGACCGTGCAGATGTCGAACACATTGCTTTCATTCTGGACCCGGACGGGTACCGGATTGAGTTGATTCAAACGTAACCCGCCAGCCTCACAACACCTAAGGAGACAACATGCCACTCGTCCGGATTGATATTCCTGCTGACACACCACCACAGACCATTCGACATGTGGCAGACCTGGTCCACAAGGCCATGGTCGGAGCGCTCAATATTCCGATTGCGGATCGCTTTCAGACCATTTCACGCCGAATGCGCGATGAATTGGTTTGTACCGAGGACTTTTTGGGCATCACGCACACCCAGGCCATTGTGCTGATTCAGATCACTTTGGCCCCGAGGCCAACAGAACTGAAGAAGGCATTGTTTTCCGCCATTGCCTCAGAGATTGAACACCACACACCGTTTAAAGCACAAGACGTGATCATCAACCTCATTGAGGCTCCCAGAGAAAACTGGAGTTTCGGCAACGGCATTGCCCAGTTCGCCTGAAACTGCGTGAGAGCTCCCCCATGCCCAACATCAACGACAAGACCTACGAACCCTCTCCCGCTTACTCCGTTGCCTTTCTGGGCCTGGGCGTCATGGGTTACCCCATGGCCGGGCACCTGGCACGCGCGGGTCACCAAGTGACCGTTTACAACCGAACTGCTAGCAAATCGATAGCTTGGTGCGCAGAGTTTGCGGATGCCAGCAGCCAATTGGGTGCCCATTCGCATGCCCCCACGCCACGCCAGGCGGTGCAGCAGGCCGACATTGTGTTTTGCTGCGTGGGCAATGACAACGACCTGCGCAGCGTGACCCTGGGGGCCGACGGCGCCTTTGCCGGCATGAAGCCCGGCGCCATTTTTGTGGACCACACCACAGCCTCGGCCGACATTGCCTGCGAGCTCAGCGCGGCAGCCCGGGCCAAAGGTCTGCAGTTCATCGACGCCCCGGTGTCGGGTGGCCAGGCCGGTGCACAGAACGGCCTGCTGACCGTGATGTGTGGCGGTGATGCCAATGCGTTTGAGACCGTCAAACCCGTGGCAATGGCCTTCTCACGCGCCTTCACGCTGCTGGGTGACAGCGGCGCCGGCCAACTGGCCAAGATGGTCAACCAGATTTGTATTGCCGGGCTGGTGCAAAGTCTGAGCGAAGCGATTGCCTTTGGCCAAAAAGCCGGGCTGGACATGAACCAGGTGCTGGATGTGATTGGCAAGGGTGCGGCGCAAAGCTGGCAGATGGACAACCGTGGCAAGACCATGGTGGCCGACAAGTTTGACTTTGGTTTTGCGGTGGACTGGATGCGCAAAGACCTGGGCCTGGTGCTGGACGAAGCCAAACGCAACGGCGCCCGCCTGCCAGTGACCGCGCTGGTGGACCAGTTCTACGCCGATGTGCAGCAGATGGGCGGCCAGCGCTGGGACACCTCCAGCCTGATCAAACGGCTCAACTAGCCGGTAATGACGATGTCTCGGTGTCGAAGCTTTTTGGAGTAGTTCTGAAATCACACCTGAGACAAATGGCATAGCAATCGAGACGATTCGTCAGCGCACGAACACGCACAAACCTCAGAATTTCCAGGCGCCTCGACACAAGAGCGCAGCAGATCAGCAAGCCAGAAGTATCCATGCCGGGTGCTGGTTTACCGACAGCTGCGCCAATACCAACACCATCTGGAGACAAAATGAACATCGGTTGCAAAGTACATGGATACGGCCCTACAAAACTTCTGCTGTTGCACGGATGGTTGAGTGACCATTCCATCTACTCAACTGTGCTCGGCTATTTCGACCACGATCGATACTCAGTTGCGCTGATGGACTACCGCGGCTATGGAATGTCCAGCGACAAGAATGGGGATTTCACTCTGGATGAAGTGGCAGAAGATGCACTTCATCTGACAGCAGCCCTTGGCTGGAAGTCCTTTCATGTGATTGGTCACTCCATGGGAGGCATGGTTGCCCAGAAGATGGCGCTCCGTGCGCCCGAGCGCTTGGTCTCGCTGATTGCAATAACGCCTGTACCGAGCTCTGGATTTGCACTCGACACAGCTACTCAAGACTTTTTTGAATCCTCTGCGACCAGCGACCACGCGCTGACAGAAATATTCAATACGCTGACCGGCAAACGTCACAGCACCAAGTTACTTCAGAACTTGACGAAAAGTGCCCGCGCAAGCTCGACAACACCGGCATTTCTCGCCTACCTTCAGGAATGGACCAGGACGGACTTCTCGCAAACTACACAGGGTCTGGCGACACCCACCTTGGTCATCGGCGGTAAGCACGATGGGGCGATTGGGCAGCAACTTCTCACCGACACCTACCTCCGCTGGCTGCCCAACGCAAATCTGGTGATGATCGATGGTGCTGGGCATTACCCCATGATTGAAACACCGCTGGAGTTCTTTACCTTGCTGGACCAGCACCTGACCCAGCTCGGAGCATAGCCAGTGGATCAGTCAAAGCTCACAGTGATTCAAAAAAACACTTCCCCCGAGTATCCGGACAGCCTTCTTTTCATTGGAAACACTTGGCGGGAAGCACAGGATGGCGCGCGCCTGCCAGTCGTCAATCCCGCGACAGGTCACCACATTGGCAGCGTCGCCAAGGCTTCGGCGACGGATGTGGATGAATCCCTGATTCACGCGCAACAAGGCTTTCAGGTTTGGAGCAGAACCCCAGCCTCCGCCAGATCGGAAGTGCTGGACCGAGCTGCCCATTTGTTGCGGGCGCGTGCCCCCGAGATTGCCCGTCTGATGACGCTGGAGCAAGGAAAGCCCCTGGCCGAATCGCTCACAGAAGTTCTTTCGGCTGCGCAGACGATTGCCTACTTCTCGCAAGAGGGGCCTCGTATTGCGGGGCGTGTGGTGCAGGCAAGACTCAGCAACACACAACAACTGGTTGTGAAAGAACCGGTGGGCGTTGTCGCCGCGTTCACACCTTGGAACTTCCCGGTCAATCAGGCAGCACGCAAGGTGGCAGCTGCGTTGACGGTAGGTTGCAGCATCATTCTCAAAGCCGCCGAAGAAACACCAGCGTCCCCCAGCGAACTCGTACGAGCCTTTGCAGATGCAGGCCTGCCTAAAGGCGTCATCGGCCTGCTTTTTGGAAATCCGGCAGACATCTCCCACCAACTGATTTCCAGTCCGCTGGTGCAAAAGGTGACGTTTACCGGCAGCACCCCGGTAGGCAAACAATTGGCGGCACTTGCGGGCCAACATATGAAACGTGTCTCGATGGAGCTGGGCGGGCATGCTCCCGTCATCGTTGCCGAGGACGCAGACATAGAACGCGCTGCAGACACCTGTCTCTTGGCAAAGTTCAGAAACGCAGGACAAGTCTGCATCGCACCCAGCCGGTTCCTAGTTCATTCGTCTATTGAAAAAGCTTTTACCAGCGCACTCTGCGCCAGAATCCAGCAAATCCATATTGGTGACGGCTTGTCGCCCGCAAGCACCATGGGGCCATTGACCAATCAGCGCCGGGTTACCGCCATGCAGAGTTTCGTGGACGACGCTGTGCGCAAAGGTGCCACTTGGGTCGCAGGTGCAAAAGTCGATGACTTCGGTGGCTACTTCTTTGCCCCACATGTTTTCACCGATGTCCCTTTGAGCGCCAAACTCTTCAATGAGGAACCGTTTGGCCCCATCGTAGCCATCCGAACCTTCAATCGGCTGCAGGAGGCGATCCAAGAATCGAACCGACTGCCCTATGGCTTGGCGAGCTACCTGTTTACAGAAAACCTGAACACTCTGCATCAGGTCAGCCAAGACATTCAGGCGGGAATGCTATGGGTCAACCAAGCCGCAAAATCTGCGCCAGAAATGCCCTTCGGTGGTCAGAAGGATTCAGGTTATGGCAGCGAAGGTGGTATGGAAGCGCTGGATGCCTACTTGAATACGAAAGCCGTCAGTGTGTACTTTCAGCCAAAAGACTAATGCTTCGTAGCATTTACTGCGCTCCATGCAAGTGCGTGGGGCATTGACGGATACGGCATGCAAGACTTTATCCGGATGGCCTGTTCACGCGATATTGTCCATAACGCTGTGCGCATCGCATTAGTAGTGGGCTCTCTGCTCAATGCACTAAATCAGGGCGAGGCATTGCTGGAAGGAAGTGGTATCGCGTGGGTGCATATCGCCATGAATTTTGTAGTGCCCTATTGCGTGGCGACCTACCGCGCGACCAAACATGCTTTGGCAACGCAAACGAGACCTTAGGGGGCTTTTGCGAACCCCGAGCGCTCTCTGGGCAAGCGCGCATTGGGTGTAAAAATGTCCCCCAGAAGAAACGAAATGGATAGAAAATGACATTTTTATATCCATTTCATCCTCATGGATAGCTTAACCATCCTGCTCAATCAGTACGCCCTGCGCGCCGGTGTTTTCTATGCGGGAAACATTTGTGGGGTGTATGGCTTTCCTGATGACTCCAGCCGTGGGCACTTGCACCTTGTGCGTTCCGGTACGGCACAGCTGATTGGTATCAACGCCAAGCCCATTGTGGTGAACGAGCCTACGGTGCTTTTTCTGCCACGCCCTGGGCCTCATCGATTGGTGGTGGACCAAGATGCAGGGTCGGACATGGTGTGTGGCACGGTTCAGTTCGGCATGGGCGGGTGGAACCCGATTACCAGCGCATTGCCATCTGCGGTGATGGTGCCTCTTCAGGCCATGCCTGACATGGCCACCTTGTTGCAAGCCATGTTTGACGAAGCCTTTGAGCAACAGTTTGGGCGCCAAGCCATTTTGGACCGCTATTGCGAAATCATCATGGTGAAACTGCTGCGCTACTGCATGGAGAACGGTCTGGCTCAGGGGGGCTCCATGGCGGGCCTGGCCCACCCACGCTTGTCCAAAGTCTTGCATGCAGTGCATGAGCACCCAGAGCAGGCTTGGACGCTGGAATCCATGGCCGATCACGCTGGCATGTCGCGCGCACGCTTCGCGCTGTTGTTTCGTCAGATCACCGGGGACACGCCGGCTGACTACGTCAGCTCCTGGCGGATTACCACTGCACAAAGGCTGATGCGTAGCGGCCGCGGCCTCAAGCACGTGGTTGACGAAGTGGGCTACACCAGTGCCAGTGCTTTTACGCGAGCCTTCACGCGCAAGGTGGGGCAACCACCAGGCGCGTGGTTGAAAGGGCCACACCCACAGCCCTTGGACACACACACTGAGATGCCTGGTACAAG
This sequence comes from Rhodoferax sp. TH121, assembly GCF_002251855.1. Taxonomy (GTDB): domain Bacteria; phylum Pseudomonadota; class Gammaproteobacteria; order Burkholderiales; family Burkholderiaceae_C; genus Allorhodoferax. Next base: position 31,514 of record NZ_NOXW01000022.1, read on the forward strand.
CAACGAGACATTAGGGCAACGCAAATAAGGCGTGAATTTTTAGCATTCATGCACGCCCCACCAGTGGCCGGCAATCGTGCCATCACCGGGTTGGGACGCACCGGTGCACAGCACCATCGCCTGGAGTTATTGCATGTCTGCCTCGTCGTTTATCAACACCCTTACCGCACTCACCCCCGCCACTGCTACAGGCACAGCAGCTGCCCAACTAGCAGATGCTCAAAGCAAGATGGGCTTTGTGCCCGCGATGTATGCCAACATGGCCAACGCACCTGCGGTACTGAGCACGTATTTGCACGGATACGGCCTGTTTCGCAGCGATTCAGGCTTCAGCCCCGCGGAGCAGGAAGTCGTTTTTCTGGCTACAAGCATTGCCAACGGCTGTGACTATTGCACCGCCGCACACAGCATGGTGGCAGACAAGATGTCGGGCGTGCCTGCGCCCGTGCTGCAAGCCATTCGCTCAGGTACCACCGTGCCGGACAGCAAGCTGGAAGTCTTGCGCGCAACCACCACAGCCCTAGTGCTCCAACGTGGACGCCTCAATGATGCACAGGCACGGGCCTTTTATGGTGCGGGCTACACGGAGCACCAATTGCTGTACATCGTCCTGGCGTTGGCCGTCAAAACCCTGAGCAACTACAGCAACCACGCGTTTGACCCACTGCTGGACGCACCGTTTGCGGCCTACGCTGTGTCGCCCAAGGCATAAGGGAGCTCCCATGCCGTACAGAATGCTGCGGATATGGCAATCCTTTCAAAGCGTCCCCCTGTGGGTGCAGGTTTGGATTGCTGTCTTCCTGTTTCCAGTCAAAGCCGCTTCATTAGCACTGACACACTGGGAAACCGCAATCTGGGCGGCATTCGCATATGCTGTTGTGAGTATCAGCAACGTAACGATGTTGGTGGTCTAGCCGGGACTAAGTCGCATGATGGCTCTCCCTCATATCATCGCGTGGCTGCCCTTGCAGGCTTACCCGCCTAACCAGCCTTTTTTGAATGTCAGCTAATAGGTCATCAATTCGCACCACCAGACGACCGCTTTGGGTCGACTGCGGCACAGGGCCACTTTCGGGTATTCGCGAGTGTCTGGTTTAGCGCAATGAACAGATTGATCACAGGCATGGACGGAAGCTGACGCTCTTCTACGGAGCTTTCGCCCCCTTAGCACTCCTCCGAAACCTACGGCGAGCGATGTCCGACATAGATTGGAGCTGAATCGCAAGATGACACTTGGCGCTGCCGAATCCGCAATATGGTTGCACACATCCCTGCCAGCCCGACATATGGCGCGCAGACCCTCCGGCGTTTCATTGAGCACCCGGATCGCTTTGATTTCAGCTAAGTTGCCACGTTTTGGCCGAAGGGTTCAGAAAACCGAAGGTCGACGCTCGTTAATCATGATCGTATCCTTGGGCAATACGAGTTTCTTGCTTCGAAATAAGGCGCGAAAATTGGAGCTATCCTTCATAAGTCTTCAGATCCGATACCGATTCGCAGAGCTTCGGTGTCGGAGCTTCGACCGAAGCAACCAACCAAGGACCCTATGGCTGACATATTTTTGAGCGACGCGCGCGTCAACTGCTTATCCGGGATGGGGCAAATCGGTGCCGCCGAATATCTCTCCATGGTAGAAGCTGTTTATCGGGAATCTGGTGGCATTGAGGGCCAGCGCGCACCACTGAAGACTAAGACAGGTATTAACATCCGGAAGCGGATGGTCGAGGACATTAAAAACGGAGCACTCTTGCCTCCAATCGTCCTCGGCGCCGTGGTAGGAGACGAAATTTTCGAGGCCGCTTCCAAAGTGGAGTCGAATGAGGCCTTTGTGCACCTATTGAGATCAATTGACAAGAGTCGCCTCTCGATCATTGACGGCATGCAGCGCACCACAGCCCTCGATGCCGCGATGCGTGATTCAAACATCGACGGCACGAACATTCGCGTTGATCTTTGGTTAGCCAAAAGCTTAGACAGCCTCGTATATCGCATGTTGGTGCTCAACACAGGTCAAGTGCCATGGGACATCAAGCGGCAGCTGGAGACGATCTACAAGCAAGTGCTACTTGAGATCGAAAAGGGCGCCACCGAAATTACGGTCTTCGAAATCGACTCCAAGGAGCGCCGCAGCGGCGCAGGCCAATATCGCTCGGCGCGGATCGTTGAGCTCTTCTTGGCGTTCACCTCTCGCAAACCGCATATTGAACTCAAAGAAAAGGTGGCAGAGGACTTCGCGCGGATGGACGCGACCGAAGCTACGGCCAATCAAGACACGCTCCCGGTGTTCATCGAAACGATGAAGTTGCTGGCGAGGTTCGACCAGGTACTTTCTAAGACTACCTGCTCCGAGGATTTGGTGACCGATTCAACACGTTTCAAAGAAGGCCGCGACATCTTCACCAGCGCGCCGGCGAGCATAGGCTTTGCGGCGGCCGCCGCCCAGTATCTTCTCGGCAAGCCTGGCTACGCCTTCACTTTTTCGGAAATGCGCTTAAAGCTTGAGCGCCTGACATCGGCCGTCCAAATTGTGATCGATAAGGTCTCGTCGGAATTCGTCGACTACGCCACCCTAAATGAGAAAATCTCTGCGAGGTCAGGGCGGATAGGCGAGTACGAGCGCGAATTTTTCTTCAGGGCGTTCGAGCTCATGTTCAATGACGCTGCCCAGCTGCAAAGCCTGACTCCGTGTTGGTCGGCTTATAAATGACCACCGACATTGGAAAGCTAGAAGCCAGGGCACTTGCCAAGTTCGTGGGCATAAACGGAGTGCCGGTTAAGGGTAAGGTTGCTCCACCGAGCGATATTGAGGCTGACGTCCTAGAACTCAAATCGCTGGTGAAAGGTAACGCTTGGACGGCTGCTGGTGGGATTTCGGCATTCGATTTTTCAATTGCGGGCAAGTATTGCGTTGCGCTCAAAATGAGCCTAGCGGAAAGCGACTCGGAGGATTTGATCGGCGCCGGCAATGCTCCCATCGAGTTGGTCGATTTCGGAATTGCGGTTGGCCTTTTCTTGATCGACCAATTGAAACTCACCCCTCGCTCAGAGTCCCTGGATTGGGTCGAGGAGTACATTGCCTTTCCGGCAAGCCAAGGCGACGGAGTGGATTTCGCGGTACTTCGCGGCGCCTTCGAAGAGTTCTCAGTCTTTCGGGTCCGAAATGCGGAGGCTGTTCGTCCATCAAAGCCTGGAGCGAGCAGGCATGTTGCCAACTTTATTCTCGCCCATCACAAGCCTCTGACCGCCCGTGGGGGCCTCAGCCAGAAATCGATCGACTGCATCCGAGAGATCTTCTTGCAAGAGAGGTCTCACTTGTTCGACGATAACCTGTTCACGGCACTATCGAGCCCTATACCTCGCCACGCCTTCTTGGAGCTGTATCGCACGCTCGAGTTCGTATTCGTGCTTCCGCGCGTGAGGGCACTGGCCGGCGCACTCAAGTTGGACAGAGGCGAAGGCGAATTGGACTTGATTGAGTTGGCCCGCGCATGCTATTCGGAGCTTCGCTGGAAGCGTGTCGAGCGAGACTCGCTGGAACGACTGTTCGACGAATACTCGCAGCGCCACATGGTGTCCTTTCAAAACCTAACTACGCAGTGCAAACCGTTCAATTCGCTTTCCCAAGCGCTTGGATCCGACGACGCTAAAGAGGTTCGCTCTGCGTTGCCAAAATTCGTAGATAAGTTTTATGCCCTCCGCAACCAAGTTGTTCATCAACTGTGGAAGGATGAGGAAACCGATTGCGATGCCGACGACTGGACGGCCCTCGCGGAATTCACCATTGGCTGCGTAAAGTTCTTCTATGAAAGGTACTTGAGCGTTCCAGTGAGGACTCATGCAGAGGCTATTTAAACTGATTGACACCAGGCACCCCCGTCGAACCGCCGGTCTCTGGTAGTGAACCGACACTGATGTTCCGGCTGCGACCGCCCGTACGGTCTGCGGCAATCATTCATGGGCTAAAGTTGAATCCCCCCACTGGCCAACATGCAGATTGAGTTTCCCGGACGCAGACATTGGTGACGTGAATTCGCAGGTCCGTGAATGTCCGCAGTCGGGCAAATATTTGATCGTTCGCTACTGCCGGTTTGGGTCGACTCCTGCCTAGAGTGGACTGTGCTGTCGATTGAGTTCTCCAATTTGCATTGCCTAGTTATTGGGCGGTGTTGCATAGAGACTGCCGAGACAATTTCCTCAGAATAGTTCGACAGACTTAATTCTCGTCCGACAGACTCAATTGTTTCCTATCAGCGGTCACCAGTTTGCTTCGCGCTCCGGCGTGGCACTGATTTTGTGGATGCTGAGGTCAGCGCCATCAAATTCCTCCTCCTGGCTGAGGCGCAGGCCCGTGGTTGCCTTAAGCACACCGTAGACCACAAAGCCGCCCGCCGTGGCCCAGGCCACGCCTATCAGTGTGCCGATCACCTGCGCACCCAAACTTACACCGCCCAGGCCGCCCAAGGTCTGGCTGCCAAACAGGCCGGCTGCAATGCCGCCCCAGGTGCCGCACAGCCCGTGCAACGGCCACACGCCCAGCACGTCGTCGATCTTCCACTTGTTTTGTGTGAGCGTGAACATCACGACAAAAATGGCGCCGGCCACACCGCCCACCACCAGAGCGCCCAACGGGTGCATCAGGTCGGAGCCCGCGCACACCGCCACCAAGCCGGCCAGCGGGCCGTTGTGCACAAAGCCGGGGTCGTTTTTGCCCGCAGCTAGCGCTGCCAGTGTGCCGCCCACCATGGCCATGAGCGAGTTCACCGCCACCAAGCCGCTGATCTTGTCCAGCGTCTGCGCACTCATCACATTGAAGCCAAACCAGCCTACCGTCAGAATCCAGGCGCCCAGCGCTAGGAAGGGGATGCTGGACGGGGGGTGCGCCGAGATGGCGCCGTCCTTGCGGTAGCGGTTGCTGCGTGCACCCAGCAGCAGCACCGCGCCCAGTGCAATCCAGCCGCCCACGGCGTGCACCACCACACTGCCAGCAAAGTCGTGAAACTCGGCGCCAGTCAAACCCTTGATCCAGGCCTGCACGCCGAAGTGCTGGTTCCACACAATGCCCTCGTAAAACGGGTAGACAAAACCCACGATGACGGCGGTGGCAATCAGCTGCGGCCAGAACTTTGCGCGCTCGGCAATACCGCCCGAGATGATGGCCGGGATAGCTGCCGCGAAGGTGAGCAGGAAGAAGAACTTCACCAGGTCGTAGCCGTTTTTGGCGGCCAACTGCTCTGCGCCCACAAAAAACGTAGTGCCATAGGCCACCGCGTAACCCACCGCAAAGTAGACGACGGTGGAGACCGAGAAGTCCACCAGAATCTTGACCAGGGCGTTGACCTGGTTTTTGCGGCGTACCGTGCCCAGCTCTAGAAAGGCAAATCCGGCGTGCATGGCCAAGACCATGATGGCGCCGAGCAGGATGAACAAGGCATCCGCGCCCTGTTTGAGTGCTTCCATACGTTCCTCTATCGTGTAATTGCTTTGTATTGGTGCATCTTTGCCAAGAAATTGGCAAACGCACCAAAATAAAGCAAAAACTGCGCCAGTTTGGGGCTGGGTGAAAACTGCTGTGCGGTATACAATCAACGCTTGTCATTGGGGAGTAGCCGCCCTTCTTCATTGAGAGGGGCTTGCGTCAACAGACTTGTGATGCCGGAGACGGTATCCATGGCGCAAGCAGGGCCCGTCACGCGGGTCTTGGCGAGACCTTTGACTGCACGCCTCTGATTTCGGCCGGGGGTGTCGTGCAGTCATTGGTAGGTCCCCGGCCATGGATCTCGTCATGGAAGCTTTTCTCCTCTCCACCGGTATCGTTGCACTCGCTGAAATGGGCGACAAAACCCAGCTGCTCGCCCTCATCCTGGCCGCGCGCTTTCGCAAACCTTGGCCCATCGTCTGGGGCATCTTGGTGGCCACGTTGGCCAACCACGCCATGGCGGGTGCCTTGGGTGCCTGGGTGACCACCGTCATCGGCCCCACCACCTTGCGTTGGATTCTGGGCGCGTCCTTCATCGCCATGGCCGTGTGGATGTTGATCCCCGACAAAATCGACGATGACGAGGCAGATGCGCAGCCGCGCTGGGGCGTATTCGGCACCACCGTGGTGGCCTTCTTTCTGGCCGAAATGGGTGACAAGACACAGATCGCCACCGTCATGCTGGCCGCCAAATACAACGCCTACTTGTGGGTGGTGGCCGGTACCACGCTGGGCATGATGCTGGCCAACGCCCCCGTGGTCTGGCTGGGTGAGCGCATGACACGCCTGGTGCCGCTGCGCGTCGTGCACATCGTGTCGGCGTTGATCTTTGCCGGGTTGGGTTTGTATGCCCTGCTGGCCTGAGCAGACCTCATTGGTATACTGCCAGCGCACAGCGCCAATTTGCTCCAGCTTGCGGGCGCTTAATAAATACAGCTAAACACGGACCCGCCTTTTGGCATTGCAACCCGGCCCGCGTTTAGCGTTGCCGGGTTTTGTTTTTATGCTGATTGCCACGCCTCAGACCATGCGCTTTGATTCCCCTTTGCAGCTGCAAAGCGGAGCGTCCATCCACGGCTATTCCCTGAGTTACGAGACCTACGGCACGCTCAATGCCGACAAGTCCAACGCAGTGCTGGTGTGCCACGCCCTGAACGCCTCGCATCATGTGGCGGGCGTGTACGAAGGGCAGGAAAAGTCTGAGGGCTGGTGGGACAACATGATTGGCCCGGGCAAGTCGGTGGATACGAACAAGTTCTTCGTTATCGGTGTGAACAACCTTGGCTCCTGTTTTGGCTCCACCGGTCCTATGCATACCCACCCCGACACCGGCAAGGTGTATGGCGCCGACTTTCCAGTAGTCACGGTGGAAGACTGGGTCAATGCGCAGGCGCGCCTGCTGGATGCGTTGGGCATCCAGACGCTGGCTGCTGTGTTGGGCGGTTCGCTGGGGGGCATGCAGGCATTGAGCTGGACATTGCAGTACCCTGACCGAATGCGCCATGCAGTGGTAGTGGCCAGTGCGCCCAACCTCACGGCGGAGAATATTGCCTTCAACGAAGTAGCACGGCGCGCCATCGTGACCGACCCCGATTTCCACGGCGGGCACTTCTACGAGCACGGCGTCATCCCCAAGCGCGGTTTGCGCATCGCCCGCATGATCGGCCACATCACCTACCTGAGCGACGACGTGATGAACGAGAAATTTGGGCGCGAACTAAAAGAGGCGGTGTTGGCCAGCGCTAGCGGCTACAAGTACAGCACGCAAGATGTGGAGTTCCAAATCGAGAGCTACTTGCGCTACCAAGGCGACAAGTTCGCCGAGTACTTTGACGCGAACACCTACTTGCTGATCACGCGGGCGCTCGATTACTTTGATCCGGCAAAGGCCTGTGGCGGTGACCTCAGCCAAGCGCTGGCACGTGCCACCTGCAAATTCCTGCTGGTCAGCTTCACCACCGACTGGCGCTTCAGCCCCAAGCGCAGCCGCGAAGTTGTCAAAGCCCTGCTGGACAACCAGCGCGACGTGAGCTACGCCGAAATCGATGCACCCCACGGGCATGATGCATTTTTGCTGGATGATCCCCGATACATGAGCGTCATTCGCTCCTATTTTGATAGCATTGCGTGTGACGTGAAGGTGGCAGCATGACCGATCAAAACACCCTGCATGCCATTGCCAGCTTGGTACCCCACGGCTCCCGCGTGCTGGACTTAGGCTGCGGCGACGGCGCCATGCTCGACCATCTGCAGCGGGTGCGCGGCTGTACCGGCTACGGCGTGGAGCTGGACGACGCCAATGTGCTGGCCTGCGTGCAGCGTGGTGTCAACGTGCTGCAGCTCAACCTGGACCAGGGCTTGAGCATGTTCGAGGATGCGAGCTTTGACGTGGTGTTGCAGATCGACACGCTGCAGCACCTGCGCAATGCAGAGACCATGCTGCGCGAGACCGTGCGCGTGGGGCGCGTGGGCATTGTGGCCTTTCCCAATTTCGCCCATTGGCCCAACCGATTGAGCATCCTCCAAGGTCGCATGCCGGTGACCAAGCGCCTTCCCTACCAGTGGTATGACACGCCCAACATCCGCGTTGGCACCCATGCTGACCTGGCCTTGCTAGCGCAGCGCAATGGCCTGCGCGTGCTCGACAGCTTTGGCCTGCAAGAGGGGCGTAGCGTGCGCTTGGCGCCCAATCTGCGCGCAGGTACCTCTGTCTACAAACTCTCGCGCTAAACCGCCATGCCCCGTCTGGCCGCCAACCTGAGTTTTCTCTACAACGAGCTGCCTTTTCTGGAACGCTTTGCTGCTGCTGCTGCTGATGGCTTTGATGGGGTGGAGTTCCTGTTTCCATACGCTTGGGAGGCGCAGACCATTGGTCAGGCCTTGCGGCAGGCCGGCTTGCAGCAGGTGCTGCTCAATGCGCCCCCGGCTGGTGTTGATCGCATCGGCATGGCTGCTGCCTGGGAGCATGGCGCGCGCGGCACGGCATGCCTGCCGGGTCGTGAGGCTGAATTTCGCGCGGGCATCGTCGAGGCTTTGCGTTATGCCCGGGCCTTGGATTGCCCGCGCATCCACGTGATGGCGGGTCTGGTGCCACCGGGCGCCGAACGGGACACATTGCATACTACCTATGTGCATAACCTGCGCTGGGCGGTGGAACAAGCCGCACCGCAGGGGTGCACGCTGCTGATCGAACCCATCAATCCGCATGATATGCCGGGCTATTTTCTGCGCCAGCAGGCCCAGGCCCATGCCGTGGCGGCCGAGGTAGGCTCGCCCCATTTGCAGGTGCAGATGGACCTCTACCATTGCCAAGTCACCGAGGGCGATGTGGCTAGCAAGCTGCGCCAATACCTGCCGACTGGGGCCGTCGGCCATATCCAGATTGCAAGCGTGCCGGATCGCCAAGAGCCCGATGGTGGCGAATTGAACTACGGCTACTTGCTGGCGCTGTTGGACCAGCTTGGTTACAGCGCTTGGGTAGGATGTGAGTACCGGCCTCGTGGCGGCGCGGTGCCAGGAGCAACCCGTGACGGATTGCGCTGGCGCAACACGCTGTTGCGCTGAGGGTTTGCCACAGCCGGAAGCGGCTACACCCATGGCATGATGGCGCTTTACCAACTCTGCCGATTCAGGAGTTCGCCATGAACGCCCGCGTACCGTCCGCCGCTTTGAATGCGCCACAAGCGTTGGAGCAGGTCAGCCAAGCCTGGGACCGTGACATTGTTCATCGTCTGGAAGACTACATCCGTATCCCCGCCAAGTCCCCCATGTTCGACGCCGACTGGGCCAGCGGTGGTTACATCGACACCGTGGTGCGCAACACCGCGCAATGGATTGAGTCGCAAAAGGTGCCCGGCCTCACGCTGGAGGTGGTCCGCCTAGAAGGTCGCACCCCGGTGATCTTTTTTGAAGTGGCCGCCAGTGGAAGCACCTCGGCCCAGACCGTGCTTATGTACGGCCACCTGGACAAGCAGCCCGAGTTCTCCGGCTGGCGCAACGATCTCGGTCCCTGGACTCCCAAATACGAAGATGGCAAGCTCTATGGCCGCGGTGGTGCTGACGATGGCTATGCGGCCTATGCCGCCATTGCTGCCCTGCAGGCTCTCAAGAGCCAGAACTTGGCCCACCCGCGCGTAGTGGGCCTGATCGAAACCTGCGAGGAAAGCGGCTCCTACGACTTGCTGCCCTACATCGATATCCTCAAGCCGCGCCTGGGCGACGTGGGGCTGGTGGTGTGCCTGGACTCGGGTGCTGGTAATTACGACCAGCTTTGGCTCACCAACAGCCTTCGCGGCATGGCCAGCGGCGTGCTCAAGGTGGAGGTCCTGACCGAAGGCATCCATTCGGGCGATGCCAGCGGTCTGGTGCCTTCGAGCTTTCGCATCATGCGCCAAGTGCTTGACCGGCTGGAAGACAGCAAGACCGGTCGCCTTTTGCCGCAGAGCTTCCATTGCGAAGTACCTGGGGAACGTCTGCAGCAGGCTCAGGCCACGGCGGCCATTTTGGGCGAGGAGCTGTTCAAACGCTTTCCTTGGGCACACTATGACTGCGGTGGGGCCACGACCTTCGCTCTGCCCACCACCACCGATCCTCTGGAAGCACTGTTGAAGCGCACCTGGCAGCCCACGCTGAGCGTGACCGGTGCCGAAGGGTTCCCCGACCTGAAGAATGCGGGCAATGTGCTGCGACCTTTCACCGCCTTCAAGCTCAGCCTGCGCTTGCCCCCACTTGTGGAGGCGGCAACCGCAGTGCAGGAACTCAAAGCCTTGCTGGAGGACAATGCGCCGTACCAGGCGAAAGTCACTTTCGAAGGTTTGTCCAGCGCGACCGGCTGGAATGCGCCCGACACGGCGCCCTGGTTTGAAGCCGCGTTGAACGAAGCCTCGCAGGCCCACTTCGGTGCGCCTTGCGGACACATTGGCCAGGGAGGCACCATTCCGCTCATGAATATGCTCTCCAAGGGCTTCCCCAAGGCGCAGATGATGGTCTGCGGTGTGCTGGGCCCCAAGAGCAACGCCCATGGCCCCAACGAATTCCTGCATGTCCCCTATGCCAAGAAGCTCACCGCTGCCGTGGCCCAGGTGATCTCCCGTTTCCCCTGAACTTTGGAAGTCCTGCATGTGCGCTGACACCACCCTCACCACCTTCGTGGCCAGCGATGGCGATAACGTTGTGATCCAGGACTGGCCCCTTGAACCCGGCGTGCGTTTGCGTGGTGTGGTCATCTTGGTGCACGGGCTGGGGGAGCATGCGGGTCGGTATGACCATGTGGCGCGTCAGCTCAATGCGTGGGGCTTTGCGGTGCGGGGCTACGACCAGTGCGGCCACGGTGAGTCAGGAGGTTTGCCGGGCAGCCTGCCCACCGACACCCGACTGCTAGATGACCTCGCGGACATTGTGGACAGCACACGGGCTCGCATGGACAAACACTCGCCGCTGATCGTGCTGGGGCACAGTATGGGCGGCTTGGTGGCTGGGCGTTTTGTGTCGCTGGGCATCCGCCAGGTGGATGCCTTGGTGATGTCCTCCCCTGCGCTGAATCCTGGCTTGAGCGCTTTCCAGAAGCTGCTGGTGGCCGTATTGCCCAAGTTGTTTCCCAACCTGCGGGTGGGTAATGGCCTCAATGCCAGCTACATCTCGCACGATCCTGCCGTGGTCGCGGCCTACCAAGCTGACAAGCTGGTGCATGACCGCATCTCGGCCCGGCTAGCCCGTTTTATTGCCACCGCTGGTCCGGCCACCGTGGCCTTGGCGCCGCAGTGGAAGGTTCCGACTTTGCTCATGTATGCCGGGGAAGACAAATTGGTACATCCCCAAGGCAGCCGCGATTTCGCGGCCGCGGCTCCTGCAGCCCTTGTCACCACACATTGTTTCGAAAATCTCTACCACGAGATTTTCAACGAGTTGGATGCGGCCCCTGTGTTTGCAGCGCTACGCCAGTGGTTAGACGAGCGGTTTTGAGCGTGGCACTGCCTGTGCTTCTCTGACGTGTCCCAAGCCCCTATGCATCGATTCCCCCTGAGCTTTTCGAACTTGCGCGCCCGTTGGCGGGCGGGCCTCCCTTTGCGCTACACCATGATGGTGGTGGTGGTGGTGGGCGTGACCCTGCCGGCCTTGCTGCTGCTGACCTTGGAGCAGGAGTTGGCTGAAAAGTCGCAGAAAGCCCTGTTGGCGCAGAGTGAGACAGCCCTCATGAAGATTGGCAGTGTCTCGATAGCCGAACCCATGTGGGTGGTGGATCGCGTGGCGTTGGATGCGGCGGCCGTGCGCCTGCTGGAGAGTCCACAGGTGGTGGCGGTACGCATTGAGGATGGCTTGGCCAACACTCCCGAGTTGGAACGGGTGAGGCCGGACTACGGCAAGACCCTGGCCACAGAGACCGCGTCAGGCAGCCTGACCCGGCGTACCCAGACCGTGGTGCGCTCCGGCGAGGTGCTGGGTACTCTGGTGGTGTGGTTTGACGCGACCTATGGCCAAGGCCTGTTGCAGGCGCGGCGTAGCCAGATGCTGTCGCTAGTTGCACTCCAAGTTCTGGCTATTTTGGCAGTGCTGATGCCCGTTTTGGTCTCGCGCGTGCTGCGCCCTATCGAGCGGCTCAAGGAGCAGGCCTCTGCCCTGCTGGAGCATGGTCAGGATGGGGTAGCTGACCGGGCACGTTTCGTTTGGCGCCGTCAGGATGAGCTGGGCCTGCTGGGCCGCCACTTGGGTCGCGTGCAGGAAGAGTTGCGCACCCTGTTTGGCCAGCTGGGCACCAAAAACGCCCAGCTGCAGCAAATGGCCTTTTACGACCAACTGACCGGTCTGCCCAACCGAGCCCTGTTTATCGACCTCGTGCAGCGCGAAATGCTGCAAGCTCACCGCAGCCAGCAGCAATTCGGCATTTTCTTTATCGATCTGGATCGCTTCAAAGCTGTCAACGACTCTATGGGCCATGCTGCGGGTGACGAGCTATTGATTGAAGTGGCGCGCCGCTTGCGGGACACATTGCGCGAAGTGGATGTGGTGTGCCGCCAAAGTGGCGACGAGTTTTTGGTGATGGTGCGTGACATCGACCACTGGGAGTCGCTCGGGGAAATGGCCGAGCGCATCCTTCGCGTGATCGAGGCCCCAGTCGAGTTGGCCAACACCACGGTGCGGGTATCGGCCAGTATCGGTATCGCCCTGTTCCCCGAGGATGCGCAGGATTTCGAGACCTTGGTCAAGCACGCCGACATTGCGGTCTACCAAGCCAAGACCCTGGGCCGTGCACGCTACAGTTTTTTCCACTCAGAGCTCAACTTCCGCCTCCAAGCCAGCCTAGAGCTGGAGCAGCAGCTGGCCCAAGCGATTGCCCATGGCGAGCTGGTGCTGCATTACCAACCCCAGGTGGACGCCAAGACCGGCCGCATGGTGGCGGTGGAGGCCCTGGTACGCTGGCAGCACCCCACGCGCGGCCTGCTCTATCCGGGTCAGTTCATCGGTCTGGCCGAAGAGTCCGGAAAAATTGCGGAAATGGGCGTCTGGACCCTGCGCGAAGCCTGCCGCCAACTGGCCGACTGGAAGGCCCGTGGTATTCATGTGGGCAATATGGCGGTCAATGTATCGGCCTTGGAGTTTCGCGACCACCGCCTGCTCGACAGCTTGCAGGCCGCGCTGGAAGCCAGCGGCATTGCGCCCAGTGAGCTTGAGATCGAAATTACCGAGAGTGTGCTGATGGCAGAGACGGAAACTAGCCAGCGCATCATTGAGCGCTTGCGTCAGCTTGGTGTCGGGATTGCGATTGATGATTTCGGCACGGGATATTCTTCGCTCGCTTACCTCAAGCGCCTGCGCCCCAACCAGCTCAAGATCGACCGCTCCTTTGTGAACGATGCTGATGTGGACAGTGATTCGCGTGCCATCGTCCGGGGTGTGGTCGGCTTGGCCGAGGCATTGGGTCTCAATGTGGTGGCTGAGGGGGTAGAGACGGTAGAGCAGCAGGCATTTTTACGGGAGAGTGGTTGCCACACCCTTCAGGGGTATTACATCGCGCGACCTTTGGCGGTGCAAGCTCTGGAGGCGTGGATGGCGGACCGCCATAACAAGGAGAGTTGAACGATGAAACCTATTTCTTTTCACATTCGGTACGCCCTTTTGGCTGGTGCCATGTGTTGTGCCTGCGCTGCCTTGCAAGTGCAGGCCGCCACGGCGGTGAGCAGCACCTTCGCGCCTACGCAGGTGGTGCAGGGAACCACCTTGTCGGTAAACGGCATGGGGACGCGCTACAGAGCCATTTTCAAGGTCTATGACTTGGCGCTTTACACCGCTAGCAAAGTGAGTACGCCGGAGGCTTTGTTGGCACTGCCGGGGCCCAAACGCCTGAATTTTGTGGCCCTGCGCGACATGCCTGGCACTGACCTGGGGCTGGCCTTTATCAAGGGCCTGAACAGCAATTCATCGCCTGAGCTGGTGCAGAAACACACGGCTTCGAGCACCCGACTGATTGACATTTTCTCGGGCAAGCCCAAGCTGGTGGCGGGTGATACGTTTGCCATGGAGTACGTGCCGGGCAAAGGGACCACCTTTTTCATACAGGGCCAGCCCCAGGGTGCCCCGGTGGGTGATGCCGAATTCTTCAGCATGGTGTTAAAGATTTGGGTGGGCCCTGCGCCCGCCGATTTCAAGTTGAAGGATGCCTTGCTGGGCATGTAAGTCTTTGGCCCCCCGCGAGCCGCCGCTACACGGGTTGCTGCCCCCGAGGGGGCGTTTCACTGTGGGGCGGCCTAGCGTCGAAACCTGGCTCCCACACTCCACCGCTATGCGGATCGCTGCCTCGCGGCCAGCCACAGTAGTGCGGCGCCGGTCAGCAGCACCAGTGGCAGAGAACCCAGGTTGAGCCAGGTCCAGCCGCTGGTCACCACAAGCGCGCCGGAGGCCAGCGAACTCAGCGCCATCACGGCAAACACGGCGAAGTTGATGGCGGCCTGTGCGCGGTCTTTTTCCTCGGGCCGGTAGGCCGCCAGCGACAGTGTGGTGCTGCCGGTGAACAGGAAGTTCCAGCCCACCCCCAGCAAAAATAGTGCGATGGTGAACTGGTGCAGTTCCACGCCGGAGAGTGCTACCGCAATACATAGCAGATTCAGCAGCACGCCCACGCCCATGATGGTCAGGGTGCCAAAGCGTTTGATCAGATGGCCGGTGAAAAAGCCTGGCGCAAACATGCCGATCACATGCCACTCCAGCACGAAGGCGGCATCGTCAAAACCCAGTCCACACTGCTGCATGGCCAGCGGGGTGGCGGCCATCAGCAGGTTCATGACCCCGTAGCCCAGCGCCGCACAAATGCAGGCCACCAGGAAGGCGGGCTGGCGTGCAATCTCCCACATCGGGCGGCCCCGCAGTGTCTGGGCGGTGGGTGCCTGGTGCTGCGGAAATTGCACAAACGCCATCAACGCCATGGCCAGCAGTGCGACGCCGGCCAGCACCACGTAGGCACCGGCAAATGGTACGTCCAGCAGCGTGCGGGTGCGGGCCGCGAGGTTGGGGCCGGCCACGGCGCCAATCAGCCCGCCTGCGAGCACCAGGGACACAGCTTTTTCACGGAACGCGGGCGGTGCCAGTTCTGCGGCGGCAAAGCGGTAGAGCTGGCCGTTGGCACTGTAGTAGCCCGCCACCACGGTGGCAGCGACCAGCCACCAGAACTGCTTTTCGGCCACGGCCCATGCACCCAACAGCGCTGACGCGACCGCCACGGCCAGACCAATCTGGAACGAGATGCGCCGCCCGTAGCGTGATTGCGTGCGGGCCACCAGCGGCGTGGCCAGCGCTCCGCCCACCACATAGCCCATGACCGGCAACGTCGCCATCCAGCCGTAGGGCGCCAGCGCCAAGCCGACCAGGCCGTTGATGGCAATGAAGGTGACGTTGTTGGTGAGAAACAGTCCCTGGCACAGGGCCAGCAGCCAAAGGTTGCGGTTCATATGGTGTGCCCGTGGGCGTGGTGCGGGTTAAGGCAGCAGGGCCAGGGTGGCAAGTGCTGCCAGCGCTGCGGTTTCGGCCCGCAGCACACGTGGCCCCAGCGACACAGGCGCAAACCCCTGGGCCAGCGCCAGTTCTTCCTCTGCGCTTGCCAGTCCGCCTTCGGGGCCGGAGAGAAACACGGTCGCCTGTGTTGGGGGACGGATATGCAAGGCTTCGCTGCCCTCGCGCAGGGACAGTAGCAAGCGCTGGCTGTCTTTCGCGGCTTCGGGCAAAGTTTTGAGCCAGTGGCTGAGCGTTAGCACGGGATGCACCGTGGGAACCCGGTTGCCGCCGCACTGCTCGCAGGCGGAGATGGCCACACTTTGCCAGTGCGCCACTTTTTTCTCGGCGCGCTCGCCCGCCAGACGCAGCACGCTGCGCTCGGTCATCAGCGGCTGGATGCTGGCCACGCCGAGTTCGGTGGCTTTTTCGACCAGCCAGTCCATGCGGTCATTGGCGGGCATGCCCACGACCAGGTGTACGCGGCGTGCTGGCTCGCGATCAGTGGTGCGCGGGGCGCCTACGTGCACCTGTACATCGCTGCGGCCCATGCGGGTGACGGTGGCGTCGAACTCTTCGGTGCTTTCACCGTTGAACAGTGTGATGGCATCGCCGGGCTGCAGGCGCAGCACCTGCACGTGACGCGCGGCACCCGCAGGCAGCTCCAGCAGGGTATTGCTCAACAGCGGCGTGGGGCAGTAGAAGCGGGGCATGGCGGCAAATTTGCTATGAAATTAAGAGCTGCTTGCGCAATATCCACGATGTCTAGAGGCATGAATGACTCTTAACGGCCGATGACAAAGACGTCGGAGGCGGCAATGCCTTCCACCTGGTCCACCAGGCGCAGCAGTGGCTTGAACTGGATATAACGGTTGCAGGTGCTGCGGATGTAGTGGATGAAGCGGGGCGTGTCAGCTAGGTACTTGGGCTTGCCGTCGCGCAGCGTCAGGCGGGCAAAGATGCCAGCGATTTTGAGGTGGCGCTGCAGGCCCATCCACTCCACGGCGCGGTAGAACTCGCCAAAGTCCTCGCCCACGGGCAGGCCGGCCTTGCGCGCCTTTTGCCAGTAGCGGATGGTCACGTCCAGGCAAAAGTCTTCCTCCCATGTGAGGAAGGCATCGCGCATCAGGCTGGCAATGTCGTAGGTGATGGGGCCGTAGACGGCGTCCTGAAAGTCCAGCACGCCCAGTGTGGTGGCGTCCAGTTTTGCGGGCAACCCGTCCACGGGCACCATCAGGTTGCGCGGCATGAAATCGCGGTGCACATAGACGCTGGGCCAGGATAGGTTGTCCTTGATGAGTAGCGCAAAGGTGTCGTCCAGCGTCTTGCGCATGGCGGCGTCGATGGTGACCTGGCGGTACGCGCCCAAGTACCACTGGGGGAACAGTTCCAGCTCGCGTAGCAGCAGCGCGTGGTCGTAGGGCGGCAGCACGTCCGGCTTGGAGGCCAGCTGCCACTGCACCAGCGCATCCACGGCGCCCAGGTAGAGGTCCAAGGGAGGGGCGATCAGCGCCTGGCCAGTGGCGCTGGTGGCGGGGTTCAAGTCCCCGCGGGCGTCCATCAGCTGCATCATGGTCAGCGTGCCCAGGTCGCTCAGCAGCATGAAGCCGTGGGGCTGGTTCCAGTCCAGGATTTCGGGTGCGCGCAGCCCGGCATTGCGCAGCAGGCCGGCAATGTCGACAAAGGGCTGGCAGTTTTCCTTGTCAGGTGGCGCATCCATGATGACGCGGGTGCCATGGGGGCCCTGCACCCGGAAGTAACGGCGGAAACTGGCGTCGGCCGAGGCCAGGCCCAGGGTGTTGGCGTCGAGCTGGTGGGTCACCTGCACCTGTGCAAACCAGGTGGCAAACAGAGCCTGGCGTGCTGGGTCGTCCCAGAGGATGGCGGTGTCGGCGGGGGTGGGGGTGTTCGGGGGAAGGGCGGTGCTTGGGCTCATGGATAATCCATTCTACAAAGCCCCCCGGGCAGCGCCTGCTGGCGCCAACCGGGCGGTGCCGCTTCTTTGAACCCAATTGTCGACCGACCCTGCGCTCCGCCCCATGCGTTTTTCTCCGCACGGCCTGTCCTCCAGGCCGCTCCTCTGTTTGCCCCCGCTGACCCGCCTGGTGGCCCTGGTGGCGCTGGCCTGCGCACAGATGGCGGCCCAGGCCCAGCAGGAGGCACCCGCCGTCCCGAGCCCTGACATCGAGCCGGCGCGCCTGACCGCCAGTCCCAAGTTGCAGGAATCCTTGTCGCCTGCGCAGCGCAATCAGGCACCGACCTTCTTGCTGGGTGAGCGCATCTCGGGCCGCCCCGACCTGGAGACGGTGGTGGAAGGCCAGGCTGAGTTGCGCAAGCCCGGCACCGTGATCAAGGCCGACCGGATGGAGTACGACGCGGCCACAGACCGCGCCAAGGCGAGCGGCAACGTGCGTATCAACCGCGGTGGCAACGTGTTTGAAGGTCCGCTGCTGGAGCTGCAGGTGGAGACCTTTGAGGGTTTTTTCATTGAACCGCGTTACCAGTTTCTGCAGGGCGATGCCCATGGCGATGCCAGCCGTGCCGACTTTGTGGATGCCAGCACCACTGTGGTCCACAACGCGACTTACACCACCTGCCGGCGCAAGCCCGGCCCCAGCTGGATGCCCGATTGGGTGCTCAAGGCAGCGAATATCGAGTTCGACAGCAGCGAGGATGTGGGCATTGCCCACGGCGGCTACCTGAGTTTCAAGGACGTGCCGATCTTGCCGGTGCCCGCCATCAGCTTTCCGTTAAGCGACAAGCGCAAGTCGGGTGTGCTGCCGCCCACCATTGGCGCGGATAGCGTCAACGGGACGCAACTTAGCGTGCCGTATTACTGGAATATCGCACCCAACCGCGACGCGACCATCACGCCCACGCTGATGACGGCGCGGGGCGTCGATCTGGGCGGTGAGTTCCGCTACCTCGAACCCACCTACTCGGGGGTTTTGCGTGCCAATTACATGCCGAGCGACAAGCTGCGCAGTGCCGACCGTTGGGGTGCTTCGATCAACCAGACCGGTACGGTGGACACTGGCTGGCCCGAGGTCGGCCAGGTGAGCTACCTGCTGAACATCAACCGGGTCAGCGACGACAACTACTGGCGCGACTTCACCAGTTCCGCCAACGGGACCTTGACACAGCGCCTGTTGCAGAGCAACGGATCCGTGAGCTGGTCACAGGGTCCGTACAGCCTGAGTGCGAGCGTGCTGAAATGGCAGACGCTGCAGGACCCCACGGCGCCCATCGTTCCGCCGTACGACCGCGTGCCCCAACTGGTGGCAACTTATTCGCAGACCAACGACCATGGGTTCGACTGGTCCCTGCAGGGCGACTTCACGCAGTTTGAGGCGGATCGCACCCTGACGCTACAACCCAATGCACAGCGGGTGTATGGGCTGGCGCAGGTGAGCTATCCTTGGTTGGGTTCGGCTGGTTTTGTGGTGCCCAAGCTGCAATTGCACACTGCGGCCTACCAGTTTGACGCCATGCTGGCCAACGGCACTCGCTCGGCGGACAGCACTGTGCCCACCTTCAGCCTGGATGCGGGTTTGGTGTTTGAGCGAGATACCAGCTATTGGGGCCAAAGCATGGTGCAGACCCTGGAGCCGCGCCTGTTTTATGTTCGCACTCCCTACCGCAACCAAAGCCTGCTGCCCAACTACGACACCGGGGCCAATGATTTCAACTTTGCCACCATCTTTACCGAGAACGCCTATGGTGGGCATGACAAAATTTCGGACAACAACCTGCTCACCTTCGGGCTGACAACGCGCTTTCTGGATGCTGGCACCGGTGCACAGTTGGCACGCTTTGGCATCGCGCAACGCTTCCGCTTTGAAGACCAGTTGGTGACCCTCACCCCCACCGCAGAGCCGGCGCGAGCAGGCTTTAGCGATGTGCTGTTGGGTGCGGGTGTGAATGTCAGTGAACGTTGGGCGCTGGATTCCACGGTGCAGTACAACCCCCGCACCGACAAGTCGGTGCGTTCCACCATCGGAGCTCGCTACAGCCCCAGCAGCTATCGGGTGCTGAATGCCGCCTACCGCTTCCAGCGTGACGTGAGTGAACAGGTGGATGTGAGCTGGCAGTGGCCGCTCAACGACCTCTGGGGTGACCGGGGCCAGGACTTGGGCGCTGGCCGCGGTCAGGGTGAGGGACGGTATTACGCTGTGGGTCGGATGAACTACAGCATGAACGAACGCCGCCTTGTCGACACCATTTTGGGCGTCGAGTACGATGCAGGTTGCTGGCTGGCACGGGTGGTGGTGGGCCGGGTGCAGACCAGTACTTCCTCGGCCACAGACAGCATCAAATTTGAGCTGGAGTTTGTGGGCTTTACCCGCTTGGGTGTGAGCCCACTGCAGAGCCTGAAATCCAATATCTCGCGTTACCAGAACTTGCGCGATGTCGGCGGCTCCAACAGCCGCTTCAGTAACTACGATTGAGAACCATGAAATTACGCCTGTGGGCTATTGCCCTTGCTTGTGCCTGCGGATTGGCCATGCCATCGCTGCACGCGCAAACCAGCCAACCGCTGGACTACATCGTGGCACTGGTCAATTCCGAGCCGATCACGCACCAAGAGTTGGAGCGTGAGATAAAGCGCGTAGCGCAACAGATTGTCCAGCAAGGCCAGGCCATGCCGCCCGCTGCCGAACTGCGCCGCCTGGTTCTGGAGCGCATGATCAATGACCGTGCCCAGTTGCAATTGGCCCGTGAGACCGGCATACGTATTGATGTCTCGGCAATCGACCGTGCAGAGCAAGCCGTGGCGACCCAAAACGAAGTAGATGTTGCCGGTTTGCACCAGCGCTTGACCAAAGACGGCGTGAGTGTGGCCACTTTTCGCAACGGTCTGCGTGACCAGCTCATGCTCAACCGTCTGCACGAG
This sequence comes from Rhodoferax sp. TH121, assembly GCF_002251855.1. Lineage (GTDB taxonomy): Bacteria > Pseudomonadota > Gammaproteobacteria > Burkholderiales > Burkholderiaceae_C > Allorhodoferax. Next base: position 51,862 of record NZ_NOXW01000022.1, read on the forward strand.
CGTGAGGTGGAGTCCACCATCAAGGTGTCGGATGTGGACGTTGATCGCGCCATGCAAACTCAGTTGGCAGCCAACACCGATCCGCTGACCTTCGATATCAATTTGGCCCAGATTTTGGTCGCCGTCCCCGAAAAAGCCACGGCCGAACAGGCCGCGGCCATTTTTGTGCAAGCCAAGCGCCTGCTGGACCGCATCCGTGCCGGCGAAGACTTCGACCGCCTGGTCAAGGAGACTTCGGCGGCCGACCGCAACAACGGAGGCCAGCTGGGTCTGCGCCGTGCCGACCGCTACCCGCTCCTGTTCGTGGAGGCCACCCAGGCGTTGAAAGTGGGGGAGGTCTCGGAGGTGGTACGCTCCGGCGCTGGGTTCCATATCCTCAAGGTGATCGAAAAGCGCGCCCCCACCCGACTGGTGCAAACCGTGGTCCAAAGTCGTGCGCGCCACGTGTTGCTGCGCAGCAGCCCGCAGCTCCCGCAGGCGCAGGCCATCGCCAAGCTGGCAGATGCCCGTCAACGCATCATGGCGGGTAAGACCGACTTTGCGGCTGTGGCGCGCAGCCTCTCGCAAGACACGTCGGCCGAACAAGGCGGTGATTTGGGCTGGGCCAGCCCCGGCATGTTTGTGCCGGAGTTCGAAGAGGCGATGAACGCGCTCAAGGAAAGCGAAATCAGCCAGCCCGTGGTCTCGCGCTTTGGGGTGCATCTGATCCAGCTGATGGAGCGCCGACGCGTCGAGCTCAGCCCGCAGCAGGTGCGTGAGTCGGTGCGCAGCCAGTTGCGTCGCAGCCGCTATGACGAAGCCTACCGCAATTGGGCCCAGGACGTGCGTGGCCGCGCCTATGTCGAAATGCGTGAGCCACCGCAATGACACAGCACATCGCGCGCAAGCGTTTCGGGCAGCACTTTTTGTCCGATAGCGGCATCATTGACGCCATCGTGCGTGCCATTGATCCCAAGCCGGGCGACCCGATGGTGGAAATTGGCCCGGGCCTGGCGGCGTTGACGCAGCCCTTGGTGGAGCGTTTGGGCAATCTCACTGTCATTGAGCTGGACCGTGACCTCGCCAAACGCCTGCGCGGCCACGGACAGCTGACCGTGATCGAATCTGATGTGCTGAAAGTGGATTTTAGCCTTATAGAAACTGCGCTGTCAGCTACTAAAAATATAGCAATAACTGCGCCCGCCCCACGCCGCAAGTTGCGCGTGGTCGGCAACCTGCCTTACAACATCTCCACGCCCATTCTGTTTCACTTGCTGGACCACGTAGATAGCATTGAAGACCAGCACTTCATGCTACAAAAAGAGGTGATCGACCGCATGGTGGCTGAGCCAGATACCTCCGACTTCAGTCGCCTGAGTGTGATGCTGCAGTGGCGCTACGCCATGGAGGATGTGCTGTTTGTGCCCCCCGAGAGTTTCGATCCGCCCCCGCGGGTGGACAGTGCGGTGGTGCGCATGTTGCCACTGGCCGAGCCACCGGCGATTGACCAAGCCCTCTTCTCCGAGTTGGTGCAAGTCGCATTCAGCCAGCGCCGCAAACTCTTGCGCCACACCTTGGGTCGTTGGTTGGAGGACAAGGGATTTGCAGGTAGCTTCGACGTCCAGCGCCGTGCCCAAGAAGTGCCGGTGCAGGATTACCTGGACTTGGTGAAGCAGCTCCGCCCTGCGCAGTAATGGTACGTCTGCATCTCAGCCGTCGCTAAGGTGCAGGCTGGCGGCGCCTTCCACCCGCTCAGGCGCGCTTGTTGGCAGTGTGATACTGAATGTCGCTCCTGCGCCGGGGCGGCTGTGCACCTCGATACGTCCGCCCAGCACGCTGTGCACGAGGTTGTGCACGATGTGCAAACCCAGCCCAGAGCCACCTTGGCCCAGCCGGGTGGTAAAGAAAGGGTCAAACACGCGGTGCAGATTCTCGGGGGCGATACCACGGCCGCTGTCACGCACTTCAATCACCACCTGTCGGGCATTTTGGGCCCAAGCTTGCACCTCGATTTTTCCCTCTTCGCCGGGGGCAAAGCCGTGCAACACCGCATTGTTGATCAGGTTGGTCAGTACCTGCCCCAGTGGGCCGGGGTAGCTGTCCATGGTCAGTGCGTCCTCAATGTGCGTATGGACGCTGCAGGCCGTCTTGCGTAAAGCGGGGTTTAGCGTGACCAGGATCTCCGCGACTACGGCGCCCAGGTCAAACTTGCGTCGTTGGGAGCTGGTCTGGTCTACCGCGACCTGTTTGAAGCTGGCCACTAATGCAGCAGCCCGGCCCAGGTTGCGCACCAAAATTTCAGAGGCCAGTTGCATATCGGTTAGCAAGGTCTGCAGGTCGGACTTGCGCAACCCGCTGTCCATCAGTCCCTGGAAACTCTCTATGCGGTGTTCCAGTGTGCTGGCCACGGTCAAACCATTGCCAATCGGCGTGTTCAACTCGTGGGCCACGCCGGCAACCAGGGCGCCCAATGCTGCCAACTTCTCGCTTTGCACCAACTGGTTCTGTGCAATCTGCAGCGTTGAGAGTGCCTGTGACAGCTCTCCGTTGGCGCCTTGCAGTTCGGCAGTGCGACGCGCCACACGCGCCTCCAGTTGTGCATTGAGCTCCAGGATTCCTTCTTGGGCTAGCTTGCGTTCGGTGATATCGAAGTAGGTGAACAACACCATGGTGCGCCGCAACTCACCAAACAGCCGTGTGGACAGCGAGATCCACCGCAATTCTCCATCACGACGCCGCATCTGTACTTCAACGTCGCTGAAAGCCGTGCCTTCGGCGGTCATGCGCAGCAGCCGTGCGCGCTGTTCCGGGTCTACCCACACATTGAGCAGCAAACCTGATTTGCCTTGATCCTCCACGGGGTCAAAGCCGAAGGCCTCGAACCAGGCCAGGTTCCATTGCGTGGTCTGGTATTGGTTTTCGTCGCTGGAGTAGCACATGGGCAGTGGCGACTGATCAAACAGGCGCACAAAGCGGGATTCGCTCTCTTGCAAGGCCCGCGCGGCCTTGCGTTCATCGGTCACATCGCGCAGCAAGGCAATGATGTAGCGTTCCCCACGTGACTCAAATGCCACTGCATTGAGCAAGGCTTCGCGTACCTGTCCCTTGGCGTTCAACGCCATGGGAAAGTCGTACACTGCGCCTTCTGTTTCCAACAGCTGTATCAGGCTCGGGCGTTTGTCCGGTTCCGCCCAAATCTTCAGTTCGGTGGAAGTTTTGCCCACCGCGTCTAACCGCGCAATGCCCGTGATGCGTTCAAACGCGGCATTCACTTCCACATAGCGTCCATCCGTCACCCGGGATATAGACATGAAGTCTGGCGTGAGTTGGAAGGCTGCCTTGAATTGTTCGTGCACGATGTTGTGTTCCGTCACATCGCGGGCTATCCACACTGCGTGTGAGTGTTCCGGGCCGTCCAAGGCGATCAGGGCGCAATTGACCACGCAGTCGCGCAAGGCGCCATCGCGCCGACGCAGGGTGACTAGGTGGTTGCGGACCGATCCAGTGCGCATCATTTCCGCGACCAGAGTGGCCCGTTGCTCGGGGTGGGCCCAGACATTGAAGTCCAACATGCGCCGTCCTAGGACTTCCTCCTGTCGGTAGCCGCTGATTGCCTCAAACCCGGAATTCGCTTTGGCAATGGTGCTGTCACTCAGGCGGGTGATCACGATCCAGTCGGCACTGGTATTGAAGACCCGCGAGAACATGTCATCGCCGTCCGAGAGTGCGTTCAGTATCCGGCGCCTGAGCGCCTTGGGGAGAAGCTTTGCCAGGATGCCCATGCCAACGAGTGTTTATGTGTTTTGCGCAATAGTACAGCGCTCAAAAAGCAAAAGCCTGCCGCAAGGGCAGGCTTTTGATGGGCAATCGCCCCAAGGGGTCTCGGCGTTTAGGCCGCGGCTAGCCAGTACCCTGCGTTAAAGGGGCTGCTCATGCGCAGTGCCAAGGGAGAGACATCCAACAATTTGTCGGTCGGCATTTTTTCTCCGGCTTCTGCGCCCAGTTCCACGCCCACTACCTCTGTAGGTGCGGGCTCGTTGCTTGCCTCGTTCGCCCGTTCTGCTTGGCTGGTGTGTGCAGAACGGGCTACAGAAAAGAATAGAAGCACCGGAACGGAATTTTCCGGTCTCCCCAGTAATCGGCGGTGTCACGGAAGATGTCGAGCAGCTGCTCGCGCGCTTCCTTATCGAACTTCACGTTCGCAGGGATGTGCTCCAGCACGGCGATAAAACCAGGCTGAGGCCCGGATTTGTGCACTGGGTCAGTCATGCTGTCGTACAGCGCATCAAAATTTTTGCTGACTGTGGTGGGCAGCATGAATTGCTGACCGATCATGTCCAGCACATCCTGTTTGGTCTGCGCATTCGCCAGGTTGGCGTACAGAAAGTGATGTCCCAAGCCTTGGGCGGCTTCCTGCAGATCCGATACCCGGAAGGCACGGATCGATTGAACGATATTCGTTCTTACAGTTCGAAGTGGCATGTCCATCCCCGATTCTCTTTCTCAAAGTACAAAATTCAATTCAAGGCACGATCTTGCGAAAACTCGCATAGTGATCGGCCGTGTAATAACAAGCATCTGGCACCGTGGCCGGGCCACCGCATACCAATCGGCGTGCACCCCGGGTCGATACTCCCGGGGTTTTGACGGTGTACTCGCGGTAATACCCACGCGTGTTCAGGGGCAGTAAACGCTCACGGTTGCCGAAGACCACGCCATCTTTGGCATAAGGGAAGGGGCCGCCTTGCCGCACCAGCGCATAAGTGGTTTGGGCTTGGACTGGCAGACTACCCAGTGCAACGTCGGTACCGGGCGGCAGAGACCGCGTATCTTTGGCCGAAAGGGCGGTGACAACCAGTGTCACGCTCAAAAACAAGCCAGTGAGTACTAACTTGGAAGCACCCTTACGCACCCTGAATCCTTGTGTGGTTACTGCGGGTAAACCCGAAAAAGTAAGCGCGTAGTGTCGCGTATCCGGCACAAAAAAGCAAGGCCTTGCCCAAGAAATGGGCAAGGCCTTACGGGTTTTTACAGATTAAAGTGTGTACTAACTGTAAGGTAAACACTTACCGGGTGGCATTGGCATCTGCCACTGTCAAAGCTGTCATATTCACAATGCGGCGCACCGTCGTGCTGGCGGTCAGCACATGCACCGGTTTGGCCGCACCTAGCAGCACGGGTCCAATGGCAATGTTGCCGCCCGCTGCGGTTTTGAGCAGGTTGTACGCGATATTCGCTGCATCAATGTTGGGCAGTACCAGCAGATTGGCGTCACCGTGCAAGGTGCTGTTGGGCATCAAAGCCTTGCGGGCTGCACCGTCCAGCGCCACGTCACCATGCATTTCGCCATCCACTTCCAGCCAAGGTGCTTGCTCGCGCAACAGCTCCAGGGTACGTCGCATCTTGATGGCGCTGGGTTCGTTGCTGCTGCCAAAATTGGAGTGGCTCAGCAAGGCCGCTTTGGGCTTGAAGCCAAAGCGCATCATTTCCTCAGCCGCCATCACCGTGATCTCGCACAACTGCTCGGCCGTCGGGTCGTAGTTGACATGGGTGTCGACCAGGAACACCTGGCGGTTGGGCAACATCAGTCCGTTCATGCAGGCGTAAATCTGCACATCCTGCGGCGTGCTGGGGCTGCCGCCATGGCGTTTGCCGATGACCTGGTCGATGTAATGCAAGTGAGTCGAGGTGGTTCCCCATGTGCCGCAGATCAGGCCATCCACATCGCCTTTGTGCAAGAGCATGGCGCCAATGAGGGTCAGGCGCCGGCGCATTTCAATTTTGGCCATTTGAACCGTCACGCCTTTGCGCTCTGTCATCTGGTGGTAGGTCTGCCAGAAGTCACGGTAGCGGTGGTCCTGCTCGACGTTGACCACGTTGTAATCCACGCCTTCTTTGAGACGAAGACCGAACTTTTCTACCCGTTCGGCAATCACGGCGGGGCGGCCGATCAGCGTGGGCAGCGCCAGGCGCTCATCCACCACGATTTGGGCCGCACGCAGGACGCGTTCGTCTTCACCCTCTGCATAGGCGACGCGTTTGCGCAGAGCTTTCTTGGCAGCATTGAAGATGGGCTTCATCGTTGTGCCAGAGGCGTAGACGAAACTCTGTAGTTTCTCCCGATAAGCGTCCATGTCTGTGATGGGCCGCAATGCCACACCACTGTCTGCAGCCGCTTGCGCGACGGCCGGCGCAATCTTCATCATCAGGCGTGGGTCAAACGGCTTGGGGATGAGGTACTCGGGACCAAACGCCAATTGCTCGCCGACATAGGCGGCAGCGACCACTTCGCTTTGCTCCGCTTGGGCCAGTTCGGCGATCGCGTGCACCGCGGCGATTTCCATCTCCAGCGTGATGGTGGACGCACCGGCATCCAGTGCGCCGCGGAAGATGTAGGGGAAGCACAGGACGTTATTGACCTGGTTGGGATAGTCCGTGCGGCCTGTCGCCATGATGGCATCGTCGCGCACGGCCTTGACTTCTTCGGGCAGGATTTCGGGTGTGGGGTTGGCCAGCGCAAAGATCAGCGGTTTGTCTGCCATGGACTTGACCATGTCTTGCTTCAGTACGCCACCTGCGGATAGTCCCAAGAAGATGTCGGCACCGACGATGACTTCACGTAGCGTGCGTGCATCGGTCTTCTGGGCGAACTGGATCTTGTCCTCGTCCATTAGCTCGGTACGGCCCTCATAGACCACGCCGGCCAGGTCGGTCACAAAGATGTTCTCGCGTGGAATGCCCAGCTTGACCAGCAAGCTCAGGCAGGCCAAGGCTGCAGCGCCGGCGCCGGAGGTCACCAGTTTGACCTGTTTGGGGTCTTTGCCTGCGATCTTCAGGCCATTCAGGATGGCAGCGCCCACGCAAATGGCAGTGCCGTGTTGGTCGTCGTGGAAGACTGGAATCTTCATGCGCTCACGCAGCTTGCGTTCCACATAGAAGCAGTCGGGCGCCTTGATATCTTCGAGGTTGATGCCGCCGAAGGTGGGTTCCAGCGAGGCGATGATGTCGACCAGTTTGTCGAGATCGTTCTTCTCATCGATTTCGATGTCGAACACGTCAATGCCGGCAAACTTCTTGAACAGGACACCTTTGCCTTCCATCACCGGCTTGGAGGCCAGCGGACCGATGTCGCCCAAGCCCAGTACTGCCGTGCCGTTGGTGATCACGGCCACCAAATTGCCGCGGCTGGTGTACCTGAAGGCGTTGTTGGGGTCTTTGACGATTTCTTCGCACGGAGCCGCCACGCCGGGTGAGTACGCCAGTGCCAGATCGTGTTGGTTGATCAACTGCTTGGTGGCGCAAATGGCAACTTTGCCTGGGGTGGGAAACTCGTGGTACTCCAGCGCGGCTTGACGCAATTGCGCTTTCTTTTCGGCCGAGTTGGACACCGGTGGGTGCGGAACGAGAGGTGCGGGTTGCTGGGGCATTAAAGGTCCTCTGGACGAGGGTTTTGACACAGGTGCATGCCCCTCAGTCCGGTCATGGGTTGTGGATTGTAGACCTGGCGACCTAATCCTCTATCGCGTGGCCCCGAAACTTTATGCGGATAAAGAATGAGGTTATTCAGGCGTGCGTGGCCTTGCTTTGCTCCATGCGGCGCGCGGTACTTTTGCCTGTCAACACAAAGCCACGTTGCACGCCGTCGGCATCTACAAACTGCCAAACACCCTCCCCATCACCTGCTTTCCAAGTGCCTGGCAATGCGGGGTGCGGTGCTGCCACCACAGTGGGTAACGCAGGTGTTTTGATGCTCACTGGCATGAGCGGAAACACCACCGGTGTGGGAGTGCCGGCCAGTGTCGCGGCCAATGCTCTGGCGGCATTCATGATGGGCATCACATACGGCAAGGTGCGCTGACCGGCCGATGCGTACTGTGCGCAATCGCCCAGCGCGTACACGTGAGGCGCCGAGGTTTGCAGCATGTCGTCCACCACAATGCCACGCTCGCAGGCCAGTCCGGCCGCAGTAGCGAGTGCCGTGTCAGCACGCAGACCGATGGCGCTGAGCACCATCTGCGCGGCCACCCCACTGCCATTTGCGAATTGCACTTGCAGGCGGTTATCCGCCCCTTCTACGGCAGTCACCGTTGTGCCAAAGTGCCAGACCACGCCTTGCGCTTGCAAAGCGGCTTGGAGTTGTTCGCCGGCTTCGGCTGGCAACAATAGCGCCAGTGGACGTGGTGACGGGTCTACCACATGAACAGCGACGCCTGCCTGCACCAAGTCGTTGGCAAACTCGCAACCAATCAGTCCTGCGCCCATGATGACCACCGTGGTGGTGGGGGGCTGCATGGCCGCGCTCGCGTCCAGCCCCAAGGCTTGGTGGAATGCAGCAAAGTCATCCAGGTTGTTGATGGATTTCACCTGGTCAGCGGCGCTGCCGGCCACCGGAATGCGGATGGGATGGCCACCTGTGGCAAGCACCAGTTGGCGGTAGTGGAGGGTTTGGGGGTGCCCGTTGTGGCTGACGATGGCGGTTTGCGCGGCAGTGTCCAGTGATTGCACCTGATGGTGTGCCAACAGCGTGACGTTCAGTGTTTCCGCCATCTTGGCAGCTGGTGTGGTGACCAACTGGGGGGGCGTACGTTTCTGTGCATAGGCGTTGGACAGCGTCGGCTTGGCATAAAAGTCACCGCTGTCGGCGGTGACCAGCACTACCGGGCTGGTTGCGTCCAGTTTGCGAAACTCGCGCACAGTGGTCCAGCCGGCCAGGCCGGCACCAATGATGAGTAGAGGGGCAATCGAAGGCGATGTGTCAGTCATGGGCATAGGTGGTGAAAGGCGCAACACCGTATTAAAGCCCATGCCACTGCAGTGCCCTACCTTCGCCGCTTTGTCGGCATCCAAGTATCCCTAAGCCCCCACAGGTTGGAGGGTGAAGGGTATCCTCAGGCCAATGAAATCTTCCTTCTTTGGCACCGCGCTGGTGCTCGGCCTGTTGTCGGCCATTGGTCCCTTCGCTATCGATATGTACCTCCCCGCCCTGCCCTCTATTGGGCAGAACCTAGGCGCCTCCATGGGGGCAGTGCAGGCCAGTTTGATGGCTTTCTTCATCGCGCTGGGTATTGGCCAAATCATCTATGGCCCTGTATCTGACATGGTGGGACGTAAGCCCCCGCTGTATTTCGGTCTGGCGTTGTTTGCCGTGGCCAGCGTGGGCTGCGCCCTGGCACCGGACATTGAAACTCTGGTCGTGCTGCGTTTTATCCAAGGCCTGGGTGCTTGTGCGGGCATGGTGGTGCCGCGTGCCGTAGTGCGCGACCTGCACACTGGCCACGATGCGGCGCGCCTGATGTCGCTGTTGATGCTGGTGTTCAGCGTGTCGCCCATTCTGGCGCCCCTGGCAGGCAGTGTGCTGATCGAGACCGTCGGCTGGCGCAGCGTGTTTTGGGCGGTGATGGTGGCGGCTTTGCTGGGCATCATCTTGCTGGCGAGCAGCTTGCCCGAAACCCGTCCTGCCGAAGAGCGCGTCAACAGCAGTGTGGCCAGCGCGATGGCTGCCTACGGCGTGTTGCTGCGCGACCGGCATTTTCTTGGTTTGGTGTTCATCGGTGCTTTTGGTATCTCCAGCTTCTTTGCCTACTTGGCTAATTCCTCGTTTGTGCTGATTGACCACTACGGCCTCACGCCGCGGCAGTACAGCCTGGCGTTTGCGGCCAATGCCGCGTCGTTCATTGGCATTTCTCAATTCACTGGCAAGCTCAGCGCGCGCTTTGGCCTGGTGCGCTTGGTCAAGTTTGCGGTGGTCGGCTATGCGGCCATGATGACGTTGCTGCTGGCCATCAATCTGGCCGGCGTGGACCGCTTGGATGTCATGATTGGTGTGTTGTTTGTGGGCTATGGATTTCTGGGGCTGGTCGTGCCTACCACCGCTGTGCTGGCGCTGGAAGAACACGGCGCCATTGCCGGCACGGCCTCGGCCCTGATGGGCACGCTGCAGTTTGTGACTGGTGCCGTTGTCATGGCGTTGACCGGCTTGTTTGTGGACGGCAGTGCGCGCCCCATGGTGGCCGGTATTGCCGGTTCGGCCATCGTCGCGCTGCTGCTGGCCCGGCTGACCTTGGGCCACGCCCAGCGTATGGAGGAGAAAGCCTATGTCTGAAACCATCGTGGTCCAGCGGCCTAGCGGTCCGGCCAAGCAGCTCATGCTGCTGTTGCACGGGGTGGGCGCAACCCCGCAGGGGCTGGTGCCCTTGGGCCAGCGTCTGGCGCACGAGTTCCCCCAAGCGATGGTGGTTAGCGTGCAAGCCCCGCATGCTTCGGACCTGGGGCAGGGCTACCAGTGGTTTTCGGTGCGCGGCATTACCGAAGAAGATCGCCCCGCTCGCGTGGCAGAGGCCATGCCCGCCTTCGTGGCTATGGTGCATGACTGGCAGCGCCAAAGTGGTGTGGGGCCCGAGGCCACGGCGTTGATTGGGTTCTCGCAGGGCGCCATCATGTCACTGGAAGCGACGCAGCGCCCCGAGCTACTGGCCGGTCGCGTGGTGGCCCTGTCCGGCCGCTTTGCCGCTCTACCGCAGACTCCCCATCCGCACACCACCTTGCACTTGGTGCATGGCAAGAGTGATGCCGTTATCCACTACGGCTACACCGTGACCGGTGCCGAACACCTGATCAGTCTGGGCGCGGACGTGACGGCCGATGTGATCCCCTTCCTGGGGCACGAGATCAATGACGGGGTGCTGGACACGGTGATGGAACGCCTGCTGGGCCATTTGCCCAAGCGCTATTGGGAAGAGGTGCAGCGCGCTGCCGAGGCCGGTGAGTCCGCGGCGGAATAAGCCTCAGCGTGGGGCCTGGCGCAGTGTGCCATCCAGAAACTCAATGCCCCACACGGGTGGTCCGTCGCCGCGGGAGCGTCCGGGTGGCAGTGCACCGCTCATGAACACCTTGATGATGGCTGCTCGCACCTCCTGGGTGTCCAGCAGCTCCTCGTACGAGCCATTCACACGCAGGTAGTCGCCTGCCGGCGAGATGGCGAGCAGACCATACTCCTGCCCCCAGCGTACCACCCCGATCACCACATGCGGGCTCTTGGCAATCACAAAGGCCTTGACCGCATTGCGCCGCAGCGACACGGTCAACGGCCCCCGCTCCAGTCGCAATGCCAGCGCTGCCCGCTGGGGCAGTGTGCTGTCTTTGCTGCTGAACCGGGTGGTGGCCATGTCAGCCGCGCATCAGCGCTTCAATGGCGTCGGGATCGACGGGCACACCGCGGCTGATCAACTCGCAGCCCGTGTCGGTGACGATGGCATCGTCCTCGATGCGGATGCCGATGTTGTGGAATTGTTCGGGTACGCCCTCGGATGGGCGCACGTAGATGCCGGGCTCAATGGTCAGCACCATGCCACTGCGCAGAATGCGTGCGGGGCGGTTCACGATCTCGGCGCCCGTCAGCGCATCCTTGCGGACACTGCCCTGGCCCAGTTCGCTAGGTTCGGTGTAGCTGCCGCAGTCGTGCACGTCCATGCCCAGCCAGTGGCCGGTGCGGTGCATGTAGAACTGGAAGTAGCTCCGGTTCTCGATCACGTCGTCCAGGCTCCCCACTGTGTTCTTGTTCAGCAGGCCCAGGTCCAGCATGCCCTGCGCCAGTACCTTCACCGTAGCCTCGTGCGGGTCGGTAAAGCGGGCGCCAGCTTTGGTGGCGTTCACTGCGGCCACTTGGCTGGCCAGCACCAGGTCATACAGCGCGCGCTGGGGGCCGCTGAACTTGCCGTTGGCCGGAAAGGTGCGCGTAATGTCGCTGGCATAGCCGTCCAGCTCGCAGCCTGCGTCAATCAGCACCAGCTCGCCATCACGCACGGCACCCGCGTCGGCGCGGTAGTGCAGAACGCAGGCGTTAGCTCCAGCAGCCACGATGGAGCCATAGGCCGGGGACTGCGAGCCGTGGTGACGGAATTCGTGCAGCAACTCGGCGTCCAGGTGGTACTCGCGGACATCCTGTCCCTCGCGCAGCATGCGGGCGCTGAGCTGCATGGCGCGGATATGGGCGCCCGCGCTGATTTGCGCGGCGCGGCGCATAGTGTCTTGCTCGTAGGCGTCCTTGATGAGGCGCATCTCATCCAGCGGGCCGCAGAGGTCGCGCGTTTGTTCGGGCGTCAGCGCGCCAAAGCGCACGCGGGCGCGCAGGCCGCTGAGCCAGCCGTCCACGCGCGTTTCCAGGCCCTTGTGGGTTGCAAAGGGGTACCAGACGGCATCGGCCCCATCCAGTAGGGCGGGCATGCGCTGGTCCAGCTCGTCAACCGAGTAGGCGGCGTCCACGCCCAGCGCGGCGGGGGCAGCGTCGGGCCCCAGGCGAAAGCCGTCCCAGATCTCACGTTCCAGGTCCTTGGGTTGGCAGAACAGCGTGGTCATGCCATCGCCAGTGATGACCAGCCATGCTTTCGGTTCAGTAAAGCCGGTCAGGTAATAGAAGTAGCTGTCGTGGCGGAACAGGAAGTCCGAATCGCGGTTGCGCTGCTGCTCGGGCGCGGTGGGCAGCACGGCCACGCCGTGCTTGCCAATACGGGCGGCCAGCGCGGCGCGGCGCGCGGCGTGGTTGGCGGTAAGGGGGTGTGTCATGGGGTCAGGTGTTGAGTTCTGCCAGCCGCTCGGGCGTACCGACGTCGGTCCAGCGGCCAGTGTAAATCTCGGCGCTCACCTGTGCTTGCGCCATGGCTTTGCGCAGCAGGGGCGCCAGTGGGGCTTTCACGCCCTGCGGGTTGCCGGTAGGAATGTCGCACCAGGGCGCGGCAAAGAGTGCCTGGTGAAACAGCGCGAAGGTGCTGTAGGTGTAGCGCTGGGTGCTGCTGTCGGCAGGCGGGTCCGTGCACAGGCCTACGCCCTGGGCATCCACCTGCTCCAGGCCAAAGTCACCCTTGCGGTGGTGTGCCGGGTTGGGCACCAGCCACAGGTGGGCCAGCTTGCCACTGGCGGCAAAGCGGTCCACCGCAGCCTGGGTAAACATGAAGTCGGGTGCATACACATCACCCGCCATGGACCAGAACACGGGCGCGAGTTGCGGCAGCGCGCGCGCAATGCCGCCCGCAGTCTCCAGCGCGCCACCAAAGTCGCGCCCTTCATGGGAGTAGTGCAAGGCCAGAGCGTTAGAGTTTTGCTCTGCTTTTGATAGCTGTTCACGCAATATTGGCGGCGCCTGTATGCCAATTTGATGCCCAAACTGGGTCTCGATCTGCTCGCCCAGCCAGGCGGTGTTTACCACCGCACTGCCAAAGCCGCCTTGCGCCAGCGCCTCCAGGTGGTACTGCATCAGGGGCTTGCCCTGCACGGCGAGCAGGGGTTTGGGGCAGGTATCGGTCAGCGGGCGCATGCGCTCGCCGCGGCCGGCGGCCAGCACGATGGCGGGGGCGGGTGTGAAAGAGGGCATGGGCGCAAAGCATAACCGTGGCCACCCGCTATCATCTTCCCCACCAACATTCAGGGGGGACACCATGGCATTGATGGACTTCATCAAGAAACAGTTTATTGACGTCATTCAATGGACGGAAGAGAACGACGGCACGCTGGCCTGGCGCTTCCCCATGGCGGGTATGGAAATCCAGAGCGGCGGCACGCTGGTCGTGCGCGAGTCGCAGCTGGCGGTGTTCGTCAACGAAGGCAAGGTGGCCGATGTGTTTGGTCCTGGCACCCATACGCTCACCACGCAGACCTTGCCGGTGCTGACCTACCTGAAGAACTGGGACAAGCTGTTCGAGTCCCCCTTCAAGAGTGATGTGTACTTCTTCAGCACGCGCCAGCAGATCGACCAGAAGTGGGGCACGCCCCAACCCATCACCATCCGTGATGCCGACTTTGGTGCCGTGCGCCTGCGTGCCTTTGGCAATTACGCCTTCCGCATTGCCGACCCCAAGCTCTTCCACACCGAAATTTCGGGCACGCGCGAGAACTACACCACAGCGGACATTGACGGCCAGCTGCGTGGCCTGGTGTTGCAGAACATCAGCAATGCGGTGGCGAGCAGCGGCATTGCGTTTTTGGATTTGGCGGCCAACCAGCTGAGTTTTGCGCAGGCACTGACCCGCCAGCTCGCGCCCGAGTTCGAGAAGATCGGCCTGAAGCTCGAAGGCATGACGGTACAAAACGTGTCGTTGCCCGAAGAGCTGCAGAAAGTGCTGGACCAGAAGATCGGCATGGGCATGGTTGGCAACGACATGGGCAAGTTCATGCAGTACCAGACGGCACAGGCCATCCCCAAGTTTGCCGAGGGCGCAGGCTCGGGCGGCGTGGCGGGCGATGCAATGGGCCTGGGGGCTGGTGTAGCGCTGGGCCAGGTGCTGGCGCAGAACCTGGCTGCCGGTTTGCAAGCGCAGGCTGCACCTGCAACCGCCGCTGTGGCCGCGGCTGCAGGCGTGAAGCCCGAGGATGTGATGGCCACGCTGGAGAAGCTAGGCGACCTGAAAACCAAAGGCATCCTGACGCAGGAAGAGTTTGACGCCAAGAAGGCGGAACTGCTGAAGAAACTCGTGTAGTCGTCGCTGGGGCGGGCGCAGCGGCAGAGGGCTCTGCTGCGTGTCCCCCGCCCGTGGGCTCCTCCTTTACCTCCGCATAACCCTCTACCGCTCCGCCCTCCTTGGCTAACGAGACCGTTGCTCCTCAACGCGCCTACCGGGCCCCGTGCCCGGGCTGTGGCGCGCCTGTCAACTTCCTGAGTGCACAAAGCACGCACACCATCTGTGCGTACTGCCAGAGCACCGTGGTGCGCAAGGGCGAGGTTCTCGCGCGCATTGGCAAGATGGCCGAGCTGTTTGATGACCACAGCCTGCTGCAGTTGGGTGCCAGCGGCAGCTGGAACGGCCAGAGCTTCACGCTGTTGGGGCGCCTGCAATACAAGTATGGCGAAGGCACCTGGTCCGAATGGCATGCGGTGCTGGGCGATGGCAGCAGCGCCTTCCTGAGCGAAGACAACGGCGCCTATGTCTTCACCACCGCGCAGCCCGTCCAGCGCAACCTGCCTGCGGCCGAGCGTTTTCGTGTGGGTGCTATCACCGCTATCAACGGTCAATCGTTCAGTGTGGCGTCGAACCAGCTTGTGGCGCTGGTCGCGGCGCAGGGCGAATTGCCGCGTCTGCCTGAGCTGGGCCGCAGCTTTGCCATGGTGGAGCTGCGCAGCGAGGCCGCGGACGCCAAGAGCACGGGTGAAGTGCTCAGTGTCGACTACAGCACCCAGCCACCCAGCGTGAGCATGGGCCGCTCGGTGCAGCTGGACGAGCTGAAGCTCACAGGTCTCAAGGACAACGCGTCAAAGGAAGAAAAAGGTCGGCAGTTTGCCTGCCCAAACTGCGGCGCCACACTGGAGGCCCTGCTGCTCACCACCCAGAGCATGAGCTGCAAGTCCTGCAACACACTCATCGACCTGTCGCAAGGTATTGGGGGTGAACTCAAACATGCCGTGCAGGACGAGCCCATCCAGCCCCTGATTCCCTTGGGGACGGTGGGCATGCTGCAGGGCGCGTATTGGCAGGTGGTGGGCTTTCAGCACCGCATGGGCACCGAGCCCGCTGACCCTGATGAGCATTTTGGTTGGGAGGAGTACCTGCTTTACAACGCCAAGCGCGGATTCATTTTTCTGGTTGATTCGACCGATGGCTGGAGCGTGGTCAAGCCCACCACGGGTGCACCCGTGGTCAGCAGTAGCCAGCAAACGGCGACGTACCTGGGTACCCATTACCAGCTCAAGGAAAGCTATACCGCGACCACCAACTATGTGGTGGGCGAGTTTTACTGGCAGGTGCAACGTACACAGAAAACGGAGAACCGGGACTACCGCAGCGGCAAGAGTCTGCTCAGTTCCGAGCGGTCGGCCCACGAGCTCACCTGGTCCGTCGGCAGCACCATCGACAGTGCCACGATTGCCCGTGTCTTCAAGTTGCAGACTGATAAGGCGGCGCTCCAGCGCAGTGATGTCGGACCACTCTCTGGGTCTAGCAACCCCTTGATGCGGCAAGAGTTTTGGGTGTTCATCGTGGTGGTGCTGTTTTTCCTGGCCATGACGCGCTGCTCACCCAATTGCGACCCGAGCGTGGAGAACTGCTCCAGCAGCAGCTACCGTTCCTCGGGCGGCTCGTACGGCGGCTTCTCGTCGGGTGGCGGACACAAATAGGATTTGGAACTTTCAAGGAGATGGCCATGGAATGGTTGAAACCGGATGTGGTGTTGGGCTCGGTGCTGTACGCAGTGATCGGCGTGCTGATCTTCTGGATCTGCTTCATCATCATTGACAAGATCACGCCCTACAACCTGTGGCTGGAGATTGTGGAGAAGCAGAACAAGGCACTGGCCATGGTGGTGGCCGCCATGTCGCTGGGCATTTGCATCATCGTGGCGGCAGCCATTCACTAATGCCCCCCACGCTCCACCGCTACGCGGGTCGCCGCCCCCCGAGGGGGCGCGTTTTGCCTTGGGGCGGCCCGGCGGCAAAACATGCCTCCGCTCGCCACTATTCAAGTTGGGCGGCCCTCAGGTGAAACCTGAGTCTTCCCAGCCCACCGGGCCACGTCCGGTGGAGGTCGCGCTGCTCGCCTCTGTGTTTGTGGTGGCGGCGTGCGGGCTGGTGTACGAGCTGGCGGCGGGTGCGCTGGCTTCCTACTTGCTGGGCGATTCGGTGCTGCAGTTCAGCACCGTGATTGGGGCTTACCTGTTTGCCATGGGCATTGGCTCTTGGTTATCGCGCTTTTTCGAGCGCCAGCTCACCGCCCACTTTTTGCGCATAGAACTGCTGGTGGCCCTCGCCGGTGGTACGTTACCAGCGATTCTTTTTGTCGCACATGCCTGGGCTCCCGGTTCATTCCGTTTGGTGCTCTACGCGATGGTGCTGCTGGTCGGCATGCTGGTGGGGCTGGAGATTCCGCTGGTCATGCGCATCCTCAAGCGCAACGTGGCGCTCAAGGACTTGGTTTCGCAGGTGCTGACCTTTGACTACCTGGGCGCGCTTGCGGTCTCCGTCGCGTTTCCGCTCTTGCTGGTGCCCAAGCTGGGCCTGGTGCGCACCGGGCTGCTGTTCGGCTTGTTGAATGCCGCCGTCGCCCTATGGGCACTGTGGCTGTTTCGCCATGAGCTCCGGCGCTTTGCGGCGCACGCCTGGGCCTGTGCTGGGGTGTTGGCCCTGCTGGGCGCGGGCATGGCCGCCGCCGACCACATCACCACCTGGGCCGAAGACCGGCTTTACCAGGACAAAGCCATCATCGCGCAGTCCAGCCCCTACCAACGTATTGTGGTGACCCATTCACCGGGCGAGGGCCAGTTGGGCTACCGCCTGTTCCTCAACGGCAACTTGCAGTTCGCCCAGCGCGACGAATACCGTTACCACGAAGCGCTGGTGCACCCCGCCATGGCTGCGTTTTCAGCGACCGGAGCTTCGCCCAAAAAGGTGGCCGTGCTGGGCGGTGGCGACGGCATGGCGGTGCGCGAAGTCCTCAAGTACTCTGGCGTGGAGAGCGTCACGCTGGTGGAGCTGGATCCGGCTATGACCGCGCTGTTTACGCGAACACCGGAGTTGGCGGCGCTCAATGCCGAAGCGCTGCGTTCGTCCAAAGTGAAGGTCATCAACACCGATGCCTTCACTTGGCTGCAGGGCACAGACGAGGTATTTGATGTCATCGTGGTGGACTTTCCAGACCCTACCAACTTCTCGGTCGGCAAGTTGTTCACCAACGCCTTCTACGCCCTGCTCGACAAGCATCTGGCTGCCAGCGGCTACGCCGTAGTGCAGACCACCTCGCCGCTGATCGCACGCAAGAGCTTTTGGACTGTGGTCACCACCATGGAGTCGGTAGGCCTTACCGCCACGCCGTACCACGCCCATGTGCCCAGCTTTGGTGAATGGGGCTTTGTGCTGGCTAGCCGTCGCCCGTTCCGCTTGCCAACGGCACTGCCTGCGGGCCTGCGCTTTCTCAGCGTGCCCAGCCTGCCGTTGTTGTTCGAGTTCCCCCAAGACATGGCCCGCGTGCCTACCGAGGTCAACCGCCTCTCCAACCAGGTTCTGGTGACCACGTATGAAGAAGAATGGGGCAGGGTGGCCAAATGACCCATGGATCCCAATCACCCTACAGCTACCGCGATGACCCGGCGGTCCCGCGTTTTGCCGATGACAAACCCCTCATCGTTTTTGACGGGCACTGTGTGCTGTGTTCCGCGTGGGCCAACTTTGTGCTCAAGCACGACCGCAACATGGTCTATCGTTTGCTCGCAGCGCAGTCTCCGCTGGGCCAGGCCTTGTATGCCCACTACGGCTTGGGTGGCAGCGACTACCAGAGCAATCTGCTGATCGCGTCAGGGTGCGTGTACATCAAGTCCGATGGCACCCTTCGTATGTTCAGAGGTCTGGGCTGGCCGTGGCGCTTGGTCGGGGTGTTGCGTGCGTTTCCGCTGCCATGGCTGGACGCGCTCTACAGCGTGGTGGCGCGCAACCGCTTGCGCTGGTTTGGCCGGCGTGAGGTTTGTTACTTTCCGGCGCCCGAAGACGCAGACCGCTTTGTGGCGGGCGAGGCGCCGTGAACTCGCCCGCCAGTCTATTTCAGCGGGTGCTGGGAGGTGCCTTTGCGCAGCTGTCTCCGGCCCTGCAGCGCTGCCACCAGCCCGGTGAGCACTTGGTGTTGCGTGGCCAAGCCTCGGTGCAGCGTGGCTCGGGATGCTTGGCCCGGCTGGTGTGCTGGTGCATGGACTTTCCTGCGGCGGGGGAGGCGGTGCCGGTCCAGGTGCGCATGGAGGCGCTAGACCAGGGGGAACGTTGGCTGCGTACATTCGGTACGAAACAATTTGCCAGCCATCTACTGCAAGAGCATGGTGCACAGCCCGGCATGTTGGTAGAGCAATTCGGCCCGCTGCGGGTGCAGATTGCCGTGACGGTGGTGAACGGCGCTTTGCATTGGGCGGTGTACGGTGGCGCCGTCTGGCGCCTGCCTTTACCCGCCTGGTGTTTGCCCACAGGCGACAGTCGCGAGTTTGAGTCGGAGGGGCGTTTCCACTTCGATGTTGAGATTACGCATCCCTTCACCGGGCGCATCGTCCACTACCGCGGCTGGCTGGCGCCGTACAAGCGGTGAGGCGGCGCAGTTTTCTGGCCGCTGCGGCCCCCGTGCCATTGTGGGCCTGCAGTGCTGCTGCGGATTCTGCTGCGCACATCACCGGCGGTTTCACGGGAAATGACCACGCACGCGGCCACCAACTGCGTGACCGCAAGACCTGGCCCACGCCCGCCGTTACCCACCGGGCCCACACCGTCATCGTGGGTGGTGGTGTGGCGGGCCTAGCGGCTGCGCGGGCCTTGCGCCTGCGCGAGCAAGACGACTTTGTGCTGCTGGAGCTGGAAGACAGGGCGGGCGGCAATGCGCGCGGCGGCACGGTGGGCGGCATCGCATGCCCGCTGGGTGCGCACTACCTGCCATTGCCCAGCGACGACGCGCCCGAGGTGCAAGACCTGCTGGAAGAGCTGGGTCTGCGCCAGCGCGTGGCCGGGCGCTGGCAGTACGACGAACGACACCTCTGCCACAGCCCGCAGGAACGCCTGTTCTTCAACGGCGCTTGGCAAGACGGGTTGCTGCCAGTGCACGGCGTGGGCGAGGCCACGCTGGCCCAGTACCGTCGCTTTGCGGTCTTGGTGGAGCAGGCGCGCCAAGCAGCGAAGTGGACCATTCCAACGCGAAATCGACCTTTGGACACTGTGCAGCGCGCGCTGGTAGCTATCACTTTCATAGCGTATCTTGACCAAAACGGATTGGACGATCCGCAGTTGCGCTGGTACTTGGACTACTGCTGTCGCGACGACTACGGCACTGGCATTGCCACCGTGTCGGCCTGGGCCGGTATCCACTACTTTGCCAGCCGCCACGGCTTCCACGCACCGGGCGCCGAGACGGCCGAGCGCGAGGGCCTGCTCACCTGGCCAGAGGGTAATGCCTGGCTCACGCGCCGCCTGGCTGCACCACTGGGCGATCGCCTGCGTACAGGCAGCGTCGTGCTGCGTGTGGCGCAGGGCCGCCATGGTGTGGAGGTGGACGCTTTCAACACCGCCAAGCAGCGGGTCGAGCGCTGGCAGGCCCAGCAGGCCATCGTGGCGCTGCCGATTTTTATCGCTGCGCGCGTGGTCGAGGGTGTGCCCGACTTCTTGCGCCAGGCCGCCCAGCGCGTGGTCTATGCGCCCTGGCTGGTGGCCAATATCCACCTCCGTGAGCCGCTGCGCGACCGGCCTGGTGCCGCGCCCAGCTGGGACAACGTGGTCTACGGAACGCAAGGCCTGGGCTATGTGGACGCCATGCACCAAAGCCTGCACCCTGTGCCCGGCGCCACCGTGCTCACCCACTACCGCGCGCTGGGGGATGTGCCGGGCGGCCCGGCCGCTGGGCGCCGGCAGCTGCTGGCGCAGCCCTGGACCTATTGGCGCGACACCATCGTGGCCGAGCTGGCCGCCGCCCACCCCGACCTGGCTGCCAAAGCCACGCGCATGGAGCTGACCCGCTACGGCCACGCCATGGCCATCCCCCTGCCCTCCAATCATGGTCAAATTGGTCTCTGGCCCCCGCAAAATCTGCGCAAGCAGCTATCAAAACAGAAGCAACTTGCGCTCGCTTATGGCCGCCTGCGCTTTGCCCACAGCGACTGGGCGGGCTATTCCATCTTCGAAGAGGCCTTCACGCTGGGGCATTGGGCCGGTGCCTGAGCAACAGCTGGAAACATTTGTGACATCCCCCGCTTGGCGGCCCCCAGCACGGACCTGCCCATAATCCGCCCTCAGCCACGCTTTCTTATGCACACCAATTCCTGGGGCCCTTGGCCCATGCGCATCCTCAAAACCGGCCTGGTGCTGGCGGGCCTGCTCGTCCTGTTTTTGTTGGCCGCGGCCGCGTTTTTTTACCCGCAACTGCCCGACACCTCCTCACTCTCCAACTACCAGCCCAAGCAGCCGCTGCGGGTGCTCACGGCCGATGGTGTGCCGATTGGCGGCTTCGGTGCAGAGCGCCGTGTCTACCAGCGCATCGACCAGATCCCCGCGCTGATGAAGGACAGCTTGCTGGCCGTGGAGGACTCACGTTTTTACAGCCATGGTGGGCTGGACCCGATTGGCGTAGCCCGCGCCTTGGTGGCCATCACCACCGGCGGTCGCATGCAAGGGGCTTCTACCATCACGCAGCAGGTGGCGCGCACCTTCTTCCTGAGCCGCTCGCGCACCCTGGAACGCAAGCTCAAGGAAGCCATGCTGGCTTTCAAGATCGAGTCGCAGCTCAGCAAGGACCAGATCCTGGAGCTCTACATGAACCAGATCTACCTGGGCGCACGCTCCTACGGCTTTGAGGCTGCCGCCCAGACCTACTTTGGCAAGACGTTGGCGGCACTCACCCCGGCCGAATGCGCCATGCTGGCCGGGCTGCCGCAGAACCCTTACTTTGCCAACCCCATCCAGAACTTGGAGCGCGCCCGCGCCCGCCAGCTCGTGGCCTTGGGCCGCATGCGCTCGCAGGGTGTGATCGATGGCGGCCAGTACGCCGAGGCGCTGCTGGAAAAACTGGTGGTGCGCAGGCCCAACGATGTGGATGTGCATGCTGAATACGCTGCCGAAATGGTGCGTCAGCAGGTCTATGCCCAGTACGGCGAGCTGAGCTACACCACCGGCCTCAACGTCACCACCACCTTGCGCTCGGCCGACCAGCAAGCGGCCTACAAGGCCCTGCGCCGTACCCTGGTGGAGCATTCACTGCGCCAGGTTTGGCGTGGCCCCGAAGGACAGGAAAACCTGCCCGACAGCCTGAAGGACGAGAACCCCGCCGTGGCCCAGTCGTTGGCAGACTATGACGACGACGAAGACCTGCGCCTGGCCATCGTCACGCGCGCCAGCAGCAAGTCCGTCACCGTGGTGCTGGCCTCCGGCGAGTCCCTCACCATCGAAGGCACGGGCCTGCGCCCGGCGCAGAGCGGCTTGGCCGACAACGCGTCCGCCAAGTTGCGCGTGCGCCGCGGTGCGGTGTTGCGCGTGCTGCAACAGGGCAAGACCTGGAGCCTGGTGCAGTGGCCCGAGACCGAAGGTGCCTTGGTGGCGCTGGACCCGGCCAACGGCCACATCCGTGCGTTGGTGGGCGGCTTTGACTTCCACCGCAACCAGTTCAACCACGTGACCCAGGGATGGCGTCAGCCCGGCTCCAGCTACAAGCCCTTCATCTATTCCGGCGCTATCGAAAACGGCATGCAGCCCGAAAGTCTGGTCATGGACGCGCCGTTGGAGAACGTGGGCGACTGGACGCCCGAGAACGACGATGGCAGCGCCGACGGCCCCATCACGCTGCGTCATGCACTGGCCCGCTCCAAAAACCTGGTGTCTATCCGCCTGATGCAGCTGCTCTCCCCCCAGGGCGCACGCGACTGGACCAGCCGATTTGGTTTCGACCCGGAGCGCCAGCCTGCTGATCTGACCCAGGCCCTGGGCTCAGGATCGACCACGCCGCTGCAACTGGCCGGCGCCTACGCCGTACTGGCCAACGGCGGCTACCGCGTTAGCCCCTTGCTGATCCAGCGCATTGCCCGCGCCAACGGCGAGGTGGTATTCGAGGCCCCGCCCCCGGTGGCGCTCGAAGAGACCCGGCGCGCCATCCCTGCGCGCAATGCCTTCATGGTGTCCACCCTGTTGCAAGAGGTCACCCGCAGCGGCACCGCAGCCCGCGCACAGGCCATCCTCAAGCGCCCCGACCTGTATGGCAAGACGGGCACCACCAACGACGTGGTGGACGCTTGGTTTGCTGGGTACCAGCCGGGCGTGGTGGCCGTGGTGTGGGTGGGCTATGACACACCGCGCAGCTTGGGCTCACGGGCCTCAGGTTCAGCGCTGGCGCTGCCGGCCTGGATTGATTACATGAGCACAGCGCTCAAGGGCGTTGCGGTGCAGGAGGTGCAGCCCCCCGAAGGCGTGGTGCGCTCCGGCAACGAGTGGCGCTATGCCGAGTGGAACTGGGGCGGCTTCATCTCTAGCTTGGGTGTGGATGGTGAGGCCATCAGCCCGGCCCTGCAGGTACACCCCACCTGGGCCCCGGAATCCTCCGCTCTGGCACCCGGGGGTTAATCCGGGCCGCAAAGTGTGATTTTTGTCACGTGCAGCGTGCTGGGTGCCGCTGCTTGCAGCCCGTGTTACCTCTCCTGCTTCTTTACAATCAAGCCTGCATTTCGTAGTCAGCTCCGTCAGATTCTTCACCAGGGACTCCATGAAAAAAATCGCTATCGCCGCCGTTCTGGCCGCCAGCTCCTTCCTCTCGGCCCATGCCGCGGCCATCTCTGGCCTGGTGAACACAGGCAGCTTTGCCAGTGGCGTGCAAGACACCAACTATGTGCTCAATGGCAACAGCTACGGTTATGTGACCTACGACAACGCCTGGCCCGTCAACCCTTGGCTGGCCAACACCTCGACGTCAAAGTGGATTACACCCACTGCCAACCAAGCCGCATCGTTGGACCCCGTGCAGAACGGCACCTATTCCTGGACCCTGTCTTTCAACCTCAGCGGTTTTGACGCCAGCACCGCCAGCTTCTCGGGCCAGTTTGCTGCCGACAATCAAGCCACCGTCAAGCTCAACGGCGTGGTTATCGGCAGCGCAAGCAGCTTCAGCCAGTTTTCCAGCTTTGCGGCCAACAGCGGCTTCATTGCGGGCGTGAACACCCTGGAGTTTGTGCTGACCAATTTCGCCCAAGGCAGTGGCAACCCCGCTGGCCTGCGCGTGGAATTTTTGCAATCCAACGTGGTGACTGCTGTCCCTGAGCCAGAAACTTATGCCATGTTGCTCGCAGGTTTGGGCTTGATCGGCACTATCAGCCGCCGCCGCATGCGTCACCGCGCCTGATCGGCCTGTAGCCCCACAACAAAAAGGGAGCCATTGGCTCCCTTTTTGTTGTGGGGCTGCGCCTCTTATCGTTCAGGTGGCGTGCCACGCAGCAGCCGGTGCTGCTGCACCTGTGTGGCGTCAAAACGCTGCAGCAGTGCCGCCAGCAGCGCGTGGGCCTTGTCTGAATGGTCGGCGCCGAAGTTGCACACGTACACATCCAGCGTTACCGCCCGTTGTTCGGGCCAGGTGTGCACACACAGGTGCGACTCGGCCAACAGCACGGTCGCGGTCACGCCTCCCGGGCCCAGGTCGGTTGCGGGGAAGGTGTGGAGCTGCTGACCCACTACCTGCAGACCGGCGGTCTTGACGGCCTCTGTGCAAAAGGCGCCCAGGGCCGCAGCCTCGGTGAGCCATGCCATCGCGCAGCGGCAGCCGTGCAGGTCGGCGGTCAGGTGTAAGCCTTGCATGCCTTGGCTCAGCGCCCGCCCACTTTCACCGGGCCGAACACGGCCTGCGCTTCGCGCGGCAGGCTGCGCCAGTAGGTGGGGTGGGCTTGTACTTCGCCGCCCAGCGCAGCGGCGGCCTGCCAGCCCCAGCGCGGTTGGTACAGAAAGGCGCGCGCAAGGCCCACCAAGTCGGCTTCGCCGCTTTGCAAAATGGTCTCCGCTTGGTGCGGGTCGGTGATCAGGCCAACGGCGATCGTCAGCAGCCCGCTGACCTCGCGGATGCGCTGCGCAAAGCCCACCTGGTAATTGGGGCCCAGCGCAATCTTTTGCTGGGGTGACACACCGCCGCTCGAGACATGGATGAAGTCGCAGCCCAGGGCCTTGAGGCGCTTGGCAAATTCGGCACTCTGCTCCACATCCCAGGCACCGTCCACCCAGTCGCTGGCTGAGAGGCGCAGGCCTAGCACGCCTTTGAATACGGCGCGTACCGCGGCAAACACCTCCAGCGGGAAACGGATGCGGTTCTCAAAATTTCCGCCATAGGCATCGTCGCGCTGGTTCGCAATCGGCGACAAAAACTCATGCAGCAGGTAGCCGTGGGCACTGTGGATTTCGATGACCTCGATGCCCATGCGGTCGGCCCGTTGGGCCGCCTCCACAAAGGCCTGTTTCACACGCTCCATGCCCGCTGCATCCAGTGCGGTGGGAGGTGCCTCACCCGGCAGCTGCGGCAGGGCGGAGGGGCCAACGGTCTCCCAGCCACCCTGGTCTTGTGGCAGCAGCTGGCCACCCTCCCAAGGAAGGCGGCTGGAGGCCTTGCGCCCCGCGTGCGCGAGCTGAATGCACACCGGCACTTGCGGCGCCAGTTTGCGCGCGCGCGCCAACGTGTTGGCTAGCGCGGCTTCTGTGGTGTCGTCCCACAGGCCCAGGCAGGCCGGGGTGATGCGGCCTTCAGGCAACACACCGGTGGCCTCGATCATGAAGAGCCCTGCACCGCCGTTGAGCAGGTTGGCCCAATGCATCAGGTGCCAGTCGGTCGCGCAGCCATCCACCGCCTGGTACTGGCACATGGGCGCAATGACGATGCGGTTGGGCAGGGTGAGGCCGCCACGCGGCGAAGGAAGGGTGAAGGGGGTGAAGAGTTGGCTCATGCACAAAAGCATAGCCCATGGGTCAATTTCCGTGCGGTACTGGCCTGTAACGTCCCTCGGGCGAGGCCCGGTAAAATCGGGTGAGTTTTGTCCTTCCCACCGTTTCCCAACCTTACCCCGGAGTTGCCCTCAATGGCCCCCACCCCCAATACCCAAGACATGGCCAACGCCATCCGCGCACTGTCCATGGACGCTGTGCAACAAGCCAACTCCGGCCACCCCGGCGCCCCCATGGGCATGGCCGACATGGCCGTGGCATTGTGGGGTGAACACCTGCGCCACAACCCCGCCAACCCCAACTGGGCCAACCGCGACCGTTTCATCCTGTCCAATGGCCACGGCTCCATGCTGATCTATGCGCTGTTGCACCTGACCGGCTACAAACTGCCGATTGGCGAACTCAAGAACTTCCGCCAGCTGCACAGCAAGACCGCAGGCCACCCCGAGTTCGGCATCACCCCCGGCGTGGAAACCACCACCGGCCCGTTGGGCCAGGGCATTACCAATGCTGTGGGCTTTGCCCTGGCGGAAAAGCTGCTGGCCAAGGAGTTCAACCGCGAAGGCCATGCCATCGTGGACCACCACACCTACGTGTTCATGGGTGACGGCTGCCTGATGGAAGGTATCAGCCACGAAGCCGCTGCACTGGCCGGTGCCTGGAAACTGGGCAAGCTGATCGCGCTGTATGACGACAACGGCATCTCTATCGACGGCCAGGTAGCTCCTTGGTTCATTGACAACACTGCCCAGCGTTTTGTGGCCTATGGCTGGAACGTGATCGGTCCGGTGGACGGCCACGACGTGGCTGCCGTGTCTGCCGCCATTGCACAAGCCAAGGCCGGCACCGACAACCGCCCCACCCTGATCATCAGCAAGACCCACATCGGCAAGGGAAGCCCCAACCGCGCCAACACCTCCAAGGCCCATGGCGAGCCTTTGGGCGCGGAAGAAATCAAGCTCACCCGTGAATCCATCGGCTGGAGCCACGCGCCCTTCGTCGTGCCCAAAGAAGTCTATGCAGACTGGGATGCCAAGGAAAAAGGCAAGGCCGCAGAAGCTGCCTGGAACGACAAGTTCGCCGCTTACAAAGCCGCCTTCCCCGAGCTGGCCAAAGAATTCGTACGCCGCATGAAGGGCGACCTGCCCAAGAACTTCGTGCAGACCGCCGTGGACACCGTGATCGCTGCCCACCAAAAGGGCGAAACCGTGGCAAGCCGCAAGGCCAGCCAGTTGGCACTCGAGTCTTTCACCGCAGCCCTGCCCGAAATGCTGGGTGGCTCTGCCGACCTGACCGGCTCCAACCTGACCAACACCAAGAGCACGCCCAACCTGCGTTTTGACGCATTGACCGGCGACGTGGTGACCAACGAAGCCGGCCAAGGCGGCCGCCACATCAACTACGGCGTGCGCGAATTCGGCATGGCCGCCATCATGAACGGCGTGGCCCTGCACGGTGGCTTCATTCCCTACGGTGGCACCTTCCTGACCTTCAGCGACTACAGCCGCAACGCCATCCGCATGGCGGCCTTGATGAAGCTGCGCGTGGTGCACGTGTTCACCCACGACTCCATCGGTCTGGGCGAAGACGGCCCCACCCACCAGTCCATCGAGCACGCAGCGTCCTTGCGCCTGATCCCCAACCTGGATGTCTGGCGCCCTGCGGACACGGCTGAAACCGCTGTGGCCTGGACCGTGGCGTTGCAAAACAAGGCCAAGCCCACTGCGCTGCTCTTGAGCCGCCAGAACATCGCCTACATCGCCAAGGGCGATTCCGCCGTGGCTCCGGATGCCTCTGGCCTGGACGCCATCAGCAAGGGCGCCTATGTGCTGGCTGAGCCATCGGACGCTGGCCTGAAGAAGAAGGCGCAAGCCGTGATCATCGCCACCGGTTCCGAGGTGCAGTTGGCCATTGCCGCGCAAAAGGTGCTGGCCGAGCGCAAGATCGCAGTGCGCGTGGTTTCCATGCCTTCCACCACCACCTTCGACCTGCAAAGCACCGAGTACAAGTCCAGCGTGTTGCCGGCCGGTGTACCCCGCATTGCGGTGGAAATGGGTTCCACCGGCGGCTGGTGGAAGTACGGCACTGCTGCTGTCGTGGGTCTGGACACCTACGGCGAATCTGCCCCCGCACCAGTGCTGTTCAAGCACTTCGGCTTCACTGCGGACAACGTGGCTGACACCGTCGAACAAGTGCTGCGCAAATAAGTAATTCTGGTTTCTGTGTCCTACGATTTTTTAATTGAAGAGAGAAGCAAATGACAATCAAGATTGGTATCAACGGCTTTGGCCGCATCGGCCGTATGGTGTTCCGTGCCGCAGTCCAGAACTTCAACGACATCGAGATCGTTGGCATCAACGACCTGCTGGAGCCTGACTACCTGGCTTACATGCTGCAGTACGACAGCGTGCATGGCCGCTTCAAGGGCGAGGTGTCGGTGGACAACGGCGTGCTGATCGTCAACGGCAAGAAAATCCGCCTGACGCAAGAGCGTGACCCTGCGAACCTGAAGTGGGCCGACGTCGGTGCCGATATCGTGGTCGAATCCACCGGCCTGTTCCTGACCAAGGAAACCGCGCAGAAGCACATCGATGCTGGCGCCAAGAAGGTCATCCTGTCCGCTCCCTCCAAGGACGACACCCCCATGTTCGTCTACGGTGTGAACCACACGACCTACAAGGGCGAGGCCATCATCTCCAACGCTTCTTGCACTACCAACTGCTTGGCCCCCCTGGCCAAGGTCATCAACGACAAGTTCGGCATCAAGCGCGGCCTGATGACCACCGTGCACGCAGCCACTGCCACCCAGAAGACCGTGGACGGCCCCTCCAACAAAGACTGGCGCGGAGGCCGCGGCATTCTGGAAAACATCATTCCTTCCTCCACAGGTGCTGCCAAGGCTGTGGGTGTGGTGATTCCCGAGCTGAACAAAAAGCTCACCGGCATGGCCTTCCGCGTGCCCACCAGCGACGTGTCCGTGGTCGACTTGACCGTGGAGCTGAACACCTCTGCCACCATCGCCGAGATCAACGCCGAGTTGAAGGCCCAGTCCGAAGGCGCCTTGAAGGGCGTGTTGGGCTACACCGAAGACAAAGTGGTTGCGACCGATTTCCGTGGTGACAGCCGCACCTCCATCTATGACGCAGAAGCCTCCATCGCTTTGGACGGCACCTTCGTCAAGCTGGTGAGCTGGTACGACAACGAATGGGGTTACTCGAACAAGGTCCTCGAAATGGCCCGCGTCGTCGCGAAGTAAAGCGCACCCCCGTGGCGGCTTTGCCGCCTTCCCCCTTGAAGGGGGTGCTACCAGCAGCCCGGTAGAGCCGGTGCTGCGGTAGCCCTGAAAAAGCCCGCTCCTTTCTGTGAGGTTGCGGGCTTATTTATTGGCACAGCGCGCGTAGCGCCGGAAGGTCCAGGATTTCGAGTTCGCCGCGCTGGATGCGCACGATGTGCTGGGCCTTGAGGGTGTTGAGGATCTGGTTGGTGGTTTGGCGCGACACGCCAATCATCAGCGCCAGTTCTTCCTGGGTGATGGCCAATACGCGCCGGGTGCTGCTGTCATCCGCGCGCTGGCCGTAGCCCTGGGCCATGCCCACCAGACGGCGGGCCAGGCGCAGCGGTGCACTCAGCACGGTTTGTTCTTCCATGCTCACAAATGCCATACGCAGCTTGTCGGCCATCAGCACGGCCAGGTCGCGCCAGTGCTGGGGGTGGGCCTGCAGCCAGGCCAGCAGCTCCTCGTGCGGTACCTGCAGCAGCGTGCTGGGTTCGGCGGCGTGGGCGTGGTGGGTGCGGGCAGAGCCGTCAAACACCGATATTTCCCCAAACCACTGCGGCGGTGTCAGCACTACCAGCAAGGCCTCGCGCGTATCGTTGCGCTGGCCACTCTGGCCCGAAATGCGGATGGCGCCGCTCACCAGTGCATACAGGCCACAGGGCGCACTGTCGCGCAGGAATAGCGCATCACCCGTTTGCAGTGCGCGCAGCTTGGCCATCTGGAGCAGGGCCTGCGAAAACGCGCCCGGAAGCTGGGCGAACCAGCGCCCGGAATTCAGCACGGGCAGGTAGCGGGACGGGTCGGTCATGGGTCTAGTGGTTTATACGGATGACGCGTCATGTGTCGGCTACCCGACAGACGTGGTGCCGAGGCTAAGCCCATGATTGCGCTACGTCAACCCAGAAGCATGCAGGAGACCGCCATGAAAACCCTGACCGACCACCTCACACAATACGCCGCCTACCACCAGGACCACCGCAATGTCGTCACCCACTTTGTGGGCATTCCGATGATTGTGTTGGCAGTCACCATCCTCTTGTCGCGCCCGCAGTGGCAGGTGGGTGCGCTGATGCTCAGCCCTGCCGTCTTGGTGGCGTTGGCCTCCAGCTGGTTTTATGCCCGCCTGGATGCCCGCTTTGGCATCGTCATGGCCCTGCTGTTGGCCGTCTCCCTGGCGGCCAGCCAGTGGTTTGCAGCCCAAAGCACCAGCGTCTGGCTGGGCTGGGGCGTAGGCCTGTTTGTACTGGGCTGGGCGATCCAGTTTTTGGGTCACTACTACGAAGGCAAAAAACCCGCCTTTGTAGACGACCTGGTAGGCCTGCTGGTAGGCCCCCTGTTCCTGGTGGCCGAAACCGCCTTCCACTTCAACATGCGCACCGAGGTGCGTGATGAAATCCGCCGCCGTTTGGGCTCTGTGTCGGCCCCCACCGGTGTGGCGGCATGAGCTTTACTGCGGCGCTGCCCACGCTGTTGCTGATCGCGCTGGCCCTGGTCATGTTTGGCCTGGGCCTGTCCCTTTCGCTGGGTGACTTTGGCCGCTTGCGCGAGAACCCCAAGGCCGTGGCGCTGGCGCTAGCCATCCAGATGCTGGTGCTGCCCGGTGCGGCCTACCTGCTCATTGTGGTGATGCGCGTGGAGCCGGTGTATGCCGTGGGCTTGATGCTGCTGGCAGCCTCGCCTGGCGGGGTATCGGCTAATCTGTTCAGCCATTTGTTTGGTGGCAATGTGGCCATGAACATCTCGCTCACGGCCATCAACACCGTGCTCTCCATCGTCAGCCTGCCGCTGATTGCCAACTGGGCGATTGCCACCTTTGTGCAGACCGGCCAGGTCGTGCCGTTGCAGTTTGGCAAGGTGTTTGAGGTGGTGGGGGTGATCTTGGTGCCGGTGGCCATTGGCATGGTGGTCAGCCGCCAACGCCCGGCCTTTGCCCAGCGCATGGGCCAGCCCATGAAGGCCTTCAGCGCCCTCGTGCTGGCCGCCTTCTCCATCATCGCCATCGCCAAGGAGTGGACCGCGCTCACCGAATCTTTCTCCAGCCTGGGGCCGGTGGTGCTGGCCTTCAACCTGCTGAGCCTGCTCTCGGGGTATTACCTCTCGCGCTGGGCCGGTTTGGACAAACCCGTGGCCACTGCCGTGAGTTTCGAGATCGGCATCCACAATTCCACCCTGGCCATCTTTGTGGCGCTGTCGGTATTGGGCAACTTCCAACTGGCGTTGCCCGCGGCCATTTACTCGGTCAGCATGTACCTCACCGCGACGGCATTCGGGTTCCTGGTGCTGCGTCGCTCCTCCTGACGCAGAAAGTCTCGCTATGTTGAAAGTGTTGATTCAGACCCCAATGGCAGTGCTGTTGGCTGGGCTGCTGGCGTTGCCCTTCCCCACTCTGGCGCAAAACACGGCGCAAGGTACCGTGCAGCCAGAGCCTCAGGCTGCAGGTTCGGGCAGCAGCGTATCGGTGGAGGGTGTCTCCTTTGAGCGGGAAATCCAGTTGGGCGGCTCCACGTTGAAACTCAATGGTGCGGGTGTCCGGACCCGGATTGTGTTCAAGGTGTATGCAGCGGCGCTGTATATGCCGGTGCCCTCCACCACATCGACTGACGTGTACATGTCCAAAGGACCCAAGCGTCTCAAAGTGAGCTTCTTGCGTGAAATCGACTCCACCACCTTGGGCAAGACCATGTCCCAGGTGATGAGTGACAACCTGCCACGCGAGCAGTTTGGCAAGTGCATTCCGGGCATCGTGAAGTTGGGTGAGCTTTTCGCTGACAAGAAAAAAATGACCGCTGGTGAGATGTTCACCGTCGACGAGATGCCCGGCAAAGGCACCGTCATCAGCATCAACGGCAAGCTTGCGGCTGAAATCTCCGAACCTGAGTTCTTCACCTGCCTGATGCACAACTACTTTGGCGACCGCCCTGCAGACGCCAAGCTCAAAACAGCACTGCTGGGCGGCAAATAAGGCCTTCGCTGGCGGGTTAAGCTCAACGTCCCGCGCCTAAGGGCGCAGTGCTTGAGCAACTTGCATGCATTCCGGAGTGATTTACGCGGCCCTGGCCTACACGGCCTGGGGCCTGTTTCCCATTTTTTTCAAACAGCTGGCCTCGGTCAACGCCTTTGAGGTGGTGATGCACCGCACCGTCTGGTCGCTGGTGTTTTTGCTGGGGGTGTTGGCGGTGCGCAAGCACTGGGCCTGGCTGGGTGTTGCGCTGCGCACACCGCGGGTGCTGGGTGCCTTTGTGCTCTCGGCCGTTCTGCTGGCGGCCAACTGGTGCACCTATGTGTGGGCCGTACAAAACGCCCATGTGCTCGACGCTAGCCTGGGATACTTCATCCTTCCGCTGGTGAATGTGGCGCTGGGCTTTGTATTCCTGCACGAGCGCCCGCGCCCCGGCCAGTGGCTGGCGGTAGCGGTGGCCGCCGCCGGGGTGCTCTGGCTTACCGTGCAGGCCGGGCGTCTGCCCTGGGTGGCGCTGGTGCTGGCCATCACTTTTGGTTTCTACGGCTTGCTGCGCAAGGTCGGTGCGCTGGGCGCGCTCGAAGGCCTGACGCTGGAAACCCTGGTGCTCAGCCCTGTGGCGGCGGGCTGCCTGCTGTGGTGGGGCTGGCACGGGCAGGGCGCTCTGGTGCAGGCAGATACGGTTACCGTGGGTTGGCTGCTACTGGGCGGGCCACTCACCGCCATCCCGCTGCTGCTGTTTGCGGCGGGTGCGCGGCGCGTCAGCATGTCCACCATGGGCATCCTGCAATACATCTCGCCCACACTGCAGTTGCTGATCGGGGTGTGGCTCTACGGCGAGGCGTTTGAAGCTGCACGCGCCGTGGGCTTCGGCCTGATCTGGGCGGCGCTGCTGGTCTACAGCCTGGAGGGCTGGTGGAATAGTCGGCGCATTTAAGTGTCGAAACGGCCTTTGGGCTCATGGATGTTGCGCAAATAGCTACTGAATTTGTAGCAACTCACGGGGCCGTTGCAGGGGTCTTGCCGTACACGGTCTGCCACTGGCGGCGGATGTGTTCCGTGGTCGCCGTCTCTTGACCTAGCAGGCGCGCGCTTTCCAGCAAGGCGCCGATCACCCGGGGCTCGGGCGAATAGTGCAGCGTCTGCAGCGCGTCTGCATACAGGGCTGTGGCGTTGTCGGGGCTGGGGCTGGTGGTGGTCACGCTGGCAAAGCGCACCATGTCCCGGAACAGCCAGGAGTCGCTGACCTTGGTCAGCGTGTCGTCGCGGTAGGCATGCGCGCGGTGTGCCTGCGGCAGAAACAGCTGGCCCACACGCCAATAGTCCCAGCCCACATACGCCGCAATCGCCAGCAGACCCGTGGCCGCCAGCAGGCTCAGCGGCAGCTGGCCGACGGCACGCGGCGCGGTGGGCGCATCCTGGCGGGTGCGCCACAGCAGCCACAGGCACAACAGCGTGGCCAGCTGGAAGGGCCCGTACCACAAGGGGTACTCCAGCAGGCTGTGTAGTGCAATGGTGGCCAGGCCGGCCCAGGCCATTTGCCGCGCGGGGTGGGTGTCGCGCCAGGGCGTGGCCCACAGCACCGCCGCCAGCGCTCCGCCACACAACAGCAGCGCGGCCGGCACGCCCAGCTCCACGGCCAAATGCAGGGGCAGGTTGTGGGCGTTGTCCAGCAGCTCGCAAAAACGCGCGCCCCGGTAGGGCGTGATGAAGTGCGCAAATTTCAGTTCATCCCAGCCCCAGCCCAGCCAGGGTTTGTGGGCAATCAGCTCCAGCACATTGCTCCACAGAATGGTGCGGCTGCCGCAATCGGAGCTCTCCTGAAAGCGCTGCAGCGCGCCCTTGCCGACCTGCCCGGTGGCGGCCTCCAGCGCCTGGGGAAGCGCCCAGGCCGCCAGCACATACAGGGCTGCGGCCAACAGGGTCCACCCCAGTATGCTGCGCCGCCCATGGCGGGCCCACACCCAGGCCAGCGCCACCAGGCCCAGCCACTGCAGCACCCCCGTGCGGGAGCTGCTGGCGGCGTTGCCCAGCGCCAGTACGGCTATGGCCAGTATCACGCACAGCCGCCGCAGGGCGGGGTGTCGGGAGTCTGCGTTGGGGTGGTCGTTAGCCAGGTACAGCAGGGCCACCAGCCCGAGCGAGGTGAGCGACGCAAACTGGTTGCGTTGGCGCAGGTTGGCATAGGCCTGCCCCGGGCTGGAAGCGCTGATCCAGGGGTAGGGCAGCAGTCCCTCTGCGCCGAAGTACTGCAGCACACCAGCCCCCGCACTCAGCAGCGCGGCCAGCAGCCAGCCCCAGGCCAGCGTGTGCGCCAGTGCGCGGGCACTGACACGCGGCCCATAGCCCACCCACGCGACCAGCAGCACTGCACCACAGCCCACCGACAGCAGGCGCTGCACCATCTCGGGGTTGGGGCCCCAGGTCACCGGGTTGAGCCACGGCGCCGCCATGGCCAACACGGTCACGGCGGCCCACAGGGCCAAGCCCTGCGCCCGCAGTGCGGGCGTGGAGTAACGCAACACTGTCACGGGGTCCAGCAGTTCTGCTCGGAGCGCACATTGTTGTGCACCCAATATTCGTTGCCGCCGGTGAGCGTGAATACCCCGCCCAAGCTACCTGCTTGGGCGATGCGGTACCCGGTGCCCAACGCTTGCGCGCAGGCCGCATCGGCCGCGCTACGGGTGTCGAATTGGCTGCCGCGCACGTCGTCGGGGGAGGCACGCACATCCTGGTAGCCACTGCTGCCTTCGGTCACCTGCTTGGCGCAGGCCAGCGGGCGCGGCGTCACACAGCTTTGTGGCTGCACACACTGGAAACCGCAGTTATTCAGGTCTT
Organism: Rhodoferax sp. TH121; assembly: GCF_002251855.1. Classification (GTDB taxonomy): domain Bacteria; phylum Pseudomonadota; class Gammaproteobacteria; order Burkholderiales; family Burkholderiaceae_C; genus Allorhodoferax. The sequence goes on from NZ_NOXW01000022.1 coordinate 86,305, forward strand.
TTGCCACGGCAGGAACCACCACCACACTGCCCGTGGGGGTGCCTGCCGCCAGCGTTGTGCCCGACGCCGTTTGTACCGGCGGCAGCGTGGCCAGCACCTGGGCATTCGCGTCCAGTTGGGCGGCCACATCGCTCGTTGCCTTGAGCACTTCGCCCCTGCAAATCCGCCCCACCTGCACGGGCGAGGTGTCACTCACACAATCGTAAAAAATCCCGGTGGCACTGCGCACAATCGGTACATACCGCAGCTGCACCACGCGCCCATCGACCTTGGCGTCCAGTGTCACCAGCAAAGTGCTGTCGGCTTGCAGCGCCCAGGCCTTCACGCCGCTTTTAGGGGGTACCGCGGGCAACTCCAGATCCCCATGGACTGCGGGTTGCCGCTGCTTCAGGTAGTGCGCTTGCAGGGGTTGCATCAGCGCTGCGGTACCACTTACTGCCCAATCCTCGTAGCGCTCCAGATTGATACGCGCCGTCTCGCTCCCCAGCCGCGACCAGCTGAAAAAGATCAGCAATGGCAATGCCACCGCCAACAGCAAACCCCAACCGTGCAAACGAGACATAGTGCCTGCTTTCTTCTGTTATTCGAGATGCCGCGCGAGCTGCTCACACAGCAGGGCCAGCCCGGCTTGGCTGGCCTCGCCCATCAGGCAGATCTGCAGCCAGTTGCGCTGCAGCAGGTAGCCGCTGGCGTAGCTGCATTCCAGGCCTGCCTCCAAAAGGGCATCGCCCAGCGCCCGTGATGACAGCTCCTTTGGCAGCGCCAGGGTGAATACTCCCGGCGAACGGGCCGCACCCTGCACCACCAGGGGCAAGCCCAGCTGCTGCAAGCGCGGTGCCAGCCAATCGCCCAACAAGGCGCGCGTGGCCGCGCGTGGCGCCTGCGGGCGGCGCAAGGCGCTGGCCAAGGTCTCCAGCAGCAGCGACGAGCCGCTGTAGGGTTGCCCCTGCTGCTTGGCATAGGTCCGCAGGTCCAGGTAGGCGGGCAAGGGGCGGGCCGTGGGCTGCGGCTGCAGCAGCGCCGGGTTGTAGAACACCATGGCCAGCCCGGTCAGGGCGCCCAAGCCTTTGCCGCTCACCGCGCTGGCCATACGGACCCCGCGCCAGTCGCAGGGCAGCACCCCCAGTGCGCTGATGCCGTCCCAATGCGTGAGCACCTGCCGCGCATCACATACCGCTTGTAGTTCTTGCACCGGGTTGATCTGCCCGGTGGAGGTTTCGCAGTGCACACACCACAGCCAGCGGATGTCGGGGTCATCGTCCAAGCGCTGCGCAATGGCGTCGGGGTCGATGGCCTGGCCCCAGGGCAGCTGCTGCGCCACGTGGGCAATGCCAAAGCCGTGCGCATGGGCCAGCAGCCGCTCCCCAAACTCACCGTTCGACACGATCAGGCCCTTGCTCCCCAACTCGGCAATGTGCGCAGCCACCACATCGTTGGCCAGCGTCCCCGTGCCCATGAGCACCTCCACGGCCTGCGTGTGGGTCAGGGTGCGCAGCCGTTCCTGGGTCTCGTCCAGCAGAGAGGCATACCGCATGCTGCGGTGCGAATACACCGGCAGGCGCATGGCCGCTTCCACCTCCGGGTGCAGGGCCACCGGGCCGGGCAAAAAGCAATGGCGCGCCCCCGCAGGCGCTGCTTCCATGGCGGCACGCACCGGCAGTGCGCGCAGCTGGCGGTTGGCGGTAGCCCGCGTCATGAACATGGGTTGGTAACGCGCCCCTTCGCTGCCTACCGGCTCGGCGAAGGGCTCAAAGCCCAGCTTGGTGTACAGGGGAATGTTCTCCAGTCGCCCGGAGATCAGCGCGCGGTCAAACCCTTGTGCCACGCAGTTTGCAAACAGGGCCCGGAACAGCTCGCGCAGCACCCGGCTGTGCCGGTGGCTGGGTTCAATGGCCAGCAGCCGAATCTCGCACAGCGACTCCCCCGGCAGCACATGCGCATCCAAGTTTGGTAGTTTGGCATCCAGCGAAAAAGGTCGCTGATTGCGCAAGGCCAGCATGCCGACAATGGCCTCGCCGTCCTTGGCAATGAAGTAAGTGTTCTCCTGGTGAAACTTGTCCACCAGCGCCCGGTTGGGGTTGCTTTGGTGCTGCGGAATTTCTTCCACAAAGGTCGCATAGTTCAGCCGTGCGATGCCGTCGAACTCGTCCCCGGTGTCGGCAATCTTGACCAGCAGCTCGCCTCCGCGCATTCAGCGACTCACAGCGCCTTGTTGAACAGCGGGTGCAGCGTGCTGTGTTTGCCGTCAAACACCTCGTGCCCTTCGTCAATCTGCAGGGTGATACCCAACGGCTTCTGCGCCAGCAGCGTGGCAAAGTGCGCGCCCACCGCTGCTGTGAGCGCATCGCCCATCTGTTTTTGCAGGGCCGCGCTGCGTCCGCGCGCCATGCGCAGGTTCAGGTACACAAAGCCATAGTCGCCCTTGCCGTCTGCGACTGCACTGTGGGCCGCAGGGTAGGCCAGCACCCGCACACCGCCGGTGGGAAACACCTGTTTGCCCGACTCGTCCCGCTGCGCCAGCATGGTGTCGGCCAAGTTGCGGCACAAGGCCGACATGTCGGTCTCGCGGTCCAGGTTGGCGGTGTAGAGAATGACCAGATGGGGCATGGCGTGTTTCCTTTAGAACTCCGGTTTATACAAGAAACCGGCCACTAGACCCCGCCGCTTGTGCGCGAGCAGCTACGGTATTCATAGCGGATGCAGGGTGGTCGCCCGGCTTGGGCTCCCCGGGCTTGCGCTTAGCGGCGCGGCAGCGACCAGCCAGCCTTTTGGTTGGCCGGGTTGTTTTCATAGTCCCAGATGGAGCCGCAGCGGTCGCAGCGGTAGCGCGTGACCGTCACGCTGCGGCCCGCGCGTTCTTCTTTGCGGTTCTCCTTCTGCACCAGCTCGGCATGGCCGGGGGCACGGCGCCAGTTGCGCTGGATGCCACGGCAAGGTTCGCACAGGGCGGCTTCGCGGGCTTCCGCCTCGGCTTTGTATCTATCGGTCATGGGGGAGTCTTTGGCAGCGCCGTCGGTTGGATGAGCCACGATTGTCGCCGCCCTGCGGCTCAGAGTGCACGCCCGTCGTGGTGGTGTACCGGAATGTTGTAAACATCGACGCCTTCCAGGCAGCGGATGTTCACCGCCGCCATCGCCGCACCATCGGGCCCGACGCCTTCGCCAAACGGATGCATACCGCAGGTCGGGCAGAAGTGGTGCCGGATCACGTGTTTGTGGAAGGTGTAGCTGCGCATGGCCTCGGGTGGCGTCGTCAGCCGCAACTGTGCGCGCGGCACAAACCACATCAGCGTCCCCTTGCGCTGGCAAATGGAGCAGTTGCAATCGACGGCGCCAGTCAATTCACCGTCCACCTCAAACGCGATCTGCCCGCAGTGGCAGCTTCCCTGGTAGGTCTGGTTCATGGGGTTTCCTTTCAGGGCGCGATCACCATCCAGCCCACGCCAAAGCGGTCTTCCAGCATGCCAAAGGCCGGGGACCAAAAGGTGGGGCCCAGCGGCATGGTCACCTTGCCGCCGGGCAGCAGTGCGGCAAAACGCTGCGCCGCTTCGTCGGGGTTGGCCACACTCAGCGACAGGCAAAAGCCTTTGAAGCTGGGCTGCATATCGCTGTTGCCGTCCGACACCATCAGCGCCAGCTCGCCAATGCGCAGGTTGGCGTGCATCACCTTGTGCTCAAACCCCGCCGGAATGGCGCCAGGGGGTGGTGGGTCCGGGGCGTCGTTCATGCGCATCAGGAACGTCACCTCCGCACCCAGCGCCTCCTGGTAGAAGGCGATTGCATCGTCACAGCGGCCGTTAAAGAACAGGTATGGCTCGACTTTCATGGGGACCTCCTTGGTGGACAGCAGGGCTATGGGTAGCGTGACGGCATCACTTGTGTACACCGTCCACAAAAGAATAGCAAACATAATGGACGCTGTCCACATTCGATTGCCATGTCTGCCGCGTCCTCCCCTCCCGCCCGTCAAACCTACCGCCATGGCGACCTGCGCCGTGCCCTGCTCGAAGCCGGTATTGCGCTGGCCCGGGCGGGTGGTCCGGCCGCTGTCACGCTGCGCGAGGCCACCCGCCGCGTGGGGGTGGCACCCAACGCGGCCTACCGCCACTTTGCCAACCAGCAGGACCTGTTGCTGGGCGTGCGTGCCCATGCCTTGTCGGGGGTGGCGCGCGCCATGGAGGCCGCGCTGGCCACCCTGCCCCCGGGTCTGTTACCGGCCGACCATGCCCGCGCCAGCGTGCGCGCTGTCGGCACCGGTTATTTGCGCTACGCCAAGGCCGAGCCGGGCCTGTTTCGCACCGCCTTTGCGCTGTCCGACAAACTTATTCAGGCCACGCCCGAGTGGCCCACTGCCGGCGACAGCGGCCGCAACCCGCACGAGCTGCTGTGTGATGCGCTGGACTTGCTGGTGCAAGCCGGTGCCATGCCCGCCGCCCGCCGCCCGGGGGCCGAGGTGCTGGCCTGGTCGGCCGTGCACGGCCTGGCCATGCTGGTGATCGACGGCCCCTTGGCCACGCCCGTGGGCCCGCACTACGAGATGTTTGGCCAGCGCCTCCTCACCATGGTGGAGCAAGGTTTGTAGCCGCAGCTTTGCCCCCGATTCGACCCAAAAATGGAACAGTGAAAGCCAGGTGCGTGCTCTAGCAAAGTGCCCGGCCCACCCTTACCCTTGGTGCATCGGCTCGCAGTCGGCGGCCCCATCCGCATCAGGAGTTCCCGCATGCCCACCCTCGCGCACACCCAGGCCCGTCCCATCGTTCACCGCACCCGTGGCAGCAGCCACGGCCCCATCACGCGCCTGGTCAGCCCCGGCGACCTGGGCCAGTTGCTCAAGCCCTTTATCTTTCTGGACCGTTTTGAGGTGGCCGCTGGCAGCCCGCCACCGCGTTTCGGCATGCACCCGCATTCGGGCATTGCCACGCTCACCTACCTGATCAGCGGCCAGACCCGCTACGAAGACACCACCGGTGAAGACGGCGCCCGCGGCGTGCTGCCCCAGGGTGGTGTGGAATGGATGATGGCCGGCGGGGGCGTGTGGCACACCGGCACGCTGGACAACAGCGCGCGCGTGCTCGGCTTCCAGCTCTGGGTGGCCATGCCGCCCGAACTCGAATTGGCCGAGGCGCACAGCCTCTACCTGGACCCTGCGGATGTGCCGCAAGCAGGCCCGGCCCGCGTGCTGCTGGGCAGTTATCGCGGCCACACCAGCCCGATCCCCGCGCCCTCCAACATCAGCTACCTGGGCGTGCACCTCAAAGCCGGGGAGACCTGGCGTTTTGAGCCACCCGCTGGCCACACGGTAGCCTGGGCTGCCGTGGGCGAAGGCGAACTCACGGTGCCCGCTGCGCTGCGCACCGGTGAGCTGGCCGTGTTTGAAGACGCCGGTGGCGCGATCGAATTTGAGGCGCAGATCGACACCGCCTTCGTGCTCGGCTCGGGTGTGTTGCACCCGCACGATCTGTTCACCGGGCCGTACTCGGTGCACACCAGCGAGGCAGCGCTGCAGCGCGGTCAGACTGGCATCCGCGAACGCGCGCAACGGCTGCGCCAGCAGGGGCGCCTGTAAAACCGGTGGGTGCAGGCGCGGGAGAGGGTGCTGTGTAAAAATACAGTATTTATAGCCTGCCCTTGCCTCCCCCGTGGACCTGTTTGACGACCTGCCCCTGGCCAGCGAAGACCTGCGCACCCCTATCGCGCCGGGCGCGGTGCTGCTGCGCGGCCTGGGCCGGGCGGACGACGTCGCCATGCTGGCCGCCGCAGAGGCCGTGATCGCCCAGGCACCGCTGCGCCACATGCAAACGCCGGGTGGCCACACCATGTCCATCCAGACCAGCCGCTGCGGCAGCATGGGCTGGGTGTCCGAGCCCGGCGGCTACCGCTACGCCGCCAGCAACCCGCAGACCCGCCAGCCCTGGCCCGCGATTCCCCCGGGCCTGGTGGACTTTGCGGTGCGCGCTGCGGCCGAGGCCGGCTACCCCGGCTTTGTGCCCGACTCGTGCCTCATCAACCAGTACCTGCCCGGCAACAAACTCGGCCTGCACCAGGACCGCGACGAGCGCGACCTGCGCGCCCCCGTGGTATCGCTCTCGCTGGGCTTGCCCGCCACCTTTTTGTTCGGCGGCCTGCAGCGCACCGGCAAAACCCAACGCTATCGCCTGGCCCACGGCGACGTGGTGGTGTGGGGCGGCCCCTCGCGCCTGGCCTTCCATGGCGTGCTGCCCGTGGCCGATGGCCACCACCCGCTGCTGGGCCGGCGGCGCATCAACCTCACGTTCCGCAAGGTCGGCTAAGCCCCCGGTTTTGAAGCCAAATCGGCCTCTAGCCCCCGTGGAATCTGCGCAAGCAGCTCCTAAAACAGGAGCGCATCGGGCGTCTGCGGCTTGGGTGCATCCGACCCGGCCAGGGCCTGCAGCCGCGTGTGCGCCTCGCTGTCCCACAGCGGGGGCAGTTGGTTCTTGGCGCGCAGGTAGTGCAGGCTGAACACATCGAGCCACGCCTCCAGCGCCTGCGCGGCCCGGGTCTCACCGGCCAGCTCCAGGCACAGCGCGCCCACTTCGCTGGTGCAAAAGTGGTCGTCGCGGCGGCTGCGGCGCAGGCGGTAGCGCGAGATCTGCTCGGGCTGCAGGCTCAGCACCGGAAAGCGGTCCAGGTACGGGCTCTTGCGGAACATCTTGCGCGCCTCGGGCCAGGTGGCGTCCAGCAGCACAAACAAGGGCTTCTTGCCCGGCGTGCCTTCTTCCGGCGGTAGCAGCGTGTTCACCACCCGGCCGGGCGTCACAAACTCGCCCGGAAACACCACATACGGTTGCCACTGCGGGTCTGCCAGCAACTCCAGCAAGCCCGGGTCTACCTCGGTACGTGCCCAGCCAAAGGCCCAGGTGTCGGCCACCACATCGGCAATCAGCCAGCCCGTGTTACTCGGCTTGAGCGGCTCGATGTCGGCCATCAGCAGGCACACCCCGGCCTGCGTGGGCAGGTCCGGGCGCAGCGCACAAATGCAGTGGCTGGGGTTGATGCGGCAGTGGGGGCAGCGCTCCCCCTTCATGCCACCGCGCGCAAGAAAAGGCTTGGCGCTGCGTGCCAAGCGGGCAGCGCGCAGGCGGGAAACGGCGTGGGGTGTGGTCAACAAAATTGCTTTCTTTGCAGGCGCAGTGCGTCGCGGTCTATGCTGGCGCGCAGCAGCTCCATGTCTGCGGCGCAGACGCCGTGGTTTTCAAAGTGGCGGGCCCAGCCGTCCACCAGGCGCGCTACCTCGCTCACCAGTGCATGGGCGCGCTCGGCCGACAGGCCAAACTCGCGCCGCTCGGTCAGCGCGTTGTCCAGTGTGGACTCGGCGCCCCGCGTGCCCACCTGCAAGGCCTGGTAGCCCAGGTTTTGCAGGCTGGGCACCACGTCATAGGCGGGCGAGAGGTCGTAGTACCCATCCAGCCCCAGACGCAGGCAGTGGTTGCGCTCATGGTCGTCGGTGTTGTCCATCAAGATGTTGAACACCATGCGCCTGAACAGCTCCTCACGCAGGGCGGTCTGCCGATCCGGGTGGCTAAGGCGTAGCAACACGGTGGCCAGCGCACTGTAGCCCAGGGGCAGGCGCGCAGCGCGCAGCGCGGTATGGGCCGATTGGCAATGCAGCCGCAGCCCGTCCTGCCGGTCAAAGCGCTGAATGGTGAGCGCGTGGCGCGCCTTGCCATGGCGCGGTGCAAGCGGCAACAAGCCCGTGGTCGCCACGCGAATGCCCGCCGCAGCGGCCAGTGTCATGGTGGCGTGTTCGATACAGGGCGTGTCCACCGGATCGTCCCACTCACTGAACTTCACCACGCAGGGGCCGTCGGGTGTTTGCAGCAGCGCCTTGGGCCGCGCGCCTCCCAGGGTGACGCCGGGCTGCACCAGGCGCTGCATCATCGGTGTGATGGGCGCTTGCTGCTGCACGTCCTCCACCGCCTGGGCCAGCTGCGCCAGGTCGCCCAACTGCGGGTAGGGGCCGATGCGGCGAGGAATGTATTGCGCTGCCGACACGGATATCCCCAGCGCCCCAAAGCGGTCATCCCCCGCAAACAACAGCATCTCCAGCACCGAGAGCCGGGCGGGCCGGTCAATGTGGCGAATGATGCGTTCCCCCCAGCGGTCAGGCCGGGCGTCGTCCAGCGCGCCGGGCACGCTGCTGCGTTCGCCCACACTGAAATCCTGGCCCTGCACCAGTGGCAAGTCTTCGCTCAGCGGGAAGTTCCACCAGGATGGCGCGTAGCTGAACACCGAACAGTCCGGCACGAGGGGCGAGAGCCGTAGCGTGCCCACCAGCACGGGGTTGGCCGGATTGACCAGTGCCCAGACGTAGAGCGGGTCTTGCGGCTGGTAGCTGCCGGGATGAATGGTGGTCACGCTCATGCGATCGCGCTCATGCAGCAGGCGTGCGACCAGGGGGCGCAATCAAGGCGGCAAGCCCGGCGGCCACCTGCGCGCGCCCTTCTTCAGCCATCCGTGGCGGGTGTGTGGCAGGGCTCGTGGCGTAGGTGTGGGGCACGGTGTGTTGGGGCTGCACCCGCAGAATTTCGCGCTCCAGCGCCGCATGGTCTTGCTGCGGCGCAATCAGATCCGCCAGCGTGGCCGAGGGGTTGATCAGCCACATGCACATCACATACGAGGCCATGGCCACCGAGGGGTCCCCGCGCTCGATGCGCGCCATGGTGGGCTGCGAGACCCCCAGCCGCTTGGCCCACTGCGCCTGCGTCTCCTTGCGCCGTTTGCGCGCAATGACGATGTTCTGCGCCAGCAGGGCAATCTGCTGCACGACGGCTTGCGGATAGTCAGAAGGTTTGGTGGTTTGCACGGGCATTCATAGATGTTATCAAGAATGCCTGAAAATATAAATCTATAAATTTTGTCAGAATGAAAACTTATAGAAATTGGATATTTTGTAAAAACTAAATATCTATGAATACTTGGCCACCCACCAAGCCGGGCCACGCCCTGCGGGCGCAGCGTTTGCCGAATGGGGTAGCGCAGTTCACGGTTGGGCGTTCAGGGTCGCCAGGAACTCCAGGTCCTTCCAGTACTTTTCAAAGTCCGTGTCGGTCAGGAACTGGCTGGCGGGCTTGCCCAGGCGGCGGGCGGCGCTGGCGCTTTGCAGCATCTTGGGCGTGTCGCCGCTCACCGCGTAGTAGCAGGCCAGGTTGTACATGAGCGTGCCGTTGGTCTGCTTGGCGGGGTCGAAGCTGGGGCCAATCAGCGTGCGCATCACGCCGTCTACCAAATCGCGGTTGGGCGCGGAGTGGATGGCAAAGGCCAGCGTCTGGCTGGCAATCACCCCCTGGTTGTAGGCCAGGCTGCTGTCGCCTGTCCACCGGCTGGTGTGCGGGTGCACCTGCGCCAGATAGTGCCGCACCAGCGTGGCTGACGCATCCAACTTGCCGCCCACGTTAAAGCGGTTCAGCAGGTCCGCCACCACGGCCGTCACGCCCGGTGCCAGCGCCTGCGCATGTTGCGGGTGCTGTGCCAGCGTGGCAGCTTGGGCCAGCAGCGGTTGCAGTTGCTTGGCCGGATCGCGCTGCGCTTTCTCGGCTTGGTCTTGCAGGCTTTGCAGCAGCGGCAAGTGAGCAGGCGGCACGTAGGGTTCGTTGCTGCGCGCGGGCTTGGGTGTTGGGGGCGTAGGGGGCGCCACGGTATAGGCCACGCGGGTTTGGCCCAAGGGCGTTGGCATGGCCTGGCCCGCGCGGGCCTGCGCCAGCACGGTTTGGGTGGTGCCGCTGCGCAGCAGCACCTGCACGTCCTGTGCAGGGCTGTGCAGCGTGGGCACTTGCACCACTAGCTCCAGCGGGGTCTTGGCGGCAGGCAGGCGTTCAAACGCCGCCTTCATCTCGGCCGGGTCCAGCGTGATGCGCAGCACGGCCAGTGGCTCACTGTCGTCGGCCGCAGGCGCGCGCCATTGCACCGTCAGGGCCTGGGGCAGCTGGCGCAGCGCAGGCCACAGCGCATCCACCGGCACCACGGTTGGCATGTCGGGCGTGCGCTTGCGCTCGGCCGGGCTGCGCAGCCACACATGGGTGGGCGCTGCGTTGGCAAACTCCACCGTGCCGCTCACCGCAACACGGCCCGTGGCCGGGCCCGCAAACACGGGGCGCCATGCAGGCACAGCCTGGCCCTGCGCACCGGCCGGCACGCCGGTGCCGCGCGGCCGCACCACATACAGGCCAATGTCTTTCTCGTAGAACTTGAGTAACTCTTCTGTCTCCTTGTGCACGCTGAACCAAGGGCTGGCCCCCGGCATCTGCCGCGCGGGCTCCCACCAGCGCAAATGGGACCAAGAGTATTCGTCCCCCTGCTCATGCGGAGCAAACATCTTGAATTGCACCACCTCATCACCCACCCTAAGCCGCGTCAGCGCATCGCCGACCCAATAGCGCTGGGGTAGCGATCCAGACAGACCGAATATGGCCCTCAACGGGGCGTCCACCGCAAAGCCATAGACCTGTCCAGTCAATCCCCCTTCAAGGTGGTACTTGTGCCGCTCAAAACCGGCCACCTCCACGCGGCGAGGGCTGCGCTCGCCGTTGCCCGTTTTCGCAAAGCTCTCGGGCTCCACCTCGCTCCACGCGCGCGGTGCCTTGTCCAGTCCGTCAAAACAGGTGGCATCCCAACGCAGTGCTTCGGCCGAGTGGGTGCGTTGCTTGCACCAGGTGTCCACCGCCTCGCGGTGGCGCGCCAGGTCCATCTTCCAGGCCCGGCCTGCCGTCCACAGGTAGGCCCAGGCGGCGTTGTCATCCTTGCCAAACTCCACCACCTCCGCCTTCTGCAGCGCCGCCAGCACCTCGGCGCGGCTCAGCGTGTTGCCGTCTACCGCAGGGCCATAGGTCTTGGGCCGCGCCTGGCCGGTAAACACCCAGTCGATGTAGTGCGAGGGCGTGAACGCCATGCCCGAGGTGAACAGGTTCTCCGGCTCACGCAGCGTGTCCAGCAACTCACCCTGCGGGCTGAACTTCCACAAATACCCGCCCGCCGCAGCCACCAGCTGCTGCGTGCGCGGCACCACAAACATGCCGTCCACCTGCCCGTGCAACACCTTGCGCACCTCCAGCTTGGCCGATGCGGCCCGGTTCTCGCGCAGGTGCGGGTAGTCGGTGGGCTGCTTGCCGTGGATCAGGGTGGACAACACAGACAACATCACACCAGCGCCAAGGCGGCGCAACAACAACTGGGTTTGCATGGCAGGGACATTTCGGGGGAAGCTGAGCAGGGCGATTCTTGAGCCAAATTGGCCGCTAACGCTTGTGCTTATTGCGCAAGCAGCTACCAAAAATATAGCGTCAAACTTTGGGTGGGCGGTACAGGGCGCAGAGCTTGTTGCCGTCCGGGTCGCGCAGGTAGGCCAGGTAGAGCTTGCCCACCGAGCCTTCGCGCCAGCCAGGAGGGTCTTCGCAGGTGGTGCCACCATTGGCAATGCCTGCGGCATGGAACGCATCCGCCTGCTCGGGCGACGCCATGTTGAACCCCACCGTACTGCCGTTGCCGCTGGTGGCAGGCTCGCCGTTCAGTGGCTGGGTAATGCCAAAGCTGCCAGTGGCTGTGCGGTAGAAGTAGCGGTCCACCACACCATTGTTGTTGTGGATGCCGGGCTTGATGCCCAGCGCACCCAAGGTCGCGTCATAAAACTTCTTCGACGCTTCCAGATCATTCACACCCAAGATTACGTGGCTAAACATGGTTGTCTCCTTGTAGAAATCGAAGCGCATCGTAAGCCATGCCCCGCGCGCCCCAATGCCCCCACAAGCCCGGCGCCCACGCCGTGTGCCCACAATACCGCGCAACACCAACCACTGAGGAGCCCACCATGGGAAGCATCGTCACCTTCAACCGCCCCGATGGCAAAGCCGTGCAAGGCTACCTGGCCGAACCCGCCGCCGCCAACGCGCCCGCCATCGTCGTCATCCAGGAATGGTGGGGCCTGAACGACCAGATCAAGGGCGTGGCCGACCGCCTGGCCGCTGCGGGCTTTCAGGCCCTGGTGCCCGACCTGTACCGCGGCAAATCCACCGTTGAGCAAGAAGAAGCCCACCACCTCATGACCGGCCTGGACTTTGGCGACGCCGCAGGCCAAGACATCCGCGGTGCGCTGCAGTACCTCAAGCCCCGCGCACCCAAGGTCGGCCTCACCGGCTACTGCATGGGCGGCGCGCTCACCCTGCTGGCTGCTGGCGCGCCTGAGCTGGACGCTGCGGTCGTTTGGTATGGCTGCCCCCCGCTGGACTACATCGACGCCAGCAAGATCAAGATCCCCCTGCAAGGCCACTGGGCCACGCAAGACCAGTTTTTCCCCATCGATACTGTGGACGCGCTGGAGACCAAGCTCAGCGCTGCGGGCGTGGGCTACGAGTTCCACCGCTACCTGGCCCACCACGCCTTTGCCAACGAAACCGCTGTGGGCCCCGCCCGCATTGCCGCCACGCAATACGACCCTGTGTGGGCCCAGCAAGCCTGGGACCGCACGCTGCGCTTCTTCGGCAAACACTTGGGCTGAAACCTTCGCCTGCCCCCAAGGCGCGGTGGGGCTTGGGCACTGGGGCCACAATGGGCAACTCCCTTGCACCATTACCCCGAGAGCCCGCCATGAAAACACTTGCCGCATTGCTGCTGACCTGCACCACCCTGGCCGCCAGCGCCGAAACCGTGGGCAGCGTCAGCACCACCTTCAAGCTGCTCAGCCCCAACGACAAAGTGGTGGTCGATGTGTTTGACGACCCCGAAGTGGGCGGCGTGGCCTGCTACCTGTCGCACGCCAAAACCGGCGGCTACAAAGGTGCGCTGGGCCTGGCCGAAGACACGTCCGACGCATCCGTGGCCTGCCGCCAGGTCGGCCCCATCAGCTTCAAGGGCAAGATCGACACGCAAGACGAAGTCTTCAAGGCCAGCGCCTCCTTCCTCTTCAAGCATGTGCGCGTGGTGCGCATGGTGGACGTCAAGCGCAACACCCTGGTCTACCTGTCCTACTCCGACAAGATCATCGACGGCAGCCCCAAAAACAGCGTCACCGCCGTGCCGGTGCCTGCGGAGCTGCCGATTCCGGTGAAATAAGGGTTGTAGGCAGCGCCGCGCTCAGCCCATGGGCGTGCACAGCTCCACCAGAAAGCCGTTGATGTCGGCCACATAGGCAATCGTCTGGCCCCATGACATGGTCTCTACGGGGTGCTTGAGCGTGGCACCCGCCGCCAGCGCGCGCGCCAGTGCAGCGGCCACGTCGGGGGTGCACAGTGCGATTTCGGAGCTGGCTTTGTCGGGGTCGGCCACCTGGGGTGTCTTGCCCATCTGCTGCAGCAGGCTGTGGGAGCAAAAAGCCAGTGCGGTGCTGCCCGTTTCCAGCTCGCCAAAATCGCCCCCCTCGGCCAGAAATCGCGTCTTGAAACCAAAAGCCGCTTCATAAAACTTCAGTGTGGCGGGCACGTCTGGCACGTAGAGAATGGTGTAGCCGAATTGCATGGCAAAGCTTTCAGTGGGTTGTGTACAGCCCGCACGATACGCTGGGTGCCAGCCCCCGTCTTGTAAAAAACCGCCACCGCGCAGCAGCTCAATTCAACGTGTGGCATAGGCACAATCGGCCCATGGCCTTGTACACCGCCACCGTCGACGTCTGGCAGCACCACGCCCGCACCGCCCACACCACCACCGTGGTGCCCGACGGTTGTTGCGACCTCATCTGGCACGCCCTGCCAGGCCAAGCCCCGCAGTGGTTTGTCACGGACCTGGCCGACCAACGCTACGACGTGCCGGGCACGGTGGACGAGCGCTACTGGGGCTACCGCATGCAGGCGGGCACCTCCATAGACCGGGCGCGCCTGCTGGCCGCCGTGGCCGCACGGCCCGGCTGCGATGCCGACGACATCTTGCCCATCTTGCACGACTGCATACGGCTAGACGCCCCGGTACACGACGCACTGCTGGCCCTGGCCGACAGCCCTAGCGTGGCCCACGCAGCCCGCGCCCTGGGGGTGGCCGAGCGCACCTTGCAGCGCATGGTGCGCACGGGCACCGGCCAAACGCCGGCCTACTGGAAGCGCCTGGCCCGCTTGCGCCGCGCAGCCCGCGCCATTGCGCAAGTAGCCGCACAAACACCCCTGCAGGCCACCACACTGGCCGAGACTGCTGCCAACTGGGGCTACGTGGACCAAGCCCACATGACCCACGAGTTTCGCCGTTGGCTGGGTACCACCCCCGCTGCCCTGCGGGAGCAGACTGATTTGCACGTGGCGCTGGCGGCCACGGGGTATGGCTAGAGAAGGTTGGCCGCTGGCCCCCATGGAATATGCGCAAGCAGCTATCAATAGATGAGCGATAAAGCACACCATACATTCGAGTCGCCCGTGCAGCTGCACTCCTGGCTGCAGGCGCACCACGCCCGCGAGGCCGAGCTGTGGGTGCGCATCTACAAAAAAGGCACTGGCACACCGAGCGTGACGTGGGACGACTGCGTGCTGGCTTGCATCGCCTGGGGCTGGATCGACGGGCAGCGCAAGAGTTTGGACGACACTTCATTCCTGCAACGCCTGACGCCGCGCCGCGCGCGCTCCAACTGGTCGCAAAAGAACGTGCAGCATGCCGAGCGCCTGATTGCAGAGGGCCTGATGCAAGCCCCCGGCCTGGCGCAGGTAGAGGCCGCGCGCGCCGATGGCCGCTGGGCCACTGCCTACGCGGGCAGCGCCACCATGGTGATGCCGGAGGACTTTTTGGCGGCGCTGCAGCAAGACCCCGCCGCCCACGCTTTCTACGGCACTCTGAAGCGGCAGAGCCTGTTCACCATCTACTACCGGCTCACCAGCGCCAAGCGGGCGGAGACGCGGCAGAAGCGGATGGTGGAGATATTGGCAAAGCTGGGGCGGGGTGAGAGTCTTTGATTTGCAAACTCAGCCCTTTACCTCCGGCTGCTCCCATCCCGGCACGTTGACCGCATAGCGCGTGGCCTTGCCCACGCCCTCTATGCGCAGCAGCCCTTTGTCTGCCAAGTCCACCAAATCCCGCGTAGCGGTGGCTTTGGAGGTGCCGGTGATCTTGGCGTATTTGTCGGTGGTCATGCCGCCCAGAAAGCCTCCACCCGAGCCCACGTGCCCCGCTTCCAGCAAGCGCTCCAGCACCTTGCGCTGCCGTTCATTGGTTTGGTATTGCGCGGCCCGCAGCCGGAACTGCGCCTTGTCAGTCGCGTCGCGCACCACGGTTTGGCTGGCGATGCACGCACGGGTAAACGCCTGCACAAACCATTGCACCCACGGCGTAGCGTCAATCGATTCGGACTCGGGCGCAACGCCGCGCAGACGCTGCGTGTAGTTCAGCGCGTCGTAGTAGGCAGAGCGGGTTTTGAGCATCTGGTGTGCCAATCCGTACACCCGCACCAGCGCTGGGCTGGCCTCTGTGTCGTGTGCGTGCATGTCTTGGGCCAGCGCCATGTCGGCCAGCGCGCGGCCCAGGCGGCCATTGCCGTCTTCAAACGGGTGAATGGATTCAAACCACAGGTGCACCAGCGCTGCGCGGGCAATGCCGTTGATGGGCTCCTTGGCCGCAACTGCGCCATCAGGCCGGGTACTTTCAAACCAAGCCAAGAACTGCGCCAGCTCCGTAGGCACCTGGGCCGAGGGGGGCGCCTCGTAGTGCACCACCTCGCGACCCAGCGCGCCGCTGACGATCTGCATGGCATCCAGGTGGTCGCGCAGGCGCCCCACGGCAATGCGGGCGATGCCCGACGTGCCCCCGGGAAACAATGCCGACTGCCAGCGGCACAGCCGGTCCACGTCCAGCGCCGCGCTGTGGTTGGCCAGCGCGTCTTGCATCACCTGCACCAGGCCTTCCGCATGCCGGTCTGCGCCAGGCGCATCGGCCAGTGCAAGCCGGTGCGCCACCGACGAGCGCAGGGATTCCAGATTGAGTTGTTCGCCCTCAATGGCGGCGGTGGCCAGCGCCTCTTGCACCCACAGCTCGCGCTGTACTGCGTTGGCCTGCTCCAGCCCTATGGCACCCAACAGCCCCAGCAAGCGGCCTTGCTCCAGCCGCGCCTGCTCCAGCGCCGGGGCCAATGCAGCCGCATCCCACGTCAGCCGAGGCCAAGCGGGGTGCTGCCAGAGGTAGCGCAGATGTGGGGTTATGGGTGCCATGAGGCGTATTCTGAACGATACGGCTCAAAAAGTGAGGCGTATTTGCAAAAATACGCCTCAATCGGCGCCAGGCCCCTGCAACTCCGCAAACTTGGCCGCCATCGTGGGGTTGCCACGTGTGAGCTTTTTGATCGTCAGGTCGTCGGCCTTGTCGTTGGCCAGGCGCAGGTTGTTGGCGGACTTGTGCAGCGCTTCCTTGGTTTTTTCCAAGTCCTTGATGGCTTCGTCAATGCGTTTGACGGCTTCCTCAAAGCCTTCAGAGGCCAGGCGCCAATTGCGCCCGAACGCCGTCTTGAACTCGTCGAGCTGGGTTTCGAACTTCGTAATGTCCACATTCTGCGAGCGCACCAGCGCCAGCTCGGACTTGTACTTCAGCGAGTTCAACGCAGCATTGCGCAAGAGCGTGATCAGCGGCACAAAAAACTGCGGCCGCACCACATACATCTTGGGGTAGCGGTGCGACACATCCACGATGCCGCTGTTGTACAGCTCGCTCTCTGGCTCCAGCAAAGACACCAGCACCGCGTATTCGCACGCCTTCTCGGTGCGGTCCTTGTCCAGCTCTTTCAGAAAATCTTCGTTCCGCTTTTTGGTGGCCGTTTCATCGCTCTCGTTCTTCATCTCAAACATGATGGAAACGACCTCGGTGCCCGACTCGTCCATGTCGCGAAAAATGTAGTCACCCTTGCTGCCGGTGCGGGCGTCGTTGTCTTTTTCAAAATGCGCGCGCTGAAAGGCCGCCGCACGGATGCGGTTGAACTCAATCTCGCAGTGCTGCTCCAGCGTCTCGCCCACCATCTTGGTCGATAGCCGCGCCTTCATGTTCCGCAGGCGCTCAATCTCGCCCTCGCGGTCGCGCAGCTGCAAGGCGAATTGCTCCTTGATGGCTTTCTCTTCCAGCTGTGTTTTGACGGTGACGAGGCTCAGGTCATTCTTCAACTCATCGCGCTCGCGGGCGACAACCCCCACCGCTTCATTCACGGCCAACTGGCGCGCTGTGTCGCTGGCCGCCAGCTTGGCTTGCAGCGCCTGAATCTCAGCGTCCTTTTTGGCGGCTTCGGCCTGCAGCGCATGGGCCAGCTTGGCCTCGGCCAACTGGGCGGCGGCTTGGCTGTTGCTGCGCGCTTGCGCTAACTCGTTGGCCAGCGCATCGCGCTCTTTGCTCACCGTGCCCAAGGCCTCGGTGACGGCCAGCTTGCGCGCCACCTCGCCCGCGTCCAGCTGGGCCTTGAGCGCCTGAATCTCGGTGTCTTTGGCAGCCGCAGCCTTTTGCAACGCATTGGTGACCTTGGCCTCGGCCAAGGCAATAGCGTCGTGCTTTTCACGCTCAGCCAGTTCGAGGCGCTCGTGCAAAGCCTGCTCAAACTCGCCATCGCGCACCTGCTTGAGGATGTCGGCATACCCCGCCTCGTCGATCTTGAAGGCTTTGCTGCAGTGGGGGCAGATGATTTCGTGCATGGGGGGATGGGGCCTCGAGCGTACGGGCGCTACATCAAACCTTCGACTACGTCGAATTATTGATGGGCGTAGAAATGATTTTTGATCGTCGTACCAATGCTACGTGCCATAGACGGAGGGACGGCATTGCCAATCTGGCGAGCCTTAGAGTTCAAATTGCCTTGAAAAATAAAATTGGTGGGAAAAGTCTGCAAGCAAGCTGCCTCGCGCGCGCTGATAGCTCGATTCTGCTCAGGATGACCAAACCGTCCATTGGAATAACTTATGCAGCGAGTGGTCAGACCCGCTGCCGGTTTGTCCCACGACAACCGACCATAGACATCGGTGTGTCCTTTGTGATTTCGATGGCAATCCAAAAGTAGATGGTCTGGCCAGCTTTCACGGCCACCACCTTCATTAGTCGCTGCAATGCGTGCCAAATTCACTTCAGACAGTTCAGCAGCACGATGACTAGGATCAAAGGGGTCAACGCCGCCCGCCGCTAAAGGTGCTAGGTTTCCAATCCAATCCTTCACAGTAGTGAAAGGCAGTTTCCCAGGTCCATGAGTAGCCGCAGGCAGTGCAATTGCATGATCACGGCTAGCCAACAACACAAGTCGCTCTCTAGTCTGCGGAACGCCAAACCAGAGTGCAGGCAAAACTTTTATGTCATAGGTATAGCCGAGCTTTTTTAGTAGCGCTTCGAAGGCGGGAAGGGGGCCTTTCTGCCCTTTTATTTTTTGCATACCAGGAACGTTTTCAATGAAAACGTACTCAGGCAGCCAATCCTTAACAAAGCGACCAAATTCCGAAAGCAGATTTCTTCGAATGTCAGTTTCGCCTTTTTGGCGATTCTGTTTCGAGAATGGTTGGCAAGGCGCACAACCAGAAAAGAGTATGGGTTCCGTACGATCTACCAGCCACGGCTGAAGCGCGGACGTCTCCAAAGTGCAAATGTCGGCCTCAATAAAAGAGGCGCTTGGGAAGTTGCTTTTGTACGTTAGAGCTGCATCTTTGTCGATGTCTAAGCCCAAGACGATGTCCAGCCCGGCTTGCGCGAAGCCACAACTGGTACCGCCGCACCCGGAAAAAAAATCAAATACTTTGACCATCTCTAATTCTGATGATTTAAGCGGTACTTTTCAGCGAATGTCAGAAGTCGAGTCTTTAAAGCGACCAAGTCTGGATGATTGGCTGGAATTGTGGCCAAACATCGACGCTGGGTCGCGAATATCTCGTCTGAAGTTACAGCTTCGAAAGCAGGGGTTCCAAGATCAATCCGCGCTAGCTTTTCAAAGCGCTTCTTTGGATCTGGGTCTACTATGCGCGCGGCGTTGTCGGATTTTTGCATATTTTCCCAAACAAACGCTTCGGGAATTTCCGTTCCTGGAAGATAGTCCGTGTTCCGCAACGCCCATGAAACAAACGCTCTCCGCATTAGTTCTTGTTGTGCAATATTTGCCCCGGCTTTTCCGCCATCGACGTGGAACTGAATATCGACTTTGGTAACTCTGAGAATCTCCGCTTTGATCGTGTCTTCGTCTGCAGCAGCTATCGTTGCTGGATCCGGGAAATGTTTGGCAGGGCGTTGATCCCCATCGAAGAGCACCAGTACATTGTCGCGTGCTTCAGCCGCATATATGGGCAAGTAGTGTCCCCAGAGTGTTTGTGAGCCTCCCGGAAAATACTGCACGTCAAATAATTCGGCAATGGCTTCTCCCTCGTTTGATAAAGCGCGTTTAACCAGTGCTTGCGCCAATATGTCCTCCACAACAACAAAAACTTTCCCAGGTATTGGTTCTCCCAAATGGAAAAAAGCCTCATCTGCCAAGGATGACTGGCGAGGCAAGCGCACCTTGCCTGACACAGGGTCCATAGCCAGAACTTTTATGGCTTCGGGCGGTAGTTTCCTGACGATGGCTGGCGAGTGCGTAGAGATGACAACCTGATGCTTATGCTTTTTGACACTGGCGGTTAAGAAATCCACCAACCTATCTTGCGCACCAGGGTGTAGTGATACCTCTGGTTCATCCAACAGGATTAGTGATTGATCTGGCGCTTCCATGACACTCGTCACGATTCTGACCACAGCGAATTCACCACTACCAGCGAACGCCTCCGTGTACTTCAGTCCCTCTGTAGTCATAAAGCATGAGTAAGCATCACAGTTGAACAAGCTGTGACGAATAATTTTTATTTCGGAATATTTGCGACCAAGAATTGCACCAACCGCCGCTAGCTCATCTGCAAGCAGTACGCGATTGACTCCGCCGTGAAGGCGTTCACTCTTGCGGTACTCCAGCGATTTGATTCCAGTGTCAAGAGCGCGCTTCAAATGCGGCGCTCTTGTACGAATAAAGTCTTTTTTATTCTTTTCGGTGTTTGGTTTTGACGTTAGTTCACCGTGGTAAAAAAACTTGTCGAAAGCACTTAACGCTGCTCTAAAGTCCAAAAAGACGACATTTTTTTCAATGGTCTTCCAGCGTGTTCTGCTACGCCCATCAGGAATGGGTTGTCCCTCCAATAGCGGAGGCATCTTATCCATGCCGTAGATAGCAAGTGGCCGAGAGGGTTCCCAATAGTCAGCGTTTTCCTCATTAGAAACTCGTGTTTTGAGTACTTCGACCACCTGTTGTGATGTAGCGTCCCACGTCCCATAAATAAAGCAGCTCGGTCGTCCACCTGTTTCCTTAATGGGATCGGTGCTAGTTGAGAACCAAAAATTCCCAAGGTTGTTGTAGCCCGGTGCTCCCCAGATCGCTCGAAGAATGGAGCTTTTATTTGTTCCATTTGCTCCCACTATCACCGTGATCGGATATGTGAAATCAACACGTGTGTCAGCAGCCAGATTTTTATACTGCGGAAACCGAATGTGCCTCACATAAGGTTCCAACTTTTTCTTTGCGAGCAAATTGAGTAGCGCGGCTCTATCCGTAGGCGATGTCATTCTCTTATCGTTCCTTTGATTGTCAGTTCTCGCATTACTGCTGCTTATGCGTGGCTTTGCTAATCTGTTGGTTCGCCACCTAGTCGGCCCGCAAATCCCCCACTCCCGCTAACCGTAATCACTAACCGTTGCGTAGCCCGAGTCGCAGCCACATAGAACACCCGCGCCGCTTCCTTCTCATCCTCCCCCGGCGCAGGCATGTGCCCCACGCCGGGTAGCGCCACCACGGGGAACTCCAAGCCCTTGCTGACCTTCATGGTCATGACCTGTATCGCGTCTGCGCCGGGTTGGTATTCGCCGCTCTTTTTGCGCACGCGGTGCGGCAGCTTGCGTTGGGCCAGGGCCTCGGCGCACAGGTCCATGGTTTTCCAGTCCGCGCACAGCATGGCCATGTCGCCCCAAGCGTGGCCTTCTTTGTGGGCGCTGGCCAGGTGGTCGGCAATGGCAAAGGCTTCGTCGCGCAGGGTGGGCAATTTGATGATGACGGGGGCTTGCCCCTCGCGCCCGCAGCTCACGGGCTTCAGCAGGGGGATGCCGTCGTCGTCTTTGTCGTCGGCGGTCAGCAGGTCCGCCGCCACCAGGCTGGCGGTGTGCAAAATCTGGCGGGTGTTGCGGTAGTTGATCTTCAGGATGGTGGTGCGCCCCTGCGCCTGGATGCCCACGCTCTTGAAGCTGAACTGTTTGGAGCGCGCCCGCTCGTAAATGCTTTGCGCGTCGTCGTACAGCACCAGCAGGCTGTTGGTGGTGGGGTCCACCATCTGCGTGACCAGCTTGAGCCATTCGGGCGCGAAGTCGTGGCCCTCGTCGATCATCACCGCTTGGTATTGGCCGCCGGGGATCTGGCTGCGCTCCACGGCGCGGATGACGCGGTCCACCATCTCGGCCATCTTCACATCGGTGGGCAGGTTGGGCTGCGGCAGCTCTTGCCCGTAGGCCACCAGCTGCTGGCGGCACCATTTATGAAAGTGCCGCACATGCACGCGGTCGCTCAGGCCTTTGGCGTCCATCACGCTGGCCAGCTTCACGCCCAGCGGCTCGTTAAAGCAGAGGATGAGGATGGGCTTGCTGGTGGGGGTGCAGGCCTTGGCCAGGTATTCGGCGCGGTAGCCCAGGATCATGGTTTTGCCCGAACCCGCCACGCCGTGGATGACGCGGTGCCCGTCGCCCAGGCTGCGGGCCAGCTGCTCTTGCTGCAGGTCCATCACGCGCATGATGTCGGGCAGCT
Organism: Rhodoferax sp. TH121; assembly: GCF_002251855.1. Classification (GTDB taxonomy): domain Bacteria; phylum Pseudomonadota; class Gammaproteobacteria; order Burkholderiales; family Burkholderiaceae_C; genus Allorhodoferax. The sequence goes on from NZ_NOXW01000022.1 coordinate 108,037, forward strand.
GGGCGTCGGCATCGTTGTCGTCAAACAGGTCGCCGGTGGTTTGCACCCGCACCTGGGGGAACAGGATCCAGCGCACGCGGTCCAGCTGCGGCAGGGTGATGGCGCCGCCAAAGCGGTGGGGGAACATGTTCCACAGCCGCTCCTGAAACTCCTCGGGGTCGGCGTGCTCCAGCATTTCGTCTTGGCAGATGACGTAGTTGGCGTCTATGGTTTCGCCCAGGCCCGAGGTTTCAAACTCCCCGCGCGTGATGCGGGTGAACACCACGCCGTGGCCCCACGGGAAAGCGAGCTTGCCCTGGTGGGGGCCGTGGGCTTGCACCAGCTGGGCGTCGCGCTCCAGCGCGTTCACCACCTGGATGGCGCAGTGGCGGGCTTGGGCCAGCGGGTTGATCACAGCCTTGGTCTGGCCGTTGTTATCCAGTATTTCCCAATATTGCCGGGTGGCCTTTTGCACGGTTTGCAGCCGCCAGTCTTTGGTCTCCAGCACCAGCAGGCCGTGGCGTGGGTGCAGCAGCACAAAGTCGGGGTGGGTTTGCTTGGGGCCTATGGGCACGTTGTGCCATAGCAGGTAGTCAGCATCGAGCTTTTGCTCCAGCCGCTCGGCCAAGCGGCGTTCGCCCGTGGAGTCAAACGCGGACGTGCCTATAGACGGGATGAGTGTCGCCATTCAGAAATTTCCACCCTGAGGATATGTATCGTTATGTAACCATCATGCCTGCAGATCCGCACAATGGCTAGGGCTTAATGTTTGTGAATTCGTTGCCTTATCTCATTTGCAGCGGGCACGGTTTCAGGAACAATGCATGCCTCAAGCCGTTTTCATCGCCCCCGCCAGAGGGGCAGATTCGGGTGCAACAAGGGGAGGGGTGGGATTGAGTTCTATGCTGTGGAGTGGGCCCGCCAGCCGGGCTGCCAGGCTGGCGCGCGGGTGGCTGGCCGCCGTGTGGCTGTGCCTGCCCGTGCTGGGCGCTGCACAGGGCATGGCGGTGGTGCCTGCGGGCAGCGTCGGGCAAGACGTGACCCCCCATTGGCTGCATGTGGCCGATCCGCGTGCGGACATGACCATCGATCAGGTGCGGCAGCTGGCGGTGCAAGGGCCCGACAGCCCCTGGACGGCACCTGCCCCCAACGGGTCTGCGGTGGGGTTTGGCTTTACCAAGGCGGCCCACTGGCTGCGCCTGACCCTGCGCAACCCAACTGCCGAGCCCAGTGCGCAGATGTTGGAGATTGCCAACGCCCGCCTGTCGTACCTGGACTTTTTTGCGCCCGATGCCACCGGGCAGTACCAGGCCATCCGCACCGGGGGCGACACGCCGTTTGCCACCCGGCCGTATGCCAGCAGGCACTTTGTGTTCCCGCTGACGGTGGCGCCCCATAGCGAGCAGGTGCTGTATGTGCGGGTGCAGTCCACCACCGGGCTGGTGGTGCCCGCCAAGCTGTGGCCGGCGGCCGATTACTCCAAGCACCAGCGGGACGACTACATGGTGCAGTCGGTGTACTTCGGGGTGGCGGCGGCCATGATTCTGTTCAACCTGCTGCTGTTTGTGGCGCTGCGCGACCGGGCGTATTTGCTGTACGTGAGTTTTGCCGTGTCTTCGGTGCTCATCTTGGCGGCCAAGGCGGGCTTGTGGGACGAGTTCTTGTGGCCCCACCACTGGCGCCTGACCAGCGCGGCCTTCTACACCGCGGTGTCGGTGGGGTTTGTGTCCTTTTTCCAGTTCACCCGCATCATGCTCAGCACGCCGGAGCAGATGCCCCGCACCGACAAGGCGCTGCGTGTGCTGTCGGCCTTGCATGTGGTGGCGCCGGTGCTGTACTGGACCAGCTTTGCCCTGGTGGCCCCCTACGCGATTGGCGTGATTGCGTTCAGCGCGATCACGGCCTTTGGGGTGGGGGTGTGGGGCATGATCCGCAGAATGCGGGCCGCCTATTTCTTCATGGGCGCGTTTTCCATGTTGCTGATCGGCGTGTTCATGGTGGTGCTGCGATCGGCCGGGCTGCTGCCCACCAATGTGTTCACGGTGGATGGCGCCTTACTGGGATCGACGCTGGAGATGCTGTTGCTGGCCTTTGCGCTGGCGGACCGATTCAACCAGTTGCGCCGCGAAAAAATCAACGCCCAGCAGCAGCTGATGGAGACGCAGCAGCGCTTGCTGGAGAACCTGCAGTCGTCCGAGCGCATCCTCGCACAGCGGGTGGACGAGCGCACCGAGCAGCTGCTGGCCCTGAACCAGAAGCTGGAAGCCCTGAGCATGGTCGATGGCCTGACGGGCATTGCCAACCGGCGCCAGTTTGACCAGGTGCTGGCCCGCGAGTGGACGCACATGCAGCGCAAGGGGCACAACCTGGCGCTAGTGATGCTGGATGTGGACTACTTCAAGAGCTACAACGATGTGTGCGGGCACCAGGCGGGCGACGAGTGCCTGCGCAGTGTTGCCCAGGCCATTGCCAGCATTTGCCGCACGGGGGACCTGGTGGCGCGCTACGGCGGCGAGGAGTTTGTGATCATCGCCCCCGGCACCGACGGCCTGCAGGCTGTGCAGCTGGCGCAGCGCGCCTGCGATACGGTGCGCGCCCTGGCCATGCCGCACCCGCTGGAACATGCCGCGGTGGTGACGGTGAGCTGCGGTGTGGCGGTGATGGTGCCCAGCGCCGACAGCACCCTGGAAGCACTGCTGGGTTATGCAGATGCCGCCCTCTACCAGGCCAAGGCCCGTGGCCGCAACCAAGTGGCAGGGGGCGATTTTGAAGCCTAATTGGCCTCCAGACCTTATGGATACTGCGCAAACAGCTCCTGAAAACATAGCACTTACAGCGTCATATTTCTAATCGCCGCCCATGCCAACCCCATCTGCCAACACCCCTGCGTTCCCCTATTACCTGACCCAGCAAGACGAGGCGATCACCGTCGTCGGTATCGAGCTGCGCACCACCAACCTAGAGGCCATGCAGACCATTCCGCCGCACTGGCAGCGCTTTGGGCAAGAGGGTGTGCTGGAACGTATTGCCGGGCGCTTGGATGGCGATGTGTTGGCCGTCTACACCCACTTTGCCCACGCGGGGCGCGACAACACGGGCCTGTATTCGCTGGTGATTGGCGCGCAGGTGGCGCCCGATGCGCCGGTGCCCGCGGGCATGGTGCGGGTGGTGGTACCCGCATCGCGCCGCGCCATCTTCCAGGTGCTGCCCGCCAGTTTTGACATGGTGGGCCCGGCCTGGGGCGCCGTGTGGGCGCAGACCCTGCTGCCCAAAACCTATGTGGCCGAATACGAGCGCTATGCCGCCAATGGCGACATCAGCATCTCCATCGGGCTGGAGCGGCTCTAGGGCAGGCCCAGCTGCCCCTTCACCACCGCCAGCACCGTGCCACCGGCGGCCTTGGCCGCGTCTTTGGCAAAGTCCATGGCGATGTCCTTGAACAGTTCTTTGCGTTTGGTGGCGTCTTTCATGTCTTTGGCCTTGTTGTAGCCCGCGCGGAACGCGGCCAGCTCCTTCTTGGCAAACAAAGACTCGAGCACCTGAAACAGCCCGTCGGCCGAGACACGGATGATCTCGGTGCTGAAGGGGTGGTCGAAGATGTGCTGGTGGATCTTGAGCTGGCCCTGCAGCCAGTTTTTGGCCAGGGTGTCTTCGATGATCACGCAGATCTTGTCGCCCTGCGGCTCCAGCGAGGCATGGGCCAGCGCCGCCAGCAGGCGCCCGGCGGCTTGGTCTTCCACCCGGCCGCCAAACTTGAGCGCGGCCTCGTAGCGCAGCTTCTTCACCTTGGCCACCGGGGTCTTGAGCCGCTCGCTCACGGTCTGGTTGTTGAGCCGCGCCATGGGCCCTGAGCCACCCAGGCCATGCTGGTCCAGCAGGTGCATCACCAGCGCGTCAATGTCCGCCTTGGGCATGGCCCCCAGGCCGAACTTGAGGTAGTTGTCGAGGAATTCAGTTTCGAAGCGGGACATGGGCATGGCTCTTGGTGGGTGGTGGTGTGACAGTGCGGCAACTCTAGCCGAAGCGTCGCACCGCCTCGGCCAGTTGCTTCACCAGCCGTGGCATCTGCTCCACCGGCACCTGCGCATAACCCAGCAGAAAACCACGCCAGGGTTGCACGCGCTGGCCCACGGCCTGCTCACTCAACGCTGGGGCCACGATGCCCTGCTCGCGCAGCCAGGCGCTCATCTGCGCGTCGTCGGCCTTGGGGTTGCGCAGGCGCAGGGCCAGGTGCATGCCTGCAGAGCCGCCGTACACATCGGCCACATCGCCCAGCTGCTGCTCCAGCGCGGCTACCAATGCATCGCGCCGCTGGCGGTAGAGGCGGCGCATGCGCCGCAGGTGCAGGCTGAACTGGCCGCTCTGCATGAAGTCGGCCAGAGCCAGTTGGTCGGCGGCACGGCCGCGCGGACTGGTGCGCGACAGCATGGCACTGAGCGGCTCCACCAACACCATGGGCACCACCACAAAGCCAATGCGCAGCGCCGGGAACATGGTCTTGCTGAAAGTGCCCAGGTAGAGCACGGGTGCGTCCGCCTCCAGGCCCTGCATGCAGGAGAGCGGGGGCCCGTCGTGGCGGAACTCGCTGTCGTAGTCGTCTTCGATGATGAGGGCCGAGGCTGCGCGTGCGTTGGCAATCAGGGCCAGGCGCCGCTCCAGGCTGAGCACGCTGCCCGTGGGGTACTGGTGCGAGGGGGTAACGTAGATGAGCTTCGGTGGGTGCCGCTGCCAGTCGGCCGCGCTGGGGGCCATGCCTTCAGCGTCCACCACCATGCCCATGGGTTTGAGCTGTGCGGCCTGGAAGGCGGCGAGTGCGCCTTGGTAGCCGGGGCTCTCAATCCACACCTTGTCGCCCGCGTCAGCAAAGGCGCGGGCGCACAGGTCCAGGCTGCCCTGCGTGCCGTCGGTGATGATGACCTGGCTGGCGTCCAGCCGCGCGCCGCGCGCCACGCGCAGGTGGTTGGCAATGGCCTCGCGCAGTGCGGGTTCGCCGGTGTGGGGGGCGTAGTTGAGCTGCTCGGTGCGCAGGCGCTTCCACGCGCGGTCCAGCAGACGGCGCCACAGGGTGGCAGGGAATTCCTTGAGCGCGGGTACGCCGGGGGCAAAGGGGGCTGGTGTCTCGAGCGCGCTGCGCGTGGGCACGGCCAATGCGCGGCGCGAGAGGCCTGCGCGCAAGGGCACGGCGGTCTGTGTGGGCGCTTGCGCCATGCGCGCGGCCAGCTCGGCCACCACGGTGCCGCGCCGGTCGGGCAACACAAAGCCTTCGGTAGCGAGCTGGTCGTAGGCGTAGAGAACGGTGTTGCGCGACACACCCAGCTCCTGCGCCAGCGTGCGCGTGGCGGGCAGGCGCGCGCCACTGCCCAGGGTGCCGTTGCGGATGGCGTGGCGCAAGCATTCGTGCAGCTGGCGCTGGCGCGACCAGCGGGCATGTGCGGGCGCTGCGGCGTAGCGGGAAAACAGCAGTTGGTAGTCCACAGCGGGCCTTGGTTTGTGGTTCCAAAAAATAGTGCAGTGGTGGATCTTAATTTGGAACCATAAGCGACCTACAGTCCGACCCTTCATTCACTTGCATTGCCATGACCACCACCACCACCAAGCCGACTGCCCACGCTGCGCCTTCCGATCGCACCCGCATCCGCCGCATTGCCGAGAACGCGCACTACGACCGCGCCACATTGCACGCCATCCTGGACGCGGCCTATGTGTGCCACGTGGCCTTTGTGGACGAGAAGGGCACGCACTGCATTCCCACCGCCTGCTGGCGCGAGGGCGAGCACCTCTACATCCACGGCTCCAACGGCGGGCGGCTCATCAAGCTGCTGGCCAAGGGCACGCAAGCCTGCGTGACGGTGACGCACATCGACGGCCTGGTGCTCGCGCGCTCGGCGTTCAACCACTCGATGAACTACCGCTCGGCCATGGTCTATGGCCAGTTTGAGAAGGTGGAAGAGAAAGCCGCGGCGCTGGACACCTTCATGCGCCACCTGGCGCCCGGCCGCGAGCTGGAGGCCCGCCCCGGCAACAGCAAGGAGCTGGCGGCCACCACCGTCATGCGTATCAGCCTGGATGAAGCGGCCTGCAAGGTGCGCAGCGGTGGCCCCAAGGACGATGCGGAGGACATGGGCGTGGCAGCCTGGGCCGGTGTGCTGCCCTTGGTGCAGCAGCGCGGTGTGCCTGTGGCGGACCCGCAGTGCACGGTGCCCGCACCGGCCTTTGTGCAGCGGTGGGCGGCCTGAGCGCCGGTCAGGCCCGGCGCTTGCGGTAGCGCGCGGGCGACTCGCCCACCAGCCGGCCAAACAAGCGGCTGAAGGAGGCCACATCGGTGTAACCCACGGCATCGGTGATCTGGGCCAGGCTCTGCGGCGTGCTGTGCAGCAGCTGCTTGGCCCGTTCTACCCGCGCGGCCTGCAGCATGGCCAGCGGCGTCTGGCCCGTTTCTGCCTTCACCCGTCGCAGCAGCGTGCTGGGGCTGACCAGAAAGGCCGCCGCCAGCGCCTCCAGTGCAAACGGCTGGGCCAGCCGGTTCTGCAGCCACTGGCTGACCTGCTGTGAAAACGTGGGCAGGCGCGTGGGCGGCATCAGCCGCGCGTCCACAAACGGGGCCTGGCTCACTCGCTCGGTTGGCAACAGGCTGATCCGTGCGGTGGCGGTGGCAATCTCGGCACCCAGCGTTTGCTTGATGAGGTGAACGGCCAGGTCAAACGCAGAGCTCACAGCGCCCGTGGTCACCACACCGGCATCGTCCAGCAGCATGGCAGTGGCATCCACCCGGCTACCGGGGTAGCGTTGCCCCAGTACCTGGGCCAACAGCCAGGCGGTGGTGACGCGGCGCCCCTGCAGCAAGCCGGCTTCGCCCAGCAAGAACGCGCCGATGCAGACCGAGGCTACCGGTGTGCCTGCCGCATAGGTGCGGCGTATGTAGGCACATTCCTGTGCCAGCGGTGCCAGGGCGCGGTCCCAGTCCACGCGGTGGTTGATTTCCATGCCCGGCACGATAAGCACGTCATAACGCCCGCGCGGTGCGCGTGTGCTGATGACGGTGCCGCCCGCAATGGCCACGCTGCGCCCGCGCAGGCCCAGCACCTGCACGTCCAGCAAGGCGTGTGCCCCCGGGCGGCGGGCTTCGGCCAGGTCCAGTGCCAGGCGCAGCAGCTCGGCCATGCCAAATACCTGTGTGCCCATGCACCCTGGGTACGACAGCACGCCAATGCGCCAGGTCTTGGGTTTGGCGGGTTGGGTGTTCATGCGGATATTGACCCTAAAAATGCGAATAACCGCATGCTAGCGCAAGCCGACGGCGGCGAACAATGGCACATCTTCACTCTGGATTGCTGCTATGACTTCTGTTCGCGTTGTGCGTGTTCCCATTCTTCCCCTGGGCATGGTCAATTGCCATGTGCTGATCGGCCCGCAGGGCTGTGTGCTGGTGGATGCAGGCCTGCCGGGCTCGGAGACCAAGGTCTTGCGTGTGTTGCGCCAGCATGGGCTGGGCTACAGGGACATCAAGCTCATTGTCATCACCCACGCCCATATCGACCACGCTGGCGCCGCCCGCAAGCTGCGCAAGCTGTCGGGTGCGCCTATCGTGGCCCATGCGGGGGACCTGGACTACTACGAGCAAAGGAAGCAGATGACTTTTTGCACGACCGATTGGTTCAGCCGCCTCTTCTTGCGCACAGGGTTGATCTTGCGGCCTTATGCGCCGTTTACGCCCGATGTGCTGCTGCGCGACGGGGAAAGTCTGGACCTGCAGACGTATGGCGTGCTGGGGCGTGTGCAGCACACACCGGGCCACACGGCGGGTTCCATCTCTGTCCAGCTGGAAGGTGGTGACGCCATGGTGGGGGATTTGTTGGCCTCGGGGGTGATGCTGGGTGGCCTGCTGCGCACCGGCCATGCCAAGCGTCCGCCGTTTGAGGATGACCCGCACCAGGTGGCCGACGAACTGCAGCGCCTGGTAGACGCGGGCATGCAGCGTTTCTATATGGGCCATGGCGGACCCTTGCCCGCCCGCGAAGTGCTGCGGCATACGCAGGTCTTGCGCACTTTGCCCAGGACGCATGCAACAGCCTGTTGCGATGCCCACAGACCGCAGGCAGACGCATAACTGGTACTAAACTGGTACTATTGGTGGGTGAGCACTGCACCGACCCCTGACAACTCCCCGCTCTACCTGCAGCTGGCCCATCAGTTGGAGAGGGATATTCGCGCCGGGTCTTACCGCGTGGACCAAGCGCTGCCCTCTGAGCGGGTGCTGTCGGAGTCCCTGGGCGTCTCGCGCATCACGGCGCGCAAGGCGATTGATGTGTTGGTGGCGCAGGGGCTGGTGCAGCGCCGCCATGGCTCGGGCAACTTCATTGCACCGCGGCTGGAGCAGCCGCTGTCCAGGCTGGCCAGCTTTTCCGAAGAGCTGCGCCAGCGCGGGCATGTGCCCAGCAGCCGCTGGATCACGCGCGAGCTGGCAGCGGCCACCGCGGCAGAGCGCGAGGCCCTGGGCCTGGCACGCGGCGCCCGCGTGGCGCGGCTGGAGCGTTTGCGCTTGGCCGATGGCGTGCCCATGGCTTATGAGCGCAGCACCGTATTGCAAAGCGCCTGCCCGCGCCCGCAAGACCTGGATGGCTCGCTCTACCTGCACCTGGCGCGCAGCGGCCTGGCGCCGGTGCGTGCGGTGCAGCACATCCGCGCGGTGAACGCCGAAGCCACCATGGCCGCGCAGCTGGGCATTGCCGATGGCACGGCCCTGCTGTGGGTCAGCCGCACCGCCTACTTGCCCGACGGCGTGGCCGTGGAGCACACGCAGTCGTACTGCCGCAGCGACTACTACGACTTTGTGGCCGAGTTGAAAACGTGAGAACACTGACATGACGACTTCCTTCCGCACCCTGCAGGGCAACATCCTCACGCCCACCGGTTTTGTGCACGGCACGCTGACGCTGGATGTGCAGGGGCGCATTGCTGGCATCACGGGCACCCCGGTGGCCACCGCTGCGGTGCGCGACAGCGCGGAGCCCATCGTGCTGCCCGGCTTCATCGACCTGCATGTGCACGGCGGCGCGGGCCACGACATCATGGAAGGCGGCGACGCAGCGCTGCACGTGGCCACGCTGCATGCGCGCCATGGCACCACCAGCCTTCTGGCCACCACCATGACGGCACCGCAAGCCGACCTGGATGCGGCCTTTGCGGCCATGGGGCCACTGTGCGCGCAGCGCACGCCCAATGCGGCACGCGTGCTGGGCGTGCACCTGGAAGGCCCCTACATCAGCGAGGCCCGCTTGGGCGCGCAGCCACCGTTTGCACGGCCGGCCAACTTTGACGAAATCCACCGCCTGCACGCCATGGCGCCCATCCGCCTGATCACGCTGGCACCTGAGGTCGGTGGCAACCACGACCTGATTGCCCAGCTGGTGGCCGAAGGCTTCAAGGTGCAACTGGGCCACACCACCGGCAGCTACGAGCAAGGCGTGGCAGCGCTGCGCTGCGGCGCCACGGGCTTCACGCATTTGTTCAACGCCATGTCGGCCCTGCACCACCGCGAGCCGGGCATGGTGGGCGCCGCGCTGGCGCACGCCGAGTTTGCGGAGGTGATACCCGACTTGCTGCATGTGCACCCGGGCGCCATCCACACGGCGCTGCGCGCCATCCCGAAGCTGTATTGCGTGACTGACTCCACGTCTGCCGCGGGCATGCCCGATGGCGACTACAAGCTGGGCCGCCACACCGTGACCAAGTGCATGGGCGGCGTGCGCCTGGCCGACGGCACGCTGGCCGGCTCGGTGCTGAGCATGGACCAAGCACTGCGCAACCTGGTGAACACCCTGGGCCTGAACCTGGAGGACGCCTCCAAACGCGTCTCCACCTACGCCGCCGATCATCTGGGACTGCAAGACCGCGGGCGTTTGCAGGCTGGCGCCTGGGGCGATGTGGTGGTGCTGGACCGCGACCTGGCCTTGCAAGCGGTGTGGGTGGAAGGCCAAGAAGTGCTATTGAATTAGGAGCTGTTTGCGCAGTATTTATAAAGGCTAGAGGCCAAAATGGCCAAAAAACGCCTAGGACTCCTGCGGGAGCGCTGCCAGCAGCACGGTGACCACCAGCCCGCCCTCGGCGTGGTTGTGGAGGCGTATCTCGCCCCCGTGGGCCTGGAAGATATTGCGCGCGATGCCCAGGCCAAGCCCGGTGCCGGTGCGGTTCTGCTGCTGCCCGTGGCTGAGGCGCACATGCGGCTCAAATGCTGCGGACATGCTGGCCTGCGCAATGCCGGGGCCAAAGTCGCGCACCTCCACGAGCGCCCGGCTGCCTTGCAGGGTGAGGCGAACTTGCACCCGTTCGCCATACAGCACCGCGTTGTCCAGCAGGTTGCTGAAGGCGCGCTCCAGCGCCAGCGGCTTGCCCAGCACGCTCACGGGCTCCGCGGCGCATTCGATGCTGGCGTCGGGGTGGATGGGGCGCTGGGCCAGCCGGGCCAGCAGCGTGTCCAGCCGCACCGGGGTGAGGTTCTCGTGGATGTCGGTGTCTTTCACGCTTTGCAGCGCGGCTTTCACCATCACGTCCAGGTCATCTAGGTCTTCGTGGAACTCGGCGCGCAAGGTGTCGTCGTCCAGCAGTTCGGTACGCAGCTTGAGCCGCATGATGGGAGTTTTGAGCCCATGCGAGATGCCCAGAAACAGGCGTTCGCGGTCCACTAGGTAGCCCTGGATGCGGGCCTGCATTTCGTTGAAGGCGCGCGCGGTGCGGCGCAACTCCGCGGTGCCGGTTTCGGGCACGCTTTCGGGCGCGGTGTCGCTGCCAAAGGCATTGGCGGCCGAGGCAATCTTGTTGAGCGGGCGAATGAGTCCGCGCACCAGCAGCACGCTGAGCACCAGTACGGTGAGCAAGGTCACCAACTGCATGGCCACACGGTCTAGCGTGAGTGGGTTGGCGTTTTCCAGAAAGTAGGGGTCGGGCATGGGGGCGGCCAGGTACAGCCAGCGCCCGGGTTCAAATTCGGCCTGAATCACCAGGACCGGTGCCGGCCTCGGGCGCAGCAGCAGTGTGGCCTCCACCCATGACTCGGGCAGGTCGCGCACCATGCGCCCGTCGTCGGACACCTGCAGACTGTCGGGCCAGGCAAAGGCCACTTCCGGGGCCTGCGTGGCACTGAGGTTGCGCACCAGGTCTTCGCGCACCACATTCACCACGGCGTCCACCAGCGCATTGCCGGCCACCGGGCTGATGGGCACCTGCGCTTTGTTCACGTTCACAAAAAATCGCGTGCCGCCCATGGTGCGCAGCTGCTCGATCAGGATGGGGCGGAACTGCGGCGGCAGGTCGCGGAAGAAACGGATGGAGCCCGCCGCATTGAGCGCAATGTGTTTGCCTGCGCTGAGTGCTTCGGTGCGGGCGCTTTCGCGCAACTGGCGCGCCCACAGCAGCGTGCCCACCAGCTGCGCGCTGACCACGCCGAGCGCCATGACCACCACGATGCGGCCCAGCAGGCTGTCGGGCAGGTAGCGGCGCGACCAGCGGCGGCGCTCAGTCATGACACTCACGCATCGCCATGCTGCGTCACGTCGGCGGAAAACACATAGCCGCTGCCGCGCACGGTTTTGATCAGCACGGGCTGCTTGCCATCGTCATTGAGGCGCTGGCGCAGGCGGCTGATCTGCACGTCCAGCGAACGGTCCAGGGGCCCGAGGTCGCGGCCGCGGGTTTGCTCCATCAGGCGGGCGCGGTCCAAGGTCTCGCCCGCGTGTTCGGCAAAGAAGCGCAGCAGGTTGAAGTCCATGCTGGTGAGGACGACGGGCTGGCCTTGCGGGTCGGTCAGCACGCGCTCCACCACGTCCATGCTGAAGCCGGCGAACCTCAAAAAACGCACTGGTGCGCCGGGCGCGCCCAGTTGCATGCGGCGGTGGATGGCCTTGATGCGCGCCAGCAGCTCGCGCGGGTTGTAGGGTTTGGCGATGTAGTCGTCAGCTCCCAGCTCCAGGCCGACGATGCGGTCGGTGTCGTCTGCGCTGGCCGTGAGCATGATGATGGGCACCGGCGACTGGCTGCGCACGCTGCGGCACAGCGTGAAGCCATCGGTGTCGGGCAGCATCACGTCCAGGATGACCAGGCTGAGTTCGTCCTTGAAGCGCTCGAATTCGGCGTTGAAGCTGGCCCCGTCGTGTGCCACGCGCACTTCGTACTGGTGTTTCTCCAGATAGGTCTTGAGCAGGTTGCGGGTTTTTTGGTCGTCGTCCACGACGAGCAGGGTGCGGTTCATGGTGAGGGTGGTGGGGGGTTAGCGCTCGGCGCCTGAGGCGCGGATCACGGCGGCCAGACGGCGCTGGGCCTCTTGCGGTTCCATGCGTGCGTCGGTCAAAAAGCGCCACAGGGTTTGCGCCACGGCATCCTTGATGGCTTCATCAGCCGCCATGCGGTGGGCCAGGCTGGGCACGCGCGCGCTGCGCGCGGCGGCAAAGGTCTCCCACGAGTCGCGCGCGCAGCCGTCGAGCGACGACACGTCCACATCGCGGCGTACGGGCACGGCGCCCTTGATGCGGTTGTAGGCCAGCTGGGCGGTGGGGCTTACCACCACCTCGGCCATTTTTTCTTGGGTGGCTTCACGCTGGCGCGCGCTCACCAGCATGGCCAGGGTGTCCACGCTGTAGAGGTGCATGCCTTCGGTGCCGGGCACCACCACACAGCCAAAGTCGCGCGTGGGGCTGGCGCCCCAGGCCATCAACTCGCCCTTGGCCCAGTCGCCCATGATCATCATGCCGGCGGTGTCGTTCATGAGCTCGCGGGCGCCGTCAGTCCAAGTTTTTTCCTGCGGGGTGTCGCCCGACAGGGTACGCAGCCAGCGCAGGCGCTGCAGGGCGCGCTCCACGCGCGGGTCCATCCAGGCGCTGCTCTTGCGCTGCACAATGAGCTCGCGGTACAGGGTGGGGCCGGCCTCGCCGAGCAGCACGGTCTCGAACACGGTGGCCATTTGCCAGGGCTCGTCACTCCACACCAGGGGTCGCAGGCCCAGTGCCGTGAGCTTGCGGGCGGCAATTTCAAACTGGCCCCAGCTGCGTGGCGGCGAGAGGTCCAGCCGCGCAAACAGCTTGCGGTTGTAGAGCAGGGTGTTGATACGCTGGATGCCCAGCGGCGCGGCGATCACGTCGCCCTTGTAGGTGACCAGGTCCAGTACGGTGGGGAACAGCACCTGCGACCAGCGCTGGCGCTGCGCCACCCCGTTGAGGGGCAGCACCAGGCCGATGTCGGCCCAGTCGGTGAGGGTGGTGCCAATGAGCTGGGCCACATCAGGGGGGTCGCCCAACAGCACCCGGCTTTTGAGCACTTTGACGGCCGCCATGCCGCCCCCGCCGGGGATGGCTGCGTCTTTCCACACCACGCCGGCGTTGGCGAGCTGGGCGCTGAGCTGGTCGGCGGCGCGGCGCTCGCTGGTCGATGTCCACCAGTGCAACACGTCCAGTGGCACGCCGGAGCCTTGTGCTTGGCTGGGCCTTGCGACCCCCAAGCACAGCGACAGACCCACTACGAACCAGGCGAAAGCTTTCATTTGCTGTCGTTTTGTAATGTTATGTATGTGCGCTGCCTGAGCCGCCCCGAAGGACCCTTGGTGCGACCGTTTGGCACGTAATAAAGCGTAAGGCGAGTGCGCGATGCATGGGGAAAATATTCAATGGAATCAAAGACTTAATTCCGTAATGTCAGTGCGCTAAGGCGGTTTGATATTACAGGGGTCACAGCATAACCTCCGCCCCACTGCACGGCTACCGCGATGCACGGAGCTGGCAGTTTCATTCAACCGATGATCAGGAGATTCCATGTCCCAACCCCTTCGCATGGCCGCCGCAGCGGCAGCGCTGGTTTGCAGTAGCTTTGCAAGTGCCGGTACGCTCACCATTGAGAGCTGGCGTGTCGACGACAAAGGTTTGTGGGAGGAGGTGTTGCTGCCTGCCTTCAACAAAGCCCACCCCGGTATTACCGTCAAGTTCGCACCCACCGCGCCACCCGAGTACAACTCGGCGCTCAACGCCCGCCTGACTGCGGGCACTGCGGGGGACCTGGTGACTTGCCGTCCGTTTGACGTGTCGCTGGACCTGTACAAGAAGGGCCATCTGGACAAGCTCAACGGCAATGCTGCGCTGAAGAACTTCCCCGATTCCGCCCAGGTGGCGTGGCAGACCGATGACGGCAAGGACACCTACTGCGTGCCCATGGCGTCGGTGATCCACGGTTTCTTCTACAACAAGAAGGTGTTTGCCGAGCTGGGCTTGGCCGTGCCGGTGACCGAAGCCGACTTCTTTGCCGCCATGGACAAGATCAAGGCGGCCGGCAAAGTCGCACCGATTGCGATGGGCACCGCCGACCAGTGGGAAACCCACCAGATCGTCTACACCGGCATTGGCCCGAACTACTGGAAGGGTGAAGAAGGCCGCAAGGCCCTGATCGCCGGCAAGAAGAAGTTCACCGACCCCGAGTTTGTGAAAACCTGGGATGTGATGGCCAAGTGGGCTGCCTACCTGCCCAAGGGTTACCAGGCGCAAACCTACGGCGACTCGCAGAACCTGTTCGGTTCCGGCCGTGCTGCCATCTACCCCACGGGTTCCTGGGACATCTCCTACTTCGAGGGCAATAGCAAGGTGGAATTCGGTGCTTTCAAGCCGCCCGTGGCCAAGGCGGGCGACCCCTGCTACATCTCGGACCACACCGATATCGCCATGGGCATCAACAGCAAGAGCAAGAACAAGGCTGACGCCCAAGTGTTCCTGAACTGGCTGGCCAGCAAGGAGTTTGCCGACCTGTACACCAACAAGGTCACTGGCTTCTTCTCCTTGTCCAAACATGCGATTGACGTGAAGAACCCCGTGGCCAAGGAAATGATCGGCTGGCGCAACCAGTGCAAGAGCACGATCCGCCTCAATGCCCAAATCATGAGCCGTGGCACACCGAGCATGGAAAACGAGTTCTGGAACGTGAACTCCCAAGTCATGAACGGCAAGATGGCACCCAAGGACGCTGCTGCGCAAATCCAGACTGGCTTTGCCAAGTGGTACACGCCAGCCAAATAAGCACTGGCAAATGAAAGACGGGTGCGGGCCTGTGCCCGCACCCTGGTGGCGCAAGGTGCTTGTGCCACCTGTCCCGTTCTCCCTCGTCTCCCTGACCAACAAGGTCTCTCATGAAACTCGGCTTTTCCTGGCGGGTGCTGGTGTTTATCGCTCCGGCACTGCTGATCTACGCCACCTTCAGTGCGTTGCCGCTGCTCGACACTCTGCGCCTGGGCCTGTACAGCGCCGACGAAACGGGTGCACGCACCTTCGCGGGTGTGTCCAACTACATCACCATCCTCTCCGACCCCCAGTGGTCGGCGAGCTTCTGGAATGCGATGGTGAACAACCTCAAGTTTTTTGGCATCCACATGCTGGTGCAAAACCCCGTGGGTTTGTTGCTGGCGGCCTTGCTTTCGCTGCGCAACGTGCGTTTTGCGGCAACCTATCGCACCATATTTTTCCTGCCCACGCTGTTGTCGGTGGTGATCATCGGCTTTGTCTGGCAGCTCATCTTGTCCCCGCTGTGGGGTGTGTCCGAGCGCATGCTGTCGTTTGTCGGCCTGGGTGATTGGTTTGCACCTTGGTTGGGGCTGGAGGATACGGCGTTGGTGACTGTGTCGCTGATGTCAGTGTGGCAGTTCATTGGCGTGCCCATGATGCTGATTTACGCCGCGCTGATTGCCATTCCTGAAGACATCATCGAAGCTGCCGTGGTGGAGGGCGCTTCGCCTTGGCGCATCTTCTGGCAGATCCGCCTGCCGCTTATCCTGCCCACGCTAGGCTTGGTGACCATCCTGACCTTTGTGGCCAACTTCAATGCCTTTGATCTGATCTACACCGTCAAGGGCGCGGTGGCGGGCCCCAACTACAGCACCGACATCCTCGGCACGCTGTTCTACCGCACCTTCTTTGGCTACCAGTCGCAGGTGGCGAGTCCCACTATGGGCGCGGCCGTGGCCACCCTCATGTTCCTGGTGATCTTGGTGGGAGTGGCCCTGTACTTTATGGTGGTGCAGCGTCGGCTGCAGCGCTTTGCTTTGTGAGGCCGCGCATGGCACAACTTACTTCTGCTTCCAAACTCGTACCCGTGGCGCCCAGCCGCGTGTTTGTGCACATCACACTGGTCGCTTACCTGCTGCTGGCGCTTTTACCCATCCTGCTGGTGTTCATGAACTCGTTCAAGAGCCGTGACGCTATCTTCGATGACCCCTTGGCTTGGCCCACACCGGAGACGTTTTCGCTGATCGGTTACACCAAGGTATTGGGCCGTTCCGACGTGCTCATGTACTTCGGCAACAGCTTCATCGTCACGATCGCCTCCCTGTTCTTCATCCTGTTGTTCGGGGCCATGGCAGCCTGGGGGCTGTCGGAGTACAAATTCAAGGGCAATCGCTGGCTCAAGTTCTTCTTTGCCTTCGGCATCATGGTGCCGATTCGCCTGGGTACGGTGTCCATCCTGCAGCTGATGGTGGAGCTGAACTTGGTGAACACACTGACGGCCCTGGTGCTGGTCTATGTGGCGCAGGGGCTGCCACTGGCGATCATGATCCTGTCGGAGTTCATGGGCCAGGTGCCCAGCGAGCTGAAGGATGCGGCACGCTGCGATGGCATCGACGAGTTCCGCATCTTCTTTCAGGTGGTGGTGCCGCTGATCCGCCCGGCCATTGCCACGGTGGCGGTGTTCACCATGGTTCCGATCTGGAATGACCTGTGGTTCCCACTGATCCTGGCACCTTCCGACAAGACCCAAACCATCACCCTGGGCATCCAGCAGTTTGTGGGGCAGTACGCCACCGACTGGAATGCCGTGCTGGCTTCGCTGTCCCTGGCCATCGTGCCGGTGGTCACCCTTTACGCCCTGTTCTCTCGTCAATTGATTCGCGGCATCACCGCGGGCGCCGTCAAATAAAGCATACATACCATGGCACGCGTTTCCCTCACAAACATTTCAAAAAGCTACGGCAGCAACGCCCCGGTGCTGCACAACATCAATCTTGACATTGAGCACGGCGAACTGGTGGTGCTGGTGGGCCCCAGTGGCTGCGGCAAATCCACGCTCCTGCGTGTGCTCTGCGGGCTCGAAGACATCAGCAGCGGCGAGCTACGTATTGGCGACGACGTGGTCAACGACCTGCCACCGGCCGAGCGCGGCATTGCCATGGTGTTTCAGAGTTATGCGCTGTACCCGCACATGGACGTGTACCGCAACATGTCGTTTGGCCTGAAGATCCATGGTGCGACCAAAGCCGACATCGACAAGAAGGTGCGTGACGCCGCCAAGGTGCTGCACATCGATCATCTGCTGGATCGTCTGCCGCGCGAACTCTCGGGCGGGCAGCGCCAGCGCGTCGCGATTGGCCGCGCTATCGTGCGCGAGCCGCGTCTGTTTCTGTTTGACGAGCCGCTCTCCAACCTCGACGCCGCCTTGCGCGCAAAAACGCGCATCGAGTTGGCCCGCCTGCACCGCGACCTGGATGCCACCATGGTCTATGTGACCCACGACCAAGTGGAAGCTATGACCTTGGGGGACAAGATTGTGGTGCTGAACGAAGGCCATGTGCAGCAGGCTGGTACGCCGCTTACCCTGTACCAGCAACCGGCCAACCGCTTTGTTGCGACCTTCATTGGTTCGCCCACTATCAATCTGCTTCCCGCGCGTGTGATCGAGGTGTCGGACACAGGTGCGCGCCTGCAACTGGGCAACGGCAGCAAGGTGCTGGCCACGGTGGAGGCTGCGCAACTGCAGGTGGGTGAGACGGTGGAGGTGGGCCTGCGCCCCGAGCACTGCGAAGTGCTGCCTGCGGGTGTGGCTCCGGGTGCAGACGACACGGCGCTGGATGCCGAAATCACCTTGGTGGAGCACCTGGGTGAGTCCAACCTGCTGTACCTGAAGATGGACGATGGGCAGGAGCTGATCGTGCGTGGCGACGGCAATGCCGAGGTGCGGCTGGGTGACTCGGTCATCGTGCGTGCGGCACCTGCTGCGCTTTATGTCTTCCGTGCGGACGGAACGGCTTGCAAGCGCTTGAATCCGGGCAATATGCGTTCGGCCCACGCGTTATGAGTGCTGCCTGGGATTTCGATGCGCTGCCCGCGCATATCCACTACGCCATTGGCGTAGACGGCGGCGGCACCAGCACGCGAGCGCGGGTGCTGCACCGCAGCGGGGTGGTGGTGGGCGAGGGGAAGGCAGGCGCCTCCGGCCTCATGCAAGGCACGCCACAGGCTTGGCACCATATTGCAGAGGCCATTGCCAATGCGGTACAAGGGCGTTTGCGCGCCGGCTGGCCGCAAGCTGAACCCGCCAACTGCGCTTTGGGGCTGGGCCTGGCCGGTGCCAACAATGCAGACTGGAACGCGAGCTGTCTGGCCGCCAATCCCGGCTATACACATCTGGCGCTGGAATCTGATGCGGTAACTGCCTTGTTGGGCGCCCACCAAGGCGCCCCCGGGGCACTGGTCATCATGGGCACAGGGGCGATTGGCTTGGCGCTGCAAGGCAATGGTGAACGCACCACTACCGGCGGCTGGGGCTTCCCCTGCGGAGATGAAGGAAGCGGTGCAGACCTCGGCTTGCAGGCGGTGAACCTCACGCAACGTGCGGTGGACGGACGCCATGCCCATACCCCGCTCACGCGCGATGTGTATGCGGCCTTGGGCGGCACACCGCAAGCGATGCTGGCCTGGTGCGGCGCCGCGCGGCAGTTTGCGTATGCCACGCTGGCCCCCAAGGTCTTCGCCCATGCGGAGCATGATCCCGAGGCAGCCCGGATGCTCGCACGTGCCGCGCAAAGTCTGGAGTCCCTCGCCACCGCGTTGGACCCCACCCATACCTTGCCGCTGGCCGTGGCCGGCAGCATTGCGCAGCGCTTGCTGCCTCGCTTGTCTCCCGCATTGGTGCGCCGGGTGGTGCCCGCCCGGGGTGACGCCATGGATGGCGCGCTGGCTTTGTGTTTTCAGTAAAGGAAGATTGTGCGTACTTTGATGTTGGAAGAGGCCTTAGCCTCGGCGCGCCAGGTGGCGCAGCAACTGGCGGCGGATGAAGACCGCTATGCCACACTGGGCGCCGCCCTGCGTGCGCTGCCCCCGCAAGGCGCGGTGACGATTGCACGCGGCAGCTCGGACCACGCCGCGGCTTACTTTGCATATTTGGTGATGTCGCGGACCGGGCAACTTGTTACCTCGTTGCCGATGTCCTTGTTGACACTCTACAAGGCGCCGCTGGCGAAGCAGCGCTTGCTGGCCGTATCCATTTCCCAGTCGGGCCGCAGCCCGGACCTCATCGAGCCCATGCAGGTCTTTGAGTCTGCCGGCGCCACCACGGTGGCGTTGGTGAACGACACCACCTCTCCCTTGGCCGAGGCCGTGGACTGGGCCTTGCCTTTGCACGCGGGCCCTGAAAAAAGCGTTGCAGCGACCAAGAGCTTTATCTGTGGCCTGGTGGCTGGTGCGCGCCTGGCGGCGCACTGGGGCCAGCATGCTGATCTGCTGCAGGGCCTGCAGAACTTGCCCGCTGCGCTGGATGATGCCTGCCGACAAGACTGGACTGCTGCGGTGGAGCCTTTGCGTAGCGCCAGCAAGCTCATGGTCATTGGCCGCGGCCCGGGCCTGGCGATTGCGCAGGAGGCTGCGCTCAAATTCAAGGAAACCTGCGCTATCCAAGCGGAGGCCTTCAGCGGTGCCGAGGTCAAACATGGGCCCATGGCGCTGGTGGACGAGAACTACCCGATGTTGGTGTTTGCGCTGCGGGGCCCTGCGCAGCAAAGCTTGATTGACCTGGCCACCGAAATGCGGGGCCGTGGTGCGCAGGTATTGCTGGCCGCACCCGCCGATGTGCCGGGCCGCGACCTGACGCTCGCCACCGCGCCACAGGAAGATCTGGACCCCATCACCGCCATTCAGAGTTTCTATCTGCTGGTGGAGGCCGTGGCACGTGCGCGCGGTGCCAACCCCGACCAGCCACGCCACCTCTCCAAGGTCACTACCACCCGATAAACTGCGCGGCATGGATTGCCAGACGCTGTTGATCGATGAAGCCCCCGCTGTGCGCCTGCAAGGCCCGGCGGGCGATACCGTGACCGTGCTGTTGCGCGGTGCGCAAGTAATCTCGTGGGTCGATGCCAGTGGCACAGAACGTCTGTACTGCAGCCCGAAGTCGCCACTTAAGGGCCCGCAGGCCGTGCGTGGTGGGGTGCCGGTGATCTTTCCACAGTTTTCAGAGCGCGGCCCCTTGATGCGCCACGGTTGGGCTCGCATGCGTAACTGGACCTTGCAAGCGCAGCATGCTGCGATCCCTGAGCCCAGCGTCTCGTTGCAGCTGGTGAACGCCGTTGGTGATGACCCGCAGTGGCCCCATGCCTGTGTCTGCACGCTCACGGTCAGCCTGCTTCCCCAAGGGCTGCGCATGGTGCTGTGCGTGCAGAACACCGGTAGCACTGCGTTGACCTTCCATGCGGCCTTGCACACCTACTTTGCGGTGGGTGACGTCACGCAGACCGTGTTGGGCGGTGTGCAGCCGCATGGGGCTCCGTTGAATTTGCGGGAACCGATCGACCAGGTGTTTGAAACCGTGGCTGGCCCCTTGCTGCTGCGCAGCCCGCGCGGCGCCCTGCATTTGACCCACCAGGGTTTCCGCGACGTGGTGGTGTGGAATCCCGGCCCTGATGCGGTTCTGGGGGACTTGCCAAGCGGCGGCTGGCGCGACTTCGTGTGTGTGGAACCGGCCGTGGTGGCGCAGCCGGTTGCCTTGGCCCCCGGTGCGGACTGGGAAGGCGTCACTGTGATTTCCTACAATCGCCCCCTGTCCACCCGGGACCGATAACCTAACTGAGCTCTCCATGGCCACCAACAAGTCCACTTCGCGCAACTCGCTGCGCCCTATTCCCAATTTCATTTTTGCCAGCCGCTGGCTGCAGTTGCCGCTCTACATCGGCCTGATCGCGGCCCAGGGCGTGTATGTCTTCCACTTTTGGGTGGAACTGGTCCACCTGCTGGAAGCCGCGTTTGGCAGTCAGACCGCCTTGCAGGCACTGATCTCCAGCATTGGCTACAAGTCCGATGTACAGATCACGGCGCTGAACGAGACCATCATCATGCTGGTGGTGCTGGCGCTGATTGACGTGGTGATGATCTCCAACCTGCTGATCATGGTGATCGTGGGTGGCTACGAGACCTTTGTGAGCCGCATGGACCTGGACGGGCACCCCGACCAGCCCGAGTGGCTGAGCCATGTGAATGCCTCGGTGCTGAAAGTGAAGCTGGCCACCGCCATCATCGGCATCAGTTCTATTCACCTGCTCAAGACCTTCATCAACGCCGCCAACTACGATGTCAAGGTGTTGATGTGGCAGACCATCATCCACGTGGTGTTCTTGCTCAGCGCACTGGCCATTGCCTACACCGACAAACTGCTGACCAGCACCCACCCCGACAAGCACTGAGTTCGGCCTTCAGCCCGGCGGCAGGTGGTCGGCGTCCGGCCTGCGCGCCGGGTCCACATGGGTCATGAGGTTGAGTACGCGGTGCCGCTGCAGCACTGCAGCGCGGGCAGCCACCGCGATGTTGTGGCCCTCCTCCACCGTAAGGGTGGCATCCACCTCAATGTGGGCATCGGCCACCACCATGTCGCCCATCTTGCGCGTGCGCACATCGTGTACGCCCGCTACGCCGGGCGTGGCCAGCAGGGTGGTGCGGATGGCCTGCACCTCGGCCTCGTCCAGGCCCCGGTCCATCAGGTCGTGCAGCGCGTCCCAGCCAAATTCCCAGCCCATCTTGCCCACCATCAGGCCCACAATGAGCGCGGCAATCGGGTCCAGCAACGGGTAACCCAGCAGATTGCCCGCCAGGCCCACGCCCACCACCAACGAAGAGGCTGCGTCCGAGCGAGCATGCCAGGCGTTGGCGACCAGCATGCTGGACTTGACCGCTTTGGCCACACGCAGCATGTAGCGAAACAGCAGCTCTTTGGACACCAGTGCGGCACCGGCGACCCACAGGGCAACGGGATGCACCATGGCGATGGTGCTGGTGTCTTCGAGCTTGCTGACCGCTGACCAGACCATGCCCACGCCGACGGCCAGCAGCAGCAGGCCCAGCACCAGCGAAGCTGCAGTCTCAAACCGTTGATGACCGTAGGGGTGGTCGTCGTCGGCGTCTTTCTGGCTGTGGTGGTTGGCCAGCAGCACCACGCCGTCGGCCACCAAGTCGGACAACGAGTGGATGCCATCTGCGATCAGGGCCTGCGACTTGGCCAGCACACCCACCACGATTTGCAAGGTGCTGAGCACCAGGTTGACCGCCACGCTGACCCAGGTGCTGCGGGTGGCAGCGGCCGCGCGCTCGGCCGCGCTGTGGGGGCTGTGCTCGACATCGTCAGCCTCGGTGAAGTTCATGGAGCGTCGCCTTTGAAAGTCACCGAGTCTGCTGACGCCGCCTTAAGGCAGGCTTAGCTCAGGTGCTTGCCGGCGATGCCGGCCAGCTCGAACATCGTGACCTGGGGCTTGCCAAACACTTCCAGCAACTTGGCATCGGCGTTGATGCTGCGCTTGTCTTTGGCGTCTTGCAGGCCGTTGGCCTTGATGTAGTCCCACAGCTTTTTCATTACTTGCGGGCGGGCAATCAGCTCCGCGCCAATCACTGCGGCCAGTGCGGCGCTGGGCTGTTTGCCGCTGGCTGCCGTGGTTTTGCGCGGGGCTTTGGGTTTGGCCTCCTTGGCGGCTGCAGCCTTCTTTGCAGGTGCTTTCTTGGCCGCGGCCCCCGTGGATGCTGCGCGAACAGCTCCTGTTTTGGTAGCGCCTGTGGTTTTGGCGGCCGCCTTGTAAGCGGTTTTTCGTGGCGGGAACTTGCTCGGGGCGAACTCGAAGTTCAC
Organism: Rhodoferax sp. TH121; assembly: GCF_002251855.1. Taxonomy (GTDB): domain Bacteria; phylum Pseudomonadota; class Gammaproteobacteria; order Burkholderiales; family Burkholderiaceae_C; genus Allorhodoferax. The sequence goes on from NZ_NOXW01000022.1 coordinate 130,909, forward strand.
CTTGCCGGCCTCGGCGTCCCAGGCCAACATGGCCTTGAAGGCACGGCGCGTGCGCATGGAGACAAATTTCTCCAGCATGTCGGTCTTGCCGGTGGCCAGCAGCTTTTGCATCTGCTCGCGCTCGATAGGCTGCTGCAGGATGATCTGACCACTCTTGAAGTCGCAGCTGGGCGTGGGCTGAGCATCAGTCGGTACCGATTTTTCGCACACATAGTTCTTGCCGTGCTCGAAGACGTTGCCGCCGCACTTGGGGCAGGCACCCAGTGCAGTTTGAGCGCTGAAGTCGATGATCTCGCCGTCGTCCTCGCCCGCCTTGTCGTCGCCAAAGTCAAACTCCAGCTTGTAGTTCTTGGTTTCCTCGTCGAACTTGATCACCATCTCGGCCGTGAACGGCCAACCGGCTTTGGAGCGGAAGCCGTCCAGCGGGCCAATCTTTTTGTCACGCAGGAATTGCTCCACTTCCGCGGTTTCAAAAGTGCGCCCAGCAGGTGATTTGCCAAACGAGAAGCCGCAGCCGTCCTCGGTGCCGCTTTGGCCCGTGCAGGTGAAGCGGCGGTAGTTTTCCTTCACGATGCCGCCGCAGTTGGGGCAGCGCGCCTCCAGCGTGGCGTAGTCACCTGGGATGGTGTCGCGGTCGTATTCCTTGGCTTTTTTGACCATGCGCTCGGTCATGGCGGCAATCTCGGCCATGAAGGCGTCGCGGCCCAGCTTGCCCTGTTCCATCTGGGCCAGTTTGTATTCCCATTCGCCGGTCAGCTCGGCCTTGGAGAGCTCTTCCACACCCAGGCCACGCAAGAGAGTCATCAGTTGGAAGGCCTTGGCTGTGGGAATCAGTTCACGGCCTTCTCGCAGCATGTACTTCTCGGCGATCAGGCCTTCGATGATGCTGGAACGGGTGGCCGGTGTGCCCAGGCCCTTTTCCTGCATGGCTTCGCGAAGCTCGTCGTCTTCCACGGTTTTGCCAGCGCCTTCCATGGCGCCGAGCAAGGTCGCTTCAGAGTAGCGGGCGGGTGGCTTGGTCTTGAGGCCCTTGGGGTCTACCGGGTCACCCTTGACCTTCTCACCGGGCGCCACGGGCACCAGGTTCTGGCCCTTGTCACCTTCCTTGGCGTCTTCCACTTCCGCAGCGGCTTCCTTGCCATAAATGGCCAGCCAGCCCGGCTTGACCAGCACCTTGCCTTCGGTCTTGAAGGAATGCTGGGCGGCCGTTGTGATGCGGGTGGTGACTTGGTATTCCGCACTGGGGAAGAACACCGCCATGAAGCGGCGCACGACCAGGTCGTACAGCTTTTGCTCAGCCTCGCTCAAGCCGCTGGGGGCTTGCAAGGTGGGGATGATGGCAAAGTGATCCGACACCTTGGCGTTGTCAAACACGCGTTTGGTGGGCTTGATGTAGTTGTTGTTCAGGGCGGTGAGTGCGTGCGGCGCCAAGTGGCGCATGCCACTGTCTGCCAGCATCTCGAAGGTCTGCTTGACCACGGGCACATAGTCTTCGGGCAGGGCACGCGAATCGGTACGCGGGTAGGTCAGGGCTTTGTGGCGTTCGTACAGGCTCTGGGCAATTTGCAAAGTGGTCTTTGCAGAAAAACCGAACTTGCCGTTGGCCTCGCGCTGTAGGCTGGTCAGGTCAAACAGCAGGGGAGAGGCCTGCGTGGTGGGCTTGCTTTCTTCGGTGACCGTGGCGGGCTGACCGCGCACCGCGTTGGCAATGGCCTGTGCTTCGGTCAGGCTCCAGACGCGGTCGGCCTTCTTCTCTGCGTCGTCCGCATCCTTTTTGTGCGCCGGGTTGAACCACTTGGCGGGGTACTCGCCCGCCTCGGCATGGAAGCTGGCATGAATTTCCCAATAGTCGCGGCTCACGAACTTGCGGATCAGTTCTTCACGCTCCACCACCACCGACAGCGTGGGCGTTTGCACCCGGCCCACCGTGGTCAGGAAGAAGCCGCCATCGCGGCTGTTAAACGCCGTCATGGCGCGCGTGCCGTTGATGCCGACCAGCCAGTCCGCTTCGGAGCGGCAGCGGGCTGCGTCGGCCAGCGGCTGCATCTGTGCATTGGTGCGCAAGGCGTTAAATCCGTCGCGGATGGCCTGGGGCGTCATGGACTGCAGCCACAGGCGGCTCACCGGCTTGCCAAGGGGCTTGGCGCCACCGGCGTACTGCTCAATGAGGCGGAAGATGAGTTCACCCTCGCGGCCCGCGTCGCAGGCGTTCACCAGCTTGTCCACGTCCTTGCGTTTGGCGAGTTTGACCACCGCGTTCAGGCGCGTCTTGGTCTTGTCCACGGGCTTCAAGTCAAAGTGTGGCGGGATGACAGGCAGGTGGGCGAAGCTCCACTTGCCGCGCTTGACGTCATATTGTTCAGGGGCCTGGATCTCCACCAAGTGGCCCACGGCGCTGGAGACAACATAGCTGTCGCTCTCGAAGTACTCGTCGTGTTTTTCGAACTTGCCAGCCACCGGTGTGAGTGCACGCACGATGTCTTGGGCGACGGACGGCTTTTCCGCAATAACTAATGTTTTCATCTGACTACAATCCAGTTCTCGCGTGCGCGCAGGCGCGCACTTGCACACGCAGGCACGCACACATGCGCGCCCATACGATTCACCATACCAAATTTTCGAACCGTGGCAAAAAACCCAGTGATTTCCTCCACCCCTACCAACAGCCGGCGTATCCAGGCCCGCCGCTCCGGGGTGCATGGCAAGGGGGTGTTTGCGGTGCAGGACATTGCCGAGGGTGAGACCATCATCGAGTACGTGGGCGAGGTCATCAGCTGGCAGGAGGCGCAAGACCGCCATCCCCACGACCCCAAAGACCCGAACCACACCTTCTACTTCTCGCTGGAAAACGGAGACGTGATCGACGCTCTGTACGGCGGCAACTCCTCGCGCTGGATCAACCATTCCTGCGACGGCAACTGTGAGGCCGACGAGGTGGAGGGCCGTGTCTTCATCAAGGCGCTGCGCAACATCAAGGCCGGTGAAGAGCTGAACTACGACTACGGCCTCATCATCGACGAGCGCTACACCAAGAAACTCAAGGCTGAATACCCCTGCTGGTGCGGTAGCAAGAACTGCCGCGGGACCTTGCTCTCCCCCAAAAAATGACGACGCGCTGGCAGGCCGAGGCGATCTGGGAGGCGGTGAGCCCGCTGTGGCCCAGTTTCTCCGTAGAGATCCTGCCAGAGATCGATTCCACCAACAGCGAACTCATGCGTCGAGCCCGCGCCGGTCAGCACGACCCGGTGCTGCTGGTGGCCGAGCGCCAGACGGCCGGCCGCGGGCGTTTGGGGCGCGACTGGAAAAGCGACGTACAGGGCGGTGGCGGTACCTTGACCTTCTCGTTGGGCGTGCCCTTGGCGCCGGCCGATTGGTCGGGCTTGTCCCTGGCGGTGGGGCTGGCGGTGGTGGAGAGCCTGCACCCGGACCTGCGCCTGAAGTGGCCCAATGACGTGTGGCTGGCGCAGCGCAAGTTGGCCGGCATCCTGATCGAAACTGCCAGTGTGGGCGACACGCGTTACGCCGTGATCGGAATTGGTATCAACATCTTCCCGCGCGACGCCACCGACCTGCGCACCCCGCCTGCCGCACTGCAGGAGCTGTGGCCCCAAGTCACCGCCCCGGAGGTGCTGGCACGCATGGCCTTGCCGTTGGCACGGGCCGTCCAACAGTTTGTGGTGGATGGTTTTGGGCCTTTGCGCCAGGCCTTCCATGCACGCGACCTGCTCTACGGGCAAACGGTGGTGTGCAGCGATGGTGTGACCGGCACCGCCCGCGGGGTCGATGCCAGCGGTGCGCTGCTGGTGCATACTGACCAGGGATTGCTCAAAATTAACAGCGCGGAGGTCAGTGTGCGGCCTGCGCCTCCTGCCACGGTACCCTGACCCTATGTTGCGTTTGCTTGTTCTGTTTTTGCTGCTTGCCAACGGTCTGTTTTTCGCTTGGAGCCACGGCTTGTTGCGGGCCTATGGATTCGCTCCTGCGCCTGTGAACGAGCCCCAGCGCGTGGCGCAGCAAATCAAACCCGAGAGCATCAAGTTGCTCAGTGCGAGCGAGATCAAGCGCGTGGAGGCCCAGGTGCAAGCTGACCTGGCGCCCAAAGAGTGTTTGCAGGCCGGACCGTTTGACGACGCCCAGGCGGCCACCTTGCGCAAGGCGCTGGAGTCGGCCTTGCCCTCCGGATCCTGGCAGTTAGAAGAAGGCAAGGTGGCGGCCCACTGGATCATCTACATGGGCAAGTACGCTACGGCGGAGCTGCAGGCCAAGAAGCGCGCGGAACTCAATGGCATGGGCATCAAATCGGAAAGTGTGAGCTCCCCTGCGCTGGAAATAGGTTTGTCCTTGGGTGGCTTTGAGACCGAGGCCGCTGCCAAGGCGGAGCTGGCACGTTTGGTACCCAAGGGTATACGCACGGCCAAGGTGGTCCAAGAGCGTGAAGCTGGCACCGCCAGCACGCTCAAGCTGCCCGCTTTGACCGAGATGTTGCGCGCCAAAATGGCCGACCTGAAGCCCGCTCTGGCTGGCAAGCCCTTGAAGAATTGTTCCTGACCCCGATGCTGTGGGCCTGCTCAGAGGCTGTCGGGTGGTGGATGAAAGCGCAGTGTGAAACTCGCACCCGGCATGGCTGCGCCCGGTTTGGCGTCTTCGACGGAGATCGTGGCATGGTGCTGGCGTGCAATTTCCAGCACGATGGGCAGACCCAAGCCTGAGCCATCGGCCTCGTTGCCCAGCGCGCGGTAAAAGGGCTGGAACACCAGTTCCCGCTCGGCCACCGGAATACCGGGGCCGGAGTCCTCGACCTGCAATACCAGCGCCTTGCTGAACGGGTCCACCAGCACGCGGGCGGTGATGACGCCGGGTTTGTCGGCACTGCTGGGCGTGTAGTTGATGGCGTTGTCCACCAGATTGCGCACCATTTCCTTGAGCAGGGTCGGGTTGCCGGCGATGCTGGCGCCCTCAGTGCCCGGCTGGACGCCTTCAAAGCCCAGATCGATGTGCTTGTCCATGGCCCGCGGTACGCAGTCGCGGACCACGTCCATGGTGAGGCGTGCCAGGTCACAGGGTTGGTGGCTCAGCACGGCGCCGCTGCTCTCGGCGCGGGCTAGCGCCAACAGCTGGTTCACGGTGTGGGTAGCCCGAATGCTGGAGCGGCCGATCTGGCGCAGGGACTGTTTCAGGTCTTCCGCGCTGGCGCCCTGGCGCTGGGCCAGGTCGGCCTGCATGCGCAAGCCGGCCAGCGGGGTCTTGAGCTGGTGGGCGGCGTCGGCCAGGAAGCGTTTTTGCGTGGCGATCGAGTCCTTCAGGCGCATCAGCAGGTCGTTCACCGAAGATACGAGGGGCACCACCTCCAGCGGCACGGCCTCCACGTCCAGCGGGCTCAGGTCGTCCGGGCTGCGCGCGCGGATTCGCTCTTCCAGGCTGTTGAGTGGCTTGATGGCCTGCACCAGCGCCAGCCAGACCAGCAGCACGGCCAGTGGCAGGATGACGAACTGCGGCAGCATCACGCCCTTGACGATTTCGGTCGCCAGCACGGAGCGCTTGTCCATGGTCTCGGCCACCTGCACCAGGGCGGGTTTGGCGTGCGGCAGGTCTAGTTTGACCCACATGTAGGCCACCTTCAGGTCTACGCCCTTGAATTCCACATCCCGCATGCGCACCTCGCCGGGGGGGAGACGTTCGTCTTCAGGGGGGAGGGGCAGCTCCTTTTCGCCGCTCAGGTACTCGCCTTGGCTGCCCAGAACCTGGTAGTACACGGTGTCGGCGTCGTCGGCACGCAGCAGCTCGCGGGCGGGCAGCGGCAGCACAAACTGGGCTTGGTTCTTCTGGGTGGTGATGAGCTGGGCCAGCGCGCCCACGTTGTATTCGAGCGAGCGGTCAAAGGGTTTGCCCGCAATGCCTTGGGCCACCAGCCAAGTCAGCACCAGGCTCACCGGCCACAGCAGCAGCAGCGGCGTGAGCATCCAGTCCAGGATTTCCCCGAACAGGCTGCGTTGCTCGCGCTGGAAGAGCTTCATCGGCACGGCGTCTTTTTTAAGCCAAATAAGGCACTAGGCCTCGTATTTTCTGCGCAAACAGCTATCAAATAAATAGCAATCTATCAGGGGGCAATCTTCTCGAGGCAATACCCCAGGCCGCGCACAGTGGCAATGCGGATGGGCCCCTTCTCGATCTTCTTGCGCAGGCGGTGGATATAGACCTCGATGGCGTTGTTGCTCACTTCTTCGCCCCACTCGCATAGGCGTTCGACCAGCTGGTCTTTGCTGACCAAGCGGCCGGCGCGCTGCAGCAGCACTTCCAGCAGGCCCAGTTCGCGCGCAGACAGTTCTACCATCTTGCCGTCAATCGTTGCTACGCGGCCTGCTTGGTCGTAGGTCAGTGGGCCGTGTTTGATGCTGGCGCTGGTGGCGCCCATGCCGCGACGTACCAAGGCCCGCACGCGGGCTTCCAGCTCTTGCAGGCTGAAAGGTTTGGCCATGTAGTCATCGGCACCGTAGTCCAGGCCTTTGACGCGCTCGTCCACGCTGTCTGCCGCGGTGAGGATGAGCACGGGAAGCGAAGAGCCGCGCGCGCGCAATTTCTTGAGCACCTCCAAGCCATGCATCTTGGGCAAGCCCAGGTCAAGGATCAATAGGTCGAACTCGGTATTGGTCATCAGGGCCGCGTCGGCTTCGGTGCCGCTGGCCACGTGGTCGACCGCTGCACCGGCGCTGCGCAGGGCGCGCAGCAGGCCATCGGCCAGCACCTGATCGTCTTCGGCTATGAGTATTCGCATGGGTGTCTCCTCGCTCGGGCGGCGCGTTGCTGCAATGTTTTTGCCATTCTAGGCGCGTGCCCTTGCGCCCGAGTTGCCCGCCAAAGGATGAGCGTGGGGCATGCCAGTTTGCCGCAGTGCCGCCCCAAGGCAATCGAGCCCCCTTGGGAGGGGCATGATCAGGCGCTGTACGCTTCCAGACCCAAGGCTACTACCGTGGCGACTTCGGGGCTGATGGCGTGGCGCAACTCGCTTTCGGCTTGCGCCACCGCTTCTTGGTAGGCACCTAACCAGGCCAGACCCGTGGCGGTGAACTGCACGCGACGTGCGCGCGCATCGGCCGGGTCGTCTTCCCGTGTCACCATGCCCCAAGCTTCGCACTGGCTGACCAGCGTGCCCATGGCCTGCTTGCTCATGCCCGCGCGTTGGGCCAGGTCGGTGAGACGCAGACCTTCCAGGGCGAGGTGGCGCGTGATATGGATATGGGCGGCACCCACCTGCCCACGTTCAGCCAGGTTGGACAGGCCCAGCGGTACACCGGGGTGGCGCGCCATGAGCTCCAGCACCCGTGCGTCGAAACGTTCCAGCGCGAGGCGCAGCCAATGGCCCAGGTGGTTGTGGCGCCACGTGTCGGTATGGGTGGGCGGGAAATCAGGCACATTTGGATGGTAATGCAAACTGACTAATAAATGTATTTGCGTTACACAACGTGCGCGCTTAAACTACTGTTCAAGCATCCAGCCTGTTGTTAAATCCAGATGGCTGCGCCGTACAAAACCGTTGATTTTCAAGGAGATTTCTCATGGACGCACCCGTCAAAGGCCTGAACAGCATGAATCCCGCCAACAGCGAAAAAGCCAAGGCCCTGCAAGTGGCCCTGGCCCAGATCGAAAAGCAATTCGGCAAGGGCACCATCATGCGCCTGGGCGAAGGCGAGGTGATCGAAGACATCCAGGTCGTCTCCACCGGCTCGCTGGGGCTGGACATTGCGCTGGGCGTAGGCGGTCTGCCACGCGGCCGCGTCGTTGAAATCTACGGCCCGGAATCCTCCGGCAAGACCACGTTGACGCTGCAAGTGATTGCCGAAATGCAGAAGCAAGGTGGCCAGTGCGCCTTCGTCGACGCCGAACACGCGCTGGACGTGCAGTACGCCCAGAAGCTGGGTGTCAACCTGCAAGACCTGCTGATCAGCCAGCCCGACACTGGCGAGCAGGCGCTGGAAATCGTGGACAGCCTGGTGCGCTCCGGCGCGGTCGACCTGATCATCGTCGACTCGGTCGCCGCACTGACACCCAAGGCCGAGCTGGAGGGCGAAATGGGCGACAGCCTGCCCGGCCTGCAAGCCCGCTTGATGAGCCAGGCGCTGCGCAAGCTCACCGCCCACATCAAGAAGACCAACTGCATGGTCATTTTCATCAACCAGATCCGCATGAAGATTGGCGTGATGTTCGGCTCGCCTGAAACCACCACGGGTGGCAACGCGCTGAAGTTCTACGCTTCGGTCCGCTTGGACATCCGCCGCACCGGCACCATCAAGAAGGGTGAAGACGCGATCGGCAACGAAACCAAGGTCAAAGTGGTCAAGAACAAGGTCTCGCCCCCGTTCAAGACGGCGGAGTTCGACATCCTGTTCGGCGAAGGCATCAGCCGCCATGGCGAAATCATCGACATGGGCGTGACTGCCGGCATTCTGGAAAAGTCGGGCGCTTGGTACGCCTACCAGGGCGAGAAGATCGGCCAAGGCCGTGACAACGCCCGTGAATTCCTGCGCGAGAACCCCGCGCTGTCGGTGGAGATCGAGAACAAGGTGCGCGAAGGCCTGGGCATCCCCTTGCTGCCGGTGGCCGAGCCCGAGGTCAAGGCCAAGGGCAAAAAGGCCGACAAGGCCGATAAATCTGAGTAAATTGGTCTCTGGACCTCGCCAATACAGCGCAACTAGCTATGAATTTCGGAGCAAAGCCTGCGCTGTCTCTGACCGGACGGGCTTTGCGCCTGCTCAGCACCCGGGAGCATTCCCGGGCTGAGCTGGAGCGCAAGCTGGCGCCGCACGCAGAGGAAGAGGGTGCCGTGGCCAAGGTGCTGGACGCTTTGCAAGCCAAGGGCTTCATCAACGAAACCCGGGTGTTGGAGTCGGTCGTCCATCGGCGGGCAGGCAAGCTTGGCGCGTCGCGCATCAAACAGGAGCTGCAGGCCAAGGGGTTGGAGCCCGAGGCGGTGGCCGAGGCGGTACATGCTTTGCGTGCTACGGAGTTGGAGCGGGCCCGCGAGGTCTGGCGCAAGAGGTTCGGCAAGCCGCCCGCCGATGCGGCTGAGCGTGGCAAGCACATGCGGTTTTTGGCCAGCCGCGGCTTTGGCGGCGACACCATCCACAAGGTGGTGTCGGGCGCGGAAGAAGATTAACGCCGTGCAATCTAGGGCCCGGTTTCAGCGCTGGGCCGCCCCAAGCTGAAACGCGCCCCTTTAGGGGGCAGCGACCCGCGTAGCGGCGGAGCGTGGGGCTAGGTTTACAAGCCGAGCATCAGCTGCAGGTTTTGCACTGCGGCGCCACTTGCTCCCTTGCCCAGGTTGTCCAGGCGAGCCACGAGCACCGCATGGGCAAAGCCGTCTTTGGCGGCGTCATTCGCAAATACGCGCAGTTCCAGCTTGTTGGTGTCGGCCAGGGCGGCGGCATCCAACTTCAGGTCCGGCGTAACAGGCTCCACGGTGACCCAAGTGCTGCCTGCGTAGTGTTGGGCCAGCGCGGTGTGCAAATCTTGCGCCGTGGGTTGGCCAGGCAGCGTGTCCAGATGCAGCGGCAGTTGCACCAGCATGCCCTGCTTGAAATTGCCTACCGAGGGCACGAACAGCGGGCGCCGTGTCAGGCCCGTGAATTTCATGATTTCGGGGATGTGCTTGTGCTTGAGCCCCAGCGCATACAGCTCGTAGGGAGCGGCGGTGCCTTGCTCGTACGCTTCGATCATGGTGCGTCCACCGCCGGAATAGCCGCTGACCGAAGGCAGGCATACGGGGAAGTCGGCAGGTAGCAGGCCCGCATCCACCAGCGGGCGAATCAACGCAATGGCGCCAGTGGCGTAGCAGCCGGGGTTGCTGACGCGGCGGGCGTTTGCCACAGCGTCGCGCTGGCTTGCAGCCAATTCAGGGAAGCCATAGACCCAGCTAGCAGCAGTACGGTGCGCGGTGGAGGCGTCGATGATGCGCGGGCCGGGGCGTCCGGTCTCCTTCTCCAGTCCGTCCACCATGGCCACGGTTTCCAGGGCGGCGTCATCGTGCAGGCACAAAACCACGAGGTCGGCCTGTGCCACCAAGGCACGCTTGGCTTGCGGGTCTTTGCGCAGAGCGGGGTCAATGCTGAGCAGTTTGATCTGCGGCATGGCCTGCAGGCGCTCCCGAATCTGCAGCCCGGTGGTGCCAGCTTCGCCATCAATAAAGATCTTTTTCATCCGATTTGTCATTCGTCAATTAGGGGAAGATGATGGGCAGTCAAGATAGGCAGTGCCTCGCAAACCCACAGGCTGTAAGCCTCGCACAAGTATTGTGCATCGCACCATGATACAGTCGCAGGCTGATGTGTCCAGTGCCATGCGCTCGCAATTTCATGTTGCGGCATGGTGAAAATTGTCCAGTCCAGAGAGAGACGTCATGAAGATTCACGAATACCAAGGCAAGGAAATCTTGCGCCAGTTCGGTGTGCCGGTGCCCCGCGGCATCCCTGCTTTCACAGTGCAAGAAGCGGTGGAAGCCGCTCAAAAGCTTGGTGGCCCAGTTTGGGTTGTCAAGGCACAAATCCACGCCGGTGGCCGTGGCAAGGGTGGTGGCGTGAAGGTGGCCAAGTCCATCGACGACGTCAAGCGCCTCGCTGGCGACATCTTGGGCATGCAACTCAAGACGCACCAGACTGGACCCGAAGGCCAGAAGGTACGCCGCCTCTACATTGAAGACGGCGCTGACATCAAGAACGAACTGTATGTGTCGCTGGTGACTGACCGCGCGACCCAGAAGGTAGCCCTGATCGCATCGAGCGAAGGCGGCATGGACATTGAGGAAGTGGCCCACTCCACGCCCGAGAAGATCGTGACCGAAATGATCGATCCTCTGACCGGCATCACTACCGAGCAGAGCAAAAAAGTGGCCGCAGCCATTGGCCTGACCGGCGCTTCCATCGACCAAGCCGTGGACATCTTCGCCAAGATCTACAAGTGCTACATGGACACCGATGCGTCGCTGGTGGAAATCAATCCATTGAACTGTGACTCCAAGGGCAACTTGATCGCCTTGGACGCCAAGTTCAACTTTGACTCTAACGCTCTGTTCCGTCACCCCGAAATCGTGGCGTACCGCGATCTGGACGAAGAAGACGCGGCCGAAGTAGAGGCTTCCAAGTTCGACTTGGCGTACATCTCGCTGGACGGCAATATCGGTTGCTTGGTGAACGGTGCCGGTCTGGCCATGGCCACCATGGACACCATCAAGCTGTTCGGCGCTGAGCCTGCCAACTTCCTGGACGTGGGCGGCGGTGCCACCCCCGAGAAGGTGACCGAAGCGTTCAAGATCATGTTGAAGAACGACAAGGTCAAAGCCATTCTGGTCAACATATTCGGCGGCATCATGAAGTGCGACACCATCGCCACTGGCGTGATCACAGCTTGCAAGGCGGTGAACCTGTCTGTACCTCTGGTGGTGCGCATGAAGGGTACGAACGAAGAGCTGGGCAAGAAAATGCTGGCCGAATCCGGCCTGCCCATCATCAGCGCCGACAGCATGGCTGAAGCGGCTCAAAAAGTTGTCGCAGCAGTGAAAGGCTAAGGAAACATCATGTCGATCTTTATCAATAAAGACACCAAGGTCATCACCCAAGGCATTACCGGCAAGACGGGTCAGTTCCACACTGAAAAGTGCCAAGAATACGCAAACGGCAAGAATTGCTTTGTTGCTGGTGTGAACCCCAAGAAGGCTGGTGAGTCCATCTTCAACATCCCGATCTACGCCTCCGTCAAGGAAGCTGCCAGCGACACCGGCGCGACCGTGTCTGTGATCTATGTACCACCCGCTGGCGCTGCTGCTGCCATCTGGGAGGCTGTAGAAGCCGATCTGGACCTGGCGATCTGCATTACCGAGGGCATTCCAGTGCGCGACATGCTGGAAGTGCGCAACAAGATGAAGGCCAAGGAAGCTGCCGGCGGCAAGAAGACCCTGCTGTTGGGCCCCAACTGCCCCGGTCTGATCACCCCTGACGAAATCAAAATCGGCATCATGCCCGGTCACATCCACCGCAAGGGCCGTATTGGCGTGGTGTCTCGTTCCGGTACGCTGACCTATGAAGCTGTGGCGCAACTGACCGAAATCGGTCTGGGCCAGTCGTCTGCTGTCGGTATTGGTGGTGACCCCATCAACGGCTTGAAGCACATCGACGTGATGAAGGCGTTCAACGACGATCCCGATACCGACGCCGTCATCATGATCGGCGAAATCGGCGGACCGGACGAAGCCGAAGCGGCCCGTTGGTGCAAGCTGAACATGAAGAAACCCATCGTGGGCTTTATCGCTGGCGTGACTGCGCCCCCCGGCAAACGCATGGGCCATGCGGGCGCCTTGATCTCCGGTGGTGCAGACACCGCGGATGCGAAGCTGGCTGTGATGGAAGAGTGCGGCTTCAAGGTCACACGCAACCCATCCGAAATGGCGAAGCTGCTCAAGGCCATGCTGTAAGCGTGGTGCGATGGAACAGGTCGGCGTGCTGACCTTCACACAAGCCGGATGTCCTGAAGGACAATCCGGCTTTTGCATTTTGGAGTGATGCACTCCGCACAAGGACTACCGTGGAAGAATTTCTCACAGCACATTTCTGGATTGCCGTCGGTCAGATCATCATGATCGACATTTTGTTGGGTGGCGACAATGCCGTGGTGATCGCGCTTGCATGTCGCAAATTGCCAGCGCACCAGCGCATCAAAGGCATTCTTTGGGGTACCGCGGGTGCGATTGTGCTGCGCGTGGTGCTGATTGCTTTTGCATTGACCCTGTTGCAAATCCCTTTTCTGAAGCTGGTGGGTGCTGCCCTGTTGTTGTGGATAGGCGTCAAACTTTTGGCACCCCATGACGAGGACGAACATGCCAATATCGAAGGAAGTGACAAGCTGTGGGCGGCTGTCAAAACGGTGATCGTGGCGGACTTGGTAATGAGCGTGGACAATGTGATCGCCATTGCTGGAGCTGCGACGGGGGCTGGCGGCGATCATCAGCTGCCATTGGTCATTTTTGGTTTGTTGGTGAGCATTCCCATCATCATTTGGGGCAGCCAGCTGGTTCTTAAATTGATGGACAGGTTCCCGATGATCATCACTGTGGGAGGCATGCTCTTGGGTTGGATTGCTGGCACCATGGCCCATGGTGATCCGGCCATGAAAGAGGTTCTGCCGCAAACGGCCGTTTGGAGTTATGGTCTGGGTGTCGCGGGGGCTGTGCTCGTGTATGCCTTGGGTTACCTGAGTCGCAAGCGTGTCAGCACAAGCGCGTAACGGGGCCGGACTCCGTTTATCGCGCTGGTTTTCCACTTGTCAAAAAGCCTTGGTCGCGTGCTTTATCACCTTGTGGAAGGACTTGCTGTCTGATACTGTTACAACTTTAGGCCCCATCCGTCTGGTGTGGGCGGGTGAGACGTGGCTGACAGAGTCAGCCTGACACAGGGTGAGGGTGAGGGGTGGCGAAACGTTCTTCAAAATCGCAGGTAGTTTGGCGGACCGATTGGTTTGCAGGTGTTGCCGTGGTGTTGGCGGCCGTTGCATTGCATCTGGCAACAGATTTTGTGGGGACCTTGGAACGCCGTTTCTACGATTTTGCAAGCACCAGTGCTGCACGCCAGCCGTCCGACCGTATCGCTGTGATAGCGATTGATGACCAGAGTATTGCCAATATCGGGCGTTGGCCCTGGCCCCGGGATGTGCATGCGAAGTTGATCGATCAGTTGTCCGCAGCAAAGGCCAAGACAATTGCGCACACGGCATTCTTTATCGAGCCACAGGTCGATCCGGGTTTGCAATTCATTCGCAAAATAAAAGCGGCTGTGAATGTGCCTGTAGATGGCGCTGCTCCCAACGAACAAATTGCACAACTGATATCGGAGGCCGAGCAAACATTGGACACCGATGCCAAACTGGCCGCCAGTGTGCGGGCTGCTGGCAATGTGATTCTGCCTTCGGTGTATGTTTTAGGGGAGCCACAAGGGCGGCCTGATCAGCCTTTACCACCCTATGCTGATAAAAGTGCCATTGAAGAAAACACTGGCTATTCCATTCAGTCGCAGCGTGGACAACAGCCGATAGAAGCCCTAGGCAGCGTGGCGGCGGGTATTGGCCATTTGAACCAGTTTCCTGATGTGGATGGCGCGGTCCGTCTTGAGCCATTGCTGGTAAATTTTTATGGCAGGGCCATCCCTTCTATGGCGCTGCTAACGGCCGCAAATAGCTTGAATTTGACTACATCCGATATCCGGTTGAATGTGGGTGATTCTGTGCAGGTGGGGCGGTTGCGGGTCAAAACGGATGGAGCTGCCTTGATGCTCCCTCAGTTTTATAGACCGCACGATGGCAAGCCAGCTTTTGCGGTGGATTCTTTTTACGACGTTTTGAGCGGCAAAATCCCGACCAGCAAGTACGCAGACAAGATTGTGATTATCGGGGCAACCGCCGCAGGGGTCGGCGTGCAGTTCCCTGTGCCGGGGTATGCGTCCTTATCGCCTGCTGAGACGATTGCCCACATAACATCCAGCATCCTGAGCGAGCATTACATTGTCCAGCCTGGATGGGCGCTGTGGGCCAGCCTCGGAGTTTTTCTGTTGGTGGCGGGGTATATCGTCTGGTTGCTTCCTAGGCTGGCAGCTGGAACCGCTGCTGCCGTTACGTTCGGAAGTTTTGTCGCTCTGCTTTTGCTAGAGTTTGGTTTGTTGTCGGCCGGGGCAACCTGGATCCAGCTGGTTTTTCCTGCCTTTGTGTTGGTGCTGGGACATCTAGCGCTAACGACCAAGCGATTTTTGATAACCGAGGCCGGCAAGGTCAAGGCGGACGAGGAGTCTGCGGAAACCAATCGCATGATGGGACTGGCCTTGCAAGGACAAGGTCAGTTGGACATGGCGTTCGATCGCTTTCGCCGAGTCCCCATGGGCGATGCAGTGATGGGTAATTTGTACAGTTTGGCGCTGGATTTTGAACGCAAGCGCCAATTCAACAAAGCGGAGGCGGTGTACGAGCACATGGCCGCTTTTGATGCTAGCTACAAGGACATAAAAGCCAAGTTAAGCCGAGCTAAGAATCTATCGGAGACCGTCATTCTTGGCAGTGGCGGACATCCGGGCGGCACCATGCTTCTCGATGGAGGGGCAGTAGAAAAACCTATGCTGGGACGCTACCAAGTGGAGAAAGAGCTCGGCAAGGGTGCCATGGGCGTGGTCTATCTCGGAAAAGACCCGAAGATTGGCCGGGTGGTTGCGATCAAAACCATGGCGCTGAGTCAAGAGTTCGCGGGCGAAGAGTTGACGGATGCGCGCGAACGTTTCTTCCGTGAAGCAGAGACCGCCGGACGTTTGCAGCACCAGAATATCGTCACCATTTTTGATGCAGGAGAAGAACACGATTTGGCCTACATCGCCATGGAGTTCCTGAAAGGGCGAGATCTGGTTGACTATTGCAAAGGCGGTAATTTATTGCCGATACCTACCGTTATCAGCATTGTTGCAAGAGTGGCGGAGGCCTTGGACTATGCCCACAAGCAAATGGTGGTCCACCGCGATATCAAACCAGCCAACATCATGTATGAGCGTGAAAGCGACACGGTCAAGGTGACCGATTTCGGGATCGCCCGCATCACTGACTCCAGTAAAACCAAGACCGGTTTGGTGTTGGGGACGCCCAGCTTTATGTCCCCCGAGCAATTGGCAGGCAAGAAAGTGGATGGTCGTTCCGACTTGTATTCTCTGGGTGTCATGCTCTTCCAGTTGCTGACGGGTGTGCTACCTTTCCGTGGTGACTCCATGGCGGAGCTCATGTTCAAAATTGCGAATGAGGAAGCGCCCGACGTGCGTGTGATTCGGCCAGAGTTACCGGAGACATTGGCTGGTATTGTTGCCCTGATGTTGCACAAACGCCCCGAACTGCGTTACCAAGATGGTGCACAAGTTGCGGTTGATCTGCGTGGAATCAGACTGGACACTGCAACAGTACCCAGTGCGCCAGTAGTTCGAGCTGACATTGTGGGCAGTCCCGATTTTGTTGCAACCAATCCCAATGCTGCGGCCTACGACCGTACCGTGGCACACAAAACAGGCCGCTTGGATGTAAACCCAGCCATCGGTTCTACCGACATAGAAATTTGACCGCACCCATGATGTACCAGTTTTGCGCCCAGACAGATCCGGGTCGGACCAGAGATAACAACGAGGATTCTGTCGCCTTTGAGGAGGCCGCGAAGGTGGCGGTGCTGGCGGATGGCATGGGTGGATACAACGCGGGCGAGATCGCAAGTGGAATGGCGACGGCTTTTATCAAATCCGAACTCAGCCGTTGGTTGACGGAGGCCGGGCCAACTGCACAGGCAAAAGAAGTGCGGCGGGCGATGGAGATTTGCGTTGACAACGCCAATATGGCGATATTCAACTCCGCCAATGCCAATGCAGCGTATGCCGGTATGGGAACCACCTTGGTCGTCGGGGTGTTTCGCGACGATCGCCTTTTGCTGGGGCACATCGGAGATTCGCGGTGCTACCGGTTGCGCGCCGGTGTGCTGAGCCAGATCACCAAGGATCATTCATTGCTGCAGGAACAAATTGATGCGGGTTTGATTTCCCCTGAGCAAGCGGCGACGTCCTCGATCAAAAATCTGGTGACGCGTGCTTTGGGAGTCGAAGATGCAGTTGCGCTGGATGTCAATGAGCACGTGGTCGAGCCAGGCGACTTGTATCTTATGTGCTCAGACGGTTTGTCGGACATGGTTGCCGATGAACTAATCGCTAGAATCGTGTGCGAAGGCGCGACGCTAGACCAGAAAGCAGATTTGCTGATCTCTTCCGCAAATGAGCATGGCGGTAGGGACAATATTTCTGTATTGATGGTATCGGTTAGCGAGGCATCGGAGCGGCGTGGATTGTTTGCCAAGCTGCTAGGGAAGTAGAGTACTGAGATTTTCCACAAACCAATTACAGAAAAAGGAGTCGATCATGCCGAAGATGATCGTTTCGATCGATGAGGTCGTGATCAAGGAAGTTCAGCTTACGAAGGACCGCACGACTTTGGGGCGCCGTCCCTACAACGATATCGTTATCGATAACTTGGCTGTAAGTGGTGAACACGCCGTATTGCTTATGACGGGTGGCGAAGTGTTCCTAGAAGACCTGAACAGCACGAACGGTACTTACATCAATGGCAAAGCCGTGAAAAAGCAGCAATTGCAAAACGGCGACGGCATTGAAATTGGCAAGTACAAAATCAAGTTTGTTGGTGATGGCGCTGCGGAGAACTTCGACAAAACCATGGTTGTGCGCGCACGCCCGGCTGTGGTTCCGCCAAGTGCCCCGGCTTCGGGCTATCCCACTGTTGCGGGCGACTCAACAGGGCTCGGTGCATTTCATGCAGCGATCAAAGTGCTGTCCGGTGCTGCTTCTGGCCGTGAGGTTCCATTGACCAAAGTGGTGACTACGATTGGCAAGCCCGGTGTTGCAGTCGCCGCCATTACTCGTCGGCAACATGGTTATGTGGTGCACCACGTGGAGGGGGCCGGAAATCCCACCTTGAATGGGGCGCCTATTGGTACTGACCCCATTTCTCTTAAAAATGGTGACTTGGTAGAGTTGGCGGGAACCCAAATGCAGTTCGTGCAAACCTGATCTCTGGCCCGTCAGCCAGCCTGACCAATTCGTATCCTTGACGCTGGCTGGCATTCCATGAAAGCGGTAGCAAAACACTGGCAGCGTATTGCGGTGACGCTGATCCCAGTGCTTCTTGTTTTGTTGCACGCTATGGGGGTGGCCCGTATTGGCGTTATTCAGCGCTTGGACGACATCATTTACGATGCGCGCCTTCAAGCAACTATGCCCCGCACGCTAGATGACCGTATTGTCATCATCGATATTGACGAGAAAAGCTTGGCTGAGCTTGGCCGTTGGCCTTGGGGGCGCAATAAGCTAGCCGAATTGGTCGATACCTTGTTTTTAGAGCAACACGTTGGTGTTCTTGGGTTTGATGTTGTGTTTGCGGAGGCGGATGAGAGTTCGGGTTTGGCGCGACTGAACCAGTTGGCAAGCCAAGAGTTAAAGGACTATCCAGGTTTCGCTGAACGTCTCAAGCAGTTGCAGCCTGGCTTGGACTTCGACGCAACGTTTGCGAGGGCGATCGCCAATCGCCCTGTTGTCATGGGCTACTACCTCACGAGTGACAAAGAAGGGCGATCTAGTGGCTTATTGCCTGCACCAGTTTTGCCGGAATCTGTTTTGCAAGGCCGACAAATCAAGGCAACTTCTTGGACGGGATATGGCGCGAACATAGAGCAACTGGCGCGTTCGGCGCCCGTAGCTGGGTTTTTCAACTCAATCACGGATGGTGATGGCGTTGTGCGTTCTCTTCCGTTGTTGGCGGAGTACAAAGGGGAGTATTACGAGTCCATTGCCCTTGCCATGTTCCGCGTGATAGCAGGGATGCCAACGGTGGCTCCTGGCTTTTCCAATGAGCGTTTTCTGGCCAAGAACTACCAAGGAATGGACCGGATACTGCTGAAGCAGGGCGACAAAGCGCTTGCAATTCCGGTCGATGAGCGTGTCGCGACATTGGTGCCTTACCGTGGATATGGTGGTGTCAGTGGCGGCTCTTTTCGTTATATCTCCGCCGCAGATGTTGCGAACAAACGGCTGCCATCAGGCTCACTAAAGGGCAAGGTCGTGTTGCTTGGTACGACGGCCCCTGGGCTCTTGGATTTGCGAGTTACTCCTGTCGGGGAGGTCTATCCGGGTGTGGAAACGCATGCGAACATTATTTCGTCTTTGCTGGATGGCACCATGTTGGTAAAGCCAGACTATGCAGTGGGCTACGAGGTCGTGATCGTTTTGTTGTCAGGTCTGTTATTGGCGATCGGCCTGCCTTTGCTATCTGCGTCACGTGCGGTGTTGTTGAGCCTGACGGTGATCGGCCTGTTGACTGCCATGAACTTGTGGCTTTACCTCGGGTTTGGCTTAGTGTTACCGTTGGCCTCTGTGCTGGTGATGGCTGTCACTGCTTTCAGTTTGAATATGAGTTATGGCTACTTTGTGGAGAGCCGGTCCAAACGAGAGCTTGCCAATTTGTTTGGAACCTATGTGCCACCTGAATTGGTGGACGAGATGGTGAAAGATCCGGACAGCTACAGCATGCAGGCGACGAACCGTGAAATGACGGTGATGTTTTGCGATATGCGTGGCTTTACCCAAATGTCGGAACAAATGGAGCCGACGCAATTGCAGTCACTGTTGACGGGCGTTTTTAGTCGCCTAACGAGGCTGATTCGTGCCAATCGCGGCACGATTGACAAGTACATGGGGGACTGTGTCATGGCCTTTTGGGGCGCACCTGTTGAGACCGCAGAGCACGCCCATTTGGCTGTCAAATCTGCAATGGAGATGGCAAATGCAGTTCGCGAAATCAATGCAGAGCATAGAGCTTCCGGTTTGCCAGAGATTGGTATTGGTATTGGAGTCAATACCGGAACCATGTGTGTTGGTGACATGGGCTCCAACATTCGAAGGAGCTACACCGTCATCGGCGATGCAGTGAATTTGGGTTCCAGATTGGAAGGCCTTTCCAAGATCTATGGTGTCGATATTGTCGTGAACGAAAGCACGAAGAAAATGTCGCCGGATTTTGCATGGCAAGAACTGGATAGGGTGCGTGTGAAAGGAAAGGAGCAGGCAGTCTCTATTTACTGGCCCCTGGCACCAGTTGCACGTCTTAGTCCCGAGGGTGCGGAAGAGTTGAAGATGTGGGCAGTGTTTTTGCGTGCGTATCGAGCTCAGAACTGGGATCAAGCCGACGTGTTGTTGATCAACCTAATGCGCATGAATGTAAAAAAATACCTGTACCAGCTCTACTCCGAGAGAGTAGCCTCTATGCGATTGCTGCCATTTGATCCAGAATGGGATGGCGCAACCAATTTTGAAACCAAATAGGGCGTTACCTGTGAAAGTCCGCGTACTTGGATGTTCAGGAGCGATTGCCAAGGACTGCAGAACGACGTCTTTCTTGATTGACGCCCAGATTCTTGTGGATGCCGGAACTGGAGTGGGAGATCTGACGCTCGCTGAAATGGCCGCTATCGATGTCGTATTCCTTTCCCACTCTCATCTAGACCATGTCGCTGCTTTGCCATTAATGGTGGATGCAGTTGCATCCCAGCGTAGCCACCCGCTCAATATTTATGCTTTGAAAGGCACTATAACTGCCTTGAAGGCCCACATATTTAACGATGTGATATGGCCTGACTTCTCCCGTCTACCGCGTGGGGATGCGCCCTTCATCCGATTTGTCGAGATTTCGGTCGGCGAGCAATTGCACATGTTCGGGAAGAGGATTGAGGTGCTGCCGGCAACACATACGGTGCCTGCTGCGGGGTTTGCGGTGAATGAGGGGGGCGCCAACTGGGTCTATACAGGCGATACCGAGCGGAACCCCGCCTTATGGGCACGCATCAACGAAATGCCTATCGCTATGCTGGTAATTGAAACGGCTTTCAGTAACCGTGAAAAAGATCTGGCAAAAAAAAGCTTGCATCTTTCTCCACATTCCTTATCCCACGAGTTGGATTGCATTGCCGAAGGGGCGCGGTATCCTATTTTTATCACCCACACTAAGCCCGCTGAAACGGATCTGATCATGGCGGAAATTCAGCGCTTTGATCAAACACAGCCTTTTGGGCGAGATGTCGCACATGACATCCGTTGGCTGTGTGCGGGGCAGGAGTTTGACCTATGAGTTCAGTTATTCAGCCAGCAGGTGCGGAGCACGCATTTTTTGAATCCCAGAAGCTGCCTTCCAAAAAAAGAGGCATGACGTTTGAGGCCTTGTTTTATAGGCAGTTGCATCAAGTGACCGCCCGTATCCATGAAACTGAAAATATTGAACAAATCATGCTGGAGACCAGCCAGGAGATTTGCAAGCTTCTCAATGCGGATCGTTTGACTTTGTACGCGGTGAGTGAGGACCAAACCTCAATCGTTTCCAAGATCAAGACAGGCTTGAACAGCAGCCGAGACTTAAAGTTGCCTATTTCTCCACAAAGTCTTGCCGGGTATGCTGCTTACAGCAAGGCCGCATTGAACGTGGTGGACGTTTACGATGAGGATGCGTTACGACGCGTCCACCCTGCCTTGTCTTTTTTGAAGGAAGTCGACAAGCGCTCCGGGTACCGAACCAAGCAAATGCTGGTGGCTCCCATCATGGACGGAAGCCATCTGCATGGAGTTTTGCAAGTCATCAACAATAAGAATGATGAACCGTTTGGTGAACTCGAAGTAGACGGCGTTACTGAGTTGTGCAAGACATTGGCAACAGCCATTCGTCAGCGCCTCAAAAAGACAGCTGAGGTGGGTGGTGTCAAAAAAGCGAGCAAATTCGATAGCCTAGTAGCGGATGGGCTGCTGACTGAGCAAGAACTGCGGGCCACAGTGGAGGCGGCACGTGCCGAGGGGCTGTCCAGCGAGTCGGCACTGATGTCCAGCTTTGGACTGAGCCCCGCACTGCTGGGGGCGGCTTTAGCGAAATTTTTTGGCGTGGCTTACGAACCCTTCAATGCCGGTCGCATACGCTCAGAAATGCTACATGGCGCGCTAAAGCGCGAGTTCATTGTGGAGCAGGGATGGATTCCCTTGGAGGAGTCGCCCGAGGGTCTTGTGATCATGTGTTTGGATCCTGAGGCTGTAAAAGGCTCGCGGGTTGTCCCCCAGGTGTTCCCCCGGTCGAGCAAGTTTGCGTACCGAGTTACGACCCAAGCAGAGTTCAAGGACACACTGGCTCAATTGTTTGGAGCATCTGCAGATAGCAGCACGATTGACCAGTTGTTGGCGGACATGGATGGCGCGCCAATTGATGATGGTGCCAATGACGATTCCCTCGAATCCGCAGCTGCAGACAACGAGTTAGTGAAGTTCGTCAACAAAGTCATCATTGATGCGTATAACCAAAAAGTCTCTGATATTCACATTGAGCCTATGCCGGGGAAACTTAAAACAGGCATTCGGTTTCGCATTGATGGAAGCTTGGTTCCTTACGTGGAGGTTCCCGCACATTTCCGCCAAGCAATGGTTACCCGGCTCAAGATCATGTGCGATCTGGACATCTCCGAACGCCGAAAGCCGCAAGACGGGAAAATCAAGTTCAAGAAGTACGGTCCCCTAGATATAGAGCTCCGTGTGGCGACCATTCCATCCGCGGGTGGCGTGGAAGATGTGGTGATGCGAATTTTGGCTGCGGGTGAACCCATACCTTTAGAAAAGCTGGGGCTGACACCGCACAACAAGGCGCGTTTGGAGGCGACCGTCAGCAAGCCCTATGGATTGTTTTATGTGTGCGGACCGACCGGTTCCGGCAAAACCACCACGCTGCATTCCATTCTCAAGTTCTTGAATACGCCCGACACCAAAATCTGGACAGCTGAAGACCCAGTTGAAATAACCCAGAAAGGTTTGCGGCAAGTTCAGATCAATAAAAAAGCAGGGATCGACTTTGCCTTGGTGATGCGCGCTTTTCTGCGTGCTGACCCGGACATCATCATGGTGGGTGAGTCGCGCGACAAGGAAACCGTATCCATGGGCGTTGAGGCCTCCTTGACTGGGCACATGGTGTTCTCAACGCTGCACACGAACTCAGCCCCGGAATCTATCACCCGCTTATTGGACATGGGGATGGATCCATTCAACTTTGCGGACGCACTATTGGGTATCTTGGCTCAGCGGCTTGCAAAGAAGTTGTGTGATTGCAAACAAGCGTATGTTCCAGATGCTGAGGAACTGCGCCTGTTCGCGGCAGAGTACGCCGAAGAATTGCGGCACTCCCACGCTTGGAAAGCGGATTACGCTGGTGAATCCAAAAAAATGGTCGACAAATGGCAGCAAACCTACGGGGAAAGTGGCCAGCTCAAACTATACAAAGCCGTCGGCTGCGACAAATGCAATGGATCAGGCTACAAAGGCCGTGTGGGTTTGCATGAACTCATGGTGGCGGACGATGCGGTCAAAAAACTCATACAAGAACGCGCTCGCGTTGCGGAGCTGTTCTCGGCAGCTGTGGAGGGTGGAATGCGTACACTGAAGATGGACGGAATGGAGAAAGTGATGATGGGACTAACTGACCTCAAGATGGTCAGGCAGGTATGCATTAAGTGACAAAAATGTCAATGTAGGAAGGTGCGGCTGATGGATTTCTGATTTAATGAACATTTTTGTGTATTGGAGCAGCCGATATACCTTGGCACGAAGTCTGCTGCAACATGGGCCTCTGTCATTTTTTAGGAGTTCTGTATGAAGCGTTCTATCCAAAAAGGTTTTACCTTGATCGAATTGATGATCGTTGTTGCGATCATTGGCATCCTGGCCGCTGTTGCATTGCCTGCATATCAAGATTACACAAACCGTGCGCGTGCATCAGAAATCGTACTAGCGGCTAGCGGTGCTCGCACTTGTGTTACTGAAACTGTGTCGTCTAACGGCTTTGGCTCCTTAAGTGCATGCGCGGATGGTTTTACTTCTTCTCCTCGTTTGCTGGGGATGGCTGTTGATGCAGCAAGTGGTGTTGTACAAGTGACTGGTGCGGTGGCTGTCACAGGAACTGCAGACATGGTTATCACATTGTCGCCAACATCTGCTGGCCCCAACCAAATTTCCACGTGGACTTGCAAAGGCTCAAATACAAAATGGGCACCAGCCTCCTGCCGTTGATAACTGCAGAATAAAAAGAGGGGAGCTTCGGCTCCCTTTTTGCTTTCTTATGGGCAGTTTCCTCCCAACGTCAATTTGGCTGCTTGTTCCTGGTCTAGCGGCTGCATGGTTGCTGCCAAATCACTCGCCGCCATGGACCGCCTTTCACTCAGAATTCCTGGCTGCCGTTGTCTTCTGGATATTGGCAGTAGTAGTTTTTATAAAGAATAAATACCAATTAAGCAATTCGACTGGAGTGTGGCTACTTTGGCTGTTGGCAATTCAGGTGAGTTTGAACTGGTATTCCGGATTTGCTTCGAGTGCCGGTATCGCCTGGATAAATATCCTCTATCTGATGGGTTTAATCTCTGCGATAAGACTGGGAACTATTTGGCAAGTAAATGCAAATGGTGGGCCAGTGAATTTTATATATAGTGCAATTATTGTTGCTTCGGTAATAAGCACATTATTACAAATTAATCAAGGCATAGGATATCAATCTAATTTGATATGGATAAATTCGGCGCCGCCGGATTTGCGCATGGATGCGAATCTCGCGCAGCCCAATAATCTAGCGTCTCTGCAGCTTATGGCGCTTGTAGGTTGTTCATGGTTTTGGACGCAGAAACAAATAAGAGCATCCATAGCGATTGGGGTCGCTGGATTACTTTTGATCGGTTTGGCGCTTACCGCTTCGCGCAGTGGATTCTTAGGGGCAATACTCATATTATGCATATGGCCATGGGTAATATCATCGGACTATAAAGGGCGCGTTGCTCTTATAACGTTAGCGACTGTGCTTGTGGTATGGTTATTCCTGCTGGTAACGATAATTCCATTGATGTCTCAAGTAATGGAGACGCGCACGGTTGGTGCTTCCGTTTCCACTCGAAGTGGGGATGGAAGACTAGCGATCTGGTCTATGGCCTTAGATGCCATTGCCGAGCGTCCTCTGTGGGGGTATGGTTGGGGCCAAATTCATGCCGCGCAAATGGCTGTTGCGGCAAAACACTCGTCAATGAGCGCGTTAAGTTCTGCGCACAATCTAATACTCGATATCGCACTATGGGGCGGGGGGGGGGTGGCACTTGCTGTTGCATATTATGGTGTAAGGCGTATCCATACACAAATGCGTCTCTCTACAAATTCACGGCATGTTCATACATTACTGGGTATGGGTGTCCTCATATTCCATTCGATGCTTGAGTTGCCATTGCAATACGCTTATTTTCTCTTGCCTTTCGGTGCTCTGTGGGGCTCATTGGAGTCTGTCCATCCTGTTATAGGTTGCAAGGCATTACGGAAAACTATATCTATATTGGTTGTAATGTTGCTGGGGGCTTTGGCATTAACTATTGCTAAGGATTATTTGAAAATAGAGCGGGCTGAAAAAATATTACGACTTGAGTTTGTCACTGGTAAAATACAGGCCCCCGAGGAAGATCGGATGCCTAAATTGATGGTACTGGACTATTATGAAGATTTTTTTCTTCTAAGTCGCCTCAATCCTGTCGCAGGATTGGATTCGGAGCAATTGCATCAGATGGAATTAGTTGTTAAGACTGTCCCCAGTGATTTGCTGATCTATAACATGGCGGCTAACTTCGCGCTAAATAGGCAGCCAATAAAGGCAAAAGAATGGATGAAAATACTTTGTAAAACTCGAAGTGAGAATGCCTGCAAAAGTGCCTTGGCCAAATGGCGGAGTGATGGTTACCATGATCAAATTCCCTTAAATCTAGAATTGAGAGCGGTACCTGGCGGGTGATATTTGCTGCTATGGCTCTGCAGTAGCTCTGCATTGATGAAAGAAAATAAGATGATCAGTTGCTACTAAATTGCATAAATTTTTGACCGTGAGTGGCATTTTTTGCCAGCGATCAAAGTCTGGTCGGGTAAGTAGCAAATACTGTACATTCCACCGCGATATGAAAGCTTGGAATTTATAAGGCTCATCGAGTAAACTCTCATGCCAGAAATAGTATTGATCGCCATATGAGTCGATTCTGGAATCAATTGAAGGCTTTAGTCTTGGGTAGCCTCGATATATAAGTTCTCCCCCAAGGTCATACGAATTGAATACGTTGCCTTTTATTGTTTGATCCTGTAGCGCAGCGGAAATTCCATGTGAAAAAAGAACATTGGACCGTGCATTGAAGGGTGACGCGGCATTCATGTTGCCAAATTTGTAGCAAAACAATAATCCTATCGCTGTAGCTACAAAGAGAATCAACAAGCGTTTATATTCTGATTTCCAATTGCCTGTGTTCGTGCCTGCGCCGAACAAAAGAGAAGCGACCCAGCAAAAAATTATTCCCTGATAAACTAGAAAGCGATTTCCCCAAGCTGCTAGCGCCAAGAATAACATGCTTGTCCCTATGACCCTCAGAGATAGCTTGCGTCTGTATATTATAACTATAGCCAAGTTGATTGCAAAAAAAGCTAGGCCTGGATATATTCCGACTACCGAATAACTTCGAATGTCCAAAAGGCTCATCCATTCGACTATCTCCTTTTTAGCCAAAGAGTCGTGACTGAAGCCTAGGGAGAACTTCCATAGCTCAATCCCAAAAGGAGTGCACAAACTAGCCATGAAAACTAGTAGTGGGAGAGTTAGCCAGAAAGCTGCATAGAGATTTAGCCTATTTGGAATGTTTTGGCTGGAGGCCTCGCATTTTCCATAGTATTGCATTCGATCAATTGTATAAATCAATGCAAGCGGTAGCGTAAGTATGAAAGAGCCGTGTGTATTTGCCCAGAGTGCTGCCAATCCA
The DNA here is from genome assembly GCF_002251855.1 of Rhodoferax sp. TH121. Classification (GTDB taxonomy): domain Bacteria; phylum Pseudomonadota; class Gammaproteobacteria; order Burkholderiales; family Burkholderiaceae_C; genus Allorhodoferax. The sequence goes on from NZ_NOXW01000022.1 coordinate 157,352, forward strand.
ATAGGCATTAAAATATTTATCGTTGATAATTTTTTGATCAGTTGTTCTAGTGAAACGAGATACGCTAGTAAAAAAAACAGTGTAAAAAGTTCAGGGCGAAGAAAATGACGGTAATTCTGGCCGAGCATTGCTAGCAAGCCTAAGCCTAGCGAGAGTGAGAGCGAATTGCCGCTACGCCTATAAGCGGTAAAAGACAAGGCTGCAAATAGAAATACACCCAGAATACCAAGTAGAAAACCAAGCGTCGCCTGTTCAAATAAGCGATTAAACGCAAAAAATAGTAATGCTGGCAGCCACTCGTGTGCGTTGTAGTGAAAGTCGCGTGCCTCTGTATATGGAAACAATAGAGTGCTTGGAATGGATTGATGAATCCATATCGATTGCCCAATTCGGCTTAAAAGCCAATAGTCATTTTCTGCCTGAGGTTGGGTAGTGGCCCACATCACAAGCAAAGTTGCCAGCAGCACAGTTGCAATTCGCAGAACGCGCGTAGACACTATAAGTAGAGTGTTCAATTTCTGTGGTTGTTTTACGATGTACAAATGTAAGAGAACACAATGAAAAAGCTAGCACAGCTCATACAACACAAGCTAACACCAACTAACATCTTTGTAGCTTGGGGCGTTTTGCTTCTGTTAACTTTAGCACTATGTGGTCATGTTTTGTTTTCTGGTGATCTGATATTCGGTGCACCCGGCACAGATATACCACAACAATTTATTGCTTGGCGAAACTTCGGTTTTAAAGAGATATCTGCTTGGAACGTACCACTCTGGAATCCTCACATCTATGGTGGTGCACCTTACTTGGGAGGATTCCAAGCGGCGCTGATGTATCCGCTCAATTGGCCATTGTTCATGTTAATGGACACGCGCGTAGCCATCAACACGAGTATCGTTCTACACTGCTTCCTAATGGGGGCATTCACAGATGCCTGGCTGCGACAAGCAGATATATCACCTCTTGCTGCGTTGATGGGAGGGGGGCTTGCAATTCTCGCTGGCACGTACATCTCTCATGTATATGCGGGTCATTTGCCGAATCTTTGTGCAATGGTGTGGTTGCCACTGATTCTAAAAGCTGTAGATGGAGTACTGATTAGTGACGAGCAAGAACAAAACAGATCTCTAAAACAAACACGAAGTGTGCTGTTAGGGGCATTTGCTCTAGCGATGCAAGTGTTTGCCGGGCATCCACAATACGTAATGATCTCGGTGATTGCCATCACAGCGTATTCAATTATCCAGATTTATAACAAGAAAATTCAATGGAAAATAGCAATAAATTTAATAGTGATGTTTTCTTTGGGAGTGGGGCTTTCTGCCGTGCAGCTCATTCCAAGTATTGTGGCTGGCGGGGAGACAATTAGAAGTAGAGCACTTCAAGAAAGCTTTGCTGCGATGTTTTCCCTTCCGGTTGAAAATCTAATTACGCTTGCAATGCCCAACGTATTTGGAGGATTCCAACTGCAGCCGTACTTCGGGCGTTGGTACTATTGGGAGGTTTGCTTATATCTAGGCTCCGGGAGTTTGCTAGTTTGTGTGCTGGGTATAAGAGGAGGAGGCAGTGGCGCCAACCAAGCTAAAACGAATGATGAAATAAAAAATCGGCACCGTGGGCTTTTAGGCATGGGGATGTTGACGCTAGCCATCGCCCTCGGCAATGCAACATCACTTCACCACTTTCTATATGTAAATGTTCCTGGATTTGATAGAGTACGCGGGATGTCTAAGTTTGCATATGCAACAACCTTTGTTGTGATTTATTTTTCTTCCAAAGGTTATGACGTCCTAAATAAGAACTCGGCACGCAAGCTGGCTATGTTAGCTGCATGCTGTGCGTGTATTTCTTATTCAATTTCGATTGTATTTGAATGGAGTCGTCAAAATCCGTTAATAGAATGGATAGGAGCTAGTAAAGAAAGCTATTTGTTCGAGTCAGCGAAGCAGCGACTGAGTGAGGATACACTGCTATCTTTTGAAAATCAGGCTGGCCTAGCAATAGCCGGAGCCTTTAATAGATGGGGGGTAGAGATGGCAGCTTGGACAGCGCTACTCCTTCTTATCAGTAAGAGGGTTAAATACAAACCCCTCGTTATTCTGGGGGCCATGTTGCCAGTGTTCATATGGGCGCAAGGGGCCATGGGATTTACATCATATTCGGAACAAATTAGTCTATGGAATGTTCCTTTAGATGCCCTTGATGGGAAATATCGCGTAGCAGACCAAATAAATAAAAATAGTTCGATGTACACCGGTGCGTTAGAAGTGTCAGGCAATGATCCGGGCGTTACTACGCGGTATGCAGAATTGTTGGCTGCAATAGAAGGGCGCAATCCGAGCGAAGCTTCGCAATACATTGACATCTTGCAACCGCACGCTTTGCATGTGCTGCTCCGGCTGAAGTATGTACGTCAAGCTAGCCCAAACGGATTCAGTGAATGGTTAAGTGTCCTAGATCCACCAATGCCGCAATTTACACTGATGAGCAAATATAGCGTAAAAAGGGGGCGCGACGAAGTGCTAGCTCATATGCTATCACCAGAATTCGACCCACGTAACGAGGTCGTACTCGAGCAAGAGCCATACCCCGTGCCAGAGCTAGGGGGCAGAGGTGTGGTTAAGATGGCCAAATGTAAAGCGGACTATTGTGTCGTAGAGGCTTCGATAGAAAAGCCAATGCTGTTACTTATGACGGATGCTTGGTCCCCATCTTGGCAGGTTCGCTCATATTCAGAGTCTGGAACTCAAAATAGTTATCAAATCCAACCTGGCGACCACGCTTTTCGCGTAATTGCCTTGGAAGCTGGGGAGCATAAGCTTAATATTTATTATTCAAGAACTGCTTTTTATATTGGTGGAATCATTTCTTCAGCGGTATTGGTTGTTTTTATTTACATTCTTGGCTTGAATTTTCGGCCAATTAATTCACGTTCTCGGAAGAAGGTTCATACTGCATGAATAAAAAACGCTTGTCTTGCGCCAAGATTTTCCATTGAGTTGCATCAAATGTCCCTCTTCTCACAGCATCAAGCACTCGAGGGGTTTCATATAGCATGTACTTAACCTGATACCTTTTAACGAACTCTTGAAGAAGCTCGCGTGAATTAATAAGCGACATGGTGTATCGATAGTAGTCCATGCCATATGAATCTACGCGGCAATCTATAGTTGGACGTAAGCGAGGGTGTGCGCGGTAAATGAGTTCAGCCCCGAGTTCCATGCTATTAAGGACGTTGCCATGATGGCTATCATCTTCTAACGCAGCCTCAAGTTCAGGACCTAAACGATATAGACCATACGAATAAGGTTTTACTCCGTATGCATTTCCATACAGTACAACTAAGATTATCAGTATGGAGCTCGTTATGGCCATGATTTTTGTTATTGCTAACTGAAAGTGAGGCAATTTCCATACTTCAGGTTGTAATCTTGTCAACAAATACGCTGCAACTATCCCAAGGTAGACTGGAAAACGAATTGCTTTGTAGGCTAGTGCGGTAAACAATAAAAATACAAGTACATCAACTGCGCTTAATTTCTGACGGTGTATGCAAATCCATACGACACAGGCAATCCAGACAATAAGAGCAATCCACCAGCCGCGCTCATTTACCCAGCGCTTTGAAAAAGTGGGCATCCATTCCCCAATTAAGACGCTTAAAGTTGGATCATTGCTAAAACCAATTACAAATCTTAGCATTTCATCGCCGAATGGATTTATAAGACACGCACCAAGGCTTGAAAATGCGATACCCGCAAGCACCAGACTTAAGCGATTTGGGCGAAATACTTCCGCCTGGCTATGTCTTATACTGTCGAGGTGATTTCCCGCGGCATAAACGCCCGCTAATAATGGGCCAAGAATAAATGAGCCATGTGTATTGACCCAAATTACTTGAATAAGTATTATGTAAAAGGTATATTGGGGGCGAATCCGTTGGCGCAGCTTCTCTAACGCGATCCAGTAACAGATCAGTAAGAGCGTGGCAATCAACTCCGGACGTAATACATGGCGATAGTTCTCGACCGTGACAGCCAATAGCCCCCCGAAAAGGCTTGTTGCCCAATTTCCGCGGCTACATACCCAGCCAAGTGAAGTAGCAAATACGAATAGTAGTAGTCCTAAAGCAGCGTGGATAAAGGGCAGATTCTCAGTGCCAACGGACAAGAGTAGTACGTGAAACAAAAGAGAGCTAAGCCACTCGTGGGCGTTGAAGTGTTGGCTGGCAACTTCGGTGAATGGAAAAAGCAACGTGTCGGGAATTTCATGCGAATCAAAGATGATTTCGCCAATTTTTGCCTGTAGCCAAAAATCAACACCTGCAACTTGCACGAAACTGGCGTAAATGCAGCATAGAGTCGTGACTAATAATGCGTAATTCCGCCAGATATACAGGGCGTTGTTGTTTGAGGCGGTCATGTAAAGTTAAATATGTGGCTGCTAAGGAGAGCTAGCTGTTTCGATACGCGTTCCTTTTGAAACTGGGTAAAGTATAGCCAGTCGTGCAATATTGCCTGCAATGAACATGTGTTACGAAAGTCTGAAATTGAAGCAAAATCAGGCAATTAATGCGCATTATCAAGTCGTCGAGAGTCGGTCTTGGTGTGGCGCCGCCTTCAGTCCTAGGGCTCTCGTCCTTATTGCTATGTGCCTACCGCTTCACTTTGGGGGCGCAGCGCAAGAGGCGTTTGCTGGCCCTGCACAACTGCCCAACCTCGGCGACCCTATCTCCATCTCCCCCGCCACAGAACGCCGTCTCGGCGATCGTATTGCCCGCGAGCTGTACCGCGATCCAGACTACTTGGACGACGCGGTGATCGGCGACTATGTGCAAAGTATTTGGCTGCCTTTGATGGCCGCTGCCCGCGCGCGTGGGGAGTTGCCGCCTGAATTGGATGTACAGTATGCATGGAAGGTGTTATTGGGGCGGGATCGGTCTGTCAACGCCTTTGCTTTGCCGGGCGCCTATTTCGGGGTGCATCTTGGGCTGGTGGGTGTGGTTTCTAGCAAAGACGAACTGGCTGCGGTGTTGGCCCATGAGCTGAGCCATGTGACGCAGCGCCATATTGCCCGCTTGATTACCCGCCAAAACGAGCAGACGCCCTGGTTGATTGGCGCGATGATATTGGGGGCGATGGCGGCGAGCAAGAACCCCAACGGTGCCAATGCGGTGATCGTGGGCGGACAAGCGGTTGCGGCCCAGACGCAGCTCAACTTTTCACGCGACATGGAGCGTGAGGCGGACCGTGTAGGGTTCGGTATCGCCGGCCAAGCGGGGTTTGCCCCCCAGGGTTTTGTGTCGATGTTCGAGAAGCTGCAGCAGTCGAATCGGCTCAATGATGCGGGCGGTTTTCCCTATCTGCGCAGCCACCCACTCAGCACAGAGCGCATGGCGGACATGCAAGCGCGTATTCCCAGCCAAACCGCAACTACACCGCCTGCACCTGCGGGCGAACACTTGTTGATCGCAGCCCGTGCCCGCGTCCTGTCCAATCCCGCGGTGGACGCTTTACGGCATTGGGTGCAAGAGGCTGAGCCTGTGCAGCTGGCGCGCCAACCTGTTGCGCAGCAGGCCGGGATCTTGTATGCCGCAACACTTGCAGCTTCGCGCTTGCGGTCATTCGACCAAGCGGATGCATTGGGATCACGCCTGCGCGCGGCAGCTGGATCGGATGCCCAGTTGGCGCGTCAGGTGAGTCTGTTGCTTGCGGAGGTTGCTTTGGCGCGTGGCAATGCCGAGCTTGCCATGGGGGAGCTAGGCGCCCAAGGGCCCATTCGCAGCCGTGCCGAGCTATTTCTGATGGCCCAAGCCCAGTTGGCACTTGAGCGCGCGGATGCTGCGTCACAAAGCCTGCAAACTTGGGTGGCGGACAACCCGAGTGACGCCCAAGCTTGGCAATGGCTGGCTCGTAGTACCGCTGCGCAGGGGCGCACCATTGCCTCCATACGGGCAGAGGCCGAAGTGAATATTGCGCAGCTGGATTACCCGGCTGCCCTGACCCGACTCAAGGCGGCGCAGGACATGGCGCGCACCAACCCCGCTGCAGGTGACCATTTCGAGGCATCCATCGTGGACACCCGGGCGCGCCAGATGGAACAGTTACTTCGAGAACAGGCGCTCGAGCGCTGAATCGATGACCATGCCCAGCGCGGTGTAAATCAGTGAGCCGATCAGGGCGGCGGTAAACCCTTGTACGTGGAAGCCTTCCAGCACACTGGCCGCCGACCAAAACATCAGTGCATTGATGACAAACAGAAACAGGCCCAGCGTCAACACGGTGAAGGGCAGAGTTAGTACGACCAGCAGGGGACGCACTACCGTGTTGAGCAAACCAATCACAAATGCAGCGATCAACGCGGCGGTAAAGCTTTTCACTTCCACACCGCTGTAGAGATGCGCCACCGCCAGCAAGGCGCTGGCGCTCAGAATCCATTTGAGGAGCAGTTTCATGGTGCGCCAGCATAGCACCGGCCTGCTGCGCAGCCCAGAGGTGCGCGCTTCCGTACTGTGCAAACTGTGTGTCAGGATTTGTGCGCCAGCGCGGCCTGGGTGCGCTTTTGGCTCCACCAGCCTGCGCTCAGCACACCCAGCACAGCGACCGCATACAGCGTCCAGCGGGCGGCCAGTTGCATGGCGTCAGAGGTGTTGGCATCGCCGAACACCGGGCGCAACAAGGCTTCGCCCACCACCATCTTGGCGGCCGTGAACGCCAGCACCGCCGCGCCCAGCTGGATGATGATGGGGAAACGCTCCACCAACCGCAGCACCACGCTGCTGCCAAACACCACAATCGGCACGCTGATCAGCAGGCCGATTACCACCAGGTCCATGGCGCCGTGCGCGGCACCGGCCACGCCCAGCACGTTGTCAATGCCCATCAGCGCGTCAGCCACCACAATGGTTTTCATGGCACCCCAGAAGGTGCTGGCGGACGGGCCGTCGTGTTCGCCATCGTCCTGGTCCGCCAGCAGCTGGTAGGCAATCCACAACAGCCCCAAGCCGCCCACCAGCATCAATCCGGGAACCTTGAGCAGCCAGACCACGCCGAGGGTCATGATGGAACGCACCACGATAGCACCCACCGTACCCCACAGAATGGCTTTGCGTTTGAGTGGGGGCGGGAGGTTGCGTGCGGCCAGCGCAATCACAATGGCGTTGTCGCCGGCCAGGACGAGGTCGATGAGCACAATAGCCAGCAGAGCGGACCACCAAGGGGCAGAGAGAAATTCCATGTCAAATCCGGTTTCAAGTCGATGGGGTTACATCGCGGACTGGACGGCGAGCAGGGATGGGAGGCCACCAACGCACTTCGATCCAACCCGCGGTGGGGCTGCAATCGAAGGTCTTGCTCAGCCAGGTGGGGCACCTGGCCCAACAAGCCGGAAGCGGAGCTTCGTACTGACGACTTGTTGTTCAGCGCTGCAGGACAGCACCAGGGAGCTACTCCCCTTCGGCCGCGCAGTGTAAGCGCAGGGACGTAAAGACCCGCAATAACCAGGGGTTATCCGCGATTTGCGCCAGTGACAAAAATCGGCTCCAGGGACGGTATATGATCCGCCCCCTTCTACGGGAATCTATGGCAGGCATTCACATCACTGACATCGAATCGGCTATCAACTATTGGCGTGCGCGCGAGCCTTCGCCTGATGGCGTATCGTTGCCCGCACCCACGCGTGCGCTGGCCGAGGTGTATGCCTTACTGGTGTATTACCACGAAACCGAAGCTGATGCGGCCAGCATGCCACCCAAGGCGCTGGCAGCATGGCTCGCGTGGTACGAGAGCACGCCCGACACCCCGTGCATTGCCATTTGCTCCACGAGCCAGGGCGATGATCTTTGTAAAGGCTGTGGCCGCACCTTCGACGAGGTGCAGCGCTGGCCGGAGATGGGCCCCGCTGACAAGCGGGCCACTTGGCGCCGTATCACACTGGATGCGAGCGCTTGGCGCTTCAACAAATACGCGGAGCGGGCTGCTGAGGGGCATGCCGCGCAGGATGATTTGCTATGAAAACGGTAGCTGCTCGCGCAGTATCTACGGGGGTTAAGGGTTAATTTGATACCAAAGGTGTTTGGTGTCCACCTGCCGCTACTTCCAGCGAACGGGCTCAATATCGACGGTATTCACGCCGTCGCCCAACATCAGTACCCCTTCTTGCACCGTCGCCTGCAGCTGCATGCTGCGCTGCGCCAGCTTGGCCAGTGCCTGCGAGGTGGCCGACGGAATGCGCCACACCTGCAGCTTGTCCAGCCGGCTCAGCTTGCCCTCAATGCCCTTCCACCAAATGTCGGCAGAGTGGGCAAAGGGGTAGAGCAGCACTGCATCGGCCTTGTTACAGGCCTTGCTGATGGGCTTGTCTTCAGGCTGGCCTACTTCGATCCACAGGCGCTTCTGGCCCGTGAAATCGGTCAGTGACACGTCCGGATCTTCCGGGTCGGACAGCCCGGCGCCAAAGGCCAAGGTGCCGTCACCGTTGCAGACGGTCTGCAACTGGTGCGCGTTGAAGGCCAAGGCCACCAGCCGCACCATCATGCGCTCATCGGTCTCGCTCGGGTGGCGCGCCAGCGTTAGCGCGTGGTCTGCGTAATAGGCGTGGTCAATGTCGGCAATCGACAGGTTGGCCTTGTAGATGGTGGATTTGAGTGCCATCAGACTCGCTTTGCCAATTCTGAAGCCTTGCCGGTGTAGCTACCGGGCGTCATGGCCAGCAATCGGTCTTTTTCTTCCTGTGGCAGATCCAAGCCAGCGATAAAGCCTTGCATCAGCTCGCGGGTCATGGCCGCGCCGCGGGTGAACTTCTTGAGCTGCTCATAGGGTTGGGGCAGGCCAAAGCGGCGCATCACGGTCTGGATGGGCTCGGCCAGCACTTCCCAGGAGGCGTCCAGATCGTCGGCAATCGCGGACTCGTTGATCTCCAGCTTGTTCAGGCCGGTCATCAGCGAGCTGTAGGCCAGCACAGCATAGCCCAAGGCCACACCCATGTTGCGCAGCACGGTGCTGTCGGTCAGGTCGCGCTGCCAGCGACTGATGGGCAGCTTCTCGCTCAGGTGGCGCAACATGGCGTTGGCCAGGCCCAGGTTGCCTTCGGCATTCTCAAAATCGATCGGGTTGACCTTGTGCGGCATGGTGGACGAGCCCACTTCACCGTCCTTGAGCTTTTGCTTGAAGTAGCCCAAGCTCACATAGCCCCAGATGTCGCGGCTCAGGTCGATCAGGATGGTGTTGGTGCGCGCCACAGCGTCAAAAAGCTCGGCCATGTAATCATGCGGCTCGATCTGGATGCTGTAAGGCTGGAAGGTCAGGCCCAGGCCCAGGGGCTCGGGGGTCTCGATGACCTTGCGGCTGAAGGCTTCCCAGTCGAAATCAGGCCAGGCAGACAGGTGGGCGTTGTAGTTGCCCACAGCGCCATTCATCTTGGCCAGGATCTTGACGCCGGCAATGCGGTCGCAGGCGGCTTGCAGGCGCACCACCACGTTGGCGATCTCCTTGCCCACGGTGGTTGGGCTGGCGGTTTGGCCGTGGGTGCGGCTGAGCATGGGCACGTCGGCATACGCGTGGGCCATGTCGCGCAGTTTGAGCACGATCTTGTCCAGCGCGGGCAGTACCACGACGTCACGCGAGGCCCGCAGCTGTAGTGCGTGGCTGGTGTTGTTGATATCTTCGCTGGTGCAGGCAAAGTGCACGAACTCACCTGCCTTTTCCAGCTCGGGGCGGGCTTCGAACTTGGACTTGATCCAGTATTCGACGGCTTTTACATCATGGTTGGTGGTCTTTTCAATAGTCTTAATGGCTTCCCCGTCGGCTTCCGAGAAGTTTTTGACCAAGCCCAGCAAGTAAGTGCGAGCGCCCGGTGTGAGCGGTTTGAACTCGGCAAACCCCGCATCACTGAGTGCGATAAACCAAGCCACCTCCACCTGAACGCGGCGGTGCATATAGCCCAGCTCACTGGTCAGCGGGCGCAGAGTGGCGAGCTTGCCGGCGTAGCGACCGTCAAGGGGAGAGAGGGCGGAGATGGCGGAGAAAGTCATTCCCGAATTGTAGGTTGTGCGCCACGCCCGACCCCATGGACCGTTCCGGCAAACCCCGCTGGATAGAATTCATCCTCAAGCAACTGTCAAGACTCCATGAAATTACTCGGATCCACTTCCAGCCCCTATGTTCGCAAAGTCCGCGTCGTGATGGCCGAGAAGAAGCTCGATTACGCCTTTGTCACTGAAGACGTTTGGGCCGCTGACACCACCATTGCCGAGTCCAATCCGCTGGGTAAAGTGCCCTGCCTGATCATGGAAGGTGCGGAAGCCCTGTTCGACTCCCGGGTGATTGTGGAATACCTCGACACCTTGTCGCCCGTCGGTAAGTTGATCCCGTCGGTCGGTCGTGAGCGCGCTGAAATTAAGACGTGGGAAGCGCTGGCGGATGGTTTGATGGACGCGGCCATTCTGGCGCGCTTGGAAGCCACCTGGACCGGCCGCACCAAGGCGCAGCGCAGCCAAGCCTGGATCGACCGCCAGATGCGTAAGGTCACCGACGCCGTCAAGGCCATGGACCGGGGTCTCGGAGAAAAACCGTTTTGCGGTGGCATCCACCTCAGTCTGGCCGACATTGCCGTGGGTTGCGCCCTGGGTTATCTGGATTTCCGTTTCCCGCAGATCGATTGGCGTGCCGACCACCCCAATCTGGCCAAGCTGATGGAAAAACTGGCGCAGCGCCCGAGCTTCGCAGACTCCATTCCAGCCTAGGATTGGCGCGGCTTGGCGGGTCAAAAGGTCCCGTAGGCCACGTTTTTACACGGAATTACACAAAAACACTGGCCAAAACCCGCGCCCGTGCTTACAGTCTGCCGACCATGGCGACTTACAAAACTGTTTACAAGTGCCGCGAATGCGGGGCCACCAGCTACCAGCCGGTGATTGACCGTGCCGCCAATGGTGCGCTCAAGCCCACCGGTGCGTACAAGTGCACCGGTTGCCGCAATGTGTTTGCCTCCCTGCGTGCTTGGTGGGAGCCACGGCGATCGGTGGAGTTTCAGGACTTTCAGGGCAGCAAATTTAGCGGTCAAGTCAACGCAACCGGACGCTGATCCGACCATCTCCTTGTGGCAGCCTAGCTGTTGGCGCGTTTCTTGAGCCAGCGCATCACCCCGCCCACTACGGGCAACTTCTCGTACAGCTCTTCTGCCGCGTCCCAGTAGTCGCGGTGCAGTGTGACCAAGCCGGTGTCGTCCAGCACCAGGTGCGAGCCCCCCAGAATGACTTGCTCCTCGCCCTGTTTGAAGCGGCGGAAGTAAAAACGAAACTCCCAAGTCAGAAAACATTGCGTTCCCTGCACGATGCGCTCACGCACCACAAAGCGCGGGCTCTCCAGGGTTTCGAACATGTGGGCGAAGATGCCGCTGATGGCGGGCACTCCCCGCACATCATTGAATGGGTCTTTGAAGCGCGCATCTGCTGCGTACAGGCTTGGCAGCGTTGCCAGCGATGCGGGTGTCAGCGTTTCAAAAAAAGCGACCACCCTGTTGACGGCGTCGTCGCTGGCATGTGTGGGTGTAGTCATAGGGTGGCGCGTTTGACGAGGTAGAAGTAGGCCCGGTTGGGCAAGAGGCGCAGGGTCTGTAGCCACAGCGTAAAACGTTTTGGGAAATGGATCTCGAACCGGCCATGCGCCCAGCCTTTGAGGATGGCTTGGGCTGCTTGGGCGGGGGTGAGCAGCGCGGGCATGGCGAAGTCGTTTTGCGCGGTGAGCGGGGTTTGCACAAAACCGGGGTTGATGAGTGACACGCCTATGCCTTTGTCGTGCAGGTCCAGATACAAAGTTTCCGCCAGGTTGATCAGTGCAGCCTTGGTCGGGCCATAGGCCAGGCTGTTGGGCAGGCCGCGGTAACCGGCCACGCTGCCCACCAGCGCGATGTGGCCGGCGCCGCGCGCCAGCAGCGCAGGCAGCACCGCACTCAACAGTTGCAGGGCGCCGGTGTAGTTCACCGCCAAATGGCGTTGCATATCGCTCAGGTCCAGCGCGTGGGCACGCATGGGGGTGTAGTGCCCGGCGCAATAGACCACGCAGTCCAGCGGACCACCGGCCAGCAGCTGGTCGGCTGCGGCATGCACGGCGGCGGAGTCGGTGGCGTCCAGCGGCAATGCGGTACTGCCGGGGTGGGCCGCCACAAAGGCCTCCAGGTCGTGCACCTTGCGGGCCGATACGACGACATGCGCACCCTGGGCATGCAGGGCCGCCGCTGTCGCCTCACCAATGCCACTGGAGGCGCCGACGATCCAGACAGTTTTGCCACGCCAGTCGCGCAGCGGAGGGTTCAAGGGCTGAAAGAGGGGCATGGGAACAACCTTGTATGCTCTATTTTTGATAGCTGCTCGCGCAATATCCACAGGGGCTAGGTGCCAATTTGGCTTGAAATCAGGGGCGTTTGGTGAACGACAGCGTGACCTCGCCCAGGCGCATGCCGAATTTGGACATGGTGGCCCTGTTGAGCATCACGGTGTCGGTCATGAGGTACATCCAGTCGTCAAACTGGACGTCGTAGACCGATCCATCCACCGGCAGGCTCAGGGTATAGGTCCAGTAGAAGGTATTGCCGCGCGCCTGACCCTGGGCAGTGCCCACCACGTCGTCGGCAGTGCCGGTGTAGCGGCCGTCCGGCAGCTTCTTCAGGCGCCAGATGCGTTTTTGTGTGGTGCCATCGGAGTACGTGAAGTCCTCATCCAGCACGCCCTCGTCGCCCTGCCAGCTGCAGCGCATCACCACGGTGAAGCGCTTGACGACGGCGCCCGAGCGGTCGGTGAACACGCCATAGGCATCGAGCACGCCATTGAAGTACTGCTGCAGGTCCAACACCGGTTTTTCACTGCGGTACTGGTCAATACTTTGGGTGCTGCAGCCACCCAGCGCAAGGGCGCTGGCTGCGGTGGCGGCGCTGAGGAGCAGGCGTCGTTTCATGGGGTCTTCCGGAGGGTGAGGGTGTAGAGCAAAACGGCAGCCAGCGCTTTGAGAGCACACGGCAGCAGGCAGTAAGCGATGGTGAGGACCTGCAGGGCGGCGGGGTCGCGGGTGCCTGGCGTGTAGCCCAGCAAGCCCAGCAGGGGCAGGGCCACGCCCGCGGCCAATGCCAGGTTGAGCTTGGTGGCAAAGTTCCACCAGCCAAAGTAGGCTCCTTCGGCACGTCCGCGGTCGCCAGCGGCGGCAATGGTGCCGGCCAGCAGGGCGCCGGGTAGGGCCAGGTCGGTGCCCAAGGCCACGCCCGATAGCACGCACACCAGTACAAAGCCCAGGCTGTCCCCCGCGCCCAACTGGGTGGCGAAGACAAACACCGCCATGGACAGCACCATGCCCACCAGCCAGGTGCGCCCCAGGCCCAGGCTTGGCACCACGCGCAGCCACAGTGGCAGGGCGAGGGCCGCGCAGACAAAGTAGCTGCCCAGGAACACCGCCTCCATGCCCTGCGGCGCCTGCAGGCGGTCTTGCACAAAAAACAGAATTAACGTGGCCGGCACGGCGCTGGCAATGCCGTTGACAACAAAGACCGCCAGCAGGGCCCGAAAGGCGGGCCGCGTGAACGGCAACCAGACGGAGGCTGGCTGGCCTGCGGAGAAGCCCGCTTCCGCCGTCGCCGCTGTGCCGCTCGGGGGCTGGCGAGCTACCCGCCAGGCACCCCAGCCAGCGGTAAGTGCTATTAAAAACAGAGCGGCTGTCGCAGGTAATCCAAGGGCTAGCGGTGCAATCGATGCCAAAACGACACCCAGCAGGCCCAGCCCTTCGCGCCAGGCCACCACGCGGCTGCGCTGCAGCTCGTCCCCTCCCAGCCGCGCGCCCCAGGCCTGGTGCAGGATGCTCAAGGCGCTGTAGGCGGTGTAAGTGACCACCAGGCATACGGCAGCCCACAACACAAGCGCGCCGGGGCTGCGCACCTGCGGGGAAAACAGCAACACAAAACCAGCGCCCAAAACCCCACAGGCCAACGCAGCCCAGGCCAGCACGGCACGCAACGATCGGGCGAACAGGTGGTCGCTCCAGCGGCCCAACAGGGGATCAATCACCGCGTCAAACAGTCGCGCGGCCAGCAGCACCAGGCCCAGCGTGGCCAGTGGCACACCAAAGGTGGTGGCGTAGTGGTTGGGTAAGGTGACGTACAGCGGCAGCGCAACAAAGGCCAGAGGCAGACCCATCAGGCCATAGCGCCAGCCAGCGTGCCAGTCGAAGGTGCTTGTGGGTGTCATGGCCGCAGACCCGCCAGCAGCTCCCCGCGCAGGCGCGGCTCGCTGGTCCAGGGCGCCAGCCAAATGCCAAAGAAGGGCGGGCCAAAGGCTGGGTCGGCTACCGTGGCATGGGGCTTGCCGTTGAAGAAGAAGCGTGTGCCTGCGCCCGGCGTGTAGAGGCCTGTGAGGCGGTCGCCCTCTTGCACATCAGGAAAGGCTTGTTGCATCGCTTGCAGCCAGCGCTGTTCGGTGGCGGCATCTAGCGGGCCACTACGGCGCATCTCTTGCACGGAACGCTCGGCGATGGAGGCGCCCTTGAGCGCGCGCAGGTAACGCAGCTCCAGCGCCAGGGGCTGGCTGGCGTACTGCGCAGCGTCAAATCCGGGTGTGACCCAGAGTTGCGCGTCGTAAATGGAGAGCCCGAAGACGCGCATGCGCGTGGCCCCCGCCGACTTGGCTTGCGGCAGCTGGGCTTGTACTTCCGGCGGCATCACGACCTGCGCGCGCGCCATACCGGCCAGGCAGAGCGCGCCCAGGCTGGCGCCCCAGTGCAACAGGGTTCGGCGGGTGGGCAGGGAGCGGCGCATGGGTAATACCGGCAGGGTCAGGCCGCGCGCTTTTGCAGTGTGTACTGCACTACGTCGATATTGCGTTCGTCAAAAGCCGCTTCGCAGTACGCCAGGTAGAACTCCCAAATCCGCATGAAGCGTTGGTCAAAGCCAGCGGCCATCACACGTTCGCGCTCGGTCAGGAAGGCATCGCGCCAGCGGCGCAGGGTCTCGGCATAGTCGGGACCAAAGGCGTATTCGTCCACCACCTCCAGCCCAGCCGCAGCGGCCTGCGCGCGGAACTCGCGCGGGCAGGGCAGGCAACCGCCGGGGAAGATGTACTGCTGGATGAAGTCAGTCGAGTTGATGTAGCGCTCAAACAGCGCGTCATCGATCACGATGCTTTGCACGCAGGCACGGCCACCGGGCTTGAGCAGCTTGGCCACGCTGGCAAAGTAGGTGGGCCAGTACTCGCGGCCTACGGCTTCTACCATCTCAATCGAGCAGATGGCATCGAAAGGTGCGTCGGCAATGTCACGGTAGTCCTGCAGGCGCAAGTCCGCGCGCTCCTGCACGCCAAAGCGTTGCATGCGTTCGCGCGCAAAGGCCAGCTGCTCGGTGCTCAGCGTGACGCCGGTGATGGAGGCATTGAATTCGGTGGTGGCCATCTCGGCCAGCGCACCCCAGCCGCAGCCAATCTCCAGCAGCCGGTCACCGGCCTGCACGCCAGCCATGGACAGGGCGCGCCGCACCTTGGCCTTTTGTGCATCGGCCATGGGCTGCTCGGTGTTGCCCGCGAAGATGGCGGACGAGTAGTTCATGGTCTCGTCCAACCACAACGTGTAGAAGGCATTGCCCAGGTCGTAGTGGGCGTGGATGTTCTTCTGGCTGTTGGCCTTGGTGTTGCGGTTCAGCAGGTGTTTGATGCGGTACAGCAAGCGCCCGGCCCAGGTGCCGTAGATCACGCCTTCCACCTCAGCGCGGTTTTTCACCAGCACGCGCAGCAGCTCGGTCAGGTTGGGGGTGCTCCAGTCGCCCGCAATAAAGCTCTCGGCAAAACCGATGTCGCCCGACTTGAGCGCGGCGCTGCACACATTCCAGTTGTGCAACTGCAAGCTGGCGTGGGGCAGGGCTTCGCCGCCAAAGCGCTGGGTGCTGCCGTCGGGCAGCTGCACGGTCAGGCTACCGTGGCGCAGGCGTTGCAGCAGCTTGAGCACGGTGCGTGCCGCAGCGGGCGTGCCATGGGGCAGGGTAAAAGTCGATACGCCAGAGGTAATGCTATTGGTGTTCATGGGCTTCTCACGGGTCGTACAAAGGGGTTTAGCGGCTGGTCAGGTGGGCTGGTGGCACGGGTTTGTGGAAAAAGCGGACTTTTTTGAGCCACAGCTTCAGTGCTTGCCAGTGGATGCGTGCCACCACACCCAGCGTCATGGCCGGGTAGGTCCACAGTGCGCGGCGCGAACTGTGCGGGTTCAGGACTTCCAGCGCACCGCTTACGCTGGTCTCGATCAGCGGGCCTTGCGCGTCGTCGTAGTCAATGCGCGCCACGGTGCGTCGCAGGTCGGGTGTGAGCATGAAGCGGAAGCGGTAGCCTCCCTCGACCGGGCAGAACGGTGACACATGGAAGACCTTGTTGGCGCGCAGCTCGGCGCCATAACGGGGCTGGTCCAGCAAGTAGCAGTGGCGCTCGCCAAAGGTGTTGTTCACCTCCACCACAATGGCGCGCAAGCTGCCATCCGTGCGGTGGCAGTACCAAAAGCTCACGGGCTTGAAGGTGAAGCCCAGCACACGCGGGTAGCAGTGCAGCCAGACTTCGCCGTCGGCGTCTGCAATGCCTTCAGCCAGCAAGAGTGCGTCGAGCCAAGCCAAGGCGCCGCCTTGTTCGGGCCCGCGCCCGTCGCCATGGTCGCGGTCGTAAAAGCTCAGGGGAGCCCAGCGGTTGCGCGCCAAATGGCCCGGGCCCTGCGCCTGAAGGCTGCGCATGGGCAGCATCAAAAAATAGGTGCCGTAGGAAAACGCATTGCGCACCGGGCGCAAGCGCGTGTGGCGTACCTGCCCGAAGCCCAGCAGCGCTGCTGTGGGGGGGAGATGTGCGCTGCCGTTCATGGCGTCAAGACTCCGCAGCCAACACGGCTTGCAGGCGTTTGGCCACGCTCAAGCCCGATTTCAGGCCATCTTCGTGGAACCCGTAACCGGTCCAGGCACCACAGAAATAGGTGCGGTGCTGGCCTTGCAAGGCGCCCACTTCGCCTTGGGCCCGGATGGCGGCCAAGTCGAACACCGGATGGGCGTAGTCATAGCTGCCATGGATGTGTTCGGGTGCAATGTCGCGCACCGGATTCAGCGACACGACCACGCTCTGTGCGAACGGCAGCGGCTGCAGCATATTGAGCAGGTAGTGCAGGCACACCCGCGTCGCGTCCTGTGCACCGTTGGCACTGCGTTCGTAGTTCCATGCCGCCCACGCGCGCCGCGATTGAGGTAGCACCGAGGTGTCGGTGTGCAGCACCGCGCGATTGGCCTGGTAGCGGATGGCGCCCAGCGTGGCCCGCTCTTGGGTCGTGGCGTCACTCAATAGCGCCAGCGATTGGTCGGAGTGGCTGGCGAGTACGACCTTGTCGAAGCGTTCGGTCTGCCCCCGGGAGGTGACGAGCACCCCGTCTGCGGTGCGCCGTACCGCCTCTACAGGGGTGTTCAGGCGCTTGTCCGCCACCTGCGCCACGATCTTTTCGACATAGTGCCTGGCGCCGCCAGCCACGGTCCACCACTGGGGCCGGTTGCTGACCTGGATCAGGCCGTGGTTGTGGCAAAAGCGGATCATGGTGGCCACGGGGAACTGCAGCATCTGGTCGGTCGGGCAGCTCCAGATGCAGCCCAGCATGGGCAGGAAGTACCAGTCGCGGAACTCGGCACTCAGGCGGTGCTGCTGCAAAAACTCTGACAGCGGCTGCATCAACTCCGTCTCGGCGTTGCGCACCGCAATGTCGGTGGCAAGTTGGTTGAAGCGCAGCACATCGCGCAACATGCGCAAAAAGCGCGGATTCACCAGATTGCTGCGCTGTGCAAACACCGTGCTCAGGGTGGAGCCGTTCCATTCCAGCGGACCTCCGCGTTTCACGCCAGGCACCTGCACCGAGAAGGACATGTCCGATTTGGCAGTGTTCACGCCCAACTCGGCCAGCAGCGCAATCAAGTGCGGATACGTGCGTTCGTTGAAAACCAGAAAGCCTGTGTCGACGCCGTGGGTGACGGTTTCTCCGCGCGGGCCCGGCAGTGTCACATCCACCGTATGGGTGTGGCCACCAAAGTAGCTGCCGGCCTCGAACAGGGTGATGTCGGCCTGGCCACGCAGCGTGTGGGCGACGGCGAGGCCGGAAATGCCGGAACCAACAATGGCGATTTTCATGACAGCGGGGCCGGTGAGGGCTTCGGAACAAACAGTGATTGAACTATAAAGTATTTTTGTGACTGGCTGGTAATTTTTTAATAGAATGGGTTTTACGTTGTGTGGCTGCATGAAAAACCTTGCTGCTTGCGGGGAAGCGTCATGGCTCTGTCAACGCCCTGACACACAGCCCGTCTAGAATCCCGCGAAATTGGAACTGAAAGGTCGCCATGCTTTACCCCGAACTCTTCAAACAGCTGGAATCCGTCCGCTGGGACATGGACAAGGACATTCCCTGGGCTGCATTTGAGGGAGACAAGCTCTCTGACGAGCAGGCCGCCACCATCAAGATGAACGCCATCACCGAATGGGCGGCCTTGCCGGCTACCGAGATGTTCCTGCGCGACAACCGGGGGGACAGCGATTTTTCCGCCTTTATGTCCATCTGGTTTTTTGAAGAGCAGAAGCACTCGCTGGTGCTGATGGAGTACCTGCGCCGTTTCCGCCCCGACATGGCACCCACCGAGGAAGAGTTGCACGCGGTGCGCTTCGAGTTTGACCCTGCGCCCGTGCTGGAAACGCTGATGCTGCACTTCTGCGGCGAAATCCGCTTGAACCACTGGTATCGCCGCGCCAGCGAGTGGCATACCGAGCCGGTCATCAAGGCGATCTACACCAAACTCAGCCAGGACGAGGCTCGCCACGGTGGCGCCTACCTGCGCTACATGAAGCGTGCGATCAGCAATTTCGGTGTGGAAGCCAAGAGTGCCTTTGCCAAAGTCGGGGTGCTCATGGCCTCTGCGCGCCGCACGGCCCAGGCCCTGCACCCAACCAACCTGCATGTGAACAAGGCGCTCTTTCCGCGCGACACGGTGCAGAGTCGCCTGCCCAACCCCGAATGGCTGGAGCACTGGCTGGACAAACAGATCAACTTTGATGCGGTGTGGGAGACCAAGGTGGTTGAACGCATTCTGCACAACATGAGCTTGCTCATGGAGCGCAGCTTTACCACCGTGCAAGAGCTCAACAAGTTCCGCAAAGAGCTGGCCCGTGATCTGGGTGCCAGCCTGGACGGCGTCGCGTCACCAAGGGCGGTCTGAAGCCGGGGCCGCAGTGAGCGGCAGCAGCCGCTCCAGGTTGATCTGCACCTTCACATCGCGGTGGGCCACGCTGGCCACAATGCGGTATTCGCGCAGGCTGCTGTCGCGGATCGTGGGCTCCACGGTTGGCAGCCCGGCACGGTTGATCAACACGGCCACGCGCGGCGTGGTGGTGTTGGCGCCACGCTTGATCACCACGGCGACCTCATTGGTGGCCAGGCGCACAAACGAACCGGGTTGGTAAATACCCACCGCCTTGATCAGGGCTGCACCGGCTTCGTCAATCGCTTTTTTCTCGTCAAAGTAGCAGGCCTGCATGGCCGCGGCGGGGGCAATCGGTGCCCGCGCCGCCCGCGGGGCCAAGCGCGCGGCGAACATGTCGGCCCGTTGGATCAGGCGGGCCATGCGCTGCGCGCGGCTGCGTGTAGCCAGTGGGCCCGGAGCTTGGGTGTGGTGGCCCTGCACGGCTTCCAGCCAGTCGGGCTCGCCAATGCCCATGGACCGCAATTGCTCGGCTGAACGCTGGGCGTGGCTGTTGATCGCCGCGCGCTGGGTGGAGCTGGGAGGCTCCAACTGCAGGGCCAGACGGTCCTGCAATTCGGTCATTGCCACATTCATGGTCAGGGCGGCACGCACCACCAAGTCCTGGTCTTCGGCTGGCCAGTTCAGCACATCCTTGGCGGCCAGGCCACACATCACGCTCACTAGCATGGCATGGGTGGCGCTGTACATATGGGTATCGGTGGCAGACAGGTAGATCAGTGCGAACAGGGTGCCGTCGGGGTTGCGCAGGCTGTGGCGTTGCAGCTGGCGCAGCAGGCGGTTTAGTCGGTCGGCAAACGAAGTGGGGTGGGTGTCACGCAGCAGGGCATTGGCGATCTCTTGCAGGTCCAGCCAGTCCATGCGATCGTCCTGCTCGGCCTGGCGTTCCGCACCCGAATCGCCCGAAATCTGGGCTCCGGCAATCTCGCCCAGTGGCTTGTCTTCGCGCACCAGGTCATACAGGCGCTCCACGTAGGCTCGGTGGTGCGCTTCCGAGTCGCCTACATCGATATACAAACCGCCACCGCGCTGGGAAATTTCGTCCAGTTCGCGGCGTGAAACGACCACAAAAGACTTGCGAGCCAGCAGAACGCCGTCCTTGTCCATCAACGGAAAGGGCAGTGGTTGGCCCAAGCGAATGGACTCGATATTGACGGGGACAAGGTGCATACAGTCGGCGGATTATGCAATGCCGCCCAAGAGCGCAGCGCCGTGCTGCTAGCATTGCCCGCATGTCATCTATCGACCCAACTCCGGCATTTCTTCAAAAAATTGTGGACGCTAGCACCTTGGAGGCGCGGTTGGCCACGCTGCCACGCCCCTGGGTGTTTACCAACGGCGTGTTTGACGTGTTGCACCGCGGCCATGTGATGTATCTGGCGCAAGCGCAGGCGTTGGGTGGCAGCCTGATCGTGGCGCTCAACACGGACGCTTCGGTCAAGCGCCTGGGCAAGGGTGAGGACCGACCGCTCAATGCGGAGGCCGATCGCGCCATTGTCATGGCCAGCCAAGAGGCAGTGAGCCTGGTCACTTGGTTTGGGGAAGACACGCCGGTGGAGATCATCGCGCGCATCCGCCCCGACATATTGGTGAAAGGCGGAGACTACGACATGGCCAAGCTGCCCGAGACGAAACTCGTTGAGTCTTGGGGAGGGCACGCGCTGGCGCTGCCCTTTGTGGCTGGCTACTCCACGACCAAGCTGGTGCAGCGGATTCGGGCGAGTTGAAACCACGCTGCGCAGCGGCCTTGTGGTGAAGGATGCTATTTAATTTATAGCTTTTTGCGCAGTATCCATAAGGGTTTAGGGCCAAAAATGCTTCAAATTCAGCGGATGCCAAAGACAGCACGCCAGAGTGCCTGTCCCGCGCTGCGTTCGTCTTCCACCGTGTCCGGCTCCACTTCGGTGGGTTCTTCGTTGAGTCGGGCCCGGTGCTGTAGCTGGCGCAGCTGGCGGTAGGCCTGGGCTGCGTCTTCGCCCACCGGTGCGGGCAGCAGGCCGCAGGCTTGGGCACGTTGTAGCAGCGCAATATTGCCCACATTGGGTAGCAACTCGGCATGGTGTTGGCCATGCGCCAGCAACAGGTATTGCACGGCAAACTCAATGTCCACCATGCCGCCCAGGCTGTGCTTGACATCAAACTGCCCACCCTTGTCAGGATGTGCGCTGCGCACCTTGGCGCGCATGGCTTCAATTTCCAGCCGCAAGGCATGGGCGTCGCGCGGGGTGCGGATTACGTTGTCGCGCACGGTGTCAAACCGTTGCTGCAAGCTGGCCGGGCCCAGCACGCAGCGCGCGCGCGTCATGGCCTGGTGCTCCCAGGTCCACGCGGTGTTGCTGCCGCGTTGTTCCTGGTAGTTGGCGTAGGCAGTAAAGCTCGTCACCAGCAGGCCCGAATTGCCGTTGGGACGCAGCGCGGTGTCGATCTCGTAGAGGTCGCCCTCACCGGTCTTCACGGTCAGCCAGTTGATGAGTTTGCGTACCAGCGCGGCGTAGATTTCGCTGGCGCGCTCGTCCTCGTCGTCGTAGAGAAACACGATGTCCAGGTCGGAGCCGTAGCCCAGCTCTTTGCCGCCCAGCTTGCCGTAGGCAATGATGGCGAACTGCGGCTCTTCGCGATGGCGGGTTTTCAGGCGGCTCCAGCACCAGCGGGTGGTGGTGCGCAGCACGGCCTCGGCCAGCGCACTCAGGTCATCGGCCACCTGCTCCACCGTGAGCCGACCCTCCACGTCGCGTGTCAGGATGCGGAACACCTCCGCATGGTGGGCGCGGCGCAGCAGGTTCAGCAGCGCTTCGTCGTCGTCCTCGGCGCTGCCTTGCAGGGCACGCAGGCGGCGCTCCAGGTCGTCTTCAAAAGCGACGGGGTCAAAGCGCTCTTCCAGAATCGCATTGCTGGCCAGCTCGTCAATCACACCCGGGTGCTTGAGCAGGTAGCGTGCGGGCCAGCGCGCGGCGCCCAGCATGCGCAGCAGGCGTTCGTGGACCTTGGGGCGTTCCAGCAGCATGGCCAAGTAGCTCTCGCGGCGCAGCAAGGGCTCCATCCAATCGGCCAGGCGGACACAGGCCTCTTCGGTTACCCGACCTTCGCGCAGCCACTGGGCCGTGCGCTGCACCAGACGGCCCAGGCGGGCGCGTGACTCATCCTTGAGTGCCTGCACGCGCGGGTGCTCACGCCAGTGGGTGATGCGCTCCTTGAAACGCCCGTCCAGGTGCTCCAGAACGCCGTCCAGATCGGAGCTGGTGGGGCTGCTACCGCCCTTGGTGCAGCCGCGGCACTCGGTCTGGGTGCCGCCCAACAGCGCGTCAAATTCCTGTGCCACCAGTTCGCGGTGCTTGTCCAGCTCCTGCAGCAAGGCGGTGCTGTCAGGCAAGTCCAGGGTCTGGGCGATCCAGTGCAGATCGGCCTCGTCAGTAGGCAGCACATGGGTCTGCTGGTCATCCAGGTACTGGATGCGGTGCTCCACCTGGCGCAGGAAAATATAGGCTTGGGTCAGCGCATCGGCCGTGGCCTGCGGCATCAGCCCGGCGCGCACCAGGCGCTGCAGGGCGCTCACGGTGGGGCGTGTTCGGAGTTCGGGGTACTGGCCGCCGCGCACCACTTGCAGCAGCTGCACGGTGAACTCGATCTCTCGGATGCCTCCGCGCGACAGCTTCACATCGTTGCTGCGTTCGGGCCGCCCGGCGCTGCGCTTGGCCGCATGGTCGCGGATCTGGCGGTGCAGGCCACGCAGCGAATCGAACACGTTGTAGTCCAGGTAGCGGCGGAACACAAAGGGCACCACCACACTGCGCAACTGCTGGGCGCAGCCCGAGCCAATAGCCTGCGCTGGCGCTACTACCCGGCTCTTGAGCCAGGCAAAGCGCTCCCATTCGCGGCCCTGCACATGGAAGTACTCTTCCAGCGCGCCTAGCGATACGGCCGGTGGGCCCGAGTTGCCGTTAGGCCGCAAGGCCAAGTCTACGCGGAACACCATGCCATGCTCCGTGGTATCGCCCACCAGCGCATAGATGGCTTTGACCATCTTGGCAAAGAACTCCTGGTTGGAGATGCGGCCGCGGCCCTCGGCGTTACCGCTGGTTTCGCCGTCTTGGTCGTAGACGTAAATCAGGTCGATGTCGCTGGATACATTGAGTTCGCGTGCGCCTAGCTTGCCCATCCCGATGATGCACAGCTGGCTGACTTCACCTTGTGGCGTGCGGGGGCTTCCGTGTTGCTGCTCCAGTGCGGCATAGCTGTGCCGATAGGCTTGGTCCAGCGCCAGCTCGGCCAACTCCGTCATTACCCGGGTCACTTCGGCCAAGGGTGCGCGTTCGTCGCAATCCAGGTGCAGCAGCCGTTCCATGGCCAGCTGCCGGGTCATGCGCAGGGCGGCCCCAGTGTCCAGCCCTTGTGCCAGCAGCGCCTGCAGAAGGTCATGTAGCTCAGCACGCCGCAATACGCTGTCCTGGCACAGGGGCAATTGCGCGGCGTAGCGGCGGCGTATACGCTGGCCAAAGCGTGAACCCTCGGAGCGAGGTGGCTGCTCATTGCGGGTCATAATTCCTGACATAGTCCCGATAGCACGATGAATGATTTGACTCCCGCCCCTTCACTCTGGCTCAAAGCGTCTGCAATGACCGCAAAGTGGGCGCTGCGCTTGTTACTAGTGGCGTGGTTGGTACTGGGTTTGGCATGGGCGGGACTGCATTTTTGGATTGTGCCCCGAATCGGCGAACTCCGCCCGTGGCTGGAGCAACGGGCCTCTCAGGCGCTAGGTACCACGGTGCAGATTGGCGGTATCGCCGCCGTTTCCAATGGCTTAATTCCTTCCATCGAATTGACCCAGGTGCGCCTGCTGGACCCACAAGGCCGCGATGCCCTGGTGCTGCCATCGGTCCAGGCAGCACTGTCGCCCCATTCGCTCTTGCGCATGGGGGTGGAACAGCTCTATATCGCCAAGCCGGTTCTCGATATCCGCCGCACGCCGGATGGGCGTTTCTGGATTGCGGGCATGCCCTTGCCTGAAGGCGGCGGCGAGGACAGCCCGGCACTTGATTGGTTGTTTGCCCAATCCGAGCTGGCCATAGTGGGTGGCACGGTGCAATGGACTGACGAGTTGCGCGGCGCGCCCGTGTTGGCGCTGCAAGAGGTCAACGTGGTCCTGCGCAATCGTCTGCTCTCTCATGCCTTGCGTCTGGATGCCCAAGCCCCTGCCGCCTGGGGTGACCGGTTCACCCTGTCGGGCATCTTCCGCGAGCCGCTATTGTCCAGCCGTGCAGGCGATTGGCAGCGGTGGGAGGGTCAGCTCTACGCCAGCTTCCCGCAGGTCGACTTGGCACATCTGCGCCGCTATGTGGACCTGGGGGTCGACCTGGTGCAAGGGCGGGGGGCATTACGGGCATGGGTGGATGTCAAAAAGGGCGTGGCCACCGGTGCCACCGCGGATGTGCAGATGGCCGAGGTGCAGCTCACCACGGGTGCGAATTTGCAGGCCTTGGCGCTGCGTACTGTGTCTGGCCGCGTGGGCGCGCAGCGCCTGCCAGGTGGCTCCGAGGTGTTTACCCAGGCCCTTCAGTTTGAAACGGAGGATGGTTTGCGCTGGCCAGGTGGCAATGTGCTGCTGCGCCGCTTCGAGGCCGAGGGCGGCACACCGGCCCGCGGCGAGGTGGTGGCCGACCGGTTGGATCTGGCGTCCATGGGCGAGATCGCGCAACGTCTGCCCTTGGGTGAAGCACTGCATACCCAGTTGAAACAGCTGGGTGCGCGTGGGCTGGTCGAGCAGTTGGACGGCAACTGGCGCGGGACCCTGGACCAACCTGAGACGTATGCGTTCAAAGGCCGCGTTCGCCAGCTCACCGTTCCGGCGCAGACCCTCCATGGCGAGTCGCGCCCTGGTTTTCAGGGGCTGGACGTGGACTTTGACGTGAACCAGGTCGGTGGCAAGGCCCAGCTGGTGTTGGACAAGGGCGTGCTGGACGCCTTGGGCATTCTGGAAGATGGGCCGGTATTTTTTGAGCAACTGCGAGCGGACATTGCTTGGCAGCGCCAGGGCGAGGCGCTCACCGTGTCTGGTAGCAATGTGCGTTTTGCCAATGCTGATGCCCAAGGCGAGCTGCTGTTCAAATGGCAGTCGGCGACCAACGGGCCTGGTGTGTTGGACTTGCAGGGCAGCTTGGGGCGTGCCGAGGGCACACGTGTGCACCGCTACCTGCCGCTGGAGCTGGACAAGGAAGTGCGCGACTACGTAAGGGCTGCCGTGCAGGCCGGCACCGCCACGGGCGTCAAGTTCAAGCTCAAGGGTGACTTGGCGCGGTTTCCGTTTGCCGATGCCAAGCAGGGCGACTTCCGCATTTCGGCCAATGTGCAAAACGCCAGCCTGGCCTACGTGCCGTCTTACCTGCTGCCCAAGGACAGTCTGCCTTGGCCGGCGTTGCAGCAGCTCCATGGCGAACTCATCATCGACCACGCCACCTTGCTGGCCAAGGTGGAGCGCGGTGTTCTCGCAGGCACGTCCATCCAGCTCGGCAAGGCCGAGGGCTTGATGACCCATATTTACGAAGGCGCGCAACTGCAGGTCACGGCCGAGGCCAAAGGCCCGCTAGCGGATGTGTTGGGCGTGGTGAACCGCTCGCCCTTGGGCGCCCTGCTGGACAACGTGCTTGCCACCGCCAGTGCCACGGGAGTGGCGGACTACAAACTCAAGCTGGGGTTTCCGATTGCCGACGTCGATCGTGCCACGGTGGCCGGCTCCATCGTGCTGGCTGGCAATGACCTGCAAATCACCGCCGACACCCCGCGCCTGCAACGTGCCCGGGGCACGGTGGCCTTCACGGAGTCCGGCTTTGCGGTGAGTGGCGGCACCGCACGCGCTTTGGGAGGTGATATGCGCATCGAGGGCGGCTTGAGTTTGCAAACCGCCGTGCCAGTTGCCACTGCGGTGCGGGCGGCGGCGCCCGCCACCCTGCGCCTGCAGGGCACGGCCACCGCCGAAGGCCTGCGACAGGCCAAGGAGCTGGGCCCGCTGGCCCGCCTGGCCGACGATATGCGGGGCCAGGCGCCTTACACCGTTGCGCTGGCGTTGCGGGGGGGAGCCCTGGAGTGGCAGCTCAACTCCAGCCTGGTCGGCATGGCATTGGCTCTGCCCGCGCCGTTTGCCAAACCGGCCGAGCAGGCCCTGCCCTTGCGGCTGGACAACACCGCCGTGCGCGCCGCATCCGGTGCGGCGCCAGTGCGTGCGCTCGAACAGCTGCGGCTGGAGCTGGGGCGGCTAGCCTCGGCAACCTATGTGCGCGATGTCTCCGGGGCCCATGCGCGGGTGGTGCGGGGTGCCATTGCGCTGGGCTTGGCCGATGACGAGTCGGCGCCCTTGCCCGATGAGGGGGTGGTGGCCAACGTCAGCATGGCCGTGCTGGATGCCGACGCCTGGGGCAAAGTGCTGGAGCGTGTGGCTGGCGAAGGGGTGCCCACTGGCAACCTCGCGGCGTCTGGGGCATCGGCCACCATGGGCTACCTGCCCACGGTGCTGGCAGTGCGTACCAAGGAGCTCACCGTGGCTGGGCGCAAACTGCACAACATGGTGGTGGGTGGCGGGCGCGATGGCCTGGTCTGGCGTGCCAACCTCGATGCCACCGAACTCAGCGGCTACCTGGAGTACCGCCAGCCCAGTGGCAACAATGCCGGGCGACTCTACGCCCGCCTGGCCCGCCTGGCCGTGGGACAGAGCACAGCGCAAGATGTGGAGAGCCTGCTCGACGACCAACCGGCGACGATTCCTGCCTTGGACATCGAGGTCGAAGACTTTGAGCTGCGTGGCAAAAAGCTGGGTCGCGTGGATCTGGAAGCGGTGAACCTGGGTGCCGCAGGCGCGCGCGAATGGCGCCTGAACCGCTTCAATATCCAGACGCCCGAGGCCACGCTGACTGCCAGTGGCAACTGGGCTAACCTGGGGGGCGCCAGTGCGGGCCGTAGCCTCAAGGAGCGCCGCCGCACGGTGCTCAACTTCAAACTCGACATCAGCAACTCCGGTGAACTGCTCTCGCGGTTTGGCATGCCCGGTGTGGTGCGCAATGGCAAGGGCAAGGTCGAGGGCCAAGTGGCTTGGCTGGGTTCGCCCATCACGGTGGACTATGCCAGCATGGGCGGCGCCTTCAATGTGAATGTGGAGACCGGCCAGTTCCTCAAGGCCGAACCCGGCATCGCCAAGCTGCTGGGGGTGCTGAGCTTGCAGTCGCTGCCGCGCCGCCTGACGCTGGACTTCCGCGATGTGTTCAGCGAGGGCTTTGCGTTTGACTTCTTCCGGGGTGACATTGCCATCGAGCAGGGGGTGGCACGTACCACCAACCTGCAAATGAAAGGCGTCAATGCTGCGGTGCTCATGGAGGGGCAGGCCGACATTGCCAAGGAAACGCAAAAACTGCGGGTGGTGGTGGTGCCCGAAATCAATGCGGGCAGCGCCTCGCTGATCGCTGCGGCCATCAACCCGGTGGTGGGCCTGAGCACCTTTTTGGCTCAGCTGATTTTGCGTGGCCCGCTGGTCAACGCGGCCACCCAAGAATTCACCATCGACGGCACTTGGCTTGACCCCAAGGTTACCCCGGTGGAACGCCGATAACCCCCATTTCAGGAGCTTTTGCCATGCGTGTTGCCGCCCTCCAGATGGTGTCCACCGATCAGCTGTCGGACAACCTCCAACAAGCCCAGACCCTGCTAGAGCAAGCCGCCCAGGCCGGCGCCGAGTTGGCCGTGCTGCCCGAGTACTTTTGCCTCATCGGCCAGCGTGATTCGGACAAGCTGGCCATTCAGGAACCCTTTGGCAGCGGGCCCATGCAGGACTTTCTGGCCGCCACCGCACGCCGCTTGGGTCTGTGGATCGTGGCCGGCACCCTGCCACTGACGGCCGACCAGAAAGACCGCGTGTTCAACAGCTCGCTGGCCTACAACCCGCAGGGCGCCTGCGTGGCGCGCTACGACAAGATTCACCTGTTCCGCTTTGACAATGGCATTGAGAGCTACGACGAATCGCGTGTGC
Source organism: Rhodoferax sp. TH121 (assembly GCF_002251855.1). Taxonomy (GTDB): domain Bacteria; phylum Pseudomonadota; class Gammaproteobacteria; order Burkholderiales; family Burkholderiaceae_C; genus Allorhodoferax. The sequence goes on from NZ_NOXW01000022.1 coordinate 185,640, forward strand.
TGGAGCGTGGCCACACGCCCACCGTGTTTGCGCTGCCCTCGCGCGACGGCCACACCTGGCAGGTCGGCATGAGCATTTGCTACGACATGCGTTTTCCCGAGCTGTACCGGGTCTATGCCGAGCAAGGGGTGGATTTGATTCTGGCGCCCAGCGCCTTCACCCACATCACGGGCCAGGCGCACTGGGAGGTGCTGTTGCGTGCCCGTGCGATTGAGAACCTCTCCTACGTGGCCGCTGCGGCCCAAGGCGGAGTACACCCCAGCGGGCGGCGCACCTGGGGCCAATCGTTGCTGATTGATCCCTGGGGCCAGGTGCTGGCCCAGCAGGCACAGGGGGCTGGCGTGGTGGTGGCCGACTGCGATGCGGCGCGCCTGCAGCAACTGCGCAGCCAGTTGCCTTCGTTGCAGCACCGGGTGTTGGCGTGATTGCTATTAATATAGGAGCTGCTTGCGCATATTCTGTGTTGCCCGCAGCCCTAAAAGACTCAAAAATCAGTCCTCCTTCGGAGGCGTCCGGCTGTCGTCGTCTCGGGGGAGTTCTCCCCGGTTGCGGCCGGCAAACATGGTCCACCAAATGATGGCAACGAAGATCAGTCCGGCCCCGAGGGCTTCGAGCAACAGCAGTGTCATGGGGCGGGTTCGCTCGGTGGTGGCAATGGTGTCGATTGTAGGAACGCTGGTGGGCTGCGGCAGCGTGCCACTGTATGCCCCTGTGGCCAACCCGGCCTCAGCGCCCGCGGTGCGCCCGGTACCTGTTGCCCCGCCGGAGGGAGCTCTGTCGCAGGCCCGGGGTACTTGGGTGCCGGTGCCATGGTCCGATCTGCCTGGCTGGGGCAGCGACTACCTGTTTGAAGCCTGGAATGCTTGGCTCAAGAGCTGTGAGAAATCAACGCCCCCTTGGGTTGCGCTGTGCCCTGAGGTGCGCCGCCTGAGCATTGGCAGCGCCCAGGAGCAGCTGGCCTGGATGCAGGCGCGCCTGCAGGCTTACCGCATTGAAGCGGCACCGGGCGAATCCACCGGGCTTCTCACGAGTTACTTTGAGCCGGTGATCGAAGCCAGCCGCGTACCTGCCCCTGGCTTCACTGTGCCGCTCTATGGGCCTCCGCCGGGACTGGCCCAGCGCAAGCCCTGGTACACGCGCCAAGAGATGGACACCCTGCCCGAAGCACAGGCCGTGCTGAAGGGGCGTGCCATTGCCTATATGGCCGATCCGGTGGACGCCTTGGTCCTGCAAATCCAGGGCTCTGGCCGGGTGCGCATGGCCCAGGCCGACGGCAGCCAGCGTTGGGTGCGCCTGGCCTATGCCGGGACCAATGACCAACCCTACCGCAGTGTGGGCCGCTGGCTGCTGGACCAAGGGCTGGTGAAAGATGCCTCGTGGCCCGGCATCAAGGCTTGGCTGGCACAAAACCCCGGGCGTCAGCAGGAGCTGCTGTGGAGCAACCCGCGTGTGGTGTTTTTCAAGGAAGAAACCCTGTCGGAGCTGGAGTCGGCTTTTGGTCCGCGTGGTGCCCAAGGTGTGGCGTTGACGCCAGGCCGCTCCATCGCGGTAGACCCTGGCAGCGTGCCTTATGGCACACCGGTCTGGCTTGTCTCGCCCGGGCCACAAACCAGCCTGCAAAAGCTGGTGTTGGCACAAGACACCGGGAGCGCCATCACGGGTGCCGTGCGCGCCGACTACTTTGCTGGCTGGGGCGCCGAAGCCGGTGACCTCGCGGGCCGCCTGCGGCAGCCGCTCCAGATGTGGGCGATCTGGCCGAAATAGTCTGGATGGCGTTACCATGGCAACACAGCAACCTTGAAGCCTTCAAAAGGACGGACCCCATGAGCAAAGAAATGCGCGAGATTGACGAGCGGACCAACCTGGCCGCCAACAGCATGTTTGAGCTGCTGCTGTTTCGTTTGGGTGAAGCGGCCAACAGTGCGGACCGCCGCGAGCTGTTTGGCATCAACGTGTTCAAGGTCCGCGAAATTCTGGTCATGCCTGAGATCACCGCCATGGTGAATTCGCCCCCCCAGGTCATGGGTGTGGCCAATATCCGCGGTCAGATGATCACCGTCATCAACCTGCCCATGGTGGTGGGTTGCAAGCCCACCAAGGGCCTGGGTATCCTGCTGGTGACCGAGTTTGCGCGCACCACCCAGGCCTTTGCGGTCGAAGAGGTCAATGAAATCGTGCGTTTGGAGTGGAAGCATGTGCTGTCGGCCGAAAATTCGGGTGGCGGCCTTGTAACCAGCATTGCGCGCCTGGACGGCGCGGCTGAAAACACCCGCCTCGCCCAAGTGCTGGACGTGGAGCAAATCCTGCGCGATGTCATGCCACAGGAAGTCAAGATCGAGGATGCCAAAACGGTTGCCAAAGTCCGCTTGGAGCCCGGCCAGATCATTTTGGCGGCCGACGATTCTGCAGTGGCCCGCATGATGATAGAAAAAGGGCTCAAGGCCATGGATGTGCCTTACGTCATGACCAAGACAGGCAAGGAGGCCTGGGAGCGTCTGCAATCCCTCCACGCCGCGGCGGCGGCCGAGGGCAAGTCCATCAAGGACAAGGTGGCCTTGGTGTTGACCGACTTGGAAATGCCTGAGATGGATGGCTTTACGCTAACGCGTAACATCAAGCAGGATGGACGCTTCAACCAGATTCCAGTCATCATTCACTCTTCGCTTACCGGCTCTACCAACGAGAGCCATGTGAAGAGTGTGGGCGCTGATGCCTACATCGCCAAGTTTGTGGAAGAGGAGCTGGCTGCCACCATCCGCGACGTCTTTAACCGATAACGAAGTTCTGCACCGTATGCACAAGGGGCCTCGAGGCCCCTTTTTACATTTTGCATTCGACCAGCCGCGAACCGTGCTCCAGCACGAATTCACGGAAGGCGCCATTCACACCGCTGAGCGCCGAGTCACGCCGGTGCAGCAGACACCAATCCAGCATTTTGGGCATGTCTTCCATGTGCAGCACGGCCAGCTTGCCGGCCTCAATCTCTACTTGGAAGGTGTGTGCCGACAGAAAGCTGATGCCCATGCCCGCCATAACGGCCTGCTTGATAGTTTCGTTGCCTGACAGCTCCATGGTTACCCGCACTGGTAGCGATTGGGCCTGCAGCAGGTGGTCGAAAAATTGGCGTGTGGCCGACCCCGGTTCACGGAAGATGAAGGGCTCGTCGCGCAGCGCATCCCAGTGGATCCGGCGTTTTTTTGCCAACGGGTGGTTGGCGGCGGCCACCACGCAATGTGGGTTCTGCGCAAAGGTCTCGGCTTCCACATCGGCTTCAGATGGCGGATATCCCGCAATCGCGACATCCAGCTGGTGGTCCTGCAGCATCGCCAGGATGGTTTCGCGCCGGTCCACTGTCAGCTTGAACTTCACACCCGGCCAATGTTCGGCAAAGGCCATGAGCAGCGCAGGTGCAAAGTAGTGGGCGGAGGAAACCACGCCCAAATGGAGCAGCCCGCCGCGACCGCCCTCCGTGTTGTGAAAGACACCCAGGGCCTCTTCCGCCATGGTGACTTGGTTCAGGATGCGCCGTGCCTGGCGCAGCATTTCTTCGCCGGCCTGGCTCAGGCGCACCTGACGGCCCGTCTTTACCAGCAGCTGCAGGCCAAGTTCTGCCTCCAGTTGTTGCACCTGCATGGAGACGGCCGGCTGCGTCACGTTCATCTGCTCGGCTGCACGCGAATAGTTCAGCTGCGTGGCCACGGCTTCGAACAGTCGGAGTTGGCGCAGGGTGAGGTTTTTGAGGCGATTGTCGCGCTTGCCGCCCGGTGTCTCAGTCGGGGACGATTCCCCACCACGGGATTTCCCTAGGACTTTGGCTATTGTCGATGCGTTGGCAGTACGGGTTTTCATCGGTGTTTACCCTAGGGATTTTGCATGTGGCGACCGCCCGCCGTCGGGGGCACTGTGAGCTTCAGAACGGTGTGGAGCAAATTCTAGTGATCTATCAGGATTTCTGATGATTTTTATAAAAAAGTCTAAGTTGTTCCTATAGCTCTGCCTGTCTACAGTCACGCCAATCCTTCGAAACTGCACCGCACATGACCTCTCGCTCTCAACCCGCTCCGTTCCCCGTCTGGAACCCGGACCACGCCGCCAAGCTGGACCAGCCCAATCTGCTGCTGTACCGCTCCAACCTGCTGGGTTCCGACCTGCGCATCACCAACTACGGTGGTGGCAACACCTCCGCCAAGATCACCCAAAAAGACCCGCTGACTGGCCAAGATGTACGAGTGCTGTGGGTCAAGGGTTCCGGCGGCGATGTGGGCTCCATGAAGCTCGACGGTTTCTCCACGCTCTACATGGACAAGCTCAATGCCCTGCAAGGCATTTACCGCGGCCCCGAGCATGAAGACGAAATGGTGGGCTACCTGCCACACTGCACCTTCAATCTGAACCCGCGTGCTGCCAGTATCGACACCCCGCTGCATGCCTACCTGCCCTTTGCGCACGTGGACCATATGCACCCGGACTCGGTCATCGCCATTGCGGCCATGGCCAATAGCGAAAGCATTACCAAGGAAGCCTTTGGCGGCACCATCGGCTGGCTGCCTTGGCGCCGTCCCGGTTACGAGCTGGGCCTGCAACTGCAACGCTATGTGGCAGCCCACCCCGGCCTTAAAGGCCTGGTGCTCGGTGGTCATGGCCTATTCACCTGGGGCGACGATTCCCAAAGCTGCTACGAGAACACCGTGGCCGTGATTGAACAAGCCCAAACCTGGCTGGCCGTACAGGCTCAGGCCCGCAAAGCCGTGCCGTTTGGTGGCGCCAAAGTCAACGCACTCGATGTGGCAGCGCAAGATGAGGTGTTGGCCCGCGTGCTGCCTGTGCTCCGTGGCCAGGCCTCGCAAAGCGGGCACAAGCTCTTGCATGTGGACCGCCAGGACGTGGTGATGGAATTTGTGAACAGCCAGCAGTTGGAGAGCTTGGCCGCGCTCGGCACCTCATGCCCCGACCACTTTTTGCGCACCAAGATCAAGCCGTTGATCCTTGATGAATCGATCTACAACCTGGACGGTGCCGAACTCTCCAAGGCCATTGCCGCCAAATTGGCCGACTACCGCGCCGACTACACCGCCTACTACGAGCGCTGCAAGCGCGCCAACAGCCCGGCGCTGCGCGACCCGAACCCCGTCATCATCCTGCTGCCGCGCATCGGCATGGTGGCCATTGCCAAGGACAAGGCCACGGCCCGCATTGCCGGCGAGTTCTATGTGAACGCCATCAACGTGATGCGCGATGCCAACGCCATTGACACCTATGTGGGCCTGCCCGAGCAGGAAGCGTTTGACATCGAGTACTGGCTGCTCGAAGAAGCCAAGCTGCAACGCATGCCCAAAGCCAAGCCTCTGGTGGGCAAGGTGGCCTTGGTCACCGGTGGCGCAGGTGGCATTGGCCGCGCGATTGTGGAGCGCCAGTTGCAAGAGGGCGTGTGCGCCGTGCTGCTGGACATTGACACCGAAGCACTCAACAGCACCGTGGCCGAGCTGGCCAAGAAATACGGCAAGGACGTGGTGCGCGGTGTGGTCTGCGATGTGACGAGTGAAGAGTCCGTGATTGCGGCCTATGCCCGCACGGCCATCGAATACGGTGGCGTGGACATTCTGGTGTCCAACGCCGGTATTGCCTCCGCCTCGCCACTGGAAGACACCACGCTGGCCCTGTGGAACCGCAACCAGAGCATTCTGGCTACGGGCTACTTTCTGGTGGGCCGCGAAGCCTTCCGTCTCATGAAGGCACAGGCCTTGGGCGGCTCCATGGTGTTCATTGCCAGCAAAAACGGCATGGTGGCCAGCAACCAGGCGGTGGCCTACTGCGCTGCCAAGGCCGCCGAGATTCAGCTGTCCCGCAGCTTTGCGCTGGAAGGCGCGCCCTTGGGCATTCGCTGCAACGTGGTGAACCCCGATGCGGTGATCCGTGGCAGCAAAATCTGGACCGGTACCTGGAGCCAGGAACGCGCCGCGGCCAACAAGGTGAGTGAGCAAGAGCTCGAGGCCTTTTACCGCGACCGCTCCATGCTCAAGCGCAGCGTCTTCCCCGAAGACATTGCTGAGGCGACCTATTTCCTCGCAAGCGAGCTAGCCGCCAAGTCCACCGGCAACATCCTCAACGTGGACGCGGGCAACTTGGCTGCCTTCCCGCGCTAAGACAACACGCATCCGAGACGCACCATGACACAACTGATCAACGCCGCTCTGATTGCGGAACACAACACCCAGGCCGCCGCGCGCGTCAACCTGGACTACGAAAACCTGGGCGAGCAGCTGGCCCGCCGGGGGGTGGATATCGAGGTGCTGAAAGCCCAGGTGGCCCAGTTTGCGGTGGCCGTACCTAGCTGGGGTGTGGGCACCGGCGGTACCCGCTTTGCGCGCTTCCCTGGCCTGGGCGAGCCGCGCCATGTGTTCGACAAGATTCAGGATTGTGGTGTGATTCAGCAGCTGGTGCGCTGCACGCCCACCGTGTCCCCCCACTTTCCCTGGGACAAGGTGAGCGACTACACGGAGCTGCGCCAGCACGCAGAGGCGCATGGCGTGGCTTTTGATGCGGTCAACTCCAACACCTTCTCCGACCAGAAGGACCAGCCGCTGTCCTACAAGTTCGGCAGTCTGACCCATGCCGACGCAGGCGTGCGCGCCCAGGCCGTGGCGCACAACCTGGAGTGCATCGAGATCGGCAAGCAACTGGGCAGCAAGGCGCTGACCGTGTGGATTGGCGATGGTTCCAACTTCCCCGGACAAAGCCACTTCCGCCGCCAATTCGAGCGCTACTTGGACAGCAACCGTCAGATCTACGCTGCCCTGCCCGCGGACTGGCGCATGTTCCTGGAGCACAAGATGTTCGAGCCTGCGTTCTACGCCACGGTCATCCAGGACTGGGGCAGCAGCCTGCTGGCCGCGCAAACCCTTGGCCCCAAGGCGCATTGCCTGGTGGACCTGGGCCACCACGCACCCAATACCAACATCGAGTTGATCGTGGCGCGCCTGGTGCATGCCCAAAAGCTGGCTGGCTTCCACTTCAACGACAGCAAGTACGGTGACGACGATCTGGACAGCGGCAGCATCAATCCTTACCAGCTCTTCTTGGTGTTTAACGAATTGGTGGATGCCGCGCAAAGCCAGGCCGCGAACTTTGATCCTGCCTACATGCTGGACCAGTCGCACAACGTGACAGACCCCATCGAGAGCCTGATGACCAGTGCCGTGACCGTGCAGCGCTGCTACGCCCAGGCCTTGCTGGTGGACCGCAAGGCGTTGACCGCCTACCAGGACAGCAACGACGTGCTGATGGCCGCACAAACGCTGAAGCAAGCCTTTCACACCGACGTGACGCCGCTGCTGCAGAAGATCCGCATGGATGCCGGCGGCGCTGTGGACCCGGTACAGGCCTACCGCGCCAGCGGCTACCGCAAGCAGATGGCGGCCATCCGCCCTGCCAGCGGCCCCAGCAGCGGCATTGTTTGAGCGAGATTGCATGGGCAATGTCGCGCTCCCCATCGAATCCGGTTCACGCCACCAAGTCCAGGTGTGTGCAGTCGGTATCGAGACCGGCCTTAGTGCCAAATTTTTCTACTAACAATTCCAGGAGACACGCATGAAGAAACAACTCAAGACCCTGCTGACCATCGCACTGAGTGCGGCTCTCGTCAGTCCTGCATTTGCAGCCGACAAGATCGCTCTGGTGGTGAAGAGCCTGGGCAACGGCTTCTTTGACGCCGCCAACCAGGGTGCGCAGGAAGCCGCCAAGGAGCTCAAGAACGTCGAGATCATTTACACCGGCCCCGCCAAGGCGACTGCCGAAGGCCAGATCGAAATCGTCAACTCGCTGATCGCGCAAAAGGTCTCTGCCATCGTGATCTCCGCCAACGACCCCGACGCCCTGGCCCCCGTGCTCAAGCGCGCCATGGACCGCGGCATCAAGGTGCTGTCATTTGACTCCGGCGTGCGCAAAGATGGCCGCCTGATGCACCTGAATCCCTCCAGCAACCCGCTGATTGGGGAGAAGCTGGTGAAGATGACCCAGGAAGCCATCGGCGCAACTGGCGAAGTGGCCGTGCTGTCTGCCACCGCGCAAGCCACCAACCAGAACATCTGGATCGAAGAAGCCAAGAAGGTGCTGGCCCAGCCCGCGTACAAGGGCCTGAAACTGGTCAGCGTGGTCTACGGTGACGACCAGACCGACAAGAGCTACCGGGAAGCCCAAGGCCTGTTCAAAAGCTACCCCAACCTGAAGGCCATCATCGCCCCCACCACGGTGGGCGTGGCAGCCGCCGCCAAGGCGGTGCAGGATGAAAAGAAGGTCGGCAAAATTTTCGTAACCGGTTTGGGTCTGCCTTCGGAAATGGCCGGCCATGTGAAGAGTGGTGCGGTCAAGTCTTTCGCCATCTGGAACCCTATCGACCTGGGCTATTCGTCCATCTACGCCGCCAGCCAGTTCATCAGCGGCAAGGTTACCGGCAAGGCCGGTGACAAGGTCTCCTTGGGTCGCGTGGGCACCGTGACGTTGGATGCCAATGGCGAAGCCGCCATGGCCGAGCCTTTCACGTACGATGCCTCCAACGTCGAGAAGTTCGCCAAGTTCTTCTGATGTCGAAGCAGCCGGCCCCTGCGGGCCGGCTGTGCGCAGTGTGAAGGGGGCAGCCCTGCCTCGGTGGGGTGGCCCCTTGTTTTTTTGGAATGTTGGATTCTCATCATGTCTGATGTATTGCTGAGTCTGCGGACCATCCACAAGCGCTATGGCGCAACCCACGCGCTGCGTGGGGTGGACTTGGATTTGCGGGCTGGGGAAGTGCTGGCCCTGGTGGGCGAGAACGGCGCGGGCAAGTCCACGCTGGTCAAGATGCTCACCGGCGTGGTGCCGGTGGACGAGGGCGTGATCACGCTCAATGGCAAGGTGCAGACTTTCGCCAATGCACAGGCCTCGCAGGCCGCAGGCATCCTGGCCGTGCACCAGGAAACGGTGATGTTCGAGGAGCTCAGCGTGGCCGAAAACATTTACGTGGGCCGACACCTCATGCGAGGCCCCTTTATCGACTGGTCTGCGATGAACACGCAGGCGCAAGCCGTGCTGGATCAGATCGGCGCGCGCTTCAAGGCCACCACGCTGGTCAAGGACCTGAGTCTGGCCGAGCGCCATTTGGTGGAGATTGCGCGCGCGCTGTCGCAAAAGGCGCTGGTGGTCATCCTGGACGAACCCACGGCTGCGCTGTCGCAGGCCGAGATCCGTGACTTCTACGGCATCGTGCGTCAGCTGCGCGACCAAGGCGTGGGTGTGATCTTCATCACCCACAAGTTCGATGAAATCTTTGCCGTGGCCGACCGCTATGTGGTGCTGCGGGACGGCGCCGCAGTGGGCAATGGCGCGATAGCCGATGCCACCGAGCAGGAGTTGGTCAAGCTCATGGCCGGGCGCGCCATCGACCAGATCTACCCGCACATAGCCTCCACCCCCGGCGAGGTGGTGATGACGGTGAAGAACCTCTCGCACCCTACCGAATTCAACAACGTGGCCTTTGAGCTGCGCCGCGGCGAAATCCTGGGCTTCTACGGCCTGGTGGGCTCGGGCCGCAGTGAGGCCATGCTGGCCATCATGGGCCTGAACCCCGCGGCCCAAGGCGAGTTCGTCGTGTGCGGCCAGACGCTGCATGCGCGCCGCCCCTGTGACGCGATTGCGGCTGGCATTGCCTATGTGCCCGAGGAGCGCCAGCGCCAGGGCGGCATTCTGGGCTTCTCGGTGGAGCACAACATCAGCCTGGCTGGCCTCTCGCGCTTCGCGCGCGGCGTGTGGCTGTCCAAGGTGCGCGAGTCCGCGCTCTGCCAGCGCATGATTGAGCGCCTGCGCATCAAGACCCACTCAAGCGACACGCTGCTGTCCGGCCTGTCGGGCGGCAACCAGCAAAAGGTGGTAATCGCCAAGTGGCTCGGGCTGGATCCGCGCATCGTGATTCTGGACGAGCCCACCAAGGGCATCGACGTGGGTGCTAAACAGGCCGTCTACCAGCTCATTGCCGAGATGGTGGAACAGGGCCTGGCCGTGATCCTCGTGTCCAGCGAACTACCCGAGGTGATGCATCTCGCGCACCGCACCATCGTGATGCGCCGCGGCGTGCAGGTGGCGGAATTTGACCGTGCGAATGCGCACGCAGAACAGATCGTGGCCGCGGCCTCGGGCCTGGCCGCAGCGCCGGCGTCCCGCGCGGACGAACCCGCCACCGTGCAGGAGGCGCTTGCAGCATGAACTCCCTGAAATCTATTCGTCGTGAATGGCTGCTCTTGGCCATCATCGTGGCCATTGCGCTGGCCGTGGGGGCCCGCGCGCCCGTGTTTCTGACCTGGCGCAACGGCCTGGACATCGCCAATGACTCCGCCATCCTCGCTATCCTGGTGATGGGCCAGATGCTGGTGCTATTGACGCGCGGCATTGACCTGTCCGTAGCCTCCAACCTGGCGCTCACCGGCATGGTGTGCGCGCTCATCGGCAAGGCCTGGCCTGGTGCCTCGGTGCCCGTGTTGCTGGTGCTGGCCTTGGGTGTTGGCGCCCTGCTGGGCGCGGTGAATGGCTGGCTCATCACGCGCTTTGAGCTTCCGCCCATTGTGGTCACGCTGGGCACGCTGTCGGCTTACCGCGGCGCCATCTTTGTGGCGAGCAAGGGCGCCTGGGTGTCGGACCAGGACATCCATGAGGTCATCAAGGGCTTGCCGCGCCAGGAATGGTTGGGCCTGCCCGCGCTGGTTTGGTTTGCGCTGGCCGTGCTGGCCTTGACGGCGGTGTTTCTGAAGCTGCGCCGCGAAGGGCGCGAGATCTACGCGCTGGGCGGTAACCCGCATGCGGCGGCCTATGTGGGCATCTCCGCCAACAAGCGCCTGATGATGGTCTACACCCTCTCTGGCATGCTGGCCGGCCTGGCCGGTTTGCTGTGGGTGGGGCGTTACTCTATTGCGTACACAGAGTTGGCTGCGGGCTATGAGTTGACCGTGGTGGCGGCTTGCGTGATTGGTGGCGTCAGCATTGGCGGTGGCGTGGGCAGTGTGCTGGGCGCAGCGCTGGGCGTGCTGTTCATCGGCGTGGTCAATGGCGCGCTACCGGTGATCCAGGTGTCACCGTTCTGGCAGCAGGCCATTGCCGGTGCCGTGATTTTGATTTCGGTGACGGTGAATGCCCGAGCTGAGCGGCGCGCAGGGCGCCAGATTCTGGAACACAAAGCGGCACCCTCGGGCGCAGCGCAAGGAGCGACAGCATGAAGGCCTGGAACACATGGGAACGCGTGCTTCTGGCCCTGCTGGTGGTACTGCTGGTGGTGTTTGGCATCGCGCAGCCGGGCTTCATGACGCCCGACGCGCTGGCCGACAGCACCTTTAACTTCAGCGAGAAGGGCATCCTCGCGCTGGCGCTGGCTCTGCTCATCATCACCGGCGAGATTGACCTGTCGATTGCGGCAATCCTCGCGCTGTGCTCGCTGGCCATGGGCTATGCCATGAAGGCGGGGGCTGGCCCGCTGGGGATGACCCTGGCAGCCTTTGCCACCGGTGCTGTGGCCGGCGCCATCAATGGCATTCTGGTCACGCGCTACAAGTTGCCGTCCATCGTAGTGACCATTGGTACCCTGTCGCTGTACCGTGGGCTGGCGCTGGTGGCGCTGGGGGACCAGGCTATCTCTGGTTACCCCGAGGTGTTTTCCACACTGGGCAACAGCTATGTGGGCGAGGTTATTGGCGTGCGCTGGTTGACCGTACCTATCGAGTTCGCCATCCTGCTGGTGGGTGCCATCGTGGTCGGTGTGGTGCTGCACCGCACGGTGGCCGGTCGACGCCTGTATGCCATTGGCGCCAACCCCGTCGCAGCGCGTTTTTCTGGTATCGAGGTGGACCGCTACCGTATGGCACTGTTTGTGTTTGCTGGCCTCATGGCCGCGCTCGCAGCGCTCATGCTGACGGGCCGTATTGGCAGCACGCGCCCCAATATTGCGATGGGCTGGGAGTTGGATGCCATCACCATGGTGATTCTGGGCGGTGTGGCGATTGAAGGTGGGCGTGGCAGCATCGTGGGCACCATGCTGGCCGTGTTGTTGCTGGGCCTGTTCACCTTCGCCATGGGCATGGCCAATGTCACCGGCATCGTCATGAGTATGGTGATCGGCGCGTTGCTCATCGTCTCTATGGTTCTGCCGCGTTTCTTCCGCCGCCAGGGAGTCCGTGCATGAACGCCACTGAACGTACCGAGAAGTACGCCTTCCGCATGTTCCTGAATCCGGGCTGCGTGGCGGAGTACAAAAAGCGCCACGATGAGATCTGGCCCGAACTCAGCGCACTGCTGACCAAAGCCGGCGTGCGCGACTACAGCATCTACCTGGACGAGGAGCACCATGTGCTGTTCGCAGTGCTGCGTCGTCTGCCGGGTCACACCATGGACGTACTTCCGCAGCACCCGGTGATGCAGCGCTGGTGGGCCCATATGGCCGACATCATGCGCGCCAATCCGGATGGTTCGCCCGTGGCTGAGCCGCTGCCCTGCATGTTCCACATGGACTGAGGGTATGGCGGTGAGCGACGAACTGACGCTGGTGATCGACATCGGCAAAAGCCACGCCAAGCTCCTCATGGTGGACGCACAGGGTGCGGTGCTGGAGCGCTTCGGGCGTGCTAACGCCAGTGTGCCTTCGCCCTTGGGCTACCCGGCTCTGGACGTGCAGGGCTTGGAAGACTGGATGGCGCAGACCCTGCGCGGTTGCGTGCACACCGCGCGCTGCAGCCGCGTCATCACATCCACCCACGGTGCCGCGCTGGTGGCGCTGGGGGGGCAGGGGCTGGCCTGGGATCCGGTGGATTACGAATTTGACGGTCTGGCTCTGCACCCTCTGTTGGCCAAGGCTTTTGACGCGGCGGCTGATGGTTTTGCCAGCACCTTATCGCCGGACCTGCCGGCCGGCTTGAACGCTGCGCGCCAGCTGTTCCAGGTGCAACACCTGCATCCTGAAGTCTGGCGGCGCACGCACTGCTTGCTGCCTTACGCGCAGTATTGGGCTTGGCGCCTGAGTGGTGTGGCGGCCAGTGAGGTCTCTTCCCTAGGTTGTCATACCCACCTGTGGCGGCCACAGGAAGGGGCGTTCTCCGCATTGGCGCAGGACCAAGGCTGGGCCGCGCTGTTTGCACCGCTGCGCTCTGCCTGGGAGGTGCTGGGTACCGTCACGCCGGAGATCGCCACGGCCTGGGGTCTGCCCGCGCACTGCCAGGTGCATGTCGGCGTGCACGACAGCAATGCCTGCTTGGCGCGTTACCTGGACGCGTCGGAGGTGGATGCTTCGGCGCTAACCGTGGTGTCCTCCGGCACCTGGACCGTGCTGATGGCGCCCGGCGCGCCCACGGCCAGCCTACAGGCCGAGCGCGACATGCTGGCCAATGTGGATGTGCTGGGCCGCGCAACGCCCACGGCCCGCTTCATGGGCGGGCGGGAGTTCGCGCATCTGCTGGACGGGGCATCGCCCGATGCCGGTACGCTGGACGATGTGCAAGCGCTGGTGGACTCCGCCACGCTGGCCATGCCTTCATTTGCCGAGCATGGCGGCCCATTCATGGGGCGGCAGGGAATGATCCTGCGTGAGGGCAAGCCCTTGCCAGTCGCTCTGCCGCATGGCCAGCGCGCAGCCTTGGCTGCGCTGTACTGCGCCCAGACCACCGCCTGGCTGGTGGAGCGGCTTTGGGACGGCGTGGCATTGCCGCGCACTGTGGTGCTGGAAGGGCCGTTGGCCCAAAACGCCTTGTACCTGGCGCTGCTGCAGGCGCTGCTGCCCCAGGCCCGCTGTCTGGCCAGCCATGATGCGATGGAAGGCACCGCGCGCGGCACCTGGCTGCTGGCGCGTTGGGGCGACCCGGCGGCAGCCGCCACCACGGCCCTTGCGCCGGTGGAGGCCGCGCCGGTGCGCGGCTTGCCGGCCTACCACGCGCAGTGGATCGCTAGCGCAGCGTAACGCGCACCTGCACCTCGGTGCGGGTTTGGCCACTCTGCTGCTGCGCGCCGGTCAGGCCGCTGTTGCTGGCCTGGCTGTTTTGTTCTGACTCGCCCACCGTGGTCCATTCGTCCAGCGGCAGTGCCAGCACACTGCTGGCCCCTGCATTCGTTTGCGCCCCCGGAACGGTATTGCCACTGCGCAGGGCTTGCTGCGCCGCCAGGTCCAGCTCTACCAGGGTGCCACCGTCCCAGCGCGGCGTGGCGCTGAAGCCCGTCCCGGCTTCCAGCAGCACAGTGCCCACGGTAGTCACCACGCGGCCATTGCGCACAAAGCCCTGCAGCAGGCGGATGGGCGTGGTGGTCTGCGGCATCAGACGCACTGGGCGGCCATTGAGTACCAGTGCCTGCTGCGTGGCTGTGCCGCTGCTGCGCGACTGGTTCATCTGCACCCCGGGACGGCTGCCCAACTCCACTCCGCTGCGCTGGCTGTCGTCTGACTGCACCTGGCGCACTTCGATCAGCAGGTTACGCAGTGGAAGGGGCGACTGTTTTGCTACTAAATCAGGAACTGCTTGCGCATATGCAACGAGGGCTAGAGGCCAAAAAGACGCATAAATGAGGGCGTGACGGCGTTTCATGGGCGGCTCCGGGTCGTGGGCGTGGGGGCGGGCTGCAAGTGACCCAACGGTAGCGCGCTGCTGGCCTTGACCTCGCCCAGCGAGAAGCTGGTGTGCAGGTCTTTCACATTGGGCAGGTTGATGAGCACCTCGCGCGCGAACTGGCTGAAGGTGTTGAGGTCGCGGCTCACGACTTGTAGCTCGAAGGTACCGGTGCCGCTGATGTAGTGACAGCTGATGACCTCGGGCAGTTCGCGGATGGCCTCTTCCAGCCCGTGTAGCACATCACCGCTGTTGCGGTTGGCGTCCAGCCGCACGAAGGCCAGCACGCCCAGGCCCATCTTGTGGCGGTTGATCTCGGCGCGGTAGCCGGTGATGAAGCCGTTTTCCTCCAGCGCCTTGACGCGGCGCCAGCAGGGCGCCGCACTCAGGCCCACGCGGGTAGCCAGCTCGGCGTTGCTCAGGCGCCCATCGTCCTGCAACTCTTTCAGGATGGCGAGGTCAAAACGATCGAGTGTTTCCATAAGTTGCATTATGGAGAAAGATTCATTCTTTGAAACCCAGTTTGAAGGCAAAGAAAGCAAAGACATATCCGGGCCAGACGCCTACACTTTGCGCACAACCATAACGGAGACACGCATCATGAATGCACCCCTCAACCGGGACCTGCCCGAGCACATCCGCACGGCGCTGGACACGGTCACTCTCGACGACAAATACGCACTCGACTACGGCCGCGCCTTCATGAGCGGGGTGCAAGCCCTGGTCAAACTGCCCATGCTGCAGCGTGTGCGCGACCAGCGCCTGGGCAAGAACACCGCCGGCTTCATCAGCGGCTACCGTGGCTCGCCGCTGGGCACCTATGACCAGTCCCTGGTCAAGGCCGAGAAGTACCTGCAGGCCCACCACATCCATTTCCAGCCCGGCGTGAACGAAGAGCTGGCCGCCACCGCGCTGTGGGGCACACAGCAGCTGGGCTTTGCCCCGCCCGGCAGCAACAAGTACGACGGCGTGTTCGGTATCTGGTACGGCAAGGGCCCGGGCGTGGACCGCTGCTCCGATGTCTTCAAGCACGCCAACATGGCGGGCACCACGCCCTGGGGTGGCGTGATTGCGGTGGCGGGGGATGACCACATTTCCAAGAGCAGCACGGCCGCCCATCAGAGCGACCACATCTTTAAGGCCTGCGGCACGCCGGTATTCTTCCCGGCCAATGTGCAGGAAATCCTGGACCTGGGGCTGCACGCCTTCGCCATGAGCCGCTTTTCTGGCGTCTGGGCAGGCATGAAGACGATTCAGGAAATCGTCGAGTCCAGCTCGACGGTCATGATTGATCCCGACCGCGTGATCACCCGCCTGCCGGCCGACTTTGTGTTGCCGCCCGGCGGTTTGCACATCCGCTGGCCCGACCATGCGTTGGAGCAGGAAGCCCGGCTCATGGACTACAAGTGGTACGCCGCGCTGGCCTACATCCGCGCCAACCGGCTTAACTACAACGTCATCGAGGGCAATAACGACCGCTTCGGCATCATCGCCAGTGGCAAGGCCTACAACGACACGCGCCAGGCCCTGGCCGATCTGGGGCTGGACGATGCGACCTGCCAACGCATCGGTATCCGCCTGCACAAGGTGGGGGTGGTTTGGCCGTTGGAGGCGCAGCTTACGCGCGAGTTCGCCACCGGTCTGCAGGAGATTCTGGTGGTGGAAGAAAAGCGCCAGGTCATCGAGTACCAGCTCAAGGAAGAGCTCTACAACTGGCGCGCCGATGTGCGCCCCACGGTGCTGGGCAAGTTCAACGAAGTGGAAACGCCGGACCACTACGGCGCCGGCGGCGAATGGTCCATGCCCAACCCCACCGCCAACACGCTCTTGCGCGCCAACGCCGACCTGTCGCCCGCGCTGATTGCACGCGCCATTGCCCAGCGCATCAAGAAGCTGGGGCTGGACGCAGACACCAGCGCCCGTATTGACGCGCAGATGGCGATTCTGGAGGCCAAGGAGCGCGCGATGCATGCCATCGAATTGGCGGGCACCAAGGGTGCAGACCGCCAGCCCTGGTTTTGCTCGGGCTGTCCGCACAACACATCTACCAAGGTGCCCGAAGGCTCGCGCGCCATGGCCGGCATTGGCTGCCACTTCATGACCATCTGGATGGACCGCAGCACTGACGGTTTCACACAGATGGGCGGTGAGGGCGTGCCCTGGGTGGGCCAGCAGCCCTTCACCAATGAGAAGCACATCTTTGCCAACCTGGGCGATGGCACCTACTTCCACAGCGGCCTGCTGGCAGTGCGCCAAAGCATTGCGGCGGGCGTGAATATCACCTACAAGATTCTTTACAACGACGCCGTGGCCATGACCGGCGGTCAACAGGTGGGCGAGCGGCCCGAGGGGCACTCTGTGGTCCAGATCGCCCAGAGCATGCGGGCGGAGGGCGCGGTCAAGATCATCATCGTGACCGATGAGCCGGACAAATACGACGACGTGCAGGGCTTGCCTTCGGATATCGCCATCCAGCATCGCGACACACTGGACGCGGTGCAGCGCGAGTTCCGCGAGATCAAGGGCACCACCGTCATCATCTACGACCAAACCTGTGCGACGGAAAAGCGCCGTCGCCGCAAGCGCGGCAGCCTGGTGGACCCGGCCAAGCGCGTGGTCATCAACGAGCTGGTGTGTGAGGGCTGCGGTGACTGCAGCGTGCAGAGCAACTGCATGAGCGTGGAGCCGCTGGAGACTGAGTTTGGCCGCAAGCGCCAGATCAACCAGAGCACCTGCAACAAGGATTTCTCCTGCGTCAAAGGGTTCTGCCCCAGCTTTGTAACGGTGGAGGGCGGCTCGCTCAAGAAGGCTGCCAAATCCAAAGCTGATAGCAAGGCCGGTGACAGCAGTTCCTGGCCGGCTTTGCCGGATCCCGTTCTGCCTGACCTCGCCACCGCCATTGGCGGCGTCTGGGGCACCATCGTCGCCGGTGTGGGCGGTACCGGGGTCATTACCATCGGCCAGTTGCTAGGCGTGGCCGCTCATCTGGAAGGTAAGGGCATCGTCACGCAGGACGCGGGTGGTTTGGCGCAAAAGGGCGGCGCCACCTGGAGCCACGTGCTCATAGGCGCGAGCCAGGATGCCATTCGCACCACCCGCGTGGGCACGGCCTCTGCCGACTTGGTGCTGGGGTGCGACCCCATCGTGGTGGCGGGCAAGGAAACGCTGGTGCGCATGCGCCCGGGCCGCACCCACGTGGCGCTGAATACCAACAGCGCGCCCACGGCCGCGTTTGTGAAGAACGCCAACTGGACCAATCCCGGCGACCAGTGCGTGGCC
This sequence comes from Rhodoferax sp. TH121, assembly GCF_002251855.1. Lineage (GTDB taxonomy): Bacteria > Pseudomonadota > Gammaproteobacteria > Burkholderiales > Burkholderiaceae_C > Allorhodoferax. Next base: position 203,516 of record NZ_NOXW01000022.1, read on the forward strand.
GATATCGCCAAAACGGTGGGAGAGGGTAACCTAGGCGTGTTCGACGCCGATGCGGCCGCTACCCATCTGCTGGGCGATAGCATCTACACCAACCCCATGATGCTGGGCTACGCTTGGCAAAAAGGCTGGATTCCCCTGGGCCTAGCGTCGCTAATGCGCGCCATCGAACTCAACGCTGTGGCCGTGGCCAATAACAAGACAGCCTTTGAGTGGGGCCGCCGCGCTGCGGTGGACTGGCCGGCCGTGCAGCGCGCGCTGAACCCGGGACAGGTCATCGCCTTCACGCCGCGCAGCCCGCAGTCATTGGATGTGCTGGTGCGCAAGCGCGTGGAATTTTTGACCGCATACCAGAATTCGGCCTACGCCCAAAGCTATGCCGATTTTGTCGCCAAGGTGCGCAGTGCAGAGGAGGCCGCCGCGGGCGGTGACAAGCTACCTTTGTCTGAAGCTGTGGCTCGCTACCTGTTCAAGCTCATGGCCTACAAGGACGAGTATGAGGTGGCGCGTTTGCACACCGATACAGCCTTCCGCGCCAAGGTGGAGGGCATGTTCGAGGGCGACTTCAAGCTGGCCTACCACCTCGCGCCGCCCCTGCTGGCCCGCAAAAACGAGCGGGGCGAGCTGCAGAAAATGCGCCTGGGGGGTTGGATGCGCCCGGTGTTTGGCGTGTTGGCCTCCCTGAAAGGATTGCGCGGCACAGCGCTGGACGTGTTCGGCTACACCGCCGAGCGCCGCGAGGAGCGGGCCTTGATCGGCGAGTACCGCACGGCCATCGAGTCCCTGCTGCTCACGCTCGGCGCCAGCAATCGCGATGCCGCCGCCGCTATTGCCCGGGTGCCCGAACAGATCCGCGGCTATGGCCACGTCAAGGCGCGCCATTTGCAGGCGGCCCGCCAGCAATGGGCGGTCTTGCTGGAAAAGTACCGCCAGACACCCGCTGTCAAGCAAACCCAGGCCGCCTAGGGCCTTGCCCGCCCCTCCCGGGCGGGCCTTTCCCCCGGCTTACAATGACCGGTTGCTCGCCTAGAAGCGGCGCGGCCGTGCGCGGTCGTTCTGCAGGGCGAAGCGCGTTTGTCATTGACCCATTTTGTGGAGTTTGCCTGTGTTCATTTCTTCTGCTTTTGCCCAAACCGCTCCTGCTGCCGCTGGCGGTGATATGCAGTCCACCCTGATGAGCATGCTGCCCTTGGTGCTGATGTTTGTGGTGCTGTATTTCGTGATGATTCGCCCCCAAATGAAGAAGCAGAAAGAGCACCGCGCCATGCTGGATGCACTGGCCAAGGGTGATGAAGTCGTCACTGCTGGCGGTGTGTTGGGTAAGGTTGCCAAGCTGGGTGACAGCTATGTAGGTCTGGAAGTCGCCAGCGGCGTGGAAGTGCAAATCCAACGCAGCGCCGTGGTGCAAGTGCTGCCCAAGGGTTCCATCAAGTAATTTTCTCAAAGCGACGCGCGATCATGAACCGTTATCCGGTATGGAAGTACGCGATCATCCTGATCGCGCTCGTGGTGTCTGGGTTGTATGCCCTGCCCAATCTGTTTGGCGAGGCGCCAGCGGTGCAGGTGTCTCCCGCCAAGGCCATAGTGAAGCTGGACCCCACGTCCTTGGCCAAGGTGGAAGAGGTGCTCAAGGCGGCCGGACTGAGTCCCGATGCGATCAGCTTGGAAAACGGCTCCATCAAGGCCCGTTTTGCTGATACTGACAGCCAGCTCAAGGCGAAAGACGCGCTGCAAAAGGCTTTGAATCCGGATGTGGCGGATCCCACCTACGTGGTGGCCTTGAATTTGTTGTCCCGCTCCCCAGCTTGGTTGACGGCCATGCGTGCCTCTCCCATGTATTTGGGGCTGGACCTGCGTGGTGGTGTGCATTTCATGTTGCAGGTGGACATGCAGGCCGCATTGACCAAGAAGGCCGAGTCCTTGTCCGGTGATATCCGCAGCACCCTGCGGGAGAAGAACGTGCGCCACAGCGGTATCACGCGCAGCGGCCAAGCCATTGAAATCCGCTTCCGTGACGCGGCGACTGCTCAGGCCGCCAAACGCATTGTCCAAGACCAGTTTGCCGACCTAGATACCGTGGAAACGGCTGAAGGCACCGATGTGAAGATGGTCGCAACCATCAAGCCGGTTGCTGCGCGCACTGTGCAAGAGCAGGCGCTCAAGCAGAACATCACAACACTGCACAACCGCATCAACGAGCTGGGTGTGGCGGAACCGGTGATTCAGCAGCAGGGTCTGGACCGCATCGTTGTGCAATTGCCCGGTGTCCAGGACACTGCCAAGGCCAAAGACATCTTGGGCCGTACCGCCACGCTGGAGATCCGCATGGTGGATGAAAGCGCCGAGGCGCGTGCTGCCGAGTCCGGCGCTGGCGTGGTGCCGTTTGGCTCGGAGCGCTATCTGGAACGCAGCGGCCAAGGCGTGATCGTCAAGAAACAGGTCATTCTGACTGGCGAAAATTTGACCGACGCCCAGCCAGGATTTGACAGCCAGACCCAGGAGCCCACCGTCAATCTGTCGCTGGACGCCAAGGGTGCTCGCATCTTCCGCGACGTGACACGGGAGAACATCAACAAACGCATGGCCATCCTCTTGTTTGAAAAAGGCAAAGGTGAGGTGGTGACCGCCCCAGTGATCCGCTCCGAAATTGGCGGTGGCCGGGTGCAGATCTCGGGCCGTATGACTACGGTGGAAGCTGCGGACACGGCATTGTTGTTACGCGCGGGCTCCTTGGCCGCACCGATGGAGATTATTGAAGAACGCACCATTGGCCCCAGCTTGGGCGCCGAAAACATCACCAAAGGTTTCCACAGTGTGACCTGGGGCTTCGTAGCGGTTGCCGTCTTCATGTGCCTTTACTACATGTTGTTTGGCGTTATTTCCAGCATTGCGCTGGCGTTTAACCTGCTGCTGCTGGTGGCAGTGCTCTCCATGCTGCAGGCAACGCTCACCCTGCCGGGCATGGCGGCCATGGCGCTGGTGCTTGGCATGGCGATTGACGCCAACGTGCTGATTAACGAGCGGGTGCGGGAGGAGTTGCGCAATGGTGCTTCGCCGCAGGCGGCTATCCACGCTGGTTACGACCGCGCCTGGGCCACCATCATTGACTCCAACGTCACCACCCTGATCGCTGGTCTGGCCCTGCTGGCCTTTGGCTCCGGACCGGTGCGTGGTTTCGCCGTGGTGCATTGCCTGGGTATTCTGACCAGCATGTTCTCGGGTGTTTTCTTCTCCCGGGGGGTGGTGAATTTGTGGTACGGTCGTCAAAAGAAGCTCAAGAGCGTGTCCATTGGCACCGTGTGGCGTCCTGATGCCGGCCATCAGGTCACGACCAACTAAAGGGAAAAGAGCATGGAATTTTTCAAAATCCAACGGGACATCCCGTTCATGCGCCATGCATTGGTGTTGAACGTTGTATCTTTGGTTACCTTTATTGCGGCTGTCTTCTTCCTGTTTTCACGGGGCTTGCACCTGTCGGTGGAATTCACTGGCGGCACGCTGATGGAAGTAAGCTACTCACAACCTGCAGACCTCAATAGCGTGCGCAGCACGCTCGACAAGCTGGGCATCAAGGACGTTCAGGTTCAGAACTTTGGCACGGCCCAAGATGTGTTGATCCGCATGCCCGTGCAAAAGGGAACGACCTCTGGCCAGCAAAGCGATGCGGTGATGGTTGCGCTCAAGGCTGCAGATGCATCCGCCACCATGCGCCGCACAGAATTTGTGGGCCCTCAGGTAGGGGATGAACTGGCAGCAGACGGCCTCAAGGCTCTGGCCTTTGTGGTCGTTGGCATCATGTTGTATTTGGCGATCCGTTTCGAATGGAAATTCGCCGTTGCTGCCATCATTGCCAACTTGCATGACGTGATCATCATTCTTGGCTTCTTCGCTTTCTTTCAGTGGGAGTTTTCGCTCCCCGTGCTGGCGGCGGTATTGGCAGTGCTCGGGTATTCGGTCAACGAATCGGTGGTGATTTTTGATCGTATCCGCGAGAACTTCCGCCGTTATCGCAAGATGAATCCGGAAGAGATCATCAATAACGCCATCACCTCGACCATCAGTCGCACCATCATTACGCACGCATCGACACAGATGATGGTGTTGTCCATGCTGTTGTTTGGTGGTGCCACCTTGCACTACTTTGCCTTGGCGTTGACCATCGGCATACTGTTTGGCATTTACTCCTCAGTCTTTGTAGCAGCTTCCATTGCCATGTGGCTTGGCATCCAGCGCGAGGACCTGGTCAAAGGAACGCCCAAGAAAGACCTAGACCCCAACGATCCCAACGCCGGCGCAACGGTTTAAGCTAGCACCATGGCCACCCCTCCTCCCGCATTGCCTCCCCGCTTGCAGCTTGCCCGCGCTTTGCGCGAGCGTTTTCTCGCCGAAGCTGGAAAAGCCGCACAGGAGATCAGCGGCGCCGTACAAGAGCGCCTGACCACGTTGATGGATGAGTTGGTCAACGCGCGGGAAGCCCAGCTACGGCGGGATACCTGGATGGCCTACAAACGTAGCCGACCTCTCTGGGTGGATGGCACCATGAAGGCTTGGCGCGAATGCCTAGACCCCCCCAAGCAGAAAAAGAGCCCTAGCTTGGAGTCTGCGGGTTTGGAGCTGGTGGGTACCGAAGTGGTGGAGAACAAGATCTTGGCGTCCCGCTTGGTGCTGGCCGTCAATGAAAAGGTTCTGCCGCAGCTGGATGACCTACGTGTGCGCATCCGTTTTCTGGAGAATATCGAGGACCTGGAGGGCAATGATTTGCTGCGCCCTGAGGTGCTGGTGTTACTCATGGTCGAACAATGGGCCCAGTCCGGCATGCCAGCCGAGTCGTGGCCCATGGTAAATGAGGTGGTGCAGAAGCTGCTGATCGAACGCCTGATCGTGGCCTATAAAAACGCCAATGACCTGCTCATCAGCAAGGGCGTGATGCCGACCATCGAGCTGAAAGACCGTGTGAAAGCCTCGGTGCGTGCACCACAACGCCCGCGCCCGCTGCCAACCGCCCCCGGGATTGGGCAGCCTAATAGTGAGATGTCACCCAGTGGCTATGGCGATGTGGGTTACGGTACCAACCCCGGGGGCAGCTACGCGCAGGCTTACGCGCCCACGGGTCATGCTGCACTGGGCGGCGCAGTGCCCCAGCCGGGCGGGCGTGGCGTGGCGGGCATGGACGGTGGTACTTCCACCGGCCCTGGCGGCGGGGGCTATGGCCCGACCCAGCAGGCTGGTATGGATGCCGGTGGTGGTGCTCCCCCCTCCGGTGGTCAGCGTTCGGGCGGTGGATTTTTCGGGGGGCGTCTGGGCTGGGGAGGCGGTGCAGCGTCTGCAGTCTCAGGGAATTCCGGTCCACAAGGGGTATCTTCTTCTGCGCCCACGCCATTCTGGCGTCAGTCTTCGGGTTCACACAGCATGCCTGGCCAAGCCTATGGCGCAGGGGAAGAGACTCGCATGTTGACTGCCACCACCCCGCTTGCACGAGCCCGCAGCCGTGCGCAAGGGGTGATCGGTCAAATTCGCCGTTTATTTGTAAGTCACGGTGGTGGCGACTTCGGCGGTACCGCCCACCACGCCCCATCCCCCGCACTGGCTGCCGCCATAGCTCCCGGTGCCGCCAACATGGTGTACGCCCCGGGTGGAACCATGTACGAAGACTACAGCCCGGCTGGTGTTGCCCGGGTGGCTGGTGACCTGCGTGAGAAGTCGAGCGAGCTCAAGAAAAAGGCCGAAACCAAGGGTGAAAAGGCCACGATTGAAATTGTGGCACTGATGTTCCAGGCGATCTTGGCTGAGGAGCGTATTCCACCCGGCATACGTGTCTGGTTTGCCCGCCTGCAAATGCCTGTCCTGCGAGTCGCCCTGGAAGATCCTGATTTTTTCGGTACCGCTGACCACCCTGCGCGGCAACTGATTGACCGCATGGGCTCCTGCGTCATGGGATTTGATGCTTCGGGTGTGCAAGGCGGTGCGATGGAGACCGAGATCAAGCGCATCGTTCAGGTCATTGAGCAGTACCCTGAAACCGGCAAAAAGGTCTACCAGATCGTCTTCGAGGAGTTCCAGAAGTTCCTCTCCAAGTTCCTCACGGAAAAAGGTGCAAACCAAAAGGTGGTGAGCGTGGCGCAACAGGTCGAACAAAAAGAGACCTTGGCAATCCAATACACCATCGAAATGCGCAACATGTTGAAAGACATGCCGGTGCGCGACGAAATCCGAGACTTCCTGTTCAAAGTCTGGGCAGAGGTGTTGGCCGTCGCTGCGGTGCGAAAAGGGCCCCAGCATGCCGACACACTGGTGCTTAAAAAATCAGCAACAGACTTGATCTGGGCCGCCAGCGCTAAGCCCAACCGGGCCGACCGCGCCAAAGTGATCCAGGATCTTCCCAACTTGCTGTTGCGCTTGCGCTCCGGCATGACCCTGTTGGCCATGGCGCCCAGTGAGCAGGAAACGAATGTGAAGCGCATCAGCGATACGCTCGCCGACGCCTTCATGTCCAAGACCCAGGCAATTCCGCAAGCGCAGATTGATGCCATGGCCCAGCGCCTGGGCAACTTGGAGGACTTTGTGTCTGAAGACGGCATGGGTGACCTGCCTTTGGATGCCGAGAGCATTGAAATGATGCTGGGTATCGATGCTTCGGCTATCGAGGTGGTGGCCAATGGCGGCTCCAAACCTACGGCAGCCATGTTGGCCTGGGCCCAGGAGTTGCAGTTGGGTTCGTGGTTCACGCTGGACCACAACAACCAGATCACCCAGGTGCAGTTTGCCTGGCGCAGTGACCGCAAACATCTGAATCTGTTTGCCTCCAGTGCTGGGAAGAGCTATTTGATTCAGGGTGGGCGCTTGGCGGCCTATTTGCAGGCAGGCTTGCTCTTGCCGCAAGAGGAAGAAGCCTTGACGGTGCGCGCGACACGCGATGCCTTGGCCAAGCTCGAAGCGAATCCGGAGCGTCTGTTGGCATAACTGCCAAGTTTCTGTGCCGGGTCCCCCTAGGCTGAACGCGCCACCTCATAAGGTCGCTGCGTAGTGTGGGGGCCTGTTTCTTCAATGCGTGATGCGTTCGCTGCTGTCGTCGCAGAGTTCGTCCAGCACGAGCGCATCAGGTTCTAGGCCAAAACTCCAGAACACCATGAGGATGATGACCTTGAGGTCGGCCAGCGCCACTGGACCTCCGGGGGCTGCCATGGCTCGGTCCAGCACCACTTCGCGCAAATGGGCAGGCAAGACGCCAGCCGATTCCAAAAATCGGATAAATCCCAGGCACTGGGAGCCTAAATGGTTTTGCTCATACGGCGGGTAAATTCGCACACTGGTGGCCAGAGGCTGGCGCAGCCAAGGTTCAGCGGCCAATTTCGCGGATGCTTCCAGCGTCTCAGGGACCCGGGGGCGTGCGCTATGCGCCGCATTATTCAGGCCTTGCAGCCAAGTCAGGGCATCGTCGATTTCGTCCGACTCAAAGCCCACGGCGCTGAGCTTGCGTTGCAGGTGGGCGGGTTCGGGGCAGTCCTTGTCCGCGTAGTAGTTTTCGTAAACGAAAGCAAGCACTTCAAACATGGGAGCCAATATAGCGCAGAAAAAAGCACCGCACGTTTGCGGTGCAAACTGCCCCGCTTTTCCGGCGTTTAGCTGCGGGCGAGGCGCTGGAACAGGCTGCCAGGTAGGCGTGCGACGTGGCCCTTCAGCTCCAGCTCCATCAGCAATGCTTGTAGTGTTGGGGTGTCCATGCCTGTACGTGCCTGCAGAGTGTCCAGGCCCGCGGGTTCAAAAGCCAGGGCCTCCAACAAAGAGCGTTCAATGCCGGAAATACCTTCGAAAGCCGTGAATGCGGCGTCAGAAGCTCCTGGATTTATAGCAAATCCAGGGCCATCCGGGAGATCAAACTCCTCCAGGATGTCTTGGGCGCTTTCCACCAGCTTGGCGCCCTGCTTGATCAATGCGTGGCAGCCGCGTGCTTGGGTGGCGTGGATGGAGCCCGGGATGGCAAACACGTCTTTGCCTTGTTCCACGGCCATGCGTGCCGTGATGAGCGAACCAGACTTGAGGGCGGCCTCCACCACCAGCGTCGCCTGTGAGAGGCCAGAAATGATGCGGTTGCGTTTGGGAAAATTGGCTGACAGCGGTGGTGTGCCCAAGTGGTACTCACTGATCAGCAAGCCATGTTGGGCGATGCGATGGGCCAATTGGAAATGGGCTTTCGGGTACACACGGTCCAGTCCGGTGCCCACGATGGCGATGGTCGCTAACTGGTCTTCGGCCGCGCCATCCAGTGCCCCCTCATGCGCCGCTCCGTCAATGCCCAAGGCCAGCCCGGACACCACAGTCAAACCAGCCTGGGCCAGCGTTTGCGAGAACTGCCGCGCATTGGCGACACCTTGTGCTGTTGGGTTGCGGCTACCCACTACGGCAATGCGACTGGATGCGCTAGGGGCCCATCCCGCTTGCAGGTGTCGGGCGTCACCCAGGGCATACAAGAGCAAGGGTGGGTCTTCCGTATCGAGCAGGGCGGCAGGGTAGCGGGGGTCACCCAAAGTTAGCACATGACGTTGTTGCGGGTTTTGCGTCAGCCATTCCCACGTTATGTCCAACAAGTCCGCCAGTTCGTCGGGGGTGTGCAGCAGGCTCTCTGCCTGTTTGCTGCTCACGCATTCGCACAAGGTTGCGCTGTCATGCGAAAAAATTTGCTGGGGGAGCCCAAAGCGGGCCAAGAGCTTGCGGCCGCTGCTGCTGCCTACTCCCGGGGTGAGGAGTAGACGCAGCCACCCGGACAGTTCATCGCGCTCCACGTGCGGAGGTGCCCTTGTGGCGGAGTGCGCGCAGGCCTTAGCGCGGGTTGACCAGACGGTCGCCCACCCGCACGCTGTCGGTAATTTCCAGAATCAGCGCATAAGAGACGCGGTCGAAGGTGCGGAAGACCATCAGCAGCCCGTTGCGTTCACTGGGGAGCTTCATGAGCGGCCGGGTGGGGTCGGTTTTATCCACAATACGCTGGCCATCCTTCAGGATGGCAAGCACGTGGCCAGCTTCCATGCCGTCTTGGGTGCCTCGGTTGATGGCCACCACCTGGCTTTGGCCAGCATTGATCACGGCACTGCCGTAAACCGACACAATGCGGGCCTCCACTGTTTGGGAGGGCGCGTGGGGCGTATACGACGATAGTTCGCGGGCTGGCTCCGGCAGCATGCGATCTCCGACCCGGATTTCTTCTTTGGCGGAGACGATATCGATGGTTGCAGGTACGACAGCACTTTCCAGCTGCCCTTTCTCACCTTGCACCTCTCCGGTGGTTTCGCTGCGCGTTAGCTGGGCTTTGCCTATGTACTGCGCTTCATAGCCCAAGATTTCCCCGGTTCCGGGGTCTTTGAGTGGGGTCGCGTTGCGGAACAGTCGGAACAGTTGCAGCTTGGCTTGGTCGTCCAGCAGCGGAGCTCCGTTGGAGCCGCGCGCATAGGCCCGGTCGCCACGGGTGAGCAGCACGCGCTCTTCTTGGGTGGCCACGATGCGGGGCGCGGCCTGCAATTCAGCAGCGTCCACAATCAAAGGCTCCGCCAGAAATGCCTCGATGACGCGACTCTTCAGTGCGGGCAAGGCCAAATCAGCCAGTGCTTCGTAGCGTGTGCGCGGTGTTACGCGGACGGTATCGGGCGCTGCACCGTCACCCCCGCCCGCCACACGCAAGGTGGCTTTGTCACCCAATCGTTCCAAGACCAGCACCTGACCAGGATAGATGCGATGGGGGTTCTTGATGTCATTGAGGTTCATGCCCCATAGCTCGGGCCAGCGCCAGGGGCTCTTGAGGAATAGCTTGGAGATGTCCCACAGGGTGTCACCACTTTTGACGGTGTAGCTGTCTGGAGCATTGGGGGCCAGCTCGCTCAGGGGCACGCCTTTTTGGGCGACTTCGTTGGCGGTTTGTTTCTGGGCGGCAGAGATTGGGAAGTTCTGCGCCCATGCGCCGGGGCCCGCCAAGGTGCCGGCCAGTACGGCCAAGGCGGCAAGCGCCACGCGGGATTTCGCCATCAGGTGTGTCGTCATAGGGTGCGAATGGGTGAAAGAACTTGATAAGTTACGCGCGATTTTGCGCTCAAGCCCTTGATTCGGCAACGTTTTTGGCCTGTTGGCAGTGCAAGCAATCGTAAAAGTGGCGAAAATAGCCACATCTTTTAGGCAGTTCCCATGGCTTTACTCCCGATTCTTTGTTACCCCGATCCCAAACTCCATACCGTGGCCAAACCCATTGCTGCGGTGGACGCACGCATTCAGCAGCTGGCTGCGGACATGCTGGAGACCATGTATGACGCCAAAGGCATTGGCCTGGCAGCGACACAAATCAATGTTCACGAACGCCTGATCGTGATCGACGTGTCGGAAGAGAGGGACCAGCCCATGGTGCTGATCAACCCCGAGCTGGTCTGGACCAGCCCCACCACCCACCTGAATGAAGAGGGCTGCCTGTCGGTGCCTGGCATTTACGATGGTGTGACCCGCTTTGATGCGGTGCGTGTAAAGGCACTGGACGAAAAAGGCCAGAGCCGCGAAATCGAGGCTGATGGTCTGTTGGCCGTCTGCATTCAGCACGAGATGGACCACCTGATGGGCAAGGTGTTTGTCGAATACCTCTCGCCGCTCAAGCGCAACCGTATCAAGACCAAGATGATCAAGGCGCAACGCGAGGAATCGCGCTAAGTGGTCGCCGCAGCCGGCCAGGCCGCGCGGCCACTGCGCGTCATCTTTGCCGGTACGCCGGAATTTGCCCGTGTGGCGCTGGAGCGCCTGCACGCGGCCGGCCACACCATTGCCTTGGTGCTGAGCCAGCCCGACCGCCCCGCTGGGCGTGGCATGAAGCTGCAGGCCTCCGCTGTCAAACAGTTTGCGCTGGACCACGCCATTCCCGTGGCCCAACCGCGCAGCCTGCGCCTGGATGGAAAATTTCCCGAGGATGCCGCCGCAGCCCGCCAAGCCATTGCCGATGCGCAGGCCGATGTGATGGTGGTGGCTGCCTATGGCCTCATCTTGCCGCAATGGGTGCTCGATGACATGGTGGCCGGCGGCAAGTTGGGCTGCCTGAATATTCACGGTTCCTTGCTGCCCCGTTGGCGGGGCGCTGCGCCGATTCATCGCGCCATTGAAGTGGGCGATGCCGAGACGGGCGTCACCATCATGCAGATGGATGTGGGGCTGGATACCGGCGACATGCTGCTCAAGCAGGCGCTGCCTATTCTGGACACTGATACCACGGCCACGCTGCATGACAAGGTGGCGGATTTGGGCGCCGCCATGGTGGTGCAGGCGCTGGACCTAGCTGCCCGGGGCGCCCTGCAGCCCGTGAAGCAGCCTGAAGCCGGCGTGACCTATGCCCACAAGATCGAGAAACACGAAGCGCCCATCGACTGGCGGCTGGACGCGGCCACCATCGTGCGCCGCGTGCGTGCTTTCAATCCTTTTCCCGGCGCCAGCGCGGTGCTGAATGGTGAAACCATCAAAGTCTGGGGAGCGCAGGTGGCACAAGGCACCCAAGCTGCTGATTTTGGTCAAATTTTGGCTGTAGCCCCGGAAGGTATTGCGGTGGCAGCTATGAATTCAATAGCAGTTTTAACCGAGCTGCAGCGCCCGGGTGGCAAGCGCTTGCCGGCCGCCGAATTTCTGCGGGGTTGCCCTTTACAAGTGGGCCAGCGTTTCGAACTGCCTGCGCCGCCCGAGGCGCCCTGATGTTTTTTCTTCGCAGCAACTACACGCATCCCGAATTTCGCCGCGGCTTTCAGGACATGCTGGGTGTCTCGCCCGGCATTGCTGCCTGGGGGCTGATGACGGGTGTGGCCATGGTCAAGTCCGGCATGAGCACGGTGGAGGCGCTGTTCATGGCGCTCACCGTGTTTGCCGGCAGCTCCCAGCTGGCTGCCATTCCGCTGCTGATGGCGGGCGCTCCCGCCTGGGTGGTGCTGGTGACCGGCTTTTGCGTGAATCTGCGATTTGTCGTGTTCAGCGCGCACATGCGCCCCTATCTGATGCACTTGCCGCGCTGGCAGCGCTTGGTCACGGGTTACCTGTCGGCCGACCTGACCTATGTGCTCTTTGTTAAGCAGTTCGCCCACCCGGCCACCGACGATGTTGGTCGCAATGCGCAAATGGCCTACCTGGCTGGAAACGGCGGCATCAACTGGTTCAGCTGGACCAGCAGCAGTGTGCTGGGCGTGGTGCTGGCCAATTTTGTGCCCACGTCTTGGGGCTTGGGCTTTGCGGGCATTCTGGCGCTGGTGGGCATGATGGCCTCGCTGGCGACCAGCCGCCTGCGCTGGGTCTCGGCCGGTGTGGCTGGGGCGGCAGGCGTGGCGGCCTTTGCGCTGCCGCTCAAGCTCAACATCCTGGTGGCGATTGCCGTGGCGGTGGCCGTGTGCCTGTTGCTGGACAAGCGCCCCGATACCTCGCACCCGCTGCACCACCCAGCGCCGCAACCGCCCAAGGAGTCTGCATGAGCCTGGACAGTTTCTTTGTCGGTAGCACCGACGGCTGGACACTGCTGACCACGGCTGGCTTGGCTTGCGTGACCGTGATTGCACGCTCCTTTTTCTTCATCACCGACAAGGACTGGTCGCTGCCTGCCTGGGCCCAACGCGGCCTGCAGTACGCGCCGATTGCCGCCCTGTCGGCCGTTATCGTGCCCGAGATCGTCATGTCCCAAGGCCAGATCATTCACACGCTCAAGGACGCGCGGCTTTACGCCGTGGCAGCCGGGCTGGCCTTCTTTGTCTGGCGCCGGGGTGCCGGCCAGGCGGTGCTGGGCACCATTGCCTCGGGCATGGCAGTGTATCTGCCGCTGCATATCGGCTTGGGTTGGTAGGCCGTAAGTAGTTTGCTGAGACCGGAGCGCTTGGCCCATGTGCTTTGCTCCGTGTCTCCCGCCCGCTGCGCGGAGGACACGCCGCAAAAGGACTGCCCTCTCGCTGACGCTGGTACGTACCAAACCCGCAGCCCACACCCCTACAATTCGGGCAAATTTTCAACAAGGCTGCTCCATGAACGTCATCCGTTTTTCTGATTTGTGTGCCAACGGCAGCGTTGCCGGCAAGCGCGTCTTTATCCGTGCCGACCTGAACGTGCCGCAAGACGACGCCGGCAACATCACCGAAGACACCCGTATCCGCGCCTCGGTGCCCGCCATCCAGATGGCGCTGGATGCAGGAGCTGCCGTCATGGTGACCAGCCACCTGGGCCGCCCCACCGAAGGCGATTTCAAGCCTGAAGATTCCTTGGCTCCCGTGGCCAAGCGCATGGGCGAACTTTTGGGGCGCGAGATTCCCGTGGTGGCAAACTGGGTGGACGGCGTGCAGGTGCAGCCCGGCCAGCTGGTGATGCTGGAAAACTGCCGCGTCAACAAGGGAGAGAAGAAGAACAGCGAAGACCTGGCGCGCAAGCTGGCCGCACTGTGTGACATCTTTGTGCACGATGCCTTTGGCACCGCCCATCGTGCCGAGGGAACCACCTACGGCATCGCCCAGTTCGCTCCCGTGGCCTGCGCCGGCCCGCTGCTGGCGGCCGAAATCGACGCCATCACCAAGGCCCTGGCCAATCCCAAGCGTCCGTTGGCTGCCATCGTGGCCGGCTCCAAGGTGTCGACCAAGCTCACCATCCTCAAGAGCCTGTCAGCCAATGTGGATCAGCTCATCGTGGGTGGCGGCATTGCCAACACCTTCATGCTGGCCGCTGGCCTGAAGATCGGCAAGAGCTTGGCCGAACCCGACTTGCTGGCCGAAGCCAAGGCCGTGATCGACGCCATGAAGGCGCGCGGCGCCGAGGTACCGATCCCCACCGACGTGGTGGTGGCCAAGACTTTTGCTGCCGACGCACCCGCCACGGTGAAGAAGGCTACCGAAGTGGCGGACGATGACCTGATTTTGGACATTGGCCCAGAAACCGCCGCCAAGCTGGCTGCCCAGCTCAAGCAGGCTGGCACCATTGTCTGGAACGGCCCCGTGGGCGTGTTCGAATTCGCCGCCTTTGAGAACGGCACCAAAGTGATTGCGCAAGCGATTGCCGAGTCCAGCGCCTTCTCCATCGCTGGTGGTGGCGACACATTGGCCGCCATTGCCAAGTACGGCATCGAGAAGCAGGTGGGTTACATCAGCACCGGCGGCGGTGCCTTCCTGGAAGTGCTGGAAGGCAAGACCCTGCCCGCCTTTGAGATTCTGACGAAGCGCGCTGCAGCCTAATTTGCTATTGAATGTATAGCTGCTTGCGCACAAGCCGCAAGCATCGGAGGCATTTTCTGGTCATAAACCGGGGAATGCCTTTTTTTGTGGCTGCTTCCGCCTGCCCGGGCTGTCGGCTTGCGGGGCCGCAGCAGTGCGCATTCAGGCTCGCCCATCCCCTGCGTATTCTTGTGCCTGCCATGTAACCAAGGTACAGACAAGCGTGTGAAAATAGGTAACTCACTCTAGGAGACAGTTTCATGCCCCGTCGCGCCACCAAAATCGTTGCCACCCTCGGACCCGCTTCCAGCGACCCCGCTTTGCTGGAGCAAATGATCCGAGCCGGCGTCAATGTGGTGCGGCTGAACTTCAGCCACGGCAAGGCCCAAGACCACATTGACCGCGCCCGCCTGGTGCGCGAAGCTGCCCAACGCGCCGGCCGCGAAGTGGCCATCATGGCCGACCTGCAGGGCCCCAAGATTCGTGTTGGCAAATTTGCAGATGGCAAAGTCTTCCTGGAGCCCGGTCAAAAATTCATTCTGGATGCTGCCCGCACGGAACTCGGCGACATCGACGCCGTGGGCCTGGATTACAAGTCCCTGCCCAATGAGGTGAAGGCCGGCGATGTGCTGCTGCTCAACGACGGTTTGATCGTGATCACCGTGGATGCGGTGAAAGGCGAACAGGTGCACACCACCGTCAAGCTGGGCGGCGAGCTGTCCAACAACAAGGGCATCAACAAGCAGGGCGGCGGTCTGACTGCTCCCGCGCTCACCGGCAAGGACATGGAAGACATTCGCACCGCGATGAGCTTCCAGGCCGACTACGTGGCCGTGAGCTTCCCCAAGAACGCCACCGACATGGAAATGGCGCGCCAGTTGTGCAATGTGGCGGCCGCCGAGTTCAACCACAAGCCCGGCCTGATTGCCAAGATCGAACGCGCTGAAGCTATCCCCAAGCTGGAAGAAATTCTGCTTGCCTCCGACGGCATCATGGTTGCCCGTGGTGACTTGGCCGTGGAAGTCGGTAACGCTGCGGTTCCCGCGCTGCAAAAGCGCATGATCAAGCTGGCCCGCGAGAACGACAAGGTCGTGATCACCGCCACCCAGATGATGGAATCCATGATCACCAACCCCGTGCCTACGCGTGCGGAAGTAAGTGATGTGGCCAACGCGGTGCTGGATGGAACCGACGCCGTGATGTTGTCGGCCGAAACCGCCGCCGGCAAGTACCCCCTGGAGACCGTGGTTGAGATGGCCAAGATCTGTGTTGCCGCAGAAAGCAGCGAGCACGTCAAGCTCGATGCGGATTTCACGGGCAAGACTTTCACCCGTATTGACCAGTCCATCGCCATGGGCGCCTTGTTCACGGCCCACCATTTGGGTGCCAAGGCCATCGTGGCCATGACCGACAGTGGCAGCACCGCGCTGTGGATGAGCCGCCACCTGATCCATGTGCCTATTTATGCGCTCACGCCCAAGATCAGCACCCAGCGCAAGATGACGCTGTACCGCAATGTGCGCCCGCTGCTCATGGGTACCAGTGCCGACCGCGACACCGCGCTGATGGACGCCGAGAAGCACCTGAAGTCCCGCAGCATTGTGCAAAAGGGCGACATCTATGCCATCACCTGCGGCGAGCCCATGGGCGCACCCGGTGGTACCAATATGCTGAAAATCTGCGCGGTGAGTTAAATCTCCAGGCCTGCCCACCGCGTGGGGCTGGCGATAGACACAAGGGGCCGCAGGGCCCCTTTTTTGCGGACTTTCACGGGTTAACCCTGAAGGTTAGAATCCGGCAACGGTAAAAAGTTACCAAGCGGTTACCAAGAGCCGCTGCTGCGAGTTTTTAACTTCCTGGGGATATCCATGGCACTCGTCTCGATGCGTGAGCTTCTTGATCACGCGGCAACGCACAACTACGCGATTCCCGCGTTCAACGTCAACAACCTAGAGCAGGTCCAGGCCATCATGGAGGCGGCCAAAGAAGTGGGCGCCCCTGTGATCATGCAGGCCAGCGCCGGTGCACGCAAATACGCCGGGGAGCACTTCCTCAAGCACCTGATCCAGGCTGCTGTGGAGAGTTATCCCACCATTCCGGTGGTGATGCACCAGGACCATGGCCAGAGCCCCGCGGTCTGCCAGGGCGCGATCGACCTGGGCTTCAGCTCCGTCATGATGGACGGCAGCCTGGAGGCTGACGGCAAGACGATTGCCAGTTACGAGTACAACGTCGATGTGACACGCAAGGTGGTGGACCTGGCCCACAAGCTGGGGGTGACGGTGGAAGGCGAACTGGGCTGCCTGGGCTCGCTGGAAACCATGAAGGGCGACAAGGAAGACGGCCACGGCACCGATGCCACCATGACCCGCGAACAGCTGCTGACGGACCCCGAGCAAGCGGCTGACTTCGTCAAACGCACCCAGCTCGACGCGCTGGCGATTGCCATCGGCACCAGCCACGGCGCCTACAAGTTCACCCGCAAGCCCACGGGCGACATCTTGGCGATCGACCGCATCAAGGAAATCCACGCCCGCATCCCCAACACCCACCTGGTGATGCATGGCTCCAGCGCAGTGCCGCAAGAATTGCTGGCCGCCATCAACCAGTACGGCGGCAAGATGCCCCAGACCTGGGGTGTGCCGGTGGAAGAGGTGCAGCGCGCCATTCCCTTCGGCGTGCGCAAGGTCAACATCGACACCGATATCCGCATGGCCATGACCGCGGCGGTCCGCAAGTTCATGTTCGAGAACCCCGAGAAGTTTGATGCCCGCGAATGGCTCAAACCCGCCCGCGAAGCCGCCAAGCAGCTCTGCAAACAGCGCTACATCGAATTCGGCTGTGAAGGTCGCGCTGCCAGTATCAAGGGCCATAGCCTGCAGGTGGTGGCCGCTCAGTACGCTCGCGGAGAGTTGGCCCAGGTGGTGCAGGATCTGGCCGTCGCCTGAAGACGCCCCCCGCACCGCAGGGCGGTGCGAACTTGCGATAATCCAAGGCTTCGCCTTCCATTCCGGGGGGCGAGGCCTTTTTAATTAGCTGGATGCCATGACTTCTGCCTTGCACACCTCCGCCCTGTCCCTTCCCCTGCTTGCCCGCGGCAAGGTGCGCGACAACTACGCGGTGGGCGAGGACCGCATCCTGATGGTAGCTAGCGACCGCCTGTCTGCGTTTGACGTGATCATGGGCGAGCCGATTCCCGGCAAGGGCGTGCTGCTGACGAAGATGGCCCTGTTCTGGTTTGAGAAGCTGGGCAAGAACGGCGCCAACATCTGCCCCAACCACCTGACCGGCGACGCGCCCGAAAGCGTGGTGCTGCCGTCCGAAGTGGCGCAGGTCACCGGCCGCTCCATGCTGGTCAAGCGCCTCAAGCCCATCCCGGTCGAGGCCGTGGTGCGTGGCTATCTGGCCGGCAGCGGCTGGAAGGAATACCAGGAGAACGGCGCCGTGTGTGGCGTGCCGCTGCCCGCGGGTTTGCAAAACGCCAGCAAACTGCCCGAGCCCATCTACACCCCCGCCGCCAAGGCCGCCGTGGGCGACCATGACGAGAACATCACCTTCGAGAAAACCGTGGAGATGATTGGCCTGGACCTCGCCACCCGCATCCGCGACATCAGCATCCAGATCTACAAGACCGCCGCCGCGTTTGCGCTGACCAAGGGCATCATCATCGCCGATACCAAGTTCGAATTTGGCCTGGACAAGGACGGCACCTTGGTGCTGATGGATGAGGTGTTGACCCCTGACTCCAGCCGCTACTGGCCGCAGGAAAGCTACCAGGTCGGCACCAACCCGCCCAGCTACGACAAGCAGTTTGTGCGCGACTGGCTCGAAGCCGCCCTGGTGGACGGCAAGCCCTGGGACAAGACGCCGCCCGCACCACGCGTGCCGCGCGAGGTGATCGAGAAAACCGCCGCCAAATACCAGGAAGCCCTGACGCGCCTGACGGCCTGATTCAGAGAGTTTTGAGGCGTTAGCCCCCGTCGTTATTGCGCAAGCAGCTATCGTTTTTGTAGCATTTGCGTCGTGTCGGGTGTAACAACCCGGTACCACCACGCACAGCGCGTGGCGCCCAACAATCGGTTTCCCATTTACAACGAGGAGACTGACATGGCGGGCAAGAAAATCCTGATGATTTGCGGTGACTACTGCGAAGACTACGAAACCATGGTGCCCTTCCAGGCGCTGCTGGCGGTGGGCCACACGGTGCACGCCGTGTGCCCCGACAAAAAGGCGGGCGACCACATCAAGACCGCCATCCACGACTTTGAGGGCGCGCAGACCTACAGCGAAAAGCCCGGCCACAACTTCAACTTGAATGCCACCTTTGCAGAGGTGCAGGCCAGCAGCTACGACGCGCTGGTGATTCCTGGTGGCCGCGGCCCTGAGTACCTGCGCACCTACCCCGCCGTGGTGGCCGCGGTGAAGCACTTTTTTGATGCCAACAAACCCGTGGCCGCGGTGTGCCACGGCGCACAGCTGCTGGCTGGAGCCGGCGTGCTCAAGGGCCGTACCTGTTCGGCCTACCCGGCGTGCCGGGTGGAGGTGGAAATCGCCGGCGGCACCTACGCCGACATTGCCATCGATGCGGCGTACACCGATGGCAATTTGGTCAGCGCCCCCGCCTGGCCCGCGCATCCGGCCTGGATCGGGCAGTTCCTGGTGCTGCTGGGTACGCGTATTTCCCATTGACGCCCCGGGGGCCGGCTCGCACCATGCGGGGCAGCCCACCGAGGAGACAGCCATGTGCCAAGTGTTCATCAGCGCCGACCCCACGCTTTACGAGAGCCGCGCCCGCTCGGTGCGACTGCACGGAGTGGCCACCAGCATCAAACTGGAAAACCTGTTCTGGCGTGTGCTCGACGAGATTGCCACGCGCGACGGTATGGGCGTGCCCCAGCTCTGCACCAAGCTCTACGACGAGCTGGTGGCCGAGCGTGGCGAGGTGGACAACTTCGCCTCGTTTTTGCGGGTGTGCTGTGGCCGCTACTTGGCGCTACAGCTCAGCGGTGGCATTCCGCAGGACGCCAGCATCCCTATCGCCAGCCTCAACGCCCAGCGTGTGCTGGCCACCGAGCGCCAAGCTGTGCGGCACACCGGTATGCACGTGCGCGCCGCCTGAGGAGCTCCACGCGCCAGTTTGATCCAGCGCAAGCGTTTGGGATGAACTTTTGGCGCTGAGCTGCGCTCAGACAGCGGTCATTGTTCAACTTCAGGACTTCTGTATGAAACTGCTCTCGTGCGTGGTGGCCAGCGCTGCCTTGGTGTCCAGTGTGGCCTGGGCCCAAGCTCCAGATCCCCATGCGGGCCACACCATGCCCGCTGCGGCGACCGCGGCTGCGTCGCCTTCCACGGCAGCCTACGAGGCTGCGAATGCCAAGATGCACAAGGACATGGGCGTGGCCCTGACTGGCGACGCGGATGTAGACTTTCTCGCGGGCATGATTCCCCATCACCAAGGCGCCATCGACATGGCCGAAGTGGCGCTCAAGTACGGCAAAGATCCCAAAGTCAAAAAACTCGCGCGGGACATCATTCGCGCGCAAAAGCAGGAAATCGCGATGATGACTGCGTGGCTCAAGGCCAAGCGCGAGGGCAAATAAACAAGCCGCCCGTGGGCGGCTTGTCAAGAAGGGCTTGGGTGCTCAGTTCAGCGCCATGCTGAGCTTGCGCCGGTAGGCAGACACCAGCTGGGCCTGCGGGTCTTGCTCGGTCACGGCCTTGCCCACCACCTCAATGCCGCCAGCGGCCTTGCCTGCATCGGCCGGGTTGGCTTTGGGCTTGGGTGGGGTCAGTAGCTCCAAGATGGCCACAAAGGTCTTGCGCGGCACGGCGTCGCCCCACGCCTTGTCGCGCATGATGATTTCCAGCAGCTCGTCCATGGCGCCGGTCCAGTCGCCACCGACCATCAGCACGCGGGCCTTGGCCAGGCGGGTGTCGAAGTCGCGTTTGTTGCTGGCAATCAGCGCGTCAAACTGGTCGGGTGTCCAAATGCCGCGGTCGTCGGTCACCACGAACTTGATGGCGTCCAGAAACTGGCCCAGCGCCTCAAAGCGCAGCTGGCGCGGGATTTCGGTGAGTTTGGGGGCCAGCGCGGCTTCGGCATCTTCGAGCAGGTCGTTCTCGATCAGCAGCTTCACGTAGTCGTAGCGGGCATCGTCGTTGCTGGGGTCTACGCTCAGCGCTTCCAGCAGCTTTTGCAGCGCGGCCTGCGGGTCGCCGGCGGCAACGAGGGCCTGTGCGTCTTCGGCGTCTGCCACGGCTTCGAGCACGGCCTCGGAGGGCACGTGTTTGTCCAGAAACTCCTTGATCTTGCTTTCCGGCACTGCGCCCATAAAGCCGTCCACCGGTTTGCCGTCCACCATCAGCACGCAGGTGGGAATGCTGCGGATGCCAAAGGCCTGGGCCAGCTGCTGCTCCTGGTCGGAGTCAATCTTCACCAGCTTGAAGCGGCCGGCGTACTCCTCCTCCACCTTTTCGAGCAGCGGACCGATCACTTTGCAGGGGCCGCACCAGGGCGCCCAGAAGTCCACCAGAACCGGGACCTGGTGCGAGGCGGCGACGACTTCGGCGTCAAAGTTTTCGATGGTGACGTTAATCATGGAAGGTAGCTCGGGGTGAAAAAGTAAAATTCAATTCTGGCCACGTGCGCAAACCCTGCGCCGCCAGTCCACCTGGCGCTTCGCAAAGCGCTTTCAGCACTATGAAAACCATTCAAATCGGCGTTGTCATGGGCTCCAGTTCCGACTGGGACACCATGCAGCACGCAGTCCAGATTCTCCAACAGTTTGGCATCGGCTTCGAAGCCAAGGTGGTTTCCGCCCACCGCATGCCCGACGACATGTTCGCCTACGCCGAAACGGCCGTGGCGCGCGGCCTCAAGGCCATCATCGCCGGCGCCGGTGGTGCGGCCCACTTGCCGGGCATGCTGGCCGCCAAAACTACGCTGCCGGTGCTGGGTGTGCCGGTGCAGAGCAAGGCCCTGTCGGGCGTGGATTCGCTGCACAGCATCGTGCAAATGCCCAAGGGCATTCCCGTGGCGACCTTCGCCATCGGCCCGGCGGGTGCTGCCAATGCCGCGCTGTTTGCCGTGGCCCTGCTGGCCAACGACAACCCGGACCTGCGCCAGGAGCTGGACGCCTTCCGCATCGACCAGACCGAGGCCGCGCGCAAGATGGTGCTGCCGATGACCGGAAGCGCGGTTTAAATGGCTTCTGAGCATGCAGCCGTCGGTTTGGGCGGAGCCAAGGAAATGACGCTGGGCGGATCAAAGGAGATGACGCTGGGCGGATCAAAGGAGATGACGCTGGGCGTCATGGGCGGTGGCCAGTTGGGACGCATGTTTGCCCATGCCGCCCAGCAAATGGGGTTTTTCACCGCGGTGCTGGACCCGGATGCCAACAGCCCGGCCGGGCGCATCAGCCACCACCATGTGCAGACGGCCTACACCGACCCTGCGGGGCTGGCCCGGCTGGCCGAGGTGTCGGCGGCTGTCACCACCGAGTTTGAGAATGTGCCCGCCCAAGCGCTGACGCAGCTGGCGCAGAGCCGCCCCGTGGCGCCCAGTGGTGCCGCTGTGGCCATTGCCCAAGACCGTGCGGCCGAGAAGGCGCACTTTGTGAAATGTGGCGTGCCGTGTGCGCCCTATGCCGTGATTGAAACAGCCGAGCAGCTGGCTGCCGTCGATGCCAACCTGCTGCCCGGAATTATGAAAACTGCCCGCATGGGCTACGACGGCAAGGGCCAGGTGCGCGTGAAGACGCTGGCAGAGCTGGCCGCCGCCTGGGCCGACTTGGGCGGCGTGCCCTGCGTGCTGGAGAAGATGCTGCCGCTGGCGCTGGAGTGCTCGGTCATCGTGGCGCGCGGTGCCGACGGTGCGTGTGTGAACCTGCCGGTACAGCGCAACCTGCACCGCGATGGCATCCTGGCGGTGACCGAGGTGTATGAAGGAAATCTGCCGCCAGCCCTCGCCGAACGTGCGGTAGCAGCTGCAAAATCGATAGCGGAGGGTGTGCAGTACGTGGGCGTGCTGTGCGTGGAATTCTTTGTGCTGGACGAAAGCCACCCTGCCGCTGCCGGCCTGGGCGGCCTGGTGGTGAACGAGATGGCGCCACGCCCGCACAACAGCGGCCACTACAGCATGGATGCCTGCGATGTGTCGCAGTTCCACCTGCAGGTGCGCACGCTGGCGGGGCTGCCGCTGGTGCAGCCGCGCCAGCACAGCCCGGTCCTCATGCTCAATCTGCTGGGCGACATTTGGCCCAACGAAGGGCGTGACGGCGGTGTGCCTGACTGGGCCGCCGTGCTGGCCCTGCCCGGCACCCATCTGCACCTCTATGGCAAGCTGGACGCCAAGAAGGGCCGCAAGATGGGCCACCTCAACATCACCGGCGCTACGGTGGAAGGCGTGCGCGCCACCGCGCTGGAGGCCGCGCGCATCCTCGGCATTGCCGCGTTTTGAACCCGCAGTACCATGATCGTGTCCGCCTACCAGTTTGCCGACGGTGTGGAGCTTGCTCCTGATTCGATAGCTGCTTGCGCAGATGCCGTGAGGGATGGGGGGCTGATTGGCTTGCCAACCGAGACTGTGTATGGCCTGGGTGCGGATGCCTCCGACCCGGTGGCTGTGGGCAAAATTTTTGCGGCCAAGGGCCGCCCGGCCGACCACCCGCTGATCGTGCATGTGGCTGCGTTTGACGGTGGCATGGGCGGGGTGGCGCACTACTGTGCGCGCGTGCCGGCCTTTGCGCAGCAGCTCATGGCCGCCTTCTGGCCGGGGCCGCTCACGCTGATCCTGCCGCGCCGCGACGGCGTGGGTGCGGCGGCCGCCGGTGGGCAGGACAGCATTGGCCTGCGTTGCCCGGCACATCCGGTGGCGCAGGCACTCTTGGCTGCGCTGCGCAAGCCCACCGACGGTGCGCGCGAGGTCTGGGGCGTTGCCGCGCCCAGCGCCAATAAGTTTGGCCGCGTGAGCCCGACCACGGCCGCGCATGTGCACGACGAGTTTGGCGACGAATTGCTGATCCTGGACGGTGGCCCCTGCGAGGTTGGTATCGAGTCCACCATCATCGACTGCACGCGCGGCGCTCCGGTGCTGCTGCGCCCCGGCGCCATCACCGCAGCCCAGGTGATCGATGCCTGTGGCCGCCAGTTGCTATCGAAAGAAGAGCTGGACGCGCAGAGTCAACCAGGGCCTCGGGCCTCTGGGACATTGGAGTCACACTACGCGCCCAGCGCCACCGTGCGCCTGATGGACGCCAAGGCGCTGCAGGCTGCATTGGACCTGCTGGCCAGCGCCCAGCCGCCGGACGCACGCCCCACCATTGCGCTCTACCACCGCAGCCCTCTGCACGTGCGCTCGCCCCTGGTGGCGGCCCACCGCATGCCCAGCCATGCCCAGCCTGCCGCACACGAGCTGTTTGCCAAGCTGCGCGAGATGGACGCGCAGGGCGTTAAGCTGATCTGGGTGGAGGCCCCGCCCGATGCGCCCGAGTGGGACGGTGTGCGCGATCGCCTGACGCGCGCGGCGGCCTGACCCTCCGGTTTACTGGTCGCGTCCGGCCCATTCCACCAGCGCGTCGACCGCAGGGCGGGCCTCGTTGGCATTGGCGTGGTTGACGATGGCTACCAGCACATAGCGTTTGCCACTGGCCGCCAGCACGTAGCCTGCGCGTGCCACCACATTGCTCAGACTGCCGGTTTTCAGGTGTGCGCTGGTGCTGCCCTTGACACGGCGCAGCGTGCCGTCCACGCCAGAGATGGGCAGGGACGACATCAGCTCCGACATCACCGGCGACACATAGGCACTTTGCAGCATGCGGCCCAGAGCCTGCGCGGTGATGCGCTCCTGCCGTGACAGCCCCGAGCCGTTGTCCAGCACCGGGGGTTCTTCGTTGCCCAAGCGCTCGCGCCACCAGCGTTGCACCACGGCGCGGCTAGCGTCAAAGTTGCCGGGCGCCAAGTCCGGAGGAGCTGCGACTCCCGCGGGCGGCGGAACATAGGCGGCGCGGCCCAGGGTCAAAAACAGCTGTTGCGCCATCACGTTGTTGCTGAACTTGTTGATGTCCCGAATCACCTCGACCATGGGTACCGAGCTGCTCACAAACGCCGGTTTGCCGGCTGCCAGCGCGGCCGGCACGGTACCCAGGCGCACGCTGCCCTGCAGGCTGCCGCCCAGGCTCTCCCACAGGCCCAGCACAGCGCGCTGGGCATAGGTCTTGGGGTCGGCATAGGCCACCGGCCACAACTTCTCGCCACAGCTGGCCGGGTAGTTGCCGCCAAAGCGGATGCGCAGCGGGTCGGCAAAGTCGGCCTTGAGTGTTGCGCGGTAGTCGCCACAGTCCCCAGCACCCAGCGCCACGGTGGCGGGCAGGGCCACGCCAGCCAGCGGCGGGTCGTATTGCACTTGGGCCACCTGCGCCGCACGGTCGGGTGTGAACGTCATCACCACCGATTTGAAGTTGATCAGCAGCGCGTCCGGGGTGGCGTTGTAGGGGCGCAGCGGCTCCCCGTCAAACTGGGCGGGGTCCACCTCGGGCAGGTTGAAGGCGCTGCGGTCCAGCACGATGTCACCCGCAATTGTCTTGATTCCAAGGCCCTGCACGCGGCGCAGCAGCAGCCAAAGCCGCTCCAGCACCAGCTTGGGGTCCCCCTGGCCCTTGATGTAGAGGTTGCCTTGCAACACACCGTTGCGCACACTGCCCTCAGTGTAGACCGGCGTGGCCCACTGGTAGGCCGGGCCCAGCAGGTCCAATGCTGCGGTGGTGGTGACCAGCTTCATCACCGAGGCCGGGTTCATGGGCGTCTGCGCCCGGTGGGCCAGACGCGGGGTGGCCGCCGGGTTTTGTGCATCCACCACCAGAAAAGACACCGCGTCGCGCGGCACCTTGGCGCGGGCCAGGGCGGCGTCTACGTCGGGGGGGAGGGCTTGCGCGATGGCGGTGGTGCAGCTCAGCAGGCCGATGGCCAGGCTGTGCAGAAGGGTTCGGGTGGGCAGGAGCATGGCAGGATTATCCGGGTAACCCCGATAATCAGGGCTCGCCTCGTAGGCCGCCGTCTGCACATGCATGCGCAATTGCGGAAGGTCTTCGCTCCTAAATTGGGAGCTATTTACGCAGTATTGACGAGGGCTAGAGGCCCATTTCTCTTAAAAACATGAACCTGCTGGCCATTGATTCCGGAACCGAGCATCTGTCCATCGCGGTCTGCCGTGGTGCGGCGGTGTGGCAGTACGCCGGGGCGGGTGGTGCCCGCGCCTCCACCGACCTGATTGCTGGCGTGCTGGACCTGCTGGCCCAGGCCGAGCTGCCCATGGCATTGCTGGATGCGATGGCCTTTGGCTCCGGGCCAGGGTCGTTTACCGGCTTGCGCACCGCCTGCTCGGTGGTGCAGGGGCTGGCGTTTGGCGCCAACGTGCCGGTGTTGCCCATGGACTCGCTGCTGGCCGTGGCCGAGGACGCGCGCCAGTTGGCAGCGCCCGATACCGCCACCCTGCAAGTGTTGGCGCTGTTGGATGCACGCATGGACGAGGTGTACGCCGCGCACTATGCCTATGCCCACGGGCAGTGGCGCGTGTTGCAGCCCAGCGCGCTGGTGCGCCCCGAGCATGTGCAGCTGCCAGCGCCGGCTGCGGGCCTGGGCCCGCTGTTTGTGGCGGGCAATGTGTTTGCCGTGTATGCGGACCGCCTGCCTGCGGCCGTGCAGCAGGGCGGCACGGTGGTGCCGGCCCTGCCAACGGCCGCTGCCATGCTGCGCTTGGCGCCCGCCCTGTTGGCTGCGGGCCTGGCGATCGACGCGGCCCACGCCATGCCGAGCTACATCCGTGACAAGGTGGCCAAAACCACCGCCGAGCGCCTGGCTGAAAAAGCTGCGGCGGCATCTGCTGCCTGAGCCCCACGCCATGTCCTCCCTTCCACGCGCCCCCGAGGCTGTTTTTGAACCGCTGCTAGCCGACCGGCTGGACGAAGTCTTGCGCGTGGAACAGCGCGCCTACGCCCATCCCTGGAGTCACGCCAATTTTCTGGACGCGCTGCACAGCGGCTACCAGGCCCAGATGCTGGTGGCCGACGGTTATGTGCTGGGCTACTTTGTGGCCATGAAGGGCGTGGACGAAGTGCACCTGCTCAACATCACTGTGGCGCCGGAATTCCAGGGCCAGGGCTGGGCCCGCGTCATGCTGGACGCGCTCGCCGTGTGGGCGCGTGGCCAGGGCGTGCAGTGGCTGTGGCTGGAGGCGCGCGTGAGCAATGCGCGGGCCCTGCATGTGTACGAGCAGTACGGCTACCGCCGCGTGGGCCAGCGCAAAGCCTATTACCCTGCCGGCAACGGCCAGCGCGAAGACGCGGTGGTCATGAGCCTGCCCCTGTACCCTTGACGAGACCCGTTGTCCCATGGCCCTGACCCTTGACGAACGCCAACGCGCCATGCTGCTGGAGATGGGCGTGCGCGTCTGGTTGCCCGGCACCGTGTTTGAGACCGAGCCGCCTTCGGTGGCCGTGCAGGTTGCGGCGCCCGCGGTTGCCCAGCCGGCCCCTGCAGTGGCGCCCACGGCCCCAGCGGCCGTGCCCACGCCGGCCCCGGTGCGTGCGGTGCCGGTAGCCCGTGCGCCCGCCGTGACGGCCCGCACGGCAGGTACGCCGCTGGACCTGGGCACCCTGGACTGGGAGGCCCTGGCCGACACCGCCGCCAGCTGCCAGGCCTGTGGCTTGTGCGCCGGGCGCAAACACGCCACGCTGCAGCCGGCCCCCGGCCAGCGCGACTGGCTGGTGGTGGGCGACCCGCCCGAGGAAGACGAAGACCGCAGTGCCCAGGCCTTTGTGGAAAGCCCCGGCCTGCTGCTGGACAACATGCTCAAGGCTGTGGGTGCCAGCCGTAGTGGCACCGGTGCACAGGGCGCCTACGCCACCAATGTGGTGAAGTGCCGACCACCCCACGGGCAGATTCCGCAGGCGCCCGACCTGGCGCAGTGTGCCCAGTACCTGCAGCGTGAGATTGCGCTGGTGCAGCCCAAAGTCATCCTGGCTATGGGCCGCTTTGCCATCCAGACGCTACTTGCCGAACATGGCGCACTGGCCACCCAGCCGCTGGGCAAGCTGCGCGGCACGGTGTACCAGTACCAGGGCATCCCGGTCATCGTGACGTACCACCCCAAGCTGCTGCTGCGCAACAGCGCCGACAAGGCCAAGGCCTGGGCCGACTTGTGCCTGGCCATGGATGTAAAAGACGCCTCCGTAAAATAGCCCCCATGACTTTTCTAGACCAGCTGCGCACCGCCGAGCGCCAAAACGGTTCCTTGTTGTGCGTGGGCCTGGACCCTGAACCAAGCAAGTTCCCTACCCATCTCCAGGGCGATGCCAGCAAGATTTACGACTTCTGCGCAGCTATCGTCGATGCCACGGCTGACTTGGTGAACTCTTTCAAGCCGCAGATTGCCTACTTTGCCGCGCACCGTGCCGAAGACCAGCTTGAAAAACTGATGGCGCATATGCGCCGCACCGCGCCCCAGGTCCCCATCATCCTGGACGCCAAGCGTGGCGACATTGGCAGCACCGCCGAGCAGTACGCCAAGGAAGCCTTCGAGCGCTATGGCGCCGACGCGGTGACGCTCTCGCCCTTCATGGGGTTTGACTCGGTGGCCCCCTACCTGAAGTACCACGGCAAGGGCGCTTTCCTGTTGTGCCGCACCTCCAACCCCGGCGGCGATGACTTCCAGCCGCAGCCCCTGCGGGATGTGCCCGGCCAGCCACGCTTGTACGAGCACATTGCCACCCTGGCGCAGGGTCCCTGGAACCTGAACGGCCAGCTCGGGTTGGTGGTGGGCGCCACTTACCCGGCCGAGATTGAGCGCGTGCGCGCCCTTGCGCCCACGCTGCCGCTGCTGATTCCCGGGGTGGGGGCGCAGGGTGGGGACGCCACAGCCACGGTCAAGGCCGGTTGGAGGGCTGTCGACAGCCAAACCACGGGCCCGATCATCGTGAACTCTTCGCGCGCCATCCTCTACGCTTCCGCCGGTGCCGACTTTGCTGCGGCCGCCCGCCGGGAGGCGCTGCGTACGCGCGATCTGCTGCAAACTGCCACCCGCTAGGCATCGGACGACCGGCTGTCCCTGACAGCAGTAATTGTTTGTAAGGGCGCTGGGCAGCGCGTGGGGTGGGCGATAACCTTCGCGGCCTATCCACTCCACTTTGGAGATTCCCATGCGTGACACCGTGGACGAAGCCGAGCTCGCCACGCCCCCCCAAACCCGCAGTTCCCCGCAGGACTCTGCCGCCCTGACTGCTGTGGCTTTGGCCGCAGCGGCGGCCTTGGCGGCCTGCGGTGGTGGCGGTGGAGATGGCGGCGACACGACGGAGGCGCCCGTAGGCGGGCGCACCATTTCTTTGCGGGCTTTGCCTGCGGCCATTGCCCTGAGCGGTGCCAGCATCAGCGCGGAGCAGGCCTCGCGCTTTCTGCAGCAAGCCCAGTTTTCGGCCAGCGATGCCGACATCGCCCAGGTGCGCAACCAGGGCTATGCCGCTTGGATCGAAGGCCAGGTGGCCCTGAACTTTGGCACCCGTGGCTGGGACTGGCTCAACAGCCAAGGCTATGGGGACGCCAGCAACACCAACAACTATTACGACCAAAGCTACCCGGCCGACTACATGGTGTGGAACCAGTTGCTGGCCAGCAGCGACCCCATGCGCAAGCGCATTGGGCTGGCGCTCTCCGAGTTTTTTGTGGTGTCGCTGTCGGGCTTGGATTTCCGCTGGCGCAGCCACGCCATGGCGCACTACTGGGACACGCTGTGCGCCTACGCGTTTGGCAACTTCAGGGGGCTGCTGGAGGCCGTGACCCTGCATGTGGCGATGGGCTACTACCTCAATACCAAGGGCAACAAGAAAGAAAACAACTCTGGCCGCCAGCCCGATGAGAACTATGCCCGCGAGGTGATGCAGCTGTTCACCGTGGGCCTGCACCTGCTCAACCCCGATGGCACCCAGCAACTCGACGGCAACGGCAAGCCGCAAGACACCTACACCGCCAGCGACGTGAGCAATCTGGCGCGGGTGTTCACCGGCTACGACGTGGACATGAGCCAGAACGTGAACGTGACGGTGAATGGCAACACAGTGGGCAACACCGCATTTGCCCGCCTGCCCATGGTGCTGACGGCCAGCAACCATTCCACCTTGGCCGCCACTTTTCTGGGTACCACCATCCCGGCCAATACGCCGGGGGCAGCAGCGCTCAAGACGGCGCTCGACACGCTGTTTAACCACCAGAACACGGCACCCTTCTTCTGCAAGCAAATGATCCAGCGCCTGGTGACCAGCAACCCCAGCCCGGCCTACGTGGGGCGCGTAGCGGCTGTGTTTGCTGACAACGGGCAGGGCGTGCGCGGCGATCTTGCCTACGTGTTTGCCGCCATCCTTCTGGACGACGAGGCGCGCAATGCCACCGGCCTCAGCGCGCTGGAGTACGGCAAGTTGCGCGAGCCGATGTTGCGTTTGGCGCAATGGGGGCGCACCTTTGGGGTGGGCTCTGCCAGCGGAGCCTGGAAGATTGGGGACCTGAGCAACGCCGGGACCCAGCTCAGCCAAAGCCCCTTGCGCGCGCCCTCGGTGTTCAACTTCTTTCGCCCCGGTTATGTGCCGCCCAGCACCGCGCTGAGCAATGGTGTGGTAGCGCCGGAGTTCCAGTTGGTGACCGAAAGCAGCGTGGGGGGCTACCTCAACTACATGATGGGCGTCATCGACAACGGCTTCAACAGCCGCGACATCTACGCGGCCTATAGCACCGAGCTCACGCTGGTGCTTGACCCCGCCGCGCTGGTGCGCCGCCTCAACCTGCTGCTGTGCGCGGGCCAGCTCTCGGCCAGCACACAGACCGTCATCGTCAATGCTCTCTTGGGCGTCACTGTCAGTTCCAACAGCTCCGCCGCCCTCAAGCGTCAGCGCGTCTGTGCGGCAGTGCTGATGGTGATGGCCTGCCCCGAGTACCTGATCCAGAAGTAGAGGGCCCTATGTCCATGCTGCCACCCGAATTCCAGAGCCGACGTGCCTTTTTGCGCCGCAGCGGCCAGCTTGCGCTGAGCGGCACCGCGCTGCCTTTTGCGCTCAACCTGGCCGCCATTGGCGAGGCCGCCGCCTTCAACGCACCGGCCGGGGACTACAAGGCCCTGGTCTGCGTGTTTTTGTTTGGCGGCAATGACTACGCCAATACCGTCGTGGCCTACGACGACCCGAGCTACAACCAGTACAGCACCATCCGCGGTGGTGGCGCCGGGCAAACCGCTGGTGGCATTGCGCTGGCCAAGGCGGCGCTCACGCCCACGCGCCTGGTTCCTCTCACACCGCCGGTGGACACGCTGGGTGCCACGACCCGCGAGTACGCGCTGCACCCGGCCATGACCGGCTTGGCCAATCTGTTCAACACCGGCAAGGCGGCGGTGCAGCTCAATGTGGGGCCGCTGGTGGTGCCGCTCACGCGCGCCCAGTACAACAACAGCAACCGCACGCTCTACCCGCGCCCGCCGCAGCTGTTTTCGCACAACGACCAGCAGTCGCTGTGGCAGTCGTCCTCGCCCGAAGGTTCCAAAGTGGGCTGGGGCGGCAATATGGGGGATGTGGTGCTGCAAAACAGCCTCAACAGCAATTCGCTGTTCAGCTGCATGTCGGTGTCGGGCAACGCGGTCTTCCTCGCGGGGGACACGGCCTTGCAGTACCAGGTCAGCACCTCGGGCGCCATCAAAATCCGGCCTGCTACGGACACAACTGTCTACGGCTCGTCGTCGGTGCGCAGCACCATTGACAGCTTGATCCGCCAGTCCCGCACCCACAAGCTGGAGAACGAATACAACGTGGTGACGGCGCGGGCGCTGGCGGCTGAGGCCTCGGTGACGAATGCGCTGGCCTTGAGCCCGCCAGCCTTCGGAACCGCGCCCAATCTGCGCCCCTTCCAGGCCACTTTTGGCACGGATGCATTGTCGACCCAGCTGCAAATGGTGGCGCGCCTGATCAAGGGTCGCAATGTGCTGGGCGCGCGGCGCCAGGTGTTTTTTGTGTCCATGGGCGGCTTTGACCTGCACGACAACCTGGTCGCGCAGCAGGCCACCCTGATGGGCCGCCTGAGCACGGCCATGACGGCGTTTTATGAAGCAACCAACGAGATGGGCGTGGCCAACCAGGTGACGGCGTTCACTGCATCCGACTTTGGCCGCACCCTGGCCTCCAACGGCGATGGCTCGGACCACGGCTGGGGCAGTCACCACCTGGTGGTGGGTGGTGCGGTGAATGGACAGCGTTTCTACGGTGTGGCTCCGCCCATCAGCGTGAGCGATGCCAAGGACGCGGGCGGCAACTACCTGCCCGAGAACGCCTGGCATGTGGGCCAGGGCCGCTTGCTGCCACGCACCTCGGTCGACCAGTATGCGGCGACGCTGGCCAAGTGGTTTGGTGTGACGGACGCCGAGATGCCAGGCGTTTTGCCCAAGATCACGAACTTCGGCACGGCGGCCAGCCGGCCAGACTACCCGACCGATCTTGGGTTTATGCAATAAGTGCTATTGATTTAGTAGCTGTTAATGCATATTTCATAAGGGTTAGAGGCCTAAATGGTTTGATTTTCAGGCTGCGGGCTTGTCGATGCCCAGTTCGGCCAGTTCGGCATCGGTGAACACGCGGGAGCGGGTGTGGAAGGCCTTGCCCTCGGGCCCTTCGAGCGAGAAGGTGCCGCCGTGACCTTCGATCACGTCGATGATGAGTTGGGTGTGTTTCCAGTATTCGTACTGGGCTTTGCCGATGTAGAACGGACTGCCGCCGATGTCGCCCAAGTACACGTCACCGGCACCCATGGTGATTTCACCGGGCAGGTAGCAGTTGGCCGCGCTGTTGTCGCAGCAGCCTCCGCTTTGGTGGAACATCAATTCCGGGCCGTGTTTCGTTTTCAGGAAAGCCACCAGTTCCAGGGCGGCGGGGGTGGCTACTACTTTGTCGACCATGGTTTGTCTCCTTGTGGTCTGCGCAGGTGCTTGTTGTGCCGTTGCTTTGTTGGCGCTCGCAGCTTCGCAGACTGTGCGGGCAGCCGCCTCTTACTGAGGTACCAGAAATCGGTGTCTGCCCGCACAGTCTACGAAGCTGGTTCGTTGGCGCACCACTTTCCGCATACCAAAAGCCACGTGGATTCCCAAGGGGAGACCGCCGATTTCTGGTACTCCAGTATGAGGTGGTCGCCCCTTGGGGAGCCGCGTGGCGTCCCCTCCGACGAGAAGGGGCTCAATACACTGCTTAGAAGAACCCCAGCTTGTTCTCAGAGTAAGAAACCAGCAGGTTCTTCGTCTGCTGGTAGTGGTCCAGCATCATCTTGTGGGTCTCACGGCCGATGCCGGATTCCTTGTAGCCGCCAAACGCTGCGTGCGCAGGGTAGGCGTGGTAGCAGTTGGTCCACACACGGCCAGCTTTGATGGCGCGGCCCATGCGGTAGGCCACGTTGCCATTGCGGCTCCATACGCCAGCACCCAAACCGTACAGCGTGTCGTTGGCAATCGCCAGGGCTTCGGCTTCGTCCTTGAAGGTGGTCACAGCGAGCACAGGTCCGAAGATTTCTTCCTGGAAGATGCGCATCTTGTTGTGGCCCTTGAACAAGGTGGGCTGCACGTAGTAGCCGCCTTCCAGATCGCCGCCGAGGTGGGCTTGTCCGCCGCCGGCCAGCACTTGCGCGCCTTCCTGCTTGCCCAGGTCCAGGTAGCTCAGGATCTTGGTCAGCTGCTCTTTGGAGGCCTGCGCGCCCATCATGCTGTCGGTGTCCAGCGGGTTCATGTGCTTGATGGCGGCCACGCGCTTCAAGACGCGCTCCATGAACTTGTCATAGATGGATTCTTGAATCAGCGCGCGCGATGGGCAGGTGCAGACCTCGCCCTGGTTAAACGCGAACAGGACCAGGCCTTCGATGGCCTTGTCCAGGAATGCATCGTCCTTGTCCATGATGTCGGCGAAGAACACATTGGGGCTCTTGCCGCCCAGTTCCAGCGTGGCGGGAATCAGGTTGTTAGCGGCGGCCTGGGCGATTACGCGGCCGGTGGTGGTGGAGCCGGTGAAGGCGATCTTGGCGATGCGCTTGCTAGTGGCAAGCGGCATACCTGCTTCGCGGCCATAGCCGTTGACGATGTTGAGCACGCCGGGCGGCAGCAGGTCGGCAATCAGCTCGGCTAGGATGAGGATGGAGATGGGGGTGCTTTCGGCGGGCTTAAGCACCACACAGTTGCCGGCACCTAGCGCAGGCGCCAGTTTCCAGGCTGCCATCAGAATAGGGAAGTTCCACGGAATGATCTGCCCCACCACGCCCAGCGGCTCGTGGATGTGGTACGCCATGGTGTTCTCGTCAATCTCGCTGATGCCGCCTTCTTGTGCGCGCAGAGCACCTGCAAAGTAGCGGAAGTGGTCCACGGTGAGTGGGATGTCGGCGTTCAGTGTTTCGCGGATGGCTTTGCCGTTGTCCACCGTTTCGGCGTAGGCCAGCAACTCCAGGTTTTGCTCGATACGATCGGCAATTTTCAGCAGGATGTTGCTACGGGTGGCGGCGTCAGTCTTGCCCCATTTATCGGCCGCTGCGTGGGCAGCATCCAAGGCCAGTTCGATGTCTTCGGCCGTGGAGCGAGCTGCCTTGGTGTAGACCTTGCCACTGACCGGCGTGATCACATCAAAGTACTGGCCCTTGACCGGGGCGATCCACTTGCCCCCAATGAAGTTGTCGTATTGGGCTTTGTAGGAAATCTTGGCGCCTGCGGCGCCGGGTGCTGCGTAAATTGCCATGGTTGTCGTCCTCTTGTGGTTTGCTGCCTGCGTCGGGATGTCCGGCAGGTGCAGAGGTATCTCAAGACGCGTGCCATGTGGGCGCCGAAGGCAGGCCCTTGATTTCATTGGATTTGTTGCGCCGCAGCACCCTTGCGCAAGCTGTCCGCAAGCCAGGGCTGTCACGATTCTCCACAGTGACAGGTGTCACAAAATGGAACAGTTGGGCCTGCGCGGTGGTGTGTGCCATTGCCTCGCCCAACCAGCGCCCCCATACTGTGCCAAAGCGGGGCAACCACGACCCCGCGCAGGAGACAACGTGCGACAAACCTCCCCCGTGCTGGCCTTGCGACAGGCCCGCCAACAGCTGCTGGAAACCGGCCAATGCCCTGTGGGCGTGTTGGACGAACGCTTGGCCCGCTCTTGGCACCGCAGCCTGGCCGCAGGCCTGGCACCGACGGGCCGCGCTGCCACCGACCATGCAGGTAGCGCCAGTCTGCGCCAGGCGCTGGCCAATAGCCATGCCCTGCTGGCCCACTCGCGCCCGGTGATGGAATACGTGTTTGAGCAAGTGCGCCACAGCCAGAGCGTGGTGGTGCTGGCCGACCAGCACGGCATGCTCATGCACACGCTGGGCGATGTGAGTTTTGTCGGCAAGGCCGAGCGCGTGGCGCTGACCAGCGGTGCCTCCTGGCACGAAGCGCACCGTGGCACCAACGCTATTGGCACCGCGCTGGTGGAGCGCAGCGCGGTAGAGATCCATGGCGGCGAACATTTCCTGGAACGCAATGGTTTCCTGACCTGCGCAGCCTCGCCCATCCTGTCGGCCACGGGCGAACTCATGGGCGTGCTCGACATTTCTGGCGACCACCGCCATGGCCACGGCCACACCCTAGGCTTGGCCAGCACTGCGGCCCGCATGATCGAAAACCGGCTCATGCTAGCCACCTGCAAGCGCAACATTCGCCTGCACCTGCACGCTCAGCCCGAGGGCATTGGCAGCGTCGCTGAAGGCATCGTCGCGCTGTCGGACGATGGCTGGGTGGTGGGCGCCAACCGTGTAGGACTCGCGCTGCTGCGCTTGAATACCGGTGACATTGGCGCCACCCTGTTGGAGCGCGTGCTCGATGTGCGGATGGACGACTTGCTGTCTCGCCACAAGCGCCGCCCCCAGCAGGTGCAACAGCTGCGCCTGCACAACGGAGCGGTGCTGTTTGCGCACGTGCAGATGGACGCGTCCGCGCTGCAAGCAACCGGTCTGTCGTCACCAGCGCCTGCCCCTGCAAGTGATGCCCTGGCCGCACTGGACACGGGCGACGCCCGCTGGCGCAGCGCCGCCGACAAGGCACGCCGCGTGGTGGCCAAGCCCATTCCGGTGCTGATCCAGGGCGAGTCGGGCGTGGGCAAAGAGCTGTTTGCACGCGCCCTGCACGCCAGCGGCCCACGCCGTGCGGCACCGTTTGTGGCTATCAACTGCGGCGCGATTCCTGAGAGCCTGATCGAGTCCGAGCTGTTTGGCTACGTGGCTGGCGCCTTCACCGGCGCGCGCAAAGAGGGCAGCCTGGGCCGCCTGCGCGAGGCCGAGGGCGGTACGCTGTTTCTGGATGAGATTGGCGACATGCCGCTGCCGATGCAGACACGGCTGCTGCGCGTGCTGCAGGAGCGCACGGTGACGCCCGTGGGTGCGGGCAAGGCGGTGCCAGTGGACTTTGCGCTGGTCTGCGCTACGCACAGCAAGCTGGCCGAGGCGGCAGAGCGCGGCACGTTCCGCCAAGATCTGTACTACCGCATCAACGGCCTGACCGTCCAGCTGCCCGCGTTGCGCGAGCGCAGTGACTTTGCCGCGCTGACCGAGCGCTTGTTGGCGGACCTGAGCCCGGAGCGCGAGGTGCAACTGGCGCCCGAGCTGCTGGCGCGCCTGAGCACCCACGCCTGGCCCGGCAATCTGCGCCAATACGCCAGCGTGCTGCGCACCGCCTGTGCCATGCTGCTGGACGGCGAGGACACGCTGGACTGGGCGCACATGCCCGATGACCTGGTGGACGCGTTGCAGATGGGCGACGCCGTGAGGACGGTGCCCGTGGTGCCAGCTGTGGCCCAGGCCCCGCAAAGCCTGCAGGCGCTGGGCCACGCCGCCATCCAGCAGGCCCTGAAAGCTGCGCGCGGCAATGTGTCCCTGGCCGCACGTCAGCTCGGCATCAGCCGGCAGACGCTGTACCGCAAGCTGGGTGCTTCTGGGGTGAAAATTGCTATCAGATAAATAGCTATTGACGCATATTCCATAGGGTTGAAGGTCAATTCCATACATAAACTGGCCTATGGGGAAGCCTGAGGTCGGCGCGCCTTTATGATGGTTGCAGTTCAGCGCGCAGGCCCTTCTGGGAGGGAGGGGCTGCAGTTTTCGGCCCATCTGCGGCCTTTGAGGCGGCTTGCCGCCCGCATGCACCACAACAAGAGCTATGTACATCGGCATCGACCTTGGAACCACCAACAGCCTGGTAGCGGTTTTTCGCGACGGGCAGGCCCATTTGATCCCCAACGCCCACGGGCACGTTCTGACGCCCAGCGCAGTGAGCGTGGCCGACGATGGCACGCTGCTGGTGGGGCTGGCCGCCCGAGAGCGCCTGGCTAGCCACCCCCAGCAGACCGCAATGACTTTTAAGCGCTGGATGGGCACCGACAAGCTCACGCGCCTGGGCAGCAAGGATTACCGCGCCGAAGAGCTGTCGGCCATGGTGCTCAAGTCACTCAAGGCCGACGCCGAGGCCTACCTGGGCACCGAGGTGACAGAGGCGGTGGTGACGGTACCGGCCTATTTCAACGACGTGCAGCGCCGCGCCACCAAGCACGCGGCCGAGCTGGCTGGACTCAAGGTGGAACGCCTGCTGAACGAGCCCACCGCAGCCGGGCTGGCCTATGGCCTGCAAGAGCGGCAGGACCACAGCACCTTTCTGGTGTTTGACTTGGGCGGCGGCACCTTTGATGTGTCGGTGCTGGAGTACTTTGATGGCGTGGTGGAGGTGCGCTCCAGCGCGGGTGATACGCGTCTGGGCGGCGAAGACTTCGTGGCTGTGCTGGAGACTCTGTTCCTCGAGAAATGTGAGAACTTCTCCGAGCGCGACCGGGAGCAGATTCTCGCTTCCAAGGCGCTGTGGCGCGCGGCAGAGCAGGCCAAGCGCGACCTGACGGATGCCGACACGGTGGACATGCGTTTGCAGTGGAAGGACGCCGCCTTCACCCACACGGTGAGCCGTGCCGAATTTGAAGCCGCCAGCGACGAGCTGATCAAGCGCCTACGCCGCCCCATCGAGCGCGCGCTGAGCGATGCGCGCCTGGCACCCAACGAGTTGTCGGAGGTGGTGCTGGTGGGCGGTGCGTCCCGCATGCCGCTGGTGCGCCAGACGGTGACCAAACTCTTTCAGCGTTTGCCGCTGCGCACCATCAACCCCGACGAAACCATTGCGCGTGGCGCTGCCATTCAGGCTGCCCTGAAAGCGCGCGACGCAGCGCTGGAAGAGGTGGTGCTGACCGATGTCATGCCGTATTCGTTGGGGGTGATCATCAGCGAGTTCATCAATGGTCGGCGCTTCGGCGACCGCTTCTCGCCCATCATCGAGCGCAACACGCCAGTGCCCGTCTCACGTGTGCAGGGCTACAACACCATTAGCGACAACCAACGGCAAATCTTGTTTGACATCCGTCAGGGCGAATCGCCCATTGGCAGTGAAAACATGGCCTTGGGCGTGCTGGAAATCGATGTGCCGCCCAAGCCCGCTGGGCAGGTGAGCGTGAATGTGCGGATTTCTTACGATGCCAATGGCATGCTGGAAGTGGAGGTGAAGGACGAGCGCCAGCAGTTGATGGCTTCGACCATCATCCAGCCCGCCGGTGCCAGCATGGGGGCTGATGACATAGCCCAGGCGCTGGAACGCCTGCGCGTCCTCAAGCAGCACCCGCGCGACCAACAGGAAAACATCTACCTGCTGGAGCGCGCCAAGCGCCTGTACGAAGACCGCCTGGGCGAGCAGCGCCAGTGGCTGCAGCGCTGGATTGCGCAGTTTGAAATGTCGCTGGACACGCAGGATGCCAAGGAGGTGGCCCGCGCGCGCGACGAGTTCCGCGCGGCGCTGGACAATCTGGACAAAGGCTTTGTCTTCTGATGGCGCCTTGGGACACGCTGGGCATAGAACCCACCAACGATATCCGGGCCATCAAAAAGGCCTACTCCATCAAGCTCAAGACCACGCGTCCGGATGACGATGCGGCGGCCTACCAGCAGCTACGGGAGGCGTATGAGGCGGCGCAGCAATGGGCCCCGTTTATCGCCAGTTTGGAAGCGGAGGTGCTTGTCGAGGAACCAGCCGATCCCTTGCCCGAGGTGTTCCAGCCCGTGAAGGTGGATGTCTTGCCGGAGGTCGCTGACACTACGCCTCCCGCCGAGTCAGTCGCGCCTGCAGAGTCCGTTGCGCCAGTGATTTCCCCGGCGCCAATCCTGGACCCCGTGGCGTCTGCCGAGGAAGAGGCGTGGGTGCAGCCCCAGGGACCCACGGTGGAGCGCCTGGTGCAGACCTGTGCTGCCATCCTGGAGCAAGGGGGCGAGCGGCACTTGGTGCGCATGTGGCCCGGCCTGCAGCAGCAGATCGAAGACTTGCCGATTGCTGCGCACCAGGAGGCAAGCCGCAGCTTTGCTGCTTTTGCGGTGCAGCAAGATGTGCCGGTGGAGGTGTTGATTGCATTGACACGGTATTTCCAGTGGGGCTTGGACTACCGGGTGGATACTCAGCTGGGGCATGAACTGTCACTGGCACTGCAGTCAAGATTGCAGCAGGCGCATGTGTACGCGGCGCTGAACGGGCAGACCGACCCTGGCGATGCCTGGGCGTTGGCCTTGGCCAAGTTGTCCGACCAAGGGCGGATGGTGTGGCTGCGCCTGCTGGCCGTGTGTATGGACCACAGCACCCGGCAACGGGTTGCACAAACGTCGCCGCTGCGATTGCGTGCACTCGGCGCGTCCAAAAGCGCTGGCCACACTGCTGTGGTGGCAGCAGCATCAGGGGGAATTTGGCAGGCGTTGCTGTTTCTGGTGTTGTTCATCGTGGCAGCGCACGGACTCTTTGCGTTGTCAGGGTCATACATCAAACGTCAAGAGTGGCAATTCACTGGGGCTTGGGTCGCACTGTTGCTCGGAATTTATTCCTATCTTTACCGTGAAGTCCCCTATGTGGACTACTGGTGGCTACATCTGCGGCAAAAATTGCGTGCTAAGGGCTGGATTCTCGATGGTCTGGCCCTGGTGCCGTGGGCTGTAGCTGCGCTCCTGCCGCTTGTCGTGAGCCCAGAGAGTCTGGATTCGGTGGAAGTGCTAGTTCCCGTGTCGCTCGTTTACTTCGCGCTATGGCTGGTGGTGCCAACGGACGAGCAATCGTGGCGTAAGTTGTTCTTACCCACTTTCGTTTTGTTGCTGGTGGGTTTGTCAGGTTTTTTCCCCCAGTTGTCGCATGCCACGTTGCTTGGCATCGCGCTTGGATGGACTTTGGTTGCTCATGTTTTTCTGCGGCGATATTCCCCTGTGTTTGAGACGATCTACCAAGGTTTCGGAAAAATGGGTGTTTTGAAAGGGGTTTTGCGCGAACAGCCTTTACTCATTTTCGGCATCAAGTTCATTGGAGCTGCCTGGCTCCTGTATGTGTTGACGTGCTTGCCTGCTTTCCTGTTTCGGCTGTGCGCGCAGAGCGGTTTGTTGTTTGCGCAACTGGCCATGCTGGGTGGCGTTCTGTTCAGCGTTGCCCTTCACCCTACGTCGCCCGCATCGTGGTTGTTGGCAAGCACGTTGGCTGCTGTGTTTGCCATTCAGTCTATGCAGTGGGGCCTGCAAAAGTGCGCAGATTTTCTATTGTCCAAGCTAAAGAGCTGAGTAATTGCATCTGGAAGGTAGTGCAGTTCGCTACTAAATCAGTAGCTTCTTGCGTATGTTCCACGCAGGCTAGAGGCCTATTTGGCTTAAAAATTAGCCTCTGCACCCGGTTGAAAGCAGTGCCTTCAAATACCGCCCTGTGTGGCTCTCGGGGTTGGCCGCAATGTCCTCCGGCGTCCCTACCCCCACCACGGTGCCACCGCCCGCACCGCCCTCGGGGCCGATGTCGATGAGCCAGTCCGCGGTTTTGATCACGTCCAAGTTGTGTTCGATGATGACGATGGTGTTGCCCGCGTCGCGCAGCTGGTGCAAGACCTTGAGCAGCAGCGCAATGTCGGCAAAGTGCAGGCCCGTAGTCGGCTCGTCCAGGATGTAGAGCGTGCGGCCGGTGTCGCGCTTGCTCAGTTCCAGGGCCAACTTCACGCGCTGCGCTTCGCCGCCAGACAGCGTGGTGGCGGCTTGCCCGAGGCGGATGTAACTCAGGCCCACATCCAGTAGCGTCTGCAGCTTGCGCGCGATGGTGGGCACGGCTTGCAAAAACTCGTAGGCCGCTTCTACCGTCATGTCCAGAATCTGCGCTATGTTCTTGCCCTTGTACTGCACCTCCAGCGTCTCGCGGTTGTAGCGCTGGCCGGCGCACACGTCGCAGGGTACGTACACATCGGGCAAGAAGTGCATCTCCACCTTCACCATGCCGTCGCCCTGGCAGGCTTCGCAGCGGCCGCCGGCCACGTTGAAGCTGAAGCGGCCCGGGCCATAGCCACGCTCGCGCGCGGTGGGCACCTCGGCCATCAGTTCGCGGATGGGCGTGAACAGGCCGGTGTAAGTGGCGGGGTTGCTGCGCGGTGTTCGGCCGATGGGCGATTGGTCGACGTTGATGACCTTGTCGAAGTACTGGATGCCGTCAATGCTCTCGTGGGGCGCGGGTTCATCGTGTGCGCGGTAAAGCTGGCGCGCCACGGCGGCGTACAGCGTGTCGTTCACCAGCGTGCTCTTGCCCGAGCCGGACACGCCAGTCACGCATGTGAGTAGCCCCACAGGGAAATCCGCGTTCACGTTCTTCAGGTTGTGGCCGTTGGCACCGGTGATACGGATGGCCTGCATGTCCCCCTGGGTGGCGATGTGGTGCGCCTGGCGCTCGGCCCATGCCAGTGCGGCCTTGCTGGGCGCGCCCTTGCCAC
Source organism: Rhodoferax sp. TH121 (assembly GCF_002251855.1). Taxonomy (GTDB): domain Bacteria; phylum Pseudomonadota; class Gammaproteobacteria; order Burkholderiales; family Burkholderiaceae_C; genus Allorhodoferax. Next base: position 244,551 of record NZ_NOXW01000022.1, read on the forward strand.
CCGCGGCCTTGGCTACGGGAGCCTTTTCGGGAACCACGGGCAGCCAGGGCGTGCGGCGCTTGGGCACGTCAATTTGTAGCGTCTTGGCGAGGTATTGGCCGGTCAGTGAGTCGGGGTGGGCTTTGACTTCATCAAACGTGCCTTGCGCAATCACGCGTCCGCCATGCACGCCCGCGCCCAGGCCCATGTCGATCACATGGTCGGCGGCGCGCATCATGTCCTCATCGTGCTCCACCACCAGCACGCTGTTGCCTATGTCGCGCAGGTGCTGCAGGGTGCCGATCAGGCGGTCGTTGTCGCGCTGGTGCAGGCCGATGCTGGGCTCGTCCAGCACATACATTACACCGGTCAGGCCGGAGCCGATTTGCGAGGCGAGGCGGATGCGCTGGCTCTCGCCGCCGGACAGTGTCTCGGCGCTGCGGTCCAGACTCAGGTAGTTTAGGCCCACGTCGTTCAAAAACTTCAGGCGCAGGCCAATCTCGCGGATCACCTTGGAGGCGATCTCGCCACGGGCGCCGCTAAGCTGCAGGCTGCTGAAATAGTCAAAGCTCTCGCGCAGGGTGACGTGGCTGATCTCGTAGATGGCGCGGGCCTGGTCGCCTTCGCCCACCTTCACGTGGCGCGCCTCTTTGCGCAGGCGCGAGCCCCCGCAGTCTGGGCAGGGCTGGGTGCTGCGCAGGCGGCCCAGGTCTTCGCGCACCAGGGCCGAATCCGTCTCGCGGTAGCGCCGTTGCATATTGGGGATGATCCCCTCGAAGGGATGTTTCTTGGTGACCTTCTTGCCCTGCTGTGCGCCCGAGTCCATCACGTAGCTGAACTTGATGTCTTCTTCGCCCGAGCCAAACAGGATGGCGTTCTGCACGTGCTCTGGCAGGCTTTCGAACGATGCGTCGATATCGAACTGGTAATGCTTGGACAGGCTCTCCAGCATGCTGAAGTAATAGCCATTGCGCCGGTCCCAGCCCTTGATGGCGCCGCTGGCCAGGCTCAACGTGGGGAAGGCGACCACGCGCGTAGGGTCGAAGAACTCGTGGTTGCCCAGTCCGTCGCAGGTGGGGCAGGCGCCCACGGGCGAGTTGAAGGAGAACAGGCGCGGCTCCAGCTCGGCAATCGAGTAGTTGCACACCGGGCAGGCGAATTTGGCGTTAAACAGGTGCTCGACCCCGGTGTCCATCTCCAGCGCAATCGCTCGGCCACCGGCCAGGCGCAACGCGGCTTCAAAGCTTTCGGCCAAGCGCTGCTTCAGGTCGGCGCGCACCTTGATGCGGTCCACCACTACGTCGATGTCGTGTTTTTCTGTCTTCTTCAGTTTGGGCAGGTTTTCCGCTTCGACGGCTTCGCCGTTGATGCGAAAGCGCACATAGCCTTGGGCCTGCATGTCGGCAAACACCTCCAGAAACTCACCCTTTTTCTCGCGCGCCACGGGAGCGAGGATCATCAGTTTGGTCTCTTCGGGCAGGGCCAGCACTGCGTCCACCATCTGGCTGACCGTCTGGCTTTGTAGCGGCAAGTTGTGGTCCGGGCAAAACGGGGTGCCCGCGCGGGCGAACAGCAGGCGCAGGTAGTCGTGGATTTCGGTCACCGTGCCCACGGTGGAGCGGGGGTTATGGCTGGTGGCTTTTTGCTCGATGCTGATGGCGGGCGACAGGCCCTCGATCATGTCCACATCGGGCTTGTCCATGAGCTGCAGGAACTGCCGTGCGTAAGTGGAAAGGCTCTCCACATAGCGGCGCTGGCCTTCGGCATACAGCGTGTCAAACGCCAGGCTGGACTTACCCGAGCCCGATAGCCCCGTGATCACCACCAGTTGGTTGCGCGGGATGTCCAGGTCGATGTTCTTGAGGTTGTGGGTGCGGGCGCCCCGCACGCTGATGTTCTGCTGCTGCAGGGCCCGGGCGAGGTACTTGCCGTCGTCAGTAGGAGAGTTCAAGGGTGTGGCCGCCAAAAGAGTAACCCGCCATGATAGACAATGTTGGGCTGCGGTGTCGCCTCCTGGTTTCTGCCGCCTTTACTGCCCGAGAGTGACTGCCGTGTCTGCCCCCTCTGTTCCCGATACCTCCATGACGCCGCTGGAGCGGCGCTCCAGCGCTTCGTTGGCGCTGATTTTTGCCCTGCGCATGCTGGGGCTGTTCCTGGTCCTGCCCGTCTTTGCCCTGGAGGCGCGCAAATACCCGGGTGGCGAAGACACGGCACTGGTGGGTATGGCCATGGGCATTTATGGCCTCACCCAGGGGCTGTTACAAATCCCGTTTGGCATCGCCTCAGATCGCTTTGGACGCAAACCTGTCATGGTGATGGGCTTGTTGGTGTTTGCAGCGGGCAGCGCCGTTGCTGCCTGGGCGCCCACACTCCAATGGCTGGTGGCGGGGCGCGCTTTGCAAGGAGCTGGTGCCATCTCTGCGGCGGTGACCGCCCTTTTGGCCGACCAGACCCGCGACGCTGTGCGTACCAAGGCTATGGCGCTGGTGGGTGCCAGTATTGGCCTGGTGTTTGCGGTGTCTCTGGTGCTATCTCCTTTGCTGGCGGCCTATGTGGGTTTGCATGGCCTGTTTGCCTTGACATCCCTGTTGGCCGTGGGAGGGATTGCGGTGGTTCTGTGGTGGGTGCCACCTGAACCGGCCCAGCAGGTGGACCAGGCGCGCGGAGGCTTGCTGGCCGTGTTGCGCCAGCCTGCGCTGTTGCGCCTGAACGTGGGGGTTTTTGTGCTGCACGCCGTCCAGTTGGCGATGTGGGTGGCCTTGCCGGGCCTGCTGGTGCAGGCCGGATTGGTGCGTGATTTGCACTGGCAGGTGTACCTGCCAGCGGTGCTGGCCTCGTTTGTAGTGATGGGCGCCGTCCTGTTCCCGCTGGAAAAACGTGGGTATTTGCGGGCCGTGTTTTTGGTTGCCATCGGATTGATCGGTCTGGTGCAACTGGTGCTACTTGTGCTGAGTGGGGCGGCACCGGGCATTTGGACGCTGGGGCTGCTGCTGCTGGTGTTCTTCTGCGGCTTCAATGTCCTGGAAGCGAGCCAGCCCAGTTTGGCGTCGCGGGTGGCTCCTGCTGCGTCGCGTGGTGCAGCGCTGGGGGTTTACAACACCTTGCAGTCCCTGGGATTTTTCACTGGCGGCGCTGTGGGGGGCTGGCTGGTGAAGTCAGCTGGGCCACAGGCCCTGTTTGGCGCCTGTGCGCTGGCGATGCTGGCCTGGCTGGTGGTGGCTTGGCCCATGCGGGCTCCGGCGGCTCGGGCAGCGGCATAATCTGCGATTAATCTGGAGAAAGTCCCATGGCATCCGTCAACAAAGTCATTCTGGTCGGCAATTGCGGCCGCGATCCCGAAATCCGCTACCTGCCTTCTGGTCAGGCGGTGGCGAACGTCAGCGTGGCCACCAGCAGCCGCCGCAAGGACAAGAACACCGGCGAATCCATTGAAGACACCCAGTGGCACCGCGTCACCTTTTATGACCGCTTGGCAGAGATTGCTGGCGAATACGTGAAGAAAGGTCGCCCGATTTACGTGGAAGGCCGCCTGAAGTACGGCAAATACACTGACCAGTCTGGCGTCGAGAAGAACACCGTCGACATTGTGGCCACTGAACTGCAGCTGCTGGGTGGACGTGAAGGCATGGGTGGCCCTGGTGGGGACGGCGATGAGGGCGGTGGTTACCAGCAAGCCCCTCGCCGCCCCGCGCCGCCGCCCCGCGCGGCAGCCCCTGCACCCGCACCGCGTCAGGCGCCCGCGCCGCGGCCCGCGAGTGGCTTTGACGATATGGATGACGACATTCCGTTCTGACGCGCAGCGGCAGCGAGCTCAGCCATCTTGAAGGGGCTGCGCCACACGCAAGAAAAAAGCGACTGGGTTCCAGTCGCTTTTTTCTCTTTGGGGCTTGCTGTCCCTAGAAGGTCCGGCCCTTGGTGACGGTTTCGCGCACGATCTTCCAGCTGTTTCCAACGCGGGTGAGGGATAGTGTTTTTTCTACGCTGTCGCGGTAGTCCACCGAGCCGTATTCTTGCTTGAACGACACTTCCGCGTTATTTGCGTCACAGGACAGTGGCTTGATATCGCTGATGGCAGCTTGGATGTCGCCCTGTTTGCCGATGCGTTTTTTGCGCAGGTTTTCCCATGCGTTGCGGCTCAGGCCCATAGCTGGGACAAAGTTGTCAGCGTAGTGGCCCAAATAGCTGCTCGCATCTTTGGAGTTCCAAGCAGCAAGCCAGGTTTGCACTGCGGAGGGGATCTGGGCGCAGGCCTGAGCCACGGGGTCCGGTTTGGGCGCTACAGGTGCTGGCGCTACAACCACCGGGGTTGGCTGCGGCTCCGGCGTTACCGGCTTCGGGCTTGCCATGGGCACGGGAGTTTTTTCAATCGAGGGTAGGGTGTGGCTGCTGCATTCCATCAGGTCGTCCTTGTCCTCGGTGCCGCCTGCCGTGCTGGGCAGATCGGTTGACAGCGGACGTAATTGCAGCGCTTGCAGCAGAGAGCCTGATGAGGCCAGTACCCGTGCATGGGAGAGTTGCAGGTCGTACTCGGCGTTGGCCAGCGCGCGTCGCGCTTGGTAATACTCGTTTTCGGTATCGAGCAGGTCCAGCAGCGAGCGTTGGCCGATGTCGAATTGCTGCTGGTAGGCGACGCGGGCTTTGGAGGTCGAGAGTTCGTGCTGTTGCAGTAGCTTGATTTGCGAACCCAGACGTACCGAGTCGTTGTAGGCAATCTGTCCGGTTTGCCAAGTGTCGCGACACGCCTTGTCGCGCAAGTCGAAGGCAACATTGAGTTTGGAGGCGTACTGCTTGATCTTGGCGATATCCGAGCCGCCACGGAACAGGTTGTAGCTGAGGACCAGCTCCATGACGGAATCGCGGTAGTCTCCACTGACGCCGCTTTGGTTGGTTTCGAAGCTTTGGCGGGCTCTGAACTCCAGAGTGGGGTAGAGCGGCGATTTGCGCTGGTTCATGTCAGCGCGGAAAGCTCGCAGGGTGGAGACTGAAGCCAGGAAGTCCGGGTTTTGGGCGACTGCGCCGCGCAGAAATTCGATACCCTGGGGCATGAAGCTGACCAAGGGTTGGGGGGGCGTTAGGCTCGAGGCCGGGATGTCACCAACCAAACGCTGGTAGCGGGCTGACACGTCATGCAGGTTGCTGACTTCGGTGATCCAGTTGGATTCCGCCAGCGCCATACGGCCTGAAGCTTGTTCCAGATCCACACGCCGGCCAACACCGGCTTGTACCTTCTGGTTGAGGCGTTCGTAGACTTCGCGGTGGGTCAGCAGGTTGTCTGCGGCCATCTCCACCAGCTCGCGGTAGCGGATCACGTCCAGGTAGGCGCGTGCCGTTTCCAGTCCAATCTGGTTGCTGGCAGATTGAAGTTCGTAGTAGCTCGCTTGTTGGGTATGACTTAGCCGGCGCACCTCGTTCAGGGTGGCGAAGCCGTCAAACAGGGTTTGGCGCAGCTGGATGCTGGCCCGGTTGGCATTGTAGGACTTCGCGCTGGCCAATGAGGGTTTGACCGTTTCATTGGTCGAGGTACCCGCTTCCAGGTCTATACGGGGTAACCAAGCACCTTCGGCGGATTTGCGTTCCTGCTGGGAGGCTTCGAAATTGTGGAAGCGGTATTTGACTTCGGGGTTCTGCAGAATCGCCCGTTCTACGGCGTCCTTGAGTGTGGAGGGGGATGCAGGGGCATTTGTCGTTTGGGCTTGGGCACTCCATGCGAGTGCAATAAGCGCAATGGCTTGGCTGATGGTGGTCAGTCTGGTCATGGATAGAAACTTCTTGGGTTCCAAGCGTGCCATGCTTGTGTGGAGACGGATGCGCTATGCTAATCTTTTGCTCAGCGCTAGTCTTAGGATTATCGTGGAGTCCCGCTTTTTGGGGCACTTGCCGACCTCCATTCAACCGCTGAAAACCCGGCCTAAATGCGATGAATGTCACGTAATCCGGATTTTTTTCAGCGAAGCACTGTCCCCCCATGACCGGCACCTCACGCGCACGCTTGGTATCTCTTGCTTCATTGCGCGGGATGCTGGCTGCTTGGTACTGTTGGGTGTTGGTGGTCGGTGTCGCCAGTGGCGCGGCAGACTTTGACCGGCTGCTTGCAAGTCTGACCCAACGCTGGGGCAGCGCACCTAGTGCAAAGTTCAATGCATGGCGGGCTCTCGTGCAGGCAGGCGCTGCAAGCTCTGATCTTGAACGGATCAAACGGGTAAATGGCTTTTTTAATCAGCAGTTGCAGTTTGCCGAAGACAGTGTGGTGTGGTCCCAGACCGACTATTGGGCCACGCCGATGGAGTCGATTGGACGTGGGGCGGGGGACTGTGAGGACTTCTCGATTGCCAAGTACTTCAGTTTGCTGCAGACGGGCGTAGCCCCCGAGAAGCTGCGTCTGATATACGTGCGCGCCAAAACTGGTAGTGCAGACGGTGCCCCGACGCAAGCCCATATGGTGCTGGCTTACTACGCGCAGCCTGATGCGGAGCCGTTGATCATGGACAACCTGATTCCAGACATTCGGCCCGCTTCGCGCCGGCCGGATCTGGTGCCGGTCTTCAGTTTCAACAGTGCTGGTGTGTTTGCAGGGATTGCCGGCGGCGAGTCTGCTGCGGCCGGTGGTACGGGGCGTTTGTCGCGTTGGGAAGATTTGCTGCGGCGTGCCAAAGCAGAAGGTTTTGACTAGGTCGTTGGCCTGAGGAGATAGTTATGTCGATGTACCGTCAGTTGTGGTTGGCCATTGTGGCCAGTATGTTGCTGGCCTTGGGCGGAAGTTTGTTGGCCTCATTGCTCAGCGCTCGCGGTTATCTGGAGTCGCAGTTGTCCATCAAAAATACAGACAACGCGACAGCTTTGGCTTTGTCCCTGAGCCAGGGCAACCCGGATGCTGTGATGGTCGATCTGGTGGTGGCATCCTTGTTTGACAGTGGCCACTACGAGCTGATTCGTATCAATGACCCTGCCGGGAAGACGATGACCGAACGGGTGAGCGACGCCAAAGACGCAGGAGCTCCCCTATGGTTTATTCGCCTGTTGCCGATTACCGCAACGCCAGGACAGGCTCAGATCAGCAGCGGTTGGAAGCAGTTTGGTACTGTGTCTTTGGTAAGCCATAGCCGGTTTGCCTACGGAGCTCTGTGGAAAAGCGCCTATGAAATGGTGCTGGCCTTGTCGGTTGCTGGTGTGGTGGGTGGTTGGCTGGGTTCCATGGTGTTGGGCCGTATTCGCAAGCCTTTGGATACTGTCATTGAGCAGGCCAAGGCTATTGCCCAGCGACGCTTTGTAACGGTGGAAGAGCCGCGGGTTCCCGAACTCCAGCAACTGGCACTTGCGATGAATGTGACAGTGGGACGTCTCAAGAGCATGTTTGAGGAGGAGGCGTCGCGACTGGAGGTGGTGCGGCAAGAGGCCAATTTTGACCCCCTGACGGGCCTGGCCAATCGCTCGCATTTCATGGCACGCCTCAGACAGTGCATCGACGCGGAAGATTCGGTCGGTGGATCGCTTGTGTTGGTGCGTTTGGCCAATCTGGCAGATATCAACCGTCGTCTGGGCCGCGTAGCGACCGATGATTTTCTGAAAACTGCCGGAGCTGTGATTGCCGCCTGTGCAGACAGTGTGCCCAGTGGGTCTGGCGCACGACTTAATGGAGCCGACTTTGCGGTGCTATTGCCTGCCGAGCGTGCAGCGTTGGCCGTGGCGCAGCATCTATTGCAGCAATTGGTGCGGGTTTCGGCACCTTTTGTGGATGGTCAGGCCTGTGCTTGGCTGGGTGTTGGTCAGTTTGTGCATGGAGACGACCTGGGGAGTCTGCTCGCACGCGTGGATTTGGCGTTGGCTACTGCGGAGGCGGGGCACGCAGACGGAGTGCGTGAGGCCCCGCAGGATGCCGCTGACGAAATGCCACGCACGGCAGAGCAGTGGGCGGTGATGATTTTGCGTGCGCTGGAGCATGGTTGGGTGCGACTGATATCCTTCCCTGTTATTAATGCGGAGGGCGGTTTGTCGCACCGTGAGTGTCCTCTGCGATTGATGTTTGATGAAAAAGGGGAGTGGCTCCCCGCGGGGCGGTTCCTGCCCGTTGCAGAACGCTTGAAACTGACGCCCGCTTTGGATCTTGCTGCAGTGCAGTTGGGTTTGAAAGAGCTTCGCGCCGAGCCACAGCTAAGTGGCTTGGCGATCAATCTGTCCGCCAGCTCGTTGCAGGATCCGCAGTTTGGATCACGGTTGCTGGCGTTGATCGATACGCACAAGGATGTGGCTGGGCGCTTGTGGCTAGAGGTCTCCGAAGCTGGTGCTTTGCAGCACCTGCCTGCCTTCAAGCCGCTTTGTACGGAGTTGAAAGAGCGTGGTTGCCGTATTGGGCTGGAGCATTACGGCGATCATTTCAGCCAGATCGGTCTCTTGCATGAATTGGGTTTGGATTACCTCAAGGTCGATGCCAGTTTTGTACGCGGGGTGGACTCCAATGCGGGCAACGCTGCGTTTCTCAAAGGGCTGTGCAGCATCGCCCACAATATTGGCCTGCAGGTACTGGCTGAAGGGGTTGCCACCAGTGCAGAGTTGACTGCACTGGTGGGTATCGGTTTTGATGGCGCGACCGGGCCTGCTGTGACGAACCCCGCATAACAGTACCAGCCCCCGCTACGGATTGCTTAGTCAGTAATAAGCTTTCCCTTTGATAACAGGTCTGCAACGATCTGTTGGTCGTTCGAGAAACTGCCGACTAAGTTGACGCCCTGTAGGGTAATAACTTGGTCTTGCTTGGACTCCTGGTAGCCGCCAGCAAACTGTCCGGCACTGCTAATGTGTGCAATGGTATTGCCACCCACGTATTCAAAGTGTAGGTAGTTTGCAAGGTTCCCAGTATCTAGTCCCGTGTGTGTTTCCGCGGTCAACAGGTCGCGCAAATCAAGGACGTCACCATTGCTGCTCACCGGAGCGGCGTCGAAACCAATGATGGTGTCAGATGCCGCCGCGGCTCCAGTGGTTCCTCGGTCTGACAGCTGCCACTTGAATGTGTCGACCATCCCATCACTCAACGCAGTGCTTCCTCCATAGAGGATATCGTTTCCTGCGCCGCCACTAATCAGGTCTGCGCCGGCATCTCCACGGATGGTGTCATTTCCTTCGTTGCCGCGCAGGTCATCGTTGCCTGTACCACCCTGAATGTCATCGTCACCAGTGCCGCCTTCCACATAGTCCTTGCCGCTGCCGCCAAGCAATATGTCGTTGCCCTCATTGCCGTACAGCTGGTCATCGTCGGCACCGCCGTCGATGGTGTCATTGCCTGTGCCGCCTTTGATAATGTCTCCCCCCGCCCCGCCATTAATTGTGTCGTTGCCTGCAAATCCTGACAACGCATCGTTGCCCGTCGTTCCATTTAGTGTGTCTGCGCCGACAGTTCCTTGAATTTCGTTGGTGACAATGTGCAGAGTCAGGCTAGAAGACGAGGAGTCTCCTTGATCGTCCGTCAGTGTGTAGCCGATAGTTTGATCTGGGATATTGGTCGCCGCGCTGTTCAAGTTGACTGCGTTGAAGCGCACGCCGTCAATCATGACGCTTGCATTGCTATTGGGTTCGATGCGAATGCTGCCAATACTGCTCCAGGTGCCGGGCAATGTGACATACCCTTCGCTCGTTATGGCGATTTGTCCCAATAGGTTGCCTGCAATGTCGTAGGCAGTTACGGCGACAGCTGTACCCGTGCCTAAGTTGCTATTGCCTGAATTGATGTTCAGTTGCAGATTGGTGACGCCTTGAGCGTAGGTTGCCCGGTTAAAGGTAATCACCAAAGTCTCGAGGTTGTCGAGTCTTTGGTTGGCGCCACCTCCGTTGACACCCACGCCAGGTGAGCCTCCGAAGTTAATAGTTCCATCTGGTGCATTGACGTTGCCTGTACGGGTTACGCCTTGCAGAGTTACACCTAGACCTGAAGGGTCTGTCTCAAATCCAATTGTCTGCTGTGCGCCGGTGCTGGGAGCAGTGGTTTGTGAAGTCGGTGGCGTGTATTTGTAGTATCCGTCACTGTGGAATACTAGGGTTGAACCGTCCGTTGAGCTGGTCCAGCTCAATTCATTGGCAACATTTACGCTATAGCTTCCCCCACCCAGCGTGCCTGAGCTTGGTGTTGTCAGGTTGAATGTGGCGCCGTTGAAGGTAATAGACGTCACTTTGGCATTGTCCACCATGTTATCCGCGCCCGCGCCCAGGTTAAATACCGTGACGGCTTGTCCGGCTCCATCGGTTCCCGTAGCCGTGACTACATTCCCCTCGAAGAAGGTGTTTTTGAGGAACAACGTGTCGCGGTCTGCATTGGCAATCGGACGACCATTGACAATCTTGATACTCTCTACTGCGCTCGCGGTGTCTCCATCACGGTCAATCACACTGAAGCCGATATCTATTTGATCACCGCTGGTTGCTGAACCTTGTGTGTAGTAAGAGTAGTCACCATTTTCGAAGTTGAAAACAAGCGTTCCCTTAGTGAATCCCAGCCCACTATTCAAGGTCAGCAAAGTTGCATTCAATGTCACCGTGGTGTGTACACCCGTACGATAAAACTCATCATAGGTAATTTGGTTGGTACCATTGAAAGTGAATCGTACGGTGGTGTCAGACAGAGTGTCCGTGTCGTTGCCATCGAGCAGAACGTCAATGTATTGAACATAGCCGCCGTCTGCCCCAATCTTCACATAAGGGTTGCCTCCAGTTGTTCCGACGTTGCCGCCAAAGCTGGGTGGGATGGTCGCGTTCAGGGCTTCCGACAGCTGATTCAGGTCGTTTACCAGAATTGCAGGATCCTTTGTATTGCTCTTATCTGCATCTATGTTGTGAATGCTGTCTAGTGGCGCGGTGTTGCTTATACCGCCGCCAATGCCGATGGCATAGGATTGAACTGACGGGTTATTCGCCAGAAATTGTGTGTAGCTAATAGGGTTGGCTGGTGCGTTTGTCTCTGTCGCAGGTGTCAAAGTGCCGCTTGCGCCCACACTCACAGTTGGAACTCCATCGGAAACAAAGTACGCAATATTGGTTTTGCTGGCGTCGATAGTGCCGAACATGTCCTGAATTTTGTACAAACCATCTTCATAGTTTGTCGAGCCTCCAGATGCGGGTATGGCGTTGATTGCCGCAATCGCATCTGCCTTGGAGGTCAGCAATGTAGTTCCCGCGGTGGCTGTCCCAGAAAAATATCCAACCTTTACCGTCACGTTAGCCGATTCATCGTAGTACTTGCTCACCATATCGATGAGTGCCTGTTTGGCCACCGCCAAGCGACTGGAAATGCTCGCATTTCCATCGGCGTCTACAACACGCACGGCACCGCCGTCGCCAGTGTTAATCATGCTGCCAGAAGTATCTAGCATCAATACCAGGTTGTAACTTGTCGCAGCTCCACTTTGCGGCACCTCCACGGTGTGAGATTGCACAGCTGGTACGTCATCCACAATGGTGACTCGCAAACTTGCGCTTCCACCAGTGCGTGTGTAGGTGAACTGCTCCACCAAATTCAATGGTGTTGCTCCTGAGGCGCTGTCGTTGTCTACGCGGTCTGTGAGTGTATAGGTGTAGCTGCCCGTGGTTCGGTCCACAACCAAAGTTCCGTACGCCGTAGTCGCTGTGTAGATGTTTCCTGAGAGTGTGACCGTACTCCCGGCGGGCCCTGTAATGGCAGTAATGTTTCCGCTCAACCCCACATCGTTGGTCCACAAACTACCGCTGGCGGTACTGGCTCCGGTACCACTGCCCGTGCTCAACGCCGATTCATTGACGATAGCCAAGTCGTCGCGTGCATTGAAGGCAGATAGATTGACCGATCCGGTACTGGTTTGGCCATCTTGGTCTGTCAGTGTGTAGCTGAACGAACCAGATCCTGCTGTGGTTGGGGTATAGGTGTAAGTCTGAGTCGCGGCGTTGTACGTTAGTCCTGTCGGTAGAGTTCCATTGGCCGTGATGGTTGCATTGTCGAGCAGCAGATCGTTGGCCATCAGATCTGCACGCGTAAAGGTAACTGTTTGCCCCACCAATGCCTGATAAACATCGTTGGTCGCGATCGGTGCTCCGTCGTTGATAGGTGAGACGGTGATGGTTGCTGTGGCCGTATTTCCGGAAACTAAGCCTGCGTTGTCCTTGCTTGTGTAGGTGAAGGCCGTTGAGCCGTTCCAATCCGAGGATGGCATGAAGTAAAAGGTCCGCGCATTTGCGCTGGCTGTGTAGTCGATACCCGTTCCTGCCAGTTGAGTCATTGCGGCATCGAGGTACAAACGACCGTTGACAGGCAGACTTGTAAGGGTGAATACGCCTATGGTTCCATCCACATCACTTCCCGTTACGGTAACAGGAATGGCTGTGTCCTCGTTTCCGTTGGCCGTGGCATTGTTCGTCACTGGGGCATCGTTGACAGGAATCACTGTTACCGTAGTGGTTGCCGCATTTGAGGTTGTGGTGCCATCTGTCACAACTGCGGTGATATTGCGAGGCGTTGTGCTCGGATTCTCTAGGGTGTTGGAGAACGTGATGGCCCGCAATGCGGCTTGGTAATTTGCCAGTGAACTTGAGCCTGTCAGCGTGATGACATTTCCGGTGACGGTTGCAGAGATTCCTGCGGTCAATACACCGACGGTCAGTACGTCACCTGCCTGTGCGTTGGTCAGCGTGATGGTTGCGCCTGTTATTGCGGTCGAGTCAGTATCTGTGATAACGACATCCGTGTCGGCTATTGCTACTGCAGAACCGCCTTCTGTGAATGTGGTGAGGTAGTTTGCCCCCGTTGTTGTGCTGTTGTTGTTGTCCAGATCCAAGGTTGGTACAGCATCATTGTTGAGGATGGAGCCGCTGCCGGTGTCGCCGGTGGAGACCAAGGGGTTGGAAGAGGAACCAGCGCCCAGGATGACAGTCTCGGTGGACTCGGTGAGAGCGTCATCGATGACGGCCACGCGGACCTGCACGGCGGTGCCGGCAGCGGGCAGGGTGATCTGGTTGGAAGCAGGCACGGCGACCCAGGCCGAGCCGTTGTAGTACTGCAGGTTGTTGTAGTCAACGCCATTGGTGGCGGAGCCAGCCAGACTCAGGGTGACGGTGGTGTTGGCCGCCACGGGAGTGGACAGACTGACGTCGTAGACCAAGAAATTGCCATTGGCCTCGGCCACGGAGGTGGCGTCGGAGATGACGACGTTGGCGGTGGTCGTGGTGGCGGCAGAGCTGGGCAGTGGCGAATCTTGTGCAGCGCCACCCAACGGGTCTTCTTGCAATTCTCCGTTCTGTGGGTCTGCGGCACGTTGAATGCCTAGAGCGGTCAGTTCTTCGCTGATGCGTACCAAGCGCACAAAACTGTGTGAATCACCGCCTTCTCCCCCTCCGAGTCCGGCTGCCGTAGCTTCCAGCTCTGAAGACAGGTCGCCAGTTCCCGTAGCTAAGGCGCGCGTAATTGCCTCTGCTCCGCTGTTGAGGTCTTTCAGTGCAGCTTCCGTGGGGTCTGTGGGCGAAGTGCCGAGCAAGTTTGCATCCAGCAACAGTTCACGGCCTGAGGTAATGCTCAGAGGCTGCCCATTGGGCAAGGCAAGCTCCAGCACGGATCCATCTTCTGTGGCGACGATTTGACCTTCTTGGACCTCGTCACCGAGTTTCAATGGGCGTCGGCTGCCATCCGCATTAACGATCCAAGCCTTGCCCTGCAGGATCACAACAACGCCACGTGCTTGGGCGGTAACTTGGTTGGCAGCCATACAAACTCCAGAATTCAGCGAATTGATATTCACTGACTCTAGGGCACTCGGGCTCGTCTGCCTATTGTCCTCAAGTACAGGTTGTGTGGATTTTTACTGGATTCCGTGAACCTTGAGGGTCAGTTGCAGGCGATCTGCGATGCCTAGTTTGTCAAAAACGGCGCTCAGGTGGGCTTTGACGGTTCTCTCTGATATGTCGCATTGGTTCGCAATATCCTGGTTGGAGGCCCCCTTGGCTGCTAGCAGGGCGACCTGCTTTTCGCGAGCGGTCAAGGTCAGCGCCCAAGCGTCAGTCGTCGGTGTTCGCGCGGCGACATGGTTTGCAGTCTGTATCAGCTTCTGCATTAAATTTGTGCCAATCCAGACATGCCCCACCCGTACGACTTGTTCTACTTGGCGTAACGTAGCGGCATCAGCGTAGGCGTGGCAATACCCGGCACAACCTGCATCCAGTGCTGCAACTGCTTCTGCGTCCTTGGGATTAGAGCTCGCGGCTACCACACGCACATGCGCATGCCGCAGAAGAGGTACCCAGTCGGGGTGATTCCATGCAGGTAACCTGGGTGTGGACAAGTCGATCCAAAGCAGCGCGGATTCCGTGAGGGTGTTTGGCGCAATGGCACTCAGCGCAGGGTAGGTAGAGCTTTTGTTACCTTTCAGCGCTTTTTTCCAGTGCGACAACAGTCCCACATCTTGGCTGAGAAACAGCCCTTTGGTAGTTCCGCTCATCGCTCAGTCAATGCTCGCGCCTTGGCACGTAGGATGGGTTTGAGCAAGTAGGACAGAACCGTTTTCTTGCCTGTCAAGATATCCACCTCTGCCACCATGCCGGGAATGATCGGCAGCTTTTGCTGGCCGATGGTATTGGACAGGGTGCGAACACGGACCACGAAGTAGGCATTGCCTTTATCATCGACTACGCTATCCGCACCGATTTGTTCCAAAGTGGCTTCCAATCCTCCGTAGACCGCAAAGTCGTAGGCAGTGAATTTCACGAGGGCTTTTTGGCCTGGCCGTAAGAACGCAATGTCGCGGGGCAAGACCTTTGCTTCCAGCAGCAACGCATCATCGGATGGCACCAGTTCGATGACATCTTTGCCAGGTTGGACAACTCCACCTACCGTGTTAACTTTGAGTTGCTTTACCGTGCCATTCACGGGTGAGCGGATTTCCGTTTGTTTAACCCGGTCTTCCAGCGCTGCGCTTCCTTCTGATAACGTGCTCAGTTTGGCATTCACTTCGCTGAGCTCCGAGCGGGCTACGTTACGGAATGTGAGTTCTATCTCCTGGATCTTGCGATTGGCCTCGGCGACAGCTGACTCTAGGCGCGGTATATCGGAGTTGGCACTGTCGCGCTCTCCACGGTAGCGGGCAACATCGCGTTCCAGCCGCAGCAGTTCTACGTCCGAGACTGCGCCGGTTCGGACCAAGGGGCGAGTCATATCCAGCTCTCGTGCGGTCAGGGTGTAGCTCTGTGCGGCTTGCTCTCGGCGGGCTCGCATCGAAACCAATTCCTGGCCGCGTTGCGTAGCTTGCTGACGTGCCACGCCAATCGTGGCATCCAACTCCGCACGGCGGGACTCGTAGAGTGCACGCTCTGCTTCCACAATGTCAGGCGCCTGCTGAACCACTTCCTCTGGCGGGCTAAAGCGGGAACTTTCTGCCAAGGCGCGCAAACGCGCTCCTTTGGCTAACAAAGCCAAGTACTGGGATTGGTTCTCGCGCAAAGACGACACCATGCGTGTGGGGTCGACTTTCAGCAGCAAGTCGCCTACTTTGACGGTCTGCCCTTCGCGCGCCAAGATCTCGGACACGATCCCGCCATCCATGCTTTGCAGTATCTGGATTTGGCGGGAAGGGATGACCTTGCCCTCGCCGCGGGTCACTTCATCCAGAACTGCAAATGCGGACCACAGCAAAAGCACTGCCAATGACGCCACGCTCAGCCAGATCACAATGCGTGCCCCCTGGGGAGTTTGCTCTGCGATGGCCCAGTCCGCGTTGGCATCAAAGTCGCCATCCTGTTCACTGTGCTTGCCGACCACGGCAAGCATGCAGCGGTCTATCCAGGACGAGCAGAATGCGTAAAAACGCTCCCACGCCATTTTCCAACGCGGTTTGTCTGAGGTGACCTGCTCAGCCATCATGCGGCCCTCCCGACACGGCCACTTTGCAGCGCTTCGACGACCTGGGCCTTAGGCCCGTCCGCCATGATTTGCCCGTTGTCAATCACGATCAGGCGATCAATCAACTCCAATAGGGAGGTCCGGTGAGTCACCAGTACCACGGTCTTGCCCATGGTGAAGCGCCGCAAGCGGGCTTTGAGAAGATCCTCGCTCTGGTGGTCCATGGCGCTGCTGGGCTCATCCAATAACAGGATGGGGGAGTCATTGAGCACTGCGCGCGCGATGCCGACGGCCTGGCGTTGTCCGCCTGACAATGATTCCCCGCGTTCGCCTATCGGCATGTCAAAGCCGCGGGGGTGGCGGTTGGCAAATTCGGTGACACCCGCGATCTCGGCGGCAGCAATCACATCCTGGTCCTCAGCAAACGGGGCACCCAGTGCAATATTTTCCTTCAGCGTGCCATAGAACAGGCTCACATCCTGGGATACAAACCCGGCAGCCCGGCGCAACTCGGCTGGGTCAATCTGCCGCGAGTCAATGCCATCAATCAAAATCGCTCCCTCGGTTGGCTGGTGCAAACCGAGGATCAGGCGCTGGATGGTGGACTTGCCAGAGCCCACGCGGCCAATGAAGGCCACTTTTTCTCCCGCATGGATTTTGAAGGACACCCGGCTCAGCACGGCCTGTTGCTGTCCTGGGTAGGTGAAGCTGACGTTCTTGAATTCGATGGTTCCCTGGAAACCTGTGCGATGCAAGAAAGCTGCGTCGTCCGCCCGTTCCGGTTGGGTTTGCATGTGGGTATCAACCGAGGCCAAGCCACTCTTGGCGCTGTGGTACTGCATGAGGAGTCCAGCTACCTGACCAAACGGCGCCATGGCGCGCCCCGCCAGCATGGATGCTGCGATGATTGCCCCCATGCTGATCTGGTTGGACATCAACAGGTAGACGCCGACAATGACCGTGGTGACCGACACCAGTTGTTGCAGCATTTGCGCAAAATTCAGGGTCCCACTGGACAACAGTTTCAGTTTGGCCCCGTGCTGCGCTAGAAATACTGTGGATTGCTCCCACTTGCGCTGGAAAGCGCTCTCCGCCACCATGAATTTGATGGTTTCAATGCCTACCAAGCTTTCTACCAATGTTGCGTTGCGCTGCGCGCTCGCACGCTGAGTGACTTCCACCAGTTCCTGCATTTTTTGCTGCACGACCAAGGAAGCCAGCAGCAGCAAAGCAATGCACACCAAGGGCGGGATGAGTAGCCATGGAGATATCCACGCAATCACCAGCAAAAACACCAGTACAAACGGCAGGTCGACCAGCGTAGTGATGGATGCCGATGCCACAAAATCGCGGACTGCCTCGAAAGCCCGCAGGTTGGCGGCAAAAGAGCCCACGGAAGCCGGGCGGTCGGCCATGCGCAGGCCCAGTACCCGCTCCATGATGCGGGACGACAGCGTCACATCGATGCGCTTGCCTGCGGTATCAAGAATGTGGGCGCGCAAGATGCGCAGCACCATGTCAAAGCCCATCATCAGCAGGACACCAATTGACAGGACCCACAGCGTCTCTTCCGCCCGGTTGGGTACCACGCGGTCGTAGACCGTCATGGAGAACATGGGCATGGCCAGCGCGAAGACGTTGATCAGCAGCGCCGCCAGCAGGCTGTCACGGTAGAGGCGCCAGTTTTGAAATACCACTCCCCAAAACCAGTGCCCTGACTTGACTTGGCCGGTTTGCGGGTTGCGCGGTTCAAACTTGAAGACCGGGCGCACAAAAAATACTACGCCTGCAAACAAGGCTTCCAGCTCAGCCTTGGGGAGTACATCACTCGATTCGCCCCCCTCAGGGAAGCGGACCCTGGCCTGGCCATCTTCCATCCACTCCAGCAGCAAGCACGCCTGCTTGTCTTTGAGCAACAAAATGGCCGGCAACAAGCCGGGGCGCAGGTCGGACAGTTCCCGGCGTGCCAGGCGTGCAGTCAGGCCCGCCCGCGCTGCGGCCCGTGGAAGTAGCGCGGGAGTGACCAGATTGCCCTCCAGTGGCAAACCGGCAGAGAGAGCTTCTTGGGTGGTTGCGATGCCAAAAAGTCGGGCAATCGCAACGACGCTGTCCAGCAAGGGATCGAAGTGAAGACTGCGCTCGCCCAATCGCCAAGCGGCGGGTTTGGCGGGCGTGTGTGGTGGAGTGGGTGGAGTCACCATGTGGTTAGAGAAGACGCTCGTCGCCACCCAGCAGATTCAATGCTCCGTGCATGCGGTTGCGCAGCCCCTTGCGCAGCATGAGCTTGCGCTGGGCAGCATCGGGAAGGTCCGTATGGCGGATGACGTTTTTCATGATGAGCGTATCAATCAAGTCTTCCAGCACGCGCACAAACTCTGCGTCCGCCTCATTGAATCCTGCGGTACCGCCTCTATTGCCCAGGAAGCGCTGGATGTCCGGATGTTCGTCGGCGAGCAATTCACCTCCCGGCCGTTCGTCACGAGCCAGTGAGGCAATGGATCCGTCGCTGTTGCGGAGTACATGGAACATGGACGTGGGCTTTCAAGTGGTCCCTAGCGAACTGTATGCAATCCGCCTCTCGGGAGATGTTAGCACCGGCTTCGATAGCGCAAATGCCAAATATGTCATGAAACCGCGGTTTTTCAGCTGGGGGTATTCGCTTCCGTATGGGGCAAGGACGTTGCAATCACACCCCCACCCAGGCACACGTCGCCGTCATACAGCACGGCGGATTGCCCGGGTGTCACAGCCCACTGAGGGGCCGCAAAATGGAGCGCAAACGATGATCCAGGTTCGGCTGCCAAGGTACATGGCGCATCTGCCTGGCGGTACCGTGTCTTGGCGGCCAAGAGGCCTGCGTCAGGTGGGTGTCCGGCGATCCAGCTGGCATCTTGCGCCAGCAGCTGGCTGGATTGCAGCCAAGGGTGGTCATGTCCTTGCACCACCCACAAGGTGTTGTTCTGCATGTCCTTGCGCGCGACAAACCAAGGGGCGTGGTCGCCGCTGCCGCGCTGCGCACCCTTGGCCTTGAGCCCGCCAATGCCCAGACCTTGGCGCTGGCCGAGGGTGTAGAAGGACAAGCCCACGTGCTCGCCAATGGTGTGCCCTTTGGCGTTTTTGATGGGACCGGACTCTTTGGAGATGTAGCGGTTCAGGAACTCGCGGAAGGGACGCTCGCCGATAAAGCAGATACCGGTGGAGTCCTTTTTCTTGGCGTTGGGCAGCCCGATCTCATCCGCAATCCGGCGTACCTCGGTCTTGTGCAGCTCGCCGACGGGAAACAGCGTCTTGGACAGCTGGGCCTGGTTCAGTCGGTGCAAAAAGTAGCTTTGGTCCTTGGCAGGGTCCAGGCCCTTGAGCAGCTCGTGCTTGCCGGTAGCGCCATTCAGCCGGACCCGGGCATAGTGCCCGGTGGCGATCTTCTCGGCCCCCAGGCGCATAGCGTGGTCCAGAAAGGCCTTGAACTTGATCTCGGCGTTGCAGAGGATGTCGGGGTTGGGCGTGCGGCCGGCCTGGTATTCACGCAGAAATTCGGCAAACACGCGGTCGCGGTAGTCGGCGGCAAAGTTGACGTGCTCGATTTCGATACCCAGTACGTCTGCGACAGCAGCGGCGTCGACGAAGTCGATGTTGGAGGAGCAGTACTCGCTGTCGTCGTCATCTTCCCAGTTTTTCATGAAGATGCCGACCACCTCGTGGCCCTGTTGTTTCAGTAGGTGGGCGGTGACGGCGGAATCCACCCCGCCACTCAATCCCACCACGATGCGTTGCTTGCTCATGCCCCTGATTTTACGGGGTGTGCCAGGCCTCGTGTTTTGGGGTGAAAATGACCTCTGTAGCCCGTGGATATTGCGCAATAAGCTCCTGTTTTTATAGCATTTTTTGCGGCTGCCAGAGACTGTCATCGGCGTAGACCAGCTCCAGCGGGTAGCGCTGACCGCGCAGGTAGTCCTCCATGCACCGCAGCACCAGCGGGCTGCGGTGGCGGTCTTGGCTGTTGCGCAGTTCATCGGCCGTCAGCCACACGGTGCGTTCAATGCCGGTGTCCAGCGTGCGGCCCGCGTCAAAGGCGCCCAGGGTGCCGGCGTAGGCAAAGCGCAGGTAGGTCACGTCTTCCAGCGCATCGGCGCGCTGACGCTGGAAGCGCGACAGGTACAGGCCTACGAGAAAGGTGGGCGTGAAGGCGTAGGCCGTTTCCTCTAATACCTCTCGGGAACAACCCTGAGCGGGGGATTCGCTGGGGTCCAGGTGGCCAGCCGGATTGTTCAGGCGCAGGCCTTCGGGGGTGTGTTCTTCCACGAGCAGAAAGCGGCCCTGCTGCTCTATGACAGCGGCCACGGTGACACTGGGTTTCCATCGTTGGGTCATGCCAGATTATGGGCATGGCGGGTTGGGCTGTTTTGCGCAGGCCCGCCGTGCCAGTGCCGCCGCGCAGGCGTTTGCGTGGAGAAATTCAGTTAAAGTTGCCGCCCAGTATCCTTTCGCGAAGCTTACCGCCGCGAAAACGCCCCCAGAGCCCGCCCACCCATTAGAGGAGTCGCTTGATGCAGACGAGTGTTGCCACGGAAAAAGGACAGCGTATTGGTATCCCCCGGGAGACGTTCCCGGGCGAAAAACGCGTGGCCACGGTGCCGGAGGCGGTGGAGAAGCTGATCAAGCTGGGCTTCAAGGTCAGTGTGGAGTCGGGCGCAGGCGCTTTGGCCAACTGTGACGACGACAGCTACCGCGCAGCGGGTGCGGAGGTGGTGGCCACGGCTGCCGAGCTGTGGGCGCAATCCGATATCGTCTTCAAAGTGCGTGGTCCTTCCGTTGCCGAAGTCGGCCTGCTGCGCGAAGGTGGCACGCTGATCAGCTTTATCTGGCCCGCGCAAAACCCTGAACTGCTGCAGCAACTGGCCGCCAAAAAGGCCACCGTACTGGCCATTGACGCGCTGCCCCGTACGCTAAGCCGCGCGCAGAAGATGGACGCGTTGACCTCCATGGCGGGTGTCAGTGGTTACCGCGCCGTGATTGAGGCGGCCAATGCCTTTGGTCGTTTCTTCAATGGCCAGATCACTGCCGCAGGCAAGGTGCCTCCCGCCAAGGTGTTCATCGCCGGTGCCGGTGTGGCTGGCTTGGCCGCTATCGGCACGGCTGCCAGCTTGGGCGCCATCGTGCGCGCCAATGACACGCGCGCTGAGGTCGCGGACCAGGTGGTCTCTCTGGGCGGTGAGTTCGTCAAGGTGGACTACGAGGAAGAGGGCGGCGGCGGCGGCGGCTATGCCAAGGTGATGTCCGAAGGTTTCCAAGCCGCGCAGCGCGCCATGTACGCGCAGCAGGCCAAAGAGGTGGACATCATCATCACCACCGCGCTGATTCCCGGCAAGCCAGCGCCCAAACTCATCACTGCCGAGATGGTGCGCAGCATGAAGCCCGGCAGCGTGATCGTCGACATGGCCGCCGAGCAGGGTGGGAACTGCGAGCTGACCGAGCCTGGTCAGGCCGTCGTGAAGCATGGTGTGACTATCGTGGGCTACACCGACCTGGCCTCACGTCTGGCCAAACAATCATCCACGTTGTACGCCACCAACCTGTTCCGTCTGGCCGAAGAACTGTGCAAGACCAAGGATGGCATCGTTAACGTCAATATGGAAGACGATGCCATCCGCGGCCTGACCGTCATCAAGGACGGTACCGTAACGTGGCCAGCCCCCGCGCCCAAGGCGCCGGCAGCCCCCGCAGCCGCCAAGGCAGCCGCGCCGGTGGTGGCGAAGAAGCCTGCACACGGGCACGGTGGCGCTGGCGAACCCATGTCAGCCAAGAGCCTGCTCGTTCTCATGGCTGTTGCGGCTGTGTTGTTCTGGGTGATCGGCAGCTACGCACCCGCAGCTTTCCTGGGCCACTTCACAGTGTTTGTGCTGGCCTGTTTTGTGGGGTACATGGTGGTGTGGAACGTCAAGCCCGCGCTGCACACGCCGCTGATGAGTGTGACCAATGCCATCAGCAGCATCATCGCCATCGGTGCGCTGGTGCAGGTGTCTCCGGTGGCCGGAGCTGTCGGTCGTCCTGATGGCCTGATCACCTGGTTGGCCGCCGCCGCCATCGTGCTAACCGCTATCAATATGTTTGGCGGCTTTGCCGTCACCCAGCGCATGCTGGCCATGTTCCGCAAGTAAGGAGACCTGAAGATGTCTGCAAGTTTGGCTACGGTCTCCTATATCGGCGCGACCATCCTGTTCATCCTGAGTCTGGGCGGCCTGTCCAACCAGTCCACCGCGCTGCGCGGCAATCTGTATGGCATGGTTGGCATGGCGCTGGCGGTGCTGGCCACGGTGTTCGGCCCCACGGTAACAGCCGCCGGCCTGCCCTGGATTGCCGGGGCCATGCTGCTCGGCGGCGGCGTGGGTCTGTACGCGGCCCGAACCGTGCAAATGACGCAGATGCCCGAGCTGGTGGCGCTGATGCACAGCATGGTGGGATTGGCTGCCTGTCTGGTCGGATTCGCGAGTTATGTCGATACGTCGGTTCAACACACTGGAGCCGAAAAAGTGATCCACGAAGTGGAGATCTACATCGGCATCCTGATCGGTGCGGTGACTTTCTCCGGTTCGCTGATCGCTTTTGGCAAACTCAACGGCAAGATTGGTGGCAAGCCCTTGCTGCTGCCGGCTCGCCATTTGCTGAACTTGGTAGGTTTGTTGGTGGTGATCTGGTTTGGACGCGAATTTGTGCAGGCTGGTTCGGTGGCCGAAGGCATGACGCCGCTGATCGTGATGACGGTGATTGCCCTGCTGTTTGGTGTGCACATGGTCATGGCCATTGGCGGCGCCGACATGCCTGTAGTGGTCTCCATGCTCAATAGCTATTCCGGCTGGGCCGCTGCAGCCACGGGCTTTATGTTGTCCAACGATTTGCTGATCGTCACCGGTGCGCTGGTGGGTTCCAGCGGCGCTATCCTGTCGTACATCATGTGCAACGCCATGAACCGCAGCTTCATCAGCGTGATTGCTGGCGGTTTTGGTAGCGCACCCGCAGCCCCCAAGGTGGACGGTGGCGCGGTGCACCCAGCCGGCGAGGTGGTGCCCGTGAACGCTGGCGAGACTGCGGAGCTGTTGCGCGAAGCCAAGAGCGTGATCATTGTGCCGGGCTACGGCATGGCGGTGGCGCAGGCCCAGCACACGGTGTTCGAAATCACCCGCACCCTGCGTGAAAAAGGCGTGAACGTGCGTTTTGGCATCCACCCCGTGGCAGGGCGCATGCCGGGCCATATGAACGTGCTGCTGGCCGAGGCCAAGGTGCCTTATGACATCGTGTTTGAGATGGAAGAAATCAACGACGATTTCCCTGACACCGATGTGGTGATGGTGATTGGCGCCAACGATATCGTGAACCCCTCTGCGCAGGACGATCCGGCCAGCCCGATTGCTGGCATGCCAGTGCTCGAGGTTTGGAAGGCCAAAACCTCGATCGTGATGAAGCGCAGCATGGCTTCGGGGTATGCGGGTGTGGACAACCCCCTGTTCTACAAAGAGAACAACCGCATGTTGTTTGGCGACGCCAAGAAAATGCTGGACGAGGTGCTGGGGGCGCTGAAGACCTGATGGCGGCTGCGTGCTGCGCAGCTAAGGGAAAGCACACGCCCGCGCTGCGCACGGCACGATGACAATGCTCGGCTGATTTCAAAAAATAGGATGGAGACAAAGACATGAGTGATCGCATTTGGCTAAGTAGCTACCCCAAGGGAGTACCAGCGGACATCAACCCTGCGATGTATCCCTCGCTGGTGGGCCTGATGGAAGAGAGCTTCCAGAAACATGCCGGCAAGGTGGCTTACAACTTCATGGGCAAGGACGTGACCTATGCCCAGACGGATAGCCTTAGCCAGGCGTTTGCAGCCTATCTGCAGGGCTTGGGATTGGTGAAGGGCGATCGTGTGGCGATCATGATGCCCAACGTGCCCCAGTACCCCGTAGCGGTAGCGGGTATTCTGCGTGCGGGTTTTGTGGTGGTGAATGTGAACCCCCTGTACACCGCCCGTGAGCTGGAGCACCAGCTCAAGGATTCCGGGGCGAAGGCGATTGTCATCATTGAGAACTTTGCCACCACCTTGGAAAAATGCATTGCTGCCACACCGGTCAAGCATGTGGTGCTGTGCTCCATGGGCGACCAGTTAGGTTTGCTCAAGGGGGCGCTGGTGAACTACGTGGTGCGCAACGTCAAGAAGATGGTGCCCGCCTACACGCTGGCAGGAGCAGTTCGATTCAACGAAGCCATTGCCCGTGGTACCAAGGCGCCCTTCAAGAAGCCGGATACCAAGGCGGATGATGTGGCGGTCTTGCAATACACCGGCGGCACTACCGGTGTGTCCAAAGGGGCGGTGCTGCTGCACCGCAACGTGATTGCCAATGCGTTGCAGGCAGAGGCCTGGTATGGGCCGGCCATGGCCAAGGTGCCTGCCGGGGTGCAGCCTACATCTGTCTGTGCGCTGCCGCTGTACCACATCTTTGCGTTCACGGTCGGCATGATGCTGTCCATGCGCACCGGCGGCAAGCTGATCCTCATCCCCAATCCACGCGATATTCCTGGTGTGCTCAAGGAGCTTGCCAAGCACACGATCCACAGCTTCCCGGCAGTCAATACCCTGTTCAACGGCTTGGCCAACCACCCCGACTTCAATACCGTGGACTGGAGTCATTTGAAGGTCTCGGTTGGCGGTGGCACTGCCGTGCAGAGCGCGGTGGCCAAGCTGTGGTTTGAAAAGACTGGCTGCCCGATTTGTGAAGGGTATGGCCTGAGCGAGACATCGCCGATCGCCAGCTGCAATCCGATCACCTCCAACGAATACACCGGCACCATCGGCATTCCCGTTTCCAGTACCTTCATGAAGCTGCTGGACGACGACGGTAACGAAGTGCCTGCTGGCCAGAGTGGTGAGATTGCGATCAAAGGACCGCAGGTGATGGCCGGCTACTGGCAGCGTCCCGACGAAACAGCAAAAGTCATGACCGCGGATGGCTTCTTCAAGTCCGGTGACATCGGTGTGGTGGACGAAAAGGGCTTCTTCAAGATCGTAGACCGCAAGAAGGACATGATTCTGGTCAGTGGCTTTAATGTGTTCCCCACCGAGCTGGAGGATGTCGTCGCCCAGATGCCGGGCGTGATGGAGTGCGCGTGTGTGGGGGTGGCTGACGCGAAGTCCGGCGAGGCTGTGAAGCTGGTCATTGTCAAGAAAGACCCCAACCTCAGCGAAGAGGATGTACGCAACTTCTGCAAGGAAAACCTCACGGGGTACAAGCAGCCCAAGGTGATCGAATTCCGGGCCGACTTGCCCAAGACGCCGGTGGGCAAGATCCTGCGTCGCGAGCTGCGCGACAAGTAACCCGCTCATGCCATCTGTCGCTACAGGCGCTTGGCGTGGAACAGAGAGCGGCCTGCGGGCCGCTTTTTTGTGCCTGCTACGCTAACCTCTTTTTGCTCTTTACACCCATGTCCCGTATCGTCGCTCCCATTGCCATCTTGAGTGCCCTTGCCGAAGAACAGTCCGGATTGCTGCAGCACATGCAGGGTGCGCGTGACGTGGTGTTGGCCGGGCGCACGGTGTGGGGCGGAGGCTTGTGGGGCCAGCCGGTGGTGCTGGCTTTGTCGCGCATTGGCAAGGTGGCGGCAGCCACCACCGCCACCGCGCTGATTGCCCATCTGGGTGTGAGCCGGGTCATTTTTACGGGCGTGGCTGGTGGTGTGGGTGACGGCGTGCAGGTGGGGGACGTGGTAGTGGGTACGTCCTATGTGCAGCACGATATGGACGCCTCGCCGCTGTTCCCGCGGTATGAGATTCCGCTGTACGACCAGGCGCTTTTTGCGGGCGATGCGGGCCTGTGTGGTGCCTTGCAGATGGCCAGCAACGCCGCACTGGCCCGCATCCGTCACCAGGGGCGCGCTCCTGTGGTCCACCATGGCCTGATTGCCAGTGGCGACCGATTTGTCAGTGGCGCCGCCGAAGTGGCGGGGCTGGTTGGCCAACTCCGGGCGGCGGGTTACACACCGTTGGCGGTGGAGATGGAGGGTGCTGCCGTGGCCCAGGTGTGTGCGGACTACGGCGTGCCGTTTGCCGCTGTGCGCACTATTTCTGATCGCGCGGACGACGCTGCCCACCAGGATTTCCGCACGTTTGTGCAAGAGGTGGCCAGTGTGTACGCCCTGGGTATTGTTGAAAATTTTCTCAAATCGCTATCAAAATAATAGCTGTTTACGCATATTCCATAAGGGATTGAGCCGCATTTGGCTTGTATTTACTTCAGCCAGCCACGCTTGCGGAAGTACCACATGGGGACCAGTGCGCTGGCCACCATCAGGGCCAGTGCGTAGGGGTAACCCAGCGACCAGTCCAGCTCGGGCATGTACTTGAAGTTCATGCCGTACAGGCTGGCAATCAGGGTGGGAGGCAGCAGAGCCACGCTGGCCACCGAGAAGATCTTGATGATCTTGTTCTGGTTGATATTGATGAAACCGACCGTGGCGTCCATCAAGAAGTTGATCTTGTCGAACAGGAACGCGGTGTGGGAGTCCAGCGAGTCGATGTCACGCAAAATTTGCCGCGCCTCTTCAAACTGCTCGGCGTTGAGCATCTTGCTGCGCATCATGAAGCTCACGGCGCGGCGCGTGTCCATCACGTTGCGGCGGATGCGGCCATTCATGTCTTCATGGCGCGCAATGGAGCCCAGCACCTCACCCGCCATGGCGTCGGTCACGTCCCCGGACAGCACCTGGCTGCTGACTTTTTCCAGCTCGTCGTAAATGCCTTCCAGTGTGTCGGCCGAGTATTCGGCGTCGGCGTCAAACAGCTTGAGCAGCACCTCTTTGGCGTCTTCGATCAGACCCGGTGCACGGCGCGCGCGCATGCGCAATAACCGGAACACAGGCACGTCTTCGTCGTGAATGGAGAAGAGTACACCCTTGCTCTTGAGGTTGGCGTTGACCAAGTTCAGGATGAAGGCGACGCGTACTGTGCGGGGCTCGTTGTCATCGGCCACCAAAAAGTCACTGCGGATGTGGACATCGCCGTTGTCTTCAGCATAGAAGCGCGCGGACTCTTCAATGTCCTCGTCCATCGCATCGTCCGGGATGGACAGGCCATAGTACTGTTTTACCCAGCGCTTTTCTTCCAGCGTGGGTGATTCAAGGTCCACCCAGATGGGCTGGAATTTGGAGAGCTCCTCCAGCGACTCGATTTCTTCCTGAAAGAGTCGACCGTTGGCGAGCGTAAAGATATTGAGCATGGCTCACTCCCGAGGTGTTGGTGTCTGCGGTGGGGGTTGGGTGCTTTCAACCCCGCTGCAGTGCTGGGAGTCGAAAGCTACCGACTGGGGTAGGTTTCCAAGGAGCTTTCTCCGAGAGTGACGTTGTACAAATTATCGCACCGAGAATGGGGTGGTAGAGTGTTCTCCCCTGCATTCCCATGCACTTCTTTTTGGTCTTGTCGCATGTCCACCGCTCTATCGCCGCGCCGCGAACTATGGCTCTTGATCACCCTCGCCGGGATCCAGTTCACCAACATCCTAGACTTCATGATCATGATGCCGCTGGGGCCTGCTCTGACGGCACTGTTCCAGATCAGTGATGCCCAATTTGGCATGCTGGTGTCGGCTTACACGCTCGCGGCAGGGGCCTCGGGTCTGGCGGCTTCCACTTATATCGACCGATTCGACCGCAAGCGCCTTTTGATGGTGTTGTACGGCTTGTTTGCCCTGTCTACATTAGCCTGTGGCTTGGCGCCGACTTACGGCAGCCTGATGGCGGCCCGTATTGCAGCCGGCATTTTTGGTGGCGTGCTCTCCGCCTTGAGCCAGACCATTGTGGGCGACGTGATTCCCTACGAACGCCGTGGACGCGCTATGGGGGTGGTGATGACTTCGTTTTCCGTGTCGACCGTGGCCGGTGTGCCTTTAGGCTTGTTTCTGGCGGCCCACTTTGGCTGGCACCTCCCCTTCATCCTGATTGCTGCGCTCAGTGTGGTGCTCATGGTATTTGCCCATCTTTCCATGCCATCGTTGAGCGACCATGTAGCGGCCCAAGTGCACAGCTCATCCTGGAGTCGTATCCGCGATGTGGTGGTAGACCGCAACCACCAGCAGGCGTTTGTCTTTTCGGCCTTGCTGATGTTCGCAGGGTTTACTGTCATACCCTACATCACCATTTACATGCAGGCCAATGTGGGCATGCGTGCAGACCAGGTCCCCTATATCTACCTGTGCGGTGGTGTGGCAACCCTGCTGACTGCACGCGTAATCGGGCGTCTGGCCGATGGGTGGGGCAAATTCAAGACTTTTCGGGTGATGGCCGCCATTGTGCTGCTGCCCATGCTGGCGATTACGCAGCTGGAGCAGGTTGCCATGGGGTGGGTGTTGCTGGTCTCCACGCTGTTTTTTGTGTGCATGAGCGGGCGCATGATCCCCGGTATGGCCATGCTCACCTCTGCAGCCAATCCTGCGTTGCGGGGTACCTTTATGACGCTGAACTCTGCAGTTCAGTCTGCGGCCATGGGGCTGGCCGCTTTGGTGGGGGGGTACATCATCAGTCGCGATTCCGCTGGACTGGTTCAAAACTATGGATGGGCTGCAATCGTGGGCGGGTGTGCGAGCTTGTTGACAATTGTGGTGGGCGCGCGTTTGCGGCTCCATCAAGCTGCTGTGCCAGTCTTCAAGTAAAGAGTCCCTGCATGTTGCAATGCATTA
The DNA here is from genome assembly GCF_002251855.1 of Rhodoferax sp. TH121. GTDB lineage: Bacteria > Pseudomonadota > Gammaproteobacteria > Burkholderiales > Burkholderiaceae_C > Allorhodoferax. The sequence continues at coordinate 273,078 of NZ_NOXW01000022.1, forward strand.
CAAAAACCGATTGCAATCACTTTCAAACGGGCGCATAGTCGTTCTCAAGACGACCGCAAATAGGGTTCAGAAGTTTCGGATTTTTAGTGTGAGCGCCGACCACCGCAAGTGGAAGGCTTTGTCAACCCTGAGAGCAACTGGAGGCTATTTATGAATTTGACGATCAGCGGTCATCACCTTGAAGTTACCCCCGCACTGCGCAGTTATGTCACGACCAAGCTCGATCGCATCATGCGCCACTTTGACCAAGTGGTCGACGTCAAGGTACTACTCACCGTTGAGAAGCAAAAAGAGAAGGAGCGACGGCAGCGTGCCGAATGCAACATCCACGTCAAGGGCAGCGATATGTTTGCGGAAAGTGCCCATGCGGATTTGTATGCGGCCGTAGACGAGTTGGTCGACAAGCTGGATCGCCAGGTGGTTCGCCACAAAGACCGTTTGCAGAACCACCACCACGAGGCACCGAAGCGTTTGATGTGAGGTCCCGCGTAACTCCAAAGCGCTAGAGACAGCCACCCAAAAACCGCCCTTTCACGGGCGGTTTTTTTGTGTGCATAATTCGCTCCACACCATGAACCGACTCGCGTCCATCCTCTCCGCTTCGCAAGTTCTTGCGCAAGTCGATGTCACCAGCAAAAAGCGTGCTTTTGAAGAAGCCGGCCTGCTGTTTGAGAACCTCCACGGCCTGAGCCGTGCCTTGGTGACGGACAGCCTGTTTTCCCGGGAGCGCCTGGGTTCCACAGGTCTGGGCCATGGTGTGGCGATTCCCCATGGACGGATCAAGGGTCTCAAAGCCCCCATGGCAGCGGTGTTTCAGCTTGCCAAGCCGATTGGTTTTGACGCTCCGGACGATGTTCCGGTCAGCCTGCTCATTTTTCTGCTGGTGCCCGAGGCTGCAACGCAGAAACATCTCGAAATCCTGTCCGAAATCGCGGAGTTGCTCAGTGATGCGAGCTTGCGTGAGCAGCTCACGGTCTGTAGCGATTCCATGCAATTGCATGGCTTGATTGCAGGTTGGCAGTCGGCTCGTGCTGCCTGATTTTTCCAGCCGAGTCGCGTTGTGAAACCCACCGCGGTCAGTGCAGACGCCCTGTTCGAAGAATTTCGGGCCTATCTGCGCTGGGAGTGGGTGGCTGGCTTGGGAGCTTCCGAGCGTCGCTTTGATGAAGTCGCAATCAGCGCCGCCCGCTCTGGCGCAGACTTGGTCGGCTACCTGAACTATATCCACCCCTACCGCGTCCAGATACTCGGTGAGCGGGAAATCACCTATATCACCAATGCGACGCCCGAGGATTGTGCGCGCCGCATTGCGCGTATCGTGACGCTGGAGCCGCCCGTGCTGGTGCTGGCGGATGGGCAAGTGGCGCCCCAGGCCTTGCTGTCCATGTGTGAGCGGGCGCAGATCCCCATGTTCGCCACCAAAGAGTCGTCGGCCTTCGTGATCGATGTACTGCGCGCCTACCTCTCCAAGCATTTCGCGGAACGCATGTCCATGCATGGCGTATTCATGGACATTTTGGGATTGGGCGTGCTCATCACCGGAGAGTCTGGTCTGGGCAAGAGCGAGTTGGGTCTGGAGTTGATCTCTCGTGGCAACGGCTTGGTGGCCGATGACGCGGTAGATCTCTACCGCATTAACCAGACTACCATTGAGGGACGGTGCCCCGAGCTGCTGCAAAATCTGCTGGAAGTGCGCGGCATTGGCCTTTTGGACATTCGCGGCATTTTTGGTGAAACCGCAGTGCGCCGTCGCATGCGGCTCAAACTCATTGTGCATTTGGTGCGCCGCGAGACGCTGGAGCGCGAGTATGAGCGTATCCCCTACGAGCCACTGACCCAAGATGTGCTCGGTATACCCGTGCGCAAAGTGGTGATTCAGGTGGTCGCCGGTCGCAATATTGCGGTGCTGGTCGAAGCCGCTGTCCGCAATACCATCCTGCAGCTGCGCGGCATTGATACCTACCAAGAGTTTGTCGAGCGGCACCGCAAGGCGATGTCGGAAGGCTGATTCGGTCCGGTACCTCAGTTGGCAGGGCTATTGCGGTGGGGGCACTTGTCCTTGGTGCAGGTGGCGTACAAGCTCAGCGCATGGTCTGCAATGGTGAAGCCCTTGGCTTTTGCGACAGCATGCTGGCGTTTTTCGATTTCAGCGTCGTAAAACTCTTCCACTTTGCCGCAATCCAGGCACACCAGGTGGTCGTGGTGCTGGCCCTCGTTGAGCTCGTACACGGCCTTGCCACTCTCAAAATGGCTGCGGCTCAGAATGCTGGCTTGTTCGAACTGCGTCAATACCCGGTAGACGGTGGCCAAGCCGACGTCTGAGCGTTCTTGCAGTAAAACACGGAACACGTCTTCGGCTGTCATGTGGCGTTGCGTGCCACGCTGAAAAACTTCCAGGATTTTCAGGCGAGGAACGGTGGCTTTGAGGCCTGTATTTTTGAGTTCGTTGATGTTGCTCATGGCATTCTCCGGGCGCAGGCGCCAGTCTGGCTGGCGCAGGCCAACCGCTACAATCGAGTGATCATATCGTTCTTGACTTTTCATGCCCAACAACCTGCTACGCGGTTCACGTTTTCCCTTGGTGGTGGTGCTCTTGGCTGCATTGGCAGGATGCAGCACGCTCAGTAGCACCGGCGAAACGGTGGCCAAGGCCGCACAAAGCGTGCAGCCCTACAAGATTGATATCGTGCAGGGCAATGTGGTAACGCGTGAGCAACTCGCCGTGCTGCGCCCAGGTATGCCGCGCGCCATGGTGCAAGACGTTCTGGGGTCATCCTTGCTTGCGAGCGTGTTCCATGCCAATCGCTGGGACTATGTGTTCACCCTGAAGCGCCAGGGTGCGGAACCCCAGTCGCGCCGCGTGACCGTGTTCTTCACCAATGACGCATTGGAGCGCATCGAAGCGGATGAGCTCCCCAGCGAATCGGAGTTTGTGGCCACCCTGAAGTCTTCTTCCAACAAGGGGCCTTTGCCGGCCCTGACTGCGCCGGAGGACAAGCTGCAGAAATTCCCGGCGCCAGCCACACCTGACACCGCGACGACCCCAGCCACTACACCTGTGGCCTACCCGCCACTGGAGCCCGCAGGGCAATAACGTTTTTCTCTACAGGACAGGGACATGACCCACACCATCGCCATTGCTGGCGCTTCCGGCCGCATGGGCCAGATGTTGATTGATGCGGTACGTGCCGCAGACGATTGCCGCTTGGGCGGCGCGCTGGACATTGCCACTAGCCCTGCCTTGGGCCTGGACGCTGGGGCTTTCGCCGGTCAACCCACTGGCGTGCTGATTACTTCAGACTTGCACCAGGGGCTACGGGGGTGTGACGCGCTGATCGACTTCACCCGTCCAGAAGGCACCTTGGAACATCTGCGGGTATGCCGCGAATTGGGTGTGTCAGTGGTGATTGGTACTACCGGCTTTACCGACGCGCAGAAGGCCGAGATTGCAGAGGCGTCCAAAGACATTGCCATCATGATGGCCCCCAATATGAGTGTGGGCGTGAACGTCACCCTGAAGTTGCTGGAAATGGCGGCCAAGGCCTTGTCGACCGGATATGACATCGAGATCGTCGAAGCCCACCATCGCCACAAAGTGGATGCACCCTCGGGCACTGCCTTGAAGATGGGTGAGGTCATTGCCGACGCGCTGGGCCGTGATCTGAAAGAGTGCGCCGTTTACGAGCGGTATGGCGTGACCGGAGAGCGTGATCCCTCCAGCATCGGTTTTGCCACCATCCGCGGTGGCGACATCGTGGGCGATCACACCGTACTGTTCGCTGGCACCGGCGAACGCATTGAAATCAGCCACAAGTCCTCCAGCCGCGCCACCTACGCACAAGGCAGTTTGCGGGCTGTGCGCTTCCTGGCGGGACGCAAGTCGGGCTTGTTTGACATGTTCGATGTCTTGAACCTCAAATGAATACCAACCTGCTGTTTCAAGGTGACCCGCTCAGTACCACGGTGTCTGTGGTGCTGCTGGGCATGTCGGTATGCAGCTGGGTGGTGATTGTGTGGAAGGGCTGGTTGTTGCAGCGCGCTGTTCGTGACGTGGGGCGCAGTACGGCTGCATTCTGGCAGGCGCCCGACTGGGCGCAGGCCCAAACGGCGGTGCGTGCTTTCGATAGGGAGCTCTTGGTGATCCCATTGGTCGAAGCAACTCAGCAGTGTTTGCCAGGGACGCTGGGCGCCAGCGGTGATCGCTCCCAACAATTGACCCGTGTGTTGCGCGACGCCTTGCATGGTGTGCTGCGGCAGTTGCAGGCTGGTCAGGTGTTGCTGGCCACGGTCGGTTCCACCGCACCTTTTGTCGGTTTGCTGGGCACCGTTTGGGGCATTTACCACGCGCTCATGGGCATTGCCGGTTCAGGTCAGGTCAGCATCGACAAGATCTCTGGCCCCGTGGGGGAAGCCCTGATCATGACGGCTGCAGGCCTGGCGGTCGCCATTCCGGCGGTGCTGGGGTACAACATCCTGGGGCGTCTCATTGGCCGCATCGAGGCGGATCTCGAAGGCTTTGCGCGCGATCTGCGCGAATTGTTGGTGACGCAACCCCGATGAGCTTCGGTCGCCTGGAGCGCACGGCCAGCGCGCAACCCATGAGTGAAATCAACATGACGCCGTTGATCGATGTCATGTTGGTGTTGCTGGTGATCTTTATCATTACAGCACCACTCATGGTGAGCGCCGTCAAGGTGGAATTGCCCCAAACTGAGGGTGCCCAGGCTGCCGAAGCGCCTCAGTTTGTATCGCTGGCACTCGACAAGTCCGGTCAAGCCTACCTGGCGGACCAGCCGATTGCTTTGCCAGAACTTGCGGACGCCCTGCGTAAGTCTGCTGCCCAAAACCCGCTCACCGAAGTGCAATTGCGTGCGGACGCCTCCGTGCCTTATGGCCGGGTGGTTGAGGTTATGGGATTGGCGCATGCGGCTGGTCTGAGCCGCATCGGGTTTGTTGCCAATCCTGAGCCACCAGCAGCCACGCCCTAGGCGCCCAAAGTGGGGCGCCAGCGCAGCGCCTAAAATCGCCTTTCGCCCTTTCCATTGGCAGCCCGGCGCTGCCCATTCCCCATGCAAGACAAGTACCAGCACCTCGACGTAGAACAATCGGCCCAAGCGCATTGGTCGCAACCCCTGTGGAATGGCCAGAACGCTTACCGCGTGGCCGAAAACACGCTGGATGCCCAGGGCAAGCCCAAGAAAAAGTTCTACGCTTGTTCCATGCTGCCCTACCCCAGCGGCAAGCTGCACATGGGCCATGTGCGCAACTACACCATCAATGACATGTTGGCGCGGTATCTGCGCATGAATGGGCACAACGTGCTCATGCCCATGGGCTGGGATGCATTTGGTCTGCCCGCCGAAAACGCGGCGCTGAAGAATAAGGTGCCACCCGCGAAGTGGACTTTTGAGAACATCGCGTACATGAAGGGCCAGATGCAGGCCATGGGCCTCGCGATCGATTGGAGCCGCGAGGTGGCTACCTGTGACCCGCAGTACTACAAATGGAACCAGTGGCTGTTCCTGAAAATGCTGGAAAAAGGTATTGCCTACCGCAAGACCCAGGTGGTGAATTGGGACCCTGTGGACCAGACCGTGCTGGCCAACGAACAGGTGATTGACGGCAAGGGCTGGCGTACCGGCGCGGTGGTGGAGAAGCGCGAGATCCCCGGTTACTACCTCAAGATCACCGACTACGCGCAAGAGCTCTTGGACCACGTGCAGATGGGCAACGACAAGGCCACGCTGACCGGCTGGCCCGACCGCGTGCGCCTGATGCAGGAAAACTGGATTGGCAAGAGCGAAGGCGTGCGCTTTGCCTTCCCGCACGATATCAAGGATGCATCGGGTGCCTTGATTGGCGAAGGCCGCATGTACGTGTTCACCACCCGGGCCGACACCATCATGGGTGTGACCTTCTGTGCGGTGGCGCCTGAACATCCGCTGGCTGCCCACGCAGCGGCTGCCAACCCCAAGCTGACAGCGTTTATCGAGGAATGCAAAACCGGTGGCACCACCGAAGCCGAGCTGGCCACGCAAGAAAAGAAAGGTCAGCCTACAGGCTTGTTTGTCACGCATCCGCTGACTGGCGCGCAGGTTCCCGTGTGGGTCGGCAACTACGTGCTGATGGGCTATGGCGATGGCGCTGTGATGGGTGTGCCTGCGCACGACGAGCGTGACTTTGCATTTGCGCTCAAGTACGGCATCGAGATCAAACAGGTGGTGGCGGTGGACGGCGAGTCGTTCTCGACCAGCGCATGGGCCGATTCCTATGGCGACAAGCAACGTGGCGTGACCGTGAATTCTGGCAAGTACGACGGCCTGGCCTACAAGGCGGCCGTGGACGCCGTCGCCGCCGACCTGGCCGCCAAGGGCCTGGGCGAGAAGAAAACCACCTGGCGCCTGCGCGACTGGGGCGTGAGCCGCCAGCGTTATTGGGGTACGCCGATCCCCATCATCCACTGCGAGGAACACGGGGCGGTCCCGGTGCCAGAGAAAGATCTGCCCGTCGTGCTGCCGCAGGATTGCGTGCCCGATGGCTCCGGCAACCCGTTGCACAAGCACGAAGGTTTCCATGCCGGCGTGGTCTGCCCAGTGTGCGGCAAGTCCGCACGCCGCGAAACGGACACCATGGACACCTTTGTGGACTCATCCTGGTACTTCATGCGCTATTGCGACCCCACCAACGCCGAGAAGATGGTGGCTGGCGGTACGGACTACTGGATGCGGGACCAAAGTGCCGCTACCGGTGGCAGCGGCATGGACCAGTACATCGGCGGCATCGAGCACGCCATCCTGCACTTGCTGTACGCCCGCTTCTGGACCAAAGTGATGCGTGACCTGGGCCTGGTGAAGGTCGACGAGCCCTTCACCAAGCTGCTGACCCAGGGCATGGTGCTCAACCATATCTACTCCCGCAAAACCGCCAAGGGCGGCAAGGACTACTTCTGGCCGCACGACGTGGAGCATGTGCTGGACGGGGCTGGCAAGGTGGTGGGCGCCAAACTCAAGAACGAGGCAGAGAGTGGCGATGGCCTGCTGCCCGTGGGCACACCCATCGACTACGAGGGCGTGGGCACCATGTCCAAGTCCAAGAATAACGGTGTGGACCCGCAGGCGCTGATTGCCAAATACGGTGCTGACACGGCGCGCATCTACACCATGTTCACCGCGCCACCCGAAGCCACGCTAGAGTGGAACGATGCGGCCGTGGAAGGCAGCTACCGCTTCCTGCGTCGCGTCTGGAACTTTGGCTACAAGTTGTCTGCTATGGATTCCGTAGCTGCTCGCGCAAGTGTGGTGGGGGCTAGCAGCCTAAAAGATGTCGAATTTGGCAAGGAAGCCAAAGCGCTGCGCCTGGAAATGCACAGCGTGCTCAAGCAGGTGGACTTTGACTACCAGCGCATGCAGTACAACACCGTGGTGTCCGGTACCATGAAAATGATCAACGCGCTGGAGGGCTTCAAGGCCATGGACAGCGCAGGTGCCCAGGTGGCGCTGATCGAAGGCTTTGGCATCCTGTTGCGCTGCCTGTACCCCGCCACGCCGCATCTGGCGCATGCGCTCTGGTCCGAGCTTGGCTACGCGGGCACCTTGGGTGACTTGTTGGATGCCCCTTGGCCGCAGGTGGATGCTTCTGCCTTGGTGCAGGACGAGATCGAGCTAGTGCTGCAGGTCAATGGCAAGCTGCGGGGCGCGGTGCGGGTGCCTGCCGGTGCCAGCAAAGAAGCCATCGAGGCGGCAGCCCTGGCGAGTGAGGCTTTCATGAGCCACGCAGCCGGTGCCACGGCCAAAAAGGTCATCGTGGTGCCCGGCCGTTTGGTCAACGTGGTGATCTAAGGCCGTGATGCAGCGTCGCCACTTCTTCGCCCTTCCCGTAGTGGCTCTGCTTGCCAGTTGCGGCTTCAAGCTGCGTGGCCAGCAGACCTTTGCGTTTGATACCATTGCGGTCACGCCCGAGCGCGGTGGTGCGGTGGCGTCCGAACTGGCGCGTTACCTGGGTGGTGCGGTGCGCCCGTTGGTGCCGCCTGCGGGCGGTCAGCCACCCCAGGTGGTGGTGGACATCCTGCAAGAGCTGCGCGAGAAAACCGTGGTCGGTGTGAATGCTTCGGGCCAGGTGCGGGAATTCCAGTTGCGCATCCGTGTCAAATTCCGCATGCGCACGCCGCAGGGGCGCGACCTGATTGATGAGACCGAAATCATCCAGCAGCGCGACATCAGCTTCAACGAATCCGCTGTGTTGGCCAAGGAGGCTGAAGAAGCGCTGCTGTACCGCGACATGCAGTCCGACATCGTGCAGCAGTTGCTGCGCCGTATTGCCGCAGTTCAGACACTGGATTGAGCATGGCGCTGGATCGCGTGGACCAAACCCTGCTGGAGCTGCTGCAGCGTGATGGGCGCATGAGCGCCCAGGCCCTGTCCGAAGAGGTCAACCTTTCGGCCCGCGCTACGCTCAACCGTATCCGCAAGCTTGAAGACGACGGCCTGATCGCTGGCTACCGCGCGCTGCTGGCACGCAAGGCATTGGGTGAGCATGTGTCGGTGTTTGCCGAGATTGCACTCAAGGACCAGCGCCAGGCGACCGTGCAGCGCTTTGAAGCCGCCATGGTGGCCTGCCCTGAGGTGATTGCCTGCCATTTGGTCAGCGGCCGGTTTGACTATCTGGTGCGCCTGGCTTGCCGCGATCTGGCCCATTACCGCGACCTTACCAACACCTGGATCGACGACGTGGGGCTGGGCATCGACAAGGTGGTCACCAGTACCGAGCTGCAAACCGTCAAGGAATTTGCCGGATTTCCGCTCATGGTCCGAGAGGACGGTTAATTTTCAATAGGTGATTCCGAAACGGAATCGTTCGGTCGCCGGTTCGGCGCTTTGCGCGCTTAGCCTGCTGTGCTTCGACGCTTACAGCGCCCACCCTCTGTCTAAACTTCTTGGAATGCCGGGCTGCGGATTCCGCAGCGATGTCGGCGACCTGAGGAGAGGAGCATGACCCGCTATATCGACGTCCATGACATGCAGCAACTGGTGCGCCAGCACGGCTTGGCGCCCATGATGTCCGAGATGGCCCAGACCATCCGTGAAGACTTTCTGCGTTGGGAGGACTTTGACAAGTCCCCGCGCACCGCCAACCACAGCCGTGATGGTGTGATCGAACTCATGCCGGTGTCTGACAGCGCGCTCTACGCCTTCAAGTATGTCAACGGCCATCCCAAGAACCCGCTGCAGGGCCTGTCCACCGTCATGGCCTTTGGCGTGCTTGCCGATGTGGCGACTGGCTACCCTGAGTTGCTGAGCGAACTGACCATCACCACCGCGTTGCGCACGGCCGCTACTTCCGCCATGGCAGCCAAGGTCTTGGCTCGGCCTGATAGCAAGACCATGGCCCTGATTGGCAATGGCTCCCAAAGCGAATTCCAGGCGATTGCCTTCATGACCCAACTGGGTGTCACGACGCTACGCGTGTTCGATGTGGATGCGGCGGCCACCGACAAGCTGGCCGCCAACCTGCGTCCCTACACCGAGTCAGGCGCCCTGACAATTGTGCGCTGCACGTCTACGCGCGAAGCGGTGCGCGGTGCCGACATCGTCACCACCGTGACCGCTGACAAGACCAATGCCACCATCCTGACGGCCGACATGATTGAACCTGGCATGCACTTGAACGCCGTGGGTGGCGACTGCCCCGGCAAGACCGAGCTGCAGGCCGAAATACTGAACCATGCCAAGGTATTTGTGGAGTTCGAGCCTCAAACCCGCATCGAGGGCGAGCTGCAACAGATGCCGGCCGATTTTGTGACGCACGCTTTGTGGAAGGTGTTGGCTGGCACGGCAGTGGGGCGGGACAACGCTGCGCAGGTCACGCTGTTTGATTCGGTCGGCTTTGCGCTGGAAGACCTGTCCGCCCTGCGCTATGTGCATGCCCTGTCGCAAGAGCTCGGTGTGGGTAGCACCGTGCAACTGGTGCCCGATCTGCCGGACCCCAAGGACCTGTTCGCCTGCGCCATGGCCGCACGTCCCGTTCTGCGCAAAGCTGCATGAGCGCGCCAGTGTTGCATCTGGTCGGCGCCGCCGTGGGCGAGGGCGCCAGTGATGGCGGTTGCAAGTGGGGTGCTGCCGCCTTGCGCGAGCACGGCATCGTCAACGCACTGGCTGCCACGGGTCGTACCGTGACCTGGGGTGAGACCGTCACTGCCCAGCCGAAGCTGGCGGCCAGTCGTCTGGACGCCATCGAAGGTTTTTCCGAGCGCCTGGCGAGCACGGTGGCGCAGGTGCTGCGTCAGAACCAGCAGCCCTTGGTGCTGGGCGGCGACCATTCCTGCGCTGTAGGCACCTGGAGTGCGGTGGCTGAGCACCTGCGTCCCCGGGGCGCCTTGGGGCTGGTTTGGATCGATGCCCATCTGGACGCCCACACCCCCGACACCTCGGACAGCCAGGCGCCGCACGGCATGCCCGTGGCAGCGCTGCTCGGTTATGGGTCGGCGGGCCTGACGGACCTGTTTGGCTGGCGCCACAAGCTGCAGCCTGAACATCTGGTCATCATCGGCGCGCGCAGTTACGAGCCAGCAGAAAAGGCCTTGCTCGACAGCGTGGGTGTGCGCGTGATGTTCATGCCCGAGGTGCTGGAACGCGGTTTTGCGGCTTGTTTTGACGAGGCGCGAGCCCGCGTGCAAGCCGGTACGGCCGGTTGGGGCATCAGTTTTGATCTGGATGGCTTGGACCCCGGGGACGCGCCGGGTACTGGTACGCCGGTGGAGCAGGGCATACGCCTCGCTGATGCCCTGCAGGTGCTGACGGGGTGTAGCCACGACCCGCGCTTTGTAGCGTTGGAGCTGACCGAGTACAACCCCTTGCGCGACTTTGGCGGTCAAACCGCCCTAGCTGCCACGGAGTTGGTGTGCTCGGTGCTGGCGCCGCAGTCCCAGGCGCTGGAACTTGCAGCCTGATGGGCGGGGGCTGAGCAGGCTCGCGGGCTAAACTCAGGGCATGCAAGTCGCGGTCAACCAACTCCACAACCACCTGCAGCGCGGGCTTAAAAGCCTGTACACACTGCACGGCGACGAGCCGCTGCTGCAACAAGAGGCGCTGGATGCGATCCGCGCCCATGCCCGCGCCAATGGCTACACCGAACGCACTTCGCACACCGTGGCTGGCGCCCATTTCGACTGGAGTGAGGTGCTGGCGGCCGGCGGCTCGCTGAGCCTGTTTGCAGACAAGCAGATCGTGGAGATCCGCATTCCCAGCGGCAAGCCCGGCAAAGACGGCAGCGTCGCCCTGCAGCAGCTGGCCGAAGGTGCACCGGGCAATGACTCCACGCTCACCATCGTTTTGCTGCCGCGCCTGGACAAGATGACCAAGTCCACGGCCTGGTTTGCGGCCTTGGATGCGAACGGCATCACGCTCGAAGTCAGCCCCGTGGAGCGCGGCGCTCTGCCGCAATGGATTGCCCAGCGCCTGGGCGCCCAGGGCCAACGTGTGGCGGCGGGTGAAGAAGGCCAGCGCACGCTGCAGTTTTTTGCCGATCGTGTGGAAGGCAACCTGCTGGCCGCACACCAGGAAATCCAGAAGCTAGGCCTCTTGTATCCGGCCGACGCCAATGGTGGCGTGCTGACCTTCGAGCAGGTGGAGAGCGCCGTGCTCAATGTGGCACGCTACGACGTGTTCAAGCTGTCCGAGGCTGTGCTGGCCGGTCAAGCCCAGCGCGTGCAGCGCATGCTCGACGGACTGCAGGCCGAAGGCGAAGCCGAGGTGCTGGTGCACTACACGCTGGCCGAAGACATACGCGCCTTGAAGCGCGTGAAAGACGCCATGGCCCAGGGCCGCCCGCTGCCCATGGCGCTGCGCGAGAACCGCATCTGGGGTGTGAAAGAACGCCTGTTCGAGCGCGTGTTGCCCAAGTTGTCCGAATCCAAACTGGCCGAACTTCTGCAGTCCGCCCATCTGGTGGACGGCATCGTCAAAGGCCTCAAGCAAGCCGACTGGCCCACGACCGGTTGGCAGGCCTTGCACCGGCTGGCACTGCAGCTGTGTGCGCTGTGTGCTGGTTCTGGTAAACCCACTTTGCCGGCCTCGCGGCCCAACTGAGACGGCTTGCGGCCGGGTCAAGTCCTGCCGTTGAGCGTCCACAATGAAACTAGGGAGCCGAGGCTCCCTTGTTGTTGTGAGTGGCGAATGCGCTTACGCAGCTTTGGCCTTGCGGCGGCGTACCACGGCACCCATCAAGCCCAGACCGGCCAGCATCATGGCGTAAGTCTCAGCTTCGGGAACGGGGGACACCGAGCCGATAGGCAAGGAAGAGTAGCGAATGGTGCCGCCAGCCACCAGGTATTCTCCGTAGCCGTCGCCGTAGAAGGTGACGGTTTTGAATGTCTTGCTGGTGTCGATGCCTGCCACGAAATTAAGGAAGCCTTCGCCAGCTACAACTCCTGGGTTGTCTCCAGCGGTCAATGCAGTAGCGACCTTCAATACGGAGCCGCCGTCAAAGGCGATGTACAAAGAGGAAGGTGCGCAGCAGGTGGCCCAGTCACCGATTTCCAAACCAAAGGCGTTGATGGCGTTGGCGAAGGTGAAGGTCAAGCCCGAGCCAGAGAAATCGGAGTAGGACGGGTTAATTCCAATCGCGCTTCCAGACGGCAGGTAACCGGTGTCGATACTCCGGTAGTCGCCGGCGGTCGACGTGATGGTGAAGTCGGCAAAGGACCACGAAGTACCACCGCTGATGCCGGTCAAGCTCTGGGTTTTTACCGTGCCGCCGACGCCGGTCACGGTGGCGTCGAACGCTGCGGTGCCCGCTGCGATGGAGTTGTTGTAAATGTTCGGTGCCGCAAATGAAGCGGCGCTGGCCAGCGCGACCACGAAGGACGCGACGATTTTGTAAGCTTTCATGGAATCTCCCTTAAAACGCACCAAAAATGTGCTGCGTTATTCTCGAGATGCACTTCCGGGGCTTCAATAGTCCGTTCGGGCTATTCCTGTAAGCAAGTGTTTCAGCATGGTGCCCAAGCCTTGGTGGTGCGATCTGCGAAAATCCCGTCATGAACGCGTCCAACACCACTGAATACACCCTGGCCCTTGGTTCTCAAGCAAAAGTGGCATCGGCCCTGATGGCGCGTGCGCCAGCAGCTACTAAAAACGTAGCGCTTCGTGCTCTGGCCCGTCTACTGCGCGAGAACACCCAAGCCTTGCAGGTAGACAACGCCAAGGACATTGAGCGCGCCGTGGCCAACGGCCTGGCCGCGCCTATGGTGGATCGCCTCAAGCTCACCCCCAAGGTGCTGGAAACCTGCGCTGAAGGCTGCGAGCAGCTGGCCGCGATGGCGGACGTGATTGGTGAAATCATCGGCATGAAGCAGCAGCCCAGCGGTATCCGCGTGGGACAAATGCGGGTGCCCATCGGCGTGTTCGGCATGATTTTCGAGAGCCGCCCCAATGTGACCATCGAGGCGGCCAGTCTGTCGATCAAGAGTGGCAACGCCTGCATCCTGCGCGGTGGCTCGGAGGCGATCGACTCCAACAAGGCGCTGGCCCGGCTGGTGCAGCAAGCGTTGGTCGAGGCCGGCCTGCCCGCAGATGCGGTGCAACTGGTGCAGACCACGGACCGCGAGGTGGTGGGCCAGTTGATTGCCATGCCGCAGTTCGTGGACGTGATCATTCCGCGCGGCGGCAAGAGTCTCATCGAGCGCATTAGCCGCGATGCCAAGGTGCCTGTCATCAAGCACCTGGATGGCAATTGCCACACCTATGTGGACGACCCCTGTGACATCGCCATGGCGGTCAAGGTGGCCGACAACGCCAAGACCAACAAATACAGCCCTTGCAATGCCACCGAAGGTCTGCTGGTGGCGCGCGGCGCGGCGGCCCAGTTTTTGCCATTGATCGGCGCCGTCTATGCCGCCAAGGGCGTGGAAATGCGCTGCGACCCTGAAGCACTGGCTATTTTGGAGGCAAATATGCCTCTGGTCCCCGTAGATACTGCGCAAGCAGCTCCTGATTCAGGAGCAAAACTAGTGCCTGCCACCGAGCAGGACTGGTACGAGGAATACCTTGCCCCCATCGTCAGCGTGAAAGTGGTGGCGGGTGTGGACGAGGCGATTGCCCACATCAACCAGTACAGCAGCCACCACACCGACGCCATCCTCACCACCAACCATGTGCACGCCCAGAAGTTTTTGCGCGAGGTGGACTCGGCCAGCGTGATGGTGAATGCCAGCACCCGCTTTGCCGACGGGTTTGAGTATGGCCTGGGGGCTGAGATCGGCATTAGCACCGACAAATTCCACGCCCGCGGCCCGGTGGGCATTGAGGGGCTGACTTCACTCAAGTACGTGGTGCTGGGCGAAGGTGAAGTGCGCACCTGACGGGCGCGGGCAAAAGACGTTTTTGCGGTGAGGTGCAGGGAGGAGGGCTTGAAATCGGTGGGAACTTCTCCACCTGATGGAGCCCCCTAGAATGGCAAATCTCTCTTAGAAAGCGCCGCATGGTTCCGCATCTTGTCACCGCCCTCACGGGCCCCATCAATGAACTCGAACAGCGGGTTCTGGACTCCATGCCCGCGATCGAACGCTGGTTTCGCCTGGAGTGGATGGAGCACACCCCCCCCTTCTACACGGCAGTCGATGTGCGCAACGCCGGCTTCAAGTTGGCGCCGGTGGACACCAACTTTTACCCCAGCGGCTGGAACAACCTGACCCCCGCCATGCTGCCCTTGGCGGTGCAGGCCGCGCAGGCAGCGATTGAGAAGATCTGCCCTGAGGCCCGCAACCTGCTGATCGTGCCCGAGAACCATGCGCGCGGTACCTTCCACCTGAGTAATCTCGCCCAGATGCGCCGCATCTTCCACATGGCTGGGCTGAATGTGCGCATTGGCTCCATCAGCCCCGAGATCAAGAAAAGCACCACCATCGAGCTGCCGGGTGGGGAGTCCATCACGCTGGAGCCGGTCATCCGCACCAAAGGGCGCTTGGGAGTCAAAGATTTTGACCCCTGCACCATTTTGCTCAACAACGACCTGCGTGCCGGTGTGCCCGGCATTCTGGAAGAGGTGCACGAGCAGTACCTGTTGCCGCCTCTGCACGCCAGCTGGACCACACGGCGCAAGAGCACGCACTTCAAGGCTTACGAAGAAGTGGCCAAGCGTTTTGGCAAGCTCATTGGTGTGGACCCTTGGCTCATCAACCCCATGTTTGACAAGTACGGGGTGGTGGACTTGGTCACACCAGCGGGTATTGATGCCCTGGTGCAGCGCGTGGACGCCATGCTCACCAAGGTCAAGAAGAAGTACAAGGAATACGGCATCAAGGAGCGGCCCTTTGTGGTCATCAAGGCCGACAATCGCACCAGTGGCAACGCCATTCTCTCGGTGCGCGACACCAAGGACCTGGAGGCCAAGCTGCGCAAGATGGGCGCGGGTCTGGACGCCGCACCGGCACCGCTGGAGCTGATTCTGCAAGAAGGTGTGTTGACCAACGAGCGCGTGAACGACGCGGTGGCTGAGCCTGTGGTCTACCTGATGGACCGGTATGTGGTGGGGGGCTTCTACCGCATGCACGCTGAGCGTGGCGAAGACGAAAACCTCAGTGCGCCTGGTTCCGCCTACGTGCCACTGGCGTTTGCCGAGAGTACGCACTTACCTCAGCCTGGTGTGCGCCCGGGTGCAAGCGCCCCCAACCGCTTCTACATGTATGGCGTGATTGGCCGCTTGGCCATGCTGGCCGGCAGCTATGAGCTTGAAGCGACCGACCCCGACGCAGAACGCTACGACTGAGGCGCGTCAACCCAATAGGGGCACCAAGTTGCTGCGCTGCAACACGGCTTCAAATTCCGCGTAATTTGCAGATTTGGAGCTTGCAGGCTGAGGCGCCAGGAGCAAAATAGCGATCCCTTCAGGAATGGAACCCGGCGGCTCCTGCGCGCCGGGTGATCTCGTGTCAGCATCAAAATCGTCTCTTGCGGCGCTCACCCTGGGCGCCATCGGCGTTGTGTACGGCGACATTGGCACCAGCGTGCTGTACGCCATGAAAGAAGTGTTTGGCTCCGGTCACGTGCCTTTCACCCCCGACAACGTCTACGGCATCCTGTCGATCTTCTTCTGGACCCTCACGGTCATCGTCTCCATCAAGTATGTGGTACTGGTGTTACGGGCCGACAACCATGGCGAAGGTGGCCTGGTTGCCATGTTGGCGCTGGCCTCGCAGTCGGTGAAAGACCGGCCCGAGCTGCGTCGCGTGTTGCTCATCATCGGCATCTTCGGCACCTGCCTGTTTTACGGGGACGGGGTCATCACCCCTGCCATTTCGGTGCTCTCGGCCGTCGAAGGTCTGGAAGTCATTTCGCCCGCCTTCAAGCGCTATGTGATTCCCATCACCCTGGTCATCCTGTTTGGTCTGTTTGCAGTACAAAAGCGGGGTACTGCGGGGATTGGCAGATTTTTTGGCCCCATCACCGTCGTGTGGTTCGCGGCGCTTGCGCTGCTGGGCGTGAGCCACATCGTGGACCACCCGGAGATCTTGTGGGCCATCAGCCCGCACTATGCGCTGGGTTTTATGTGGAACAACCCCGGCACAACCTTCATCATCCTGGGGGCTGTGGTGCTGTGTGTCACGGGCGCCGAGGCGCTGTACGCCGACCTCGGGCACTTTGGCAAAAAACCAGTGCGCCTGGCCTGGTTTTCGGTGGTAATGCCAGCACTGGTGATCAACTACTTTGGCCAAGGCGCGCTGCTGCTGGCCAATCCCGCCGCCGTCAAAAACCCTTTCTACATGATGGCGCCCGATTGGGCCCTGCTGCCTTTGGTGGGCCTGGCCACCATGGCCACCGTGATTGCCTCGCAAGCACTGATCTCCGGGGCCTTTTCGGTCACCAAACAGGTCATTCAACTAGGCTACCTGCCACGCCTGCAAATTGAGCACACCAGTGTCAAAGACACCGGCCAGATTTACATGCCCTTTGTGAACTGGGGCCTGTTCGTGGCCATTGTGTTGGCGGTGGTGATGTTCAAGTCATCCAGCAACCTGGCGGCGGCCTACGGCATTGCCGTGTGTACCGACATGCTGATCACCACCATCCTCACCTTCTACGTCATCCGCCACGGCTGGAAGTACCCGCTGTGGCTCTGTATAGTGGCGACCGGCTTTTTCTTCATCGTTGACTTTGCGTTCTGGGCATCCAACCTGCTCAAGCTGTTTGACGGCGGTTGGTTCCCGTTGGCCATCGGAGGTGCGGTGTTCACGCTCATGATGACCTGGAAGGACGGCCGCCGGCTGCTCAATGACAAACTGCGTGCCGATGCTTTGGACTTGCCCAGCTTCCTGGAGGCGGTGTTTGTAAGCCCGCCTGCGCGCGTCGAGGGCACGGCGGTGTTCCTGACCTCCGAGATGGGCACCGTGCCCAACGCGCTGCTGCACAACCTCAAACATAACAAGGTGCTGCACACCAGCAACCTGTTTGTCACGGTGAAGAACCACGAGGTACCCTGGATCGGGCTGGACAAACGCTTGCAGATCGACTCGCTGGGCCATGATTGTTGGCAGGTAGTGATTAACTACGGTTTCAAAAATGACCCAGATGTGCCCAAGGCGCTGGAACAGATCAAGGGCCGTGGTTGCGACCTGGACGCCATGAGCACCAGCTATTTCCTGTCGCGCGACACCGTGGTTCCCACGCTGGGTGAGGGCATGGCGCCCTGGCGCGAGAAACTATTCGCGCAAATGCACCACAATGCCAGTGCGGCGGCGGACTTCCTCAACCTGCCGAACAACTCGGTGGTGGAGCTAGGCTCCAAGATCGAAATCTAAATCTCTCGGGGCCGCGCAGCGGCCCCACTTCATTCTGGCTGTCATGCGATTTTTCAAAGACCTGAGTCTCTCGGCCTTCACCGCTGGTTTTGTGGCTGTGTTGGTGGGCTTCACCAGTTCGGTGGCCATCGTGTTCCAGGCCGCACTGGCGCTGGGCGCCACACCGGCCATGGTGGCGTCGTGGATGTGGGCGCTGGGCATTGGCATGGGTCTGTGCTCCCTGGTCCCATCGCTCTGGTTGCGCAAGCCGGTCATGGTGGCCTGGAGCACGCCGGGTGCGGCGGTTCTGGCCACCGCCGCCACGGCCGGTGGTTTTGGCATGGCGGAGGGCGTGGGCGCTTTCATCCTGTGTGCCGTGCTCATCACCCTCGCGGGCGCCACGGGTTGGTTTGAGCGTGTGATGAACCGTATTCCGCTGGCGCTGGCCTCTGCCTTGCTGGCCGGGGTGCTGGCGCGCTTTGGTCTGTCGGGCTTTGCGGCTGCCCAGACGGCGCTGCCTTTGGTGGTGCTGATGCTGCTGACCTACCTGCTCGGCAAGCGCCTGGTGCCGCGCTATGCGGTGCCGCTGACCTTGTTGGTTGCTATTGTTTTCGTAGCTGCTCGCGCAGAATTCACGGGGCCTGAGATCCAGTTTGGCTTGACAATGCCGGTCTGGGTTACGCCCACTTTCTCCTTGGCGGCATTCATCAGCATGTCGCTGCCCCTGTTCGTGGTGACCATGGCCTCGCAAAACCTGCCCGGTGTGGCCGCCATCCAATCCGCAGGCTACGCCGACCGCCGCCAAGAGGGCGGCGACGCTGGCATCCCCATCTCCAAGGTCATCACCCTCACGGGGCTGGTCACGCTGGTGCTGGCGCCGTTTGGGGCATTCGCGCTCAACCTCAGCGCCATCACCGCCGCCATCTGCATGGGCCCTGAGGCCCACAGCAACCCGGCGCGGCGCTACACGGCGGCGGCTTCGTGCGGTGCCATCTATATCGTCATCGGCCTGTTTGGCGCGGCCATCACCGGCGTGCTCACCGCGTTTCCCAAAGAGCTGGTGGCCGCCATTGCGGGGCTGGCGCTCTTGGGCACCATTGGTGGTGCGCTGGCCGCTGCGCTCAAGGACGAGACCCACCGCGAAGCCGCGCTCATCACTTTTCTGGTCACGCTCAGCGGGGTCGTAATAGCCGGAGTCGGCTCAGCCTTTTGGGGAGTGGTCGCAGGTGGCGTTGCGCTTTTGGTGCAACACTACGGCCGCAAGCCCGCTGTTACTTGAGCGGCCCCTGACCGAGAAAGAACCCCATGGACATTCTGTTTGTTGCCGACCCGCTGGAATCCTTCAAGACCTACAAGGACACCACCTTCTCCATGATGCGCGAGGCGCAGAAGCGCGGTCACCGCATCATCGCCTGCGAACCCAAGCACCTGGTCTGGCAACGCGGTGGCGTGGTGCAGGCCGCCGTGCGTCGCATCACACTCACCGGGCAGGCAGACGCATGGTTTACCGAGGCCGAACCCGCCACCGTCGCGCTGAAGGACCTTGACGCCATCGTCATGCGTAAGGATCCGCCGTTTGACAGCGAATTCTTTTACGCCACCCACTTGCTTGAGCAGGCTGAGCGGGAAGGCGCCAAAGTGTTCAACA
This sequence comes from Rhodoferax sp. TH121, assembly GCF_002251855.1. Taxonomy (GTDB): domain Bacteria; phylum Pseudomonadota; class Gammaproteobacteria; order Burkholderiales; family Burkholderiaceae_C; genus Allorhodoferax. The sequence continues at coordinate 292,496 of NZ_NOXW01000022.1, forward strand.
AGCCACGCGCCCTGCGCGACCACCCCGAGAAGTTGGCGATTCTGGAGTTCCCCGAGTTCATCGGCCCTACGCTGGTCACGCGCGACCCGGCCGCGGTGCGAGCCTTCCACGCCGAGCACCGCGACATCATCTTGAAGCCGCTGGACGGCATGGGCGGCATGGGCATCTTCCGCGTGAAGGACGACGGCCTGAACCTGGGCGGCATCATCGAGACGCTGAACAAGGACGGCGCTGAAACCATCATGGTGCAGAAGTTCCTGCCCGCCATCAAGGACGGCGACAAGCGCGTGCTGGTGATTGGCGGCAAACCGGTGCCCTACTGCCTGGCCCGCATTCCGCAGGGCGGCGAGGTGCGCGGCAACCTCGCGGCCGGTGGCAAGGGCGTAGCCCAGCCGCTCAGCGATAGTGACCGCCGCATTGCCGAAGCGCTGGGGCCTATCCTGGCCACACGCGGCTTGCTGCTGGTGGGGCTGGACGTGATTGGCGATTCGCTCACCGAGATCAACGTCACCAGCCCGACCTGCTTCCAGGAGATCAGCGACCAAACCGGTTTTGACGTGCCCGCCATGTTTGTGGATGCGCTCGAAGCCGCGGTGGCTGAAGGGCGCTAGTCAGCCCGCTCTTGGGGGCGCCCCCCCCCGCGGCAAAGTTCACACATTGCTGCTTTATTGCGGCAGATCAGGGTGTGCCTTGTGTTGTGTGCTTGCCAACGGCGCACAATGGCTCTGCGTGGTCCGCTGCCACGCTTGGAGCGGCGGCACGACACAACGGAGAGACATCCCATGACAACACGCATGCCCAATGCCACCCTGCTGGTCGCCGCTTTGTTGGCGGGTGCGGTCCACGCCCAGGTGCTGGGGACCATCACGGCATCCAGCACCACGGTGAAAGTCGGTGAGCCGGTCACCATCACCGCCAATATCGATGTGATCAACGCCAACTACTGTGGCTTTGTAGTCGGCTTTGGTGACGGCACGTTCAAAGACGCAGTTAGCGATGTGAGCACCCCGGTGCCGCTGGTCGTGACGCGCACCTATGACAAACCCGGCTCCTACCACGTGACCCTGGGCGGCAAAAATGTGCAAAACCACCCCAACTGCGGCGGCCCCGAGCGCGCAGTCGACATCACCGTCACCGGCGCTGCCAAAGCGGTAGCACCTGCCAAGCCGGGTGACGTGTGCGAAAAACCCTGGAAGCTGTCTGGCAAGTACAACGCCAAGACAGGCGCCTTCACCTGTGCCGCCAAGTCCGGGACGGCACTGCCGGCAGCCAAGCCCACATGCCGTGGGGACCTCAGCTACTTTGAAAATGTGAAAAAAGGCCAGTACGGCTGCAAGCCCTGAGGACGTCAGCCCGCCCGCGCTGCGGCAATTAGCCCCCTTGGGGGGCAGCGACCCGCACAGCGGCGGAGCGCGGGGGCATGTGTCGGGTCGCCTCTTCGGCTTCGCGCTGGGCCGCTGCCGCAGCAGCGGCGGCAATCAGCGTGGCCTTGCACATGGTGCGGGCCAAGGGCTGGCCGTCGGCAAAGGCGTGCAGCTCACCGGCCTCCATGGCCACCCATGCCTCGTTGGTGGTGAGCGGCTCTGTCACCACGATGACCAGCCGGTCCTCGGGGCCGTTCAGTTGCGACAGGTCCACCGTCACATCCTCGTCCTTAAGCTGTACTTCGCTGAAGGGGTGCTGGCGCACCACGTAGCAGAGCTTGGTGCTGGCGTGTGCCCACAGGGCCTGGCCGTTGCTTAGCAAAAAGTTGAAGGTGCCGTGTCGGGCGATCTTGGGCACCAGCTCCGACAGGGTGTGCGTCAATTCCTCGATGCTGGGCACCGTGGCGTGGGACTTGTTGAGCTCTTGCAGCAACCAGCAGAAGGCCAGCTCACTGTCGGTGGTTCCCACCGGCTTGAAGCTGCCGTGCAGCGGCGGGTTGAATTCTTTCAGGTCGCCGTTGTGGGCAAACACCCAGTAGCGGCCCCACAGCTCGCGGGTGAAGGGGTGGCAGTTCTCCAGCGTGACCGCCCCCACCGTGGCCTTGCGCACGTGGGCCACCACGTTGTGGCTCTTGATGGGGTAGGACTTGAGCATCTTCGCGATCGGCGAAGTCGATGCACTTTCCTTGTCCACAAAGTGCCGCGCCGCCTTGCCGGGCAGGTCGCCTTCGCTCTCAAAGAAGGCGATGCCCCAACCATCCGCATGGTGGTCGGTGCAGCCGCCGCGCTGCGAAAAGCCGGTGAAGCTCAGCGTCAGGCTGGCCGGCAAATGGCTGTTCATTCCAAGCAGTTGGCACATGGAAACAGTTTACTCCGGGGTGGTGGCAAGGGACGATGCGCCTTATGCGAAATCGGTGCGCGTTTATGCGCGTGGCTCGCTCCAGAACTTGCCGCCCGTGGCCCAGTTGTCGCGCTTCACGTCCACGATGATGATGTCCACCGCCTCGGGCGAGCAGCCCAAGGTTTCAACGGTGACGCGGGTCACTTCGTCCACGAGTTTTTTCTTTTGCTCTTGGGTACGGCCTTCCAGCAGTTCAACATGGTAGGTAGGCATGGGGCTCCTTGGTGTGGGGGGAAAGGGGCGCAGATTAGACTGCGGGAGTTTCCATTTTCCTCCGACTTCTCCCTTGCAACTTTTGTTCCCGCCTTCTGCGCGTGACCGTACCTCTTGGGTGCTGGCACTGGTGTTTGGTCTGCACGCCGTGCTGGGTGCCGTGATCGGCCTGTCGGTAGATGAGGCGCACTACCTGCTCTACGCCGTGCACCCTGCGCTGAGCTACTTTGACCACCCGCCGCTGGTGGGCTGGGTGCAGTGGCCCCTGGTGGCACTGGGTGCGCCCGTCGGCGTGTTGCGGCTGATTCCAGGCGTGTTGTGGCTGGCCACTGTGTGGGGCGTGTACCGCCTCACGCTGCGTTGGCTAGCAGGCCAGGCGCATGCGGCCCCGTCCGCGCTGGGCGCCGTGCTGGCCTTGGTGTTGGCGCCCCTGCTGCATGTGCTGGGCATCGGCTTGTTGCCTGACACCTTGCTCATGGCACTGACGGTGGCCTTGGTGCACCAGACCTGGACGCTGATGCAGCCCGGGGCCGCCGGGCGCACCGCGCCTTGGTTGGTACTGGGTTTGCTGCTGGGCCTGGCTGGCTTGGCGAAATACACCGCCGCGTTCACCGCTGTGGCGGTGGCGCTGTGCATCGTGGGAGCCCAAGGCTGGGGCGTGCTGCGTCGCCCGGCGTTGTGGGCCGCGGTGGGCGTTGCGGCCCTGTTGATCACTCCCGTGCTGGTGTGGAATGCGCAGAACCATTGGATCTCATTCACCTACCAGCTGGCCCACGGCAAAGGCAGTGTGTGGCAAGCCAGCCATGTGCTGCGTTTTGTGCTCACCCAGCTGTTGGCGTTTGGTCCCTTGCTGTGGTGTGCGGTGGTGGGCTGGCGCCAAGCCGACCGGCGGCTGCGGCCGCTGGCTTGGTTGTTTGTGATTCCTTTTGCCATCTTCACCTATATGGCCGGTGGCGGGACTGCGCTGCCGCACTGGACGGCCCCCTCCTGGGTGGCGTTGGCGCCATTTGCAGGCATGGGGCTGGTAGCGCTGTGGCGAGGAGCGACACGTTGGCTGCTGGCAGCACTGGGGCTGGCCCAGGCTTTGGCCTGTGCAGGGCTGTTGGGCCTGATGGCCAGCGCCGGTTGGCCGGTGGTGGCGGGGAGCGATGCGGCCGTGGCACCACAAGCCAACCCCTTTGCCGATTTGCATGGTTGGGATGTGGCAGGTGCGCGCGCTATTGAGTTGGCCCAACAGCAGGGGCTGCAGAGCGTGGCGGTGCAAAACTGGACGCTGGGCAGCCGCCTGGCTTGGTATGCGCGCCCGCTGCCGCTGCACGTGCTGGAGGATGGCGATTCGCAGTTCCAACTCTGGACCGGCGCACTGCCGCAGGGCGGCAATACCTTGCTGGTGGATTGGTCGTACATGGCCTACGACCCACCCCTGGGCGCCCAGGGCTTTGCCAGCTGCACCTTGCTGGACAGCCTGCCGGTCGCGCACTGGGGCCGGCCGTTGGCCCGCTTTCGCTTCCATGACTGCCGCGACTGGGCGGGCGCCACGCCGCAGCCACGGCTTACACTCGCGCCCTTGCCCTGAATCCCGTTTGCCATGCTGCCACCCGCTTCCACGCCCCACGCCCTGACCAGCCCCGTCAACGCCCGCACCTGGTGGTGGCCGCTGGTGGTGTTTGTGCTGGGCACTCCCTTGTGGTTGCAGCTGTGGGAGCCCCGCCTCTTCATCACCATCAACCAGTGGTGCGCGCCGCTGGCGGCCGAGTTCTGGACCGGCTTGTCCCTTTTGGGCAACGGCTGGGGGGTGCTGGCGGTTACTGCACCCTTGCTGGTGCTGGCCCCCCGTTTGATGGTGGCGTGGTTGTGTGCGGCGCCCTTTGCCGTGCTGTTTGCGCGCACCGGCAAGTTCTTCATTGAAAGCCCGCGCCCGGCAGCGGTGGTGGACAACACGCAGATGCGTGTGGTGGGCGAGCTGCTGCATAACGTCTCCATGCCCTCGGGCCACACGCTGACGGCGTTTGCCGTGGCCTCCGGCATCTACTTTGCGCTCAGCGCGGCCCAGCGCCGTCGCCATTGGTGGCTGTTGGTGCTGGCGGCTGGCGCCGGCCTGGCGCGCATTGCGGTGGGCGCGCATTGGCCGGGCGATGTAGCGGTGGGCGCCAGCCTGGGCCTGCTCTCGGGTTTGCTGGGGCACCAGATCTGGATCCGTTTGCCTGAGCGCCAGTTTGCGCCTTCGGGCTGGTGGTTGCGCATTGCCGCCGTGTTGGTGGCCTTGTCCGTCTACCACCTGCTCACCGAGGAGCTGGATTTTGCAGAAAACCACGTCGCCCAACAGGTGCTGGCGGTGGTGGCGGTGGGCAGCCTGCTGGCGTATGTCTGGCGTCTGTTGCGCGAAAGACTCAATGCAATATAGGCCTCTGACCGGCGTTAAATATGCGCGAGCAGCTATTGAATTGATAGCTATTTGATGCGCCGCAAGCCAATTCGATTTGTGGGGACATTGCAGTTTCTGCCATGATCCGCGCACCTTTAGGGGAGTAGCAATCCCGGCGCGCAGGTGTCGGGTTTGCATGTTTCGTCAGTACGTCGCGGGTGGTTTTACTGCCCCGGCCGGAACATGCAGAGGCGCCAACGGCGCTCTCCCGCAAGACCTACAGGGAATGTTCAACCATTTCTGGGTCTTGCATATGCAAACAATTGCACCGCTGTGGCTATGGGCCACTTTCGTCGGCATCGTTCTGGTGTCACTCTTCGTTGACTTCGTCGTGCTCAAAAAGCAGGGCGCGCACGACATTGGCGTCAAAGAGGCGCTCAACTGGTCCCTGATCTGGATCGCCTTGAGCTTCTTGTTCAACGGTTTGTTCTGGTGGGCGGTCAAAGACACGACTGGGTCGACCGAGCTGGCCAACACCAAATCGCTTGAATTCCTCACCGGCTACCTCATCGAGAAGTCGCTGGCCGTGGACAACATCTTCGTGTTCCTGATGATCTTCACCTACTTCGCAGTGCCCACGCACTACCAGAAGCGGGTGCTGATGATTGGCATCATTGGTGCCATCGTGTTGCGCACCATCATGATTCTGGTGGGTGGCTGGTTGCTGGCCGAGTTCCACTGGATCCTGTACGTGTTCGGTGCCTTCCTGATCCTCACCGGCGTGAAGATGTGGTGGGCTGCAGGCCAGGAACCCAGTCTGGACGACAACCCAGCCTTGAAGCTGCTGCGCAAGATCTTGCCCGTAAGCAAGAACTACGATGGTGAGAACTTCTGGACCGTGGAGAACGGCAAGAAGATCGCGACCCCCTTGTTCATGGTGATCTGCCTGGTGGCCCTGACGGATGTGATCTTTGCCGTGGACTCCATCCCCGCGATCTTCGCGATCACCAGTGACCCCTTCATTGTGCTGACCAGCAACGTGTTTGCGATCCTGGGTCTGCGTGCCATGTACTTCCTGCTGGCGGCAGTGGCCAACAAGTTCCACCTGTTGAACTACGGCCTGGCTGTGATCCTGGTGTTCATCGGTACCAAGATGTGCCTGATTGACATTTACAAGATTCCGGTGGGTGTGTCCCTCGGCGTGGTGGTGGGCATTCTGGCCGTCACCATGTGGCTGAGTGTGCGTTCCAGCAGCACGCGCAGCAGCGCTTGACCATGGACCCCATGCAAGCCCGGCGATTGCGGGCAGCGGCTGACGCGCTGGAAGACCAACCCTTGCGCTTGCAGCAGCTGTTCCGGCTGCATGGCCGGGGAGGGCCGGGAGCCTTGCTGGTGGTGCTGACCGTGCCGTGCCTGCTGCCCTTGCCGGGCGCAGGCACCCTGATGTCTCTGGGCCTTGCAGCGCTGGCGTGGATGATCTGGCGCTACTTTCCCCGGTTGGTCATGCCCCGCAGGGTGGGGCGGCTGCAGCTCTCGGCCCCCATGGCACGCCGGGCCCTGCACACCCTGGCCTGGCTCTACGAGCAGGCGGCGCGGGTGATGCGGGCCCGTTTGTGTTGGTGGGTGCAGCCCGGCCACCGCATCTGGCTGGCACCCTTGGTGGCTGCCATGGCCGGAGCCATTTTTCTGCCCATCCCGTTTGGCAATGTGGTACCTGCAGTGGCCCTGCTGTTGCTGGGCTTGGGGCTGGTGTTTGACGACGGCTTGGCCGTGTTGGCAGGTGCCATGCTCGGGGTGGTTTGGGTCCTGGCGCTGTTGGCCCTGGTGGTGGGCGGTGCCCAGTGGCTACCGGGCGTGTGGGAGGCCTGGCAGGCTTAGTCCCCGTGCCCGGCCAGGCGCAGCGCCAAGGTGCTGAGGGCCCGGTAGGCATCACCACTGGGCGCATCCCATGCGTGAACGACGGCGGCTTGCTGCTCAATTGCCGCCACATCACCGCGTGCTGCGGGCCCGGTCAGGGCGCCTGCCGGGCCCTGGCGCGTGATGTTCTCTACCGCATTTCGCAGCAGCTGAGTGCGCAGCTGCGGCAGCAGGTCCGGCGGCACGCCGCTGCGTACCCAGGCTGCTTCCGCCACGGACTGCAGCACGGGTAAAAAGTTGGTCGCAAACACCGCCGCGGCATGGTAGAGCACCTTGTCTTCTCCCGCCACCCGGAAGCAATGGCCACCAATGGCTTGGAAAGCGGCCTCCAGTGCCGCACACGCGTGGGCATCTCCTTCGAGGGCACAGGCGGTTCCCGCAAATTGCTGCACTGCCGCCTCGACCTCGGCAAAGCTCAGGATGCAATGTGCGCTGGCGGTGCGCCAACCCCTGTCGGCCAAGGGTTGCAAGCTGCCAGCGTTCTGGGCCCCGCTGCAATGGAAGACGATGGGGCTGTTTGCGTCACCAAGGTGGGCGGCCGCAAGGGTGGCGGCCACTGTGGCAATCCGTGCGTCTTGCACGGCCACCATCCACACATCGGCGGGGCGCATGTCGCCGAACCAAGCTACCGGTCGCCCGTGGCCCAGGGCCGCACACGCCGCCACAGCACTTTCCGGGTTGCTGGTCAGTACATCCTGAATCTCCAACACGCCATGCCGCGCCCACAAGGTGGCCAATGTGCGGCCGACACGGCCGGCACCTACCAGGTTCAAGGTTGTCACGCGCGCTTCACTCCAGGTACGGTTGGCGCCGCTACCATGGCGCCATGAAAAAAATTCTGGTTACAGGCGGCACCGGTGCCGTCGGCAAATACATTGTGGACGATCTGGTGCAGCACGGGTACACCGTGGGGGTGCTGGACTTGGCGCCCCCGGCGCGCAGCGATGTGACCCACCATGCCGTGGATGTGCTGCAGCTCGATGCCGTGCTGCAGGCCATGACCGGCTACGAAGCCGTCATGCATGTGGCGGGCATTCCGCACCCGCTCAACGACCCGGCCAAGCGCGTGTTCGATGTCAACGTGAACGGCACCTTCAATGTGCTCGAAGCGGCGGCCCAGCTGGGCATTGGCAAGGTGGTATTCACCTCCAGCGAATCGACCATGGGCTTTGCGTTCGCCACGCATCGGCTGGCGCCACTCACCATCCCCGTAGACGAAGCCCACCCTGCCCGCCCGCAAGACCCCTATGGCCTGAGCAAGGTGGTGAGCGAGCAGATCTGCAAGACCTACACCGAGCGCACCGGCATGCGCACGGTGTGCCTGCGCATGCCTTGGGTCTGGCTGCCCGACGATGCGCAGCGCCCCTTCTACCGGACGCTGGTGGCCGAGTACGCCAACTGGTACAAAAACCTTTGGACCTTTGTGGACGCGCGCGACGTGGCTACGGCCCACCGCCTGGCGCTGGAGGTGGAACTGGAGAACAAACACGAGGCCTTCTTCATCACCGGACCGCACAACTGGACCGGGCAGGATGGCCGCAAGCTGATGGCTGAGTTCTGGCCCGAGGTCACCGAATTCGCGCCCGGCTTCGCTGGCACGGCACCGCTGATCTCGCACGCCAGGGCGGCCAGACTCTTGGGTTACGCGCCCCAGTACGGTGTCAAGGACGTGCTGGGCTGAGCAAGTCGGGCGCGTGCCCATGCAAATGCGCCCGCGTGTACGGTGTGGTCCGGCCTGAGAGCCAGAGCGCCATGCGTACCTCCCAGCTGTGGGATGGCAGGTAGGTGGCCGACGGGGTGTGCAAGGAACCCAGCAGCAAGAACGGCGCCACGACAAGGGCCGGATGGCGCAGGTGCACGCGGCCAAGCGTTGCCAGCACCGCAGCCGCCACCATGCCGCCGAGTAGCCAGGCAGCCAGCACTTCGCTGGGGCTGTGCGCTCCCACTACCACCCTGGAAACTCCCACCGCAATCGCCAGACCCGCGCCCGCCACAGCACCCCACACCCCCAGGCCCGGCATGCAGCGCAGCAGCAGGGGCAACAGGGCCGCTGCCAGCAAGGTGTGGCCACTCACGCCGGTAAAGTCCCACGCGGCTACGCCCAGGCCCCAGCCATAAAAAGCCAGCTTGCTAAGCAAGGTGACGCTGACTGCGCCGCCCAGGGCCAGCACCAGCCATTGCAGCGTGCGGGTGTGACCGGTGCGCCACAGCCCCCACATCAGCAACAGGCAGGCGGGCAGTAGCAGGCTGGACGAGCCCAAGTGTGTGATGGTCCACCAGGCGCCTCCCACCAATCGTTCCAGGCTCATACGACCAGCGGGTCTTCCTGCATGGCTTCACATTGGTCGTCCAGCATCTGGATCTGGCCTTTCCAGTAGTCGCTGCTGCCAAACCAAGGAAAGTTGGCGGGAAAGGTCGGGTCGCTCCAGCGCCGGGCGAGCCAGGCGCTGTAGTGGATCAGGCGCAGGGTGCGCAGCGGCTCGATCAGCGCCAGCTCGGCGCGGTCGAACTCGCGGAACTGCTCGTAGCCGTCCACCAGCATGCCGAGTTGGCGCGTCTGCTGCTGCCGGTCGCCGCTGAGCAGCATCCACAGGTCTTGTACGGCGGGGCCGGTGCGGGCGTCGTCCAGGTCGACAAAGTGCGGGCCCGGGCCGGCCGCTGCTGTCGCGTCGGTGGGGGTCCAGAGGATGTTGCCGGGGTGGCAGTCGCCATGCAGGCGCAGCTGGCGTATTCCGCTGGAATTAGACTTGTTTTGGCCTGTTGCGCCCGCCATGTCTGCGCGAGCAGCTATCAAATCAATAGCATTTTGACAGGCGCTGCTCCAAGCGCTTTGCACGTCCATCGGTACCATGTTATTGGCCAGCAGCCACTGCATGGGTTCGATGGCAAAGGTCTGCACGTCCAGCGCCGGGCGGTGCACAAAGGGGTGCTTGGCGCCCACGGCGTGGATGCGCGCCAAAAAGCGGCCAATCCACTCCAGCACCTCGTCATCGTCCAGCTCCGGCGGGCGGCCGCCGCGCCGTGGGCTGACGCTGAACGCAAAGCCGCCAAAGTGGTGCAAGGTCTGGCCCTTCAACACGAGGGGCCCTACCGCCGGAATTTCATCGGCCATCAACTCAGCTGCAAAGTCGTGCTCCTCCTGGATCTGCGCATCGCTCCAGCGTTCTGGCCGGTAGAACTTGGCCACCACGGGCGCACCGTCTTCGAGCTGCACCTGGTACACGCGGTTTTCGTAGGAGGACAGGGCGGTCAGGCGGCCATCGCCGCGCAGGCCCACGCTGTCCAGTGCGTCCAGCACCAGGTCGGGGGTCAGGGATTCAAAGGGGTGAAGGGCGCTGCCCGTGGTGCTGTGCATACCCCGATTGTCGTCGGCAGACTTGCCCCTGCTGGGCAGGTGGCTTCCCCGGCTCAGCCCAGTGGGCCCAGGTCGTCGCCGTAAAGCGCGGTGGCCGGTGCTGCGGCACTGTCGGCGTCTGAGTCGGAGTAGCCTTTGGCAGGGGCCGGGCTGGCCTCGGTGCCCAGCTGTTCAAACGGCAGGTTTTGCTTGACCAGGATGACGGTACAGGGCGCGTCCATGGCCACCTTGATGGGCACGGTGGCGACAAAGCGCTGCGTTTTCAGGCCGTGCGTGGCGGCCCCCATGACGATGACGCTGACGTGGTTGCCGCGCGCGTAGTCCAGCAGGGCCTGGGCCACGTCGCCGCTCTCCAGCACGTGGCACGAGGTTTGGTGGCCCGGGTGGTCCAGCGGCTGGGCCCACTGGCGTAGCGCGGTCAGGTAGCGGCGGTGCACATTCGTTTCGCTGCGAGACTCATCTGATGCGCTGGTTTCGCTGCTGGAGATGACGGTGACGCAGGCCAGCCGCGCGCCGGGGCGAGTGCCCAGCGAACGGGCCACGGCCTGGCGCAGGCTGTACAGCGTGGTGTCACTCGCATCCTTGTGCGGCACGGCCACCATGACGATCGGGACTTCTTGCACCTGCTGGGCAGACGCCAGCGGGCTGGGCTGGTAGTGCATGCCCGCCGCCTTGAGCCAGCGCTTGAAGTGGGTGCGAAACGGCGTGCCCACGACATTGGTGCCCCGGTGGGTGACATGCACCTGTGTGGGGTGCATCAGGTCAAACGCGAGGTGGGCGGCCGAGGGGTAACGCTTGGCCGCCTCGGGCTCCAGGCAGCGCAGAACCACTTCTTGCAGCCAGGCCGGAATGTCCGGGCGCAGCTTGCGCGGTGGCGTGGGGTCCACCCAGAGGCGCTGGCGCAGGCCGGCCGCCGTTTGCGGCGCGCCAAAGGGCAGTTCGCCGGTGCACAGCTGGTAGAGCATCACCCCGATGGCAAACACATCACTGCGCGGGTCGCCACGCACCCCCACCACCTGCTCGGGGGCAATCCACCCCGGTGAGCCTACCGCCTTGCGCAGCTGTTCGGCCAGCAGGTCCGGGTAGTGCGCATGGCACGACAGGCCAAAGTCCAGCAACACGGCACTGCCGTCATCACGCAGCAACACGTTGGCGGGTTTCAGATCCAGGTGCACGGTGTTTTGCTGGTGCAGGGCATGGGCGGCACGGGCGGTGGCGGCGCCCAGCTGCGTGATGATCTCCACCGCCAGGGGCTGCGGGCCATCGAGCCAGTGTTGCAGCGTGTGGCCATGCACGTACTCCATCACCAAGTAGGGCGTGCGTTGCAGGTCGCCTGCGGCCACAAAGCGCGGGGTGTACTTGCCCTGTAGCACCTGCATGATCTGGCATTCCACCTCGAAGCTGACGATGTTTTCGGCCCCGTCGCCTGCGGTCATGCGGGGGATCTTCATGGCCATGGAAAAGCCGGGTCCGGGGCGGCCATCGGCGTACACCACGCGGTAAATATGGGCCATGCCTCCAGAGTGGATGCATTCCTCGATGGTGAATCCGTCCAGTGTCGCACCGGGCTCCAACAGCTTCATCGCCCTTCCTCCAGCCGGTGGGCAAAGAACTCGGGCAGGCCGGCGCGGCGGATGGCTGCGGCAGCACTGTAGTGGTCGTAGGGCACGCGGTGGAAGGTGAGCTGCGCACGTTCGGTGTCCAGCACGGTGTACATGGCCTGTGGGTTGCCGTCGCGTGGCTGCCCGACCGAGCCCACGGTGGCCAGCCACTGCCGATGTTTGGGCACCGGCACGGCTACGCCGGGCTGCGGGGTGAACAACATCAGCCCATCGGTGGCACCGCGGTAGTACAGGGTTTGCAGGTGCACATGGCCGCCAAACACATAGCGCACACCGGGCCACTCGCAGGCCGCGTTCAGGCTGGCGGCGGCGGCGCGCTGGTCGTACACATAGCGCCAGAGTTCCGGGCCATCGGCGCTGGCGTGCACCAGCAGCACCGTGTCCAGGTGGTGGGTGAAGGGCAGGCTGTCTATCCACAGGCGCTGGACGGGGCTGAGCTGTTGGTGGGTCCAGGTGGCGGTGCTGTCGCCCACGGTTTTGATGGTGGCTGGCGGGCGCACGGCCATGTCGTCGTGGTTGCCTTTGAGGACGATAGCGCCTTCTTCTGTCAGCAGCGACACGCGCTCCACCACCTCGGCCGGGTTGGCGCCGTAGCCCACCAGATCGCCCAGAAAGGCAAAGCGCTGCACCTGCTGCGCGCGGGCATGGGCGAGGCAGGCGTCCAACGCCTGGATATTGCCGTGAATGTCCGACAGCAAGGCCAGTCTCATCAGGTCTCCGAGTTCATGGTTGTGGGCCCGCCATCATGCGCGATACGCCTGACGACAAGTTTGCAGGCGTGGGTTTCCCGCGCTTTGACGAAGGTCAACTCCGCCGATGTTGCGGGTTTCAGAGCGACAGCATGTGGCCGGTGCGTGGGTTGCTATCGCCTGCCAGGAGGGCCACGTAGGCCGCCTGCACCGCCGCTGGCCCTGTGTGGTGCTGCACCTGCAACCACGGCGCTGGTGCCTGCTGCACCCGCGCCACAAAGGCCTGCCACGACTGTGCGAGTCGCCGGTTCAGCTCGGCACCGCCCCATTCGCTGCTGCGCTTCTTGATTTGGGCGGGCGCAAAAAACAGCGTGGGGCGGGGGCCAGGCAGGTCCTTGCCACTGCCCAGCTCGGCCACATGCGTGCCACCAATGGAGCTGCTGTAGACCAGTGCCGTGCAATGCGTGTGCAGCGCCTTGCGAAACGCCGCATTGCCCGCAAAGTCCACATAGATGGAGGGTGTGCCGGGTGCTACCTGGTCCAGCTGCGCATAGGTCAGAACACGGTGGTACACGCCCAGGCTTTGGCAGAACGCCACATTGCGCTCCGAGGTGAGGCCCACCACCTCGATGCCCGCCCGCTGCGCCAGCTGGAAAGCAGTGCCATAGGCCGTTTTGCTGGAAGCACTGGAGAGCAGGATGCAGGGCGTACCGATATCACCTGCGCCAAACCAGGCGTTGTCATCCAGAAAGTCGTCGATCAGCCAGGAGGTGATGAACAACGGCCGCAGCAAGGCCTGCAGGTCTTCGGTGTCGGCGGTGTAGAACGGATCGGTGGCGCAGCGGGTGTACTGGTTGTAGACCGCGTGCAGCGGCGCGCGGTGCGGCGCCACATCGGCCCAGCCCTGGGCGTGCACCTTGCCCGGGGTCAGGTCCACCGCGCTGGCCATAGGAAAGTAACCGTACACGCGCTCGCCCACTGGCACCTCCGGGTGGCGGCTTTGCAGCACGGTGGCAAATCCCCAGACTGGGATCTGGCCCCACTGCTCAACATCCGGCACGCCTTGCACCGGGAAAAACTGCCAATACTGCATGGCCTCGCCAAAGGCGGCGTAGGTGATGTTGTTGGAGGTGAGGGCAAAGCGGTCAATGTGTACCCGCACGGCGCCATCGGCCAGCGCTGGCAGCGGGTAGGTGTGCAGCAGGGTCTGGCCGAGCTGGGCTTTGCGGATGAGAAGGGAGGTGGTGTCCATGCGCGGCACCATAAGACAAAAGGCCAGCCCCGCCAAGCGGGACCGGCCTCCGAGGTGACAGGGCTGGGGGCCCTGCCCACGCTGCCGATTTAGACCACGGTGATGGTCACGTCGATGTTGCCGCGGGTGGCATTGGAGTAGGGGCACACCTGGTGGGCTTTGTCCACCAGCGCTTGTGCTGCGGCCTTGTCCATGCCGGGGATGGAGACTTCCAGTTGCACTTCGATACCGAAGCCCTGGGGGATCTGGCCAATGCCGACTGTAGCGTTGATGCTGGTGTCTGCAGGCAGGGCAATCTTTTGCGTGCCGGCCACAAACTTCATGGCGCCGATGAAGCAGGCGCTGTAGCCGGAGGCAAACAGTTGCTCGGGGTTCACGCCGTTGCCGGGGCCGCCCATTTCCTTGGGCACCGCCAGCTTGAGGTCCAGCAGACCATCGGAAGTGCGGGTCGTGCCATCGCGGCCGCCGGTGGACTTGGCGTGGGCTTGGTAAATCACTTTTTCGATCTTGTTGCTCATGGCGCTTCTTTCATAAAGTGCTGCGGGGTATTGCAGCGGGGTGGGTAATTCAATGTGGCGGTCAGTCGGTCAGTCGGCGGTGAGGCGCTGGCGCAAGGCCTGCACCTGCTGGGTCAGGTCCATCAGTTCGTCCAGCGGGCAGTCAGCTGCTGCCAACACGCAAGCTGGGATGCGGGCAGCCTGCACTTTCAGGGCGCGGCCCTTGGCGGTCAAAAACACCTCTACACGGCGCTCGTCAGCGGCACTGCGCTGTCGGCTCAACAGCTCGGCCTGCTCCATGCGCTTGAGCAGGGGGGTGAGCGTGCCGGAGTCAAGGTAAAGGCGCTCGCCCAGGGCCGAAACACTCAGGCCATCTTGCTCCCACAGCACCATCATCACCAGGTATTGCGGGTAGGTCAGTTGCAGTTCTTCCAGCAGCGGCTTGTAGAGCTTGGTCATGGCCAACGAGGTGGAATACAGCGCAAAGCACAACTGGTTGTCCAGACGCAGGGCAGCGTCGTTGGCAGAGGTGGTGCGTGGGTTCAGCATGGGATGAATTGTAGTCAACAATTTAATTGCGTGCAATATAAATTTACAAAATTCTTTTTAGGGATAGAACAAGGGTAAACCTCGGCTTGGCAGGCTAGTGGCCGATGGGGTAACGTTAACGTCACCCCGAAAGAGGAGGCCGTACGTGTTCGACTACATCATCATTGGCGCCGGCTCGGCTGGCTGTGTTTTGGCAGCCCGCCTGAGCGAAGACCCCGCCGTGACGGTGGCCCTGCTAGAAGCTGGCCCACCCGACAGCAGTGTGCTCATCCATTGCCCTGCGGGGCTCGCGGTGCTGGCCAAGAACGGCCAGGCCAACTGGAAGTTCGACACCACCGCGCAGCCCGGCCTGAACGGCCGGCGTGGCTACCAGCCGCGCGGCAAGGTGCTGGGTGGCTCCAGCTCGGTCAACGCGATGATCTATGTTCGTGGCCAAAAAGAGGACTACGACCACTGGGCTGCTGAGGGCAATCCCGGGTGGAGTTATAACGAGGTGCTGCCTTACTTCAAGAAGGCCGAAAATAACGCCCGGGGGGGCGACGCCTTCCATGGCCAGGGTGGCCCCCTGCATGTGCAGGACCTGACAAGCCCGAACCGACTGGGCACGGTATTTGTAGAGGCGGGGCGCCAGGCCGGCTATGCCGTGAACCCCGACTTCAATGGTGCCAGCCAAGAGGGGGTGGGCGTTTATCAGGTGACCCACAAAAACGGTGAGCGTTTTAGCGCCGCCAAGGGCTACCTCACCCCCAACCTCGGGCGGCCCAATCTGCATGTGTTTACCGGCGCGCACACCACGCGCATCCTGCTGGAGCACAAGCGCGCCGTGGGCGTGCAGTTTCTGCACGAGGGTGAAATGAAGGAGCTGCGCTGCAGCCGCGAGGTGCTTCTCAGTGCGGGAGCTCTGCAGTCGCCGCAAATCCTCATGCTCTCGGGCATAGGCCCGCACAAGCACTTGGTAGAGAACGGCATCGCCACGCTGCACGACCTGCCCGGCGTGGGGCAACACCTGCATGACCATATCGACATCGTGCAGCTGGTGAATGCACCGCAACTGACGGAGACATTTGGCGTGTCCTTCACTGGCATGGTGAATGCGCTGCGCGGCATCTTCGAATGGCGCAAGCAGCGCACCGGCATGCTCACCACCAACTTTGCCGAGGCCGGTGGCTTTATCAAGAGTCAGCCCGACGAGCGCACGCCTGACCTGCAGTTCCACTTTGCCATCGCCAAGCTGGTGAACCACGGCCGCACCACGGTGCTGGGCCACGGGTATTCTTGCCACGTCTGCCTGTTGCGCCCCCACAGCCGCGGCAGTGTCACGTTAGCAAGCAAGGACCCGTTTGCGGCGCCTGTGATCGACCCCAACTTCCTGGGCGAGCGTGACGACGTGGATCGTCTGGTGCGCGGCTTCAAGCTGATGCGCACCGTGTTGCAGCAAGCAGCGCTGACCGGCTTGGGCGGCAAGGAGGGGCCGAAGTCAGCCGCGGCCCGCAACGATTTTGAGATCGAACAATTCATCCGCGAGAACGCGGACACCGTCTA
This sequence comes from Rhodoferax sp. TH121, assembly GCF_002251855.1. Taxonomy (GTDB): domain Bacteria; phylum Pseudomonadota; class Gammaproteobacteria; order Burkholderiales; family Burkholderiaceae_C; genus Allorhodoferax. The sequence continues at coordinate 308,822 of NZ_NOXW01000022.1, forward strand.
CCACCCCGTCGGCAGCTGCCGCATGGGCCCAGGCCGCATGGACGTGGTGGACCACGAACTCCGCGTTCACGGCATCCAGGGCCTACGCGTCGTCGACGCCTCCATCATGCCCCGCATCGTCAGTGGCAACACCAATGCGCCGACCATCATGATTGCGGAGAAGGCGGCGGATTTGATCAAGGCAGTGCGGTGACTTGTCATCTGATTTGCTATTGATTTAGTAGCTGCTTGCGCAGTATTTACGGGGTATAGAGTTGGTTTATGTGCAAAAATCTTGCTGGCACTTGGTTCGCACACGGCGGGCGGCGTGGCCCGCCTTCTCCGGCTCGCGTCGCGGGCGCCCGTTTCTGGTGGGGTGGGCTTGCTGCGTTAACGCCCTAATCGGTGCGCTTGCTCTGTGGCAACCGCAAGTGCGGCCTGCGCCCGCAGGCCCCACCACCCGCCTAGGTGGTGGGCTGGGGTGCAATTTGGAACTTCGGTTTCAGATTGAAAGCGGACATGAATCTCGCCTGAGAAGCTAGGCTCTTCATCATTGCTTTCCATCCAATTTCATGAGAATTTGTAAGGCAATAGGGTCCCCCAAATCTGCAGCCTTTCGAAGCCAAAAGATGGATTTATTCTGATCTTTGGCTACCCCAAGGCCCTTTGCATACATGTAGCCCAGCGTCGTTTGAGACGAGGCATGTCTCGCATCTGCAGCAACCTGAAAAAGTGATATCGCCCGCTCGTAGTTAACTGGGACCCCTTCTCCGTTTTTATAAAGCAAACCTAGGTTGTGGTGGGCTCCGATATGACCGCCATCAACGGCCTGCTGGTAGTACCTTGCGGCTTCAGCATCATTTTTCTCAACGCCTCGCCCCCAGTAGTACATAAGCCCCAAGTTGTAGGCAGCGGTTTTATGCCCTTTTTTTGCGGCTTCACCGAACCACTTGGCGGCTTGGGTATCGTCTGGTGATACGCCATCACCGTCTTGCAGAATTTGCGCTAAATTGAACTGGGCATCCGAGTATCCCTGCTCTGCAGCCCGTCTAAACCAGACAGCCGCGACGGCATCGCTCTTGGGAACGAATTGACCTTCCATATGCATTAGGCCGAGCATGAATTGTGCGTGGGGTTCGTCGGCGCTAGCGAGCTCTTCAAACAAAGCGTAGGCTTGTTTGAAATCCTCTGGCCCGCCTTTTTTCCACGAATCCAATGCTTGTTGTCCCTTGGCCTGTATGGCTGTGTCTTGCAGCGCAGACACGGCCTGACTCGTCGACGGTACTGGTGCCTGCACAAGTCGGCGTATTTGAGGCACTGCATAAAGGCAGCTCAGCACCGTGAGCAGCAGCAATGGCCAACGCCAACGCGCTCGGCGCCACTGCGAATAGAGAGGTTCCCTAATGAAGTGCCAGCGTTTCAATCTCTTGTTGTGTTCCATAGTTGAATTTCGCCTCGTCACAATAGGGCGTTCTATGAATGTCGGCTTCTGCCGAAAACAGCCGTCACCTCACTTCGCAAACCGCTTGCGCGTAAGCGCCAGTGCCACCCAGAACGCACCAACGGCATACACCGCCAGCACCGCCAAATGTCGCAGGGCATCCGTCGGCCACTGGTCCATGAACAGAGGCCGCACCAGGGCTACTGCGTTGGACAGCGGCAGCCAGTCAGCCACCACGCGCACCACCACGGGCAACTGTTCGAGCGGGAAAAAGACGCCACTCAGGAACATCATGGGCGTGAGGAAAAGGGTGAAGTAGTAGGTAAAGAAGTCGTAGCCTTTGGCCAGCGCATTGAAGATGAGCGCGATGCAGCTGAAGGTGATGCCCACGCCGAACAGGATGGGCCAGGCCACCAGCAGCTTGGGGCTGTGGCTGATGCCCAGCGCGAGCATGACGCCCAGGATGGCGGTGACGGTGAACAGGGACTTGAAGGCAGCCCAGAGCATTTCGGCCAGCACCACGTTGTCCAGACTCACCGGGGCGTTCATGATGCCGTCCCAAGTCTTTTGCACATGCATGCGGCTGAAGGCGGAGTACAGCGCCTCAAACGAGGCGGCCTGCATGGCGCTCATGCAGATGGAGCCGCTGGCGAGGAACAGAATGTAGGGCACAGCCACGTTGCCGGCTGGGCCAGCTACATTGACCTCGCCCACCAGGGCGCCCATGCCATAGCCAAAGGCGACCAGCCACATGAGGGGTTCGGCAATATTGCCGACAAGGCTGGGAATGGCCAACTTGCGCCAGACTAGCAGGTTGCGCAGGAACACGGGCCAGAAGCGCAAGGACACCTCCGGCGCGCGCCAGATGGATTGGGGCTTGGGCTGAACGTAATTAGCGGTGGTCATGGGATCAACCTTCCTCGCGGATCTGGCGTCCGGTCAGTTTCAAAAACAAGTCTTCCAGATTGGCCGGACGGTGCAGGGTGCGCAGCTGCGGATGAGCGGCCAAGCCCTGCAGCAGGGCGCCGGCGTCTTGCGTGTAGAAAAACACGGTCTCGCCGCTTACCTCGATGCGCGCGGCCAGGTTGCGCAAGGGGCTGTCTACCAGAGCCAGCGCGCCAACGCCGAACACCTCAACAACGTCCGGCTCCAAATGCTGGGCGATCAGGTCGCGCGGGGTGCCCTCCGCAATCTTCTTTCCATGGTCCAACACTAGCAGGCGGTTGCACAGCCGCTCGGCTTCGTCCATGAAGTGGGTGGTCAGCAGGATGGACTTGCCTTGTTGCAGCAGTACCTGCAGGCGCTCCCACATCAGGTGGCGGGCTTGTGGGTCCAAGCCGGTAGTTGGCTCGTCCAGCAGCAGCAGCTTGGGATCGTTCACCAATGCACGTGCCAACGAGAGTCGCCGGCGCATGCCACCTGACAGCTCGCCGGGTTTGGCGTTGGCCTTGTGGGTCAGGGCGGCAAACTCCAGCAGCTGTGGAATACGCGCCTGGATGGCCGCGTCTTTCAGGCCGAAATAGCGGCCAAAGACCAGCAGGTTTTCGGCGCAGCTGAAGTCGGGGTCCAGTGTGTCGAACTGGGTGACCACGCCAAGCTGGGCCTTGATGGCCAGTGCGTCACGTGGCATTTCCAAGCCCAGCGCTTGGATGCTGCCTCCGTCGGGCACGGTGTGGCCCAGGCACATGCGGATAGTGGTCGTTTTGCCCGCGCCGTTAGGCCCGATCACACCCAGGCATTCGCCCGGCGCGATTTCGAAAGACAGGTCTTTGACCACCTCCGCGTCACCATAACGCTTGTGCAAGTGCTGCACTTCAAACAGTTTTGCATTCATGCGGCCATTGTGCCGCAGGGGTGTCTAGTCTGCCTGCAGCAGCCGGCCCCGGCCCTGCGCCTTGGCCTGGTACAGCGCGGTATCGGCGCGCACCATGAAGTCGGTGAGTTTCTGGTCGTTAGGCTTCAGCAAGGCCAGGCCGGCACTGTAGCCCACGCGCAGCGTGGGCTGCTGGATGCCTTCTTCCAACAGGGCCAGGCGCAGTCGTTGCTCCACGTGCAGGGCCGCGCGTTTGTCCGTCTGCGGTAGCAGCAGGGCAAACTCTTCGCCGCCAATGCGCGCTGCCAGATCGCTGCTGCGGCGGTTGGACTGCAGCACCTTGCCGACCATACGCAACACCTGGTCACCCACTTCGTGGCCCTGCGTGTCGTTGATGCGTTTGAAGTGGTCTAGGTCCAGCATGATCAGCGCCAGCGGGGTGCGGTGGCGTCGTGCCTGGTCGAACAGGGCGGGGGCCCGGTCATCCCAGCCATGGCGGTTGAGCAGACCGGTGAGGTTATCGGTAAACGCCTGTTCGCGCAGCTGGCCCTCAGCCTCTTCGCGCCAGGCCACGAGTACCGCCACGGTGGTCAGCACCAAAGCCAGATTGGCCGTGAGTTGTGCCGCCACGTTCACAGGGTGGGGCGCGTCGAAGGTGGGGTAAAGCTCGGGGTAAAACGCACCCAGTACGCCACGGGCCAGTGATGCGCAGGCGACTGCCCCGTAACACAGGGCCACCAGGGCACGCCAACGCAAGCTCGCTGGCTGGCGAGGCCCCAGTGCAGCCTGGGCCACGATGGTCAACTGGATTGCAAACAGCAGATTGGCATACCCCACGCGCAGGCTGTAGTTTTCAAAACTCAAGGCGTACCCGATGGGCATCAAGATCAGCAGGGCGAGCAGGGCGCGTTGGTTGCGGCGGGGCCCCAGCCAGGCTTGCAAGGCCAGGAACATCAGGTAATTGGCCACGGAGGCCATCACCATGGCCATCGTGGACAGCACGGGGTCCAGCCAGTGGCCAAAGGCAAAGCCCGAGGCGATGATGGCAACCCAGCCCAGTGTTTGGCTCAACAGGCTGAATTGGGCCAGGCGGGCGGCGCGGCTGATGCCCTGGCCCATGATCAGGAGCAGAGCGACGGAGACAGTGCTCAGGTTGAGCGCCGTCAGGACCAAAATGGTCAGGACATTGAGCTTCTCCATGCGTTTACTGGAAGGCCACCTCAGCAAAGCTGCGCAGCTTGCGGCTGTGCAACTGGTCTACCCCCTGGGCACGCAGCAGTTCCAGCGCGCGGATGCCGATGCGTAGGTGTTGGTCTACGCGCTCGCGGTAGAAGTGGTTGGCCATGCCAGGCAGCTTGATTTCGCCGTGCAGGGGCTTGTCACTCACACACAGCAAAGTGCCGTAGGGCACGCGGAAGCGGAAACCGTTGGCCGCAATGGTGGCGCTTTCCATGTCCAGCGCCACGGCGCGACTCTGGCTGAAGCGGCGCTGGGGTGTGTTGTCAGGCAGTAGTTCCCAGTTACGGTTGTCGGTGCTGGCCACGGTGCCCGTGCGCATGATGCTCTTGAGTGCGGCACCCTGGATTTGGGTGACATCGGCCACCGCCTGCTCCAGCGCCAGCTGAATTTCTGCCAGCGCCGGGATCGGCACCCACAGCGGCAGCTCTTCGTCCAACACATGGTCCTCGCGCACATAGCCGTGGGCCAGCACGTAGTCGCCCAGCTGCTGGCTGTTGCGCAGGCCCGCGCAGTGGCCCAGCATGATCCAGGCATGTGGGCGCAGCACCGCGATGTGGTCGGTGATGGTCTTGGCATTGGCCGGGCCCACGCCGATGTTGACCATGGTGATGCCGGCGTTGTCGGCGCGCACCAGGTGGTAGCCCGGCATTTGGGGCAGGCGCGGTGGCGCAGCGCCCAAGGCGTCAGTGGTCTGGGCGGGCAGCCCCACGCGGCGGGTGACCACATTGCCGGGCTCCACAAAGGCAACGTACTCGCTGTCGGGCTTGGCCATCTCGGCATGGCCCAGGCGCACGAATTCGTCGATATAGAACTGGTAATTGGTGAACAGCACAAAATTCTGGAAGTGCTCGGGCGCCGTGCCGGTGTAGTGGCGCAGCCGGTGCAGCGAATAGTCCACCCGCGGCGCGGTGAACAGCGACAGAGGTTGGGGCTCGCCAGCCTTGGGGCTGTAGGTGCCGTTGGCAATGCCGTCGTCCATGGCGGCCAGGTCGGGCAGGTCGAACACATCGCGCATCAGCGTGCGGCGTTCGGCGTTCATTTGGCCCTCCACGTGGTCGTGTTCGGCAAACGAGAAGTGAACCGGAATGGGCTGGCTGCTGGTGCCCACCTCCAGCTCCACGCCATGGTTTTGCAGCAGCAGGCGGAACTGTTCCAGGTAATAACTGCTGTAGAGGTCGGGGCGGGTCAGCGTGGTTTCAAACCGGCCGGGGCCAGCCACAAAGCCAAAGCTCAGGCGCGCTGCTTCGGAGCCCGGTTTGCGCGATACCGTATCGGTGTGGATGCGCACCAGCGGGTAGCAAGCGCGCACATGGCCTTGGCTGTCGTTGCCAGCCACAAACTGCTGCATGGCTTGGCGCAAATGCTGGATGCTGCTGTCGTAAATGCGCTGGACCTGGGCCAGCGCGGCGGCCGGTTCGGTAAAGCGGGCGGGAGCGATGAAAGGGGGCAAGCTGGGCATAGGGGTATTGTGCCGCGTGATTGTTTGCGCGGTATGCGGTAGAGTGCAGGCAAGACCACCACGAGGCGCACGGTGCCAGACCCGAAAGACTCCCGTTTTCACGAAACCGGCTTTCCCTCTTTGCAGTGGGAGGAGGATGATCTGCCAACGCGCCCCATGCCGTTTCATGAGCGACCGCTGCAAGCGCGCATTGACCATGAAATGGCCATCATTGCCGAGCACCACATCCGTATCGCCCTGGCCATAGAAAAGTTTTGGGGCCACCGCGACTGCGTGGAGTACCTGCAGACCCTGGTGCTGAGCGGTGGCTACAGCGACAGTACGCGCAACCGCGTGGGCTTCAAGCCCGAGGTACTGTCGGCCTTGATCAATCTGGCTTCGCTACACAAGGTGGAGTGAGCCCCCAGCGCGGGCGAGTCAGCCTGCGTTCCGTTCGGCGGCCGCTGCGCACGCAGCACAAATACAGGCTTTGCCACGGTCAAGTACCGGAATGCGGGCCAGCAGCTCTGTGCTGAAGGTCGCCTCGGTGCACCAGCAGGGTGGCCGTTTTTGGCCAGTGGCGCGTTCCAGTTCCATGGCGCATTGGTTCCCTTGCCCGCATAGCGGGCACACTTCAGGGTTGGTGGGGCGTGGCACGAGCATGGTGACCCAGTGTAGCCGTCGCAGCCCATTTTTTCTTGAAGGATGCATGCCGCCATGGCCGTAGAAATTGAACGCAAGTTTTTGGTAATGGGCCAGCCCTGGTTGCAGGTGCCTGGAGTGGTGTTTCGCCAGGGTTACCTGAATCGGGACAAGGCCCGCACGGTGCGCGTGCGCGTGGCGGGGGCGGTGGCCTATCTCACCATCAAAGGCGTGAGTGTGGGCGCAACCCGTGCCGAGTTTGAGTACCCCATTCCCCTGGCCGACGCCGAAGCCCTGCTGGCCCTGTGTGAGGGCCCCTTGATTGAGAAAACCCGCCATGTGCTGACCCACGCAGGCACTGTGTGGGAACTGGATGTGTTTGCCGGCGACAACGCCGGGCTGGTGGTGGCCGAGGTGGAGCTGCTGTCTGAAGACCAGGCGTTTGTGCGCCCCGGCTGGCTGGGCGCTGAGGTAACGCAGGACGCGCGCTACTTCAATTCCAGTTTGGCTGCACACCCCTATTGCCGCTGGTCCACCCCGTAGCGCGCATGCAACGAGGCTGCCAGCGTGGCCATCGGGGCTTGCCAGTCTGCCCCAGCGCTTTGCCGGTGTACGGCAAAGCCGGGGAACCAGGGCGAGGGGGAGCCTTCCTCTTGCCAACGGAATTCTGCGGGGGCCGGCACCAGCACATCCCCGCCGATGCCCAGCCCAGCGCACAGGTGCACATTGGTGTTGCTCACGCCCACCAGTCCGTCCAGGCACGACAAGAGGGCGAGCAGTTCGTCCAGATCCTGGTCGTACCCACTGGCGTCCAGCACCCGGTCTTCGCCCAGACGGGTTTGCACATGCGCCCACTCCTGGGGCTGTAGCTCCCGCTGCAAAACCACGACCTCCACGTCCAGCGTTGCAAGAACGTCCAGAATGCCATCCAGTGGAGCGGATTTTTGCAGCCAGCGTTGCGTGGCAAACCCCTGCGGCTGGGCTTGCGTGCCTGCGCGCCAGGCTAGCCCCAGCTTGCGGCGGGGGCTGGCCAAGAGCGGGTGTTGCTGCTGCAGGCGTGCACGCAGGGTGGCGTTGGCCTGTAGCGGCACGGCGGCGGGGTAATGGTTTGCCTGCGTGCCGCCCAAAGCCAGGGGCAGGTCACCGATCTGCAGCCTGAGGGGCGCGGGTGCCTCTGGGGGGGGCGTTTGAACGAGCGAGGCAAAGGCCGGCTGGCATAGAAGTGGTGCCAGTTTGGTGTTGCACAGCTGGTAGTGCACCCGTGCGCCAAGTGCGTGCAAGGCTGGCAGGAAACGCATGAAAAACAGCTCGTCGCCGATGCCTTGTTCTCCCTGCACCCATACTGTGTGGCCGTGCAAGTCGGCTGGCAGTGCTGGTGTGTGGGGTTGCCAATCCGCGATTGCACCTTCATGGGCATGGCGGTTGAAGCGCCAAGCGTAGTGTGGCCAGCCCTGCGCTAGCCGGCCCTGGCGAAGGTAGAGCAGGGCGAGGTTGTGGTGCGCTTCCACATGTGCGGGGTGCAATGTCAGGGTGGCGCGCAAGGCGGAGGCGGCTGCAGCCGTCTGACCGCACTGGGCCAGACAGCTGCCCAGGTTGTAGTGCAGGCGCACCGAATGCGGGTGGCGCTGGGCGGCTGCCTGCAAAAAGGACACGGCCTGCTCTGGCATGCCAGCCTGTTCGTAGAACACTCCCAGGTTGTAGGCCGCTTCTTCGTGACCCGGGTCCAGCATAAAGGCCTTGATGAGCTGCATCTCCGCCGCCGTGTGTTGCCCGGTGAGCTGCAGGGCGCGGCCCAAGGTCATCGCATGTTCGATGGCCAGTGCAGCGTCCGCACCCGGATTCAGGTCGTGCAGCAGGGCCACGCAATCCTCATAGCGGCCCAAGTGGAACAGGGATTCACCGGCCAGAAAGCGCCAGTACGCGTTTTGGGGCTGGGCCTGCAGCGCCGAGGCGTAGGCATCGAAGGCCTGGGCGAACTGGCCTTGCGCCAGCAAGTGGTCGCCCGCCAGTGCATGGTCCAGTCCGGGTGTGGCCTCAGCCATGGCGCTGTTGCGAGTAGTCGGCTAGCAGGCGCTCGCGATGCCACTCGGCGGCCATGGGATCATCGGCGTACTCGTGAAAGCAAGGCGTACCCAGCGTCCAGTGCAGCAGTTTGGCATCGGGGTTGGCGCCAAACTCCTGTGGTAGCCAATTCCATTCACGCGGCAGTGCGCCGATTTGCTCGTCCGCCAGCCATGTGAAGCGGTGCAGCTGCGCACCGGTGCCGTTTTCGACAAAGGCGGGGGTCACCACACGGTTGGCCGGGTGGCCGCAGTTCCACAGCACCACGCTGGACCAGTTCTTGCGCGGGTAGTCCTGGTTCTTGGAGCCGAGGTACTTGCCCTGGGCCTTGGTCTTGTAGTCATGCTGCACGCACATCACGGCCTTGCTCTCGTCGCGCAGGGCCCAGAGTTCGCTGATGTCGGTGCGCAGAACCATGTCACCGTCCATGAAGATCGCCCAGCCGCTGTAGTCGGTCAGGTGCGGGAGCAGAAAGCGGCTGTAGATGAACTGGTTGCTACCGTCGCCATGGGTCTCGCGGTAGTCGGGCAGGGTGTGCAGCGCCAGTGGCGTGATGGCCACGGGCTGCCGTGCGTGCCGCACGATGCTGTTGGCACACACGTGGTACGCCACGGCTTCGCGCGGGTCATAACCAATGAAGATCCGGATCATGCGCCATGCTAGGCCGGGGTGGCAGGCCTGAAGCGCAGAAAAGCACCGCTTTGCCCCGCCAAAAAGCGGGCGCTTCTTTGCAAAGAAGATACATGGCGCTGCTACGCTGGCTGCGGGCCGGCACCCTGCAGGCCATATGCAAAGGAGCGCGTGATGCAAGGAATCCACCGATCATTTCTGGTTGCCACCCTGGGCGGTCTGTGCCTGCTGGGCAGTGCCTTGGCCCAGCAGAACCCGCCGCCCAAACCGCCCGAGGGTCAAGGCAATGGACAAGGTGGTGAGCACCGGGGCCCGCCACCCGATGCGCTGGCCGCCTGCACATCGCTGGCCAGTGGCGCCGCCTGCACCATGACCACGCCCCAGGGCAGCATGAGCGGCACCTGCGGCGCCCCCGAAGGCAAACCGTTGGCCTGCCGCCCGGCGCGTCCGCCCCAAGGGCACGGCCAGGGCGACAGCGGCAACAAGTCCCCACCGCCACCCAAGCCCGCGAACTGAGTCTGCATCTAAGAGAAATTGGCTTCCAGCCCGCGTGGAATGTGCGCGAGCAGCTCCTGAATCAGGAGCGTTACACTGCGGGCCATGACTTCTTCTGTCCTGGCCCGCAGCCCTGCGGCGGAGTACACGCAGCGCATGAACCGGGTGCTGGACCATATCGACCGGCACCTGGACACTCCGCTGGAGCTGGCCGCGCTGGCAGAGGTGGCGCACTTCTCGGCCTTCCATTTCCACCGCATGTTTGCCGCCTGGATGGGCGAGACCCTGGGCGACTACGTGCGTCGCCGGCGCCTGGAAGTGGGGGCCTTGCACCTCGCCGCCAATGCCCGTGTCGGCGTGCTGCAGGTGGCTCAGAGCGTGGGCTTTGGCTCGGGCGAGGCGTTTGCCCGCGCCTTCAAGCTGCACTTTGGCTGCACGCCCACGGCCTGGCGCACCAACACTCCGCAGCGCTGGGCGCAAGAGTTGCAGCACGCGCGCCGCCTAGCGGAGCGCAATCTGGATCAGACGGAAGGCAAGCACGATCAGGCGGCAGATGCCGCTTCTGGCGACCATGCAGGCCTGTCCAACTCCAGGGAATTCGCCCTCATGCAAGTCACCATCACTCAGCTGCCCGCCGTGCGCGTGGCCTATATGCGCCACATCGGCCCCTACGGCCTGCCCATCAACCAGTTCTGGAGCCAGACCTTTGTGCCCTGGGCCAGCGCACAGGGCCTGCTGCCCGGTGCGTCTTGCTATGGCATCGGCCAGGACGACCCGCACATCACGCCCGCCGCCCAGTGTCGCTACGACGCCTGCGTGGCGGTGCCGGACGGCTTTGTCGCCAAGAGTCCGACCTCCATCACTACATTGCCCGGTGGCCGATACGCCGTGGCTTCATTCAAAGGGGCGGTGCCCCAGCTTACGCTGGCCTGGACCGAGCTACTGCGTGACTGGCTTCCCGCCAGCGGCATGCAACTGGACGGCCGCCCGGTGTTCGAGCACATGCCGCCCGACACACATTACGACTCGGCGACAGGGGTGTTCAGCTGCGAACTGTGCGTTCCAGTCAAAGCGCTGTAGCTGGCGACGCGCCGACTTATTCGTCTACCGGCACGTACAGGTCGGACTTCATCGCATCGATCACCACATTGGTGGTCATGCGGATGACCTGTGGCACCTCCGCCATCAGCCGGGCGGAGAGTGCGTCGTATTCCTTCACGCTTTTGCTCAGGATGACCATGACCAGATCGACCGCGCCGGTCACATAAAAAAGCTGTTGCACCTCGGGTTCTTTTTGTACCCAGGTGCGAATGCGGGGCAGGGCTTCGTAGTTGTCCTTGAGTTCAATGCCGGCAATGAACTGCATGCGTTGGCCCACCACTTGCGGGTCCACGATGGCCACCTCGGCCGTGATCACTTTCTCGGCCCGCAGCCTACGAAGGCGCCGTTGCACAGCTGATGCTGAGAGTCCAACTGCTTCGGCAATCACTTCGGCATTGACTTGGCAATCGCGTTGCACGAACTCCAGAATCTTGCGGTCAAAGGGGTCCAAAGGCGTTTCCATCGGTGCATTGTAGGCAGGACGGTGCGATGGCCTGCGGCGGCACCAAAGCCTTCGGCGATGCCGTTTTCCTGCGCGAAAAATGCTTATTACGCCGCCTGGCGTTATTTCTTTGCGGGAAACTTGAGTTTCCTTTGCGTCTTGAAAACGCAGTGTTGGTCGAACTTGGTGGCGTCTTGCGGTAATCGCCCGGATGGAGGAGCAAAGAATGAAGCGTTTGGTTGTAAAAGCCTTGTTGGGTGGCCTGTTCTTGGTGGCCGGCGTGGCCCATGCCCAGGATGTGGTTCGTATCGGCACCCTGTCCGACTACCCCCCCTTTGAGTACAAAGACGCATCCGGCCAACTCAAGGGCATGGAGATTGAGTTGGGTAACGTGATCTGCAAGCACATGCAAGCCAAGTGCGAGTACGTCACCATGGACTTTGATGCGCTGATCCCCGCACTCAAGGCCAAGAAGATCGATGCCGTGTTGGCCCAGATGTCCATTACCGACGAGCGCAAGAAGGTCGTGGACTTCACCGACCTGTTCACCCTGGCGCCCGTGCAGTACGTTGCCAAGGTAGGTTCCGGCATCACGGAGGACCCGGCCACACTGCGCGGCAAGACCGTGGGCGTGTACAGCGGCTCCAACAGCGAGACCTACTTTAAGAAGCGCCTACCCAAGGGCAAGTTCGGCATAGCCACCAAGTCTTACCCGAATCAGGACGCGATCTGGCTGGACCTGGAAGCCGGCCGCATTGCGGCCACGCTGACGGACACCACTGTCGCCTACGAGTGGCTGCAAAAAAGCGGCAATGCCAAGCGATTTGACTTCGCGGGCAAGCCGGTGAACGACGTAGAAATTTTCGGGGAAGGCACGGGCATTGCCGTACGCAAGGGCGACGCCCTGAAAGCCCGTTTTAATGTCGCTATCAAGAAGGTCCTGGCCGACGGCACCTTTGCAGCCGAAAACAAAAAGGTGTTCCCGTTTAGCATTGCGCCCAACAGCAAGTAATTGAGAGGCCGCTACCGCCCCGTGCGGGCGGTGGCTGCGCTTTTCCGGAGTCGCGATGGATGTTTTGCAGGCCTACATGGGCCAGCTGGTGCAAGGTGCGCTGATGACCGTGCAACTGGCCTGCGCCGCCCTGGTGTGCGGGCTGGTGTTGGGCTTGGTGCTGGCGGCTTGCCAGCTTAGCCGCCACGCCTGGCTGCGCTGTCCGGTGGCGATGCTGACCGGCGTGTTGCGCGGAGTGCCCGAGTTTCTGGTGGTGCTGGTGTGCTACTTCGGGCTTTCTAACCTTATCAACAACCACTTCGACAGCGCGTTTGACATCAGCCCGTTTTTTGCGGGCGTGGTGTCGCTGGCGCTGGTGTTGGGGGCCTATTCCTCCGAGGTGTTTCGCGGCAGCTTTGTGGCGCTGGAGCGCGGGCAGCTGGAAGCCGCCCGCTCGTTGGGCCTGAGCCCGGGGCAAACCTTCTTTCTGGTGCGCTTGCCACAAGCCTGGCGCATTGCCATTCCCAGCCTGGGCAATCTCTGGCAATCCCTGCTCAAAGACACCTCGCTGGTGTCGGTGGTGGGTCTGGAAGACTTGCTGAAAAAGTCCAACATGGCGGCGCAGGCTTCGCACCAGCCGTTCCTGTTTTTGATGACAGCTGCCCTCATGTATTTCTGCTTGCTGGCCATATCCGAACCCTTGCTCTCCGCACTGGAGCGCCGGGCGCAGCGACCCTACCAGGCCCACCGCAGCTAGCCATGGATTCCTGGTTTACCGACACGCTCGTCCTGCTGCAGGACAACCGAACCGAACTGTGGGAAGGCCTGGTTCTTACCCTGAAGCTATGGCTGGCCTCAGGGGTTGGGGGCTTGGTACTGGCGCTCGGCTTGGCGCTGGGCGCCACCCATGGCGGGGCGGTCATCAAGCGCTTGGTGCGCTTTTACAGCGCGGCCCTGCGGGGCACGCCGCTGTTGGTGCAGATGTTCCTGCTGTACTACGGGCTCAGCCAGTTTGAAGGGGTGCGGGCGTCTGCGGCCTGGGTGGTGCTGGAGGATGCGTTTTACTGCGGTCTCATCGCACTCACGCTCAACATTGCCGCTTACATGGCCGAAGATATCCGCGCCGGCATCTTGGCGGTGCCCTTGGGGCAGCAGGAAGCAGCCCGCGCTTTCGGCATGCGTACCGGCACCCTGCTGCGCCGCATCGTGCTGCCGCAGGCACTGCGCATTGCCACTCCAGCCCTGGGCAACGAAGCGGTGTCCCTGCTCAAGGCGACTGCGCTGGTCAGCACCATCACCGTCTTGGACCTCACTGGCGTAGCCCGCCGCATGTCCACCGAGTCCTACACCACCGACGCGCTGGTGCTGGCGGGGGTGGTCTACGGCGTGTTGACTTTGTTGATAACGGCCGGTGTGCATTATCTGGAGCGTCACCGCAAAAGCCACACCGCCTGAGCTGCTTGTCCGCATGGAGGTCAGGCAAATTGCCGCCACCACGCATGTGCTTTGTCTAAGCTCATCCACGTTTTTTGAATGGTCCCCATGATGCTGAATCCCCTGGAAAGTTTTCTCGTACACGACCGCCTTATGGTGCTGGACGGCGCCTTGGCTACTGAGCTGGAGCGCCGTGGCGCCAACTTGAACGACGCGTTGTGGTCCGCGAAGCTGCTGATCGAGCAACCCGCGCTCATACGCGCGGTGCATGCGGACTACTTTGCCGCTGGTGCCGATGTGGCCACCACTGCCAGCTACCAGGCTACCTATGAGGCCTTTACCCTCCGTGGCATGAGCCGGGCGCAGGCTGCTGACCTGATGCGCCTGTCGGTCACCTTGGCCTGCGAGGCGCGCGATGCGTTCTGGGCCCAGCCAGCCAACCGCGTGGGGCGCTTGCGCCCGCTGGTGGCCGCGTCGGTAGGCCCGTATGGCGCCATGCTGGCGGATGGCTCGGAGTACCGCGGCAACTACGGCCTGGGCCGTGCCGCACTGGCCGACTTCCACCGCGAACGCATGCAAGTGCTTTCTACCTCGGGCGCCGACCTGCTGGCCTGCGAGACGATTCCCTGCCTGGACGAAGCCTTGGCGATTGCCGATGTGCTCGCAGAACATAACAGCATCAGCGCGTGGATCAGTTTCTCTTGCAAAGACGGCGAGCACAACGTGCAGGGCGAGCGTTTGGCTGACTGCGTGGCCGCGCTGGAGGCTTACACGCACATCGTGGCCATCGGCGTGAACTGCACGGCGCCAGAGCATGTGGCCAGCCTCGTCGAACAGGCCAAAGTCCGCACAACCAAGCCGGTGCTGGTGTACCCGAACTCCGGTGAGCACTACGACGCCGAGGGCAAGGTCTGGACCGGTGCTTGCAACCCGGCGAATGCTTACGCGGAAATGGCTGCGCGCTGGCAAGCCAAAGGGGCCCGGATGATTGGTGGTTGCTGCCGGACTGGCCCGGACGACATTCGCGCGGTGCGCCACATGGCAGCAGCCTAACAATTTAGGCGCCATATGGGGGCTTAGAGTCCGTGGAATATGCGTAGATAGCTATTAAAATAGTAGCGTTTTCGCGCTTCTTTGAAGCCTATTGCGCTACCGGTGGCAGCGACATCACCCACTGCGCCATCTGTCGCGCTGGCGCCTCGCTGAGTTGCGGTTGGCGGGGCATCAGGGCTCGGCCCCACTCACCGGCGCCACTGTTACGGATCTTGGCACTCAAGTATTCCGCCGCATTCGGGTGGCCCTGGTAGCGCGCTGACACTTGCTTGAACGCGGGGCCGACATAAGGCCTATCCACACCGTGGCAGCGCATGCAGTTTGCGGCGTTGACGGCTGACTTTCCGGCTGCCAGAGCGGCAGGGGTATTCGTAGAAGCCGCAGCCACTATGGTGCTGGTGCTCGCCGTAGACAGGTCTGAATTTTGAATCGCTTTGCCTTCGCTGCTGCCAGCTTGAAGTGTGCGCCAGTCCACCGTCAGCATGCCCGCAACGAATATCACCTAAGCCACAATGAGTGCAGCGGCAAGCCAGCGTGGCCTGTGAGTTGGGGTGTGATCGTCAGCGTGCATGTGCGGTCTATCAAAACAAGATGACCGAGTGTCGTGCCAATGGCATCACTATGTCTGATAGCGGGCTCTGTCAAGAAGCTGCGCCGCACCCCGAGCCTCATCCGCACGCTTTTTTGACGTCGTCGCGGGTTTTCAATGCCGCCGCGAGAAGCATCTCGCGCGTACCATCCGGAATGTCCGGGTTTTTTTGCCGCATTTTCGCGATTTTGCTATCGAGCTCTGCCATTTCGCTTGCGGACGGGCATGGCTCCCCGCGGTATGTACGCCCCGAGCTGCTTCCCGTGTTGAGTGTGGGAGTCTTGGGGCTCTCATTGTTCGTGGGCGCTGTCGATTCAGCGACTGTGGACGGTGTCCCTGATGTGATGCGTAGAGCGGTCGACTGGTCGTCGAGCGGACAGGGGTGTTGCTGAAAAGTGATGCGTTTGTGGCGGTCAACACATTTGAACTGGGCTTGGGCTGCGGAGGCGCAAGCGAGTGCCATCAAAATTCCTGCAATTCGAGTGCTGCTGGGACGGGTTATGAGCATGTCAAATTAATGAAAATGGAGATAGTTGAAATTATCTTTCCCTTCCACTGGTCTCATGTATTGGTCCACGTTTGTTTTTTATTTTTTGCGCCGCGCCATCTCTGTCCTTTTCGTGGCGGGATGTGTGGTGCTGGCGATGCCTGCAACAGCAGCGCCACCTTCGAACCAGCTTTCAGCCCGGCATTTGCAGGGGCAATGGTGCTTGATGGAATTGCATGGCAACGGCATTCGCGTTCCTGAAAACATCGAATTGCAACTCATGTCTGGCGGTCGCTACCGGTGGAAGGATGGGAGCTTTGTGACAGATGGCCGGTGGGAAGTGACCCAAACAGCGCTGGTCTTGTCGTTGGCTGGTTACTTGCCCGCGAAATTGGTGGGGCCCAATGGTCTGCGGTTGGAGCCGCCCAAAGCTGTGTGGCATTTGCGGCGTGGCAAGTGTCCCGCTGAGGGCATCTCCCAGCAAGACATCGTGGCGCTTCATGCTGCTGCCGGTCGCGCTGACTTGCCCGCAGCACAGAACTTGTTGGGCCGCGGCGTAAGCCCGGACATGCAGGATTTTGTCAGCGGCGACACAGCGCTCATTCTGGCGGCGAAGTTTTGCAAGCCGTCAATGGTCCACTACTTTTTGGAGTACGGCGCTAACAAGTTGGTTCGCAATCTCGAGGGACTTACCGCCCTTGACTATGCGGTTGGTAACGTCTCCCACCGTGCATGCCCTAGCGTGAAAGACATGTTGCTCTGATTTGGGCCGTGCATAACGGCATCCGAGGGTGCCGTTATGCAAAAGCGTCTGCTTACGCCGCCGCCTTCACCTTCAAGCGCCACGCATGCAGCAGCGGCTCGGTGTAGCCACTAGGCTGCGCCAATCCCTTGTACACCAGCTCAGTCGCTGCCTGGTAGGCCGCACCCTTGAAGTTGCCCGCCATGGGGGTGTAGAGCTTGTCGCCGGCGTTTTGCTTGTCCACCTTGGCGGCCATGCGTTGGAAAGTTTCTTCGACCTGGGCCTTGGTGACCACGCCGTGGTGCAACCAGTTGGCCATGTGCTGGCTGCTGATGCGCAGGGTGGCGCGGTCTTCCATGAGGCCGATGTCGTTGATGTCGGGCACCTTGGAGCAGCCAACGCCCTGGTCGACCCAGCGCACCACGTAGCCCAGAATGCCTTGGGCGTTGTTGTCCAGCTCGGCTTGCTTCTCGGCGTCTGTCCAGTTCGGCGTGGCCGTCACCGGGATTTGCAGCAGCTTGTCCAGAATGCCGGGGCGGGCCTTCTCGTAGTGGGTCTTTTCCAGTTCCTTTTGCACGTCGCTCACCAGCAGCTGGTGGTAGTGCAGGGCGTGCAGGGTGGCGCCGGTGGGGCTGGGCACCCAGGCGGTGTTGGCACCGGCCTTGGGGTGACCGATTTTCTGTTCCATCATGGCCTTCATCAGGTCGGGCATGGCCCACATGCCCTTGCCGATTTGCGCCTTGCCGCGCAGGCCGGAGGACAAGCCCACCAGCACGTTGTTCTTCTCGTACGCAGCAATCCATGCGCTGCTCTTCATGTCCGCCTTGCGGATCATGGGCCCGGCTTGCATGGCGGTGTGCATCTCGTCGCCGGTGCGGTCCAGGAAGCCGGTGTTGATGAAGGCCACGCGGCTTTGCGCGGCGGCAATGCAGGCCTTCAGGTTCACGCTGGTGCGGCGCTCTTCGTCCATGATGCCCAGCTTGACCGTGCTGTCCGGCAGGCCCAGCATCTGTTCCACGCGGGTGAACAGCTCGGCGGCAAACGCCACTTCTGCGGGGCCGTGCATCTTGGGTTTGACGATATAGACCGAGCCCTTGCGCGAGTTGCGGATGGTGTCTTTCTTGGTCTTCTTGAGGTCATGCAAGGCGATGGTGGTAGTGACCACCGCGTCCATGATGCCTTCGGGGATTTCTTGCGTCGTGCCGTCGGCCGCGGTGTAGGTGATGGCCGGGTTGGTCATCAGGTGGCCCACGTTGCGCACAAACATGAGGCTGCGGCCGTGCAGCTTCACTTCCTTCTTGCCGTCGGGTGCGGTGTACACGCGATCGCCGTTCAGGCCACGGGTCAGCGTCTTGCCTCCCTTGTCAAAGCTCTCGACCAAAGTGCCCTGCAGAATGCCCAACCAGTTGCCGTAGGCCAGCACCTTGTCTTCAGCATCCACCACGGCCACGGAGTCTTCCAGGTCCAGAATGGTGGAGAGCGCGGCTTCGACGACGAGGTCGCTCACACCTGCTGGGTCAGTCTTACCGATGGGCGTAGCGCGGTTGATGATGATGTCCAAGTGCAAGCCGTTGTGGATCACCAGCACGCTGGAAGGAGCTTTGGCAGCGCCTTGGAAGCCGACAAACTGGGCCTTGTCGGCCAGCTTGGAGGTGGAACCGTCCTTCAGGGTGACGACCAAGTCACCGCCCTTGATGGCGTAACCGGTGGAGCCTACGTGCGAGCCTTTTTTGAGCGGGGCGCAGCGGTCCAGCACGTGGCGTGCGTATTCAATGACCTTCTTGCCGCGCTTGGGGTTGTAACCTTTGGGGCCGACTTTTTCGCAGCCCTTGTCTTCGCTGATCACATCCGTGCCATACAGCGCGTCATACAGGCTGCCCCAGCGGGCGTTGGCGGCGTTCAGCGCATAGCGGGCGTTCAGCACGGGCACCACCAGCTGCGGTCCGGCTTGCGTGGCCAGCTCGGCATCCACATTTTTAGTGGTGATCTTTACCTTCTTGGGGCTTTCAACCAGGTAGCCGATTTTGTCCAAGAATGCCTTGTAGGCGGGCATGTTGGTAATAGGGCCGGGGTTGGCCTTGTGCCAAGTGTCCAGCTCGGTTTGCAGGCGGTCGCGCTCGGCCAGCAGGGCGATGTTCTTGGGAGCCAGGTCGGCCACGATGGCGTCAAAGCCTTTCCAGAACGCCTCAGGCGCAATGCCGGTACCGGGCAGTACTTTCTGTTCGATGAACTGGTGCAGGCTGGTGGCCACCTGCAGGCGGTGCGCGCTGGTGCGAGGGGTAGACGGTGCGTTGGACATGAATGATGCCTTTCGAGATAAAGAGAAAAGGGGTGCCGGCGCCATAGGCCTGAAGCTAGGGATGTACTGTATTCCATCCTTTGTGAGTCACTATATGGAAGAATATCAATCTATTTGTGACAATTTCAAAGGTAGTCCATGTCCATACGCCATCTCGTTCTGCTGAAGTTCAAAGCCTCCGTCACCTCGGCCGAGATCCGGGGCATTGAAGCCGGATTTGTGGATTTGCGCAGCAAGATCAGTGCCGTGCAAAGCTTGGAGTGGGGCACCAACAACAGCCCCGAAGGCCTGGCCAAGGGTTTCACCCACTGCTTTAACCTCACGTTTGCGGACGATGCCGCCCGCGCCGTCTACCTGCCGCACCCGGACCATCTGGCGTTTGTGGAGATTCTGAAACCCACACTGGACGATGTGCTGGTGCTGGACTACGCGGTGTAAGCGCCCATGAGCGAAGCCACAACCTTGCCGCTGGCCGGCATCCGCGTCGTCGAATTTACCCACATGGTCATGGGCCCCACCTGCGGCATGACGCTGGGCGACTTGGGGGCCGAGGTCATCAAGGTGGAGCCGCTGGCCGGCGACAGCACCCGCAAGTTGCTGGGCAGTGGCGCGGGCTTTTACCCGCTGTTCAACCGCAACAAGAAAAGCATTGCGGTAGACCTCAAAAGCCCGCAGGGCCGAGAGATTGTGCTCAAGCTCATCGCCGCGGCCGACATCGTGAGCGAGAACTTCAAGACCGAGACCATGCAAAAGCTGGGCTTGGACTACGCCTCTCTGAGCAAGCTGGACCCGCGCCTCATCTACGTGAGCCACAAAGGCTTTTTGCCCGGCCCCTACGACCACCGCACCGCGCTGGACGAGGTGGTGCAGATGATGGGCGGCCTGGCCTACATGACCGGCCGCCCCGGCGACCCACTGCGCGCGGGCAGTAGCGTGAACGACATCATGGGTGGCATCTTTGGCGCCGTGGGCGCCATGGCCGCGCTGATGCAGCGCCAGCAGACCGGCAAGGGGCAGGAGGTGCAGAGCGCGCTGTTCGAGAACAACATCTTCCTCGTGGCGCAGCACATGCTGCAGTTCGCCGTCACCGGCAAGGCCGCCGCGCCCATGCCCGAGCGCATTTCGCCCTGGGGCATTTACGACGTGTTCAGCGTCAAGGATGGCGAGCAGATCTTCCTGGCCGTGGTGGGCGACGGGCAGTGGAAAACCTTTTGCGAGGCCTTTGGCTACGCTGACCTGTATGCCAACCCAAGCGTGGCCAAGAACAACGACCGCGTCTTGGCGCGCAGCTGGCTCATCCCCGAGCTGCGTCAGCGCCTGGCGCAGTTCAGCCGGACCGAGTTGAGCGAACGCTTCGAAAAAGTCGGCCTGCCGTTTGCGCCCATCACCGACCCGCAGCACCTGTTTGACGACCCGCACCTGCAGGCCACCGGCGGCCTGGCGCCCATGGAATTGCCTGACGGTCGCCAGACCCAGGTGCCTCTGCTGCCGCTGACGCTGGGCGGCGAACGCCTGGGCCTGCGCCTGGACCCGCCCAAGCTGGGCGAGCACACCGACGCGTTGCTGCGGAGTCTGGGCTACTCCGGGGCCGACGTGGCGGCCCTGCATTCGGAAGGTGTGGTGCTATGAAAATAGGAGCTGCTTGCGCAGATTTCACGAGCGCCAAAGGGCTGAAGGCGAGGGTGTTTTGCTCCGTGTCCCCCGCCCGCTGCGCGGGCTCCTCCTTGACCTACGTAAAACGCACTCCCCTTCAGCCCCGGACGCGCTAGTGATGGACAAACTCAAGCAACTCGAATCCTTTGTCTCGGTCGCCACCCGTGGCAGCTTGACCGCTGCTGCGAATGCGGAAGGTGTCGCCCCTGCCATCATGGGCCGGCGCCTCGACGGGCTGGAAGAGCGCCTGGGCGTGAAGCTGCTGATCCGCACCACGCGCCGTATCACCCTCACCCACGAGGGCAGTGCGTTTTTGGAAGACTGCCAGCGCATCATTGCCGACGTGGCCAACGCCGAGGCCAGTGTGAGTGCCGGTGGGGTGAAAGCCGCGGGGCATTTGCGCATCACTGCGCCCGCGGGTTTTGGCCGACGCCATGTGGCGCCGCTGGTGCCCAAGTTTCGCGCGCTGCACCCCGAGGTGACGGTGTCACTGAACCTGAGTGACCGGGTGGTCGATATTGCGGGGGAGGGCTTTGACTGCGCAGTGCGCGTGGGCGACATGCCCGATTCATCCCTCGTGAGCGTGCGCATGGCCGATAACCGCCGCTTGTGCGTGGCTACACCAGCCTACCTCAAGCGATTTGGGACGCCGCAGACGCCGGCCGATCTGGCGCGTTTTGACTGCCTCACCCTGTCCAGCGATGCTTCCCAGACGCGGGGCTGGGCGTTCAAGCTGCCGGCTGATGCCAAAGGCGGCAAGGGCGGCAAGGGGGGCGAGGTGATCTACCTCAAGCCTGCCGGCCCGCTGGACTGCAGCGACGGCCAGGTGTTGCACGACTGGTGCCTGGCGGGCCTTGGCATTGCCTGGCGCAGCACCTGGGAGGTGGAGGCAGAGATTGCAGCGGGCCAACTGGTGGCTGTGCTGGAGGACTACGCCGCCCCGCCCAACGGCATTTACGCCGTATTTCCCCAGCGCAAGCACCTGCCGCTGCGCGTGCGC
Organism: Rhodoferax sp. TH121; assembly: GCF_002251855.1. Lineage (GTDB taxonomy): Bacteria > Pseudomonadota > Gammaproteobacteria > Burkholderiales > Burkholderiaceae_C > Allorhodoferax. Next base: position 330,351 of record NZ_NOXW01000022.1, read on the forward strand.
CTGTGGATCGACTTCATCAAGGAACGCTACGGGGCTGCCGGGTACTGGAAGTCGCTATAAAAACAGGAGCTGCTTGCGCAGTATCCATCAGTGCTGGAGGCTGATTTGGCTATGAATCGGCTCCAGTGAAATCTCCACCCGGTTGCGTCCGTTGCGTTTGGCCAGGTACATGGCGGCGTCGGCGCGGCGCAGCACGCTAGCCTTGCTCTCGCGGGAGCCCAGCACGGCGGCGCCGAAGCTGGCTGTGAGTCGGATGTCTGTGTCGTGGGCACGCAGTGGGGTCGCTTCCAGTGCCATGCGCATGCGGTTGGCCGCTTCGCGCGCGCCCGTGAGGTGGGTGCCGGGCATGAGCACCATGAACTCTTCGCCGCCAAAGCGGCCCAGTGCGTCTACGGTGCGCAGGCGGCTTTGCACGACATCCACCACATGGCACAGTGCGCGATCGCCAGTTTCGTGGCCGTGGCGGTCGTTGATGTCCTTGAAATGGTCCAGGTCAAAAAAAACGCAAGCCACGGGCTCACCGGTGCGGTGCGTGCGCTCCAGCTCGATGCTCAGGCGCTCCTCCATCGAGGCGCGATTCAGGCAGCCCGTCAGGTGGTCCTGCTCGGCCAGGCTGCGAAAGCGTTTGACCAGGCGCCCGGCGGTAAGGCCCGCCATGGTGATATTCATGGCCATGACGATGATGGTCAGCATCCACAAAAATGGGGTGAAGTGGGGGACTTGCACAAAGCCCTCCGTCGGTGGCGGCGGGCCTTCTGCCAGCACCAGCACCACGCGCGCCAGCATGGCCACCGTGGCCAGCAGAAACGGCCCGCTGATAGCCCACCGCACCGTGGCCGAGAACTGGTCGTTGCGCAGCCCGCGGTAACAGTCCCAGAAGCAACTGAACGTGAGTGCGGCTACCGTGAGCGAAAACACGATGGCGCGCACCATGTAGGAACTGCCGTCCGGGGGCACCTGCAGGGTGATGACCATCGCCAGCAGGATGGGGCTGATGCGGCGCGCCAGCGTGGGCAGCTCGTCCAGCCGTACCAGGTAAACAATGCCGCTGTGGAAGGCCGCCAGCCCCATGAATACCAGCCACTCCACGCCCTGGTAGTGCACATAGCTGGGGGTGCCTGTGCGTTGCACCAGAAGTGCCACGGTGCCGGCAAACAGCAGGTTGGCCACGCAGAACCGGAGGGTGGCTTTGGGGGCCATTTTCATGGCCCCACCGATGACGCCCCAGGAGAAGGCCCACATGGCAGTGAGCACTATGTCCATGTAGAACAACGTGATGTCGACCTGTCCCAAAACGGTTCCCCAAGGTGTTGGCTGGCGGCAGTCATTGCTGTGCCGGTGGCTAGGGTCAGTGTAACCCTGTGTGGGGGGGCATTTCAGGCGCAAAAGCGCAGGCCACGATGTCCGAGCTGGCAGTCTAGGGTCGGGTGATTACGCTGCGCAGTGTCTGGCCGCTCGGCTGGGAAAAGGTCAGGCCCATGGCGTGCACTTGCCAGCCTGGGCTACCGGTCCAGATCCGATAGCCCGGCAGGATGCAGTCGCTGGTTCGGGTTTCACCGGCCTCGGGCGGGCTGCCCAGCATCTGGGTGTAGGGGGCCGCGTCGGGGCGGTGCAAGACCAGGTAGGCCCGCGTGCGCGGTATGGGGGCAATGGGGTCCACACCGTCGGGACGAAAGCCAATGCTAAAAGCCGGTGCTGTGCTGCTGGCGGCGGCCATATCTGGCGTGAACTCGGCATGCGCTGCCGCGCCGTTGGACTGCGCCCAGTGCAGGCGCAGGTAGGGCGGAGCTTCGCCCGCCGACCACATCAGGTGCAGGTCATTGCCGTTGGTGCAGTAGCTGGGGTGTGCAGCGGAGCGGTCGGTAGGCCATTGGCCGCCCTGGCGTTGCTCCACCCGCAGCAGTCGGGTATCGGGTGCCCCCATCAGGGTCTGGGTGTAAATCCGCCCCACGCCTGCAACCTCGTAGGCTTGCACTGGCTGCACGCTGTGCGCAAGGGGTGGGTTGTTGGCGGGCACTTCGCGTCGCATGCCAATCTCGCGGCTTGCGGCCAGCAGCGGTCCCTGCGCAGCAAAAAACGCGGTTCCCGGAATGGCCAGGATCAGCAGCCCGCTGACGGCCAGCGCCAGACTCTCTGGCGCGGACAGACGCGGCCGCACCCAGCGCCCGGCCAGCGCATGGCTGCCAAACCACAGCAGTGGCGCGGCGGTAAACAAGGCCAGGTAAAACACGGCCAAGCCTTCCATGCCACTGACGGACCGCGCTGGCAACACCAGTGCGGCCACCACCAGCGGGGCTGTGATCGCAGAGCTCAAGCGCACGGCCAGCCAGCTGCCTACGCGGCCCGAGCGGGCGAAGAAACGGCTTTCCAACCACAGCAGCAAGAGCACCAGCGCAGCTAGGCCTGCGCCTATCCGCAGCCAGTTGGCCTTGTCGTCTGGTGGGAGTGCCGCCAGTGTGGCCAGTGTCTGTTGCCAATCCATGGGGCAATCCTAGCGTTTGCGGTCGTATTTGCGCCAGTACTGGAACTCGTCCTCGTGCACTTCCAGATCCACCTCGGCCACGCGGGCCTGCAAGCGTTCCTGCACATCGGCGACAGCCTGGTTGTAGACCAACGGCCCCACCTCTTCCAGAAAGAAACCCAGCAGTCCACCCGCCGCCACGTTGCCGATGGGCTCGTCCATGTACTCGCGGAAGTAGCGTTCGATGGAGGCGATGGCCTGCTGGCGTGCTTCTTTGGAAATCTCAATCGCCATGGCGGAATCCTGTTGCTATCAAAAAAGAAGCTGTTTGCGCAGTATCCACGAGGTCTGGGGGGCTAAAAAGCTTGAAATCTCAAGCCCCACCGAACTCCCGACCCAGCTCGCCAGCGCGGGTCTGCGCGGCAAACAGGGCTTTGGCAAACAGCGCCTTCATGCCGCTTTCGTCCATGCTGGTGATGGCGGCATAGGTGGTGCCCCCCTTGGACGTGACCTTGGCGCGCAGGGTCTCGGGGGAGTCAGTGGACGCGTGGGCCAGCTCGCCGGCGCCGATAAAAGTGGCAACCGCCAGCTTGTAGGCCTGATCGCGGTCCAGGCCCATCTGGGCGCCGGCCTCGGTCATGGCTTCCATGAAATAGAACATATAGGCCGGGCCCGAGCCGCTGATGGCAGTAACGGCGTCCAGCTGCGCTTCAGCCGTCAGCCACACCGTGGCGCCGGTGGTGGCGATCACCTCGTTGGCCCAGTCTTTGTCGGCCTGGGTGACGGCGGGGCGGGCATACAGCGCGGTGATGCCTTTGCCGATGAGTGCAGGCGTGTTGGGCATGGTGCGGATGATGCGCTGGCTGCCCAGCCAGGCGGCAATGCTGTCACTGGGAATGCCGGCGGCCACGCTCAGGTGCAGGGCGCCGGTGTTGTGCGCGGCCACCGCAGCGGCGGCGTCCTTGAAGGTTTGCGGCTTCACGGCCCAGACGATGAGGTCTGCCGTGGCCAGAAAGGCACCGGCCTCGGCCTGCGCGGTGATGCCGAAATCGGCCTGCAGGCGCGCACGCGCTTCGTCCCAGGGCTCCACCACGTCAATCTGGCTGGCCGCAAAGCCCTGGCGGATCAGCCCGCCGATGATGGCGCTGGCCATATTGCCGCCGCCTATGAATGCAATGCGCTTGCCCATGGTGTTGTGTCCTCTGTAGATGTCGTTGAGCGCCAGAGTCTAGCCAAAGCCCCGGCCGCAAGCCGACAAAGGGCTTACAGCGTGGTCTGGCGCACCGCGTGTTCCCACTGCGCCATGCGCTCCTTGGCACGCTCGGGCGCCATGGTGGGCAGAAAGCGGCGTTCGGCCTTCCACAGGTCGGTCAGCTCGTCGGTGCTGCGGTAAGCGCCCGTGGTCAGCCCGGCCAGGTAGGCCGCGCCCAGGGCGGTGGTCTCAGTCACGGCGGGTCGCACCACGGGAATGCCCAAAAGGTCGGCCTGGAACTGCATCAGTAAATCGTTCACGCACGCACCACCGTCCACACGCAGCTCGGACACCTGCGCGCCGCGCGCCCGCACGGCGTCGCGGCTCATGGCCTGGAGTAACGCCGCGCTCTGGAATGCTATGCTTTCGAGAGCGGCTCGCGCAATGTGGGCGAGGGTGGAGCCGCGGGTGAGGCCTGTAATGGAGCCGCGTGCATCGGGTTTCCAGTAGGGGGCGCCCAGGCCGGTGAAGGCGGGCACGACTATCACGCCGCCTGCGTCGGGCACGCTTTGCGCCAGGCTTTGCACCTCGCCACTGCCCTGGATGGCGTGCAGTCCGTCGCGCAGCCACTGCACCACGGCGCCCCCCACAAACACGCTACCTTCCAGCGCGAATTCGGGTTGGGCAGTCGTCTGCGCTGCACTGGTGGTGATGAGGCCGTTGTGCGAGGTCTGGAAGCTGTGGCCGGTGTGCATGAGCATGAAGCAGCCCGTGCCGTAGGTGTTCTTCACCATGCCGGCTTTGAAGCAGGCTTGGCCGAACAGCGCGCTCTGCTGGTCACCCGCCACGCCGCCAATGGGGATGGTGCCGCCCAGCAGCTCGGGCGCCACTTCGCCAAACAGCGAGGCGGAGGGCTGCACGGCAGGCATCAGGCTGGCCGGAATGTCCAGCGCGGCCAACAGGTCTTCGTCCCACAGATTGGTGTGCACGTTGAAAAGCATGGTGCGGGAGGCATTGCTCACGTCGGTCACATGCACGCGGCCCTCGGTCAGTTGCCAGATCAGCCAGCTGTCGATGGTGCCAAAGGCCAGCTCGCCGTTGGCGGCCTGCGCGCGTGCGCCGGGCACGTGGTCCAGCAGCCACTTGAGCTTGGTGCCCGAGAAATAGGCGTCCACCAGCAGCCCGGTCTTGTCGCGGATGGTGTCGGCCAGACCCTTGGCACGCAGCTCGGCGCAGGTGGGTTCGGCGCGGCGGTCCTGCCAGACGATGGCGTGGTGGATGGGCTGGCCAGTCTTGCGGTTCCACACCACGGTGGTCTCGCGCTGGTTGGTAATGCCCACGGCTTTTACTTGTGCGGCAGTGATGCCGGCTTTGGCCAGCGCCTCACGCGCCGTGGCGAGCTGGATGCGCCAGATCTCCAGCGCGTCGTGCTCCACCCAGCCGGGCTGGGGGTAGATCTGGGTCAGTTCCTTCTGCGCCATGGCCACGATGCCGCCTTCGGGCGTGAACACGATGCTGCGCGAGCTGGAAGTGCCCTGGTCAAGGGCAAGCAGGTAGGTGGGCTGGGACATGGCGGTCTCCGGAATGGGGCGGGGTTAGTGGGCAATGTGCAGCTGCACGCCGGCGTCGGCCAGCAGCTGGGGAAAGGGGTCGGGAGGGGCGGCGTCGGTAAACAAGCGGTCCACCTGCGAGAGCTGGCCCACCTCCACCATGGCGGGGCGGTTGAACTTGCTGGCGTCGGCGGCCATCCAGACCTCACGGGCGTGCGACAGGATGGTTTGCGCCACCTTGACTTCGCGGTAGTCATAGTCGCGCAGGGTGCCATCGGCTTCGATGCCGGAGATACCCATCACGGCCAGGTCCACCTTGAACTGGCGGATGAAGTCGACCGCCGCTTCTCCCACCACGCCCTGGTCACGCCCGCGCACCACGCCGCCGGTGACGATGACCTCGGTTCTGGGGTTGGCGCTGAGGATGCGGGCCACGTTCAGGTTATTGGTGATGACGCGCAGCCCGCTGTGTTCGGACAGCGCATGGGCCACGGCCTCGGTGGTGGTGCCGATGTTGAGGATCAGCGAACAGCCATTGGGCACGGCGGCGGCCACGGCACGCGCAATGCGCGACTTGCCCTCGGCGTTCAGGCTCTCGCGCTGCTGGTGGGCAATGTTCTCCGTGGTGGAGCTGGGCACGCGCACGCCGCCGTGGAAGCGCGCTAGCAGGCCTTCATCCGCCAGGCGCTGCACGTCACGGCGCACGGTCTGCAGCGTCACCTGCAAGTGTTCGGCCAGTTGCTCCACCGACACCGATCCCCGTGCCTGAACCAAGGAGAGCAGGGTGAGCTGGCGGGGATTGGGTTGCATGGTGGCGGCCGTGTTGCAAAAGTAGTCGGACTATAAGCGAAGAAAAACGCGTTGAAAAGTGACAAAACGAATCAAAAGGAATAATATCGAGCATTCTTTCGATCGGTAATTGCCATGCCCTCTGTTGCTACCCCCTTACCCACCCGCCGTGAAGACCTGATGGCCCGTTTGGCGCAGGACCACACCTATGACCTGGCCGTGGTGGGCGGCGGTGCCACCGGTTTGGGCGTGGCCCTGGATGCCGCAGCCCGCGGCCTGCGTGTGGTGCTGGTTGATTCGCATGACTTTGCCAAAGGCACCTCGTCGCGGGCGACCAAGCTGGTGCACGGGGGGGTGCGCTACTTGGCCCAGGGCAATATCTCGCTGGTGCGCGAGGCCCTGCACGAGCGCACCACGCTGCTGAACAATGCCCCGCACCTGGCGCAGCCCCTGGCCTTTGTGATGCCTTCATACCAGTGGTGGGAAACCCCTTTCTATGGGGCTGGCTTGGTGGCCTATGACGCACTGGCTGGCAAGGCCGGGCTGGGGCGGACCGAGTTTTTGGGGCGGAACGCTGCGCTCAAACTCTTGCCCACGGCGCAACCGCAAGGCCTCAAGGGCGGGGTGAAGTACTGGGATGGCCAGTTCAACGACGCGCGGCTGGCCTTGGCTTTGGCCCGCACTGCTGCCACCAAGGGCGCGCTGCTGGTGAATTACTGCCGGGCGACAGACCTCACTTATATAGATGGCAAGGTGCAGGGGCTGCTGTGTGAAGACACGCTGACTGGCCAGCAATACCCGGTCAAGGCGCGCTGCGTGGTCAATGCCACGGGGGTGTGGGTGGACGAGTTGCGACAAAAGGATGGCGATGCAAACGCCGCCGACGGCCGCCAACCCACCAAGCCCATGGTGGCGCCCAGCCAGGGAGTCCATATCGTGGTGGATCGGGAGTTTCTGGGGGGCGATACGGCTTTGATGGTGCCCAAGACTGCGGATGGCCGGGTGCTGTTTGCAGTGCCCTGGCTGGGCAAGGTCATTTTGGGCACGACGGACACGCCGCGCCATGATCTGGCGCGAGAGCCGCTGGCTTTTGAAGAAGAAATCGAATTTATCCTGTCCGAATCGGCCCGCTATCTGCGCAGAGCTCCAACCCGGGCCGACGTTCGCAGCGTCTGGGTGGGATTGCGTCCCCTGGTCAAGCCGCAGGATGACGACGGCAACAGCACCAAAGGCATTAGCCGTGAACACACGGTGCTGGTCAGCCGCAGCGGCCTGGTGACGGTGACGGGTGGGAAATGGACCACCTACCGGGCGATGGCCGAAGACGTTCTTGAAAAATGTGCAGAAAAACAGCTGCTGCCCCGACGCTCAGCGGGTGTCACAGTGCATTTGAAGCTCGTGGGCGCCACTTCATGGTCTGGGGCTTCTCAGTCCGTGAGTCTGCCCCCTGGCTTGCCGAGTTACGGCGATGAGCAGGATGTGGTTGGTGGGATGCCGGGTAGCGAGGTCGAGTTGGCACCCGGGTTGACTGAGGGCATGGTGCGTTTTGCAGCCCGCTATGAATATGCGGTGACCGTGGAAGATGTTTTGGCTCGTAGGTCACGCCTCTTGTTTCTGGATGCCGCATTGGCACAGACACTTGCCCCAAGGGTGGGCGCAATCTTGCAAGAAGAGACCGGCTTACCGCCCCTCCCGGAGGAATTTACCGCATTGGCGCAACAATATTTGCTTTCTTAAGCAAAAAAGCTATTGACGAAGCATGGCGGGGCAGGCACAATCGTGGGCTTCGCTTGAAAAAGTATGAAGGTTCTGCCCAAATGAAAGCAGCATGAGTGGTTCGTGTTGCCGACAGCGGGCCCAAGACTGACTGGTTGATGGTGTATGCCGCAGTGGCACATGCAATCTTCTGGTGCAAGTTGGGAATATTGAAATGATCCAAACTGAATCTCGATTGGAAGTTGCCGACAACACCGGCGCTAAGTCCGTCCTGTGCATCAAGGTGCTGGGTGGTTCTAAGCGTCGCTATGCGTCTGTGGGCGACATCATCAAAGTTAGCATCAAAGAAGCCGCTCCCCGTGGCCGCGTCAAAAAAGGCGAGGTTTACAGTGCAGTGGTGGTACGTACTGCCAAGGGCATCCGCCGTGGCGACGGTTCTTTGGTGAAATTCGACGGCAACGCTGCAGTGTTGCTCAACGCCAAGTTGGAGCCTATCGGCACCCGCATCTTTGGACCAGTGACCCGCGAACTGCGCACTGAAAAGTTCATGAAGATCGTGTCCTTGGCTCCTGAAGTTTTGTAAGGACCCGCCATGAACAAGATTCGCAAAGGCGACGAAGTCATCGTTATCGCAGGTCGCGATAAGGGTAAGCGCGGAGTTATCTCCTTGCGCAAAGACGATTCCCATGTGGTAGTCGAGGGTATCAACTTGGTGAAGAAGCACACCAAGCCAAACCCCATGAAGGGCACCACGGGCGGCATCGTTGAAAAGACCATGCCCATCCATCAGTCCAATGTGGCCATTTTCAATGCGGCTACCGGCAAGGCTGATCGTGTTGGTATCAAAGTGCTGGCTGACGGCAAACGCGTTCGCGTTTACAAGTCCAGCGGCGAAGAAATCAAGGTGGCATAACCATGGCACGTCTCCAACAACACTATCGCGAAAAAGTGGCGCCTGAGCTGACAGCCAAGTTTGGCTACACCTCGCCCATGCAAGTGCCCCGTTTGACCAAAATCACCCTGAACATGGGTGTGAGCGAAGCGGTTGCCGACAAGAAGGTCATGGACAACGCCGTGAGCGACCTGACCAAGATCGCGGGCCAGAAGCCTGTTGTGACCAAATCCAAGAAAGCTATCGCTGGATTCAAGATCCGTGAAGGCCAGGCGATTGGTTGCATGGTGACCCTGCGCGGCGTTCAGATGTATGAATTCCTGGATCGTTTCGTGACCGTGGCTTTGCCTCGAGTGCGCGACTTCCGTGGTATTTCTGGTCGTGCGTTTGATGGCCGTGGTAACTACAACATCGGCGTCAAAGAGCAGATCATTTTCCCTGAGATTGAATATGACAAGGTCGATGCCTTGCGCGGCCTCAATATCAGCATCACCACAACGGCCAAAACCGACGAAGAGTGCAAGGCGCTGCTCGCTGGTTTCCGCTTTCCGTTCAAGAACTGAGGTCACCTATGGCAAAAATGGCTTTAATCCAACGCGAGCTCAAGCGTGATCAGCTGGCTGCCAAGTACGCGAAAAAATACGCGGAACTGAAGGCGATCGCTGGTGATGCAAAACGCTCTGACGAGGAGCGTGCTGAGGCCCGTTTGGGTCTGCAGAAGCTGCCTCGCAATGCAAACCCCACACGCCAGCGCAACCGCTGCTCCATTACGGGTCGTCCCCGTGGAACGTTCCAGCACTTCGGTCTGGCACGTGCGAAGATTCGTGAAATGGCCTTTGCTGGTGAAATCCCCGGCATTGTCAAGGCTAGCTGGTAAGCGATAGGAGAACTGAACATGAGTATGAGTGATCCCATCGCCGATCTGTTGACACGCATCCGCAATGCACAGATGGTTGCAAAAACAACCGTGTCTGTGCCCTCCTCCAAAGTGAAGGTTGCGATTGCCCAAGTGTTGAAAGACGAAGGCTACATTGACGGTTTCAAAATTTCCACCGAAGGTGGAAAGGCCGAACTGGAAATCGCCCTGAAGTATTACGCCGGTCGCCCTGTGATCGAGCGTATTGAGCGTGTGAGCCGCCCTGGCCTGCGCGTATACCGTGGCAGCGAAGCAATCCCCCAGGTCCAAAACGGCCTTGGCGTTGCCATCGTGACCACCCCCAAGGGTGTTATGACTGATCGCAAAGCGCGTGCCTCCGGTGTTGGTGGCGAAGTGCTGTGCTACGTCGCTTAACACTACATTGAGGAGTAAGAAACAATGTCCCGTGTAGGCAAACTTCCTGTCGCCATTCCCGCAGGTGTTGAAGTATCCATCAAGGCTGATCAAATCAGTGTGAAGGGTACCGGCGGCACGCTGCAACTGGCTCAAAACAGCCTGGTGAATATCGCTAACGACGCTGGCAAGCTGAGCTTCCAGCCCGCCAACGAATCCCGTGAAGCTGACGCAATGACTGGCACGTTCCGTCAATTGGTCAACAACATGGTGGTTGGTGTGACCAAGGGTTTTGAGCGCAAGCTGACCCTGATTGGTGTGGGTTACAAGGCGCAAGCTTCTGGCAACAAATTGAACTTGGCTGTGGGTTACTCCCACCCCGTCAATTTGGATATGCCTGCTGGCATTACCGTGGCAACGCCCACGCCCACTGAAATCTTGATCAAGGGTGCAGACCGCCAACGTGTTGGTCAGATTGCAGCTGAGATTCGTGCGATTCGTCCTCCCGAGCCTTACAAGGGCAAGGGCATCCGTTATGCGGATGAAAAGGTGACGATCAAAGAAACCAAGAAGAAATAAGGAGCTGCAACATGTTGACCAAAAAAGAGCAGCGTCTTCGCAGAGCCCGTCAAACCCGCATTCGCATTGCAACGCAAGGCGTGGCGCGTTTGACAGTGACACGCACCAACTTGCACATCTACGCCAGTGTTATCTCCGGCGACGGCGGCAAGGTTCTGGCCAGTGCATCCACTGCGGAAGCAGAAGTGCGCAAAGCCCTGGGTACAGTTGGCAAAGGCGGCAACGTCGCTGCAGCCCAGATCATTGGCAAGCGCGTGGCTGAAAAAGCCAAGGCCGCTGGCGTCGAAAAGGTTGCGTTTGATCGCTCCGGTTTCGCCTACCACGGTCGCGTCAAGGCGCTGGCAGATGCAGCGCGTGAAGCTGGCTTGCAGTTCTAAGCAGATCGGAAATAAAGATGGCTAAAGTTCAAGCAAAAATGCAAGGTAAGGCCGAGGGTCCAGAAGACGGTCTGCGCGAGAAGATGATCGCGATCAATCGCGTCACCAAAGTGGTGAAGGGCGGCCGTATTCTCGGTTTCGCTGCTTTGACCGTAGTGGGTGATGGTGATGGTCGCATCGGCATGGGTAAAGGTAAATCCAAGGAAGTTCCGGCAGCAGTGCAGAAGGCTATGGAAGAAGCCCGCCGCAACATGCTCAAGGTTTCCTTGAAAAACGGCACCATCCATCACAAGGTGATGGGTCATCACGGCGCTGCCAGTGTCATGATGGCACCGGCCCCGAAAGGTACCGGCATCATTGCTGGCGGCCCCATGCGCGCAGTGTTTGAGGTGGTTGGTATTACGGACATCGTGGCGAAGAGCCATGGTTCTTCCAACCCTTACAACATGGTTCGCGCCACTTTGGATGCCCTGTCTGTGTCTACGACGCCGTCGGAAGTTGCAGCCAAGCGCGGCAAGACGGTTGAAGAACTCTTCGCCTAATCGAGGAATTCATAATGACAACACAACAAACTGTGAAAATCCAATTGGTGCGTAGCCCGATTGGTACGAAAGAGTCGCATCGCGCTACCGTACGCGGTCTGGGTCTGCGCAAGCTCAATAGCGTCAGCGAACTGCAGGATACCCCTGCTGTGCGCGGCATGATCAACAAGATCGCCTATTTGGTGAAGGTGCTCTAAGGATTCATGATGGAACTCAATAACATCAAGCCTGCAGCTGGTGCAAAGCACGCCAAGCGTCGTGTGGGTCGCGGCATCGGTTCTGGTCTGGGTAAGACTGCTGGTCGCGGTCACAAGGGTCAGAAGTCCCGTTCCGGTGGTTACCACAAGGTTGGTTTTGAAGGCGGTCAGATGCCTATGCATCGCCGATTGCCCAAGCGCGGTTTCAAATCGCACTTGCTGCAATTCAATGCAGAGATCACCCTGACTTCTTTGGAGGCATTGGGCTTGTCTGAAGTGGATCTGCTGGCTCTGAAGCAAGCTGGTCTGGTGGGTCAGTTGGCCAAGGTTGTGAAGGTTGTCAATACCGGGGCAATTGCCAAGGCTGTGAAGCTGAATGGTATTGGTGCCACTGCTGGCGCCAAGGCTGCTATCGAAGCAGCTGGCGGAAGCGTCGCATAAGTTGGCTTAGGCGAAAGTTAGCACGTGGCAACAAGCGCAGCTCAAACAGCAAAGACAGGTAAGTTCGGCGATCTGCGTCGTCGGCTTGTCTTTTTGCTGCTCGCTCTAGTGGTTTACCGCTTGGGCGCACACATACCAGTTCCAGGTATTGATCCTGCACAGCTACAGCAGTTGTTCAATGGTCAGCAAGGTGGCATATTGAGTCTGTTCAATATGTTCTCTGGTGGTGCGCTCTCTCGCTTCACGATCTTCGCTCTGGGGATCATGCCGTATATCTCGGCATCCATCGTGATGCAGCTGTTGACTTACGTCTTGCCGGCCTTTGAGCAATTGAAGAAGGAAGGCGAAGCAGGTCGTCGCAAAATCACACAGTACACCCGCTACGGGACTCTGGGGTTGGCATTGTTCCAATCCTTGGGAATCGCAATGGCGTTGGAGGCTTCTGCCGGTTTGGTCATTGCGCCTGGTTTCGGGTTCCGCATGACAACAGTAGTGACGCTGACTGCCGGCACCATGTTTCTGATGTGGTTGGGGGAGCAAATTACCGAGCGTGGTTTGGGGAACGGAATTTCCATTCTGATTTTCGGCGGTATTGCGGCAGGTTTGCCAAGCGCTGTGGGTGGTTTGCTGGAATTGGTGCGTACAGGCTCCATGAGTATCATCGTAGCTTTGCTGATCGTCGCCCTTGTGGTGTTGGTCACTTACTTTGTTGTGTTTGTGGAGCGAGGGCAGCGGAAGATCCTGGTGAATTACGCTCGTCGTCAGGTGGGCAACAAGGTATACGGTGGGCAATCGTCTCACTTGCCCTTGAAGCTGAACATGGCTGGAGTGATCCCTCCTATCTTTGCTTCATCCATCATCCTGTTGCCGGCGACAATTGCAAACTGGTTTAGCTCTGGCGATTCCATGCGCTGGCTGAAAGACATCTCTAGCACACTGAGCCCAGGGCAACCTGTGTATGTGATGTTGTATGCGGCTGCAATTGTGTTTTTCTGCTTTTTCTATACGGCTCTGGTTTTCAACAGCCGAGAAACAGCAGATAACCTAAAGAAAAGCGGTGCGTTCATTCCTGGTATCCGTCCAGGTGACCAAACTGCTCGCTACATTGACAAGATTTTGTTGCGTTTGACTTTGGCTGGTGCGATTTACATTACTTTTGTGTGTTTGTTGCCCGAGTTCCTGATCCTCAAATACAACGTTCCTTTCTACTTCGGTGGAACTTCCTTGTTAATTATTGTTGTTGTGACAATGGATTTCATGGCCCAAGTACAGAACTACATGATGTCGCAGCAATATGAGTCATTGCTCAAGAAGGCAAATTTCAAAGCCTCTTGATAAGGCAATCGACATAGAGGTGATGGTGGGTTGTCCATGGCAACTCAATATAGTTAGAGCGCAGGTTCCGCGCGAATCAAAGTCGGAACGGAGCGAAGAGTTTTAGGAGAGAAAAATGAAAGTTTCGGCTTCGGTCAAGAAAATTTGCCGCAACTGCAAAATTATCCGTCGCAAAGGCGTTGTGCGCGTGATCTGTACAGATCCACGTCACAAACAGCGTCAGGGTTAATTGCAAGAGTTTTAGAGGACGAAAATGGCACGTATCGCTGGCATCAACATTCCGCCGCATCAGCATTCTGAAATTGGCTTGACAGCCATTTTTGGTATCGGTCGCACTCGCGCTCGCAAGATCTGCGAAGCTTGCGGCATTGCTTACTCCAAAAAAGTCAAAGACTTGACTGATAGTGATTTGGAGAAAATTCGCGATCAAATCGCTCAGTTTACAATTGAGGGTGATTTGCGTCGTGAAACAACCATGAACATCAAGCGTTTGATGGATATTGGTTGCTACCGCGGCTTCCGCCACCGCCGTGGCTTGCCCATGCGTGGTCAGCGCACCCGCACGAATGCACGTACCCGCAAAGGCCCGCGTAAGGCTGCTGCGTCCTTGAAGAAATAATTGGGATAAACCAACATGGCAAAAGCTCCCTCCAACAGCGCAGCACAGCGCGTTCGCAAGAAAGTCCGCAAAAACGTTGCGGATGGCATAGCGCATGTGCACGCTTCGTTCAACAACACCATCATTACGATCACAGATCGCCAAGGCAATGCTCTGTCTTGGGCTTCGTCTGGTGGTCAGGGTTTCAAGGGTTCGCGTAAATCCACTCCTTTTGCCGCTCAAGTGGCATCCGAAGTGGCTGGTCGCGCAGCTCTGGAACAAGGTATCAAGAATCTGGACGTCGAGATCAAGGGCCCCGGTCCTGGCCGCGAATCCTCGGTTCGTGCCTTGGCAGCACTGGGCATCCGCATCAACATGATCGCTGATGTGACTCCTGTGCCGCACAATGGTTGCCGCCCTCAAAAGCGTCGCCGCATCTAATTTTTAACAAGCCCACCGCCGTCAACTTTCGTTGACGGCTCCCGCATTTTTATGCGGAAGATGACATAGAAGGAAGTTCAAGTGGCACGCTATCTCGGCCCCAAGGCCAAACTCTCCCGCCGTGAAGGCACGGACCTGTTCCTGAAGAGCGCACGACGCTCTATCGGTGACAAAGCAAAATTCGATTCCAAGCCAGGTCAGCATGGACGCACTTCGGGTGCCCGTACTTCTGATTACGGTTTGCAGTTGCGCGAGAAGCAAAAAGTCAAGCGTATGTACGGCGTTCTCGAACGTCAGTTCCGTCGCTATTTTGCTGAAGCTGATCGCCGCAAGGGCAATACTGGTGCGAACTTGATGTCCTTGCTGGAGTCCCGTTTGGACAACGTCGTGTATCGGATGGGCTTCGGTTCAACACGCGCTGAGGCTCGCCAGCTGGTGTCTCACAAAGCGATCACTGTAAACGGCAGCGCTGTGAACATTCCGTCTTACATGGTTAAGTCCGGTGACGTGATTGCAGTTCGCGAAAAGTCCAAAAAGCAAAATCGTATTGTTGAAGCCCTGCAACTGGCCCAACAGGTCGGTATGCCAGCTTGGGTTGAAGTCAGCATTGAAAAAGCCGAAGGTACCTTCAAGTCGGTTCCCGACCGTGATCAGTTCGGCGCAGACATCAACGAATCGTTGATCGTCGAACTGTATTCGCGCTAATAGCATCTGAGTCGTTGAAATCGTTCCTATGTCGCGGGGCACCGCGATATAGGTGCTTCACCAGCCTTACTGACGTAACGAGTCGGGGGTATTGAGAGGAAGTTTGAATGCAAAATAGTTTGCTGAAGCCCAAGTCCATTAGCGTTGAACAGACAGGTGTCAATCGCGCCAAAGTTGCATTAGAGCCGTTTGAGCGTGGCTACGGCCACACATTGGGCAACGCCTTGCGCCGCGTGCTGTTGTCCTCCATGCCTGGATTTGCAGCAACCGAAGTGACCATTGCGGGCGTACTGCATGAGTACTCTTCGATTGACGGTGTGCAAGAAGATGTTGTGAATATTCTCTTGAACCTCAAGGGTGTGGTGTTCAAGCTTCACAACCGCGAAGAAGTGACTTTGAGCCTGCGCAAGGATTCTGAAGGCGTTGTCACTGCAGCTGACATTCAGACGCCCCACGATGTCGAGATCATCAACCCCGAGCATGTCATCGCTACGCTGTCCCATGGCGGCAAGTTGGACATGCAAATCAAGGTTGAAAAAGGTCGCGGTTACGTTCCGGGTAGTATGCGTCGTTACGCGGATGAGCCCAATAAGTCGATTGGCCGCATTGTTTTGGATGCGTCGTTTTCACCGGTCAAGCGCGTGAGCTACACCGTGGAAAGTGCCCGCGTGGAGCAGCGCACCGATTTGGACAAGTTGGTCGTCGAGATTGAAACCAACGGGGCATTGTCCGCAGAAGATGCCGTGCGCGCCTCCGCCAAAATTCTGGTTGAACAACTGGCCGTGTTTGCACAGCTGGAAGGCAGCGAGTTGGCTGCATTTGATTCGCCTGCACCGCGCGGCAACACGCAGTTCGATCCCATCTTGCTGCGTCCCGTGGATGAGCTGGAGTTGACAGTGCGTTCCGCTAACTGCCTGAAAGCAGAAAATATCTATTACATCGGTGATCTGATCCAGCGCACCGAGAATGAGCTGCTGAAGACACCTAACTTGGGTCGCAAGTCGCTCAACGAAATCAAGGAAGTGTTGGCCTCTCGCGGCTTGACTTTGGGAATGAAGCTGGAAAGCTGGCCTCCCGCATCCTTGGAAAAGCGCTAATACGCGCTTCCACTAAAAGCGTTAACTTGAATTGGACCCCTTCTGGGGTTCCGTGCCACGGGCAGTACCTAATACGGCTGCCTGTCTAATAACTGAAGGAAACTACCATGCGCCACGGACACGGACTACGTAAACTTAACCGCACAAGCTCGCACCGCTTGGCAATGCTTCGCAACATGATGAATTCGTTGATCGAACACGAAGTCATCAAGACTACGGTCCCAAAGGCCAAGGAGCTGCGCCGCGTTGTTGAGCCCATGATCACTTTGGCCAAAGAAGCCACTGTGGCAAACCGCCGCTTGGCATTTGACCGTCTGCGTGACCGCGACAGCGTCACCAAGCTGTTCGATGTGCTGGGACCCCGGTTCAAGGCTCGTCCTGGTGGCTATACCCGCATCTTGAAGATGGGCTTCCGCGTTGGGGACAATGCGCCCATGGCCTTGGTTGAGTTGGTGGATCGTGCTGAAGAAGTTTCTCAAACTTCTGATGCAACCCAAGCGTAATAGGTTATAATTTATGTCTTGACGCGGAGTGGAGCAGCCTGGTAGCTCGTTGGGCTCATAACCCAAAGGTCGTTAGTTCAAATCTAGCCTCCGCAACCAATAGATACGTGGGATTCCACGACAGCAAAGGCTCACTTCTGTGAGCCTTTTTTGTTTTTGGCCCAAGTTTGGCCCATCCCTGGCCCAATCTTGGCCCACCGAAAATTAGCACTTAGCGTTGTGACTATTGGGTGTTGGCCCAAACACAATGAAAAGAGCGGATTCAAAAGGTCATGCGAAATAGCCTACGCATACAAGCGTCGGTTCTGCAGCGGAGGTGGTCGCTCAGCAATTGACTATGGGGACCAGCAATGGGCCAGTTGCGGTCCTCGACCAATGACGGCTTTGAAGCTCCATGGCGTCTAGTGAATCCGGGGCGATTCAATCGTGGCCCATGCTTCGCATAGTCAGTACGCGCTCCAGCATTGATCGCTGTGTCGACGATGTGGGCTGAATCCTTTAATTCTTCATACCCATGGAGCGGGTAACGCGCAATAATGTTCGCAAAGACAGCTTTGCCAGCTGCAGCAGTATGGGGGCTCGACCCATGCGTTCACTACTCATGCAGGACCATCCATGAACATCTCGCCCTTAACAGAGAAAAAACACTCGGTCGCAGGCCAAAGTGCCAGTGGTCGCTTGGAGTTGCTACTGTTCCGCTTGGGGCAGGCACGTGACTCTAAACAGCGCGAGCTGTTTGGTATCAACGTGTTCAAGGTCCGCGAAATCGTAGTAGCGCCACACATTACCTCGATTGTGAATGCGCCGCCCCATGCCCTCGGTCTTGCGAATGTGCGTGGTCAGTTGATTCCTGTGATTGACCTGCCTGGACTCGCGGCATGCGACCCGCAAACCAATACCCAGATTGTTCTGGTTACAGAGTTCGCGCGTACAACGCAGGCCTTCTTGGTTGACGAGGTTGTTGAGATTGTGCAATTGGAATGGCGTCATTTGCTTGCTGCGGACAGCAGCAGCTCTATGCTGCTGTCCGGTGTTGCACGCATTGATGGTGATACGCCCGACTCACGATTGGCGCAGGTGCTGGATGTCGAGCAGATACTGCGCGATGTCTTGCCCGGTGGGAACAACAATTCAGATAAAAACGCCAGTCTCGCCAAACTCCGCTTGCCAGAGGGCTCGGTGATACTGGCAGCGGAGGACTCTGCGGTCGCACGCATGCTGGTTGAAGAAAGCCTCAAAGCGATGGGTGTGCAATTCGTGGCACTCAAAAATGGACGAGAAGCCTGGGATCGTTTGATCAGTTTGCAATCCGAAGCTTTAGCGCAAGGTAAACGTGCACGTGACAAGGTCGCACTGGTATTGACGGATTTGGAAATGCCCGAAATGGATGGGTTTACGCTGACACGCAATATCAAGCAGGATGCCCGCTTCGCGGGCATACCTGTGATTGTTTATTCGTCGTTGACAGGTACCGCCAGCGAAGGCCACGCAAGCAGCG
Source organism: Rhodoferax sp. TH121 (assembly GCF_002251855.1). Lineage (GTDB taxonomy): Bacteria > Pseudomonadota > Gammaproteobacteria > Burkholderiales > Burkholderiaceae_C > Allorhodoferax. The sequence continues at coordinate 348,534 of NZ_NOXW01000022.1, forward strand.
TGGGTGCGGATGCGTATGTTGCCAAGTTTGAGCCGCACGAGTTGGCCGACTCCATTGCCAAGACTCTGGCAGAACGGCATCTGCTCCCCTAGAGCTTGCCATCATCTCGGTGGGTTGCCTCGCTTGATTGCAATGGCGCAATCAAACGAGGAGTCACGTTGATAGATGCAGGAATCCGAGCTCCAGGAGTAACGACACAACTTTTGGTGTCAAATCCCAGTGCAAGGAAAAACTGTTGACGATGAGGTGGGGGAGGATGGGCAGCTTTAAAGGGCTGCGCATAAAAAATGGAGCGGGAAAAGAGTCTCGAACTCTCGACCTCAACCTTGGCAAGGTTGCGCTCTACCAACTGAGCTATTCCCGCATTTAGAAGAGAGATTGTAGCTCGGATTTGATGCCAATTATTCTTGGCGGCGAATAAAGTCTCGGGTGGCGTCGTGAGTTCGTCTCTCTACAATCCAGCTCCCCTGCAATACACCGCTACCCCATGGACATCGTTGTCAACGAATCATTGAAAGCTTACATCGACCCACTCACGGAGGATGAGCATGCGGCGCTGGAACGCAGCATTCTGGCTGAGGGCTGCCGTGACGCATTGGTGTTATGGGGCAATGTATTGGTGGACGGGCACAACCGCTATGGCATCTGTCTGCGGCATGGCTTGCCTTATCAAACTGTACAGAACACCCTATTCCAGTCCTTGGAGGACGTGCATCTCTGGATGATTGATCAACATCTGGGTCGACGCAGTGTGTCCGATTTCCAGCGAGGTGTGCTGGCATTGCGCAAAAGAGAAATTCTTGCGGAGCGCCGACAGCAATCGGCCAATGTGGAGAGTGCATTGGCGCCTGATACGGTACCTGACGCGGGCGTTGTATCCAATATGGTGGTGCCCGATACGATGAAAACCCGAGAGGACATCGCCAAGGCGGCCCGCTTGAGCAGCAGCCAGGTGGTCATGATTGAGAAGATCCAGAAACAGGCGGCTCCTGAGTTGGTCGCAGCAGTCAAAGCAGGTGCAATCTCCATCAATGCGGCGGCGGCTGTCGCCACGCTACCCGCGCAAGAACAAGTGGCCGCAGCAACTGCAGGCAAAGATCAGCTCAAACAGGCCGCCAAACGGGTGCGGGAAGCTAGGCGATCCGCGCGCGAACAGATCGCCATGCAGGCAAGCCCCGATAGCGCGGATTCCGCCGTGTCGCCGCTGATGGCCTTGCAGCAGCGCGTCGCAGCTCTGGAGGCAGAAAACGCCGACTTGCGCCAGCAACTGGCCGCTTTACAAGCTGTATAGGGCCGCCAGAAAAGAGAGTGCGTTGAAACTGCAAAAGTCAGAGGTTTTAGGTACCGGTTATTGCAAAATGCTATATCAAAGTGAGCCGAATCGCGATTGCACAAGTACGGTTTAGGCGCGATATTGCGGGCAGTGTGAAATGAAAAACTTCTAGGAGACAACACATGAAAAAACGTCACTTTTTGCATGCCACAGCGCTGGTAGGCTTTGCCTTGGCGGGCTCCGGCGTAATAGCCCAAGACAATGTCTTCAAGATCGGCTTGGTATTGCCCATGACCGGCCAGCAGGCCACCACTGGCCGCCAAATTGAAGCCGCCGCCAAGCTGTACATGGCGCAAAACGGCGACACCGTCGCGGGCAAAAAAATCCAGCTCATCATCAAGGATGACACCAGCATTCCTGATGTGACCAAACGCATGGCACAAGAGTTGGTGGTCAACGATAAAGTGAACGTGCTGGCTGGTATGGGCATTACGCCCTCGGCGCTGGCAACAGCAACCATTGCAACGCAATCCAAAACCCCCTTGGTGGTCATGGCGGCTGCCACCTCCAGCATCACCGAAGCTTCGCCCTACATCGTGCGCACCAGCTTCACGCTGCCCCAAGCGGCCGTGGCGATCGCGGATTGGGCGCCCAAGAACGGGATCAAAAAAGTTGTGACGCTGGTGTCTGACTATGGTCCCGGCATCGATGCAGAGCGCTTCTTTAAGGACCGCTTGACCTTTAATGGCGGCACCATCGTGGAATCCCTGCGCGTGCCCATGCGCAACCCTGACTTTGCGCCCTTCCTGCAGAAAGTGCGTGACCTGAAGCCGGATGCACTGTTTGTGTTTGTGCCCTCTGGCGCAGGTGCTGCAGTGATGAAGCAGTTCTTGGAGCGTGGCATGGACAAGGCCGGTATCAAGCTGATTGGTCCCGGCGACATCACCGATGACGACCAATTGAACGACATGGGCGACGGCGCTTTGGGTGTCGTCACCTCGCACCACTACTCGGCAGCCCATCCCTCGGCGCTGAACAAGAAGTTTGTCGAATCTTTCAAGAAGGCCAACAACAACCTGCGTCCCAACTTCATGGCCGTGGGTGGCTACGACGGCATGCGCGTGATTTACGAAGCCCTCAAGGCCACCAAGGGCGCTGGCGGCGGTGATGCGCTGCTGGCAGCCATGAAAGGCCAAATTTTTGAGAGCCCGCGCGGCCCCATTTTCATCGATGCACAAACCCGAGACATCGTGCAAAACATTTACCTGCGCAAGGTCGAAAAGAAGGACGGCCAGCTCTACAACATCGAGTTCGATGTCATCAAGGATGTGAAAGATCCCGGCAAAAACCGCTAACCCGGAATGTGACCGCATACCCTGGCGGTAGCAACCCAAGCAGGCAAAAAAGCGATGGCCCGTCCCTCGCTTTTTTGTTGCCCAAAACTTGCCCTGGGGGCCTGGAATAACCAGCGACTGACAAACTATGTTGACCATACTTTTTGACGGCATCGCCTATGGCATGCTGCTGTTCATCCTCGCCGTAGGCTTGGCAGTGACCATGGGTCTGATGAACTTCATCAACCTCGCACACGGCGCCTTTGCCATGGTGGGCGGCTACATCACGGTGCTGCTGATGCAGCGCCTGGGCGTACCTTTCCTCTTGTGCCTGCCAGCGGCTTTTATTGGCGCAGCCTTGTTGGGTGGACTGTTGGAGCGCACGCTGTATCGTCCGCTGTACCACAAACCCCACCTGGACCAGGTCTTGTTCTCCATCGGCCTGACCTTCATGGCCGTGGCCAGTGTGGACTACTTTGTCGGCTCCACGCAGCAAATCGTGCAACTGCCTGAGTGGCTCAAGGGCCGTACCGAACTCGGTGAGGGCGCCTGGATGCTGGGCATGGGCCACTACCGCCTTTTCATCATCGCCGTGTGCGCAGCCCTCACGATTGCCCTGCAGTACATCCTGACACGGACGCGATTTGGCAGCCGCCTGCGCGCCTCCGTGGATGACCAGCGTGTGGCTGCCGGTCTGGGAATCAACGTTAACGCTGTCTTCCTGTCTACTTTCGCCGTGGGTTCTGGCTTGGCGGGCTTGGGCGGTGCGCTCGGGGCCGATGTGCTTGGCATGGATCCCACCTTTCCCCTCAAATTCATGATTTACTTTTTGATCGTGGTCGCCGTGGGCGGCACCTCCAGCATCACAGGCCCCTTGCTGGCCGCCCTGTTGCTGGGCATTGCCGACGTGGCCGGCAAGTACTACATCCCCAAGCTGGGCGCCTTCATCGTCTACAGCCTGATTATTGTGATCTTGGTGTGGCGCCCGCAAGGCCTGTTTGTGCGCAAAGGGGGCAAAGCATGAGCGCCGATTCCAAACCCAATATCTTGCTTGCCGCGCGCCGCTGGCGCTGGTGGGAGGTCGTGCTGTGGGCCGCGGCCCTGGCATCGCCATGGGCCTTGTCGGGCCATGCACTCATCATCAACGAGATTGCCATCGTCGCGCTGTTTGCGCTCTCGTTAGACCTCATCTTGGGCTACACCGGCATCGTCTCGCTGGGCCACGCGGCCTTCTTTGGCATGGGCGCCTACTCGGCAGCTCTGTTTGCCAAACACATTAACCCGGACCCACTGGTTGGTATGGCTGTGGGTATCGGTACGGCCACCGTGCTGGGCGCCATATGCAGCGTCACTATCCAGCGTGGCACCGACCTCACGCGTCTCATGGTGACTCTGGGCGTGGGCCTGATCCTCATGGAGCTGGCCAACAAGCTCGACTGGCTCACCGGTGGTGCCGATGGACTGCAGGGTGTGATGATGGGGCCGGTGTTAGGCCGCTTTGAGTTTGACCTGTATGGCCAGGTGGCTGCGTGGTATTCCATCAGTATCTTGTTGCTCGTGTTTGTGCTGGCACGCCGCTTTGTCGGCTCGCCTTTTGGTGCCACGCTCAAGGCCATTCGTGACAACCGTTTGCGTGCCATGGCCATTGGCATTCCAGTGGCCAGCCGCCTGGCGGTGGCTTACACCGTGGCCGCTGCCGCAGCAGGCGCCGCCGGCGCGCTCTTGGCGCAGACCACGGGCTTCGCCTCGCTCGATGTGTTCGAGTTCCACCGCTCGGCCGACGTCATGCTGGTGCTGGTGATTGGCGGCGTGGGCTGGTTGTATGGCGGGGTCGCAGGAGCCTTGATCTTTAAGCTCATGCAAGATTTCATCTCCAGCATCACCCCGCAGTATTGGACCTTCTGGATCGGCCTGTTCTTGGTGGTGCTGGTGCTGGTCGGCCGTGAACGCTTGGTGCGCCCATGGACCTGGTTCGGTTCCAAGAAGAACAAGACGGGAGGTGCCGCATGAGCAGCCCCACGAAGAATAACGCTGTGCAAACTGTCCTCAGCGCCCAAGGCCTGGTGATGAAGTTTGGCGGCATCACGGCCACCAACAACGTTACGTTGGACCTGCACAAGGGTGCCCGCCACGCGCTGATCGGCCCCAACGGCGCGGGCAAGACCACGCTCATCAACTTGTTGACCGGCGTGTTGCAGCCCACCGAGGGCAAGATCATTCTGGAAGGCCAAGACATCACCGACCTGGCGCCGCACCAACGCGTACGCCGTGGCATGGTGCGCACCTTCCAGATCAACCAGCTGTTTGACACCTTGACCTCGATGGAAACCTTGGCCATGGTGGTCAGCCAGCACACCGGGCTGGGCAGCAAGTGGTGGCAGGCGCTCGGCAGCAACCGCCGCGTGATTGAGCGCTGCGAACAGCTGCTGGAGCAGTTCCACCTGACCGAGGTGATGGCGCAGGAAACGCGGGTGCTGGCCTATGGCAAACGCCGCCTGCTGGAAATCGCGATTGCGCTGGCTTGCGAGCCACGCGTGCTGCTGCTGGACGAACCCGTGGCCGGCGTGCCGGCGGGCGAACGCGAAGAGCTGCTGCAAACCGTGGCTGCCCTGCCGGCCGATGTATCCATCCTTTTGATTGAACATGACATGGATCTGGTCTTCAGCTTTGCCAAACGCATGACGGTGCTGGTCAACGGCACGGTGCTGACCGAAGGCGACCCCGAACAGATTGCCAACGACCCGCAAGTCAAGGCGGTGTACCTCGGCCACGCCGAAGGTGAGGAGGCCCACGCATGACCGAGCTGCTCAAAGTCTCAAATCTGAGCGCAGGCTACGGCGAAGCCGTGGTGCTGCATGGCGTGTCCGTCAGCATCAACGAAGGCGAAACCCTGGCGCTGCTGGGCCGCAACGGCACCGGCAAGACCACTTTCATGAACACCTTGGCTGGTGCCACGCGCCAGCATGGCGGCAGCATCACGCTGGGTGGCGCAGTCCTGCACAAGTTGCCGCAGCACGAGCGTGCGGCCGCCGGCATTGGCTGGGTGCCGCAGGAGCGCAACATCTTCAAGTCGCTCACGGTGGACGAAAACCTCACCGCGGTGGCGCGCCCGGCCCGCGCCGGCCGCAAGGCCGCGATGTGGACGCCCGAGCGTGTGTACGAGCTGTTCCCCCGTCTGGCCGAACGCAAGACCAACCTGGGCACCCAGCTCTCCGGTGGCGAGCAGCAGATGCTGGCCGTGGGCCGCGCGCTCGTACTCAACCCCACCCTGTTGCTGCTGGACGAGCCCTGCGAAGGATTGGCGCCCATCATCGTGCAGGAGCTGTTGCGCGCCATCCGCCGGATCACCCGCGACGAAGGCTTATCGGCCATCATCGTGGAGCAGCACCCGCAGGCGATTTTGGCGATCAGCGATACGGCGGCCGTGCTGGACCGGGGCACCGTGGTGCACAGCGGCACGGCGCAAAGCCTGCGCGAGCAACCCGAGCTGCTGGACAAGTTGCTGGGCGTTGCACGTTGATTATTTTGCTATTCATTTGATAGCTTTTTGCGCATATTCCATGAGGGCTAGAGGCCAATTTCATATGAAAAACCTGAACCGACGCACTGTTTCACTGAGCTTGGCCCTGTTGGCCGGCACCGTGGGGGCATTGCCCGTCTGGGCCGATACCTTTCCTAGCAAGCCCATCCGCATCGTTGTGCCCTTTGGCGCTGGTGGTGTGGCCGACCTCACCGCACGCACCGTGGCACAAAAGCTCTCCGAGTCGCTAGGGCAGCCGGTGGTGATTGACAACAAGCCGGGTGCTGGCGGCGTGGGTGCGGGGGAGGCCGTGGCCAAGGCCGACTCCGATGGCCACACGCTCTTGCTGATGTCCAATGGCACCGCAGTGAGCGCCAGCCTGTTCAAGAGCCTGCCGTTTGACGCACAGCGTGACTTTGCGCCGGTCTCTACGCTGGGCTACTTTGATTTGGCGGTGCTGGCCGCCCCCAACGCACCCTACAAAACCATGGCCGACCTGCTGGCCTACGCCAAGGCCAACCCCGGCAAGCTCAATGTGGGTACGGTCAACATCGGCAGCACGCAGAACCTGGCGGCCGAGCTGCTCAAGACCCGTGCGGGGGTGGACTTTCTCATCGTGCCCTTCAACGGCACGCCAGCGGTCACCACTGCGTTGCGCGGCGGGCAGATCGATGTGGCTGTGGAAATCCTCGGCCCCATGATGGGTCAGGTCACTTCCAAGGCGGTGCGTCCGCTGGCCGTGCTGAGCGACACGCGCGCCAGCCAGATCCCCGATGTACCTACGCTCATGCAGAGCGGTGTGAAGGACTTCGACGTGTCGTCCTGGAATGCCCTCGCAGCCCCTGCCAAGACCCCCAAAGACGTGATTGCCCGCCTGAACAAGGAAGTGCAGGCCGCGCTGAACCACCCCGACGTGAAGAAAAAACTCTACGAACTGAACGTGGAAGCGCGCGGTTCCACCCCCGAGAAATTGGCTGAGCTGCTGGCTACTGAGACCAAACGCTGGGCCGAGGTGATTGCCAAGGCCGGCGTGCCCAAACTCTAAGGAGCCGCGCCATGGCCTTGCCACTGCAACATCTGGGGTTGGTGGGTTATGGCGAGGTGGGGCGCATCTTCAGCGCCGGCCTGCGCAGCCATGTCGCCTCCTGCAGTGTCTGGGACCTGAAGTTTGCCGACTTCGTGACGGGCGCTGCGGTCCAGGCCACGCAGGCCGGGGTTCTGGCCCAGGCCTCCCTGGCTGCGCTGTGCGCGCAGAGCGACTTCATCATCTCCGCTGTCACTGCTTCCAACACCCTGGCAGTGGCCGAAGCGGCAGCACCGCACCTGCGCCCCGGCACCGTGTTTCTGGACCTCAACTCCGCATCGCCGGGTACCAAGCAACAGGCGGCCGCGTTGATTGAGGCGGCGGGTGGCCGCTATGTGGAGGCGGGCGTCATGACTTCGGTGCCGCCCTACGGCATCCAGGTGCCCATGCTGTTGGGCGGGGCGTTGGCGGCCGAGCTGGCGGAGCAACTGAACGCATGGGGCATGGATGCCAAAGTGGTGTCGGCCGATATTGGCGTGGCTTCGGCCATCAAGATGTGCCGCAGCGTGATGATCAAGGGACTGGAGGCGCTGGTGATCGAGAGCTACGCGACCGCCCGCGCCTATGGGGTGGAAGACCATGTACTGCCCACGCTGGCCGAGACATTCCCCAGTATTGACTGGGAAAAACAGGGGGGCTATTTCTTCAGCCGCGTGGTGCAACACGGGCAGCGCCGCGCCGAAGAAATGCGCGAATCGGCGCGCACCGTCGTCGAAGCCGGCTTCGCCCCCACCATGGCCAGTGCCATTGCCGACAAGCAGCAATGGGTGGCCGACCAGGCGCGTGCCGGTGTGTTGGCCCATGTGGGCACGAACGCACCCTGGCAGGTGTACGCTGATGCCCTGCTGGCCGCGCGCAAGGACTGACACCCGCGCCTTTTCCTGTTCTGATCGTTTAAGTTCCCATGCTCGACATTCTGGCCATCACCGGCCCTATTTACCTGTGCATTGCCATGGGCTACCTCTGTACCCGCATGGGCGTGTTCAGCAAGCCTGACTTGCGCGTGCTGGGCAAGTTTGTGCTCAACCTGGCCTTGCCCGCGCTGCTGTTCAACGCCATTGCCCAGCGTCCACTGCGCGATGTCATGCACTTTGATTACCTTCTGGCCTATGGCCTGGGCTCGTGCGTGATGATTCTGGGCGCGTATCTGTGGGCGCGGTATGTGAACCGCAGCACGGGCAGCTACCGTGCTTTCTTTGCCATGGGTACGGCCTGCTCCAACAGCGGCTACATGGGCTACCCCGTGGTACAGCTGGTGCTGGGCAGCGTGGCGCCGGTGGCGCTGGCACTCAACATGCTGTTTGAAAACCTCATCAAGCTGCCCGTGTTGCTGACCCTGGCCGACAACGCCGATGCTGGCGGCCACCGCCCTTGGGGAACCGTGTTGCGTGACATTGCCCAAGGCTGGGTGCGTACGCCCATGCTGGTGGTGATTCCGCTCGCGTTGCTGGTGTCGGTGATGGGCTGGAGCTTGCCCGGCCCGCTGGCGCGCACCATCACCCTGTTCTCACAGGTCACTACCGGCCTGGCCCTGTTTGTGATTGGCGGTGCGCTGGTGGGTTTGCAGCTCCAGGGCAAACGCCGGCTGGTGGGGCACATTACCGTAGGTAAGCTGGTGCTGCATCCCTTGTGTGTGTTCTTCGCGTTCACCTTTGTGGTGCCGATTTCCGACCCGCAGCTGCGCACCGCCGCGCTGCTGTTTGCTGCCATGCCCATGTTGGGGGTCTACCCCATTCTCGCGCTGAAGTACGGCCACGAAGAGGTGAGTGCGGCCACCTTGCTGGCCGCCACCATCGGATCGTTTTTCACCCTCAACGCCTTGTTGTGGGTGCTGAAGCACTATCCCCTGTAGGCTCGCGCGCTCAGTCTGCCTTCACCCGCCCGCCGCTGATCACCGGCTTCCAGCGGGCAATTTCGGTGGCTATCAGTTTGCCGAAGTTGGCCGGGGTGTCGGGCGTGGCGATGGCACCTTCGGCGTTCAGGCGGTTCTTGAGTTCTGCGGAGTTCAGGGACTGGTTGATCTGGGCATTGAGCTTGGCCACGATGTCAGCGGGTGTGCCTGCCGGTGCGACTACGCCGTACCACTGGTCCGCCTCAAAGCCGGGGTAGCCACTTTCGGCCACCGTGGGCAGGTCGGGCAGAGCGTCCATGCGCTTGGGGCTGGAGACGGCCAGCGCGCGCAGCTGCCCGTTCTTGATTTGGCTGAGCACCGCGGGTGCGCCAGTGAACAGCAGCTGCGTCTGCCCGCCGACGAGGTCCGTCACTGCGGGGGCCGTGCCGCGGTAGGGAATGTGCAAAAGCGAGGTGCCGGTTTGCAGCTTGAAGTATTCGGTGGCCAGGTTGGCCGCGCTGCCGTTACCGCCAGACCCGTAGTTCATTTGCCCCGGTTTGGACTTGGCCAGCGCCACCAGCTCTTTCACGGTTTTGACCGGCACGCTGGGGTGCACCACCAGCACATTGGGCACCCGTGCCACCCAAGCCACGGGGGCAAAACTCTTGATCGGATCGTAGGGCAGGTTGGGGTAGAGCGAGGGGTTCACCGCCAGCGTGCCAATGTGGCCCATGAGCAGGGTGTAGCCGTCGGCCGGAGCCTTGGCCACTTTGTCGGCCCCAATGGCGCCACCCGCGCCCGGCACATTCTCCACCACCACCGACTGGCCCCAGGCCTCGGTAAGCTTTTGGCCAATCGCGCGCGCCAGGATATCGGTCGAGCCACCGGGGGTGAAGGGGACGACCAGGCGTATGGTTTTGCCGGGATACGTGCCAGCACCCTGCGCCGAGGCGCTTTGGGCATAAAAAAGGCCGCTAGCCCCTATGGTTATTGCGCAAGCAGCTATGAATTTGTGAGTGATTTTGGGCATGGCACGGTCTTCTGTTGTTGTGGGTTTGGCCCGCAGTGTGTCTGGGTAGCCCACCCAGGGGCAAGTTGGCCGCAGCCATAGCAGCTATGCCAAAAAGCGCAGGACCTGCCCTAGCGGTGGATGGCCTTGAGCACCACCTGGCTCACCACATCCATGGCCTTGCGCTGGGTTTGTGTGGTGGGGCGGCGAGAAGACCACACCAGCATCAGTTGGCTCATGATGCGCGGGCTGTGGATGGACTGCACGGTGAAGGTGTCAGGGTTGTCGAAATTGCTCAACGTATAGCCGGGCAGCACGGCGTGGCCCATGCCTTCTTTCACCAGGTTCAGGATAGCGTTGAGGCCGTCAACCTCCAGCATGACCTCCGGTCGGCGGCCAATGGCCATCATCTCGCCCTCGATCAGGATGCGGAAGGCATTGGGCCGGCTGGGCAAGATCAGCGGCAGCTCGGCCACGTCCTTGAGGCTGATGGCCGGCGCAGGCTTGGCAGCTTTGCTTTTACCGGTGGTTTGCGGGTTGTGCGAGATCAACGACAACTCGTCTTCGTCCAGCGTGCTCATTTCCAGTTCGCTGCTCTGGCCGGGGTTGTAGAGCACGGCCATGTCCAGGTTGCCCAGGCGCAGGCCTTCGTGCATCTGCACCGAAAAGCCCTCGGTCAGCGTGAGCTGCGCCTGCGGCAGGTGCTCACGGAAGGCCAGCACCAGCGGCACGGTAATGAGCTTGGACAAGCTGGGCGGCAGGCCGATGGAGACACGCCCGGCCAGCGCGCCGCGCGCCGCACCCAGCTCCTCGCGCGTGAGCTGCACCTGGTGCAGGATGCCGCGCCCGTGCTCCAGCAGCAGCTTGCCTGCCTCGGTGGGCACGGCACCGCGGCCGTTGCGCGTGAGCAGGTTTTGCCGCAGCTCCACTTCCAGAAGGCGGATCTGGCGGCTCAGAGCGGGCTGGGCCACGTCCAGCGAGATGGATGCACGGGTAAAACTGCCCATTTCGGCCACGCGCACAAAGTATTCAAGCTGTTTCAGGTCCATGGGCTGGCTCCAAATGGGAAAGTCGCATCGGCGAATAGCTGCGGCTGGATTATGCCAATTTGAGATAGCTGCTAGTGCCCCCCTTGCCTTATCAAATGGCAGCCCGCCGACCAGAATACCGAGCATGTCCAACACCGTTCCCACTGCTCCCGTGGCTCTGAAGTGCATCTCGTCCATGGCCACACGCCTGCTGCTCAACGCGCTCGCGGCGGACTTCACCGCCCAGTCCGGCCAGGCGGTGGCCATCGAGTCTGTGGGCGGTGTGGACGCGGCCAAGCGCGTGCAAGCTGGTGAGGTGTTTGACGCGGTGTTTCTGGCCTCCGACGCCATCGACAAACTGATTGCCGCCGGCCATTTGCAAGGCGGCCGTGTGGACCTGGTGCAATCCGGTGTGGCCGTGGCCGTGCCGGCGGGTGCGCCACAACCCGATATTTCCTCAGAAGACGCGGTGCGCGCCGCCGTGCTCGCTGCGCCCACGCTGGGCTATTCCACTGGCCCCAGCGGTGTGGCGCTGGTCAAGCTGTTTGAGCGCTGGGGCATTGCCGAATCCGTGCAAAGCCGCATCGTGCAGGCGCCGCCTGGCGTGCCCGTGGGCGCACTGGTGGCGCGCGGCGAAGTGGCGTTGGGCTTTCAGCAACTCAGCGAGCTCATCCATGTGGAGGGCATCACCATCGTGGGCCCGCTGCCCCCCGCCATCCAGATCACCACCACCTTCTCGGCCGGCGTGGGCAGCCATTCTGCCCAGCCCGACGCCGTGCGGGCCCTGCTGGCCTTCATGGCCTCACCCCAGGCCGCCGCCGCCAAGCAGCGCGAAGGCATGCAGCCCGCCTGAGCCCGCCCCCTTCCAAAAGAACTCCAGGAGACACCCGTGAAGAAGCCCCTGATCATTGACTGCCACGGCCACTACACCACCGCGCCCAAAGCGCTGGAAAACTGGCGCAACGCCCAGATTGCCAACCTGGCCACGCCCGAGCTGGGCCCCAAGGTTGCGGACCTGAAGATCAGCGATGACGAGCTGATTGAGACCATCGAGAGCAACCAGCTGCGCCTGATGAAAGAGCGCGGCTCGGACCTCACCATCTTCAGCCCGCGCGCCAGCTTCATGGCCCACCACATCGGTGACTTCAACACCAGCGCCACCTGGGCCGCCATCTGCAACGAGCTGTGCTTCCGCGTGAGCCAGCTGTTCCCGGATAACTTCATCCCTGCTGCCATGCTGCCGCAAAGCCCCGGTGTGGACCCCGCCACGTGCATTCCCGAGCTGGTGAAGTGCGTGGAGCAATACGGCAACGTGGGCATCAACCTGAACCCGGACCCCAGCGGCGGTCACTGGAATTCGCCTCCGCTGAGCGATAAGCATTGGTTCCCCATTTACGAGAAGATGGTGGAGTACGACATCCCCGCGATGATCCACGTGAGCACGAGCTGCAACGCCTGCTTCCACACCACCGGCGCCCATTACCTGAACGCCGACACCACGGCCTTCATGCAGTGCCTGACCAGCGATCTGTTCAAGCAGTTCCCCACGCTCAAGTTCCTGATTCCCCATGGCGGTGGTGCCGTGCCTTACCACTGGGGGCGTTTCCGTGGCTTGGCGCAGGAGCTGAAGAAGCCGCTGCTGGAGGAGCATTTGCTCAACAACATTTACTTCGACACCTGCGTGTACCACCAGCCCGGCATCGACTTGCTCAACACCGTGATTCCGGTGAAGAACGTGTTGTTCGCGTCCGAGATGATCGGTGCGGTGCGCGGGATTGATCCGCAGACGGGTAACTATTACGACGACACGAAGCGCTACATCGAGGCGTCGAAGATTTTGAGCAACGAAGACCGCTTCCAGATTTACGAAGGCAATGCGCGGCGCGTGTTTCCGCGGCTGGATGCGGCGTTGAAGGCCAAAGGGCGTTGATTTTTTGGGGTTGTGGGGGCTCGGAGTGGCTATGCGTTTTGCTGCGTGTCCCCCGCCCGCGTTGCGGGCTCCTCCTTTACCTCCGCAAAACGCATAGCCACCCCGAGCCTCGCCGACGTGCTTGGTTTTGGGAGAGTGAAAACAAGCTTCTTCGCAGCGGTGGAGTAGGGGTGAGTGCCGCAGCGAAGTCAAGGAGGAGCCCGCTGGAGCGGGCGGGGGACATGAGCGGAGGTACTCACCCCTACTCCACTGCGGGCTCAGAAGAAGAGCCCATAAAAGATTTAGGAGAAATGAATATGTATGAACTAGGTGTCGTCTACAGAAATATCACCCGCGCAGACCGTGCTGCCGCTGACGGTCTTGCCGCACTGGGCTCTGCCACCGTGCACGAAGCCATGGGCCGCGTGGGCTTGCTCAAGCCCTATATGCGCCCCATCCAAAGTGGCGTGCAGGTGTCCGGCACCGCAGTGACCGTGCTTCTGCAACCCGGTGACAACTGGATGATGCATGTGGCCGCCGAGCAGATTCAGCCCGGCGATATCGTGGTGGCCACGGTGACTGCGGAGTGCACCGACGGTTTTTTTGGCGACCTGTTGGCTACCAGCTTCCAGGCCCGTGGCGCCCGCGCGCTCATCATTGACGGCGGTGTGCGCGACGTGAAAGAACTGCAGCGCATGGGTTTTCCGGTGTGGAGCAAGGCCATCAGCAGCAAAGGCACCATCAAGGCCACCTTGGGCTCGGTCAACATTCCCATCGTCTGCGCCGGCATGCTGGTGACACCGGGTGACGTGATCGTGGCGGACGACGACGGCGTGGTCTGCGTGCCCGCTGCGCGCGCTGCTGCTACCCTGGAAGCCGCGCAGAAGCGCGAGAGCTTTGAGGGCGAAAAACGCGCCAAACTGGCCGCAGGCGTGCTGGGGTTGGACATGTACAAGATGCGCGAGCCCTTGGCTGCCGCCGGCTTGAAGTACATCGATTGAGGGCCGACCATGAGCAAATCCACTTCCGGTGACTTCACCAAGACCGCTGGCTGGCTTGACTGGTACACCGGTCCTGCCAAACCCCGCTTCCAACTGCCTGCAGGCGCTGTGGACGCGCACTGCCATGTGTTCGGACCCGGTGCCGAGTTCCCCTACGCGCCTGAGCGCAAGTACACGCCGTGCGACGCCTCCAAGCTCCAGTTGTTTGCCCTGCGCGACCACCTGGGTTTTGAGAAGAACGTCATCGTGCAGGCCACCTGCCACGGCGCTGACAACCGTGCCATGGTGGACGCCTTGCTGAGCAGCAATGGCAAGGCCCGTGGTGTGGCGACGGTGAAGCGCAGCGTGACCGACGAAGAAATCCAGTCCATGCACGACGCCGGTGTGCGCGGCGTGCGCTTCAACTTCGTCAAGCGCTTGGTGGACTTCACGCCCAAAGACGAACTGATGGAGATTGCCGGCCGCATCGCCAAGTGGGGCTGGCATGTGGTGATCTACTTCGAGGCGGTGGACCTGCCCGAGCTATGGGACTTCTTCACTGCGCTGCCCACCACCGTGGTGGTAGACCACATGGGCCGCCCGGATGTGTCGCTGCCCGTGGATGGTCCGCAATTCGCACTGTTCGAGAAGTTCATGCGCGAGCACAGCAATGTGTGGAGCAAGGTGAGCTGCCCGGAGCGCCTGAGCGTCAGCGGCCCCAAGGCCCTGAACGGCGAACAGAACGCTTACCGGGACGTGATTCCTTTTGCCAAGCGCATCGTGGAGCAATTCCCCGACCGCGTGCTCTGGGGTACCGACTGGCCGCACCCCAACCTGAAGGACCACATGCCCGATGACGGCCTGCTGGTGGACTTCATACCGCACATTGCGCCCACCACTGAGTTGCAGCGCAAGCTGCTGGTCGACAACCCCAACCGCCTGTATTGGCCTGAAACTCTGAAAGACTGATATGGCCCTCGACAAACCCTACCAGGACATCCCCGGCACCATCATTTTTGATGCCGAGCAGAGCCGCAAAGGCTACTGGCTCAACCAGTTCTGCATGAGCCTCATGAAGCCCGAGAACCGCACTCGTTTTAAGGCGGACCAGCGTGCCTACCTGAACGAATGGCCCATGAGCGAAGAGCAGCGTCAGTCGGTGATCGACATGGACTTGAACCGCGCCATGCAGCTGGGCGGCAATATTTACTTCTTGGCCAAGATCGGCTCCACCCACGGCCTGAGCTTTCAGCAGATGGCCGGCAGCATGACCGGCATGACCGAAGTGGAGTACCGCGCCATGATGATGGCCGGCGGCCGCTCTGCCGAAGGCAACCGCTACATCGGTGAGGACGGCGACGCCCAGGCCCACCGCCAACCCCAAGGCCAACATCACGCAGCTGGCGTCAAGAAAGACTGAACCCCATGGCCAAAATTACCGCCTCTGTATTCACATCCCACGTGCCGGCCATCGGCGCCGCCATGGATCTGGGAAAAACCCACGAAGACTACTGGAAACCGCTTTTTGCGGGCTACGACTTCTCCAAACAATGGATGAAGGACAACAAGCCTGATGTGATCTTCCTGGTCTTTAACGACCACGCGACGGCCTTCAGCCTGGACCTGATTCCCACTTTCGCCATCGGCACTGCAGCCGAATACACCCCTGCGGACGAGGGCTTTGGCCCCCGCCCGGTGCCCAAGGTGCAGGGGCATCCTTTGCTGGCTTCACACATTGCCCACTCGGTCATCCAGCAGGACTTTGACTTAACAATAGTCAACAAGATGGATGTGGACCACGGCCTGACCGTGCCGTTGAGCCTGATGTGTGGCGAGAAAGACCCTGTCAAGGACGCTTGGCCCTGCCCGGTGATTCCATTTGCCGTGAATGTGGTGCAGTACCCCGTGCCTAGCGGCCAGCGCTGCTTCAACCTGGGCAAGGCGATCCGCAAGGCGGTGGAGAGCTATGACGAAGACCTGAACGTGCACATTTGGGGCACCGGTGGCATGAGCCACCAGCTGCAAGGTGCGCGCGCCGGCCTGATCAACCGCGAATGGGACAACGCCTGGCTGGATCAGATGATCGCCGACCCGGCTGCTTGTGCTGCCACGCCCCACATCGACTATGTGCGCGAGGCTGGCAGCGAAGGCATTGAGCTGGTGATGTGGCTGATTGCCCGCGGCGCCATGTCGGACGTACCCTACGATGCTACAGATTTGGAAGCTGCTCGCGCACATTCTGTGAGGGTTGCACACCGTTTTTACCATGTACCTGCCAGCAATACTGCGGTAGGCCACCTGATTCTGGAGAACAACTAATGTCTAAAACGATCAAGGTCGCACTGGCCGGCGCAGGTGCCTTCGGCGTCAAGCATCTGGATGGCATCAAAAACATCGAGGGTGTGGAAGTCATCTCCCTCATCGGCCGTGAGCTCGACAAAACCAAAGAGGTCGCTGCCAAGTACGGCGTAGGCCATGTGACTACTGAACTGTCCGAGAGCCTGGCCCTGCCCGAGCTGGACGCCGTCATCCTCTGCACCCCTACACAGATGCACGCCGAGCAAACGCTGGCTTGTTTGAAAGCCGGTAAGCACGTGCAAGTGGAAATTCCCTTGGCTGATAGCTGGGCGGGCGCTGATGCCGTGGTGGCCGAGCAAAAGAAGACCGGTCTGGTGGCCATGTGCGGCCATACCCGCCGCTTCAACCCCAGCCACCAGTATGTGAACCAGCAGATCACGGCAGGCAAGTTCAACATCCAGCAAATGGATGTGCAGACCTACTTCTTCCGTCGCACCAATACCAACGCGCTAGGCCAAGCCCGAAGCTGGACCGACCACCTGCTCTGGCACCACGCCGCCCACACCGTGGACCTGTTCGCCTACCAGGCCAACAGCCCCATCGTGCAGGCCAACGCCATCCAGGGCCCCATCCACCCGGTGCTGGGCATCGCCATGGACATGAGCATTCAGCTGCGCGCGGCCAACGGCGCCATCTGCACGCTCTCCTTGAGCTTCAACAACGACGGCCCCCTGGGCACTTACTTCCGCTACATCGGCGACACGGCGACCTACATCGCCCGTTACGATGACCTGTTCACCGGCAAGGAAGAAAAGATCGACGTGAGCAATGTGGCTGTCAGCATGAACGGCATCGAGTTGCAGGACCGCGAATTCTTCGCCGCTATCCGCGAGGGCCGCGAGCCCAACTCCAGCGTCGGCCGCGTGCTGGATTGCTACCGCGTGCTGCACCAGCTGGAGCAGCAATTGGCGCTGCAGAAGTAAAGCGCAGACCTACAATGCAACGCCATGCGGACGCCGGTCCGCGTGGCGTTTTTTATTGAGGTGTGCGCATGGCTTTCCCCTTGGACCCCGACACGGTTTCGCATGGCATCCAGTTGTCGGTCGCCCCAGTGTTTTTGCTCACTGCGGTGTCCGGCATGATTGCGGCCGTAGCAGGCCGGTTGGCGCGCATCATCGACCGGGCCCGTACGGTGGAGCAGTACATCAAGCACCAAGCCCACCCGGAGGATACGGACGCCAACTATGCAGAACTGGCTGAATTGCGGACCCGCGGGCTGCTTGCCAATAGCTGCATTGCGTTGCTCACGCTGTGCGGCATCCTCATCGGGATCACCATCATGGTCCTGTTCCTCGGCGAGACTATCGACTTCCCGGGCCTGCGCATTTCCATCTTCACGTTCTTGGGGGGCGTGGGGTGTTTTTTGCTGGCGTTGTTGTGCTTCATGGCGGAGACCCTGATTGCCACGCGGCTGCTGAACTTTGCGCGGAAGAAGGCTTAGGTTCTTTAACACCCACTCCCCCAGCCCCTCGCCCCGTCGGCGAGGGGAGCCTTTTAGCAGCCATATCTTGCTGTTTTGCGCCGGCTGCGCGGCTACTTGAGGGGCTTTAAGGCGGCTACTTCACACCACGGCCTGCGCCTGCGTTGGGGGTGACCTCGAAGAGGTGGAGTAGTCAACGCTGGCGGCTGCGCCCGCCAGTGGTTCCGCGCCAACACCCTTGCGATGACTACAACCGCTGGCTCTGGTAGTGGCATACCCATCCGTTCGCGACCTCCCCTTGTAAGGCCTTGACCGGAGAAAAACTCCAAAATCGGCTGTTGAAAGCTCCCCTCGCCGACGGGGCGAGGGGCTGGGGGAGTGGGTGTCCGAAAAAGCGGTGCAACTGTTTAAAAGAGAACCGCGAGAAAAGGCTGAGTCTCAGACCCGCACCACTTCTACCGCACAGTCATAAAACGTGGGCGCCCGGCCCATGTCGGTCAGGCGTTGGCTGGTCAGTTCGTTCACATTGGTGCCGTCGCGCCCCAGCTTGCGCCACCAGATGCCCAAGCCGTTCACCACGCCGGGGCGGGCGCGTTCGCAGACGCGCGCCACGCATTCGTGGGTGCCGCGGCCGTTGAAGACGCGCACCACATCGCCGTCGGCAATCTGGCGTGCTGCGGCATCGCTGGCGTGCATTTCAACCAAGGGCTCACCCTCAATGCTGCGCAGGCTCTGCACATTGACAAAGGTGGAGTTGAGGAAGTTGCGCGCGGGTGGCGAGATCATGGCTAGCGGATAGCGCGGGTCAGCGCCGGCCGGCTCAAAGTTGGGCACATGGTTGGGCAGACCATCGTCGCCACGCGCCGCCAGGCGCGCACTGAAGAACTCGCATTTGCCGCTGGGTGTGGGAAAGCCACCGTCGGCAAAGGGTGCCTCGGGCACGGGCAGGGGCGCATGGCCCCGAGTCAGCAGCAGGTCAAAGTCCACCTGGTCGCCAAAGGCAGTGCGGCACAGGCTCTCGTCGCTCTCGGCAAACACGGGGTCGGTGTAGCCCATGTGATGCGCTAGGTCTCGGAAGATTTGCGCATTGCTGCGCGCCTGGCCTAGCGGGGCAATGGAGGGGCGGTTGAGCAGAATGTCGGTGTGGCCGTAGCTGCTGTGCACGTCCCAGTGCTCCAGCTGCGTGGTGGCGGGCAGCACATAGTCGGCGTAGTCGGCGGTGTCGGTCTGGAAGTGCTCCAGCACCACGGTGAACAGGTCGTCACGCGCAAAGCCTTGCACCACTTTTGCCGATTCGGGCGCCACGGCGACCGGGTTGCTGTTGTAGACGATGAGGGCTTCGATGGCGGGCCCGAACTCCGGACTGGCCGGGCGCAGCAGGTCGTCACCGATGGTGCTCATATTGATGGTGCGCGGCGTGCGCCCGGCCAACAGCTCAGGGCGCTCCAGCGCTGCGGCCTGCACCGGCACATAGCCCGAGCTGGAGAGCAACACGCCCCCGGCGCGCTGGCGCCAGGCGCCTACCAAGGCTGGCAGGCAGGCGATGGCGCGCACGGCATTGCCTCCGCCGCGGACACGTTGCAGCCCATAGTTCATGCGGATGGCCGTGGCTTGGCCCGCGCGTGCCGATTGACCATAGTCCCGCGCCAAGCCCTGAACTTCTTCTACGGTGATGCCACAGACCTCAGCAGTGCGTTCGGGCGTCCATTCCAGCGCGCGGGTACGCAGTGCGTCCCAGCCCAGGGTGTGGCGGGCGATGTAGTCGTGGTCTAACCAGTCGTTGACGATTAGCTCGTGCATGAGGCCCAAGGCCAGCGCGGCATCGGTGCCGGGTAGCAGGGCGATGTGCTGGTGGCATTTCTCTGCGGTTTCGGAGCGTCGCGGGTCGATACAGATGACCTTGGCCCCATTGCGTTTGGCAGTCTGCACATGGCGCCAGAAGTGCACGCTGCTCGCAATCGCGTTGCTGCCCCAGATCAGGATGAGCTGCGACTCGGCAAAGAACTCCACGCGCATGCCGACTTTGTGGCCCAGGGTCTGTGTCAGGGCCTCAGCGCCGGCGGAGGCACAAATGGTGCGGTCCAGGCGGGCGGCGCCCAGCTGGTTGAAAAAGCGTGCGGCCATGCCTTCGCCCTGCACCCGGCCCATGGTGCCGGCGTAGCTGTAAGGCTGGATGGCCTGCGGATCGCGTGCGGCGATGGCCTGCAGGCGTGCGGCAATGTCGCTCAGCGCCTCGTCCCAGGTGACTTGTTCAAATTGGCCGCTTCCTTTGGGACCTGTGCGGCGCAGCGGGTGCAGCATACGTTCGGGGTGGTAGCTGCGTTCGGTGTAGCGGGACACCTTGGTGCACAACGCACCGGCGGTGGCGGGATGCTCGGCATTACCTTGCACCTTGACGGCGATGCCGTCACGTACGGTGATCACCATGGAGCAGGTGTCGGGGCAGTCGTGGGGGCAGGCGCCCAGCACTTTGTGTTCGTTGGTGGAAACAGAAATCTCAGGGCTCATGGCGCTACTTTAGCGACTCCAGCCCCGCCCCGTTGCATGGGCGGTGCACAATCCACTTCCTTGCTGGAGTTCTCCCCATGAAACTGCTGGATCCCATCGTCGCCAATACCCCCCAGATTGCCGCTTTGCGCCGTGATCTGCATGCCCACCCCGAGCTGTGTTTCGAGGAAGTGCGTACCGCCGACCTGGTGGCTGCCAAACTGACCGAGTGGGGTATCCCCATCCACCGTGGCCTGGGTACCACGGGCGTGGTGGGCATCGTCAAGGCGGGTAGCTCGGGGCGCGCGATTGCGCTGCGTGCCGACATGGATGCCCTGCCCATGCAGGAGTTCAACACCTTCGCCCATGCCAGTCAGCACCCTGGCAAGATGCACGCCTGTGGCCATGACGGCCACACGGCCATGCTGCTGGGTGCCGCGCACTACCTGGCCCAGCACCGCCACTTTGATGGCACGGTGTATCTCGTGTTCCAGCCGGCTGAAGAGGGCGGTGGCGGAGCCCGCGAGATGATCAAGGACGGGCTGTTTGAGCAGTTTCCGGTAGAGGCCGTCTTTGGCATGCACAACTGGCCCAATATGCCCGCCGGCACCATGGCGGCCAGCGCAGGGCCGGTGATGGCGTCCAGCAACGAGTTCAAGATCACCATCACTGGTAAGGGTGGCCACGCTGCCATGCCGCACAACGCCATCGACCCTGTGGTGGTGGCCTGCCAGATGGTGCAGGGCTTCCAGACCATCATCAGCCGCAACAAAAAACCGATCGATGCGGGCGTAATCTCGGTCACCATGATTCACGCGGGTGAAGCCACCAACGTCATCCCGGATCACTGCGAGATTCAGGGCACGGTGCGCACCTTCACTATCGAGGTGCTGGACATGATTGAGCAGCGCATGCGAGATCTGGCGCAGCACACCAGTGCAGCCTTTGGCACCCAGTGCCAATTCGAGTTTGTACGTAACTACCCGCCCACCATCAACAGCGCGAAAGAGGCTGACTTTGCCCGCAAGGTGATGGCCGAAATCGTCGGAGAGGACAAAGTGCTGGCCCAAGAGCCCACCATGGGGGCCGAAGACTTTGCCTACATGCTGCAGGCCAAGCCCGGTTGCTACAGTTTCATCGCCAATGGGGATGGCACCCACCGGGAAATGGGCCATGGTGGTGGGCCTTGCATGTTGCACAACCCGAGCTACGATTTCAATGACGCCCTGTTGCCTTTGGGCGCGACCTACTGGGTGCGATTGGCTGAGCAATGGCTCGCGCCGCAAGCGTGAACTCAGTATGATGGCCTGAAATGTAACGGGAGGTAAGTGTGACCTATTGGAGTGAACTCAGTCCCCGGGAGCATCCCAGTGGGCTGCCCCGTGCGACCCCGCGGCAGCTCCACTCGGGCGAAACCCGCTATACCTTCGTCCACGACGACCTGGAGATTGATGACCCTTCGCTGGACCTGAGTGGGCGGCATTTCGCCTCGCCGCGCGAGTATGGCTTTAGCATTCGCGGCTTTCTGGGTGGTAAAACCGCCTGGGCGCGGGATTTTGCCAATGGCACCATGTTGGTCGTGAATGCGGATGGCCAGTCCCACGTCTTGTCACCCCGTGGCCCCGCGCGGGTGTTGTTCGTGGCCCGCGATGGCACGGTGCTGCAGGACAGCGGGCTCGCATCACGTGCACCGCAGCGCGCGCCTGATGTTGCAACGGTGCGCCTGACCTTGACCGCCACCGTCGATTTGCAAGGCGAATCACCTGAGGCGGCGCGGGCCCTGTTGATGCGCATGGTAGACCGTGCTGTGTTGGCAGGTGCCTTGCCCGGGGAGCCCGATGTGCGCGTGCTGGAGCATGGGTTTGAGGGCAGCACGGTCTTGCCTGCCGACAGCAGCCCCAGTTCCACCCATACAGACTTTTCCCAGTTGCTGGACCTCTGACGCCTGTGGCGCAGGCTCAGGTCTGCAGTGCAGGCTGGTAACGGCCCAAGGCCATCTGCAGCAGCCCGTCAAAGATCAGGTTGTCTACTAGTTCAAACGGTCGGGTCATGCTGGGTGCCATCTTCCAGCCCGCCCCGCCTGTCATGATGCACTTGGGCTCCACGCCGCAGTGTGCGCTCACATGTTGCACCATGCGCTCCACTGCACCAGCGATGGCGTAGGTGCCACCGCTGGTCAGTGCGTCGCTGGTGTTCGTAGGAAATTCGCGTACCTCGCCCGTGGGCACGTGCAGGCCAGCGGTGCCGGATTCGAGCGCGCGCAGCATGATGCCGTGGCCCGGCAAGATCAGTCCGCCTAGGAACTTGCCTTCGGCATCAATCGCTTCCACCGTGACGGCCGTACCTACCATCACCACGACCATGGGGCGTGTGGGGCCTTGGGCGCGCATGCGGTGATAAGCGCCAATCATGGCAACCCAGCGGTCAGCACCTAAGCGGGTGGGGTGGTCGTAACCATTGCGCAAGCCCGCTTCGCTTTCGCTGGACACGACCCATTGCGGCGCTACGTCCCAGGCATCCATCTGCTCTTGCACGCGGCGTTTGACGGCGTCACCCGCCACCACACAACCCAGCACATGGCGCGGAGCCCGCAGGCTGCGCCAAGCGCCGTCCGCCAGTTTGTCGATGTTTTCCAGAAACTCGGCACCCTGGGCCAGCAGGGCGGCGCCCGGCTGCGGGCTAGCGTATTGGGCCCATTTAAGGCGAGTGTTGCCGATGTCCAGCGCAAGAAAGGTCATGGTCTTGTTCTTGTGAAGATGTCTCTGGGCGGTATTGTGCGGGTTTCAGCCCTGCCGCCAGGGCAGGCCGCGCAGGCGCCAGCCGCCGCGGTGACCACGCTGGGCGTTGGCATCGGGGTCACCCTCAAAGCCTTCAAGGATGTTGTACGCCTGCAGGCCCAGTTCGGTGGCGCGCTTGGCAGCGGCAATCGAGCGCACACCGCTGCGACATAGCAAGAGCACTTTCCGGCCTGCGGGCACGGCGGCCAGCAGGGCGGTATCGAACTGCGAGTTCATGGCCATGCCGGGCCACTGCTTCCAGGCGAGGGCCACAGCCCCGGGCACAAAGCCCACCCACTCACGCTCGGCATCGGTGCGTACATCCACCAAGACCGCTTCGCCAGCCTGCCACCAGGCAAATGCCAGCTCCGCACTCACATCTCCCGCGTAGCCAATGGCGGCCTGTGCCGCAGTGGCGCCAGCGCTGCCCGCGTCGTGCCGCACACCCGAACTCAAGTTGGCCGGCACCGCCTCGTCCATGCGGCGCGGGCGGGGAAGGTTCAGGCTCTCCATGATGGCGATGAACTCGCTCTGGGTCTTGCCCGCGATACGGGCATTGCCCATCTTTTCGGTGCCAATAGTGCTGCGGGTGCGGCCCTGGTAGTCATGGCCGGGCCAGACGGTCGTGGCATCGGGCAGGACAAACAGCACTTGGGTGATGCTGCGGTACAAGTCTTCGGCGCTGCCCGATTGAAAATCGGTGCGGCCGCAGCCGCCAATCAGCAGCGTGTCGCCTGTGAAAACATGGTCGCGCCAGGTGAAGCTCATGCTGCCGCTGGTATGGCCCGGGGTGTGCAGCGCGCGGATGGATTCGGCACCGAAGTCCAAGGTGTCGCCATCGTTCAACTGCACGGCAGCGGTGCCAATGCCACAACCTGCCGGCGCGGCAGTTTGGGCTCCCGTGTGTTCGGCCAGCAGTGCTGCGCTGGTGATGTGGTCCGCATGGGCGTGCGTCTCAACGGCCCAGCGCAGCGTGAGACCGTACTGGCGCAGCGTGGTCAGGTCGCGCTCCAGTTGCTCATCCACCGGATCTACGATCAGCGCGTCGCGGCTGGTTTCGTCAAACAGGATATAGGTGTAGGTACTGGACGCCGGGTCGAAGAGCTGAATGGGTTGCATGGCGGGGCAGGTCCGTGGACAGGTAACAAGGCGTAACACACGCCTTGCCACTGTACTGGATTTGTCAGGCCCTACGCCATGCGGCAGGTCAAGCGCCAGCGGGCTCGCTCAGGGCGGTCCATTTCTGGGTGCTGCCTGCGGAGGCCAGCACCTTTTCGATGAAATGCACCCCGCGTGCACCGTCTTCCACGCGCGGGTAGTCGGCGGCCAATGGGTCCGCGGTCACACCCTGCAAGCGTGCGCGAATGTCGGCGACCACCCCCAAGTAGACGTTGGCAAAGGCCTCGATAAAGCCCTCGGGGTGACCTGAGGGCAGGCGCGACGCGCGCAGGGCCGATTCGCACAAACCCGCTGAGGCGCGCGTCAGCGTGCGTGCCGGTCCGTCCAGTGGTGCGTGTAGCAGCTGGTTGGGGTTTTCCTGGCACCAGACCAGGCTGCCGGTGGTGCCGCTCACGCGCAGGCGCAGGTCGTTCTCGCTGCCGGTGCAGATTTGTGAGGCGATGAGCACGCCGCGTGCGCCGCCGGAGAGGCGCAGCAGCATGTTGCCGTCGTCGTCTAACGTACGGCCCGCGCCCATGGCGCTGAGGTCGGCGCAGAGGGATTCAATCGTCAGCCCGGTCACGGTGCTCAGCAGGTTTTCTGCGTGGGAGCCAATGTCTCCCATGGCGCCCGCTGCACCACTGAGCGCCGGGTCCACGCGCCAGGCAGCCTGCTTGCTGCCCGTGGCCTCTGCCGCGGTGGCCAGCCAGCCCTGGTGGTACTCCACCACCACCTTGCGCACCGTGCCAATGGCGCCGCTCTGCACCATGTGGCGCATCTGGCGCACCAGCGGGTAGCCGGTGTAGTTGTAGGTCACGCCAAACACCGTGCCCTGCTTGCGGACGGCTTCGACAAGGGCCTGTGCCTGCGTACCGGTATGCACCAGCGGCTTGTCGCAGACCACATGGAAGCCCGCTTCCACAAAGGCCTGGGCCACCGGGTAGTGCACATGGTTAGGCGTGACGATGGAGACAAAGTCGATGCGTTCCTCGGGCGGGCGCTTCAGCTCGTCGGCTAGCAGATCCTGCCAGTTGCCGTGGTTGCGGTCGTCCGCCAGGAACAGGTCACGGCCCGATGCGCGTGCCTTCTCCGGGCTGCTGGAGAGGGCGCCGGCCACCAGTTCGATCTGGCCGTCCAGCGCGGCGGCCTTGCGGTGCACGGCGCCGATGAAGGCGTCGCGCCCGCCGCCCACCATGGCGTAGCGCAGACGGCGCGGGGGATGGCTCTGGGTCATGTGGCTTGCTGGTCTTTGGCGAATACGGCGTCAAACGCGCCGACGGCCGGTTTGAAATCGAGGCGTTTGCAGAAGGCGGCGCTCTCGGTGGCACCGTGCTCGCGGTCCATGCGGCTGTCTTCCCACTCCACGCTCAGGGGGCCTTGGTAGCCCACGTCGTTGAGGGCGACGATGATGGATTCGAAATCAATCATGCCGCGACCCACACTGCGGAAGTCCCAAGTACGGCGGGCATCGCCAAAGCTGGTGTGGCCGCCAAAGGTGCCCACGGTGCCGTCGCCCTTACCCCACCAGGCATCTTTCATGTGCGCGTTGAAGATGCGCGGGCCAAAGGTGCGGATGAAGCGGATGTAGTCCACCCCCTGGTAGGCCAGGTGGCTGGGGTCGAAGTTGAAGCCGAAGCGCGGGTGCTGGTTCACTGCGGCCAGCGCGCGTTCGCTGGTGGCGATGTCAAACGCAATCTCGGTGGGGTGCACCTCCAGCGCAAAGTTCACGTCCACCTTGTCGAACACATCGAGGATGGGTGTGAAGCGCGCGCCAAAGTCGGCGAAGCCCGCATCCCAGTAGGCCTGGCTGGTGGGCGGGAAGGCGTAGATTGAGTGCCAGATGGAGGAGCCGGTGAAGCCGGTCACGGTCTTCACGCCAAACTTCCTGGCGGCGCGGGCGGTGTCCTGTAGTTCGGCGGCCGCGCGACGGCGCACGCCTTCGGGATTGCCATCGCCCCACACATGGGCGGGCAGGATGGACTGGTGGCGCTCGTCAATGCGGTCACACACAGCTTGGCCTACCAAGTGGTTGCCGATGGCTAGGCACTGCAGGCCGTGGCTGGCCAGTAGTGCACGCTTGTCTTGGATATAGGTGGCAGAGGCCAGCGCCTCCTGCACATTGAAATGGTCGCCCCAGCAGGCGAGCTCCAGGCCGTCGTAGCCCATGCGTTTGGCCATCGGGGCCAATTCGGCCAGCGGCAGGTCGGCCCATTGGCCGGTGAACAAGGTGACAGGTCTTGCCATGGAGACACTCCAAAGGAAAAGGGAGAGGGGACCTGTGGCTGAGCGCTATTGTTTTAATAGCTGCTTGCGCATATTCAATGGGCGCCACAGGCCTTTTTCTTATAAATCTACAGCTGGCTTAGAACGGAGAGTCCGGGAAGTAGAAGTTCTTGGCCGTGTCCTTGGTGATCAGCACCGACGGAATGATGGTGGTGGCGGGCAGCTTGGCGCCCTTGAGGCGGGCTTCGGCGGTCATCTTCACGGCGTCGTAGATGAACTTGGGCGAATACGACACGTTGGCCTGGATACGGGCATCGCTGCCGTCCATCAGGGTCTTGATGGAACCCTTGGCACCGGCACCGCCGAACACCAGCTTGATGTCGGTGCGCTTGGCCTGGTCAATGGCTTTGAGCACGCCGACCGACATGTCGTCGTCAGCCGCCCAGACGGCGTCGATCTGCGGGAAGCGGGTGAGGTAGTCCTGCATGACCTTGAACGCATCATCGCGGTTCCAGTTGCCGTACTTGGCGTCCAGCACCTTGATGCCGGGGAAGGCTTTCAGACCTGC
This sequence comes from Rhodoferax sp. TH121, assembly GCF_002251855.1. GTDB lineage: Bacteria > Pseudomonadota > Gammaproteobacteria > Burkholderiales > Burkholderiaceae_C > Allorhodoferax. Next base: position 375,493 of record NZ_NOXW01000022.1, read on the forward strand.
ATTGAAGGCATCGTTGCGCTCGTTGTCCACGTTGGACGCAATGCCGCGCAGTACCACTACGTTGCCCTTGCCGCCCAGCGCCTTGCCTATGTAGGCCGCCGGTACTTCACCGAAGGTGGTGTTGTTGGGGGCCACGTAAGCGTCCTGTGCGCTGGTGTCGGTCAGGCCGCGGTCCACCACGGTCACGTACACGCCCTTGCCCTTGAGCTGGGCCACGGGCTTGGTCAGGGCTGCGGATTCAAAGGGCAGCACCACCAAGGCGTTGATCTTGTTCACGGTCAGCAAGTCCTGCAGTTGGTTGGCCTGTTCGGGCGAGCCGCTGGCGGTTTTGACGATGACTTGCAGGCCGGGGTTGGCCTTCTCCAACTCGGCCTTGGCCTGGTTGGCCCAGAACACCACGCCCGCCATGAAGCTGTGGGTGGCGGCCGGGATGGACACGCCCAGTACCACCTTCTCGGCGGCGAAGCTGGGAGCACCTCCCAGCGTAGCCAGGGCCACGGCGGTCAGTGCGAGTCTGCGGGTGATTTTTTTCATTTCAGTTGTCTCCGATTGCAGGTTGAGAAAAACAGCGCTTGCTGTGGTTGGGGGAAAACGTAGGACGTCCGCCGCCGGGCCGTCCCAAGGCGGGCAGCGCCCCCCTGGGGGGCAGCGACCCGCGTAGCGGTGGAGCGTGGGGGCCTCATCTTTTCGAGCGCTGAAGAAAAGCGACGGCGATGATCACGAAGCCCTGCACCGCAGCATTCAGGTACACGCTGATGATGCTGGTGAGGTTCAGGATGTTGCTAATGACGGACAGCAGCACCGCGCCCACCACCGTGCCGGTGATGGTGCCCGCGCCGCCCTTGAGAGCGGTGCCGCCCACAATGACCGCGGCAATGGCTTCCAGCTCCCAGAGCAGGCCGGTCGTGGGCGAGGCCGAACCCAGGCGCGGCACATACAGCAGCGTGGCAATACCGACGCATACGCCCAGCAACACGTAGGTGAGCAGCTTGACGCGGTCCACATCCACGGCGGCATAGCGCGCCACCTGTTCGTTGGAGCCTATGGCCTGCACATAGCGGCCGTAGGTGGTGCGATTGAGCACCAGGCTGCCGACCAGCGCCACGGCCAGGAACACCCACACCGGGATGGGGATGCCCAGCAGGCTGCCGTAGTAAACCGGGCTGTAGACATCGGTGAGGTCGTTGTCCAGCGTGATGGCGCCGCCGTTGGAGAAGTAGGTGAGGTAGGCGCGGAAGATGCCCAGCGTGCCCAAGGTCACGATGAAGGGCTCGATGCGCCCCTTGGTGATGAGCAGGCCGTGTACCAGGCCAAACACGGCGCCCAGCACAATGGCCAGCAGCATCCCCAGTGCTACGGTGCCCACCAGCGAGCCCAGCAGCGGCGAGAGCCAGTTCATCGCCAGGATGACGGCACCCGCGATCAGCGCGGCCATGGAGCCCACCGACAGGTCGATACCGCCGGAGACGATGACGAAGCACATGCCTACGGCAATGATGCCGATGAAGGCTGTGCGGGTGAGAACGTTGGTGATGTTGTCCAGTGTGGCGAAGTTGCCGTTGAGCAGCGTGCCCGCAATGCACAGCAGCACCAGGCCGATCACCGGGCCCATGCCGTGCAGCTTGCCAAGCCAGTGGCTGGCCGCGCCGGTGGTGGCGGTTTTAGTGGGTTCCATAGTGCGTTCCGGTTGCATGGGCGATGAGCTCCTCTTCGCTGAGTTGTTGGGATTCCAGCGTCGCCTGCAGGCGACCGGCGCGCATGACGGCGACGCGGTGGCACAGGCCAATGAGCTCCATGAGCTCGCTGGAGATGACGATCACGGCCAGCCCTTGTGCGGCCAGCTGCTGGATCAAAAGATAGATGTCGCGCTTGGCACCCACGTCCACGCCGCGCGTGGGTTCGTCCAACACCACGACCTTGGGGCCGGGGTGCAGCACCTTGGCCAGTGCCACCTTCTGCTGGTTGCCGCCCGACAGGCTGGAGGCCTTGATCTGCAGGCTGCCGGTGCGGATACCGAACTCGGTCACGGCCTTCGCCAGGGCCTGCTCTTCCTGGGCGCTTTGCAGCCAGGGCGTGGCATAGCGCTCCAGCGCCATCAGGGTGAGGTTCTCGCGCAGGCCGAAATGCACATGCAGGCCCTTGCCCTTGCGGTCTTCGCTGAGGTAGGTCAGGCCCAGGCGCACGGCGTCGCGCGGGTTGCGGATGGTGCGGGGCTGGCCGTCCATCTCCACCGTACCAGCGCTGCGCGGGCGCAGGCCCAGAATGCCTTCAAACAGCTCGGTACGGCCGGCGCCCACCAGGCCCGCAAAGCCCAGAATCTCGCCGGGCCGCACGGCAAAGCTCACGTCCTGCGCCCAGCCGGGCACGCTGAAGCCTTGCACGCGCAGGGCCGGTGTGGCGTCGGCGGGCGGCATGCTCTTGGGCGGGTAGAGGTCGGCCAGTTCGCGGCCCACCATGAGGTTGGCCATTTGCTGGCGGGTCAGCGTGGCGGTGGGTTGCTGGGCCACGCAGCGGCCGTCGCGCATCACCACCACCTGGTCGGTCATGCGCTCCACCTCGTCGAGCTTGTGCGAGATATAGACCAGGGTTACGCCTTCGCTTTTGAGCTGGCGCATCAGTCCAAATAGGCGTTCGGTTTCGGTGGGGGTGAGCGTGGCAGTGGGCTCGTCCATGATGAGCAGGCGCGCCTTGCGCAAGAGGGCGCGCGCAATTTCCACGAGCTGCTTTTCGGCCACGATGAGGTCTTTGACGCGCGTGTTCACATCGGCGGCCAGGCCCACCTGGGCCAGCGCCTGGCGCGCCTCGGCACGCATAGCCTCGTCGTCCAGCAGCAGCTGGCCCCAGCCGCGTTTTTTCTCGTGGCCCAAAAACAGGTTCTGCGCAATCGTCAGATCTTCTGCCAGGCTGAATTCCTGGTGGATCAGCACGATGCCTTGGGCCTCGGCATCGCGGGAGCTTGCAAAGGCCTGGGGTTCGCCATTGAGCAGCAGGCTGCCGCCCGTGGCCTGTTCAAAACCGGCCAGGATTTTCATCAGCGTGGATTTGCCCGCGCCGTTTTCCCCCAGCAGGCCCAGCACCTGGCCCGTGGGCAGGTGAAAGTCCACGCCGTGCAGCACCTGCACCGGGCCGAATGACTTGGTGGTGCCGCGGAACTCGATATTCAGACTCATGCTGCGGCCTTTCGGTGTTTCAGGGTTTCCTGCATGGCCAACACGCCTGCGCCTACCACGCCCGCGCGCTCAGCCAGCGGGGTGTACTGGATCTCCAGATGCCGTGTGGACAGCGCCAGGGAGCGTTGGTAGACGCTTTGTCGCACCGAGGCCAGCAGCTGCGGCCCTGTGCGCGTAAGCCCGCCGCCTATGAACACATGCGAGGGATTGAAGAAATTCACTACCGAGGCCAGCATCTGCCCGATGCGGTTGCCTGATTCCTGGATGATGCGGTTGGCGGCGGCGTCGCCATTGCGGCTGGCCTGGCCTACCAGTTCGGGGGTAATTACGCCGTTGGCTTCTAGTGAGGCGGCCAGCAGCGGGCTCTCGCCCGAGGTGGCGGCTTCGGTGGCAGACCGCACGATGGCGGGAGCCGCAGCCATCACCTCCACACAGCCCAGCTTGCCGCAATGGCAGCGCGGGCCGTCCACGTCCACACAGATATGACCCACATCGCCGGCAGATCCATTGGCGCCACGGTAGACCTCGCCGTGGCAGACGATGCCGCAGCCAATGCCGGTGCCGACCTTGATGACCAGGAAGTTCTGCAATCCACCCTGCAAGCGCCACAGCTCGCCCAGCGCCATCAGGTTCACATCGTTGTCCACAAACACCGGAGCGCTGTATTCCTCGCGCAGGTAGTCACGAATGGAGAAGCTGTCCCACTCGGGCATTAGCGGCGGGTTGACCAACTGGGCGCTCTCGAAATCCACCGGGCCCGGTACGCCCAGACCAATCGCAATGACTCGCTTGGGCGTTACACCGCACTGGGTGAGCAGCTGGCGCAACAGCACACGCAGCCGCGCCAGCACTACGCCGGGGCCGCTGCGCACATCGGCCACTTCGGTGTGGCGGGCCAAGACGGTCAGGTCGGGGCGCAGCACGGCCACGTCCAGACTGGTGGCGCCCAGGTCCACGCCGATGAGAACGCCCAGCTCAGGGCTGAGTTTGATGGTTTCAGGGCGCCGACCGCCGGTGGAGCCACGCAAGCCGCTTTCCTCCAGCAGGCCCACGTCCAGCAGGCCTGCAATCAGGCTATTGGTCTTGCTCTTGGAAAACTCCAAGCGGTCGGACAAGGCGAAGCGCGAGCTGCCTTCCGACCAGAAGATGGCCTGCAGCAAAGCGGTCTCGTCCAAAGACAAATCGTCCCAGGGTGCCAAAGTCTGTCTCCTGTATTTTTTTGGGTTCCGCCCACCGTCTGGCTCGGGGGGGTGGCGGAATCCTAGGGGGGGTGCTTTAGCCAGACAAGATCGAACTTAGACCATATTCAGGTCAAAGTCATGCGGTTTTAGACCGGGTAAATGCGTAAGCCCGCGTTGGGTTGGATGGTTTACAGTTGACGTTTACGTAAACGTCAATCTGGCCATTTCAGGCCTCTTTCTTCTTGCGAGTGCCCCATGACTGATTTGTCCGCCGACTTCAAGGCCTTGGCCAACTACCGCCCCACCCACAAGGTGCGTTTTGTCACGGCGGCCAGCTTGTTTGACGGTCACGACGCCGCCATCAACATCATGCGTCGCATCCTCCAGGGCATGGGCGCAGAGGTCATCCACCTGGGCCATAACCGCAGCGTGGACGAGGTGGTAACCGCCGCTTTGCAGGAAGACGTACAAGGCATCGCCATCAGCTCCTACCAGGGGGGCCACGTGGAGTACTTCAAGTACATGGTGGACCTGCTCAAAGCCCGGGGCGGCGCGCACATCCAGGTGTTTGGCGGTGGCGGTGGCGTGATCGTGCCAGCCGAAATCCGCGAGTTGCATGCCTATGGCGTGGCCAGAATCTACAGCCCAGAAGACGGCCAGCGCATGGGCTTGCAGGGGATGATTGGCGAGATGGTGATGCGCTGCGACAAGGACATCACCAAGCTGGCGCCCACCGATCTTTCTGCTATCCAGGGCCATACGGAAGCCAGCTGGCGCGCACTGGCCCAGCTGCTGACCGCCATCGAAGGATCCAAGCTCAATTCGGTCCTAGCCCAGGAGATACGTGCGCAAGCAGCTACTAAAAAGATAGCAACCATCGGCATCACCGGTACCGGTGGCGCCGGCAAGTCCAGCCTGACCGACGAGTTGATCCGCCGGCTGCGGCTGGACCAGAACGACAGTCTGCGCGTGGCCGTCATCTCCATCGACCCCTCACGCCGCAAGAGTGGGGGAGCGCTGCTGGGCGACCGCATCCGCATGAATGCCATCAGCCCCTGGCAGCAAGGCAGTCGAGTGTTCATGCGCTCGCTGGCAACTCGCGACTTCGGGTCTGAGATTAGCGCCGCCCTGCCGGACGTGATTGCTGCCTGCAAGGTCGCGGGTTTCGACTTGGTGGTGGTGGAGACCTCGGGCATTGGCCAGGGCGACGCGGCCATCGTGCCCCACGTGGACGTGCCGCTGTATGTGATGACACCCGAGTTCGGTGCCGCCAGCCAGTTGGAGAAAATCGACATGCTCGACTTCGCCGAGTTCGTCGCCATCAACAAATTCGACCGCAAGGGTGCTAGCGATGCGCTGCGCGACGTGGCCAAGCAGGTACAGCGCAACAAGGAAGCTTGGACCACACCTACCGAGCAGATGCCGGTGTTTGGCACCATGGCTGCCCGCTTCAACGACGACGGCGTGACCGCGCTGTACCAAGCGTTGGCGCCGCGTTTGCAGGCGCTTGGCGTTCCACTGAAAGAAGGCAGTCTGCCCAAGGTGGCCGTGCGCCACAGCAGCAACCAGACCCCCGTAGTGCCGGCCGCGCGCACGCGCTACCTGGCCGAGATCAGCGATACCGTGCGCGGCTACAAAAAACGGGCTCGCGAGCAGGCCAAACTGGCTCGCGAAATTCAGCAGCTGCGTGAAAGCGGCCGCATGCTTTTGGAGGCCAACCCGGATAAGGTTCGTGCAGTCTCTGCCGTGCAAGACCTGGCCACCCAGCGCGAGGAGCGCATGGGCGCGGCCGAGCGCAAACTGCTGGCCCAGTGGCCCGAAATGCAAAAGGCCTATGCGGGCGATGACTACGTGGTGAAGATTCGTGACAAGGAAATCCGCACCGCACTCACCACCAGATCCTTGAGCGGCACCACCATCCGCAAGGTGGCCCTGCCGCAGTATGTGGACCATGGTGAAATTCTGAAGTGGCTCATGCTGGACAACGTGCCCGGCAGCTATCCCTATACCGCTGGCACCTTTGCCTTCAAACGCGAAGGCGAAGACCCGACCCGCATGTTCGCAGGTGAGGGCGATTCTTTCCGCACCAACCGCCGCTTCAAGCTGCTGTCAGAAGGCATGCCGGCCAAGCGCCTGTCCACCGCCTTCGACTCGGTCACGTTGTACGGAAACGACCCCGACCCGCGACCCGATATCTACGGCAAGGTGGGCAACAGCGGCGTGTCTATTGCCACGCTGGACGACATGAAGGTGCTGTACGGTGGGTTTGACTTATGCAACCCCAGCACCAGCGTGTCCATGACCATCAACGGACCGGCGCCCAGCATCCTGGCCATGTTCATGAACACGGCCATTGACCAGAACCTGGAAAAGTTCAAGGCCGACAACGGTCGCGAGCCCACCGAGACCGAAACCGCCAAGATCAAGGAGTGGGTGCTGGCCAATGTGCGCGGCACGGTGCAGGCCGACATCCTGAAAGAAGACCAGGGCCAGAACACCTGCATCTTCAGCACCGAGTTTTCCCTGAAGGTGATGGGTGACATTGCCGAGTACTTTGTGCACCACGACGTACGCAATTTCTACAGCGTGTCCATCAGCGGTTACCACATTGCCGAGGCGGGGGCCAACCCCATCAGCCAGTTGGCGTTCACCTTGTCCAACGGCTTCACCTTTGTGGAGGCGTACCTGGCGCGTGGCATGCACATCGATGACTTCGCGCCCAACCTGAGCTTTTTCTTTAGCAACGGCATGGACCCCGAATACACCGTGATGGGCCGCGTGGCGCGCCGCATCTGGGCCGTGGCCATGAAGGAGAAGTACGGTGCGAATGAACGCAGCCAGAAACTCAAGTACCACATCCAGACCAGCGGCCGCAGCCTGCACGCACAGGAAATCCAGTTCAACGACATCCGCACCACGTTGCAGGCGCTGATTGCCATCTACGACAACTGCAATAGCCTGCACACCAATGCCTTCGACGAAGCTATCACCACGCCCACCGAAGACTCGGTGCGCCGCGCCATGGCCATTCAACTCATCATCAACCGGGAGTGGGGCCTGGCCAAAAACGAGAACCCCAACCAGGGCGCCTTCATCATCGAAGAGCTGACCGAGCTGGTGGAAGAAGCGGTGCTGGCCGAGTTTGAGCGCATTGCCGAACGGGGCGGCGTGTTGGGTGCGATGGAAACCGGCTATCAGCGCGGCAAGATCCAGGACGAGTCCATGCACTACGAGATGCTCAAGCACACCGGCGAGCTACCCATCATCGGCGTCAACACCTTCCGCAACCCGCATGGCGACGCCGTGCTGGAAAAGCTCGAACTGGCGCGCAGCACCGACGACGAAAAGCAGAGCCAGCTCAAACGGCTGGCAGACTTCCACGCACGCCATGCAGAAGTGGCCCCTTCCATGCTCAAGAGGTTGCAGCAGGCCGTGATCGATAACCGGAACGTGTTTGATGTGCTGATGGACGCCGTGCGCGTCTGCTCGCTGGGTCAAATCACCAGCGCGCTGTTCGAAGTGGGTGGGCAGTACCGCCGCAATATGTAGAAGCGGCCCGCGCCAACTTGGTGCGTTTATTGCTTGGCGTGTTCCTTCGTTGGGAAGGACGCCGGATGCTGTCAAAAATTCCGTTGTGGCTGGGCCGCTTGAGTGTGGGGCGCAAGCTCACCCTGATTTACCTGCTGGACCTGACTGCTGTGATCTATGTCTCGGGGATTTTGATCCACGAGAAGTACCTGGCCATTGACTTTGCCCGCAAGGAGATTGTGGGTGCCCACTACGCCGAGGTGGTACGCCGCAACCTGATGGGCGCCTTTCGGGTGCCGCCACCCACTCCACGGTCCGCGGCGTTTGCCGATGACCTGAAGGCGCTGGAGGCCATCCGTGACGCCCACGACACGCAGCTGCACACCACCGAGGCGTCGCAGCGGCTCTCGACCCTGTTGCAAACCCCTTCCAGCAAGGCCAACAAGACCGCCTTGTTGGCCCAGGGGCGGGATTTGCTCACCATTGTGGGCAACCAGTCCAACCTGATCCTGGACCCGGACCTAGACAGCTATTACGTCATGTCGCTCACGGTGCTGCGCTTTCCCGAGCTCTTGCAGGTGCTGTACGACACGCGCGACTTCATGCAGCACTGGGGCCAGACCTCGCAGGGGCAGCAACCCAGTGCTCAGTTGCTCACCCTGGTGGGGCGGCTCGATGCGGTGCTGCAGGGCATGGAATCGGACTACGAGCAGGCCTGGCTGGCCGGTTCACCCCAGCTCAAAGCAGGGCTGGGCGCCACGCGCACAGCCCTGCAGCAGCGGGCCCATGCCTTTTCGCGCACCGTGCAGGCCGCCTCGACGGACGGCTTGAGCGCCCAGGAGGCCGTGGCGCTGGATCAAGACTACCAGGCCGCATTGGCTGGACTGGATGAGGCTTGGCGCGTGGGGCTGGAGCAGATGCAGCAGCTGCTGGACGCGCGGGTGGATGGTCTGTTCCAGCGCATGTGGTTGCACCTGGGCACGGCGCTGCTATTGTTGGGCTGCATTCTGAGCCTGGTCTACCTGGTGGCCAGCCAGATCGCGCGGCCGCTGCAGGCGCTGGCGCGCGTGGCCGACAAGGTGCGCAAGACGGCGGACTACACGCACCGCGCCAGCTGGCATAGCCGCGACGAGATTGGCCAGTTGTTCACCGCCTTCAACGGCATGCTGGCCCAGCTGGACCGTGACCGCCTGGCCCAGCAGGAGTTAGCAGCCAGCGCACGTGCTGCGGAGGCCCAGCTGGAATTGGTGGAGGCTTTCCCTATCCCCATGGTGGTGACTTCAGTGCCGGACCATGAGGTGCTGCATGCCAACGCCCCGGCCCAACCTTGGTTGGGCGGGCTCACGCTGGACCCTTGGCGCGTGGGACTGGACGCCAGCGTGCGCAGCCGCTTCTTCCAGCGCTTGTCGGACTTCGGGATAGTGGACGAGTTCGAGGTGCGCTGGCTCGGGGGCACGGCCCCCTCGTGGGCGGTGTTGTCGGCCCGGCGGCTCAAGTTCCAGGGGCGTGATGCCATCCTCACAGCGTTTGCGCCCATCAACAAGCTCAAGGTCATGGAGCAGCGCCTGGAGCTGTGGGCCAAGGTGTTCGAGGCATCCAGCGAGAGCATCATCATCATGGACGAGGCGCGCAAAATCATCAGCGTGAACCGCGCCTTCTGCCGCAGCACGGCCTATGACTTTTACGAGGTGATAGGCCAGGACCTGGCCTATGTGACAGACAGTCCGCAGGACATGCTCTGGTCTGAGCTGGAGGACAAGGACGCCTGGCAGGGCGAGGTGCGGATCCGCAAGCAGTCGGGCGAAAGCTACCCCGCCTGGCTCATGGTCTCTGCGGTGCACAAGAACGCCACCAGCGGCGAGGTGGTCAACTACATCGGCATCTCCATCGACATCACTGACCGCAAGGCCAAGGAGGAGCGTATTCGCTTCCTGGCCCAGCACGATGTGTTGACCGAGCTGCCCAATCGCTCGCTGTGCCAACAGCGCCTGGCCGAGGCGCTGGCGCAAGCCCGGCACACCGGCGAGCAGGTCGCGGTGCTGTTCATTGACCTGGATCGCTTCAAGTTTATCAACGATACGCTGGGCCACCATATAGGTGACGGCTTACTGCGTACCGTGGCGCGCCGCCTCACTGCTGCGGTGCGCGTGGACGACACCGTCAGTCGCCTGGGCGGAGACGAGTTTGTGGTGATCCTGCGCCATGTGGCCCACCGTGAAGAGCTGGCAGCCATGGTGAACCAGCGCCTCATCCCCGCACTGCGCCAAAGTGCCACCGTGGAGGGGCACAACTTGGCTGTCTCCTGCAGCGTGGGCGTCGCCCTGTACCCCGAGGACGCCACGGAGCAGGACGAACTGATGCGCCGCGCCGATGCAGCCATGTACGAGGCCAAAGCCGCAGGGCGTGACATGGCGCGCTTCTTTTCGCCCGAAACGGACCAGCGCGTGCAGGCCCGCCAGACCATGGAAGCCCAGCTTCGCCAGGCGCTCGACAACGAGGAGTTCAGCCTGCACTTCCAGCCACGCCTGAATGCGCGCACACGCCGTGTGCAAGGTGCTGAGGCCTTGCTGCGCTGGAACAACCCTTTGCTGGGCCAAGTGGCGCCCAGCCACTTCATTCACTTGGCCGAGGAGACAGGGCTCATCAAGCCCATCGGACTGTGGGTGCTGCGTGAGGCCTGCGCCCAGTGGGTGGCGCTGCAGGCCCAGGGTCTGTGCAAGGGCATGGAGCTGTCGGTCAACCTGTCGGTAGCCCAGCTGGCTGACCCGGAGTTGGTGGAGCAGTTGCGCGGTGTGTTGCAGGCCTCGGGTCTGGAGCCTCACCTGCTGGAGCTAGAGCTGACCGAATCTACGCTGATGGACAATCCGGTGGCCGCGCAGGCACAGGTGCGTGCGCTCAAAGGACTGGGCGTGCAGATTGCCATCGATGACTTTGGCACCGGCTATTCCAGCCTGGCCTACCTCAAGCGCTTCGAGATCGACAAGCTCAAGGTCGACCAGTCCTTTGTCTACGGCATGCTCGACGACAGCGCCGACGCGGCCATCGTGCACGCCGTGATTGCGCTGGGCCACACCCTGGGTCTCAAGGTTGTGGCCGAGGGGGTGGAGAACCTGCCCACCGCCCAAACCCTCACGGCGCTGGGCTGCGACGAGCTGCAGGGCTACTGCTTCAGCCGCCCGCTCCCCGTGGACGACTGGGTGGCCTGGCTGCAGGCCCAGGACGAGCGGCCCGAGCGTCGACGCGCACGCTGACGTTTGCTATTGAATCAATAGCTGGCGGCGCATATTCCACCGGGGCTAGGTGCCAATTCGGCTTCGATTTCAGCTGCGCAGGCGTTCGACCAGCCACTGGGCCATGGGACTGTTGCGGTCCTCCAGGCCGTGGATCACCGTGAAGTGGTCGGCCCCTGGCACGGCGCGCAGCTCGGTCGGGTTGCCCAGAGCTTGTGCCGCCGCGTGGTAGCTGGCGGCCTGGCGTGCAAATTCGGTGCTCTCGGCACCACCCCAGGTCACCCAGGTGGGCGTGGGGCACGCCCGCACATTCGCCGCCGGAGAGTAGTGGCGAATGGTGCCCTCATCGAGCTGGATCATGGGCTGCAGGTAGCTGTAGCGCAGCGGCTCCAGCTCGTGCAGGCCGCTGATCAGGAGCGCGGCCTTGAGCGGGTCGCGCGGCAGGCCGTAGTCGCTGTCCCAGGCGGTTTGCAGGCACATGGCGCTCAGGTGGCCGCCGGCCGAGTGGCCGCCCACGGCCACGCGTGTGGGGTCGCCGCCGTACTGGGCGATGTTGCGCAGCGTCCAAGCCACGGCCGCACGGCACTGGCGCGTAATCTCGGGGATGGTGACAACGGGGCACAGCGCGTAGTTCACCACTACGGTGGTGATGCCCAGCGGCTGCAGGCCCAGGGCTACGCCGCTGAACTCCTTGGATGACAGGGCGCGCCAGTAGCCGCCGTGGATAAAGACGAACACCGGCGCGTTGGGTGTGTCGGCGGGAAAGATGTCCAGCGATTCGTGCACGGTGGGGCCAAAGGCAATGTCCAGGTGGTGTTTGAGCGTGCTGCGGGCCTGTTGGGCGGCGGCTGCGAAGTGTTTGCCTGGCGCGCTGGCATCGGCCAGCGCGAGGGAGGGGTTGTACTGCGCATCAATCTGCGCCTGGGTGTCAAAGTCGCGGTAGAGCTTGGGCATGGTCGTAAAGGGTAGTGGTGGGAGGCAGTCTATAGCGGTGAGCACATCCGGTCTCAGGGAAAGTCTCTAGATGGCTGGCCCTCAAAGATACTTTACTTTTAAACTATTAATCACTAAAGTACCTCCGAGGCCCCTGCAAGGGCCACGTTTTCGCAACGCAAGGAGATGTGATGAAGATCGTGTGCATTGGCGGTGGCCCTTCCGGCCTGTACTTCGCGTTGCTGATGAAGCAGGCCCAGCCCGCGCACGACATCACCGTGGTGGAGCGCAACAAGCCCTACGACACCTTTGGCTGGGGCGTGGTGTTCTCGGATGCCACCATGGACAACATGCGCATCCACGACCCCCAGACGGCGGCGGAGATCCAGCACGCGTTCAATCACTGGGACGACATCGAGCTCGAAATCAAGGGCCAGCGCATCCGCTCGGGCGGCCACGGGTTTGTAGGCATTGGCCGCAAGAAGCTGCTCAACATCCTGCAAGCGCGCTGTGAGGAACTGGGCGTCAATCTGGTGTTCGAAACCGATGTGCAGGGTGACGAGGACTACCCCGACGCCGACCTCATCATCGCTAGCGACGGTATCAACTCGCGCATCCGCACCAAATACCAGGATGTCTTCAAGCCCGACATCGTGGTGCGTCCCAACCGCTACATCTGGCTGGGCACGCACAAGCTGTTCGACGCCTTCACCTTCGCCTTCGAGAAGACTGAACACGGCTGGTTCCAGTCCCACATCTACAAGTTCGACGAGAACACCACCACCTTCATCGTCGAGTGCCCTGAGCACGTCTGGCTGGCGCACGGCCTGGACAAGGCCGACCAAGACCAGAGCATTGCGTTTTGCGAGCAGCTGTTCGCCAAAACCCTGGGCGGTGCCAAGCTCATGACCAATGCGCGCCACCTGCGTGGCTCGGCGTGGCTGAACTTCCAGCGCGTCACGTGCGCGCAGTGGCACACCTTCAACGGCAACAGCCATGTGGTGCTGATGGGCGATGCGGTGCACACAGCCCACTTCGCCATCGGCTCGGGCACCAAGCTGGCGATTGAAGACGCCATCGTGTTGGCCAATCTGTTTCGCGCCCAGGGCCAGACGGCCGACAAGATTCCTGCCGTGCTCCAGCAGTACCAGGCCGAGCGCAACATCGACGTGCTGCGTCTGCAGAACGCCGCCTGGAACGCCATGGAGTGGTTCGAGGTGTGTGGCGAGCGCTACTGCGACCAGCTCGAAGGCCCGCAGTTCATGTATTCCATGCTCACCCGCAGCCAGCGCATCAGTCACGAAAACCTGCGCCTGCGCGATGCGCAGTGGCTGGGTGGCTTTGAACGCTGGTTTGCCGAGCAGGCGGGCATGGCCTTGCCGCCGGGACAGCCGGCGCCCCCGCCCATGTTCACCCCCTACAGCCTGCGTGGTACTACGCTAAAGAACCGTATCGTGGTCTCGCCCATGGCGCAGTACTCGGCCGTGGACGGCGTGCCCTCGGACTACCACCTGGTTCACCTGGGGGCGCGTGCCATGGGCGGCGCTGGCCTGGTGTTTGCCGAGATGGCCTGCGTCTCTGCGGAGGGGCGCATTACCCCTGGCTGCCCCGGCCTTTATACGCCCGAGCAGCAAGCGGGCTGGGCGCGTATTGTGGAGTGGATTCATGCGCACACTGACGCCAAGTTTGCGCTGCAAATCGGCCACGCCGGTGCCAAGGCTTCGACCTGTGTGCCCTGGCAGGGCGGCGGCATTGACCAACCCTTGCCCAGCGGTAATTGGCCGCTGCTGGCGGCCTCCAGCTACCAGTACATCGAGGGCGTGAGCCAATCGGCAAAGGCCATGTCGCGCGCCGACATGGACATGGTCACCGCCCAGTTTGTCGCCGCTACGCGCATGGCTGCCGAGGTGGGCGCTGACTGGCTGGAGCTGCACTGCGCCCACGGCTACCTGCTGTCAAGCTTCATTTCGCCGCTGACCAACACGCGTACGGACGAATACGGTGGCAGCCTGGAGAACCGCTTGCGCTACCCGCTGGAAGTGTTTGCTGCCGTGCGCGCCGCTTGGCCGGCAGACAGGCCCATCTCGGTGCGCATCTCGGCCCACGACTGGGTGGAGGGCGGCATTACGCCGGCGGATGCCGTGGACATTGCCAAGGCCTTCAAGGCCGCAGGCGCCGACATGATCGACTGCTCGTCAGGCCAGGTCAGCAAGAAGGAAAAGCCGGTCTACGGCCGCATGTTTCAGACGCCGTTTGCCGACCGTATTCGCCAGGAGGCCGGCATTCCTACCATCGCCGTAGGAGCGATCAGCGAGGCCGACCATGCCAATAGCATTCTTGCGGCGGGCCGTGCCGACTTGTGTGCCGTAGCCCGCCCGCACCTGGCCAACCCGGCCTGGACGCTGACCGAAGCCGCCAAGATAGGTTACTCCCAGCAAGCCTGGCCCAAGCCCTACCGCGCCGGCAAGCAGCAGATGGAAGCCAACTTCGCCCGTGAGAAAGCGCAGGCTGCGATAGCCGCATCACCGGCGCGCGCGGCTGAAGCCTGAGCGACAACAACATGGCAGCCACAGACACCGCACCCCGCCACGCCCTTGTCACTGGGGGCGGCAGCGGCATAGGCGCAGCCATCGCACAGGCTTTGGTTGCCGCTGGCATGCGCGTCACCATCACCGGGCGTCGCCCGGAAGTGTTGCAGGCGCTGGCGGCCCGCTATCCGGGACAGATGCAGGCCGTGGTGGCTGACGTCACGGATGAAGCGGCGATTGCGCAGGCCTTTGCCCGGGCCAAGGCCGGCTTCGGGCCGGTGCAGGTGCTGGTAAACAACGCCGGCCAGGCACACAGCGCGCCCTTTCTCAAGACCGATGCGGCGCTGTGGCAGCAGATGCTTTCGGTCAATCTGACCGGGACATTTCTCTGCACCCAGGCCGCCTTGCCCGACATGCTGGCCGCCAAGTGGGGCCGCATCATCAATGTGGCCAGCACCGCGGGCCTGGTCGGCTATGCCTATGTGGCTGCCTATGTGGCCGCCAAGCATGGCGTGGTCGGTTTGACACGGGCGCTGGCCCTGGAGGTGGCGAAGAAAGGCATCACGGTCAACGCCGTGTGCCCCGGCTACACCGAGACTGACATCCTGCGCGAGAGCATTGCCAACGTGGTGGCCAAAACCGGGCGCAGCGTGGACGAAGCGCGCGCCGAATTTGCATCGGGTAACCCACAGGGGCGCATCGTGCAACCCGAGGAAGTGGCCGATACCGTGCTGTGGCTCAGTGGCACGGGTGCCGCTTCGGTCACCGGCCAATCCATCGCCGTGAGCGGCGGTGAAGTGATGCACTGAGAGACGCATGAAAAAAGACACCAGCCTGGAATTGCTCAACGCGGCCGACGAGTTGGGTTTTGAGGCGCGCAGCGCCACAGGCGACCACGCGGCCCTCAAGCTGTGGTTGCGCATGCTCTCCTGCACCAACCAGATCGAGGCCGAAATCCGCCGCCGCCTGCGGGTGCAGTTCGACACCAGCCTGCCGCGCTTTGACTACCTGGCACAGCTCTACCGCGAGCCCGAAGGCCTGCGCATGAAGGAACTTTCCAGTCACCTGATGGTGACGGGCGCCAACGTGACCGGCATTACCGATGAACTGGAGCGCGATGGCCTGGTGGTGCGCTCCAGCAGCCCGACCGACCGCCGCTCCTGGATCGTGCGGCTCACCCCCAAGGGGCGTTCGCATTTTGAAACCATGGCAGAAGCGCATGAGCAGTGGATTCTGGAGCTGTTCGCCTGCCTGGGCGCACCTGCGCTGGCGCAGCTCTACCAGCAGCTGGGCAGCCTGCGTGTGCATGTGTTGGACAAGCAGTCCTCGGCACTGGGTGGCGCACCCTTTGCCAAATCTTGATTTCCCCCACCGCGAGTGACCCATGAGCATCCACACTTCCACCACCATTGACCCCGCGCTGCTCGCGGGTAACCGCAAGCCGCTGGCGGGCTACCAGGCCCGTCACTTTGCATGGTCCTGCCAAGACGGCGTGGCCACCATCACGCTGAACCGCCCCGAACGCAAGAACCCGCTGACCTTTGATTCGTATGCCGAACTGCGCGATCAGTTTGGCCAGCTGCGCTACGCCACTGATGTGCATGTGGTGGTGCTCCACGGTGCAGGCAATAACTTTTGTTCGGGTGGCGATGTGCATGAAATCATCGGTCCGCTGATCCAGCTGGCCATGCCGGAGTTGCTGATGTTCACGCGCATGACGGGCGACCTGGTCAAAGCCATGCGCGCTTGTCCGCAGCCCATCATTGCCGCCATCGACGGCATCTGTGCGGGTGCCGGTGCGATCATGGCCATGGCATCGGACCTGCGTTTGGGCACCGTGCGCAGCAAGACGGCATTTCTGTTCAATCGTGTGGGCTTGGCTGGTTGCGACATGGGCGCCTGCGCCATGCTGCCGCGCATCATCGGCCAGGGCCGCGCCAGCGACTGGTTGTACAGCGGTCGCTCCATCGGTGGCGAAGAGGCCGAGCGCAGCGGTTTCCTCAACCGCCTGGTAGCGCCCGAGCAATTGCTGGACGACGCACAGAGTTGGGCGCGCGACATCGCAGCTGGCCCAACCTTTGCTAATGGCTTGACCAAGACCATGCTGCACCAGGAATGGAATATGTCGGTGGACCAGGCGATTGAAGCCGAAGCCCAGACCCAGGCGCTTTGCATGATGACGGAAGACTTCAACCGGGCGTACCAGGCCTTTGTGGCCAAGCAAAAACCGGTGTTTCACGGCAATTGAACGAGAATCTCCATGAGCGACAGCACCTACCTCCAGTGGCCTTTTTTTGAAGCGCACCATGCCGAGCTGGCCCACACGCTCGATGCGTGGGCGGCCGCGCACGTGGCACACAGCCATGGCCCTGATGTGGACGCCGAGTGCCGCACCTTGGTGCGCCAGCTGGGGCAGGGTGGTTGGTTGCGCCATGCGGTGGGCGGTAAGGCCTACGGTGGTGCCGGCGATGCCATCGACACCCGCAGCATCTGCCTGATCCGTGAAACGCTGGGGCGTCACTCCGGCTTGGCTGACTTCGCCTTTGCCATGCAGGGTCTGGGCTCCGGAGCCATCAGCCTGGCCGGTACCGATGCACAGAAGAAAGCCTACCTGCCGCGTGTAGCGGCCGGCGAGGCGATTGCCGCCTTTGCGCTCTCCGAGCCAGAGGCCGGCTCAGATGTGGCGGCCATGCAGTGCAGCGCCCGTATCGACGGAGACTACGCGGTCCTGCAGGGCAGCAAGACCTGGATTTCCAACGGTGGCATCGCCGACTTCTACGTGGTTTTTGCCCGCACCGGTGAGGCCGAAGGTGCGCGTGGCATCAGTGCTTTTATCGTCGATGCGGACACGCCCGGTTTTAGCGTCAGCGAACGCATCCATGTAATGGCGCCGCACCCACTGGGCACGCTGCAGTTTGACAACTGCCGCATCCCGCTTACGCAGCGCGTGGGTGGTGCGGGCGAAGGCTTCAAGGTGGCCATGCGCACGCTCGATGTGTTCCGTACCTCGGTTGCGGCCGCTGCCTTGGGCTTTGCGCGCCGTGCGCTGGAAGAGGCACTACAGCGCGCCACCACACGCAAGATGTTCAAGCAGACGCTGGCCGACTTTCAGCTGACCCAAGCCAAGCTGGCCCAGATGGCCACCACCATCGAAAGCTCGGCTTTGCTGGTGTACCGCGCCGCCTGGCAGCGGGACCAAGGGCGTACGGTGACCAAGGAAGCCGCCATGGCCAAGATGGTCAGCACCGAAGGTGCGCAGCAGGTCATCGATGCAGCCGTGCAACTCTGGGGTGGCATGGGCGTGGTGTCGGAGGTGCCGGTGGAGCGCCTGTACCGCGAGATCCGCGCCCTGCGCATCTACGAGGGGGCGACCGAGGTGCAGCAACTGATCATTGCCCGCGAGTTGCTCAAAGAAGTGGGCCACCCGGCTTCCCCGAAGTAAGCCCGCATCACCCAGGTTGCCACTGCCTCTCCCAGGAAGACGTCCATGCCCACCGCCCACATCGACACCTTTGCACGCGACCACCTGCCCCCAGTGGAACAGCAGCCAGACTTTCTGTTCACCTTGCCAGAGCTGCAATTCCCGGAGCAGCTCAACTGCGCCACCGAGCTGCTGGACCGGCATGTGAGGGAAGGGCATGGCGACCGAGCCTGTGTGCGCGGTCCCCGGGAACAATGGACCTACCGTGACCTATGGGAGCGCGCCAACCGCATTGCACATGTGCTGGTGCAGGACATGGGGCTGGTGCCTGGCAACCGCGTGCTGCTGCATGCGCCCAACACGCCCATGATGGTGGCCTGCTGGTTCGGCATCGTGAAGGCCGGCGGCATTGTGGTGGCGACCATGCCGCTGCTGCGCGCCAAGGAGCTCAAACCGATTCTGGAGATTGGCCAGATCAGCCATGCTTTGTGTGATGCCAGCCTGGTGGAGGAAGTGCAGGGGGCAGCCCAGGCCGTACCCGGGTTGCGCGAAATTCGCTGCTTCAATGCCGCGGGCAGTGAGACGCTGGAAGCCGCCATGCAGGCGTATGCGCCGCTGTTTGATAACGTCGACACGGCGGCTGATGACACCTGCCTGATTGGCTTCACGAGCGGCACCACCGGCATTCCCAAGGCCACCATGCACTTCCATCGCGATGTGATGGCCATCTGTGCCTGCTGGCCGCGTTCGGTGCTCAGGGCGACTGCGGATGACGTATTCATCGGCAGCCCGCCCTTGGGTTTCACCTTCGGCTTGGGCGGTCTGGTGTTGTTTCCCATGTCGATTGGTGCATCTACGGTCTTGCTGGAAAAAGCCGGGCCGCCGCAGCTGCTCGATGGCATTCGTGACTTTGGCGCTACGGTGGTATTCACCGCCCCCACGTCCTACCGCACGCTGGCTGCGCGTGGTGAGGAGTTGCGTGCCACGCGGCTGCGCAAATGTGTGTCTGCCGGTGAAGCCTTGCCCGCGTCCACCCGCACGCTGTGGCGTGAAGCCACTGGTATTGAGCTCATTGATGGCATTGGTGCCACAGAAATGCTGCACATCTTCATCTCGGCCGACGAGCAGAGTGCCCGTGCCGGTGCTACCGGCAAGGTAGTGCCGGGCTATGAGGCCTGTGTTGTGGACGATGACGGTCGCCCGCTGCCGCCCGGCACGGTGGGCAAGCTCGCGGTGCGCGGCCCCACGGGCTGCCGCTACCTGAATGATGCGCGCCAGCAGGCCTATGTCAAGAATGGTTGGAACCTGACGGGCGACGCCTATCTGATGGATGAGGACGGCTATTTCATCTACCAGTCGCGCACCGATGACATGATTATCTCGGCCGGCTACAACATCGCGGCACCCGAGGTGGAGGAGGGCCTGATGCTGCACCCCGCCGTGCTGGAGTGTGCGGTGATTGGCGTGCCCGACGCAGAGCGCGGGCAGATCGTCAAAGCCTTTGTGGTTCTGCGGCCCGGACACACTGAGGACGCCGCGATGGTCAAGACCTTGCAGGACTTTGTGAAGAAGACGATTGCCCCCTACAAATACCCGCGGGCGATTGAATTCTTCGAAAAACTGCCGCGCACCCAGTCTGGCAAGCTGCAGCGCTTTCGTTTACGTGAATCTTGAGGTCAGAATAGTTGGTCAGCTTGACGTTTTCTTTTCAACACAGAAAGGCACCCATGTCTCTTGTATCTATGCATTCCTTACGCGGCACCCTGCTTGCTGTTTGTGCGGCGACGGCGTTGACGGCCATGGCACAGCCCGCTGAGCCGGTCAAAGTCGGCCTGCTCAGCACGCTTTCCGGCCCCGGTGCCGGCTTGGGGGTGGACATTCGGGACGGTTTCCAGCTCGCCGTCAAGCTGGCTGGCAACAAGCTCGGCGGCCGCCCTGCCGAGGTGGTGGTGGCCGATGACCAGGCCAGCCCGGATGTGGGGCGCCAGACCGCAGACCGTCTGGTCAAGCGCGACAAAGTCGATTTCATGACCGGTATCGTGTTTTCCAACGTCATGCTGGCCGTGGGTGCGCCCACCTTTGCGGCCCAGACCTTCTATGTGAGCGCCAATGCCGGCCCCTCGCAGTACGCGGGTGAGCAGTGCAACCCCTACTTCTTCAGCGCTTCGTACCAGAACGACAACATGCACGAAGCCGCCGGACAGGTGGTGCAGGACAAGGGCTTCAAGCGTGTGGCCCTGATTGCCCCCAACTACCCCGCTGGCAAAGATGCCTTGACCGGCTTCAAGCGATTCTTCAAGGGTGAGGTTGCCTCTGAATCGCTGCCTGCCCTGAACCAGCTGAATTTCGGTACCGAACTGTCCCAGCTGCGTGCTTCCAAGGCGGATGCGGTATACATCTTCCTGCCTGGGGGCATGGGCATCAACTTCATCAAGCAGTTTGTGGCCGCAGGCCTGTCCAAAGACATGACGCTGTTTGGCCCCGGCTTCTCGGGTGACGAAGACGTGATCAAGGCGGTGGGGGAGCCCATGCTCGGCATGTTCAACACCAGCCAATGGGCGCATGACATGGACAATGCGGCCAACAAAAAGTTCGTTGCCGAGTTTGAGAAAGAGTACGGACGTTTGCCCACGCTGTACGCAGCCCAGGGGTATGACGCTGCACAGCTCATCAATGCAGCGGTGCGTGACACCAAGGGCAAACTGGATGACAAGGCCGCCGTGCGCAAGGCACTGGAAGCTGCCAAATTTGATTCGGTGCGTGGCGCCTTCAAGTTCAACACCAACCACTTCCCGATCCAGGACTACTACCTGCGCGTCATCACCAAAGACAGCAAAGGCCGTGTGACCAACCGTTTGATGGGCTCGGTGCTGAAGAAGCATGCGGATGCCTACGTGGCGCAGTGCAAGATGCCCGCCTGACACCCTAGCGCAAAGAGCCACGCCCCATGGATTCCATTCTCTTGCTGGAGCAGGCCTTCAATGGCCTGCAGTTTGGGTTGATGCTGTTCTTGCTGGCTGCCGGGTTGACCCTGGTGTTCGGCATCATGGACATGATCAACCTTGCCCACGGATCGCTGTACATGGTGGGCGCCTACCTGATTGCGGCCATCACAGCGGCGACTGGCAGCTATTGGTGGGGTCTTGCGGGCGGCGTCTTGGGGGCCGGGGTGTTTGGCGCGGTGCTGGAACTGAGCATCTTGCGCCACTTTTACCAGCGTGACCACCTCTCCCAGGTGCTGGGCACTTTTGCCATATTGTTGATGTGCAACGAGGGTGTGCGTCTCATCTGGGGGGCACAACCAGTTCCCCTCAATACGCCAGAGAGCCTGTCGGGCCCTGTCGAGTTGCTGCCCGGCTTCTTCTACTCGTCATTCAGCCTGTTCATCATCGCTGTGGGTTTGTTGGTGGCCCTGCTGATGTACCTCTTGATCACGCGCACCCGGTTGGGCATGCAGGTGCGCGCGGGTGCTGCCAACCGCGAGATGGCCATGGTCATGGGCGTCAATGTGTCTCGCCTGTTCACTGCCATCTTCGCTCTGGGAGCTGCGTTGTGTGGTGTGGCGGGTGGCATGCTGGGTCCCGTGCTGGCCGTGCAGGTTGGCATGGGGGAGAGCATTCTGATCGTGGCCTTTGTGGTCATCGTGATCGGGGGGATCGGCTCCATCCGTGGCGCTTTTCTGGGGGCTCTGATCGTGGGAGTGATCGATACGGCAGGGCGGACTTTCATGCCACTGTTGTTCACCCGACTCATGTCGCCGGAGGCTGCCGCCAACGCTGCACCCGCCGTTGCCTCCATCCTCATTTACCTGCTGATGGCTACTGTCTTGTTTTTCAAGCCCCGTGGCTTGTTCCCCACCCATGGCTAACCCTGCTCCGTCCAGCATCCTGGACCATTCCCTGCACGTCCGCTGGTCATTGCCATTGTTGGCATTGCTGGTGGCTTTCCCCAGTATTGCAGTTGCCACAGGCGGTGATTTCTACATCACCCTGGCCAGCCGCATCCTGATCTTTGCGCTGGCAGCCACCAGCCTGAATCTCATCCTCGGCTTTGGCGGCATGGTCAGTTTTGGACATGCGGCCTTTATCGGCCTGGGGGCTTACACGGTGGCCATAGGCATGCAAGAGGGCCTCAGCAGCGCCTGGCTGGCCTGGCCCCTGGCCATGGCGGTGAGTGCCTTGTGTGCCTTGGTCATTGGCGCTATCAGCCTGCGCACCCAGGGCGTGTACTTCATCATGATCACCTTGGCATTTGCCCAGATGCTGTACTTTCTGGTGGTGTCGCTCAAGGCGTATGGGGGCGATGACGGATTGACCATGGCGGCCCGCTCGGTACTCGCGCCGGGTATCGACCTCGGTGTGGATCGTCACTTCTACTATGTGACCTTGGCGCTGGTGGCCAGTGCACTGGTGTTGGTGGCGCGCCTGCTCAATGCACGCTTTGGCCACACGCTGCAGGCCATTCGCGAGAACGAAGGGCGCATGACCGCCATAGGTTTCCCGGTCTACCGCTACAAGCTGGTGGCCTTTACGTTGGCCGGTGCCTTGGCGGGCCTTGCTGGTGCGCTCATGGCCAACCTGGGGGGGTTCGTGAGTCCTTCGCTGATGCAATGGAGCCAGTCGGGCATGCTCATGATCATGGTGATCTTGGGTGGCGTGGGTTATTTGTATGGCGGCTTTGTCGGAGCGGTGTTCTTCTTGCTGCTCGAAGAGCTGCTCAGCCACTACACCATCCATTGGCAGTTGGGGCTGGGGGCGGTGCTTTTGCTGGTTGTGTTGGTGGCCCCCAATGGCCTGGCCAGCCTTGTCGCGCGCCGCAAAGGAGCGGTTCATGGCTGAAGTCCTCTTGCACATCGACAAGCTGGTCAAACGCTTTGGTGGCTTGGTCGCCACCAACCAGGCTGAGTTGAAGGTGGAGCGTGGAAGCATCCATGCCTTGATCGGCCCCAACGGTGCCGGCAAGACCACCTTGATCCACCAGATTTCCGGTGCCCTGCAGCCTGACGCCGGTGCAGTCCACTTCGGTGGAAACAACATTACCCGCATGCCCATGCACCAGCGCGCACTGCAGGGCCTGGTGCGCTCTTACCAGATCACTAGCATCTTCAAGAAGCTTTCTGTACTGGACAACCTCGCCATGGCGGTGCAGGCGCGCAGTGGCGGCAGCATGCATTTCTGGATGCCCGCTCGCAAAGAAGCCGCCCGGTATGCCGAAGCAGCGGCTGTCGCAGAACGCATTGGGCTGGGTGCCAAGCTGCAATCCCTGGCGGGGGCACTGTCGCACGGGCAGCAGCGCCAGCTGGAACTCGGTTTGGCCTTGGCGTTGCAGCCCCAGCTGCTGCTGTTGGACGAGCCCATGGCTGGCATGGGGCCAGATGAATCGGAGAACATGGTCACGCTGCTGCAAAGCCTGCGCGGCGAGCACACCATCCTCTTGGTGGAACACGACATGGATGCCGTGTTCCGCCTGGCGGATCGCATCTCGACCCTGGTGTTCGGACGTGTCATCGCCACCGGCACCGCCCAAGAAATCAAGGACAACCCGGAGGTCAGACAGGCCTACCTGGGGGACGACGCGGCCCAGGCCGCTGAGCACTGACGCACGACGGGACACACTTGTGGACACATTGCTCGAAATTGACGATCTACAGACCGCATACGGCAGCAGCCAGGTCTTGTTTGGTGTGGGCTTCTCCATGCAGGCCGGTGCTGTGGCCACTTTGCTGGGACGCAATGGCATGGGGAAGACCACCACCGTGCGCTCCATTGTGGGCTTGACGCGGCCAGGTGCGGGCTCCATCCGCTTTTTGGGGGAGCGTGTGGATGGCATGCGCCCCGACCGGATTGCCCGCATGGGCATGGCCGTGGTGCCCGAGGGGCGCATGATATTTGCCACGCTGTCCGTGCAGGAAAATCTGCTGGCTTTTGCAGGCAACCGCTGCCGCAGCCAGGAGCCTTGGACGCTGGAGCGTGTGTACCACCTCTTTCCGCGCCTGAAAGAGCGGGCGCGCAATATGGGCAATCAACTGTCGGGCGGTGAGCAGCAAATGCTGGCTATTGGCAGGGCATTGATGACCAATCCGCACTTACTGATCCTGGACGAAGCCACCGAAGGGCTGGCGCCGCTGATCCGCGAGGACATCTGGCATTGTCTGGCCACGCTCAAGGCCGCTGGCCAGAGCATTCTGGTGATCGACAAATACGTACAGCGCCTCGTCGCGCTGGCAGACCACCACACCATCCTGGAGCGCGGGCGCGTGGTGTGGCGGGGCGACTCTGCCACCTTGGCCGCACAGCCTGACATCTGGCACCGCTACATCGGAGTCTGAACGTGAGTGCGCAACAGACACACGCCGGTGCAGAGCCGACATTCACCATCCAACGCATGGTGCGATTTTCGGATTGCGATCCGGCAGGCATGGTGTTTTATCCCCAGTATTTCGTCATGCTCAATGCCTTGGTGGAAGACTGGTTCAGCCATGGCCTGCAGGTCAACTACGCCGAATTTCTTGGCACCCGGCAACTGGGCTTGCCCATGGCGTCCCTGCAATGTGATTTCAAAGCCCCCAGCCGCATGGGAGAGACGATTGCTTTGGCCTTGCGTCTTCGCAAGGTCGGCAAACGCTCTCTGACGCTGGACGTTGAGTGCACAGGAATGGAAACCCCGCCCGTCTTGCGCTGGCGCGCCCAGGCCGTCATCGTGACCACCGCACTGGCACACGACCGCTCGATTCCGATACCCGACGATGTGCTCCAAGGCATCGCGCGGTGGCAACAACTACAAGGAGACTCAACATGACCCAGATTCTTCAACCGGCCCACTGGGCCCGTCCGCGTGGCTACTCCAATGGCGTCATGGCACGCGGGCAAATGGTCTTTGTGGCCGGCATGATCGGCTGGGATGCGCAGTGTGTGTTTCACACCGATGACCTGGCGGGGCAGGTACGCCAAGCGCTCACCAATGTGGTGGAGGTGCTGCGCGAAGCCGGCGCCAAGCCGGAGCACATCACCCGCATGACTTGGTATGTGACCGACAAACGCGAATACGTGGCCGCCTACCCCGAGATTGGCCGGGCCTTCCGCGAAATCATCGGCAGCTTCAATGCCGCCATGACGGCGGTGCAGGTGCAGGCGCTGGTGGAAGACCGCGCCAAGGTGGAGATCGAAGTCACGGCCGTGATCCCGGACTGAGCATGCTCAACGCCTACCTGTACGACGGCGCCCGCACCGCCTTTGGTCGCCATGCCGGCGCTTTGTCCTCTGTGCGCCCGGATGATCTGGCCGCCCATTTGCTGCGCACCCTGGCCGAGCGCTCGCCCATGGCGCGCGAAGCTGACGATGTGATCCTCGGCTGTACCTGCCAGGCGGGGGAAGACAGCCGCAACATCGCGCGCCATGCTGCGCTGCTGGCAGGCCTGGGGCCGCAGGTACCAGGGCAGACCGTCAACCGCCTGTGTGGCAGCGGCCTGGCTGCGCTGGTAGATGGCGCACGTGCCATCTCGGTGGGCGAGGGCAATGTGATGCTGGTGGGCGGCGTGGAGAGCATGAGCCGCGCCCCCTTTGTCATGGCCAAGGCCGAGTCGCCCTACAGCCGCGACCTGCGCGTGGCCGACTCCACCATTGGCGCGCGTTTTCCCAACCCGCTGCTTGAGCAGGCCTTTGGCCGCCACACCATGCCCGAGACGGCCGATGCTGTGGCCGCCGAGCTGGGCCTGAGCCGCGAGGACTGCGATGCCTACGCCTTGCAGTCGCAGCAGCGTTTTGCCGCCGCGCAGACGGCGGGCATGTTTGCACCCGAGATTGCCCCCATCGAGGTGCCGCAAGGTCGCAAGGCGCCACCGCTGTCGTTTGCGGTGGACGAACACCCACGTGCCGACACCACGTTGGCTTCGCTGGAGAAGCTCAAACCCTTGTTTGCCGGTGGTGTGACCACGGCAGGCAATGCTTCCGGCATCAATGACGGTGCTGCCGCGCTACTGCTGGGCAGTCGCGCCGCTGGCGAGCGCCATGGCCAGGCGCCGCTGGCGCGTGTGTTGTCAGCTGCCGTGGTGGGCGTGGAGCCCCGCCTGATGGGGCTGGGCCCGGTGGGTGCCATCGAGCTCGCGCTGGCGCGTGCTGGCATCAGCTTGGCACAGGTCGATCTGCTGGAAATCAACGAAGCCTTTGCGGCGCAGGTGCTGGGCTGCCTGCACCGACTAGGCTTGCAGGCCAACGATACACGCGTCAACCCGAATGGCGGCGCGATTGCGGTGGGCCACCCGCTGGGTGCCTCCGGCACCCGCCTGGCCCTGAGCGCCGCCCACGAGTTACGCAGGCGCCAAGGGCGCTACGCCGTGGTGAGCCTCTGCATCGGCGTGGGCCAGGGTATTGCGGTGGTGCTGGAGCGCGCCTGACCCCGCCACCTCCCTTATTAATTCACGAACCCTACACGAAGGAAACCCCATGGCCTCCAACAACACATTCCAATGGAACGACGCGTTGCTGCTCGACAGCCAGCTCACCGACGACGAACGCCAGGTGCGGGACGCCGCCCACAGCTACTGCCAGGAGCGCCTGCTGCCGCGCGTCCAAGACAACTTCCGCCACGAGAAAACCGACGCCAGCATCTTCCGCGAGATGGGCGAGTTGGGCCTGCTGGGCGCCACGATTCCTGAGCAATATGGCGGCGCTGGCCTCAATTACGTCTGCTACGGCCTGGTGGCCCGCGAAGTGGAGCGCGTGGACTCGGGCTACCGCTCCATGATGAGTGTGCAGTCGTCCTTGGTGATGGTGCCTATCAATGAATTTGGCACTGAGGCGCAGAAGCAAAAGTACCTTCCCAAGCTGGCCACAGGCGAGTGGATTGGCTGCTTCGGCCTGACCGAGCCCAACCACGGCTCCGACCCCGGCAGCATGATCACACGCGCCAAGGCCGTGCCCGGTGGCTACAGCCTCTCGGGCGCCAAGATGTGGATCACCAACAGCCCGATTGCCGATGTGTTCGTGGTCTGGGCCAAGGACGATGGCGGCAAGATCCGCGGCTTTATCTTGGAGAAGGGCTGGAAAGGCCTGAGCGCCCCCGCCATCCACGGCAAGGTGGGCCTGCGCGCCAGCATTACCGGTGAGATCGTCATGGACGAGGTGTTCTGCCCCGAAGAAAACGCCTTCCCTGACGTGCGCGGCCTCAAGGGGCCGTTCACTTGCCTCAACAGTGCGCGCTACGGCATCGCCTGGGGTGCGCTGGGTGCGGCGGAGGATTGCTACACGCGGGCGCGCCAGTACACCATGGACCGCAAGCAATTCGACAAGCCGCTGGCGGCCAACCAGCTGATCCAGAAAAAGCTGGCCGACATGCTGACCGAGATTTCATTGGGGCTGCAAGGCTGCCTGCAAGTGGGCCGCCTCAAAGACAGCGGGCAGGCTGCTGTGGAGATGACGTCCATCATCAAGCGCAACAGCTGTGGCAAGGCCTTGGACATTGCGCGCCTGGCGCGCGACATGATGGGCGGCAACGGCATCAGCGACGAGTTTGGCGTCGCCCGCCACCTGGTGAACCTGGAGGTGGTGAACACCTACGAGGGAACGCATGACATCCATGCACTGATCCTGGGCCGTGCCATCACCGGCATCGCGGCGTTCTGACAGGCCCCGGGGTGTGCGTGTGCGGGCGGTGGCACGCACCGCATCAGTTCAGCAGGTAGCTGTCGGCCTGGTCTTCAAAGTCTTCGGCGTCGATAGCGGCGTCGTAGGCCGCGCGCGCGGCAATGGCTTCCTTGGTGTAGGGGATCAGTGGTTTGTCCAGCGGGCGCAGCTTGTGGCGACGCAGGCCACGCAGTTGCTGGGAGCGTTCCATGGTCTGCAAGACCAGCTCGGGCTCCATCATCAGGCTGAAGGGGTTGAGGGCGGCAGTGGTGTTTTTCATGGCAGTTCTCCGGTAAGCAACACGCCAGGCAAAGACTCTGGCGCTTGGATGAACTGTAGTCACGCCCCCGGGGAACTGGAGTCCGACACGCGCTGTAAGTCGTGTAGGAAAAAGCCTTACAACAACCGCGCTCGCACGCTCTTGCCCTTGACGCGTCCGGCGTTGAGCTTGGCGCAGGCGTCCTTGGCGATATTGCGGTCCACCGCCACAAAGCTACAGAACTCGGTGACCTGAATCTTGCCAATCTGCTCGCGGGTGTAGGCGGGGCCCCCTTCGGTGCTGGTCAGTGCGCCCAGCACATCGCCGGGGCGGATCTTTTCTTTGCGGCCGCCAGCAATCTGCACGGTCACCATGGGGGGCAGCAAACGCCCGCTACCCGTGGCAGTGAGCTCCTCGCGCTTGAACCAGACCGAGGCAGCGTTCTGGTACTGCTCAATCTTGCCCACAGCCCCCATCTCGTTCATGGTGGCCAGGCTCACGGCCAGGCCCGACTGCCCCGCGCGCCCGGTACGGCCAATGCGATGCACATGCACTTCAGGGTCCGGCGTGATGTCCACGTTGATCACCAGGTCCAGCTCCTTCACATCCAACCCGCGCGAGGCCACATCGGTGGCCACCAGCACCGAGCAGCTGCGGTTGGCAAACTGCGCCAGCACCTGGTCACGGTCGCGCTGTTCCAGGTCGCCATGCAGGGCCTGGGCCACAAAGCCCTGGGCTTGCAGCAACGTCACCAAGTCATTGCACTGGGCCTTGGTGTTGCAGAACGCGATGGTGCTGGTGGGGCGGAAGTGGTTGACCAGCAGGCTCACCGTTTCCAGTTTGTTGCTGCGCTCCACCTCGTAAAAGCGCTGCTCGATGGTGCTTTCTGCGACGGGCGCCTTGACGGTGATTTGCTGCGGGTCGCGCATGAACTGCTTGGCCAGCTTCTCAATGCCCTCGGGGTAGGTGGCCGAGAACAGCAGGGTCTGGCGTTCCTTGGGTGTTTGTTTCACCACCGTGGCAATGTCGTCAAAGAAGCCCATGTCCAGCATGCGGTCGGCTTCGTCCAGTACCAGCGTGTTCAGGTTTTCCAGCGACAGGTATTCACGCTCCAGCAAGTCCATGATGCGGCCTGGCGTGCCCACCACAATGTGCGCGCCATTCTCCAAGCTGGCACGCTGGCCACGTGTGGCCACACCACCGCACAGCGTCACCACTTTGATGTTTTCTTCGGCCCGCGCCAGGCGGCGAATTTCCACCGTCACCTGGTCCGCCAGCTCGCGCGTGGGGCACAGCACCATGGCCTGCACGGCAAACCAGCGCGGGTTCAGCTTGGCCAGGAGCGCCAGCGCAAAGGCCGCCGTCTTGCCGCTGCCGGTTTTGGCCTGGGCAATCAGGTCTTGGCCGGCCAGTGCCACGGGCAGGCTGGCAGCCTGGATGGGCGTCATGGACTCGTAGCCCAGTTGTTGCAGGTTGGCCAGGGTGGCGGGGGAGAGGGGGAGAGAGGAGAAAGCAGTCATGCCCCGATTATCGGCGGCTGGGGTTAGTCATGGTTGGCTGGCGCGCCTAGATGCTATGGTTTTAGTAGCTGTTTGCGCATATTCCACGGGGGCTAGAGGTTTGTTTTATATGTAAATGCCTCTTGCTGGGTCTTGGCTTGCGCACGGCGGGCGGCGTGGCCCGCGTTCTCCGGCTCGCGTCGCGGGTGGCTGTATCTGGTGGGTTGGGGTTACTGCGTTAACGCCGTGGCTGGCGCGCATGCGCTGTGGCAACCGCGAGTGCGGCCTGCGCCCGCGGGCCCCACCACCCGCCTGGGTTAGTGGGCTTGGATGCGATTTGGAACTTCGTCTTTAGGCTGAATGCAGTCATCCAATCCAACTGTGGGCGCGAACAAAGTCTAGGGTTTGCTTAGTGGGTCATGGGACGAATGCTAGGCAAAACCAGCTGATATGTTTGCCTGCCTTCCACGACACCGCCTTGATTGGCAGTACCTGTATAAGAGTAACTTGCAATATCAAAAGTCAATCGACCTCGTGCAGCATTAACCCCCCAAAGATTACCCCACCCATTGCCAGAAATCACATTCCCGACTTCTGGCAGAAGGACCCTCGTAACATCAATCACCTCACCGGCATAACTGAATCGATGAATGATTAGACTATCTCTGTCAGACCGAGCTATTGCATAAATCGTCCCTGCATCGCAAGTGACAGTCTGTAATTGCGTTCCAGCCGCTGCAAATGTCTTAACTTTCTCGGGAATAGGAATTCTTCGTTTATCTAAAGTGACTAGTGTGAAGCCTTTTAAATTCCTCTTCCCATCTTGTTCATCGTATTCGTATTTACGGATTTGGTAAATCCATTGAACTATTTCTTTGCACGCTGCTGACAGATATCCACTTCCAGTCCACTCCCCCATACCAGCACGGTACTCGGAAGCTGATATTGGTTCAGACGCTGTTACCGTTCTTGCAATTGATGCAGTAACGGACTGTGCTGAAACTTGCGCAGCGAAACTACTTTCAATAGCAGCCTCAAAGTGGGCGTCAGGAGGTGGAGCTTTTGGCGCTAGGCGACAATCACCAAATTGACGTGAAAACCGAGCTTCGTAAGAAGCATACCAGTCGCCATAGGTTCTTGGTATTTTTCTAGGTAGAACTCCCCCAGACTGACCTTCTGCCTCGGCAATGAGCCGCGCAACTTTTTCTGTACTGAAATGAGCCCCTTCCCATCCACTCCAAACAGAGTGAATGGAAATGTTTGCGTCCACGATTTCTGGCGGAACGGTTTCTACTGAAACCGGCTTCCATTGAAAGCCTGTATAGCTAAGGTATATGAATGGTAATTCCGGACATCCATAGGTCTGGGCGGTTTCCTTATTCGGTCGTCCACGAATGACCAAAAATGGGACACTGCCAACAAAATCCAAAATTACCGGGGAGAAATAACGCAGTCCTTCCCAAGAAATTCGTTCGTTGGTATCTGGGTGACGAAATTCTAGTCGATAGGTATCTAAAGAGCTTTTTCGAAAGTCAAAATATCCAGGCCATGGCATCGAGGCGTCAATTCGATTTGTTGCACTTAACTTAACTTCGACAATTCTTCCATCTCGAAGTTGAACATCTTCAATCCAATCTACTTTATCGAGCGCACTCGCCTGTGCGGATACAAAACATAGCAAAAAGGCAATCAACCATTCGGCATACCGAAGGGTGGACTGGAATGAAAAAAAAGGCGAAAAGTCATTAATCAACACCTCTGTAGTGAATGAATTGGGTGGTCGAAAAGCCTTCGAGCATTGATTCTTGCGATGTGCTCCAGTGGCTCCGCATTTGAATGACAGCTTTCGCCGCATTGTGTCCATTTGCTGTTCACCTGAACATCCCCTGTTCGGGTGATTCTTCCCGTGCCCCATTTTTCAGATACGCCACGTCAGGCAGGTAGCCCGTGTACCCGGGCGCAGGCCCCACTCGCGCTTGCCACAGAGCAAGTGTGCCAACCACGGTGTTGATGCAGGACCCTTTGCCAACAAAAACAGCCGCCCGCGACGAGGCCGGAGAACGGGTGCACGGGCTGCATGCCCCCCCAAACCCGTAGCCCCAAAGGGGAGTCCGCGGGGAAGCCCCAAACCCCAGCCTTCCCTAAAATGCAAGCATCGCCACCGACATGCAAGCCCATGAAGCTCAAACTCCCCAGCCTCCTGCTCACCGCCCTCTTGCTCGCCAGCTGCGGCACCACCATGGTCAACCCGGTGACCGGGCAGGCCGAGCGTTCGGTGATGAGCGAAGAGGACGAAGTGGCCGAGGGGGCCAAGGCGCATGCGGAGGTGTTGAAGGAATACGGCGCCTACAACAACGCCGCGGTGCAGCGTTATGTGAATAACCTGGGCCAGGCGCTGGCGGCGCAAAGCCACCGCAACCAGCTGCAGTGGCACTTCACCGTGCTCGATAGCCCCGAGATCAACGCCTTTGCGCTGCCCGGTGGCTATGTGTACGTGACGCGCGGCATCATGGCCTATATGGACAGCGAGGCCGATCTGGCGGGCGTGATTGGGCATGAGATTGGCCACGTGACGGCCCGCCATGGTGCGCAGCGCGCCACGCGCCAGCAAAACGCCGGACTGGGTGTTTTGGCCGCCAGCGTGCTGGGTGCAGTGCTGGAGAGCCAGGGCTTTGGCGGCGCTGGGCAGCTAGCCAGCCAGGCCTCGCAAAGTGTGGCGGCGGGCTACATCGCGTCGTATGGGCGCGAGCAGGAGTTGCAGGCAGATGGGCTGGGTGCCGAGTACCTCTCGCGCACGCGCTACGACCCGCGCAACATGGTGGACGTGATCAACGTGCTGAAGAACCAGGAGCGTTTTGCCGCCGACCAGGCCAAGGCAGAAGGCCGCCCGGTGCCCAGTGGCAGTGATTGGCTGGCCTCGCACCCCAGCAACGACCAGCGCTTGCAGTCCATCACGGCGCTAGCCGCGCAGTACAAAAACCAGGCGGGCTACAACGACGAAGGGCGAGAGCGCTACCTCAAGCTCATCAGCGGCATGACCTTTGGCGACAGCCCGGCCCAAGGCCTGACGCGCGGGCGCAACTTTTATCACGAGCCCCTGGGCATTGCGCTCACCGCGCCCACGGGCTGGTACATCCAGAACGACGCGGACCAGCTTGCCCTGCTGAACACCGCACGCGACGCGGCCGTGGTGGTGCGCGTGGCGCCAGCGCAAGCGGGCAAGACACACACAGAGGTGATTCGCTCTCTGCTCAAGCCCACGCAGGGCCGCACGGAGGCCACTACGCTCAACGGGCTGCAGGCCACGCGGTTTGCTGGCGCGCGCACCGCCAGCAATGGCCAGACGCAGGCGCTGGAGGCCACGGTGATTACCGGCCCGGGCAACACCATGTATCTGCTGCAAACCAGTGCCAAAGATGCCAACGCCTTGCAGCGCGCCCGCGCCCAGGTGCGCGAGGTGGAGGGCAGCTTCCGCGCCCTTACGGCCCAAGACCGTGCCGCGGCACGGCCCTGGGGCATCAAGACGGTGGCCTACCCCAAGGGCGGGTTTGCCGAGTTGGCCAAAAACTCCCCCATTGCGCGGCCCGAGCAGCAGTTGCGCCTGATCAACGGCTACTACGGGGGCGGTGAGCCCAAGCTGGGGCAGTTGGTCAAAGTGGTGGATTCTCTTTAATTGCTATTAAAACAGGAGCTGCTCGCGCAATAAGCGTGGGCGCTAGAGGCCAATTTCATGCATAAACTGCACATTTCCACCCAGTTCGACTCCGGCGCCATTGAGGTGGTGCAACTGGACCGGGCCGACGATATCCAGCTGCGCATCCGCAAGGACAGCGCGGCGGACTTTGCCCAGTGGTTCCACTTTTGCCTGCATGGGGCGGCTTTTCAGCCGGTGACGCTGCGCTTCTTGAATGCAGGTGATAGCGCTTACCCCAAGGGCTGGGACGGCTATCAGGTGGTGGCCAGCTACGACCGCCAGGAGTGGACGCGCATCGACACGCAGTTTGATGGCCAAGAGATGACCGCGCGTCTCACGCCCATGGCGCAGGCGGTGTACTTTGCCTACTTCGAGCCCTATTCCTATGAGCAGCACCTGGACTTGCTGGCCTCGGCCGCCACCTCGCACTGGGTCACGCAGCAACGACTGGGCAGCACGGTGCAGGGCCGCGACATGACGCTGCTGCGCATCACCGACGAGGCGGGCACCACCCCCATCGAGCAGAAAAAGAAGGTCTGGATGATTGCGCGCCAGCACCCCGGCGAGACCATGGCCGAATGGTTTGTGGAGGGTTTTCTGGAACGCCTGCTGGATGCCGACGATGCCGTGGCCCGTGTGCTGCGCGACCGCTGTGTCTTCTATGTGGTGCCGCACATGAACCCGGACGGCGCGGTGCTGGGCAACCTGCGCACCAACGCCGCCGGCGCCAACCTGAACCGCGAATGGGCAGAGCCAACGGCGGAGCGCTCGCCCGAGGTGCTGCTGGTGCGCCAAGCCATGCTCGACATTGGCGTGGACCTGAACCTGGATATTCACGGCGACGAGGGTCTGCCCTACAACTTTGTGGTGGGCTCCGAGGGAACGCCGGGTTACAGCCCGCGCATTGCCGCGCTGGAGGACGCGTTCAAGGTGGCTTGGGCCGCCAGCTGCCCCGACTTCCAGGACCGCCACAACTACGGCAAGACGGCGCCCGGCCAAGCCAATTTGACATTGGCCACCAACTGGATTGCCCAGCAGTTTGGCTGCCTGGCCTTCACCATCGAGATGCCGTTCAAAGACAACGCCGACCTGCCCGACCCCCTGGTGGGCTGGAGCGGCGAGCGCTCCAAGAAACTCGGCGCCAGCGTGCTGCAGCCGCTGCTGCAGTGGAGTGCTTAGGCGGCTTTGACCGCCTTGCGCTTGCGCGCCACTGCCCCTACCAGCCCCAGCCCAGCCAGCAGCAGGGCGTAGGTTTCGGGTTCGGGGACAGCGGAGATGGGGGGGATGTAGCTATTTGCTTCACGGATGCGTGTGATATCGATACCAAAATTCACGCGTCCGGACTCGGTTCCCTGTCCGAGCCCATAGTGCGTGAAAAAGAAGGCGCTAGCGTTACTGCTGCGAGAAAACCTGCTTAGGTCAGAAGGGCTGATCTCATTGGGTCCCAGCATGTCCGGCGAAGCAAAGAGTCCGGCACCGCCGGCGAACAAAGAGAAAGATATCGATACGGAGGTCGCGATCGGGATGCCGCCGATCACGGTGCCCGCACCTGGCAGGGTGCTGCTGACCTGGGTGTTCAATGCAGCCGACTGAACAAACCCGGTTCGAAGGCCGTAAAGATCGAAGCCAACGCCAAATTGGTCATTGGCCAGGTCTACGTAGCAATCAAAAGCCAAGTTCACGCAGGAGTTGTTGATCGCGGAGAAGGAGAACCCGTTTGAAGCGGCCGACGTGCTGCGGACCGCATGGGTGTAGCGGCCCTTGTCCAACGCGGGGTCTGTATCTGGGGTGCTGAAGTCCAAATCGAACGACAGCGAAAACGCTTGCCCGTCTAGCGCATCGACGATGCTGCTGCGCGTGGTCGTATTGCCGGACCCCTCGTTCAAGGTGCGGATCGTGCCTTCAACGTTGAAGTGGCGAATGGTTTCGGCCATGGCGGGTGCGCACAACGTCACAGCCACAATGCCTGACACAACAGCTTTTTGAATGGCGGACATGGACATAGGTTTTCCTTTGGTTGGTGTTCTTACTTGAGTACTGCGTTAGCCGAAGCCACGGACTCCTTGGCCACGCTCTCCAGCAGTTTTTGAATGTCGCCAAATCCTCCGATGGCGTTCAGGTCCTGAAAGTCGCCCCAGCGCAGGGCGGCCGGAATGTCTTTGTAAATTTCTCGCGGTGCGGCGAAGCAGGCCACGGGCACACTGCCGCTCTCGCCAGGCAAGAGCTTGAAGCCTTGTTGGCCAGGCAATAGCAAGGGCTTTGTTGGTTCCACCATCGGATCATCGACAAAGCGGTTGGGGAAGATGCGCTGCAGTTTTCCGCCCGCGGTTTGTGCATAGCAATACACATAGGCTGGCGCGGTGGTTTGAACAGCGAATGACAGTCCTTCATTGGCCCCGCCGGGTGCGGGTGCAATCTTCAGCCCAATCCGTGCCGCTTCTGGGCTGGCCGCAGGCGGCGCGGCGGCGACATCACGAAATGGCTGCGCCGGTGGGGGTGGGAACGGGCTGCTCAAGAAACGGGTAAAGAAGGGCAGATCCACTAGCGCCTTGTCGCCCATGCCTGTGGCAGACCGGTAGGCCGATACCGCTTGCAGCAGAGCGGGGGTCACATTGCCGTTGGCCGGACCGTCAAAGTAGCCGCGGTTGCGCAGCTGGGTTTGAAAGTAGGCGGTGAGTTCGCCACCCCGCTCCATGCCAATGAACCAGTCTTCAATCTCGTTGGCAATCTCGGGGTTGCGGGCATCGGTATTGAGGCAACTCCAATACGGCAGCTTGAGCAAGCGCCCAAACAGCTCCACCGACGACAGCTCCACCATGTTGCGCAGGGCCTGCGCGGTCCCGTCCGAGCGTTGCAGCGAGGTGCTGAAGTTAATGCCCACCTTCGTGAAGGTGGCCTGCGCGTCCAGGGCGTCTCCTTCTTTGGTGATGGTGGTGAGGTTTTTGGAAACCACACCCGGGATCAAGGATAGGCGGGCTGTATCGGCCATCGCCACATCCAGCCCCATCACATTGAATTGCTTGCTGGTGGAGGCGCCGGCCCCAAACAAGCTGCCAAACGAGAATCCACCATCGGTCTGGCGCTTGATGACGCCCTCATCGAGCTGGGAAATCGAGCCGCGCAGATTGAAACGCGGCACCACCGCAAAAGCGCTGCGCTTCTGTGCGTTGGCCATGAAGGCCACGGCATTGTTGGCATCTTGCCCAAAGACGATCACTTCAATGGCCCGGCTACGCCGGCTCTGTTCCGAGATGGCGGACATCATCATGTCGCGCGTGCCAGCGCTGACTTTCTTGGTCGCGTCAGACAGGTCTTCCAGCACCACACTGACATCGCGTACCGCATAGTCTATGTAGAGCTTGTCCATGCAGCGCATGGTGTCTGAGAAGTTGGTCACATTGCGTTGCAGCGCGCCGGTGGGCGACTTCAAGGCCGTCTGGGCATCCGCCGCTTTGGGCGGCAAGGGTGCGCAGGCGGTGACAACGAGCGTTGCCAATAGAACTAAACGTGACTGGGTCATGGTGGTTGTGTGTTGCTTAGCGGCAGTTGTTGCCCGCCTGGATGATGTCGCCGGTGACGATGACCGTGGTTTCGCGGCGGGCAGAGGTCCCGATCTTTTTGTCATCTTCAAACACGTTGCCGATGGCAATGGTGCAGCCGTCACCCAAGGTCTTGATCGCTGAGCCTGTAGAGCTGGGCTCACCGTCAGCGAGCTTGGCGCTCGCGCGTTCGGCGGCGCGCGCTGCCTGCTCGCTTTTGGCCCGGGCAATGCGTGCGTTGATGTTGTCGCCTATCTCGGCGGAGCCAGCTTGGGCCGATGTGATGGCCGCAAATAAAACTGTAACGCCCAGAGTGAATTGGATTCGACAAGTGCGCATTTCAACGTCCCTCGACGCCGCCGACGATCACTGTTTGCCGTTGGCTGCTACCACTGGTTTGCTGGTTGATGTCTCCGCTGATTTGGACATCAGTCGCAACTCTTCCGCTGGAGGTCCCGCGCACACTGCCCAGGTTAATAGTCTGCGTGATGTCGTCGCCGGCTGCAGCACTTTGGGTTAGGCGGCCGCTCACCAAAGCTTTCGTACTCACCACTGCACTCGTCTCTTGACTACTACCAACGCTGATGGTTTGTGTGATTCTTTCTCCAGACTTCGCTTCTTGGGAGATGGCGTTCGTGGTGAAGGCTTCAGTGGTCACTTGGTTGCCAGAGCGCTCTACAGTCCCAATTGCAATCTTCTGATTGGAGTTCGCTGTGTTTCTCTGAAC
Organism: Rhodoferax sp. TH121; assembly: GCF_002251855.1. GTDB lineage: Bacteria > Pseudomonadota > Gammaproteobacteria > Burkholderiales > Burkholderiaceae_C > Allorhodoferax. Next base: position 412,822 of record NZ_NOXW01000022.1, read on the forward strand.
TTGAGAGATCGTTCCTGAACTACCCGCTGAAGTGGCAGTATTGCCCCTGGAGTCCACCACGCTGCCTATTTGAATGGTCTGGGTTGAATCCGAGGCCGCTCCTGCGTCCTGGGTAGCCGTGCCATTCAGCGTTGCATTTGTTCTCGCATTGGTCGGACTGCCGCCAATGACGCTTCCGACGTCCAGGGTCTGGGTCTGGTTGTTTGTCGTGGTCTTGACTTGATTGACGGCTGCATTGATGGTGCCATTGGTAGACACTTGTCCTGCAGCATCTACACGATTCACGGCACCTGCGGTGATCGACTGAATGCCGCCAGATGAGCTCCGTTGGTCTTGTGTGATGCTTCCATTGATCAAGCCACGCGTGTTGATGCTGGAAGCCTGGCTGCCGCTGATGTTTGCTACACCAACGGACTGTCCACCACCATTGAACTCGCCGATTCTTCCTCCACCACCATCGCTAATTTGGGTCACGCCGGGGCCGCTGATCGTGCCATTGGTGTTTGCGGAGCCGACACTGGAGCCCGTCAAACTTCCAACTCCGATAGTTTGCTGGTTGCTGCCTGCTCCTCGTTGAATTTGACTAACCGGTGCCGTAACTACGCCTGTTAGCGAAACATTTCCACCACTAGTTGCATCATTCTGGCCCGCAATAGAGAGGGTTTGGCTTGCTGATCGGATGGTATTGCTTGACTGCGTAACGTTACCGGTGAGTGTGCCGCGGGTGGTTAAGTTCGAAATGCCCGGGCCGGAGGAGGCTGTCGCTTGGGTTGGCGTAGCGTTGCGATCAGCCGAGTTCTTTTCTGGAAACTCCACGGTGTCGGTTTTCCCGTCGGTCGCAGCAGTTTGCTGCGCCAGTACCGGGGAAATCGGCAAGCTGAAGAGTGCCACCAAAGCAAAGCAAGAACAAGGTTTGTTCATTTCAATGTCTCCTTAGAAGTTGTTCGTTGAACCTGTTGTGATGGCTGTCGCTCTCCGTTCGCTGTTGGTCCCGGGGCTTCTACATTGGGTGGAAGTGGCCATGCCCAAGTCATCGTTCTTGCCATGTGCACAGTAGAGGTGAGCGAACGAGATTCAACGACCGTCAGTAGCTTCCAGTCGTTGCGGATACCTTGGCAGCACCCCCCACGGTGTGCCACACGCCGCCGCTGCCTTCGCCATTGCGGTCACCGGGTTTGGTGTCGCCCACAAAGTAGTACAGCGGCTTTCCTTTGACGGCCCACTGCTTGGCACCGTTGCTGTCGATCAGCGTGAAGTCGCCTGCGGGCGCCGCACCCTCTTTGGCTACAAATGCAGGCCAAGCCGTCAGGCAGCCGCCACTGCAGTTGCTCTTGCCGGGCGTGTCTTTGTCAAAGATGTACACCGTGCGGCCCGCTGCGTCGGCCAGCACGCCGTCGCGTACGACAGGTTGGGCCTGTGCGGTGGCGGTTAGCACAGTGAGAAGGGCGAGGGAGAGGAAGTGTTTGGTCATGGGTTGTCTCTTCCGATGGCGATATTCACACGGCTGCCTTGGCACTGCGGCGTCGCACCACGGCTCCCATCAGCCCCAACCCGGCCAACAGCATGGCGTAGGTTTCGGGTTCGGGGACTGGCGCCAAGGCTGCCGAATACACCACGTTGTCCATGGCGTAGCTGCTCATGCAACAGCCCGCACCCTCGAAGACGATGCGGTTGAACGCCTGGGTGGATGTGAAGCCGATGAATCGCAAGGTGCCGCCTGCCGTGGTGGGCGGCAGGTATTCGCCCACGTGGCTGTACGAGCCATAGCCGGCAAGGCTATTCGCGTCGACGCTGATGAGGGAATAGGGCCTGTTGGTGGGGTTGATTCCTGCGAACCATGCACCGAATGCCATCAGCCCTTGGTCAAACTGAAAATCACCCCATCCACCATAGTCTGTGTTGAGATGCAGGTTGGTACTGCCATCGGTGTAATAGGTCTGGCTCGGTGCGTCCAACGTGAAATGACCGCGCGCTGTAAAGGCACCGAAATCCAGGTTGTTGGCCGACACGTCTGCGGTATAGCCATTGAAGTTGGTGCTCTGAACTGCGCCGGTAGCCGCCAAAAAGCTGGTTGGGTCTGTGTACACCGTGAAGCTGGCGCTTGCCGGCAACGCTGCGAGTGCGAGGGTGCCGGCCAATGCGGCATGGCCCAAAGCCTTGCGCCGGCTAGTCCGGGGTTGACCGGGCGCATTGAAGACCGTGGTCCAACGTGGGTTGCGGATATGCATAGAAAACTCCCTGAAGTGTGGGTGGTGTGCCCGGTGGCGAAGTTCGAAAACTTCAAGGGAGAGGCTAAAACTCCAAGGGGCAAGCCGCAATGCGTCTGAGTGCGTAGGCGGCAGCAGTTTTCTACGCAGTTCTGCGTAGAAAACACTGCTTTGGCACCGGCATTAGTCCGTCCAGACTACGCTGTCATCCACCGCATAGAGCTTGCAGGCGGTCTTGGCGGTTTGGGCGCAGCGCTCCAGGCTGCGCTGGATGACGTTGTCACCCGAGAAGAACGCCCATTCACCTTTGGGGCCGATAGCCATGGCGCGGGGCAGGTCGGTGGTCAGGAAGCGGAGGTAGCCGCTGTCCTTGACGTCTTGCTTCACTTTGGGGAGTTTGCTGGCGTCATCGATAGCGGCATATCCGCTGGCAGGCGGGGCCCCCGCAGCTTTGGGGGGCGCGATGCCCAGCTTGGCGACGAACTGGTCCAGCACCGGGCGCCACAGCGGCAGGCCCTTGGACAGCAGGCTGTGCCCGTCGGTGCTGACGGGGCCGAAGGCCGCAAACTCTGCCTTGCCACCCGCGCTGGTGTAGGCCTCGTGCCACTTGCGTGGAATGTCGGCGCCCCAGAACAGATCGTTCTCGGCATACAGCCACAGCATGGGGGTGCTGCCACCATTGGCCTTACCGGCCTTCTCAAAAGTGTTGGCCAAGCGGTGGTAGCCGCAAGGATTGGCTTTCCGGTTCACGGGGTCTCCGCCGCCGCCGCCGGCGAAGTTGATGCCAGCGATGACAGATGGATGCTTGGCACCCATGGCCACCACGGTGGCAAAGCCGCCCATGGATTGACCCATCACCAGCACCTTGTTGGGCAGTACCCAAGGCTGCTTGGTGGCAAAGTCAATCGCTGCCAAGGTTTGTACATTGGTAGCCGCAGCGGCCACGTCGTAGTTCTTCTTGTCACAGTCGCCCGTGAACTCAGGGTCCACCGCCATGCCGCTGTCCCCATAGCCCACGCGGGTGGGTACAAACACCGCCACACCGCGCCGTGTCCAGTAGCGCGCCACATCGGTGTAGCGGTAGCGCGCCGGTGTGGCGCGCTGGGTGCCGTCGCGGCCATGCTGCATGACGACGGCAGGAAAGGGACCGTCACCCGGCGGCTTGAAGTGGGTAAGCACCATCTCACCTTGGTGCGGTCCGCCGTACAGGGGCTGCACGGTCACAGGCAGTTTGACGACGGTTTCAAACAGCTCGGCCACCAGCGCAGGAGGCGCGGGGCCGTCTTCGGGGGCTGCGGGTGCTTGTGCCCAGGCGTGGGCACATAGCATGAGGCTCACACATACAAGGCGATGCATCATGGCAGTGGTGGCGGCTTAGTAGCTGAAACTTTCCTGGCCCGCAAAGGGCGGGCGGCGGCCCACCAGGGCTTCGAGCATGGTGAGTTCGTGGTCGCGGTGGTTGATGACCGGGGCAGCCTTCAGCAAGGGCGCTGATGCGTCCATGCCCACAAAAAAAGGCGAGTCGTGGTAACGGGTGGTCACGGTTCGCGCCTGGCTTGGGTCCGCAGCCGGTGTCAGGTCGGCGGTGCCGTAGCAGAGGCAAAAGTAGGTTTGGGTGTCGGTGGTTTCAATGTAGCAGGCCGTGCCGCGGATGCCGGCCGTCATGGTGGGCATGACGATGCGCTTGTTGCCCGGGCCAAACACCGCAAGCACCTTGCCAGTGACCAGTCGCAGAATGCCGGTGACCCCCTCGCTGGCGAACTGCACTTGGCTGTCTTCACGCATGAGGTAGGCGTTGTTGCCCATCACGTACACCACTTCGCTGGCTTTGCCGGTGGTAATTGTGTCGCCCGTCAGCACCAGCTGGCCTTCCTTGGCAGGGCTGCCATTGATCTGCACAGAGCCTTTGAGCCTTCGGATGCCAGGCGCCAGCGGATGTGTGCCCATGGCCATCAGTTGCACCATGTAGGAGGACAGGCTGGCAGCGCCCAGAGCCTGAAGAATGCTGCGACGGTGAGACATGGGGTGCTTTCCTGGAGTGGGGCGCGTGCGGTGGCAACGTCGCGGAGCTTCAGGCGATGCTACCCACAAACAAGTCCGGCGCGCAATACGCACTCGGGCGTAGGCCGGGCCGATGGTTTGCGCGGTAGGGCCTGTGGCCGTTTACAGCGGTCCTGGTACCGTGTTGCCGCCCTCAGCCCGTATGGCGTAGGCCGCCATTTCGGCGCTGTTGCGCAGGCCCAGTTTGCTGCGGATGTTCTCGCGGTGTTTGCGGGCAGTGGCTTCGCTGATGCCCAGCTTGGCACCCATCTCCTTGCTGGTCAGGCCTTCGCCCACCAGTTTCAGGATCACGGTTTCACTGTGGGTGAGTTTGGTCTCAGGCCCGGGCGCCGCAGGTTCCTGGATAAACAGGGCCGCAATTTCGTTGCTGACGTACCGTCGTCCCTGGGCAATGCGCCGGATGGCCTGCAGCAATTCGTGGCTGCTTTCATTTTTGGGCACGTACCCCGCAGCACCCAGTGCCAGCGCAGCCCGCACCGATGCCGCGTCCATGCGGGCTGTCACCACCAGGGTGCGGGTGGGGCATTGGGCTGTGCGCAACGCCTGCATGACGGCCAGGCCATCCAGCTGGGGCAGACCCAAGTCCAGCAGCAATACGTCGGGTTGCAGCTCCTGCACCAGGGCAAGCGCCTGCGCGCCATCGCGTGCAATCCCCGCGCACTGCAGGTCCGCCTGCGTGCCCAATAGCAACTCCAGGGCATCGGCGAGCAGGGCATGGTCTTCGGCAATGAGCACTTGAATGGATGGCATAGTCGCGCATTATGGAGTTGTAGAGTCTGCCCCATGCCCACGAAGAGCGAACGCACCCCCCTCGCGCAGTATGAACAGCGCGCATTTGCCCACTACTTTGTCTTCGACCTGCATTTCCCCCTGGCGGCGGTAAGTTTTTTGACCGTTGTGTGCGCGTGGCTGATGCATGGGCATGTGCCCAATGCCCTGCTTGCTGCGTGGGTGGGCTTTGCCGTGGTGGCGAACTTGGCGCGGGAGCTGTACATGTGGCACTCGCGCCCCCACATGGAAGAGCCATATCGCCAGGCCACCGTGCTGCAGGTCTATACCTGGTCGTCCCTGGCGTCCGGGCTGACATGGGGCGCGTTTGGCGCGATGTATATCGACACCCATCAACCCACGGCGCAGTTGCTGGTAGGGTCCATTTTTGCAGGGCTGATTGGTGTGGCCGTCACGCCCTTGGCGGTTCATCTTCCTGCGTTCTATGCATTCGTGCTTCCCATCCTCCTGCCTTATTTGTGGATCATGGTGCAAGCGGGGGGAACAGAGCAACTGCTGCTGGCCGGCATGACCGTGGTGTTCCTGAGCGTTATTTCCAGGTATGCCCATGACTCCCATCGCATGCACCGCGAGACTGTGCGCCTGCGCTTCGAAAACCAGCAGCTGATTGCCGACCTCGGGGAACGCAAGGTCGCGGCAGAGGGGGCATCCCAGACCAAATCGCTGTTTTTGGCCGGAGTCAGCCACGACCTGAAGCAACCCATTCGCGCCATGGGCCTGTACCTGGGGGTGTTGCAACACACCGAACCCGCAGCCCACTCTGCGGCCTTGTCCAATGTGGTTCCCAAAATGGAAAAGGCGTTGTCCGAATTGCACGGGCAGGTGTCCCGCTTGTTGGAGCTCTCACGCTTGGAGTCCGGGGCCCTGCAATTGCGCATGGAACAGGTGGCCCTGCAATCGGTATTTGCGGATTTGCACGGATTGTTTAGCGAGCAGGCGCGCAGCAAAGGCATCCGTTTGCATTTCGCCGACATCAGCCAGCGCCGCCATGTGACCGTGTGGACCGACCGGCGTTTGCTCGAGTCCATTCTGCAGAACCTGGTCAGCAATGCCCTCAAGCACACACCATCCGGGGCCGTGTATGTGGGTACTCGTTGGCGCATGGACTACCCCGCAGGCCGCCAGCTCTGCATGGAGGTGCGCGACAGTGGCACGGGCATTGCCAGCCATCTGCAGCCCCAATTGTTTGAGGCCTACCGCAGTTTTGACGACCGGCAGGCCAGCGAAAGCCATGGCTTGGGCCTGGCGATTGCCAAGGCCCAGGCCACCTATCTGGGTTGCGATATCCGCTTGCGATCCGAAGAGGGGAAAGGCTCGACCTTTACCTTGTGCGGGCTCGCACAGGCCCCGTTCTGAGGCACGGGTTTACTTGCCGTTGATGCCCAGCAGTTCCACCTCGAACAGCAGCGTGGCATTGGGCGGGATCACGCCGCCGGCACCGCGCTCTCCATAGGCGATTTGCGGTGGGCAGGTGAGCTTGGCTTTGCCACCCAGCTTCATGCGCTGCACGCCTTCGGTCCAACAGGCGATCACGCGGTTGAGCGGGAACTCGGCGGGCTCGCCGCGCTTGTAGGAGCTGTCGAACTCCTTGCCGTCCGGCAAGGTGCCGCGGTAGTGCACCTTCACGGTGTCGGTGGCCTTGGGGCTGGCGCCGCTGCCTTCTTTCAGGGGGCGGTAGACCAGCCCCGTGCTGCTGACCACGGCGCCCTCTTCTTTGGCGGAAGCGGTGGTGGTGGCGTTCTGTGCCCAGCTGCTGGCACAGGCCAGGGCCAGGGTGAGGGCGGTAATGCGAGAAAAGGTTGGCATGGTGGAGTGCTCGGACATAGGAGCCTTGGATTGTCGCAGCCGTTTGGCCGTGGTCCAATCCTGCCATGCCAGCGTTGACAGATTCCAGTTCGATTCACCCACAGTACCACGGCATGGGGGCGGTGGCCCACAGCCTTTCCGAGCAATTGCGCGCAGTTCACAGCCTGATCAGCGCACGTTACACCTTCATCGATCGCGTTGCGGTGGTGCTCTACGACCCTGCCACCGATTTGCTCAAGACTTTTGTCAGCAGCAACAAAGACGACACCTTGCTCAAGCAGTACGAAGTGCCACTGAGTGATGTGCCTTCGCTGGCTGAACTGGCTCGCACCCGACAGCACCGCCTGGTGGGTGATATTGCGGAGACGTTCCGTTCCAACAGTCTGCACACCAGCTGGCTGAAGGCGCAAGACTATCGCTCCAGCTACACCACACCCGTCTACCAAGACGGTGCCTTGGCCGCGTTCCTGTTTTACGACTCCAAGGAAGCGCAGGCATTTGACGAGGACGCGGCGCGGTTTTTGGATCTTTTCTCCGACCTGATCGCGCAGCTCTACCTGCTGCAAAAGCGCTTGGTGCACGGTCTGGTGGGCACGATCCAGGTGGCGGTGGATCTGGCCCGCATTCGCGATTTTGAAACCGGCCAGCACCTGGAGCGCATTGCGTACTACTCACGCATCATGGCGCGTGCGCTGGCCGACAAGTACGGGCTGACGGATGAATTCATCGAGTACCTGCAGCTCTTTGCGTCCTTGCATGACATTGGCAAGGTCGGCATCCCGGACCACATCCTGCTCAAGCCCGGGCGGCTGGATGCGCAGGAGTATGAAGTCATCAAGCGCCATGTCACCCTTGGCGAAGGCATCATCGACCGCATTGCCCGTGATATGGGCATGCAAGACAGTTTGCCCGCCCGCATCATGCGCAACATCGTGGCCACCCACCACGAGCGCGGTGATGGCTCTGGGTACCCGCGCGGGCTCACCATGGAGGAAATTCCTCTGGAAGGCCGCATTGTGGCAGTGGCTGATGTGTACGACGCACTGACCAACCGGCGCACCTACAAAGATTCATGGGATGACGCCGCAGTAGCCCAAGAACTGCAACGCGAGGTTGATGCTGGCCAGCTGGACGGCGACTGTGTGGCCGCCCTGATGGCTGCCCGTGAGGCCCGCGCCGCCATCAAGCTGCGCTTTGCAGACCAGCGCCAGGCCTGAGTCGGTGTGGCTCATGCGTCCGGCCATGCGAGTGCTAGTGAACTCCAAACATCGTCGAAGGTTGGCTGTGGCGCCTTCCCGGAGGGCGCTCTTACTGGGTTTTTGTGTGGCACTGGGGGTGGGCATGGCTGGCGCGGAGTTGCCGTCCCCCGCGTTGCAAGCTGGGCGTGTCGTGCTGGTGCGCCATGCCCAAGCGCCCGGTGTCGGCGATCCCGCCGGTTTTGACTTGCGCGATTGCCGGACCCAACGCAATTTGAGCGAAGAAGGTCGGCAGCAAGCACTGCGCATGGGCGAGTTCTTCCGGCAGCAGCGCGTGCCGGTGGACGCGGTGTGGTCCTCGCAGTGGTGCCGCACACGCGAAACCGCTGACCTGGCATTTCCCGGACAACGGGTAGACCAAGCCGCGTTCAATTCCTTCTTCGGGGAGCCCGATAGCGCCCCGGTTCAAACCCGCGAAGCCTGGGCGCTGCTGGATGGCTGGCAAGGCAGCGGTTTGCTGGTTGTGGTGACCCACCAGGTCAACATCACAGCCCTGACAGGTGTGGTTCCGGCTTCCGCAGAGGCTGTGGTAATGGCGCGGCAGGCTGGCCGGTGGGCCGTCGTCGGGCGTCTTACCCCCTGAAGTGGATGCGTTCTCGGTGCCGCCGCGTGCTCACGGCAGTGGGCTTGCCAGCTGGCGCTCCAGCCGGGCACGGAAAGGCTGGACCAGATACGACGGCAGCCACCGCTCGTAGGAGTCCAGTAGGGTATTGTCCTTGCGCATGGACAAGGCCAGCCGGTTCAAGTCTTCAAAACTGCGATCGGTTTGCGCGCTCTTGGTGCAGCTGAAGCGCCCGGCCAGCAGATCGCTATTGCCGGCAATGGGGTAGAAGTGCAAGTTGGCAACGGGGCTGTCATAGAACGCAGCTTCCCCTGGGTAGGAGAGCGTGTAGTCAAACCGTTTTTTCTTCAGCATGCCAATCAGCGATTTGGTGGAGTTGTCCTGGTGGACCGTAAACACCTGGCGCGCACCGGACTGCAACAGAGGCCCGAGCATGCTATCGATCTTGGCCCCATAGGTTCTCTGTCCTGCCACCCCGATGCGCAGCTCTGTGGTGCGCAGCAGATCGTGCAGGCGCAACTCTCCATCAGGGTTCACGAAGCGGCTGAACAGTCCTTTGTCTTGCAGCCTGGCCACCACGCCGACCGGGTACACATAGCCATAGGGTACGGTGAAGCGTAAGAACTCTTCACGCTCCGGGGTGTGGGCTGCCATGGCGGTGCAATACGGTCCACCGCTTTGCGCCAGAAACAGTACCCGAGGCCAGGGGAGCACCTCTTCTGCAAACTGGTGCTGGGGCAGCTTGTTCCGCACCTGTTGCAGCAGTTTGTCCATATAGCCCTTTTGCGCCGGGCTGGCCCCTGGCATGGCCAACGGCGGGAAGTCGGAACTTAGCCAGGTGATGTTCTCTGCCTGCACCGGCGTGAGCGCAAGCCATCCACCCATCAAGCATCCGATTGCCCAATGTCGCGTATTCATAGAGGTACCACAGTTCATGTCCACGTAGATGGCGAGCATAGTCCAGCGAGTCAGGGTGGTGGACGTCGCGCGCCGGATGCGCCGGTACAAAAAAGCCCCAAACGCCAGGTGGCGGTGGGGCTCATTCTGATGGTTGCTACAAATTTAATAGCTTTTTACGCAGTATCCATAGGGGTTTTCGGTCAATTTGATGCCTATTTCGCCTCTGCCATCACACCAGCAGGGCATTCACCCGCTTCACATACGCGGCAGGGTCGGCCGGCAGGCCGCCTTCGGCCAACAGGGCCTGGTCAAACAGGATGTGGGCCAAGTCGTGGAAGTGCACACTGCCATCGAGCTTTTTCACCAGCGCGTGGTCGGCGTTCACCTCCAGCACGGGTTTCACATCGGGTGCGGCCTGGCCGGCTTGCTTGAGCATGCGGGCCAACTGGGTGCTCATACCGTCATCTTGCACCACCAGGCATGCCGGGCTGTCGACCAGGCGGGTGGTCACGCGCACGTCATCGGCCTTCTCCTTGAGTGCTTCCTTGAGCTTGGCCAGCACGGGCTTGAAAGCTTCGGCGGCCTCTTCGGCGGCCTTCTTCTCGGCTTCGTCTTGCAGCTTACCCAGGTCCACGGCGCCCTTGGCCACGCTTTGCAGCGGTGTGCCGTCAAAGTCGTGCAGGTAGCTCAGGGCCCACTCGTCCACGCGGTCGGTCATCAGCAACACTTCGATGCCCTTCTTCTTGAAGACCTCGAGTTGCGGGCTGTTCTTGGCGGCGGCCAGCGTGTCGGCTGTGATGTAGTAGATCGCTTCTTGACCTTCCTTCATGCGGGCCTTGTAGTCGGCCAGGCTCACGCTCACGGTGTCACTGGTGCTGCTGGCAAAGCGCAGCAGCTTGGCGATGCGTTCCTTGTTGCTGAAGTCCTCGCCCAAGCCTTCCTTGAGTACGGCACCGAACTCGGCATAGAACTTGGTGTACTTGCCCGCGTTGGCGTCTTGTTCTGCCTTTTCTTCGGCGCTGAGCACGTCGGTCACGCCATCGGCGCCAGCTTCAGGCACTTTGTCTTGCTTCGCCAGGGTTTCCAGCATGGAGAGCACGCGCTTGGTGTTGCCTTCGCGGATGGCCTTCACATCGCGGCTTTCCTGCAGCAGCTCGCGGCTCACGTTCAGGGGCAGGTCAGCGCTATCGACCACGCCCTTGATGAAGCGCAGGTAGCCGGGCAGCAGGGCTTCGGCATCGTCCATGATGAAGACGCGCTTCACATACAGCTTCAGACCGCCCTTGCGGTCGCGGTTGTACAGGTCCATGGGCGCTTTGCCGGGCACATACAGCAGCTGGGTGTATTCGGTACTGCCTTCCACGCGGTTGTGCGTGTGGGCCAAGGGCGCCTCGAAGTCGTGGCTGATCTGCTTGTAGAAGTCGTCATACTGCTCTTGCGTAACGTCCTTCTTGGCGCGGCTCCAGATGGCATTGGCCTTGTTGACGGTTTCCCACTCGCCAGTCTTGACCATGCCACCGGGCTGGCGGCCGCCGTTCTCGTCGCTGGGGTTGATCAACTCGCCGTCTTTCCACTCTTCCTTTTCCATCATGATGGGCAGGCTGATGTGGTCGGAGTACTTGCTGATGATGCCCTTGACCTTCCAGGTCTGCAGGTAGTCGGATGCGTCCTCGCGCAGGTGCAGGATGACGCTGGTGCCGCGCGCTTCACGGGTGATGCTCTCTACTTCGAACGCGCCGCCACCGCTGGCGCCGCCATCGCTCACCCAGCGCACCGCTTCATCCGCCTTGAGGCCAGCGCGGCGGGATTCGACGGTGATCTTGTCGGCCACGATGAAGCCGGAGTAGAAGCCCACGCCAAACTGGCCAATGAGGTTGCTATCGGCCTTCTGGTCGCCTGTGAGTTTGCTCACAAAGTCTTTGGTGCCGCTCTTTGCAATCGTGCCCAGGTTGTCGATAGCTTCTTGCTGTGACAAGCCGATGCCGTTGTCGGTGATGGTGAGCGTCTTGGCGTCCTTGTCGAAAGTGACCTTGACCTTGAGTTCAGGGTCGTTCTCGTACAGGCCGCTGTTGTTGATGGCCTCAAAGCGCAGCTTGTCGCAGGCGTCGGATGCGTTGGAGATCAGCTCGCGCAGGAAGATTTCCTTGTTGGAGTACAGCGAGTGCGTCACCAGGTGCAGCAGCTGGGCCACTTCGGCCTGGAAATTCATGGTTTGCTTGGTCATAAGTCAGTCTCTGAGTCTCAAAAAACGATGTGCACCGCCAGACATGGCGCCTGCGGCGCGGGCAACCCGCAATTATGGGCGAGGGGCTGGGTTTCAAGAGCGCAGCATTCTGGCTACATTGACGCCATGCAGACCGCCAACGCCATTGCCTCCTTGCCCAATCTGGGCCCCAAGTCCCAGCAGATGCTGGCGCGTGCGGGTATTCACACGCTGGCCGATCTGAAGGCGCTGGGCGCGGTGGCGGCCTATGTGCGGATCAAGCGTTCCGGTGCGCATGTCAGCCTGAATCTGTTGTGGGCCCTGGAAGGAGCGATTTCCGGCCTGCATTGGCAAGACGTTGCCCGGGACCACCGCACCAGCCTGCTGCTGGCGCTGGAGGATTGCGAGCGGAGTTCCCGCTTGGCTAAAGAAGAGTAGCGCCGAGGGGCTTGCGCGTACCCCTTCCCCTGCGTGAGCGTTCGCGCTACATTGCAAAAAAGCCTCAGGGAAGCCCAACGCATGAAACCGCAACCGCCCCTGCCGCCCTCCGACAAGCGGGCGGCCACACCCTCCCAAACTCCCAAGCCATACGACGGTTTGCTGGACCCTTTGCCAGTGCCTGAGGTTTCCGAGAGTGACACCGATACCGCATGGGGCTTGTGGGAGGCCAGCGTGGGTGGGCTGCTGCAGGACGGAAAAGCGGCGCCGGAGGCGCCCCCGCAGGGCTATGAACCCACCCAGCCCGCAGGGCTGGATGGGGAACCGATCCCCAAAAACAAAGTTTAGTCAGCGGGCGTGTGCGGCGCCAGCCAGGCCAGCAACTGCGCCGCCACTTCGGGCCGGTGCAGCAACTCCATGTGGTTCATGCGGTAGGCAATGCACTGGCTGGGTTTGGCAAACACCAGCCTGCGTTTCGCGTCGTCATGCTGGCCCAGCGCGCTGCGCAGCGGCACCAGGCCATCGCCCAGCAGCCGGTCGGCCAGGGCGCCGCGCCGGCTGGCGGTGGTGGCGGCCACGGTGTAGCAGGCCACGCCCTCGGGCAGCGGCACGGGCACCCGGCGGTCCGGTCCCTTTTGGAAGCGGTCGCGGCCCTGCCAGTCTTCTGGGCTGACATGGCCATAGCGCAGGTCGGTAATGCCGGCACTGCGCAGCTGCCCCAGCTTGGCAAAGGGGCGCGCGTAGGGTGTGGCGCCCAAAACCACGTCCACCCAGTTGCCCGCGCGTTCCAGCGGTGCGCCGTGGTGCGGCGTGCCCAGAAAGATGATGTTTTTAAGCGCCTGCCGCCACGCTGCGGCGGGCACGGACTGCAGCACCGCGCTGCGCGTGACCAGCCCGCCCATGCTATGCGCCAGCACCGTGATTTCTGTCACCGGCACGGGCCAATGGGCCACCAACTGGGCCAGCTCCGCCGCCAGGTGCGCACCGTTGTCGGAGGTGTGCAGGCCGGTGTTGTAGCGCACATTGACCGGGGTGTAGCCCAGCGCGGCCAGGGCGGTGGCGTGGCTGCGCATCTCGCCGCCAGCGGTGGTGTGCGTCCACTGCAAGTCGTTCATGCACAGGCCGTGGATGACGACCAGCAGCTTGCCGCCCACGGTGGTGTTGGCTGGCAGCGTGGACGGGGTGGCCCAGTCCAGGCGCTGGCCCGCGTGGCGCAGCTGCATGCGCGTGGCCAGCGGGTTGCCGCTGGCGGCCAGGCGGTCGCCCAGCACGCCGTTGAGCGCAGCCAGCACCGCCTCGCGCTGCGGGGTGTCGGGCGCTTGCGCATCCGCCGCGTCCAGCAGTGGCTGCAACCGGGTCAGGATGGCATCGGCACCGCTGCCTACCAGTTGGGTCACACCCTGCACGGTTTGGTAAATGAGCCCGGTCAGCCCGCGTGTGGTGCCCTCAGCCTTGCCGCCGGGCACGCCCAGGCTGCCCCAGACCGACTGGTGCACCCCCTCGGCCATGCGGGCCACGCCGCGGGTGGCCTGGGTGGCCAACTGCACCACGCCGCGCAAGTCAGCCGCGCGGAAGTGCTGCAAGGCCTTGGGGCGCGAGGGCAGGGGCATGGATGCTTTTGGAAAGACGTTAGAACTTTTCGTGCGGCTGCAAATAGCGCCACTGGCCCACCGGCAGGTTGCCCAGCATGACCTTGCCCACGCGCACGCGCTTGAGGCCCACCACGCGCAGGCCCACCAACTCGCACATGCGGCGGATCTGGCGCTTCTTGCCCTCGGTCAGCACAAAGCGCAGCTGCTCGGGGTTTTGCCACTCCACCTTGGCGGGTTTGAGCGGCTGGTCGTCCAAGCGCAGGCCGTGGCGCAGCAGTTGGAGTTTGTCCGCCGGAAAGACGGACTGCACATCGCTGGTGACGGGGTCGTCATCGTCCAGGCGGATTAGCTGTTGCGCCTTGCCACCGTAGGTGGCTGCAGGCGAGTTGGCAGCGGCGGGATTGGCGACGCCGGTGTAGGCCACGCGCACCAGATATTCCTTCTCCATCACCGAGTCTTCGCCAATCAGTTGGCGGGCCACGCGGCCGTCCTGCGTCAGCACCAAGAGGCCGGTGGAGTCAATGTCCAGGCGGCCGGCCGGCACCAAGCTCTTGAGCTGGCTGCCGTGGAAGAAGAAGCGCGCGTTGTCGTCGGCCCAGCGGTTTTGCGGCTGGATCAGCTTGATGGCGGGCTCGTGACCGTCTTCGGCTTGGCCACTGACGATGCCGATGGGCTTGTGCAGCAGGATGGTGACCTGGTTGGCCTGTTGGCCTTGGGCCTGCTTGTCGATTTCGATGCGCACGCCGGGCAGCACTTGCATGCCCATCTCAGCTACTTTGCCGTTCACCTTCACCCAGCCCTTGGCGATCCAGTCGTCGGCCTCGCGGCGCGAGGCCAGGCCCAGCTCGGCCATGCGCTTGTTCAGGCGCACCGTGCCGCCCGCGCCCTGGGCGGCGGTGTTGGTCTGGCCGGCCGGAATGGCGCGGTTGCCGGAGGGGCGGGCGGGCGGTGGCGCACGGCGCACACCCGCCGGGCTGGCGGCGGCGCTGGGCGGCGCGGGCGCGCGGCGCAGGGTGGGGCGGGGAGGAGTCTGGTCGGTCATGGTTGCTATATTTTTAGGAGCTGCTTGCGCATATTTTACGAGGGCTGGGTGCCAATTTAGCACTTAATTGCAAGTTCTCCCGCCGGCCCCGCAGCGCCTCAGCCCAAGGGTGCCTGGGGCGCGGCCACCCGCAAAATCGCGGCGCTGAGCGCCACCGGCTGGCAGAAATACGCCGAGTGGCTGGCCTCAATGTGCTGCACCGACGCGCAGGGCGACTGCGCCACCATGCGGCGTTGCAGCGCGGGGGTGATGGCGCAGTCCTGCGTCAGTTCGATGTAATGCCGCGGTATGCGGCCGTAGCGCTTGTCCGTCAGCCGCAGCCGGGTCAGCGCGGGCAAAGAGGGTTCGGGCGTCAGCAGGCTCTGCGCCAGCGCCACATCCGCTGCATCGCAGTCAGCATACAGCGTGGCCTGCCGCGCGGCCGGCGGCAGCGCATCGGTCAGCGTGCTGCGGCTGATCTGGATGTGGCGGCGCACCAGGGAGTCTTTGTCTTGGCGAAAGTAGTCCGCTACCCGCTCACCATCCCGCAGCAAATAGGCCGCCAGGTACACACAGCCCGCCACCTTGTCGGACCGCATCTCGGCCACGGTAGACGCCACAATGCCACCCCGGCTGTGCGCCACCAGCAGCGCGGGTTCTGGCAGCGTGTCCAGCAGGTTGCATACGGCACGTGCCATGTGGTGAAGCGTGGTGCGTCCGCGCAGCCAGCGCCACTGCGTACCGTGCGCTGGCAAGTCCGGCACCAGCACCCGGTGCCCAGCGGCTTCCAGCCGCGGCACCACCTTGTGCCAGCACCACGCGCCATGCCAGCTGCCATGCAAAAGAACCATGTCCATGTGTCACTCCCCTTGTGTGCGCGGCCGAGATGGCGCGCTGGGGGGAACGGTACGGTGGATGTGAAGCGCTGTCTGGCCGCATTCGGACATGTGTATGCGCGGGTGCAGCGGCTAGAGCCATGCATGGCGGCGCTTGCGCAAAACATCTTGTCTGAAACGCTTACGCCGCTGCGCCTGGGGCGGGAGTGAGGGGTGCCGGGGGAGAATACATCGCTTGCGCACGGCCGCCGGCGTGGCGCGCGTTCTCCGGCTCACCTTGTGGGCGGCTGCTTTTGGTGTGCTGGCTCTGTGGCAACCGCAAATGAAGCCTGCGTCCGCGGCACCCACCACTGGCCTTGTGTTCAACGCATGCGTTCGGCATGAGAGTCAGATTCAGGCTGAACGCGGACTTCCGACTTGTTCCGAAGCAGTCGTTGCGCCCGTGTGGGCCGACCAGTCATGTTTCATTGGACCGTATAGAACGCAGAGCCTCGCGAGCGGACACCGCGACACTCGAATTGCCGGACTCAACCATCTCAATGAGAATCTCTTTCTCGATTGAGATCGAGCTCTCCCCAAGGATATAGGCCAGATGTACTTGCCGCATCACAGGCCACGACTGCCATTGGTGGCGGATCTGCGAAAGAAGCATGGCTGGGCTCAGGTCTATAAGTGCGCGAGCATCGCAGCTGCCTACATCTGCCCAGTAGTCAGCATCTGGTAGGTCTAGCAAATTTATGAGTCGCTCAAGCATTGAAGGAATTCCTTAATTGCCCCCAAGGAATGCTCTATTGAAGTAAATTGGCATAAGAACTTGCAGAGCCGCCAACAAGCCGAAAGCACTTACCATTAACGTTACGGTCTTGCAATGAATGGGTTGGAACGGCAGTATCAGTAACCCGAGCACAGATATCAGAAGAAATCCGTGAGCGGCTACGAAGGAACCAAAAAAGAAACCGTAGTAAAGCAAGGCGGCAAAGGCAACCCATTGGGAGTTCAATTCGCTCCCCACAGCGCTCATGATCAGCATTGATAGGGAAATAACGGTGCCCAAGAGCACTGTGCCTCCGACAATCCAGCCAAAAACTGACCGCTGAAGTACAACTGTCCAAGAGTGCTCGGCGGAACTCATGCTATTGAATCTGAAGAAGAGACGACCAGATTGCGTTGCGGCGAAACCGTTTTGTGTCGTTGTACGGCGGCAACCAACACCTTATGGTAGCGAGGATTGGCAATCCTCGATTCGGGTGACTTGACTAACGTTGGCTTCCGCCCCGCAAAACGGACTATTGGGTAGGTGGTCTGGGTGTCCGGGCGCAGGCCAAAACTTGCGGTTGCCGCAGAGACCGCGCGCCAAACAACGCGTTAACGCAACAACGCGGGCCCACCAAAAGCAGCCGCCCGCAACAAGGCCGGAGAACGGATGCCCGGGCCGCCTGCCCCGCCCACACGGTGGCGCGAAACCTCCAGTAAACCAATCAAAGCACTATAAAAACAATAGCTGCTCGCGCAGATTCCATAAGCGCTAAGACGCAATTTGACGTGTAAACACCCGTGACCGAAGTGCCTGCAGGTCCAGCACCCGCAGGCCCCCATATTCCACGCGAATGAAGTTCTGCGCTTCCAGTGCGTTTAGCGCTTCGTTCACGCGTTGGCGTGACAGGCCCACCAGGTAGGCCAGCTCCTGCTGGGTGATGCGCAGCACTTCGCCCACGCCAGGGTAGAGCACGGGGTTGAAGAGGGAGGCGAGGCTGCGTGCGACGCGGATGTCGGGGTTGGTCATGCGGTCGATCTCGCGCGCGGCGATGAACTGGCCCAGGCGTTCGTTGAGCTGGTTCATCACAAAGCGGTTGAAGCCAATCGAGTGGTCCAGCAGCCAGTGGAAGGTGTCTACATGCAGGCCGGCCACATGGCTCTTGCGCAGGGCCTGGATGTTGTAGCGGTAGGGCTCGCGCTTGAGGGCCGTGCCTTCGCCAAACCAGCCGCCCGGTGGCACGCCGGTGAAGGTCATGGTTTGGCCCTCGGCGTTGTCGCTGCTCATCTTCAACAAGCCATCCACCACGCCAAACCAATAGGTCACCGGGCGGCCCATGCGGCACAGGTATTCGCCGGGTGCGGCCTCGGCAATGCGCAGGTCGTCTATAGCACGCTGACGCTCGTCGGGCAGCAGCAATTGCAGCCAGGGAATGGCGGCCAACTCGGCCTCGGTGAGCGGGCGGCGGCGCTGGTGCAGGCTGGGGTCGGCGGTCATGGGCAGGCCTTGTAAGTTGCCAATAAGTGAAGGGAAAACACCTACCGAGAAATGCGCAAATTGTCATTCAAACGACAACTTGGCGTCAAATGCAGTCCTACCATTCGCCCCATACCAAAGCCCATGGGCGCATGCCTTGGGCCATAACGAGGTGACACGCAATGGGTACGCACACGACATTTCCGCAGCTGCTGCTGCAGCACGCCAGCCAGCGCCCGCAGGCGCCGGCCATGCGTGAGAAGGAGTATGGAATTTGGCAGGCGCTCACTTGGGGCGACTTGGTGCAGATGGTGGAGCAGATTGCCGCCGGCCTGCACCAAGCGGGGCTGCGCCGTGGTGACCACATGGTGGTGGTGGGCGCCAACCGACCCCGCCTGTACGCCACCATGCTGGCAGCCCAAAGTCTGGGTGCCATTCCCATTCCGCTGTACCAAGATGCGGCGGCGCCCGAGTGTGTGTTCCCCATCAACAACGCCGAAGTGCGCTTCGCGTTTGCCGAAGACCAAGAGCAGGTCGACAAGTTGCTGGAAGTGCGGGAGCAGTGCCCGCAGTTGGCCCATATCTACTTTGATGACCCGCGTGGTCTGCGCAACTACGATGAGCCCGGCCTGGCCGCGCTGGACGAACTGCAGGCTGCCGGCAAGGCGTTTGTAGCGCTGCACACCGGGTTCTTCAAAGACGAAGTGGCGAAGATTGCACACACCGATGTGGCTGCGATGTTCTTTACTTCCGGCACCACGGGCAACCCCAAAGGTGTGGTGCACACCCACGACTCGCTGTTGAACCGTGCCCGTGCCGGGGCCGAGTTCGACCGCCTGACCAGCGACGAAGATGTGTTGGCCTACATGCCCCCGGCGTGGATTGGACAAAACATCTTCAGCTACGCGCAGTGGCTGTCGTGCGGCTATGTGGTGAACTGCCCGGAAAGCAGCGCAACCGCCAGCATTGACCTGAAAGAAATCGGCCCCACCTACTACTTTGCGCCGCCCCGCGTGTTCGAGGGCATGCTCACCACGGTGATGATCCGCATGGAGGATGCGGGTGCAATCAAGCGCAAGATGTTCCATTACTTCATGGGTGTGGCCCGGAAGGTGGGGCCCGCGCTAATGGACGGTCTGCCTGTGTCTGCGGGTGATCGCGCCCTGTACGCGCTGGGCAATGTGCTGGTGTATGGCCCGTTGCGCAACACCCTGGGCTTCAGTCGGGTGCGCGTCGCTTACACGGCGGGCGAGGCCATTGGCCCCGACCTGTTTACTTTCTACCGCTCCATTGGCATCAACCTCAAGCAGCTCTACGGTTCCACCGAGACCGCCGTGTTCGTCTGCCTGCAGCCCGACAACCAGGCCCGCGCCGACACCGTGGGCGTGCCCTGCGAAGGGGTGGAGATCAAGGTCGCGGACAACGGCGAGATTCTGGTCAAGTCGCCCGGCCTGCTCAAGGAGTACTACAAGAACCCCGCTGCCACGGCCGAAGTGTTGACCACCGACGGCTGGTACCACACCAGCGATGCTGGCTTTATTGATGCGCACGGTCATCTCAAGATCATCGACCGTGTCAAGGATGTGGGCCGCATCAAGGGCGGTGCCTTCGACGCCGCCATGTTTGCCCCCAAGTACGTGGAGAACAAGCTCAAGTTCTTCCAGCACATCAAGGAAGTGGTGGCCTATGGCGATGGCCGCGAAAAAGTGTGCGTGTTCATCAATATCGACTTTGATGCTGTGGGCAACTGGGCCGAACGGCGCAACCTGCCGTACGCCGGCTACACCGACCTGGCGCAAAAGCCCGAGGTCTACCAGCTCATCAAGGAGTGTGTGGAGAAGGTGAACGCCGACTTGAGCGCGGACGCGCTGCTGGCGGGTAGCCAGGTCAGCCGTTTTCTGGTGTTGCACAAGGAGCTGGACGCCGATGACGGTGAACTGACCCGAACCAACAAGGTGCGCCGCGGCTTTATTGCCGAGAAGTACCAAGTGCTGGTGGACGCGCTGTACGAAGGCAAGACCAGCCAGTTCATCGAAACCCAGGTGAAGTTTGAAGATGGGCGGACCGGCAGCGTGAGCGCCACGCTGAAGATCGACGACGCCAAGACATTCGCACCCGTGAAGGCAGCGGCATGAGCGCCGCGCAGGGCCGCCCCAAGCAAGCTCGCACCGCAGTGCGCAGCACGGAGGTTATGTAGTGAGCAAGAAAATCGGTGACGTCATCCTCGATGTCAAAAACATCTCCCTGCGTTTTGGCGGCGTGAAGGCGCTGACCGACATCAGCTTCGATGTGCGTGAGCACGAGATCCGCGCCATCATCGGCCCCAACGGTGCGGGCAAGAGCTCCATGCTCAACTGCATCAACGGCGTGTATGCACCGCAGGACGGTGCCATCACCTTCCGTGGCCAGTCCTTCAAACACATGGACAGCCACCAGGTTGCCACCATGGGCATAGGCCGTACCTTCCAGAACCTGGCCTTGTTCAAGGGCATGAGCGTGCTCGACAACATCATGTCCGGGCGCAACCTCAAGATCAAAAGCAACATCCTGCTCCAAGCCCTGCGCTGGGGACCGGCCGAGCGCGAAGAGATCCAGCACCGCGAGTACGTGGAGCACATCATCGACTTTCTGGAGATCCAGGCCTACCGCAAGACGCCTGTGGGCCAGCTGCCCTACGGCCTGCAAAAGCGCGTGGACCTGGGGCGCGCCCTGGCCATGGAGCCGCAGGTGCTGCTGCTGGACGAGCCCATGGCTGGCATGAACGTGGAAGAGAAGCAGGACATGTGCCGCTTTGTGCTGGACGTGAACGACGAATTCGGCACCACGGTGGTCTTGATCGAGCACGACATGGGCGTGGTGATGGACATCAGCGACCGGGTGGTGGTGCTGGACTATGGCAAGAAGATTGGCGATGGCACACCCGATGACGTCCGCAACAACCCGGACGTGATCAGCGCCTACCTCGGCACCAGCCACTAAGGATTTCTCACTATGGCTTTCTTTCTCGAAACTTTACTTGGCGGCCTGATGGCGGGCATGCTGTATTCGCTGGTGGCGCTGGGTTTTGTGCTGATCTTCAAGGCATCAGGTGTCTTCAACTTTGCGCAGGGTGCCATGGTGCTGTTTGCGGCTTTGGCCATGGCGCGCTTTGCAGAATGGATTCCGCTGCACCTGGGTATCAGCGACCCTATCGCCGCCAATGTCTTGGCTTTTGTGGGGGCGGGCGTGGTCATGTTTGTGGTGGCCTGGATCATCGAACGCCTGGTGCTGCGCCACCTGGTCAACCAGGAAGGCACCACACTGCTGATGGCCACACTGGGCATCACCTATTTCATGGAAGGCCTGGGCCAAACCATCTTTGGCAGCAACATTTACAAGATCGACATTGGCATGCCCAAGGACCCGGTGATGATTTTGGAGAGCGCGTTTGAGGGCGGCATCCTGATCAACAAGGAAGACTTTTATGCCGCTCTGATCGCCGCCGCGCTGGTGGCGCTGCTCAGCGTCTTCTTCCAGAAAACCGCAACGGGCCGTGCCCTGCGCGCTGTGGCAGATGACCACCAGGCGGCACAAAGCATTGGTATTCCGCTCAACCGCATCTGGGTCATCGTCTGGTGTGTGGCGGGTGTGGTGGCGCTGGTGGCCGGCATGATCTGGGGCAGCAAGCTGGGGGTGCAGTTTTCGCTGACCACTGTGGCCTTGCGTGCCTTGCCCGTGGTGATTTTGGGCGGCCTGACATCTGTGCCCGGCGCCATTGTGGGCGGCTTGATCATCGGCGTGGGCGAGAAGCTCTCCGAGGTGTACCTCGGTCCCTATGTGGGTGGCGGTATCGAAATCTGGTTCGCCTATGTGTTGGCGCTTGGCTTCCTGCTGATCCGCCCCCAGGGCCTGTTCGGCGAAAAAATCATCGACCGCGTGTAAGGGGACGACATGTTTTATAGAGAAAACGGCCAATTCAAAACCACGTACCGCGCGGACCAGCAGATTTTCCCCATCGCGCAGGACCGCATGGCCATCTTGGCCCTGCTGGTGGTGGGCTTTGCCGCAGTGCCCTTGCTGGCCAGTGACTACATGTTTCGCGCCATCCTGATCCCCTTCCTCATCTTCTCGCTGGCGGCCGTTGGCGTGAACATCTTGGTGGGGTTTTGCGGGCAGATTTCGCTGGGGTCAGGCGCCTTCATGGCGGTGGGGGCGTATGCGGCCTACAACTTCTTCGTGCGCATTGACGGCATGCCGCTGATCGTGGCTCTGTTGCTGGGCGGGGTGTGCTCCATGCTGTTTGGCATGGTGTTTGGCTTGCCCAGCTTGCGGGTCAAGGGGCTATATCTGGCAGTGGCCACGCTGGCGGCGCAGTTTTTTGCAGATTGGATGTTCCTGCGGATTCAATGGTTTACGAACCATTCCCCGTCAGGTTCGGTCTCGGTATCCAACCTGCAGGTGTTTGGCCTGTCGTTGGAAAGCCCGGTGGCCAAGTACCTGTTTTGCCTCACCTTGCTGGCCATCATTGCCTTGTTGGCCAAAAACCTGGTGCGCGGGGCGGTGGGGCGGGAGTGGATGGCCATCCGCGACATGGATGTGGCGGCCGCGGTGATTGGCATTCGCCCCATGTACGCCAAGCTCAGCGCGTTTGCGGTCAGCTCCTTCATTGTGGGCGTGGCCGGTGCATTGTGGGGCTTTATCTACCTGGGTGCCTGGGAGCCAGCGGCCTTCTCGGTGGACCAGTCCTTCCGTCTGCTGTTCATGGTGATTATTGGCGGCATGGGTTCCATCATGGGCAGCTTCTTTGGTGCTGCCTTTATTGTGGTGCTGCCTATTTTTCTGAGCCAGGTTTTGCCCGTGTTGGCCAGCCTGTTCGGGATCGAGATTTCCACCGCTGGCATTTCCCATGCTGAGCTGATGATCTTTGGCGGCCTGATTGTGTGGTTCCTGATTGTGGAGCCGCATGGTCTGGCCAAGCTGTGGTCGATTGGAAAACAGAAATTGCGTTTGTGGCCTTTCCCTCACTAAGACAGAAAAGCCTGGTTCCGCGTTCCCCCGTGCTTCAACACTTAATTACAGGAGAGACAAATGAAGCTTTCTAAACTCGTTCTCGCAACCGTCGCGCTGGCCTCCGGGCTGGCGGCTGGCCAAGCCATCGCCCAGGCCAAGGAGCAGTTCATTCCGGTGCTGTCCTACCGCACCGGGCCCTACGCGCCCAACGGCGTGCCATGGGCCAACGGCTATGTGGACTACATCAAGCTCACCAATGCGCGCGGTGGCATCAATGGCGTGAAGTTCAGTTTTGAAGAGTGCGAAACCGGCTACGACACGGCGCGTAGTGTGGAGTGCTACGAACGCCTCAAGGGCAAGGGTGCTTCCTTTGTGCAGCCCCTGTCCACCGGCGCCACCTTTGCGATTACCGAAAAAGCCCCTGCCGACAAGATCCCTGTTGTGACGGTGGGCTATGGCCGTAGCGAGAGTGCGGACGGCTCGGTGTTCAAGTGGAACTTCCCGATCGCCGGCACCTACTGGGTTGCCGCCGACGCCATCATGCAAGCCATCGCCAAGAAGGAAGGCGGCTTTGACAAGCTCAAGGGCAAGAAGATTTCGCTGGTCTACCACGACAGCCCTTTCGGCAAAGAACCCATCCCGTTGCTGCAAGAGCGCGCGGCCATGCATGGCTTCAACCTGACGCTGCTGCCCGTGACGGCACCTGGCGTGGAGCAAAAAGCCACCTGGCTGCAAGTGCGCCAGAACCGCCCGGACTACGTTGTGTTGTGGGGCTGGGGCATCATGAACAGCACCGCCATCAAAGAAGCGCAAGCCACCGGCTACCCGCGCGAAAAGATGTATGGCGTGTGGTGGGCGGGTGCCGAGCCGGATGTGAAAGACGTGGCTGATGGCGCCAAGGGCTACAACGCCGTGACCATGCAGCACGGTGCCGAACCCAACTCCAAGTTGGTGAAGGACGTGATGGCCATGGTGCACGGCAAAGGCCAGGGCACCGGACCCAAGGAAGAGGTGGGTCAGGTGCTTTATATGCGCGGAGCCATGAGCGCGATGCTCGCGATTGAAGGTGTGCGTGCAGCGCAAGACCGCTTTGGCAAGGGCAAGGTCATGACCGGCGAGCAAGTGCGTTGGGGCCTGGAGAACCTGAACCTGACCCAGCCCAAGCTGGATGCTTTGGGCTTTGCCGGTGTGATGCGCCCCATCAGTACCTCCTGTGTGGACCACATGGGTGCGTCGTGGGCCCGTATCCACACCTGGGATGGCAAGGCTTGGCAGTTCACCTCCGACTGGTTGCAGGGTGATGAGCAAATCATCAAACCTTTGGTCAAGACCACTGCCGCCAAATACGCTGCCGAGAAGAAGCTGACTGCCCGCACCCCAGCGGACTGCCAATCCTGATTTGCGAAGCAAGTCAGGTTGGCTTTGCCTGTATTGACGGCATCCACCCCAACCCCTTCCGCCAAGCGGGAGGGGCAGCAGCCCTCACGGGCCGCCAATCGACAGGCTTGCTGCGCAGGTCTGTCGATTGGTAAAGGCAACGATCTATGGACACTAAAAACATCGTTCTCAACGTGAATGGCATCGAGGTCATTTACAACCACGTCATCCTGGTGCTCAAGGGGGTGTCGCTGCAGGTGCCGGAGGGTGGCATCGTCGCCATCCTCGGCGGCAACGGGGCGGGCAAGACCACCACGCTGCGCGCGGTGAGCAACCTGCTGGCCGGTGAGCGCGGTGCGGTGACCAAGGGCAGTATCGAACTGCGCGGTGAGCGCATCGAGAACCTGAGCCCGGCCGACCTGGTGCAGCGGGGCGTGGTGCAGGTGATGGAAGGCCGCCACTGCTTTGCCCACCTGACGATTGAAGAAAACCTGTTGACCGGAGGCTACACACGCAAGAGCAAGGCCGAGGTGGCGGCCAACCTGGAGAAGGTCTACACCTATTTCCCGCGCCTCAAGACCCGCCGTGCTAGCCAGGCGGCCTACACCTCGGGCGGCGAGCAACAGATGTGTGCCATCGGCCGGGCGCTGATGGCCAACCCCAGCATGGTGTTATTGGACGAGCCTTCGATGGGCCTGGCGCCACAGATTGTGGAGGAAGTGTTTGAGATTGTGAAAGACCTCAATGCCAAAGAGAAGGTCACCTTCCTGCTGGCGGAGCAGAACACGAATATGGCGCTCAAGTACGCCGACTACGGTTACATCATGGAGAGTGGCCGCGTGGTGATGGACGGCGCCGCCGAGGACCTGCGCAGCAATGAGGACGTGAAAGAGTTCTACCTGGGCGTGGGTGGTGGCGAGCGCAAGAGCTTCAAGGATGTGAAGAGCTACAAGCGCCGCAAGCGCTGGCTGGCTTGATTTTGCTATCAACTTTATAGCTGTTAACGCATGTTTCACGCGGGCTGTAGCCCTAAAACACCCTTAAAGCCCCTCGGCAGCCCACCATGACACGCACCTACGACGCCCTGGAAACCCGATCCCCCGCTGAGCGCGAAGCCGCGTTGATGGCGGCCCTGCCCGCGCAAGTGGCACATGCCCAGCGCAGCGCTCCGGCCTTTGCCCGCATTCTGGCGGGGGTGGATGCCAGCCATGTGGTCGACCGTGCCGCTTTGGCTAAGTTGCCGGTCACGCGCAAAACTGAGTTGCAGGCGCTGCAGCAGGCGGCACGCGAGCAGGGCGGCAATGTGTTTGGCGGCTTCAGCGCGCTGGGCTTTGGTGCGGCCATGCCGCGGGTGTTTGCCAGCCCTGGCCCGATCTATGAGCCCGAAGGCACCACCAAAGACTACTGGCGCATGGCCCGTGCGATGTATGCAGCCGGATTTCGGTCCGGCGAACTGATCCACAACAGCTTCAGCTACCACTTTGTACCTGCAGGCTCCATGATGGAGACTGGCGCCCACGCTTTGGGTTGCACGGTTTTCCCCGGCGGCACCGGCCAGACCGAGCAGCAGGTGCTGGCGATGCGCGAGCTGCAGCCTGCGGGCTACATCGGCACACCCAGTTTCCTCAAGATCATTCTGGAGAAAGCCTTGGAAATGGGGGTGAGCATTCCGAGCGTCACCAAAGCCATGTTTGGTGGCGAGGCGTTTCCGCCGTCTCTGCGCGACTGGTTTATGGAACGTGGGGTGGACGGCTACCAGTGCTACGCCACGGCCGACTTGGGACTCATTGCCTACGAGACCACTGCCCGAGAAGGCTTGGTGCTAGACGAAGGTGTGATCGTGGAGATCGTGCGCCCCGGCACCGGCGATCCGGTGGCTGACGGTGAGGTGGGTGAGGTCGTGGTGACCACCATGGGCTCAGGCTATCCCTTGGTGCGGTTTGGCACGGGTGATCTGTCGGCCGTGCTGGCGGGGCCCTGTCCCACGGGCCGCACCAACACCCGTATCAAGGGCTGGATGGGCCGGGCCGACCAGACCACCAAGGTGCGTGGCATGTTTGTGCACGCCAAGCAGGTGGACGAAATTGCCAAGCGCTTCGCCGAGGTGCTGCGCGCGCGGCTGGTGGTGAGCGGAGAGATGGCCAGCGATGCCATGGCGCTGCATATCGAAGTGCAGGGCAGCCCGGAGGGGCTGGCCAGCCGGGTGGGCGACGCCATCCGCGACGTGACCAAATTGCGTGGCGATGTGGTGCTGGTGGCGCCAGGCAGTTTGCCCAACGACGGCAAGGTGATTGAGGATGCACGCAGCTACCGCTAACGCGACGTGCTCCCCGCTTTCAAGGGCTAGGGTTTTCCCGAGCTGTTGAACACCACAGTTACCAAGCCACCTGGGCCCGGATACTCTTCGCGCGGCCTGTTAGGAATCGGAATTTTTTAACCCCTGGCGCGCTAGGTGCTTTTTGCATGGCAGCGCATTGCGGGGCACGCTAGACTGTTCACATTAACTAGGAGACTGACCCATGAAAAAACTGCTCGTCGTTGCGGCTGCTTTGGCTGCTGTTGGTGCCCACGCACAAGACTATCCGGCTAAGCCTATCTCTTTTGTAGTGCCCTTCGCCGCCGGCGGCCCCACCGACCGCGTGGCCCGTGACCTGGCGGAAGCCATGCGCAAGCCGCTGGGTGGCGTGAGCATCATCATTGACAACGTGGCTGGCGCAGGCAGCTCCATCGGCACCAACAAGGTCGCCAAGGCTGCGCCTGATGGTTACACCTTGCTGGTGAACCACATTGCCATGGGCACCATGCCCTCTTTGCTGCGCAACATGCCTTTCAAGGTGGAGTCGGACTTCGAGTACGTAGGCATGATCAACGACGTTCCCATGACCCTGATCGGCCGCCCCACGCTGCCCGCCCAGAACTACAAAGACCTGAGCGGCTGGATTGCCCAGAACAAGGGCAAGATCAACCTGGGTAACGCCGGTATCGGCTCTGCGTCCCACCTCTGCGGTCTGTTGTTCCAGAACGCTGTGGCTACGGACATGACCACCGTTCCCTACAAGGGCACTGCGCCCGCCATGACCGACCTGATGGGCGGCCAGATCGACCTGATGTGTGACCAGACCACCAACACCACACAACAGATTGAAGGCAAGAAAGTGATTGCTTATGCGGTCACCACGTCCAAGCCCCTGACCACGCCCGCCCTCAAGAGCCTGCCCACCTTGCAGGACTCCGGCTTGAAGGGGTTTGAAGTGACCATCTGGCACGGCATCTATGCCCCCAAGGGCACACCGGCTGACGTGTTGGCCAAGCTCAATGCCGCCTTGAAGACCGCCCTGAAAGACCCCGACTTCATCAAGAAGCAGGAAGCCCTGGGTGCCGTGGTGATCACCGACAAGCGTGTGGAGCCTGCAGAGCACAAGAAGTTTGTGGCTGCTGAAATTGCCAAGTGGAGCCCCGTGATCAAGGCCGCTGGTGTCTACGCCGACTAAGCTTGCCAATCTGTGCCCCGTGAGGGGCTGAGACTCCCCTTCGTCTGGTGGTGCCTAGGTGCCCCAGACGATTTCTTTTTGTGCCTTCAGGCTGCGTTGCAGCATGTCCAGCAAGGGCATGGCGCGCTGGCGCAGCGAGATACCCGGGGTGTGGGCGTCTGCACCGTGCGCTTGCGCTTCCAGTGCGGCCTGGGCCCGCTGGGCTTCTTCTTGTGCAATGGCGGCCTCCAGCGCCGCCTTTGCAGCAGGCATATCTTCTGGCAGGAGGATGCCTTTGGCGGGTACACCTTCCTCGAACTTGCCCCAGATCTGCAGGATCTGGCGACCATTGGGTTCGAGCATGATGACGTCGCTGGTGACTTTGGACTTGAACTTGTAGAGCATGGCGTTGGACTCCGGTTTTATGGTGCAATGTGCCCACTCTTTTACCCCAAATACATTTCACCTAGGAGCAGCACCGTGGCAGACCTTCACATTCTTCGCGAACACACCCTGGGCCTGGCAGGCGCCCGCAAGATTGCTTTTGAATGGGCGGAGCAAGTGGAGCAAGAGTTCGACATGGAGTGTGTGTATGCCGAGGGCAAGACTGAGGACGAAGTGAGCTTCAAGCGCTCGGGAGTCAACGGGACCCTCTTGGTGACCAAGGACCAGTTTGAGCTGAACGCCAAGCTGGGTTTTTTGCTGGGCGTTTTCAAAGACAAGATTGAGGCCGAGATTGTCAAGAACCTGGACCAGCTGCTGGTTCCCAAGAGCGCCAAGCCCACTGCGGCGGCGAAAAAAAAGTAGCGCCAGGCGCTACTTTTTTGATAGCTGCTTACGCAGCAAATACGAGGGCAGGGGCCTGATTTAGCTCAAAGATTCGATCAGGTCGATGTACTGCTGCATCGCGTCGTCGCTGCTGGTGCCCTTGAAACCATTCCAAGCGTCCCACTTGGCGCGGCCCACCATATCGGCGAAGCCGGGCTTCTTTTCGGCGTTGTCACCGGCGGTGGCTTGTTTGTAGAGCGCGTAAATCTTGAGCAGGGTGCCGTTGTCAGGGCGTTCGCTCAGGTTTTTGGAATTTGCAACGGCGGCTTCAAAAGCGGCTTTCAGGTCGGCCATGGTGTTCTCCATTGATGGTTACCCGCGTATCTTAAGGGGCGTTTTCACTGCAGAATAGGCAAGCGCCCCCAACCCCTGTTTAGCCCGGAGAATCCATGGTCACCCGAGTTCTTGCCAAAGATGTTGCCCAGAAGGCCAAACGCCGCGTTGCGGCCACCGTGGCCCCGGTGGGGCCGGTCGCCAAAAAGGCAAGCCGCCAGGCCCAGAAAGCCGCACGGGTCGTCCAAAAGAATGTGACCAAGGCCGTGGCGGGGTCGTTGGGCCTGAACGGCGAGCGCATGAGCAAGGTGGACACTGCGTGGTTGCGCATGGACTCTGCGGCCAACCTGATGATGATTGTGGGTGTGTGGGTGATCCACCCCAAGCTCAAACTGGCCGACCTGCAGCAGCGCATTGAGGAGCGTTTGCTCAAGTACCCGCGCTTTGTGCAGTGTGCTGTGGAAGACGCGGCCGGTGCTACTTGGGTGAAAGACGCGGCCTTCGACATTCGCAACCACCTGGTGACTGAGACCTTGCCCAAGAAACCAGCCGGTCGTGAGCAAGAAGCACTGCAGGACCGCCTGGCCCAGCTCACGATGGAGCCGTTGGACAAGCGGCACCCGCTGTGGCAAATCCACTTGGTGGAGGACTACAAAGGGGGCTCAGCGATGATGGTGCGCATCCACCATTGCATTGCGGATGGCATTGCGCTGATTTCGGTGACGCAGTCGCTGGTGGACGGTGGTGCGCCGCCGCCCCAGCGCAGCCCGCGCCAGGCTCGTGCCGATGGATTGGAAGGGGCTGAAGAGTGGATTGCCAATGCCTTGCTCAAACCCTTTACCAGCATGACGGTGAAGGCGCTGGGTGCGGCTGGCGAGGGCGCGGCCCGCTCCATGGGCCTGCTCATGGAGCCGCAAAAAGGCATGGAGCAGGGTATGCACCACTCGGTGGATGCCGCCAAGATGGCCTACCAGGTGGTGGCCGATCTGGCCTCGCTGGCCTTGATGCCGGATGACTCGCCCACCCGCCTCAAGGGCCTGCCGGGCAATCGCAAGCGCGTGGCCTGGTGCCCGCCGATTCCGCTGGAAGAGGTGAAGGCCGTTGGCAAGGCACTCAATTGCTCGATCAACGATGTGCTGTTGAGCTGTGTGGCTGGCGCCATCGGCGAGTACCTGAAGGAGCAGGGCGAGGCGGTGGCTGGCAAGGAGATTCGCGCCATGGTGCCGGTGAACCTGCGCCCCATGGAGCAGGCCTACAAGCTGGGCAACCAGTTTGGCTTGGCGCCGCTGGTGCTGCCCATTGGCGTGGAAAACCCGGTGGAGCGGGTCTACGAAGTACGCAACCGCATGCGCGGGCTTAAGGGCAGCATGCAGCCACTGCTGGCCTTCGGTCTGCTGGCGGTGGCGGGCCTGCTCATCAAGCCCGCGCAGGATGCGCTGCTGAACCTGTTTTCGAAGAAGACCACCGCGGTGATGACCAATGTGCCCGGGCCACGCGAGAAGCTCAAGATTTGTGGCTCCACCATTGAAGAGACGCTGTTCTGGGTGCCGCAAAGTGGTTCGGTGGGGCTGGGTGTTTCCATACTGAGTTATGGCGGCGGTGTGCAGTTTGGCGTGGTGTCAGACGCCAAGCTGTGCCCGGACCCGCAGCAAATCATCGACCAGTTCGAGCCCGAGTTTGCCAAGCTCTCCATGCTCACGCTGATGCTGCCCTGGGGCGAATAAGCCCCCAGCGGGCGGCGGCCGGGCTCAGGCGCTGAGTTCGGCCAACACGCGGGCCACGCCCAGATGCTCCATGGCATCCATGGGGGGCACGCTGGCCGCCTCTTCATAGAGGCGCTGCGCCTCTGCCAAGCGCGCGTCGCCATCCAGCATCAGCAAGCCTTTGGCGTACTCCGTGAGCGCGATGGCCGCTTGCGGAATGCGCGTCAGGCCTTCGGCAAACAAAGTGAGTGCCGTTTCGCGTTTGGCGCCATAGGTGAGTTGCCCGATCAGGGGCCCCACCTTGTCAATGACTTCGGCATGGAAGGCGGCCAGCGCAATGTAGGCATCGGCGTGCTCGGGTTGCAGCGCCAAGGTGGTTTCAAACGCGGCTTTTACCTTGGCTCCCATGCCTTTGGCCAAGGCTTTGGCCACGCTCACGCCCTGGCTATAGCGTCCCAGTGCGTAGCCGTGCAGGTAGTGGAGGTTGGCGCAGGTTGGTGTATGTGCGGCCAGGGCTTCGCACCGTTTGGCCACGTCCATGAACAGGTCCAGGCGCGCTTTTTCACCCACCTCCAGGTAGTCCGCATAGATCAGCCGGGCCTTGTTGGCAACCACAGCGCCTGTTGCACCCAGGGCATCGCCCGCCTGTGCCGCCGCTTGGAACTCGCCCCGGTGGTACAGCACCCAGGCTTCCAGAACGCGCGGGTCGGTGGGCAGGGGCTCCTGGTCCCCGCGGTGCAAGACTGCCCACTGGGTACGCACGCCTGCCGCATCGAACGCATGCTGTTCGGCGTAGGGGAAGGCGGTCCAGGTCGTCATGCAGAGTCAGGGGCTGGTATAGGCCCCAGCCAGGGTGAGCAGGTGGGTGCGCTGCTGGGGCTCTAGGTAGGGCACCAGCAGGTTGAGCACGTGGTGCGCACCGCGCATGAGGGCGGCCTGGGCGCTGGCGGGTTCCAGCGCGTTGCGGGGGTCACGCACGTACTCAAAGCTCAGCCAGTAGGTCAGCACGACCACCATGCTGGTGGCGGTGGGCTCCATCTCGCGGGCGTCCATGCGCAGTGCGCCAGAGCGCGCCATGCTCTCCAGCAGCGCGCGGATGGAGCGTGTCTTGTTCTTGAGCACGCTCTGGAAGTGGGTCTCCAGGCGGCGGTTCTTGCTGAGCAAGTCGTTGAGGTCGCGGTACAGAAAGCGGTACTGCCAGATCAGCTCGAAGAGGGTGTGCATGAAGAACCAGGCATCCTCCACATCGCGCACGTTGTCACTGGCGTTGAGCACTTCGTTGAGGGAGCGCTCGTAGCGGTCAAACAGCGAGTTGATGAGCTCGTCTTTGGCCGGATAGTGGTAGTAGAGGTTGCCGGGGCTGATGCCCAGTTCGGCAGAAATTAGCGTGGTGGAGACGTTGGGTTCACCAAAGCGGTTGAACAGCTCCAGAGTGACTTCCAGAATCCGTTCAGCGGTGCGGCGAGGGGCTTTTTTGACCATCGGGTACCTTCAGTGCAGAGCCTTGGCAGTGGTAGTGGCAGTGGCAGTGGCAGTGGCAGTGGCAGTGGCAGTGGCAGTGGCAGTGGCAGTGGCAGTGGCAGTGGCAGTGGCAGTGGCAGTGGCAGTGGCAGTGGCAGTGGCAGTGGCAGTGGCAGTGGCAGTGGCAGTGGCAGTGGCAGTGGCAGTGGCAGTGGCAGTGGCAGTGGCAGTGGCAGTGGCAGTGGCAGTGGCAGTGGCAGTGGCAGTGGCAGTGGCAGTGGCAGTGGCAGTGGCAGTGGCAGTGGCAGTGGCAGTGGCAGTGGCAGTGGCAGTGGCAGTGGCAGTGGCAGTGGCAGTGGCAGTGGCAGTGGCAGTGGCAGTGGCAGTGGCAGTGGCAGTGGCAGTGGCAGTGGCAGTGGCAGTGGCAGTGGCAGTGGCAGTGGCAGTGGCAGTGGCAGTGGCAGTGGCAGTGGCAGTGGCAGTGGCAGTGGCAGTGGCAGTGGCAGTGGCAGTGGCAGTGGCAGTGGCAGTGGCAGTGGCAGTGGCAGTGGCAGTGGCAGTGGCAGTGGCAGTGGCAGTGGCAGTGGCAGTGGCGGGGGGGGGCACCAGATGGCCCAAGTCATCCATCAGCTCTTGCAGCGATGCCATGGCACGCCCCAACTCGGTAGGCGGCTTCTTGGGCACACACAGGTGGCGTTTGGGATCGTTGAGCGCTTCGTGGTTCAGGCTGATGCCGTGCCGTGCCAGTTTGGCCGACAGGCTGGTTTTGCGGGAGCGCAGCATTTGGCGGGTTTGTTGGTAGGCGTGCTCGGCCAGGTGGCGGCGCTGTGCGTAGCTGAAGGTGTTGGCCAGATACAGCTCGGGGTCGCGGTGGTCGGGCTCAATCCAGAGGATGTCGGTAGCGGGGTAGGCGTGTTCGTAGTGCTTCATGCCCAGTTCCATGCGTGAGTGGATCATGGAACGGAAGGTCTGGCTCAGCACCGCGGGCAGGCCGCCATCGGCAATGCGGGGGATCTTGCGCTTTTCTGGGGGCATGCCGCGCTGCATGAGCATGTCAGCTTGTGGGGTGGTGGCATCAAAGGGCACCAGCGGGTTCAGGCAGATCATCAGGTCCACACCCTCGTCCAGCGCGACCGAAGCGTGCATGGTCTTTTTGAGTGCGCCGTCCACGTAGTACTGGTCCTCGATTTCGACCGGCGGAAACAGCCCCGGCAAGGCCGAGCTGGCCTGCACGGCCTTGGAAATGGGGATGTGGTCGAAGCCGGGGCGTCCGAAGGGGGCGGCCTCGCCACTGTCGAGGTTAGTGGCCACCAGCGTGAGCCGGGTTTTGAGCTGGCGAAAATCATTGGTGCGGCCAGGCTGGCTGAACAAGCGTGCCAACTGGGTGTCCACTTGGGCATTGGAGAATACCCCCGTGGGCAAGCCGGGGCTCAGGCGCTCCAGCGCCCGCAGCAGGGTGCTGCGCCCACTGAGTAGATGCCAAGCGCTTTGCAGTGCCAGCCCTGGAAGCATGATGCCCCGCCGGACAAACTCGCCATAGGCCGGCTCCATCAGCCAAGAGGGGTCGAAGGTGTCCGAGGGCGCGCTGTCGTTTTCGATGAAGGATGCACACATGTCCCGTGGTGTCAGGCCGTTGGCCAAGGCCGCTGCAATAAAGCCGCCAGCCGACACACCGATGTAGTGGTGCAGTCGGTTGAAGTTCAGGCCCTGCAACGATTCCTCCAGCGCACACATGGCGCCCACTTCATAAATCGCTCCCAAGGGACCGCCTCCGGCCAGCGCTAGCGCAATCTTTGGGGCAGCTTTTTTCTGTGCGGTCATGGTCTTAAAGTGTAGATGCGAGTGCACTCTGTTTTTGTTGCGTTGCAGCAGTTGTGATGGCGCGCAAAAAAGGGCGCCGAAGCGCCCTGGTTGCTAGGGTTCCAGCACTGGCATCAGGCCGGTGTTGCAGGTGTTTCTGCTGCCGCTGGCGCGGCCGGCTTGGGCGTGGTGCGCTTGGTTGCTGCCTTTTTCGCTGGGGCTGGAGCTTTCTTTGCGGGGGCTTTCACGGCTTTTTTGGCAGCGGGTGCTGTGGATTTCTTGGTGGCGGATTTCTTGGCAGGCTGTGCCGCAGGCGCTTTGGTCACAGTCGGTGCTTTGGCGGACAGTTTTTGCACGGCTTTGTTCAGCTCGTCAATCCGGGCAATCAGCGCTGTAACGTCTTTGGCGGAA
Source organism: Rhodoferax sp. TH121 (assembly GCF_002251855.1). Lineage (GTDB taxonomy): Bacteria > Pseudomonadota > Gammaproteobacteria > Burkholderiales > Burkholderiaceae_C > Allorhodoferax. The sequence goes on from NZ_NOXW01000022.1 coordinate 447,035, forward strand.
GGAACGCCCAGCTTGTTCAGGGCCTTGGCCACGCGTTCTTCAAAGATGTTCTCCAGTTTGTCCCACTGGCCTGAGGCTTTGGTGGAGATGTCAGTGGCCATGGTGGACATCTTGGACGTGGCTTCAGAGATCTTCTCTTCTGCAGCGGCCTGTGTCTTTCGCTGGATGCTCACCCCTTCCTTGACCAAGGATTCAAAGGCCTTGCTGCCCTCGGCCTGTGCGCGGGTGAATGCACCCAAGCCCGCCTGCCAGATTTGCTGGGCAGAGTCTTTGACAGAGCCGGAGAGGTGGATGCCAGCGGCCTTGGCGGGCTTGGTTTTTTGTAGTTTCTTGACCATGGGTGCTCCTGAGTGTGTGCGGGGTGAATAACTTTAGCCGAGACTCTAAGCGCAGTGGCGCCCCCTGTGTAGGTGGGCCTAACTAACAGCGCGTACTTGCGGGTTTACGATGAACGGGATGGCTTGTAAAGTCGGCCAAAATGATTTGATTATTTGGAGCATGTATGCAGTACTTTGTGACGGGAGCCACAGGCTTTATTGGCAAGCGCCTTGTAAAAAAACTGCTGGAGCGCAAGGGCGCCGTAGTCCACTTTCTGATCCGCAAGGAGAGTGAGGACAAGGTTGCCGGCTTGCGCGAATTCTGGGGTTTGAAGGATGCCAAAGGCGCTGCACGTGCTGTGCCGGTGTTTGGTGACCTGACCTCCAAAAAGCTGGGTGTTGCCGGAGATGCGGTGAAGGCCTTGAAGGGCAACGTCGACCACTTCTACCACTTGGCCGCGGTGTACGACTTGGGAGCAGACGAGGAAAGCCAAATCGCTGTCAATATCGAAGGTACGCGCAACACCATCGAGTTTGCCAAGGCGATTGATGCGGGGCATTTCCACCACGTGTCGTCGATTGCGGCGGCGGGCTTGTACGAGGGTGTCTTCCGCGAGGACATGTTTGACGAGGCCGAGAATTACGACCACCCCTATTTCATGACCAAGCACGAGAGCGAAAAAATCGTGCGCAAGGATTGCAAGGTGCCTTGGTCGGTCTACCGCCCCGCCATGGTCGTGGGGGACAGCCAGACCGGCGAGATGGACAAGATCGATGGCCCGTATTACTTCTTCAAGCTGATCCAGCGCATGCGGCAGCTGCTGCCGCCCTGGATGCCCGGTATTGGCCTGGAAGGAGGTCGCATCAACATCGTGCCAGTTGATTTTGTGGTGGACGCGCTGGACGCCATCAGTCATAAGGCCGGCATTGCCAAAAAGTGCTTCCACCTGGTGGACCCGGTGGGCTACCGCGTTGGCGACGTGCTGGACATCTTCAGCAAGGCTGCGCATGCGCCCAAGATGAATGTGTTTGTGAATGCGGCCCTGCTGGGATTCATTCCTCGCAGCGTGACCAAGAGTCTGATGGCATTGGCCCCGGTGCGGCGCGTACGCAACGCGGTCATGAAAGACCTGGGTTTGCCCGAGGACATGTTCACGTTCATTAACTACCCCACACGCTTTGACTGCCGTGACGCTCAGGCCATGCTCAAGGGCAGTGGGGTGGAGTGTCCCAACCTCAAGGACTATGCCTGGCGCCTGTGGGATTACTGGGAGCGGCATCTCGATCCCGATTTGCACATCGATCGGTCCCTGCGCGGTACCGTGGGTGGAAAAGTCGTACTGATTACCGGCGGATCCTCTGGTATCGGCTTGGCGGCTGCACACAAGTTTGCCGAGGCGGGCGCTACCACCATTATTTGTGGTCGCGATGTCGATAAGCTGGAAGAGGCCTGCAAAGAAGCCAAAGCCAAGGGCTACAACTTTGTCGCGTACCCGGCCGATATTGCCGACATGGCCGACTGCGACCGGTTCGTTCAGCTATTGATCGAGAACCACGGTGGCGTGGACTTCCTCATTAACAACGCTGGCCGCTCGATCCGCCGCGCCATCGAGTCCAGCTACGATCGCTTCCATGACTATGAGCGCACCATGCAGCTCAATTACTTTGGATGCCTGCGTGTGACCATGGGTTTGCTGCCCGGTATGGTGGCCAAGAAGAAGGGCCATGTGGTCAATATCAGCTCTATCGGTGTGCTGACCAATGCGCCGCGCTTCAGCGCCTACGTGGCTTCCAAGGCCGCCCTGGATGCCTGGACCCGTTGCGCATCGAGCGAGTTTGCCGACCAAGGCATCAGCTTCACCACGATCAACATGCCACTCGTGCGCACGCCGATGATCGCGCCCACCAATATCTACAACAACGTGCCTACTCTTTCCCCCGAGCAGGCGGCCGACATGGTGGCCGACGCCTGCATCAGCAAGCCGGTGCGCATTGCCACCCGCCTAGGCATCACCGGGCAGGTGCTGCATGCCTTGGTGCCTCGCATCGCCCAGATCGCGATGAACACCAGTTTCCGCATGTTCCCGGATTCATCCGCAGCCAAAGGCGCAAAGCCGGGAGAGAAGCAGAAGCTCTCGCCGGAGGCGATTGCGATGCAGCAGATGATGCGGGGGATTCACTTTTAATCTGGATGGCATGGCACAATCTGATACGTTCTTTCACGCCATCTTCTTAGTCGCCATCGTCGATTTCAAGTCTATGGGGGATCATAGTAACTTTAGGTGACAAAGATTTGAAGGTTTTATTCGTCTTCGGGACCCGCCCAGAGGCCATTAAGATGGCGCCTCTGGTCATCGCTTTGCAGAAAAATGTGCAATTTGAAGTTCGTGTGTGTGTCACTGGACAGCATCGTGAGATGCTTGACCAAGTATTGAATTTATTTGCAATAAATCCGTGCTTTGATTTGAAGGTAATGAAGACGGGGCAAGATCTGACGGATATTACTGTTTCCATATTGATTGGCTTGAAGGGGGTGCTATCGCAGTACAAACCAGATGTCGTTCTTGTTCATGGTGACACGGCAACCACCTTTGCTGCATCTTTGGCGGCGTACTATCAGCAAATTCCGGTCGGGCATGTTGAGGCGGGACTGCGTACTGGGGATTTGTACTCCCCTTGGCCTGAAGAGGCTAATAGAAAACTGACAGGTGTGCTGTCAAATCTGCACTTCGCCCCGACGGAGGTTTCGCGGCAGAATCTACTACGTGAAGGTGTCCCGGCAGAGTGTATTTTTGTTACGGGTAACACGGTTATCGATGCATTGTTGGAGGTGGTTGCCCGATTAGAGCAAGATGAGGTGATGCTGAAAGAGTTGGGTGCGAAGTTCTCTTTTTTGCGGGACAGTGCCCGCGTGGTGCTAGTGACCGGGCACCGACGAGAGAGCTTTGGCGGAGGTTTCGAGCGCATTTGCCAGGCGCTGGCGCGAACAGCATCTGCTTTTCCAGATGTTGATTTCGTCTATCCCGTGCACCTCAATCCCAATGTGCGTGAACCTGTAAATCGTTTGCTTGCAAATATCGACAATGTTCACCTGATCGAGCCCTTGGACTACCTGCCCTTCGTGTACCTTATGAGCCGATCTTTCATTATTTTGACGGATTCAGGCGGTATCCAGGAAGAAGCACCCTCGTTGGGAAAACCGGTGCTTGTAATGCGTGATACGACGGAGCGTCCAGAGGCTGTTCAAGCGGGCACAGTCAAGTTGGTCGGGACCGATGTGGATGTAATTGTGGGCTCTGTCGCAGAATTGCTGACCGATTCGGATGCTTACCTACGCATGAGCGTTGCTCACAATCCCTATGGTGATGGATCCGCCTGCCAGAGAATTATTGATGCCCTGTTGCAGCATTCTGCGAATCGCACGGCTAATCACTGAGAAAAGTTTGCGAGTGTGCGAATCATGAGTTTTGAAACAATTTCCATTATTGGTTTGGGTTATATAGGCTTGCCCACAGCAGCGGTTATTGCCAGCCGGAAGAGGCAGGTAATTGGAGTCGACGTAAATCAGAGAGCGGTCGATACTGTTAATCGCGGCCAGGTTCACATTGTGGAACCTGAATTGGATGTTGTCGTACTCGCCGCAGTCTCAGGTGGCTATTTGCGTGCGACTACAAAACCAGAGCCTGCGGATGCTTTTTTGATCGCAGTACCTACGCCTTTTAAAGAAGAGTACCAGCCTGACCTCGACTACATTGAGTCCGCCAGCAGGGCGATTGCGCCTGTCCTCAAGAGGGGCGACTTGGTGATTCTTGAGTCTACTTCGCCGGTTGGCGCGACGGAACAGATGGCTGAGTGGCTGGCGCAAGCGCGACCAGATCTGACCTTCCCCCAGTCCCATGGGGAGGCTTCAGATATCCGCGTGGCGCATTGTCCGGAGCGCGTGTTGCCCGGGCATGTGCTACGAGAGCTGGTGCAGAATGACCGGGTCATCGGGGGCATGACGCCCAAATGCTCCGAGGTCGCGGCGAGCTTGTACAAAACCTTTGTCGAAGGGGCCTGCGTCATTACCGACGCTCGGACTGCCGAGATGTGTAAGCTTACGGAGAACAGCTTTCGGGACGTAAACATCGCTTTCGCCAATGAGCTTTCCATCATATGCGACAAGCTCGGAATTAATGTCTGGGAGCTTATTCGGCTTGCCAACCGTCATCCGCGCGTCAATATCCTTCAGCCAGGGCCTGGTGTAGGGGGGCATTGCATCGCAGTGGATCCCTGGTTTATCGTAAGCAAGACGCCGAATGAGGCGCGACTGATTCGAGCGGCGCGGGGTGTGAACGATAGCAAGCCCGCTTGGGTTCTGGACAAGGTCAAGGGCGCCATCGCTGCGTACTTGCAGGCGCAGCCGGGGAAGACGGCGCGCGATGTGACGATCGCGTGCTTCGGGCTGGCGTTCAAGCCAGACATTGACGATCTGCGCGAGAGTCCGGCTCTTGAAATCACTCGTAGCCTAGCATTGAATCACCCAGGTAGCGTATGGGCGGTCGAGCCGCATATTGATGCGCTGCCAGAGTCTTTGGAGCATTGCAAACTGAAGTCGCTGGATGAGGCTCTTGCGAAGGCTGACATCTTCCTTTTGTTGGTGGACCATAAGGCTTTCAAGGAGGTGGCAGCTGAACGGTTTAGGCGGGCTGCTTTCGTGGACACGAGAGGTATTTGGGCGTGACGATAAGCATTGACACGGCGAAAATCGCTGTCATTGGTCTGGGCTATGTCGGTTTGCCGTTGGCAGTGGAGTTTGGCAAACGGCGGTCTGTGCTGGGTTTCGATATCAATGCGGCGCGTATCGCCGAGCTGCAGGCGGGCCGCGACAGTACCCTGGAGGTGGCCTCGGAAGATCTTGGACGGTCCGCCCATCTGCGCTACACGTCCAAACTAGAGGACTTGCGAGCTTGCGAGGTCTTCATCGTCACGGTGCCCACGCCCGTGGACCCGGCCAACCGGCCCGACATGGCGCCGCTGGTGAAAGCTAGCGAAGCTGTCGGCAAGGTGCTGTCTGTTGGTGCTGTGGTGATCTACGAATCGACGGTGTATCCTGGGGCCACCGAGGAAGTCTGTGTGCCTGTGCTGGAGAAGTTCTCCGGACTTAAGTTCAACCGAGATTTCTATTGCGGCTACAGCCCCGAGCGCATTAACCCCGGCGACAAGGTCAACACCCTGACCAAGATCAAGAAAATCACCAGCGGGAGCACGCCCGCAGTGGCCGACGCCGTGGATGCCCTTTATCGCAGCATCATCACGGTCGGCACGCATAAAGCCAGCAGCATCAAAGTGGCTGAAGCCGCTAAAGTGATCGAGAACACGCAGCGCGACCTGAACATCGCCCTCATCAATGAGCTGTCGGTCATCTTTGCACGTCTGGGCATCGACACGCTGGACGTGCTCGAGGCCGCCGGTAGTAAGTGGAATTTTCTTCCTTTCAGGCCGGGACTTGTGGGGGGGCATTGCATCGGTGTCGACCCCTACTACCTTACGCACAAGGCTGAGGAGGTGGGTTATCACCCGCAGGTCATACTGGCAGGGCGCCGTATCAACGACAACATGGCGCGCTACGTGGCGCGCAATACCATTAAGCTAATGCTGCAGAATGGCATGGATGTGCCGCGCTGCCGCGTGGGCGTGCTCGGTGTGACCTTCAAGGAAAACTGTCCAGACATACGTAATAGCAAGGTGGTCGACTTGGTGCGTGAGTTGCAGGGCTGGGGTGTGGAGGTCCTTGTGGCCGACACCTGGGCCAGCGCTAAGGAAGTCGAGCACGAGTACGGGCTCAAGCTAGGTGTTATCGACGTGGCCCATCCGGTGGATGCGCTGGTGGTTGCTGTCGGCCATAACGAATACCGGCGAGCTCAGCTGAAGGATCTGCGTGCCTTGTGCCGCGGCGACCAGCCCGTGCTGGCCGATGTGAAAAGTCTCTACGACCGCCATGCCGCGGCGTCCGCTGGTTTTACCGTGTTTCGACTGTGAGTGCCACTGTGAGCCATGCCCCGATAACCAACCGCAAGATTCGTTTTGCCCTAGTGGGCTGTGGCCGGATCTCGAAAAACCATTTCGACTCGATTCGCCAACACGCCGCCCATGCCGAGCTGGTGGATGTTTGCGACAACGATCCTGTCGCGTTGCAGAAGGCGGTGCAATTCACAGGCGCCGCTGGGCACGTTGATCTGAGGACTATGTTGCAGACGACCTCTGCCGACTGCGTGATTCTGACCACGCCCAGTGGCATTCATCCGCAGCAGGCGGTGGAGGTGGCGCGCTCGGGCCGCCATGTGCTCAGCGAGAAGCCCATGGCCACCAAGTGGGAGGACGGCCTGCGCATGGTGCGCGTCTGCGAAGAAGCCGGTGTGCGTCTCTTCGTCGTCAAGCAAAACCGGAAGAATGCAACCTTACAGCTGCTCAAGCAGGCCGTGAGCCAGAGGCGCTTCGGCCAAATTTATATGGTGACGCTCAACGTCTTTTGGCAGCGGCCCCAAGCGGGCTACTACGACCAAGCCAAATGGCGGGGCAGTTGGGAGCTGGATGGCGGCGCGTTCATGAACCAGGCTAGCCACTACGTGGATTTGTTGGAGTGGTTGATCGGCCCCATCGATACTTTGCACGCTTATACGGCCACGCTGGCGCGCGACATTGAGGCGGAAGATAGCGGCGTACTCAGCGTGCGTTGGCGCAACGGTGCTCTCGGTTCGCTCAATTGCACCATGCTGACCTATCCCAAGAATCTGGAAGGCTCCATTACAATTCTCGGCGAGAAGGGGACGGTGCGCGTAGGTGGTGTAGCCGTCAATGAAATACAGGAGTGGCAGTTCGCCGACACCCGCCCAGAAGACGAACAGATTAAGTTTGCCAGCTACGAGACCACCAGCGTCTACGGTTTCGGCCACCCCCTGTACTACGATAACGTCATCAAGACCCTGCGTGGCGAAGCCGAGCCTGATGTGGACGGTCGCGAGGGCTTGAAGTCATTGGAAGTACTCATTGCAGCCTACCGTTCTGCGCGGGATGGAGTGCGCGTGGGTTTGCCGCTAGAACTGTGATGCGCACAAACTATACCGTTCATCCAACGGCCATCGTCGACGCAGGAGCGCAGATCGGCGAAGGGAGCTACATCTGGCATTGGGTGCATATCAGCGCCGGCGCACGCATAGGTCGGGCCTGCTCTTTTGGGCAAAACGTATTTATTGGTAATGACGTGCTCATCGGCGACAACGTCAAAGTGCAAAACAATGTAAGCGTTTACGATGCAGTGACCCTGGAAGACGACGTTTTCTGCGGCCCCAGTATGGTATTTACCAATGTCTACAACCCGCGCAGCGCCGTGACCCGCAAGGACGAGTACCGGCGGACCCTTATCCGGCGAGGTGCAACGTTGGGTGCCAATTCGACCATCGTTTGTGGTGTGACGATCGGCGAGTATGCCTTTGTCGGTGCCGGCGCCGTGGTGGTTCACGATGTCCCTGACTATGCCTTGATGGTGGGTGTGCCTGCGCATCATATCGGTTGGATGAGCCAGCATGGTGAGCGATTGAATCTGCCGCTGAGTGGCAACGCCGAAGCTGTCTGCGAGCAGACTGGCGCGAGCTATGAGTTACGTGACGGCCGCTGTCGTCTCATGGTCTGAGGACGGGCAAGAGATATTATGGAATTCATCGACCTCAAGAGCCAGTATCAGCGGCTCAAGCCTCAGATAGACGCAGGTATTCAGCGCGTTCTGGACCATGGCCAATACATCCTAGGCCCCGAAGTGGCCGAGCTAGAAGCGAAGCTAGTCGCCTACACAGGTGCCAAGTACTGCATCAGCGTGGCCAATGGCACGGACGCCCTGCAGATCGCGCTGATGGCGTTGGGCTTGGGCCCGGGCGATGAGGTCATTACCCCAGGCTTCACCTATATCGCCACGGCCGAGACGGTAGCCCTGCTACGAGCCAAGCCTGTTTATGTGGACATCGACGCCCGCACGTACAACCTTGATCCGGCTCTGCTGGAGGCGGCAATCACACCGCGCACAAAGGCAATTATTCCAGTCAATCTGTACGGTCAGTGCGCTGACTTCGACGTCATCAACTCCATCGCAGATAAATACGGCATCCCAGTCATCGAAGACGCAGCGCAAAGCTTTGGCGCCAGCTACAAGGGGCGCAAGAGCTGCAATTTGAGCAAAATCGCTTGCGCAAGTTTCTTCCCTACCAAGCCCTTGGGTTGCTATGGCGACGGTGGAGCCGTCTTTACCAGCGACGAGGCGATGGCCAATGTCATCCGTCAGATCGCGCGACACGGGCAGGAGCGGCGCTACCACCATGTGCGGGTGGGGGTGAACAGCCGTCTGGATACCCTGCAGGCCGCGATCTTGCTGCCCAAGCTGGCGGTGCTAGACGAGGAGCTTGAACAGCGCCAGCATGTCGCAGCCCGTTACAACCGACTGCTAGGAGAGGTTGGACTGAAAACTGCGCCGGTGATCGAATCCCACTGCGTGAGCGCTTGGGCACAGTACACCATCCAGGTAACTGGACGCGATTGCGTGCAGAAACATTTGAGTCATGTAGGGGTGCCGACGACAGTGCACTACCCAATACCATTGAACGGACAACCGGCCGTGGCTGATGCCCAGGCTCGCCTTCCCGTGGGGGATGCGGTCGCGCAGCGGGTGCTCAGCCTGCCCATGAGCCCGTATTTGACCGAGATGGATCAGTCCCGAGTGGCAGTCGCGCTCAAAGATGCTGGTGCGGCCGGATGAAGGTCTGGTGTCCGCTTTGAACAGTACTCAAGTTATTATTTTGGGGGCTGGCAAGCCCTTCTCGGGTGAGCGCCCGTCGGCACTGGTCGAAGCACCCTGGTCTAGCCGCCGCGTGCTGGACTGGGTGCTTGACGCCTTCGCTGCACTGGATAAAGTTGAGTTCCATTTCGTGGGGGGGTACCGGCTCGAAGAGGTGGTGGCGCGCTATCCCAACATCTATTTCTCGGTCAATCCTGACTGGAAGCGCAGCGGAGCAGTGGGCTCTCTGCTGTCGGCGCCGTTGGACGCAGCTCGCACTACTTACGTCTGCTACGCGGACACTGTGTTTTCCCCGGAAGTGGTGTCGGCGCTCGAGGCCACTGCCGCCGATATCGCGCTGTGCATCGACAGGCAATGGCGGGTCCGCTATGAAGGCCGCTCGGCCGAAGATCTGGCGCGGGCCGAAAAGATCGCCTTGCGCCTGGATGGACCCATGCAACTCGGGCGACGGATAGATCCGGCCGTTGCGGACGGCGAGCTGGTCGGTGTGTTCCGTTTTTCGGCGCGCGCCATCACTGCAGTTAAGGAACTGGGGCGAGAGCTGGCAGGTGTCGACTTCGGCCGCAGTGACATGCCGCACCTCATCAGCCTGCTTGCGTCGCGCGGCCTTAGCGTTGCTATGGTCGAGAACCCTGGGCGCTGGGCCGAGCTGAACGCGCCGCAGGATTTAGCGCGTTTTGTCTTGGGCACCAAGGCGGAGACGTTGGAGCGCCTGCGCCCTCTGGTGCAGGCAAGTCGCATCGGCGAGCAGATCCGTTTCACAGCTCAAGAGTGGCGCTGCGAAGGCGCTGCCGTCATTGCCGCGATCCAGCAGAAATTCGGCGCGACTTCAGTCGTAGTGCGCAGCAGTGCGCAGACCGAGGACAGCTGGCTATCATCCAATGCGGGCGGCTATGAAAGTGTTCTCAATGTGCCGACCCAAGACACGGCGGGTATCACGGAGGCTGTTGCCCGCGTTATCGCCAGCTACGGTCGTGGCGACCCGCAAGATCAGGTGCTAGTGCAAGCTATGCTGCGTGGCGTGCTGCTAAGCGGTGTCGCCTTCACGCGCACGCTGACCCATGGGGCCCCCTACTACGTCATCAATTACGACGACAGCAGCTCGCGCACCGACAGCGTCACGTCCGGAGACGGCCAAAAACTGCGCACCTTGTTTATTCAGCGCAGCTTCCTCTCCGGCCTACACCGACTCGACCCGCGCATTGCACCAGTTCTCGATGCCATCGTGGAGCTGGAAGAGCTTGTGGGGCACACCTCTTTGGACATCGAGTTCGCTCTGGACTGCGACGGCATTGTGCATATCCTGCAGCTGCGTCCTATCGCTGTGCACCATGGTCTGTCGACTGTCTCGGATGAGCACGTCAAATTGGCGCTGGCGCAGTCAGCCGTGTGGTTCTCCGGCGCGCGCGAACGTGGCAGTCGCCTTCTGGGTGAGCTGACCTTGTTCGGCGTCATGAGCGACTGGAATCCGGCGGAGATTGTCGGAACCAAGCCGCGGCGCCTGGCCATGTCGCTATACCGTCATCTAATTACCGACGAGGTCTGGGCCTCCCAGCGCGCCGAGTATGGCTACCGCGATGTGCGACCTTGTCCGCTCATCGTGAACTTCGCCGGTCATCCCTATGTGGACATCCGCGCCAGTTTCAACTCCTTCCTGCCAGCCGCTCTTGACGAAGGTATTGCGACCCGGCTGGTCGAGCACTATCTAGAGCGTCTGGCGCAGCGCCCGGAGCTGCACGACAAAGTCGAGTTCGAGGTGGCCTTCACGTGTCTGACATTCGACTTCGAGGAGCGAGCCCGCGAGCAGCTGGCACCTGCCGGTTTTTCCGATGCCGACATTGCTGCGCTGCGCTCGTCCTTGCGCGAAGTAACGCGCCAGGGGGTGGCGCGCGTCGAGTCGGACTATGCTGTGATAGCCGAGCTAGACCGCCGTTATGAGAGGCTCCTGCAGCGGCGTTTGGCGCCGTTGGATCTGGCGTTCGAGCTGTTGGAGGATTGTCGCCGCTTCGGTACCCTGCCTTTTGCCCATCTGGCGCGCAGCGCCTTTGTGGCCGTCAGCCTGCTGCGTTCGCTCGAGCGAGTTGGCGTGACCACACGTAAGGACAGCAGCGCATTCTTGGCTTCACTATCCTCCGTGACGCGCGCTTTTGAGCTAGACGGCGCGCGCGTGCACGCTGGCGAGCTGGGGCGCGATGCATTCACGGCGCGCTACGGCCATTTGCGTCCGGGAACTTACGAGATAACCTCGGACGCTTATGCGGACGATCCGCTGCGCTATCTTGAGCCGATGATCAAGCCGCATGCATCGGCAGGGCTCCCGTATGCATGGTCGCACGATGCGCGTTTGCGAATCGAGGCGCTGCTGCGACAGTACGGGCTGGCGGTCGACGTCGATGCCTTCGAGCGCTTTCTGCGCCGCGCCATCGAGGGTCGGGAGTACGCAAAGTTCATGTTTAGCCGCAACCTCAGTGCTGGTCTGACAGCCTTGGCCACCGTAGGTGCGCATTACGGCCTGGATCGCGAAGCTGTTTCGCATCTAGACATCTCTGACCTGTACAAGCTGCGCGTTGGAGCGCATCCCATCGACGTGTCGGCTTGGCTTACGGCACGTGCGGAAGAGGGCGTTGCTGAGCACGAACTTACGAGGGCTATTGAGCTGCCGCCGTTGATCGCCGCGGCCGGCGATTTCGTATGCTTTGAGCGTCCCGCCAGCGAACCTAATTTCGTCAGCCAGGGGCGAGTCGCGGCCGAGGTGGCAGTGTTGGCCGATGGCGTGGCCAGCATCTCCGTCGAGCTGAGGGGCAAGGTAGTGGCTATTCCGCGAGCTGACCCCGGCTATGACTGGTTATTCGCGCACGGCATCGGTGGTTTGGTTACGCAGTATGGCGGCGCCAATTCGCATATGGCAATCCGCGCTGCCGAGCTCGGTTTGCCGGCAGCCATTGGCGTGGGTGAGGCCTTGTTCGAGCGCTTGGCAGCGGCCCGGCTCGTCGTGCTGGACTGTGCGGTACGCAGAATCGAGATACAGGGTTGATCATGAAACGTATTGGATTGACTCAGCGCTCGCACCCTGTGCAGGGCTACGCCGAACGACGCGATATGTTAGACCAGCGCTGGGCCGCGCTCATCGAGCGATTGGGGGGCTGTCCGCTGCCGCTGTCCAACAGCGTACGGGACGTGGATGCCTATCTAGATGCGCTTGGTTTGGATGCTTTGATTCTTACCGGCGGCAATGACCTTTCCATGCTGCCCGATGCGGCCGACGGTGCCCCTGAGCGTGACCGATTCGAGGCAGAGGCCTACCGCCATTTTCTGCAGCGTGGCAAGCCGGTGCTTGGCGTCTGCCGCGGTGCGCAGCTGATCAACCACTTGTGTGATGGTCGCCTAGTGCGGGCGCCTGGGCATGCGGGTACCCGTCATGAGCTCGTCTGGGTCGACACGCCGCTAGCTTGCTGGGATCGCCCGGAAGAGGTCAATAGCTACCATGGCTGGGCCATTCCCGCAGATGGCCTGGCGCCTGGCCTGGAGGCGCTGGCCTGGGCGCCTGATGGCACGGTGGAGGCGTTCCGTTCTCTGCAGGCGAGAGTCAATGCCATCGTCTGGCATCCTGAGCGCGAGACTGAGCTAGCGCCAGCCACAGTGGCATTCCTTTCCACTGCGCTGGGGCTAACCATTGCTCGATGAATCTACGAAATGGATATACATCAATGGGCAGTCCGCAGATTGCATCACCTTTTGATGCATTTATATATGTCTGCCGAAGGAGTCTGAAATGAAAGCCTTGATACTAGCCGCCGGCCAGGGTACCCGGCTGCGCCCTCTGACGGACGATCGCCCCAAGTGCCTGGTTGAGCTTGCCGGCAAGAGCTTGCTGGAGCGACAGGCCAAGGTTCTGCGTCGCTCGGGCGTTCATGACCTGACGGTGGTCTCCGGCTACCGTTCCGATCAGATCGCTGCCCGTGGTTTCGCTACATGCGTGAATCCGCGCTACGCCTTGACCAACATGGTTGCGACCTTGTTCACCGCCGCGAACCTCATGGTCGACGGACAGGATTTGCTGATTTGCTACGGCGACATCGTCTACGAACAGCGTGTGCTGTCGTCCCTGCTCGCAGTCGATGCGCCGGTCACAGTGATGATCGACCGGCAGTGGCTGCGCTACTGGCGCCTGCGTCTGGACGATCCGCTGACCGACGCCGAGACGCTCAAGCTTGGCCCGGCCGGACGTCTGCTTGAGCTGGGGAAGAAGCCGCGCGATTACAGCGAGATCGAAGGCCAGTACATGGGGCTGATCAAGATACGCGCTGACCATGTGGCGAAGTTCAAGCAGGTCTACGCCTCGATGGATCGCGCTGCGATGTACGACGGCAAGGACTTCGACAACATGTACATGACCAGCTTCATCCAGTACCTAATCGATCATGCCTGGGACGTTCGCGTGGCCGAGACCGACAACGGCTGGCTGGAAGTCGACAGTGTCAGCGATCTTGAGCGTTACGAGGCCATGGCAGTGAACGGTTCTCTTGCAACTTTTTATAACTTGATGGAATCAGCATGATGAAGCCCCCATTTTTTCGCAAGGAGTTGGCCTGCTCCATTTGTCATAGAACTGGTACGGTAAGTGAGATCGACACGTATAAGTCGACATGGCATTTTTGTGAGAGCTGCGGGTGTTACTCCCGCCATCAAAAAGATCGTTATCCATATGAAGGGTTGGTCTCGGCGCTGCTTCCATTGTTTCGTTGCGTTCCGAAGCTTAATGGCTTCCTGTCTTCGCTTGGACGCAAAAAGCAGGGCGTCGATTTCTATCGATATTACTCCGCGCAGCTTGCATCGGGTGAGCGTGGGCCATGGGCGGGCCAGTCTGACATGGTGACATCGGAGTTACGCAGTGCGGGACTTTTGGAGGACTGGTCCGGCAAGCGCGTGCTGGAAATCAGTGGGGAGCCTGGCTTCTTTGCGCAGGATCTGATGCATGCTGGGGCGAATATCCGGGTCTCGGCTTTTGCGGATGACGTGGCGCGTGCGATGACGGACCATCTCGGCGTCAATACCCTGACTTACGATTTCAACTCAGACGATATTGTTCGCAAAGCCGGAACAGATGGGGGGGCGTTCGATTTCATTTTTGTACGCTACTCGATTGGCTTCTGTTTGGATGTTCCCGGGTTGATGCGAAGTCTGTCATCTCTTTTGGCCCCGGGAGGGTTGCTCTATGTCTCCTTCAGTCCGGCTTCTCGCGCAGTGCTGCTGCGCTGGATGTTCGATGACTACACCTATTTGCGACAGTATACGGAAGCTCATTTGAATGAGGCAGCTGAAGCAGCCGGTATGTTTTCGTGCGCCCGTTTCGATGAAGGGTCTTTTTATTGGGATCACGGCCCCTTCAGCATGCATTGGTCCTTGCGGCCTTTTGCCCGCCGTTATTTCGAGGCTGGAACTTTTTTCAAAGTGGGTGGTGAGCAAGAAGCCGTACAGTGGCGTGTTGCGCTGGTCTATCGCAAGGGATGAGTGTGATCTGCTCTGTCGCATGTGCTGAAGTGGCTGACGCCAGGCTCCTTTCAAGGGTAGATGCTTGGTTGCATACGTCTCAAGTGGTTGCAAACGAAGAGTGCAAATGGGCGCAGGACTCTGATGTTGTGTTTGATCTGGAGAGCGCTTTGTACGATCCGGCTTGGCATGAACTAAACCCTGCAATGGAAGTGCAACTGGACCGTATTCGCAAGAAAATCGAGGTGCCACGAAAGCTGTACCGACTCTACCTTGCCGACCTGTCGCGTCCGGCTACATCGACACTGCTATCGTCTGCAGCTGTCCAGCGCTTATCCGTGCTGCTCCTTAAGGCGGCCCTGATCTGGCACGATGCCCGGTACCTGAATTCGGCTCTCAAGCTAGTTGACGGGGTACTAGAACGAGATGATTGCGTCTTTCGAGAGGATGTGCGTGCCTTGGCGATATCAACACTGAATGCCATGGTGCCTCCAACACCATCTCTGGCATGAGAACGATACCCTTAGCCCTTCTGGCCTTTCGCGGCGGATGCCCTGTGACCGGAGCTTATCTCGCCTATCTGCGCTTGCACGGCATGCGGCCGGCGCTGGTGCTGGCCGTGGACTATGTGGGGGAGGGGCTGCGGGCGCAGCAACTGCGTGGTGTGCTGGGGAAGGGGCTGGCCGCGCGCTTATTGCGTGTGCGCCGCAATAACGTCGCTCGCGTACCAGCTCACTTAGCAGCCACGATTCAACAGGGCTGGCCAGTGGAGTTGACGCCCGGCAGAGAGCCAGATTATGAGACTGCGGCGGATCGGGTGCTACGTCTGACAGTCGACAGCTATGCAGATCCGCGGCTATTGGATGTCATGCGCGGTTGCGGGGTCCGGACTTTCCTTTATTGTTCGGGTGGTCGCGTACCGGCCGTATTGTTCCAGCAGGACTTCCGCATCCTGCATATCCACCCTGGCGTGGTGCCCCACGTTCGCGGTTCTGATGGCCTGTTGTGGTCACTCATAGCGCGCGGGCGCCCTGGGGCGAGCTGCTTCTACATGGATGCGGGTATTGACACGGGCCGACTGATCGCCACGGCAGAGTATGAGTCGCCGCGCTGGCCGGGCCTACGCGCCGAACCCGCGGCGCTGTACCATGCGCTCTTGCAGTGCTACGACCCTCACCTGCGCGCATCCCTGTTGGTGTCTGTGCTGGAGCGCATGTCGCCGGACCAAGATTTGGCCAATCTGGAGGCGGACGTGCAGCCGCATGCCAACGGTGGTCATTACTACACCATGCACCCGGAGCTGCGCGGACGCGTGCTGGCCCAGCTTTGCAAGTGAGCAGGGCAGATTCATGGCAGGGGGCTTGATTGCGGTTTGGAAGCAGCGCTGGCATCGTTCGGCGCTGTTGCGCCGCCTGGGTGCGTTGACTTCTGGCACGGTACTAGCGCAAGGAATTCAACTGCTCAACTTTGTGGTCCTCGCCAAGATCTACACCTTGACCGACGTCGGCTTGTACAGCGTGTTTTCCGCCATTGTCGGCACCTTGGCGCCCGTGGCGGTGCTTGGCTACGAGATGTTGATCCCGGCAGCCTCCGACGAGGACCTGGGGCCGTTCCTCAAGGCTTTGCTGCTGTTGTTGCTGCCCATGGCTCTGCTGCTCGGGTTGCTGGCCGCTATGCTGTCCTACGGGCATGCGCTCGCAGTGGGCTTGTGGGTGGCAGGCGCAATGGTGCTGCGCTTGGCGGAGATGTACAACGTGCGCAACAACCGCTTTCGCTGGGTCGCTGCCGCTCGCATGGCGCCTCCGCTCCTGATGGTCGTGCTGCTGGCGACCTTCGTTGGGGCTGGCGTGCAAGACATCGATCGTTTGATCACCTGGCAGTCTGGCCTCACGCTGGTGCTGGGACTGCTCTATGCAGCTTTTACCTTTCCGCGTAACCTGCTCACGGCCGCGCATACTGTGGTCCAGATGCGCGTTACGCTGCGTAAATCAGCCAATGCGCCGTTGTACTTGATGCCGTCCAATCTGCTTAATCTAGTGGCCTACAACCTGCCGGTGCTGGTGATCGGCCACAGCTTCGGCTCGGAGTTGGCAGCGCAGTACGCATATGTACTGCGTTTCGGTTTCGGTCCCGTAGGGCTGGTGGGGGGAACCTTGTACCAAGTCTTCTACGGTTTTCTGGCTGAGGCCGCTCGTACCGGCAATGAAGAAATGTTTCGCCAGTTCGTCAGGGCCCGCCAGCATATCGGCTATGCGGCTGTGGCGGCGGGTGCCGGCATTGCGCTGATTTACCCGCTGGCCTTCCGTTATGTGCTGGGGCCGCAGTGGGTGACAGCAGGATGGGTTTCGATGGTCTTTGCTCCTTTCTTTGCCGCCATGCTTTACGTGACGACGCAGTCGGTGGCACTAAACGTATTTTCCAGGCAGCAGTACGAGTTGAAGACGCAGGTGCAGTACTTTGGAATTTCCGTGCTGTCCTTTGGACTGGCGATCTTGCTGGGCAATCCCTGGATCGGTTTTGTTCTCTTTTCGGTCCTCGGCTGTCTGCGCTACGCGCTTCTGCTGCGCGACATCAACATTGTGCTCATCGAGCACAAGGTAATTGGACGTCAACATGCGGCGCGCTCTTAAGTACGCATTGGGGTCGCGAATGCGTCGTGATTTGTTTTCGCTGTTATGGCACTGGATGGGTAGCGCGCCGGACATCCTCTTTGTGGCTGGCAGCCAAGTGGATCTGCAATGGGTGCTCCCAGCCTACGAGCGCGCCGTGGCGCGCGGCATGCGCTGCGCCTTTGCCGGCCCAGGCCTTGTAGTGCCAGATGGTGCTTGCTATGTGGACATAACGGTCCATTTGCTGCGTTTCGTCCGTGCGCGCATCATGGTGACGGCCACCAGCGGGCTGACGGCGAATCGCATGCCGCGGGGTAGCGTGCGCAGGGTTGCAGTGCCACATTCACTGGTGAGCCTGCACATGGTTTATCCTGCCGGCACCTTCGACGGTTATACCGACGTATTTTGCTGCGGCGAACATCATCGCGCGGAAATCGAGGCGATGAACCGGCACGCGGGCGTGACCGATCGTCGGCCGCTGCTGGTCGGGTACGGAAAATTCGAGCGGTTGGCCACGACTCGACCTGACGGTCCGCCCCGCACTGATGGGCGTATGCACGTGCTGATTGGCCCATCATGGGGCGCGGGCAACATCCTCGAAATCATGGGCGGGCCGCTGTTCGCGCGTCTTCTGGCCGAGGGCTATCGTGTGACGCTGCGCCCCCACCCCTCCTTTTTCATCTACGGCGATGCGCAGATCACCCCTCTGGTGCATGCCTGTCGGGACCACCCCTTGTTCACGCTTGAAAACTCGGTGGAGGAAAGCCGGGCCCTGTGGGACGCCGACATGATGATCGCTGACTACTCGGGTTTTGCGATGGAGTTCGCCTTCATCCGCGAGCGCCCCGTCCTTTACGTGGATGTGCCGCCGAAGGTACTCAATCCCGGATGGCGTGAGTTGGGCCCGACGCCCCTGGAGCTGTCTGTTCGTGAGCGTATCGGCTTGGTTGTTCCCGCAGAGCTGGAAGATGTGGTGTCGGGCTTACGGCATCTTGCGCATGACCCGGCGCAATGGGCTGAGCAGATCCGGCGGGAACGCGTGCGTGACTGGGTGAATTTTGGCCGTTTCGGTGAGGTTTGCGCGGGCGAACTGAGTCGTATGTTGAACGACAGGCGACAATAAGACAATGAACGCCTCGAAAGAATCTAGTCCTATGGCTTATCAGATCTGTACACGCTGCATCATGGATACCAGCGATCCGGACATCGAATTCGATGGTGCCGGAGTTTGCAACCATTGCCGCAATTTCGACGAGAATCTGCGGCCGCAGTGGAATCCCGAAGAGAGCGGGCGGCGCATGCTGGATCAGATCGTGGACCAGATCAAGGAAGAGGGGCGGGGCAAGCCCTATGACTGCGCTATAGGTTTGAGCGGTGGGGTCGACAGTTCTTATCTCGCCTATGTGGCGCGTAAGGAGCTGGGTCTGCGTTTATTGGCCGTCCACGTCGACGGCGGATGGAACTCGGAGTTGGCGACTCGCAATATCGAAAACATTGTGCGCAAGCTCGACATCGACCTGCACACCTATGTGGTCGATTGGAAGGAGATGCGCGATTTGCAGCGCGCCTTCGTTCGTGCCGGCCTAGCCAACCAGGATGTCCCGCAAGATCACGCCTTCTTCGCAGCCTTGTACAGCAATGCGCAGTCGTACGGTTTGCGCTATGTTCTCAGTGGCGGCAACATCGCGACCGAGTCGGTGATGCCAGAGGAGTGGGCCTACAACGCTATGGATCTACGTCATCTGGAGGCGATTCACCAACGCTTCGGCAGTGGTCCGCTGAAGACCTTCCCACGTGTGGGCTTCTTCCGCTATTACTTCTGGAACCGTTACGTCAAGCGCATGCGGGTGGTCCGCCCGCTGAATTTCATGCCATACGTTAAGGACGAGGCCATAGCGCTCTTGGAGCGAGAGCTAGACTTCCAATACTACGGCGGCAAGCACTTCGAGTCGCGTTTCACGAAATGGCAGCAACTCTATTATCGCCCTCGCAAGTTTGGTTACGACGAGCGGAGGGCCTACCTCTCCAGCCTAATCCTTTCCGGGCAGACGACGCGTGATCAGGCCCTAACCTCACTGGCCGGCGACGTAGTGAATGTGAAGCAGGCGGAGAAGGACACGGAATACATCCTGAAGAAACTCGATCTCTCCGAGGATGAGTTCGCCCAGATCATGGCCCAGACGCCCAAGACCTATCGAGACTATCCGTCGAATTTCGCACTATTTAACTTCAAGACGGCAGTGCGAGATTGGTTGCGCGCCAAAGGCGTCGTTTTGCACCCTAATTCCTGAGCCGATCGGTACACCCTGATATGTGTGGAATAGCCGGCTATATTTCTTCCCTCGGTAAAGAGGTGCCCGTTGAATTGATCCAGCGCATGACGGATGCGGTTGCGCACCGCGGGCCGGACGGCCAAGGCATATGGCGGCAGGGGCCAGTTGCGCTGGGGCATCGTCGACTTTCTATCTTGGATCTGTCCGAATTGGGGCGCCAGCCCATGGTGGATGCAGAATCCGGCTGCGTCATCAGCTACAACGGAGAAATTTACAACTACTTGGAGCTGCGCCAGGAGTTGGCCAAACGTGGGTATCAATTCCGCTCCGGCACTGATACCGAGGTCATCCTCAAGGCCTATGACTGTTGGGGACAAGCCTGCGTCGAGCGGTTCAACGGCATGTGGGCCTTTGCTATTCACGATCCGCAGCGCGGCATAGTCTTCTGCTCTCGGGATCGGTTTGGTGTCAAGCCCTTCTATTACGCGGAGTCCGCCGGAAGCTTTGTCTTTGGCTCGGAGATCCGTCAACTGCTGCCCTTGTTGCCAAAAGTGGAAGCGGACGCTGGTGTTCTGTTCTCTTTCTTGGCTGCGCGCATGGCAGAAGACCCGCAGCGTACTTTCTACGCTGGTGTCTGCAAACTGCCTGGTGGGCATAACCTCGTATTCGATCTGACCGCGAGGAAATATACGGTCAAACGCTATTACAGTCTAGAAGCAAAGGCCAATTACTCCGAACTCGATTTTGGGGCAGCCTTGGAAACCTTTCAAGGTTTGTTCCAGGATTCGATCCGTCTTCGCTTGCGGTCGGACGTAAGGGTAGGGACCTGTCTGAGCGGAGGCTTGGACAGCTCGAGCATTGCGACTCTGGCTGCGGAAGCCTACGGGCGGCAGAGCAATCAGGCTTTTTCTGCCATTACGGCTATCAGCGAAGACCCGGCCACGGACGAATCACAGTTTGCATGCCGGATTGTCGAGAATTCCGGGTTGGACTGGATTACGGTTAAGCCGGGTTATATAGAGTTTCGAGATACGATCGATGCTGTAGTCAGGGCGCAGGAAGAGCCGTTCGCCAGTGCCTCCATAGTCATGCAGTACTTCGTCATGCGTGAGGCTAGGCGCGCCGGCATTCCCGTTCTGCTGGACGGGCAGGGTGGCGATGAGGCCCTGCTAGGGTACGACCGTTACTTTGCTGACCACTTACTGCAGTCTCTAATGGATGGGCGACCTGCACAAGCGTTCGGGGTCCTTACGGGGATACGTCGCAATGGCCGGAGGGGAGCCTTTAGAGCCTTGTTGCGTAACCTGCTGTATTTTCACGCCCCCGGTTTACGGCGTATGGCCAATAGGGATCAGTTGTCGCTATTCCGGCCGGAGTTTGATCCGCTCATCCGCGTAGCGGGCGGTTCCACCAGAGTGTATGACGGACTCTTTGGGATGCAAAAGCAGGAAATCGAACGCACTAATCTGCCCGCGCTGCTCCGTTACGAGGACAAGAACTCAATGGCGCACTCGATAGAGACGCGACTCCCCTTTCTTGACTATCGTCTGGTGGAGTTTGCGACGTCCGCATCGACTGCAGTCAAGCTGCACGATGGTTGGGGAAAATACCTGCTGCGTAAGTCAATGGAAGGGCGGATGCCCCCAGACATCGTTTGGCGCAAGCACAAGTTTGGATTCGAGGCGCCGGAAACACAATGGATGCGGTTGCATGAGCAAGAGATCCGTTCGGCGATTAGTTCTTCTGCATTGCTGCGCCAGATATTTAAAAAAGGTGTATCAGACAATGAGCGCTATGCGCAGCTGAATACCGGGCTGTGCTGGCGGTTGTTCTCAGTCGCGCGTTGGGCCGACGAGTTCCAGGTTCGGACACTGGACGAACAGCATGCAAAATAGATTATTTTTCGCATATTGCGAATCGAGAGGAGCCTAGTGTTTTCGCTGAGCTACATTTTGTCCAGATTACTTAAAAAGGCTCGAGGCAGTGCCATTGCAGACAGTCTGATCCATTCGACGTCGAAGATCGAATCGGGAAGTACGGTCGTTCGGACAACATTTGATCGACACTCATTTTGCGGCTATGACTGCACTTTTGTTGACTGCGAAATCGGGGCATTTTGTTCGATCGCTAGCAGGGTGACCGTCGGTGGCGCGCGGCACCCTATCGAATATGTTTCGACCAGTCCAGTGTTTCTCGCGCATCGGGATAGCGTCAGTGCTAAGTTTTCCCGTCATCCCTATGAATGGCGCCCCAAAACAGTGATTGGAAGTGATGTGTGGATCGGGGAGAACGTACTTATAAAGGGTGGGGTGACGATTGGGCACGGTGCGGTGATTGGCATGGGCAGCGTCGTGACCCGGGATGTTCCGCCGTATACCATCGTAGCGGGAAATCCGGCCCGTCCGATCCGCATGCGATTCAAACCTGAGACTGTTTTGGCGATGCTGAAGTTGGCGTGGTGGACGCTTCCGGACGAGGATCTTCGTCGGTTGGCACCGGGATTCACTGACCCGGAAGCGATGCTCAGGCAGGAGGGCCTGCTTTGAGAATCGTGCATGTCTGCCTATCCTGTTTTTACATTGACGGATTCGCGTACCAGGAAAATGAGTTGGTCAGGCAGCATGTCTTAGATGGCCATGACGTGACTGTCATTGCTTCGACAGAGACATTCGGTCAGGACCGTTGCTTGACATACTTGGAACCCGGAACGTACATAGGCAAGGATGGCGCCCAAGTTATGCGGTTGCCGTATCGTGGGCTCTTGCCGCACAAGGTTATGCGCAAGCTGCGTTTACATCCTGGGGTGCATGAACTGCTCGAGCGGATCAAGCCTGGAGTCATCTTGTTTCATGGGCTTTGCGGTTGGGAGCTGCATGCCGTAACCCGATACAAACGGGAAAATCCTGCGGTTAGGCTCTATGTTGACAGTCATGAAGACCAGTACAACAGCGCAAGAACTTTTCTCTCTCGGTGGCTTCTGCATCGTCTTTATTACGCGTGGATTGTCCGCCGCTGCCGTAACTATTTTGACAAGATTCTCTGTGTTTCTCTGGAGACGATTGTGTTTGTCCGGCAAACGTACGGTGTACCCGCCGAGCAGCTTGAGTTTTACCCCTTAGGGGGGAGGGTATTCGATGATGCCGAATATCAGGTGCGCAGAACCAGAGGGCGCAATGATGCCGGAATTGAGTCCAATCAGGTCATGCTGCTTCAGTCCGGCAAGATGGGGGTTCGCAAACACCTCTTGGAAAGTTTGCGTGCCTTCGTGGAAATCCCGGACGTCAATCTGCGCTTTGTGATTGCGGGATCTATGGACGAAGACGTCCGCGAAGCCGCTATGGAGTTGGTCGCGAAAGATCCGCGTATTCGGTTTGTAGGCTGGAAAACAGTCGAGGAGCTCAATGATCTGCTGTGTGGCGCTGATGTTTATGTTCAACCGGGCACTCAGTCGGCCACCATGCAGATGAGTCTATGTGCGCGTTGCCCTGTCATTCTTGCCGATGTGCCCAGTCATCGGCCTTTCGTGGACGGGAATGGTTGGATGGTTCGCGACGATGTGGGGCTGGGAGCAGCTTTCGCAGAGCTGGCAAAGAACAAGCAAGAGTTGCAGTCAATGTCGACTCGATCACTGGATATTGCGCGTAAACTGCTTGATTACCGGACCTTGGCGCGGCGGGTCCTCGCGTAGTTTTAGAAGAAAGAGGTCGGCAAATGGGGGGGGCAAAGAATCTAGTCGCTTTAACGGCGATTCAGGCGTCCAATGCCGCGTTGCCGCTATTGATCTTCCCCTACGTGCTTGCTGTCGTTGGAGCGGATCTATATGCAAACATTGTTCTTACAGAAGCGATTGCCATGCTCGTCGTTGCTGTGGTTCTCTACAGCTTTGAAATAGATGGGGTGAGGCAGGTTGTCGGATTGGATGTGAGCAGTGACGGGGGGCGGATTTCGAGAGTCTTCAGCGGAATATTGGGTATCCGGATGTTGTTGTTTTTGATGACATCGCCCATTGCTTTGTTTCTTGCATGGGCAATTGATCCTCAGTTGCTTCCTTTGATGATCTGCTGGTTGTTGCTGCCTCTAAGCTATGTGCTTCAGCCGGGTTGGCTCTGTCAAGGTCTTCAAGACAATGCGTTTTTGGCTGTTACGGTGGTTGGTGCGAGGCTGACGGCGGTAGTGATTTTATTTTTTTTCTTGGATAAGGGAAACTACCTGCTAGTGCCGCTGGCAGTTGCCGGATTTTTTTTAGTCGGTGTTGTGCTCGCTCTGATTTACTCAATGCGCCGTTTCAGAATTCACGTCGAGTGGCTGACTTGGGTAGAACTGAGTCAGATGCTGTCTTCCGGAAAGTACATGTTTGCTTCCAATCTCTCCGTAGCTTTTTATCGGGATGTGAATGTTTTGATTTTAGGTGGGTTGGGTGGCTCCAGCGAGGCGATCGCAAGCTATTCGATGGCCGAAAAAATCATCAAAATGGCTCAAGCTGCAATTCGTCCAATCAATCAAGTCTATCTTCCGAAGGTCTTGTTTTTGACAAAGGGTGTAATGTATCCCAGCAGGGTGATGCTGGGCAAGATAATGGCCCTTACATGGCCTCAAGTGGCTATTTTGGCCAGTGTTTTCTTTGGCGCAGCAATTTTTTACGGCTGCGCGGAAAGTAGGCTAAGTTGGCTGCAACGATTAGAAAATAGAGGAGAGATTCTATTTCTTGTTTCGGTCATGACCTTTGCAGCATTCGCTGGGGTGGCAAATTACATGCTGGGTATGGTCGGTTTGAGTAGTTTGGGGGCGTCGAAGTTTTTTTTTAGGGCTGTTCTTTTTGTTGGAGTTTGCAATCTGGCGATGGCCTCGCTGGCAATTCTTTTATTTGCGCAGTTGGGTGCGGCCATCAGCTTTGTGGTTGCAGAGATGCTTTTGTTCGGGTTGGTTGTCACAAAATATGCAAGGGAGCGGAAATGACAGTATTTCAGATTGCCAAATATATGACTGAGATGACGAGAATGCATTCATGATTTCTCAGAAGCTGCTGGCGATTTTCTTTAGTTTGTTGATACTGGGGCAAGCATGGCTTGTCAGGCGGCATGTCGGCACCTGGATATTTCCAGCCAGTATATTAGGGCTGTTTTGGTTTGCATATACTTTTATCCCTTTAGTGTTGATGTTCCAAGTGCCAGTCGAGCCAATGGCGATTGGTTTCATCCTGGTGAGCTGTTTGGCATTTTCGTTCTCGGCACTGATTTTTAATTGGCGTAAGTTATACCAGGCTGGGGAGTCAGCCGTCTCTCCCATTCGATATGACACCATTTTTCTGCAATTGACCTTTTACGTGCTTAGCTTG
This sequence comes from Rhodoferax sp. TH121, assembly GCF_002251855.1. Classification (GTDB taxonomy): domain Bacteria; phylum Pseudomonadota; class Gammaproteobacteria; order Burkholderiales; family Burkholderiaceae_C; genus Allorhodoferax. The sequence goes on from NZ_NOXW01000022.1 coordinate 471,883, forward strand.
ACGGCCATCACCTGCATGATCGTGAATTGGAGTTTACAGGGATTCACGCTACGGGAGATTGTTTTTGATTTCTATCAAACCGCAGTCAAATACTTAACGATGAGAGTTCGAGGTGAGGTGTCGAAAAATATCGTTTCACAACTCGGAGTGGTGTTGACCTACCCAGCGGCGGCTCTCGGCGGTTTGTTGTACGGCGCTCGGCGCAAGGATGATGCGGCGGTTTCGGTGGTTATATTTGCGATGGCACCATCTATACTGGCGATGTTGGTAGAGGGTAACAAGGGAACGCTTTTTCTGGCTATGGCCCTGTTTTGGGGGGGTATTCTGGTTTGCAAAGTCAGCAACAATGACCGGAAATTATTTGGCCAGATTTCTTGGGTCAAACTTCTGCTTGTTGCAGTCATTCTGCTTGGTATGGTGTCATTCGCCTTTCTTGCGCGCATAGGAAATAATTATTTAGATACTGGTCAAGAGATCGAGCAAATGATCATGTATTTTTTGTCTTATAGTTGCGGCCACTTGTATGCATTTTCAGATTGGTTTTCTTGGGTGCTCGGTAAGCCGGCGGTTTCAAGTTATTCCGATACTTTCGATGGCGGGGGATTCTATACATTCATGGGTTTTTTTCGTCTCTTGGGTGATGACCGTATAGTGATGCCGGGAGTCTATGGTGAATATTACGTATACAAAAACCTGCTTCACTCAAACATTTACACCATATTTCGGGGGCTGATCAACGACTTCGGCTTATTGGGGGCGGGCCTATTCTGGGCCGCGCTCGGGCTTATCTCTCATGCGATGTTCCGGATGCTCGTTTTGGGGAGGTGTCGTGCTCTGCCAGCTTCATTCTTTATTTATCTGATCGGCTTTTTCTATACATCTTTCATCATCAGCCTATTAATATGGAATAGTGCTTTGGCGAGTTGCATCATCACTGCAGTCATCCTGTTGGGTAACGAGTGGTTCTGTGAGAGAGGTGCGAGGCATGGAATGTCGGTGGGGCGAATATGAAAATAGGGTACGTTTGCACAAACTACAAGAATTCGCAATACACCAGGCATGCGGTTGAGAGCCTGTTGCGCAATGCGGGGCATGAAATTCAGATCGTCGTTGTCGATAATGCATCCGGACCGGAGCATGTGGCTGATCTTAGGAGGATTGCTGATGATTTTGGAAATGTCACTCTGATATGCAGCGAGGAGAATCTTGGCTATTTTTCGGGTCTTAATCTTGGTATCCGTTATCTCCGCGAAGCGGTTCCAGAAATTGATTGGTTGATTGTCGGTAATAACGACCTGCAGTTCCCGGTGGACTTTCTAGATCGAGTCCAGAAAAAATTATTTCATTTGGTCGGACATGCCGTGATATCCCCTGATATCGTAACGATCGAAGGTCAGCATCAGAATCCTCACGTGATCTCTGGCATCGGCAAGATTCGGGAGTTGTTCTACGACCTATATTTCTCCAACTACTATCTCGGAATGGTCGTTATCAAGGCGGCGAAGATGCTGCCTTGGCTCTCGGAGCGCAGAGATGAGCGACAATGGGGAGTGCCGCAGCACATATACCAAGGGCATGGCTCCTGTTATCTGCTCGGCCCCAGATTTTTTGAGAAATTCGACGAACTCTGGGCGCCGACGTTCATGATGTATGAGGAGTATTTCCTTAGCAAGCAGTTGGGCGATGCAGGTATGAAAGTGTATTACGAGCCGGCCATCGTAGTGAAGCACGATTGTCACGGCTCGTTGAGGGATGTGCCTACTCGTAAGCGATGGGAAATGGCACGGCAGGCGCACAAGGAATATCGGAAGTTCGTAAAGATTTTTGGTTGATCATTGAACGGCATGCGCTTTGCATGTCTTTCGATAAATTCAGTAAAGAGGTGGAATGAGCTCATACCATATATGCAGTAACTGCGTGATGGACAGCAGTGATGGTCAGATAGTATTTGACGAACACGGAGTATGCGACCACTGCATTGGTTTCAAACGGGATGTGGCGCCGAACTGGCACCCCGATGATCAGGGCAACGCGTTGTTTCGTGCAATGGTAGGCAAGATCAAGCGTGAGGGCGAGGGCAAACCCTTTGACAGCATTATCGGGATGAGCGGTGGCCTGGACAGTTCCTATCTGTTGCACCTTGCTGTTTCTGAGTTTGGCCTGCGCCCCTTGGTCTTTCACGTGGACGGCGGCTGGAATACCGACATCGCTGTAAACAACATTCAGATGCTGGTGGACAAGCTCGGGCTTGATCTGTACACGGAGGTCATTAATTGGGAGGAGATGCGCGATTTCCAGCTGGCCTTCTTCAAATCTGGTGTCCCGCACCTTGATATACCTCAAGACCACGCCTTTATTGCCACCTTGTACCACTTCGCCAACAAGCACAACATTAAGTACATCCTTAACGGTGGCAACTATGCAACCGAGTGTGTGCGTAACCCGCTGGAATGGCTGTACTATGGCACCGACATGGCGCAGATCAGGGACATACACCGACGTTTCGGTGCGCGTGCGCTTAAGACATACCCGTTCAGCAATGTCCTGTTTCACAAGGTCTACCTGCGCTATATCCGGGGTGTGCAGGTGGTTAAGCCCCTGAACTGGCTACCTTACACTAAGGAAATCGCGATCAGGACTTTGTCGGAAAAGTACGGATGGCGTCCTTATCCGCAAAAGCATTTCGAATCGCGCTTCACCAAGTTCTACGAAGGTTACTGGCTGCCCACGCGATTCGGCTACGACACCCGCCGCGTTCAGTACTCTAGTCTGATTCTTACGGGCCAGATGACGCGCGAGGAGGCGCTGGAAAAACTCACGCGGCCAGCCTATGACCCAGCCACGATCGATGAAGAATTCGAGTACATCGCTACAAAGTTGGGTATCACGGTCGATGAGCTGCGTCATTATCACACTATGCCGTTGAAGACCTATAAGGACTACCGCAACCAGGAGTGGCTGTTTGATCTGGGCGCAAAGACGCTGAAGTGGCTTGGTGTCGAGAGGGCTGTCAAGCGATGATCGCGATCATCGACTACGGATCCGGAAATGTTGGCGCGATCGCCAACATTTACAAGCAGCTAAGGATTCCGCACAAGATCACGGGGGACGTGAAAGAGCTGGAAGAGGCCGAGCGCTACATCCTGCCCGGTGTGGGCGCGTTCGATGCCACGATGGGCTATCTGAACCAGTCCGGCATGATGGCTTTGTTGAACGAACAGGTGCTCGGGCGACGCAAGAAAGTGCTGGGCATCTGCGTGGGCATGCAGATCTTGGCCGAATCCAGCGAGGAGGGCGTTTTGCCTGGCCTAGGCTGGATCCCGGGGCGGGTGCGCAAGATCGATATTTCTTCGTTGTCGGCGTCGCCCAGGTTGCCGCATATGGGCTGGAACACGGTGTCCCCGCGCCCGGGAGCATCGCTGTTCGACGGGGTGGAAGAGGCCCAGGGCTTCTACTTCCTGCACAGCTATCACTTCGAGACCACTGACGCGGCGGATGTGTCTGCCACGGTCGACTATGGTCGCAAGCTGGTGTGCGCCGTAGAGCACCGAAATGTGTATGGCATGCAGTTCCATCCCGAGAAGAGTCACGCCAACGGCGTGAAGGTTTTTCGTAATTTCGCGGGGTTGTGAGCATGCTGCGTTCCCGGATCATTCCCTGCCTGCTCATGCACGACGGAGGGCTCGTCAAGACATGTCAGTTCAAGGATCCGAAATACGTGGGCGATCCGTTGAATGCAGTCAAGATTTTCAACGAGAAACAGGTCGACGAACTGATGTTCGTCGACATCGATGCCAGCGTGCACGGCCGCTCACCCGATCTCGCCTTGTTGCGTAATCTGGCAGGAGAGTCTCGCATGCCCCTGTGCTACGGCGGCGGCATTTCCAGCGCGAGCCAGGCGGCCCAGATCATCGCGCTCGGCTTCGAGAAGGTGTCGATCAGTTCCGCGGCGCTCAAGCGACCTGAGCTGATCCGCGAGATGGCGCAGGCCGTCGGTGGGCAAAGCGTGGTGGTTACCCTGGATGTGCGCCGCAACCGCCTGCTGGGCGGCTATTCCGTCTACACGCACAACGGCAAGGAGCGGCACAAGATCGACTGGCTGGAATTCTGCCAGCGGGCCGTGGAACTGGGTGCGGGCGAGATCGTCATCAATGTGATCGATCGTGACGGTGAAATGCAGGGGTACGATCTGGACCTCGCCCGCAAGGTCCGGGCGACGGTCTCCACGCCGCTGACCCTGCTGGGCGGGGCCGGCAACACCCAGCACATGCAGGAGCTCATCGACGCCGTTGGAGTGGTCGGGGCCGCTGCCGGCAGCATGTTCGTTTTCAAAGGGCCCTACCGGGCCGTGCTTATCAATTACGCACGTCCGGCCCGTTTGCGTTGAGCTCTAAGGATCGATTGATGAAACAGATATTGCAGGACATGGGCAAGGGGGACACCTACATTGCCGAAGCACCCGCGCCTGCACTAAGCGCCGGCACCGTGCTGATCCACAGCACGGTCAGCCTGATCTCGGCAGGTACCGAGCGCATGCTGGTCGATTTTGGACGCGCTTCCTACCTGGAGAAGGCGCGTCAGCAGCCGGAGAAGGTGCGCATGGTGCTGGACAAGATCCGTACGGACGGACTCATGACGACTATCGAGGCGGTGCGTTCCAAGCTGGCGCAGCCGCTGGCTCTAGGTTACTGCAATGTGGGTGTGGTGACGCAGGTTGGCACCGGGGTCGACGGACTGAAGGCCGGGGATCGCGTGGTCTCCAACGGGCCGCATGCCGACGTGGTGAAGGTGGGCAGGAACCTGTGTGCACGTATACCGGACGGCGTGGACGACGAGTCTGCGGCTTTCGTCGTGGTGGCCAGCATCGGCTTGCAGGGAATGAGGCTGGCGCAGCCGACGCTGGGTGAGGCCTTCGTGGTCACGGGCGCGGGTCTGATCGGTCTGCTGACGGTGCAGTTGCTGCGCGCGCACGGCTGCCGGGTGCTGGCGATCGATTTCGATGAAGGCAAGCTGGCCCTGGCCCGCCAGTTTGGCGCCGAGACCTGCAATCCAGGGCGGGGCGAAGACCCTGTTGCTGCCGGTCTGTCGTTCAGCCGCGGACTAGGGGTGGACGGCGTCATCATCACTGCATCCACCCAGTCAAGCGATCCGGTTACGCAGGCGGCGCGCATGAGTCGTCAACGCGGCCGTATTGTGCTCGTCGGTGTCACAGGGCTCGAACTAAACCGCGCTGACTTCTACGCCAAGGAACTGAGTTTCCAGGTTTCCTGCTCCTACGGTCCCGGTCGCTACGACCCCGCCTATGAAGAGCGTGGGATGGACTATCCGCCGGGATTTGTGCGCTGGACCGAGCAGCGCAACTTCGAGGCCATCTTGGACATGCTCAATTCCAGGCAGCTGGACGTCGGGCCTTTGATCACGCACCGTTATGCCTTCGACGATGCGCCGGCGGCCTATCGGCAGCTGACCGAAGACAAGAGCGGACTGGGCACTCTGCTGAAGTACAGCGCCGCAGCGGTTGTGCGTGATGTACGCAGCGTGTCCCTGCGTCCCGAGCAGCAGTTTGATATCGCCCGTCCAGTGCTGGGTTTCATCGGCGCTGGCAACTATGCTTCGCGCATGCTGATCCCCGCCTTCAAGGCGGCAGGGGCGCAATTCCACACGATCGTGACTTCCGGCGGCATCAGTGGCGTCATTCATGGAAGCAAGGCTGGCTTTGCCGAGGCGTCCACCGACATGGTGGGCATGCTGGCCGACCCCGGCATCAACACGGCCGTGATCGTGACCCGCCACGATACGCATGCGCGTTTCGTGGTGCAGGCCCTGAGGGCCGGCAAGCATGTGTTTGTCGAGAAGCCCCTGGCCCTGCACGCGCAGGAGCTGGCTGACGTGCAGGCCGCTTACACGCAGGCCCATGTCACGGGCCGTGGGCCGCAGCTGATGGTCGGCTTCAATCGCCGCTTCGCGCCCCAGGTACAGAAGATGAAGGCCTTGTTGGCGTCCGTGAAGGAGCCCAAGTCCTTCATCATGACCATGAACGCCGGCGCCATTCCCGCCGGGCACTGGACGCAGGATGCGGGTGTGGGCGGCGGGCGCGTCATCGGTGAAGCCTGCCATTTCATCGACCTCATGCGCTTTCTCGCGGACAGTCCGGTCGTCTCGGTCCAGGCGCGACGCATGGGGGACACGCCCGGGATGGCGGTCACGGAAGACAAGGCCTCCATCACCCTGGGCTTCGCAGACGGCTCGTTCGGCACCATCATGTACCTGGCCAATGGTGCCGCCGCCTTTCCCAAGGAGCGCGTGGAGGTATTCACGGCGGGGCGCACGCTGCAGCTGGACAACTTCCGCAAGCTGCGCGCTTACGGCTGGCCGGGCTTTAGCAAGCTCAACCTGTGGCGCCAGGACAAGGGGCAGAACGCCTGTGCCGCTGCCTTCCTGCAAAGCGTGCAGCAAGGTACGTCGGCGATCGCATCCGAGGAAATCTTCGAGGTGACGCGCGTCACCATCGAGGCGGCAGAGCTGCTGCGCCGGCAATGAGCCTGCTCCTGACGCGGTTGCGTACGGCATGGGCACTGGGTGTGCCGAGCATCGCGCGAGTGCTGGCCTATCGCGCGAGTGTCCGTACGGGTCTGAACCCGGTGCGCCGCCTGCGCGCCGCTGTGCCCGTCGGTCTGCTTTTCCGGGCTGTCGAGCCCGGCTTACCGCCGGTGGATGTGCCGCCGGCGAGCGCCTGGTCAGGTGGCGCCAGTCTGTTCGGTCGCTGGGAGATCGCGTTCGGTGACAGGCCGCCGGACTGGCTGGCAAATCCACTCACGGGACAACGCTTTCCCGAGCCGGAGCGGGCGTGGTGGCAGATTCCTGATTTCGATCCGCGGGTCGGTGACGTCAAGCTGATCTGGGAGCTGTCGCGCATGGATTGGGTACTGGCGCTGGCGCAGCGGGTGCGCCAGGGCGATGCCATGGCACTGGCGCGACTGAACGCATGGCTGGCCGACTGGTGCCGGTACAACCCGCCGTATCGGGGCCCCAATTGGAAATGCGGCCAGGAGGCGTCCATCCGGCTCATGCATCTGGCCATGGCGGCGCTGATCATGGGGCAGACCCGCAAGGCCGAGCCGGCCTTGCGCGATCTGATCTATCTGCATCTGCAGCGCGTTGCGCCCACCCTGTCCTATGCGATGGGGCAGGACAACAACCACGGAACCTCCGAGGCCGCGGCCATGTTCATGGGGGGCAGCTGGCTGCAGGCGCTGGGTGTGCCGCAGGGCGCGCGCTGGGCCCGTCAGGGGCGTCGCTGGCTGGAAAACCGCGCGATGCGTCTGATCGCCCGGGACGGCAGTTTCAGCCAGTATTCCTTGAACTATCACCGCGTGATGCTCGACACCTTCAGCATGGTGGAGGTCTGGCGTCGGCACATGGCGCTGCCAGCGTTTTCAGCGCAGTGGTCCGCCCGCGCGCTGGCCGCCATGCGCTGGCTGCACGCCATGGTCGATCCCTACAGCGGCGACGGTCCTAATGTCGGCGCCAATGACGGGGCGCGGCTGCTGCAGCTGACCGAGACGCCATATCGCGATTTCCGACCCAGCTTGCAGTTGGCCGCAGCGCTGTTCGCGCAGCGCCGCGCCCTGGAGGCGCCGGGCGCGTGGGACCATCCTCTGAGCTGGCTCGGCGTGCCCTTGCCCTCCGATGTGCTGGCGCCGGCGGCCGGTCTCCGTGCGGACGGCGGCGGCTTTGCCGTTCTGCGTCGTGGACAGGCCATGGCCATGCTACGCTATCCGCGTTTTCGCTTCCGGCCCAGTCAGGCCGATGCTCTGCATCTCGATCTCTGGCTGGATGGCGACAACTTGTTGCGTGACGCTGGTACCTACAGCTACAACACGCAGGCAACGTGGATGGACTATTTCGGCGGAACGGCCGGCCACAACACGGTGCAGTTTGACGGCCGGGACCAGATGCCGAGGTTGGGGCGTTTTTTGTGGGGTGACTGGTTGCGGACATCCGATGTCGGGGATCTGGTCGACGACGAGACGGGTTTGTGCTTCGCCGCGGCCTACCGCGATTCGCAGGGGGCCAGCCATCGGCGGTATGTCCGTCTGACGGGCTCGTCCTTGTGCGTCGAGGACGAGGTGGCCGGGTTCGAGCGGCGCGCGGTCCTGCGTTGGCGCCTCGCGCCCGGTGCCTGGGTCCTGGAGGGGGGGCGTCTTACGAATGGGGCACATATCCTGACGGTGCATGGCAGCATGCCTATCCTCCGCTGCGAGATCACAGAAGGCTGGGAATCCCGGCACTATCTCGAGAAGACGCCGACGCCCGTGCTCGAGATCGAAATCCAGCAGGCCGGCACCTTGATGACAGACTATCGGTGGGCCGCATGAGGGTTCTTTATTTTCATCAGCACTTCTCCACGCCGCGCGGCTCCGTCGGCATTCGTTCCTATGAGATGGCGCGTCGTTTACTGGCGCGTGGCCATCAGGTCACGATGGTGTGCGGCAGTTACGGTGGCGGCGAGACCGGCCTGACGCAGCCGTTTGCACGGGGATGTCGTCGCGGTCAGGTCGACGGCATCGACATCATCGAGTTTGACTTGAGTTATTCCAACAGCGATGGATTTCTCAAGCGCACGCTGACTTTCCTGAAGTTCGCCGCACGCAGCGTTGGCTTGGTGCTCAGCGAGCGATACGACCTTGTGTTCGCTACGACAACGCCATTGACCGCTAGTTTTCCGGGCATCTTCGCGCGTTTGCTGCGGAGCAAGCCCTTTGTGTTCGAGGTGCGCGATCTGTGGCCTGAACTTCCCAAGGCCATGGGGGCGATCCGAAACCCACTGGTGCTCTGGGCCATGTCCGTGCTCGAGTGGGTCAGCTACCGCTCGGCGCATCGTCTAATCGGCCTGTCGCCCGGCATCGTGGAGGGCATCGCCCACCGCGGCGTGTCCTCGCAGCGCATCCTCATGGTTCCCAACGGCTGTGATCTCGACCTGTTTAGCGCACGCCCCGAACACTGGCGTCCGCAATCCATCGGGCCCAACGATCTGATGGCGGTATTCGCCGGTACGCACGGCATGGCCAACGGTCTGGATGCCGTGCTGGATGCCGCCGCGGAGCTCAAGCGCCGTGGGCGCGTCGATATCAAGCTGCTGCTGATCGGCCAGGGCAAGCTCAAACCTGCCTTGCAGGCGCGTGCGCAGCGCGAAGGTCTGGACAACGTGGTCTTCCACGAGCCAGTCAACAAGGCTCGCCTAGCCGGCCTGATGGCTGCCACGGATCTAGGCATGCAGATCCTGGACAACGTTCCGGCTTTCTACTACGGCACCTCGCCGAACAAGTTCTTCGACTACATTGCGGCGGGCCTGCCAGTGTTGAACAATTACCCGGGCTGGTTGGCCGAGCTGATTGAGCGGCATGGTTGCGGATTTGCCGTTCCGCCCGCCAGTCCTTCCGCCTTCGCCGATGCGTTGGAGCGGGCAGCGGCTGATCGAGGCGAGCTCAAGGCCATGGGCCAGCGAGGGCTGGCCCTGGCCCGGCAGGAGTTTGATCGGCGTCGCCTGGCCGACCGGTGGGTCGACTGGCTGGAAGAGACATGGGGCAAGCAGGCAACACATCCCGGGTCAAAATGACGAGACAATACCCGTATATGGCGAAGCGATCGATGGATGTCCTGGTGGCTGGCATGGCACTCCTGCTGCTGGCATTGCCTTTGCTGGTGCTGGCCAGTCTGGTTCGTGTCCGTCTCGGCAGTCCCGTGCTGTTCCGCCAGGTCCGCCCCGGCCTGCACGGGCGCCCCTTCATGATGGTGAAGTTCCGCACCATGACGGATGAGCGCGGCGCGGACGGCGAGTTGCTGCCCGATGCCCTGCGGCTGACCCCTTTTGGCCGTTTTTTGCGCGCCAGCAGCCTTGATGAGTTACCTGAATTATGGAATGTATTGCGCGGCGAAATGAGTCTGGTTGGTCCGCGCCCCCTATTGATGGAGTATTTGCCTCTTTATTCACCCGATCAGGCGCGTCGCCATGAGGTGCGACCCGGCATTACGGGGTGGGCCCAGATCAATGGCCGCAATGCGGTGAGTTGGGACCAGCGTTTTCAACTGGACGCCTGGTATGTCGACCATCAGTCTCTCTGGCTTGATGTAAAGATACTCTGGCTGACAGTGCGGAAAGTCCTGATTCGCGAAGGTATTAACGCTCAAGGCGACGCTACGATGCCGCGTTTTACTGGGAACAAGTCATGAAGCGGTTGGCACTTTTGGGGGCCAGCGGCCATGGCAAAGTGGTGGCGGATGTCGCGCTAGCGGAAGGTTGGGAGGAGGTAGTTTTCTTTGATGACGCTTGGCCAGCACGTTCGCACAATGGACCTTGGCCCGTTGTTGGGAATAGCCCTGCATTATTGGCGCGCCTCCATGAGTTCCAGGGTGTGGTAGTTTCCATTGGAGACTGTGTCGTGCGCTGGGGCAAGCACTTGGAACTGCGTGCGGCGGGAGCACCTTTGGTTACCTTGGTGCACCCTAGGGCTACTGTCAGTCGCTACGCCAGTTTGGGGCGCGGGTCGGTTGTAGTGGCCGGTGCGGTGGTCCATATAGATTCACATATTGGGCAGGCGGCGATCATTAACACCGGAGCGACGGTGGACCACGACTGTAATCTTGCAGACGGTGTCCATATCTGCCCTGGCGCGCATCTTTCTGGCAACGTCCAGGTGGGGCATTGCACAATGGTGGGTGTTGGCGTAGCGATCAAGCAAGGCGTCGTGATTGGAGGCCACACAATCATCGGCGCTGGTGCCGTGCTTGTTCGTGATGTGGAGGATTGTGTGGTTGTTGCCGGCAATCCTGCGCGCAATTTGCGTTGATTTGTTCGGATAGTTTTTAGTTCAAATTTATGTTGAATACGGAGTTTTCACCTTGGCCAAAATTCACTGACGAGGAGGTTGACGCCGTAGCGGGTGTCATGCGTTCCAACAAAGTGAACTATTGGACCGGATCTGAGTGTCGAGAGTTTGAAAAAGAATTCGCGTTGTGGTGTGGGACTCGCTATGCCATTGCTCTGGCGAATGGAACCCTGGCATTGGACTTGGCACTGAAAGGGTTGAGTATTGGGCCGGGTGATGAGGTGGTTGTGACTCCCCGCACCTTTATTGCCAGCGTCTCTTGTGTAGTGAATGCAGGTGCAATCCCTGTATTTGCAGATGTGGACCCCGATAGCGGGAATCTGTCTGCGGCCACAATCAAAGCGGTATTGACCCCCCGTACCAAGGCGGTAATTTGTGTGCATTTGGCTGGCTGGCCGTGTGACATGGATCCCATCATGGCGTTGGCGACGGAGCGCGGCTTCAAGGTCATTGAAGATTGTGCCCAAGCACATGGTGCCCGATACAAGGGGCGAAGTGTCGGGAGTATCGGTCACATAGGGGCCTGGAGTTTTTGCCAAGACAAAATTATGACCACGGGGGGCGAGGGTGGCATGGTTACCGTTAACGACGAGTCGCTTTGGCGTTCCATGTGGGCGTATAAAGACCACGGGAAAAGTTACGCGTCGGTCTATGAACGTCCACACCCACCTGGATTTCGATGGTTGCATGAGAGTTTTGGTACCAACTGGCGCATGCTGGAAATACAAGCTGTGATTGGGCGCATCCAGCTGAAGCGATTAAAGGCTTGGACTGCACGACGTGCCGAGCACGCGGAAAAAATACTTGCAATTTGCCGCTCGTTTAATTGTGTACGGGCTCCGGTAATTCCTGTAGATCGGGAGCATGCCTGGTACAAATGTTATGTGTATGTAGTGCCCGCTAATTTGAAGAGCGATTGGAGTCGCGACAGAATAATTGCAGAAGTTAATGCGCGTGGTGTTCCGGCTTACCAAGGGTCATGTTCGGAGGTGTATCGGGAGCGTGCATTTGATGGAACTCCGTGGCGACCTCAGGAGCATTTGGTCGTAGCAAATGATCTGGGTGAAACAAGCTTGATGTTTTTGATTCACCCTACTTTGACAGATGCAGAAATTAACAAGACTTGTGCGGTATTGCGTGCAGTATTGTCTGACGCTTCTGCATAATCATCCATTTCTGATTTATGAGGTACTTATGTCCAATTTGATCGACATCCAAAGCCAAATAGAAAAACTGCAAAAGCAGGCCAGTGAAATCAAGGCCAAGGAATTCAATAGTACGGTGCAGGATATTCTGGCCAAAATGCAGGCCTTTGGTATTACTGTCAAAGATCTGCAAGGGGCGAAGCCTCCGCATGCGGGCAAAAAGGGTACTGGTAAAAAAGCTGGCAGTTCCGCCAAATCTGCCAAGGTCAGTAAGAAAGCCGGTGTGGTCGTTGCTGCCAAGTACCGTGGTCCCAATGGGGAAACCTGGTCGGGCCGTGGCCTGACACCCAAGTGGTTGGCCGCTTTAATTGCTCAGGGACAAAGCAAGGAATCTTTCGCTGTCAATGCTCAATAACTGCCAGGTGTTGGCTTGGCCGCGTGCCGCCAAGCGCTTGGCCGTAATTACATTGGACGTGGTGCTGGCGTTGGTGGCAACTTGGGTTGCCTACGCATTACGCCTGGACAACACCTATTACCCAGTGGGGGCGCAGTGGTGGGTCTACGGAGTGGCTCCTATGCTGGCCGTTCCCATTTTTGTCCGCCTGGGGCTGTACCGGGCCATTTTTCGGTACACCGGCCAAGCGGCTCTGGTTGCCACCGGCAAGGCGGTGGCCTTGTATGCCGGGGTGCTGACGACGGTGTTGCTTTGGCAACAATGGCCCGGGGTGCCCCGAAGTCTTGGTTTGCTGCAACCCATCGTGTTTTTGTTGCTGGTTGGCGCCAGTCGTGCCTTTGCCCGGTTCTGGCTAGCCGGCCTTGCTGCGCAGTCCGCTGGCGACCGGGGACGTTTGCTCATTTTTGGCGCAGGTTCGGCCGGAGCGCAGACTGCCGCCGCCTTGGGTATGGCCCGACACTACACGCTGGTCGGGTTTGTCGACGATGACGCCAGTAAGGATGGGCGCAGCATCAATGGGGCGCCGGTGCATGTGTCAGCCAAGCTGCTGCAGCTGGTGCGTGACGAGCAAGTCACCGACATCCTCCTCGCCATGCCCAATGCCACCCGCGAGCGGCGCAACCAGATCATTGAGTCTCTGCAGGGCCTGCCTGTACACGTCCGTACATTGCCCAGCATGGCCGATCTGGCCAGCGGCAAGGTCACGGTGCAAGACATCCACGAATTGGATGTGGAGGATTTGCTGGGCCGTGAGCCTGTGCCGCCCAATGCAGACCTGCTGGCCCAGGACTTGGCTGGGCAAGTGGTGCTGGTCAGTGGCGCGGGCGGCAGCATTGGCGGAGAGTTAACGCGCCAAATCGTGTTGCAGTGTCCACGGCAGTTGCTGCTTTTGGAGCACAACGAGTTTGGTTTGTATGCCATCCACCAGGAGCTGGAGGGCATTTGCAAATCTCGGCAGCTGTCGGTGGAGTTGGTGCCTTTGCTCGGTAGCGTGTCCAACCCCGAGCGTCTGCGTGCCATCTGTGATACCTACCAGCCGGCCACCGTCTACCACGCCGCCGCTTACAAGCATGTGCCCATGGTGGAGGACAACCCCGGCGAAGGCGTGCGCAACAACGTCTTTGGCACGCTGAATCTGGCCCAAGCGGCCGCGGCCAGTGGTGCGCGGCGGTTCGTGCTGATCAGCACCGACAAAGCCGTGCGCCCCACCAACGTGATGGGTGCGACCAAGCGCGTCGCTGAGCTGGTGCTGCAAGCTTTGGCGCAAGAGTATCCCGCTACCTGTTTTTCCATGGTGCGCTTTGGCAATGTACTGGGCTCCAGCGGCAGCGTAGTACCGTTGTTTCGTAAGCAGCTCGCCGCCGGCGGGCCGCTGACGGTGACACACGAAGAGGTAACGCGCTACTTCATGACCATTCCTGAGGCCGCGCAGCTGGTGCTGCAGGCCGGAGCCATGGGGCAGGGCGGTGACGTGTTTGTGTTGGACATGGGCCAGCCCGTGAAGATCATGGATTTGGCGCGGCGCATGGTGCAGCTATCGGGCCTGTCGGTGCGGGATGCAGCGCATCCCACGGGGGACATCGAGATTGCCGTCACTGGCCTGCGCGTGGGCGAAAAGCTATACGAGGAGTTGCTGATTGGTGACAACCCACAGCCTACCGCGCATCCGCGCATCATGAAAGCCCACGAGCCGTTTATGCCCTGGGCCGTGTTGCAGCGGGAGTTGCAGGTGCTGCTGCAAGTGGCCAATGCCAATGACGCAGCCGCTATCAAGGCCTTCATGGTGCAGCACGTGCAGGGCTACCAGCCCGCCTGAGGGCTCCGGCCGTCGGGCTACCGCAAGGATCTGATCCGGCAATGCGGCACAATTCGCGCTTCAGTTCCCGAACCCACTACGGACTTTGACCATGTCTGACTCCAGCGCCGCAGCCCCCATCGCTCCTTTTGACAAAGCCCAAATCCTCGCCCAGGCCTTGCCGTATATCCGCAAGTTCCACGGCAAGACCATGGTCATCAAATACGGCGGCAACGCCATGACCGACCCGGCGCTGCAAAAGGCGTTTGCCGAAGACGTGGTGCTGCTCAAGCTGGTGGGCATCAACCCGGTGGTGGTGCACGGCGGCGGCCCGCAGATCGAGAGCGCGCTCAAGCGCTTGGGCATGCAGGGCCAGTTCATCCAAGGTATGCGCGTGACCGACGGCCCCACCATGGACGTGGTGGAGTGGGTGCTGGGCGGTGAGGTGCAGCAGGACATCGTGGGCCTGATCAACCAGGCCGGTGGCAAGGCCGTGGGCCTGACCGGGCGCGATGGTGCCATGATCCGGGCGCGCAAGCTCAAGATGCTGGACAACAACGACCCTAGCAAGGAACACGATGTGGGCCAAGTGGGCGACATCGTCAGCGTGGACCCCAGCGTGGTCAAGGCGCTGCAGGACGACGCCTTCATCCCCGTTATCAGCCCCATCGGCTTTGGTGAACACAACGAGAGCTACAACATCAACGCCGACGTGGTGGCTGCCAAATTGGCCACGGTGCTGCAGGCCGAGAAACTCATGATGCTCACCAATATCAGCGGTGTTCTGGACAAGCAGGGGGCCCTGCTGACCGACCTGACCGCCAAGCGCATTGACGAGCTGTTTGTGGATGGCACTATCAGTGGCGGCATGCTCCCCAAAATTGCGGGCGCACTGGACGCGGCCAAGAGTGGCGTCAATTCGGTGCACATCATCGATGGCCGCGTACCGCACGTGCTGCTGCTCGAAATCCTGACCGATCAGGCCTTCGGGACCATGATTCGCTCGCATTGATTTGCTATTGAATCGATAGCTGTTTGCGCAATATCCACGGGGCTGGAGGCCTAAATTGCTATGAGATTGCTGCTGGTGGAAGACGATGTGATGGTGGCCAGCGGCATCAAGCTGGGCCTGTCAGACGCCGGGTATGCCGTGGACTGGGTGGGGAGTGCCGAGCGTGCGCTGGAGGTCACCCAGTCGGAGTCTTTCGATGTAGCCGTGGTCGACATCGGTCTGCCGCTGATGGACGGTCTGGCGCTGACGCAGGCGCTGCGCAAGGGCGGGCACAGCATGCCGGTGTTGATCCTCACCGCCCGGGATGCCTTGCAGGATCGGGTGCAGGGGCTGGACATGGGTGCCGATGACTACATGGTCAAACCCTTTGAGTTGCCCGAGTTGTTGGCCCGGCTACGTGCGCTGCTGCGTCGCTCCCAGGCTGCCACCTCCGCTACGCTGAGCTTTGGCCCGCTGGAGCTGGACACGGCCCAGCGCCAGGCTTGCATTCGCGCCGCAAGTGGCAGTGTGCAGCCGATTGAGCTGGGGCCCCGCGAATGGACCGTGATGGAATACCTGCTCTTGCAGGCCCCCAAGCCCGCCAACAAAGACAAGCTGTTGCAGGCGCTAACCGGCTGGGACAAGGAAATCACCCCCAACGCGGTCGAGGTTTACATCTCGCGCCTGCGGGGCAAGCTGGAGCCGCATGGCATCGCGCTGCGCTCCATCCGCGGTTTTGGCTACCGGCTGGAACTGCTGACAAGCTGACGCTGCCATGACCAGCGGCATGTCCTCCGGCCTGCAGCGGCGCCTGTTGCTCTTGCTGCTGCTGCCACTGCTTTTGCTGGCCATGCTCAACACCTGGTTCGACTTTCGCAGCGCCGACAGCGCCGCGCTGGAACAAGACCGCCAATTGCTGAACCTCGCGCCCTTGTTGGCCGACTCTGTCATCGCAGGGGGCGCCAGTGTCGAAAATCCGCCGGTGCTGCTGACTGCTCCGCCGGTGGATGAGTTCTTGAGCACCCGGCCCGAACTGGCTGCCTTTGCGGTGGTCAGCCTGGAGGGTAAGGTGCTGGTGGGCAATGACTGGTTGACAGGGCTGCCACCCACCACCAAAGAAGCCGAGTTTTCCAGCGAAGAACACCAGGGGGTGACTTACCGCATCGTCAGCCAGCGGGCCAAGACGGCGGCTGGCGAGTTGGTGGTGCGCTTAGCAGATGGTTCAGACCCGCGCCAGCAATGGCTGACCCTGCTGGCGCTCAAGGTGGTGCTGCCCAACCTGGTGCTGGCTGTGGCGGGCTTCTTCGCCGTGAACTGGGCGGTGCGTACCGCGTTGCGGCCGCTGCTGGAGCTCAAAGACGCCGTGGAGCGGCGCTCTCCACGTGATCTGTCGGCGCTGGACCCGGACGCCTCCCCTGACGAAGTGCGCCCCCTGGTGCTTTCGCTCAACCGCCTGTTTGGCTTGGTCAATGCCCAAGCGGAGAGCCAAGCCCGTTTTGTGGCTGATGCGGCCCACCAGTTGCGCACCCCGCTGGCGGGTCTGCAAGCGCAGGTGGAAGCATGGGCACAGGCCGTCACCGGCTCCAAAAATGCATCAAATATGCCTTTGACCACCGTGGATTCTGCGCAAGCAGCTATTACTTTAGGAGCGGATCAGGTGCTGCGCCTGCGCCATGCAGCGCGGCGCACCTCGCAGCTGGCCAACCAGCTTCTCGCCCTGTCGCGGGCCGATGCCCGCAGCGCCCAGGCCCAGCCGCTGCAACGCGTGGACCTGCAGCAACTGTGCGAGGCCGTGCTGGAGTCGCTGCTCGAGGCCGCAACCCGCAAAGACATCGACTTTGGCCTGGAGGTCGCCCACGCCCACATCAGTGGCCAGGAATGGCTGCTGCGCGAGCTGCTGGTCAACCTCGCCGACAACGCACTCAAGTACACGCCGGCGGGCGGGCGTGTCACCTTGCGCTGTGGTCTGCGCCCGGCGACAGCGGACGCCACACCCACGCCTTTTTTGGAGGTGGAAGACGATGGTCCGGGCATCGCGGCGCACGAGCAGCGGCGTGTGCTGGAGCGTTTCTACCGCGTACCTGGCACTGCCATTGAGGGCAATGGCCTGGGCCTGGCCATTGCGGACGAAATCGCGCGTGTGCACCGCAGCCATCTGCAGCTGGCTAGCGGGGCGGGCGGGCGCGGTTTGCGGGTCTGGCTTTGCTTTGCCCTGTGAGCTCCGGGGCGGCCGAAACCCTGTGCGAGAATCCTCCGAACCCAACGCGGAACCCACCATGCCTGACGCCAACGCCCCGTTTGCCGACACGGCCGACGCCACGCCTCCCGCAGCTGCCCGCAAGCGCCCCAAACCCGGTGAGCGGCGTATCCAAATTCTGCAAACCCTGGCCAGCATGCTGGAGCAACCTGGCGGAGAGCGCATCACTACCGCGGCACTGGCTGCGCGCCTGGAGGTCAGCGAAGCAGCCCTGTACCGCCACTTCGCCAGCAAGGCCCAGATGTTTGAGGGCCTGATTGACTTCATCGAAGAAACCGTATTCACACTGATCAACCAGATCGTCGAACGCGAGCCCGCCGGTGGCGAGGCCGCCGCTGCCCGCATCGCGACCATGTTGGTCCAGTTTGCCGAGAAAAACCCTGGCATGGCCCGTGTCATGGTGGGCGATGCCCTGGTGTTGGAGAACGAGCGCCTGCAGCTGCGCATGAACCAGCTCTTTGACAAAGTGGAGGCTGCGCTCAAGCAATGCCTGCGCGACAGCGCTACCGCCCAAGCCTCGGTCACGCCCACCGTAGACGCACAGGTGCGCGCGGCCACGGTGACGGCATTTGTGGCGGGGCGCCTGCAGCGCTTTGCGCGGTCCGGGTTCAAGCGGCTGCCGTCGGAGCATCTGGAGCCCGCCTTGCAGGTGATGCTCGGGTAAACCCGTAGATCGCTTAGAAGTAACCCTCTAGAACACCGGGCTTCTGGGGGCTGGCGGTGGAAATGCTGCAGAATAGCACGATCGTTCTATTTTGCGGTGCCTCTCGCCATGTCTCTCGCTTCGGTTCCCAGCCTGCCCCCATCCGCACCGGACGCGGTCGCCAAGCGCGCGCCGTCCAAGCGTGCCATGCAAAAAGGCCAGCAAACCAAGGCCGCCATTGTGGAGGCCGCGCTGGGCCTGGCCACCCAAATCGGCCTGGAAGGCCTGAGCATTGGTGTATTGGCCGAAGTCACACAGATGAGCAAGTCGGGCGTTTTTGCCCACTTTGGCTCGCGGGAAGAACTCCAAATATCTGTCATTCGCGAGTACTTTGGCCGCTTCGAGCAAGAGGTGTTTTACCCTGCGCTGCATGCTGAGCGCGGCCTGCCTCGCGTGGAAGCCTTGTTCCACAACTGGATGAAGCGCGTGGCCGTGGAAATCCAGTCAGGTTGCATTTTCATCAGTGGCGCCGTCGAGTTTGACGATCGCCCCGGCCCGGTCCGTGATGCCTTGGCCAGTTCGGTGCAGACCTGGCTCAGTGCCCTGTATCGCGCGGTGGTGTTGGCCAAGCAATGCGGCCATTTGGACGCCAATGCGGATGAACAGCAAATGGCCTTCGAAATCCACGGCCTGATTCTGGCGCTGCACTACGAAGCCCGCTTCCTCAAAAACCCTGGCTCCATCGAACGCGCCAACCAAGGCTTTGCCAACATCCTGGCGCGATATGGCGCCAGGTCGCCTGATTCACTGTGAGCCACCCCTTTTCTTTCTGTTACCCCTAGGAGAACACACCATGCCAACGTATACCCCCCCACTGCGCGACATGCAGTTTGTGATGCACGAAGTGCTCAACGTGGTCGCCGATTTCAAGCAGATTCCCAAACACGCGGATATCGATGCGGACACCATCAATGCGGTGTTGGAAGAGGGCGGAAAGTTCGCGGCCGAAGTTACTTTCCCCCTGAACATCAGCGGCGACCAAGAGGGTTGCAAGATCGACCAGGGGACCCATGCCGTGACCACCCCCAAAGGCTTCAAGGAAGCCTACGGCAAGTACATCGAAGGCGGCTGGGCTGCGCTGGGCTGCGACCCTGAGTACGGTGGCCAAGGCCTGCCTTACGTGGTCAACAGCATGTTTTACGAAATGCTCAACAGCGCCAACCAGGCCTGGACCATGTACCCTGGGCTCACCCACGGCGCCTACGCAGCGCTGGAAACCCACGGCACTCCCGAACAAAAAGCCACCTACTTGCCCAAGATGACCAGCGGCGAGTGGACCGGCTCCATGTGCCTGACCGAACCCCATTGCGGTACCGACTTGGGCCTGATGCGCACCAAGGCCGAGCCCCAGGCCGACGGCACCTACAAAATCACAGGCAACAAGATCTTCATCAGCGCCGGTGAGCATGACATGACCGACAACATCATCCATCTGGTGTTGGCCCGACTGCCCGATGCGCCTCCTGGTATCAAGGGCGTGAGCCTGTTCATCGTGCCCAAGGTGCTGGTGAACAAGGACGGCTCCCTGGGTGAACGCAACGGTATCTACTGCGGCGGCCTGGAGCACAAGATGGGCATTCACGGCAACGCGACGTGCCAGATGGTGCTGGACAACGCTGTGGGCACCATGGTGGGCCAGCCCAACAAGGGCATGCAAGGCATGTTCGTGATGATGAACGCGGCCCGTCTGGGTGTGGGTAACCAGTCCTTGGGGCTGACCGAAGTGGCCTTCCAGAACGCTCTGGCTTACGCCAAGGACCGGATCCAAATGCGCAGCCTGACCGGCCCCAAGGCCAAGGACAAGCCCGCCGACCCCATCATCGTGCACCCTGATGTGCGCAAGATGCTGATGACCGCACGTGCATACGCCGATGGCGGTCGCGCCCTGCAAGCCTATTGCTCCATGCTGCTCGAAAAAGAGCACAACCACCCCGACGAGAAGGTTCGCAAGGACTCCGGCGAAATGCTGGCCATGCTGACTCCCATTGCCAAGGCCTTCCTGACCGACAACGGTCACATCGCTACCAACGCCTGCATGCAGGTCTTTGGTGGCCACGGCTTCATCAAGGAATGGGGCATGGAACAGTTTGTGCGCGACAACCGCATCAATCTGATTTACGAAGGCACCAACACCATCCAGTCTTTGGACCTGCTGGGTCGCAAGATCCTGGGCAACAACGGCGCCACGCTCAAGAAGTTTGGCAAGCTGGTCGGGGCGCTGGTTGCAGAGGAAGGTGTCAACGAGAAGATGGCCGAGTTCATCACCCCCATCGCCGTGCTGGGTGAGCAGATGACCAAGTTCACCACCGAAATCGGCTTCAAGGGTTTCCAGAACCCCGACGAAGTCGGCGCTGCTGCAGTGGACTACCTGCGCGTGGCCGGTCACCTGGTGTTCGGTTACTTCTTCGCCCGTATGGCGCAAGTGGCCCTGCGTGAAATTGCGGCCGGCAACACCGACCCGTTCTACGCCGCCAAGCTGCAGACCGCGCGTTTCTACTTCGCCAAGCTGTTCCCTGAAACTGCAACGCTGATGCGCACTGCGCGCACCGGTTCCAAGGTTTTGATGGACACCGACGCTGCATTGGCTTGATCGCCAAACGTTTTCCGCAACCCCCTGCTAATTACACAAGGAGACAACGATGATTCGCAATACTTTGGTGGCAACCCTGGGTTTGAGTGCATTGACAGCCATGGCGCAAATGACGCCGGTGGGGCTGTGGAAGACGATCGACGACAAGGACGGATCGGCCAAGTCCGAGATCCGCATCGTGGACAACGGTGGTGTGGTCTCGGGCAAGATCGAGCGCGACCTGAACCCCAAGGCCAAGCCCGATGACAAGTGCACCGAGTGCAAGGATGACCGCAAAGACCAGCCCATCATTGGACTGGAGTTGATCCGCGGTTTGAAGAAAACCGAGGGCAAGGACATCTGGGAGGGCGGCACCATCGTCGAACCTTCGTCCGGCAAGGTCTACAAAATGACCATGACCCCTATTGAAGGCGGCAAGAAGATCGAGATGCGCGGTTACATCGGATTCTTCTACCGCACCCAAACCTGGATTCGCGTCCAGTAACTCTCTTCAGGAATATTTATGTCCCGCTTCCAAGTGAAAAAAGTCGCCGTGCTCGGCGCAGGCGTGATGGGCGCGCAAATTGCCGCCCACCTCGTCAACGTCAAAGTACCGGTGGTGCTGTTCGACCTGCCTGCCAAGGAAGGCCCCAAGAATGGCATCGTGACCCGCGCTGTCGATAACCTCAAAAAGCTCAAGCCCGCGCCCTTGGGTGTGGCCGATGACGCTGTCTTGATTGGCCAGGCCAATTACGAAGAGCACCTGGAGCAGCTGCGTGAGTGCGACCTCATCATCGAGGCGATTGCAGAGCGCATGGACTGGAAGCTGGACCTCTACAAAAAGATCGCTCCCTTCATCGGCCCCGAGACCATCGTGGCCTCCAATACATCGGGCCTGTCGATCACCAAATTGTCGGAAGCGTTGCCCGAAGAAATCAAACCCCGCTTTTGCGGTATCCACTTTTTCAACCCCCCCCGCTACATGGCGCTGGTGGAGTTGATCAACACCCCCACCACAGAAGCCCACTACCTCGATGCGCTCGAAGGCTTCGTAACCAGCGCCCTCGGCAAAGGTGTGGTGCGTGCCAAGGATTCCCCCAACTTCATCGCCAATCGCGTCGGGATCGCCGGCATGTTGGCCACCATGAAGGAAGTGGAAAACTTCGGTCTCACCTTCGATGTGGTCGACGACCTGACCGGCAAGAAGCTGGGCCGCGCATCCAGCGGCACCTTCCGCACCGCCGACGTGGTGGGCCTGGACACCATGGCCCACGTGATCAAGACGCTGCAGGACACGCTCAGCATCGAGACCGACCCTTTCTACGAAAGCTTTGCCACTCCCACGGTGCTGAAGACATTGCTGGAAATGGGCAACCTGGGTCAAAAGACCAAGGCCGGCTTCTTCAAGAAGGTGGGCCGCGATGTGTCCCGCTTCGACTTGGCCAGCAAAGAGTACGTGCCCGCCGGCCAGAAAGCCGACGAGGTGTATGGCCGCATGCTCAAGAAGCCTGCCGCCGAGCGTCTGAAACTGCTGCGCAACGCCGAAGGCAAGGAAGGCCAATTCCTCTGGGCCATCCTGCGCAACAGCTTCCACTACGCTGCCATCCATTTGGCGTCGATCGCCGACAACGCCCGCGATGTGGACTTCTGCATGCGCTGGGGCTTTGGCATGAAGCAAGGCCCCTTCGAGCTCTGGCAAGAGGCCGGTTGGCTTGAAGTCGCCAAGATGGTGCAAGAAGACATCGACGCCGGCAAAGCCCTGTGCAAGGCGCCGCTACCCGAGTGGGTGTTCAAGGGCCCCGTGGCCGATGCCGGTGGTGTCCACACCGCCGTAGGCTCCTGGAACCCCACCACAGGTACCTTTGTGCCGGTGCGCAAGCTGCCCGTGTACGAACGCCAGCACTTCCCTGAGAGCGTGCTGGGCTCCAATGCGCCCAAGGCTGAGACCGCTGGCAAGACCGTGTTTGAAGACGAGTCCATCCGCCTGTGGACGCTCGATGAGCAAGTGCTGATTGCCAGCATCAAGACCAAGATGCACGCCATCGGTGGCGGTGTGATCGAAGGCCTGCTGCAAGCTCAGGAGTTGGCCGAGAAGGACTACCAGGGCCTGGTGATCTGGTCGCCCGACGAGATGTTCTCTGCCGGTGCCGACCTGCAAGGCATGATGCCCGCCTTCATGATGGGCGGCGCCAAAGCCATCGAAGGTGCGGAAGCCGAGCTGCAAAACGCCATGCTCAAACTGCGCTACTCCAACGTGCCCGTCATTTCCGCCATTCGCGGTTTGGCGCTGGGCGGTGGTTGCGAGCTGGCCATCTACTCCAGCAAGCGCGTGGTGGCGATGGAAAGCTACATCGGTCTGGTGGAAGTCGGCGTGGGCCTGGTGCCCGGTGCCGGCGGCTTGACCTACATTGCGCGCCGTGCGGCCGAAAACATGGCCCTCAGCACCTCCAAGGACATCCTGCCCTTTCTCACCGAGGGCTTCACCGCTGCAGCCATGGCCAAGGTGGGCACCAGCGCGCTGGAAAGCCGCAAGCTGGGCTACCTGCTGGACAGTGACATCGTCGTGCCCCACAAGGATGAGCTGCTGTTTGTCGCCATCAACGAAGCCAAGGCCTTGTTCAATGGTGGCTACCGCGCGCCGCACAAACGCAGCTTCCCCGTGGCCGGTCGCAGCGGCATTGCCACTATCCGCGCCCAACTGGTCAACATGCGCGACGGCGGTTTCATCAGCGCGCACGATTTCCATATCGGCTTGCTGATTGCCGAAGTGGTATGCGGCGGCCAAGTGGATGCCGGTACCCTGGTGACGGAGGAATACCTCATGGCCATGGAACGCAAGGCCTTCTGCAGCCTGCTGACCCACCCCAAGACGCAAGAGCGCATCATGGGCATGATGTCCACCGGCAAGCCGGTGCGCAACTAAGATGGCCCAGCCCAACCGCCTGGCCCGGTCGCTCGCCAAGCTCGAGCGCGTGCCTGCCTTCCTGCGTCCCTGGGCGCGCAACAAGGTCATGGGCCGTGCCGTTCCCTTTACGGGGACGGCCGGGCTGGACTTTGCGCACATGGCGCCTGAGCGTGTGGAGATTGCCGTGGCCAATGTGCGCCGCGTGCAAAACCACATTCAGGGCGTGCATGCCGCTGCCATGGCACTGCTGGCCGAGACGGCTACCGGCATGGTGGTGGGTATGAATGTGCGGGACGACTGCTTGCCCTTGGCCAAGACCATGCGCATCGACTTCAAACGACGTGCCCAAGGCGCTATGCGCGCAGTCGCCACCCTGTCGGATGCGCAGCGCCAGCTCATGCAGCAAAGCGACAAGGGCGAGGTCAGCGTGCCGGTGCTGGTCAGCGACGAATCGGGCGAACAGCCTATTCAATGTGAATTCATCTGGGCGTGGATACCCACCCCGCAACCAAAGAGCATTGCGGGACAGACCGCAGCGACGTAGTCGCAAGCTCTGTCCCCAACTGATTAGGAGTTATCCCATGAAACAAGTCCAAGACGCTTACATCGTTGCCGCCACGCGCACGCCTATCGGGCGTTCCGGCCGCGGCTATTTCCGCAACACCCGCCCTGACGAGTTGCTGGTGTCTGCCCTGCGCAGCGCCATGTTGCAAGTCCCCACCCTGGACCCCAAGGCGATTGAAGACGCCATCATCGGCTGCTCCTTCCCTGAAGGCGAGCAGGGCATGAACATGGCCCGCGTGGCTGTGGGTCTGGCGTTTGACCACCCCGTGGGCGGTATCACCGTCAACCGATTCTGCGCGTCCGGCATTTCCGCTATCCAGATGGCGGCAGACCGCATCCGTGTGGGCGAGGCCGATGTGCTGATCGCCGGTGGCGCCGAGTCCATGAGCATGGTGCCCATGGGCGGTGGCAAGCCCTCGTTCAACCCCGAAGTGTTTGCCCGCGACGAAAACGTGGGCATCGCCTACGGCATGGGCCTGACCGCTGAGAAAGTGGCCCAACAGTGGAAGGTGACACGCGAGATGCAGGACGCCTTCGCGCTGGAGTCCCACCTGCGCGCCATCAAGGCGCAGCAGTCCGGCGAGTTCACGGACGAGATCACGCCCATCGACGTGATTGAGCGCACCCCCAACCTGGCGACCGGTGAAGTGTCCACCCGCACCCGCACCGTGAACCTGGACGAAGGCCCGCGCCCTGACACCTCCATCGAAGGTCTGGCCAAGCTCAAGCCCGTGTTTGCGGCGCGCGGCAGTGTGACGGCCGGCAACAGCTCCCAGACCAGTGATGGCGCAGGCGCTTTGATTCTGGCCAGCGAGAAAGCCGTCAAACAGTTCGGCCTGACTCCTTTGGCCCGTTTTGTGAGCTTTGCGGCCCGTGGCGTGCCACCCGAAATCATGGGTATCGGCCCCATTGAAGCCATTCCTGCCGCCCTGCGTTACGCCGGTCTGCAGCACTCCGACATCGACTGGTTCGAGCTGAACGAAGCCTTTGCAGCCCAGTCGCTGGCCGTGATCAACACCCTGGGTCTGGACCCGTCCAAGGTCAACCCCATGGGTGGCGCCATTGCGCTGGGTCACCCGCTGGGCGCCACCGGTGCCATCCGCGCTGCTACCGTGGTGCATGCACTGCGCCGCCACAACCTGAAGTACGGTATGGTGACTATGTGCGTAGGAACCGGGCAGGGTGCTGCCGGCATCTTTGAACGCGTATAACAGAGCGTCACACCAAGGCCACCTCCGGGTGGCCTTTTGCATGGGGCGGGTAAGCTCCGTGGCCACTGGGAGAGTATTTGAATGAGTACCCACGTTTTTGATGAAGCCATTGCCTTGGAGGCACAGCCCAACGGCAGCTGGAAAGGGCACACCCATCCTGCCTACGCCAACATGGTGGGGCCCTTTGGTGGCATCACCACGGCACAGGCCCTGAATGGGGTATTGCAGCACCCGGATCGATTAGGCGAACCGGTGTCGCTCACGGTGAACTTTTGCGCAGCACTGGCCGATGGGCCTTTCACCGTGATGGCCCGCCCGGCTCGCACCAACCGGTCGACCCAGCACTGGACCATCGAGATCCAGCAAGGCGATGCCATTGTGATGACGGGTACCGCCGTAACTGCGGTGCGCCGCGAAACCTGGGGCGTGGACGAGCAGCCCATGCCCCTGTGCCCACCACCCGCCGAGGTGCAGCCCCCCAAAATGTTGGCGCCCATGGAGTTCGTGAAGCGCTTTGAGCAACGTCCCGTCACCGGCCAATTGCCAGCCATATGGGACGGCAGCGGCCACAGCAGCCTGTCGCAAATCTGGGTGCGCGATAACCCGCCGCGCCCGCTGGACTTTGCGTCGCTCGCTTGTATTTCCGATGTGTTCTTTCCCCGCGTCTTCATCCGCCGGGCGACGCACGTGCCGGTGGGCACCGTGTCGATGACGGTGTATTTCCACGCCAGCACAGAGCAGCTGGCGCAGACAGGCACGGGATACCTGCTGGGGCAAGCCCAGGCGCAGGCCTTTCGCAACGGTTTTTTTGACCAGAGCAGCCAACTCTGGAACGAAGCCGGCGTGCTGCTGGTGACCACACACCAGATCGTCTATTACAAACAGTGATCCAATCACGCATCCCTTTTTGAGCGAGCGACCATGCAAGACATCCTGATCCACACCGACGCCGGCATTACCACCATCACCCTGAACCGGGTGGAGAAAAAGAATTCCTTTACCCAAGCCATGTACGCTGCTTGCGCGGACGCGCTCGATGCTGCGCGCGACGACGCTGCCGTGCGTGTGGTGGTGTTCCAGGGCGACGCCACCGTGTTCAGCGCCGGCAACGATATTGGCGACTTTCTGAGCAACGCACCCAAAGCGCAAGATGCACCTGTGTTCCGCTTCCTCCGGGCCCTGGCGGCCTTCCCCAAACCCATCATCGCCGCCGTGTGCGGCCCGGCGGTGGGCATCGGCACCACCATGCTGTTCCATTGCGACCTGGTCTATGCCGGTGACAACGCAGCGTTCTCCATGCCCTTTGTGAACCTGGGCTTGTGCCCGGAAGCGGCTTCCAGCCTGCTGGTGCCCCAGATGATGGGTTACCACCGCGCCGCCGAGGCCTTGCTCATGGGCGAGCCCTTCATGGCCGAAGCCGCGCTGGAAGTCGGTCTGGCCAACCGCGTGGTGCCGCCCACCGAAGCCAATGCCGTGGCCCAGGCCCAGGCCCGCAAGCTGGCCGCCAAGCCCATCGCCTCGCTGATCGAAACCAAGCGCCTGCTCAAGAAAGGCCAACTGGCTGACGTGCTGGCCCGCATCGACGAAGAAGCCGTGAGCTTCGGCCGCATGCTGGGTGAGCCTTCTGCCAAAGAGGCCTTCACGGCGTTCATGGAAAAGCGCAAGCCTGACTTCACTAAGGTCTGAATCCTGTTGCCAGGGTTTTATGCCAAATAAGCCATTGGTGCCCATAGATATTGCGCGAGCAGCTATTGTTTCTGTAGCGTTTTGCGCTGCATCCTTGGCGCTTGCCAATCCTTATTACGACCCGGGCAAACCCCACCATACGCCCGACGGTTTTCGCAACAACTACAGCGGCGCCGTCCAGAAGCCCTTCTCGGAGCTGGTGCGCTGGCAGTGGGAGTCGTGGCGCGAAGGTTTGCCCAAGCCTGCCCAGACACCCACGCCCCAAGTCGCCCCCGATCTGCTGCGCATCCAGGGTTACCAGCGCACGCCGGCCGACAGCACGGCGGGCCAGTCCGCGTCGCCACCGGCCATCACCTGGGTGGGGCATGCCAGCCTGCTGGTGCAGGCTGGTGGGCTGAATGTGCTGACCGACCCCATCTTCAGTGAGCGCGCTTCTCCCGTTCAACTGTTTGGCCCCAAGCGGGCCGTGCCACCCGGCGTAGCTTTGGACGATCTGCCCCCCATCGATGTGGTGCTGATCTCCCACAACCACTACGACCACCTGGACCGCGGCAGTGTGGTTGCGCTGCACCAGCGGGCTTTGACCGCGCGCAGCAGCACCTTGTTTTTGGTCCCACTCGGCCAGAAGCCGTGGTTCACTGCGCTTGGCATCGACAGCGTGGTGGAGTTGGACTGGTGGCAACAGCACGCCGTGCGTGGTGTGGACTTCGTGCTGACGCCCGTGCAGCACTGGTCGGCCCGTGGCGTGGCCGATCGCAGCACCACCTTGTGGGGCGGCTGGGCAGTGCTGGGCCAAGACCTGCATTGGTATTTTGGGGGGGACGCCGGCTATAGCAAAGACTTTCTGGACACCCGCCTGCGCCTGGCTACACGTCAGACGGAAGCCTTGGGCGGCGGCTTTGACATCGCGCTCTTGCCCGTGGGGGCCTATGCGCCGCGCTGGTTCATGCGCGAGCAACATATGAATCCTGAAGAAGCCGTGCAAGCCCACCTCGATTTGGGTGCCCGGCGCAGCGTGGGCATGCACTGGGGGACGTTCCAGTTGACCGATGAGCCGCTGGACCAGCCACCGCAAGACCTGGCAGATGCCAAGCGCGCACGACAGTTGGATGACGCGCAGTTTTTTCTCTTGGCGATTGGCGAAACCCGAACCCTCCCGGCCCGGCCCCGATAGACGCTGTTAAGCGTTAGATATTTTTACCAAGCAAACGCTTGCTAAAAATAAAGGGCTTTGGTATGGTGCGGACATGATGCCACCCGACAGCCTGCTTGCCACGCCCGAAAGCGACACCCCCCCGGCCCCCGACACGCCCAAACGCCCGCGCGGCCGGCCCCGCAAAACGGTGGACGAGCGTGACGATGGCAACCGCCGCCATGCGCTTTTAAGCGCTGCGGCCCAGCTGTTCCGCCGCAAGGGTTTTGCGGCCACCACCACGCGCGACATTGCTGCCGCAGCTGGCATGCAAAGTGGCTCGCCCTTCTACCATTTCAAGAGCAAGGACGCGCTGCTGTTCGCTGTGATGGAGCAAGGCATGCACACGGCGTTGGGCCGGCAACAGGCCGCGTTGGGTGTGCCGGGTTATGCCGCGCTGCCCCCTGCCGAGCAACTGCGGGCGCTGGTGCATGCGCACTTTGCCGTATTGCTGGGGCCAGGCAACGACTTTGTGCCGGTGATGCTGTACGAGTGGCGCTCCCTCAATGTGCGCCAGCGCAAGGTGCTGGCCAAACTGATTGCCGACTACGAAGCTCTGTGGATGCCGGTGCTGACAGCCCTGCATGCCAGTGGCCAGCTCAAGGCCCCGGTGGGCCTGGCGCGCCTGCTCATGCTGGGTGCACTCAACTGGTCGGTGCAGTGGTTTGATGCACGCAAGAGCGCATCGATTGAAGAACTAGGCAATGCCGCCGTATCCCTGTTTTTGAAGGAGTCCTGATGTCTTACGCTTCGGTATTTGCGCCCGGCTTGTTTGCGGGCAAGGTGGTGGTGGTCACCGGCGGTGGTTCTGGTATCGGGCGCTGCGTGGCGCACGAGCTGTCGGCCCTGGGCGCCACGCTGGCGCTGGTGGGCCGCAAGCTGGAGAAGCTGCAGGCCGTGCAGGCCGAGCTTGCAGAGGACGGCGGCAGCGCCACCATCCACATCTGCGACATCCGGCAGGAAGACACCGTCAAACAAACCGTGGTCGACATCCTGGCCCAGCATGGGCGTATTGATGGGCTGGTGAACAATGCGGGCGGCCAGTACATGACACCGCTGGAGGCCATCAGTGCCAAAGGCTGGGAGGCGGTTGTCCATTCCAACCTCACAGGCGGGTTCTTGATGTCGCGCGAGTGTTACACCCAGACCATGGCCAAGCATGGCGGTGCCATTGTCAACATCGTGGCCGACATGTGGGGCTCCATGCCCGGCATGGGCCACAGTGGCGCAGCGCGCGCCGGCATGGTGAGCTTCACGGAAACGGCGGCCGTCGAGTGGGCCAACCGCGGCGTACGTGTCAATG
Source organism: Rhodoferax sp. TH121 (assembly GCF_002251855.1). GTDB lineage: Bacteria > Pseudomonadota > Gammaproteobacteria > Burkholderiales > Burkholderiaceae_C > Allorhodoferax. Next base: position 501,547 of record NZ_NOXW01000022.1, read on the forward strand.
CGGTCGCACCGGGCTACATCGCGTCCAGCGGCATGGACCATTACCCGGCCGAGATGGCGCCCATGGTGCGCGAGATGGCCAAGACCGTACCTCTGGGGCGCTTTGGCACCGAGGCCGAAACCGCGGCCGGCATTGTGTTTTTGTTGAGCCCTGCAGCCTCCTTCATCAGTGGCAGCACGCTGCGCATCGACGGTGCGCGGCCGCAGGCCCGCCTGGGCTACCCCATGCGGGTAGCCGATGAGAAGGCTCAGGCGCGTGACGGTATCAAACCCTTCAACGGCTTCCACCGCGCCAAGCTGCCCAAGGTGTTCACCGTATGAGCGCGGTTGTGGACACATTGCAAGACATTGGGCCCGACGACATCGCGGCGGTGGAAGAGGCGGCGCGCCGCTTCATACGTACCGAGGTGGCCCCGCATTTGGACAAGTGGGAAGAGGCAGGGGCGTTTCCTCGGGCGCTCTACCAGCGCGCCGCCGATCTGGGCTGGCTGGGGCTGGGCTACCCCGAGACCTTTGGCGGCACGCCGGCCCCTTGGGCGCTGCGCAATGCCATGACGATTGCACTGGCCCGCACCGGTGGCAGCGGCGGGCTCATGGCCAGCCTGTTCAGCCACAACATCGGTTTGCCACCCGTGTTGCGCCACGGGTCACCGGCGCTGCAGCAGCGCGTGATTCCCGATGTGCTGGCGGGTAAAAAAATTGCCGCCTTGGCCATCACCGAACCAGGCGGCGGAACCGATGTGTCGGCCCTCAAAACCACCGCACGGCGCGAGGGGGATGACTATGTGGTGGATGGCGAAAAGGTCTTCATCACCTCCGGCATGCGTGCCGACTGGATCACGGTGGCTGTGCGCACCGATCTGCAGAACAAGGGGCCCATGGGCATCTCCATGCTCATGGTGCCGGGTGATGCGGTGGGTCTGTCGCGCAGCCCGCTCCAAAAAATGGGCTGGTTGTGCTCCGACACGGCACACCTGCGTTTTGACGGCGTGCGGGTGCCGGCCAGCAACCTGGTGGGCGAAGAGGGTGCAGGCTTCAAGATCATCCTGACCAATTTCAACGGTGAGCGCCTCTCCATGGCGGCCATGGCGTTGGGCTTTGCCGAATGCTGCTATGACGAGGCCCTGGCCTGGGCGCAGCAGCGCAAGACCTTTGGCGCGGCGCTCATCGACCACCAGGTGATACGCCACAAGTTCATGGACATGAAGATGCGCATCGAGTCCACACGTGCGTGGCTGCATGCGGTGTCGGCCCGCGCGGATGCCGGGGACCGCGGCGACAAGTCTGCCAAGGGGGCGGAGTGGGTGGCGCAGGTGTGCTTGCTGAAGAACCATGCCACCCAAACCATGCAGTTCTGCGCCGACCAGGGTGTGCAGATTCTGGGTGGCATGGGCTTTATGCGTGGCACCGCTTGCGAGCGTATTTACCGTGAGGTCAAGGTCATGATGATTGGTGGCGGGGCCGAAGAGATCATGAAAGAATTGGCCAGTCGTCAGCTCGGCCTGTGACAATGCCCCATGGCCAAAACACTTTCTGTTGATGTGGCGCCGGACGCGGCGCTGCAGTTCGAGCCCGCGTTCATTGCGGGGCTGACCCGCATTTTTGAAGAAAGCATCGTCTTCAACCAGGTACTGGGTCTCAAGATCACCGGCATCACACCGGCCAAGGTGAGCGCACGCATTGCCATGCGCCACGAGCTGGTGGGCCACTACAGCTACAACCGCATCCACGGAGGCGTCATCAGCGCCGGGCTGGACGCCATGGGCGGGTTGGCGGTCATGGCAGCCATTGGCGCGCGCCATATGGACGAAGCCCCCGAGCAGCGCCTGCACCGCTTTGCCAAACTGGGCACCATTGACCTGCGCGTGGACTACCTGCGCCCCGGCATTGGTGAGCACTTTAACCTGCATGCCGAGGTGATGCGCCTGGGTTCGCGCGTGGCTTCCACCCGCATGGAGTTCCTGGGCGCCGACGGCAAGCTGCTGTCTACCGGATCGGCCGCGTATATCGTTTCCTGAGTGCTATTAAAACAGGAGCTTTCAGCGCACTATCCACGGGTCTTTGGGCGTTATTTGACGGTGTTTCTGTGAAATGCGCCGCCTTCTGGCACCACATTGGCGTTTTGCCTCGGGTGGGATGGGACAAGATGCCGCCCTGCACAGGGAGCCACCATGACCATCACCACACTGGGCAATGCGCGCGCCAGCACTGCCGCCGCCAGCAGCCAGACTGCCGCACAAGCCGCCGAAAAGGCTGACCCCATCACCGCGGGTTTGCAAAAGTCCAGCAGCAAACTGCAAACCCTGCTGAACACAGCCACCGCCAGCCTTTCCACTTTGGGCAAGTTCAAGGCCGCTGTGGCTGCCAGCCAGACCGCGGCCACGGGCCTGAGTACCCTGAAGGACAGTGCCACCAGCGACGAGGTGAAAAAGGCCCTGAACAGCTTCGTCAGCACCTTCAACACCATGGTGGCCTCGACCCAATCGGCCGCCGCCGCCAGCAGCGGGGTCGAGCGCATCAGTCGGGGCATGACCCGCGCCATGACAGCGGATTTCTCCCGGGTGGATGCCCTGCGCCAAATGGGTTTTACCAAAGCCAGCGACGGGACCTTGAAACTGGATACCGCGAAGCTGGACGCAGCGTTCAAGGCTTCGCCCTCAGGGGTGTTGGGGACCTTGTCCAAACTGGGCAAGCTGGTGGACAAGGTGTCCACCAAAGAGTTGGCTAGCGGTGGCAGCATTGGCAACACGGTCAACGCCCTGGCCAGCAAGGCCACGGTGCTGCAAATGCAGCAGAGCGCACTCCAAAAAGCGGCCCAACAGTACGCCAGCTTCGCGCAGACGCGCGCATAAAAAAGCCACCTTGCGGTGGCTTTAGGCAGATAAGGGCGCGCCCTTTATTTCTTGGCGGGCATGTCGCCCACATAGTCCGAAACCACCTTCCACTTGCCATCGGTGATCTGGGACAGGCGCGATGCACCGCTGCCCAGGCGTTTGCTGGCGGTGAAGGTCTGCAGGGGCGAGCCAAACATGTCGGGCTGGATGGTCGTGCTGTCCATCACCTTGATGAAGCTGTCGGTGGTCAGGTTCTTGCCGGCTTTGTTGGCCGCAGTGGCAAAGGTGTTGATGATCAGGTAGCCGTAGACCGAGAACACGGTGGGGTCTTCGTTGAACTTGGTCTTGTATTTGTTGGCCCAAAAGCGGATGCCGGGTGTCTGCTCATCCGTGTACGGGTTTTGCACGGTCATGGTGGCGTAGAGACCGTCCATGGCCTTGCCGCCGATCTTGTGGATCAGGTCGGTATAGGCGGCACTCGACCCGATGAAGGTGGGGTTGTAGCCCAGTTTGCGGGCCGTGCCGATGGCGCCAATGGTTTCACGAATGATGGTGCCCAGCACCACAAAGTCGCAGCCGCTGGCCTGCATTTTGGACACTTGTGACGAGAAGTCGGTGGCGCCGCGTTTGTAGGATGTCTTCTCGGCGAATTCCATGCCGATGGTTTTCAGGCCGTCTTCGCCACCTTTGAGCACTTCAAGGCCAAAGTCGTCATCTTGGTACAGCGTGCAGACCTTCTTGGCACCCTTTTCTTTCACCAGTTTGGGCACGGCCAGGCGCATCTGGTCGTAATAGGGGGCAGCAAACGAATACTTGAGCTTGTGGAAGGGCTCGTACATCTCGCGTGCTGCGGTGATGGGGAAGAAGTTCGCCACATTCTTCTCAAACTGCACGGGCATGGCCGCCATGTTTTGGGCGGTGCCGATGTGCCCCACCATCATGAAAATCTTGTCCTGGTTGACCAGTTTTTGTGCGGCCAACACGGCCTTTTTGGGGTCGTAGCCAGAGTCCTCCACCAGTAGCTTGACCTTGCGGCCATTGATACCGCCTTGTTCATTGATTTCGTCCACGGCCAACAACATGCCGGCACGGGCCTGTTTGCCAAAGCCGGCCAGCGGGCCGGACAGGTCCTGGATGGACCCGAGCAGAATTTCGTCTTTGCCGACGCCTTGCTGGGCGCTGGCAAAGGTCGCGGTCAGGGCCAAAGTGCCCAGTGCGATAGCGGTACGCAGTTTCATGGTCTTGTCTCCTCGTTGTTGAAAGGGATGCTGAAAGTTGACAGCATTTCAGCGGTACATCGCCTCTATCTGGGCTTCGTATTTCTTCTCCACCAGCTTGCGTTTGAGCTTCATGGTGGGCGTGAGTTCCTCGTCCTCTGCCGTGAGCTGGTTTTCCAGCAGGAAAAACTTTTTGATCTGCTCCACCCGGGCAAACTTCTTGTTCACCCGGTCGAGCTCGGCCTGAATCAGGGCCTGTACCTCGGGCGCGCGGGTCAGCGATGCGTAATTGCTGAAGGGCACATCGGCGTCCTGGGCAAACTTTTCCACGTTCTCTTGGTCGATCATCACAATCACCGTCAGGTAGGCGCGCTTGTCGCCAATCACCACCGCATCGGTGATGTAGGGCGAAAACTTCAGATCGTTCTCCAGCTCGCTGGGCGTGATGTTTTTGCCGCCGGCGGTGATGATGATGTCCTTCATGCGGTCGGTGATCCGGAAGAATCCGTCCTCGTCCTGCACGCCCACGTCACCCGTGTGCAGCCAGCCGTCGGTGGTGATGGTCTCTGCGGTTTTCTCGGGCAGGTTCAGGTAGCCTGCAAAGACGTTTTTGCCGCGCACCAGTATCTCTCCGGTCGCCGGGTCCAGCTTCACCTCGTTGAAGCCCGCTGCGGGGCCGATGGAGCCGGGTTTGATCTTGTCAGCCGGAACGCCGGTGGAGGCTCCACAAGTCTCGGTCATGCCCCACACTTCGAGCATGGGCACCCCCAGCGCCAGGTACCAGCGCACCAGATCAGGGGAAATGGGGGCTGCACCGGTCACCAAGAAGCGGGCCCGGTGGATGCCAATGAGCTTGCGCACATTGTTGAGCGCCAGCACCTGCGCCACGCGGAACTGGAACTTCAGCGAACCTTCCACAGGCTGCCCCGCCAACACTCTCTCGGCAATCCGGGTACCCACGCCAATGGCCCAACCATAGGCCGCCTGCTGAATGAAGCCGGCTTCCTTCAGGCCAATCATGACCCCGGAGTAAAACTTCTCCCACACCCGCGGCACCGCCGTAAACACCGTGGGGGCAATCTCCCGCACGTTCTCGGGAATGGTCTCGGGGTTCTCTACAAAATTGAGCTTGGCCCCGGTGTAGAGCGCAAAGTACTCGCCGCCCATGCGTTCTGCAATATGGCATAGCGGCAGAAAGCACATGCGTTCATCGTGATCGTCCTGGGCAATCAGGGTGTTGAAACCGCGCACCGTGTAGACCAGGCCCTGATGCAAATGCATGGCGCCCTTGGGCTTGCCCGTGGTGCCTGAGGTGTACACCAGGATGGCCAGGTCTTCCGGCTTGCAGGCATCTACGCGCTGCTGCACAGCCTGCGGGTGGGTGGCGTTGTAGGCACGGCCCAGCGCGCGCAATGCGTCCAGGCTGATGACGCCAGGATCGTCCAATCCGCGCAGACCTTCCATATCAAACACCACAATGCTGCGCAGCTTGGGGCACTGGTCGCGCACCTCCAGGGCCTTGTCGAGCTGCTCATCGTCTTCCACAAACAGGATGCTGGTGGAAGAGTCTTCACACAGGTACTGCACCTGGCTGGCCGCATCAGTGGGGTAAATGCCGTTGGACACGCCGCCGGCGGACAACACCGCCAAATCTGCCCAGACCCACTCCACCACGGTGTTGGCCAAGATGGAGGCGGTATCACCCTGGTGAAATCCCAGGCTCATCAAGCCGCCCGCAATCTCACGCACCGCATCGGCGGTTTGGTTCCAGGTCCAGCTGCGCCACAAGCCCAGATGTTTTTGCCGCAACCAGATGTTCGGGCCGCGGCTTTGTACCGCATTCCAGAACATGGCGGGAATGGTCTCGCCCGCCATGACGATGTCATTGCGCGGCTGTATGTGTGAGGTGTCCCAGAGGCCCATGCTTACTATCTCCAGGTTTTCTTTTTCTTCCAGCGTCGCTCGCCGCGTACGCCAGTTTCCTTCATGCCGAGGTAGAACTCCTTGATGTCGTCCTTCTCACGCAGGTGGGCGCAGGTGTCTTCCATGACGATGCGGCCGTTTTCCAGCACATAGCCGTAGTCGGAGGCGTTGAGCGCCATGTTGGCGTTTTGTTCCACCAGCAGGATGGTGGTGCCGCGCTCGCGGTTGATGCGCACCACGATCTCGAAGATCTCTTTGGTCAGCTTCGGAGACAGGCCCAGGCTGGGTTCATCCAGCAGGATCAGGTCCGGGTCCGCCATCAGCGCGCGGCTGATGGCCAGCATCTGCTGTTGCCCGCCCGAGAGCAGTCCGGCATCCTGCGAGGCGCGCTCTTTCAGGATGGGGAAATAGCCATACACCGTCTCGATGTCTTTGGCCACGCCGTCACGGTCAGAGCGCGTGTAGGCACCCATGAGCAGGTTGTCGCGCACGCTCAGCAGCGGAAACACCTCGCGCCCCTCGGGCACATGGCTCAGGCCTTCTTGCACGATGTAGGCCGGGTCTTTGGCAGTGATGTCTTCACCCTTGAACTCCACTGAGCCCTTGCGCGGGTCGATGATGCCGGAGATGGTTTTGAGGATGGTGGTTTTTCCTGCACCGTTGGAGCCCAGCACGGTGGCGATCTCGCCACGGCGCACCTGCAGGCTCACGCCACGGATGGCTTTGATCGGGCCGTAGGCGCTTTCCACATTGAGCAGCTTGAGCACCGGTTGGTCGCTGATGGGGGGCGGCTGGGTGCTCATACAGCCTCCGAGGTGTACTGGCGGCGCAGCGAGGACACGTCGTCGATGGAGCCCAGGTAGGCCTCCACCACGCCGGGGTCAGTCTGCACCTCACGCGGCGAGCCCATGGCGAGCACTTCGCCCTGGTTCATGGCCAGCACACGGTCGCTGACCTTCGAGACCAGGCTCATGTCGTGTTCCACCATCAGCACGGTGATGCCCAGTTCGCTTTTGATGTCCTGGATCCAGAAGGCCATGTCGTCGGTTTCTTCCACGTTCAGACCGCTGGACGGCTCGTCCAGCAGCAGCAGCTTGGGTTCGGTGCACAGGGCGCGGGCCATCTCCACCACCTTGCGCACACCATAGGGCAAGCCCGCCACCAACGAGTCCCGGTAGTGCTGCAAGTCTAGGAATTCGATGACTTCTTCGGCCTTCTCGCGGGCCTTGAGTTCTGCTTCCCGGGCTGCAGCGGTAAAAAACAGGTCCTGCCACAGCCCGGTTTTGCGGTGGGTGTGGCGGCCAATCAGCAGGTTGTGCAGCACGCTGGCGTGTTCAAACAGCTCGATATTCTGAAAGGTGCGCGCAATGCCCAGCGAAGCGACGTCTTGCGGCGGCTGCGCCGTGAGCTTGAGAGCGCCCTGCGGACCCAGGTAATCAATGTCACCTGTGGTCGGGGTATAGATACGGCTGATCAGGTTGAACACGGTGGTCTTGCCGGCGCCATTGGGGCCAATGAGGGTGAAGACCTCGCCCTGCTTCACATCGAAGCTCACGTTGTTGACCGCCAGCACACCACCAAAGCGCACGCTGAGCTGATTGGCAGAAAGTAAGGTGTCGGGTTTCATTTCAGCCGATCTGACTTTTGGAAGGATTTCTGCCGCTTGAACATGCCCTTGCGGTAGAACGGGAACATCTGCAAATAGGTGCGCACCTTGAGCCACCGGCCGTACAGGCCCATGGGCTCAAACAGCACAAACAGGATCAGCATGCTGCCGTAGATCACGCTCTTGAGTCCGGGGGCCTGGCCGATGATCTCTGGCAAAAACTCTTTCACGGCGGAGATGCCCTGCGGCAGCATGATCAGGAAGATGGCGCCCAGGAACACGCCGTGGATGGAGCCCAGGCCGCCGATCACGATCATCAGCAGCAAGTCGATGGACTGCAGCAGGTTGAATTGGTCGGGCGAGATGAAACGCAGGTTGTGGGCATACAGAGCCCCAGCCACACCGGCCAAAGCCGCAGAAATGGCAAACGACAGGGTTTTGTAATACGCGAGGTGGATGCCCATGCTCTGAGCCGAGATTTCGGAGTCCCGGATCGCCACAAAGGCTCGACCCGTGGGCGCACGCAACAGGTTCAGGATGCCCAGCGTGCAGACCACGGCGATGGCCAAACAGACAAAGTAGAAGCCGGTGCCGCTGCCCAGGTCGTAGCCCAGCAGCTGGACGGCGGCCACGGACTTGCCGGCGTTGCCACCAGTGACCGAATCCCAACGCGCAAACACCTCTTCGATGATGAAGCCAAACGACAGCGTGGCCATGCCGAGGTAAATGCCCTTGAGCCGCAAGGCCGGCAAGCCCACCACGATGCCAATCAGGGCGGACAGAAAACCGGACACCCCCAGCGCCAGGAGAAATGGCAGGCCTGCCGCGATGAGGTAGGCCTGGGTGTATGCCCCTACACCCAGGAAGGCCGCATGCCCCAGCGAAAACTGCCCGGTGAAGCCAGCCAGCAGCATCAGCCCCAGGCCTGCAATCGCGTAGATCAGGACCAGGACGAGCTGCGCCAGGCTGTATTCGGCCAGCAGCCACGGAGCGGCCAGCAAGAAACCACCCAGTGCGCTGTACCAGAACACATGCCCGCCATGTTTGGCAAGCTTGATGTCCTGCGCATAGTCTGTCTTGAATATGAATCTCATACCTTCTTCCGCAGCTTTTCGCCGAACAGGCCGTTAGGCTTGACCATCAGCATGACCAGCACCACCACATAGGCTGCGGTGTCTTTGAAGCCGTCGGGCAGGTAGAAGCCGGCAAACGACTCCACCAGCCCGATCACCAGCCCGCCCACAATCGCGCCGGGCAGGCTGCCAAAGCCTCCCACCACAGCTGCCGGGAAGGCCTTGAGTCCGATCATCCCCATGTTGGCGTGCACAAACGTGATGGGTGCCAGCAGGATGCCGGCGATGGCGGCCACCGCCGCGGCGAGGCCCCAAGCGAGGCCATTGAGGCGCTGCACGGGAATGCCCATGTAATAGGCGGCCAGCTGGTTTTGTGAAGCCGCCTGCATGGCGATGCCCAGTTTGCTGTAGCGGAACAGCGCAAACAGCAGCGCACACAAGATGCCGGTGGCACCAATGATGGCCAGATGCTCCACATTGAGCACCAGTGCGCCAATGCCCATCTCATTGCCGCCAAACTTGAGGATTTCGTCTTTGTAGGGAACGGGCAGGGCATTGGTATCGGTGCCCATGCCAGGGATCATGGTGATGAGCCCGCGCGCCACATAGCCAATACCGATGGTCAGCATGACGATGGAAAAGGCCGGCTGCCCGAGGATGGGGCGGATCACCACGCGCTCCAACAGAATGCCAAACACCGCCATGGCCACGATGGCGCTGGGCACTGCGACCCAATAGGGAAAGCCCAGCAGGGTCATGCCCGCCAGACCGCCGAAGGCGCCCAGCATCATCAGCTCACCCTGGGCGAAGCTGACGGTCTCGGTCGCTTTGTAAATGAGCACGAAGCCCAGCGCGATCAGGCCGTAGATGCACCCTTGTGCGACGCCGCTGATCAGCAATTGAAGGAACTGCACCTTGCCTCCTCGTGTTGTGCAGTCCGGTTATAGCGGGAGCCCCCTGTTTTACCGATAGGGTTCTCACTGATCTCGTAGACCCTAAGCACAGGGGTCTGAACGGTGTTTTCTTGAGTTTGTGAGATTTATAAGAAATGGGCCTGTAGGGCCCATGAATGCGGCGCGAGCAGCTATAAAGGTTGTAGCATCAGATGGCGCGAACTGGTATCTCTCTGGGTTGGCCGTTGTCGTCGATGGCCACATAGGTCAGTGACGCCTCGGTGACTTTGATGTACTGGCCCTGGCTGCGAAAACGCTCGGCATAGACCTCCACCTTCACGGTGATGGAGGTCCGGCCAATGCGGCTGACCTTGCTGAAAAAGCTCAAGATGTCGCCCACACGCACCGGCTGTTTGAAGACAAATTCGTTGACCGCCACGGTGGCCATGCGGCCCTGGGTGTAGCGCGCGGGCAGCACGGAGCCGGCCAGATCGACTTGGGCCATGACCCAGCCGCCAAAGATGTCGCCGTTCGCATTGCAGTCGCCGGGCATGGGGATGACTTTGAGCACGAGCTCCTGGTCGGTGGGCAATTGGACGATGGGTGGGCTTGAATTGGTAGACATGGGCACAATCCTGACTTGAAACTTATCCCGGATTGTCCCCCATGCGCCCCTCTGGTCTCCCCGCTGCAGCCCCTGCGGCCTCCATCTCCACCACCGGTCTGGCCGTGACCGTTCCCCCCAAGTCGGACTGGGACACGCTGCGCCGCCTGTTCCCCTACCTGTGGGCCTACAAATGGCGGGTCATTGCGGCACTGGCCTTCATGGTGGGCGCCAAGATGGCCAACGTGGGCGTCCCCGTGTTGCTGAAAAACCTGGTGGACGCCATGACCCTGAAGCCGGGCGACCCCGCTGCGCTGCTGGTGGTGCCCGCTGCGCTGTTGCTGGGTTATGGCGCCTTGCGCCTGTCCACCTCCTTGTTCACCGAGCTGCGCGAGCTGGTGTTTGCCAAGGCCACTGAGGGGGCGGCGCGCTCCATCAGCCTGCAGGTGTTCCGCCACCTGCACGCCATGAGCCTGCGCTTTCACCTGGAGCGCCAGACCGGCGGCATGACGCGCGACATCGAACGCGGCACGCGCGGCGTGCACTCGCTCATCAGCTACTCGCTCTACAGCATCATTCCCACCTTGATCGAGGTGGCGCTGGTGCTCACGCTGTTGGCGGTCAAGTTTGACGTCTGGTTTGCCTGGATCACCATCGTGGCCTTGGCCGTCTACATCGCCTTCACCATCACCGTGACCGAGTGGCGCACCCAGTTCCGCAAGAAGATGAACGACATGGACAGCACGGCGCACAGCCGTGCGATCGATTCGCTCCTGAACTACGAAACCGTCAAGTACTTCAACAATGAAGAGTTCGAGGCCCGGCGCTATGACGAGAACCTGGAGAAGTACCGCCGCGCCGCCGTCAAGAGCCAGACCACGCTCTCGTTGCTCAACACCGGGCAACAGCTCATCATCGCGGTGGCGCTGGTCACCATGTTGTGGCGCGCCACCCAGGGCGTGGTCGACGGGCGCATGACGCTGGGCGATCTGGTCATGGTCAACGCCTTCATGATCCAGCTCTACATCCCGCTGAACTTCCTGGGCGTGATCTACCGCGAGATCAAACAAAGCCTGACCGACCTGGAAAAGATGTTCACGCTGATGGAGCGCGAGCGCGAGATTGCCGATGTGCCCGGCGCGCAAGCCCTGCAGCTGGCAGCCAGCGGCGCCGATGCCACGGTGCGGTTTGAGAACGTCACCTTCAGCTACGACCAGGCGGGCAGCGCCGCCGCCACGGGCACCACGGCACGCACCATCCTGCACGGCATCAGCTTCGAGATTCCGGCCGGCAAGACGGTGGCCGTGGTGGGCCCCAGCGGCTCGGGAAAGTCCACGCTGGCACGCCTGCTATTCCGCTTTTATGACGTACAGCAGGGCCGCATCACCATCGCCGGGCAGGACATCAAGCAGGTCACCCAAGGCAGTGTGCGCCAGGCCATCGGCATCGTCCCGCAAGACACCGTGCTGTTCAACGACACGGTGGAATACAACATCGCCTACGGCCGTCCTGGCGCCACACGCGCCGAGGTGGAGGCTGCTGCCAAGGCCGCCCATATCCACGCGTTCATCGCCGCGGCGCCCAAGGGCTTTGAGACCATGGTGGGCGAGCGCGGCCTCAAGCTCAGCGGTGGTGAGAAACAGCGTGTGGCGATTGCCCGCACGCTGCTGAAGAACCCGCCGGTGATGATTTTTGACGAAGCCACCAGTGCACTGGACAGTGCCAACGAACGCGCCATCCAGGCCGAGCTGGCGGGCGTGTCACAGAACAAAACCACCCTGGTCATCGCCCACCGCCTCTCCACCGTGGTGGATGCGCACGAAATCCTGGTGATGGATGCGGGTCATATCATCGAACGCGGTACCCACGCCCAGCTGCTGGCCGCCAACGGCCGCTACGCGCAGATGTGGGCGCTGCAGCAGAGTGCGGAGTGATTTGAGGGTGTTTTATGCCTCCGGGGCTCATGGATATTGCGTGAAAAGCTATTGAATTGATAGCGTTCGAGGCGCGGTGCAGGGATACTCTGCGCCCGCGTACACTCTGCGCCGACTGTTCCCCTCCGCATTTCTGATCCCTATTTCCCCATGGACCTTCTGATTTTTGCCGCGCTGGTGATTGGCGTGGTGGTACTCAAAAAACGCGACCAGCGCCGCCGCATCCTGCTGCTGGGCAGCCATCTGGCCCGCTATGACATCGAAAAACTCATGGAAGGCCTGACCGAAGGCTACTTGCGCGTGCTGGGCGAGGCCGATGTCGAGCGCCAGGCGCAGGTGTGGAGTTTTCTCGATACGCAAGAGGTGAAGCTGCGTGACCAGTTCCAGACCTTTGCGACCGAGTTTGCTCAGGAAGACGCGGCACTCACCCGGGTCAGCAAGCTGCCCTTTGCCCTGCCGTTTGCCACCACCCTGTTTCCTGCAGCCACCTTCGACGTGCGCCAAGCTTTGCAGATCCACGCCCAAGCCATTGCCGACGCGGTAGAGAACCGCGAGCGACGCAGCCAAAAGGCCAAGGCATTCACGCTGTCGGCCGAACTGTTTCTGATGCAACACACCTGCCACTGGTTTTGCCGCTCCAAGGCGGTAGCCTCGGCGCGTTTGCTGGCGCGCCACAAAACGCCGTACGCGCAAGTGCTGGCCTCGGTAGCCCCGGCCACCCGCGCGCGTTATGAGGCATTGCTGCAGGGGCGTTGAAGCCACCGCGCATAATTTGCGCATGTCCCGCTCCCGTGCCGCATCCCTGTCCACCAAGCTGATCCGCATTGGCGCCAGCCTCTTGGTGGTGGCGCTGATGTCGATTGGCCTCACCCTGTGGGTGACCTGGCAACTGGAGGGCGGCGCGGCTTCGGTCAATGAGGCCGGGCGCATGCGCATGCAGGCCTGGCGCCTGGCCAGTGCCTTGCAGGCCGATGTGCCGCGTCCACAGGTGTTGGCGTTGGTGGCGCAGTTTGACCAGAGCCTGGAATTGCTGCGAACCGGTGACCCCTCGCGTCCGCTGTTTGTGCCCTGGGATGCGGGCGTGCGTGAGCGTTTTACGGGAGTCAATCGCCTGTGGCAGGCCCAGCGCAGCCAGTGGGCGGGGGAGCCGCCGCCCACAGCGAAGGCGTCGTTGCAGGCTGCTGAGGAATTTGTGGCCGCCATCGATGCGCTGGTGCTGGCCATCGAGCACCAGCTCGCCCGACTCACAGCCATCCTGAACCTGTTCCAGTTTGTGATGATGGCGCTTGCCATTGGCGGGGCGGTGCTGATGCTCTACACCGGCTACTTGTATGTCATCAACCCGCTGCTGCAGCTGCAGCAGGGCTTGCACAAAGTGGAGGAAGGGGACTTTGGCACCCGCATCGAAGTGGATAACCAGGACGAGTTTGGCCAGGTGGCGCAGGGCTTCAACCGCATGTCTACGCAGCTGCAGGCCATGTACGACGGGCTGGAAGCCCAGGTCATTGCCAAGACCGAGCGCATCGAGGCGCAGCGCGCACGCATTGAGGCCTTGTACGAAGTCAGTGCATTTTTGGCTGGCGCCAATTCCATCGAAGAGATGTCGCGCGGCTTTGCGCAGCGGGTGCGCCTGGTGATGAGTGCCGATGCCGTGACTGTGCGCTGGTCAGACGAGGCCAATCAGCGTTACCTGATGCTCGCATCCGATTGCTTTCCGCAGGACATGCTGGAGGAAGAGCGCAGCCTCTTGGCCGGCGCTTGCGCCTGCGGCAGCCTGCAGCCCGATGCGCGCACGCGTGTGATCCCCATCCATGACCACACGGCAGCGCCCATGCGCCGCTGCGTTAAGGCCGGCTACGAAAGCCTGGTCAGCGTGCCCGTGCGGCTGCAGCAGCGTCTGATGGGGGAAATTGACCTGTTCTTCCGGCACGCGGTGGAGCTCTCCAAGGACGAGGTGGAGCTGCTCGACGCACTGGCCAGTCACCTGGCCAGTGCCCTGGAGGGGCTGCGTGCGGCTGCGTTGGAGCGGGAAGCGGCGGTGGGCGAAGAGCGGGCCTTGCTGGCACGCGAGCTGCATGACTCGATTGCGCAGTCGCTGGCGTTTCTCAAAATCCAGGTGCAGCTGTTGCGCAGCGCGACCCACAAGGCTCAGCCGGAGCAGGTGCAGTTGGCGCTGGACGAGCTGGACACCGGGCTCAAGGAAAGTATCAACGATGTGCGCGAACTGCTGGTGCACTTTCGCACCCGCACCAACACCGAAGACATCGCGTCCGCGTTGCTGGAAACCTTGCAAAAGTTCAAGCACCAGAGTGGCTTGGCCACGCAGCTGCACATCAGTGGCGATGGCCTGCCGCTGCCTTCGGACGTGCAGGTGCAGGTGCTGCATGTGGTGCAAGAGGCCTTGTCGAATGTGCGCAAACATGCCCAGGCGAACCAGGTCACACTGAATGTGACCAAGGGCGAGTGCTGGCGCTTTGCCGTGCAGGACGACGGGGTGGGGTTTCTGGCCGCGCAGCAGCGTGACAGTTCACACGTGGGGCTCACCATCATGCAGGAGCGTGCCGCCCGCATTGGTGCCACTGTCGAGGTGCAGTCCCACCCCGGGAGCGGCACCACCGTGAGCTTGGATCTGCCGGCCCACCCGGTGATCGGCAATGTTTCGGCGCCCGCCCCCTTGGCCTGACAATACCCGCCATGACGCTTCTCCGACTGATGGTGGTGGACGACCACTCCCTGTTTCGCCGTGGGCTGGTGGCCCTGCTGTCCCAGGACGGCCGCTTCGAGGTCGTGGCCCAGGCCGCTGACATGGGCGAGGCGCTGCGCTGCGCGGGTACCTTGGCCCCGCAGCTGATCCTGCTGGACAACCACCTGCCGGGCGTGCGCGGGGTGGATGGCATTGCCGCTCTGAAAGAGGCCTTTGCCGGCGTGCGCATTCTCATGCTCACCGTCAGCGAGGACGCGCAGGATTTGGCCGCGGCCATGCAGGCCGGGGCCGATGGCTACCTGCTCAAGACCGTGGAGTCCGAGCACCTGTGCGATGCGCTGGTCAAGGTCATGGCGGGGGAGCCCGTGATCAGCCCCGAGATGATGACCAAGTTTGTGGCCGCTTTCCGGGCCAAGCCGGTGCAAGCAGCCGTGGCGCCGGCCGAGGCCAGCCTGACGGCCGACCTGGCGCCCGCGGATGGCGGGCTGGAATCGCTGTCGGCCCGCGAGCGCGAAATCCTGGCGTACATCGCGCGCGGCGACAGCAACAAGTTGATCGGGCGGGCATTGGACATTGCCGAAACCACGGTCAAGGTGCACGTGCAGCACATCCTGCGCAAGCTGCAGCTCAGTTCGCGGGTGCAGGCGGCGGTATACGCCGCGGCGCGCGGCCTAGTTTGATCCAGATCAGGCGCCCGCCACACTTCCTGGACGCTACTCCTTTGGAACTATGCCGCCCCGTGGCGACATAGTTCTTTGGCGGCCTGCGACCAGTACCAATGGCGGATGTTCAATCCGCCCCCAAACCACGACAGTCATTCCATCCCTAGGAGATGGAATATGGCCTCTGATTTAAGCAACGCGCGCAAAGCCTGGTCGGTACTCATCGTCAGCACGTTGGCGTTTACCGTGTGTTTCATGGTGTGGATGATGTTTGGCGTGATCGGTATCCCGATCAAGAAGATGCTGAACCTGAATGCCACGGAGTTCGGCCTGCTCACCGCCACGCCGGTGCTCACCGGCTCGCTGATCCGGGTGCCGCTGGGCATCTGGACCGACCGCTTTGGTGGTCGCATCGTCATGGCGGTATTGATGGCTGTGACCGTGCCTGCCATCTGGATGATGGCCTACGCCACCCAGTACTGGCACTTCATCACCATCGGCCTGTTTGTCGGTCTTGCCGGCGGCTCGTTCTCGGTCGGCACCCCTTATGTGGCGCGCTGGTTCCCCAAGACCAAGCAGGGCACGGCCATGGGCATTTACGGAGCGGGCAACTCGGGCTCGGCCGTCAACAAGTTTGTGGCGCCGGTGATTCTGGTCGCCTTTGGTTGGACCATGGTGCCGCAGGTCTATGCGGCCATCATGCTGGGCACGCTGGTGCTGTTCTGGATGTTCAGCCACAGCGACCCGGCCCACTTGGTGCCCAACAACGTCAAGTTCACCGACCAGCTCAAGGCGCTGAAAGACCCCAAGGTCATCAAGTACTGCCAGTACTACAGCATTGTGTTTGGCGGCTATGTGGCGTTGGCGCTGTGGATGGTGCAGTACTACGTGGGCGAGTTTGGCCTGGACATCCGCGTGGCTGCCTTGCTGGCCGCGTGTTTCTCCTTGCCCGGTGGGGTGCTGCGTGCCTTCGGCGGCATGCTGTCCGACAAATACGGTGCCCACAGCGTGACCTGGTGGGTGCTGTGGGTGAGCTGGATCTGCCTGTTCCTGCTGTCCTACCCGCAGACCGATTTCACCGTCATGACGGTGAACGGCCCCAGCACCTTCCACATCGGCCTCAACGTCTATGTGTTCACCGGCCTGATGTTCATCCTGGGCATTGCCTGGGCCTTTGGCAAGGCCAGTGTCTTCAAGTACATCAGCGATGACTATAGCCACAACATCGGCGCCATCAGCGGCATCGTGGGCCTGGCCGGCGGCCTGGGCGGCTTCATCTTGCCCATCCTGTTTGGCGTGTTGATGGACCTGACCGGCATCCGCTCCAGCGCTTTCATGCTGATGTACGGCGTGGTCTGGGTGTCGCTGATCTGGATGTACTGGACCGAGGTGCGCAAGACCGAAGTCATGGGTCAGAACGCCAAAAACTTTTCCCTTCAAAGCTAGGACATTGACATGAGCACCAACGCCTCCTCGCGTGCTGACATTGCCGACTGGCGCCCCGAAGACGAACGCTTCTGGGAGAGCACAGGCAAAAAGGTCGCTTACCGCAACCTCTGGATTTCCATTCCGGCCCTGCTGTGCGGCTTTGCCGTCTGGGGCATGTGGGGCATCATCACCGTGCAGATGCTGAACCTGGGCTTTCCCTTCACCCAGGCCGAACTGTTCACGCTGACCGCCATTGCCGGCATCTCGGGCGCCACCATGCGCATCCCGGCGTCCTTCCTGATCCGCATGGCGGGCGGGCGCAACACCATCTTCCTGACCACGGCCATGCTGCTGGCCCCCGCCATCGGTACCGGCGTGGCGCTACAGCACCCCGAGTGGCCGCTGTGGGTGTTCCAGCTCATGGCGCTGTGGTCGGGCGTGGGCGGCGGCAACTTTGCGTCCTCCATGTCCAACATCAGCACCTTTTTCCCCAAGCGCCTGCAGGGCACGGCCCTGGGCCTGAACGCCGGCTTGGGCAACTTTGGCGTGACCACCATGCAGATCGTCATCCCGCTGGTCATGACCATCGGCATCTTTGGCGCCTTCGGCGGTGAAGCCAAGGCCCTGGTGAAAGACAGCGGCTGGATCTTCGGCAAGATTGCGGCCGGCACCCCCACCTACATCCAGAACGCGGGCTTTGCCTGGGTGCTGTCGCTCATTCCGCTGTCCATCCTCTGCTGGTGGGGCATGAGCAACCTCAAGACCGTGTCGCCCACGACCGGCAACCCGCTGGTGGCCTTCGGCAAGATCACGTATCTGTATTCGCTGGCCTTCATCCCGTCCATCGGCATGTTGTACCTGTACCTGCCAGCGCCCACCGGCCTGGGCCTGCTGAACATGTGGGTGGCGATTCCTTTGGACATTCTGGCCGCCGTGCTGATGATGCGCGTCGCTGCCTTCGGCGCCATGCGCGAGAACGTGCAAAAGCAATTCGCCATCTTCCGCAACAAGCACACCTGGAGCATGACCGCGCTCTACGTGGTCACCTTCGGCAGCTTCATTGGCTTCTCCATGGCCCTGCCCCTGGCCATCACCGTGATCTTCGGCTTCCAGCACATCCCCGATGCGGCTGGCGTGCTGCAGCACACGGTCAAGAACCCCAACGCCCCATCGGCCCTCACCTACGCCTGGATAGGCCCCTTTGTCGGCGCCGCCGTGCGGCCCGTGGGTGGCTGGATCTCGGACAAGGTAGGCGGCTCCATCGTCACGCAAATCATCTCCGCCATCATGGTGCTGGCGTCGGCCGCCGTGGGTTACGTGATGTTGCAGGCCTACCAGTCGCCCACGCCCGAGCAGCACTTCATGGCCTTCATGGGCCTGTTCATCGTGCTGTTTGCCGCCAGCGGCATTGGCAATGGCTCCACCTTCCGCAGCGTGGGTTTCATCTTTGACCGCCAGCAGGCCGGCCCGGTGTTGGGCTGGACCTCGGCGGTGGCAGCCTACGGCGCCTTCATCGCCCCGGTGCTCATCGGCCAGCAGATCAAGGCCGGAACACCGCAATACGCCTTCTACGGCTTTGCCGTCTTCTACGCCCTGTGCCTGGTGCTGAACTGGTGGTTCTACCTGCGCAAGGGCGCCGAGATCCAGAACCCCTGAGACGGAAGATTGCTACCAAATGTATAGCTGCTTGCGCATATTTCACCTGGGCTACGGCCTGATTTCATTCAAAAAATCGACTGCAGAGGTATCCCCATGAGCCATTTTCTGGACCGCCTGAGCCATTTCTCGGCTCCCACAGAGGAGTTTGCCGACGGCCACGGTGTGGCCACCGGCGAAGACCGCACCTGGGAAGACGCCTACCGCGACCGCTGGGCGCACGACAAGATTGTTCGATCCACCCACGGTGTGAACTGCACCGGTAGCTGCTCGTGGAAGATATACGTCAAGGGCGGCATCGTCACCTGGGAAACCCAGCAGACCGACTACCCCCGTACCCGCGCCGACCTGCCCAACCACGAACCCCGCGGCTGCGCCCGCGGTGCCAGCTACAGCTGGTACCTGTACAGCGCCAACCGCGTGAAGTACCCCATGATCCGGGCCCGCCTGCTGCAGCACTGGCGCGCAGCCCTGCTGGTGGCCAAGAGCCCGGTGGACGCCTGGGCCAGCATTGTGGAGAACCCGCAAGCCCGCGCCGAATGGCAAAAGCAGCGTGGCCTGGGCGGCTTTGTGCGCAGCACCTGGGAAGAAATCAACCAGCTGGTGGCCAGCGCCAACGTCTACACCGCCAAGCAATATGGCCCGGACCGCATCATCGGCTTCTCGCCCATTCCGGCCATGAGCATGGTGAGTTATGCCGCAGGCAGCCGCTACCTCAGCCTCATCGGTGGCGTGTGCATGAGCTTTTACGACTGGTACTGCGACCTGCCGCCCGCCAGCCCCCAGGTCTGGGGTGAGCAAACCGACGTGCCCGAGAGCGCCGACTGGTACAACAGCACCTTCATCATCGCCTGGGGCTCCAACGTGCCCCAGACCCGCACGCCCGATGCCCACTTCTTCACCGAGGTGCGCTACAAGGGTGCCAAGACGGTGGCCATCACCCCCGACTACGCCGAGATCAGCAAGCTCGCCGACCTGTGGATGCACCCCAAACAGGGCACCGACGCCGCCGTGGCCATGGCCATGGGCCACGTCATCCTCAAGGAGTTTTACTTCGACAAGCGCAGCAGCTACTTTGACAACTACGTGCGCCGCTACACCGACATGCCGAATCTGGTGCAGTTGGAGGAGCGCACGCTGCCCGATGGCCGCAAGGTCATGGTGCCCGGCCGCTACCTGCGCGCCAGCGACTTCAACGGCAAGCTCGGCCAAAGCAACAACCCCGAGTGGAAGACCGTCGCGCTGGACGAGAACGACAAGATGGTGCTGCCCAACGGCTCTATCGGTTTCCGCTGGGGCGCGGCCGAACGCGAGGATCTGGGCAAATGGAACCTGGAAAACAAAGAGGCCCGGGGAGACACCGAGGTCACGCTCAAGCTCAGCCTGATGGAGGGCGGCGCGAATGGTGCCGCTGCCGACTATGAGGTGGGAGAGGTCGGCTTCCCGTACTTTGGCGGCATAGACACCCCCAACTTCGACGCCAACAAACAAAGCGCCGCTGTGGGTGACGTGCTGGTGCGCAAGGTGCCGGTGCGCCGCGTCAAGCTGGGCAAGGCGGGGGAGGAGCGCTACGCCCTGGTGGCCACTGTGTTCGACCTGACCGTGGCCAACTACGGTGTGGCCCGGGGCCTGCCTGGCGAGAACGCCGCCATGAGCTTTGATGACGACACCCCTTACACCCCCGCCTGGCAGGAAAAAATCACCGGCGTCAAGCGTGACCAGGTGATCGCCGTGGCGCGCCAGTTTGCCGACAACGCGGACAAGACCCGTGGCAAGAGCATGGTCATCATCGGCGCGGCCATGAACCACTGGTACCACAGTGACATGAACTACCGCGGCATCATCAACATGCTGATGATGTGCGGCTGCATCGGCCAAAGTGGCGGCGGTTGGGCGCACTACGTGGGCCAGGAAAAACTGCGTCCCCAGACCGGCTGGACGGCGTTGGCCTTTGCGCTGGATTGGGTGCGCCCACCGCGCCAGATGAACAGCACCAGCTTCTTCTACGCCCACACCGACCAGTGGCGCTACGAGCGCCTGGGCGTGGACGAGATCCTCTCGCCCCTGGCCGACAAGAGCAAGTTTGGCGGCAGCCTGATCGACTACAACGTGCGCGCCGAGCGCATGGGCTGGTTGCCCAGTGCCCCGCAGCTGCAGACCAACCCCATGCAGGTGGTGAAGGATGCTACCGCTGCTGGCATGGACCCCAAAGACTATGTGGTGCAGTCGCTCAAGGACGGCAGCCTGGCCATGAGCTGCGAAGACCCGGACCACCCCGCCAACTGGCCGCGCAACATGTTTGTCTGGCGCTCCAACATTCTGGGCTCCAGCGGCAAAGGCCACGAGTACTTCCTCAAGCACCTGCTGGGCACCACCCACGGCGTGCAAGGCAAGGACCTGGGGGTGGACGACGCCAAACCCACCGAAGTGCAATGGCACGACAAGGCACCCGAAGGCAAGCTGGACCTGCTGGTCACGCTGGACTTCCGCATGAGCACCACCTGTCTGTACTCCGACATCGTGCTGCCCACCGCCACCTGGTATGAGAAGAACGACCTCAACACCAGCGACATGCACCCCTTCATCCACCCCCTCAGCACGGCGGTGGACCCGGCCTGGCAAAGCAAGAGCGACTGGGAGATTTACAAGGGCTTCGCCAAGTCCTTTAGCGAGGTCTGTGTGGGCCACCTCGGTGTGGAAAAAGAAGTCATGCTCACCCCGCTGATGCACGATACGCCCGCCGAATTGGCCCAGCCTTTTGGCGTGGCCGAGTGGAAGAAGGGCGAGTGCGACCTCATCCCCGGCAAGACCGCACCCAGCATCCAGGTGGTGGAGCGCGACTACCCCAACACCTATGCCCGCTTCACAGCCCTGGGCCCTTTGCTGGAAAAAGTGGGCAATGGCGGCAAAGGCATTGCCTGGAACACCCAGACCGAAGTGGCCCAACTCAAGGAGCTCAATGGCAATGTACATACCGAGGGTGTCGCCAAGGGCCTGGCCCGCATTGAGACCGATATTGACGCCTGCGAGGTGGTGCTGCAACTCGCCCCCGAGACCAATGGCCACGTGGCCGTGAAAGCCTGGGAAGCCCTGGGCAAGCAAACCGGGCTGGACCACACCCACCTGGCCATCCACCGCGAGGACGAGAAGATTCGCTTCCGTGACATCCAGGCCCAGCCGCGCAAGATCATCAGCTCGCCCACCTGGAGCGGCATCGAGAGCGAGACCGTGTCCTACAACGCGGGCTACACCAATGTGCATGAGCTGATTCCCTGGCGCACCCTGACCGGCCGCCAGCAGTTCTACCTGGACCACCCCTGGATGACCGCGTTTGGCGAAGGGCTCTCCAGCTACCGCCCGCCCGTGGACCTGAAGACCGTGGGGGACATCATGGGCCGTAAACCCAATGGCAACAAAGAGATCTCGCTCAACTTCATCACGCCGCACCAGAAGTGGGGAATCCACTCCACCTACACGGACAACCTGATGATGCTGACGCTCAACCGCGGTGGCCCGGTGATCTGGCTCAGTGAAGACGACGCCAGGAGCGCCGGCATTGTGGACAACGACTGGGTCGAACTGTTCAACACCAACGGCGCCATTGCGGCCCGTGCGGTGGTGAGCCAGCGCGTGAAGGTGGGCATGGTGATGATGTACCACGCCCAGGAAAAGATCATCAACACCCCGGGCGCCGAGATCACCGGCACCCGCGGCGGCATCCACAACTCGGTGACCCGCATCGTGACCAAACCCACCCACATGATCGGCGGCTACGCGCAGTTCAGCTACGGCTTCAACTACTACGGAACCATCGGTACCAACCGCGACGAGTTTGTGGTGGTACGCAAGATGCGCAAGATCGACTGGCTCGATGGCGAGTCCGCCACACCGACCATCCAGGCCTGAGGAGACATTACTATGAAAGTACGCGCACAAATCGGCATGGTGCTGAACCTGGACAAGTGCATCGGCTGCCACACCTGCTCGGTCACCTGTAAAAACGTCTGGACCAGCCGCCCCGGGGTGGAATACGCCTGGTTCAACAACGTGGAAACCAAGCCCGGCATCGGCTACCCCAAGGACTGGGAGAACCAAGACCGCTGGAACGGCGGCTGGGTCCGCAAGGCGGACGGCTCCATCGAGCCCCGCCAGGGCGGAAAGTGGAAGTTGCTCATGCGCATCTTCGCCAACCCCAATATGCCGCAGATTGACGACTACTACGAGCCCTTCACCTTCGACTACGACCACCTGCAAACCGCCAAGGAAACCAAGGCCGCGCCGACCGCACGGCCGCGCTCGCTGATCACCGGCAAGCGCATGGAGAAGATCGAGTGGGGCCCCAACTGGGAAGAAATCCTGGGTGGCGAATTCAGCAAGCGCAGCCAGGACGCCAACCTGGCCAACTTCGACCAGATCCAGAAGGACATGGTGGGTCAGTTCGAGAACACCTTCATGATGTACCTGCCGCGCCTGTGCGAACACTGCCTGAACCCGGCGTGTGTGGCCTCGTGCCCCTCGGGCTCCATCTACAAGCGCGAAGACGACGGCATTGTGCTGATCGACCAGGACAAGTGCCGCGGCTGGCGCATGTGCGTGTCGGGCTGCCCCTACAAGAAGATTTACTACAACTGGCAGACCGGTAAGGCCGAGAAGTGCATCTTCTGCTACCCCCGCATTGAGGCCGGCCAGCCCACCGTGTGCTCCGAGACCTGCGTGGGCCGCATCCGCTACCTGGGGGTGGTGCTGTACGACGCCGACCGCATTGCTGAAGCGGCCAGCGTAGAAAACGAGAAGGACCTGTACCAGGCCCAGCTCGACATTTTCCTGGACCCGAGCGACCCCGCCGTCATCGAACAGGCGCGCAAAGACGGTATCCCCGAAGCGTGGCTGGAAGGTGCGCGCAAGAGCCCGGTCTACAAGATGGCCGTGGAGTGGAAGGTGGCTTTGCCCCTGCACCCCGAGTACCGCACGCTGCCCATGGTGTGGTACGTGCCACCGCTCTCGCCCATCACCTCGGCTGCCAACGCCGGTCACATCGGCCCCAACGGCGAGCTGCCCGACATTGCCCAGATGCGCATTCCCGTGCAGTACCTGGCCAACCTGCTCACCGCCGGCGACTGCGGCCCCGTGGTGCGGGCGCTGGAGCGCATGCTGGCCATGCGCGCCTACCAGCGCAGCAAACATGTGGACCAGATCGAGAACCTGGCCGTGCTGCAGCAAACCGGCCTGACCGTGGCCGAGGTGGAGGAGATGTACCAAATCATGGCGATTGCCAACTACGAAGACCGCTTCGTCATCCCCAGCAGCCACCGCGAGTACGCCGAGAACGCGTTCGACCTGCGCGGCGGCTGCGGCTTCTCGTTTGGCAATGGTTGCTCCGACGGCGCCTCGGAGACCAGCCTCTTCGGTGGCAGCAAGTCGCGCACCATCCCCATCAAGTCCATGCTCTGAGCAGGAGAAGACCTATGAAAGACAACCGTTACTCCCTGCGGGCCCTGGCGCTGCTCCTGGGCTACCCCGACGCCGCCCTGCGTGCCCAGTTGCCCGCCTTGATGGACGTGCTGGACCAGGAGGGCAGCGTGCCCGCCGCCCGCCGCGCCGAGCTGCGCAGCTTGGCCGCCGATCTGAGCCGTCGCGACCCGCTGGAGGTGGAAGCGCAGTACGTGGAAACCTTTGACCGGGGCCGCGCCACCTCGCTGCACCTGTTCGAGCATGTGCACGGCGACTCGCGCGACCGTGGCCCTGCCATGGTGGACCTGGCGCAAACCTACGAAAAAGCCGGGCTGCGCCTTTCCGCCGAAGAGCTGCCCGACCACCTGTGTGTGGTGCTGGAGTTCGCATCCACCCAGCCACCGCAACTGGCCCAGGATTTTTTGGGCGAGATGGCCCACATCCTCACATCCATCTTCAGTGCCCTGCTCAAGCGCGGCAGCCCCTACGCAGCCGCGGTGGCCGCGGTGCTGGAGCTGGCAGGCCAGCGCGTGCAGGCCGTGCCCTTTGTGGCCGATGCGCCGCTGGACGACAGCTGGGCCGAGCCTGAGGCCTTTGACGGCTGCAGTACCAAAGGCCAGTCCCGCCCCGGCGAAGCCCAGCCCATTCACATCGTGCGCAAGGCCCCAGCCGCGCAAGGAGCCGCTGTATGAACGCCCTCGACAACTTCCTCTTCGGCATCTACCCCTACATCTGCCTGAGCGTGTTTCTGCTGGGCAGCCTGTTGCGCTTTGACCGCGAACAGTACACCTGGAAGAGCGACTCCTCGCAGTTGCTGCGTGCCGGTCAGTTGCGCTGGGGCAGCAACCTGTTCCATGTGGGGGTGCTGTTCCTGTTCTTTGGCCACAGCTTTGGCATGTTGACGCCACACTTCCTCTACGAGCCCTTCATCAGTGCCGGTGCCAAGCAACTGGTGGCCATGGTCTCGGGTGGTGCGTTTGGTTTGCTGGGTTTCATCGGGGTCAGCCTATTGCTGCACCGCCGACTGAGCGACGAGCGTATTCGGGCCAACTCCAAAACCAGCGACATCATGTTGCTGGTGTTGCTGTGGCTGCAACTGGCCCTGGGTCTGGCCACGATTCCCTTGTCGGCCCAGCACCTGGACGGCGGCATGATGATGAAGCTGGCCGAGTGGGCCCAGCGCATCATGACGCTGCGCGTTGGTGCTCCCGAGCTGCTGGCCGAGGCGGGTTGGATCTTCAAGGCCCACATGTTCCTCGGCATGTCCATCTTCCTGGTCTTCCCCTTCACCCGCCTGGTGCATGTGTGGAGCGGCTTTGGCACTGTGGCCTACCTGGTGCGCCCCTACCAGCTGGTGCGCAGTCGCCGCATCGGCATGACACCACGCGAGCCCATGAGCCGCAGCCACCCACACCGCTGAAAGGACTCCTTCCATGAACGCCTCCACCTCCCATTCCGGCGGCTGCGGCAGCGGCAGCTGCCAGTGCGCTGCCGCCGCAGCCTCCGGTGCCGTGTCTGTGGCCAGCATCAATGGCATCAGCCTGCATGCGCCCGGCGAGCAGCCCGATCCGTTGACCCTGCAGGAGCTGGCTTACACCGAGCTGCTGCGCCAGCAGGCGGTCAAGGCCGGCCTGCTGCCGCGCAGCAAAGGCCTGAGCGCGCCAGTGTTGAACGATGCAGAGCGCAAAGTGCTGGAAGACATGCTCGACGCCGCCGTCACCAGCCCACAGCCCACCGAAGAAGAATGCCAGCGCTACTACACGGCCAACATGGCGCAGTTTGTGGTGGGGCAGGCCGTGCATGTGCGCCACATCCTGTTTGCGGTAACCCCCGGTGTGAATGTGCACGCCCTCACCGTGCGCGCTGAAAAGGCCCTGATTGAATTGCTGGGCAAGGACGTGGCGCCCGACCGCTTTGCGGCCCTGGCGGCCGAGCTGTCCAACTGCCCCACCAGCACCCAAGGCGGTGACCTGGGCTGGCTGCAGCCCCACGATTGCGCGCCCGAGCTGGCCAACGAGCTGTTTCACCAGGCCCAGGCGGGTCTGGGGTTGGGCGTGCACCCGCGGCTCATCCACACCCGCTTTGGCTTTCACATCATCCAGGTGCTGGCCACCCGCAAGGGCAAGCAGGCCCCGTATGAAGAAGTGCGCGAGCGCATTGCGGCCCAGCTCACGCTGCAGTCGCGTGCCAAAGCCTTGCACCAGTACATGAGCCTGCTGGTGGGGCAGTCCCTGGTGGAGGGCGTGAGTCTGGAGCGGGCCGATTCCCCCCTGGTGCAATGAAGGAAGCGACGCCAGCCCCCGACGAGCTGCTGCTGCGGCTGCGTCGCTTCCATTCCAACTACTTTCCGCTGCACCAGCAGCGCTTCCAGGACCTGGTGGCGCAGGGGCAGCACCCCAAGACCCTGTTTATTGGCTGCTCCGATTCGCGCCTGGTGCCCTATTTGTTGACCGGCGCCGGACCGGGTGAGTTGTTCATCGTGCGCAATGTGGGGGCGCTGGTGCCGCCTTACGACGGTTCACATGGGCTGCATGGCACCATGGCGGCCATCGAATACGCGGTGCTGAACCTGCATGTGGAGCGTGTCATCGTCTGTGGGCACAGCCACTGCGGCGCCATCCGTGCCGCCTACGAAGGTGTGCCGGAGGAGGCCCGCGCGCTGCAGGCCTGGCTCAAACTGGCGCAAGAGGCCTTGCTGCCCGTGCAAAGCAGTCCCGAGGCGCTGTTGCGGACCGAGCAGCGCTCCGTGGTGCTGCAGCTGGAGCGGCTGATGGACTACCCCATGGTACGCCGCGAGGTGGAGGCCGGTCGTCTCACGCTGCATGGCTGGCACTATGTCATTGAGGACGGCGAGATCCATGTGTTTGACGCCCAGCAGGCCGGCTTTGTGCCGGCCTCCACGGCATCGAACAGCGGCACCGGCCCCTACCAGCCCTATGTGGAGTACGACGGCCAGGCCTTCACGGTGCCCGAGGAGGACTTGCCATGAGTGGCCCCGCCCAGTTGCGCGCCGAGCAGCAGCGCTACGCCCAGTTGCCGCTGGTCTATGCCTGCTCGGGCTGCTCCAGCGCGGCCCAGCTGTCCAACCAGATGGCGCTGCGCCTGGACCATGCGGCGCTGGCCGAGATGTCGTGTATTGCCGGGGTGGGGGCGGGCGTCAAGCCGCTGGCGCGCACGGCCCAGTCCGGCCGTCCCATCCTGGCGCTGGACGGTTGCCCGCTGCATTGCGTGCGCCATGCGCTGGCCC
The DNA here is from genome assembly GCF_002251855.1 of Rhodoferax sp. TH121. GTDB lineage: Bacteria > Pseudomonadota > Gammaproteobacteria > Burkholderiales > Burkholderiaceae_C > Allorhodoferax. The sequence goes on from NZ_NOXW01000022.1 coordinate 528,778, forward strand.
AGCAGGGCGTGCAGCCCACGGTGCATGTGGACCTGTCGGACCACGGCGTGCGCAAAGACCTGCACCGCCTGCCCAGCAGCACCGAGAGTGAGGCCGTGTGGACCTCTGTGGTACTGCCAGCCCTGCAACACACCCTTGTGTCCGCACCTGCGGACGTGATGTCCAAGAAAGAAACGCTATGACCGTCCACGGCCTGAACGCCGACAAGCCCCAGCCCATCAGCCAGGATGTGCTGGCCGAGAAATACCTCAAAGCCGGGGAAACCTGTGCCGACGATGTGTACCTCCGCGTGGCGCGGGCCCTGGCCAGCGCAGAAGCACCGGAGCAGCAGGCGCATTACGAGGCGCTGTTCCTGGGCAACCTGCGCGCAGGGGCCATCGGTGCCGGCCGCATCATGAGTGCGGCGGGCACCAGCATCCAGGCCACGCTGATCAACTGCTTTGTGCAGCCCGTGGGCGACTGCATCCAGGGCACGGACGACGAGGGCTACCCCGGCATCTACGAAGCCCTGCGTGAAGCTGCCGAGACTATGCGCCGCGGTGGCGGTGTGGGCTACGACTTCTCGCGAATCCGCCCGCGCGGGGCTGATGTGAAAGGCACGGCCTCGCTGGCCTCGGGCCCGTGCAGCTACATCAATGTGTTCGACCAGTCCTGCTCTACGGTGGAGAGCGCAGGCGCGCGGCGCGGTGCGCAAATGGGGGTGCTGCGCATCGACCACCCCGATGTGCTGGAGTTCATCACCGCCAAGCGCACGCCGGGGCGTTGGAACAACTTCAATGTCTCGGTGGGCGTGCCCGATGCCTTCATGCAGGCCCTGCAGGCCGATGCGCCCTGGGGACTGGTGCACCGCGCCAGGCCCGGTGCGGCCCTGCTGGCGCAGGGGGCGCGCCAGCGTGCCGACGGGCGCTGGGTCTACACCACCGTATCGGCCCGCACCCTGTGGGACACGGTGATGCGCTCCACCTACGACTTTGCCGAGCCTGGCATCCTGTTTCTGGACCGCATGAACCAGGACAACAACCTGGCCTATTGCGAAACCATAGAAGCCACCAACCCCTGCGGCGAGCAGCCGCTGCCCGCCTATGGCTGCTGCGACCTGGGGCCCATCATCCTGCCGCGCTTTGTGCAGCACCCCTTTGGCCAGGGCGGCGGCGCAGCGTTTGACTTTGCGGGTTTTGCCCAGTCCGTGGCCCTGCAGGTGCGGGCGCTGGACAATGTGCTGGACGTGACGGTGTGGCCGCTGCCCCAGCAGCAGGCCGAGGCCGCCGCCAAGCGCCGCATCGGCGTGGGTTTTACCGGCCTGGGCGACACGCTGACCCTGCTGGGCCTGCGCTACGACAGCGCTGAGGGCCGAGCCCTGGCCGTGCAGATTGCCAGCTGCATGCGCGACAGTGCCTACGCGGCGTCCGTGGCTCTGGCGCAAGAGAAAGGTGCCTTTCCCCGGTTTGACGCAGACGGCTACCTGGCAGAAGGTACCTTTGCCAGTCGCCTGCCCGCAGCCCTGCAGGCTGACATCCGCACGCACGGCATTCGCAACAGCCATTTGCTCTCCATCGCCCCCACCGGCACCGTGAGCCTGGCCTTTGCCGACAACGCCTCCAACGGCATCGAGCCTGCGTTCTCCTGGACCTACACGCGCAAAAAACGCGAGGCCGATGGCAGCACCAGCGAATACGCGGTGGAAGACCATGCTTGGCGCGTCTACCGCGCACAAGGCGGCGATGTGAACCAACTGCCTGCCAGCTTTGTGTCTGCGCTGGAAATGGCTGCGCAAGACCACATCGCCATGATGGAGGCGGTGCAGCCGCTGGTAGACACGGCCATCTCCAAGACCGTGAACGTGCCGGCCGACTACCCCTATGAAGATTTCAAGGGCCTGTACCTGCAGGCCTGGCAGGCGCGGCTCAAGGGCCTGGCCACCTACCGGCCCAACGCCATCCTTGGCTCCGTGCTGCAGGTCACTCCTTCACCTGTTGCAGTGCCAGAAGTTACTCCCGAGTTGATAGCTGCTCGCGCAGATCCCATGCGTGCTGTGATCGAAAAACGCCCTAAAGGTTCGCTGGCCGCCGTGGCCGAGAAGGTGGAGTATTGGACGCAGGAAGGGCACAAGACCCTGTACCTGCTGGTGTCCTTTTTGCCGGTGCCGACAGCAGACGGCAGGGGCACCGTGGAGCGTGCCATCGAGTTCTTCATGCCGCTGGGCCAAAGCGGGGAGTCGCAGCAGTGGATTACGTCCAGCATGCGCCTGCTCTCGCTGGCGGCGCGTGGTGGCTTTCTGGAGCGGGCTCTGCGCGACATGCGCAAAGTGGCCTGGGACCGCGGCCCGGTGCGCCTGGGCCACTACACCAAGCAGGATGGCAGCAAGGTCCCGCTGTGGCACGACTCCGAGGTGGCTGCCATTGCCTACGCGCTGCAGCAAATCATTGCGCGACGGCAGGCGCCTGCCGGTGCGTCGGAGGCTGCAGACGACGCCGAAGACAACAGCCTGGGGCTGAGCACACCGTCGGCCAACCCGGTGATGGTGGGCAAGAAGTGCGGTGAGTGCGGCGCCTATGCCGTGATCCGCAAGGATGGCTGTGGCTACTGCACCCAGTGCGGCCACGTGGGGACCTGCGGATGAGCGCACCTATGTCTTGGCACCCGCGCCACCTGTTGCTGGCGCCGCACCGGTTGGGCTTCTTTCTGGGCATGGTGTTGCTGTGGGCGGCGGGCCTGTGGTGGGCGCTGGTGCAACTGGATCGGGTCACCAGCGCGCTGGGTCTGGCCTACGTGCTCTCGCCCTCGCTGGTGCATGGGGCAGTCATGACCTTTGGCTTCATCCCGCTGTTTTTCTCAGGCTTTCTGTTCACCGCCGGCCCCAAGTGGCTGGGCGTACCGCCGCCGGAGGCTCCGCAACTGCTGGCGCCCTTGCTTTTGCAGGCCGGTGGCTGGCTGCTGTGGCTGGCCGGTGCGCACCTGCACTTGGCGGTCGGGCTGTGCGGGTTGGTGATGGCGTGTGTGGGGCTGCTGTGGATGAGTGCGCTGTTCTGGCGCTTGCTGGCCCGTAGTGAGGTGGTGGATACGGTCCATGCCCTGGTGATTGCCCAAGCCTGTGGTGTGGGGTGTGCCAGCCTGCTGGGCTTGGTCGTGAGCGTATGGGCCGTGGCCGAAGCGGTGGCACTGGCGTGTGTGCTCACGAGCCTGTGGGGCTTTGTGGTGGCGGTCTATGTGGCCGTGGCCCACCGCATGATTCCATTCTTCACCTCCAGCGCCATGCCACAGCTCGCCGCGTGGCGGCCGTTCTGGGCGCTGGGGCTGATGCTTGCTGTGGTGGTGCTGGAGGTGCTGGCCGTCTGGCTGGACTTGCTGCAGCCGGCCGACGTGGCGTGGGGCACGCTGTGGCTGCTGCTGCGCGGTACGCTGGAGCTGGCGGCCGGGGCAGTGCTGCTGTGGCTAGCCGGCGTGTGGGGGCTGGTGCAAAGCCTCAAGAACCGCCTGCTGACCATGCTGCATATCGGCTTTGTGTGGCTGGGCCTGGCCTTGCTGTTGGCCGGCGCCAGCCAGTGGCTCAGCTGGGGCCTGGGCACACCTGTGCTGCCCTTGGGTGCCTTGCATGCGCTCACCATGGGTTGTCTGGCCTCGCTGATGCTGGCCATGGTGACCCGCGTGTCGGCCGGCCACAGTGGCCGCGCCTTGGTGGCTGATGGCTGGGTGTGGTCCCTTTTCATGCTCTTGCAGGTGGCCACGGCTCTGCGTATTCTGGCTGCAGGTGCGGCCGCATGGGCAGCGCCGATGCTGGCGGTGGTGGCGTGTGGGTGGTTTGCCGTGATGGCCCTGTGGGGCGGCAGGCTGGTGGGCTGGTATGGTCGCAGGCGCAGCGATGGGCGCCCCGGATAAGCAATATGCAAGGACTTGGTGATGATTTCCAATTTTGATGAATTGCTGCAAGCAGCGCGTTCCCAACCCACGGCGCAGCGCCTGCTGCTGGTGTTTGCGGGGGCCGAGTTGCCCGAGGACGCCGATGCCGCGCAGCGCGCCCGGTACCAAGCGGGGCAGGGCGGGGCCCTGGTGCCCCTGATGTATGTGGACAAAGCGGTGGACGAGGTGGCCTCGTTTGCCGCGCTGGCGCAGGAAGCGGCCCAGTTTGGTCCGCCCTGGGCGATGGTGTTTGCGGCCGCCATGTCGGGCCAGGGCGCGCAGGCGCCCAGCGCAGACGATGCGGCCCCTGTGCTGCAGCGCATGGTGGATGCCATTCAGCGCGGCGACATTGCCGCCTACATCCCCTTCAACCCGCAGGGCGAGGCGGTGCAGCTTGGCTGAGCCCCTGCCGCACCCGGCACCGCAAGCAGGGTTTGAGGCGCCGTTTGAGCTGCTGCAGGCCTGCCACGAGCGAGTGCAGCGAACCCTGGCGCTGATGGCGCGCTTGCAGCAGCATCTGCATACGGTGGGCTGCGACGACAACGCGCGCCAGGCCGCGCGCGATGTGCTGCGCTACTTTGATGTGGCAGCCCCTTTGCACCACCAGGACGAAGAATTGCATGTGTTTCCCCCGTTGCTGCTGGGGGCCGACGCAGCCTTGCGTACGCTGGTGCGCCAGCTCATGCAAGATCACCGTGACATGGAGGCCGCCTGGGTACAGGCCCGGGCCGCCCTGCTGGCGGTGGCAGAAGACTCTACGGGGACGTTGGCGCTGAGCCCTCGCCAGACCCAGGCGCTGGACCAGTTTGCAGTCTTGTACGGCCAGCACATCGTGCATGAAGAAGGGCTGGTATATCCGGCCGCGCAAGCGGCGCTGTCCAGCACGGCCTTGCAGGCCATGGCACAAGACATGATGCAGCGTCGCGGCGTTCGGGCCGTTTAGGGCGCGAAGGTCAGGCTGCCGCGGCGCACGCAGTGCTTGCCTGCGCTCTTGCCCTCGTACATGGCGGCATCCGCGCACTTGAGCAGGGCAACCGCATTCATCCCGTCCTGCGGTGCCAGCGCATATCCGGCCGTCAGGCCGATGTGGCAGGTCTGCTGCGCCAAGGCGAAGGGGTCTGCAAAGGCTTCCAGCAGCTTTTCACCAATGTCGTGGGCTTCCTGTGCGCTGTGCAGGTGGCATGACATCACCACAAACTCATCGCCGCCCAGGCGGGACACCACGTCGGTGCTGCGCACATTGGCCTGCAGGCGCCGGGCCACAGCCACCAGCAACTCATCCCCCACGTCATGGCCGTACTGGTCATTGATCTGCTTGAAACCATCCAGGTCGAGGACATACACCGCCACCATGTTGTCGGCATGCGCGCCCTGGATGGCCGCCTCTACGGCCGTGTGAAGCCCACGGCGGTTGGGCAACTCGGTCAGCGGGTCGGTGTGCACCAACGAGCGCAGGTTGTCACGCTCCTGCGTGGCGTCCTGCACTGCGGTGTGCAGCGCCTTGGTACGCAGCCCTAGCACACGCATGAAGATCAGCATGTCCAGGGTGGCGCCGATCTGGAAGGCGTGCATTGTCCAGAAGTTGGCATCCACCCGGCCTTTGATCACTTGGATCAGTACAAAGGTGCTGATGAAGTAGGTGGCCCACGCCAGCAGAAAGTAGAGGCCCACGCTGTCACCCCGGCGCGCGCGCGCAATGGCGCCTGGCGCGGCCAGCAGCGCTGGCGCCAGACCAATGGTGCTCACAATCGCCGTGACGGCAAACACATCCAGAAGGTCGAAGGCGTACAGCACCGCGGAAGTCGCCGTAATGCCCGCCCCCATTTTCATGAGCCGGCGTTGCCATGGGCGCAGGTCCGGCCCTGCCAGTGCCTGTTCATTGAAAAGAAAGGAGCCAGTGGCGGCAATCAGCGCGGACAGCCCCCCCATATGGATCTCGGCCCATGCATTGCCGCCCCACAAGTACTGGGAGCCAATGCCAAAGTGCAACAAGGAGAACAGCAGGCTGCCTGTCACCAGCAGCGCGTACTTGCCGTACAAGGGCTCGCGCAGCGTAAGCCACTGGGCCAGGCTGTAGACCAGCAGGCACAGGGCCAATCCGGTGAGCAGTCCTTGCAGCATCTGTTCCTGCAGTGCGCGTGCGTGGAATGTGTTGGGCTTGCTCAGGGTGATGGGCAGAATCATGGTGCCCGTGTTGGTGATGCGCAGATAGAGGTCGTAGGTTTCTCCCGGCTTGAGCTGCAGCCCAAAGCTGTGGGCACGCCCCTGGATGGCCCGCTTTTCATATGGCTCCAGATTGCCTTGCTGCAGGTATTTGAGCACCTGCGTCCCCTGGGTCAGGTACACCGCAATGTGGTTAAGCACCGGGTAGTCGATGTCCAGGACCCACAAGCCGTCCCCGGAAGGGGCCACGGTCAGGGGGATGTGCAGCCATACCTGGTGGTGCTCCATGCCAAGCGTGCCGTTGGCGGTTGTCGGGGGCTGGAACTGGTGGCGCTGGGCCATGGCGTCTGGCAAGCCCAGTGTCTGGTCGGGATCCGCCAACACGCGCAGGGCGTGCCACACCGGTGTGGATGGCGTGTGGTCGTCGAGATGCGCGACGACCTCGTTGGCCGAAGCAAAGCGGCCCAAGCCAAGGAGTGCGCAGACCAGCAGTAGCTGCGCAACGCACCAGCGAGCCAAGAAGGTATTTCCGGTTTTCATCCAACGACGCATTTTGTGGCGCAATGGCTTGCGCGATAGGCCATTTTAGAGATTCGCCGTTTCAAGGGTACGACCCTGGGATGTGGGGGCATCCGAGCAAAGGGTGTGCGATCTATGCGCTCCGCGCATAATCTCGCCCCATGGAAACCAAATGGCTTGAAGACTTTGTGTCTTTGGCTGAGACCCGCAGTTTCAGCCGCTCCGCGCAGTTGCGCCACGTTACCCAGCCTGCTTTCTCGCGGCGCATCCAGTCGCTGGAGGCCTGGGCCGGCACCGATCTGGTGGACCGCAGCAGCTATCCCACGCGCCTGACGCCGGCCGGCGAGACCCTCTACGACCAGTCGCTGGAAGTGTTGCAGGCCCTGCAGAGCACGCGCGCCATGCTGCGTGGGCATACCACCGCGGCGCAGGACGTGGTGGAGTTTGCGGTGCCACATACGCTGGCCTTCACCTTCTTTCCGGCGTGGGTGTCCGAGTTGCGCGAGAAGTTTGGCCCGCTCAAGAGCCGGCTGATTGCGCTCAATGTGCATGATGCCGTGATGCGCTTGGTGGAAGGCAGCTGCGATCTGCTGATCGCCTACCACCACCCTTCGCAGCCTTACCAGTTGGACTCGGAGCGTTACGAAATGGTGAGCTTGGGCGAAGAGGTGGTGGCACCGTATTCCAAACCCGACAGCGATGGCAACCCCATGTTCTCTTTGCCCGGCAAGGTGGGCCAGCCCTTGCCCTACCTGGGCTATGCGCCCGGCGCCTACCTTGGGCAAATGGTGGAGCTGATCCTCAAGCAGGCCGACGTGGCCATCCACTTTGACCGCGTCTATGAAACCGACATGGCCGAGGGCCTCAAGGCCATGGCGCTGGAGGGCCACGGGGTAGCCTTCCTGCCCCATAGCGCGGTGAAAAAAGACCTGCGCGCCAAGAAGCTGGTGAGTGCCTTGCCGCCGCACATGAAAGGGCTGCACATCACCATGGAGGTGCGCGCCTACCGGGAGCGCCTCTCCAGCCGCGAGGCCGCCCGCGGGCTCAATGCCGCCCAGCGTGCCCAGACCCGTACGCCCAAGGGATCGGCCCAGGCCCTGTGGGACTATTTGCTAACCCAAGGTGCTGCGGCATAGAAGTTGCATTCATTTTTTGCATACCGCGCCAACCAATCGGCATTGGCTGCGGGGCTAGGCGCTGGCTAGAGTGGCCAGCTTCGGTCAACACGGATCGTTGGAGTTTCTATGAAAAATAAGGTGTGGTGCCTCTGGGGCACGGTAGTTTGGGTCATGCTGGCCACTGGTGGCGCCAGCGCAGGCGTTTTGGAGCGCGTGGCTGCAGGCGGGGCGCTGGTGGTGGCGCACCGGGAGTCTTCCATCCCCTTCTCTTACCTGGACGGTAAAAAAGAAGCCGTGGGTTACGCGGTCGACCTGTGCCTCAAGCTGGCGGAGGCCGTGCGCAAGAAGACCGGTGCCAAGAACATGCCGGTCGAATTTTTGCAGGTGACACCGGCCAACCGAATTGCCATGGTGGAAGCCGGCAAGGCGGACCTGGAGTGTGGCTCCACCACCAACAACGCCGAACGCCGCCAGAAGGTGGCTTTCACCATTCCCCATTTCATTACTGGCGCGCGCATGCTGGTGCGCACCGAGAGCAAGGTCGAGCGCATTGAAGACCTCAACGGCAAAAAGCTGGTGTCCACCAAGGGCACCACACCCCTGAAGGCGGCGGAGCAGGCCAACCGGGAGCGCCTGATGAACATTACGATTCTGGAGGCGCCGGACCATGCCAGAGCTGTGGAGATGGTGGAAAAGGGCGAGGCCGACGCTTTTGTGATGGACGATGTGCTGCTCTACGGCCTGGCCGCCAACCGTGCCAAGCCTGAAGCTCTGAAGGTGGTGGGCAAATTTCTGACCACCGAGCCGCTGGCCATCATGCTGCCCAAAAACGACCCCGAGTTCAAAAAACTCATCGACGAAGAAATGCGCCGCCTGATCGTGAGCAAAGAGATTCAGCCGATCTACGACAAGTGGTTTTTGAAGCCGATCCCCCCCAACGACAAGCCACTGAACCTGCCAGTGAGTTACTTGCTCAAGGACTTCTGGAAGTACCCCAGCGACTTTGTCCCTTTCTAGCTTTTCCGGGCATGAGGGCCTGGTGGATGATTTGGGACAATAGCGCCCATGACCGCATCCACCCCCCAGACCCTCACCATCACCCGCCCGGACGACTGGCACTTGCATGTGCGCGACGGCGGCGCCCTGCACACCGTAGTGCCGCACACCGCAGCTCAGTTCGCCCGCGCCATCATCATGCCTAACCTGAAGCCGCCGGTGACTACCGCGGAGCAGGCCCTGGCCTACAAGGCGCGCATCCAGGCCGCGGTACCCGCCGGCATGCAGTTCGAGCCGCTGATGACGCTCTACCTCACCGACAACCTGCCCGCTGAAGAAATTGCGCGCGCCAAGGACGCCGGTGTGGTGGCTGCCAAGCTCTACCCCGCAGGCGCCACCACCAACAGCGATGCCGGTGTGACCGACATGCGCAAGACCTACAAGACGCTGGAGGCCATGCAAAAGGCCGGTCTGCTGCTGCTGGTGCACGGCGAAGTGACCAGCAGCGACATCGACCTGTTTGACCGCGAGGCGGTGTTCATCGACACGCAGTTGATCCCGCTGCGCCGCGACTTCCCTGAGCTGAAGATTGTTTTCGAGCACATCACCACCAAGGAAGCTGCCCAGTATGTGGCGGACAGCGACCGCTTTACTGCGGCCAGCATCACGGCCCACCATCTGCTCTACAACCGCAACGCCATCTTCACCGGCGGCATTCGCCCGCATTACTACTGCCTGCCCGTGCTCAAGCGTGAAACGCACCGCCAGGCCTTGGTGCAGGCGGCCACTGGCGGCAGCGCCAAATTCTTTTTGGGCACCGACAGCGCGCCGCACCCTACGCACCTGAAGGAGCACGCCACCGGTTGCGCGGGCTGCTACACCGCCCACGCGGCCATGGAGCTGTATGCCCAAGCGTTTGACACCGCTGGCGCGCTGGACAAGCTGGAAGGCTTTGCGTCTTTTCACGGTGCTGACTTCTACGGCCTACCACGCAACACCAGCACCATCACCCTGAAGCGCGAGAGCTGGACACCACCCGAAAGCTTTGCCTTCGGCGAAACCTCCCTCAAACCCCTGGCTGCGGGCGAAGCACTGCATTGGAAGCTGGTATGAGCAGCCGCTTGCCCGTCCGCAATGAAGCGCGTATCGCCTTGCTGATTGATGCAGACAACTCCCCCGCTAGCAAAATCGACGTCATCTTGACTGAGTTGTCGACCTTTGGGGTTACCAATGTGCGGCGTGCCTACGGCAACTGGAAGAAAAGCGAGTTGCGTGGATGGGAAGAAAAATTGCATGAACACGCCATTCGCCCGATGCAGCAGTTTGACTACTCCAAAGGGAAAAATGCCAGTGACATTGCAATGGTCATCGACGCATTGGAGTTGCTTTATACCGATCAGCCAGATGCCTTTGGAATCGTGTCGTCCGATGCTGATTTCACGCCCTTGGTGATGCATTTGCGTGCCAAAGGGGCTGCTGTATACGGGTTTGGGGCGCAGAAGACCCCTGAGCCCTTTGTGAACGCATGTTCGCGGTTTTTGTATCTGGATCGACTGGGAACGGCGGAAGTCCCAGACGCCGCCGAAGCTGCAGTGGTGTCCGGAATTTCAGCTGTGGATTCCGATGCGCCTGCAGTAAAACAAGCGCAGCCTTTGCGGGTGCCTACGGATCAGCTGCGCAAGGACAACAAGCTGTTGTCTTTGTTGCGCGCCTCTGTGATTGCTTGCGAAGACGAGGACGGTTGGGCCAAGGTGGGTGCAGTGGGCACTCACCTGAGCAATCGCGCGTCCTTTGATCCCCGGAACTATGGGTATGCCACGTTGACCAAGTTGCTGATCGCTACCGAGGCCTTCAACCTGCGAGATGAGGGAACCTCCAAAGTCTCCGTGCGCGACAAGCGGCACTTTCTGGCTTTATCCGGGGCATGATCAAGCTGCAGCAGTCCCCCGTGGATATTGCCGCAATCAACTGGGACGCACCCTGGCTGCAGCCCTGGCGCGCCGTGGGCGAGGGGCTGGCCGCGCAGATCAACGGCGGCTTGAGCGTGGCGGATGCCTTGAATGCGGCGCAGCGCGCACCGGTGCGGTTTGTGCCGCAGGCCGAGTTGCCTGCAGGCATGGCCTATGAGCAGCACATTTTTGAGACCGGCCGCGTGCCCACGCGGGATGGTCTGCATGACTTTTTCAACGGACTGTGCTGGCTGCACTTTCCGCTGGCCAAGCAGAAACTCAACCAGCTGCAGGCCGAGCAGATTGCCCAGATCGGCATCCAGCCCGTGCGCGGCGCTGCGCGTGATGCGCTGACCGTGTTTGACGAAAACGCAGCGCTGCTGGTCGCACCCGAACCTTTATGGCAGGCCCTGCAAGCCAAGGACTGGGAGACGCTGTTTGGCCGCCTGCGCCCGCTGTGGGCCCAGGCCTCGCTGCTGCTGTTTGGCCATGCGCTGCTGGAGAAGCTCATTTACCCACGAAAACCGATCACAGCCCATGTATTTGTTGTGCAAGCAGCTATCGAATCCATAGCAGAACTGGACGTCTGGTTGGCCCAAACTCTCTCGGCACCGCTCTTGGCCAGCAAACCGTTTGCGCATTTGCCGGTGTTGGGCGTGCCGGGCTGGTGGCCCGACAACGAGACGCCCGCGTTTTACGCCGATGCCAGCGTCTTCCGGGCGCCACGCCCCTCCGCAGGAGCGCTGCAAAGCCCATAAATTTCGTGGGCTCAAGGGGTGTTGCGCTTGAAATCGGCCTCCGCGCCCCTACCATCCGTGTCAATGACGGGAGCCCCGTCGCTTTCCGAAAGAAGAACCATGAAACGTATTGTCTTGTTTGTAATGACCAACCTGGCCGTGGTGCTGGTGTTGGGTGTGGTGGCCAATTTATTGGGCGTCAACCGCTTTTTGACCGCCAACGGCCTGAACCTGGGCGCACTGCTGGGCTTTGCGCTCATCATGGGTTTTGGCGGCGCCATCATTTCCTTGTTGATCAGCAAGCCGATGGCCAAATGGACTTCGGGCGTGCGCGTGATCGATCAGCCCCAGAACATGGACGAAGCTTGGATTGTGGACACCGTGCGCAAGTTTGCGGACAAGGCCGGCATTGGCATGCCCGAAGTGGGTATCTTCGAGGGCGCACCCAACGCCTTTGCCACTGGCGCCTTCAAGAACTCGGCCCTGGTGGCGGTGAGCACGGGCTTGCTGCAGGGCATGACGCGTGAAGAAATTGAGGCTGTGATTGGCCACGAGGTGGCCCACATTGCCAACGGCGACATGGTGACCATGACGCTGATCCAGGGTGTGATGAACACCTTTGTGGTGTTCATCAGCCGCGTGGTGGGGTACGCCGTGGACAGCTTCTTGCGCAAGAACGACGAGCAAAGCAGCGGCCCCGGCATTGGTTACTATGTCACCACCATCGTGCTGGACATCGTGCTGGGCTTTGTGGCCGCCATCATCGTGGCCTGGTTCAGCCGCCAGCGTGAATTCCGTGCCGACGCAGGTGCTGCCCAGCTCATGGGCCGCAAGCAGCCCATGATGAACGCGCTGGCCCGCCTGGGCGGCATGACACCCGGCGAGCTGCCCAAGAGCGTGGCTGCCATGGGTATTGCTGGCGGTATTGGCCAGTTGTTCTCGACCCACCCGCCGATTGAAGAGCGCATTGCTGCGCTGCAAGCTTCCGGCAACTGATGGGTGCGGCACACGCCGCGTCCAGCGACCCCTTTGTGCCCCGTGTGCAAAGGGGTTTTGTTTTTTGGGGCGTGTTACAAAGCAGGCCCGATGGATGGAACGGATGTGCAGATGGAACTCTCGACTTGGCTTGCCTTTTTTGCCGCCTCCTGGGCGATCAGTATTTCGCCCGGTGCGGGGGCGGTGGCGGCCATGAGTGCCGGACTCAATCACGGGTTCAAGCGGGGCTACATCACCACGCTGGGCCTGGTACTGGGCATCTGGACGCAGATCGTGGTGGTTGGCGTGGGCCTGGGCGCGGTGGTGGCCACCAGCGCCACCGCCTTTCTAGTCATCAAGTGGGCCGGTGTGGCCTATCTGGTGTGGCTGGGCATCCAGCAGTGGGGGGCGCCCACCGTGCCGCTGGCGGCCAAGACGGAAGAGGCCGGCCAAGCCAGTGTGCGCAGCATGGTGTTCCGGGCCTGGGTCATCAACGCGCTGAACCCCAAAGGCACCGTGTTCCTGCTGGCGGTGGTGCCGCAGTTTCTGAACCTGGCGCAGCCGCTGGCACCGCAGTACCTGGTGATTGCGGCCACACTGGGCTTTACTGATCTGGTGGTGATGGGTGGCTACACCGCGCTGGCCGCCAAGGTGCTGCGCGCACTCAAGTCCGAGGCACACCTGCGGGCCTTGAACCGGGTATTTGGTGGCTTGTTTGTGGCAGCTGGCACGCTACTGGCATTTTTCAAGCGCGCGGCGTGAGCATGTCCAAGGCCAGAGCCTCTGCCACTTTGATGCCGTCCACCCCTGCGGACAAAATGCCGCCGGCGTAGCTGGCACCTTCGCCGGCCGGATACAGACCGCGCACGTTGGTGCTTTGCAGGTCATCGCCACGTGGCATCTTGATGGGGCTGGAGGTACGGGTTTCCACACCGGTCAACACTGCGTCTGCCATGTCAAAGCCCTTGATCTTCTTGCCAAACGCGGGCAGCGCCTCGCGCAGCGCGGCAATGGCATAGCCGGGCAGGCTGGGCGCCAGGTCACCCAGCTTCACGCCGGGCTTGTACGACGGGGTCACACTGCCAAATTCGGTGGAGGGCTTGGCGGCGATGAAGTCGCCCACCAGCTGGCCGGGCGCCTCGTAGGTGCCGCCGCCTAGTGTGTAGGCGCCACTCTCCAGCTGGCGCTGGAACGCAATGCCTGACAGGGGGTGTGCGGCTTTGGGGTCCTGGGCCTTCATCGCGGCGGCTTCTGCCGCGTAGCGCTGGCCTTTCTCTTCGCCAAAGGCGTGCACAAAAGCGGCTTCGTCGTCCGGGTAGTCGGGCGGGTCGATGCCCACCACCATACCGGCGTTGGCGTTGCGCTCGGCGCGTGAGTACTGGCTCATGCCGTTGGTGACCACACGGCCCGGCTCGCTGGTGGCGGCCACCACGGTGCCACCGGGGCACATGCAGAAGCTGTACACCGCGCGCCCGTTGGCGGCGTGGTGCACCAGCTTGTAGTCCGCCGCACCCAAGAGCGGGTGGCCAGCGTGGCGGCCCCAGCGTGCGCGGTCGATTACGCTTTGCGGGTGTTCGATGCGAAAGCCCACCGAGAACGGCTTGCTCTGCATGGCTACGCCGCGCTCATAGAGCATGGCAAAGGTGTCGCGGGAACTGTGGCCCAGCGCCAAGACTACGTGGCGGGCAGGCAGCACGTAATGCTCTCCGTTTTGAAGGTTTTCGACCTCTAGCCCTCGTAGAGTCTGCGCGGATAGCTCCTGATTCAATAGCAAATCTGCCACCCGCTGCTCAAAGCGAATCTCTCCGCCCAGTGCGATGATCTGCTCGCGGATGCCTTCAACCACCTTCACCAGCTTGAAGGTGCCGATGTGCGGGTGGGCTTCATACAGGATCTCGGCTGGCGCACCGTGCTGCACAAACTCGTGCATGACCTTGCGGCCCAGAAATCGCGGGTCCTTGATCTGGCTGTAGAGCTTGCCGTCCGAAAACGTGCCCGCGCCGCCTTCGCCAAACTGCACATTGCTCTCGGGGTTCAGGTTCTTCTTGCGCCACAGGCCCCAGGTGTCCTTGGTGCGCTCGCGCACCGGTTTGCCGCGCTCCAGCACGATGGGCTTGAAGCCCATTTGCGCCAGCACCAGCGCCGCAAACATGCCGCACGGCCCAAAGCCCACCACCACCGGGCGCTCGGCCAAATCGGCCGGAGCCTGCGCGACCAGATGGTAGGCCATGTCCGGCGTGGGCAGGATGTGCGGATGGTTCGGGAATTTGGCGAGTAAGGGCGCTTCCAGCGCCAGGTCCGTCAGCGTGAGGTCCACGATGTAGACCGCCAGCAAATCGGCCTTGCGCGCATCAAAGCTGCGCTTGAAGACATGCAGGTCGGCGATGGCCGCCATGTCGATGCCCAGTGCCTGGGCGCTGAGGCGCTTGAGCGCATCGATTGGGTGCGCCACGGGCGCGCGGTCGGCCTCGGTCTCGGTGGGGGCGTCGGCGGCACGGCGCTCTTCCACGGGCAAGGCGGACAGGGGGAGTTTGAGTTCGGTCAGGCGGATCATGGGGCGGGCTCGTGGTTATCAAGCAAGGCCGGGATTTTACGCGCCACCCGTTGCGTGGGGGCCCTCAGAGGGGCAGGCGACCCCGTCAGTGCGGTCCGCTGGAGCAGTCTGCCGACGGACTGTGGCCAAACAGTTTGCGGTAGTCGCTGGAGAATTGGCTGAAGTGCCAGAAACTCCAGTCCGCAGCCACATCACTGACGGTACTGGCGGCCTTGTTGCGCAAATCGCGCCGCGCGCCATTGAGGCGCAGGATACGCAGGTACTGCAGGGGGGCCATGCCCAGCACATCTTCAAAGCAGTACTGCAGGGTGCGGCGGCTCACAAACAGCTGCTGGCACAGGTCAGGCACGGTGATGGCCTGGTCGTGGTGGGCCAGCAGGTAGTCGCGCGCCTTGGCCACAATGCGCTGGCGCCGGGCAAAGCTGTCGCGCACCTCGCGCTCCACCACCCCCGTGTCGATCAGGGGCAGCAAGGCCGCCACTACAGCCTGCTGGGTGGCTTCAGCGCCCTCGGGGTGGCCGGGGTGCTGCAACAGGGCACCCAGGGTGTGCAGACACTGTTGGCGCGCTGCCGGGGAGGCATGCACCAGTTCGGCCCCACGCATGCGTTCCCAGTCAATCGCATAGCCCAGGCGCTGAGCCGCGTCGTGCAGGGTGTCCTGGCGCACCACAATGCCAAAGATGGTGTAGTCCGCCGGTGTAATGAGTTCGAACTCACAGTCGCCCGGGCGCACCAGCACGCTGTTGGGGGCCACGGTACGGCCGTTGATGCGGGTCGCCTGCGCCGAGTAGGGCAAGCCGAACCACAACGCGTCTGGCCATACGCAGCACGTCTGGCGCATGCCCTGGCTGGTGCTTTCCCGGAAGACCTGCATGGCCGGGAGTTGCAGCTCTTCCAGCAGGCCGTGGAACACGCCGGCGGTGGTCTGGTCGTAACACTGCTCCCAATTGGTGAGGTTGCGGGCGTGTTCGTCTGCGTCCATGGCCTCCACGATGCGGAGTGCGGGCGGGTAGGTGTGGTGCATGGGGTCCTCCAACGGTGCAAGCCCAAGCCGGCGCACCGCGCGGGTGCGCACTGCAGGTTTGCCGATTTTCGATACCGGCTTGGCGTGGGGCTGCCTACAGTCGCTGCAAGCAAAGCCCATGCCGAAATGCATGGGCGCCCTGTCTCAATCCCTGTCGGAGGAAATTCATGTCATCTGCACAACCATCCACGGGCGCACACACGCTCAAACCGGTGCTCGGCACCCTGCAGCTCTGGGGCATTGCCGTGGGGCTGGTGATCTCGGGCGAGTATTTCGGCTGGAGCTTCGGCTGGGCCTCGGCCGGAACCCTCGGCTTCACGGTCACCGCGCTGTTCATCGCGGCCATGTACACCACCTTCATCTTCAGCTTCACCGAGCTGACCACCTCCATTCCCCACGCCGGCGGCCCGTTTGCGTACAGCAAGCGCGCGTTTGGTCCCACCGGCGGCTACCTGGCCGGGGCGGCCACCTTGGTGGAGTTCGTCTTTGCGCCGCCGGCGATCGCACTGGCCATCGGCGCCTACCTGAATGTGCAGTTCCCTGCCCTGGACCCCAAGCTGGCCGCCCTGGGCGCCTATCTGGTGTTCATGACGCTCAACATCGTGGGCGTGCAGATTGCCGCGACCTTTGAGCTGTGCATCACCGTGATTGCCATCTTCGAGTTGCTGGTGTTCATGGGCGTGGTGTCGCCTGGCTTCTCCATGGCCAACTTCACCAAGGGCGGTTGGTCCGGTAGCGATGACTTCAGCTGGGCCGCGATCCCGGGCATGTTTGCCGCCATTCCGTTCGCCATCTGGTTCTTCCTGGCGATTGAAGGGGTGGCCATGGCCGCCGAAGAGGCCAAAGACCCCAAGCGCTCCATCCCGATTGCCTACATCACTGGCATCCTGACGCTGGTGTTTTTGGCGGTAGGCGTGATGGTGTTTGCCGGCGGCGCTGGCGACTGGACCAAGCTCGCCAACATCAACGACCCGCTGCCCCAGGCCATGAAGCTCATCGTGGGTGAAAACAGCGGTTGGCTGCACATGCTGGTGTGGTTGGGCCTGTTTGGGTTGGTTGCGTCCTTCCACGGCATCATTCTGGGTTACTCGCGCCAGATCTACGCCTTGTCGCGTGAGGCCTTTTTGCCGTCCTACTTTGCCAAGGTGCACCCCCGCTTCAAGACCCCGCACCGCGCCATCCTGGCCGGTGGCGTGGTAGGCATTGCCGCCATCTACAGCGACGCCTTCATCACCATCGGCGGCCAGTCCCTGACAGCCAACATCGTCACCATGTCCGTGTTCGGCGCCATTCTGATGTACATCCTGAGCATGCTGAGCCTGTTCAAGCTGCGTCGCAGCGAGCCCGCCATGGTGCGCCCCTTCCGTGCGCCGCTGTACCCCTACTTTCCAGCCTTTGCGCTGTTCGGCGCGCTGGTGTGCATGGCCACCATGGTTTATTACAACCCCCTGATTTTTGGCTTGTTTGTCGGCTTCCTGGTACTGGGCTACGGCTACTTTAAGATGACCGGACAACAACGCGCCGATGCGCTGCCCCTGGGCGTCAGTGCCCCCGTCGCCAAGTAGTCTCCCTCCGTTTCTCCATGCCCAGTTGCTCCTTTCGCCATACCGTAGGCAGCCGTACCTACGGATTTCGTGACCTCAAAGACCTCATGGCCAAGGCCACGCCGCTGCGCTCGGGCGATGTGCTGGCCGGCGTGGCCGCCCACAGTGCCGAGGAGCGGGTGGTGGCGCAAATGGTGCTGTCCGCGTTACCGCTGCGCACCTTGCTGAACGAAGCGCTGGTGCCTTACGAAGAGGATGAGGTTAGTCGCCTCATCCTCGACAGCCACGACACGGCCGCGTTTGCCCCCATTCGCCATTTGACCGTGGGTGACTTCCGCGATTGGCTACTGAGCGACGCGGTAGACAGTGGGACGCTGGCCGCCATGGCCCCGGGCATCACGCCGGAAATGGCGGCGGCGGTGAGCAAAATCATGCGCAACCAGGACCTGATTCTGGTGGCCAAGAAGTGCCGTGTGGTCACCGCCTTTCGCAGCACCATTGGCTTGGCCGGTCGCATGGCCACGCGCCTGCAGCCCAACCACCCGACAGACGACACCACCGGCATCGCTGCCAGCCTGCTGGACGGTCTGCTCTATGGCAGTGGCGATGCGGTGATCGGTATCAACCCTGCGACCGACAACGTGGGCCAGGTGGTCAAGCTGGTGCACATGATGGACGACATCATCCGCCACTACGCCATCCCCACCCAGTCTTGTGTGTTGACGCATGTGACCAACACGGTGCAGGCCATCGAGCGTGGCGCCCCGGTGGACCTGGTGTTCCAGTCCATCGGCGGCACCGAGGCCACCAACCGCAGCTTTGGCGTGGACCTGGCGCTGTTGGCCGAGGCGCGCAGTGCCGCCTTGTCGCTGAACCGGGGCACGGTGGGCAACAACGTGATGTACTTCGAGACCGGGCAGGGCAGCGCTTTGTCCGCCAACGCGCACCATGGCATGGACCAGCAAACCTGCGAGGCGCGTGCCTATGCGGTGGCTCGCGCGTTCAAACCCTTGCTGGTCAACACGGTGGTGGGCTTCATCGGCCCTGAATACCTGTTTGACGGAAAACAAATCATCCGCGCCGGGTTGGAAGACCACTTCTGCGCCAAGCTGCTGGGCCTGCCTATGGGCTGCGACGTCTGCTACACCAACCATGCCGAAGCCGACCAGAACGACATGGATGTGCTGCTCACCCTGCTGGGCACGGCAGGGTGCAGTTTTGTCATGGGCATTCCGGGCTCGGACGACATCATGCTGAACTACCAGACCACGTCCTTCCATGACGCGCTGTACGCCCGCCGTGTGCTGGGCCTGCGGCCCGCGCCCGAGTTCGAGGCCTGGTTGCAGCGTATGCAGATTTTCAGCGAAGCGGGTGCCGACTTTGCCCTGCATGCAGCCGTACCACCCGCTTTCCAGAAAGCTGTGCTGCAGCTGGCATGACGACCATGAGCGCCCCGCACAGCCCTGTCATCCCCAACCCCTGGTCTGGCCTGCGCCAGTTCACCGATGCGCGCATTGCGCTTGGGCGCTCTGGTGTGAGTCTGCCCACGGCGCCCCAGTTGGCCTTCCAGTTGGCCCATGCCCAGGCCCGCGATGCGGTACACCGCGGCTTGGACGTTGCCCGCTTGGCCGATGGATTGGCCGCCGCCTGGCCAGATGCGCCGCCGCCTTGTCTGCTGCTGCACAGCGCCGCCGCCGACCGCAGCCAGTACCTACAGCGCCCCGATTTGGGCAGGCGGCTGGATGCGGCGTCGCTGGACGTGCTATCGCAGCTCTACCGGCCTGCGTTCGCGGACGACGTCGTGCAAGACCGCCCCTATGACCTGGCGTTGGTGGTGGCGGACGGTTTGTCCGCATTGGCCATCGAACAGAATGCCGCACCGTATTTATATGCCTTGCACCAGCGCATGGCGGGTGAGGGCTGGCGCGTGGCGCCGCTGTGCATTGCCCAGCAGGCACGCGTGGCGATTGGCGATGACATTGGCCAGGCGCTGGGCGCCAAAGCGGTGGTGGTCTTGATTGGGGAGCGCCCGGGCCTGAGTTCACCCGACAGCATGGGCCTGTACCTGACCTGGATGCCCCGCGTGGGGCTGAGCGATGCCAGCCGCAACTGCATCTCCAACGTGCGCCCTGCAGGCTTGGCGTATGCGGACGCCGCCTTCAAGCTGCACTACCTGCTGGCCCAGGCGCGCCAGCGGCAGCTCTCCGGGGTTGACTTGAAGGACGAAACCGCACCTGCGGCTACCGTCCTGCATGCGGAGCGCGGCAACTTTCTGCTGAAATAAGCCGCCGCGGCCGCGTGGGCTCAGGTGGGCAGGTAGCCGTCCACCGACAGGTAGCGCTCGCCGGTGTCGTAGTTGAAGCCCAGCACCGTGCTGCCGGCAGGAATTTCGGGCAGTTTTTGGGCGATGGCGGCCAAGGTGGCGCCGCTGGAGATACCCACCAACAGCCCCTCTTCGCGTGCGCTGCGGCGGCCGTACTCGCGGGCTGGCTCCGCATCCACCTGGATCACGCCGTCCAGCAGCTCGGTCTTCAGGTTTTTGGGGATGAAGCCTGCGCCAATGCCCTGGATGGGGTGCGGTGCAGGCGCGCCGCCGCTGATCACGGGGGAGGCGGTAGGTTCCACCGCAAACACCTTTAGCTGCGGCCACTGTGCCTTGAGCACCTGCGCCACACCGCTGATGTGGCCACCCGTACCGACGCCAGTGACGAGGACGTCGACGCCGTTCGGGAAGTCTTTCAGGATTTCCTGTGCCGTGGTGCGCACATGCACGTCGATATTGGCGGGGTTTTCAAACTGCTGTGGAATCCACGCCCCTGGCGTTTGCTCTGCCAGCTCCTGCGCGCGCGCGATGGCGCCTTTCATGCCTTTTTCGCGGGGGGTCAGGTCAAACGTGGCGCCATAGGCCAGCATCAGGCGGCGGCGCTCGATGGACATGCTGTCGGGCATGACCAGAATCAGCTTGTAGCCCTTGACGGCGGCCACCAGGGCCAAGCCCACGCCGGTGTTGCCCGAGGTGGGTTCAATGATGGTGGCGCCGGGCTTCAGGGCGCCGCTTTTCTCTGCGTCTTCCACCATGGCCAGCGCAATGCGGTCCTTGATGGAGCCGCCAGGGTTGCTGCGCTCGCTCTTCACGAACACCTGGTGGGTGCTGCCAAACAGCTTGTTGATGCGAATGACGGGGGTGTTGCCGATGGTTTGCAGGACGTTGTCGAATGCCATGGGGTGTCTCCGAGTGAGGGGGATCAGTCCCTCATTTTGGCCCCAATGTCTGAATTCCTTGCGACACTTTGGGTATATCCATATGCCAGTTGCGCAGGGGTGGGGTTGGCAGGCGCGATAATCGTCATGTGAAGCCCACCAGACCACCGCTGGTGCAATCTGGGAAACCAGGCACTGGAGGAACGTCCGGACTGCATAGGGCAGCGTAGCAGTTAACGACTGTCCACCGACAAGCGTTTGGCGTAAGCCAAGCGCCCTAAGGTGAGGATTAGAGCAACAGAGACGAGTTTTGGACTCGGACGCAACGCAAGTTGCGGCACGAGCCCAAAGGTGAAACGGGCAATCTCTACGCGCAGCAATACCAAGTAGGCCAACGTTGACGGGGCCCCCGGAGTTGGCGGGTAGGTAGCATCGAGCCGTTTGGGTGACCAGCGGCCCAGAGTAATGGTGGTCACGTGGGGGGAAACCCCCATGCACAGAATCCGGCTTATCGGTGGGCTTCACACTTTTTTTGTTGTATGGTTGGGTCTTCACAGTCACTGGGAGATGAAGCCATGCGACCGATTCTTGAACTGTTGGAAAAACAAGGCGGTGCCGTCTGGAGCCTGAGTCCCGATGACAGCGTCTACCAGGCTCTGGAGATGCTGGCGGAGTGCAATGTCGGCGCGCTCATGGTGCTGCAGGCTGACAAGCTGGTGGGCATCTTCTCGGAGCGGGATTACACCCGCAAGATCGCGCTGGCAGGGCTCTCATCCAAAGACACCAATGTGCGCGACATCATGACCTCGCAGGTGTTGACCGTAACCCCCAAGACGTCCACCGATGACTGCATGGCCCTGATGAGCCAGAAGAAGATCCGCCACTTGCCGGTGGTCGATGGCAGCAAAGTCGTCGGTATGGTCTCCATCCGTGATCTGATGGACGACATCATCAAGGACCGCGAGCAGACCATCACCCAGCTGCAGAACTACATCACTTCTTGATATCGCCCCCACGCTCCGCCCACGCACGGCCTGCAGGCCGTGCCGGGCGTATTGCCACAACGTGAGCGCATCTGCGACCGCAGATGCGTGAGCGGGTCGCTGCCCCCCCGAGGGGGCTAATTTCCCTTGGGGCGGCCCGGCGGGAGATTGCACTAAAACTTCTCGTATCCAGCGAGAAACCGCCACTGCCCCACAGGCATGTCGGCCAGGGTGACGCGGCCCAGGCGGATGCGGCGCATGGCCAGGATATCGAGCTTGGCCAGTCCGCACAGGTAGGCCACCAGGCCGGGGTGCGAGCCTTTGATGGCGAAGCGCAGCCGGCTCAGTTCTGGGGTGCTGCTGTTCACGCTCACCTTCACCGACGGTAGGTCCAGGCGCTCGTCCTTGAGCGCGTAGCCAATCGGTTTGAGGGCATCGGCTTCCACTGCGCCTTTCACCTCCACCAAGAACTCGTGCTCCATGGTCGCCATGTCTTCGGTCAGCTTGCGCGTGGTGCGCCAGTCCTGTGTGAACACCACCAGTCCGCTGGCACCGTTCTCCAGCTCAATGTCAGCCTCCAGGTGCTTGAAATGGCGCTGCAGCACGGGCGTGTCCGTCGGGTCGTGTTCCCAGTGGGTCTGCGCCGTCAGCAGGTTGCGTGCGTCGGGAATCGCCTTGCGTCCGCGTGCAGGGGACATTTCTTCTGTGCCATCTGTGTAGCCCGGCGGTTTGTTCAGCAGCAGGGTCACGGCAGTCAGGTTGAGCAGGCTCGCGTTCGGGTCCACGGTGATGGTCTCGCGGTCTACGCGGTGCGCAGGCTCTTCCACCACGACGCCATTAACGCGCACCCAGCCGCCCTCGATGTATTGCTCTGCTTCCTTGCGCGAGCATTCCTTGAGCTGCATCACGCGCTTGGACAGGCGCTCGCCAGTGTCGGGCAGGGGCTTGGGCGCAGCCTTGCCCGGTGCCCTGGCGCGCGGCGGGCGGGCATCCGCTGTGGCAGCGCGGACTTTGTTGGGGGCTGCCGCAGGGCGGCCTGCGGGCCGTGGCCCAGCTGGGCGCGGGGTTGGCGCGCGTGCGGGCTTGGCGGGGGGGGGCGATGCAGGCGCCTTGCGGGCCGCAGGTGCTGCCTTAGGCGCAGGCTTGGGTTTGGGCGTGAGCTTGAGGGTGGGGCGGTTCATGGCAGGGAGCCTTTCTGCGCCGCCAGTGCCTGGATGCGCTCCACATGCGCCAGCAGGGAGCGCTTGGCCACGGGCCATAGGCGCGAGTCCACGTCGTCATAGGCCAGGGGCACCCAGTCGTCAGGGCTGCCCGCCGGGATGGCTTGCATGGCGGCAGCGACCTTGGCCTCGCGCGCCAGGCGGTGTGCCTTGAGCTTGGCAATCGCTTCTAGCGCACCGTCGATCACATGCCCATGCGCTGGCAGGATGTACTGCACACCGTGTGCGGTACAGGCCTCGGTTAGCGTGTCCAACGAGTCCAGGTAGTCGGCCATACTGCCGTCGGGCGGGTCAATCACCGTGGTGCTGCCGTTGAGGATGTGGTCGCCGCTGAACAGCAGGCCGTCCTCCTCCAGCAGCAGGCACACATGGTTGGCGGCGTGGCCGGGGGTATGGATCACCTGCAGCGTGTGCACGGGCTTTAAAGCAGTTTCAACGTCCAGCCCAGGCAGCATATGCGCGAGCAGCTCCCGATTTAATAGCGGCCGGTCGGGCGTGAAGGCGCTGGCGGCGCGTGCTGTGGGAGCAGACGGCAGGCCCAGGATGGGTGGGCCGCCCTGGCACAGGGCCTGCAGCGGTGCGGCGCCGGGCGAGTGGTCGGGGTGGGAATGGGTGCAGACGATGCGCAGGACGTTGCCGCCCGTGCCGTCCTCAAACTGCGCGGCCTGCCACAGGCGCTGCAGGTGGTCGGCATCGGCCGGGCCGGGGTCGATCACGGTGTAGCCGGTGGCGGGCTCGCCCACCAGGTAGCTGTTGGTGCCGGGGCCGGTCATCACGCCGGGGTTGGGCGCGGTCAGGCGCAGCACATTGCGGGTCAGGGGGACGGGGCGTTCGGTTTGCCAGGCGTCAACGAGCGAGGCGGCCGCGGGCAAGGTATCCGCAGGCAGGGTGTGGGTGGGTCTAACCATGCGGCGGATTGTGACGCCAAACGCGGATAATCCGGCCATGCGAATTCCGTTCACCAAAATGCAGGGCGCCGGCAACGACTTTGTCGTGCTCGACGAAACGCGCGGTCGGCTGGGCCTGACCGAGGCGCACTATCGCTTCCTGGGTGACCGCCACTTTGGCGTGGGCGCCGACCAGATTCTGACGGTGCGCCCCTCGCCGGCCGAGGGCATCGACTTCGAATACGTAATCCACAACGCTGACGGCAACGAGGTGGAGCAGTGCGGCAATGGCTCGCGCTGCTTTGCCCGCTTTGTGCACGACCGCGGCCTCACCACCAAAGACCGCATCCGCGTGCAGACCATGAAAGGCGTGATCGAGCCGCGCCTGAACGCCGATGGCCGCGTCACCGTGGACATGGGCGCGCCGGTGTTCACGCCGGCCGAGATTCCGTTTGACGACAGCGGTCTGGTGCTGCAGCCCATGGGCTCTTGGGGAAATTGGCCGCTCGCCCTCGCGGAAACTGCGCAAGCCGCTCCTCTTTTCGTAGCAACTGTGTCCATGGGTAATCCTCATGCGGTGACGCTGGTGGACGACGTGGACACCGCCGCGGTGGCCACACTGGGCCCGGCCGTGCAGGCCAGCCCGCGTTTCCCGCAGGGCGTGAACGTGGGCTTTCTGCAGGTGGTGGACCGTAGCCATGTGCGCCTGCGGGTGTTTGAGCGCGGTGTGGGCGAGACCCTGGCCTGCGGCACCGGCGCCTGCGCGGCCGTGGTGGCTGGCATCCGCTTGGGTCTGTTGGACGCCAGCGTGGACGTGCAGACCCGCGGCGGCGTACTCACCATTGCGTGGGCGGGCCTGGGCCAGTCGGTCTTCATGACTGGCCCCGCCACCACCGTGTTCCACGGCGAAATTGACCTTCCCGAATAACCTCACATCCTCACCATGACCACACCCGTGAACCAGGCTTTGGCCAACCCCATCACCGAAGACGACATCGCCAACTACCTGGCCAACACGCCTGACTTCTTCCAGCGCCACGCCGAGCTGCTGGCCACAGTGCAGTTCACCAGCCCGCACAGCCACCGCGCCGTGAGCCTGCAGGAGCGCCAGGCGGAGATGCTGCGCGAGAAGATCAAGCTGCTGGAGCAGCGCATCATGGAAATGATCCGCAACGGCAACGAGAACGTGATGCTGTCGGACAAGATCCTGCGCTGGGCGCGCACCCTGTTCCTCACCACGAACCTGGCCGATTTGCCTGCGGAAATCGTTCAGGAGATCAAAGACCAATTTGCCGTGCCCCAAGTCGGCCTGCGCATGTGGGGGGTGGCTGACGCGTTCTCCGGACTCGCTTGTGTGCAGGGTGTGAGCGATGACGCGAAGGTGTTTGCCTCCTCACTGACCGAGCCTTTCTGCGGCCTGAACACCGGGTTTGAAGCCGTGAGCTGGCTGGAGGACGCCCACAACGTGAGCTCGCTGGCCCTGATTCCCCTGCGTAGCGGACCGGCTGGCAGCGCGGCTCCGGCGTTCGGCTTGCTGGTGCTGGCCTCCAGCGATGCGCAGCGCTTCAACAGCGGCATGGGCACCGAGTTCTTGGCGCGCATCGGCGAGCTGGCCAGCGCGGCGCTCTCCCGCCTGCGGTAACCCTCGTTGGTCGTGACTACCGACGATACGGCTCTGGTCGAAAAATACCTGGAGTACGTCCGCGTCGAAAAACGTTTGGCCACGCGTACGGTCGAGCTGTATGCGCTGGACTTAGGCAAGCTGGGCTCCAACGCTACCCAGGCCCAGGTGGCGCTGCGGGAGGTGAAGAACCACCACATCCGTCGCTGGGTGGCACAAATGCACAGCGGAGGGAGCAGCGGCCGTGGCATTGCGCTCATCCTCTCGGGCTGGCGCGGCTTCTACACCTGGCTGGGCCGCCAAGGCCTGGTGGCCAGCAACCCGGTGCAGGACGTGCGTTCCCCCAAAGCCCCCAAACCCCTGCCCAAGGCCCTGGGCGTGGACGATGCCGTGCAACTGGCCGATTTTGAGAGCGACGACAACGCTTGGCTGGAGGCGCGCGACGCGGCCATGGTGGAGCTGCTCTACGGCAGCGGCCTGCGTGTGGGCGAACTGGTGGGGTTGGACGTGGTGGCCGGCAAAGACGCCAAAGGTTGGGTCGACCTGCAGGCCGCCGAGGCCCATGTGCTGGGCAAAGGCAGCAAGCGGCGCACCGTGCCGGTGGGTACACAGGCGTTGGTGGCGCTGCAGCGCTGGCTGGAGGTGCGCGGCCCCAGCGGCACGGCGAGTGCTGCGCCTGTGCATGCGACTCAGGCCGATGCCAGCGCCGCCCTCTTCACCGGGCGCAACGGTACCCGGCTGACGGCGCAGAGCATCTGGCAACGCTTGCGCCGGCGCAGCCAACAGGCTGGCCTGAACACCCCGGTGCACCCGCATATGCTGCGCCATTCGTTTGCCAGCCATGTGCTGCAAAGCAGCGCCGACCTGCGCGCGGTGCAGGAGCTGCTGGGCCACGCCAACATCACCACTACCCAGGTCTACACCCGGCTGGATTTTCAGCACCTGGCCAAGGCCTACGACGCGGCACACCCGCGGGCGCGCCTGCGTGGCCCCAAGAAAGACGGAGCGACCTAGCTAGCCCGGCAGGGCCTGCTGCATGCCTGGCAGCCGGAACACCGAGACGGCGCGTACCTGCTCTCCGGCCAATCCCTTGAGGCTGCTGGCAGCGGCCGCCATTTGCTCCACCAAGGCGGCGTTTTGCTGGGTGGTCTGGTCCATTTGCACCACGGCCTCGCCCACCTGCTCCACGCCCTTGGCCTGCTCGCTGCTGGCGGCGCTGATCTCCGCCATGATGTTGGTTACGAGCTGGATGCTCTGTACGACCTCGGCCATGGTCGAGCCCGCCTCGTCCACCAAGGTGGTGCCTTGCGCCACGCGTTCCACGCTGGTGCTGATCAGGGTCTTGATTTCCTTGGCCGCCTCGGCGCTGCGCCCGGCCAGGCTGCGCACCTCGCTGGCCACCACGGCAAAACCGCGGCCCTGTTCGCCCGCCCGCGCCGCTTCCACGGCAGCGTTCAGCGCCAGGATGTTGGTCTGGAAGGCGATGCCGTCGATCACGCTGATGATGTCGGCGATCTTGTTGCTCGATTCGTGGATGCCCTTCATGGTCTGCACCACCTGGCCACCCTTTTGCGCCACGCTGGAGGCCGTGCTGGCCAACTGATTGGCTTGCTTGGCGGCGTCAGCGTTGTGCTTCACCGTGGCGCTGAGTTCTTCCATGCTGGCCGCGGTTTCTTCCAGTGCGCTGGCCTGTTGTTCCGTACGGGTCGAGAGGTCGTTGTTACCCTGCGCAATCTCCGCGCTCGCGCTGGCCACGCCTTCTGATCCCTGGCGCACCGTGGATACGACGGCTACTAGGCTGTCCTGCATATCGCGCAGCGCACCCAGCAGAAGCCCCGTTTCGGTCTTTCCTTTCGCTTCAATGTGCTGGGTCAGGTTGCCTCCTGCCACTTCGCGGGCCAGGTCCACCGCCTGGTTCAGGGGCTGGGTGATGGCGCGAATCAGCAACACACCAATGGCGCTGCCCACGGCGATCGCGGCCACCACAATGATGCTGAACAGAAGCATGGTTTCCTGGTAGCTGGCAGTGGATCGGTCGTATTCGGCCTTGGCCTCTGTCAGTTGCAAGTCCACCAGCTTACTCAAGCCTTCGCTCAGAGGGTCCACCTGCTCGTACAGCGGGCGCACCAGCGCAGCCACTTGTTCGCGGCTGCCCGCTGCCAGAGCGGCTTGCAGGCTCGCCACGACCGGGGCTGCCTTGCCCACGCGCTCGGTGACGGCGGCTGCGTCCAGTTTTTCCTGCGGGGTGAGTTCGGTGGCCAGGTAATCTTTCCACTGCTTTTGAATGTCGACCAGGCTGTTGCTGACGTTGGCTTGGGCTGCCTTGGGCTCGAGCAAGCCTGCGGATACCTTGTTGGCGTTGTCGATGATGTTGACTGCGTAAAGGTCAGACACCGCCTTGAGCTGCTTGAGAGGGACCACCCGGTCGGCATAAATGGTGCCAATGGACTGGTTGGTCACGCGGACTTCGTACAGGCCGAAGGCTGCCATCAGTGCCACCAGGGCGACCAGACTGGCAAAGCCCAAGCTCAGGCGGGTGGAGAACTTCACATTGCTCAAGTCCATAGCGGTCCCTTTGTTCCAGACGTTGCGGGTGGGTGTCGCCGCGGCACGGGCTCGCAGCGACGCAATTTTTCTCCGGTGCATCCCAATATAGGCCAGCGTCTCTGGCTTGTAAACGGGAGGTTGCCGCTGGATGGCCGACAATTGCAGGCATGAAAACCATTCGCCTGCGCGCCGGCAAAGAGCGCTCCCTGTTACGCCGCCATCCCTGGATCTTTGATTCGGCCATTGCCAAGGGCGGTGGTGACAGCGGGGAGACCGTGCGCGTGGAGTCGGCCGAAGGGCAGTTCCTGGGCTGGGCAGCATTCAGCCCGCAGTCCAAGATCCGCGCGCGGGTCTGGAGTTTTGACGAAAAGCAGCGCATCGATGCTAGCTTTTTCGTAGCTGCTTGCGCAGAATCTGTAAGGGCTAGAGCCAGATTTGATATCAAAAGCGATGGTGTGCGCCTGGTGCACGGCGAGTCTGACGGCCTGCCCGGCCTCATCGTGGACCGCTATGGCGACACGCTGGTGGCCCAGTTCACCTCCGCTGGCGTGGAGAAGTGGAAGGGCGTGATCGCTGATGCGCTCTTGGCGGCCACGGGCCTGACCAAGCTCTACGAGCGTTCCGACGCCAGCAGCCGCGCACTGGAAGGCCTGCCCGAGGCCACGGGTTGGCTGCGCGGTGAGGGCGCCACCGACTTGGTGCTGCAGGAGCATGAATGGAAGTTGGCGCTGAGCATTGCCGAGGGCCACAAGACCGGCTTCTACCTGGACCAGCGCGACAGCCGCAAGCGCTTTGCCGACACGACACGCCGCCTGGGTTTCCAGACCGTGCTCAACTGCTACTGCTACACGGGCGGCTTCACCGTGGCAGCGCTCTCGGGCGGTGCGGACCACGTGACTTCCATTGACTCCAGCGGCCCGGCCATCGAGAAAGCGCGCGCAAACGTGGCGCTCAACGGTTTTGAAGCCAGCCGTGCCACCTTCATGGACGCCGACGTGAACGCAAGCTTGCGTGCTTTTGCCGCTGAGGGCCGTACCTTTGACGCCATCATCCTGGACCCGCCCAAGTTCGCGCCCACTGTGGCCCATGCGGAGCGGGCAGCCCGCGCGTACAAGGACATCAACCGCCTAGCCTTCAAGCTGTTGCAACCCGGGGGCGTGCTATTCACCTATAGCTGCTCGGGCGGCATTAGCGCTGACCTGTTTCACAAGATCATCGCCGGCGCCGGTTCGGACGCTGGGGTCGATGGCTACATTACCGAACGCATGGGCGGCGCGCCGGATCACCCCATGACCATTGCCTTCCCCGAAGGAGAGTACCTCAAAGGTCTGGTGGTGATGCGGCGCTGAATCAGTCTATGGCTGGCCGCAGCGGGGTGGGGGCTTGACAGGCTCGCTACACTCCCCAACTACCGTCTTTTGCACCGCACCATTTTTGGAAGACTCCCATGAGCCTGATCCCCGCCACCATCCTGACCGGCTTTCTCGGTTCCGGCAAAACCACGCTGCTCAAGCGCGTGCTGGCCGAAGCCCACGGCCAGAAGATCGCCGTCATTGAAAACGAGTTCGGCGAAGAGAACATCGATAGCGATATCTTGGTCAGCGACACCACCGAGCAAATCATCCAAATGAGCAACGGCTGCGTCTGCTGCACCATCCGCGAAGACCTGCGCACCACGCTGAAAGACCTGGCTGAGAAAAAACGCAAGGGCGAGCTGGATTTCGAGCGCGTGATCATCGAAACCACCGGTGTGGCCGACCCCGGCCCCGTGGCGCAGACCTTCTTTATGGATGACGAGGTGGCCGAGACCTACCTGTTGGACTCCATCCTCACGCTGGTGGATGCCAAGCACGCCGAGCAGCAGCTCAGCGACCGCCAGGAAGTGCGCCGCCAGATCGGCTTTGCCGACCAGTTATTTATCAGCAAGTCCGATCTGGTGTCCAAGGACGACCTGGACGCGCTGATGCACCGCATCAAGCACATGAACCCACGCGCGCCGCAGAAAGCAGTGCATTTTGGCGAGGTGGCGCTGAACGAAGTGTTGGATCTGCGCGGCTTCAATCTGAACGCCAAGCTCGACATCGACCCCGACTTCCTCAAGGAAGACGATCACGAGCACCACCACCATGATCATGACCACGAACATGGCGAGCACTGCGACCACCCCTCGCACAAGCATGAGCACGGTCATGGCCATGCCCACCACCATCACCACGATGACGATGTGAAAAGCTTCGTCTTCAAGTCCGAGCGCCCCTTCGATCCGGCCAAGCTGGAAGACTTCCTGGGTGCCGTGGTCAACATCTACGGCCCGCGCATGCTGCGCTACAAGGGCGTGCTCTATATGAAGGGCACCGAGCGCAAGGTCATCTTCCAAGGCGTGCACCAACTCATGGGCAGTGACCTGGGCCCAGCCTGGGCAGAGGGTGAGCAGAAGTGCAGCAAAATGGTCTTCATTGGCATCGATCTGCCCAAGGACATCTTCCTGCAGGGCATGGAACAGTCCCTGGTCTGACCCGGAACACACCACCGAATCGCAGGGAAACAAATGTTTGTCTCGCTTTTGCAACTGATGGGCTTACCGATGGGGAAACCTGTACACTCGCGCGCCGAAGAAACCCGCGTTGAGCCCCCTTCAAAGAGGGCAAAGACGCCAGCAGCCACCAGGGACCGTGCGCAGGCGAGTACTGCCAGGAGACAAGAAGTGAAAGCGACATCCGGGAAAGACACCAAGGCCAAAGACGCGAAAGCCAAAAGCGTCAAGGCCAAGCCTGCGGCCAAAGCAGCAGCCAAGCCAGTAGTGAAGGTGCAAGCCAAAGCTGCCGTCACCAAGGCAGCCACCAAAGCCGTGAGCAAACCCGTGGCCAAAGCGCCGCCGCCCAAGGCCAAGGCCGCCGCCAAGCCGGTTGCCAAGGCGCCGGCCAAGCCTGTCGCGAAAGCTGCGTCGAAGGCTGCAACCGCCAAGGCCCCGGCCAAGCCAGTGGCCAAAGTGGCAGCCAAACCCGTCGCCAAGGCGCCCGCAAAGGCTGCGCCCGCAGTTAAAATCAAGGCGGTTGCCGAAAAACCGGCCGCCAAGCCTACCGTGAAGGTCGTGGCCCCTGTGAAAACTGCGCCCGCCAAAGTGGTCGCGGCGCCTGTAGCAGCCAAAGTCCCGGTGACGGCACCCGTACCCGCTCCTGCGGCTGCGGTGCCTGCCAAGTCAGGACGCCCGTCATCCCGGTTGGCCCAACTTACCGTGCCCTCCATGGCGCAATCTGTGGCCTCCACAGCCGCCAAAGCCAGCTATACCCCTACCATGACTTCCCCCGTGATTGCCCCTGTGATTCCCGCCGCCGTCAAGAAAGACGCCAAGCTTGCCAACAACTGGAAGTCCAAGCCGGTGGCAGAACTGACGGATGCCGAGCTGCTGGCCATGCCTGACTCGGAATACATGAACGATGTGCAGTTGGCGGCGTTTCGCCTGAAGCTCTCCATCCTCAAGCGAGACATCCTCAATAGCGCGGGAGAAACCACCGAACACCTGCGCGAAGATACCTCCGTGGTGCCGGATCCTGCCGACCGTGCCACGATTGAGGAAGAGCATGCGCTGGAGCTGCGTACGCGCGATCGTGAGCGCAAGCTGCTGAAAAAAATTGAGCAATCCATCGTCCGCATTGACGCGGGCGATTACGGCTACTGCGATGAAACCGGCGAACCCATCGGCGTTGGCCGTCTGTTGGCCCGCCCCACGGCCACCCTGTCGCTTGAAGCGCAGCAGCGTCGTGAACTCAAGCAGAAAATGTTTGGCGACTAAGCGTAATTTACTGGCCTGCGGAGCACCCCCACTGACTTATGGCGACCAAAGACGATCGACCCGGTTTATTGTCCAAGGTGGCGATGTTTGTGCGCAACCCGACCAAGGATTGGTCGGAGTTGGACCGGGCGGAACCCGAGCAGGACAGCGGTTATGACAAACAGGCCCTGAAGGCCATGATTGAGCGCAAGCGGCAGAATGACTTTGTCCGCAAGCGCGAATTCGACCAGCTGCGCAAACTGCGCAACCGCGACCCCTCGGCCACTGCGGCCTTGGCACGCCCCTCTTACTTCCAGACCAGTATCCCCACGGACCCTGATGGCCGTGCTGTCACTCTTAAAAAGATTGACGAGATTGAAGCCCAGATGTCCAAGCAATGGTGGAAGGGCAAGCAGGACGCTGCCGCCGCACAGGGCGGCTTCCCCGTAGTCGGCAGTGCCAGCAGTGCGGCTGAGCCGCTGTCACCCCAGGCCTCGGCCCCCACGGTCCCAGCGGCCTTGTCGTCGCGTTTTGAAGCGACGGAGTCGTCGGAGCTGCATTCCAGCGTGTCGGGTGTCGTTCCTTCGGAATACGCAGCCACACAAATGGGCAATGGCATGCCCCCCCCCATGTCCAGCCATGTCCCTTTGCCTGCGCGCGCGCCGCAGGGGCGGAGCGCCAAGGCGGGGGATTCCTCTGGACTGAGTTTCTCCACGTCCGAGCTGTTCGCCATCGAGGTGGATGACATGGCTACGGACCCGGAGTTAGAAGAGGCGGCGATTCGCTTTGCCAATGGCGACGATGTGGGCGCTGAAACCGGCTTGCTCAATGCACTGCAAAGTATTACCGCTACGCCTGAGGCTTCCGCCTCATGGGCTGCGGCATTGATGGATCTGTACCGCGCCACCAACAACCGAGCACGCTTTGATTGGGCCTTGGTGGAGTTGGCGCGCGTGTGGGGCCCTTCGCTCCCTGTCTGGTCGTCACTCTCCCTTGCTACGCAAGGTATGGATACGACGGCGGCCGCGCCTTTTGCAGCATCAGGCTCGGGCCGTAGCATGCTGGGTGCGGCCCCGGCGATTTGGCGTTGCCCGCCCCGGTTGACGGCTTTGGCCATGGAAGATTTGCGGGAGGCCATGTCCACCCAACCCATGCCCTGGGTGATCGATTGGTCGGCAGCGGCAGTCCTGGATGCTGAGGCGATGCCTTTGCTGGGGGGGCTGTTTGGCAGTTTGTGTGACGAAGCGGTGGCACTGCAATTCGGTGGTGCTGAAAGTTTGGTGTTGGCGCTGCGCGCAATCACGCCGTCCGGAGACCGGACCGTGGACCCCGCGTGGTGGGCTGTGCGCTTGAATGCATTGCGCACCATGCAAATGCTGGACGAGTTTGAGTTGGTAGCGCTGGACTATTGCGTCACCTACGAGGTCTCTCCGCCCGCCTGGGAGCCAGCGCGTTGCCACTATGAGTCAGCAGAAGTTGCTGCGATGGGGGGGGGCATCTCGCCAGCTGTCCACGAATCCGCCGCGACTGTGCCTATGGGCTTGATGGACAGTGTGTCAGTCTCGGGTTTGGAGTTGCGGGGCGATGTGCTCGGGGATGCGACCCAGGCTTTAGCGGGCTTGGATGCTGCCCGGGAAGACGGGGGGCGCATCGTGGTGTCGTGCCGGAACTTGATTCGTGTCGACTTCTCCGCTGCAGGCAGCATTCTCAACTGGGTGGCCATGCGCCAGTCTGAGGGACATCTGGTGCAGTTCCAAGACGTGCACCGTCTGGTAGCGGCCTTTTTTAATGTGATTGGCATCAATGAGCATGCCAAGGTTGTGCCTCGCGCCATGTGAGTGCGCGCACCTTGTGCGCAACCGCTTGATTTGGGTGCCATTCACCCCACCTGTACACCATGGAACAATTTCACGGAACCACCATCATCAGTGTCCGGCGCAAGACGCCCCAAGGCGACCAAGTCGCCATTGGCGGCGATGGTCAGGTTACCTTGGGCAACATCGTCGTCAAAGGCTCCGCCCGCAAGGTGCGCAAGCTGTATCACGGCAAGGTTTTGGCGGGTTTTGCCGGTGCTACGGCCGATGCATTCACCTTGTTTGAGCGCTTTGAGGCCAAGTTGGAGAAGCACCAGGGTCATTTGGTTCGGGCTGCCATCGAACTGACCAAAGATTGGCGCACTGACCGCGTGTTGCGTCGGCTGGAAGCCATGTTGGCTGTGGCGGATAAAGATGCCTCCCTGATCATCACCGGCAATGGGGATGTCCTGGAGCCCGAGAACGGCATCGTGACCATCGGTTCTGGTGGTGCTTACGCCCAGGCGGCTGCCGTCGCCCTGCTCAACCACACCGAACTGCCCGCGGCCGACATCGTGAAGCGTTCGCTGGAGATTGCGGGCGAGCTGTGCATTTACACCAATATGCACCACACCATTGAGACCCTCTGAATTTCATGCAAGCCCTGACTCCCCAAGATATCGTCGCCGAACTCGACAAACACATTGTTGGACAAGCCCAGGCCAAACGTGCAGTAGCCATTGCCCTGCGCAACCGGTGGCGTCGGCAAATGGTGGACGCTGCGCTGCGCAGCGAAATCACCCCCAAGAATATTCTGATGATTGGCCCCACCGGCGTGGGCAAGACAGAGATCGCCCGCCGTCTGGCGCGTCTGGCTGATGCACCTTTTATCAAGGTAGAGGCTACCAAGTTCACTGAAGTTGGCTACGTGGGCAAGGATGTGGATGCCATCATTCGTGACTTGGCTGACATTGCTGTCAAACAAACGCGTGAGGAAGAAAAAACCAAAGTGCGTGCGCGTGCCGAAGACGCTGCAGAGGAACGCATTCTGGATATCTTGGTGCCGCCTCCGCGCGCCGATTTTGGCGTGACTGCCGCCAGCGATGCGCCAGAGAACGCGGCGCGCCAGACCTTCCGCAAGAAGTTGCGTGAAGGCCAGTTGGCTGAGCGCGAGATCGAGGTCGATGTGGCGGCACCTGCGCCCCAGCTGGAAGTCATGGGGCCAGCTGGCATGGAGGAAATGACGGAGCAGTTGCGTGGCATGTTTGGCCAGATGGGCCAGGGCAAGCGACAGACGCGCAAGCTCAAAATCAGCGAGGCGCACAAATTGCTGGTGGACGAAGAGGCTGCCAAGCTCGTCAACGAAGATGACATCAAGACCCAAGCTTTGCACCTGCTGGAGCAAAACGGCATTGTGTTTATTGATGAAATTGACAAGGTGACGTCCCGCAGCGAAGGCAGCAGCGGGGCCGAGGTGTCGCGCCAGGGAGTTCAACGTGACTTGCTGCCATTGGTGGAGGGCACGACGGTGTCTACCAAATACGGCATGGTCAAGACCGACCACATTCTGTTTGTTGCCTCCGGCGCTTTTCACCTGAGCAAACCCAGTGACCTGATTCCCGAGTTGCAGGGGCGGTTTCCCATTCGGGTGGAGTTGCAGTCCTTGTCAGTGCAAGACTTCGAAGCCATCCTGACCCAGACCCATGCCTCCCTCGTCAAGCAGTACCAGGCGCTGCTGGCCACGGAGCAGGTGGCACTGGTCTTTACCCCTGAGGGCATTACGCGCCTGGCACAGATTGCCTTCGAGGTGAACGAGCGCACGGAGAACATTGGTGCGCGTCGTTTGTCTACCGTGATGGAGCGCCTGCTGGATGAAGTCAGCTTTGATGCCGCGTCTTTGGCCGGGCAAACCGTGTCGATTGATGCGGCTTATGTGGATGCGCGTCTGGGCCAGCTGAGCCAAGACGAAGATCTTTCCCGTTACATCCTGTAAGCCGTTCGGATGAACGGTGATGGAAGTGGATGTTTCAAGCATCACTTTCATAAGGCGCGCTAAGTGCTTAATTTAGAACGATTTTTGCCCGTCGATAGCCTGCAAAAACGCTTCTAAGTCCTTGATTTCATTGGAAAATTTTCGCGCAAGCCCTCTTGCAAGCGTGGCTTTTGCTGATACAGTGCAAAAAAGTGCAATTTAGTGGTGAAAAGTGCCGCGCAATTGCTATTTCTACGCTGTCGCAACAAAAGTAGGTATTTCACGGTGTTCCAAGGGGCCTCGTCTCTCAGTCTGGATGCAAAAGGTCGGCTATCAGTGCCGACCCGGCATCGTGACGTCCTGAGTGCGACGGCGGCTGGCCAACTCACGATCACCAAACACCCGCACGGTTGCCTGATGGTGTTTCCCCGCCCCGAGTGGGAGAAGTTCCGTGAACGTATTGCGGCACTACCCATGTCTGCCCAATGGTGGAAGCGCATTTTTCTTGGCAATGCCATGGATGTGGAAATGGATGCCACGGGTCGCGTGCTGGTATCGCCTGAGTTGCGCGAAGCGGCGGGTATCGCCAAAGACACCATGTTGCTGGGCATGGGCAACCACTTTGAGCTGTGGGACAAGGCCACCTACGACGCCCAAGAGGCCAAGGCCATGCAGGGCGAGATGCCCGATGTCTTCAAAGACTTTTCTTTCTGAGGTGTGACGGTGGAAGCTCCTTGGACCCACACCACCGTCTTGTTGAACGAAGCAGTAGACGCATTGTTCAGCAACGACGGGCAAGCCTACGCGGGCGCTGCGGACGGCACGTACGTGGATGCCACTTTCGGTCGTGGTGGTCATTCGCGCCGCATTCTGGAGCGTTTGAGTCCGGCCGGGCGCTTGGTCGCCTTTGACCGCGACCCCGATGCGGTGGCGCAATCTGCGAGCATCACCGACCCCCGCTTTTCCATCCGCCACGAGGGCTTCTCCCATTTGGGCGAGTTGCCATCCGCCAGCCTGTCTGGTGTGCTGATGGACCTGGGCGTGAGTTCCCCCCAAATCGACAACCCGCAGCGGGGCTTCAGCTTCCGCTTTGAAGGTCCTCTGGATATGCGCATGGATACCACGCGCGGCGAAAGTGTGGCCCAGTGGCTGGCAACGGCCGAGATCAATCAAATCACGGAGGTGATACGTGAATACGGTGAAGAACGGTTTGCTGGGGCAATTGCAAAGGCGATTGTTGCTCGCCGACAGGAACGGGGGCCAATTTCAACCACCTCCGAGTTGGCCCAACTCGTGGCTGACACGGTCAAAACCCGCGAGCAGGGCCAGAACCCTGCAACGCGCACATTTCAGGCTCTTCGGATTTTCATCAACGCCGAGCTTGAGGAGTTGCAACAAGCGCTAGACGCCAGCCTCGATGTATTGCAGCCTGGCGGGCGTTTGGCTGTGATCAGCTTCCATTCGCTGGAGGACCGCATCGTCAAGCAGTTCATCGCCAAACACTCCAAAGACGAATATGACCGCCGCGCTCCGTTTGCGGCCCCCAAGGTCATGAAGCTCAAGGCGCTGGATCGCATCAAGCCCAGTGCGGCGGAGGTGGCGGGCAACCCGCGTTCGCGCAGTGCCATTTTGCGTGTCGCGCAAAGGATGGCGGCGTGATCCGGTTGAATCTGGTGTTGCTTTTGGCTGTCGTGGCCAGTGCCCTGTATCTGGTCGGCATGCAGTATGAGTCGCGCCGTGTGTTTGTCGAGCTGGAGCGCGCCCGCGCCGAAGCGCGTCGGCTGGAGACGGAGTTTGAGCGTTTGCAAGTGGAAAAGCGTGCCCAGGCAACACCCGCCCGCGTGGAGCGTTTGGCCAAAGACCAACTGCAAATGCGCCAGGCCACGCCCGGCATCACCACCTATGTGACGTACACCGCACCAGGAGCTGCCCCGTGAGCCGCAGCGTTCTGTACACCTCCAGCCCTTTGCTGGCCAGTCGCACACCGGTGTGGCGCAGCAAGTTTGTCGTGGGCGTGATCGCGTTGGGGTTCGTGGGTTTGGCCGCGCGTGCGGCCTACATCCAGGTGGTGGCGAACGATTTTTTCCAGCGCCAGGGCGAAGTGCGTTTTGCCCGAACTCTGGATCTGCCAGCCAACCGTGGTCGCATTTTGGACCGCAATGGTTTGATTCTGGCGTCCAGCGTGCCTGCACCGAGTATTTGGGCCATTCCGGAAGACGTGGAAATGGACAAGGCCCAGCTGCAGCGTTTGGCCAAGTTGCTGGACATGCCGGCTGCCGATATTTCGCGCAAGCTCGCGAATGAGGACAAGACTTTTGTCTGGATCAAGCGCCAAGTCGACGCTGCGGTGGCCAGGCAAATTGCCGAACTCAACATCAAAGGCATTTACCAGCGCAAGGAATACAAGCGCGAGTACCCGGAGGGTGAGTCGGCCGTGCATGTGGTCGGCTTTACCAATGTGGAAGACAAAGGCCAGGAGGGCGTGGAGCTCACCTTCAATAAAGAACTGGCCGGACGCAGCGGTTCCCGCCGTGTGATCAAGGATCGCTTGGGCCGGGTGGTGGAGGATGTGGGCGACCAGATTCCCCCCCTGGAAGGCAAGGACTTGCAGCTCAGCATTGACAGCAAGGTGCAGTTTTTCGCTTACCAGAAGCTGCGTGATGCCGTGGTGGAAAACAAGGCCAAGGCAGGCAGTGTGGTCGTGCTGGATGTATTGACGGGAGAGGTGCTGGCGCTTGCCAATTACCCCAGCTACTCGCCTGCCAAGCGCGCCAATCTGACCGG
Organism: Rhodoferax sp. TH121; assembly: GCF_002251855.1. Taxonomy (GTDB): domain Bacteria; phylum Pseudomonadota; class Gammaproteobacteria; order Burkholderiales; family Burkholderiaceae_C; genus Allorhodoferax. Next base: position 567,034 of record NZ_NOXW01000022.1, read on the forward strand.
GGCACAGTTACGGAACCGGGCTCTCACCGACACCTTCGAGCCAGGCTCCACCATGAAGCCGTTTGTGGTGGCCTTGGCGCTGGAGCAGGGCATGGTTCGGCCCGAGACACCGATTCAGACCGCACCAGGGCGCATCACGATCACGGGTTCGACCATCACTGATTCACACCCCCACGGGGTTTTGTCGGTGAACGAGGTAATCCAGAAGTCCAGCAACGTGGGCACTGTCAAACTCGCCATGCAAATGGAGCCCCACGAGATGTGGGACATGTTCAGCCAGGTGGGGCTGGGGCAAAAGCCCCAGGTGCCTTTTCCTGGCGTGGTGAGTGGTCGTCTGCGCGCCTACAAAACTTGGCGCCCGATTGAGCAGGCCACCATGAGTTATGGCTACGGCCTTTCGGCCAGCTTGTTCCAGTTGGCGCGCGCCTACAGTGTGTTTGCGCGTGATGGCGAGCTGGTGCCGGTGACCTTGCTCAAGACCTCGGAGCAGGTGGCCGGTGTGCGTGTGTTTGAGGCGCGCCACGCCAAGGCCGTGCTCAACATGTTGCACATGGCCGCCGGCCCTGGAGGCACTGCGCCCAAAGCCCAGACCATGGGGTACTCCGTAGGAGGAAAAACCGGCACGGCCCACAAGCAAGAAGGCAAGGGGTATGCGGACAAAAAGTACCGTGGTTTCTTCGTGGGCGTAGCCCCTATTGATAACCCGCGCATTGTGGTGGCCGTGATGATTGACGAGCCCAGCAATGGCAAATATTTCGGCGGTGATGTAGCTGCGCCCGTATTCAGCGAAACCGTGCAGCAAACCCTGCGCATGCTGGGCGTGCAACCTGACATGGCGGTACGCCCCCAGATCGTGACAGAAGCGGTGGAGGAAAGTTTCTGATGCGCCACCTCACGTCACCTCTAGAGGCTGTGCAATGGCTCCGCGAGCGGGGTGCCATCGCCTTGCGCACCGATAGCCGGCAAATTGCTGCAGGTGAAGCCTTTGTCGCTTGGCCTGGTGGGGTTGTGGACGGTCGCGCTTTTGTGGCCCAGGCGTTGGACAGCGGCGCCGTGGCCGCGCTGGTGGAATACGACGGTGCGTCCGCCTTTGCACTGGATGCCACGCGTGTGGCCAGCTATACAGGTCTGAAGGCTGACGCCGGCCTGATTGCCGCCGCGTTCTATGGACAACCATCTGCCGCTCTGCCCGTGGTGGCTGTGACCGGTACCAACGGCAAGACCAGCACGGCCTGGTGGCTGGCCCAGGCACTGAGTACTTTGCCTGCCGCAAACGCCTTGCCATGCGGTGTGATTGGCACTCTGGGAGTCGGGCAACCGCCCCATGTGCAGTCCACTGGCTTGACCACTCCGGACCCGGTACGGGTGCAGCAGACGCTGCGGCAATTTGCAGACCAAGGTTTGCGCGCGTGTGCCATGGAGGCCTCCTCGATTGGGATCGAAGAGCACCGCATGGCTGGCACCCAGATTCGGGTCGCCGTGTTCACCAACTTCACCCAAGACCACTTGGACTACCACGGCAGCATGGCTGCCTATTGGGTTTCCAAGCGCAAGCTGTTTGCCTGGCCCGGGTTGGGGCATGCTGTGGTGAACGTCGACGATACACAGGGTGCCGTCTTGGCCGATGAACTTGCGGGCGCGCTGGACCTGTGGACCGTGTCCAGCCAACGGCCCGCACGCCTGCGCGCGCAACAGTTGCGCCATACCGCCAGCGGCATGGCCTTTGATGTGGTGGAGGGCGACATGTCGTGCACGCTCCAAGCCGGGGTCATTGGTCACTACAACGTGTTGAACCTGCTGGGTGTGGTTGCTGCCATGCGTTGCCTGGGCGTACCCCTGGCTGACGCAGTCGGCGCCTGCAGCACCTTGTTGCCGGTACCAGGCCGCATGGAGTGTGTGGGCGGCCAGGGCGCACCGCTGGTGGCTATCGATTACGCCCACACGCCGGATGCCTTGGCCCAGGCCCTGCAGGCGCTGCGCCCCATGGCCCATGCCCGTGGCGGGAGCCTGTGGGCGGTGTTTGGCTGTGGTGGAGACCGTGACGCATCGAAGCGCCCCGTGATGGGAGCGATTGCCGCCCAGCATGCCGACCGCGTGGTGGTGACCAGCGACAACCCGCGCAGCGAACGTCCCGAGGCGATCGTGGCACAGATCCTGTTGGGAGTGGTGGACAACAAAGGCGTGGAGGTGGAAGTGGATCGCGCTTTGGCGATCCGTGACACGGTCATGCAGGCGGCGGCCCATGACGTGATCCTGCTGGCTGGCAAGGGTCATGAAGAAACCCAGGAGATTGCGGGTGTGAAACATCCTTTCTCTGACCAGCACCACGCCCTGGCCGCGCTGCAGGCGCGCCAGTCCTCGACCCGAGGTGCCGCATGAGTGCCATGATGACACTGGCCCAAGTCGCCGCATGGCTGGACCGCGCACATCTCGTGGGCTCTGCAGACCTCGCGATTCTGCGGGTCCACACCGACACCAGGACCCTTGCCAGTGGTGACCTGTTTGTGGCTTTGCAAGGCGAGCGGTTTGATGCCAACGCCTTCTTGCACGACGCCCAAGCCCAGGGTGCCACCGCCGTGCTGTGCCACGCTGGCTTGCCCGCCACGGCGTACCCTGTGGGCCTGCCACGCATCGAAGTGCCTGACACCAAGCGTGCTTTAGCCCAGCTGGCTGCGGCATGGCGTGCCCAATTCACCTTGCCCTTGGTGGCGGTGACCGGCAGCAATGGCAAGACCACGGTGACCCAGATGGTTGCCGCCATTCTGGAGGCACAGGCCCCTGGCGGTGCGGCCTTGGCCACCCGTGGCAACTTCAACAACGACATCGGCGTGCCCCTGACCCTGCTCCGGCTGCGCCGCGAACACCGCCTGGCCGTGGTCGAGCTGGGCATGAACCACCCCGGCGAAATCGCCGGACTGGCCGCCATGGCACAGCCTACGGTGGCCTTGGTCAACAACGCGCAGCGTGAGCACCTGGAATTCATGCACACGGTGGAAGCCGTAGCCCAGGAAAACGGCACCGTGATTACCGCTTTGCCGGCCGATGGTGTGGCGGTGTTTCCGCTGGACGATGACTACACCGCTGTCTGGCAAGGCCTGGCAGCGAAGCGCAAGACGGTGCAGTTTGGATGGCACGCGGCCGGTGCCGCGCACGAGGTGCTGTGCACGAGCGCCGAGTGGGTGGACGGTGCCTGGCAGGTTCAGGCCAGCACGCCTTGGGGCGCACTGCAGTACCGCTTGGCCATTGCCGGGCGCCACAACGTGAAGAACTCACTGGCCGCAGCCGCGTGTGCATTGGCCGCGGGTGTCAGTCCCAAGGCGGTCGTGCAGGGACTGCAGGCCTTTGTGCCGGTCAAAGGCCGTTGCCGTGCCTTGCAGATCACCCACAGCGGTCTGCACGCCACGCTGGTGGACGACACCTACAACGCCAACCCCGACTCCATGCGTGCCGCCATCCAGGTGCTGGCGGATCTGCCCGGCCCGCGCCTGTTGGTGCTGGGGGATATGGGTGAAGTCGGTGAACAAGGCCCTGAATTTCATGCAGAAGCTGGGCGGTTTGCCCATGCCCAAGGCATTTCCCATGTCTTGGCACTGGGGGATATGGCCGTCCACGCCGTTGCCGCCTGCCCCGCTGCCGAACATTTTTCCGATGTCGAGGCCTTGATCGCGCGTGCCAGGGGCCTGTTGCCCGGTGTGGCCAGCGTGCTGGTCAAGGGATCCCGTTTTATGCGCATGGAGCGCGTGGTAGAGGCCTTGGCCCAGCCCGCGCCTGCTACCGGAGGTGGCAACCATGCCGTTTGATATTTTTGGAGCGTTTTCATGCTGCTGAGCCTGGCCCAATGGCTGCAAACCTTGTCGCCCGAGTTCGGGTTTTTCCGCGTGTTCCAGTACCTCACCTTTCGTGCGGTGTTTGCGGCGCTCACTGCCTTGTTGATTGGTCTGGCTGCTGGGCCCTATGTAATTCGTCGCCTGCGTGAGCTGAAGATCGGCCAACCCATCCGTGGCTACGGTATGGAAACCCACCTGAGCAAGAGTGGCACGCCCACCATGGGCGGTGTGTTGATTTTGCTGTCCATTGCCGTCTCCACGCTGTTGTGGGCTGACCTGTCCAACCGTTTTGTCTGGATCGTGCTGCTGGTGACGCTGGGCTTTGGTGCCATTGGTTGGGCTGACGACTGGCGCAAGGTGGTGCACAAAGACCCCGAAGGCATGCGCTCGCGTGAAAAGTATTTTTGGCAGTCGGTGATTGGCCTGCTGGCTGCCCTGTACCTCGTGTTCAGCATTTCGGAGAGTTCCAATCTGCGTGTGATTGAGCTGTTCTTCAATTGGGTGCGCTCAGGCTTTGACGTGAACCTGCCGCCCAAAGCCGGCCTCTTGCTGCCGTTCATCAAAGAGGTGAGCTACCCGCTCGGCGTATTGGGTTTTGTGGTGCTGACGTATCTGGTGATTGTGGGCTCCAGCAACGCCGTGAACCTGACTGACGGCTTGGATGGATTGGCCATCATGCCGGTGGTGATGGTGGGTTCGGCACTGGGTGTGTTTGCCTATGTGACCGGCAGCGCCGTCTACTCCAAGTACCTGTTCTTCCCGCACATTCCCGGCTCGGGCGAACTCATGATTTTCTGCGCCGCCATGGCGGGCGCCGGCCTGGCTTTTTTGTGGTTCAACACCCACCCCGCACAGGTCTTCATGGGGGATGTGGGCGCACTCGCCTTGGGTGGCGCCTTGGGCACCATCGCCATCATCGTGCGCCAGGAGATTGTGCTGGCCATCATGGGCGGCATCTTTGTGGCCGAAGCCCTGTCAGTGATGTTGCAGGTGACCTACTTCAAATACACCAAGAAGAAATACGGCGAAGGCCGCCGCCTACTGAAGATGGCGCCGCTGCACCACCACTTCGAAAAATCGGGGTGGAAGGAAACCCAGGTGGTGGTTCGTTTCTGGATCATCACCATGCTCTTGTGCCTGGTGGGCCTGTCCACCCTGAAACTGCGATGAACGAACACGAAGTGCACCGCCCCGGCGAACACCCCGCAGCGTCCCCCCAGGACGGCGGGGTGCTGCCGCTTGTGCCTGAGGCTGTGGCAAGCCACGCGCTGCCCTCGCAGTCGGTCGAGCTCGCCACGGCCGACGAGCCTGCAACGCAGGACATGACCGGGATGCCGGAGGTGCTGGCATCGGCCGAGGCACCCGAAGTGCACGTCGCGCCATCGGTGTCTGAGCCCGCCAAAGACGCCCGGGGCTTGCCCACCACGCTCACGGCCGCGCGCGATGCGGCCGCTTTCGTGGCGCAGATATTTGCGGACACCCAGGCCGAGAAGGCGGAATCCGAACTGCTGGTCGGCGCCACCGTGCCCGAAGCGGAAATGGTGTCGGCCGATGGAGAGGCCCTTCCCGACACAGCGAATGCCCCTTTTGCACCGCTGGCAGGGCAACACATTGTGATCCTGGGCTTGGGCGCATCGGGCTTGGCCATGGCGCGCTGGTGTGCCCGCACGGGGGCTGCCAGCATCACCGTGGCCGACACGCGCGCCGCGCCGCCCCAGCTGGCTGCGCTGCAGCAGGAACTGCCCGATGTACGTTTTGTTTCCGGTCCCTTCTCTGCAGCCTTGGTGGATGGGCAGACCCTGCATGCGGTGTACCGCTCACCCGGTTTGAGTCCAGAAGAGATTGCTCCTGTTTTAGGAGCTGCTCGCGCAGTGGGTATCTATGTTGGGGGCGAATTAAGCTTGTATTCCATGGCGCTGCAAGCATTGCGCAGCCGCCAAGGTTACGCGCCAGCGGTGCTGGCCATCACCGGCACGAATGGCAAAACCACCGTCACCTCGCTGACTGGCCAACTGGTTGCCCACGCAGGCAAGAGCGTGGCCGTGGCCGGCAACATTGGCCCCACGCTGTTGGACACCTTGGCTGGGCATTTGGATGCAAACACCCTTCCCGAGGTCTGGGTGCTGGAGCTTTCCAGCTTCCAGCTCGATGGCGTGAGCGGTTTTGAGCCCACGGCCGCGGTGGTGCTCAACATCACGCAGGACCACCTGGACTGGCATGGCAGTATGCAGGCCTATGCTGAAGCCAAGTCGCGCATCTTTGGCCAGACCGGTCTCATGGTGCTGAACCGCGACGATGCGGCTGTGATGGCCATGTTGCCCCCGCCGGTGCGTGTGAAGCTGCAACGCCCGCAAGAACGCGCCCACAGTACCTTTGGCGGAGACATGCCGCAGCGCCCTGGCGACTTTGGCCTGGAAGAAGTGAACGGCATGGTCTGGCTGGTCCGCGCGCTGGAGGCTGACGAAACGCGCCGCAAGCGCAGCGAAGCGGCGGAGGAACTGCACTTCCAGCGTTTGATGCCGGCCGACGCCCTGCGCATCCGTGGTCGCCACAACGCCAGCAACGCGTTGGCTGCGCTGGCACTGTGTGCTGCAGCCGGTTGCGCCTTGGGCCCGATTCTGTTTGGACTGCGTGAGTACCGTGGCGAGCCGCACCGCGTGGAGCCCATCGGCATCCTGAACGATGTGGAGTTTTTTGACGATAGCAAGGGCACCAATGTGGGTGCCACGGTGGCAGCCTTACAGGGCCTGGGCGCCGACCGCAAGCTGGTGGTGATTTTGGGCGGTGAGGGCAAGGGCCAGGACTTCACGCCGCTAGCGGCGCCCCTGGCGCGTTACGCGCGTGCCGTCGTGCTGATGGGCCGTGATGCACCGCTGATCCGCGAGGCAATTGCATCTGTCGAGGTGCCGCTGGTGGATGCGGACTCGATGGAGTCCGCCGTCACCCTGGCCAATGCGCGTGCGCATGCGGGTGATGCAGTGCTGATGTCGCCCGCCTGCGCCAGTTTTGACATGTTCAAGAACTACGAGCACCGCGCCCAGGTTTTCTGCGCCGCAGTGAAAGAGCTGGCCTTGTCCAGCGGCGTGGACATGGAGCACATGGCATGACCGCCTTGCGCCAAACCCTCCAAGGCTGGTTCAGCACCAAGGCTGACAAGACCACCGGGGCTTTGCCAGTGCGTCTGGGCGGGCGCGGCTCGTTTGCCGCGAGCACTCTGCCCACCCAGGTGAAAGGGTTCGACCAGCCGCTGGTGTGGGTGACGGTGGCGCTGCTGCTGTGGGGGTTGGTCATGGTGTATTCCGCATCGATTGCCATGCCGGACAACCCCAAGTTCTCGAACTACACCCACACCCACTTTGTTGTGCGGCATGCGCTATCCCTGGTGGTCGCCTTTGTCGCGGCGCTGATCGCGTTCCAGTTTCCCTTGCAGACCTGGGAAAAGCTCGCCCCCTGGCTGTTTGTGCTGTCGCTGGTGCTGCTGATTGCCGTGTTGGGGGTGGGGCGCGGCGTGAATGGCGCCAAGCGCTGGATTTCTTTGGGCATCATGAACTTCCAACCGTCCGAGTTGGCCAAGTTTGCGGTGCTGCTGTATGCGGCCGACTACATGGTGCGCAAGATGGAAGTGAAAGAGCGCTTCTTCCGCGCCGTGGCCCCGATGGCTGTCGCTGTGGCGGTGGTTGGCCTGCTGTTGCTGGCGGAGCCCGACATGGGGGCCTTCATGGTGATTGCCGTGATTGCCATGGGCATTCTGTTTTTGGGTGGCGTGAACGCCCGGATGTTCTTCCTGATCGCCGCAACGCTTTTGGTGGCCTTCTCTTTGATGATTGCTTTCAGCGAGTTCCGGCGTGAACGGATCTTTGCCTACCTCAACCCCTGGAGCGAAGAGCATGCGTTGGGCAAGGCCTACCAGCTGACCCATTCCTTGATTGCCATTGGGCGCGGTGAAATCTTTGGCGTGGGGCTGGGGGGCAGCGTGGAAAAGCTGCACTGGCTGCCCGAGGCGCACACCGACTTCTTGCTCGCCGTGATTGGTGAGGAGTTTGGTCTGCTGGGCGTCGTCATGGTCATTGGCCTGTTTTTGTGGCTGACGCGCCGCATCATGCACATCGGTCGCCAGGCCATCGCCCTGGACCGCGTGTTTGCCGGCCTGGTCGCGCAGGGGGTGGGTATCTGGATGGGTTTTCAGTCCTTCATCAACGTCGGTGTGAACCTGGGCGCTTTGCCCACCAAGGGCCTGACCCTGCCGCTCATGAGCTACGGGGGCTCCGCCATCTTGCTGAACCTGGTGGCCATTGCCGTGGTGCTGCGGGTGGACTATGAAAACCGGCAACTCATGCACGGAGGTCGTGTATGAGTTGCCTGTTTCGCCAAAACCGGCACTGCGCGCAGCGCAGCATGGCGCGGAACGCGCCATGGCTGATGCACGGAGGCCGTGTATGACGCAGAAGTGCGCCCTCATCATGGCTGGTGGCACCGGTGGGCACATCTTCCCCGGTTTGGCCGTGGCGCAAGCCCTGTTGGACAAGGGCTGGCGTGTGCATTGGCTGGGTGCGCCCGGCAGCATGGAGAGCCGCATTGTCCCGGCCCGTGGTATTCCGCTGGAGCTGGTGGACTTTGGTGGCGTGCGCGGCAAAGGACTCAAGACGTTGGCGCTACTGCCCTTCAAGCTGCTGCGTGCCTTCTGGCAAAGCCTGCAGGTGGTGCGCCGCGTGAAGCCGGATGTGGTGGTGGGCCTGGGCGGCTACATCACCTTCCCCGGCGGCATGATGGGCGTGCTCTGCGGCAAGCCTCTGGTGTTGCACGAGCAGAACTCGGTGGCTGGCATGGCCAACAAGGTGCTGGCCGGCGTGGCCGATCGGGTGTTTGCAGCCTTCCCGAATGTGCTGAAAAAAGGGGAGTGGGTCGGCAACCCGCTGCGCACTGAATTTCTGAACCTGCCCGCCCCCGAACAACGCTTTGTCGGACGCAGCGGCCCGCTCAAGGTGCTGGTGGTGGGTGGCAGCTTGGGCGCGCGTGCGCTCAACACCGTGGTGCCGCAGGCGCTGGCACTGATTCCCGAGGCCCAGCGCCCCTTGGTCACGCACCAAGCGGGTGAGAAACAGATCGACGAGCTGCGTGCCAACTATGCAGCCGCAGGCGTGCAGGCCACGCTCACCCCATTCATCGACAACACCGCGCAAGCGTTCGCCGATGCCGATCTGGTGATCTGCCGCGCTGGTGCCAGCACCGTGACCGAGATTGCAGCTGTCGGCGCACCCGCCGTCTTCGTGCCTTTCCCGGCTGCGGTGGACGATCACCAGACTTTCAACGCCCGCTTCCTGGTCGACCAGGGCGGCGGCTGGCTAATGCCGCAGGCGAACATGACGCCCGCAGCACTGGCCGAAATGCTACAGAAAACAGAGCGGTCTGCGCTGATGCTGCGAGGTCTGGAGGCTAAAAAGATGCAAAAACTCAACGCCACCCAGGCTGTGGTGGCCGCTTGCGAGGAGCTCGCAACATGAAACACGCGGTGAAACATATCCATTTCGTTGGCGTTGGCGGTTCCGGCATGTCCGGCATTGCCGAGGTGCTGAGCAACTTGGGCTACGTCATTTCCGGCTCGGACTTGGCCGACAACGCGACCACCCAGCGTCTGGCGGCCCTGGGTATTCGCACCTATGTGGGCCACGCGGCCGAGAACGTCGCCGGCGCGGATGCGGTGGTCACCTCTACCGCCGTGCAGTCGGATAACCCCGAAGTCATCCGCGCCCGCGAGATGAAGATTCCCATCGTGCCACGTGCCCTGATGCTCGCAGAGCTGATGCGCCTCAAGCAAGGCATTGCGATTGCGGGAACGCATGGCAAGACCACCACCACCAGCTTGGTGGCCAGCGTACTGGCCGAGGCCGGGCTGGATCCGACCTTTGTGATTGGTGGTCGCCTCAACAGCGCCGGTGCCAATGCCCGTCTGGGCAGTGGCGACCACATCGTGGTCGAGGCCGATGAGTCGGATGCGTCTTTCTTGAACCTGCTGCCCGTGATGGCCGTGGTGACGAATATCGACGCCGACCACATGGAGACCTACGGGCACGACTTTGGCAAGCTCAAGAAAGCCTTTGTCGATTTCCTGCACCGCATGCCCTTCTACGGCACCGCCATCCTCTGCACCGATGACGCCGCAGTGCGCGAAATCTGTGAGCAGGTGACCTGCCCCATCACGAGCTATGGCTTCAACGAAGATGCTGAAGTGCGCGCCGTCAATGTGCGCGCAGTGGGCGGACAGATGCATTTCACCGTGCAGCGCCGCAACGGCGTGGTGCTACCTGATATGGAGGTGGTGCTCAACCTGCCGGGCCTGCACAACGTGCTCAACGCCTTGTCGGCAATTGCCGTGGCCGTGGAGCTCAATATTTCCGATGCCGCTGTGGTCAAGGCCTTGGCCGAGTTCAAGGGCGTGGGCCGGCGCTTTCAGCGCTATGGCGATCTGGCCTTGCCACAAGGTGGCACGGTCACGGTCATCGACGACTACGGCCACCACCCCGTGGAAATGGCGGCCACGCTGGCGGCAGCGCGCGGCGCCTTCCCTGGCCGTCGTCTGGTGCTGGCCTTCCAGCCACACCGCTACACGCGTACCCGAGATTGCTTTGAAGATTTTGTAAAGGTGATTGGTGCGGGCGCTGATGCCGTGCTGCTGGCCGAGGTCTATTCCGCAGGCGAGGCGCCCATCGTGGCGGCCGATGGCCGTTCGCTGGCGCGCGCACTACGCATCGGGGGCAAGGTGGAGCCCATTTTTGTGGACGAGATTGCTGCCATGCCACAAGCCGCCATCGACAACGCACGTGCTGGCGATGTGCTGATGTGCATGGGTGCCGGATCCATCGGCGCCGTGCCCGGAAAGATTGCTGAACTGCTACAAAAACAGGAGCTGCTTGCGCAGCATGGATGAGGGCTATGGGCCAATTTGATGTAAAAACACTGGGGAAAGTGGCCGTGCTGTTCGGCGGAGACTCCGCCGAACGCGAGGTCTCGCTCATGTCGGGTAGCGGCGTGCTCAAGGCACTGCTGTCCAAGGGCGTTGACGCCCATGCGTTCGACCCCTCAGAGCGACCACTGGATGATCTCAAGCGCGAAGGGTTCGAGTGCTGCTTCATCGCACTGCACGGCCGCCATGGCGAAGACGGCACGGTGCAAGGGGCGCTGGAGCTGCTGGGCATTCCCTACACCGGCTCCGGTGTCATGGCCTCGGCCATTTCCATGGACAAGGTCATGACGAAGCGCATCTGGCGCTTTGAGGGGCTGTCCACACCGGCTTGGCAGCAAGTGACCAGTGCAGCGCAGACGCGTGCGGCCTTTGCCGCACTGGGGGCGCCCATGATCGTCAAGCCCGCACGTGAAGGGTCGAGCATTGGTTTCACCAAAGTCACGTCCGCCGACCAGTGCGACGCTGCCTATGCGCTGGCCGCGCAGCACGACAGCCATGTGCTGTGTGAGCAATTCATTGCGGGCGATGAGGTGACCTGCCCGGTTCTGGGCCCGACGGAAGCCCCGGAGTCGCTGCCGGTGATCCGCATCGTGGCGCCCGAAGGCAATTACGATTACCAAAACAAGTATTTCACCGATGTGACGCAATACCTCGTGCCCTGTGGCCTACCGGCGGGCGAGGAAGAGGCTATCCAGGCGCTGGTGCGCAAGGCCTACCAGGTACTGGGCTGCCGCGGCTGGGCACGCGCCGACGTCATGATCGATGCCAAGACGCGCACGCCCTACCTGCTGGAGATCAACACCTCGCCCGGCATGACCGGCCATTCGCTGGTCCCCATGTCGGCCAAGGCTGCAGGCATCAGCTACGAAGATCTGTGTGTGCGCCTGCTGCAGGCCACGGCGACCGATGGAGGCGTTTCTGCATGAACTCACCGGCAGCCACACCGCTGGACGTCAAACTCATGAACACCACCGCGGCGGTGCTGTTCATGGCGTTTGCCGGTCTGGCCTTGTTGGCTGCTGGCCGCTGGGTCTCGCGACTGCCTGTGTTTGACCTGCAGGGCATCAGTGTGTCCGGCGACACGAACCATAACAACCCACTCACTCTGCGTGCCAATGTGGCGCCTAGCCTGGGGGGGACTTTCTTCACGGTGGATCTGGCGCGCGTGCGCTCTGCGTTTGAGGCGGTGCCTTGGGTGCGCCGTGCGGTGGTGCGGCGCGAGTTTCCCAATCGCCTGCATGTGAGTCTGCAAGAACACCAGGCGGTGGCGTATTGGGGCGCCGAAGCCGAGTCGCGGCTCATCAATAACCATGGCGAAGTGTTTGAGGCGAATGTGGGTGAAGTGGACCAAGAGAGCCTGCCCCGTCTCGGTGGCCCCGAAGGGCAGAGTGCGGAGGTGTTGGCCATGTACCGCACCCTGGCGCCACAGTTCGCCACGATGGACATGCCGCTGGAGCAGCTGGAACTGACCGGCCGTGGCAGCTGGCGCGCACGCCTGGACACGGGGGCCATCCTGGAGCTGGGTCGTGGCTCAGTGGCCGAAGTGGATGCGCGCGTGCAACGATTTTTGAAAACCCTGACGCAGGTCACCTCCCGCTACGCACGGCCCATGCAGGCCGTCGAGTCGGCCGATCTGCGCCATGAAAACGGGTATGCCCTGCGGTTGCGCGGCGTGAGCACGCTGGCCGCGGACGCACCCAAGAAGTAGCGCACAAGGTATTGCAGGACCCCATATGGCAAAAGAGTACAAAGATCTGGTAGTGGGCTTGGACATCGGCACAGCCAAAGTGATGGCGGTGGTGGCAGAGGTCATGCCCGGGGGCGAGCTCAAGCTCGCGGGTTTGGGCATCGCGCCCAGCAACGGTTTGAAGCGCGGCGTGGTGGTCAACATCGATGCCACGGTAGCCAGCATCCAACAGGCCCTCAAAGAGGCCGAGCTCATGGCCGACTGCAAGATCAGCCGCGTCTACACCGGCATCACGGGCAGCCACATCCGCGGCATCAATAGCAGCGGTATGGTGGCGGTGAAGGACCGCGAGGTGACGCAGGCGGATGTGGCGCGTGTAGTGGAAACCGCCAAGGCTATCAACATCAGCACCGACCAGCGCCTGCTGCTGGTGGAGCCACAGGAATTCATCATCGACGGCCAGGATGTGCGCGAGCCCATTGGCATGAGCGGCATCCGCCTGGAAGCCAAGGTGCACATCGTGACCGGCGCCCAAAGCGCGGCGGAAAACATCATTAAGTGCGTGCGCCGCTGTGGCCTGGAAGTGGAGCAGCTCATGCTCAACCCGCTGGCCAGCAGCCTGAGCGTGCTGACCGAAGATGAGCGCGAGTTGGGTGTGGCGCTGGTGGACATTGGTGCCGGCACCACCGACGTGGCCATCTTCACCAACGGTGCAATTCGCCACACGGCGGTGATCCCGATTGCCGGTGACCTGATCACCAGCGACATCGCCATGGCATTGCGCACGCCCACCAAGGATGCGGAAGAGATCAAGGTGGAGAGCGGCCACGCCAAGCAGCTGTTGGTGGACCCCGAGGTGCAGGTGGAAGTACCTGGTTTGGGTGACCGCGGCCCGCGCATGCTGAGCCGCCAGGCCCTGGCCGGCGTGATAGAGCCGCGTATTGAAGAGATCTTCAGCCTGGTAAACCAGGTGATGCGCGAGTCGGGCTACGAGGAGGTGCTATCCAGCGGCATCGTACTCACGGGTGGCAGCTGCATCATGCCGGGCATGGTGGAGCTGGGCGAGGACATCTTCCTCAAGCCGGTGCGCCGCGGCATCCCCAAATACAACAGTGCGCTGGCGGACATGGTGGCGCAGCCCCGTGCGGCCACCGTCATGGGGTTGCTCGAAGAAGCCCGCTTGGCCCGCATGCGTGGCTACAAAGTAGCGCAAAAGGCCGGTTCGGTGAAAACCGCCTTCAGTTCCGTCAAGGACTGGTTTGTGGGGAACTTCTAGCCATGCACCGCCAGACATTCAACGCCGCCGGGCCGCCGCGATGCGGGTACGCCCTGTGGCATGCACGGGGGAGTCCACCTTCATAAATGAACACCGACCCCACACCCCGTACCCATAGGCAGTTTTTAAACATTCAATTACATAGTTTTTCAGGAGTAACAACATGGCCATCGAAATGATCGAAGAAGAAGCATTCAACCAAGGCACACAAATCAAGGTCATCGGCGTGGGCGGCGGCGGCGGCAACGCTGTCGAGCACATGATCCAGACCGCCGTGGGCGGCGTGGAATTCATTTGCGCCAACACAGACGCACAGGCCCTTTCGCGCAGCACCGCGCACAAGACCATCCAGCTCGGTGGCACCGGCCTGGGCGCCGGCAGCAAGCCAGACAAGGGCCGTGAAGCTGCCGAGCAAGCCGAGGCCGATATCCGCACCGCCATCGACGGCGCACACATGCTCTTCATCACCGCCGGCATGGGCGGCGGCACCGGTACCGGCGCGGCCCCCATCATCGCTAAGGTGGCCAAGGAAATGGGGATCCTGACGGTGGGTGTGGTGACCAAGCCCTTCGACTTCGAAGGCGGCCGCCGCATGAGCAATGCTGACGCTGGATTGCAGGAGCTGGAAGCCAATGTGGACTCCCTCATCGTGGTGCTCAACGAAAAGCTGCTCGAGGTGTTGGGTGATGACGTGAGCCAGGACGAGGCCTTTGCCCACGCCAACGACGTGCTCAAGAACGCCGTTGGTGGCATTGCGGAAATCATCAACGTGCCCGGTCATGTGAACGTCGACTTTGAAGACGTGCGCACCGTGATGGGCGAACCCGGCAAGGCCATGATGGGTACCGCTGTGGCCAAAGGCCCAGATCGCGCACGCATTGCCGCCGAGCAAGCCGTGGCCTGCCCACTGCTGGAAGGGATCGACCTGTCGGGCGCCAAGGGTGTGCTGGTGCTGATTACTGCGGCCAAGGGAAGCTTGAAGCTGTCCGAGTCCAAGTTGGCGATGAACACCATCCGCGCCTACGCTTCGCCCGATGCCCACGTGATCTACGGTACCGCCTATGACGACTCGTTGGGCGAAGAGATCCGCGTGACCGTGGTCGCTACCGGCCTGAGCCGCCAGGGCGCCCGCCGCACTGCGCCTCCGCTGCAGGTGCTGCGCACAGGTACCGACAACGTGCCTTTCCATGTGCCTACCCTGAATACCATTGCCCAGCCCTCCGGCGCGGCAGCAGCTTTGGGCGGCACCGGCCATGCGGCCAGCCAGCCCGACTACGGCAGCATGGCCACGCCCAGCGTGTGGCGTACCAACCGTACGCAGGCTGCTGCAAAGGTTGACGCGCTATCCAGCGGCGGCATGGACGACTACGAAATTCCCGCCTTCCTGCGCAAGCAAGCGGACTGACCGTCAGAACAATGTGGAATTGGCGCCCCGGTAAAATCCAGCCTGTGCTGAAACAACGAACCCTCAAATCCCTGACCCGCGCCGTCGGCGTGGGCCTGCATAGCGGCCAGCGTGTCGAGATCACGCTGCGGCCCGCTGCGCCGGATACGGGCATCGTGTTTCGCCGGGTGGATTTGTCGAATGCGCCGGACATTGTGGTTTCGGCCGAGTCCGTGACTGATACCCGCTTGGCGTCCACCTTGTCCTGCGGCAATGCCAAAGTGCACACGGTGGAACACCTGATGTCGGCCTGTGCCGGTCTCGGGGTGGACAACCTGTTTGTGGACATCACGGCCGAGGAAATTCCCATCCTGGACGGATCCGCAGCCTCCTTTGTCTTCCTGCTGCAAAGCGCAGGCATCGAGATGCAGAACGCGCCGCGTCGCTTCATCCGCCTGACCAAGCCGGTGGAAGTGCGCGAAGGCGAGGGCGCCAACGAGAAGTGGGCGCGTCTGGATCCGTACCACGGCTACAAGCTGAGCTTCGAGATCGACTTCAACCATCCCGCCGTGGATTCCACCGGCCAGCGCGTGGAGTTTGACCTGAGTACGGATTCCTACTCGCGCGACATTGCACGCGCACGCACCTTTGGCTTCACCAAAGATGTGGAAATGATGCGCGCCAATGGCCTGGCTCTGGGGGGCGGTCTGGACAACGCCATTGTCATGGACGACTACAAGGTGCTCAATGCCGACGGCTTGCGCTACGACGACGAGTTCGTCAAGCACAAGATTCTGGACGCCATGGGTGACCTCTACATAGTGGGCAAGCCTTTGCTGGCGGCCTACAGCGCACGCCGCTCCGGTCATGCACTTAACAACAAGTTGTTGCGCGAACTGCAGGCCCATCCCGAATGCTGGGACGTGGTGACATTTGAAGATGTAAAGCAGGCCCCCGCGGGCTTTGCCCAACCTGCGCGCGCTTGGTAACACTACCCCTATGCTGCTGTTTCGATGGCTGATCCTTCTGTGTCTGCTGGGGGCAGCGGTGTGTTTTGCCATCTATGTGGGTACGGGGCAGCCGCGCTTTCGCCAGTGGGGCTGGATCACCCTCAAATGGACCCTGCTGGCTGCGGGGGGCTTCTTCGCCGTCCTGATTTTGGAACGTGTCGCCTGAGCCTACGCAACGCACGGCGCCGTCGTGGGGAATGCAGCTTAGGCTGGTCAAACGCACAGGTTTCTGGCACGCTGTGGCGTGAGCGGCGTATAACAGGCGAACAAGCCTGACAACAACTACCGGAGACTCCCATGATCCAAGGCCTGAGCTTCAAAGCGAAAATTGCGCTGCTCGTTGCAGCCTCCTTGTTGGCGGTTGCCGTGATGGCGGTGGTGTCCGTGCTGGACCTGCGAGCCAACATCATCCAGGCCCGCCAAGACCAACTGGTCACGGCGGTCCAGTCCGTGCATACCGTGGTGATGGGTTACAAGGCGCGCGCCGACAGTGGCGCCATGCCACTGGAAGAGGCTCAAAAGGCGGCGGCTCTGGCCGTTGGCCTCTCCCGCTATGGCGGGCCCGAGGGCAAGACCGAGTACTCCTACATCTGGTCGCTGGACGGTGTTGGGGTGATGCACCCCATCAAGCCGGAATGGGCTGGGCAGAACATGGTTGGCAAGATCAAGGATGGCTCCGGGACGGACATCATCGTGTCGCTCATCGACGCCATCAAGGCAAGCCCCAACGGCCGTGCTTTTGTACCTACCATGTTCCCCAGGCCCGGCCAAACCGAGCCTGTGCCCAAGCTCCAGTACGTGATGAAAGTGGACGGATGGAACTGGATGGTGGGCTCTGGTCTGTACACCGATGATCTGGATGCCAGCGTGCGCAGCAAGGTGCTGGGCGGAGCTGCCGTGCTGGTGGTGATGCTGCTGGTGATTGGTGGCATTGGTGGCGCCGTTGCCAAATCGGTTTTGGGACAAATTGGCGGGGAGCCTCAGGAGGCATACCAAGCGATGTCCCAGGTGGCCGCGGGCAATCTGGCGGTTCATTTGCCACCGGCCCATGCTGGCAGTGTGGTCGGGGGCCTGTCACAGATGGTCCAGTCGCTGCGTTCGCTGGTGTCAGAGGTGCGCAATGCGACCGACAGCATCGCCACGGCATCCAGCGAAATTGCCCAAGGCAATGCGGACTTGTCGCAACGAACCGAACAAACGGCCAGCAATTTGCAACAGACAGCGTCCTCCATGGAGGATTTGACCAATACGGTGCGTCAAACCTCCGACAACGCAGGCACAGCCAGCCAATTGGCTGCAACAGCATCAGAGGTTGCGAGCCGCGGTGGCCGCGTGGTCTCCGAGGTGGTGAGCACCATGGGAGAGATCAACGCCAGCAGCAAACGCATCAGTGACATCATCAGTGTGATTGATAGTATTGCCTTCCAGACCAACATTCTGGCGCTCAACGCGGCGGTGGAGGCTGCACGTGCCGGAGAGCAGGGCCGCGGCTTTGCAGTGGTGGCGTCTGAGGTGCGCAGCCTCGCCGGTCGCTCGGCGGAGGCCGCCAAAGAGATCAAGTCGCTGATCAATGCGTCTGTCGAGCGGGTGGAGGCCGGTACCCAACTGGTGGGTGATGCCGGTCGCACCATGGAGGAGATAGTGGGCTCCGTCCAGCGGGTCAACGACATGATTGGCGAGATTCGCAGTGCCACGGCGGAGCAAAGCCAGGGTATTTCTGGCGTCAACCAGGCCGTGGGCCAGCTGGACCAGATGACGCAGCAAAACTCGGCGTTGGTGGAGGAAAGCGCGGCCGCAGCCGCCAGCCTCAAAGAGCAGGCCAATAGCCTGGCACGGGTGGTGTCTGTGTTCCGCCTTGAGTAAGTGGCTGGCCGGCACGATAATCCACGTCGAATCTGCGGACTTTTTTGTCAAAGGATGGCGCCATGAACTCTTTGTCTTCGATCGCTTTGTCAGGCATGAATGCGGCGCAAACCTCGCTCAACGCCAGTGCCCACAATGTGGCCAACTTGGCCACCGATGGCTTCAAGCGCCAGGAAGCAGTGCAAACCGAGCAAGCGGGCGGCGGTGTCAGCACCACCGTGCGACAGGCAGAGGTGGCCGGCAATGCGGTGGAAACGGACGTGGTGACCCAGTTGCAGGCCAAGCACAGCTTTATTGCCAATCTTGCGGTTTTCAAGACCAGCAACCAGATGGCTGGGGCCTTGTTGGACACCAAGGTCTAGGGTGCAGGCTCGTAGTTTTTGACGATGGCGTCCAAGCGGCCATCAGCACGCAGTTTGTCGACGGCCTGCTGCAGTTTGCGCACCATGAGCGGGTTGCTTTGCCGGTTGAGGGCAAAGTAATAGCCCCCATCGTCGCTGAGTTTGAGCAGTTTGGTGACGCTGCCAGTGGGCCGGCCCACGCTGCGCAGGTTCCAGGCCATGCCAACCTCCGTGTCCACCATGGCTTGGACCATATCCCCCATCAACATGCGGAACACGGCGTCGTTGGAGCTTTCCTCTATCAGCGCGCTGGCCGGCACCCCCGCCGCTTGCAGGTCTTGCATAGCGGCCTCTTCGCGTACCACGCCAATGCGCAATTGCGCCAACTCTTTGGCCTCGCGCGGGGGCGCACCAGGGATGTTGCGGGCGTAGACCCACGTGGTGCGTGGTAACAAGGGGCCCACCCAGAGGAAGTGATCTTCCCGGCTGGGTTTGCGTGCGGTGGTGTAGAGCACCGTATTGGCGGTACTGCGGACCACTTTGTAGCCGCGTGCCCAAGGCACGACCTGAAAGCTGCAACGCAGCTCGGCCAACTCACATGCCGCGCGCAAGATATCGGTTGCGATACCTTGCACCTTGCCTGATTCACTGAAGTTATAGGGGGGCCATTGCTCGGTGTAGGCTACCAGACGGTGGTTCGCAACGTCCTGAGGTGCCGCAATCGCACTTCGAGATGCAATACTGGCAACCAGAAGTAGAAGGTTGGCGAGAACCAGTCGAGTGGGCATGGCGCATGCATAAAAGGGCGGGCCTCCATGCTAACTGTGATTTATTTAATCGAGCTGACTTGCATCAATATGGTGCAGCTAGTGTTGGCGTCCGGCGCGGTAAGACACCTTGCCATTGCCCCCAACTCCGTCTGCTGCGGTGAGTCGAGCCAAGGCCTTGCCCGCATGGGCATGGGTGATAGCCAGGCCCAGCGCATCCGCCGCGTCCGGCCCGGGCAGGCCGGGCAGGTTGAGCAGGCGTTTCACCATCTCCTGGATCTGGTCCTTGTGCGCGCGGCCATGGCCCGCTACCGCCTGCTTCATCTGCAGCGCGGTGTACTCGGCCACAGGCAAACCGGCGGTAACGAGCGCCGTGATCAGTGCGCCGCGTGCCTGGCCCAGCAGCAATGTGGACTGCGGGTTGACGTTGACGAAGACGATTTCGACTGACGCACACGTGGGCTGGTAGCGCTGCACCACCTCACCAATGCCATCAAACAAGACCTTCAGTCGCTCGGGCAAGGCGCGTGTGTCGAGGTGCTGGGTGCCAATGGTGCCACTGGCCACATAGCGCACGTCTGCGCCCACCACATCCACCACACCAAAGCCGGTGGTGCGCAGGCCAGGGTCAATGCCAAGGATTCGCATGCTATTGGTTTAGGAGCTGCTTGCGCAGTATCCATAAGGTCTAGAGGTCAAAATACCACTTGGCGGAGTGAAAAAACACGGGGGCGGCAAAACACAGTGCATCGACCCGGTCCAGCAGGCCACCGGCGCCAGTCACCCCGTTGCCCTCGCGGCCCCAGCTGGGGATGCCGCGGTCACGTTTCAGGGCTTTCATCACAAAGTGCCCCATGGAGCCCGCCACACAGGCGATGAAGCTGAAGGCGAATGCCGTGCCCGGCACCCAGGGGGTGATGCCCGCCAGGGCCGCACCAAATACGCTTGCCACTGCAATGCCAATGCCCCAGCTGGGCCAGTTGAAACTTTGGCTGATGGCCGGCGCGACGGGTGAGCGCTGCAGTTTGCGCGAGACCAGGTGCTGCGTCGCCATGCAGGTTTGCACCACCAGCACGAGGAAGAACACCATGAAGGCGTTTTTGTTGTCATAGCCGGGGAAGTTCAGCATCAGCAGCGCGGGCACATGGCTCATGCCGTAGATGCAAACCATGATGCCCCATTGCAGCTTGGCATTGCGCTCCAGAAAGCGCAGAGGGTCGTTGGCCAGCGCGCTGGTCAGCGGCAGAGCGAGGAAGACATAGACCGGAATGAACACCGCAAACATGTCGAAGTGCTCGGTACCGACCAGCCAGTACTGCAGTGGCAGCACCACAAAGAAGGCCAGCACCAGGCTGCGGTGGTCACCCCGGCGGGTGGGGGAGAGCGTTAAAAACTCGCGCAGCGCGAAGAAGGACACCAGGCCGAACAGCGTGAGCGCCACCCAGTCGCCCGCCACCCAGCCGACCCAGAACACAAACATCATGAACCAACTGGTGCGGATCACACCGTCCAGGCTTTTGAGCTCCTTGCGGCGCAGATCGCCAGCCTCGTCGTCCCCATACTCGCGTAGCGACAACACAAAGGCCGCGATGCTGGAGAGCAGCAAGAGGCCAAACACGATGATGAATAGTGCGCCAATCTGCTGGGTGGCTGTCAAATTCTTGAGAAAGAAATACATAGACGCCTTTACACCTCGCGCAGCGCGATCACAGCATTGCGTGCGCGCGTAGCGAAGCTGCGGTGGTCTTCCCCAGCTTCCACCTGCATGGGCGCACCGAAGGTGACGGAGCACAGCACCGGCACCGGCACCACCTCACCCTTGGGCAAGACGTGCTGCACATTGTTGATCCAGGCGGGAACCAGCACAACGTTGGGAAAGCGGGTAGCAAGGTTGTAGAGCCCCGCCTTGAAGGCTTGGGGCTCTTCGGCATGGCCGCGTGTGCCTTCGGGGAAGAGGATGATGGAGTCCCCGTTTGTCAGTGCTTCCACCAATGGCTCCAGCGGGTCTTCATCGGCAGTGCGGTCGCGTGAGACATAGATCACGTTGAAGACAGCGCTGGTCAGCCATTGTTTGAACGGTGTCTTGGTCCAGTAGTCCTTGGCGGCGATGGCGCGGGTGATGTGACGCAGTTCCTTGGGCAGGGCGGCCCAGATCATCACGAGGTCGGCGTGGCTCTGGTGGTTGGCAAAATAAATGCGCTGCTCGGCCTTGGGCGGGCAGCCGTGCCAGCGCGCTTGCGCACCGGTCAGAACCCGGATCAAACCGAGCAAAAAGTAACTCATCAACTTGGCTAGCATGGAGGGGATGATACCTACCGAACTTCCTCTTGGCGTTCGGTGTGTGTGCTGTCTCCGGCGGGCGGGGTACTTCACTCCGTTCGTGTCCCCCTGCCCTCCAGGGCCTCCTCCTTGACCTCACTGCGCGAAGCACCCCACCCACCGGAGCCGAGGCTATGGTGGGTCGCCAGGTAGTTCACACGGCATCGAGCAGCGGAGCAGGGGTGAGCACCAAAGCGAGGTAAAGGAGGAGGCCCTGGAGGGCCGGGGGACACGAGCGGCGGGGCTTGCCCCTGTTCCGCTGCGGGCGAATGCCAAAGCGCTTCGTCTGCAGCGTTTGGAATTAAGGCAGTTGTGCGTCAGGCATGCGCGCCACAATCGTCCCCGCACGGCTCGCCAAGTAGCCCGAGTTGGGCACTTTCTCAAAGTACTTGGGTCGCGGCAACATGACTGCCAGACGTGCAGCCTCGAAAGCGCTGAGCTTGCTGGCGGACTTGCGGAAATAGTGCTGGGCTGCAGCCTCAGCACCAAACACGCCTTCGCCCCACTCCACGCTGTTGAGGTAAATCTCCAGAATGCGCTGCTTGCTCAGCAAATGCTCCAGCAACAGCGTCAGCACAAACTCCTGGCCCTTGCGCATCAGCGTGCGCTCGCCCGACAAAAACAGGTTCTTGGCCAGCTGCTGCGTGATGGTGGAGCCGCCCACAATCTTGGGCGGCTTGGTGGTCTTTCTTTGCTCGGCCCGCTGTTCGGCCTTGGCATTCTTGGCCCAGGCCTTCTCCAGCGCTTCCCAGTCCACGCCATCGTGCTGGCTGAAGCCATCGTCTTCGGAGGCAATCACCGCACGTTTGAGGTTGTCAGAGATTTGCGCATAGTCCACCCATTCCTGGCGCCAACGCAGCTCGCCCTTTTCGGTGTGGATGCGCCAGGCCTCGGAGCGTTCAAAGGCCGTGCTTTGTGGGGCTACCAACGCCATGGCGGCGATGCGGCCCACAAAGTAGAGCTGCAGTGCCAGCAGGGCCAGCACACACAGCCAGAGCCAGCGCCACAGCAGTTTCATTGCGAGGCGGAGACCTTGGCTTCCAACGTCTCGTCGCGGGTGAACTTGAAGCGCGAGACGACCAGGATCTGGTCGGCCTGGCGGCGCATGGCGGCGCTGAAGGTGCCAAACGGCCCCGCCGTGCGGGCAATCGCTTCGGCGCGTTTGTCCAGCGTGGGATTGCCCGAGCTTTGTACCACCTCGGTGGCCAGTACGCGGCCATCGAAGTTGACGGTCACTACCATGGTGAGTTCACCGTATAGTTTTTTGCCGCCACTTTGCGGAAAGTTGTCGGTGCCCCGGTCTTCAATGGCGCGGCGCAGGCCGTCGTAGTAAACGGCGTAAATTTCCTCGCGCACGGCCGGGCTGATATAGCGCTTCTTGGGCCGCGCGTTCTCCATATTGATGCGGCGCTCAATCTCGGCCAGCAGCTTGATGAGCTGGCGGCGCTTCTCCTCGCGCTCAGCCTGTTCCGCCTTGTTGGCTGCCTGGCTGGGGTCGATGGGGGGCAGGGCGGCGAGCTGGCTCTTCACCTGGGCCAGCAGCAGGTTTTGCTGCTCTTGCAGGGTTTGCAGCTTTTTGGAGGATTCTACCTCCATCGCATCGCCCACATCGGTCAACAGCGAGGGTGGCAAGGGGCTGGTGGCACGGCCTTTGTCGGCATCCCCACCACCGGCCAGCGAGGTTTGCGCGATGGCTGTGGCCTTGTCGGGCTTCTCGTTGCTCTTGGCATTCACCAGAATCACTTCCAGCGGCTGGTCTTCAAACACGCGGTTGAAGGCCTCGGGGTCCACAAAGCGCACGGTCAGCAAGACCGCGTGGACCGCGATGGAGACGCCCAGCGCCCATTGGAGTGTGGTGATGTGGTGGAGCTTCACGAGGCGGAATTATCGCTGCCGCCCTCAGGCGCTTCGTTCACATCAACGGCGATGGCAATCGGCCCCGCCACGTCCTCGTCGTCCTCGGCCTCATCGGCTTCGACCGGCGCATCGGCGGGCACGTCCAGACGTTCGGTCACGGTGCCGTGCACATCCAGCGTGATCAAGTCCATCTCGCCCAGCTTTACACGCACCTTGGCGTTGCGCGGCAGGCCCTGGGCACCCATCACCGGCAGCACCAGCGGAATGTCGTCCGCCCGCACCATGCCGTCCTTGAACACGGTGGCTACCAGCTCGGTGATGCCGTGCTGTTGCACATAACGCATGGTCCAGAAGCGCTCCATGCCGCCCTGAAAGCCGTTGTAAGCGCTGTAGGCGGTGTCAAAGGCCGAAATGATGGCGAACAGCTCGGCGTCCTTGGGCTTGAAAGGCGCAGCCAGGGCCGCGGTTTTGCCGTGGCGGGCGCAGGCCATGATCTGCCACTGGTTCACCAGGTCGGTGTAGCGGCGCAGGGGCGAGGTCGACCAGGCGTAGCTCTTCACGCCAATGCCGGCATGCGGCAGCGCCTTGGTGCCCATGCGCACCTTCACGCCGGGTGCCAGGCTGGCCTGGCTGCGGTAGATGGCGGGCACGCCCATCTCGGCCATCCAGCTGCCCCAGGTGCTGTTGGCCAGAATCATGGCCTCGGCCACGATCAGGTCCAGCGGCGCACCGCGCTGGCGGACGCTGATCAGTACGGTTTCATCACCTTGTGGTTCGGCGCCGTCGTTGCCCTGCAGGCGGAAGTTGTAGTCCGGTCGGTTGAAGGTCTCGGGCTTGCCGCGCACCACCTCGCGCTTGGCCTTCAGGTCGCGCGCCAGGCGGTATAAAAATGATAGCTGTTCGCGCAGGCTGTATGCGGGCTGCACGTCATTTTCATGGTTAAAAGCCGGGTCGGTGAGCCACTGCTCGGTCACCACCGCGTCGAGCTGGTCGTGGCGCAGGTTGTGGGCGATGGGAACGCGCTCCAACTTGGTCTTGCTCGCCTTGATTTCCAGCGTCGCCTCGTCCAGCGTCACATACAGTGACACGGCCGGGCAGTCGCGCCCTTCCTGCAGCGTGTAAGTTTGCACCACGTCGTCGGGCAGCATGGTGACCTTGTAGCCCGGCATGTAGACGGTAGACAGGCGGGCGCGGCCCAGCACGTCGACGGGGCTGCCGGGTTGCACGGCCAGGCCGGGCGCGGCAATGTGGATGCCCAGCGTGACGGTGCCGCTGCCCAGACCTTGCAGGCTCAAGGCATCGTCAATTTCGGTGGTTTGCGAATCGTCAATGGAGAAAGCCTGCACCGGTGCCACAGGCAGCTCATCGGCAATGGCTGGCGCCGTGATGGCGGGAAAGCCCGTGCCCTTGGGGAAGTTCTCCAGCAAGAAGCGCTTCCAGTGGAACTGGTAGGGCGAAGCGATGGCGCCAGCCTTTTGCAGCAACTCCAGCGGGGCGGTGTGCGTGGTGCGGCTGGCCTCGACCACGGCCTTGTACTCAGGCGCGTTCTTGTCGGGCTTGAAGAGGATCTTGTAGAGCTGGTCCTTGATGGGTTGGGGACAGGTACCCGCGCCCAGTTCCGTCGCCCACTGGGCGATCTGCTCGGCAATCAGGCGCTTCTTCTCGATGGCGGCCAGCGCCTGCGCAATGATGTCGGCCGGCGCCTTCTTAAAGCGGCCCTTACCCGCGCGGCGGAAGTAGTGCGGCGTGTCGAACAGCTTGAACAGCATGCCGGCCTGCTCGGTCAGCGTGGCTTGGGCGGAGAAATAGTCCTTGGCAAGGTCGGCAAAGCCGAATTCTTCGTCGGGCGCGAATTCGTAGGCCATGTCCAGCTCAATCGCCTGGGCTTGCGCTTGCGCGGCCGCGATCAGCTCCGCCGGGGCGGGCTTCTCAAATTTGATGAGAATATTGGCGGCCTTGACCTTGACGCGCTTGCCGGAATCCAGCTCCACCTGGGCCGAGGCCTCGGCCTCGGAGAGCACGCGGCCGGCCATGAACTTTCCGGCTTCTTCAAACAGTACAAACATAGGGGGTAGATTGTCCCCGCAAATACGGTGCAATTTTCCGCCGGGCCGTCCCAAGGAAAATTAGCCTCCTTTGGGGGGGCAGCGACCCGCATGGCGGTGGAGCGTGGGGGCGGCGCATCACAGGTCCAAAAAGGCCAGAAGCTGGGGCATGTGGTCCACGAAATCGCTCAAAGCATGGTCGCCACCCTCCAGCAGGTGCATGGCGCTGCGGGCGTAGCGGGCGTGCATTTCGCGCCAGTCCAGCACCTCGTCGCCCTTGGCGATGAAGGCCAGGTAGCGCTCGGGCTGGGCCAGAGGGCCGCAGGCCAGTGCTTGTAGCTCGTCCACATACTCCGGGCGGAAGAAAAAGCGCTCTTCGGGATCGTGCCAGCTGGTTTGCTCACCGATGTATGTGGCCAGGTCCCGCGCCGGGTCCACCGCCGGGTTGACCAGCACAGCGCGGCAGCCCGTGTACTCGGCCACATGGGTGGCATAAAAACCGCCCAGGCTAGAGCCCACCACGGCCATGGTGTCGCGTGGCCAGGTGGCAATGCCGTCCCGCAGCAGGTCCATCGCCTCCTTGGGGGAGGGCGGGAGCTGCGGACACCACCACTGCACCTGCGGGTGGTGCGCCGCCATGTGGGCCGCGAGCTGGCGCGCCTTGGTGGACTGGGGCGAGGAGCGGAAACCGTGCAGGTACAGCAGGTGGGTCGTCGGATGTTTCGTGGGATCGGAGGCCATGGGGCCATGATAGTTGGCGGGATAATTGCCCTCCTATGTCTTACCAATTCGGAAAAGTCCCCCTGCGCCAGCGCATCGCGCCCTGGTTTGCAGGTTTTGACGGGCCGCTGGCGTTTGCGGTTTTCATGCTGGCGTGTGCGGGCATGCTCACCATGTACTCGTCGGGCTACGACCACGGCACCCGCTTTGAAGACCATGGCCGCAACATGCTGATTGCGGCGACCATCATGTTTGTGGTGGCTCAGGTGCCGCCGCAGCGGCTGATGGCGGTGGCAGTGCCGCTGTACCTGGTGGGCGTGGCGCTGTTGATTGCAGTGGCCATCTTTGGCATTACAAAAAAAGGAGCCAGGCGCTGGGTGAACGTGGGCATCGTGATCCAGCCTAGCGAGATCCTCAAGATTGCCATGCCGCTGATGCTGGCCTGGTGGTTTCAGAAGCGCGAGGGCCAGTTGCGCCCGTTGGACTTTGTGGTGGCAGGCGGGCTGCTGCTGGTGCCTGTGGGGCTGATCATGCGCCAGCCGGACTTGGGGACCTCACTGCTGGTGCTGGCGGCGGGCCTGGCCGTTATCTTTTTTGCCGGCATGAGCTGGAAGCTGGTGATTCCGCCGGTGGCGATTGGCTTGGTGGGCATTGTGTTGCTGGTGGTGTTTGAACCGCAGCTGTGTGCCGACGGTGTGCGCTGGGCGGTGCTGCACGACTACCAGCAGCAGCGCATTTGCACCCTGCTGGACCCCACCAGGGACCCGCTGGGCAAGGGCTTTCACATCATCCAGGGCATGATCGCGATTGGCTCGGGCGGCATCACCGGCATGGGCTTCATGAAGGGCACACAAACCCACTTGGAGTTCATCCCCGAGCGCACCACCGACTTCATCTTTGCCGCCTTCTCGGAAGAGTTTGGCCTGATCGGCAACCTGTGCCTGTTGGCGGCCTTCGTGTTCCTGATCCTGCGCGGCCTGGCCATTGCGCTGGAAGCGCCCACGCTGTTCTCGCGCCTGCTGGCCGGCGCGGTGACCATGATCTTCTTTACCTACGCCTTTGTGAACATGGGCATGGTCAGCGGCATCCTGCCTGTGGTGGGCGTGCCGCTGCCCTTCATCAGCTACGGTGGCACGGCCATGGTGACGCTGGGGCTGGCGCTGGGGATTTTGATGTCCATCGCCAACTCCAAACGCTTGGTGCAAAGCTGAGATGAGCGCCGCCGGGCCGCCCCAAGGCGCGAGGGCCCCCTTGGGGGGCAGCGCAGTACGCGAAGCGACAAGCGTGGGGGCCCATTTCCGCGTCGGCATCATCGGCGTAGGCAACATGGGCGGCGCCATGGCGCAGCGCCTGTGCAGTCTGGGCTGGGCGCCGTGGGTGCACGACGTGGATGCCACCAAGGTGCAGGATTTGGTGCTTTTTGGTGCTCTAGCCCCTGTGGATATTGCGCAAGCAGCTATTGAGTCTGTAGCAACTATCGTCTGCGTAGTGGACGCGGCGCAGACCCGTGACGTGCTGTTCGGTGCCAAGGGGCTTGCGCCGCACCTACCGGCGGGCCATGTGGTGCTGCTGTGTCCCACCATCGCCCCGCAAGACGTCGAATCTATTGCCGCCCAACTGGCCGAGCGCGGTATCCAGACCATCGACGCGCCCATGTCCGGTGGCCCGGTCCGGGCGCGCGACGGCAGCATGAGCCTGATGGTGGCTGGCGAAGATGCCGCGGTCGCGCGTGTGCAGACCTTGCTGGATGCGTTGTCCACCAAAGTCTTCCGCATCAGCCAACGCGTGGGTGACGGCGCGCGCACCAAGCTCGTCAACAACCTGCTGGCTGGCATCAACCTGGTGGGCGCGGCCGAAGTGATGGCGCTAGCCGGTCGCATGGGGCTGGACCTGGGGCGCACGCTGGATGTGGTGGAGCAGTCCAGTGGCCAGAGCTGGATTGGCAGTGACCGCATGCGCCGCGCTATTGCGGGCGACCTGGCACCGCGCGCCCACATGACGCTGCTGGCCAAGGACACGCGCTTGGCGCAGGAGGCCGCGGCCCACGAGGGCTTTGTCGGCCCGCTGGGTGCCAGCGCCAGCGCAGTGTTTGCCGCGGCAGTAGCCGCAGGGTTGGAGGGGCTGGATGACGGCGCCCTGCTGGCCTTTCTGCAGCGGCCTAAAATGGCCGAATGATCACCCGCGAACCCACCATCGAACGCCTGGCCACGGCCAAGTCCCTGCTGCTGACCCCGTTTGGGCTGGACGAGAGCCATCTCACCAAAGCCCTGAACGAAATCAAGGCGCACCAGGTCGATGAGGCGGACCTGTATTTCCAGTACACCCGATCCGAAGGCTGGAGTCTGGAAGAGGGCATCGTCAAGACGGGTTCCTTCAGCATCGACCAAGGCGTGGGCGTGCGCGCGGTGAGTGGCGAGAAAACCGCCTTTGCCTATTCCGACGACATTTCCGAGGCCAGCCTGCTGGACGCGGCGCGTACCGTGCGCACCATCTCCAGTGCGGCCCAGTCCAAGCGTGCCAAGACACCCGCCACCAAGATCGCCAACAGCCGCAAGCTCTACCCCGGCGTGGACCCGATTGCCACACTGGACAGCACCACCAAGGTGGAGCTGCTGGGCAAGGTGGAAAAGCTCGCCCGCGCCAAAGACCCGCGCGTGATCCAGGTGATGGCCGGTTTGGCCAGCGAATACGACGTGGTGATGGTGGCGCGCGCCGACGGCACGCTGGCCGCCGATGTGCGCCCGCTGGTGCGCCTGAGCGTGACCGTGATTGCCGAACAAAAGGGCCGCCGCGAAGTGGGCTCCAGCGGTGGCGGTGGCCGCTTTGGTCTGGCCTATTTCAGCGACGCGCAGATTGAAGAGTATGTGGAGCAGGCCGTGCACGCAGCCCTGACCAACCTGGACGCACGCCCTGCGCCCGCCGGTGAAATGACCGTGGTGCTAGGCTCGGGCTGGCCCGGCATCCTGCTGCACGAGGCCATTGGCCACGGGCTGGAAGGCGACTTCAACCGCAAGGGCAGCAGCGCCTTCAGCGGCCGCATCGGCCAGCGCGTGGCCGCCAAGGGCGTGACCGTGCTGGACGACGGCACCATTGCCGACCGCCGTGGTTCGCTGAATGTGGACGACGAAGGCAATGCCAGCCAGCGCAATGTGCTGATCGAAGACGGCATCTTGAAGGGCTATATCCAGGACAACATGAATGCCCGCCTCATGGGTGTAAAACCCACCGGCAATGGCCGGCGCGAGAGCTACGCCCATGTGCCCATGCCGCGCATGACCAACACCTACATGCTGGGTGGCGACAAGGAGCCAGAAGAAATCGTCAAGAGCATCAAGAAGGGCCTGTACGCCGTCAACTTCGGCGGTGGTCAGGTCGACATCACCAGCGGCAAGTTTGTGTTCTCGGCCTCCGAAGCCTACTGGGTGGAGAACGGCAAGGTGCAGTACCCGGTGAAGGGCGCCACCATTGTGGGCAGTGGACCAGAGTGCCTCAAGCGCGTCTCGCTCATCGGCAACGACATGAAGCTCGACAGCGGCGTCGGCACCTGCGGCAAGGAAGGCCAAAGCGTTCCTGTGGGGGTGGGGCAGCCCACCTTGCGGATCGACGGCTTGACCGTAGGTGGAACTGCGTAAAGCAGATTTCGAAACCTGTGCTACATTGAGCCCCATGCATTCCGCACGTTTCTTTTTTAGCTACTTTTGGTTCTCACGCGCATCCGGCGGTCGAGAGATCTGAACGTACCCACAAGAAACGTACTGAATCTTCCCAAAAACCGCCGGCACCCCCGGCGGTTTTTTTATGCCTTTTTCTTTTTAACTTTGACCTCAGGAGCGACCCATGAATGCAAATGCAACGGCTACCGGTGACTGGTACGGCCAACCCCAGCCCGCCGACCGCACCAGCAAAACCGACGACGAACGCATCAAGGACATCACCGTGTTGCCCCCTCCTGAGCACCTTATCCGCTTCTTCCCCATCCGTGGCAGCGCGGTGGAGACCCTGATCACCGACACGCGTGGCGCCATCCAGAACATCATGGCTGGCAAGGACGACCGCTTGCTGGTCATCATCGGGCCCTGTTCCATCCACGACCCCGCCGCCGCGCTGGACTACGCGCGCCGCCTCAAGGCTGTGCGTGAGCAGTACAAGGACACGCTGGAAATTGTGATGCGTGTTTACTTCGAAAAGCCCCGCACCACGGTGGGCTGGAAGGGTCTGATCAACGACCCCTACCTGGACGAAAGCTTCCGCATCGACGAAGGCCTGCGCATTGCGCGCCAGCTACTCATTGAGATCAACCGCCTGGGCCTGCCCGCGGGCAGCGAGTTCCTGGATGTGATTTCCCCCCAGTATTTGGGTGACCTGATCTCCTGGGGGGCCATTGGCGCGCGCACCACCGAGAGCCAGGTGCACCGCGAGCTGGCCTCTGGCATCTCTGCGCCCATCGGCTTCAAGAACGGCACCGACGGCAACATCAAGATCGCCACTGACGCCATCCAGGCGGCTGCTGGCGGTCACCACTTCCTGTCGGTGCACAAGAACGGCCAGGTGGCGATTGTGCAAACCAATGGCAACCCCGACTGCCACGTGATCCTGCGCGGCGGCAAGACGCCCAATTACGATGCTGCCAACGTGGCCGCAGCCTGTGCTGATTTGGCCAAGGCCAAGTTGCCACAGACCTTGATGGTGGACTGCAGCCACGCCAACAGCAGCAAGCAGCATGAGAAGCAGCTGGATGTGGCCAAGGACATTGCGGGCCAGATCCGTGGCGGATCGAAGAGCATTTTTGGTGTGATGGTGGAAAGCCACCTGAATGCCGGTGCCCAGAAGTTCACGCCCGGCAAGGACGATGCCTCCAAGCTGGAATACGGCAAGAGCATCACCGATGCCTGCCTGGGCTGGGACGATTCGCTGGAGTCGTTGGAAGTACTGTCGGCCGCTGTGAAGGCGCGCCGCACTGCCTGATCAGGCAGCTGGAGTGGTAGGCGCCTGTGCCTGCTGCAGCATGGCATCGGCCCAGACCTGGGCTGCTGCCATGGTCTCGAAGATCTGGAACGGCCGGCCAATATCGGCATAGATCTTGGCAAACTGGGGTGCCATGATCCGGCCGCCTTCCACATCCGGTGCGATCACAAATGCAGTGGCCACGGGAATCATGTTGTCGGGTTTGGGGGCTGCCATGATGGCGGCGTAGCGCGCAATGCCCTCGGGGCTGCTCATCGCATTGCCTACCAGGGTGCACACGCTGACCCACGCACCCTGCGGTCGTGTCGCCAGCAGGTAATCGCGCTGGGCAATCGCCAAGCAGTCCACCAGCTCGGTGTTGAACGGACCGGTCGCCTCGTAATGCATCAGGCGACCTTCCATCCAGATGTCTACCACCCCGTGGGGTGTGAATTGCGAGGCCTTTATTTGGCTGGTGCTGCGCTTCTTGGACTTGGCGACGGAGGACATGGTGTGCGGAAAAAGCGACTGACTTTGCTGTGCATCTTAGCGGGCACGGTCGTTCCTTTTTAGTGCGTAGGCACAGTCCGAGCTCAGGGTATTCCCGCAATATTTGAGGCAAAACAGGGGACTACCCCCTGTCAATCTCGCGTGCTTAGCTACTCTTTTTGTAGCAAATCCAGAAGTTTGAGGTGAATGCCGCCAAAGCCCCCATTGCTCATGCACAAGATATGGTCACCGGGCCGGGCTTGCGCCACCACTTGGCGGGCTAGGTCATCGATGGCATCGGACACCACCGCGCGCGTGCCCATGGGGGACAGCGCCTCGGCGGCGTCCCAGCCCAGGCCACCGCTGTGGCCGAAGGCCAGGTCAGCTTCTTCCAGGCTCCATGGCAGTTGTGCTTTCATGGCGCCCAGCTTCATGGTGTTGGAGCGCGGCTCGAACACCGCGAGGATGCGCGCGTTACCCACTTGGCGGCGCAAGCCGTTGACGGTGGTGTGGATGGCGGTGGGGTGATGGGCAAAGTCGTCGTACACGGTCACGGGGGCGCCGCCCGCGGCCAGTGTGACCTGCCCGCGTACTTCCATTCGCCGTTTCACATTTTCAAAACTGCCCAGCGCCTGTGCAGCCACGCCGGGGCTGACGCCCACATGCTCGGCGGCGGCGATGGCCGCCAGTGCGTTGAGTTGGTTGTGCACGCCACTCAGGCTCCATTGCACGCGCGCCACGGTCTGGCCCTTGTGCAGCACAGCAAATTCGTGCGGTTCGCCTTCGGCGCTGAAATCGCTCACGGCAGCGCCAAAACTGCGCACTTCGCTCCAGCATCCCTGGTGCAGCACGCGCGCCAGGCTTTCTTCGAGACCGTTGCTCACCACGCGGCCCGTTCCGGGTACGGTGCGCACCAAGTGGTGGAATTGGCGTTCGATGGCGGCGAGATCATCGAAGATGTCGGCGTGGTCGAATTCCAAGTTGTTAAGCACGGCGGTGCGCGGGCGGTAGTGCACAAACTTGCTGCGCTTATCGAAGAATGCGGTGTCGTATTCGTCAGCTTCGATCACGAAGAGGGGGCGGCGGGGCGCCTGCGCCCCCGGCTCCGTGACCCCCGTCAGCGTTGCGGGCTCCTCCTTGACCTGCGCAGACGAAGCCGGTGCCCCGCCTCCCAAGCGGGCGGAGATGCCGAAATTCAGGGGTACGCCGCCAACCAGGAATCCCGGCTGCAGGCCGGCGTATTCCAGAATCCAGCTCAGCATGGAAGTGGTGGTGGTCTTGCCGTGGGTACCAGCCACGGCCAGTACATGGCGGCCCTGCAGCACGTGTTCGGCCAGCCACTGCGGGCCGCTGGTGTAGGGCGCGCCGGCGTCCAGGATGGCTTCCATCAGCGGGAATTTGGGCGTACCGTCGGCCAGGCGGGCGCGGCTCACCACGTTGCCGATGACAAACATATCGGGTTGCAGGGCCATCTGGTCGGCGCCAAAACCTTCGATGAGTTCGATGCCCAGGGCGCGCAGCTGGTCGCTCATGGGGGGGTAGACGCCGGCGTCGCAGCCGGTGACGCGGTGGCCGGCTTCGCGGGCCAGGGCTGCCAGGCCACCCATGAAGGTGCCGCAGATGCCAAGAATATGAATGTGCATGGGCTTATTCTATGCGCCGCCAGTGCTGGCAAATTTCTGGCGATATCTGCCTCTGGCCCCCGTGGAATGTGCGCGAGCAGCTATCAAAAACGAAGCATTTCCGCGGAATGGCAGGGTTGTGGAGGGCAGGGCACAATCGCGGCATGGACGATGTGAAAGAAGAAATAGCCGTTACCGCGGCCCGCCTGGTGGTGGAAGAGGGGCTGGAGTACGGCCCGGCCAAGCGCCGCGCTGCCAAGCAGCTGGGCCTGCCGGCGCGTGCGGCCCTGCCCGACAACGAGCAGCTGGAGCGCGCGGTGGAGGAGTACATCGCCATCTTCTGCGCCGATACCCAGCCCACCGAGTTGCAGGCGCTGCGTGAACTTGCACTGGAATGGATGCAGCGTCTGGAGCCTTTCCGCCCCCATGTCGGTGGTGCTGTCTGGCATGGCACGGCCACGCGCCGTTCCGACATTTATCTGCAGTTGTTTTGCGATGATCCCAAATCAGCGGAGATCGCGCTGATTGACCGGGGGGTACGCTTCGAAGTCCGTGCCGTGCCGGGTCTGCATGGCGAGATGGTGGATGCGCTGAGCGTGCACGCCCTGTGTCGTGCATTGGGCGAGCAGGTGGGGGTGCATTTGCTGGTGAACGATCTGGATGACATGCGCGGCGCGCTGCAGCCCGATGCCCGCGGACGTCGCCCGCGCGGGGATGCGGCGGCGCTGCGCCGCCTGTTGCAGGAGTCTGGCCATGCGTGAATCATCCTTGGCCACCCAGTCGGACCCGATGACGCGGTCCCGCCGTTGGATGTTGGGCGGGCTGGCGGGTGGGGCTGCTTTGGCGGGTGTGGGGGTTGCGGTGTGGCGCGGCGTGGGCGACACGCCAACGGTGGCAGAGCCGGTGGCTGGGTTTTGGGCACAACGCTGGGAGACGCCTGACGGCAAGCCGATTGCGCTCCAGAACTTTCAGGGGCGACCGCTGCTGATCAACTTCTGGGCGACGTGGTGCCCGCCCTGCGTGGAAGAGTTGCCGCTGATCAACCAGTTCTTCCGTGAACATCGTGCTAACGGCTGGCAAGTGTTGGCATTGGCGGTGGACAAGACCGCTCCTGTGCAAGCTTTTTTGCAGCGCATGCCCCTGGACTTTCCGGTGGCCATGGCGGGAATGGCGGGTGCAGACTTGGGTCGCAGCTTGGGCAATTTGACGGGTGGGCTGCCGTTTACCGTGGTGTTGTCGGGTGATGGTGTTGTGCGCCAGCGCAAGATGGGGCGGGTTCTACCTGCCGACTTGCAAGCTTGGGCTGGGCTAAAATAGAGGCCTCACCCTAGGCCGAGGGTGCCCCGAATGGGGTGAGGCCTTGGCTTATATCTCTTGCGGGTTGTTGAAAATGACCTCACTTGCAAAGAGATAAATAAAATTATCAGCAGATATCGACATTTTTGCGGTAAATTCGCCGCTTCTCAAATGTCGGTTGTTGGAGATTCCATGGATTTACGCAAACTCAAAACTCTGATTGATCTGGTCTCGGATTCCAATGTGTCGGAACTCGAAATCACCGAAGCTGAAGGCAAGGTGCGTATCGTCAAGGGTGGTGGTGCAGTGGTGCAGGGCTATGCCCAGCCAGTCTACGCAGCGCCACCTGCAGGTGCCCCGGCTCCGGCACCATCAGTAGCCCCTGCGCCGGCCGTGGCCGCGCCCGTGGCAGAAGCTGCTTCCGCAGGTCATGCGGTTAAGTCGCCCATGGTGGGCACGTTTTACCGCTCTTCCGCACCGGGCGCCAAGCCTTTTGTGGAGGTTGGCGCCACCATCAAACAGGGCGAGACCATCTGCATTATTGAGGCGATGAAGATCCTCAACGAGATCGAAGCCGACAAGTCTGGCACCGTGACCCAAATCCTGTGTGAAAACGGGCAAGCGGTCGAGTACGGCCAGCCTTTGTTCATCATCGAATAAGCGCCCTTATCCATGTTCAAGAAAATCCTGGTCGCCAACCGTGGCGAGATTGCCTTGCGGATCCAGCGCGCCTGTCGTGAGCTGGGTATCAAGGCCGTCATGGTCTATTCCGAGGCGGACCGCGAAGCCAAGTACGTGAAGCTGGCCGAAGAGGCCGTCTGCATTGGCCCGGCCCCCTCGGCCCAGAGTTACCTCAATATGCCTGCCATCATCTCGGCCGCCGAGGTGACAGATGCCGAAGCCATCCACCCCGGATATGGCTTCTTGAGCGAAAACGCGGATTTCGCCGAGCGCGTTGAGAAAAGCGGCTTCCAGTTTATCGGCCCCACACCCGAGTCCATCCGCATCATGGGGGACAAGGTGTCGGCCAAGCAGGCCATGATCCGAGCTGGCGTGCCTTGTGTGCCAGGCTCCGAGGGCGAGTTGCCTGACGATCCCGTGCTGATCAAGCGTATCGCCAAGTCGATTGGCTACCCCGTGATCATCAAGGCGGCTGGCGGCGGCGGTGGGCGTGGTATGCGTGTGGTGCATACAGAAGCTGCATTGGTGAACGCTGTGGCCATGACCAAAGCGGAGGCTGGGGCAGCCTTTGGCAATCCAGCGGTCTATATGGAGAAGTTTCTCCAGAACCCGCGCCACGTCGAAATTCAGATTCTGGCGGACAAGCACAAAAATGCGGTCTATCTGGGGGAGCGCGATTGCTCCATGCAGCGCCGCCACCAGAAGGTGCTGGAGGAATCCCCTGCGCCGGGTATCAACCGCAAGCTGATCGAGCGCATTGGTGAGCGCTGTGTGGCTGCCTGCAAGAAGATTGGCTACCGCGGTGCCGGTACTTTTGAATTTCTCTACGAAGACGGCGAGTTCTACTTTATTGAGATGAACACGCGCGTGCAGGTGGAGCACCCGGTGACCGAGATGGTGACGGGCATTGACATCGTCAAAACCCAGATCATGGTGGCGGCTGGCGAGAAGCTGCCGTTCACGCAGCGCCAAATCGAGGTGCGTGGCCACGCCATCGAATGCCGTGTGAACGCCGAAGACCCCTACAAGTTCATCCCCTCGCCCGGTCGCGTGACCATGTGGCACGCACCCGGCGGCCCTGGTGTACGCGTGGATTCGCATGTCTACACCAACTATTTCGTGCCACCGAACTACGATTCCATGGTCGGCAAGATCATTGTGCATGGAGACACCCGCGAGCAGGCCATGGCCCGCATGCGTACGGCGCTGGCTGAGACGGTGGTGGAAGGTATCAACACCAATATTCCGCTGCACCGCGAGCTGATGGTGGACGCCAAGTTCATGGATGGTGGGACCAACATCCACTATCTGGAGCATTGGCTGGAACAGCACAAGCGATAAGGGCTGGCATGTTTGAATTGCGTTTGATGTGTCCCGAGGACCGGGTCGAGAGCCTGAGCGATGCGCTGGATGCGTTGGATGCCCTGAGCGTGAGCGTGGAAGACGCGGACGCCCAGACTGATGCAGAGCAGGCCTTGTTTGGCGAGCCGGGCATGCCACCACCCAAAGATGGCTGGCAGCGCTCCCGTGTTATTGCTTTGTTTGCGGACCGGGCCTTGGCCGACGATGCGGCGCGTTTGTTGCAGGTGCAGGACTTCTTTGACGGATGCCAAGTCTTGGGAATTGCCGCTGTGGCGGATCAGGATTGGGTGCGATTGACGCAGTCTCAGTTCGCGCCGGTCGAAATTACCCCTGAGTTCTGGATTGTTCCCACTTGGCATGAACCTCCGGCGCAGGCGCGGCAAGTCATTCGCCTGGACCCGGGGCTGGCCTTTGGCACGGGCACGCATCCCACTACCCGCATGTGCTTGCGTTGGGTGGCGAGCCACCCTGGCCAACCCGATGTGCTGGACTATGGTTGCGGTTCCGGTATTTTGGCTATTGGCGCTGCCAAGTTTGGTGCCCAGCGTGTGGTGGCCGTGGATATTGACGAAGCGGCCGTGCAATCGACGGTACTGAATGCAGATGCCAACGGTGTGCAATTGCTGGCGGGCTTGCCCGACAAGGCACATGGACAGTATGCCTTGGTGCTGGCCAACATCCTCGCAACTCCCCTCAAGGTGCTCGCGCCACTACTGTGTGCACATGTGAAAGCGGGAGGGCATTTGGTGTTAGCAGGTATTTTGGCCCGGCAGGCCGATGAATTGGTTGCTGCGTATGCGTCCTACTGCAAGTTGTCCGTGGCAGACGAAGAGGATGGCTGGATTCTGATGACCGCTACCCTCTGACGGCGGCCACCTCGGCTCTACAATGTGATGCGATGAGCCTGATTACCCAATGCCCTGCCTGCGCCACGATGTTCAAGGTCGTGCCAGACCAGTTGCGCATTTCGGACGGTTGGGTGCGTTGTGGGCAGTGCGACGAAGTCTTCGACGCCAACGCCCATCTTTATACAGACCCCGAGCCACAGACTGAGACGTCTGCGAATAACACTGCGTCTGTGGGGCAGGACGGGAATGACTGGAAGTCCTCTCTGCGATTTTCCGCTGACCCGCAAGAGACAGATTCGCCTGTCGCGGAGTCCGGCTTAGTCCAAGACACTTTGGACGTGGAGGATGTAGCGGAAGTCCACGATGAGTTCGCCTCGGCGGAAACTCCCGATTTCTACCAAGCCCCTCCGGAGATTGAACCGAGTCTGGATGACTTGCTGGATTTGCGACCCGGTCATCCACAGGTGGATGTGGATCCGCCTGTGGATGTTGTGCATGAGGCCGTAAAACCTGCGTCAGTCCCCGAGCCTCGGTACGCACAAGCGCAGGTAAAAACGGTGGAGCCTGCCGATACGCCCAAGCCGTCCTTTATGCGGCAGGCGCGTGGTGCCAGCCCTTGGCAAAGCACCGGCGTACGGGTGCTTTTATCCTTCCTTGCCTTGGTTTTGATGGCTGTCTTAGCTCTGCAGGTTATTGTCCATGAGCGGGATCGCATTGCAGCGACAGAGCCCGCAGCCAAAAAGGCTGTGCTGGCCATGTGCGTATGGCTGAACTGCGAAGTGCTGCCAGTGCGTCAGATCGAATCCATCGTGATCGACAGCTCGTCCTTTACCAAGGTGCGGGCGGATGTTTATCGCCTGAACTTCACTTTGAAAAATACCGCGGCGATTGCCTTGGCTGCGCCGGCGTTGGAGTTGACCCTGACTGATTTGCAGGACCAGGCTGTCGTGCGTCGTGTGTTGCTGGCAGCTGAGTTGGTGACGGGCAAAGATACCTTGGATGCCGGCGCAGAGATCACCACTGCACTGCCCATTACTGTCAAACCCGGAAGTAATACCGAGCGTATTTCAGGTTATCGCCTTTTGGCCTTTTATCCCTGACACGGCCATGAAAAAAGCCCGAAACCTTGCGGTATCGGGCCTTGTAGCTTAAAGCGTAAACGCTTAGGGCTTGCTGGATGTCGGAAACGGCCAAGCCGCTTGCGGGTTCAGCGTAGTTTGTGCCGCAGGTGCAGCAGGGGCCGCTTTGGCAGCGGGTGCTTTCGCGGCTTTCTTCGCAGCGGGCTTCTTCGCTGCTTTTTTGGCTACCGGCTTCTTCGCAGCAGGTTTTTTGGCAACAGCGGCCTTTTTGGCGGGGGCCTTTTTCGCGGCTGCTTTCTTGGCAGGAGCCGCCTTCTTCGCTGCTACCTTTTTGGCGGGAGCGGCTTTCTTAGCGGGAGCCGCCTTCTTTGCTGCTACCTTTTTGGCGGGAGCGGCTTTCTTAGCGGGAGCTGCTTTCTTTGCTGCTACTTTTTTAGCAGGAGCGGCTTTCTTAGCGGGAGCCGCTTTCTTTGCTACTACCTTTTTAGCGGGTGCAGCTTTCTTAGCGGGAGCTGCCTTCTTTGCTGCTACCTTTTTAGCGGGTGCAGCTTTTTTTGCGGGAGCGGCCTTTTTTGCGGCCGGCTTTTTTGCAGTTGCCATGATTTTCTCCTTGATCAATTTACAAAGAGCACTTCTTGCCGGTTGGTTGCAAGAAGTGATTCATGCTGTTGGGCGCAGTCCCAGCAGCATGAACGCGGTGACACGCACCCAGTCCGCAGTCTTGGCTGCGGTGTTGAGGGCGTGAAATTCTAGAAAGCATAGGTTGCGCTTCAGTCCCAAGACAGGGCGCCACCCGATTGGTACTCGATCACGCGGGTCTCGAAGAAGTTGCGTTCCTTCTTCAGGTCAATCATTTCGCTCATCCAAGGGAAAGGGTTTTCTTCATTCGGGAACAAAGGCTCTAAACCGATCTGGGTGGCGCGTCGGTTGGCGATGTAGCGCAGATAGCCTTTGAACATCGAGGCGTTCATACCCAACACGCCGCGTGGCATGGTGTCTTCGGCATAGCGGTATTCCAGCTCCACAGCTTTCTCGAACAACCCCCGGATTTCAGCCTTGAACTCAGAGGTCCACAAATGGGGATTTTCGAGTTTGAGTTGGTTAATCAGGTCGATGCCGAAGTTACAGTGCATGGACTCGTCACGCAGGATGTATTGGTACTGCTCAGCCGCACCGGTCATCTTGTTTTGGCGGCCCAACGCCAAGATTTGTGTGAAGCCCACGTAGAAGAACAAGCCTTCCATCAAGCAGGCAAAGACGATGAGAGACTTGAGCAAGGTCTGGTCAGACTCGGCCGTACCCGTATGGAAATTGGGATCCATGATGGCCGCAATGAACGGAATCAGGAATTCGTCCTTATCGCGGATAGATTGAATTTCGTTGTATGCGTTGAAGATCTCGCTTTCGTCCAAGCCCAGCGACTCTACGATGTACTGGTAGGCGTGGGTGTGGATAGCTTCTTCAAAGGCTTGGCGCAACAGGAACTGACGGCACTCAGGCGCTGTGATGTGGCGGTAAGTGCCCAACACGATATTGTTGGCGGCCAAAGAGTCAGCAGTCACAAAAAAGCCGAGGTTGCGCTTGACGATGCGACGCTCGTCTTCAGTCAGGCCGTTCGGGTC
This sequence comes from Rhodoferax sp. TH121, assembly GCF_002251855.1. GTDB lineage: Bacteria > Pseudomonadota > Gammaproteobacteria > Burkholderiales > Burkholderiaceae_C > Allorhodoferax. Next base: position 607,034 of record NZ_NOXW01000022.1, read on the forward strand.
TTTCCATAAGGCGATGTCGCGTGTCATGTTGACCTCTTGCGGCATCCAGTGGTTGGCGCAGGTCGCGAGATATTTTTCCCACGCCCACTTGTACTTGAACGGGACCAACTGGTTCACGTCAGTTTGGCCGTTGATGATGCGCTTGTCGTCGGCACGCATGCGCCGGTGGGTCCCCGTCTGCATGATTGCAGCGACGGTTGCGGGTGTTTGGGAGGGGGCAGGGGCGACTGGTGCCTGCGCAACCGACAACTGTTCGGACGGGCTGCGCGCAAAGTTATTCGGCGATGTGGGCTTGACTTCTTCGTCCCAGGTCAACATAGATGATTCCAATCAGCGGATTATGAGAGCAGCGAAATGAAATGAAAAGAAGTCATGCATTTCGCAGCCCATTTGTGTTGCTCTATTGCATCGCGTTGCAATGCGCGATGCACTTCTCTCTTACTGGCAGGACTCGCAGGTGGGGTCATCCACACCGCAGAACTTGATGTCGGTCGCTGCGTTACTGGCTAACTCCATCTGCACATGCGCTGCAGCTGCAGCAGCCTCCAGCGCGCTGGACATCTTTGTCGAACCTTGTGCGTCATTCCCCGATGACACAGCGTTCAATCGACCTGCGTTGACGGTGGACTTCTCTATGTGGGTGGCCGACATCGTGCGTAGGTAGTACGTTGTTTTCAAGCCGCGCAACCAGGCGAGTTTGTAGGTTTCGTCGAGCTTTTTGCCTGATGCACCTGCCATGTAGATATTGAGCGACTGTGCTTGGTCGATCCATTTCTGGCGACGTGCGGCTGCCTCCACCAGCCAGCGGGTTTCCACCTCAAAGGCGGTGGCGTAAAGCTGTTTGATCTCTTGCGGCACGCGGTCGATCGGGCTTAGTGAGCCGTCGAAGTGTTTCAGGTCCATCACCATCACGTCATCCCACAGTCCCAAGGCCTTGAGATCGCGTACCAGGTAGCTGTTGATCACGGTGAACTCACCGGAGAGATTGGACTTGACCGACAGATTGCCGAAGCAGGGCTCGATGGACGCATCCACTCCAATGATGTTGGAGATGGTGGCGGTGGGTGCAATTGCTACGCAGTTGGAGTTGCGCATGCCGTCCTGCGCAATCTTTCGGCGCAGAGCGTCCCAGTCCAGTGTGGACGAGCGGTCCACTTCCACGTAGCCGCCGCGTGCTTGGGACAGCATGTCCAATGTGTCGGGAGGCAGAATGCCCTTGTCCCAGAGCGAACCCTTGAAGCTGGAGTACTTGCCGCGTTCGCGTGCCAAGTCGGTCGATGCCCAATAAGCATAGTAACTGATGGCTTCCATGGATTTGTCTGCAAACTCCACAGCGGCGTCACTGGCATATGGGATGCGCAGCGCGTACAGGCTGTCCTGGAAGGCCATGACACCCAAGCCCACGGGGCGGTGGCGCAGGTTGGAATCACGCGCTTTTTTGACCGCGTAGTAGTTGATGTCAATCACGTTGTCCAACATGCGCATGGCCGTTGCAATCGTGCGTTTGAGCTTGTCATGGTCCAGAGCGCCGTCTTTCAGGTGTTGGCTCAAGTTGACTGAACCCAAATTGCACACTGCAGTTTCCGAGTCGCTGGTGTTGAGTGTGATCTCGGTGCACAGGTTGGACGAGTGCACGACGCCTGCGTGTTGCTGGGGCGAGCGAACATTGCAGGCATCCTTGAATGTGATCCACGGATGTCCGGTTTCGAACAGCATGGTGAGCATCTTGCGCCAGAGGTCGCTCGCCTGAACTGTGCGCGACGGCTTGATTTCGCCACGGGCTGCTTTCTCTTCGTAGGCGACATACGCCTTTTCAAATGCAGAGCCAAACAGGTCATGCAAATCCGGAACATTCGAGGGCGAAAACAGTGTCCAGGTACCTTTTTCCATCACGCGGCGCATGAACAGATCCGGAATCCAGTTCGCGGTGTTCATGTCATGTGTGCGGCGACGGTCATCACCAGTGTTCTTGCGCAGTTCCAAGAACTCTTCGATGTCCAGGTGCCATGTTTCCAAGTAGGTGCACACCGCACCCTTGCGCTTCCCACCCTGGTTCACGGCGACGGCCGTGTCGTTCACCACCTTCAGGAATGGAACCACACCCTGGGATTCTCCGTTGGTCCCTTTGATGTGGGAGCCTAGGGCGCGTACACGCGTCCAATCATTACCCAAGCCACCTGCAAATTTGGACAGCAGGGCATTTTCCTTGATGGATTCGTAAATGCCGTCCAAATCGTCGGGCACGGTGGTCAGGTAGCAGCTGGAGAGCTGTGAGCGCAGCGTACCGCTGTTGAACAGCGTGGGCGTGCTGGACATGAAGTCAAAACTGGAAAGCACTTCATAAAATTCAATGGCACGGGTTTCGCGGTCGATTTCGTTGAGCGACAAGCCCATGGCCACGCGCATGAAGAAAGCCTGCGGCAGTTCGATGCGAGTCTTGCCCTCGTGCAGGAAGTAGCGGTCATACAAGGTCTGCAAGCCGAGGTAGTCGAATTGCATGTCGCGGTTGGACTTGAGGGCCGCGCCCAGACGCTTTAGATCGAATTGCAGCAGTTTCTCGTCCAGCAGATCTGCATCCACACCGCGCTTGATAAACCCGGGGAAGTATTCGGCATAGGCTTCCTGCATGTCGGCCTGCGCCACATCGCGCCCCAGCACTTCGCGGGAAATCGTGTGAAACAACAAGCGCGCGGTAGCGTAGGTGTAGTCCGGGTCTTTTTCAATCAGCGTGCGGGCAGCCAAGATCGACGCCTTGTATACCTCGTCCATGGGCACACCGTCGTACAGGTTGCGCATGGTTTCGGCCACGATGGGGTCTGGTTTTACGTCAGCCCCCAGGCCTGCGCAGGCAGTTTCGATGCGCGACTGCAGCTGCCCCAAGTCCAGCGCAACGCGCTGACCGTTCTCCAAAACGTGGATGGTGGGCATGGCCGGGGCCGTTTGGGCGACTTGCTTAGCGCGCTCCTGGGTGCGGCGTTCGCGGTACAGCACGTAGGCACGGGCAATTTCGTGGTGGCCACCACGCATCAGACCCAGTTCGACCTGGTCCTGTACATCTTCAATATGAAAGGTGCCGCCACCGGGGCGTGAACGCATCAGCGCACGAATTACTTGCTGGGTCAAGCCATCTACGGTTTCACGCACGCTCGCCGAGGCTGCGCCCTGGGTTCCATGCACTGCCAAAAAGGCCTTCATCATTGCAACGGCGATCTTGTTGGGTTCAAAAGGAACCACTGCGCCATTGCGCCGAATGATTTGGTAATGGGTCAGTGTGTTCACCATGCCGGCTTCTCCGCTGCCGCTGCTGTGGGCGGTCAGTAGCGTGCTCGATGGCGTGGGTGTTGCAGTAGAAACAGATTCCATGATTTCCTCGTCTAAATCGGTATTTTCGGGGCTTGTCGCAGGGTGTTAGCGGCCCCTTTTTGTCGCTTTGGGGCAGTGGTTTGAATTAACAGAACACACTATATCTGGGGTCTCGGGTGGAGACAAGCCACTACCTGTAGTGTACAGGCTGTCATCGGGTGGGGCCTGCTCAGGCGTGAGTGGTCTGTCTCTTTTTCGCTTGCAACGCAGCCTGGCATCGTGCCCGTGAAATGGAGCTTTTGACCTACGGCACCAAGACCGGCGCGTACTTGCGCCCGATTTGGCTTGCAAAGGCCCGTCAATTCAGGGTCTCGGAAGATACATGTTGCCTTTTGCAGGTCGCCTGGCTCGGATGCCTGCCCGAAAAAAATATTTCAGGTGCGGTTCGGGAGCGTCGTATCTGGGTAGAAGTCGGCCGGAAAACCCAAGCTTTCGCGCAAAATTTCCCACCGGAAGCCCGGGCCTGGATCCTGTTTGCGTCCCGGTGCAATGTGTTCATGGCCCGCTATGTGACGCAGCGGGTAGTGGCGCCCCATGGCGGGAATCAGCGACTGTAGTGTTTCGTATTGTGCCGGGGTGAAGGTATCGCCTTCCAGTCCTTCCAGCTCAATGCCAATGGAATCGTCATTGCAGTTGCTTCTGCCGCGGTAGGCAGACACTCCCGCATGCCATGCACGGTCGTCACAGCTCACAAATTGCCAGAGCTCCCCCTGCCGATTGATGAAAAAGTGGGCAGACACCCGCAAGCCTTCGATGGACTTGAAGTATGGGTGGGCATTCCAGTCCAGCCGGTTGGTAAAGAGTTCCGCGACATGGGTTGTTCCATACTGCCCGGGCGGCAGGCTGATGGAGTGCAGAACCACTAGGTCTATCGAGACGCCGTCCGGGCGCGGACCAAAGTTGGGCGACGGGCAGGCACGGGCAAAGTGGTACCAGCCGCTGTCCCACGGCGATGGTGGGGCTTCAGGCATCGCCAGGGTCGTCTGAGGCGTTGGGGGCATCAATCTGCAGGCGTGCCATCCGGTAACGGATCTGCCGCAGGCTGATGCCCAGTCTGTGGGCCGCCGAGGTGCGGTTAAAGCGGGTTTCACGCAGAGTGCGTACCAGAATGTCACGTTCAATCCGGTCCAGGTGCACCTGCAAGTCACTCGGAATAGGATCGGCCGCGCCACTGGCAACTGGCGAAGTAGCCGCGAAGTTCGCGATGAGCTCCGCGGGAAGGGTGCTTTCCGGGTCGTCACGCAAAGGCTGAGGCTGCGTGTTCAGGGCGTGGTTGTCGAGTTCCAACACCGCATCGTCCGACAGCGCCATGGCCCGGTGCAGAACGTTCTCCAATTCGCGCACATTGCCGGGCAAGGGGAGTGTGCAGATTTGCGCCATGGCTCGGGCTGAAAGCTGCGGTGCGGGCATGCCAGACTCTGCTGCTATCCGGATCAGCAGTGCCTGGCACAGGGCGGGCAGGTCTTCACAGCGTTCACGCAGAGGCGGGATATAGATGTCGATGACATTGAGGCGGTAGTACAAGTCCTGCCTGAAACGTCCGGCCTGCACCTCTGCGGCCAAGTCTTTGTGGGTGGCGCTGACAATGCGGACATCCACCAGTTCTTCTTGCGGCGCACCCAATGCGCGCACGCTACGCTCTTGAATGGCACGCAAGAGCTTGGATTGCATGGGTAGTGGCAAATCCCCAATTTCGTCCAAAAACAGGGTGCCGCCATGCGCAGCCTGGAAGAACCCCACTCGGTCTTGTGTGGCGCCGGTGTAAGCCCCTTTGCGCGCGCCAAAAAATTCGGCCTCCAGCAGGTTTTCCGGAATAGCGCTGCAATTCACTGGGACCCAAGGGCCTTGCACGCGGTGGCTATTGGCATGGATGGCACTGGCAACCAGCTCTTTGCCGGTGCCTGACTCGCCGTGGATGAGCACTGGCGCCATGCTCCGAGCCACTTTGACAATCCGGTCCTTGACCTGGGCCATAACGCTGGAGTTCCCCACCAATCTGGCTAGCGCGTTTTCCGCATTGGCAGCGTTGCTGCTGGAGCTGTTTTTGAGCGTTGGATTGCGCGCCGGGATCGTGGGCGTCGCTGCGTTGCCTTGAAGGGCATTGGCGACGACTGCCCGGAACTGCTTCAAGTCCACCGGCTTGGACAGGTAGTCAAACGCCCCCGCTTTCAGTGACTCCACCGCATTTTCAGCAGAGCCATAAGCGGTGATCACTACGCAGCGTTCGGGACGTTGCTCCGCACGCAACTGCGCCAAAATATCCGTTCCTGAGCCATCGGGCAGGCGCATGTCCGTGATGATGGCGTCAAAGCGCTGTTGCTTGAGTTGCTCCCGGGCCTCTTGCACGCAGCCCGCTGTTTCTACCCGATAGCCTTCGCGCAGCAAGGTGAGTTCGTACAGCGTACGCAAATCCGGCTCATCGTCGATGACAAGAATGCGTGCGTCGTTCAATACAGGGAGGGTTGCCATGGTGCTTCTGTGTTGTCGTCCGGCAAGGTGCTTTCGGTCAACGGCAAGGTAATCGAAAACGCATTGCCGTCAGTGGCCTGCCCCGCCATTTCCTGGGCAGTGCGATGGTAGGCCAAGGTGGCGCCATGGCGCTCACACAATTCCCTGCAAATATACAGACCAAGACCGCTGGAGCGGCTCTCTGAGGAGAAAAATGGCTCAAACAGGTGGCGCTGGACAGATGCATCCATGGGCGCGCCGTCACTCCATACAGTGACTCGCGCCACCCGGTCTTGGCGCGCACTGTGCACCTGAATACTGCCCATCCGTTTGCTGGCATAACGCTGGGCATTGTCCAGCAGGTTAATGAGGATCTGGCGCAGATGGTCCGCATCGAAGCGCACCGATAGTGCTTGCGTCTCCACTTGGATATGCAATTGGGCCAGTCGGCCCGACTGGTGGGCCCAGTCGGAGGCGATGCGGTGCACCTGCTCATGCAGGTGGATGTGTTGCGTCAGCAAGGTGGGGTCATTGCCCCGGACCCGGGACACATTCAGGATGTCATCCACAATTCTTTCGAGCCGCTTGGTGTTTTGCGACACCATGGTGGTGAGTTTTTTATGTCGTGGGGCACTGAGATCCTCGTCCAGCAAAGCATTCGCTTGTGCAATGGCGGCCAATGGGTTGCGGATTTCATGCGCGACCGCCGTAGACAGCCGACCCATGCTGGCCAGTTTTTCTGTACGCAGGCGGGCTTCGAGTTCACGTTGGTCTTGTAGAAACAATACGCACAAGCTATCTTGTGCAATGCCTTGGGGGGCAGCCAGGCTGGTGCGGGCCAACACCCGGCGGGGCCCACTTCCCGGGTGGTGGATCGTGACCTCCGCTTGTTGTGCTCGGCCGGTGCCCATGCTCATGCGGGTCAGGTGCAGCAGAGTCTGCCAGGCGGATTGGGTCTTCAGGTCAAACATGGCGGCCCGCAGCGGTTGTTGAGGGCTGCCCAGCAGCAGCCTGGCTGCCGGGTTGGCTGCACGTACCAGGCCCTGCGCATCCACGATCAGCACACCATCCGGCAACGATTCGATCACCAGTTCGTTGACTTGACGCTGGACGGTGGCCGCCAACTGGCTCAGGCGTGCCCGCTGTCCCTCGCTGGCCAGGCGCGAAGCCAGTTGGTTGGCCAGCAGTGCAATCAAAAAATACCCAGCCCCGGCCAGCGCGGACTGCACAAAGGCCGGTGTGGCTTCCCCGGGGGCCTCGCGGTGCAAGCCGTAAGTGCCAAGCAGTAGCAGCATGCTGATGCCAGCCGCCGTGCCCAAAGCCAGGCGCAAAGAACCCAGCACTGACGCCAGCAGTACGGGCAAGGCAAACAGTGGGGTGTAGTTGAGGTTGTTGCCCTGCAGCCACTGCAGACCGGAGAACACCGCAATGTCCAGTCCGATCAGCACCCCCCAGGCGCGGTTGAAGGCTTGCCCCAAATGACGTGGCCGGACGAACAGCCGGGTCGCCAGTGTGCCCAGGAAGTAGGCCAGGCAAATGGCCATGAGGGTGCGGCTTTGGGCGGATCCGCTGACATACAGACCCGCCTGCAACACCACCAATACCAACCCCAGCGTCAGTCGGGCCGTCATGAAGGCCTGCCAGAGGCGGGAAAACTCCTGGGTTCCTTCTGGGCGTTCAGGCACAGGCTCCAGAGCAGCCGGCCCAAACCACGAGTGCTCGGGAAGCGGGTTTGGCATTACCCTTCCGCCACTTGGCGGTGAGCAGTACTGCAGTAAGGCCCTTTCCGGCCAGGCAAGGCGTCGGTGCTGGGCAGGTGCAGCCCGCAGTGGTGGCAGGCCACCATGTCGGTGGGGTGCGCAGACGGTTGACTTTGATCTGCATGTTTGTGGGCGACTGCGCTACTGCGCGCACCGCGCCAACGCCACACCACGACCAATACCACCGCCAAGACGATGAAGTACTTCATGCCCCGCGTCCCAAAATCACTTCCATCACAAACCGCGATCCCACGTAGGCCAATAGCAAGAGCAGCGAGCCGGTGTACAGCATGCGGTTGGCCTGCTTGCCGCGCCAGCCAAACTGGTAGCGGCCCGCCAAGAGCACCGCAAAAGTTGTCCAGGCCAGCACAGAAAATATCGTCTTGTGGTCCCAGCGCCAGGCATGGGTGGGGCCGTACAGCACATCACCGAAGCCGTAGCCCATAACCAAGGTGACGCTCAGCAAGACAAAGCCTGCGGTGACAAACCGGTAAGTCAGGCGCTCCAGGGTGAGCAGTGGCAGGCCGCTGTGCGGGTCTGCGGCCTGGCGGATGCGGGCCTCGGTGCGTGTCATGAACCAGGCATGTACCACTGCGGTGCCAAACAGGCCGTAGCAGGCTACTCCAAACAGCAGGTGCAAGGGAAGCCAGATAGACGCGGTGGCTGCCAAGGGGGCGCCGGGGAACACGAAGGCCAGTGCCACTGCCAGCGCGCCCAGCGCGGCCAGCACCCAGCGCGTTTGCAACTGGGGAAAGACCTGGCTCTCCACGGCATACACCGCAGCCACCAGCCATGCGGTCATCGACAGCGCAGGCGCGAACCCGAAATAGGCAGTGCTTCCCATCAGGCTCCAGGCCAACACTGCCCCGTGCAGCACCCAGGCGATGACCACCCCGTTGCGCGCCGCGTTGGCAGACAGGTGGGTGGCGCGCAGCGCGACCCATGCGTAGGCGCTGGCGGCCAAAACCGACAGGGTCAGGCTGATGGGGGTCGCACTGGCTAAAATCATCCCCACAGTTTAGCGTTTTGCTCCCTGCCAGCCTTGGCTGGCCTTCACTACAGGTTCCGCTTGCCGGAATACGTCTTATGGCTTCCGCCCTTACCGACAAACTCTCCCGCCTCGTCAAAGACCTGCGCGGCCAAGGCCGCATCACCGAAAGCAATGTCACAGACATGTTGCGCGAAGTGCGCATGGCGCTGCTGGAGGCTGACGTGGCCCTGCCCGTGGTACGCGACTTCATTGCCCGCGTGAAAGAAAAAGCACTGGGGCAGGAAGTATTGGGTTCCCTGCAGCCAGGTCAGGTGCTGGTCAGCATCGTGAACCGTGAGCTGGCGGCCACCATGGGCGAAGGTGTGAGCGACATTAACCTTGCAGCCCAGCCTCCCGCTGTCATCCTGATGGCCGGCCTGCAAGGTGCCGGCAAAACCACCACCACGGCCAAGCTGGCCAAACACCTGATTGAGAAGCGCAAGAAGAAGGTGCTGACGGTCTCGGGCGACGTGTACCGCCCCGCCGCCATCGAACAGCTCAAGACGGTGACGGCCCAGGCCGGCGCCGAGTGGTTCCCGAGCACGCCCGACCAGAAGCCGGTAGACATTGGCCGCGCCGCGCTGGACTACGCGAAGAAGCATTTCTTTGACGTGCTGCTGGTCGACACCGCCGGTCGCTTGGCCATCGACGAAGCGCTGATGCTGGAAATCAAGAACCTGCACGCCGCGCTGAACCCCGTTGAAACGCTGTTTGTGGTGGACGCCATGCAGGGCCAGGACGCGGTCAACACCGCCAAGGCCTTCAAGGAAGCGCTGCCGCTGACCGGCATCATCCTGACCAAAACCGATGGTGACTCGCGTGGCGGTGCTGCCTTGTCCGTGCGCCAGGTCACGGGCGCTCCCATCAAATTCGCCGGTACCAGCGAAAAGCTCGATGGCATCGAGGTGTTCGACGCCGAGCGCCATGCGGGCCGCATTCTGGGCATGGGCGACATCGTGGCGCTGGTGGAGCAGGTCACGGCCGGTGTGGACATCGAGGCCGCCAAGAAGCTGGCCGAGAAGGTCAAGAGCGGCGGCGGGTTCGACCTGAATGACTTTTTGGCCCAGATCCAGCAGATGAAGCAAATGGGCGGCCTCTCCAGCTTGATGGACAAACTGCCTGCCGCCATGGCGGCCAAGGCCGGTCAGGTGGACATGGACAAGGCTGAAAGAGACATCAAACGCAAGGAAGGCATCATCCACAGCATGACGCCGCTGGAGCGCCGCAAACCCGACCTTATCAAGGCCACGCGCAAGCGCCGCATCGCTGCCGGTGCGGGCGTACACGTGCAGGAAGTCAACCGCATGCTCAAAGAGTTTGAGCAAATGCAGGACATGATGAAAAAGATGAAAGGCGGCGGCATGATGAAGATGATGAAGCGCCTGGGCGGCATGAAGGGCATGCCCAAGATGCCCTTCTGACCATCCCCCTGATGGCCGACCCACACCGCGCACAAGTTTTAAAGGGAATCGCCTTGGCCATTGCGGCCATGGCTTGTTTTGCCACCCTGGACACCACCACCAAATGGGTGTCTCTCAGTGCCCCGCTGATGGTGGCCATGTTTTTTCGCTACGCCTTCCAGGCCGTCGCCACCACGGCGATAGAAATGCCCCGCCAGGGGCGCGCCTTGCTCCATACCGCTCACATTGGCCTGCATGTGCTGCGCGGCGGGCTCTTGCTGACCACCAGCATCCTGGCTTTTTTGAGCCTGAAGCACATGCCGGTGGGCGAGTTCACCGCCATCGTCTTGCTGACCCCGCTGGTGGTTACGCTGTTGGCCGCGCGCATGTTGCATGAAAAAATCTCTCGTCTGCGCCTGCTGCTGGTGGCGGGCGGCTTCGCGGGCACCTTGGCCATCGTGCGGCCGGAGGGGGCAGACTTCAACTGGGCCCTGCTGTTTCCCATCGGGGTGGTGGCGGCCAACGCAGGCTTTCAGCTGCTGACCAGCCGCATGGCCCGCACGGAAGACCCGATGACCATGCAGTTCTACACCGGCTGGACGGGGGCGCTGGTAGCGGCACTGGCCTTGCCATTTACCTGGGAGCCGATTGCGTCGCATGCGGTCTGGGGTGGCTTGTTGCTCATGGGCGTGTTGGGCAGTCTGGGGCACTTCATCTTCATCCAGGCCTTCAAGCGCGCGCCTGCGGCGGTGCTCATGCCCTATATGTACGCCCAGATTGCCTTTGCCATGCTCGGCGGCTGGCTGATGTTCTCCCACGTGCCCGATGCCTGGACCATTGCCGGCATGGCCCTGATCGCGGTGTGTGGTGCTGCCGGTGCGTGGCTCACGGCGCATGAAAGCCGTGCATCGGCAGAGGCGCCGGAGCACTGAGAATCCAGGGATTGAGGGTGAAAGTGGCCGTTTGAGTCCTTTGATATTGCGCGAGCAGCTATTAATTTGATAGTGCCTATCCATCCGAATGGCTGTTCCTTGGTGCGGGGGTTAAGCCTCGCTCGCTACTGCCCAGTGCGTTCAAACTGGCGGGCCCCCCCCTCTTGGCATGTGAGATGGTCTGCTTGTAGCGGAGTAACAGCTTGGTTTTGCTGCCGTTATTCCGCGAAAGCTGGCATCCACAAATGCACATACTTGGGTGGTATGCGTGGCTGCTACGGGTGCGAATGGTGTTCCAAGTTTCAGTGGGGGCAATCAGTTTGACAAGAACGTCGTTGGTGGGGAATGTTCAGCCTTCAATTAACGTACTCATACGATTGACCCCAAGCCCAAACGACCCCCTCTTGGTAGCCACCGACGACACCAAGTTCCGTACAAAGAACTCGTATCCATAGACGCTTCTGGCCTACTGCAATGAACCCACAAACCATTTCCGATGAGTACCTCAAGTTGCAGCAGGAGCTTCATCAGAATCCGAGTTACGGCGTGGCCTCCTTGGCGTTTGCGCCCATCGTCGCCGATTTGATTCGGCAGACCCATGTGCAGTCTGTGTGCGACTATGGAGCGGGCAAAAAGCGCCTGCTGGAAGGGTTGGGCGAAGCAGGAGTCGTTCCGGCGCAATACCTTCCTTATGACCCCGTTTTTCCGGAATATGGGTCACCACAAGCCGCGGACTTGGTGTGTTGCATCGATGTGCTGGAACACATTGAGCCTGAGCATCTGGATGCAGTGCTCCACGAGTTGGCATCCATCACTGTCGGTCTTGGCTTTTTTTCCATCCACATGGGGCCAGCAGGTAAAACCCTGTCTGATGGAAGGAATGCGCACCTGATTCAACAGCCTAGCTCTTGGTGGCTCCCCAGAATTTGCCAGTATTTCAATGTGCTCCATCTCGCCTCGCACGAGATGATGGGCAAAGGAATCTGGTTGATCGTTCAGCGCATCCCCAGCGCCTGAGGACGACGCCGAAAGTCTGCTGTGCGCTGGCCGCGTGCGTCACGAAAGATGCGTCGCAGTACTCAAACATCAGATTGCAACATCCGCCCCGTCTTCACAAACCGGTCGTGCCACGACAGCGCCTCGCTCAGGATGTGTGGGGTGTGGCGGCCGGGGGCTGTCTGCAGGGCGCGGTCAAAGTAGTCGCGCAGGGCGGGGCGGAAGTCGGGGTGGGCGCAGTTGTCGATGACGAGTTGGGCGCGCTGGGTGGGTGACTTGCCGCGCAGGTCGGCCAGGCCTTGCTCGGTGACGATGATTTCCACGTCGTGCTCGGTGTGGTCGGTGTGCGAGACCATGGGCACGATGCACGAGATGGCGCCGTCTTTGGCGGTGGAGGGCGTCATGAAGAAGGACAGGTAGGCGTTGCGTGCAAAGTCGCCCGAGCCGCCTATGCCGTTCATGATGCTGCTGCCCATGAGGTGGGTGGAGTTCACATTGCCGTAGATATCGGCCTCGATCATTGCGTTCATGGCAATCAGGCCCAGGCGGCGAATCACCTCAGGGTGGTTGCTCATCTCCTGCGGGCGCAGCACGATGCGCTCGCGGTAGAAGTCGATGTTGGCGTTGAACTCTTCCAACGCCGCCGGGCTGAACGACAGCGCGGTCGCCGAGGCCATGGTCAGCTTGCCGGACTTGATCATCTCCAGCATGCCGTCTTGCAGCACTTCGGTGTAGGCGCTCAGGTTTTCAAAGGGGCCCTTGTTCAGGCCCATGAGTACCGCGTTGGCGATGTTGCCCACGCCGCTTTGCAAGGGCAGCAAGTCCGCAGGCAGACGGCCTGCATTCACCTCTTGCTGCAAGAAGTCGATGATGTGCCCGGCAATGCGCTCGGAGGTGGCATCCGGCGGGGTGAAGGGCGAGTTGCGGTCGTGCTCGCTGGTTTCCACCACCGCTATCACCTTGGCCGGGTCGCAGTGCAGGTAGCAGTCTCCGATGCGGTCGCCCGGCGTTACCAGCGGGATGGGCTGGCGGTGGGGCGGAATGCGGGTGCCGTAGTAAATGTCGTGCATGCCCTCCAGCCCGGGGTGTTGCAGGTGATTGACTTCCAGAATGATGTGGTCGGCCAGGTCCAGCCAGGTTTTGTTGTTGCCCACCGACGACGAGGGGATCAGCCGCCCGTCGGGCAAGATGCCCGCCACTTCCACCACCGCCACCTTGAGCGGCCCCAGAAACCCGAACCACGCCAGCTGCGCCACGTGCGAGAGGTGGATGTCGGTGTACTGCATTTGCCCTGCGTTGATCTGCTTGCGCACGGTCGGGTCCGACTGGTAGGGCAGGCGCATGGACACGCCATGGGCCTTGGCCAAAGCGCCGTCCAGCTCGGGGGCGGTGGAGGCGCCAGTCCACAGGCCGATCTGGAAGTCTTCGCCCGCCGCGTGCAAGGCTTCCATGCGCCGGGCCAGCGCTTGGGGCACGGCTTTGGCGTGGCCCGAGCCGGTGAAGCCGCTCATACCCACATTGGCCCCGGCGGGGATGAGGGCGGCGGCGGCCTCGGCCGACATGAGCTTGGCCTGGTAGGCGGGGTGTTGAATGCGGGGGGCCAAAGGCATGTCCAAAAAACTCCGGTGCTGTGGTGAGGCGGGGCCAGGCGGAAGGCCGCGGTGCGGGCCATCTTACGTGGAGCTTGCGGGTTTACCCTTGGTTTTTTCTTGACTTAAGGCAAGCCAGAAGCAAAAAGGGCTCCCATGGGAGCCCTTGGCTGAAAGCGAAGAACGTTCAAGCCACCGTCTCAGCGGTCAGCACTTCACCCCGCAGTGTGTAGCTGCGGGTCTCGGTAATCGTCACGTCCACCAGTTGACCCACCAGGCGCGGGTGCCCGGCAAAGTTCACCACGCGGTTGCACTCGGTGCGGCCCATCAGCTCGCCGTTGTCGCGCTTGCTACTGCCTTCCACCAGAATGCGCTGCACCGTGCCCAGGCGCTGGTTGCTGATGGTGGCAATGTTCGCGTTGATGGCCGCTTGCAGCTCTTGCAGGCGTGCCAGCTTCACCTCGTGCGGGGTCTCGTCGTGCAGATTGGCTGCGGGCGTACCGGGGCGGGGGCTGAAGATGAAGCTGAAGGAGTTGTCAAAGCCGATGTCGTGGATGAGCTTCATCATCTTTGCAAAGTCCTCGTCCGTCTCACCGGGGAAGCCGACGATGAAGTCCGAGCTGATCGACATGTCGGGCCGGATGGCGCGCAGTTTGCGGATGGTGCTCTTGTATTCCATGGCGGTGTAGCCGCGCTTCATGGCCATGAGGATCTTGTCGCTGCCGTGCTGCACGGGCAGGTGCAGGTGGCTCACCAGTTTGGGCAGCTTTTCGTAGGCGGCAATCAGGCTGGGCGTGAACTCATTGGGATGGCTGGTGGTGTAACGGATGCGCTCGATGCCGGGGATGTCACTCACGTATTCCAGTAACGTGGCGAAGTCGGCCATCTCGCCGCCTTCGGTCAGGCGCGCGCGCCAGGCATTCACGTTCTGGCCCAGCAGGTTCACTTCCTTCACGCCCTGGTCGGCCAAGCCGGCAATCTCCACCAGCACGTCTTCAAACGGGCGGTTCACCTCTTCGCCGCGTGTATAGGGCACCACGCAGTAGCTGCAGTACTTGGAGCAGCCTTCCATGATGCTCACGAACGCGGAAGCGCCTTCCACCTTGGCGGGCGGCAGGTGGTCGAACTTCTCGATCTCGGGGAAGCTGATATCTACCTGCGGCTTGTCCTTTTCGCGGCGCGCATTCAGTAGCTCGGGCAGGCGGTGCAGGGTTTGCGGGCCAAACACCACGTCCACATAGGGTGCGCGCTTGATGATCTCGGCGCCTTCCTGGCTGGCCACGCATCCGCCCACGCCGATTTGCACGCCCTTGGCCTTCAGGTGCTTGATGCGGCCCAGGTCGCTAAAGACTTTTTCCTGTGCCTTTTCGCGCACCGAGCAGGTGTTGAAGAGGATCAGGTCGGCCTGCTCCACATCGTCGGTGGGCTCGTAACCCTGGGCGGCGCCCAGCACGTCGGCCATCTTGTCCGAGTCGTACTCGTTCATCTGGCAGCCGAAGGTTTTGATAAAGACTTTTTTGGACATGGAAAATCCTGAAGAAAATGCTATGAATACAGGAGCTGCTCGCGCAGTATTGGCGAGGGCTAGAGCCCTGAAGGACTCTTGAATAGATACGCCGGCTGCGGCTTACTGCGTGGAGTAAGCGGGCGCGATGGGCATGAGCTTGGCTTCCACCTCGGTCAGTACCCACACTTCGTGCAGCATGCCTTGGGGCTCCAGGAGGTACACCACGGGCAAGGTCTGGCCCACCAGCGCGGCGGACATGGCCAGCATTCCGTTGGCGCCACGGACGCGGGCGCCGGGTGAGAGGCGCGCCACCTTATTGTTCAGGAGCACCTCGGGTGGCGCCACCACCTGCAGCGTACCGCGCAGGGCTTTGGGGGGGAATGTCCGAACCGCCACCACGGCCGTGCCAGTGCTATCGGTCAGCTGTTGGGTGGTGGGGCTGGTTTGCGCCATGCTGTCCAAGGGCAGGGCGACCAGCACAAAGATTGCGCCCAGGGCGCGGATGCAGCGGTTCATGGTGTGTATCCAGAGGCTGTGGAAGAAGCGGTGATTTTACCGACGCCGTGGCGGCACATAAGAAAAACCCGCAGGGCTTGCGCGCTGCGGGTTCTCAATTTGGTGGTCGTAGGTGGACTTGAACCACCGACATCAGCATTATGAATGCTGCGCTCTAACCAACTGAGCTATACGACCGAAGCCCAGAATTATAGACCAAAAATTATTGGTGGGTAAAGTGGGCGGCGCGCTTGTTCACAAACGCGTCCATGCCTTCCTTTTGGTCGGCCGTGGCAAACAAGGCATGGAACATGCGACGCTCAAAGGCAATGCCATCGGCCAGCGTGCCCTCAAAGGCGCGGTTCACGGCCTCCTTGGCGGCCATCGTGGCCACTTGCGAGAAGGCGCAAATCTGCAGCGCGGCGCCCAAGGCTTCGTCCTGCAGTTTGTCCAGCGGTACCACGCGGCTCACCAGCCCGGCGCGCTCGGCCTCGGTCGCATCCATCATGCGGCCGGTCAGCGCCAGATCCATGGCCTTGGCCTTGCCCACCGCGCGCGGCAGGCGCTGCGTGCCACCCGCGCCGGGGATGATGCCCAGCTTGATCTCGGGCTGGCCGAACTTGGCGTTGTCGGCGGCGATGATGAAGTCGCACATCATGGCCAGCTCGCAGCCGCCGCCCAGGGCAAAGCCACTGACCGCGGCGATGACCGGCTTGCGCACGCTGCGGATGGTTTCCCAGTTGCGGGTGATGAAGTCGCCTTTGTAGGCATCGGCAAAGCTGAACTTGGCCATGGCGGTGATGTCGGCGCCCGCGGCGAAGGCTTTTTCGCTGCCGGTGAGCACGATGCAGCCAATGGCCGGGTCAGCGTCAAAGCCCTTGAGCGCGGCGCCCAGCTCGTCCATGAGCTGGTCGTTCAGTGCGTTCAGCGCCTTGGGGCGGTTGAGTGTGATGATGGCAACCTTGTCGCCTTCGATACGGGTGGTGATGCATTCGTAGCTCATCATGGGGTCTCCGGATTTTGATGATTGGCACTATAGCGAAGAGGGGTTGCACATGACTGACACCAGCACGACGTCCACACCCGAGCCTCTGGTTCTCTACGCCGAGCACGCCGCCGTGGCCCTGCTCACACTGAACCGCCCGGCCGCACTCAACGCGTTTACGCGCGAGATGCACCACGCGCTGTGGGCGGCGCTGGAGCGGGCCGAGGCCAACCCAGCCATCCGCGCGGTGGTGTTGACGGGGGCCGGGCGGGGCTTTTGCGCCGGGGCTGACCTGAATACCGGCGAGCTGGGACCGGATGCCCATCCTGCCGGGCGGCCAGATCCGGGGATAAGCATTGAGCAGGCCTTCAACCCGACCACGCGCCGTCTGCAAGCCTTGCGCCTGCCGACGGTGGCCGCGGTGAATGGCGTAGCGGCTGGAGCCGGCATGTCATTTGCGCTGGCGTGTGACATCGTGATTGCGGCGCCAGGGGCCAGCTTCATTCAGGCCTTCAGCAAGATTGGCCTGATTCCCGATGCGGGTAGCAGCTGGTTTTTGCCGCAGCGGCTGGGCATGGCGCGCGCCCTGGCGTTGGCCATGACGGGTGACAAGCTGATGGCGGCGCAGGCCAAGGAATGGGGGCTGGTGTGGGACGTGGCCGACGACTGCGTGGCTGCGGCAATGGCCATGGCGCAGCGCTTGGCTGCGATGCCTACGCAGGCCTTGGTGACAACCCGCCAGCTGTTGCGCGATGGTGCCAGCCGTACCCTGCACCAGCAGCTGGATGCGGAGCGCGATGCCCAGAGTGCCATGGGGCAGACCGATGACTATGTGGAGGGGGTGCGGGCGTTTCGGGAGAAGCGCTCTCCCAAGTTCACTGGACGCTAGTTCCCGATTGCCAGCAGGGTGGGGGCGCCGAAGCGGGTTGGGCTGGGGCCCTCATACTGTCCTGCTGGCCACAAATCGGGCCCCAGCCCAACCCGCTTCGGCATACGGTACGTGTAGGTCTGCGCTCCGGCCTTGCTTTAGGCCCCGTTCAGCCACTTGTTGGCAGCGGCAGCGTCGCGGATCGACAAGCGCACAGCCGTGCTGGGGGCGGGCATGGCGAGGGTCAGCGTCATCAAGCGCTTGTCGCGGGAGACCAGCGCGCTGACTTTCTTGGCTTTGCCGGTGTAGAGCGTCAAGTCGTCCAGCGCCTGCATGCGCCAAGGCTGGCCCTCCGTTTGTACGGCCAACCATTCATCGCCTGCGGCAAAGCCCGCTTTTTCGGCCACGCTACCGCGCAACACCTGTTGGACGAACAGGCCGCCGTTTTCTTTCACACGCAGGCCGAGTTGTTGGGCCACTTGGTCGGGTTCGCGGTTGACCTGCACGCCGTGCTGCTCCAGCAGCTCGGCCACGGGCAGCTCTTTGGTGTTGTGTACCCAGTGGGCGATTTCCTTGGCGTAGCTGCGGCCAGTCTGTTCCTGCAATACGGTCAGCAGGTCGGCCTCAGTCATGGGGCCGCCGGCGCAGCGGGCCCACAGGCCGCGCATCACGGCGTCCAGGCTGGTTTTGCCTTCCGCGCGCAGCGTGAGGTCCAGGCACAGGCCCACCAGCGAGCCTTTGGTGTAGTAGCTCACCGTGGCGTTGGCGGTGTTTTCGTCCTGGCGGTAGTACTTCACCCAGGCGTCAAAGCTGCTTTGCGCCACGCTTTGCACCAGGCGGCCGGGCGTCTGGTTCACCTGGTTGATGGTTTTGCTCAGCAGCTTGAGGTAGGTGGCGTTGTCGATGCGCGCGGCGCGGCGCAGCAGCAGGTCGTCGTAATAGCTGGTGAAACCCTCAAAGAACCACAGCAGCTGCGTGTAGTTTTCCTGCGTGTAGTCATAGCGGGCCAGCTCGGCCGGGCGCAGGCGCTTGACGTTCCAAGTGTGGAAGTACTCGTGGCTGATCAAGCCCAGCAATGTGGTGTAGCCCTCGGGCTGCTTGTGCGTGGTGGGGGCCAGTGTGGTGCGGGGCAGGCGCGGCAGGTCTTTGCGGGCGCAGATGAGGGCGGTGGAGTTCTTGTGCTCCAGGCCGCCATAGCCGTCGTGCACAGCAGCCAGCATGAAGACGTAGTTTTTGAAAGGAATCGGGCTATGGCCCCCGTCCTTCTTGCGCGAGGCGCTCACTTTTTTGACATCGGCAACCGCTTCCCCGTGCCAGAAGCGCAGTTCGGCCTCGCAGATGGCCTGGGTGTCGGACAGCAGCTGGGCGCCGTCAAAGCTGGGCGGGGCGCCTGCCACCACAAAGCGGTGGGGGATGCCACAGGCCACAAAGCTGCCGCTCCAGAAGGGGCCCAGTTCCACCGGGCAGTCCACCAGGGTGTCGTAGCTGTCGGCGCGGTAGAGGCCAAAGCCGGCCTTGTCGCATTTCACCGCCTCCAGCCCGGTGGCTACTTGCCAGCCCTTGGGGGCGCCGGCGGCGGCGATGGCCAGCGTGTGCGGGGTGTCGGCCAGCTCGGGCACTTGCAGGCACAGGCTGGTGCCGTTGAAGAAACCGCGTTGTGCGTCCAGCCACGCGGTGCGCACCGAGGCATCAAACGCGTACACCTCGTACTGCACCTGCAGCGGCGTGCCAGGCGTGCACGCCACCTCCCACGTCGCCTTGTCATGCTGCTGCACGGCCACGCGCTTGGTGCCCTGGCGGGCGTCCAGCTTTTGCAGGTGCTTGGCAAATTCGCGCACCAGGTAGCTGCCCGGAATCCACACCGGCAGGCGCAGGGTTTGCTGCGCGGTGGGGGCGGGCACGGTCAGGGTGACGCGGAACAGGTGGGCCTGCACATCCAGCAGCTCCACCTGGTAGTGCACGGGGGCGGTGGTGTTCGTGGAGGTGCGAGATTTCATATCAAATTGGCCTCTAGCCCGCATAAATTCTGCGCGAACAGCTATGAAAAAAGGAGTAAATGCAGGGCTGGATCAGCCCTTGGCAGCCGCCAGGTGCTTCTCGATCTGCTGCGCGTCAATGGCGCCGGGCACGCGGTTGCCGTCCTGGAAGATCAAGGTGGGCGTGCCGTTGATGCGGTAGGTCTTGCCGAACTCCACATTGCGCGCCAGCGGGCTCACGTCACACATGGCGGCAGCGGCCGGGGCGGCCTGGTCGCGCAGCATCCAGTCCTGCCAGGCGGTGACTTTGTCCTTGCTGCACCAGATGGCCTTGGATTTCTCAGTCGAGTCGGGGCCAAGGATGGGGTAGAGGAACATGTAGATGGTGACGTTGTCCACCTTCTGCAGATCGCGCTCGAAACGCTTGCAGTAGCCGCAATTGGGGTCTTCAAACACCGCCAGTTTGCGCTGGCCATTGCCGCGCACGATGGTGAAGGCGTCCTTGAAAGGCAGTTTGTCGAATTTGACCGCAGTGAGCTTGTTGATGCGCTCCTCGGTCAGGTTGCGCAATTCTTTGTCATTGGTGAGGATCAGGTTGCCCTGGAAGATGTGGTCACCCTTGGCGTCGCTGTAATAGATTTCAGCGCCGTTGACGCGGATTTCGTAGATGCCCGGGATGCTGGTTTTGCGGACCTCGTCAATATTCTTGAAGAGCTGGATGCGCTTGCCCAGATTGCTGCGGATGGTGGCCTCTTGCGCATGTAGGCTGCTAGCCAGGGTACCAAGGGCCAGAACGGCAGCACAAACGGTGGTGGAAAGTTTCACGGTGGGTATCTCTTGGAGAAGGAACAAGTTAGCGCTGGGTGCTGCCCATGGCGCGGCGGGCGACCCAGTGTTTGAGCAGGCCACTGGCGTTAAAGCCTTGCATGCCCCAGTTGCGCAGGCTGGCAGCAGCCGCATGGGGGTGGGAAAACAGCTGTTGCAGCGCGTCGCCCGTACCGCCGACCAAGGCAAAGTCAGCCTTGCGAGCGCGCTCGTAGCTGCGCAGCAATCTGGGGTCGGCCACGCTGCGCCAGTAGGGGCGGGTGTCCAGCACACGCACCAGTTCGGCCACATCGCCCAAGCCCAGGTTCAGGCCCTGGCCAGCCAGCGGGTGCACATTGTGGGCGGCGTCACCGGCCAGCACCCAAGCGCCAGTGGCCATCTGGCCGCTCCAGCGGCGGGCCAGCGCATGCTGCAGCGGCCACACTTTGCGTGCACTCTCCAGCGTCACGGTGCCCAAGGCATCGTGGCTGGCGGCTTGCAGGGCGGTGGTGAACTCCATGTCGGGGGCGGCTTGCAGGGCGGTGGCCCGGTCTGGGGAGACTGACCACACCACAGCGCATAAGTTCCCATCGGCCCCGCCCATGGGCAGAAAGGCCAGGATCTCGCCGTTGGCAAACCACTGCCGTGCCACCTGACCGTGGCCCTGGGCGCAGCGCACGCGCGCAGCCAGAGCCCATTGCCCGTAGGCCGTCACGTCAAAGTCAACGCCCAACTCTTCGCGCGTGCGGCTGGCCCGGCCTTCGCACACCACGGTGAGCGTGGCCTGGGGCGGGGCGTCTACCACGTCGATCAGGGGTTGAAAGCGCACCGCCTCGGCCAGTTGGGCCTCCAGCGCGGGCACGTCCACGATCCAATTGAGCGCTTCGCCGCCTTGTAGCGCAGCGTCAAACGCCACTTCGCCCCCTTGATCGCCATGCACCTCCATGCGCATTACCGGCGTAGCCTGGGCTGTGTTGGGCCAGCAGCGCACGGCGTCGAGCAGTGCACGGGCCGGGTGGTTCAGCGCGTAGGCGCGCACATCCGACTCGGCCGGGGTGGAGGGGGCTGCGTAGAGCGCCACGCGCAGCCGTTTGGCGGCCAGATGCAAGGCCAGCGTGCGGCCCACAATGCCAGCGCCGCGGATGCCAATGTCGTAAGAAGAAGCCATGCGGCCATTGTAGGAGGGCGGGTACCATGCCTCTTTGGTTGCAACAGGAAGACCCCCGATGAGTGAAAGTGCCGGCGATGTGCAAGGGCAGATTGCCCAGTTGAGGATCTACCCCGTGAAGTCCTGCGCTGGCATTGCCGTGCAGGAGGCCGTGCTGCTGCACACGGGCCTGCAATGGGACCGCCACTGGATGGTGGTGGATGCTGAGGGCCTGTTTGTGAGCCAGCGCGAATGCGCGCGCATGGCATTGATTCGCCCGCAGCTCGAGGCTGACAGCCTGCGGCTACAGGCGCCCGGCATGCCGGACTTGCGTGTGCCGTTTCAAGCCCCAGGCCCGACGTTGCGGGTGCAGGTGTGGGACGACGTGGTGATCGCGCTGGACATGGGGCACCAGGCCGCGCAGTGGTTGCAGACCTTTTTGGGGGCGCCCGCCGAGCGCCTGGTACGTTTTGACCCGGCCGCACAGCGGGCTTGCAGCACCAAGTGGACCGGTGGTGTGGCCGCCAGCACCCAGTTTGCCGATGGCTACCCGGTGCTGGTGACGACCGACAGTGCCATGGACGAACTCAACACCCGCCTGGCGGCCCAGGGCCATCCGTCGGTGGGCATGGAGCGCTTTCGGCCCAATGTGGTGCTCAGCGGCCTGCTGCCGCACGACGAAGACCACCTGGGGCCGCTGGAAGTCTGGGACAAGGGGGCAGCGGTGGCGGGCCTGCAGCTGGTCAAGCCTTGCGCGCGCTGCCCGATTCCGAACATCGACCCCGCCACCGCCGTCAGCCACCCTGGCGTGGGCGATGCCCTGCAGGCCTATCGCCAGGATGCGCGGGTAAACGGTGCCATCACCTTCGGCATGAATGCCATCGTGACCCATGGCTCTGGCACGGTGTTGCGGGTGGGCCAGGCCGTGCAGGGCTGTTACGCGTTTGGCTGAGTTGGCAGCTCGCTGCTGACGCCCTGTATGGACGACAAGGGCGCCGGCAAGGTGGTGGCCGGTTCCAAAAAGCGGATGGGCCGACGGGTGCGCGGGGAAATGCCTTCCAGCACGTTGCCCAGCTCCTCCAAAATGGTTTCTTGCTGGGGTATCACTTCGCTGAGCAGCACACAGGCCACGTGGAATTGCAGTGTGACCTCGGGCTTGAGTCCGGGCAGCGGAATCAGCCCCGAGGCAATCAGTCGGACCATGCGTTCGGTCAGGGCTTGGCGGTCGTGCACGCCATCCAACACCAGGCCGAAGCGTGCGCTATCCAATCGTCCCGCCGGGTCCACATCGCGCAGCACGCGGTGCAGCTTGACGGCCGCGCGCAGCAGGCATTGTTCGGCCACGGCATCGCCATAGGAATCGCGCAGGAACTTGAAGTTCACGACATCGACCAGCACGATGGCGGAAGGATCCCCGTCATGCCGAGCCCGGGCTAGTGCGTGTTCCACTTGCTGCTGGAAGAGGGGTGCCGTCAGCAGTCCAGTGAGAGCGTCTTGTGTGGGCAGGGCTTTGGCGCGTTCTTCCGCCTCACGGCGTTCACGGATGCGGGTGTGCAGCGCCTGTTGCAGCAACGGCACCATCATGGCAATGGCGACGACAAGCAGGTAGCGGGTCTGCCACCAATCGGGCACGATAAACCAGAGCTGGAGCACCTGAAACAGCACCACTACGCATTGCGGTAGGTATGCCATGAGCAACCATTTGCTAACAGCGTACCCACGTCGCCAAGTGAGTGTTGCAGTCAAGATGGTCAGCACGGGTCCTGCGAGCAAGTACACCGAATTGACATTCAACGCCAGCCGCCGGTCTATCGCAATTGACAGCAAAGCCACTGGCAACGAGGCCAAGCCAACGGCATAGACAATTTTTGCAAGTCGCGGAAAGCCGACGTCCAAAGACGCGATGTGGCGGACAAAAAGCAGCGTGCCACCGACCCCCAGAATAGGCAGTGCCATGTGGGCAAAGTTTGACCACAGGGGCGAGGTCGGCCACAACCATAACGCGGCCAAGCCGCTGATATTGGCAATGATGACCAGCACCAACGTTGCATAGGCGGTGTACCAACCGTCTGCGCTGTCTCGGCTTTGCAGGTAGTGGATAAAGCAGACGCCAATCAACATGATCAGCATGCCAATCAGCACACCCAGGCCCAGATTCTCGAACTCGCGCTGACGGTCGCGTTCAGCTTGGTTGGTCAATTGCAGCGGAAGTGCAATCGACTTGAAATTACGCACTTCCAAGTAGACCTCGTGAACCCCCTGTTCAGGCAAGGTGACGTCAAAGTCCGGGTAGAGCGATGGGTGATTCCATTGCGCGACTGCGATGGTGTCGCCAGCCACTTGTTTGCTCCAAGTGCCCTTGCCCTTGGGTTGGTAGAGTGCGGCGTAATCCAGGTAGGGCAGCGGCACATGCAGTGTCCATTCCGTAGGTCCGTCAGCCGCGCGCTCCATTCGCAGGCGCACCCACAATGTGTGTCCTTCGCGCAGGGCAAACTCCTGATCTGCGGCGTGGGGTGCAAAGCCGGGCGACGGTAGCTTGCTGATGCCACCAATCCCGATGCTGGGCTCGCTTTCGATCAGCGCTGCCAAGGTGCCGCTGATTTGCAGGCTGGTGTGGCTGCCGTCCAGCTTGATCGGGGGCTCAACCTGGGCCTGCGCCATGCCTGCTGTCAGTCCCCACAGGAGCCAACAAAGCAGCAGGCAGCGGTGCACTGTAGTGGGCAAGTTCATGGAGTTACCGGGGTGGGGCTCAAGGGCGCGGCCTGGGTGGGCACGGGCTCCAGAAAGCGGATGGGACGGCGCGTGCGCGGGGAGATTCCGGCCAGCACACCGGACAAATCCTCCAGCACCCGCTCGGGCGGCACCGGGTTGTCGTGCAGTAGCACACAGGCGGCCTGGAACTGCAGGGTCACCTCGGGCTCCAGGCCCTGTAGCGGGATCAGGCCCGAGGCCACCAGCTTGACCAGTCGCTCCGTCAGTGCCTGGCGCGAGGCCACGCCCTCCAACACCATGGCAAAACGCGCGGTATCGATGCGGGCCGCCGGATCCACATCGCGCAGGATGCGATGCAGCTTGATCACGGCGCGCAGCATGCACTGCTCGGCCGTGGTGTCGCCCATGGTGGCGCGAATACGCTCCAGGTTGATCACACTGACGAGTACCAGCGCCACGGGCTCCCGGGTGTCAATGGCGCGCTGGTAGGCTTCTTCCACATGGCTTTGAAAAGCCTGGGCCGTGAGCAATCCAGTGAGCGCATCCTGCGTAGGCAACTGGCCAGCGCGCAACGCGACTTCTTTGCGGTCGTGGGTGGCGCGGCTCAGGGCGTACATCAGTGTTGGCACCGACAAGGCCACACTCAGCGACATGAAGTAACGCATTTCCCACCGGTTGGTAATCAGGTCAAAAGCCTCTGCCACCAGCCACATCAGGCACACGCATTGCGGCACGTAAGCCAGCATCAGCCAGGTCCCAATCGTCGAGCCGCCACGCCAGCTCATCACGGTGACCAGCAGACCCACGGTGGTGGCCGCCAAGAGGGCCGTGGTGCCAATCTGGTCGGCCACATCACGTCCCAGCAGGACGTAACCCACCACTGCACCCAAGGTGCCCCAGGCGATCAGGACCAGGGTCTTGTCGTAGCGGTGAAAGTGGGTGGACAGTGCGTACAGCTTTCGCACAAACAACAGCGAGGTTCCCACAGTCAGCAGTGGCAAGATGCTGTTGGCGTAGTCTGCCCAAGTGGGCCAAGCGGTCCACAACACAGCATTGAGCACGCCATTCACCTGGGCGACGGACAGGGCCACCAGCAGGCCGTACCAGGCCGCCTTCAGGTCGAAGGGATTTTTGTGTTCGTAGTGGCGGATGACCGAGAGCGCCGCCAGGGTCAGCAGGGTGCCAATGACCAAGCCCAGGCCCACGCTCTCCAACTGGCGTTGACCCTCGCGCAGCGGCGCTGTCGTCAATCGCACCGGCACACTTAGGGGCTTGAAATTGCGCACCTGCAGGTACAGATCTTGGGGCACGCCGCTGGGCAGGTCCAGCGTGAATTCAGGATACAGGCCGCGCTGGCCCCATTGCGCCTGGGCCAGCGTGTCCCCTGCGGATTGGACGGTCCAGTTTTTGCCGTCGGGGCGTTGGTAGAGCGTGACGGCATCCACATAGGGCGCGGGCACATTCAGCGTCCACTGGGTGGCGTTGCCAGCTGCCCGCACCACGCGCAAGTGCAGCCACAGGGTATTGCCGCTGTACAGGGCATGGCGGCTGCGTGCGGCGACCGGGGTGAAGGCCTGGGGTGTGCGTGCGACTTCGTCAATGCTGGCGCGAATGCCGCTTTCCAGCCAGGTGGCCACCTGGCCGGCCAGCTCCAAACTGGTGGTGCCGTCGCCCAATACCAAGGTCTGGGGCAGAACCGGTGTAGCAGCCCAGACTGGCATACCAACCAGTCCCAAGCCTACTGCCCAGGCCAGCATCCAGCGCAAAAGCAGGTATCGCATACACTTGGCACCCAGTTTTTAGAGGTTTGTTATGAGTTTGAAGTGTGGCATTGTAGGCCTGCCCAACGTGGGCAAAAGTACCCTTTTTAACGCCTTGACCAAGGCCGGCATTGCTGCAGAAAACTACCCGTTTTGCACCATCGAGCCCAATGTGGGCGTGGTCGAAGTGCCGGATCCGCGCCTGCAGCAGTTGGCCGACATCATCACCCCCGAGCGCATCGTTCCCGCGATTGTGGAGTTCGTCGACATCGCCGGTCTGGTGGCCGGCGCCAGCACGGGAGAAGGCCTGGGCAACAAGTTTTTGGCGCATATCCGCGAGACCGATGCCACCATCAACGTGGTGCGCTGCTTTGAAGACGACAACGTGATCCACGTGGCCGGCAAGGTCGACCCGATTGCCGACATCGAAGTCATCCAGACCGAACTCTGCCTGGCCGACTTGGGGGCCGTGGAAAAAGCCCTGCACCGCGTGACCAAACTGGCGCGCTCGGGCGACAAGGAGTCCGTCAAGCTGGTGGCGATTTTGGAGAAGTGCCAGGCTGCGCTGAACGAAGCCAAGCCCGTGCGCACGCTGGACTTCAGCAAGGAAGAGTTGCCCCTGCTCAAGCAGTTTTTCCTGATCACCGCCAAGCCCGCCATGTTTGTGGCCAACGTGTCCGAAGACGGCTTTGAGAACAACCCCTTGCTGGATCGCCTGACCGCGTTTGCCAAGGCCCAAGGCGCACCCGTGGTAGCTATTTGCGCCAAGATGGAAGCCGAACTCTCGGAGATGGACGACGCTGACCGCTTGGAATTTCTCAAGGAACTCGGCCAAAGCGAACCCGGCTTGAACCGCCTGATTCGCTCGGCGTACAGCTTGCTGGGCTTGCAGACCTACTTCACGGCGGGGGTCAAAGAAGTGCGCGCCTGGACCATCCATGTGGGCGATACCGGCCCGCAAGCGGCCGGCGTGATCCACACCGATTTCGAGAAGGGCTACATCCGTGCCCAGACCATCGCGTTTGACGACTTCATCGCCTTCAAGGGCGAGCAGGGTGCCAAAGATGCAGGCAAGATGCGCGCCGAAGGCAAGGACTACGTCGTCAAGGACGGCGACGTGATGAACTTCCTGTTCAGCTCCTGACGCTTCCCGCTTCCCTGTGACCCTGTCCTACGACTGGTTGGCCTTGGGGGCTGCGGCCTGCTGGGCCGTCACCGGGCTGCTGTCAGCACCACAAGCGCGCCATCTGGGCGCGTTTGCATTTACGCGCTGGCGCATGGGGCTGGTGTTCCTGATGTTGTTGCCGCTCGTGGTGGCCAGCGGGGGCTGGCAAACGCTGTCATGGGCTTCGTTCGGGGTGCTCGCGTTCAGTGGCTTGATCGGCATTTTTGTGGGCGACACCGCACTGTTTGCCTCCATGAACCGGCTGGGACCCCGTCGCACGGGGGTGCTGTTTGCCACCCACGCCTGTTTCAGTGCGCTGCTGGGTTATGCCGTGCTGGACGAGCGCATGGGCGCCCAGGCCTTGTTGGGTGGCGCGCTGGTGGTGGGCGGTGTGATGATGGCCGTGGCCCTGGGCGCGCACAAAAACGAATCGCATGCGTTGGAGGTCACGCGCGGCCATTGGCCGCTGGGTGTGGCGCTGGGCCTGCTGGCCGCGCTGTGCCAGGCCCTGGGCTCGCTGATCGCCAAGCCCATCATGGCTTCAGGGGTGGACCCGGTGACGGCCACCGTGGTGCGCGTGGGCGCAACCTGCGTGGCCCATCTGATGCTGCTTTGGGCGGGAGTGGGGGTGGCGCGCACGCAGAACGCCCTGTCTCTGCATGTGCTGGCATGGGTCGCCTTGAGCGGCATGATTGGCATGGGCTTGGGCATGAGCCTGATCCTGCTGGCACTGCGCCATGGCGACGTGGGCATGGTGGGCATCCTCTCGTCGGTATCGCCGGTGCTGGTGCTACCGCTGTTGTGGTGGCATCTGGGGCGCCCGCCAGCGCGTGGGGCCTGGTGGGGTGCCGCCCTCACGGTATTCGGGACTTCACTTGTTTTGGTGCGGTAGCCCGCATGGATAATGCGCCAATAGCTCCTAAATATATAGCATTGAATGCGGTATTTGATTACCACAGGGTGGCAAGACTGCTCAACGCAGCTGTCATGAGCGTGTAGCGCGCCAGCTTGCCCACTGCCATGTAGGCTACACAGGGCCAGAAGGGCAATTTCAGCCAGCCCGCCACCGCACATAAGGGGTCGCCCACCACAGGGAGCCACGCCAGCAGGCAGGCTTTGGGACCTAGTCGCTGCAGCCAGTCCAGCGCGCGCAGGTGGTGGCTGCTTTTTCCATAGTGATCGGCCACCCGGTGGGCGCCATACCCCATCCACCAGCTCACCGCGCCACCCAGGGTGTTGCCCACCGTGGCCACCAGGACCACGGGCCAAAACAACGCGGGGTTGAGTTGCACCAGCCCAAACACCACCGGCTCTGAGCCCATGGGCAACAGCGTGGCTGAAATAAAGGAGACCACGAACACCGTGCCCAGGCTGTACTCGGGCAGGGCGAGCAGGTGCAAAAGAGAGGGAATCCAGCGGTCCATGGCGAGCGCAGTATAGGGAGTGCGCCGATTCGTTGCGCTGCAGCAGGTGTATTTCAATTGCTGAAATTTTGGGCAGGTAGAATTGCCACCCGGCCCCAACGACCTGGGGCCCTTGTCTTTTTAGGCAACTCCCTTTTTACACACAGCCCATGCACATCGGTCCGTTCGCTTTGGCGAATCACCTCTTTGTCGCGCCCATGGCAGGGGTGACCGACCGCCCCTTCCGGCAGCTGTGCAAGCGCCTGGGAGCGGGCTATGCAGTGAGCGAGATGGTGACCTCGCGCAAGGACTTGTGGAACAGCCTCAAAACCTCGCGCCGTGCCAACCATGAGGGCGAGCCGGGCCCGATTGCTGTACAGATCGCCGGCACCGAGGCAGCCATGATGGCCGAGGCTGCGGTCTACAACATTGACCGCGGCGCACAGATCATCGACATCAACATGGGGTGCCCGGCCAAGAAGGTCTGCAACAAGTGGGCCGGTTCGGCGCTGATGCAGGACGAGCAACTGGCCATCGAGATTGTGGAAGCCGTGGTGCAAGCCTGCGCGCCGCGCAATGTGCCCGTGACGCTGAAGATGCGCACCGGCTGGTGCCAGACCGAAAAGAACGCCGTGGTGCTGGCGCGTGCCGCCGAGGCCGCAGGTGTACAGATGGTCACGGTGCACGGCCGCACGCGCGAGCAAGGCTACAAAGGCCATGCCGAATACGACACCATTGCTGCAGTCAAGGCTGCGCTGACGATTCCGGTGGTGGCCAATGGCGATATCACCAGCCCCGAGAAGGCGCGCGAAGTGTTGGCCGCCACGGGAGCAGACGCCATCATGATTGGCCGCGCCGCCCAAGGCTACCCCTGGATCTTCCGCGAAGTGGCGCATTACCTGGCCACTGGCACGCACCTTGCACCGCCGCTGGTGAGTGAGGTCAAGCGTCTGCTCGTGGAGCATCTGCACGACCATTACAGCCTGTACGACGAATTCATCGGGGTGCGCTCGGCGCGCAAACACATTGGCTGGTACCTGCGCGAACTGCCGGGTGGCGAGGAATTCCGCCAGCGCATGAATCTGCTCGAAGACAGCGTCTCGCAGGTGGCTGCGGTGGAAGAGTATCTGGATCAATTGAATGAAAAAATGGACCGCATCCCAAGCAGGGAGCAGGCGTCCAGTCTTGCAAGGGGACATGACATG
This sequence comes from Rhodoferax sp. TH121, assembly GCF_002251855.1. Taxonomy (GTDB): domain Bacteria; phylum Pseudomonadota; class Gammaproteobacteria; order Burkholderiales; family Burkholderiaceae_C; genus Allorhodoferax. Next base: position 636,579 of record NZ_NOXW01000022.1, read on the forward strand.
ATGGAATTGGCAGCATGAGCAAGAAGCACATTGACGAGTGCGTGCGCGCGAGTCTGGAAGGTTATTTCGCAGACTTGGGTGGTACCGAGCCCGATGGCATGTATGACATGCTGGTACGCGCGGTGGAAAAACCCCTGCTCGAGGTGGTGATGGCGCAAGCCGACCACAACCAATCCAAGGCGGCCCAATGGCTGGGTTTGAACCGCAATACCTTGCGCAAAAAACTCGTCGAGCACAAGCTGCTCTCCTAAGCGACACCGCCGGGCCCCGCCATGGCGTGGGGCTGGCAAACCGATTTTTAGTTTGACTCCTCCCCGTACCATGAACGCACAAAAAACTGCTCTGCTGTCCGTGTCTGACAAGACCGGCATCGTCGAACTCGCCCAGGCTCTGCACGCCCAAGGCGTCAAGCTTCTGTCCACCGGCGGCACCGCCAAGTTGCTGGCTGACAAAGGCTTGCCCGTGACCGAAGTAGCCGAGATGACTGGCTTCCCGGAGATGTTGGATGGCCGCGTGAAGACGCTGCACCCCCGCGTGCACGGTGGCCTGCTGGCACGCCGCGATTTCCCGACGCACATGGCAGCCCTTGCCGAGCATCAGATCAACACCATCGACTTCCTCGTGGTGAACCTGTACCCGTTTGAAGCCACCGTGGCCAAGCCCGGCTGCACGCTGGAAGACGCGATCGAGAACATCGATATCGGTGGCCCTGCCATGGTGCGCAGCGCTGCCAAGAATTGGAAAGACGTGGCGGTGCTGACCGACGCAGCACAGTATGAGGCCGTGATTGCAGAGCTGAAAGCCAATGGTGTGGTGAGCGACAAGACCAAACTGGGCCTGTCCATCGCCGCCTTCAACCGCATCAGCCAGTACGACGGCGCCATCAGCGACTACCTGTCCGCTATCCAGATTGGTGACGACGTACCCGCCGGCGACAAGGCGCCGGTGCTGGACCTGTTCCCCGGCCAGAGCAACGGCCGCTTCGTCAAGGTGCAAGACCTGCGCTACGGCGAAAACAGCCACCAGCAGGCCGCGTTGTACCGAGACCTGTATCCCGCGCCTGGCTCCCTGGTCACGGCCAAGCAGCTGCAGGGCAAGGAGTTGAGCTACAACAACATCGCCGATGCCGATGCCGCATGGGAATGCGTGAAGAGTTTTGATACGCCGGCTTGCGTGATCGTCAAGCACGCCAACCCCTGCGGTGTGGCCATCGGTGCCAACGCCTTGGAGTCTTACAGCAAGGCCTTCCAAACGGATCCCACCAGTGCCTTCGGCGGCATCATCGCGCTGAACTGCGAGTTGGACGAGTCAGCGGCTCAACAAATCTCCAAGCAGTTTGTGGAAGTGCTGATGGCGCCCAGCTTCACTCCGGCGGCGCTCGAAGTCTTCAAGTCCAAGGTCAACGTGCGTATCCTGCAGATCGACTTGCCAAAGGGTGGTACCACCGCATGGGATCAGGGCCGCAACCTCATGGACATGAAGCGCATCGGCTCTGGCATCCTGCTACAAACGGCTGATAACCACGAGCTGGCACTGAGCGACCTCAAGGTGGTGACCACCAAGCAACCCACGGCTGAAGAACTCAACGACCTGCTGTTTGCCTGGACCGTGGCCAAGTACGTCAAGTCCAATGCCATCGTCTTCTGCAAGGGCGGCATGACCATGGGCGTGGGTGCGGGCCAGATGAGTCGCTTGGACTCGGCCCGCATAGCCTCCATCAAGGCCGGCCACGCCAACCTGTCGCTGGCCGGCACGGTGGTGGCCAGCGACGCGTTCTTCCCCTTCCGCGATGGATTGGATGTGGTGGTGGACCACGGTGCCACCTGCGTCATCCAGCCCGGTGGTTCCATGCGCGACCAGGAAGTAATTGACGCGGCCAACGAGCGTGGCGTATCCATGGTGTTCAGCGGCGTGCGCCATTTCCGCCACTAAGCTATTTGCCGAGCCACGCGCAATACAAGCCGCCTTCGGGCGGCTTCTTTGTGCAAAGTTGTCTTCTAGCCCGCATGCAATGTGCGCCAGTAGCTATGTATTACGTAGCAAGTCCTGCGTTGCAAAAGGCTCTGTGGGGGCTTGTTCTGGTGAAGTACCGCCGCCGCCAGGGATTGGGCGAAAATCGCCCCCATGCAACACCACATCACCTCCAGCCTGCAAGAAGCCCACTCCGCTCTGACCAACCTGCTCGCCAACCGGGCAGCCTTGGCCACCATCGAGCAGGCGGCGCAACTGCTGATCGCCACCTTTGAAAACCAGGGCCGGGTGTATTCCTGTGGCAACGGTGGATCGATGTGCGATGCCATGCACTTCGCCGAGGAGCTGACTGGCCGTTACCGCAAAGACCGCAAATCACTGGGCGCCACTGCCATCAGCGACGCCGGCCACCTGACCTGCGTGGGCAATGACCACGGTTACGAACAGGTGTTTGCCCGCTACGTCGAAGGCCACGGCCGGGCTGGTGATTGCCTGGTGGCACTGAGCACTAGCGGCACCAGCAAGAACGTCATCAAGGCTGCCGAAGCCGCCAAGGCGATGGGCATGAAGGTCATCATCCTCAGCGGCAAGCGCAGCGAGAAGCTGGAGCCCCTGAGCGATGTCTACATCTGCACCCCCGGAGGCACCTACGCCGACCGGGTGCAGGAGCTGCACATCAAGGTGTTGCACATCCTGATCGAGTTGATCGAGCGGCACTTCTTTCCCGCGAACTATGTGGGTGAGTGATGTCCGCCAGTGATCAAATGCGCTGAAACATATGGGGGCTAGAGGTGAAATTGACCTCTAGCCCCTATGGGGTATGCGCTGACAGCTTCTATTTTGATAGCAACTTAAAGACCTCGCCTGCAGCCGCCACAGTTTCAGCGATGTCTGCATCGGTGTGTGCTGCGCTCATGAAGCCGGCCTCGTACAGCGCTGGGGCGATGTAGATGCCGCGGTCAAGCAGGCCGTGGAACAGGGTGTTGAAGCGGGCGTTGTCCGTGGTCATCACTTTGGTGTAGTTCTGTGGCAAATCCTTGAACAGGAAGAAGCCGAACATCCCGCCCTCACTGTCACCACAGAAATCCACACCGGCCTTGTCAGCCTCGGCTTGCAAGCCACGGATCAGGCTCTGGGTCTTGCGGCCCAGGTCTTCGTAGAAACCGGGTTTGCCGATCTCCTTGAGGGTCGCCAAGCCGCAGGCCGTTGCCACCGGATTACCAGACAGGGTGCCGGCCTGGTAGACCGGCCCCAGTGGCGCGAGCTGCTCCATCACCGCGCGCTTGCCGCCAAAGGCCGCCAGCGGCATGCCGCCGCCAATCACCTTGCCCAGCACCGTCATGTCCGGCTCGAAACCGGGAATGCTGCGGGCGTACACGCTTTGCGCGCTGCCAAAGGCCACCCGCAAGCCGGTCATCACCTCGTCAAACACAAACAGCGCGCCGTAATGGGTGCACAGCTCGCGGCAGCGTTTCATGAATGGCACGCTGGCACGCACAAAGTTCATGTTGCCAGCGATCGGTTCGATCATCAGGCAGGCCAGTTCTTTGCCGTGCAGCGCAAAAGCCTCTTCAAGCTGCTGGAGGTTGTTGTACTCCAGCACCAGCGTGTGCTGTACCACTTCGGGGGGCACACCGGCGCTGGTGGGGTTGCCAAAGGTGGCCAGCCCCGAGCCAGCCTTTACCAGCAGCGCATCGGCATGGCCGTGGTAACAGCCCTCGAACTTCAAAATCTTGCTGCGGCCGGTGGCACCACGCGCCAGACGGATGGCGCTCATGCCGGCCTCGGTACCACTGCTGACCAGACGCACCATGTCCATGCTGGGCACGCGCTCCAAAATGGCTTCGGCCAGCTCCACCTCGCGCTCGGTAGGGGCGCCGAAGGAGAAACCATCGATGGCCGCTTTCTGTACCGCCTCCAGCACAGCCGGGTGGCCATGGCCCAGGATCATGGGGCCCCAGGAGCCGATGTAATCAATATGGCGCTTGCCATTGGCGTCCCAGAAGTAAGCGCCTTGGGCGCGCTGCACAAAGCGTGGTGTGCCGCCCACGGCTTTGAACGCGCGCACGGGCGAGTTCACTCCGCCAGGAATCACGCGCTTGGCGCGTTCGAACAGGGCTTGGTTGTGATCAATGGACATACGGAGGGCAAAGAGAGGTCAGTGGCGGGTGGCGTGTGGAGGCAGGTCGAAGTCCACATCGTCTGGTGTGTCTTCATCGTCGGATTCAGGATGGGCCCAGAACAGGCGGTCAGGAATGATCTGGCCCATGCCCGGCCGAAAGCCGCTCTCCAGGCAACGATCCAGGTAGCTCAGAGCTTCTGTGACGGCTTCGGTCAGTTCAGTGCCGCTGGCAATCAGGGCCGCCAGGGCGGCGGACAAGGTGTCACCCGCGCCGGTGAACACGGCTTCGAACCGCTCGAACTTCTCACTGCACAAAACTGCGGTGGGTGACGCCAGAACGTTGTCGATGAACTGGTCTGGCAGGGGAATACCGGTGACCAGTGTGTAGGGCACACCAAAGGCATTGGCGGCTTTGGCAATGTCGCGCGCGCTCGGGCTTTTGTCGGAACTCCAGTCCGGCAGAAGCCAGCGCGAGAGTGTGCTGTGGTTTCCAACCAACACTGTGGTCTGGGGCAAAAGTAACTCTGTGCAAGCGTCCTGGTACAGGTCAATCTGGTCGTCCTGCCACCACGAGAGGTTGGGCATGTAGGCCACCAGTGGTACGTCGGCGTAGTCGGATGCGAGTTCGGCGATCGCGCTCAGGTTCTCGGGCGTTCCGACAAAGCCGACCTTGAAAACCTGGGCTGGCACATCCTCCAGAATTACCCGGGCCTGCTCGGTCACGGCTTCGTCGTCCAGAGGGAAGTGGTCCACGATTTCCGAGGTGTCTCGGGCGTAAACCCCGGTCACCACCGGCAATGCATGGGCGCCTACCGAGGCAATGGCGCTTAAGTCTGCCGAGGTGCCGCCGCCGCCGCTGGGGTCGTTGGCATTGAACGCCATAACGCAAGCCGAGGGGCCGTCATCGTCAATTTCTTCTTCGGGAGCGGGGGAGGGAGATGCCGACATCAGGGGTGCCTGTATTGGGGTTTGTCATCAGGCAGAATGGCGAACTTTCAGCGGGCGGCCCGCATTTTCGCAAGAGCTGCTCTATACAATCGTTGCATTCTATTCGAAGGCCCCTTAAGCTGTGACCGATACTAAAACTTGGATGTGCTTGATTTGCGGTTGGATTTATGACGAGGCTACCGGCGCGCCGGACCACGGCATTGCACCAGGTACCCTCTGGGCTGATGTGCCCATGAACTGGACCTGCCCTGAATGTGGTGCACGCAAAGAAGATTTTGAAATGGTGCAGATCTGATGCTGCATCGCTGGTGCGGATTTGACCCATCCTGACCGTCCACGCTAGTACTGGAGCAACGTCCCTTGAGCACCACAGCACCCACCTTTAAAGTCCTGGTTATTGACGACAGCAACACCATTCGGCGTAGCGCGGAGATTTTTCTCAAGCAGGGTGGGCACGAAGTGATGCTGGCTGAGGATGGTTTCGATGCGCTGGCCAAAGTCAATGACTACCAGCCGCACCTGATTTTTTGCGACATCTTGATGCCCCGTCTGGACGGGTACCAGACTTGCGCCATCATCAAGCGCAATGCCAAGTTTTCCGGGGTCCCTGTGGTCATGTTGTCATCCAAGGATGGTGTCTTTGACAAGGCCCGTGGCCGCATGGTCGGCGCCCAAGACTACCTGACCAAACCGTTTACCAAAGACCAGTTGTTGCAAGCTGTGCAGCAATTTGGTGCCGTATTGCAAGGAGCTATGTGATGGCTATCACCAAAGTACTGATTGTTGATGACTCGAAAACAGAATTGTTGTTTTTGACCGAGTTGCTGCAAAAGAATGGTTTCACCGTGCGGTCTGCCGAGAATGCCGATGAGGCTTTCAAGCGTCTGTCTGAAGAGAAGCCGCATTTAATTTTGATGGATGTGGTGATGCCGGGCCAAAATGGTTTTCAGTTGACGCGCGCAATCAATCGCACGCCTGAATACTCTGAAATCCCCATCATCATGTGCACAAGCAAGAGCCTGGAGACGGATCGTGTATGGGGTATGCGCCAAGGGGCCAAGGACTACATCACCAAACCGGTTGATGCGGCTGAGTTGTTCGCAAAAATCAAGGCTTTGGACTGATCCACACCATCCATGGCCAATAGAGAAGCACTTCGAGAACTCCAAGCCCGCTTGGCCAGCCGCCTGCAAGCGGCACGTGCAGAGGGTATGTCCGTTGCGTGGCTTGCCGTTCGTGCGGGCGGGCGCAACTACCTGTTTCCTTTGGGGCAGTCGGGTGAAATCGTTCCCTTGACGCAGTTGCAGGCAGTCCCCTACTCCTTGGATTGGTTCCGGGGCGTCGTCAACATCCGTGGTGGTTTGTTTGGCGTGGTTGATTTGGCGGGATTTATCGCCATCAGTGGCGGTGGAGTGCGTGAAGAGCCTGCCGTGGCAGAACCTAGCGTGGTAACCCTCAACGCCTTGTTGGAGGTTAACTGTGCGCTGCAGGTTGATGCCTTGTCCGGTTTGCGTGGGCCAGATGCTTTTGTCTCCTCCAAGCCCGCGCCTGGCGATGCGCCTGTCTACTTCGGCAACCAGTTTTTTGATGCCGCAGGCGATCAGTGGCAAGAAATCAATTTGCGTACCCTGTCCCAAACCCCCCAGTTTCTGAGCATCAGCGCTTAAGTACCACCAGTAAGGTCCCATCATGTCTGTTGTCGATCAATTGAAAAACCTGTTCTCCAAAAAGCCGCAGGAGTCCGAGTTGGATTCGCGCTTGAGTCTGGCTATGCCCGATGCGACCGTGGATGCAGTGGGGCAAGAGACGTTGCAAGAGTCCCAGAACGCGCCTTTGCAGGCCGCTGTGGCGCCAGCGGATGCTGGTAGCGAACCGGTAGTCAACGAAGGTGACTTGGTTTCAGTTCCTGGTCTGGGACGCCGGACGGTACAGCAACACCAACGGACTTTGTCTTTCCTGTTGGCTGGTGCCCTGTTGGTGCTGGCGGTGGTGGTGTTCATCGTTCTGAGCCAGTCGGACCGTGTGGCCCAGCAGCTGGGTGCCACTGGCCAGTCCTTGATGCAGTCACAACGCCTCGCCAAGTCCGTATCGCAGGCGGTGGTGGGTAGTGCCCAAGCGTTTCCGGACGTGTCTGAAAGTGCTGGTATCTTGGCGAAATCTGCCCGTGGTTTGCAGTCGGGCGATGCCGAAATGCGCATTAACGCCTTGGACGAAGAATATGCGCCGGAACTCGGCAAGGTGATTCCCTTGGTCGAGCGTGCAGAGAAGAACGCAAAGGCTGTGATGAGCCAACAGAAGATGCTGACGCAAATTGGCTCTGCGTTGCGCCTGATTAACCGTCAATCGTCCGACTTGCTGGAAATTGCGGAAACCGTGGCCTCCCTGAAACTGCAACAAAACGCGCCAGCCGTAGAAATTTCGGCGGTGGGGCAACTGGTGATGTTGACTCAGCGTATTGGTAAGTCGTCCAACGAATTCTTGACGGCTGAAGGTGTGAGCCCCGAAGCGGTGTTCTTGCTTGGCAAGGACTTGAACACGTTCAAGGAAATTTCCGAAGCGCTCTTGTCTGGCAGTACCGAATTGCGTCTGACCGCGACCAAAGATCCTGCCACGCGCGAGCAACTCGAAGCATTGATCAAGATGTACGAAGAAACCCGTGTTCAAGCTGGCGCTATTCTTGGCAACTTGCAAGGCTTGGTGTCGGCGCGTGAGGCGCAGGGCGCCATCATTGCAGACAGTGAGCCACTGCGCCGTAACCTTGAAGAGCTGCAGACCAAGCTGTCCAGCCAGGCCGGTATCGGTGGCGGTTCTTTGGCCATCATGGTTGCCGCAGCGGCTTTCGCGCTCTTGTGTGCAGGTGGCCTGTCGTATGTGCAGCTGCAGGACAGCCGCAAGCGTCAAGTTCTGGCTGAAGACCAACGGCTCGAAGCCGAGCGCCAGGAGCACGAAGCCAAACGCGTCAATGACGCTAACCAGGCTGCTATTTTGCGGTTGATGAACGAATTGCAGACAGTGGCTGAGGGTGATTTGACCCAAGAAGCCACGGTGACAGAAGACATTACTGGCGCTATTGCCGATTCGGTGAATTACACCGTGGAAGAGTTGCGCTCTCTGGTGTCCAACGTCCAAAACACGGCGGCCCGTGTGGCCCAAACCACTGCCGATGTGGATGCCACGTCTACCGAGCTGCTTGCAGCCTCCAATGAGCAACTGCACGAGATTCGTGAAACCGGTAAGTCCGTGGTGGATATGGCGGGACGCATTAACGAAGTGTCTGCCCAAGCGCAAGAGTCTGCTGCGGTAGCCCGTCAGTCGCTGCAAGCTGCTGAGACCGGCCTGCAAGCGGTGCAGAATGCGATCGGTGGTATGAACTCCATCCGAGACCAGATCCAGGAAACCTCCAAGCGCATTAAGCGCCTCGGTGAGTCTTCACAGGAAATTGGTGAAATTACAGAGCTGATTTCGGACATTACCGAACAGACCAACGTGCTGGCTTTGAATGCAGCCATTCAGGCGGCATCTGCGGGTGAAGCCGGTCGCGGCTTCTCGGTGGTGGCGGAAGAAGTGCAGCGTCTGGCGGAGCGTTCCGCCGATGCGACGCGCCAAATCGCGGCGCTGGTGAAGGCCATTCAGACGGATACGCAGGATGCCATCGGCGCTATGGAGCGCTCTACGCAGGGTGTGGTGGAGGGAGCCAAACTGTCTGACAACGCAGGTACTGCGCTGACCGAAATTGACCGCGTGTCCCGCCGTGTGGCCGATCTGATTGAGCAGATTTCGAACTCTGCATCGCGTGAAGCCGGTTTGGCCAACGTGGTGGCGGATAACATCCAGCACATTTTTGCGGTAACTGAACAGACCGGAGAAGGTACACGCGCCACGGCCAATCAGGTGCGTGAGCTGTCCCGTATGGCAGAAGAGCTGCGCCAGTCGGTATCCCGATTCAAGATCGCCTGACCTCCATGTCACGCCTTCACCCCGCCCCGTGAGATCCAGGAGAGTCTGAACCCATGTCATCGAACACAGCCGCTCCCGGCGACAACGAACTAGCGGTCAGCGATCTGGGCCCCTTGGCTTGGGTGTTGGACGAACTGCGCAAGTCTTTGGACGGTGCGACAAAAGCCATGCGGCGGTTTGTGCGCGATGCCGAATTGGCACGCGGTTCCGATTTGACAGAGCTCGATGCCAGCCACCTACGCATCGCACGCCAACAGCTGCATCAGGCGGTTGGTGCTTTGGAAATGGTAGGGCTGGTTGCCCCTGCAAAAATTCTTCGCTCCATGGAATCGCTGGCACAAAAGTTTGTGCAGCGTCCGGAGTTATGCAGCGATGAGGCTGCCAATTGCATGGAAAGGGCGAGCTTCGCCCTAACGGAGTACCTGGATGGCGTCCTGAAAGGCAAGACGGCGTCATCGGTTGCGTTGTTTCCGCAATACAGGGCGTTGCAAGAGCTCGCGGGTGCCGACCGCATCCATCCTGCAGACCTGTGGCCGCCGGAGTGGCGGTGGTTGCCAGTGCCTGTACCTGCTTCTGTGGCGCCTCTAACGTACGGTCCAGATGTTCGGCGTGAAATGGATCATGGTGTATTGCGTTTGGTCAAATACGCAGACGTCGCGTCGGCCCGCCGCCTTCAAGACATTAGTTTGGGCTTGGCAGCGGGACGCTCTGACCTAGAGTCCCGCACATTCTGGATGGTCTGTGCGGCGTATTTCGAAAGCACTGCATTGGGATTGTTGGCGGGGGACATTTACAGCAAACGTGCTGCGTCGCGTATCCTGCAGCAGTATGTCAGCCTTGCTAAAGGTGACTCGGCGATTTCGGAGCGGCTGGCGCAAGATTTGGTTTTTTTCTGCTCGTTGGCCATGCCTTCGGCCGGTGTTCCTGCGCCTGTTTTGCACGTCGTAAAGACGGCCTATGGCTTGGCCCGCAGCAAACCAGTCGACTACGAAACCGAGCAATTTGGCCGGTTTGATCCTGCGCTTTTGGTTCTCGCACGCAAGCGTATTGCGACTGCGGCGGAGACGTGGTCTGCTTTGGCCGGGGGCGACACGAATCGGCTCAAAGTGGCGGGTGAGCAGTTCGCCGCTGTGGCGGAGACGGTCACTAAACTGCACGCGGAAAGTGGCGAGTTGGGAAAAGCCTTGGTACGCGCCATAGAGCTCACCATCCGGGCCGGCGCTGCACCGGCACCAGCAGTTGCCATGGAGGTGGCAACCTCTGTCTTGTACCTAGAGGCCGCCTACGAAGACCTGGATCCGACTGACAGCCAGATGGCGGAGCGCAGTGCACGGTTGGCGCAGCGTTTGGCTCATGTGACTTCGGGAGGCGAGCCCGAGCCGCTGGAATCTTGGATGGAAGAACTCTACCGCCGGGTGAGTGATCGCCAAACCATGGGCAGTGTGGTTGACGAATTACGCACGACCCTTGGTGAGGTCGAGAAGTCGCTGGATCAGTTTTTCCGCAATCCACAGGACAAGGCGCCTTTGCGCGAAGTGCCTAGCCAGTTAGCCCAAATGCGCGGTGTTTTTTCGGTGCTGGGCTTGGATCAGCCTTCTATTGCTGCATTGCGCATGCGCTCCAGCGTTGAGCAATTCCTGGTGGACGACATAGATGAGGCCAGTGCACGAACTGGTATTTTTGAAAAGGTTGGCAATAGCTTGGGCGCGATGGGGTTCTTGATCGATATGCTGAGCTACCAGCGTTCGCTTGCGAAAACCTTGTTTGTGTATGACGAAGATTTGGCTGAGTTCCGTCCCTTGATGGGGCGTGAGCGAACAGAGTTGCAAGCGCAGGAAGAAGTGCCTGTCCATGCAGATAACGCCATACAAGACGATTTGGCGGCCTTGCAAATGGCCACAGCACAGCAGCCAACGCCGACATTGGCACCAGCACCTGTTGCTGCCGTTGTGGCGGAACCTGCTGCAGATCTGGATGCCGATGACGATACAGAGTTGCGCGATATCTTCTTAGATGAGGCGCGTGACGTTGTTCAGAACGGCTTGGCAGCGCTGCAGGCTTTGCGCTCAGAGCCTACCAACCTCGCCGACCAGACAACCTTGCGTCGTGCGTTCCATACGCTCAAAGGCAGTTCTCGGATGGTGGGGCTCAATGAGTTTGGAGAGGCTGCTTGGGCCTTTGAGCAATTGCTCAACACTTCATTGGCGGAGCAGCGCCCTGCTACGGATGCATTGATGTCGGTCTCAGAGCAGGCTATGCAGGCCTTCGAGCGCTGGGTGGAAGACATTGCGGGTCATTCGAATACGCCTTGGAGTGCACAAGACTTCCGCAAGACCGCGGACGCGCTGCGGTTGGATGGAGTGCACCTACCCTTACAAGGGCCCGGTGCGGCAGTGCATGAAGCCGCTATTGCGGTGCCAGAGTTGCAAAACGCTCCTCTTGTCGCTGCTCAGGAGGCGCCCCCAATCCCGGCGGAACCTCAGGCCGCGGTTGATTTCGCCTCTACGCAGATGTTCGGCGATCTGGAGCTGGACGCCCCTGCTGCTCCTGCACCGGTGGATTTTGCGTCCACCCAAATGTTCAATTTTGAGACCACGCAAGCACTCGAACCCGTCCGCCCCGAAGGCGATGGACCTCGTGCAAGTGCCACAGAAGTTACTGAAGTCGATTTGGGTGATTTCGATTTTGGGGATCTTGGCGTGGAAGTGCCCCACGAGGATGCACCCGATACCGTGATCGCGGATATACCGGATGCCCCACCAGAGTCCACTGTTGTGTCACGCGTGGAGGCGGTGGAGCCCACGACTCTGATGGAGATCGTGGCCGAACCCGATGCAGAGGCCGCCAACGATGCGCCTGCCTCGGTGGCGGAAGCCCCCTTGTTGGATCCTGATGAAGGCATGAAGGTCATTGGACCTCTGCGCCTGAGTATCCCGCTGTACAACGTCTACTTGAACGAGGCCGACGAGTGGTCGCGTCGTTTGCAAACAGAACTGAGTGAATGGGCTTTGGAGTTACCGAAGACGTTACCGGATTCGGTAATCGCCTTGGCGCATTCTTTGTTGGGCAGCTCTGCTACCGTCGGTTTTGTTGCGTTGTCAGACATGGCCCGCGCACTAGAGCAAGCTTTGCAGCACGTGCAATTGCACCGTCAGGGGACGGCTGAGCAGGCTTCAGTGTTCAACGACGCGGCCGAAGATATCCGACGCCTGTTGCACCAATTTGCAGCAGGGTTCCTGAAGGAGGCTGATGCCCGTGTGCTCGCTGAGTTGCAGACGATCACCGAAACAGAGTTCCCTGCGCCTTCATTGGACACGCCTCCCTTGGACGGCGCTGATGCAGCGATCTCCGAGTTTGAGGATAGCCTTCCCTCTGTGTCTTTCCTGGATACCGAACCGGAGCTCGCTGCTGCAACGATGGCCGTTGCTGCGCCCTTGGCGATTGCCGATGCCCAGGACGATGACATTGATGCAGAAGATCATTTGGATGATGATCTTTTGCCGATTTTTGAAGAAGAAGCCGCCGAGCTGATGCCCCAATTGGGTACGGCTTTGCGTCAATGGGTTGCCCAGCCGGAGCATATGGAGGCGCGCAACGAAATTCTGCGCTTATTGCACACGCTCAAAGGCAGTGCGCGTCTGGCGGGAGCGATGCGTTTGGGCGAAATGGCCCACCGCATGGAGTCGTCCATCGAGCAAATTGGCACGGAAGCGCTGCAGTCCGTTCAGTTGGAGCCTTTGCTTACCCGTTTTGACTCCCTGCAATCCGTGTTTGCGTCATTGGGGCAGGAGCCTGCGGACGTTGATGAGGTCGTGGCGCCCGCCGAAAAGTCCACGCCAGATACCCACGCTGCTGCACCCGCAGCAACGCCTTTGAGTGCGCGCCCGGTGATGCACGCGCCCCAAGTTGCGATGCCGCGACCTAGCGGCAACCAGTCCGTGCGTGTGCGCTCGCAGTTGTTGGACCGGCTCGTCAACCAGGCTGGTGAGGTCATGATTACCCGCTCGCGTATGGACGCGCGCCTCAATCAGTTGCGCTCCTCCCTCGGGGAGTTGGGTGGAAACTTGGACCGTTTGCGCCAACAGCTGCGCGACGTCGAGTTGCAGGCGGAGTCGCAAATGCAGTCGCGTTTGGCGCAAACCAAAGACTCTGCACAGGCATTCGATCCATTGGAGTTTGACCGTTTTACACGGGTGCAGGAGTTGACCCGCATGATGGCGGAGTCGGTGAACGACGTGGCCACCGTGCAGCGCAATTTGCAGCGCTCGGTGGAGGGTACGGAAGATGACCTGATTGCCCAGGGGCGACAGGCGCGAGAGTTGCAGCGGGATCTGCTGCGCACCCGCATGGTCGAGTTTGAAGGCATTTCGGACCGCCTGTATGGTGTGGTGCGGCAAGCCGCCAAGGATGCCGGCAAGCAGGTGAAGCTCGACATAACGGGTGGCTCCATCGAAATGGACCGTGGGGTGCTGGATCGTATGGCGCCTGCGTTTGAGCACTTACTGCGCAATGCGGTAGCCCATGGCATCGAGGCCTCGGACGTGCGTGTGGCTGCAGACAAACCGGCTGCGGGCAATATCGTGATCCACGTGCTGCAGGAAAGCAATGATGTTTCAGTGTCTTTCAGTGACGACGGTGGCGGTTTGCACCTAGACCGTATCCGTGCCAAGGCGATTGCCAATGGCGTAATCGAGGCGGATGCTGCCCTGAGCGATAACGACGCTGCCAACTTGATTTTTATGCCCGGTTTTTCAACGGCAGAGCAGATCACCGAACTGGCCGGACGTGGTATCGGTATGGATGTGGTCCGTTCAGAGGTGAACGCGCTGGGTGGTCGGATTGAGACCCAAACAGAGCCAGGCAAAGGGACTACCTTCAAGTTGGTGCTGCCATTGACGACAGCCGTTACCCAAGTGGTGATCTTGCGCATGGGCGAGTTCACGATCGGTGTGCCTGCCAACATCATGGAAACAGTGCTGCGCGTGCCCGCGGAACAGCTGGAGAAAGCGTATGCTGACCAGTCGTTTGACATGGCCGGTCAAGTGCTGCCTTTCTTCTGGGCTGGTGCATTGCTGCAAGTGTCAGCGCGTAGCCATGAACCCTCGAGCAAAACTTTGCCCGTTGCCATTTTCCGCAGTGCGGGACAACGCTTGGCGCTGCATGTTGACGAAGTGCTGGGTAACCGCGAAGTGGTGGTCAAAAACCTGGGGCCACAACTGGCGCGCCTGCCTGGTTTGGCCGGCATGTCGGTGCTGGCCTCTGGCGCCGTGGTGCTGATTTACAACCCGGTCGCACTGGCCGCAGTGTATGGTGATCTGGCGCGCTCGCTGGGGGCGTCAGACAACACGGCGGGCTTGTCTTCCGATGCCGCAGACCTTGCACCCAAGGTTGTCGAGCCTTCCAACCAGTTGCCCTTGGTGTTGGTGGTGGATGACTCGATCACCGTGCGCCGTGTGACCCAGCGTTTGCTTAAGCGCGAAGGCTATCGCGTGGCGCTGGCTAACGATGGCTTGCAGGCGCTAGAGCGCTTGCAGGAAGAGGTCCCCGCGGTCATCTTGTCCGACATTGAAATGCCGCGCATGGATGGTTTCGACTTGGCGCGCAACATCCGTGCAGACGAGCGCACGCGTGCTGTGCCCATTATCATGATCACTTCGCGTATCGCGGAGAAACACCGCGAACATGCGCGCGAGCTCGGTGTGGACCACTACCTGGGCAAGCCTTACTCGGAAGACGAGCTGCTGAGCTTGGTTCGCAGTTACTGCGGCGACGCAGTCGAGGCCTAAGCCAGTTTTTTCACCACGCCATAGCGCAGCAGGGTGCGGGCCCTCGCCTTGGCGTGGTCCACGATGGGCAGGGGATAGTCCTTGCCTAATGTGAGCCCAGCCTCCGCCAGTTCCAGTGGTTTGGCGATCCAGGGAGCGTGTATCGCCTTGGGGCTTAGCTTGGCCAGCTGGGGCAGGTAGCGCCGGATGAACTTGCCTTCAGCGTCAAACTTTTCGCTCTGCGCAATCGGGTTAAAGATACGGAAGTAAGGTTGTGCATCACAGCCACTGGAGCTCACCCATTGCCAGCCGCCGTTGTTGGCTGATAGATCAAAGTCATTGAGCGTTTGTGCAAAGTAGCGCTCGCCCCAGCGCCAATCCACACCCAAGTGCTTGACCAGAAAGCTGCCGGTCACCATCCGCAGGCGGTTGTGCATATAGCCGGTCTGGTTGAGTTGGGCCATGGCGGCGTCCACCAAGGGGTAGCCGGTCTGGCCTGCGCACCAGGCCGAAAACAAGGTCTCTGCCTGTGGTCCTTCTTCCCACGCAATCTGGTCGTACTCGGGCTTGAATGCCGACGCGGCCACATGTGGAAAGTTGGCCAGAATCTGGGCATAAAAATCGCGCCACACCAACTCTCCCAGCCAGGTGGACGCGCCTTCATCTCCTTGCAAGTGCCGAGGGTAGGCCAGGTTCACCAACTGTCGGATGGAGACGGTGCCAAAGCGCAGGTGCACGCTCAGATAGCTGGGGCCTTTGATTGCCGGGAAGTTGCGAGTTTGCTCGTAGCGCTCCATGCGTGTGGCAAAGTCACCCAACAGTTTTTGTGCTCCACCCTCACCCGTTGGAATCTTGAGCGCCTGCAGGTTGCTGGGTACAAAACCGATGTCCGTCAAATTTGGTACTGGCGTGCGGTAGGCCTCGGGCCGCGGTGCCAGCCGCTGGGGTGACGCGAGAGAAACATCAGGTGTTGGATGGAGCGCCAATCGGGCCAGCCAAGCGCGCATATACGGCGTAAAGACACCATACGGCTTGCCCATTTGGGTGAGTACTTCGCGCGCCTCAAAAATCACGTGGTCTTTATGCCGCAGCAACGCTTTGCCCGCATTTGCCAGTGTTCGTGCAACCGACTCATCCCTGGCGTTCGCCTGTGGTTCGTAGTCCTGTCCTGCAAACACGACTTGGACATCCAATGTCTGTGCAAGCCGGGGGATATCCTCTTCGGCCCGACCATGCACAACAATCAGCCCGGCATGCGGCTCTGTACTCAAGGCGCGCAGGCTGGCATCAACTTCGACCAGTGACTCGCGGATAAATTCAACCCGCCGATCTTGGCGCGGCAAGGGCGCCAAAATATCGGTGTCAAAGACAAAAGCGCAGTAAACGCGCTTGCACAACTGCAGCGCGGTGTTCAGTGCCGTGTTGTCGTATGTGCGCAGGTCGCGGCGAAACCAGACCAGGCCAGAGGCGTATTGTGTGTGCATGCCACCCGTTAAAATCAATGTATGTCCGGCGATTCTGCACCTATCAATCTCACCAACCACTTTTTGATTGCAATGCCCGGATTGGAAGATGCCCTTTTTTCCAAAAGCGTGGTTTACGTGTGTGAGCACAACAGCAAAGGTGCGTTGGGATTGGTGATCAACAAGCCGGCAGACATGGACCTCAAGGCCTTGTTTGCAAAAATAGACCTGCCCCTGCAGCGCACAGACCTGCTGGCCAGTCAGGTGTTCCAGGGTGGGCCGGTGCAAACCGAACGTGGCTTTGTCTTGCACGAAAAAACCGAGGTCGCGGATGCGGGGGAAGCCAAGTCCTCACTGTATGCCTCTTCCATGACCATTCCCGGCGGGCTGGAAATGACCACCTCCAAGGATGTTCTCGAAGCGATCGCCAGCGGCTCCGGGCCGGGGCGGGTGCTGGTGTCACTGGGGTACTCGGCCTGGGCTGGCGGGCAGTTGGAAACAGAGCTGGGTGAGAACAGTTGGATTACTGTCGATGCCGACCAAGCCATCATCTTTGACACACCGATCGAGCAGCGGTATGACAAAGCGCTGGCTTTGCTTGGCCTACAGGCCTGGATGATCTCTACCCAAGCGGGGCACGCATGAGCGCGCCGGCTGTGCTTGTGCCGGCCCACCTGACCACGTTTGTTGCTTTCGATTTTGGCCTCAAGCGCACCGGTGTGGCAGTGGGTAACCGCTTGTTGAAAACCGCACAGCCCCAAGGCTCCATCCACGCGGAGGGCAGTGCCCGCTTTGATGGCGTGGCCGCCAAACTCAAGGAGTGGCAGCCCGACGCCATTGTGATCGGCGTGCCCTACCACCCCGACGGCGCTGCCCACGAAAACACCACGCGTGCCAAAAAGTTTGGACGCCAGCTGCATGGCCGATTCGGTCTGCCCGTGTTTGAGGTGGATGAACGCTACAGCACCACCGAGGCGATCAGCTCGGGGGCTAAGGACGCTGATGCAGCTTCGGCCTGCATCATCCTGGAACAATTTTTGAGGAGTTTGACGTGAGTATCCTGGCATTAGATGCGGAAGCGCTGTACCGCGATCTGCTGCGCGGTGTGCGGCAGTTGTGCACGGCGGACACCCGCTTGGTGGGCATCACCTCTGGTGGTGCTTGGCTGGCGGAGCGCCTGCAGGCCGAATTGCAACTGCCCGGCAAGGCTGGAACCATTTCATCGGCCATGCACCGCGACGACTTTGCGCAGCGCGGCCTGTCCTCGGGCGGGCAAACCCAGTTGCCTTTTGATGTGAATGATGCCCAAATCCTGCTGCTGGACGATGTGCTCTACACCGGCCGTACGCTGCGCGCGGTGATCAACGAACTGTTTGACTACGGCCGCCCGGCTTCGGTCCAGCTTGCGGTGCTGGTGGATCGCGGTGGCCGCCAGCTGCCCATCCAGGCGGACTATGCGGCGGCGCGCGTGAGTGTGGCGGCCAACCAGTCGCTGGCCCTGGCCCGTAGTGAATCCGGTACGTTCTCCTTCGATGTGCAGGAGGCCTGACATGCTCTACAAACGTAACCCCCAACTCAACAAGCACGGCGAACTGGTGCACCTGCTGTCGGTCGAAGGCCTGCCCAAAAGCATCCTCACCCACATCCTGGACACCGCCTCCAACTTCGTATCCATCAACGACCGCGAAGTCAAGAAAGTGCCCCTGCTGCGCGGCAAGAGCGTGTTCAATCTGTTCTTCGAGAACAGCACCCGCACCCGCACCACCTTCGAGATTGCCGCCACGCGCCTCAGTGCCGATGTGATCAATCTTGACATCGCGCGCTCCAGCGCGTCCAAAGGCGAGTCGCTGCTCGACACCATTGCCAACCTCAGCGCCATGGCTGCCGACATGTTTGTGGTGCGCCACAGCGAGTCTGGCGCGCCTTACCTGATCGCGCAGCATGTGGCGCCCCATGTGCATGTGATCAATGCGGGCGATGGCCGTCACGCGCATCCCACCCAAGGTCTGCTGGACATGTACACCATCCGGCACTACAAGAAAGATTTTTCCAACCTCACAGTTGCCATCGTGGGCGATGTGCTGCACTCGCGCGTGGCGCGCTCCGACATCCATGCGCTCACTACCCTGGGCGCCGCAGAGGTGCGCGTGGTGGGCCCCAAGACCCTGGTGCCTTCTGACTTGGCAGGTATGGGCGTGCGTGTCTGTCACACGCTGGAAGAAGGCATCAAGGACTGCGACGTCGTCATCATGCTGCGCTTGCAGAACGAGCGCATGAGCGGCGCGCTGCTTCCGTCCACCCAAGAGTACTTCAAGAGCTTCGGCCTCACGCCCGAGAAGCTGCAATTGGCCAAGCCCGATGCCATCGTCATGCACCCGGGCCCCATCAACCGTGGCGTGGAGATTGACTCCGCCGTGGTGGACGGGCCGCAGAGCGTCATCCTGCCGCAGGTGACCTTTGGGATTGCCGTGCGCATGGCGGTGATGAGCATTGTGGCGGGCAACGACGCCGACGCGCGCTGAGAGAGGAAAACAAGATGAACCTGTTGATTCAAGGCGGCCGTGTCGTGGACCCCGCCAGCGGCACAGACCGTGTGGCCGATGTGGCGATTGCCGATGGCCGCATTCTTGCCATAGGTGATACGCCCGCGGACTTTGTTGCCGAGCAAATCCTTGCCGCCCAGGGACTGGTCGTCGCACCGGGTCTGGTCGACCTGTGTGCCCGCCTGCGCGAGTCGGGCCATCCCAAGCCAGGTCAGCTCAGTAGTGAGCGCGCCGCCGCAGCGGCGGGCGGTGTGACCACGCTGGTGTGCCCGCCGGATACCAGCCCCGTGCTGGACGAAGCTGGTCTGGTGGAAATGTTGCACTACCGCACCCAATTGCAAGGTGGCCCGCGTGTGCTGCCTTTGGGTGCGCTCACGCGGGCGCTGGCGGGCGAGGTGCTCTCGCCCATGCAGCAGTTGGCCGATGCGGGCTGTGTGGGCTTTGGCCAGGCGGAGGTGCCGCTGGTCAACACCCAGGTGACCCAGCGTGCCTTGCAGTACGCCAGCAGCTTTGGCTACAGCGTCTGGTTGCGCCCACAGGAATACCACCTGGGCAAAGGCGTCGCCGCCAGCGGCCCGCTGGCCACGCGCATGGGCCTGGCAGGCGTGCCGGTGGCCGCAGAGACCATTGCCTTGCACACCATCTTCGAACTGGTGCGCTCCACCCGGGCGCGGGTCCACCTGTGCCGTATCAGCAGTGCGGCCGGTGTGGAACTGGTGCGCCAGGCCAAGGCCGAAGGCCTGCCTGTGACGTGTGATGTCAGCATCAACTCCTTGAACCTGACGGATGTCGACATCGGCTACTTTGACAGCCGCATGCGTGTGAACCCGCCGCTGCGCCAGCAGCGCGACCGCGACGCCCTGCGTGCAGGCTTGGCCGATGGCACCATCGACGCACTGGTCTCCGACCACACGCCGGTGGATGACGACGCCAAAACTTTGCCTTTTGCCGAGAGTGAACCCGGCGCGACAGGGCTGGAGCTGTTGCTGAGTTTGGCGCTCAAGTGGGCACAGGACAGCGGTTTGGGCCTGGACTATGCCCTGGCGGTGGTTAGCAGCCGTGCGGCACACGTCTTGGGTCGCGCGCCCGGTGCGTTGGCAGACAGCTTGGGCCGCCTGGCGGTGGGTGGTGTGGCCGATGTCTGCGTGTTCGACCCCCAGGCCGCCTGGGTGGTGGAGCCTGCGGCCCTGCGCAGCCACGGGCGGCACACCCCCTTCAGCGGCTACGAGCTGCCGGGTTGCGTGCGCGCCACCGTGGTGGCCGGCCGTGTGGCCTTTTCGGCCTGAGCCCATGGCCCGTTTCCAGGCCTGCTGGCGACTCTTGCGTGTGCTGGTCCATGTGCTGGCGGGCGCATGGCGTATCCGCTGGGTGTTCCCGCGCCTTCCGCAAGCCGAGCGTGATGCACAAGTTCAGGCCTGGGCCCGCGAAATGCTTGCGCGACTAGCTATTAAATTGGTAGTGAATGGCCAGCCCCCGGCAGTTGGGCCGGTGCTGCTGGTGGCCAACCATATCTCCTGGTTGGACATCGTGGTCATGCATGCGGCACGCCACTGCCGCTTCATTTCCAAGGCCTCGGTGCAGCATTGGCCTGTGGTGGGTACCTTGGCCAATGGTGCGGGCACACTCTACATTGAGCGCGAGTCCCGCCGCGATGCCATGCGTGTGGTGCACCACATGGCCGAACGTCTGGCGGCTGGTGATGTGCTGGCCGTGTTTCCCGAGGGCACCACGGGCGATGGCACCACGGTGCGGCCCTTCCACGCCAACATGTTGCAGGCCGCCATTGCGGCCCAGGCGCCCGTGCAGCCGGTAGGCCTGCATTTTTGCGACAGCGCCACCGGGCAGCACAGTTTTGCCCCTTGCTACATTGGGGACGACAGTTTGCTCGACTCGCTCTGGCGCACACTCAAGACGGATAGCCTGCTGGCGGTGGTGAGTTTTGGCACTGCGCAATTGCCACAGGGGCGCGACCGCCGCACCTGGGCGGCCGACCTGCACCAAGCCGTGGTGGATTTGCGCGCCGACCGTTAGCGGCGCGAAGCCTTCAGGCCGCCAGGCGGCTGAAGGTCACCACATGGTCCACCTGGGGGCGGATGCCTATTTTTTCGCCCAGCTTGTGGTCGTGGTGGCTGGGCACATGGGCCATCACTGTCAGGCCGCTATCGAGCCGCAATGTGTACAAAAACTCGGAGCCCCGAAACGACTTGCGCACAATCTCGGCTTTCACTGGGGCATCGTCGTCATGCACGATGTCATCGGCCCGCAACAGCACATCACACTCGCCCTGCGGGTAGGCGCTGGGCAGCGGGCATTCGCTCACATCCTGCAGCACGCCCAGCGGGGTGTGCACCACTGGCGCGCCACCCTGCAGCGCAATCGTGGCCGGGGCAAACACGCCGTGGCCAATAAAGTCGGCCACAAAGCGGGTGGCGGGGCGGTGGTAGAGCGTGTAGGCATCATCCCACTGGTGCAGCGTGCCCTCGTGCATCACGCCGATCATGTCGCCAATGGCAAAGGCCTCCATCTGGTCGTGGGTGACAAACAGCGCCGTGGCCCCAGCAGTTTTGAGGATGCCGCGTACCTCGTGTGCCAAACGCTCGCGCAGGTCCACATCCAGGTTGGAAAACGGCTCGTCCAGCAGCAGCAATTGGGGCCGCGGCGCCAGTGCGCGGGCCAGCGCCACACGCTGCTGCTGCCCGCCTGACAACTCGTGCGGGTAACGCTGTTCCTGGCCCGACAGGCCCACCCATTCCAGCACCTCGGCCACACGGGCTGTGCGCTCGGCGACAGGCAGCTGGTGAATGCCAAAGCCCACGTTGCGGGCCACATCCAGGTGGGGGAACAGGGCGTAGTCCTGGAACACCATGCCAATGCGGCGCTCTTGGGCCGGCACACAGCCGTGGATCGAACTGACCATGGCCCCGCCGAGACGGATATGTCCACCGCTGGCGGGCTCCAGCCCGGCTACAGCTCTTAACAAGGTGGTCTTGCCGCAGCCAGAGGGGCCAATCAGTACCCCTATGTCTCCCGCTCGCAGACCCAAGGACGCGTTTTGCACTGCGGCCTGAGGCCGGCCTGGGTAATGCACCTGCAGCTGAGAGACTTCTAGAAACATGCCGGGATTGTAGATACTTACAATTCTCATTTAGCGCCCATCCACCTGCCTGCAACTTCCACATCCCTTATGTCTGTCTCGCGCCTCACGCGCATCCCCTTGGCCTTGTTTGTTGTTGCGCTATTGCTGCCCGTGGTGGCGGTATTTTGCGCTTGGCTGCCCTGGGGTGAGTCGGGTGCGCAGTCGCTCCAAATCGTGCAGGAGATGGCACGTACCGTGCTGCCCGAATACGCCTGGACCACCGTGCAGCTGTGCCTGATGGTGGGCTCGGGTGTGGTGCTGGTGGGCCTGGGCACGGCCGCTGCGGTCACACTGTTTGACTTTCCAGGGCGGCGGGTGTTTGAGTGGGCGCTGCTGCTACCCCTGGCCATGCCGGCCTATGTAGTGGCCTATGCCTATACCGACTTTCTGCAGTTTAGCGGCCCCCTGCAAACGGGCGTGCGTGCCTGGCTGCAAGTGGAGGGGCGGGTGTTCCCCGAGGTGCGCAGCGTGGTAGGCGCAGCCTGGGTGTTTACCTTTGTGCTCTACCCCTATGTCTACCTGCTGGCGCGCACCGCCTTGTCAGAGCGGGCCAGCCATTTGATGGAGGCGGCCCGCCTCATGGGCGCCGGCCTGGGGCGACGCATGGCGGTGGTGGCGCTGCCGCTGGCGCGCCCGGCGGTGGCAGCTGGGGTGGCGCTGGCGCTGATGGAGGTGCTGGCCGATTTTGGGGTTTCCAGCTATTTTGGAATCCAGACCTTTACCGCCGGCATTTACAAGGCCTGGCTCGCCATGGACAACCGCATTGCCGCCGCCCAGCTGGCCACGCTGTTGCTGGGCTTGGTGGCGCTGCTGCTGTGGCTGGAACAGCGGGCCCAGGCGCGCATGCGTTTTGCCTCGGGCAAGGGCGCACGTGCCAATACCAGCGATGCCCAACCCGTGCATCTGGCGGGACACCGTGCCGCATGGGCCTGGCTGGTGTGTGCGTTGCCCATCCTCATGGGGTTTGTGCTGCCGGTGGTCTTTATGTTGCGCCCGCTGTGGGTGGAGCAAAACGAACTTCCCTGGAGCCGCTTTGGCGAATGGGCACTGAACAGCGTGCGCCTGGCCGGTATCACCAGTGTGCTGGCGGTGGGCATTGCGTTGGCACTGGCCTATGGTGCGCGGCGCAGCAGCCATTGGGGCCCGCGCGTGGCGGCGCAGCTGGCGGGTTTGGGCTACGCCATTCCCGGCGCTGTGGTGGTCGTGGGCCTGTTGTTGCCGGTGGGCTGGGTGCAAGCCTGGCAACCCGAGTGGCAGGTGGGCTACTTCGTCACTGCCACGGCGCTGGGCATTGTCTGGGCCTACCTGGTGCGCTTTTGTGCGGTGGCGCTGCAGTCCTTGCAAAGCGGCTACGCGCGCATTCCGGTGAGCATGGACGACGCCGCCCGCATGCTGGGCACCAGCGACGCGGGTACCCTGGTGCGCGTGCATTGGCCGCTGTTGCGCCGATCCACCGCCGCAGCGGCACTGCTGGTGTTTGTGGACGTGATGAAAGAGCTGCCCGCCACGCTGGTGCTGCGCCCCTTCAACAGCGACACGCTGGCCGTGGTGGCCTACCAACTGGCCCGCGACGAGCGCTTGGGCGAAGCTGCCGTACCCAGTCTCGCGCTGGTGCTGGTAGGGCTGATTCCGGTGGTGATGCTGAGCCGGACCCTGCGCAGCAAGGTTTAAGAGTCAAATAGTGCTTTAGCCCTCGTGGATACTGCGCGAGCAGCTACTATATTGATAGTGATTTGAAGGGGCTGGTGCCCCCGACAGGAATCGAACCTGTATCTGTCCCTTAGGAGGGGACCGTTCTATCCATTGAACTACGGAGACCAGCGAGCCGGGATTGTAAGGGGGAGCTTCTGATCGGTTGGGGACAGCGCTGAAGGTCTGTCCCGCAAGGACATTACTTGGTCAGGTGGCGCATCGCCTCTTCCAGGCCCTTGAGGGTAAGCGGGTACATCTTGTGCCCCACGATCTCCTGGATCACGCTGATGCTCTGGCGGTACTGCCACACGCCTTGCGGCTCGGGGTTGATCCATGCGAATTTGGGGAAGGCGTGCAGCAGGCGCTGCAGCCACTCGGCGCCGGCCTCTTCGTTGTTGTATTCCACGCTCCCGCCGGGCTGCAAGATCTCATAGGGGCTCATGGTGGCGTCGCCCACAAAGATCAGCTTGTAGTCCTTGTTGTACTTGCGGATGATGTCCCAGGTCTCGAACTTCTCGGCAAAGCGGCGCCGGTTGTTCTTCCACATGAAGTCATAGACGCAGTTGTGGAAGTAATAGAACTCCAGGTGCTTGAACTCGGTCTTGGCCGCGCTAAACAGCTCTTCCACGCGTTGGATGTGCTCGTCCATGGTGCCGCCCACGTCCATCAGCAACAGCACCTTCACATTGTTGTGGCGCTCGGGCCGCATCTTGATGTCCAGGTAGCCCGCGTTGGCCGCCGTCTTGGCGATGGTGGCGTCCAGGTCCAGCTCGTCTTCATGGCCTTCGCGCGCAAACTTGCGCAGGCGGCGCAGCGCCACCTTGATGTTGCGCGTGCCCAGCTCCTGGGTGTCGTCGTAGTCTTTGTAGGCGCGCTGGTCCCACACCTTCACGGCGCTCTTGTTGCGCCCTTTGTCCTGCCCGATGCGGATGCCCTGCGGGTTTTGGCCGTAGGCACCAAAGGGTGAGGTGCCACCCGTGCCTATCCACTTGTTGCCGCCTTCGTGGCGTTCCTTCTGCTCTTCCAGACGCTTTTTCAGCGTCTCCATCAGCTCGTCCCAGCCCATCTTCTGCAGCTTGGCCTGCTCTTCAGGTGTGAGGAATTTCTCCAGGTTCTTGCGCAGCCAGTCGGCCGGAATCTCCTTGGTGAAGTCCGCAACCATCTCTACGCCCTTGAAGTAGGCGGCAAAGGCGCGGTCGAACTTGTCGTAGTGCTTCTCGTCCTTCACCAGCGCGGTGCGGCTCAGGTAGTAGAAGTCGTCAATGGAGTAGCCGCTGGGCTCAGGGGCATCCTCGGGCTGCGGCGTCTTGGGCCCCACCACGCCTTTTTGCAGCGCTTCGAGCAGGGTCAGGTATTCCTTGACCGAGACGGGCAGCTTGGCCGAGCGTAGGGTGTAGAAGAAGTCCAGCAGCATGGCGTGTTCCTGGGGTGTCAGCCGCGCGGTTTGTCCAGCAAATACAACAGCTGGGCCTTGGCCTCGGGCCATTCGCCGCTGCGCATGCTGTACATCACGGTGTCGCGGATGGTGCCGTCGCGGCGCAGTGCGTGTCCACGGATCACGCCGTCTTTCTTGGCGCCCAGGCGTTCGATGGCGGCTTGGGATGCGAAGTTGAAGTTGTCGGTGCGCCAGCCCACCACATGGCAGCCCAGCGTCTCGAAGGCGTGGGTCATGAGCAACAGCTTCGCGGTGGTGTTGACGTGGCTGCGCTGGCTGCTTTGGGCATACCAGGTGTAGCCAATCTCGACGCGTTTTACAGCGGGCAGGATGTCGTGGTAGCTGGAACTGCCGAGCACACGGCCGGTAGATTCCTCCAGCACGACGAAGGCAAAGCGGTTGCCCGCTTCGCGCATGGCCAGCGCGTCTTCGATGTACTTGCGCGTCTGTTCGGGTTCAGGCACCGAGGTGATGCGCAGGGTCCAGAGTTCGCCATCGGCAGCGGCGGTACGCAGCCCGGCTTCGTGTTCCAGGCCCAAGGGGGCCAGTTGTACGCCACGGGCGCAAAGTGTGACAGGTTCGACAAAGGCCATGCTCAGTCTTTCTTGTCCTGTTTGCGGTTGCGCCAGCGGCGGGCCAGTTGCAGACCCAAGCCACCGCCCAAGCCCACCAATACGATGCCGCCAATGCTGGCTGCGCCGTAGCCGGGGGCGAACACATCCAGCCCCATCAGGCGTCCCGCCCAAAAGCCAATAAGCGCACCACCCACAAAGCCCACAGCGTCAGACACGCCTTCGATGATTGGATCGTTGTTCATGGGGTGTGGCTCAGCGGTTGTGGCGTTGCATAAACATCAGTTTTTCAAACAGGGTTACATCCTGCTCGTTCTTCAGCAGCGCGCCCACCAGGGGGGGCACAGCCATCTTGTCGTCCTTGCTTTGCAGTGCGTCGGCCGGAATGTCCTCGGCCATCAGCAGCTTGAGCCAGTCCAGCAGCTCGCTCGTAGAGGGTTTTTTCTTCAGGCCGGGCAGACCGCGCACTTCAAAAAAGGTCTTCATGGCAGCGCTGACCAGCTCTTTCTTGAGGCCGGGAAAGTGCACATCCACAATGCTCTGCATGGTGGCCGCATCGGGGAACTTGATGTAATGGAAGAAGCAACGGCGCAAAAAGGCGTCGGGCAGCTCCTTTTCGTTGTTGGAGGTGATGAACACCAGCGGGCGGTGTTTGGCCTTGATAAGTTCACGTGTCTCGTAGCAGTAGAACTCCATTCGGTCGATTTCGCGCAGCAAGTCGTTGGGGAATTCGATGTCGGCCTTGTCGATCTCGTCGATCAATAGCGCCACGGGTTTGTCAGCGGTAAAGGCCTGCCACAGCACGCCCTTGACGATGTAGTTGTGGATGTCCTTGACGCGTTCATCGCCCAGCTGGCTGTCGCGCAGACGACTCACCGCGTCATATTCATAGAGGCCCTGTTGCGCTTTGGTGGTGGACTTGATGTGCCACTGCAGCAGGGGCATGTCCAGTGCCTGCGCCACTTCCTCGGCCAGCATCGTTTTTCCGGTGCCGGGCTCGCCTTTCACCAGCAGTGGGCGCTGCAGCGTGATGGCTGCGTTGACCGACAGCATCAGGTCCTGGGTGGCGACGTAGTTCTTGGTTCCGTGGAATTTCATGGCGTAGGCGAACAGGCAAGGGGTGGTCGGACCCAAGAAGGCTGAAAAAAGCCTGCCAAGGGCACGGGTGGCGGTCGATATAATCGGCGTGCTGATTTATATCAATCACCGTCTGGATTGTCCCCGCAAAATGAACAAATTCCTCTTGACCCTGTCCGCTGCGCTTGTCGCCTCTGTGACCGTTTTTTCCGCCCACGCCCAGGGCGTGCAAGGTGACATCAAGGCCGGTGAAAAG
The DNA here is from genome assembly GCF_002251855.1 of Rhodoferax sp. TH121. Classification (GTDB taxonomy): domain Bacteria; phylum Pseudomonadota; class Gammaproteobacteria; order Burkholderiales; family Burkholderiaceae_C; genus Allorhodoferax. The sequence goes on from NZ_NOXW01000022.1 coordinate 663,516, forward strand.
AAGAATGCCATGTGCATTGGCTGCCACGGCATCGTGGGTTACCAAGCCAGCTTTCCCGAAATCCACAAGGTTCCCAAGATCTCGGGCCAAGGCGGCAAGTACATTGCCACCGCCCTGAATGCGTACAAAACCGGTGAACGCAAACACGCCTCCATGCGCGGCATTGCGGCATCCCTGACCGACCAGGACATCGCCGATCTGGCCGCGTACTACGAAGCCAGCGGTGCCGTGGAAGGTGCCCAAGCACTGGGCAAAGCCCCCGAAGGCTCTGAAAAAGTGAATGCCTTGCTGACCAAGGGGGCCTGCGCCTCCTGCCACGGCGACTCCTTCAGCAAGCCCATTGACCCCAGCTACCCCAAGATCGCCGGCCAGCACAGCGACTACCTGTTTGTGGCGCTGAAGGCCTACAAGGTGGAAGGCAACGCACAGATCGGCCGCGGCAACGCCATCATGGGTGGTGTGGCCAAGCAGTTCACCAATGCGGAGCTCAAAGAGCTGTCCAACTATTTGGGCGCGCTGCCAACCGAACTCAAGGTCGTGCCGCAAAGCCGCTTCCGCTAAGCCGCACGATTTCCCCAAAAAGCCGCTTTTGAGCGGCTTTTTTGTTGCCAGCTGTGCGGCTTGTGGTTGAGCTAGTCTTTGGTGGCGTGGCGCTGCACGCAGGCGATGTAGGCATTGCCATCGGGTGGGCGCCCGGCGCGCTGGCTTTCCCAGAGCATGGTGCCCAGGCACTCCATAGCTTCATGGTGGGCCTGGTGCAGCGAATTGCGCTTGTGCGTGAGCAATTCCACCGCCTGGCGGATGCCGCGCGGCTGGTCGATGCTGCACTGCTCGCTGATGGAGAGGTGCATGCTCAGGTGCAGGAACGGGTTGGTGCGGCCTTCGGTGGCCTCGTACATGGTGGCCAGCGCGGTGTCCACGTCGGCAAAGTCGGCGGCGTATTCCGGGTGCTCGTCCATCCACTGGGCTGCTATGGTTTCAATAGCTTCCAGCGCAACACCACTGCGGGCCTTGGCATAGGTAGAGCAGAAAAATCGACGTACGTCTTCTTGGGAGGGGCTGAACATGCTGCCAAGGGTAGCACGCGCCTGCCAACCTTGGGGGAGGGGTAGGAGCGCGTACATTTCCACACATGACCTTGCCCCTGATTACCGATCCATTTTTCTACGCTGTGACGGTGCCCGCTGTACTACTACTGGGCATCAGCAAAAGCGGATTTGGTGCGGGCTTTGGCTCCTTGGCCGTGCCCATGATGGCGCTGGCGGTGAGCGTGCCCGAGGCGGCGGCGATTCTGATGCCCGTGCTTTTTTTGATGGATGTGCTGGGCATGGCGGCATTCCGCAAAGACTTTGATCTCAAACTCTTGAAGTTTCTGATTCCCTGCGGGCTGGTGGGTATTGCCATTGGAGCGCTGCTGTTCAAAGTGTTGAACCCGCACACCGTGGCCGCCATGGTGGGGGGCTGCACGCTGCTGTTTCTGGCGCAGCGCCTGCTGTTTCCGCCACGGCCAGATAGCCCGCCACCGCCGCGGTGGCTGGGTGCCATCCTCACGGCCACCTCGGGCTTTACCAGTTTTATTGCCCACGCGGGTGGCCCGCCGATCAACGCCTATGTGATCCCGCTCAAGCTCAGCCCTATCAAGTTCACCGCCACCATGGCGTTTTTCTTTTTTGTGGTGAACCTGAGCAAGTGGATTCCCTACGGCATGTTGGGCTTGCTGGACCTGCGAAACATGGCCACCAGCTTGGTGCTGCTACCCCTGGCGCCGGTGGGTGTCTGGGTGGGCGTGCGCCTGGCGCGACGCATCAGCCAAGTGCTCTTCTACCGCTTTCTCTATGCAGGTATGTTCCTTACCGGCGTGAAGCTGCTGTGGGACGGGCTGGCGTGAGCTGGCCGTCCATGGGGCTCAGTTGGACGCCCAGTAAGTGCTGGGGCCGGGTAGCGGGGTAGCCTCGTTGTCCAGCACCTTCATCCAGCGCATGCCGGTGTCGTGCATCCATGTTTGCAGGTGACTGCGGTAGGGCAGACTCATATCGATGTTGGCATCAGCACGCAGCATGAACGTGATGCCCATGGACTTGCCGCGAAACTTGTTGCCATGCACGTTGATTAGCACGGCATTGCGAGGAACATCCCCTCCATGCGGCGCCAAGGCGGCAAAGGTGGATTTCAACCATGGGTTGTTGCTGCTGGGCGCGTCATTCACAAGTTGCCGGAAGTTGGCGATGCTGTCACCCCGCGCGCAGACATACAGCATGGCGCTGGCAGTGAGACCAAAGTCATCCACCAGACCTGCCGGGTTGTCCGTGGTGCAGGGCTGGTTCCCCCAGTTGATGGGCAGCGAGTTGGGAGTGAAGTGCAGCGTCATGGCAAACAGTGGACCACCCTGGCGGTCCAGATTACGCAGGGTCAGGATCACGCGTGGCGTGCTGCCCGGGCCATCACTGCGTCCACCGGTGAGAGCGAGCGATTCTTCCTGTTTGCCGATCACCTCCCATTGGCCTTCGGGCAGGGGGATGGGTTTGGCAAACAGGCCCAATGCAATGCCGCTTGGCGAGAGCGTGCTGCCGACCTCAATCTTGTCATAGGCCACTTGGGCGACGCTGGTGGTGCTGGTCGTCGTGGCCAACAGGCTGGCCAGAATGCACGCGGCAGTGCGTGCGTTTGTAGAAAAACGCAAAATTTGTCTCCCATATAAAGTCTGCTGCGATGCTAGCGGCTTGGGCTTGGTGACGCCATCCCCCACAAGAGTGATTCTGGCGACATCAGGTGTCCCAGCCGTGGGGTCGGCGCTGGGCCTGTTCAGCGCGCTCCTGCGCCATCTGCTCTTCCAGTTGCTGGCGGCCCTGTTTGATCACGGCAATCAGCTTGGAGCTGTCTTTGTAGTGCGGGTGCAGCTTCTCGAACAGCTCCAGGTTGTGCTGGCGAAAGCGCATGGCGGTCTGGCGCGCCGCATGGGGCTCGTGGCCCAGCAGCTCCAGCACGCTGCGGGCGCTGCGCAGGCTGGACTCAAACAGTTCGCGCTCCACCCGCACCACGCCGCGGTCGCGCAGCTGGTTCCAGTGCGTCACGTCGCGCGCCCGCGCCACGATCTGCAGCTGCGGAAAATGCGCCTGCGCCAGGTCCACAATCTCTAGCGATTGCTCTACATCGTCCACCGCCACTACCAGCACCTTGGCCGTGGCTGCGCCCGCAGTGCGCAGCAGGTCCAGCCGCGTGGCGTCGCCATAGAACACACGGTAGCCAATGTTGCGCGCCACCTCGATCATTTCGGCGTCGTGGTCCAGCACGGTGGTGGCTATGCCTTCGGCCGTGAGCAGGCGGCCGACAATCTGACCGTAGCGGCCAAAGCCCGCAATCACGATGGGCGCCTCTTGCTGTTCCGAGATTTCTTCCATCGCAGGCACATCGCAGTTGGCGTAGCGCGGCAGCAGCAGCCGGTCCACCGCCACCAGAATCAGCGGGCTCAGCAGCATGGACACGGCCACTGCGCCAATCAGCAGCGAGGCGGTTTCGGCCGGGAATACTTTCGCACTGGCTGCGGCCTGAAACACCACAAACGCAAACTCGCCACCCTGCGCCAGCAGCAGCGTGAACACCGGGCGCTCCTGGAAGGGCAGTTCGATATGGCGCGCCAGTGCGTAGATCACCGCACCCTTGATGGACAGAAAGCCCAGCACCACCAGCGCCATCAGGCCGGGCGATTGCAGCAGCACGCCAAAGTCGATGCTCATGCCCACGGCAATGAAAAACAGGCCCAGCAGCAGACCCTTGAAGGGCTCGATGTCGGTTTCCAGCTCGCGCCGGTATTCACTCTCGGCCAGCAGCACACCGGCCAGAAAGGCGCCCAGCGCCATGGAGAGGCCCACCAGCAGCATCAGCGCCGAAATGCCTACCACCAGCAGCAGCGCTGCGGCAGTAAAGATCTCAGGTGTCTTCGAGCGCGCAATCCAGCGCAGCAGCGGGCGAATGAGCAATCGCCCACCGAGCACGATACCAGCAATGACAGCTATGATTTTGATAGCTGTTTGCGCATATTCCATGGGGGCTGAGGCCTCATTTGCCATTGAAACGACGCCCAGCAGCGGCAGCAGCGCCAGGATAGGGATGGCCGCCACGTCCTGGAACAGCAGGATGGAGAAGGCCGCCTGGCCACTGCGGGTGGGCAGCAGGTTGCGTTCGCCCATCACCTGCAGTGCAATCGCAGTGCTGGAGAGGGCCAGACCCAGCGCGGCCACCACGGCCAGGCGCCAGTCCACGCCGCACGCTACCGCCGCCAGGGCCAGTACCAGCGCGCAGCCCAGCACCTGCAAACTGCCCCAGCCAAAGATGGAGCGGCGCAGATTCCAGAGGCGCTTGGGTTCCAGCTCCAGGCCCACCAGAAACAGCATCAGCACCACGCCAAACTCGGCAAAGTGCAGGATGTCTTCCACATTGGTCACCAGGCCCAGGCCCCAAGGGCCGATGGCAATGCCCGCCGCCAGATAGCCAATGATGGAGCCCAAGCCCAAGGCCTTGGAAAGCGGCACGGCAATCACCGCCGCGCTCAAATAGATAAAGCTGTTGATCAGCCAGGTGGGGGCGTGTTCCATCAGGCGCTTGCCTCCACGGTGTGATGGGTGGGCCGGTCGGTGTCCGGCACCACGCATGCGGGGCAACTTTCCATGTCGTCCAGCTCGGGCCACTGAGGGTAGCTGGCCAGACGATCGGCAAACATGGCCACGTGCGCGTCCACCTCGCTGCTGTCGACCCGGTGTGCACCGTGCAGGACCAAAGGTGGAAGAAAACGCATGCCACACAGGGCAGCGGTCTGTTCGTAAGGTGGCAGGAAGGCGTCGAAAAAATAGCGGTTGTAGCCTTGGGGGTGGTACGAATTCTCAGGCCCGCCGGTGGTGGCAACCAGCCAGAGGTCTTTGCCCTGCAGCGCATTGCCACCGCCGTAGGCCCAGCCGTGGGTCAGTACCTCGTCCAGCCAAAGCTTGAGCAGCGCGGGCATGGAGTACCACTGCACCGGGTGCAACAGCACCACCAGTTGCGCCGCTTGGAGCCGGGCCTGTTCAGCCGGCACGGCGATGCTGTAGTCGGGGTACTGTGCATAGAGGTCGCACACGGCGGCGGTGTCAGCGTTGCGCGCCGCCTGCAGCAAGCGGCGGTTGACGCGGGATTCGCGCCAGTTGGGGTGGGCAGCGACCAAGTAGATGGGGCTGGCAGTTGGGCTGGGCGGAGCTTGGTGTTCGGTGTCCATGCCGATAACATAGCGCAGTTCCACCTTCCAAGGAGTCGTGTATGCCCGTGGTTGTTGTCGCAAATCCCAAAGGCGGAGTCGGAAAGTCCACCCTCTCCACCCAGATCGCGGGCTACTTTGCATCGCAGGGGCATGCGGTCATGCTGGGCGACGCCGACCGGCAACAATCCTCCAGGCTCTGGCTGAGCCTGCGCCCCCCGGCCGCCCGGCCCATTGCCAGCTGGGATGTAGGTGACGACCAGATTGCCAAACCGCCCAAGGGCACCACCCACGTGGTGCTGGACACCCCGGCCGGTCTGCACGGCAAGCGCCTGAAAGAGGTGCTCAAACTCGCCGACAAGGTGGTCGTGCCGCTGCAGCCAAGTGTGTTCGACATTTTTGCCACGCGCGCTTTTCTGGACGAACTGGCCGGTAGTGCCCAGGCCGCCAGGACCCAAATCGGCATCGTGGGCATGCGTGTGGACGGGCGTACCCGCGCGGCAGACCAGTTGCACACCTTTGTGGACAGCCTGGGCCTGCCGGTACTGGGTTTTGTGCGCGATACGCAAAACTACATCCAGCTCTCCGCCCGGGGCCTTACGGTGTTTGACGTGGCTCCGGGCCGGGTCGAGCGCGATTTGGTGCAGTGGCAGCCCATCTGTCGGTGGCTGGACGCGAAGTAAGCGCCGCCCCCGTTTGTCACGCGGCGGACACGCCGGTGCGGTGCGGCTGACTACAGTGGTGTGCATGAAAACTTTTGCCACCCTTGCCGAACTCTCCGCCCTGGTGGGCCAACAAGTGGCCGCCAGCGAATGGATCACCGTGACCCAGGACCACATCAACCTGTTTGCCCAAGCTACGGGTGACCACCAGTGGATCCATGTGGACGTGGAGCGTGCCAAAGCCGGTCCGTTTGGTGCACCCATCGCACACGGCTTTCTTACGCTCTCGCTGATTCCCCGTTTCTTTGAAAGTGCGCTTACTGTGACTGCGGTCCGTATGGGCGTGAACTATGGCCTCAACAAAGTGCGCTTTATCGCTCCGGTTCCCGTGAACAGCCGCCTGCGTGCGCAGTTGAAACTGCTGGCTAGTGACTCCATCGACAACGGCGGCGTGCAGCAGACCTGGGAGGTGAGCGTGGAGCGCGAAGGTGTGGCCAAGCCGGTTTGCGTGGCTGAATCGCTGGTACGCCAGTACCCTTAGGCTGAAGGCTTGGCGAAGTTCTGCTGCCGCCAGGCTTCAAACACGGTAACCGCCACCGCGTTGGACAGGTTCAAGCTGCGCTGCCCCGCCAGCATGGGCAAGCGCAGGCTTCGTTCGCCGTCGAAGTGTGCACGCACCGTGTCGGAAATTCCCTTGGTTTCCGACCCAAACACCAGCCAGTCACCGGGCTGAAACGCCACCGCATAGGGGCTGCGCGTGCCACGTGTGGTCAGCGTGAACATGCGGTCGATGGCGGGCTGCTCGGTGTCCAGAAAGGTTTGCCAATCCGCGTGGCGCTTGAGCGCAGCGTACTCGTGGTAATCCAGCCCGGCGCGCCGCATGTGCTTGTCGTCCATGGAAAAACCCAGTGGTTCCACCAGGTGCAGCGTACAACCTGTGTTGGCCGCCAGGCGGATGACGTTGCCCGTGTTGGGGGGGATTTCAGGCTCGACAAGGACGATATGGAACATGGCCCATATTGTCGCGCGGCCGCGAGGCTACTCATTCTGTTCGCGCAAACACCAGCACCGTGATGTGCGCCACACCCGCATGTCGCAAGGCGGTACAGGCCGCGTGCAACGAGGCGCCACTGGTCATCACATCGTCCACCAGCATTACGCGCCGGTCTCGCAACTCCGCCACGCGCAGCGGTTCCACTGCAAAAGCGCCTTGCACACTGCGCAGGCGTTCGTGGCGCGGCAGGCTGCTTTGGGGTGGTGTGTCACGCACACGGAGCAGCAGCTCGGTGTTCACTTTTCCGGGCGCCAGATGGCGCGCCAGTTCCAGTGCCTGGTTGAAGCCGCGGGTTCTCAGGCGTTCGGCCGAGAGGGGCAGGGGGAGCACCACATGTGCTGCCTCCAGCGCGGGCTCCACCCAGGGCGCGCTGCGCATGAGGGTGGCCAGGGTACGGGCCCAGGCCGGGTGTTCCTGGAATTTGAACTCCACCACCAAGCCAGACCACGGGTAGGCGTAAGGCACGGCGGCTAGCGCAGCGTCCCACAGTGGGGGCGCTGTGATGCAGGCGCCGCAGCGTGGCATGCCCGCAGGCAAGGGCAGGGCACAGGTGGTGCAGCGATGCACGGGCTGTGCAAACTGGGCCACACAGTTTTCACACACGGCGTGGGCTGGCCATGCATGGCACACGGCGCACCGGCTGGGGACGTGCTGTGATACCCCCTGAAGCAGCTGGCGGAACATGCAGGCAATATACTCGCCGACGCTTTACGCACCCACCCCATGAGCACCCAGCGCCCTCCCACTATTGACCCTGTTGCCGCTACCCGCTGGGCTACCTTGGCGCCGCAGCCGACTGAGTCGCCTTGGTTGCACGAAGAGGTGGCGCGCCGCATGGAGGAGCGCCTGCAGTGGATCGTGCAAAAACCCAGGCAGTGGGCGCACTGGGGTGCCCTGCGGGGCGGCCTGAAGGCCCATGGCTTGCTGAGCAAGCGTTACCCGAATTCAGACTGTTTTGTGCTTGAAAGCACCGCAAGTCGTGCGCAAGCTGCTCGTAATTTGATAGCAAAGCCTTGGTGGAGTCCCCGTGGCTGGACAGGTCCGTGGGTGAAGTTTGAGGCGCCTGTGCAGCCGGTGCAGATGCTGTGGGCGAATATGGCCTTGCATACTGCGGCCGACCCCGAGGCGCTGATCGCCGAATGGCACCGTCTTATCGCTGTTGATGGGTTTGCCATGTTTTCGTGCTTGGGCCCGGACACACTGCGTGAGTTGCGCGCTGTCTATGCGCGATTGGGGTGGCCGGTGGCGGGCCATGAGTTCACCGACATGCACGACTGGGGCGACATGCTGGTCCACGCCGGGTTTGCCGAACCCATCATGGATATGGAGCGCATTACTCTGACCTATTCCACCCCCCAAAGTTTGCTGGCAGAGTTGCGTGGTCTGGGGCGCAACTTGCACCCCCAGCGTTTTCCGGGCCTGCGTTCACGCGCCTGGCTGGCGCGCCTGCATGCCGCCCTTGCGCAGGGGCTTGCTTCACCGGCGGGGGATGGGCGCCTGCAAGTGACCTTTGAAGTTGTCTACGGCCATGCCTTCAAGCCAGCGCCGCGCCTGAATGTCCAAGCCGAAACCACTGTGTCGCTGGAGCAAATGCGAGCAGTTCTCAAGCAGGGACCGACAGGCGCCAAAAGCGGCGCCTAAGCATTTACCCGAGGCTGGCGGTCTGCCTTTTTGAGACGTATCAATAGATTGTCTCGACTACAATGTTAGGAATAAGAGGTAATGGCATTTCCTCCTGCAGTCTCGTCCCGGCTCTGTAAAAGCCGGGCCTATTCGGGCAAGACGCATGACGAATTTGGTTTTTCGCTTTGCGACGGTACAAGGGCGGCATGTTCAGTGGTCATTGCGGCGTAATTGTTCGGTTACTCCGTGGCAACTGGTCTGGCTGTATGTGTCACTGTGTGTGGTGTCGCTTGGAATTGGAATGTTTTTCTGGTTTCAGGGCGCTACGTTGGTGATCCCCTTTGCATCACTCGAGCTGGCCGCAGTGGGATTGGCGTTTTTGGTGTATGCCCGGCATGCTGCCGACGGCGAGCGTATTTCCCTGCGTGGGGGGCGCCTTGTTGTCGAATTGGAGTGTGCTGGCAAGCTGGAGCGCGCCGAGTTTTCAAGTGAATGGGTGAGGGTGGAGCCGCGTGCCGGTGAAGGTTCGTTAATCGAACTCTCGGGAAGCGGTCGATCCATCCAGGTTGGTCGGTTCGTCAGGCCAGAGTTGCGTCCGCTACTCGCCAAAGAGATCCGACTTGCGCTGCGTGCTGCCTGACTGGCGGAATGCAGTGCCTGCGCATTTGGTTGTTTTGGGGCTTAGAAAAGTGAACACGATGAAGAGCATATTGAACAAACTGGCTACCCCCTTGTTGGCGGTGGGCGCGTGGATTAGCACTGCGGTGTTGAGCTTGGCACACGCTGTCAATGACTTGCCTGGTGGGCCTGCAGTCAACCAACTGAACCTGGCGCCAGCGGTGACCAAAATTGCCCAAGAGCAGCAGTGGTTGCACTGGTTCATGCTCATCGTGTGTTCGGTAATTTTCGTCGCCGTGTTCTCCGTGATGTTCTATTCCATCTGGAAACACCGCAAATCGCAGGGCTACAAGGCTGCCACCTTTCATGAGTCGGTGACGGTGGAAGTCATCTGGACCATTGTTCCCTTTGTCATTGTGATCTTGATGGCTTTGCCTGCCACCAAAGTGGTTGTTGCCATGAAGGACACAACCAACGCCGATCTGACCATCAAAGCCACCGGCATGCAGTGGAAGTGGGGCTACGACTATCTCAAGGGTGAAGGCGAGGGCATTGGGTTTGTTTCCACATTGGACAGCGACCAGCGTGCCATGTCTGACGCTGGCGGCCCCCAAAAGGGTGAGTCCATCGACAACTACCTCCTCAAGGTAGACAACCCTCTGGTGGTGCCTGTGGACAAGAAGGTCCGCATCATTACCACCGCCAATGATGTGATCCACGCCTTCATGGTGCCTGCCTTCGGCATCAAGCAAGACGCAATCCCTGGTTTTGTGCGTGACACCTGGTTCCGTGCGGAGAAGGTGGGCGACTACTACGGCCAATGCGCAGAATTGTGCGGCAAGGAGCATGCTTACATGCCTATCCATGTGAAGGTGCTGTCTGCGGAAGATTACTCGGCTTGGGTGGCTGCTGAACAAAAGAAGATGGCGGCCAAGCTGGACGACCCCAGCAAGGTGTGGACTTTGGATGACATCTCCAAGCGCGGCGAAAAGGTCTATGCACAAAACTGTGCGGCTTGCCACCAAGCCAATGGCAAGGGCGCTGGCGCGATCAAAGCGGTAGACGGATCCCCCGTGGTGCTGGACGCTGACAAGAACAAGCAGATTCTGGTGCTTCTGAATGGTCAAAACAACGGCGCCATGCCCGCGTGGAAGTCTTTGAGCGATACCGACATTGCTGCCGTGATCACGTATACCAAGAACAACTGGTCCAACAAGACGGGTCAACTGGTGCAACCGGCCGATGTGCTGGCGCTGCGCAAGTAATACACCCTCTACAGAACGCTAAGAATTGAGAAGGACATCAGAATGAGCGCCGTACTAGACCACCACGACCACGCCCATGACGACCACCACCACGCCCCCACAGGCTGGCAGCGCTGGGTGTTTGCGACCAACCACAAAGACATTGGTACCCTGTACCTGTTGTTCTCCTTCACCATGCTGATCATCGGTGGCATCTTGGCGCTGTTGATTCGCGCTGAGTTGTTCCAACCTGGTTTGCAATTGGTGAACCCTGAGTTGTTCAATTCGCTGACCACCATGCACGGTCTGATCATGGTGTTCGGCGCCATCATGCCTGGCTTCGTCGGTTTTGCGAACTGGATGATTCCTTTGCAAATTGGTGCAAGTGACATGGCTTTTGCCCGCATGAACAACTTCAGCTTTTGGCTGATGATTCCTGCGGCGCTGATGCTGGTTGCCTCGTTCTTTATGCCTGGTGGGGCCCCCGCCGCCGGCTGGACGCTCTATGCGCCCTTGACCCTGCAAATGGGACCCTCCATGGACGCTGGTATTTTTGCCATGCACATCCTGGGCGCATCCTCCATCATGGGCTCGATCAACATCATCGTGACCATCCTCAACATGCGTGCCCCCGGCATGACACTGATGAAGATGCCCATGTTCTGCTGGACTTGGCTGATCACCGCCTACCTGCTGATCGCTGTGATGCCCGTGTTGGCGGGCGCCATCACCATGACGCTGACGGATCGCCACTTTGGCACCAGCTTCTTCAACCCCGCTGGTGGCGGTGACCCCGTGATGTACCAGCACATCTTCTGGTTCTTCGGCCACCCCGAGGTGTACATCATGATCTTGCCGGCGTTTGGCATCGTGAGCCAGATCGTTCCCGCTTTTGCCCGCAAGAAGCTGTTCGGTTACGCCTCCATGGTGTACGCCACTTCGTCCATTGCCATCCTGTCCTTTATCGTGTGGGCGCACCACATGTTCACCACCGGCATGCCGGTGACGGGCCAGCTGTTCTTCATGTACGCGACCATGCTGATTGCCGTACCTACGGCCGTGAAGATCTTCAACTGGATCGCCACGATGTGGCAAGGCTCCATGACGTTCGAGACCCCCATGCTGTTTGCGGTGGGCTTTATCTTCGTGTTCACCATGGGTGGTTTCACTGGCTTGATTCTGGCCATGGCGCCTATCGACATCCAGTTGCAAGACACCTACTACGTGGTGGCCCACTTCCACTATGTGCTGGTAGCTGGTTCCTTGTATGCCATGTTTGCAGGTTTCTACTACTGGGCTCCTAAGTGGACCGGCATGATGATCAGCGAAACCCGCGGCAAGATCCACTTCTGGTGGTCGCTCATCGCATTCAACATCACATTCTTCCCGATGCACTTCTTGGGTCTTGCTGGCATGCCTCGCCGTTACGCTGACTATCCCATGCAGTTTGCAGATTTCAATGCCATCGCTACGGTAGGTGCCTTCGCTTTCGGCTTGGCGCAGGTCTACTTCTTTGTATGGGTGGTGTTGCCTGCCATGATGGGCAAAGGCGAAAAAGCGCCCCAGAAGCCTTGGGAAGCTGCTGAAGGCCTGGAGTGGGAAGTGCCCTCGCCCGCGCCTTTCCATACCTTCGAAAACCCACCCAAGTTGGACGCTACAGCGACCAAGGTGATCGGCTAATGGCTACGCCGGAACAGAAGAAGGCCAATAGGCGCTTGGGGCTGATTCTGGCCTCGGTGGCGGCCATCTTTTTCATCGGCTTCATGGCACGTTTGGTTCTGCTGGGCAAATGAGCATGGGACTCAAGCGCGAAAATTCCCGCATGTTGGGCAAGCTGGCGGTCATTACCGTTGGCATGTTCGCATTCGGCTACGCGCTGGTCCCTATCTACAAAACCATTTGTGAAATGACAGGCATCAACATTCTGGCTTTGGGTGAGCAAGTGCTGACCGGTCAGAAGGGGCAGGCTAGCAACACACAAGTGGATACCAGCCGCACCATCACGGTGGAATTTGATGCCAATGCGCGCGGACCATGGGAGTTCAAGCCTGCACAGCGTTCTTTGCAAGTGCATCCAGGTGAGTTGATGACGGTGGTGTACGAGTTTCAGAACGTGCAAAACCGGCGTATGTCGGCGCAAGCCATCCCAAGCTATGCCCCCATGCAGGCGTCTGCACACTTCAACAAGTTGGAGTGCTTTTGCTTTAACCAGTACACGCTGGAGCCTGGTGAAAAGAAATCATGGCCCGTGGTGTTTGTGATTGATCCCAAGCTCTCCAAAGACGTGACCACCATCACGCTCTCGTACACTTTTTTTGAAGTGGGTGGCAAAACGCCTGCAGCCCCGGTGGCCAGTTTGAAAGCCGTGGCGGCAGAAAGTGCAGGCTCCTGATGCCACCGAATGTGGCAGGAACTGGGAGCGACAGGGCGTCGTTTCTGCGCAGCATCAAGTTGGTGGCTTGGTCATTTTTGGGTATTCGCAGCAACAAGGGTTACCGCGATGACCTGTCCAAGGTCAACCCCGTGCACGTGGTGCTGGTGGGTCTGATCGGTGCCTTGGTGCTGGTCATCGGTTTGATCAGTTTGGTGAAGTGGGTCGTTGCCTCTTAGGGTGGTGACGCATTTCTGAGATTTGGATTAGAGAAGGAATGGAGCAAAAATGAGTTCAACAACACATGGTGGAACGCCGTACTACTTTGTACCCGGCCCTTCGCGCCACCCCGTGATGGCGGCAGCCGGCCTGTTCTTCGTGATTTTGGGTGCAGGCCAGTGGATCAATGGCGCAGACTGGGGTAAATATTCCTTGGCACTGGGCATGGTCTGGTGGCTGGCGGTGCTTTACCAGTGGTTCAGCGATGCCATTACCGAGAGCGAAGGCGGTCAGTATGGCCGCAAGATCGACATCTCCTACCGCTGGAGCATGAGCTGGTTCATTTTCTCGGAAGTGATGTTCTTCGGTGCCTTCTTTACGGCATTGTGGTGGGCCCGCTCGCACTCGGTGCCTGCCCTGGGTAGCCTAGAAAATGCCTTGCTTTGGCCTGACTTCAAAGCCGTGTGGCCCAGCGTGGCTGCCGGTGTAACGGCTTCTCCCGCCGGTATCGTGGAACCCTTTACCACCATGGGTCCCTTCTGGTTGCCCACCATCAACACGGCCTTGTTGTTGACTTCCGGTGTCACGCTGACGATTGCCCACCACGCATTGGTGGATGGCAACCGGAGCAAAACCATTGCGTTCATGTGGGCCACCGTGCTGCTGGGTGTGACCTTCCTGTTTGTGCAAGGGTATGAGTATTACCACGCCTACACCGCCTACAACCTCAAGCTCAGTTCGGGTGTGTTTGGCTCCACTTTCTATATGCTGACCGGCTTCCACGGCTTCCACGTGTTGGTCGGCATGTTGATGCTCTTGTTCATCACCCTGCGCCTGCAAAAAGGCCACTTCACTTCCGAGCGTCACTTCGGCTTCGAAGGTGCAGCCTGGTACTGGCACTTTGTGGACGTGGTCTGGTTGGGCTTGTACGTGTTGGTGTACTGGCTGTAAGCATTTGCGTCACACCCGAAAGGCACCGCTTGCGGTGCCTTTTTTAATGGAGCGGTTGACCTCTTACCACTGTGCTGTGGCTTAACTGCCTTGCGGAATTCCCGTGGGGTGGATGTAGCCCAGTTTCCAAGCTAACAAGATGCACACAAACAGCAAGATGGAAAAGCCCACCCGCAAAGCCAGTGCCCTGGCCATGCCGCGGGATTTGTTGCCCTGCGTCTGTCCGCCACGCAGCATGAAGAACAGGGCAGCGCCCAGGCTGGCCAAAATAGCGAGGAAAGCGAGTGCGACAAGTAGGCTCATGTGGGAGATTATCGCGTGAGCCTGCGTCGTGTGGTGGCGGCAGTGGCTGCCGTAGCCGCGGTCGTAGTGACCCTGTCGCTGGGGCGCTGGCAGCTGGATCGTGCCGCACAGAAAGAAGCGCTGGCCCAGTCGATTCAGACCCAAGGGCGCAAGCTTGCACTAACTGGAAGTGAAATTTTGCAGGCGAGCCCGCGCGATGCGCTGGTACACCGCACCGTTCGCCTACAGGGGCGTTGGCTCTCTGATCGCACCATTTACTTGGACAACCGGCAAATGCAGGGCCGGGTGGGGTTTTTTGTACTGACACCGTTGCAACTGTCCGACAGCCCAGCAGTGGTCTTGGTGCAGCGGGGTTGGGCTCCACGGAATTTTGAAAACCGCAGCGCCTTGCCCGCAGTACAAACCCCCAGCGAATCCGTGGTGGTGGAGGGGCGTATGGCCCCGCCACCGTCCAAGCTTTACGAGCCCGGCACCTCAAGCACTGGCGCAATCCGGCAAAATCTCGACCTGACCCAGTTCCGCGAGGAAACGGGTCTGCCGCTTTTGACAGAACTGAGCGTGGTGCAGACTGGTGCTGCCAGTGACGGTCTGCTGCGAGAGTGGCCTGAAATCAACCTAGGCGTTGATAAACATTACGGTTATGCGGCGCAGTGGTTTGCTCTGGCGGCCCTGGTCGTGGTGCTGTACGCCTGGTTTCAGCTCCGCCCGCTTTTATTTGTTTCCAAGGATTCCCATGTCTCGCGCCAACCCGAATGATGACCACCCCCTCGGCTTGACCGTGCACTCTATGCCGGTGCCGGACCAGGGGCTGGCCCAGGCCGGCGCGCGCACCCGTCTGGGCCGCTGGAAGATGCTGATGGTCATGCTGGTGTGCGCGGCACCGGTCATTGCTTCGTATTTCACCTACTACGTGGTACGACCCGAAGGGCGGCGCAACTTTGGTACGCTGGTGGAGCCGCAGCGCCCGCTGCCCGATGTGGTGGGCACCACGCTGGATGGCAAGTCTGTGAACCTGCGCAGCCTCAAGGGCCAATGGTTGTTCATGAGTGTGGCGGGGGCTGACTGCGATGCCGAGTGTGGCCAGCGCCTGTACCTGCAGCGCCAGCTGCGCGAAAGCCTGGGCAAAGAAAAAGACCGCCTGGACTGGGTCTGGTTGATCCAAGACAACCAGCCAGTTGCAGAGGCTTTGTTGCCCGCGCTGAAGGACGCCACGGTTATCCGTGTGTCGGAAGCCGATCTGTCCGCATGGCTGGTGGCCCAAGAAGGCTCGGCCTTGTCGGACCACCTCTATGTCGTAGATCCGATTGGCAACCTGATGCTGCGGTTCCCGCCCAAGCTGGACCCCGAAGGTGCGCTCAAAGCCAAGCGCGACCTGGACCGCCTGATGCGCGCGGCTGCCTTCTGGGACAAAGCCGGCCGTTAAGTGCCGCACGCACGATGTCGCCAGCCTTGTACGACCTGTCTCCTGTGTTGCGCCTGCTCTTGGTTGGCGGGGTGCTGACTGCGGTGCCACTGCTTTGGGTGCTGCTGCGCCACCGGCGTACCAGTCCCATGGGGCGTTATCAGGCCCTCACCGTCGTGACCCTGTTCTTGACCTTTGATCTGGTGCTGTTCGGTGCCTTCACGCGTCTCACCGACAGCGGTTTGGGCTGCCCTGACTGGCCCGGCTGTTACGGCAGTGCCAGCCCCTTGGGGGCCAAAGAGGCGATTGCCACGGCGCAAGCGGCCATGCCCACCGGCCCGGTGACCCACAGCAAAGCCTGGGTGGAGATGGTGCATCGCTACCTGGCTACGGGCGTGGGCGGATTGATTCTGGTGCTGGCGGTGTCTGCCTGGCTGGGTCGCAAAACCTACTTGAAACAATCCGGACTGGGGCCTTGGTTGCCCACCTTCACCCTGGTATGGGTGTGTGTGCAGGGGGCATTTGGCGCACTCACGGTGACCATGAAGCTGTTTCCGGCCATCGTGAGCCTGCACTTGCTGGGTGCCTATCTGCTGCTGGCACTGTTGACGGTGCAGGTGGTACGCAATGGCGGCATGGCAGCAGCGGTGCCGACCTGGGTCAAGCCTTGGGCGGTGGCTGCCTTGGCCATGCTGGTGCTGCAAGCCGCATCGGGCGCCTGGGTCAGCACCAATTACGCCGTACTCGCCTGTACCGAATTCCCCATGTGCCAAGGTAGCTGGTGGCCCGCCATGGACTTTGGCGGTGCGCTGGAACTCTGGCGTCCGCTGGGCGTGGGCCACGACGGTGAGCACATCAGCTTCCAAGTTTTGACTGCGATTCACTTTACCCACCGCCTGCTGGCTGCGCTCACTGTGCTGGTGTTGGCCAGTCTGGCCTGGCGCTTGCGCAGTCTTGCCGCATTGCGCCAACCCTCGCGCTGGCTGGGCGCTTTGCTGCTCTTGCAGGTGGTCACGGGCCTGAGCAATGTGGTGCTGGACTGGCCGCTGCTGGCGGCCGTCTTGCACACCGGGGGCGCTGGGGCTTTGTTGGTGACCTTGGTGTGGATCTTGGCTCTGACAGCCCAGCCCTCCTTGAACGGAAAAAAAGAATGACTGCGAACGCTTCCATGGCTGCGCCCTCGGTGCTGCGCCAATTTCATGCGCTGACCAAACCCCGGGTGATTCAGCTGATCGTCTTCTGCGCCCTCATCGGCATGGTGCTGGCGGTGCCCGGCGTGCCCACGTTTCCTCAGATCGGCTTGGCCGCCATCGCCTGTGTCGGCATCTACCTGGTGGCTGGCGCGGCCGCTGCTTTCAACTGCATTGTCGAAAAAGGCATTGACGCCAAGATGAAACGCACCGCCTGGCGCCCCACCGCGCGTGGCGAGCTCAGCGATGTGCAGACCCTCATCTTCTCGGCCCTGCTGTGCAGCGTGGGGTCAGTCATCCTCTATGTGTGGGTCAACCCGCTCACCATGTGGCTCACCTTTGCCACTTTTGTGGGTTACGCCGTCATCTATACCGTGATCCTCAAACCACTGACACCCCAGAACATCGTCATCGGTGGTGCCTCGGGCGCCATGCCGCCCGTGCTGGGCTGGGCCGCCATGACGGGCGACGTGGGGCCCGAAGCGCTGATTCTGTTCCTCATCATCTTCTTGTGGACACCCCCGCACTTTTGGGCGCTGGCCCTCTACCGGGTGGAGGACTACCGCAAGTCCGGCCTGCCCATGCTGCCGGTCACCCATGGCAGCGAGTTCACACGCCTGCAAATCCTGCTCTACACCTTCATCCTGGCTGCAGCCTGCGTGTTCCCCTTCGTCTATGGCATGAGTTCCTGGCTGTACCTTGTGGTGGCGCTGGTCTTGAGTGCTGGCTTCTGCTGGTATGCCGTGCGCTTGCTGCGCAACTACTCGGACGACCTCGCCCGGGCCACTTTTCGCTTCTCCCTCATCCACCTGAGCGTGTTATTTGCCGCTCTACTGGTGGACCATTACCTTCTGTGAGACCCGCCATGAATAAACGTTCTGCTCTTAAATCCATAGCTGTCTGCGCAATATTCATGGGCGCTATGACTATTTTGACGGCCTGTTCCGAGCAGAAACCCTCGTTTGCCTCGGTGGACGTGACCGGTGCCAACTACGCCAAGGACTTTGAGCTGACCGACCACAACGGTCAGGTGCGTCATCTGACCGACTTCAAGGGCAAGGTGGTGGTGATGTTCTTTGGTTTCACCCAGTGCCCAGATGTGTGCCCGACCTCCATGGCCGAGTTGGCCGAGGTCAAGCAACTGCTGGGCAAAGACGGTGATCGCCTGCAAGGCCTGTTTGTGACTGTGGACCCCGAGCGCGACACCGCCGAGGTGCTGAAGGCCTATATGGGTAACTTCGACCCCACCTTTTTGGCCTTGTACACCACGCCCGAGAAGCTGGCCGCATTGGCCAAGGACTACAAGGTCTATTACAAAAAGGTGGAGGGCAAGACCCCCACCAGCTACACCATGGACCACTCGGCGGGCAGCTATATCTACGACCCGCAGGGCAATCTGCGCCTGTTTACGCGCTACGGCAGTGGGGCCAAGGTGCTGGCGTCCGACATCGCCCAGCTGCTCAAAAGCAGTTCCTGATCAATCGATCTTGATGCCCTGGCTGGCTATGATGCCGCCCAGCAGCGCGGTGTCGGACTGCACGCGCAGGCGCAGGCCCTCCGCCGTGGTGCCCACCACGGTCCAACCCTGCTGAAACATCTTTTGGCGCATCTCGGGGCTGCGCGCAATCTCACTGAAGAGCGTGGCCAGCTTGGCCGCGGCCGCCGGGGGCAGGGTGTTGGGCGCGGCCACCGCGTTCCAGATCTCCAGGTTGAAGTTTTTCACACCGGCTTCAGACAGGCTGGGAATCTCGGGCGCCAGCGGGCTGCGCACGCTGGCTGTGACGCCAATCGCTTTGAGCTTGCCGGCCTTGATTTGGGCATTGGCCAATGCCGGGGGCAGCAGGCTCAGGTGCAGGTCCCCGGCAATCATGGCGGTGGCCACCTGCGGGTAGCCGGGGTAGGGTACATGCACCGGGGCAATCTTGGCCTGTGACTTGAGCAGCTCCATGCCCAGGTGGCCCACGGTACCCATGCCCGGCGTGCCGTAGTTCCAGCGGTCACCGGCTGCGCGCGCGGCCTGCAAAAACTCGGAGGCGTTGTTGCCTGGGGCATTGACTGGCGCCGTCAGCACCAGGGGCGACACACCCAGCAGGCTCAGCGGCTGCAGGTCCTTGAGCGGGTCGTAGCTCAGCTTGGGGTTGAGCAGCTTGGCAATCGTCATGTTGCCGTTGATCATCAGACCGATGGTGTGGTTGTCGGTGGCCTTGGCCACTGCGTCCGCGGCAATATTGCCAGCCGCGCCCACCTTGTTGTCCACAATCACCGGCTGGCCCAGGGCCTTGGACAGCGGCTCGGCAAAGGCGCGGGCTGTCAGGTCGGGCGAGGAGCCGCCGGGAAAGCCCACGATGATGCGCAGCGGTTTGCTGGGCCAGGTTTCGGTTTTTGGTGCTTTTTGGGCCATAGCCCCCGTAGATAGTGCGCAAGCAGCTATCGAAAGTGTAGCAATGGTGAGCGCGCGGCGTTGCATGGTGTGGGTGTCTCCGAAATAAAAATGCCCCTGCGACCGGGGCCAGCAGGGGCATTGTCGCGCAAGCGCCGCAGCGCTTGGCGCGGGATCAGGCGTAAGCCGCCAGCGCGGTCTTCATCTTCTTCATGGCTGCCACTTCGATCTGGCGGATGCGCTCGGCGCTCACGCCGTATTCGGCGGCCAGGTCATGGAGGGTCATGCCGCCACTGTTGTCGTCGTTCACCTTGAGCCAGCGCTCTTCCACGATGCGGCGGCTGCGCTCGTCCAGACTGGCCAGGGCGGTGGCAATGCCGTCGGTGGCCAACACATCGCGCTGGCGCGCTTCGATCATGGCCACGGGTTCGTGGGCGGTGTCGGTCAGGTAGGCGATGGGGCCAAAGGCGTCTTCGCCGTCGTCACCCGGGGTGGGGTCCAGCAACACGTCACCACCCGACAGGCGGGTTTCCATTTCCAGCACGTCTTCGGGCTTCACGTTCAGCTCACGGGCCATCGCGTCCACCTGGGTAGGGTTCAGCGTGTCGCGGTGGGTGTCCAGATCGGCGGCCGCATCTTCGCCCTTGAAGCGCTGCTTCATGGAGCGCAGGTTGAAGAACAGCTTGCGCTGGGCTTTGGTCGTTGCAACCTTGACCATGCGCCAGTTCTTCAAGATGTACTCGTGAATCTCGGCCTTGATCCAGTGCAGCGCATAGCTCACCAGGCGCACGCCCTGGTCCGGGTCGAAGCGTTTGACGGCCTTCATCAGGCCCACATTGCCCTCTTGGATCAGGTCGCCGTGGGGCAAGCCGTAACCCAGGTATTGGCGTGACACGGACACCACCAAACGCAAGTGAGAGAGCACTAACTTACCGGCAGCTTCAAGGTCGTTGTCATTCTTGAACTTGCGCGCAAACTCCTGTTCTTCTTCCAGCGTGAGCATGGGCAGGCGGTTGGCGGCAGAAATATAGGCGTCCAGATTCCCCAGTGGCGGCACCAGCGACCACGGATTGGCCGGGGCCAGGGCAGTTTGGGGCATGGCAAGCAGTGTGGACATTCAGAACCTCCTTGTGTTCAGTCTTTATATTAGCACTCGTAAGAGTTGAGTGCTAAAGGGAAGTTCAATGACCCCAATAGGATTCGGATGAAGTTGTGTAAAGCCTCGGCCCCCACCGTTTTGGGCGCAAAAAAAGGGGCCGAAGCCCCTGGTTCCAATGCAGTACGGGTTTTAGGCCCACTGCACCGTGCCCTTGCCGCTGTACCAGCCGTCCAGCTTGGGCTCCACCGCCGCTTCGATGCGGTTGCGGCGGATCTTCATGGTGGGCGTCAGGAAGCCGTTCTCAATCGACCACGGTTCAGGCGCAATCACCAGCATCTGCAGCTTCTCGTAATCCGGCAGTTCGGCATTCACGTCCTTGAGCAGCTGGGTCAGTTCGGCGGTGATCTGGGCTTTGACAGCCGGGTCCTTGACCGTGGGGCGCACGGTTTCGGCCAGTACGACCATGGCGTAGGCCGAAGGCTGGCCCACGCCGGAGACCATGCTCAGCTCGATCAGCGGGCAGGCGTTGATACGGTTCTCGATGGGGGCGGGTGCCACGTACTTGCCCTTGGAGGTCTTGAACAGCTCCTTCACGCGACCGGTGAGGCGCAGCAGGCCGTCGGCGCGACGCTCGCCTTTGTCACCGGTGCGGAAGAAGCCGTCTTCGGTGAAGACTTCGGCGTCCAGGTCAGGCCGCTTGTAGTAGCCCACAAACTGGCCGGGCGACTTGATCAGCACTTCGCCTTCCTCGCTGATGCGTACTTGCACCCCCTTGAGTGGCACACCCACACAGCCGGGAGCGTTGACCTTCTCGGTGGAGTTGTGCGAGTAGGCAAAGTCCTCTGTCATGGCATAACCCTCAATCAGGTTGAGCCCGAGGCGACGGTACCAGGCAATCAGCTCGGCCGGAATGGGCGCGGAGCCGCTACCGGCCAAGAGGGCGTGGTCTAGGCCCAGACCCTTGAGCACCTTGCGCCCGACGATCTTGCCCAGAATGGGGATGCTCAGCAGGCGGTCCAGCTTCTTGGGGGGCATCTTGGCAAACACGCCTTGCTGGAACTTGAGCCAGAGGCGTGGCACCGAGATAAAGGTCACCGGCTTGGCGCGGTTCAGGTCTTGCACAAAGGTGTCCAGCGACTCGGCGAAGAACAGGTGCGTGTTGCCATCGACCAGCGATGCACTCTCTACCCAAGCGCGCTCAAACACGTGTGCCAGCGGCAGGTAAGACAACATGCGGTTTTTCACGTCGGCCCCAATGCGCGACTTGGTGTCCTGGCTGATGCCCTCGGCCGCAGCAGTGATGCGCTCGAAGCTGTGCATCACGCCCTTGGGCTGGCCGGTGGAGCCGGAGGTGTACATCAGAATGCCAATGTCGGTGCCGGCTCGCGTTACCTTGCCTTGCAGAGGCTGGGTGCGGGCGACCACGGCATCCCAGCTCTCGTAACTGTTTTTGGGGGCCAAGGGGAAGGCGATACGGGGCAGGGACTCGGGGATGCCAGGCAACTGCTGGTCAAAGGTGTCGAGCTTGCCGACAAACAGCAGACTGGCTTCGCTGTGGTCCAGCACATAGCGCACGGTCTCCGCTGTCTCGGTGGGGAAGATGGCGACGGTAGTGCCCCCAGCCAGCCAGATGGCCAGCTCCGCCATGATGAAGTGGGCGCAGTTCTTGGAGAGGATGGCGATGCGGGCGCCGGGCTCCAGGTTCTGTGCTTTCAGGTACGCAGCCATGCGGCGCGACTCGTCCATCACCTGGCGCCAGGTGTAGTCCTTGACCTGGCCGCCACCTACAGGCTGGGTCAGGTAGACCTGGTCGGCCAGTGCAGTTTCGTGCGCCTGGACGTAATCCAGTATCAATTTGGCTTGGGCCATGTTGTCGTCTCCTTTTATAAAATCTTTGCAGCATTGTCTTGTGATTTGGCGGCAGTACAGTGCTTTGTGCGACTATTTCGGCACAAAACAAGGGTTTTGCAGTATTTACCCTAATCTGTCGCCATCTTCGGAGTCGCTGCTGCAGCCACACATTGGTGTTTTGCCCTTGTGTGGAATTTTTTGGCTTTATTTGTCCTCTTGTTGACTGGTGTTCACCTTTTCTCTGGTAGTGCAAGCGCATAAAGTACAGTGATTCAAATTAATCACTGTCTAAAAATGTCCTGTTCAAGCCCATCCCGGTCTGCCCTCATCGTGATCGACGTGCAAGCATCGTTTGCGCAAATGCCCTTTTGGACGCAGGGGATTCATGCCCCGTTTCAGGAGGCCCTGCTGAAGCTGGACGCGGGGTGCCGCGCTGCAGGTGTGCCCGTGGTGCACATCTTCCACGTGGGGCGTGCTGGGCCTTTTTTGCCAGAGTCCGGTTTCGTGAGGCCTTTGGACTGGCTGCCGGGCAATCCGGCTGTGCGTTTTGACAAGCACACCCACAACGCGTTCACTGATACCGGGCTGGACCTGTGGCTGCGCCGCCAAGGCATTACCAAGCTCATCATCAGCGGTATCCGTACTGAACAGTGCTGCGAGACCACGGCCCGTGTGGGCTCCGACCTGGGCTATGACGTGGACTTCGTGTCCGAAGCCACGCTCACCTTCCCCATGACGCATGCGGGCAGCGGCCGCACCTTTAGTGCCGAAGACATCACCACGCGTACCGAACTGGTGTTGGCCGACCGCTTTGCCCGCATCGTCGATGTGGATACCTGCCTGGCCGGGCTGGCCGCTGCATCCATTTAAGGAGCCTCACGTGTTGCAACTGCGCCCCAACTGTGAATGCTGCAATGTGGATTTGCCACCAGCGGCCCTGAATGCCCGCATCTGCTCGTTTGAATGCACTTTTTGCGCGGATTGCGCCGACACCCATTTGGACGGCACATGTCCCAATTGCGGTGGGGAGCTGGTGCGCCGCCCGGTGCGCCCGGCGGGCAAGCTGGCCAATAACCCGCCATCTGCCGAGCGCGTGTTCAAACCGCAGGGCTGCAGCCGCGCCGTATCTCAGGGCGCGGTGTGAGCGGCGGCCTGCCCATGCGGCCCAAAGACCTGGCGCTGGCCTTGCTGGTCATCGTGGTGTGGGGTGTCAACTTTGCGGTCATCAAAGTCGGCGTGGTGGGCATACCGCCGCTGCTGCTGGGCGCCTTGCGTTTCTTGCTGGCAGCGTTCCCGGCGCTGCTGTTCTTCAAGCCGCCCAAGGTGCCTTTGCGCCTTTATTTGGCCTATGGCCTCACCATATCGGTGGGGCAGTTTGCCTTTCTGTTTAGCGCCATCCACGTGGGCATGCCGTCAGGCCTGGCTTCGCTGGTGTTGCAGTCGCAGTCTTTCTTCACGCTCTTGCTGGCAGCCTGGTGGCTGAACGAGCGCTGGCAGGCCAACCAGATGGCTGGTCTGCTGCTGGCTGCTGTGGGTTTGGTGCTGATTGGCAGTGCCAGCGGCGCAGTCCACGGTGTTTCCATGCCCTTGCTGGGTTTTGTGCTCACCATTGCGGCAGCCGTCATGTGGGCCTGCGGCAACATCGTCACACGCGCTGTGGGGCGCTACGCCCCCATGAACCAATTGGCTTTTGTGGTCTGGGCCAGCCTGGTGCCACCGCTGCCGTTTCTGGGCCTGTCGGCCTGGCTGGAGGGGCCGGAGGCGATGCTGCAAGCCCTGCAGCACATCGACCTGGCGGCCATGGGTTCCATTGCCTACCTGGCCTGGGCCGCCACGCTGCTGGGCTACGGGCTGTGGACACACCTGATGTCGCGCTACCCCACCAACAAGGTGGCACCGTTCACGCTGCTGGTGCCCCTCGTGGGCCTGAGCACGGGCTGGCTGGTGTTTGGCGAGGCACTGCGCCCCATTCACTTTGCGGGCGGCGCCTTGCTCATGACGGGCCTGCTGGTGAATGTGTTTGGTGCCCCGCTGTTTGCGCGCCTGAAGGTGGCCACGTCGAGGTGATGGCATGGACGATCCGACACTCTCCATCTACCTGGTGCTCACGCCCAATGTGCTGATGCTGGACTACGCTGGACCGGCCGAAGCGCTGCGCATGGCGCGCGACATGGGGGCGCCGATAGTGCTGCACACCTGCGGGCCGCAGGCGCAGATCCCCACCTCGCTGGGCACCGGCCTGTCGGGGTTGGCTCCTTTGCCTGCGCAGCTGCCGCCGCGCAGTTTGGTGCTGGTGGTGGGCAATAGCAACGAGGCCGAGGACTACGCCACCGAGGCAGCCCGGCAGGTGGTGCACTGGCTGCGCACGGCGCCCCAGGTGGACACGCGCCTGGCCAGCATCTGCTCCGGGGCACTGCTGCTGGCGCAGGCCGGTTGCCTGGACGGGCGACACTGCACTACCCACCACACCCTGATTGCCGATTTGCAGGCGTGCGCACCCCGCGCGCAGGTGGTCGGCGATCGTATTTTTGTGGACGACGGCCTCGTGCTCACCAGTGCGGGCATCACCACCGGCATTGACCTGGCACTGCACATCGTGGAGCAGGCCGCCGGCCCCGAGCTGGCAGCCCGCGTGGCACGCCGTCTGGTGATGTACCAACGCCGCGGCGCACACGATCCGCAAATGTCGCCTTGGCTGGCACATCGCAACCACATGCATCCGGCGGTACACCGCGCCCAAGATGCGGTGGCGCGTTCGCCCGAGCGCAGCTGGACACTGGAAGAATTAGCCGCCGTGGCCTGCGTGAGCCCGCGCCATCTGAGCCGCTTGTTTGCCCTGCATACCGGCATTAGCGTGGTGACCTACCAGCAGCAGCTGCGCATTGCGCGGGCACAAGAGATGCTGGCGCACAACCCCACGCTCTCACAGGAGCGCTTGGCCCAAGCCTGTGGCTTTGGTTCTGCGCGTGATTTCAGGCGCGTGTGGCAGCGCTGCGCGGGTGTGGCACCCGCTACGAGCCGAGGTTCTGCGCAATGATCCTGGGAATGTCGCCGCGCACGTAGCCACGTTTGATGACCTGGTTGAACTCTGCCAGCCAGGGTTTCATCTGCATACTCTTGGGAAACGCCAAAAAGTTCGGGTCGCTGCGCAGGGGCACGGGCAGCACCACCAAGGAATTTTTGAAGGGCAAAAACTCTTTGTGGATGCGCAATGTTTCTTCAAACCCCGCCTTGCCCACATTGAACAGCGCGCAGTCAATGCGCCCGGCCATCAGCTTGTGCAGGCGGTTGCTGGCCCCGTTGTCGCCGTCCACTACAAACACACCCGTATCACGGGCCCGCTCAAAGGCTTCGCCATAACTGGCGTCTCGCACTATGCCCACGCGTTTGCCACGCAGGTCGCTCAAGGTCCTGAACGGAAATTCGTTTCCCTTGCGCACGACCACCACCACTTCATCAAAAAACAGTGGGTCGGAATAATCGAAGAGTTCGTCCCTGCGGCGGGTCCACGACAAACCCACAATGCCGCCGTCGCCCGACGAGGCTTGCAGGTACGCGCGGGCCCAGGGGTAGAGAGCCAGTTGCAGGCTGTCGTTGTGCAGGTGTTGGTCGGCATACTGCAAGATGTCGATCAGGATGCCGCGATTCTTGCCCTCTTGCACATACATCTTGGGAGGCGATCCGTCGCCACTGAACACGGCAATGTCCGCAGCTCCAGCGCCGGCGCCCATGAGCCATCCCAACACACATGCTACGAACAACTTCACCATGCACCCTTTAGTTTGATGAGCAAATAAAGCATAACCTGCAAAACCGCGTGCCCAGCGCAGGCTTGGTCGGCAGGCGCCTGTTTTTGCACGGTCCGTGTTTCAATAGCCTCTTGCATAGCCCCATGTTTTTTCCATGAATCCCGACGCCCTCAAACTCTGGCGCGCCCCGCAATGGGCCTTTTCCATCCTGCTGGCCCTCTTGGGCATGTTGGGGCCGTTCTCCATCGACACCTACATCCCCGCCTTCGCGGGCATCAGCCAGTCGCTGGGCGCCACGCCGGTGCAGATGCAGCAAACGCTGTCGGCTTACCTGTTTGGCTTTGCCTTCATGGCGCTGTTCCATGGCTCGTTCTCCGACAGCTTTGGCCGCCGCCCCGTGGTGCTATGGGGGCTGGCTGCGTTCACCATTGCGTCCATTGGCTGCGCGCTGGCACAAAGCATCGGCCAGCTCATTTTCTTCCGCGCCATGCAGGGCCTGTCCACGGGCGCCGGCATCGTCGTGTCGCGCGCGGTCATTCGCGATGTGTATCCACCCTCGCAGGCCCAAAAGGTCATGAGCCAGGTCACCATCTTCTTTGGCGTGGCACCCGCCATTGCGCCCATGGTGGGCGGCTGGCTGTTGGTGCACGCCAGCTGGCACGGCATTTTCTGGTTCCTCACCGGTGTGGGTGTGTTCCTGTGGGTGGCCAATTACTTCTTGTTGCCCGAGACCCTGCGCCCTGCTGATCGCCAGCACTTCCATGCCAAGAACCTCATGGCGGGTTACTGGAAGCTGGGCTCGGACCCGCGCTTTGTGCTGCTGGCGCTGGCCAGCGGCATCCCGTTCAATGGCATGTTTTTGTATGTGCTGAGCGCGCCCGTGTTCTTGGGGGAGCACCTGGGCCTGCAGCCGCAGCAGTTCTTCTGGTTCTTTGTGCTCACCATCAGCGGCATCATGGGTGGCGCCTTTGTCAGCGGTCGCGTGGCCGGCAAGATCAGCCCCAAGCGCCAGATTCGCAACGGCTTCCTTATCATGCTGATCATTGGCTTGCTCAATCTGGCCGCCAACCTTGTCTTCAAGGCCCACGTGAGCTGGGCCCTGTTTCCCATCGCCATCTTCGCTTTTGGCTGGGCCATGATGGTGCCCGTGGTGACTCTGCTGGTGCTGGACCTGCACCCCGACCGCCGTGGCATGGCGTCGAGCCTGCAGATGTTTGTGGGGTCGACTGCCAACGGCATCGTGGCTGGCGTTATCTCGCCCCTGGTCATGCATTCCACCGTGGGGCTGGCCACCGCCTCGGTGCTGATGATGTGCCTGGGCCTGTGTTCCTGGGTATTTATCCGCCGGCAGTGGCCCGAAATCGGACAGAAGGTGGACGGCCTGTGAACGGCGCAGCGAAGCGATGGGCGGAGCGTGCGGGGGGGGCGATTGGCACGGCGCTTTTGGTAGGTGTGCTGGTCCTCATGGCCGGCTGCTCCTCGGTACCACAGTCATCAGCACCGCCGGTGGCTGCCCCCCAGCCCGCTGGCCGCCTGACGCTGGAGCAAGCCAACGACGTCACCGTCATGGCGATTGGTTTGGTAGGCACCCCCTACCGTTATGGCGGCAACACGCCCGCCAGCGGCTTCGATTGCAGCGGCCTCATCGGCTACGTCTACAAACAACGCGCCGCTGTCGTGGCGCCGCGCTCCACGGCGGGCTTGATCGATTGGGGCACCAGCATTCCCGCGCCAAGTCTGCGCACTGGCGATTTGGTCGTCTTTGCGCAAAACGGCCGCGCCACGCATGCCGGCATTTATGTGGGGGAGGGGCGATTTGTGCACGCGCCATCCACGGGCGGGACGGTGCGGCTGGATAGCTTGCAGTCGGCGTATTGGGCGAAGCAGCAGGTGAGTTATCGGAGGCCGTGAGACAGCCATTCACGCCTTAAGCTTGAGCGAATCCCCAATCACAAAAAACTGCCCGCCCGCCACATAGTGCAAGGTCCGCAAATCATCCGGCGCCTTGTCAAACTCCCAGTGTCCGTTGACGAACACACGCGCATCGGCCCAGGCCTGGGTGACTTCGCCAATGAACAAATCGTAGGTCTGTTGGTTGTGCGGTTCGGGCACCAGCTTGCAGAGCAGCCAGCCCACGCAGTCTTGCACCAGGGGCACGTCACAGCCCTCGGGCTGAAATAGCTGGATGCCGTGGCGTTGTAGCTTGTCGGGTGCGCTCGCAGCGCTGTCGCTGCCCACGCCCAGCGTGGCCTGGGCCAGGCCGCGCGCGGGCACGTTGAGTGCAAACCAGCCACTGCCTTCCATCAGCGCGCGGGTGTGCGTGGCCTTGTCGATGACTACTGTTACCTTGGGCGGGCTGAAGTCCAGCGGCATGGACCAGGCTGCGGCCATGACGTTGTGCTCGCCCGCGTGGCTTGACGACACCAACACGGTGGGGCCGTGGTTGAGCAGGCGGTAGGCTTTGTCCAGCGGGACGGGGGTGCAGAAAGCGGGCAGGGTGGTCATGCGGGCCACTCTAGCAAAGCCGCCAAAAGCCCATGCCGCTGCAGCCCCCGCCGGGGCTGGCACGCCTGTTCTTGATTTTGATAGCAGGGGCGTTTTTCATATACTGTTCAAAAATACAGTATTCAGCTCAAACCCTTGCCATGCCTAGCCTAGCGCACGTTCACTCCGGTTCGCCAGACCCGCAAGACATCCACGCCGATGTCTGGCACGCGCACGCGCTGGCCGGTAGCCCGCAGGTCGTGCAGCCTACGGGTGATGCGCTGCTGGACGCGCAGTTGCCTGGTGGCGGCTGGCCCGTGGGCGCGTTGGTGGAGTTGCTGCAGCCCACCGGTGTGCACAGCGAATGGCGGTTGCTGCTGCCCGCGCTGGCGCGCTGTGGCCAGGGGCCGGTGGTGCTGGTGGGCGCGCCCTACCTGCCGTTTGTGCCAGCCCTGGCGGCGCTGGGTCTGCATGCCAGCCGCTTGCTGGCAGTGGGGGCGACGGGCACGGCCCAAGACGGCCGGCTCTGGGCCACCGAGCAACTGTTGCGCTGTGCCGAGGTGGACGCGGTGCTGGCTTGGCTGCCGCAGGCGCGCAGCGACCAACTGCGCCGCCTGCAAATGGCCGCGGCGGAGCACCACAAGCTGCTGTTTGTGATGCGCCCGGCTGCGCTGCAGACCGATGCCTCGCCCGCGGCCCTGCGTTTGGTGCTGCAGCCCCAGCCGCCCGCGCAGAGCCCGCGGCTGGACGCGCTGGCGGTGCAGATCGTCAAGCGCCGTGGCCCGCCATTGGCCCAGCCGCTGCAACTGCAGGCGCGTGCGGCCCGTCTGGCGGTGCTGTTGGCGGCGGAGGGTGCCCATGCACTGGATCGCACTGCGGCCCACGCCTGATGCGTTGCCACCCACCGAACCCACCTTGGCCGATGTGCACACCGCATTGGCCTGGTGGGCGCTGCGCTTCACGCCGCTGGTGGCGCGGGTGGAGGACGCGCTGGTGCTGGAGGTGTCGGGCAGCGAGCGCCTGTTTGGCGGGCGCAGCGCCTTGTTGCAGCAGATTTTGGAGCCAAATCAGCCTCTAGCCCCCGTAGAAACTGCGCAAGGTGCTACGTCTTTGATAGCGATTGGGCGCTTGTGGAGCGGGCGTGATGTGGCGCCTGAGGCGCTGTCGGTGCACGTGCTGGCCGCAGCCCGACCGCACCTGCCTACGTTGGCGCGCCTGGGTGTACGCAGCTGGGGCCAGTTGCGGGCGCTGCCGCGTGGCGGGCTGGTGCGCCGCTTTGGCGCCGAGCTGGTGGACGCGCTGGACCGCGCCTGGGGCCAGCGCCCCGAGGTCTACCCCTGGCTCACGCTGCCTGATGTGTTTGACGCGCCGCTGGAGCTGGCCGCCAGCGTGGAGTCCGCCCCGGCGCTGCTGTTTGGCGCGCGCCGCTTGCTGGCGCAGCTGCTGGTGTGGTTGCGCGCGCGCCAGCGCGGCGTGCTGGCGCTGGAGCTGCTGTGGGACCTGGACGCGCGCCGTTCCAACACGCGGCATGTGGACGCGCACCATACGGGCGGCCAGCAGGGCCGGCTGGAGCTGCGCACGGCCCAGGCTACGCAAGACATGGCGCACCTGCAGCGCATCCTGGGGGAGCAGCTGGCGCGTGTGACCTTGCCCGCGCCCGTGCTCTATCTGCGCCTGCGCAGCCTGCAGACCCAGCCGCTGGCCGGCGAGAGCCACAGCCTGCTACCCGACGACGTGCGCAAGGGCGACAGCCTGCACCAGACGCTGGAGCGCCTGGCCGCGCGGCTGGGGGCGGCGCAGGTCCAGTGCGTCAGCCCGCTGGCCGACCACCGGCCCGAGTGCATGCAGCAGTGGGCACCATGGCAGGTCCATACACTCCCAAAAAACGCTATGAAATCAGGAGCTGTTAGCGCAGTATCTATGAGGGCTAGAGACCTAAAAGACCACGAATTGCACCCCCAGGCCAGTGTCTGGCCCACCTGGTTGTTGCCCACCCCGCTGCGCCTGCCAGTGCGTGACTGCTGCCCGCAGTACCAGGGGCCGCTGACCCTGCTGGTGGGGCCGCAGCGGCTGGAGGCGGGATGGCTGGACGACGCGCCGGTGCTGCGCGACTACTTCATTGCCCGCAGCCCGCAGGCCGGGCTGGTGTGGGTGTACCGCGAGCGGCAGGTCGGCGAGGCTGGGCTATCGCCGCAGGATGCGCCTTGGTACCTGCACGGCCTGTATGCCTGAGCGGGCCTAGAACAGTCGGAACTTCACCTGCACCACCAGCGCACCGTCGATCTGAGCCACGCTGGGGATGAGGCTGAGGTTGACGCCAAAGCGCTTGCCTTCGTAGCTGGCCATGGGCAAGGCCGCGACAAAGTAGCCGCCGTTATCCACGGCGGGGTAGCCATTCATCACGCCCATGGCCAGGCCCAGCTTCCAGTCGCCCAGCGCAATGGGCTGCCAGTTCACGGCGACGTAGTTGGTGTTGCGGTACACGCTGTTGTAGAAGCTGCCCGCCATGACTGATGTGTCGGGTTTGAGCCGGTACTCCAGGCCCAGACCGCTGTTGTTTTCGTTGTAGCCCTGGCTCTGGTTGGGGTGGTAGGTCAGGGCGCCCAGGTTGAGCCAGAGCGCCTGGTCGGTGGGCGTCTCGGACGCCTCCTCAGCCCATGCACCACCGGCGAAGGCCAACACCAGCGAGCACAGGCCGCGCGCAGCGGACAGACCGTGGCGCCGCATCAACGCGCCTGCCCGCCGCGGTACAGGTGCCAGCCATCAAAGTCGCCTTTGCTCAGGGGAACGCCGTGGTGTCGCAAGATCGCATAAACCATACTGGTGTGGAAGAAGAAGTTGGGCAGCGCGTATTGCTGCAAAAAGACAGGGCCGTCTAGCGTAACCGCGGTTTCACCGGCTGTGTCGGTGATTTTGCGTTGGGCCGCATCGGCAAAGTCGGCGGGGGTGAGGGTGTCCAGAAAATCCAGCCCTTGGGCAATGCGGGTGTGCAGGGCCGCTAGGCTGTGGTGGTGTTCGCCAAATGGCGTGATCCCACGCCCGGCCAGCGGTGCGCAGGCACGGAACACAAAGTTCACCACCACCTCCACCTGCACCGCCAGCGGCAGCATGTCGGGCGCCAGGCGGGCCTGCAGCAGCGTAGCCTCTGGAAGGCAGGGTTGGGCCCGGCGCAGCAGGCCTTGCAGTTGCTGCAGGTAGCGGCGGAACACGGGAACGCTGGCGTCAAACAAGGAGGTGTGCATGGTCTGCAATATAGCCGCGCCGTGCAGCGCGTCTTACGAAACTCTTACACTCGGATCCCATGAATTTGCCCACCCACCAACTCAGCATGACCGTGCTCATGTCACCCGACATGGCCAACTTCTCCGGCAACGTGCACGGCGGCGCTATTCTGAAGCTGCTCGACCAGGTGGCCTACGCCTGCGCCAGCCGCTATGCCTCGCGCTACGTGGTCACGCTCAGTGTGGACCGGGTGCTGTTTCTGCAGGCCATCCATGTGGGGGAGCTGGTGACCTTTCTGGCCAGCGTCAACTACACGGGCAAGTCTTCCATGGAAGTGGGGATCAAGGTGATTGCCGAAAACATCCGCACCCAGGAAGTACGCCACGTGAACAGCTGCTTCTTCACCATGGTGGCAGTGGACGACGAGCGCAAGGCCGCTCCGGTGCCACCCCTGCAGCCGCAAACCCCTGACGAGGTGCGCCGCTTTGCCGAAGCGCAAATGCGCAAAGCCCTGCGCCAAGAGCTGGAGGCCAAGTTCCACGGCATCAAACACCCCAAGGCGCCAGACGCGGCCTGACCTGGCCGAGGCGGAGGCCGCCCCTTAGCCGCCGGGCAAGCGCAGGGGTTGGTCTTCAAACTCGGTGTTGAGCACCACGGTGCTGGTGGTGCGCGCCACACCGGGAATGGCCTTGATTTGCAGCAGCACCGCCTCCAGGTCGCGTGCGTGCGCGGTGCGCACTTTGGCCAGCAGGTCGTACTCACCGGCCACGCTGTGCAGCTCCTGCACCGCCTCTACCTTGCGCAAGTGGGCGGCAATGTCGCGGCAGTGGGTGCCGCCGTCGTTGCGGATGGCGACAAAGGCGGTGAAATTCAGGTCCACGGTGAGCGGGTCCACGCTGATGGAGAAGCGGCGGATCACGCCGCGTTCCAGCATCTTCTTCACCCGCTCATGCACGGCGGCGGTGGAGAGGCCCACTTCAGCACCTACTTCGGCGTAAGAACGACGGCCGTCTTCGCCTAGCGCCGTAAGAATTTTGGCGTCTGTTGAATCTATCTGAATATTTGCTTGCATTGGGCGTTATTTTGGGTAATATCACGCCATGCGGCGCTGGTTGCCGTAAATTTTACGGACTATTCATGATTTCAGCACTCAATATTCAGCAAGGCTGGCGTCTTTCGCCCTTCTGGCGCCTCATGGTGGCCTTGTGGTTGGTCTACATCGTCTGGGGTACGACTTACTTTGCTATCGGCATTGCGGTCCACAGTTTCCCCCCGTTGTGGATGAATGCCACACGTTTCACGCTGGCCGGAGTGATCATGCTGGCCTGGGCGCTGTGGCGTGGGGAGAAGCTGCCGACCTGGCGCCAGTGGCGCAATGCGGCTGTGGTGGGTGGGCTCATGGTATTTGGTGCCATGAACCTGGTGGTGTTTGCCCAGCAACACGGCATTGGCTCGGGCCTGATGGCCACGGTGGTGACCACCATGCCCATGTGGCTGGCGCTGTGGACGCGGCTGGGCGGTGAACGCGTGCCGCTGACCAGCTGGATTGGCCTGGTGCTGGGGGTGGGCGGCGCCCTGCTGCTGGCCATGGAGGGCGACTTTTCCGCCAGCTGGCTGGGGGCGTTGGCCGCCTTTGGCGCACCGTTGTGCTGGAGCGTGGGATCGTATGCCTCGCGCAAGCTGGACCTGCCAGGCCCAGCCATGGCCTCTGCCACCGAGTGGCTGGCTGGCGGGCTGATGGGGGTTGTTGCCGCATCGTTGATCGAACCACAAAATGCCTTGAGCAACGTAACGCCTGAGGCCTGGCTGGCCTGGTGGTACCTGCTGGTGTTTGGCACGCTGATCGCGCTCAACGCCTACCTGTGGCTGCTGCAAAACACCACGGCTGCCGTGGCAGGCAGCTATTCCTTTGTGAACCCTGCCGTGGCGCTGCTGGTGGGCGTGCTGATTGGCAAGGAGGTGCTCACCGGTTGGGTGTTTGTGGCCTTGCCGCTGATTGGCGGCGCACTGGCCATGATCATGTACGGCCCGGCGATCGTGGCCTGGTTGCAAGGGCTGCGCCGCCGCACCGGCCAGGCCTAAGCGCTGAGGGGCCGGTTCAGACCGAGGTCATTCCGCCGTCTACCGTGTGGGCCAGACCAGTCACAAAGCTGGCCGCATCCGAGCTGAGCCACAGCACCGCAGCGGCCACCTCGTCAGCCTCGCCAATGCGGCCGATGGGGTGAAGTCCTGCCACCGCCGGGCCCACCTTGGGGTCTGCCGCCACCGCGCGCTCGAACATCACGGTGCGGATCACGCCGGGGCATACGGCATTGACGCGGATGCCTTTGCGCCCGTATTCGGCTGCTGCCGATTTGGTCAGGCCCACCACCGCGTGTTTGCTGGCCGCATAGGCCGACATCTTGGGCGCACCGATGAGGCCAGCCACCGACGCGGTGTTGACGATGCTTCCACCGCCCTGGGCCAGCATCTGCTGGATCTGGTACTTCATGCACAGCCACACGCCCTTGACGTTGACGCCCAGGATGCGGTCAAAGGTGGCCTCTTCGCAGTCGGCCAAGCGCATGTGCTCCTCTTCGATACCGGCGTTGTTAAAGGCGCAGTCCAGCCGGCCAAAATGCGCCACCACCTGGCCCACCATGGCCTGCACCTGCGCAGCGTTCACCACATCGGCGGCTACAAACAAGGCTTCAGCGCCCTGTGCACGCACTTGCGTGGCGGTTTCTTCTCCCGCACGCACATCGCGATCGGTCACTGCCACCTTGGCCCCCGCGCGGGCAAATGCCAGCGCGCTAGCCCGCCCGATACCGCCACCCCCGCCGGTGACCAGCACTACCTTGTTGTCAAAACGCATGTTCATTCGCCTCTTTCAAGATTGCCCAGTGAAAAAGGCATCTTAGGCGGCGGTGGGCAGCGTGCCAGTGCGCGCTGGTAACGCAGGGGACAGCCAGAAACGACAAAGGCCCCGAAGGGCCTGTGTGGAGGAGAGTGCGTTGCGTGCGGCGCTTAGGCTGCCGCAGCCTTGGCCTTGCGGCGGCGTGCTACGGCACCCACCAATCCCAAACCAGCCAACATCAATGCATAGGTTTCGGGTTCTGGCACGGCAGACACGAAGTACAGCTGGTCTTGGGCGTGCGTCGAGTAGCGCTCGGTGTTCCTGTTGTAGCTGTACAAATTCAGCACGCGCACTTGGTTGCCCACGTCGGTCCAGCCATTGTTGACGGCTGTCGACGCCATTTGCACCAACTGGTTGGCATAGGCGTCATTGCTGTACAAGTTGCTGCCCACCAATTCCTTTTCCAAGTACCACACGGCTGTTTGGAAGGAGTTGGCCTTGGAGTTGCTCGAAAGAATGCTGGTCTTGAAGGCCGAGTTCGTATTGAAGTAGCTGAACAGCCATTCAGTCTTCAAGCTCAGGGGATCGCTATTGGCTGTGCCGCCAGAAGCGCCGTTGTTGGCGCTGTAGTAACTGGATGTCGCGTTTTGCGTTGCGTTGGATACGTTTTTGACGTACAGCGTGGTGTTGGCGTCAAAGTATTCGTACTTTTCCAAGCAGAAGGTATAGAACGAGTTCTCGCCCGACAAGGTGGACCCGTTGGATTTAACTTCAATGGCGGAGAAAGCTCCCGCCAGGCTGCCGCTAGGGGTCGTGCTGAGTTTGACGTAGTCGCCAGCCACC
The DNA here is from genome assembly GCF_002251855.1 of Rhodoferax sp. TH121. Classification (GTDB taxonomy): domain Bacteria; phylum Pseudomonadota; class Gammaproteobacteria; order Burkholderiales; family Burkholderiaceae_C; genus Allorhodoferax. Next base: position 698,841 of record NZ_NOXW01000022.1, read on the forward strand.
ACTTCAGCGGATGCAAATTGCGCGCCCAGCAATGCAATGGATGCCAGAGCGATGCGGGCTACACGGCCCAAATTCTTGCGGTTCATTTTGTTGCTTCCCTTAAATAACCACTACCAAATCTGAAACAGATTGTTGATGGCGTAAGGCCAGGTGTAAATAGTCCGAACGGACTAAGCGGTGTGTGGGTGCTGCCGGCCATGCCTGTTTTCTGTGGCAAAAGTCACAGAAATGCCCGCGCGCCCAGAGGGCACATGCCTAGGGTGCCAGACCCAACACATGTGCCAAGTCATCGCGCTGGAGTGGCTTGCTAAATGAGCCCAGCACACGCAGGCCATCGGATACGGCCACTTCGGCAGCAATGGACATCATCAGACTGCTACCCCCGCTGAGGAGGATCACGCCACCGCGGTACTGCACCTTGGCCAGGTGACCCAGGAAATCAAGGCCATCGGTGTGCGGCATGACCATGTCGCAAATCAAAAAGTCAGGGGGCTGTGGCATCTGGGCCAGCACCTCGGCGCCGGTGCCGCCATCGCGTGCCGTGTGTACCTCGGCCACGCCCAGGCTCAACAGCATTTCGTGCAGCACGGTGTGGCTGAAGTCGTCATCGTCTACCACCAGCACACGCAGGGGCGCGCTGTCGGCTGCGGGTGCGGGGCTGGTGGTGCGCTGGGCTGCGGCTTGGCGGCGACGCTCCAGGCTCTCGAGCGTCGCGGTCAACACAAATTCGGACAGCGATTCTTGGGGGCCGAGCAAAGACTCAATATCCGCGCGTAATGCAGCGGTAATGGGAATGGCGGGCAGCGAAGACAGTTGCATGGATGAAGTGTAAGGGAATGTGAATGAGTTTTTGGCAAAAATATGTATGTATATACAGTTATTTGCCATAATTCATGGCCCAGATGTACGGGAGCGCGCCACATGCTTCCAGATTACGCCGAATTGCACTGCCTTTCCTCTTTCAGTTTCCAGCGCGGCGCCTCGCAGCCTGAAGAGTTGGTGCAGCGGGCCCATGCATTGGGCTACCGCGCGCTGTCCATCACGGACGCGTGTTCGGTGGCCGGTGTGGTGCGCGCGCATGTAGAAGCCAAGCGCTTGGGCCTGCAGCTGCTGCCGGGGGCTGAGTTTGCGGTGGCGCTTCCCGATGGGGGTCATTTCACGCTGGTGGCCTTGCCGCACAACCTGGCAGGTTGGGGCCAGCTGTGTACCTTCATCAGCGCCGCGCGCATGGTGGCACCCAAGGGCGATTACCGTGTGGACTGGTGCAAGGCGAACTGGGCCGGATTGCCGGATTGCGAGGTTTTGTTGCAATTCCCGACTGCTATCAATATGGAAGCTGCTTGCGCAATATCCATAAGGGCTAGAGGCCTATTTGGATCAAAAACCTGGTTGTTGGCCAGTGCCGGGCTGGTGGCGGGTGATGCGCTGCAGCGCGTGCGGGTGCAGCAGCTCTCGGCCTTGAGCGGCCTGCCGGTGCTGGCTACGGGCCAGGTGTGCATGCATGTGCGTTCGCGCAAGCCGCTGCACGATGTGCTGACCGCTGTGCGTCTGGGCCAGCCGGTGTCGGCCTGCGGTTTTGCACTCCAGGCCAATGCGGAGGGGCATTTGCGTTCGCGGGCGCGGCTGGCAGCGCTGTTCCCTCCTGCGTGGCTGGCCCACACACTCACCGTGGCGCAGCGCTGCACCTTCAGCTTGGACGAACTGCGTTATCACTACCCACTGGAGGCGGTGCTGCCGGGCCAAACGGCGGCGCAGACCCTGCGCCACTACGTGGAAGAGGGCGCGCAAGATCGCTACCCGCAGGGCGTGCCTGACGACATCCGTGCGCGGGTGGAGCACGAGCTGGCACTGATCGTGGAGCTGCGCTTTGAAATGTATTTCCTGACCGTGCATGACATCGTGCGCTTTGCGCGGCGCGAACACATCCTGTGCCAGGGGCGAGGCTCGGCGGCCAATTCGGTGGTCTGTTACTGCCTGCACATCACCGAGGCCAATCCGCATGAGACCTCGCTGTTGTTCGAGCGCTTTATCAGCCGCGAGCGCAACGAGCCGCCTGACATTGACGTGGACTTTGAGCACCAGCGCCGCGAAGAGGTAATCCAGTACATCTACGCCAAATACGGGCGCGAGCGCGCGGCCATTGCTGCCACCGTCATCAGCTATCGCCCGCGCAGCGCCCTGCGTGATGTGGGCCACGCGCTGGAGATCCCTGAGGTGCTGATCACCGCCATGGCCAAAGAGCACCCGGGCATGTACAGCCGGGAGGTACTGGCGGAAAGGCTACAGAATGCTATTGAAAAAGTAGCTGCTGGTGCAGATTCCACATGCGCTGTTGGCCATTTGATCGCAAGAAGTCAGGGTGGCAGTGTGCCCGGCGTAGGTAGAGGAGGAGACCGCGCAGCGGGCGGGGGACACGAAGCTGGGTGCACTGCCGCCCTGACGCCGCCGGAGCACCACGGTATTGCGATCCCTTCCGCGCGCCGCCTTCAGCTGTGGCTGGAGCTCAGCACCACGCTGCAGGGTTTTCCACGCCACCTGAGCCAACATGTGGGCGGCTTTGTGCTGACCCAAGGGCCGCTGATCCGTCTGGTTCCGGTGGAAAACGCGTCCATGGCGGACCGCTCCATCATCCAGTGGGACAAGGACGACTTGCAGGCGGTCGGCCTGATGAAGGTGGATGTGCTGGCCCTGGGCATGCTCAGCGCCATCCGCCGCTGCCTGGAGATGGTGACACAGCGGCGTGGCTTGCGCCAGCCGCTGCGCATGCAGGACATTCCGCGTGACGATGGGGCCACCTACGACATGATTTGCGCGGCCGATACCGTGGGCGTGTTCCAGATCGAGAGCCGCGCGCAGATGAGCATGCTGCCGCGACTCAAACCGCGCAAGTACTACGACCTGGTGGTGGAGGTGGCCATCGTGCGGCCGGGGCCCATCCAGGGCGGCATGGTGCATCCCTACCTGAAAGCACGGAACAGTCCCGCGCTCGCGCAGTCACCCTATCCGGCGCTGCGGGAAGCACTGGGGCGCACCCACGGCGTGCCGATCTTTCAGGAGCAGGTCATGCAAATCGCCGTGCTGGCCGCTGGTTTCACGCCGGGCGAGGCCGATGCCTTGCGCCGCTCCATGGCCGCGTGGAAGCGCCACGGCAATGTGAGCCAGTACCACGACCGGTTGGTGGGCGGCATGGTGGAGCGGGGTTACCCGCTGGACTTTGCCGAGGCCATCTTCAAACAGATGGAGGGCTTTGGCGAATATGGCTTTCCTGAGAGCCACGCGGCCAGCTTTGCGCTCTTGGTCTACATCAGCAGCTACCTCAAATGCCACGAGCCAGCCTGTTTCCTGGCCGCGCTGCTCAACAGCCAGCCACTGGGCTTTTATGGCCCGGCGCAGCTGGTGCAGGACGCACAGCGCCATGGCGTGGCGGTCCATGCGGTGGATGTGCTGCACAGTGAGTGGGACTGCACGCTGGAGGGGAATGCCGTTCGCCTTGGTCTGCGTCTGGTTGGTGGCTTGACGAAACCGGTGGCGCAGCGCATCACCGAACAGCGCCTGCAATCCCCCTTCACCAGCACCCAGGACCTGGCGCTGCGCTGCCAGCTGGATGCGGGCGATCTCAAGGCCCTGGCCAGTGCCGATGCACTGCGCTTGCTCAGTGGCCACCGCCGCCAGCAGGTGTGGGACGCTTCGGCGCTGCTGCCCGCCCCCAAGCTGCTGCAGGGCGTGCCGATTGACGAAGACGCGCTGGTGTTGCCCGCTGCGGGTGAGGGCGAGGAGGTGACGTTTGATTACGCCTCGGTTGGGCTTACTTTACGCTCCCACCCCTTGCTGCTATTGCGTGAGCAGCTATCAAAACTGAAGCTGCTGACAGCCGCGCAGATGCGTGACTACCCCAGTGGTCGGCTGGTACGGGCCTGTGGCATCGTCACCGCCCGCCAGCGACCTCAGACGGCCAAAGGCGTGGTGTTCGTGACGCTGGAAGACGAAACCGGCAGCGTCAATGTCATTGTCTGGAAGTCGGTGCGCGAGGCGTTCCGCGACACGGTGTACCGCGCGCGACTGATGGCGGTCTACGGGGTGTGGCAGCGCGACGACGAGAGTGGCGGCCAAGTGCGCCACGTGGTGGCCAAGCATCTGGTGGACCTGACCCACCTGCTGGGCGACCTGGCCACCACCAGCCGGGATTTCCACTGAGGCCTCGGGGTGGCGTGGTCTTAAAACTTGAAGCGCAGGCCGAAACTCAAGAAGTCTTCGCCGTTGGCGCCGTTGCTGTTGAGCAAGTCGTAAATCGCGCAGCGGTGGTGCAGGCGCACAAACAACTCGGTGTCCGGCGTTTGTGGCCGCGAAAACGCAGCTTCGACGAACAGGAAGTTCAGCGTGCGGGTACCTTGCCCATTGGCGCCGCGCTCCATGGGCCCGACCTCGCTGGTGTATGAGATGCCCAGCGGCGCCAACCGCAGGTCGGTGCGCAGCACGTCGCGCCAGGGAAAGCCGCTCCAGCGTATAGCGGGTGCCACCGCCACCTCCGTCAGGCTCGCCTTGCCCCATTGCTGGCCAATCATGCCGTCCAGCTCCAGGGCAAGGGGCCAGTCCTGTGATTTCCATAAGGTGGTGCTACCCGTGAGGGCCAGCATGTAATGGTCGGTGTAGTTGGCGGTGCCCGCAATCGCCCCCGCGGGTTCTGCATCGTGGTACTTGCCCGCATATAGGCCCCAGCTGGAGTCCCGCGACTGCGCTTGGGCTTGCCCATGCAGTCCGAGGAGCATGGCGGACAACGTGAGAATCAAACAGAACGGTGGTGTGCGTGAGGACATGACGCGAAATGTTTGTAGGGCGTGGTGGTGTGCATGGTAGTCACGCTGGTATGCCCGCGACAAGCTGGGCCATCAAGTCCATAGATCCGGCGGGGAGATGGAAACGCTCCAAGCGGTCTCGCCGCGGTGTAGCATGTCCACCGGGAGACAACGCTGTCCTGTGAGGCCCTTGCCATGACCGATACCACCCATCTGGAAGCCAAAGTTTTGTTGCTGGAGCACGACGCGCAACAATGCAAGGCTTTGACGGACTTCTGCGACTCCGTCGGGCTGATGCCTTTGCTGCGAACCTCGCACGATGCCCTGAACTGCCTGGAGCAGCACAAGGATCTTGCCGGCGTATTGTTGGCAGAGGATTTGCCTTGCGGCACCCGCGATGCCCTGCACCTTGCGGAGTCCATCCATCGCCTGCGGCCGGAGCTCCCCATTTTTCTGCGCCGAACTGTGGGGGGCGATCTCGACGCCCTGTACCGGGAATTTATCCGCTACCCCTGGCTGACCGGTGATATGGAGCAGCTGCGTGCGGGTGTGGAGCGCTCCATCTTCAGCCTGCGTTACCCCACGGCGCTGGTCGAGGGCATTGTGGATCTGACGCTCACGTCCATGCGCTCCATGTTCCCCAACGCCCGGGTGGAGGCGGAGCCGCCCTATGTGGTCCACGACCGCATCATTCACGGCGAGGTATCCACCATCATTCCCATCGAGAGCACCTGGTGCCGCGGCTACATGATGCTGCAGACCGAGGAGAGCGCCCTGCGCCAGGGCTTGCTCAAAGGTTTCAGTTATGAGGGTGTGGGTGGCGAGCTCAATTTTCGCGATCTCAATAACATGCTGGGCGAGACCACCAACCTGATCTGGGGTGCGTTCAAGAACCGCTACATCGCGCCGCAGACCACGGTGTCTACCCAATTGGCCCAGGTTCCCATTGTGATCAACCATGCGCACAAGTACATTTCGTTCGGATCGCCAGATCCCCAGTTATGTGTGCGCTATGCCCTCACGGAGGCTGGTCGCCGCGGCAGCCAGCCCTTGGTTATCGTGCAGCGGTTTATATTCAACCTCCATTGGGCGCCAGAGCAGTTTGCCGAGTCTTCGGCATCGAGCTCCAGTGAAGCGGGCGACCTGGATCTATTCTGAGCAAGTGATGTCGGTACACGCCGACGGGGAAGAGCAAGAAAATGGCGAATGTTCTGGTGGTGGATGATTCCAGCACGATGCGGGAGATTGTTTCCGGTTATCTGGGCAAGCATGGTTTCGACGTGGCGTTGGCCACGGACGGGCGGGATGGTCTGGCGCAGCTGAGTGCTGATCCCGATATCAAGCTGGTCGTGAGCGACATCAACATGCCCAACATGGATGGACTGGCCATGGCTGAAAAAATCCGCAGGGAACTGGGCAATACCTCGGTGCACATCATCATGTTGACCACCGAGGACAACCCCCTGATGCGCGATCGCGGGCGCGCCATCGGCGTTACCGGCTGGATCGTCAAGCCGTTCCGCGGTGACGCCGTGCTGAACGCCTTCAAGAAGTTCTGCGGTATGGCTTGAGGGGCTTGCCAGCCCCCACCCACTACACAGACTCAGGCATTCCGCTCTTCAAGGAACGGGTAATGGCCAAACCAATGCGGGTGGCCTCCAGTGCGTCGGACAAGGTCAACGTCAGCCTACGCTCGCCACGGCATGCGGCCACGAAATCCGCCATCTCCGCTGCAAAGGCAGCTTCGAAGCGCTCATAGAAGTCCTTGAGCACCGCATGACGTACGCCGTAGGCGTCGCTCTTCACCACACGGTCACGCGCGGCGTGCTCGCCCACCAGCAGCTTGCCGGAAGTGCCAATGATTTCCGTGTGCGTTTCATGCCCGTGGGCCATGGTGCGCGAGGCATAGAACACCGCCTTGGCTCCCCCCTCAAAGTCCACAATCGCCAGGCCGTTGTCCACATCGCCAAATTCGGCCAAGCCAGGATGCAACGCGATGGTGCCCGTGGCGTAGGCGCGCGTGGCCTTGGGGCGACCCAGCATCCAGCGCGCCAGGTCGATGTCGTGCACGCTGCAGTCCATGAAGATGCCACCGGAGGTGGGCGCAAAGCGCACAAAGAAGCCGTCCGGGTCGTTCTGGTCGCAGGTTTGCGAGCGCACGATGAAGGGGCGACCGATCTCGCCCGCCTCAATGCTGGCCTGGGCTGCGCGATAGCTGGGGTCAAAGCGACGCACAAAGCCCACCATGGCGATCAGGTCGGGGTGCTTGTCGGCTTCCGCCAGCACACGCTCGCAATCAGGCACGTTCAGGGCCAGAGGTTTTTCCACGAACACATGCTTGCCGGCTTGCAGCGCGGCAATGGTCTGGTCCGCATGCAGGGAGGTGGGGGTGACCAGCACAACGGCGTCCACATCGGGGCTGGCCAGCAGGTCTTCATAGCGGGCGTAGACCTGCGTAATGCCGAGCTGTTCGGTGGCATACGCGCGCTCGGCTTCCACCGGGCTGCAGGCGGCGGTGAGCACGCAGTTGCGCGTGCTGAAGGCCAGGGCTTGTGCGTGGCGCTGGCCCAGACGTCCCAGACCCACGATGCCAATTCGCAAGGGAGCTTTCATGGCGTGCTTCAGAAGGTGATGATGCGGTTGTTGGCGGCGCTCTCGGCTGCGGCGTCGGCCAGGATCTGGGCGTCCACACCGTCCTGCACGGTAGTGCGGAAGGTGCCTCCGTTTTGCAGCTGCGTGAAGAAGTGCTCAATCTCCAGGCGGTAGGCTGCGGCGTAGCGCTGCAGGAAGAAGGCTTCAGGATTGTCTTGCGAAGTACCTTGCGCGGTAGCCTGGGTCACTTCGCTGGGCTTGTGATTGCCACACTGCAGCATGCCTTTGGAGCCAATGACTTCAAAGCGCTGGTCGTAGCCGTAGGCGGCGCGGCGCGTGGTGTTGATCTGGCACAGGCGGCCCTTGACGGTCTTGATGGTGACGGCGGTGCAGTCAAAGTCACCGGCCTTGCCGATGGCGGGGTCAGTCAGGCAGGAGCCGGTGGCGCTCAGCCAGGCCGCCTTGTCGCCATCACCGCACAAGATCCAGCGGAACACGTCAAAGTCGTGGATCAGCATGTCACGGAAGATGCCGCCGGACTGCTGGATGTATTCCACGGGGGGCGCACCGGGGTCGCGGCTGGTGATGACCAGCATTTCGGGATTGCCGATGTCGCCACGGTCTAGGCGCGTTTTGGCTTCATTGAAGGTGGGATCAAAGCGGCGCTGGAAGCCGATCATGCAGGCCACACCGGCTGCAGCAACCTCCGCGCCGCATGCCTTGGCCCGCTCGGCAGACAGGTCCACGGGCTTCTCGCAGAAGATGTGTTTGCCGGCTTGTGCTGCGCGGGTGATGAGGTCGCTGTGGGTGGTGGTGGGGCTGCCGATGACGACGGCGTCAATGGACGTGTCGGCAAAGATGGCTTCGATGCTGTCCATGCGCGCACCATGCTCCTGGGCCAGCGATGCAGCATTCGCAGTCATTGGGTCGCTCACCGCAGTGAGTTCAATGCCGGGCATGGCGGCAAGGTTGGCTGCGTGGATGCGGCCAATGCGGCCGGCGCCAAAGAGGGCAACTTTTTTCATAGGTGTTTCAAGGTAAGGAATGGGAACAGAAAGGAATGCCTGCCTGCCCGTCAGGGCTGGCGCGGCCGGGTGGGTTCGTATTGCAGCTCCAGCCGGTAGGCCAGCGCCATGAAGAGGCTTTGCACCACGGCCATGGTGTTGGTCAGGGCACGGAAGCCAAAGACGCTGGTTTCATTCACCAGGATCGACGTCTGTGCCAACCGGGCCATGGGGCTCAGGCTGCTGTCAGTGATGCAAATAATCCGCGCGCCGCGCGCATGGGCCTCCGCCACGATGCTTTCGGTCTCAGGGGCATAGGGCGCGAATGAAATGGCCACCATCACATCCCCGGGGCGCAGCCCGCGCAATTGGCCATCCTGCATATTGCCCATGGCGGTGATGTGTTGCACCCGCTTCTCGGTGTGTTGCAGGGCATAGGTGAGGTAGGTCGAAATGGCGAATGAGCGGCGGGTCGCCATCAACCACACGGTGTCGGCGCGGAACAGCAAATCCACGGCGGCTTCAAACGCGGGCTCTTGCAGACTGCTTTGCAGCTCTTCCATACCCGCGATGCCGCCACCGATCACCGCGTGCACGATGTCTGCGCTGCTCAGGTCCTTGGCGCCGGATTCAATCGCGCCACGAATCCGCGACTGGTAGTCCCGGCTGGGGGATATCTGGCGCGCCAAGCCATCCCGAAACAGCTTTTGCATCTCGGTGAATCCGCTGAAACCGAAATGCTTGGCAAAGCGCACCACCGCAGACGGCTGCACCTCGCAATGCTCTGCCACCTGCTGGATGGACTGGATGCCCACTTGCCCGCGGTGTTGCTCCACATAGGTGCCGATTTGTTTGAGTTGGCGGCTCAGACCTTCGAATGCATGCGCAATCGCGGCAATCAGGGCTTCTTCGCTCTCGGGAGCGGGGGGGGTAGGAAGGGAGTTCATACGGGCTATTTTTAGAACAAATTATCCGTCAAACCTTCTAATTGAAAAGAAAATATGTTCTAGGGTTTTTACCAATTAGAAATAACTTTCTAATTTCGAGTGAAATCGATAAACTTCTTCGCAGATGCCGGAAGCCCCGCGTCTGCTGCATTGCAGTGAAGTTTTTATCTTTATCTGTGACATCAAAAAATTGGAGACCGCAAGATGAACCTGAAGTTGTCCCGCAAGACATTTGCAAAAACCGTATTGCTGAGCACATTGCTGGCTGTGAGTGGCATGGCCGCTGCGCAGTCCAAGATCGCATTGATCAGCCACGCACCCGACTCGGATTCCTGGTGGAACACCATCAAGAATTCCGTCAAACACGCCGGAGAAGACTATGGTGTGCAGGTCGACTACCGCAACCCACCCAACGGTGACCTGGCCGACATGGCCCGCCTAATCGAGCAAGCCGCTGCACAGGGCTACGACGGCGTGATCGTCACCATTGCTGACTACAACGTGCTGCAAAGCGCGATCAAGAAGCTCACCGACAAAAAGATCCCCGTGATCACCATCAACTCCGGCACCACCGAGCAAAGCGAGAAGCTGAGCGCCGTGATGCATGTGGGCCAGCCTGAGTACGAAGCCGGCAAAGGCGCTGGCATGCGCGCCAAGGCCGATGGTGTGAAGTCCTTCTTGTGCGTGAACCACTACGCAACCAACCCCGCCTCGTTTGAGCGTTGCCGCGGTTTTGCCGACGCCATTGGTGTCGACTTCAAGAAGAGCACCATCGATTCGGGTGATGACCCCACCGGCATCGAGGCCAAGGTCTCTGCCTACCTGCGCCAGAACCCCAGCACCGGTGCGGTGCTGACCCTCGGCCCCACATCAGCCCACCCCACCTTGAAGGCGCTGGAAAAAGCAGGTCTCAAGGGCAAGATGTGGATGGCCACCTTCGACCTGTCTGACGAAATCTCCAAGGGCATCAAGGATGGCTCGGTGAAGTTCGGTATTGACCAGCAGCCCTATTTGCAAGGCTATGTCCCTGTGGCCGTGCTGGCCAGCATGAAGTCCATGAAGAGCACGGATCTGGCTGCGGTGTCTGCTGCCGTCAAGGCCAATGCCAAAACCACGGCCCGTTTCAATGAGTACGGTTTGGCACCTGCCTACGGTCCCCGTCACATCGGCTCCGGCCCTGGCTTTGTGACCAAAGACAACATCGGCAAGGTCGAGAAGTACGCAGGCCAATTCCGCTAATTGCCTGTCCCCGTGGCAGAAAGGGCGCACTGCGCCTTTTCTGTTGCGGCCGGTTTCGTTTTATTTTGCATTTCCTGTGTGATGTTTATGACCCCCAACGCCCCCACCCTCGCCACCACGGCACCTGTTGACGACAGGGTCCGCCAGGTCAGCCTTGTGCGCAAACTCATGGCGCGCCCCGAATTCGGCGCCCTGGCCGGTACCTTGCTGGTCTTCGTCATGTTTGCATTCAGTGCCGGCGGCTCTGGTATGTTCAACCCCGAAGGCATCATCAACTGGAGCACCGTGGCCGCGTACCTCGGCGTGCTCGCCGTAGGTGCGGCACTGCTGATGATTGCGGGTGAGTTCGATTTGTCGGTGGGCTCCATGATCGGCTTTGCCGGCATGCTGCTGGCCATTCCGGCCTTGTACTGGGGGTGGCCCATCTCCGCCTCGGTGGTATTTGCATTCACGGTCGCCATGTGCCTGGGCTGGCTCAACGGTTGGCTGGTGGTGCGCACCGGCCTGCCATCGTTCATCGTCACACTGGCGTTTTTCTTCATTTTGCGCGGCCTGTCGCTGGCGGTGTCGGTCATTTTTACCGGCAAAACCATTCTGAGTGGCAATGGGGATCTGGTGCTGCGCGACATGATCAGCCAGGATCCGGTCATCGCGTTTCTGTTCAACGGTTACACCCTGACCGGTGTGTTCAACAGCTTGGCCCAGGCCGGCATTCTGGCCGCCCGCGACGACGGCACGGCGCTGGCCACCGGCATACCCAAGGCCGTAGTGTGGTGGATAGGTCTGACCGCTGCGGGGGCGTTTTTGCTGGCCCGTACCAAGTTGGGCAACTGGATTCAGGCTGTGGGCGGCGACGCCAATGCCGCCAAGAACGTGGGTATTCCTGTGGCCAAAGTCAAAGTTGGCTTGTTTGTCCTGATGGCGTTTTGCTCCACCGTGTTTGCCGTTCTGCAAGTGGCCGATGCCGGTTCTGCGGCGGCCGACCGAGGCTTGCAAAAAGAGTTTGAAGCCATCATCGCTGCCGTGATCGGGGGCTGCCTGCTCACCGGTGGCTACGGCTCGGTGATCGGTGCCGCGTTTGGCGCCCTGATCTTTGGCATGGTGCAAATCGGCATTGGTTACACCAGCATCGACAACAACTGGTACCGCGTATTCCTCGGCCTCATGCTCTTGATTGCCGTGCTGTTCAACAACTACATCCGCTCCCGCTTTGCTGCAGGCCGTCGTTAAACCACAGAGCCAATTTCCATGAGCGACTACATCCTTCAACTCGAAGACATCAGCAAGTTTTTCGGCCCCGTCATTGCCCTGGGCGGCGTGACCCTGCGTTTGCGCCGTGGCGAAGTGCACTGCCTGCTGGGCGACAACGGTGCTGGCAAGTCCACCCTCATCAAAACCCTGGCAGGTGTGCACAGCCCGGACAAGGGCGAATACCTGATCGACGGCAAGCCAGTGCGCTTCACCTCGCCCCGCCAGGCGCTGGACGCTGGCATTGGAACCGTCTACCAAGATTTGGCGCTGGTGCCGCTGATGAGCGTGGCCCGCAATTTCTTTATGGGCCGCGAGCCCACCAAGCAGGTGTTCGGCTTTTTGCCGGTCATGGACCATGTGCTGGCCGCTGAAACTGCTGGGGCCAAGCTGCGCGACATGGGCATTCGCATCCGCGATGCCAACCAGATGGTGGGCACCATGTCCGGTGGAGAGAAGCAATGTCTGGCCATCGCCCGCGCCATCCATTTCGGCGCCAAGGTGCTGATCCTGGACGAGCCCACCGCTGCGCTGGGCGTCAAACAATCGGCGAACGTGCTCAAGCTCATTGCCACCGCCCGGGCCCGTGGCATTTCGGTGATTTTTATCACCCACAATGTGAACCACGCCTACCCGATTGCAGACAGTTTCACCTTGCTCAACCGTGGCAAATCACTCGGCACCTACTTGAAAAAGGACGTCAGCAAAGACGAGGTGCTGGACATGATGGCCGGTGGCGAGGAAATGCAAAAGCTCATGGCCGACCTCGAAGGCGTAACGATCTGAACACCATGACACATTTGAAATTTCCGCAAGGTCGAACCTATGACCTGGCCTGCATGGGCCGCTTGGCCGTCGACCTGTATGCCGAGCAATTCGGCTCCCGGCTGGAAGATGCGCGCAGCATGGCCAAGTACCTGGGTGGCAGCTCTGCCAATCTAGCCTTTGGGGTGGCCCGCCTGGGGTGCAAAAGCGCCATGATCTCGCGCGTGGGCAATGAGCAAATGGGGCGCTTTCTGCTGGAGACCCTGAGCGCCGAAGGTTGCGACACCAGCCAGGTGCAGATCGACCCCGAGCGCCTGACTGCGCTGGTGTTGCTGGGCCTCAAAGATCGCGACACCTTTCCTTTGTTGTTCGTGCGCGAGAACTGCGCCGACATGGCCATTGACGCCAATGCCATCAACGAGGACTTTATCGCCCAGTGCCGCGCACTGGCCATCACTGGCACCCATCTATCCACCCCCGGCACCCGCGCTGCGGCCCACAAGGCGCTGCAGTTTGCACGCGCGCACGGCACGGTGACGGTGCTCGACATTGACTACCGCCCTGTCTTGTGGGGCCTGACGTCGCGGGGCGCGGGCGAGAACCGTTTTGTAGACAACGCCGGTGTCACGCAGCAGCTGCAGCAAAGCCTGCCCTTGTTTGACATGCTGGTCGGTACCGAAGAGGAATTTTTGATTGCCGGTGGCGTTGCCCATGATCTCATTGCCAGCCTGCGCGCCGTACGTGCGCTGTGCCCCCAGTCCACACTGGTGGTCAAGCGCGGGGCGTTGGGTTGCTGTGTGATTGAGGGCGCGGTGCCCAGTGACATTGATGCTGCACCTACCTACCGTGGCGAACGTGTGGAAGTGCTCAATGTGCTGGGTGCGGGCGATGCCTTTTTGTCGGGCCTGATGGCCAGCCTGCTGCAGGGCAAAGACTGGGCGGAGTCCACCAAAGTGGCCAACGCCTGCGGAGCCATCGTGGTCTCGCGCCACGCTTGCTCGGCCGCCATGCCAACTCCGGCCGAGTTGGACCATTGGTTTGGCGGCACGCGCAACCCCAAGGTCGATGCCGACCAACAACTGGCGCACCTGCACCGCGTCACCGCCGCCCGCCCGCGCTGGAGCGAGCTGTGCGTCATGGCTTTTGACCACCGCAGCCAGTTCTACGACATCACCCGCGCTTGCGGGGTTTCCGAGTCGCGCATTCCAGTCCTCAAAAAACTGCTGGTGCAAGCGGCAGAGCAGGTCGAGCGCAGCCGCCAGTTGCAAGGCCACACCGGCGTTCTGATCGATGGCGGCGACTACGGTGCCGATGCTCTGGCCAGCGCCACGGGCAGGGGCTGGTGGGTGGGCCGCCCGGTGGAGTTGCCTGGCTCGCGCCCCCTGCGTTTTGACGGCACGCGCTCGATTGGCAGTGCCCTCACGCACTGGCCCACCGAACACGTGGTCAAGTGCCTGGTGCACTACCACCCGGATGACGAATTCAGCCTGCGCCTGGCGCAAGAGCAAACGGTGCTGGAGCTGTGGGAAGCCACGCGCCAGTCCGGCAACGAGCTGTTGCTCGAAATCATTCCTCCCCGTGCGCTCACCCCGGATGGCACGGCCGACGCGGCGGTGCTGCGCGCGGTCAAGCGCTTTTACAACCTCGGCGTCAAACCCGAGTGGTGGAAGCTGGCGCCCATGCAAGCGCAAGGCTGGCGCGACCTGGAAGCGCTGGTTGCCGAACGCGACCGCCATTGCCGTGGTGCCGTTATTCTGGGTTTGAACCAGCCGCTGGACTTTTTGGCAGCCAGTTTTGCCCAGGCCACCAACCCCATCGTCAAAGGCTTTATGGTCGGCCGCACCTTGTGGGTCGACGCCTCCACCCGCTGGTTCAAGGGTGAAATGACCGATGCCGAACTGGTGCAAGCCGTCGCCCACAACTTCGCCGTGCTGGTCGATGCCTGGCAAAGCCGCTACACCGCATCCCGTGCCGCTGCCTAGTATTCTTTGATTCCTATGAAACACATCCGACTCACGATGGCCCAGGCGCTGGTGCAGCACCTGGCTGCGTTGCAATCCGAGGTCGAGCACCTCGATGGCACCACGACCGTGGAACCCTACTGCGGTGGCGTATTCACCATCTTTGGCCACGGCAATGTGGCGGGCCTGGGCGAGGCCTTGGCCGCCGAGCGCAGCCGCTTGCCCACCTACCGCGCCCACAACGAGCAGACCATGGCCCACGCCGCCATTGCGTTTTCCAAAGCGCAGTTCCGGCAACGCATCATGGCGGTATCCACCAGCATCGGCCCCGGCGCGACCAACCTGGTCACGGCTGCTGCAGTGGCCCACGTCAACCGCTTGCCGGTGCTGCTCTTGCCCGGCGACATCTTTGCCAACCGTCGGCCCGACCCAGTGCTGCAGCAGATTGAAAGCTTTGCCCAGGGTGACGTGAGCGCGAGCGACTGCTTCCGCCCCGTCACCCGCTACTTTGACCGCCTGACCCGCCCCGAGCACATCCTGACCGCCTTGCCGCGTGCGGTGCAGATGATGACCGACCCCGCCAACTGCGGCCCGGCCTGCCTCTCGCTCCCGCAAGACGTGCAGGCCATGGCCTTTGATTGCCCGGAGGATTTCCTCCATCCCGAGGTGCTCCGTTTCCGCCGCCCGCCCGCAGACACGCGCGAGCTGGCCAACGCAGCAGCATTGCTGCGCACCGCCAGGCGCCCGCTTATCGTGGCTGGCGGTGGCGTGCTTTACAGCCAAGCCTGGGCCGCACTGCGCGCCTTTGCCGAGGCGCATGCCATTCCTGTCGTGGAGTCGCATGGCGGCAAGAGCAGTCTGCCTTGGGACCACCCGCTCAATCTGGGTGCGATTGGGGTGGACGGCGTCTCGTGGGCGAACGACATGGCCCGTGACGCCGATGTGGTGTTTGCCGTAGGCACCCGCTTGCAAGACTTCACCACCGGCTCGCACGCCTTATTCCCACAGGCTAAATTGCTGAGCCTGAATGTGCAACCCTACGACGCTGGCAAATGGAGCGGCACCGCCTTGGTGGCCGATGCCCGCGTGGGCCTGGGCCAGCTCCAAGCCGCTTTGGGCGATTGGACTGCCGACGGCGCGTGGACCACCCGCGCCCAGCAGCAAGCCGCTGCGGCCAACGCCCGCATCACCGAGCTGACCACCCATGTTCCGCAGGGCGTGCTGCCCTATGACGCGGAGGTGATAGGCGCCGTACGCGACTCGGCCACTGTGCTGGGCCTGGACAGCGCGCAGCACGATGTGGCCTTGTGTGCTGCCGGTACCTTGCCCGCCGAACTGCACAAGCTGTGGCGCGCGGGGCGGCCGGGCAACTACCACATGGAGTACGGCTACTCGTGTATGGGCTATGAAGTGGCAGGGGGCTTGGGTGTCAAGATGGCCCGCCCCGAACAGGAAAGCATCGTGCTGGTGGGCGACGGCTCCTACATGATGGCCAACTCCGAGCTGGCGACCTCGGTGATGCTGGGCAAGAAGATCATCGTGGTGGTGCTCGACAACCGGGGCTACGGCTGCATCCAGCGCCTGCAAACAGCCACCGGCAGCCCCGCCTTCAACAACCTGCTGGACGACTGCGTGCCCGAGGGGGGTGAACGCAGCAACATCGACTTCGCCATGCATGCCCGTGCCATGGGGGCGGATGCCGTGCACGTGAAAAACGTGACCGAGCTCAAAGCCGCCATGGTGCAAGCGCGCCAGGCCAAGCGCACCCAGGTGATCGTCATCGACACCACCCACACCCGCACCACCGACGGTGGCTGCTGGTGGGAGGTCGCCATTCCCGAGGTGTCTGCACGGCCTGCCGTGCGCGATGCCCATGCTGGTTACTTGGCCGGCCAACAGACCCAACGTATTTGATTGTTAAAAGAAAGCTTTATTGCCATGACCTGGAACGTACAAATCGGCATCAACCCCATCTCCTGGTTCAACGATGACATGCCCTCCCTGGGCGGCGAAACGCCACTGGAAACCGCTTTGCGCGAAGGCAAGGAAATCGGCTACGTCGGCTTTGAACTCGGCAACAAATTCCCCAAAGACGGCCCCGCACTCAAAGCCAAGCTCGACGAGTACGGCCTGGCCTGCGTGTCCGGCTGGTACTCCGGCTTTCTGGCCGAAGTCGAACCTGGCCAAAGCAATGCCGACGCCGTGGCCGCTGAGATCGAGCGCTGCAAGGCGCACATGCACAAGTTGCAATACAACGGCGTGAAGGTGGTGGTGTATGGCGAGTGCGCAGGCACCGTGCAAGGCCAGATGGACACCCCCGTCAACAAGCGCCCCCAGTTCGCCAGTGAAGCGCTATGGCAAAGCTACGCCGAGCGCCTGAACGCATTCGGCGAACACCTCATCCAAACCTACGGCATCAAGCTGGCTTACCACCACCACCTGGGCGCCTATGTGGAGTCCCCGGCCGATATCGACAAGCTGATGACGCTGACCGACCCCGCCAAGGTCTTCCTGCTGTACGACACCGGCCACGCTTACTTCGGTGGCGCCACCGACCCGGTGGCCCTGCTCAAAAAGCACGTCAAGCGCGTGGTGCATGTGCATTGCAAGGACGTGCGCACCCCCGTGATTGCCCAGGCCCGCAACGACGGCTGGAGCTTCTTGCACGGCGTGCTCAACGGCACCTTCACCGTGCCCGGCGACGGCACCATCGACTACGCAGCTGCCCTCAAGGTGCTGCGCGAAGCCGGTTATGAAGGCTGGCTGGTGGTGGAGGCCGAGCAAGACCCGGCTGTGGCTCCCAGTTACCAATATGCCAAGAAGGGCTACGAGACTTTGAATGCCCTAGTCAAAAGCCTCGCCTGATCTGCAAAGGACACCACCATGGTCAGCCCCCTCTTAGCCAAGGCCGCGCCCACGGGCCGCGAGATTGTCAACGTCACCCCCGAGCGCGCAGGCTGGACACACGTGGGCTTCCGTGCCGTGCGCCTCGAAGCTGGCGCTACAGAAATCGTAGCTACTGGCGCACGTGAGCTGTGCGTGGTAGTGCTCACAGGCTCGGTGGATGTGACGGTGGATGGAACCACCTACGCCAAGCTCGGCACCCGCGACAGCGTGTTTGATGAGAAGTCGCCCGCCGCGGTCTACGTGCCCGCTGGCAAAACGGTCACGCTGCGCGGCGTGCGCAATGCGGAGGTCGGCCTGTGCACTGCGCCCACCGACAAACAAGACCGTTCCGTGCGCGTGATCGACCCCGCCGGCATGCGCCGCAGTGTGCGCGGCAAGGGCACCAACACTCGCTATGTGTGCGACATCCTGCCGCATGACGACCCGACTGCCGCTCACCTGCTGGTGGTGGAAGTGATGACCCCCGCCAGCCACAGCAGCAGCTACCCGCCCCACAAGCATGACGTGGAGCAGCCGCCTGTGGAAACCCTGCTGGAAGAAACCTATTACCACCGCCTCAACCCGCCGCAGGGCTTCGCCTTCCAGCGCGTGTACACCGACGACCGCAGCCTGGACGAAGCCTGCGCTGTGGAAAACCACGACGTGGTCATGGTGCCGCGCGGCTACCACCCCGTGGTGGCTCCGCATGGCTACGACTCGTATTACCTTAACGTGATGGCAGGCCCCAACCGCTTCTGGGTCTTCAAAAATGACCCGGCCCACGAGTGGATGTTGAAGTAAGTCACTATCTCGATGAAGCGCCCGCAAGGGTGCTTTTTCTTTGGTGGCCTTCTTTGGCGGTTCAGGCTTTGGTTGCGTGTGCCGCATCCACGAATCCGCTGGCCAAGGCTTCTCGTAAGTAGCTCACCAGTGCCG
This sequence comes from Rhodoferax sp. TH121, assembly GCF_002251855.1. Taxonomy (GTDB): domain Bacteria; phylum Pseudomonadota; class Gammaproteobacteria; order Burkholderiales; family Burkholderiaceae_C; genus Allorhodoferax. The sequence goes on from NZ_NOXW01000022.1 coordinate 717,212, forward strand.
AAACGGCCAGTGGCACATGCGATGCGTAGGGGCGTATGGCGTAGAGCTGTTCTGCAAAGGAGCCCACGGGTGTCCATGCGGGCAGTACCTCCACCAGCTTGCCGCTTGCCAGTGCCATTTGGGCGCTGAAGTCGGGCAGCAGGGCAATGCCTAGCCCGGCAAGTGCTGCGTCGCGCAGCGCCTCGCTGTTGTTGGCAGCCAGCGAACCCCGCACCTGCACGGTGACCCGCTCGCCACCCTCCGGGTCGCGGGGCTCCAGCGTCCAGGCCGGGTTGTCTTGTGAGCGGGGGTAGTGCAGGCAGTTGTGCGTGGTGAGCTCGCTAGGGTGCCCCGGTGCACTGTGGCGGCGCAGGTAGGCGCGGCTGGCAACCAGCGTGGAGCGGGTGGAGCACAGTGTCCAAGCCACGTGGGTATCGGGCGGGCGCTCGGTGTGGCGGATGGCGAGGTCAAAGCCCTCCGTGGCCAGCGGCACCAGCCGGTCGGACACATTGAGCTCGATACGCACCTCTGGGTGCTGGCGCAGAAACTCGGCCAGTAGCGGCACCAGTTGTTGCCGCGCCAAAGCCACCGGGGCGGTGAGCCGCACTAGGCCCCTTGGGGCGCCGGCCAGGTCGCGCACCTGGGCCACGCTCTGGGCAATCTGATCAAAGGCGGGGCGGGCCTGGTCGGCTAGGCGCTGGCCGGCTTCGGTGAGGCGCACGCTGCGGGTAGTGCGCTGCACCAGGGCTACGCCGGCCAATCGCTCCAGCTCCGCAATGCGCTGGCTCATGGCGGCCTTGCTCACGCCCAGGCGGGCGGCCGCTGCGGTGTAGCTGCCTTGCTGGTCCAGCACGGTGAGCCAGTGCACATGGCCCCAGAGTTCGTGTATTTTTTGCTCATTCATGGCTTGATTGTTCACTAAATTGAACAATCAATTCAAGCTTTTTGGCTTGTTTGCAAGGGTGCGGCTCCCTAGACTGCGTACATCCAACCACAGGAGACTATTTCCATGAATGCACGCAGCCCCGTTGTCACCGACATCGCCCACTACATTGCCGGCGCCCACAAGGCCGGTACTTCCGGCCGCAGCCAGCCGGTGACCAACCCTGCCACCGGCGAAATCACCGGTTCCGTGGCCCTGGCCAGCGTGGCCGAGGTGGATGCGGCTGTGGCTGCTGCACAAGCGGCGTTCCCCAAGTGGTCTGACACCCCTCCCATCCGCCGCGCGCGCATCATGTTCAACTTCCTGCAGTTGTTGAACGAGCACAAAGACGCCTTGGCCCGCATGATCACCGCCGAGCACGGCAAGGTGTTTACCGATGCGCAGGGCGAGGTGTCCCGGGGTATCGACATCGTCGAATTCGCGTGCGGCATTCCGCAGTTGCTCAAGGGTGACTTCACCGACCAGGTGTCCACCGGCATCGACAACTGGACCCTGCGCCAGCCACTCGGCGTAGTGGCCGGCATCACGCCGTTCAACTTTCCGGTCATGGTGCCGGCATGGATGTTCCCCGTCGCCATTGCTGCGGGCAACACCTTTGTGCTCAAGCCCAGTCCGATCGACCCGTCCCCCAGCCTCTACATTGCCGATTTGCTCAAGCAAGCCGGCCTGCCCGATGGCGTGTTCAACGTGGTGCAGGGCGACAAAGAAGCGGTGGACGCCCTGCTGGTGCACCCCGATGTGAAGGCTGTGAGCTTTGTGGGCTCCACACCCATTGCCAACTACATTTACGAGACCGGCGCCCACCACGGCAAGCGCGTGCAGGCCCTGGGTGGCGCCAAGAACCACATGGTGGTCATGCCCGATGCGGATGTGGACCAGGTGGTGGACGCCCTCATAGGCGCGGGCTACGGCTCCGCCGGCGAACGCTGCATGGCCATCAGCGTGGCGGTGCTGGTGGGCGATGTGGCCGACAAGGTCATCCCCAAGTTGCTGGAACGAACCAAAACGCTCAAGGTGCTCAACGGCACCAACCTCGCGGCTGAGATGGGCCCCATCGTCACCCAGGCAGCGCACAAGCGCATCAGCGGCTACATCGACCTGGGTGTGCAAGAAGGCGCCACGCTGCTGGCCGATGGTCGTGGCTTTGACGGCAAACAAGCCGGTGAAGGCTGTGGCGATGGCTTCTGGCTCGGCGGCACGCTGTTTGACCACGTGACCCCCGAGATGCGCATCTACAAGGAAGAAATCTTCGGCCCCGTGTTGGCCTGCGTGCGCGTGCCCGACTTTGCCAAGGCACTGCAGCTCATCAACGACCACGAATTCGGCAACGGCGTGGCCTGCTTCACCCGCGACGGCAACGTGGCGCGCGAATTCAGCCGCCGCGTGCAAGTGGGCATGGTGGGCATCAACGTGCCGATTCCGGTGCCCATGGCCTGGCACGGCTTTGGGGGCTGGAAGAAGAGCCTGTTTGGCGACATGCACGCCTACGGCGAGGAGGGCGTGCGCTTCTACACCAAGCAAAAATCCATCATGCAGCGCTGGCCCGAGAGCATTGGCAAGGGGGCGGAGTTTGTGATGCCCACCGCCAAATAACTGCCAGCCAAGTAATCACAAGCAAAATCGTGCTCTGGCGCCCATGGAATGTGCGCGGGCAGCTTCTGTTTTGATAGCAAAAAGGCGACTCGGCGGAGTCGTCTTTTTTATTTGCGCTTCTTGTCCACGCACGCCGCACGCAAAAACTGGCCGGCTACAAAGATGTCGCGCTCTACCGCGCGGCGCACAGCGGCACTGTCGCGCTGGGCGAGGGCTAGTACCAGATCGTCGTGGGCGTCGTTGAGCACGGCGCTCGCATCCGGGGTGTCAAACAGGCGGTTGGAGATGGGGCCGGCGCGCAGCCACAGGGTGTCTATCAGCTGAAACAGCAGGGGTGAGCCGGCAGCCTTGTAGAGCATCACATGAAAGTCATCGTTGATGTCCAGGTAGCGCTTGGCTTCACCCGCTTGCAAGGCGGCGGCCATGTCGGCGCTCCAGCCTTGCAGGGTGGCAATTTGTGCCGCGTCCAGCCGCAGGCAGCCGCGCTCGGCGGCTTCGCCTTCCAGTAGTAGACGCATCTGCATCAGGTCGTCAAACTCGGGCAGCGAGAGGCGGGGTACGGTCACACCCGCGTTGGGCACATTAATGAGTGCGCCCTCGGCAGCCAGCCGCTGCAAGGCGGCGCGCACCGGCATCTGGCCCACACCCATGTCGGCCGCCACGTTACGGATTTTGAGCCGCTCGCCGGGCAGAAAGCGCCCCACCGTGATCCACTGGCGCAGCGTGGTGTAGACGCGGTCCTGGTCGGTGCTGGTGCTTGTCTCTGGGGTGGGGGCTTCGCTCATGGGGCGATAGTGTCCACCACAAACGCCTCCATGCCGGCCACCAGGCGGTCCACATCGTCGGCGTTGGTATCAGGGCACACCAGCATCATGTTGTGAAACGGCGTGATCACCAGGCCCCGGTTCAGCAGGTAGAGGTGAATGTTCTGCTCCAGAGCCGGGTTCAAGATGCGGTCCGCCTCGCTGCCGTTGCGCGGCGGTGTGGGGGTGAACTGGAACTCGGTGCGCGCACCCACTTGAGTTACACACCAGCCCAAGCCGTGGCGCGCAATCATGGCGCGCAGGCCATCCGCCAAGCGGGTCGCCAGGGTGAACATATGGGCGTAGGCCGCGTCCGTCATCACCTCGGCCAGGTTGGCACGCATGGCGGCCATGGTCAGCAGATTGGCAGTGAGCGTGGTGCCTATGCCGCTGTGGCCGGGCGGTGCATTGCGCTTGGCAGCCTCAGCGCGGGCAGCCGCGTCGGCGCTAAAGCCATACACAGCGCAGGGCACACCACCGGCCACCGGTTTGCCCAGTACCAGCAAGTCAGGTTGCAGGCCGTGGGCGCGGGTGTAGCCGCCGGGCCCGGTGCTGATGGTGTGGGTTTCGTCGATCAGCAGCAGCGTGCCGTAGCGGCGGCACAGGGCCTGCGCCGCTTCCCAAAAGCCGGGCTCGGGCAGTACCATGCCGATGTTGGTCATGGCCGGCTCGGCCAGCAGGCAGGCCACCTGGCCGTCGGCCAGTGCCGCTTCCAGCGCGGCCAAGTCGTTGAACTCCACACTGCGGGTGGTGCGGGTTATGTCCACCACCTGACCCAGCAAGCTGTCGCGCGTGCGCGGCTGGCCGTCCACCAGGTCTACAAATACATCGTCCACCGTGCCGTGGTAGCAGCCATTGAAGATCAGCACCTGCGTGCGTTGGGTCAGCGCCCGCGCCCAGCGGATGGCAAAGCGGTTGGCGTCAGACGCCGAGAGCGCAAACTGCCACACCGGCAGCCCGAAGCGGCGGGCCAGCTCCTCGGCCACCCACACGCCGTCTTCACCGGGCAGCATGGTGGTAATGCCTTGCGCCCCCTGTGCCGCAATGGCGCGGGCCACCGCAGGCGGGCTGTGGCCGAACATGGCGCCCGTGTCGCCCAGGCAAAAGTCCACATAGCGGTGGCCGTCGGCGTCGGTGAGCCGCGCACCCTGTGCGTGTGCCAGGTGCAGCGGGAAGGGTGTGGACCAGTCGTTCATCCAGTGCAGGGGCACGCCAAACATCAGGTGCTTGGCTGCCCGTTGCGACAGGGCGTGGGACGTAGGGTTGGCCGCCGCGTAGGCTGCGCGCTCGCGCTCGCGCACAGCGGCCAGGCGTTGCGGGTCCAGGTGGCGCAAAACGGGTGTGTGGGTCTGTGTCATGGCGGTTCTCCGGTGCGTGCGGGGTCTAGACCAACAGCAACAAGTGCTCGCGCTCCCAGGAGCTGATCACGCGGTTGTAGGTGGCGTACTCCAGCTCTTTCACGGCGCAAAAGGCGTCCACAAAACCGGCGCCCAGCACCTCGCGCATGGGCTCGCAGCTGCGCATGGAGGCAATGGCGTCCTCCAGGTGGCGGGGCAGTTCGTGGCTCACGTTCCAGGCGCTGTCGGTGGTGGGGGCGCTGGGCGTCAGGCCCTCGGTCATGCCCAGATAGCAGCAGGCCAGCGTGGCGGCCATGGCGAGGTAGGGGTTCACGTCTACGCCCGGCACCCGGTTTTCCACCCGGCGATTGGCGGGGCTGGACTTGGGAATGCGGATGCCGCAGGTGCGGTTGTCATGCCCCCAGCGCACATTGATGGGCGCCGACATAAAGGGAGAGAGCCGCCGGTACGAATTCACATACGGCGCAAACATGGGCATGAGCTGCGGAATGTAGGCCTGCAGCCCCGCAATGCACTGACCGAACAGCGGACTGGCCGAGCCATCGGGCAGGCTGAAGATGTTGTTGCCCTCGGCATCCAGAATGCTCTGGTGGATGTGCATGGCGCTGCCCGGCTCCTGCTCCATGGGCTTGGCCATGAAGGTGGCAAAAATGCCGTGGCGCAGCGCCGTCTCGCGCACCGTGCGCTTGAACAAAAACACCCGGTCCGCCAGCTCCAGCGCATTGCCATGGCTGAAGTTGATCTCCATTTGGCCGGGGCCGGCCTCGTGGATCAGCGTCTCCACGCCCAGGTTGTGCTGCTGGCAAAAGCTCGACAGCTCCATGAAAAAGGGGTCGAAGTCGTTGACCGCGTCAATCGAATAACTCTGCCGCCCCGCCTCGGGCTTGCCGGTGCGGCCCAAAGGCGGTTGCAGCGGCTCGTGCGGGTTTTGCTGGCGGGCCACGAGGTAGAACTCCATCTCAGGCGCCACCACCGGCGTCCAGCCACGCTCGTCAAACAGCTTGAGCACGCGGCGCAGCACGCCGCGTGGCGAGATTTGCACCGGGCTGCCGTCCCACTCCTGGCAGTCGTGGATCACCACCGCCACCGGCTCGGCCGCCCAGGGCACCACGCGGGCGGTGCTCACATCGGGCAGGCACACCATGTCGGGGTCGGTGTCGCCCACATAGGGGCCGTTGTCCGGCTGCTGGCCATTCACTGTGTTGAGCAGCACGCTTTTGGGAATGCGCATTTCCCCCGCCGCCAGAAACAGGTCGCGCGGCAGGATCTTGCCGCGCGCAATGCCCGTCATGTCGGGGATGACGCACTCCACCTCGTGGATGCGGTGCTGGGTCAAAAAAGCTTCGATGGTGCTGAGGGTGGACATGGATGTGGTCGGGAGTGGAGATGGCTAAATTTTAGTTCTCCACATTAATTTGTGATCACAAATCAATAAATCGCATCAAAATTATTCTGAATGTGGTTATTTGTGATCGAAGATTTTCCTGAAAGGTGTGCATTTCCCAACAGCTAGACTCCCAGCCCTGCCTCCTGTTTTGTTCCATGTCCCGCATCACCCACGCTTCGCCCAGCTACGACTGGCGCACCATCACCGCCCTCAACACCGTCTCCACCCTGGCCCAGATCGGGCAGTTCGGCATCATCTTTGTCATCGTTCCGGTGTGGCTGGCGCTGCAGGGCTTGAGCGCAGCGCAGCTGGGTTTTTTTGCCGCATCCTTGTGGATGGGGCAAATGCCTGGCCTCGGCCTTGCGCCCTGGCTATGCCGCCTCTGGGGTGCGCGCACCGTGGTGGTGGTGGGGCTGGCCGGCTCGGTGGTGGCGTTGCTAGGTATGGCATGGGTGCCGATGGCGTCATGGCCCTGGTCTGCGTACTTGGTTTGCGGCTTTCTGGCAGGGCTAGGCATGGGCCTGCGCTGGGTGGGGCTGGAGCCCTGGCTCTACAACATCGCCCCGGCCCATGCGCGCGGGCGCTTGGTGGGTTTTCATGAAACGCTGATTGCCGCCGCCCCCGTGGTGGCCCCGGCCATTGCCGCGTGGGTGGGTGTGCAGGGTCACACCATCTTGTGGGTGGGCGTGGGCTTTACCGTGTCGGCCCTGGTGCCCTTGGCATTTGCCCGCACTCCGCCAGTGGAAGAGGCGCACCACGTCAACAGCTGGCCCCAGTCTGCCCGCGCCGCGTGGCCGCACCGCATCTTCAAGCAGGGGCTGCTGATTGCGCTGTGCGGCGGCATGCTGGAGTCGGCGCTGGCGGGCTTGTTTGCCGTGTTCGCGGGCGACCGCGGGTTTGAGGCCGAAGGCATCGCCCATTTGCTCACGGCCTTCGGTCTGGGCGGCTTGCTGCTGCAATACCCCGTGGGCTGGATGGCCGACCACTGGGGCCTGCGCGCCGCTTGCGCACTGGCCGCGCTGGGCACCGCCCTGGCTGCTGCACTGTTGGCCCTTGCTCCGCTAGTCCCGGGCTTGCCTGGTGTGCCGGTGGCGTTTGCCACTATGTTTGTGTTGGGCGGGCTGATCACCGCCTTCCTCACCCTGGCACTCATTGCCGCCACCAAGACCCCCACGCCCGACATGGCCTGGAATGTCAGCAGCCTCTCCATGGCCTATTCGCTCAGCGCCGTCGTCGGCCCGGTGGTGGCGGGTGGCGCCATGACCGCTACCAGCAGCGTGGCACTGATGTGGTTTGCGGCCGCGGTGGGTGTGGTGATGGTGGGGTTGCTATTGAAAAAATAGCTGCTTGCGCATGTTCTATGGGCGCTGGAGTCGAATTTGATGCTTGCTTTCGACCCACAGCTGCCGTTCAAGATCACTTCGCCAACTACAGCAGTGCGAGAACTGACGTCCAGAACGCAGGAGTGAGTGTCTCAGTTCTGCTGGCTCGACTACTGCCCGCACAGTAACGAGCACCGAACTACGCCTCAGACCTTTTCACTTCGATGCCAAGGCATCTCACCGTTGTCAACTTCAGTTAGAAGTTCCATGCAGCAGTTGCACCGCACGCCGCTTCGTGGTGCATCGACAATCACCCGTGCGTTTGTCGTCGCAACCAGGCGACGAACCTTGAACATTGGGGCTGCGGCGGCCGTTCGGGCAGGCAGAGCCAATAGCCAAGACGAGGCGGAACAAACCAGTCGGGGCCCAGCGGCACTAGAGCGCCGGACCGCATGCGACCCTCCACAAGAGACTCTCTTCCCATGACGATGCCCATGCCCTCGACAGCTGCCTGGGCGGCAATATTGAAGTCGGTCAGCTGGAGCTTCGTCGCTGCCGAGAGGTCCACCCCAAAGCGCTCGGCCCACAAATCCCACTCATACGGGCGACTGACCTGCAGCAGCGTCGCTGCGGCTATGTCTGCCGGGGACCACTCCTGTCTGGCCAGCGCCAATTGCGGTGAGGCAACGGGACGCAGCCGCTCTGGCATCAGCTGCTCCGAATGCACGCTGTCCCAGTCGCCGCGGCCGTAGCGGATCGCGAGATCGACCTCGCCGTTCTCCAGATCGGCAAGGTCGAGACTGGGTTGGAGCCTCAGTTCGATCTCAGGGTGAGAAGCACAAAAAGCAGGTAGCCGTTGCACCAACCATCCCACCGCGAACGAGGGCAAGACGCTGACGCGCAGCACCTTGGAAGGTTCGGGGCGCAATGAGGCGGTCGCATCAGCGAGCAGCTGAAAAGTGCGGACCACCTCCTTGTGATACGCCGCACCCTCGGCCGTGAAGCGAATGGATCTCGCCTCGCGTTCGAACAAGCGGACTCCTACGGCGATCTCCAGTGCCTTGACGTGATAACTCACCGCGCTTTGCGATATGCACAGCTCCTCGCCTGCAGCTCGAAAGCTCTGCAGTCGCCCCACGCATTCGAAAACGCGAAGGGTGCTCAGCGGCGGGAGGGCGGGATGTTGTCTCATCGGTATAGCAGCAGTGTCGCATGTCACGCCCGATACCCATCAAGAAAACTGATCGCTTGCCAAGCATTTTTGATTGGTCAGTCAGGCGGCGCGTCGATATATTGCAGCCATCGAATCCGGAGTGACCTCATGCCTTTGATCCGCGACAAAGTGGCCCAGATCGGCCTCAATCTCCCAGAGCCTGCCAACCCCGTGGCCAACTTCTCGGCCATACGCCGGGATGGTGACTTGCTCTACATCTCCGGCCAGATCGGAATCGAGCAGGGTCAGGCCACGCATTCCGGCGCCCTCGGCCCAGCGGACGTGGAACGTGGCTACGAGGCCGCTCGGGCAGCCGCTCTGCGGGTCCTGGCTCATATTTCTACGGTCTCCGAGAACTCTGGCTCCGTGCAGGCGGTGCTCAAAGTGACGGTGTTCATCGCCGCGATTCCCGAGTTCCGATACCACTCCCAGGTCGCCAACGGTGCGTCAGATCTGCTCGTTGAAGTCTTCGGCGACGCCGGGCGGCATGCGCGCTCCGCCGTGGGCGTCTCGTCGCTTCCCCTCGGCGCAGCAGTCGAGGTCGAAGCGCTGGTGCGCCTCGCTGGAGAGGAAGCATGACGGAGAATTTTGATGTTCAGGCGCTGCGTGCGGAAACGCCCGGCTGCTCACTGTCTGCGTTCTTCAATCACTCGGGCGCCTCGCTGCCTTCCGCCAGGACCACACGAGCCATCGCAACGCATCTCGACCGAGAGGCGCTGCACGGCGGCATGGAGGCGGCCGCTCTCGTCGAAACAGAGCTGACCGAAACCCGCCGGATGGCAGAAGCGTTGTTGGGAGCGCAGCAAAATGAAGTCGCCTATACCTCGAGCGCGTCGGCCGCAATCGGTTTGGCATTCGCGGCGATGCCTCCGTTGCAACGCGGGGATCGCATACTTGTCGGGCGGCACGAGTGGGGCGGGAACGTGTCGACGTACATGCATGCAGCAAACCGAGCCGGTGCGACGGTGGAGGTGATCCCGTGCAGGGAGGATGGCACTGTCGACGCCGAGGCCCTTGCGCGCATGGTCGATGAGAGGGTCCGACTCGTCTCGCTGACCTGGGTTCCAGCGAATGGTGGGCTCGTCAACGACGCCGAGGCAATCGGCCAAGTGACGAGTGCTGCTGGCGTTCCGTACTTCATCGACGCAGGCCAGGTTCTGGGCCAGATGCCGGTGGACGTGGAACGGCTGCGCTGCGACGTGCTCAAAGGGACCTGTCGGAAGTTCTTGCGCGGCCCTCGGGGCACGGCGCTGTTGTACGTGCGAAACGCCTTCGCCGAGACCCTGCGGCCGGTTTTTCTGGATGTGCAGTCCGGACCTTGGGGGATGGACGGCCCGAAGGTTAGGCGTGACGCACGCGCCTTCGAGACCATCGAAGGGTCGGTCGCCCTGATCATGGGCCTGCGTGAGGCCTTGCTCCAAGTCGAGGCAGTCGGTGTCGACCGCATTCAGGCCCGGGTCAAGAGGCTGGCGGATTCGCTTCGTGCCCAGCTTAGCGAGGTTCCCGGCGTGCTGGTACGCGACCTCGGCACGGAACGTTGTGGCCTCGTGTCGTTCACCGTTGAGGGTGCAGACTCTGCGATGATCAAACGAGAACTCGCTGCTCGGCACATCGTCGTCGGTGGAAATGGTGTGAGCTACACCCCCTACGACATGACCGCCCGCGGCCTCACGTCGATCGTGCGGGCGTCGGTGAGCTACCTCAATACGGAAGAAGAACTCGACGCACTGGTCCGTGCCGTCTCAACTCTCTAGTCGCTCATCTAGGAAGGCCCGACCCATGCCGCTCGCCCGGATCGACCTCTGCGCAGGCAAGCCTGATGCTTATCGCCGTCGGCTTGCCGACATCGTCTACGAGTCCATGCTTGACACGCTGAACGCCCCTCGAGACGACCAGTTCCAGGTGATCGCGCAGCATGCGCCAGGGGACGTCATCGCCAATCCCACCTACCTGGGCATCCAGCGTTCGAGCGACGTGGTGTTCATTCAGCTCTTCTTGCTCGCTGGGCGCAGCGTGGCGCAGAAGAAGGCGTTCTATGAAACGGTCGCCGAGACCCTGCATTGCGAGCTGGGAGTGCGCCGTGAGGATGTGTTCATCGGCCTCGTCGAGGTGACGCGGGAGAACTGGTCGTTTGGCAATGGACTGGCACAGTACGTGACAGAGTAAGGTTGTCAGCCGCGATGGCAATGTGCGATGCGTCGGCAACGGAAGCGTTGGGCGGCCCCCGGGGCATCAAGCCGCTCCTATCTCAAGGCTAGGAACAAGCTGCCTTTGACGCTTCACGGTCACTCACGCTTGACGCCCGAACGTCTCGGTCTAGTCTTCTGCTGTTGTCCTGTCCGCAGTGTGAACGACAGCAAGTGGCCCAATGCAGAGAGTCATCCAGATCACAACTGTCGCAAAAAGCAAGGCCCCGCAGGCATTCACCCGCGGGGCCTTTGTCTGTCCGCTGACTGGCGGCTCAACTCAGAGGTAGCTGTTGAGCAAGTTCTCAATCCGCTCCTGGCGGCCGGAGACAGGTTGCACGTCCACGTTCTGGTCCAACACGCGTTGGGCTACGGCATCCAGGCCGAGCTTGCCGGTCAGTACGTCCTGGCCGAAGCTGCCTTTCCAGCCGGCGTAGCGGTCTTCGGTCACTTGGGCGAATTTGCCGTCGGTGATCATCTTTTCGGCGATCAGCAGGGCGCGGGCCGATACGTCCATGCCGCCGATGTGGCCGTGGAAGATGTCTTCGGGGTCGATGCTCTGGCGGCGCACTTTGGCGTCAAAGTTCAAGCCGCCGGTGGTGAAGCCGCCGCCCTTCAAGATCAGGTACATCGCCAGCGCGGTCTCGGGGATGTTGTTGGGGAACTGGTCGGTGTCCCAGCCGCACTGCATGTCGCCGCGGTTCATGTCGATGGAGCCGAAGATGCCCAGATCAATCGCCGTAGCAATTTCATGCTCAAAGCTGTGGCCCGACAGGGTGGCGTGGTTGGCTTCGATGTTGACCTTGATTTCCTTCTCCAGGCCGTAGCGGCACAGGAAGCCGTAGACGGTGGCGGTGTCAAAGTCGTACTGGTGCTTGGAGGGTTCGCGGGGCTTGGGTTCGAGCAGGATGGTGCCCTTGAAGCCAATCTTGTGCTTGTACTCCACCACCATGTTCAGGAAGCGGCCCATCTGGTCCAGCTCGTGGCCCATGCGGGTGTTGAGCAGGGTTTCGTAGCCTTCGCGGCCGCCCCACAACACGTAGTTTTCGCCGCCCAGTTTCAGGGTGGCGTCCATGGCTTCTTTCACCTGCAAGGCGCCCATGGCAAAGATTTCGGGGTTGGGGTTGGTGGCGGCACCCGACATGAAGCGGCGGTGGCTGAACAGGTTGGCCGTACCCCACAGCAGCTTCATGCCGGTGGCTTGCTGCTTGGCGCCCAGGATGTCGACCATCTCGCGCAGGTTGTTCACGCTCTCACGCGGGGTGGCGCCTTCGGGGGCCACGTCACGGTCGTGGAAGCAGTAGTAGGGCGCGCCCAGCTTGGCAAAAAACTCAAACGCCACTTCGGCCTTAGCCTTGGCGGCGGCCATGGGGTCTGTCATGGCGTGCCAGGGGCGCTGGAAGGTGTCGCCACCAAACGGGTCCAGCCCGTTCCAGCAGAAGGTGTGCCAGTAGCAGACGGCAAAGCGCAGGTGCTCTTCCATGCGCTTGCCCAGGACCATGCGGTCTTTGTCGTACCACTTGAAGGCAAGTGGGTTGGTGGATTGCGCGCCCTCATAGGCGATGGGCTTTGTCACGGAGGGAAAGTAGTGGCTCATGGTGTATTCCTTGGGTGGTTTAGTTGTGTGGTCGAATTAAATAGTGGGTCTAACGCCCCGGTGGGCGTGGTGGTTCAGGTAGATTGGTACAGGCTGCGGAAGGTCGCGTAGCGCTCCAGCAGCAGGGTTTGTTCGGCGGCGATGGGGCGGTAGGTGGCTTCCACCTCGGGGCTCAGGCACACGTCGGCAGATGCAGCACCCGTAGCCAGCCAGCCCAGGCGTGCGGCACCCAGAGCACCGCCCACTGCCGAGCTGCCATGGGTGACGATGTCTACGTTCAGCGCGCTGGCCAGTTGTTGTGCCCAGAAGCTGCTGCGCGCACCGCCGCCTACCAGCGACAAGCGTTGCACGCTGCTGCCTGCGGCATTCAGCGCGGCCAGGCCGTCTTTGAGGCCGAAGGTCACGCCTTCAATGACGGCGTAGCCCAGGCGGGCGGCGTCGGTGTCAAAGCTCAGGCCGTGGAAGCTGCCGCGCACATTGGCATCGTTGTGCGGGGTGCGCTCGCCACCGAGGTAGGGCAAAAACAGGGGCGATGCGGCGCGCTGTGCCGCACTCAGGGCGCCGGCTTTTTCGGCCACCACACCCGCGTTGGGCGCGCCCAGTAGGTCGGTGACCCACTGCAGGCTGCTGGCGGCAGAGAGCATCACACTCATCTGGTGCCAGCGGCCCGGCACAGCGTGGCAAAACGCGTGCGTGGCGCTGGCCGCATTGGGCTGGTAGCTGGGCGTCACCACAAACAGCACACCGCTGGTGCCCAGCGACAAGAAGCCTTGGCCGCTGTCGACTGCGCCCATGCCCATGGCGCTGGCTGCGTTGTCGCCCGCGCCACCGGCTACCACGATGCCCTTGGGCAAGCCCAGCGCCTGGGCCACATCGGCTTTCAGGGTTCCGCTGGGGGCGCTGCCTTCCACCAGGCGCGGCATGTGGGCCTGGGTCAGGCCGGTGAGGGCCAGCAGGGCGTCGGACCAGGTGCGCTTCTGCACATCCAGCCACAGCGTGCCGCTGGCATCCGACATGTCGCTCACGTAGTCGCCGGTGAGCTTGAGGCGCACATAGTCTTTGGGCAGCAGCACCTTGGCGACCTGCTTAAAGATGGCAGGCTCATGTTTGGCCACCCAGCGCAGTTTGGGAGCGGTAAAGCCGGGCATGGCCAGGCTGCCGGCCAAATCGGTCAGGTCCGGCAGCTCGGCCATCATCTCGGTGCATTCCAGCGCGCAGCGGGTGTCGTTCCACAAAATGGCGGGGCGCAGCACCTGGTCTTGTGCATCCAGCAGCACGGCACCGTGCATCTGACCCGACAGGCCAATGGCCTGCACGGCGGCAAATTCTTGCGGGTGTGCAGCGCGCAGCTGCGCCAGGGCCGACTGCGTGGCGGCCCACCAGTCGTGCGGGTTTTGTTCGCTGTGGCCGGGGTGTGGGCGCTGCACGGTGAGGGCAGTGCCCGCCGAGCCGAGCACCCGGTGGTCGGGGGCCAAAAGCAGCACCTTCACTTCGGAGGTGCCAATATCAATACCAATAAACATGCGTTGTTATGCGGTGATGGTGGAGGAAGAAGAAATCTCGGCGGCCTCTGCAGCGCGGGCTGCAGGTGCTGGGGTTTTGGCGTGCATCGGTCGCAGGTCGTGGTGCAGCACCAGCGCTGCGGCGCCTACGGCGGACGCCAGCAAGCCGTAGCGCGCGGCGCGCACGGTAGGGGCTGCCATGCCGGCACTGGCGGCGTACGCCTGCAAGGTGTCTTGGGCGACTTGCACGATGCCGGGGTAGGTGTCGCACGAAGGGCCACCTACCACCAGTGTGCTGGGGTTGAAGGTGGTCCACAGGTTTTGCAGCACCACGCCCAAGTAGTGGCCGCCCCGGGCGGGGTCTGGCAGCTTGGCCAGCGCTCGGGCGCCAAAAAAGGTCTCGGCGCAGCCTTTGCGGCCACACGAGCACAGTGGCCCGTCGATCTGCAAAATGCTGTGGCCAATTTCGCCAGCCATGCCTTGCATGCCGGTAAACAGGCGGTCGTTGAGCACAATGCCCGCGCCCACACCGGCGCCGCAGGTCACAAAAATCAATGAGTCTTTGGCATCGCCCTCGGAAAACTCGTATTCGCTGAGCGCGGCGGTGTCGGCTTCGTTTTGCACATGCACGGCCACCGGGGGCACACTCGCTTGCGCCAGTGCGTGCGTAATGAGAGGGACAAAGTCCACATTGCGCCAGCCCAGGTTGGGGGCAAAGCGCAGCATGCCGGTGGCCTCGTCAAAGGCGCCTGGCAGGCCCACCCCCACACCGGCGAGCTGCACACTGCGCTGCAGCAGCTGCGCGTGGGTGCGTGCCACCAGGCGCGCAGTCTGGCGGCACACTTCTTCGGGTTGGGTGCCAAGCAGGGGTTCTTCCAGTGCACACAAGACTTGGCCGGTGAGCGACACGCCCACCACCCGCAGGGCTTCCACCGCCACTTCCACACCAATCATGCCGCGGCTGCGGCTGTCGATTTGCAGGGGCGTGGAGGGGCGGCCTAGGCCAGGGGCGGCGGTGGCGTCGGTTTCGGTGAGCCAACCTTCATCAATTAGCTCGCGCACCAGCAGGCTCACGGTGGATTTGGTGAGGCCACTTTCCACCGCGAGTTGGGCGCGCGAGAGCCCGCTTTGGCTGCGCAGCAGCCGCAGCAGCACGCTGCGGTTGATGCGTTTGACTAATTGTTGGTCGCCGGTCGTTTTCATGGTGGGGGAGGGGCCGCACTCACAGGCTGTGGGTTTGCGGCTTTCCTTCGGGTTGTTTGCCTGCGATGATCATTCCAAGGACTTCGTCCTCGTTGACATCGCTTGTGCGGTATGCACCCACCAATTTTCCATTTTTCATGACCGCCAATCGGTCACTGAGGCCAAAAACATCGGGCATGTCGTGCGTGATCAGGAAAATGCCTACGCCTTCGGCTTTGAGCTGCTTCACCAGGTTGCCCACCATCGCGGTTTCCTCGGGGCCCAAGGCGGCCGTCGGCTCGTCCATGATGAGGATCTTGGCGTTGAAGTAGATGGCCCTTGAGATGGCCACGACTTGGCGCTGCCCGCCCGAGAGGCGGCGCACCGGGGTGCGCACGTTCTTGAAGTTCTTGTTCAGGCGATGGAAGACCTTGCGGGCGTCCGCGTCCATGCGGTGGTCGTCCAGCGTGTTCCAGCGGGTCAACAGTTCGCGGCCCAAAAAGAGGTTGGCCACAGCGTCCAGGTTGTCGGCCAGAGCCAGCGTCTGGTAGATCGATTCGATACCGCAGCGCTGTGCATCCACGGGGGTGCGGATGTTTGCCTTCTCGCCGTTGATGAGCACCTCGCCGCTATCGATGGGGTAGGCACCGGCCAACATTTTCATGAGGGTGGATTTGCCTGCGCCGTTGTGGCCCAGCAGGGCCACCACTTCACCGGGGTAGAGCGTGAGGCTCACATCGTCCACCGCGTGTACACCACCGAAGGACTTGCCGATGTTGCGCATCTCCACCAGCGCCTGCTTTGTATTGCCCGCGCTCATACGGTGTCTCCTGTCATACGGCGGTAAACCACATCAAACACCACCGCAGCAATCAGCACCTGGCCGATGATCACGTAGCGCACCCCAATCGACACATCCAGCAGCAACATGCCGCTATCAATGCTTTGCATGATCAGCGCACCCAGCACCGATCCCAAAATCGAACCACTGCCACCGGCCAGCGCGGTCCCCCCAATCACGGCAGCCGCAATCACATACAGCTCCATGCTGGTGCCCAGCGAGTTGGTGCCCGCGTTGAGCCGTGCGATGGACACAATGGCGGCGATGGTGATGAGCACACCCATCAGCGCAAACAGCATGAGCGTGACCTTGCGCACCGGAATGCCCACCAGCGCGGCCGCTTCGGGGTTGCCGCCCATGGCAAACACATAGCGGCCAAAACGCGTGCGGTGCACGATGAATGAGAGCACCAGCGCCACAGCAGCCCAGATCAGCACGGGGATCGGAATGCCTTGCGGAGCGTCCTTGTTCATGATCTGGTAGTTGTTCATGGCGGTGACAAAACCCAGCACGATGGCCACGGGAACCAGCACGATCAGCGCGTCCAGCCACAAGGGGTTGTTGGGCACGTCATACGAGGCCTTGGCACGGCGCTTGGCCCACATCTGGACCACCAGGGCCAGCACAATAGCGCCGGCCAGTACCCAGCTGGCGGTGACGCCAATCGCACCGTCAAAACCACCGCCCAGGCGTTGGAAGAATTGGTCATTCACGGGTTGGGTTTTGCCGTCGGCCACCAGAAAGGCTGCACCGCGAAACGACATCAGGCCACCCAGCGTGACGACGAAGGAGGGAACGCCCAGCATGGCGGTGAGGGCGCCTTGGTACAGCGACACAGCAATGGCCACAGCCAGACCGGCCAGCGAGGCTTCGACCCAGTGCCAGCCGGCGGTGTACATCAGGGTGGCAATCAGCACGCCCACAAAGCCCATGACCGAGCCCACCGACAGGTCAATGTGGCGGGCCACGATGACCAGCACCACCACGGTGGCGACAACGCCCACCACGGCTGTTTGCTGGGCAATGTTGTACAGATTCTCGGGGGACATGAAGAGTCCGCCGGACAGGATGTTGAACACCAGGGCAATAGCTGCCAGCACGGTGCCCATCATCACCAGGCGCCAATCAATGGCCGCCTGCTTCAGGGAATTCAAAACGGGATTCACAAGCGTTCTCCGCAAGACATAAAAAAACCGCGGGCCGAACCCAGCCCGCGGTTGGAGGGCTTCAACTAACTCAGAGAGAAACGCAGATTACTTGCAAGCGGCCGGGCCCTTGGAAGCGTCTACACCTTTGCACAGATCATCTTTCTTGATCCAGCCAGCCTTGACCACCACATCGAGGTTCTTCGCGGTGATTGGAACGGGCTTCAAGAACTGGGCCTGCAGGGCCACTTTCTTCTCGCCACCGTTCCAAGTTTGGGCGGCAGCTACTTTTTGGCCCTTGGCCAGCACCACGGCAGCGGCAGCAGCGTCCCGACCCAGGTCACGGGCGTCTTTCCACACCGACACAGTCTGGCTGCCCAATGCCACGCGGTTCAGCGCAGCGTGGTCACCGTCCTGGCCAGAGACTGGAATGCCCTTGATGCCCTTGGCTGTCAATGCAGCCACCACACCACCAGCGGTACCGTCGTTGGAGGCCACCACGGCGTCAATCTTGCCGCCGGTCTTGGTGATGATTTGCTCCATATTCTTCTGGGCGACTTCGGGTTTCCAGCCGTCGGTGTATTCCTCGCCCACGATCTTGATATCGCCTTTTTTAACGGCGGCGTCAATGATTTCTTGTTGGCCACCGCGCAGGAAGTTGGCGTTGGGGTCGGTCGGCGAGCCCTTGATCATCACGTAGTTGCCCTTGGGCTTGGCTTCCAGAATGGCGCGGGCTTGCATACGGCCCACTTCCACGTTGTCGAAGGTGATGTAGAACACGCCGGGCGCTTCGATCAGGCGGTCATATGCGACCACAGGAATCTTCTGCTGGTTGGCCTTGTTCACCGCGGGCAGGATGGCGTCCTTGTCCATGGCCAGAATGATCAGTGCCTTGGCGCCTTTGGAGATCAGGCTGTCGATGTCAGCCAGTTGCTTCTCGGGGGAGCCACCTGCGTCCGCACTGATATAGGTCGCACCGTCTTTGGCCAGCTGGGCCTTGATGGCGGCTTCGTCAGTCTTCCAGCGTTCTTCCTGGAAGTTGGACCAGCTCACGCCCACGACTTGGGCAAATGCGCCAGCAGCAGCCAGGCTCAGGGCCAGGGCAGTCAGGGTTGTCTTCAGTTTCATTGCTTGTCTCCGGTGGATTGGCCTGTGTCAGGCCTATGGTTTTGGAAAGGCTTTTCAGAGCCATCGTGCTGCCTTAAATGCAACACATTGCATTTAGTAAGGACGACAAACTAATTGTTCGGGACTTGGCTTGTGGCGCGAATAGGGATAAACCCGACATAGTTTAATCATCGAACTTAATAAGATCGCCGGGTTCTTTCATTTTTCGCAAAGGATTGCCGCGTGCACCCTCTGGATTGGATTTCCCGGCCCGCCGTGCGCAGCGTGGTGGCTGGCTTGGGCCTGATGTCGGGCGCTTGGGCGGCCGATGCGCCCGCGCCCGCAACGCCCCGGTTTGCCGAAGAAACCGACATCGCTGGCCTGCAAAGCCGCTTTGAAGGCGAGGGTGAGTACATGGTGGGCGGTGGTGTGGCCACTTTCGATTGCGACGCTGATGGCCTGCCCGAGGTGTACGTGACCGCGGGTGTCAACAAAGCCAAGTTTCTGCGCAACCGCAGCACGCGGGGCGGTGCGCTCAAGTTGCAAGAAGAACGCTCGGGCCTGGAGCTGACCAATGCGGTAGGCGCCTACCCGCTGGACATCGACGGTGATGGCCAGACCGACTTGGTGGTGCTGCGCGTGGGTGAGGTGCAGGTGTTCAAGGGGCTGGGCCAATGCAAGTTCGAGCGCGCCAATGACGCCTGGACCATACGCACCGGCAATGGTTGGCACACCGCGTTTGCCGCCACCTGGGAGCAAGGCCAAAGCTGGCCCACGCTGGCCATTGGCACCTACACCGACCGCAGCAAACCAGAGTTCCCTTGGGGCAGCTGCACACCGGGTCTGCTGCTGCGCCCCAAAGAGGGGGGCGGTTACCAGCCTGCCACGCCCTTGGTGCCGGGCCACTGTGCGCTGTCCATGCTGTTTTCGGACTGGAATCGCTCGGGCACAGCTGCGCTGCGGGTCAGCAACGACCGTGAGTATTACAAGGGTGGTGAGGAGCAACTGTGGCAGTTGCCTGCGGGCGGCGCGCCTGCGCTGTACACCGCCGCCCAGGGCTGGAAGCCGTTGCAGATCTGGGGCATGGGCATTGCCAGCCACGACCTCAATGGTGATGGCTACCCCGAAGTGTTCTTGACCAGCATGTCCGACAACAAGCTGCAGACGCTCGAGGCGGGCGTGACCCAGCCGCGCTTCATCGATATAGCCTTCAAGCGCGGCGTCACCGCACACCGGCCCTACGTGGGCGGTGATGTGCACCCCAGCACCGCCTGGCACGCGCAGTTTGCCGACATGAACAACGATGGGCTGGCCGACCTGTTTGTGGTCAAAGGCAATGTGTCCACCATGCCCGACTTCGCCACGCTGGACCCCAACAATCTGCTGCTGCAAAAGGTCGATGGCAATTTTGTGGAAGCCGGCAGCCAGGCGGGCTTGGCCAGCTTCAAGCGCGGGCGCGGCGGCATGGTGGTGGACCTGAATGGTGACGGTTTGTTGGACGTGGTCGTGGTGAATCGCTGGGACAAGGCCCAGCTCTGGCGCCAGACCAGCAGCGGCGCACCTGCAGAGGCCAGCCACTGGCTGCAACTGCGCCTGCAACAGCCCGCAGCTAACCGCGATGCGGTGGGCGCCTGGGTGGAAGTGAAGCTGGGTGAGGGGGATGCGACCCGCGTGATTCGGCAGGAGCTCACGGTGGGCGGCGGTCACGCCAGCGGCCACCTGGGTTGGATGCACTTTGGCCTGGGCGCAGCAGAGGCTGTGCAGGTGCGGGTGCAATGGCCGCACGGCGGCTGGAGCGACTGGCTGCCCGCCAAGGCCGGCGCTTTCTACACCCTCAGCCCCCAAGGCCTTGTGAATTGGAAAGCCCCATGAAACACCGATTGCTCTCCCTGTGTCTGGCTGGAGTCTGCGTTTGGGCCGGTGGGCCCTTGGCCGCGCAGGCGCAGCAGCCCACCCCTGCGGCCCGCCCGGCCAGCGCCTTCAGTGCGAGTGTGGCCACCGAATGGTTCAACCTGGTCTTGTTGCTCACCCAGCAGACACCGGGATACAGCCCGCCCGTGGCCTCGCGGGCCTTGGCGTATCTGGGGCTCACGCTGTACGAGTCGGTGGTGCCCGGCATGCCGCAGCACCAAAGCTTGGCAGGCCAGCTCAACGAGCTGCAGTCCCTGCCCTGGGCCCAGCCCGATGAGGTGCTGCACTGGCCCACGGTGGCCAACGCATCCATGGCGACCATGACGCGCATGATGTTCCCCACCGCCAGCGCCGAGAACAAGACCCGGATCGACCTGCTGGAGCGCAGTCTGCCGCTCAAGTACAGCCAGGACTTTGACCCCAACACGGTCACGCCAGAGATCACCAACCGTTCGGAAACTTTTGGCAAGCTCATGGCCATGGCGATCATGACCTGGGCCCGGACCGACGGTGGCCACGAGGCCTGGGGCCCGCTGCGCCGCAGCCAGCAAAACTATGTGCCGCCGAGCGGTGAAGGCCAGTGGTCGGCTACACCGCCTGCGTTTGCTGCAGCGCTGTTGCCTTGGTGGGGAGACGTGCGGCCCTTTGTGTTGAAAACTGGCAGCAGCTGCGCTGCGCCGCCGCATCCCCCGTATTCAGAGAGCCCTGGGTCGGCCTTTTACAAAGAGGCACAAGAGGTCTACCAGGTGAGCAACAAGGCCACCCAAGAGCAGCGCCAGGTGTCGCTGTACTGGGCCGATGACCCACTCAAGACCCCCACGCCAGCGGGCCACTGGGCCTACATTGCCAACGACTTGCTGAAGTCGCAAAAAGCGGACTTGGCCAAGGCGGCCCACACCATGGTGCGCCTGAACCTGGCCATGGCCGACGCATTTATTGCAGGCTGGAAAACCAAATACACCGCCAACCTGTTGCGTCCAGTCACCTATGTGCAACTGGTGATCGACAGCAACTGGGTCCCCACGCTGATGCACACGCCACCGTTTCCCGAATACCCGTCTGGCCACTCCGTGCAGTCCAGCGCGGCGGCTGGAGTGCTGGAGCAGGTGTTTGGTGCCAACCAGCCGTTTACCGACAACACCCACAACGACCGGGGCTGGGGGCCGCGCACTTTTGCGAGTTTCCGCGTGGCGGCCGACGAGGCGGCGATTTCGCGCATGTACGCAGGCATCCACTTCCGCAGTGGCATTGAGGGTGGCAAGGTGCAGGGGCGCTGCGTGGCCCAGCAGGTGCTGGCGCTCAAGCTGGCGCGTTGAGGCCAACGCAGAGCCTGCTAGGCCTGCACCACGATGGGAAATTCGGCGCGCAGGCCGTTTGCGGAGGGGCTGAAGGTACGTGTCAGGGCGGCCCGCTCCTGCTCGTCGAGGCGTCGCCACAGGGCGTCGCGGTCGTTTCCGGGCTCGCCCGCCACATAGAGTTGTGTGGTTAGAAGCTCCTTGCGGTCGAGCTTCACTTTTACATGGATGTGGGGCGTGCGCCCGGTGTAGGGCGCTGGCCTCATGGTGCGAAAGCGGTAGCGGCCGTCTTTGCCAACTGCCACCGAGCCGAAGCCCTGAAAACTGGGGTCCGCTTTGTTGCCGTCGCGGGGGTGGTGGTAGTGGCCCTCGTGGTCACACTGCCAGATTTCAACCACCGCGCCAGACACCGGCACACCTTTCGTGTCGGTCACCACCCCCTCTACCCAAGCGACCTGTGCTTTGTTGTAGACCGCGCTACCGTTGCGCAACAGATCAAAGTCGTTGTCGCTGGGCAGGGCAATGGGGTAATAGGGCCCTTCGGTCTGGCTGGGCGTGGGTCGCAGGGCCGTCTGCGCCCATGCGGGGCTGAGCCAAGCGGAGGCACCCGTAACGGCAAAAATGCCTGCACCATGGGCCAGCAACGAGCGGCGGGATGGCGGGTTGGCGTCATGCATGGCGGAATCCTGAAAAATGGACGACTGGCCCCGCGAGGGGCATCAGACTACAAGCATCCGAATACGCAGAAACCGGAAAGTTCCACGCTTTGCCAAATCTGAGTGCCTTGGCGCCACGGTTCCGTAGCGCGGGGCTCAGCCTTCGCCCACTCCAATGGGCGCGGGCGCCCGCATCACGATGCGGGTGAACAGCCGGTCGAAAGCCGGATCGCGCGGATGTTGGCCGGTGAGCGGGTCGCAGTTGTTGGCAAAGGCCGCGTCCAACTCTGCCCAATCGGCATCGCCCAGCACGGCTTGCGCTACGGGCAGGATGGCAGTTTCTTCCAGCTTCATGTGGGCCAGGTAGGCGGCCACATAGCGGCGCACCGCGGCATCAAATGCGGCGTGGCGGCTTTCGCCCAGCAACTCCCAGGCCAGCAGCAGGTGTTGCAGCTCGCGCACGGCGGCTTCGCTGTGGGCGTGGTCTTTTTCCAGCTGGGTCACGGCTTCCATGGTCTGGGGCGCCAGGCGCACCACGCGCGGAAACAGCAGGTCCGACTCCTTGGGGTGGTGTAAACGCTCGGGGAATTCGTCGATGTAGAACAGCATGGCGCGCAGCACGTCAAAAAAGCGCTCGGGCTCATCACCGGGCCCACGGTCCAGCATGAGCAGCAGCGACTGCAGCATGGCGGCCAAGGCGGCGTGTTCGTCTTTGATGGTTTGCAGGCTGCTGCGGGGCATGGCGTGTCTCCGGTGATTTTGGTGAGAGCTTCCCACGCGCGGTGCCCGGTGAGCTTGATGCAGGTCAACGGCTGTGCACGGTTCAAATGGCGCCGTTACCATCTCTGGTGTGCGCCACCCGGCGCGGTACCGACGCTTTTACCTCCAGACCCGCCATGACCCCACTACCCCCCCGAATCCTGCCCTGGTTGCGCCGCCTGGCCTATGCGCTGGGTGCGCTGGTTTTGCTGTGGGGGCTGGCCTGGGCGCTGCTGCCTTCCATCGCAAAGAGCCAGGCCCAAACCCGGCTGTCGGCCCTGCTGGGCCGCGCGGTGTCGATTGGGGCTATTGAGTTTGCGCCCTGGTCGCTGGAGCTCACGGTGCGCGACTTGGCGGTGGCCAAGGCGGATGGCAGCGGGCCGCAGTTCAGCGTGGCGCGCGTCTATGTGGATGCCGAACTCCAGTCCTTGCTGCGCTTGGCGCCGGTGGTGGACGCCGTGGCGGTGGAGGCGCCCACGCTGCACCTCACCCACACGGGCAAAGGGCAGTACGACATTGACGACATCGTGCAGCGCCTGCAGGCACCCTCGGACGCTCCCGCAGGGGACCCGCTGCGCTTTGCGGTGTACAACGTCACCCTCAGCCGCGGCAGCGTGGACTACACCGACCAGTCGCTACAAGGCCCGCCGCGCCAGCACACGCTGCGCGAGCTGCAGCTCAATGTGCCGTTTTTGAGCAACTTTGATTCCAAGCGCGATGTGCTGGTGGAGCCCCGTCTGGCTTTTGTCCTCAATGGCAGCGCGTTTGACACGGCTGCCCAAGGTACCCCTTTTGCCCAAACCCGCAAGGGTGAGGCGCAACTCAAGATCAGCCAGTTCGACCTCAAGCCCTATCTGCCTTACCTGCCTGCGGGCCTGCCGGTGCAGCCGCAAAGTGCGGTGGTGGATGCAGAGCTCAAGATCGGCTTTGTGCAGCAGCCACAAACGGCGGTCACGCTGTCGGGTGTGGTCACTGTGGGCCAGTTGGCTGTCGCCGATGCCGCTGGTGCCCCCCTGCTGTCGCTGGACACGGTGCGCACCGAGCTGGTCGATGTACGTCCACTGGAACAGCAGGTGACGCTGGGCGCGGTAGAGATTACCAACCCGCGCCTGCAGGTGCAGCGCGCGCGCAACGGCCGCCTGAATCTGGAGCTGGCTAGTGCAGGTGCTGCCAAAAATGCTCCTAAAACAGAAGCTACTCGCGCAGAATCCACGGGGTCTAAAGGCCAAAAAGACTCAAAAATACCGGTGACCGCCAAGCCATGGGCCTTGGCGCTAGAGCGCCTGGCGCTGCGCGGCGGACGTCTGGATTGGCAGGATCAACAGACCCCCGCCAAGCTGGCCCTCACCGACCTGGAACTCAGCGCACAGGGCCTGCACTGGCCCTTGGAGAAGCCGGTGCAAGCAGAACTCAGCGCCAACCTGCCTGCGGGCAAGACCAGCGCGCGCCTGAGCATGCAGGCAGAGGGCACCGACCAGCAGGGTCGTGCCCAAGCCACGGTCAATGGCCTGGCATTAGCGCTGGCTGATCCCTACCTGTCTGCCTGGCTGCAGCCCACGGTGCGCGGGACGCTGGATGCCGAACTGGGCGCCACGTGGGCCGGCGACCAGCTGCAGGCTACGGTGAAAAAACTGGCCGTGCGCGACGCTGGCCTGGTGGCCAGCAAGGCCATGGTGGCTGCGGCCCCCACGCGAACGACGCGCAACTCTGAGAGCCCCAGCTCCCAGGATCTGCCCAAGTTCAAGCTGCTTGAGCTGAGTGATGCCCAGGTGGACGTGGCCGCCCGCAGTGCCCGTGTGGGCAAGCTGCTGCTGGCTGGCGCCAGCAGCGGTGTGCGCCGCGAGACAGACGGGACCTGGATGTTTGAGCGCTGGCTGAAGACGGCTACTGAGGCTGCGCCCAGTGCTCCTGCCATCCCGGCTGCCACTGCGCACGCTGCTACACCGTGGAAAGTGGTGCTGGGCGAGCTGCAACTGCAAGACGCCAGTTTGCAATTCACCGACCGGGTGAATACACGCCCGGTGCGACTGGACGTGTCAGCCCTGAACCTGCAGGCCAAAGGAGCTGCGCTCGATGGCAAGAAGCCGGTGCCGGTGACGCTCAGCGCCCGCGTCAAGTCCGGTCAGGCCGAGGCTGGCAGCCTGCGCTATCAAGGCACCGTGGCCTGGGAGCCTGTGCTGGCCCAGGGCACGTTGGAGCTTGTGGAGCTGCCAGTGCACGCGCTGGCACCGTATGGAGCCAGCCAGGTGAATCTGGATGTTCTGCGGGCCGATGCCAGCTTCAAGGGCCAGCTGCGCTTTGCCAGCACGGCCAAGGGGCCAGAGCTCGCCCTCAAGGGCGATGCGCAGCTGGAAGATTTCCGGGCCAACACCGTGCAAGGCGCAGCCGGCAGTTTTGCCGAAGAACTGCTGAGCTGGAAGTCACTCAACGTGCCTGGCATCGACCTGGCCATGGCGCCCGGCACCGCCACCCGCGTGAGCGTGCGTGAGGCGGCACTGTCCGACTTTTATGCCCGCCTCATCGTCAACCCCAATGGCCGCCTGAACCTGCAAGACCTGGGCAAAACCCCGGCCCAGGCCGATGCCGCCGCCAGTGCGCCAGCCGGTGCCACAGCTTCGGCCCCCGCACCTGCTGTATCCGCTGACGCCAGTGCCAACGCCAGCCCCGAAGCCATCATCACCATGGGCCCCATCAGCCTGGTCAACGGCCGGGTGCTCTTCTCCGACCGCTTTATCCAGCCCAACTACACGGCCAACCTGAGCGACCTGACCGGCAAGCTCAGCCAGTTCTCCAGCCAGCCCGCGAATGGTGTGGTGCAGCTGGCCGATCTGGAACTGCGTGGCCGTGCCGAGGGCACGGCTTCGCTGGAGATCACCGGCAAGCTCAACCCGCTGGCCAAACCGCTGGCGCTGGACATTGCGGGTAAGGTGCGCGACCTGGAGCTGTCGCCGCTCTCGCCCTATGCCGTCAAGTACGCGGGCTACGGCATTGAGCGCGGCAAGCTCAGCCTGGATGTGCGTTACACCGTGCAACCCGATGGCCAGCTCACCGCCACCAACAAGCTGGTACTCAACCAGCTGACCTTTGGCGACAAGGTGGACGGCGCGCCCAACAGCCTGCCGGTTAAGCTGGCGGTGACCCTGCTGGCCGACCGCAATGGTGTGATTGACCTAGACCTGCCCATCAGCGGCTCGCTCAACGACCCGCAGTTCCGCATCGGCCCGGTGATCTGGAAGGTGGTGACCAACCTGGTGGCCAAGGCCATCACGGCACCGTTCAGCTTGCTGGCCAACGCATTGGGCGGCGCAGGCAGTTCGGAACTGAGCACCGTGGCCTTTGCGCCCGGTAGTGGCGTGTTGACCGACTCCGCCAAAGCTGGCCTGGACAAGGTGGCCAAGGCCTTGGTGGACCGCCCCGGTTTGCGTCTGACCGTGCAAGGCACGGCCAACGTGGAGGCTGAGTACGGAGCCATCAAGCGCGAACGCCTCAAGGGTCTGCTGCTGGCCGAAAAGCGCCGTCGCACCACAGCCCAGGGACAAGATGCGGCGGCAGTGGCCAGCTACAGCGCCGAAGAAATGCCGGTGCTGTTACGCGCGGTCTACCGCCGCGCCGACATCACCAAACCACGCAACCTGGTGGGCCTGACCAAAGACATCGAAGTGCCCGACATGGAGGCCCTGCTGCTGGCCAACATCACGGTCAACGACGAGGCCGCGCGTGAGCTCGCGCTGCAGCGTGGTGTCGTGGTCAAGGACTACCTGGCTGCCAAACAGGTGAATGCCGAGCGCCTGTTTCTGGGGGCGGTGAAAACCGGTGGCGCAGCGGCCGAGGCCAAGCCACAAGCCGAACTCAACTTGGCTAGCCCATAGGAGCATGCCGGATGTACCAGCCCAGCCACTTTGAAGAAACCCGCACCGGGGTGTTGTATGCCTTGCTGCGCAGTCACCCGCTGGCCACATTGGTCACACGCACTGCACAAGGGATAGAGGCCAATCACATCCCCTTGCTGTTGCGCACCGAGGGTGTGGACCGACCCGTACTGGTGGGCCACGTCGCGCGGGCCAACCCACTGTGGCGTGAGACCGATCTGGCCACACCGGTGCTGGCGATCTTTCAGGGCCCGCAGCACTACATCAGCCCTGGCTGGTACGCCAGCAAGGCGGAGCATGGCAAGGTCGTGCCCACTTGGAACTACGCAGTGGTCCACGCCAAGGGCCTGTTGCGGGTGCATGACGATGCGACCTGGATTCGCCAGCAGATGCAAGACCTGACCACCCAACAAGAAGCGCCGATGCCAACGCCCTGGTCTGTGGAAGATGCCCCGCGCGATTACACCGACCGCCTGATCTCCGCGGTGGTGGGCATTGAAATTGCCCTCGACAGCCTGGTGGGCAAATGGAAGGTGAGCCAGAACCAGCCCGCTGCCAACCAGGCTAGCGTGCAGCAGGGGCTGCACGGCCTGGGCACCGATGCCGCTGCCACGATGGCAGGGCTGGTGGAAGGCTTTGGCGTGAGCGGCACGTGAGGGCATAGTCCATTTGGGCTATTGGTCCGGAGCGGGCCTGTGGGTACGATGCTGGTCGTAGTCACACGATGCTCCAGGGAGAAAGATTTGACCAAGTTACGCCCCCAATTGCTGGCTTTGGGCCTCGCGCTTTCGGCCACGCTGGCGCCACTGGCAGCGCATGCCGAACTGACCCTGGAACAGGCACTGAACCAGTTCAACTTGGTGGTGCTGGGTGATGCCAAGTCCAGCTCCCATGTGGACGGTCGGACCTTTGTGGGTGGCAACCTCGCCGGCAATGGTGATTTTGTGCAACACCCCGCTGATACCCCCGCGTCTGGCTACACCGGCCTCACGGTGCTGGGCAACGCCAATGTGGGCAGCGTCAACGGGCTGGGTGTGTACGTCGGTGGCAATTTGACGCAGGGCAATGTCAACTCGGGTGCCGCGCGCGTCCAGGGCAATGTGTCCAACGCCAACCTCAATGGCAGTGCCCCTGCCGCCATCGGCGGCACGGTATTGGGCAGCAACATCAACAGCGGCCGCATCGGTGGTGCGGCCGAAACTGCGGCCCTGGTGGCCGCCGGGGCGCAAGCCAACGCCCAGGACTTCGGTGCCTTGTTCAGCCAGTCGTCCAGTTTCATTGCCGGCTTGGCGGATACCGGCGGCACTGTCAGCATCGCCTACAACCGTGTCACCTTCAACGCTGTGGCCACGAACGGCGTGGCGGTGTTCGATCTGTCTGCCATCGATGACGCCGTGTTTGCTGCCGGAGAGTTTCAGTTCAACCTGAACGGCGCTACCACCGTCATCTTCAACAGCGACAAGGCGAATATCCAGACCAGTGCCAATTTCCTGGCCAACTCTGCGCTGGCCTACGGCAAGAGCTTTTTGTGGAATTTTTATAACGCCACGGACATCGTGTTGGGCAGCCAGTTTGGCGGCAGCATTCTGGCCACCAACGCCAAGCTCACCAACGCCAACAACATCGAAGGTTCGGTGGTGGTGAAGTCGCTGGACCAGAGGGGCGAGATCCACCTGCAGCCATTCGCCGGCACGATTCCGGTCACCCCTGTGCCTGAGCCAGGCACCTACGCCATGCTCTTGGCCGGCCTGGCACTGACGGCCCGTGTGGTTGCCAAGCGCCGCAAGGTCTGACGGGTTCTGGTCCCCAGCAAAAAAGCGCCCTGCGGGGCGCTTTTTTGCTGGCCTGCGCATCGGCGCAGCGTGGGGGTGAAGCTCTAGCGCTCTTCCACCTTGCCATCGGCGTGTTTGGCAAAGCGGCCCTGGGTGCGCGGGTGCACGGGGTCACTCGCGCCCCAGGGCCAGCCGCCAAATTCGGTGCGTCGGTAGTCGGCAAAGGCCTGGTGAATCTCTTGCTGGGTGTTCATCACAAACGGGCCGTACTGCGCCACCGGCTCACCAATCGGGCGAGCCTGCAGCACCAACAGTTCACTCTCGGCCTCACCGTTCACGAAACTGCAGCCATGGTCCGCCTGCACTTCCATCACGGATTGGACGGGTACTGACTCTCCCGCCACGGTGAGTGCGCCGCCCTTGAAAAAATACAGGATGCGGCGTGTGGCAGCACTCGCCGCCGCGGGCAAGGTCCACTGGGCGCCGGGGCTGAGTTTGATGGTGTAGATGCCCAGGTCGCTGCCCGGTTCGCTGGCCCAGGAGTCGGGGGGCGGGGGCAGGGCCTGTTTGCCTTCCAGGGTGCCGGCAATACACACCACCTCGGTGGTCTTGCCCTGTGCATCGGTCGCGGTAATGCGGGGAATGTCCTCGTGCCAGAACATGGTGAAGTGGGGCTCGGCCATCTTGTGCTTGGCCGGCAGGTTGACCCAGATCTGGAACAGCTCGGTCGGGTTGGGCGCGTCGGTGTGCAAGAGCGGAAACATCTCGCAGTGCACGATGCCTTTGCCGGCCGTGAGCCACTGCACGTCACCGCCGCCAAAGCGGGCGGTGGCTCCCAGCGAGTCGGAGTGGTCAATGCGGCCGTTGCGCACGATGGTGACCGTCTCAAAGCCCCGGTGCGGGTGCGAGGGGAAGCCCGGCACGGTGTCACCGTGGTACATGCTCCAGCCGTCCTTGCCGGCAAAGTCTTGGCCGATGTTGCGGCCGGCCAGCAGCGCCGGGTCGGGCGCCATCTGCGCGTTGCCCGCCGGGTAGGCGTCGTTGTGGTGCACGCAGAACAGGAAGGGGTCCATGGTCTGCCAGGGGAAACTCAAAGGGGCGATGGAGCGCAGGATTTTCATATCCCGCATTGTCCCCGCCTTGGTAAGTTTTTGCAGCCCTTGCGGCAGAGCCCCTGTGGCGCCCCACTAAGATCGGCGCATGCTTTTTTCTTCTCTTTTGGCGCGCCCCGGTGGCCGTGTGGCCCTGGTGCTGGCCAGCCTGGCGGTGCTGCTGGGCGCAGACTACGCGGTGCGCCCGCCTGCGGCCGCCCCCGCGCTGGCGCAGATGCCGGCCATTGCCGTGGGCGGCCAGCCGGTCCAGGCGGCGCAGTTGCAGCGTGTGGCCGGGGGCGATGTGCCCATGCCGCCTGGCGCCGCCGCCGCGCACGCCAGCAGCCTGCTACCCATGCCGTCCGGACACGCTGCAGCTTTGAGCCTGTTCTGGTTTTCGGGCGAGCGCGAAAGTGGCCCGCTGGTGCAGATTGCCGCCACCCAATGGGTCCGCGCCAGCCAGGCCTGGCTGCCGCCGCGCTTTGTGGTGAATCGCCACCAGATGGGCGACTTGCTGGGCCATGGCCTGCGCCGCTTGGGCAACCCCGTGGCGTGGAAGGATGCGCAGGGCCGCATGCACCTGTTTGTGGTGGCCACGGGCTGGGGCGGTTGGGCCGCCAGCCGGGTGCTGCATTTGCAGCAAAGCAGTGCCTCGCAGGACCTGGCTCAGCTGGCCTTTGCACCCGTGCGCGTGCTGCCCTTGTCGTGGTTGTGGAACACCAGTTTTTTGGTGCGCAACGCCACGCTGCCCCTGCAAGACGGCGGTGCGGTGTTGCCGGTGCACTTTGAGCTGGGGCTGAAATATCCAGCGGCCGTGCGGCTGGATGCGAACGGGGAATTTCTGGGCCTGACCCGTATGTCCAACCGGACCCACAACCTGCAACCCAGCCTCCTGCCGCAAAGCCCTGCGCAGTGGGTGGCGCTGATGCGCGATGAGCGGCACGGTGGCCGGGTCACCGCCGCACGCACCGACGATGGCGGCGCGCATTGGACCGATTTGCCCGACCTGCCGCTCGGCAACCCCGATGCGGCCGTCGCCGGCTTTGCACTGGGCCCGCAGCAAATGCTGCTGGCCCACAACCCCACCCCCGAAGGCCGCGCCCGGCTGGACCTGAGTCGTAGTGCTGACGGCCTGCAGTGGACGCTGCAGCAAACGCTGGCAAAAGGCGCGGAGGAGGCAGAGTTTTCGTACCCCGCGCTGGCTTGGGCCGATGGCGCCTTGTGGATCAGCTACACCGTGGACCGCGCGACGCTGTCCTGGCAGCGGTTTGCACCCGGTGGATCCGGCACACCTGGAGGCACGCCATGAGTGCGCCCGCTTTGCCACCACTGTGGTTGATGCAGGTCTGGCTGCCGTTGGGCTGGGCGGTGGTCCTGGCTGCCTTGGTGCTGCTGCTTGTCAGCCGCTTCACCCGGCATCGCGGTGTGGTGTGGGGCTTGCCGCTGCTGGTGGCGCTGTGGACCCTGCTGCCTGGCGAGTGGTCACCCGCGTACTGGCTGGGCCTGGCGTTTCAGGCGCCCAGCGTGCTGATGGTGCTGCTGTGCGCCTGGTGGGGCGGCCGCGTGCTGCGTGGTGCCCCTGGGGTGGCGCGCCCGGGCAAACCCATGGTCGTTGTGCTGCTTGCCGCCCTGGTGCTGGGCTGGCTGCTGTTGCTCGACACCCTGGCCCAACTGCCGGTCGCCTTGTATGCCTTGGGCTTTGGTGCGCCCGCCGTGGCTGTTGTGGCGCTGGTCACCGTATTGCCGCTCTTGCAAGCGGGTTCGGCCCAACGCGTGAGCACCTGGCTGGCGCCGCTGGCCGTGTTGCTGTTTGTGCTGCTGCGCCTGCCCACCGGCAACGTGTGGGACGCGGTGCTGGACCCCTGGCTGTGGCTGGCACTGCATGTGGTTCTGCTGCGGAGTGTTTTGAATCGCTCCTGATTTGATAGCTGCTCACGCAGCGATCACGAGGGCTAGAGGCTCATATGGCTTCAATAGGAGGACGGGGCGATAGAGCGTCTGCTCTGCCGCTGCCGTGGCGGGAACTTCATACCGCCAGCCGGGCTCCACACCCCATGCAACGCAGAACCACCTTGGCCGCTCTGGCCGCACTCCCCAGCCTGATCACCACCCCGCTGTCCAGCGCCGCCACCCAGCCCTTGTTGCAAGGGCTCAAGCCCTCGCCGCGCATGCCGGTGCTGTTTGTGGGGCATGGCAGCCCCATGAATGCGATTGAAGATAACGCCTGGCGGCGCAGCTGGCAGACCATGGGGACCGAGCTGTTGGCACGGGGCGTGCGGCCGCAGCTCATTCTGTGCATCTCGGCGCACTGGCTCACACCGGGCTGGCAGCTCACTGGCATGGCGAAGCCCAAGACCATCCACGACTTTGGTGGTTTTCCGCAGGCCCTGTTTGACCAGCAATACCCCGCGCCCGGCGCGCCTGCGGTGGCGCGCAGTCTGGCGAGCACACTCCAGTCGCCTGCCACTGGCGCGCCCTTGGGAGTGGACGCCCAGTGGGGCTTTGACCACGGCACCTGGTCGGTGCTCAAGCCCATGTTCCCCAAGGCCGACATTCCCGTGCTGCAACTCAGCATGGACTACAGCCGCGCGCCTGCCGAGCACTACGCGCTGGGCCGGCAGCTGCAGGCGCTGCGCGAGCGGGGCGTTCTCATCGTGGGCAGCGGCAACATCGTGCACAACCTGCGCGCCACCCGCGAAGGGACCGCCGCCAACGAGGCCTACGACTGGGCCACCGAGTTCGATACCGTGGTGCAGAACCAGATCAAAAAGGGGCAACTGGACGCCTTGCAAAACTTTCAGTCACTGGGTGCGGTGGCGCAGCAGGCCCACCCCTCGCACGACCACTACCTGCCACTCCTTTACGCGGCGGGTGCGGCGCGCGCCTCTGAGATGCCGCGCTTCTTCAACACTGGCTTCCAGTCCGCGTCCATCTCGATGCGCTCGGTGTTGTGGGGGTGAGGGGTTTTTGATTGCTATTAAAAATGTAGCTGTTTGCGCATATTCAATAAGGGATTTGGGCACTTTTTGTATATAGATTGAGGCCCTCCTATACTTGGGCCATGAGTGAGTCAGCCCTTTCTTCCGCCTTGCCAGCCAGCGCACACCCGGTGCCGCAATCTGCGCGTGCCGGCAAATCTGCCAAGCCAGCCACCCGCACCAATGACCCGGCCCGCACCATGGCCGGCATTATGGAAGTGGCGACCAAGGAGTTTGCCGCCAAGGGCCTGAGTGGTGCGCGCATCGATGCGATTGCCGAGGCCACCCACACCAGCAAGCGCATGATTTATTACTACTACGGCAGCAAGGAAGGGCTGTACGTAGCGGTGCTGGAAGAGTCCTACCGGCGCATGCGCCAGATCGAAGGACAGTTGCATCTGGAGGACATGGAGCCGGAGGCCGCGCTGCGCCGGCTGGTGGAGTTCACGTTCGACCGGCATGCGGACAACGAGGACTTCATACGCCTCGTGATGAACGAAAATATCGAGCAGGGCAGCTACCTGGCGCAGAGCAAGACCATCCAGCAGCTCAACGTGCCGGCCATACAGGCGATTCGCCAACTCTATGACCGGGGGGTGCAACAGGGTGTGTTCCGCCCGGGGCTGGATCCGGTGGACATCCACGCCTCCATCTCGGCGCTGACGTTTTTCAATGTGTCCAACCGCCACACCTTCGGGCTGATCTTCAAGGACAAGGCGCAGAACGCGCAGTCCGATGCCCGTCGCGCCAGCATCACCGAGATGGTGGTGCGCTTCGTGCGCAAGTAATCCCTTCGGTTCGATGCCCCTGGGCGCAAGGCGCCCCCAAGCCATTTACTTTTGGCATAACAGCTTTCCCGGCTATAGGCGATCGATCTAGGGAAAACCCGCATCTCGTAAAACTAACTAGTTCGTACATTGGCAAACGTACGAAATCTGGAGCGTTGCGTGGTCAACAAATTTATCAATGGGTACTGCAAGTTGTTGGGCTACCTGATCGCCGCAGCATTGGCGCTGATGGTGGTGCTGGTGTTTGGCAATGTGGTGATGCGTTACGCCTTCAACTCGGGCTTCACCCTGTCTGAGGAGTTGTCGCGCTGGTTGTTTGTGTGGGTCACCTTCATGGGCGCTGTGGTGGCCCTGCATGAAAAAGCCCACTTGGGCACCGACATGCTGGTGGGCCGCCTGGGCGCCACCGGCAAGAAGGTGTGCATGGTGCTGTCTCTGGTGCTGATGTTGTTCTGCCTGTGGCTGGTGGCCAAAGGTTCTTACGACCAGTACCTCATCAACAAGGGTTCCACCAGCCCGGTGATGGAAGTGTCCATGGGCATTTTTTACGCCTCGGGGGTGGTCTTTGCCGCACTGGGTGCACCCATTGTGCTGATGGACCTGTGGCGCTTGCTCAGCGGCCAGGTGGACGACGCACACCTGGTGCTGATCCAGGAATCTGAAGAGGCCCCGCACGGTGGCAATTCGGATGCCCAAGCCCATTCCCGCAACTGAGCCCGGAGCCGATTGAGATGACGATTGCAATTTTTCTGGGCTCTTTGCTGGCGGCCATGGCGCTAGGCGTGCCGATTGCGTTTGCCCTTCTGCTATGTGGCGCTGCGCTGATGTGGCAGATGAACATGTTCGATGCGCAGATCCTGGCACAGAACGTGATCGAGGGGGCGAACAGCTTTCCGTTGCTGGCGGTGCCCTTCTTCATGCTGGCCGGCGAAATCATGAATGCAGGCGGCCTGTCGCGCCGCATCGTGAACTTTGCCATGGCGCTGGTGGGCCACATCAAGGGTGGCTTGGGCTACGTGACGATTGTGGCAGCTGTGATCATGGCGTCGCTGTCGGGCTCTGCGGTGGCCGACGCTGCTGCGCTGACCGCTTTGCTCTTGCCCATGATGGTGGCGGCTGGCCACGACCGGGCCCGCTCGGCCGGGCTGATTGCATCGGCCGGCATCATCGCGCCCATCATTCCGCCCAGCATTGGCTTTGTGATTTTTGGCGTGGCAGCCAACGTGTCTATTTCCAAGCTCTTCATGGCCGGCATCTTCCCGGGCGTGTGGCTGGCCCTGTCCTTGGTGGTGACCTGGTGGTGGCTGGTGCGCAAGGAAATGGTGGTACCGCCACCGCGCAAGAGCGCAGCAGAGGTGCTGGAGGCCATGCGCTTGGCCACCTGGGCACTGGTGCTGCCCTTCATCATCGTGTTTGGCCTGAAGTTCGGGGTGTTCACACCCACCGAGGCGGCCGTGGTGGCAGCCGTCTATTCGCTATTTGTTTCTACCGTGATCTACCGCGAGCTGAATTTCAGCAAGCTGGTGCCTCTGTTTATTGCAGCCGCCAAGACCAGTGCGGTGGTGATGTTTCTAGTGGCAGCAGCCATGGTCTCAGCCTGGATGATCACCGTGGCCAACCTGCCTGGCCAGGTGGTGGAATTGCTGCAGCCGCTGCTGGACAGCCCGCGCCTTTTGATGTTGGCCATCATGATCCTGACGATTGTGGTGGGTACCGCACTGGACATGACCCCCACGATTCTGCTGCTGACCCCAGTGTTGATGCCGGTGGTCAAGGCTGCAGGCATTGACCCGGTGTACTTCGGTGTGATGTTCATCATCAACAACGCGATTGGTCTGATCACCCCGCCAGTAGGCACGGTGCTGAACGCCGTGGCCGGCGTGGGCAAGGTGGGTATGGACGAGGTGACCAAAGGGGTGCTGCCCTTCATGTTTGCGCAGTTCGCCATCATGTTTTTGATGGTCGCCTTCCCGCAGCTGGTGATGGTGCCTGCGCGCTGGTTTTATTGATTCTTAACGGCAGCCGGGCGTGCTTGGGTACGCCACGTCCGGCAGGCTTTTTGTAATGCGTACAGCCGCTCTCGGTTCCCACAATTTCAGGAGACAAGTCATGAAGCGTTTAGCCCTCAAAGCCATTGCCGCTGCCGCCGTCCTCGCCACCTTGGGCGTGGCCCAGGCACAAGAGATCCGTGAACACACCATCAAGTTCGCCACCCAAAACCCCAAGGGCCACCCCATGGTGCTGGGCATGGAGCGTTTTGCCGAGAATGTGACCAAGAAGTCCGGCGGCAAGATCAAGGTCAACCTGTTCCCCGGCGGTGTGCTGGGCGGTGACCAGGCCAATGTGTCCGCCGTGCAGGGCGGCACGCTGGAAATGGTGGTGCTCAACACCGGTATCTTGGCCAGCGTGGCCAAAGAGTTGGCAATTTTTGACTTCCCTTTCCTGATTAGCTCCGCCCAAGAAGCCGATGCGCTGGTGGACGGCCCCGTGGGCAAGAAGCTGCACGCCAAGCTGGAAGAAAAAGGCATTGTGGGTCTGTCCTACTGGGAGCTGGGATTTCGCAACATCACCAACAGCAAGCGCCCCATCCTCAAGGTGGAGGATATCGAAGGCCTGAAGCTGCGCGTGATCCCCAACCCCATCAATGTGGACTGGGTGAAGGCCCTGGGTGCCAACCCCACACCGCTGCCGTTCCCCGAGCTGTACGCAGCGCTGGAGCAAAAGGCGATTGACGGCCAGGAGAACCCCCTGACCGTGATCAATGCCAACAAGCTGTACGAGGTGCAGAAGTACGTCACGCTGACCAACCACCAGTACAACCCCCAGTCGGTGATCATCAGCAAGAAGTTCTGGGACACGCTGAACGCTGCCGAGAAGAAGCTGATTGACGAAGCATCGGACGACGCCACCAAGTACCAGCGCGAGCAGTCCCGCGCCCAAGCCGCTGCGGCGGTGGATGGTCTCAAAAAGGGCGGCATGACGGTGAGCGAGTTCTCGCCGGCCGAGCTGGCCAAGCTGCGCGAGAAGATGAAGCCCGTGGTGGCCAAGTACAGCGCCAACGTGGGTGAAGCCACCGTCGCCGAAGTGCAGGCCGAACTGGCCAAAAACCGCAAGTAAGGGCCGCCCCCCTGCGCAGCCAGGTGGCTGCGCAGGGCCGCTGAATTTTTAAGTATTCGAGGTTGTATGAAAGTCCTGATGCTGCACGGCATTAACCACAATATGTTCGGCAAGCGCGACCCCGCGCAGTACGGCACCATCACGCTGGACGAAATCAACGCCAGCTTGACCACGCTGGGCCGCGAGCTGGGCGTTGACGTGGAGGCCTTTCAGACCAACAGCGAGAGCGCCATGTGTGAGCGCATCCACCAAGCGTTTACCGATGGGGTGGACGCCGTGCTCATCAACGCCGGTGCCTGGACGCACTACAGCTATGGCATCCGCGATGCCGTCTCCATCCTGACCTGCCCGGTGGTGGAGCTGCACATGTCCAACATCCATGCGCGCGAGGAATTCCGGCACAAGTCGGTATTTGCCGACATCGTCAAAGGCCAGATTGCCGGCTTCGGCGCAGACAGTTATTTGCTGGCGCTGCGCGCCGGTGTGAATGCGGCCAAGGCTGCGAAGGCCGCGCAGGCATGATCATCAACGGCAACACCGAAGTCATTGCCCACATTGGCTTCCCCACGCACGCCTTCAAGGCCCCCATGATTTACAACCCCTGGTTTGAAAAAGCCGGGGCCAATGTGGTGGTGGTGCCCATGGGCTGCCAGAGCCCGGACTACGCCACCTTTTTGCGCAGCGTGTTCACGCTCACCAACATCCGCGGCGCACTCATCACCATGCCGCACAAGGTGCCTACCACGGAGCTGGTGGACGAGTTGTCGCCCACTGCGGCCATTGCCGGCGCGTGCAA
Organism: Rhodoferax sp. TH121; assembly: GCF_002251855.1. GTDB lineage: Bacteria > Pseudomonadota > Gammaproteobacteria > Burkholderiales > Burkholderiaceae_C > Allorhodoferax. Next base: position 754,402 of record NZ_NOXW01000022.1, read on the forward strand.
TGCGGTGCGCCGGGGCCCGCAAGGGCAGCTGCAGGGGGACATGTTTGACGGCGCCGGCTTTGTGCGTGGTGTGTTGCGCAAGGGCCTGAAGCTGCAAGGCGCCCGCGCCCTGGTGGTGGGCAGCGGCGGTGTGGGCTGTGCCATTGCGGCCTCGCTGGCGGCCGAAGGCCTGTCGGCACTGGCTGTGTTTGATGTGAACGCCGCTGCGTCCGATGGCCTGGCCGCCCGCCTGCGTCAGCACTACCCGCAGCTCGACGTGTTGACCGGCTCCACCGACCCGGTGGGCTTTGACCTGGTGGTGAACGCCACGCCGCTGGGCATGAATGAGGGCGACGCGATGCCGCTGGATGTGACACGCCTGGCCGCCACCACGTTTGTGGGCGAGGTGGTCATGAAGTCCGAGACTACGGCTTTTCTGGCCGCGGCCATCGCACGTGGCTGTAAGGTGCAGGTGGGGTCTGACATGCTGTTCGAGCAGATTCCGGCCTACCTGGAGTACTTTGGCCTGCCCAGCACCACCCCCGAAGAGCTGCGGGCCGTGGCCACGCTGCAGTACTGATTTTTAAGCCTTTTAGGCCTCTAGGCCTCGTGGATACTGCGTGAGCAGCTCCTAAATCAGGAGTGAAACGAGCTGCTGTTTGCGGCTAAGGCGTGCGCACCAGCAGCCATTCGCGGCGGAACAGCCAGTCCTGGGGGTGCCACAGGTTGTCCAGCGTCACCTCGCCACTCTTGTGGCGGCTCTTCACATGCCAGCGCTGCGCCACCAGCGTGCAGTGGGGCAGGCAGCTGGGGGCTTCGTTCAGGTCCTCTTGCAGCCAGACTATGGCGTCAAAATCTGCCAGCAAGCGGTCCAGTCGTTCCTTGGCGGGCATGTCGGGGTACAACGCGCCGGTGTTGCGGCCTTCGGAGTCGTAGGGGGTGATGCGCGCACCGGGCAGCACAAAGTGAAAACGTTCGTACTGGCCGGTAAACCCGTTGGGCACCACCACGCGCTGGCCGCGCATCTGCGCCTGCACGGCGGGGCTGTAGCCGGCGGCAACGGTAGAAATCGGCGCCACCATCAGCGTGAAGCAGCCATAGACCGCCGCACAGGTCAGCAGGCAGGCGTTGCGCACCCAGATTTTGGAAAGAAATCCTGCGGCAGCCCCAGCCAATCCTGCGCCAGCAGCTAGCAAAGTCATAGCAACTTCTGGCGTGCTGGCAATCCCCATGCTGCCCATGACCCAACCAATGCGTGCCAGCATCACCAGCGCTGGGGCGCACACCAAGAGGGTGACCCAGAACCAGACGCGGGGCAGCCGGTCCCACACCAGCGCCATGGCAATGGCCAAGGCTGGCATGGCCGGAATGACATAACGCGCCGAGCGCTGGCTGGGAATGGTAAACACCACCAGCCACACCACCAGCCAGGCCAGCAGCACCCACAGCGCCGGCGTGAGTTGCGCATAACTTTGGCGGCGCACGCCGCGCCACAGCACCAGCGCACAAAAGCCCAGGGCCATGAAGGCGAGCAGTCCCGCGTTTTCGGGGTAGGCCAGCAGCTGTGTCCACAGGGGGTAGGGGCCCGACAGCGCCGCTTGCCAGTAGCCCATGGTGTTGGACATCTTGCCCGCGTTTTCGGCCACCACAAATTCTTGCCAGACGGCAGCCGGGTCCGGATCCAGCACAAACCACAGCGCAAAAATGCCCACGCCCAGCAGCGTGCTCCAGGCCACGCCCGCGGTGGTGCGCCACGTGGTGCGCCAGGCCAAAGGTTCACTCAGCAGCACCGCGCACCACAGGGCTGCGGCAGCCGGGGCCACCAGGGCAAATGATTTGTAGGCCGCGCCCAAGCCCATGGCGATACCAAACAAGGTGTAAGCCAGCCAGCCCAGGGTGGATGGCTGGTTCAGGGCGTTGTCACGGACACGCAGCCACAACACCCACCACATTGGTAGGGCCAGCCAGAAGGTTTCGGGGGCCGAGGTGAGGTAGACACGCCCGTAGCGGAAGGTCGAGAAGAACAGCAGGTACAAGGCCGCTGCCACGCAGGCCGCGCGCAGCTTACCGGGCGCCGGCGCCATGCGGTGGGCAAAGAAGGCCAGCAGGGCGGTGGTGGCAAAGGTGTAGGCGATGCTGGGCAGGCGCAGCGCAAACAGGTCCCAGCTTTGGCCCCAGTCACCGGCCACCATGGCTTGCCAGATCAGTAGCGGCGGCTTGGTGTTACGCGTGCCCAGCAGCTCGGACTGCAGGGGCAGCCAGTGGCCGCTCTCGGCCGTCATGCGCGCGATGTGGATGTAAACCATCTCGTCGCCATTGGTGGGCGCGTAGGGGCTGCCCAGGCCCAACAGGTACAGCAGCGCAGTAAACGCTACCAAAAGCAGCCATGGCCAATGCGCAGATCGGTTTTTGCGCCGGGCCGCCCCAAGCAAAAACGCGCCCCCCTGGGGGGCAGCGACCCGCGCAGCGGTGGAGCGTGGGGGCTTCATTCTTTGGGGCGCTTGAAGGTCCAGCGGTCGTTGGCCAAGAAGTTGCTGACGCTGGCGGCGATGATGGCGATGATGTTCGCCACGCGGTAGTCCATGCTGCCCGACAGCAGCAGCGTGAGCACGTACTGCAGGCCGCTGCCGAAGGCCGACGCAGTGACGTACTGGCCAAACTCCATCCCCAGCAGACGCAGGCTCACGGGTTGGACTTCGCCGGCTTCCAGGTTCTTCACCCGGTCAGCCCACGTCCACAGGCGGTTCCAGGTGAAGTTGTTGAGGGTGGCCAGGGCGATGGCCAGTGCCAGGGACAGGTAGGGTTTTTTGTAACCCGCCTCAATGACATTGAAGAGGTATTCGTGGCCCAGGTAGAGCACGCTCAGGTTCACCACCACGCCGCTGGCGCCCACGATGCCAAATTTGATGAAACGGTAACGCTCCAGCAGGCCCAGCGCCCACAGCACGGCGCGCTGCAGTCCATTCACGCCACTCATACGCTTGCGGCCTCGGTGCGGGTGCGCAGGTAGGTCAGGGCTTGGTCCAGCACCGGGTCGGGGGCGATGCGTTTGAGGCACTGGTTATCGCCATCGCAAAAGGTCAGGCGGTGGTTGTAAGCGGTGAGGCAGGGCGAGCAGGCGATGCCCGACTCCAAAATGATGGTGCGCTTGCCCAGCGGCCCATAGAGTTTGCCCGTTTCGGGCCCGAAGAACACCATGGTCTGGATGGGCGTGACCGTAGCGAAATGACTGGGTCCGCCGTCATTGGTGATCAACAGGGCACTGGCGTGCATCAGCATGAGCAACTCGCGGATGCTCTTGGTGTAGCCGGTCAGGTTGAGGCAGGCTTCGTGGCCCACCTGGGTCTGGAGATCGCGTGCGAGGATGGCATCGTCCTTCAGGCCGATCAGGCCCACGGCATAACCGGCAGCACACAGGCCTTGGACCACGCGCGCATAGTGGCTGGCAGGCCAGGCGCGCTCGGGCAGGATGCCGCCGCCCGCATAGACCAGCACCAGGGGGCGATCCCGCGTCACGGGGTGGTCGGTTTCCACCTTGCTGCGGTAGGTCTCCAATTCGGTGGGCGTGAAGGCCACCGACAACTCTGGCTCGGCCGGAACGTCGCGGATGGCCCCTGCGCGGTTGCGTGGCATGCCGTGGGGCGACTGCAGTGCATCCACCAGCGACAAGAACTGCTTGCTGATGTGCTGGTAAGGGTTGTAGGGAATCGCGTGGTTGATGAAGCTGCCGCGGTACAGGCCTTCCTGCGTGTGGGGCGTAAAGCCCGCGCGCACGGGTGCACCCGTGCTGAAAGAGAGCAGGGCGCTCACGCGCGAAAACAGTTCGCAGTCAATCACTGCGTCCAGACCGAGGCGGCGCATGGTCAGGCTCACTTTGAGAATGTCTGCAATCAGTGCGCCACCGGAACTGTCGTCCAGCGTGTGCATGTGCTCGGGCTCGGTGAGCGAGAGCAGCTTGGAGACTTCCTGGTTTTTCTTGAGCTGCAGGATATGAATGGCCGCACCGGGGTATTGGCGGCGCAGCGCTGCAAACATGGGGCCTGCCAGCACAATGCTGCCCATCTCGGACAGCAGGATGACCAGAATATTCTTGGCTTGTGCGTCCAGCGTGGCGGGCGCAGACCATAAGCCGGTGACGCGTACCCAAGCCGAGACCGCAGCACACAGCAGTTGGCCAACCCAGCGGTCTATGAATCGTTGTGTTTGGAGTTTCATCGGGTTGGCATTGTGCCAGCCGCGCAGTTGTGCGCCGCTGGCTGAGGACGGCTTTACAGGCCGGCGGCTGCGCGCAGGGCGGCAGTCTTGTCGGTGCGCTCCCAGGTGAACTCGGGCTCTTCGCGACCGAAGTGACCGTAGGCGGCCGTCTTTTCGTAGATGGGGCGCAGCAGGTCCAGCATCTGGATGATGCCCTTGGGACGCAAGTCAAACACCTCGGCCACGATGGCAGAGAGCTTGTCGTCGGGAATCACGCCCGTACCTTCGGTGTACACCGTGATGTTCATGGGCTTGGCTACGCCGATGGCGTAGGCCACTTGCACCTGGCACTGCTTGGCCAAGCCTGCAGCCACCACGTTTTTGGCCACGTAGCGTGCAGCGTAGGCAGCCGAGCGGTCGACCTTGGAGGGATCTTTGCCAGAGAATGCGCCGCCACCATGGGGGCAGGCACCGCCGTAAGTGTCCACAATGATCTTGCGACCCGTCAAGCCGCAATCGCCCTGGGGGCCACCCACCACAAAGCGGCCGGTGGGGTTGATCAGGTACTTGGTGTTTTGCAGCCACTCTTTGGGCAGCACGGGCTTGATGATTTCTTCGATGATGGCTTCGGTGAACGAAGCCTTCATCTTGTGCTGGGTCTCCGACTGGTCGGGGCTGTGCTGGGTGGACAGCACCACAGTGTCGATGCTGTGGGGCTTGCCGTCTACATAGCGCATGGTGACCTGGCTTTTGGCGTCAGGGCGCAGGAAGGGCAGGCGGCCGTCCTTGCGCAGCTGCGCCTGGCGTTCCATCAGACGGTGCGCGTAGTAGATGGGGGCGGGCATCAGCTCGGGAGTCTCGTCGCAGGCGTAGCCGAACATCAGGCCCTGGTCGCCAGCGCCGGTGTTCAGGTGGTCGTCGGACGCGTGGTCCACGCCCTGGGCGATGTCGTTGGACTGCTTGTCATAGGCGACCAGCACGGCACAGCCTTTGTAGTCGATGCCGTACTCGGTGTTGTCGTAGCCGATGCGCTTGATGGTGTCGCGTGCCACCTGGATGTAGTCCACATGGGCGTTAGTGGTGATTTCACCGGCCAAGACCACCAGACCGGTGTTGGTCAGGGTCTCGGCAGCCACACGGGACATGGGGTCCTGCTTGAAAATCGCGTCCAGGATTGCATCGGAAATCTGGTCGGCGACTTTGTCGGGGTGGCCTTCAGACACAGACTCGGAGGTAAAGAGAAAATCGTTCGCCATAACTAGGTCTCCAAAATTAACGTCAAGTCGCGTTGCTTGGGCTTTGGAGCTTGCAGCGAACGCTTTAGCAGATTCGTCAAAAATTTGACAAGGCACAATGGCGGGCCTTGGGAGGCAAACCAGTGTGTGCGTCGCCCTGCAAGTAGTTCCATAACTCAGCGACGCTGCCGATTTTAGCCCACCCATGTTCCTGGTTTTCAAATTGCTGTCTTATCTGCCTTTGTGGCTATTACACGGCGTGGGCTGGGTGCTGGGATGGTTGGCCTTTCTCTTGTCGCCTACGTACCGCCAGCGCTTTGTCGCCAATGCACGTCAAGCGGGTTTGGGTGCGGCGCAGCGGCGTGCTGCGGTAGGCCAATCCGGCATGTTGGTGGCAGAGTTGCCGCGCTTGTGGTTGGGGGCGCCAGTGCCCGTGGTATGGCAGGGGCGACAGCATGTGGAAGCTGCCATGCAGGGGGGGCGTGGTGTGGTGTTCTTGACCCCTCACCTCGGCTGTTTTGAGATTACGGCCCAGGCCTATGCCCAGGCCTTTGGCCAGCAGGGCCGGCCCATGACGGTCTTGTTTCGGCCGCCCAGGCAAGCGTGGCTCGCGCCCCTGGTGACGCAAAGCCGTGCCCGGCCCGGCATGGAAACCGCTCCCACCACGCTGGCCGGGGTCAAGCAAATGCTCAAGGCGCTCAAGGCTGGGCATAGCGTGGGTTTGTTGCCGGACCAGGTACCGCCGCAATCGCAGGGGGTGTGGGCTCCGTTTTTTGGCCGAGATGCCTACACCATGACCTTGTCTGCCCGTTTGGCGGTCCAAAGCGGTGCAACGGTTTTGGTGGCTTGGGGTGAGCGACTGCCTTGGGGGGAGGGGTATGTCGTCCACGTACGGCCTTTGGATGCGCCCATGTCCCCCGATTTGAGTGTGGCTGCAGGCCAGATCAACGCAGCGATGGAGGCGCTCATCCTCCAGTGCCCGATGCAGTACCTGTGGGGTTATGCCAGGTACAAGACGCCGCGTGCGACGCCCTGAGGGGCCCAAAGGTAGGCCATGATGAGTCGCTGGATGCTGAAACTATTGGTGCTGCTGGGGGCACTGCCTTTGCCGCTACTGCGTGGTTTGGGATGGGTGTTGGGCGCGATGTTGTACGTCCTGGTTCCCTCCCGGCGGCATGTGGTGCAGACCAATTTGGCCTTGTGTTTTCCTGCGTGGAGCTCGGCCGAGCGCAGGCGGCAATGTCTTTTGACCTTTGTGCACTTCGCCCAATCCTGGCTGGACCGGGGGTGGCTCTGGCATGCACCGCCATCGCTGGTGCAGGCACGCTTGCAACTAAACGGTGCGCTGGAGGCACTGGCTGGCGATACCCCGACTGTCTTGTTTGCCCCTCATTTCATGGGCCTGGATGCTGCGTGGACGGCGCTGACCCAGCAGGTGCCGCGGCGGTTTTCGACGATTTACTCCCCCCAGCTCAACCCTGCGGTCGATGCCTGGGTCCTGGCGGGGAGACAACGCTTTGGACAGGCGGAGATGGTGGCGCGCTTGGATGGCGCCAAGCCGATTGTGGCGGCGGTACGTCGCGGGGAGCCCCTCTATCTTTTGCCGGATATGAACTTTGATCCATCCGAGTCACTGTTCGTGCCCTTTTATGGCGTGTCTGCGGCGACCGTGCCCTCCTTATCACGCTTTGCCAAGCTGGGGCGGGCCCAGGTGGTGCCTGTGGTGACTCGCATGACGCCCAAGGGCTACGCCATTCAAGTGTTGCCACCTTGGGACAACTTTCCGACAGCAGACCTCGAGGCCGATACCGAGCGCATGAATAGCGAGCTGCAGTCATACATCGACACCATGCCTGCCCAGTATTACTGGGTGCACAAACGCTTTAAAGACCGCCCCAACGGAGAGGCCCCGCCTTATTAATTAGTTAGGTCGCTGGCGCGGTGTCGGCTGGCGCAGCGCCTGTGGTGTCGCCCGGGTGGGCCCATTTCCACAGGAGCTGGGCGACCTCTTCAATGCCCTGGCGTTTGGGGGCCGAGAACAGCATGACTTCGCCGCCACCTGCCTGCAATTTGGTAATAGACAAAATCTTGGCTTGTTCGCTGCGGGTGAGCTTGTCGGCCTTGGTCAGGATGATCAAGAACTTCAGACCCTCTTGCACCCGGGGGCGGATCACATCGAGCAGGATTTCATCCAGCTCGGTCATCCCGTGGCGCGGATCGCACATCAACACAATAGCCTGCAGGTTTTTGCGCGTAACCAGGTAATTAGCCATGACCTGCTGCCAGCGGATCTTGTCCTGTTTGGGGACGGCCGCGTAGCCGTAACCCGGCAAATCGGTCAGCACTGCATCGGTCTGGCCCTGTTTGCCCAAGGCGAACAGGTTGATATGCTGGGTCCGGCCGGGCTTCTTGGAGGCAAAGGCCAGCTGCTTCTGCTGGGTCAGGATGTTGATGCAGGTGGATTTGCCTGCGTTGGAGCGGCCTACGAAGGCAATTTCGGGTACGTCCAGCTCCGGCAAAAAGTGCAATTGGGGCGCTGTTGTGAGAAAGCGGGCCGTATGTAACCAGCCCATGGCCACCGCTCCCGCCGACTTTTCTGCGCCGGGTGCGGGGGTGTTGGTGGCGCTTGGAGCGCGTGGGTTTGGTGTATTGGTCATTGAATGTGAAGGTAAACCCAGAGCTGCATTGTAGAATGGCGCTGTTTTGCTCACCAGACACGACATTCCTATGAAGTTGATTGCACACCTGCTCCTCGCGGCCTCTTTTGTGGCCTTCTCTGCGCCTTCCTTCGCAGAAGACGCCAAGCCAGAGGTTGCCAAAGCCGCCAAGCCTGACCTGGTCAAGGGTGAAGCCAGCTATGCCGCAGTGTGTGCCGCCTGCCACGGGGCGGATGGCAACGCGGGATCGCCTGCTTACCCCAAACTGTCGCAGCAGCATCCCGAGTATTTGGTGAAGCAGCTGCAAGAGTTCAAGGCCGACAAGCGCAACAACGCCGTGATGAAGGGTTTTGCATCAGCGCTGAGCGATGCTGACATGAAGAACATTGCCTACTGGTTGACTACGCAAAAAGCCAAGACTGGTTTTGCCAAAGACAAGGCGCTGGTGTCCTTGGGTGAGCGTATTTACCGGGGCGGGATTGCTGATCGTCAAGTTCCCGCATGTGCAGGTTGCCACAGCCCCAACGGCGCAGGTATTCCCTCCCAGTACCCGCGCCTGAGCGGCCAGCATGCGGATTATTCGGTGGCCCAGTTGGTCGCCTTCCGTGACGGCGTACGCAAGAACAGTTTGCAAATGAGCCAAGTGGCCGCCAAGATGAACGACCGTGAAATCAAGGCTGTGTCGGATTACATCGCCGGCCTGCGCTAAGTCTTATTTTTCGGCGCGCGCTTGGTTCTACGGAACCAATCGCACCGTAACCACCCCAACAGGCGGGACCATCCCATGATGGCCTGCCTTTTTTTTTGAATCTTCACAGCTGCCCATGACAGTTTCTACCCAAGGCTTGGCGTTAAAGACGGGCTCGCAGGCTTGGCGCTCTGCCGTCGAGTTGCTGTCGTCCATGCGTTTTGCTATTTCACTTCTCACGGTGATTTGCATTGCATCCATCATCGGCACGGTTCTCAAGCAGCACGAGCCTCTGAATAACTATGTCAACCAGTTCGGGCCTTTCTGGACCGATGTCTTTGGCATGGCCAGCCTTTTCAGCGTCTACAGCGCTTGGTGGTTCTTGTTGATTCTTGCGTTTTTGGTGACGAGCACGTCCTTGTGTGTCGCGCGCAATACGCCAAAAATTTTGGCGGATCTTCGTTCTTACAAAGAGAACATTCGCGAGCAAAGCCTGCAGGCTTTTGGGCAGCGGGCACAGGCGGAGTTGGCAGAGCCCGCAGAGCCAGCTGCACACCGGATTGGCAATTTGCTGGTCAGCGGTGGCTGGCGTGTCAAGTTGCAACGGCGTGAAACAGCACAAGGCACTGGGTGGATGGTGGCGGCCAAAGCGGGCGCGGCCAACAAGTTGGGGTATATCGCAGCCCATAGCGCGATTGTGTTGGTGTGTTTGGGGGGCTTGCTCGATGGCGACTTGATTGTGCGGGCCCAAATGCTGTTCAACGGCAAGCAGGTCTACAAGGGCGGAGGACTGATTGCGGACGTGCCGCAGCAGCATCGTCTGAGCGAGCGCAATCCGACTTTCCGCGGCAATTTGCTGGTCGCAGAAGGCACGCAGTCCAGCACGGCCATCTTGAACCAATCGGATGGCGTATTGTTGCAGGACTTGCCGTTTGCCATTGAACTCAAAAAGTTCATCGTGGAGTACTACTCCACAGGCATGCCCAAATTGTTTGCCAGCGATATCGTGATTCACGACAAAGTGACCGGTGAAAAGATTGAGGCGCGTACGGAGGTGAACCACCCTGTCAAGCACCGTGGCATCGAGATTTTCCAAAGCAGTTTTGACGACGGCGGCTCCAGCTTGCGTTTGCGCGCGCAGTCGCTCACCGGTCGTAGTCCCACCTTTGAACTACAAGGGGTGGTCGGAGGCAGCTCCCAATTGACGAACCAAGTTGGTCTGCCAGGCGATCAATTGACAGTGGAGTACACCGGTCTGCGCGTGATCAATGTAGAGAACTTTGGCAGCAATCCGGCAGAAGGCGTTGATGTTCGCAAAGTGGATTTGCGCGAGGCCATGAACGCCCAAATGGGCGCTGCCAACAAGACGAAAGAACAAAAAAATTTGCGCAATGTGGGCCCTAGCGTGACCTACAAGCTGCGCGATGGTGCCGGCCAAGCCCGCGAATACCACAATTACATGCTGCCGGTGGACATGGGTGAGGGTGTGCCTGTGTTTTTGCTCGGAATGCGAGAGACGCCGGCAGACACTTTTCGCTATATCCGTGTGCCTGCAGACGAGAAAGGCTCCATGGATGATTTCATGCGCCTGAGCCAAGCACTGGCCAATCCCGCCATGCGCGACAAGGCCGTGCAACGGTATGCCGCTAAGGCGGTGGATGGCAAGCGGCCGGAGTTGTCAGCGCAGCTCAGTGCTTCTGCGGCACGTGCGTTGGCCTTGTTTGCAGGCGTGCCAGTGGGGGAGCAGGTGACTGCCGTTGCAGGGCTGCAAGCCATTTCAGATTTTATTGAGGCCAATGTGCCGCAAACCGAGCGCAGCAAAGCTGGTGAGGTATTGGTACGTATTTTGAATGGTGTTTTGTTTGAGTTGGAGCAAGTGGCCCGTGAGCAGGCTGGGCTGCCAGCCTTTGCGCCCGATGCACGTGGCCAAGCCTTTATGACCCAAGCAGTGCTGGCGCTGAGTGATGTACCTTTGTATCCTGCGCCTTTCGTGTTGACGCTGGAAGATTTCACGCAGGTACAGGCCAGTGTGTTCCAAGTGGCGCGCGCCCCCGGTAAAACAGTGGTGTATCTGGGGTGTGCCCTCCTGATCATTGGGGTATTTGCCATGCTCTACGTTCGTGAGCGCCGCGTGTGGGTATGGTTGGCACCAGAGACCGGTGGTGCGACGACCCGGGCGTCCATGGCCTTTTCCTCCAATCGCAAGACCCTGGACAGTGACCAAGAGTTTGAGCACCTCAAAACACGTTTGTTGGCGTGGAAGGAATAGAGATATGAATGCAGTGACCGGAACCCGCAACGAGACTTTGGAGCAAGCGTCCGCGGACGCTATCAGCCTGAATGTGGGCTACTTTGCCCGGCGTACCTGGTTTGACTGGCTGTTTGCACTGCTGGTGGTTGCGGGCGGCCTGTTTGCCTTTACCCGCTATGCCGACAGCATGGATGTGTATGAGAAAGGCATTTTGCTGGCGGCGATTCCCTCGGTGATCTGGCTAGGTTGGTTTTGGAGACCCTTGCAGGCCTTGATGCTGGTAGTGGCCGGGCTGTCGCTGGCGGCCGTGTTCTCTTACCAAGGCTCGCTGGAGCGGGCCGAGACGGTGTTTTGGCTCAAGTACTTTTTGTCCAGCCAGTCGGCCATTTTGTGGATGAGCATGTTGTTCTTCATGGCGACGGTGTTCTATTGGATTGGCGTGTTTGCTAAAGGCCGCGCTGACGGTATAGAGTTGGTGGCGTCGCGTTTGGTGTGGGTGGCCATCACCATGGCACTGACCGGCACCATGGTGCGTTGGTACGAAAGTTATTTGCTGGGGGCTGACGTTGGGCACATCCCGGTGAGCAATCTGTACGAAGTTTTCGTTCTGTTTTGCTGGATGACTGCTGCGTTCTATTTGTACTTTGAAGCCCAATACAAGACTCGTTCTTTGGGAGCGTTTGTCATGCTGGTGATTAGCGCTGCCGTGGGCTTCTTGCTCTGGTACACGGTGGTGCGCCAGGCCCATGAAATTCAGCCTTTGGTGCCCGCACTGAAGAGCTGGTGGATGAAGCTGCATGTGCCGGCCAACTTCATTGGCTACGGTACCTTCGCCTTGGCTGCCATGGTGGCCTTTGCCTACCTGATCAAGCAACAGGCAACAGAAACCCGCTGGTACAAACTCGCTCCGCTGTGGTTGTTGGGCATTGTGTTGTGTTTTGAACCGCTGGTGTTTCGTCGGTCTGCGAGCGGCGGAATGAGCGACTATTGGGCCGTGTACTTTGGTGTCTCGGCCCTGGTGGTTGCGGGTATTTTGCTGGGGCGCAAGCAGATTGCGGCCAAGCTGCCCAGCTTTGAGATTCTGGACGACGTCATGTACAAGTCCATCGCGGTCGGCTTTGCGTTTTTTACCATCGCCACCGTGCTGGGTGCACTGTGGGCAGCTGAGGCATGGGGTGGCTACTGGAGCTGGGACCCCAAGGAGACCTGGGCCTTGATCGTGTGGCTCAATTACGCGGCTTGGCTGCATATGCGTCTCATGAAGGGGCTGCGCGGCACCGTGGCCGCGTGGTGGGCCTTGGCAGGGCTGGCAGTGACCACGTTTGCCTTTATTGGTGTCAACATGTTCCTGAGTGGCTTGCACAGCTACGGAACTTTGTAAGAAGCGGCATGGTCGGACGACCAATGACCATCCAAGGAGTCCCCATGCTGATCAAGTCCACAAGTTCCGGTTTTGAGCACCCGATCGCCAGCGAGATCACCGCGCCTGGCGTCTACGAGTCACGTCGCCAAATGCTCAAGCACTTGGCCACAGGTGTTGCAGGTGTTGGCATGGCGCAATGGGCGGCTCGGGACGCTTTGGCGCAGAGTGCCGTTTGGGGGGCAGCGCCTGGCAAACTGGCTGCATTGCCCTCCAAAGCCTCTTCTGTGGCAGGTGCCATGGCGATGGAAAAGGTGACTGCTTACAAGGACGCCAGCAGCTACAACAACTTTTACGAATTCGGTACCGACAAAGCGGACCCCGCTGTCAACGCCCACACACTCAGGACCGATCCCTGGTCGGTGGAGGTCGAGGGGTTGGTGAAAAAACCAGGCCGCTTCGCGCTGGAGGATCTGCTCAAGCTCAGCCCCATGGAGGAGCGGATCTACCGCCTACGCTGTGTGGAGGGTTGGTCCATGGTGATTCCGTGGGTGGGCTACTCGCTGGCAGAGCTGATCAGGAAGGTGGAGCCGCTAGGCAGTGCCAAGTACGTGGAGTTTGTGACTTTGGCTGACCCCAAGACGATGCCTTTTGTCGGTTCGCGTGTTCTGGACTGGCCCTATGTGGAAGGTCTGCGCATGGATGAGGCCCTACACCCGCTGACCTTGCTGAGCTTCGGCATGTATGGCGAAGTGCTGCCCAAGCAGAACGGAGCCCCCGTGCGTCTGGTGGTGCCATGGAAGTACGGTTTCAAGAGCGGCAAGAGCATCGTCAAGATCCGCTTCACCGAGAAGCAACCCGGTACTGCGTGGAACAAGGCGGCGGCCAACGAATATGGCTTCTATTCCAACGTGAACCCGAATGTGGACCACCCGCGCTGGAGCCAGGCCACTGAGCGCCGTATTGGCGAAGACGGCCTGTTTGCCAAGAAGCGCAAGACGTTGATGTTCAACGGCTACGAAGCCCAGGTGGGCCAGCTCTACGCCGGCATGGACCTCAAGAAGTTCTACTGAGGTATGGCCTTCGTAAATGCCTGGCTGGCCCATCGCGCGGCCAAGCCAGTGGTGTTTGCCGTGGCAGCCTTGCCGCTGGCGTGGCTGGTGTTTGCGGCTTTTGCGGACCGTCTTGGCGCCAACCCTGCAGAAGCGCTGGTGCGTGCCACGGGAGATTGGACGCTGCGCCTGCTCTGCGTGGTGTTGACGGTGACACCACTGCGGACGATTGCCGGTTGGCCCTCACTGGCTCGTCTGCGGCGCATGCTGGGGCTGTGGACCTTTGCCTACGCGCTGTTGCACCTGCTGGCCTACAGCTGGTTCGACATGGGGCTGGACGTGGGGGATATCGCCAAGGACATCGCCAAGCGACCGTTCATCCTGGTCGGCTTTACGGCTTGGCTTCTGCTGTGGGCCTTGGCAGCCACCTCGTTCAACCGGGTCATCAAGGGCATGGGCGCTAAGCGTTGGCAGGCGCTACATCGGGCGGTGTACGCCGTGGCTGGCTTGGCCCTGTTGCATTTCTTCTGGATGCGGGCCGGTAAAAACAACTTTGCCGAAGTCGCGGTTTACGCGCTCATCATCGCGCTGTTGTTGGGCTGGCGCCTGCGCCGTCTTTTGAAGAAAAACAGGCCCTAGCCCCCTTAGATTCTGCGCGAGCAGCTCCTGTTTTGATAGTGAATCAGAGCAGCAACTCACCGCGCAGTTGGTCTGCCAGCGTGTCGCGCTGGCGGATCAGGCGGGCCTGCACACCATCCACCAGCACTTCGGCAGCTTTGGGGCGGGAGTTGTAATTGCTCGACATGCTCATGCAATAGGCACCAGCCGACAGCACGGCCAAGCGATCGCCGGGTTGCGCTGCCAGGCTGCGGTCGCGGCCAATCCAGTCACCGCTTTCGCAGACCGGGCCCACCACGTCGTAGACCGTGCTGCCTGCAGTGGCAGACGTGGCTTGCAGCGGCACGATGGCATGAAAGGCTTGGTACATGGCCGGGCGGGGCAGGTCATTCATGGCGGCGTCGACGATGCAGAAGTTTTTCTGCTCGCCGGGCTTGAGGTACAGCACCTCGGTCACGCACAGGCCGGCGTTGCCCACCAGCGAGCGGCCCGGCTCGATCATCAGCTTGCGCTGGCCGAAGCCACGTGCGTCCAGCTTGGCCAGCAGCTTGGCCCACAGAGCGTCGGCTGCGGGTGGTGTATCGCCGTTGTAGTTGATGCCCAGGCCACCACCGAAGTCGATATGTTCAATCGGGATGCCGGCTTTCTCAATGGATTCCACCAGGTCCAGCATGCGGTCCATGGCATCCAGATAGGGCGTTTCCTCGGTGATTTGGGAGCCGATGTGGCAGTCAATGCCGACCACTTGCAGGCCGGGCAGGGCGGCGGCGCGCTGGTAGGTAGCGAGGGTGCGCTCGTGCGCGACACCGAATTTGTTGCCCTTCAGTCCCGTAGAGATATAGGGGTGGGTCTTGGGGTCGACGTTGGGGTTCACGCGGATGCTGATAGGGGCTTTGCGTCCCATCGATACCGCAACGTCGTTCAGCACGTCGATCTCGGCCTCGCTCTCCACATTGAAGCAGCCCACGCCGGCTTCCAATGCCTCGCGCATTTCGGCGCGGGTCTTGCCCACGCCGGAGAAGATCACTTTGGCCGCATCGCCGCCAGCTGCCAGTACGCGGGCCAGTTCGCCGCCCGACACGATGTCAAAGCCGCAACCGGCCTTGGCAAATAGCTGGAGCACGGCCAGCGAAGAATTGGCCTTCATGGCGTAGCAGATCTGCGCGTTGCGGCCGGCGAAGCCCTTCTGGTAGGCGGCTAGCGCTGCCAGCATGGAGCCCTTGGAATACACAAATAGGGGGGTGCCGTGTTGCGCTGCCAGCGCATCGACGGCGCAGTTTTCTACATGCAATTGCCCGTTGTCGGCGTAGTGGACAAAAGGGTGACCGGGCAGAGAGGCGTGGCTCATGGTGTGGAGGAGGTACTGCTGGAGGGGCTTGCTGCGGGCACCTGGGGTGCTGCTACAGGCGTGTTGCGGGGGGGAGTTTTGGCGGGCAGATACAGTGAGCCGGTCTGGCCACAGGCGGCCACAGTGAGCACACTGAGGGCAAGGGCAAGGTGTCTGACTAGAATTAGTGCTGCTTTCAACATGCTGAAATTGTAATGACCGACCAGGAATTCATGGATCGCGCCGAAGCGCTGCTCAAGGCAGTGGAGGTCGGCTGCGACAGGATCAACGATGATTCGGATGCCGACATCGACAACCAGCGGGTTGGTGGAATGGTGACGCTGACCTTTCCCAACCGCAGCCAGATCATCATCAACTTGCAAAAACCGCTGCATGAGGTCTGGATGGCGGCCAAGTCCGGCGGCTACCACTACTGCTGGTTGGACGGAGCCTGGCAGGATACGAAAGGGCAGGGAGAGTTCTTCTCGGCATTGACGGCCAACGCTACTCAGCAGGCCGGCATGGCACTGGTGTTCACGGCCTGATCATTGGCTGAACAGATCGAGGATTTTTTTCTTTTCCTCGGCTGCTGGCATTGGGATGGTTTCGGCTTCAGGTGCGTCACCCAAGCCCAGCGAGGAGATGCCCGCGCCTTTGGCGAATTCCTCGTAATACCACTCGCCTCCTTGGTGAACGACCCCCTCGGGTACGGGGACCTCGGTCACGGGCACGTTTTTGAGTGCCGTTTCCATGAAGCTGATCCACACCGGCAGACTCAGGCCACCACCGGTCTCCCGGTCGCCCAATTTGCGTGGGGTGTCGTAGCCAATCCAAGTGACTGCAGCCAAGGTGGGCTGGTAGCCTGCAAACCAGGCATCCATGGAGTCGTTGGTCGTACCGGTCTTGCCATAAAGGTCGGGGCGCTTGAGTGTGGCTTGCGCGCGCGCGGCAGTGCCGGAGCGGGTGACTTCCTGCAGCAGGCTAGACATGATGAAGGCATTGCGTGGTTCGATCGCACGCTCTGATTCTTCCAAGATGGGGGCCGAGGACTCAACCAGCACCTTGCCACGCTGTTCGCTGACCTTGGAGATCACCCACGGATTTACGCGGTAGCCCCCGTTGGCAAACACCGCATAGCCGGTGGCCATCTGCATGGGGGTGACAGTACCCGCGCCCAGCGCCATCGTGAGGTAGGCCGGGTGCTTCTCTGCTTCAAAACCAAACTTGCCCACCCACTGTTGGGCGTATTCGGTCCCTACCGACTGCAGCACCCGGATGGAGACCATGTTTTTGGACTTGGCTAGGCCACGGCGCAAGGTCATTGGGCCTTCGAAAGTGCCATCGTAATTTTTGGGCTCCCAGGGCTGCCCGCCTGTGACGCCGGCGCTAAAGAATAGGGGGGCGTCGTTGATCACAGTGGCCGGCGTGAACCCTTTTTCCAGGGCTGCCGAATAAATGAAGGGCTTGAAGCTGGAGCCTGGCTGGCGCTGGGCCTGGATGACATGGTTGAACTTGTTCTTGGCAAAGTCAAAGCCGCCCACCAGGGCTTTGATCGAGCCGTCCCGCGGGTCCAGCGCCACAAACGCGCCTTCCACTTCCGGCAACTGTGTCATCTCCCAGCCACCTTTGGCGGTTTTTGCGACACGAATGACAGCGCCACGGCGGATCTTGATGTTGGGCGGGGCTTTTTCTGATAGCCCCGACTGTGCCGGTTTGAGCCCATCCCCGGTGATTTCCACGATCTCGGCATTCTGTCGAATGGCTTTGACCAGTTTGGGAGTGGCTTCAAGGACGACCGCGGACATTACATCCCCATTGTCCGGGTGTTCGTCCAGGGCTTCGTCGATCGCATCTTCCAGCTCCTGCGCATTGGTGGGCAGGGTGATGAATTTTTCGGGGCCTCGATAGACTTGGCGACGCTCAAAATCCATGATGCCCCGGCGCAGGGCTTTGTAGGCTGCTATTTGGTCTTGTGTGCGTAGGGTGGTTTGAACGTCTAAGCCGCGGGTATATGTTTCCTCACCATACTGTGCATAGACCAGCTGGCGCACCATCTCCGCCACATACTCGGCGTGGACGGGGTTGGCAGCTGCGTTGTTTTTTATCCTGAGGGGCTCAGCTTTTGCCGCCACTGCCTGCTCTTCGGTGATGAAGTTGTTTTCCAGCATCCTGTCAATGATGTAGAGCTGGCGCGAGCGGGCGCGTTTGGGATTGGCGACCGGGTTGTAGGCTGAGGGGGCTTTGGGCAGCCCAGCCAACATGGCGGCTTCAGCGACGGTGAGGTCTTTCAGCGGTTTGCCGAAGTAGGTCTCCGCCGCAGCTGCAAACCCGTAGGCGCGGTTGCCCAAGTAGATCTGGTTCATGTAGATTTCCAGAATCTGATCTTTGCTCAAGTAGTGTTCCAACTTGAAAGTCAGCAGGATTTCATAGATTTTTCGTGTGAATGTTTTTTCAGAGGACAGATAGACATTGCGTGCCACTTGCATGGTGATCGTCGAGGCGCCTTGGCTTTTGACGCGGCCAACATTGGCCAGACCGGCCCGAACCACGCCGACATAGTCCACACCGCCGTGTTCATAAAAGCGTGCGTCCTCGATCGCCAAAATGGCGTTGGTCATGACCTTCGGGATGTCTTTGATGGGTGTGAGGTTGCGGCGTTCTTCGCCGAACTCTCCAATCAAATCACCGTCTGCTGAGAAAACACGCAGCGGCAGTTTGGGGCGGTAATCCGACAGATCCGAGATATCCGGCAAATTGGGAAAGGCCATGGCCAATGCCAAGGCCACCATTGCAAGAACAGAAAATACACCTGCCAAGCCTAGGCCCACCAGCCACAACAAGATGCGTAATACCCAGTGCATGGGCGTGGAGGAGGGTGGCGATTCGGATTTTGAAGCGGGCATACTGTGTGAAAGTGGCGGCGTACGCAATTATAAAAATGCTGCCTGAAAGCCAGCCGGAGGTAAGAACTGGCATTCTTCAACATACTCTGGTGGTCTGTGCACAGGCACCCTCTGAAATCCGTCACTCGCTTACTTTGCGTAACAAAGCGTCTGCTTTTGGCAACGTTGCTTAGAATCAAAATGGCGAAAAACCTTTGCCGCTCAATGATCTTGCTGCTAGCATTGAAGTGATTTCTTAAGTTTCGCCGGTCTGTTGCCGGTTTGTTTCAGGGGACCATTTTGATCGCATTGGGGTCGTTATTCAGTCGACAGCCCGCGCCCATGCTGGGGCTGGACATCAGTTCGTCCAGCGTTAAGCTGGTAGAGCTAGGGCGTGACAAGGCTGGTAATCTGGTCCTTGAGCGTTGTGCCATCGAACCGTTGGAGCGGGGTTGGATTTCTGATGGCAACATCGAAAAATTCGACGAAGTGGCGGAGGCCGTTCGCCGATTGGTCAAAAAAAGCGGTACCAAAACCAAGCACGTTGCAATGGCGCTGCCGCCATCTGCGGTGATTACCAAAAAAATTATTCTGCCCGGTGGCATGACAGACCAAGACTTGGAGTTGCAGGTCGAGTCGGAGGCCAACCAGTACATCCCCTTTCCACTCGATGAAGTCAGCTTGGACTTTTGCGTCATCGGACCCAGCGCAGCATCAGCAGGCGATATCGAGGTTCTGATTGCTGCTTCGCGTCGGGAGAAAGTTCAAGATGTTCAGGGCCTTGCGGAGGCCGCTGGCCTCACCCCGGTGGTCGTGGACGTGGAGTCATATGCCTCGCGCTTGGCTGCTGCACGCCTGATTGAAAATTTGCCCAATGAAGGCCGTGGGCTTATCGTCGCTTTGTTTGAGATCGGCGCGATGACCACCAGCATGCAAGTCATGCGTGATGACGAAGTACTCTATGACCGAGATCAAGCGTTTGGTGGTGCGCAGCTCACGCAGTTGATTGTTAGGCAGTATGGATTTTCTCAAGAAGAGGCAGAAAGCAAAAAGCGCAGTGGAGAACTGCCTGAGGACTACGAGTCCGCAGTCCTCAAGCCCTTTATTGACACCATGGTGCAGGAATTGGGGCGCGCGCTGCAATTTTTCTTCACCAGCACGCCGCACAACAAAGTGGACTACATCATGCTGGCTGGCGGCTCCGCAGCCTTGCCAGGCCTCACCAATGCTGTGACTCAGCACACTACTTTCCCTTGCAGCTTGCTGAACCCATTTGATGGCATGGAAATTGGTGATGGCGTCAGGCTTAAGCGCATGACACGTGAGGCACCGTCTTATCTGACTTCGTGCGGGTTGGCCTTGCGGAGGTTCGCACAGTGATTCTGATCAACTTATTGCCCCATCGCGAGGCAGCCCGCAAGCGCCGTCGTGATTTATTCAATGTCTCACTTGGCGCTTCCGCTTTGCTTGGCGGCATTATTGCGGGCTCTGTTTTCCTCTGGTATCAAGCTGCGATTGCTTCCCAACAGTCCAACAATACCTTGTTGGAAACTGAAATCAAGAAACTGGAAGCACAAATCAAGGACATTGCGACCCTCGAGTCCGAGATTGCTGCATTGCGCGCCCGCCAGCAAGCGGTGGAAGATTTGCAGTCGGATCGCAACTTGCCAGTGCACTTGTTGACGGAGTTGGTGAATCAGTTGCCTGATGGCGTGTATGTCAACAAAATGACTCAGGTAGACCAGTCAGTCACCTTGAACGGTGTTGCCCAATCCAATGAGCGAGTTTCTGAGTTGTTGCGTAATCTTGCGAACAACACCCCTTGGTTTTCCAAGCCAGAGTTGGTTGAAATCGTTTCGGGAACGGCGTCTATCTCGCCAAAAGAACAAAAGCGGGTTGCCAACTTTGTGATTCGTGTGCGCTTGGTCCGAGCCAGCGAAGCAGAAAAAATTGCAGCCAAGATGGCAGCCGAAGTAGCGTCCAGTGCTGTGCGGCCCGCTTCTTCGGTGGCGCTCGTGCCAGCCAAACCTTAGGTCCTGCGTATGGCTAAATCTACATCCTCTTCGATTGACTTTGCAGCTTTGCAGGAAAAGCTTGCAGGGCAGTTTCGTGACCTTGATCCCAAGGATCCGTCATTGTGGCCTTCGCTTCCCCAATACGCACTGTTCGCTGTTACCAGCATTGCCGTAGTCGTCGCACTCTGGTTTGTTTGGCTCAGTGGATCAGAGGAGGCTTTGAAGCTTGAGCAAGACAAAGAGCTGGTACTGCGTGAAGACTACAAGAAGAAGCTTGTAAAGGCGGTGAATCTGGATGCTCTGCGCAAGCAGCGTGAACAGGTACAGCAGTACGTGACCCAATTGGAAAAACAATTGCCCAGCAAGGCGGAGATGGATGCTTTGTTGTCGGACATCAACCAAGCTGGTTTGGGCCGCAGTTTGCAGTTTGAGCTTTTTCGGCCTGGGCAAGTGGCGGTGAAGGAGTACTATGCAGAACTGCCTATTACGCTACGTGTGACAGGGCGATACCATGACATCGGCGCGTTTGCATCAGACATTGCTCACTTGTCGCGTATCGTGACCTTGAACAACCTAACTGTTGTTCCACGGTCCGAAGGAGCCTTGACGTTGGACGCTACTGCCAAAACCTTCCGCTATCTAGATGCCGACGAAGTTAACGCGCAAAGAAAAGCTACTGGAGCAAAGAAATGATCCAGCAAGTGTGGAGGGTAATCCCGTTTTTGGCATTTGCTGTCTTGCTTGCCGGTTGTGGATCGTCTAGTGAGGACGATATTCGCCAATGGATGGTCAGCGAACGCAATCAAGCGCGCCCCAAGGTCGCTCCCATACCTGAGCCGAAGCAGTTTGTTCCCGCACCTTATACCAACATTGCGGCGGTTGAGCCGTTTAGCAATCAAAAACTGACGCAAGCGCTTAAGCGTGATTCGGCGCGGGCAGTGTCGAACGCCTCTCTGGTAGCGCCAGAATTGACCCGCCGCAAGGAGCCGCTCGAGGCCTTCCCGTTGGACACTATGTCTCTGGTGGGCAGTATTGTGAAGGCCGGCCAGCCTGTCGCTCTGGTGAAGGTGGATAACCTGTTGTACCAAGTCAAAGTAGGCAACTACTTGGGCCCCAACTATGGCCGTGTCATGAAGATCGATGAGACCGAAGTCACTTTGCGCGAGATTGTGCAAGACGCCGTTGGTGAGTGGATTGAACGCGCTGCAACCCTGTCGTTGCAAGAGAGGTCGAAATGATGATTCCTATGCTTATGCGAGAACTGCGAATGTACAAAAGAATTTGTGCGGCCTTTCTGTTGTCTTTGTGTGGATTGGTTTATGCCCAGCCCGTGATCGAAGCTGTAACGGGCTCCATGCAAGGTGGCGGTGAAGTTGTAAAGATTGACCTTTCCCAGGCGTTGACGGCGTTGCCAACAGGATTCGCTATTCAGTCTCCTGCGCGTATTGCATTGGACTTCCCTGGTGTCACTAACGCCATGGGGCGCTCGACAGTCGAAATTAATCAAGGAAATTTGCGTTCGGTCAGTGTGGTGCAGGCTGGAGAGCGCACCCGTGTGGTCTTGAATTTGAAGCAACCCGCAGCCTACAAGGCTGAAATCCAGGGCAAATCGCTATTGGTGGCGTTGGAGCCAGTCGTTGCGACTGGGCCTGCTTCGATCACCAATTTTGCTGAGAGTCGAAATCGCGACAGTGCTCCTCTCAAAGATCTGGATTTCCGTCGTACTGCAGAAGGTGCAGGCCGAGTGGTTGTGACCTTGCCCAATAATCAAGTGGGCGTGGATATTCGCCAGCAAGGTCAAACTTTGGTCGTTGACTTTATGAAATCCACCTTGCCCGAAGGTCTTCGCCGCAAGCTCGATGTGAGTGATTTTGGCACTCCAGTGAAGTCGGTGACGTCTGTACAGTCGGGTGACCGTGTCCGAATGGTGATTGAGCCGCAGGGCCAATGGGAGCACAGTGCCTATCAAAGCGATGAGCAGTTCGTCGTGGAAGTCAAAGAAATTAAGGTGGATCCCAAGAAGCTGACACAAGGCGTTGGTTATAACGGGCAAAAACTGTCCTTGAATTTCCAGAATATTGAAGTTCGGAGTTTGCTGCAAGTAATTGCAGACTTCACTAACTTCAATATCGTTACTTCAGACTCTGTGTCCGGTTCTGTGACACTCCGCCTGCAGGATGTGCCTTGGGATCAAGCACTGGACATTATTTTGCAAGCCAAGGGTCTGGGTCTGCGCAAGAGCGGCAATGTTCTTTGGGTTGCGCCCAAGGACGAAATTGCCGCCAAGGAAAAGCTGGATTTGGAATCCGTGGTTGCCGTGCAGAATTTGGAGCCTTTGCGAACACAGGCATTCCAGATTAACTATGGCAAAGCTTCAGATATCGCTGCAGGGTTGGTAGCTGCTGGGTCGGGGCCTGGACAAGGTGTAACACCTAGCCGGATTTTGAGTAGTCGCGGCAGCGTGATTTACGAAAATCGTACCAACCAGTTGTTCGTAACTGATATTCCGAGCAAGTTGGAGCAGGTGCAACAATTGATTGCCAAGATCGATATTGCAGTTCGCCAGGTGCTTATTGAAGCGCGTATCGTTGAAGCCTCGGACAGCTTTGGTAAATCCTTGGGCGTGAAGTTAGGTG
This sequence comes from Rhodoferax sp. TH121, assembly GCF_002251855.1. Lineage (GTDB taxonomy): Bacteria > Pseudomonadota > Gammaproteobacteria > Burkholderiales > Burkholderiaceae_C > Allorhodoferax. The sequence continues at coordinate 777,296 of NZ_NOXW01000022.1, forward strand.
GGGGCGGTACTGCGGCTGCCACCGCTGATCGTCCTGGGCTTGCTGTTGGCTCCAGTTATGTTGTGGGTTCAGCGGCTACAACCTCTGGGAACTTTGTTAATTTGCCGTCTACGGGCGCGTTGGGTTCCAGTAGCCCTGGTACTTTCGCGGTATCCATTTTTGGTGCTGGCGCAGACCGTTTCTTGAACTTGGAGATATCTGCGCTGGAGGCCGATGGGAAAGGTAAGGTTGTATCCAGTCCACGGGTTGTGACTGCAGACCAAATCAAGGCCTTGATTGAGCAGGGTACTGAATTGCCGTACCAAGTCGCTTCTTCCAGTGGAGCAACATCGATTGCCTTCCGCAAAGCTAACTTGAAGCTGGAGGTGTTACCGCAAATTACACCTGAGGGCAACATCATTTTGACTTTGGACGTTACAAAAGACACGGTGGGGCAATCCACGCCTGCTGGTTTTGCGATTGATACCAAACACATTCAGACGCAAGTGTTGGTCGAAAACGGGGGCACTGTGGTGATTGGCGGGATTTTCACGGAAGACCAAACCGAAAGTGAAACCAAGGTGCCATTTTTTGGCGATTTGCCCGGTTTGGGTGTGTTGTTCCGCAACCGTGCCAAATCCACCACCAAGCGGGAAATGCTGGTGTTCATCACTCCCAAGGTGCTGTCTGACAAGGCCATTGCCCGCTAACTCTGGAGTCGGTTGGGTGGATGTGTCTTGCTTTTGAGTATCAGTCTGGTCGGCTTGCCCGGCTCTGGAAAAACGACGGTAGGAAGGCAGCTTGCACGCAGGCTTCGCCTTCCTTTCGTCGATTCTGACCACGCTATCGAATCACGTCTGGGCTGTTCGATTCGCGAGTTCTTTGACCGCGAAGGAGAGGCCAAGTTTCGCGACATTGAGCAGGATGTGCTTGATACCTTGACGCTAGGGGATGTTTCGGTCATCTCCACGGGCGGTGGGGCTGTGTTACGGCCAACCAACCGCCAACACCTACATGACCGTAGCCATGTGGTGTACCTCAAATCCACACCTGAAGAGTTGTTTCGACGCTTGCGCCATGATGTCAGCCGTCCGCTCCTCCAGGTGGCTGACCCTTTAACCCGCATGCGGGACCTGTTTGCTGTGCGTGATCCCCTGTACCGGGAAACTGCCCACTTTGTGTTGGAGACCGGGCGCCCCTCCGTCGCCACTCTGGTGAACATGGTAGTCATGCAATTGGAGCTGTCAGGGCATTTGCCAGCGGCTTAACGTCGTTCTGCTGGGCAAGGGATCTCCGCTCACATGCGCTCAGCCTCTAAACTCGGGGGATGACGACTCCCACCTTCTCCACCGTTTCCATTGATCTGGGGGAGCGCAGCTATCCCATCATTATCGGCACGGGCTTGCTGGCCCACCCCGCTACCTACGCCCAGCTTCCCAAGGCCGCCCACGCCGTGGTGGTGACCAACACCACCGTATCGCCGCTGTACGCCGACGCACTGGTGTCCGCCCTGCGCACGCGCTACCCGGGGGTGGATCTAGTGGTGCTGCCCGATGGCGAGAGCTACAAGCACTGGCAGACGTTGAACCAGATCTTCGACGCCCTGCTGGGCAAAGGCTGTGACCGCAAGACCATTCTCTTTGCCCTAGGCGGTGGCGTGGTGGGCGACATGACTGGTTTCGCCGCCGCCAGCTACATGCGGGGCGTGCCCTTTGTGCAGGTGCCCACGACCTTGCTCGCCCAGGTGGACTCCTCGGTGGGGGGCAAGACCGGCATCAACCACCCGCTGGGCAAGAACATGATTGGCGCCTTCTACCAGCCACAAATGGTGGTGTGCGACATCGCCAGCCTCACCACCCTGCCTGCGCGCGAGCTGAGCGCGGGCCTGGCGGAGGTCATCAAATACGGCCCCATTGCCGATCTGCAGTTCCTCGACTGGATCGAAGCCAACCTGGAAGCCTTGATAGCGCGCGAGCCGCAGGCTCTGGCCTATGCCGTGCAGCGCAGCTGCGAGATCAAGGCCTGGGTAGTGGGCCAGGACGAGCGCGAAGCCGGCCTGCGCGCCATCCTGAACTTTGGCCACACGTTTGGCCACGCCATCGAAGCCGGACTCGGCTATGGCGAATGGCTGCACGGCGAGGCCGTGGGCTGCGGCATGGTGATGGCGGCGCATTTGTCGCAGCGCCTGGGCTTGGTGGATGTCGCCTTTGTGGAGCGACTCACGCGGCTGGTCCAGAAGGCCGGTCTGCCTATCGTCGGCCCGAAGCTGGACGCTGCAGACAACGCAGGCCGCTACCTGGAATTGATGCGTCTGGACAAAAAGTCGGAAGCGGGCGATATCCGCTTCGTGGTGATAGACGGGCCGGCGCGAGCGGCCGTGCGCGGTGCACCGGATGCTGTGGTGCGCGAGGTGATTGACCACTGTTGCGCCTAATGCGCTATTGATTTAATAGCTGTTCGCGCATATTCCATAAGCTTTATAGCCCTAATCCATGCCAGAAACCCTGCGCCCGTACGCGTGTGACCCCGCGCATTCGCGCGGGCGGCGTTATGCGCAGCCCGATGCCCCGACACGCACCGCCTTCCAGCGCGACCGCGACCGCATTGTGCACTCCACGGCCTTTCGGCGGCTGGTCTACAAGACGCAGGTGTTCATCAACCACGAAGGGGATTTGTTCCGCACGCGGCTGACCCACTCGCTGGAGGTGGCACAGCTGGGGCGCTCCATGGCCCGCACCTTGGGGCTGAGCGAAGACCTGGTGGAAACCATTGCGCTGGCCCATGACCTGGGGCACACCCCGTTTGGCCATGCCGGACAAGACGCACTCAATGAATGCATGGCGCCTTTTGGGGGCTTTGAGCACAACTTGCAAAGCCTGCGCGTGGTGGATTGGCTGGAGGAGCGTTACCCCCAGTTCGACGGGCTCAACCTCAGCTTCGAGTCGCGCGAAGGCATCCTCAAGCACTGCTCGCGCAGCAATGCCGGGGCGATTGAGGCGCTGGAGCCCGCATACGCCGATGGCGGCGGCGGGGTAGGGCGCCGCTTTCTGGGCCCAGGCCAGCCCAGCCTAGAGGCGCAGCTTTGCAACCTGGCCGACGAGATCGCCTACAACGCGCATGACATTGACGACGGGGTGCGATCGGGCCTGCTGAAGCTGGAGCAGCTGCAGGACGTGCCGCTGTTCGCCGAGTTCAGCCAGTCCGCCCTGACGCAGCACCCCGACCTGGGCCAGCCCGCGCACGCGCGCCGCTGGCTGTACGAATCCATCCGCCTGATGCTCAGTGCGCAGGTGTACGACCTGATGGCCGCCACCCAGGCCGCGCTGGATGCGGCGCAGCCGGCGTCCGTGGCGGCGGTGCGCCAGCACCCGGAGGCGCTGGTGTGCTTCAGTGCCGACATGCGGGCCCAGTCCCGCGCCATGAAGGCCTTTTTGTTCAAGCACCTGTACCGCCACCCCCAGGTCACGCAGACCATGGCCCAGGCCAAGCAGGTGATTGCCGATTTGTTTGCCGCCTACTGCGACGCACCCACGCAAATGCAAAACGAAGCGGCAGTTCGCCTGGCCGCCCCGGCACCGAAGCACCACCTGCACGATGCCTGTGTGGAGCGCCGGGTGGCGGACTACATTGCCGGCATGACCGACCGCTTTGCGCTGCGCGAACATGAACGCCTTACGGGGCAGCGCCTGTTTGCCGCATGACCCTGACCTGCACCACATCCATGTCGTCTTCCGCCAACGCCCCCACCCCCGAAGCGGCGCGTGCCATCGCCGCCATGCAGCATTGGCTGGAGCGCGCCGTGATTGGCCTGAACCTGTGCCCGTTTGCCAAGGCGGTGCACGTCAAGCAGCAGATCCACTACGTGGTCTACCTGGGTGACGATGCCCAAGAGTGCCTGGCCTTGCTGCGGGCCGAACTGCGCGACCTAGCAGACGCCGACCAAGAGGTGCGTGACACCACCTTGCTGATCGCGCCCCATGCCTGGCCCGACTTTCTGGATTTCAATGATTTTCTGAACCAGGCCGACCGGGTGCTGCGCAAGGCCAAGCTCGACGGCGTGTTGCAGATCGCCAGTTTTCACCCCCAGTTCCAGTTTGCCGATGCTGCGCCGCAGGACATTGGCAACTACACCAACCGCGCCCCGTTTCCCACCCTGCATTTGCTGCGCGAAGCGAGCATTGACCGGGCGGTCCAGGCCTTCCCCAACGCCGAGTCCATCTTCGAGAAGAACATTGAGACCCTGGAGCGGCTCGGACATGCCGGTTGGGATGCACTGGGTTTGCGCTCCACCAAGGACTCATCATGAACACCAAGCCACGCAAGCCGGGTGCCCAAGTCAGCGCGCCGCCCAAGGCCCATCCCCTGGCCGAAGAGGTGCGACCCGGGCAATCCATCCAGCTGCTGCAGGAGCTGCACATCCTCACGCGTGAGGGCAAGCTCAACCAGGACTCGCGCCGCAAGCTCAAGCAGGTCTACCACCTCTACCAGTTCATTGAAAAACTCATGCTGGAGCTACCCCCCAGCAGCAGCGGCACGCTGACCCTGGCTGACCACGGGGCCGGCAAGTCCTACCTAGGCTTTATCCTGTACGACCTGTTCTTCAAGAACCTGCCAGCCAGTCACCTCTATGGCATCGAGACGCGGGCGGAACTGGTGCAGAAATCGCTGACCCTCGCGCAGCAGCTGGGCTTTGCGCGCATGAGTTTCCTGAACATCAGCGTGGCCGAATCGACCCAGTCCAGCGACTTGCCGCCCACCTTCGATGTGGTCACGGCCCTGCACGCCTGCGACACGGCCACCGACGATGCCATCGCGTTTGGCCTGCAAAAGAAGGCTCGCGCCTTTGTGCTGGTGCCTTGCTGCCAGGCCGAAGTTGCACGCCACCTTAGCCAGAGCAAGGCCCTTTCGCTGACGCGCACGCCGCTGGCCGAGCTGTGGCGCCACCCGCTGCACACGCGTGAATTGGGTAGCCAGATCACCAATGTGCTGCGCTGCCTGTACTTGGAGGCGCATGGCTACCAGGTCACGGTGACCGAGCTGGTGGGCTGGGAGCACAGCATGAAGAACGAGTTGATCCTGGCGCGCTACACCGGCCAGCGCAAGCGGTCTGCCGCCCAGCGCCTGCGCGCCATTCTGGAAGAATTTGGCCTGCTGGCCCTGCTTGACACGCGGTTTACATTGCCGGTCGAGAATGCGTAGGACAACGCCTTGCCCGTCTGAACCGTTAAGAAGGGCTGGCGATGCGGTTCGCAATTGTGAAACAGGAGTTTTATATGCAAATGAATCTGAAATCGGTGGGCTCTGTGGCACTGGTGTTGGCCTTGGTTGCCTGTGCCAGCAGCAGCCCTGACGTGATTCAGCGTGGCGATGCCCAGCGCATGGCCCAGGTGCAAGACGGCGTGGTTCTGTCCGTGCGCACTGTGGTGGTGGACGGCAGCCAGTCCGGTATTGGCGCAGCCGTCGGTGGCGTTGTGGGTGCTATCGGTGGCTCCGCCGGCAGCGGCGTGCAGCGAGAGGCCCAGGTTCTGGGCGTGTTGGCGGGTGTGGCGGGGGCGGCTGCTGGCAATGCCATCGAACGGTTTTCCACCAAAGAAGAAGCCGTGGAAATTCTGGTGCAGCTCAAAGGTGGTGACCGCCGTGCCATCGTTCAGGCCAAAGGCAGCGAGCAATTGGCAGCAGGGGACCCAGTGATTTTGGTGACAACAGGTGGCAAGGTCCGTGTGACCAAAGCGCCCAAGTAACCTGACTTAGATCAATACTGTTGCGGGGGCGTCGCCCCACAATGGGAACCGAACGGGCGCAATCAAGCGCTCGTTGTCTTTGGGGTCCCCAGCATGCCAATCGAGCTTTACAAAGATGCCCATCACTGCTGCGTGATGTTTACGGACCTGGTGTCCGATGAAGCCGAGGCGGTACAGGCCAACCAGTTCCTGATCGTCAACCACGGGGAGGGCGTCATCCTGGATCCGGGTGGCAACATGACCTATAACGAGCTGAACCTGACCATGCGCAAGTACATTGCGCCCCAGCAGCTGGACTACATCCTCGCCTCCCACGCGGACCCCGACATCATTGCTTCCCTGGATCGCTGGATGACCTCCACCCAGGCCAAGCTGGTGATCTCCAAACTTTGGGCACGGTTTGCGCCTCACTTTTGCAAAATCGGAAAAACGGAAGACCGGATCATCGCCATTCCCGATGAGGGCGGGCGCCTGCACTACGGCAAGGCCGATCTGTGGCTACTGCCGGCCCACTTTCTGCATTCCGAGGGCAATTTCCAGTTTTACGACCCAGTAAGCAAAATCCTGTTTTCGGGTGATCTCGGTGTTTCCCTGGTCAGCGGTCAGGAGGCGCAGCAGTTCATTACCTCATTGACTCCTATGCCGCCTGGCATGGAGGCCTTTCACCGTCGCTACATGGTTAGCAACAAAATCCTTAAACTTTGGGTACGCATGGTGCGGGAGCTGGAAATTTCCATGATCGTGCCCCAGCATGGCGCGCCAATTAAGGGCGAGGCAATCGGGCAATTGTTGGACTGGCTAGAGACCTTGTCCTGCGGAATCGACCTGATGGGCACGCCCCAGTACCAGTTGCCGCATACGCGTCTTTGAGTTTGCCAAGGATTGGCGGCATTCGGGCAAACTAACGATATGGCACGTCTCCCCCGATTGACCCTGGCGGCTCATCCTCACCACATCATCCAGCGCGGCAATAACCGCCAAGCCATTTGCTTGGACAGTGCGGATTTCCAGGCCCTCAAAGACGCTTTGGACACATCCGCTCAGCGCCTTCAGGTCGCTGTACACGCTTTTGTGCTCATGGACAACCACTTCCACCTGCTGGCCACGCCGCCTACGGATGAAGCCTTGCCCAAGATGATGCAGGCCCTGGGGCGCAGCTATGTGCGTTACTTCAACGACCGCCACCAACGCACTGGCACCCTATGGGAAGGGCGCTACAAGTCCACGTTGATCGAGCCGGAGCCGTATCTGCTGGCCTGCATGGTCTACATCGACCTCAACCCTGTACGAGCCGGCATGGTCGCCAATGCGGCGGACTACCCCTGGTCCAGCTATGCGAACTACGCGGGTATGCGCGCGGACAAGCTGCTGACCCCACATCACTTGGTCTGGAACCTTGGTAACACTCCGTTCGCGCGCGAGGCCGCCTACGCCGAATTGGTGCAGGCTGGCCTCACATCCGTGCAGCAGGCTGCGCTCACCCAGGCGGTGTTACACGGTTGGGCACTGGGGGCGCCAGAGTTTCTCGATGCCTTGCAGAAAAAAACCCCGCGCCGCGTTACCAAGGGTACTCCAGGGCGGCCGTCCAAATCTGCAAGTTAGAAGCGAAATTGGCCTCTAGCCCTTGTGGGCATTGCGTAAGTAGCTATTAATTTTAATATGTCCCTATTTATTTCCCGACAGAAACATTCAACAAATAAGTGTAATCTGACCCCTTTTAAAGTGTTTGGCACTTTTGTTGCATTGCAGTATCCTCACAATCCACTGCAATTTTCAGGAGTGCGCCATGACCACGGCAGCCGAAATCCAATACCTCAAAGACCACGGTTTGTATTCCAACGCCAATGAGCACGATGCCTGCGGCGTCGGCTTTGTGGCGCATATTCGTGGCGAAAAGAGTCACGATATTGTCAAGAATGCCCTGAAAATCCTGGAGAACTTGGATCACCGGGGTGCCGTAGGCGCTGACGCATTGATGGGTGATGGTGCGGGCATCCTGATCCAGTTGCCTGATGCGTTGTACCGAGAAGAGATGGCCGCCCAAGGTGTCACTCTGCCGCCGCAAGGCGAATACGGTGTGGGCATGATCTTCCTCCCCAAAGAGCACGCCTCCCGCCTCGCTTGCGAGCAGGAAATGGAGCGCGCCATCAAGGCAGAAGGCCAAGTGCTGTTGGGCTGGCGTGACGTGCCGGTGAACCGCGACATGCCCATGTCGCCTACCGTGCGCGATAAAGAACCAATCCTGCGCCAAGTTTTTATTGGTCGCGGTAACGACGTGATCGTGCAGGATGCGCTGGAGCGCAAGCTGTACGTGATCCGCAAAACCGCCAGCGCCAATATTCAGGCCTTGGGCCTGAAGCACAGCAAGGAGTACTACGTTCCCAGCATGTCTAGCCGTACCGTGGTCTACAAGGGCCTGTTGCTGGCCGACCAGGTGGGTGTGTACTTCAAGGACCTGGAAGATGCGCGCTGCGTGTCTGCCCTGGGTCTAGTGCACCAGCGCTTTTCCACCAATACCTTTCCAGAGTGGCCACTGGCTCACCCCTACCGCTATGTGGCCCACAACGGTGAAATCAACACCGTCAAAGGCAATTACAACTGGATGAAGGCCCGCGAAGGCGTGATGTCCTCGCCTGTTTTGGCAGCCGACCTGCAAAAGCTCTACCCCATTAGCTTTGCCGATCAGTCCGATACGGCTACCTTCGATAACTGCCTCGAGCTGTTAACCATGGCCGGCTACCCTATTAGCCAGGCCGTGATGATGATGATTCCCGAGCCCTGGGAACAACACACCACCATGGATGAGCGCCGCAAGGCCTTCTACGAATACCACGCTGCCATGATGGAGCCATGGGATGGCCCGGCCTCTATCGTGTTCACCGATGGCCGCCAGATCGGTGCCACGCTGGACCGGAACGGCCTGCGTCCTTCCCGCTACTGCATCACTGATGACGACCTGGTCATCATGGGCTCCGAATCCGGCGTGCTGCCGGTGCCGGAGAACAAAATTGTGCGCAAGTGGCGCCTACAGCCTGGCAAGATGTTCTTAATCGACCTGGAACAAGGTCGCATGATTGACGACGAAGAGCTCAAAGCCAACCTCGCCAACAGCAAGCCCTACAAACAATGGATCGAGAACCTGCGCATCAAGCTTGACGACGTCAAGTTCGATGAGCGCCGCACCGACAAGGCTCTGGCCGACGTGGTAGCCGGTGTGGAGCCGAAGCGCGTCACCGACCAAGTGAGCTTGCTGGACCGCCAGCAAGCTTTCGGCTTTACCCAGGAAGACCTGAAGTTCCTGATTGCACCTATGGCAATCGCCGGCGAAGAAGCCATCGGTTCCATGGGCAACGATAGTCCCTTGGCGGTTTTGTCGGACAAAAACAAGCCGCTGTACAGCTACTTCAAGCAGCTCTTCGCCCAGGTGACCAACCCGCCTATCGACCCGATCCGCGAAGCCATCGTGATGTCGCTGGTGTCCTTCATCGGTCCCAAGCCCAACCTGCTTGACATCAACCAGGTGAACCCGCCCATGCGTCTGGAAGTGAGCCAGCCGATTCTGGACTTTGCCGACATGGCCAAGGTACGCGACATCGAGCAGCACACCCAAGGCAAGTTCCGCAGCGCCACGCTGGACATCACCTACCCGCTGGCCTGGGGCCACGAGGGTGTGGAAGCCAAGCTGGCGTCCCTGTGTGCAGAAGCGGTTGACGCCATCAAGGGCGGCAAAAACATCCTGATCATCAGCGACCGCGGCATCAGCGCGACCCAGGTGGCGATTCCTGCGCTTTTGGCACTCTCTGCTATTCACCAGCATTTGGTGCGCGAAGGGCTTCGCACCACAGCAGGTCTGGTGGTGGAAACCGGCACGGCCCGTGAAGTGCACCACTTTGCAGTGTTGGCCGGTTACGGCGCAGAGGCCGTACACCCCTACCTCGCCATGGAAACTCTGGAGAGCATCCATAAGGATCTACCAGGCGACCTGAGCGCTGAGAAAGCCATCTACAACTACATCAAGGCGATCGGCAAGGGCCTGTCCAAGATCATGTCCAAAATGGGCGTGTCGACCTACATGTCCTACTGCGGTGCCCAGCTGTTCGAAGCCATTGGCCTGAACACCGAAACCATCGACAAGTACTTCACCCGCACTCCCAGCAAGGTGGAGGGGATAGGCGTGTTCGAGATCGCGGAAGAAGCCATCCGCATGCACAAGCTGGCCTTTGGTGACAGCCCTGTGCTGGCGAACGCCTTGGACGCCGGCGGTGAATACGCCTGGCGTACCCGTGGTGAAGAGCACATGTGGACACCAGATGCGATTGCCAAGCTGCAGCACTCCACCCGCGCCAACAACTGGAATACCTACAAAGAGTACGCCCAGATCATCAACGACCAGTCCAAGCGCCACCTGACGCTGCGCGGCCTGTTCGAGTTCAAGGTGGATCCTGCCAAGGCCATTCCGCTGGAAGAAGTTGAGCCCGCCAAGGAAATCGTCAAGCGCTTTGCGACTGGCGCCATGTCTTTGGGCTCCATCTCCACCGAAGCGCACGCGACGCTGGCTGTGGCGATGAACCGTATCGGTGGAAAGAGCAACACCGGTGAAGGTGGTGAAGACGCGGCACGTTACCGCAACGAACTCAAAGGCATCCCGATCAAGCAGGGCGACAGCCTCAAGAGCGTGATCGGCGCCGAGAACGTGGAAGTGGATCTGCCTTTGTTGGCCGGTGACTCCCTGCGTAGCCGCATCAAGCAAGTGGCGTCCGGCCGCTTTGGTGTGACCGCTGAGTACCTGTCCAGCGCGGATCAGATCCAGATCAAGATGGCCCAGGGCGCCAAGCCCGGCGAAGGCGGCCAGTTGCCTGGCGGCAAAGTGTCCGATTACATCGGCAAGCTACGCCACTCCGTGCCCGGTGTGGGCCTGATTTCGCCCCCTCCGCACCACGACATCTACTCCATCGAGGACTTGGCCCAACTGATCCATGACCTGAAAAACGTCGCGCCACACTCTGGCATCAGCGTCAAGCTGGTGTCTGAAATCGGTGTGGGCACCATCGCTGCCGGCGTTGCCAAGTGCAAGGCCGATCACGTGGTGATCGCAGGTCACGATGGTGGCACCGGTGCGTCCCCCTGGTCGTCCATCAAGCACGCCGGTTCCCCATGGGAAATCGGCTTGGCCGAAACCCAGCAGACTCTGGTGCTGAACCGTCTGCGCAGCCGCATCCGCGTGCAGGCAGATGGCCAAATGAAGACGGGCCGCGACGTAGCCATCGGAGCCTTGTTGGGTGCGGATGAATTCGGCTTTGCCACTGCTCCGCTGGTGGTGGAAGGTTGCATCATGATGCGCAAGTGCCACCTGAACACCTGCCCCGTGGGCGTGGCAACCCAAGACCCTGTATTGCGTGCCAAGTTCTCCGGCAAGCCAGAGCACGTGGTGAACTACTTCTTCTTCATTGCCGAAGAAGTTCGCCAAATCATGGCCCAACTGGGCATCCGCAAGTTCGATGACATGATCGGCCGCGCCGACCTGCTCGACACCCGCAAGAGCGTCGAGCACTGGAAAGCCCAAGGCTTGGACTTCACCCGATTGTTCGCACAACCCAATGTGCCGGCCGATGTGCCTCGCTTCCAGACCCTCACCCAGGACCACGGTCTGGAAAAGGCTCTGGACAATGTGTTAATCGCTAAAAGCCGCGCCGCGATCGACAAGGGTGAGCGTGTGCAATTCATGGAAGTGGCCCGCAATGTGAACCGTTCCGTGGGTGCCATGCTCTCCGGTGCGGTCACAAAGGTGCACCCCGAAGGGTTGCCGGATGACACTATCCGCATTCAGTTGGAAGGCACAGGCGGCCAGTCTTTTGGCGCATTCCTGGCCAAGGGCATTACCTTGTATCTGATCGGTGACGCCAACGATTACACCGGTAAGGGCCTCTCCGGCGGCCGCGTGGTGGTGCGTCCGAGCATCGATTTCCGTGGTGAAGCGATTCGCAACACCATCGTGGGTAACACCGTGATGTACGGCGCCACCACCGGTGAAGCCTTCCTGAGTGGCGTGGCCGGCGAGCGCTTTGCAGTTCGTTTGTCCGGCGCCACTGCCGTGGTGGAAGGCACTGGCGACCACGGTTGCGAGTACATGACCGGCGGAACGGTCGCTGTGCTGGGTAAAACCGGCCGCAACTTTGCAGCCGGCATGAGCGGCGGTATTGCCTACGTCTATGACGAAGACGGCCAGTTCGCCAAGCGTTGCAACACCGCCATGGTGAGCCTGGAGAAGGTGCTGACTGCCAAAGAGCAGGAAGCCAGCATTGACAAAGCCGTTTGGCACCGAGGCGAGAGCGACGAGGCCCAGCTCAAGAAGCTACTGGAGGACCACAACCGTTGGACTGGTAGCAAGCGTGCCCGAGAGTTGCTGGACAACTGGGAGGTGTCGCGCGCCAAGTTCGTCAAGGTCTTCCCCAACGAATACAAGCGTGCCCTGGGTGAAATTAATGCAAAGAAAGAGGCTCAAACCGTTGTCAAGACTGCGCAAGCAGCTACTAAAAAAGTAGCAACTCCTGCCAAGTAAGACCCGTTTGAACCAAGCAACAAGGATAGACATCATGGGAAAAGTCACTGGCTTCATGGAATACGAGCGTCTCGAAGAGGGCTACAAACCAGTCACCGAGCGCCTGAAGCACTACAAGGAATTCGTGGTCGGCCTGGACGATGCACAGGCTAACAAACAGGCCGCGCGCTGCATGGACTGCGGCACGCCGTTTTGCAATAACGGCTGCCCCGTCAACAACATCATTCCAGACTTCAATGACTTGGTCTATACGAAGAACTGGAAGGCAGCGATTGACACATTGCACAGTACCAACAACTTTCCTGAATTCACCGGACGCATCTGCCCAGCACCTTGCGAGGCAGCCTGCACGTTGAACGTGAATGACGACGCTGTAGGCATCAAGTCCATCGAGCATGCCATCATCGATCGTGCTTGGGCCGAAGGCTGGGTTCAAGCCCAGCCCGCCAAGGTCAAGACCGGCAAGAAGGTCGCTGTGGTCGGCTCCGGTCCTGCAGGCATGGCCGCGGCCCAGCAGCTGGCCCGTGCTGGCCACGACGTGACGTTGTTCGAGAAAAACGACCGCATTGGCGGCCTGCTGCGCTATGGCATCCCCGACTTCAAGATGGAAAAGTCCCACATCGACCGCCGTGCCGAGCAGCTGGTTGCCGAAGGCGTGACCATTCGCACTGGCATTTTGGTGGGGGAGATGCCAAAGGGCTCCAAGGTCACGAACTGGGCCAAGGAAACCATCTCCGCCGAGCAGTTGAAGAATGACTTTGATGCGGTGCTGCTCACTGGCGGTTCCGAGCAATCGCGTGACCTGCCCGTACCTGGTCGTGAATTGGATGGCATCCATTTCGCCATGGAGTTTCTACCCCAGCAGAACAAGGTCAATGCCGGCGACAAGCTCAAGAACCAGCTGCGCGCGGACGGCAAGCACGTGATCGTCATCGGTGGTGGTGACACGGGGTCTGACTGCGTGGGTACCTCCAACCGCCATGGCGCGGTGAGTGTTACCCAGTTTGAAGTCATGCCACAGCCACCTGAAGAGGAAAACCGTCCCCTGACTTGGCCCTACTGGCCACTGAAACTGCGCACCAGCTCCAGCCATGAAGAGGGTTGCGAGCGCGTGTTCTCTATTTCCACCAAGGAGTTCATTGGTGAAAAAGGAAAGGTCACCGGCCTGAAGACCGTACAAGTCGAGTTCAAGGATGGCAAGCTGGTGGACGTGCCCGGCACTGAAAAAGTGCTCAAGGCTGACCTGGTGTTGCTGGCCATGGGCTTTGTAAACCCCGTTGCCACGGTGATGGAATCGTTTGGCGTGGACAAGGATGTCCGTGGCAATGCCAAGGCTACTACTGACTTCATCGGTGGTTACGCTACCAACGTACCCAAGGTATTTGCTGCCGGCGACATGCGCCGCGGCCAGTCACTGGTGGTGTGGGCCATCCGCGAAGGCCGCCAGGCTGCGCGTTCGGTCGATGAGTTCTTGATGGGCTTTAGCGACCTGCCGCGCTAATTTCGGGTAATCCCTTATGATTCCAAGGCCGGGTATCCCCCGGCCTTGTTACTTGTATGGCAGACCATCCCATCACCCCTCTTGTTGAACTCCAGAACCTGTCCTTTGGCTACGGCGAGCGCCTGATCCTGGACGGGGTGACGCTGTCCATCCCGCGTGGCAAGGTCACGGCGCTGATGGGTGCTTCAGGTGGCGGGAAGACCACAGTATTGCGTTTGATTGGTGGCCAATACAAAGCGCAACAAGGGGGCGTGTTGTTTCACGGTGCGCATCATGGTCAAGGCACCCAGGATATGGGCCAAGCCAATGCCCAGCAGCTTTATGCGGCCAGGCGCCGCATGGGCATGCTGTTCCAGTTTGGGGCCTTGTTTACCGACCTCAGTGTGTTCGACAACGTAGCGTTTCCGCTTCGCGAGCACACCGATCTGTCGCCAGCCTTGGTGCGCGACATTGTGCTCATGAAGCTCAACGCAGTGGGCCTGCGCGGTGCACGTGACCTGATGCCATCTGAAATTTCCGGTGGCATGGCCCGCCGTGTTGCGCTGGCGCGTGCCATTGCGCTGGATCCAGAGTTGGTCATGTACGACGAACCTTTTGCCGGTTTAGATCCCATCTCTCTGGGCACTGCAGCGCGCCTGATTCGCCAGCTAAATGACACCATGGGCCTGACCAGCGTGGTCGTTTCGCATGACTTGGAAGAGACTTTCCATATTGCCGACAAGGTCATCATTCTGGCCAATGGAAAGATTGCAGCCCAAGGTACACCCGAGGAGGTTCGCCACAGCTTTGATCCTTTGGTGCACCAGTTTGTCAACGCTCTGCCTGAAGGACCTGTGCGCTTTCATTACCCGTCATCCAGTGTGGATGCCGATTTTTCAGCAGGAGCTGGGCGATGAGTTGGTATCACCCTGCAGACGTCGGCTATGCCGTGCGTGCCAAGTTGGCTGATTTGGGCTACGGTGCTCGCTTGTTTGGCCGCCTCATCGCATCACTGGGGACGGTCCTGCGCCGCCCGGGGCTCGTGCGTGACCAGATCCATTTCATGGGCAACTATTCATTGGCCATCATTGCGGTCTCCGGTGTTTTTGTTGGCTTTGTGATGGGCTTGCAGTACTACTATGGCCTACAGCGCTTTGGCGCCTCGGACTCTGTAGGGATGTTGATCAGCTTGAGCCTGGTGCGGGAGTTTGGCCCCGTCCTCACCGCTTTGTTGTTTGCCGGCCGGGCAGGCACTTCGCTGACTGCGGAAATCGGCTTGATGAAAGCGGGCGAGCAACTCAGCGCGATGGAGATGATGGCGGTGGATCCGGTGTCTCGCATTTTGGCGCCGCGTTTTTGGGGCGCGGTAGTTGCCATGCCTTTGCTGGCAGCCGTGTTCAGTGCGGTTGGTGTGCTGGGTGGCTGGGCGGTCAGCGTGGTCATGATCGGGATTGACCCCGGTGCTTTCTGGAGCCAGATGCAAAGCAATGTGGATGTTTGGGCTGATGTTGGCAACGGCGTGCTTAAGAGTGTGGTGTTCGGCTTTGCAGTCAGCTTTATCGCCCTGTTGCAGGGCTACGAGGCCCAGCCAACGCCTGAAGGTGTGGCCCATGCGACGACACGCACCGTGGTGGTTGCATCTCTCACGGTGTTGGGGTTGGATTTTGTGCTGACCGCCATGATGTTCAGTATTTAGGGGATTGCAAATGCAACGTTCTGGCAAAGATGTGTGGGTAGGTATGTTTGTGCTGTTGGGCGCTGCTGCTCTGCTGTTTTTGGCACTGCAGGCAGCGAATTTGCTGTCTCTGAACTTTGAGCGTGGGTATCCTGTCAGTGCCAAGTTCGACAACATTGGGGGGCTCAAACCCAAGGCGGCTGTCAAGAGTGCCGGTGTGGTGGTGGGACGGGTGGAGTCCATCACCTTCGATGACAAAACCTTCCAAGCCAAGGTGACGCTGTCGATGGACAAGCGTTTTTCCTTCCCCAAAGACAGCTCTTTAAAAATTTTGACCAGCGGCTTGCTCGGCGAGCAGTACATTGGCATCGAGGCGGGCGCGGATGCCGCCAATCTGGTTGCCGGTGACAGCATCAGCACAACCCAGTCCGCCGTGGTACTGGAGAACCTGATCAGCCAGTTCTTGTACAGCAAAGCTGCTGACGGAGCGGGTACCGAAAAAGAGGGCAAATGAGCTGTTCTGGAAAGCTGTCTGCGGCTTCCTTGCATCGCGCGATGCGGGGACTTGTGGCTTGTGTCTTCGGCTGTGCCATGTTACTGCTGCAAGGCTGCGCCACCGTTGCCTCGCCAGATGCTCGGGACCCCATGGAATCTTTCAACCGGGGTGTTTTCAGTTTCAACGATGGCTTGGACCGGGTGGTTCTTAAGCCTACTGCCCGCGCTTACCAGGCTACCTTGCCCGACTGGGCGCGCAAAGGTGTCGGTAACTTTTTCAACAATCTAGAAGATGTCTGGTCAGCGTTGAACAATGGTTTGCAGTTGCGTGGGCAGGAGATGGGCGACAGCATTGGCCGGGTGATGGTGAACAGCACCTTGGGTTTGGGTGGCCTGATAGATGTGGCCAGCGACTTGTCGATTGACCGGCATCCCGCCAATTTCGGCTTGACCTTGGGGCGCTGGGGAGTAAGCCCTGGGCCTTATCTGGTGCTGCCTCTGCTGGGGCCAGCCACGCTGCGCGAGGTTGCGGCTCTCCCGATCGACCAGCAAGGTAGCTTGATTACCCATGTTCCTGATGAGGCGACACGCACTACTCTGACCCTGACCAACGTGGTAGACACCCGAGCCCGCTACTTGCGTGCCGGGGATGTAGTGGATGGTGCAGCGCTCGATCGCTACTCCTTTACCCGGGATGCCTATTTGCAGCGCCAACGCAACGCTGATTACGATGGTGATCCTCCACCGGAGGAAGGCACCGAACCATGAAGGGGCATCTGCAGCGTGCTGCAGGGCGGACCTAGTCTGTGGATAATGGAACGCATGGAGACTAGCGCATGATTTTGAACAAACGACAGTTGGTAAATGCCATTGCGGCAGCGGCCATGCTTGGGGTAATGGCTTTTTCTCCAGCAGTCCGTGCAGAAGATGAGGCCCCCGACGCTCTGATCAAGCGGCTCTCAGTAGATGTTCTTGACACCATCAAGGCAGACAAGGCCATCCGTGCAGGCGATATGGCGCGTGTGGTTGCGCTGGTAGACAGCCGGATCATGCCCAACGTGAATTTCCAGCGCATGACGGCTTCGGCCGTAGGCCCTGGCTGGCGCCAGGCCACGCCCGAGCAGCAAAAACGCTTACAAGATGAATTCAAGACACTGCTGGTACGTACCTACGCCGGCGCCTTGGCACAAGTGAGCGATCAGACCATTGCCATGAAGCCTCTGCGGGCAGCGCCGGAGGACAAAGAGGTGGTGGTGCGCACCGAGGTCAAGGGCAAGGGTGACGCCATTCAGCTCGACTACCGCCTCGAAAAAACCCCCGGCGTGGGCTCCGGCTGGAAGATTTACAACCTCAACGTTTTGGGCGTCTGGTTGGTGGAAACTTACCGCAGCCAGTTTGCACAACAAATTAATGCCAAAGGCATCGACGGGCTTATCGATTCCCTGACCGAACAAAACAAGGCCAACGCCAAGAAAGGCTGATGTGCTGAACCTTCCCTCCACTTTGACCCAGGACGTCGCGCACGATTGCTTGGCCACCTTGCGTTCCGGTCTGCAGGCGGAGCCGCAGACCATTGTGGTGGATGGTGCTTCGTTGCAGCGTTTTGACTCGTCTGCCTTGGCCGTGTTGTTGGAGTTGCGCCGCGAATGCGCGCGCATCGGCAAGCAGTTTGCTGTGCGCAGCCTGCCCCAGCGCTTGCGTGATCTGGCCACTCTGTACGGGATTGACGGCCTGCTGACGGCCGCCTGAGCTGCTCCGCGTAAAATCGCGGGTTCCCATGCCCGCCATCTCATTCCAATCCGTCTCCAAAGCCTACGCCTCACCCAAAGGCCCCAAAGGCACTACCTTCAAGGCCCTGGACGGGGTCAGTCTCCAGATCGATGAGGGCGAATTTGTCGGCCTGCTCGGTCCCAATGGGGCAGGTAAAACCACCATGATAAGCATCTTGGCCGGGCTCACCCGTGCCAGCAGCGGCAGCGTACAGGTGCTGGGCAGCGATGTCCAGGCCGACTACGCTAACGCCCGGCGCAAGCTCGGTGTGGTGCCCCAAGAGTTAGTTTTTGATCCTTTCTTCAATGTGCGTGAAATGCTGCGCATCCAGTCGGGCTACTTTGGTGTCAAGAACAACGACGCCTGGGTGGACGAACTGCTCGAAGGCCTGGGTCTGACCGATAAGGCGAACGCCAATATGCGTCAGCTCTCAGGTGGCATGAAACGCCGCGTGCTGGTGGCGCAGGCGCTGGTGCACAAGCCCCCCGTTATCGTGCTGGACGAACCCACGGCCGGTGTGGACGTGGAGTTGCGCCAGACGCTGTGGCAGTTTGTGGCCACGCTCAACAAACAAGGCAGCACAGTGCTGCTGACCACCCACTACCTGGAGGAGGCCGAGGCGCTGTGTGGTCGCATTGCCATGCTCAAGACTGGCAAAATCGTGGCGTTGGACAAGACCAGCGACCTGCTCAAGGCCGCTAGCAGCAATGTGCTGCGCTTCAAGACGGGCGATGCCCTGCCCATCGAGCTGGCGGCACGTGCGCGCATCACAGGTCGTATCGTGCAATTGCCCGCACATAACGCACTGGAGATTGAGCAGTACCTGGCTGCTGTGCGCCAGGCGGGTGTGACGGTGGAAGACGTGGAAATCCGCAAGGCCGACCTGGAGGATGTGTTCCTCGATGTTATGGGCAACACAGAAGAGGTGGGCGCATGAACGGCTGGCAAACCCTGTTGTACAAGGAAGTGCTGCGCTTCTGGAAGGTGAGTTTCCAGACGGTGGCGGCGCCGGTGCTCACGGCCCTGCTGTACTTGATGATCTTTGGTCACGCTTTGGGCGACCACGTGAAGGTCTACGACACCATCAGCTACACCGCCTTTCTGGTACCAGGGCTGGTGATGATGAGCGTGCTGCAAAACGCGTTTGCCAACAGCTCGTCCTCGCTTATCCAGAGCAAGATCATGGGCAACCTCGTATTCCTGCTGCTTACGCCACTGTCGCACTGGAGCTGGTTCTTCGCCTATGTGGGCTCCAGCATTGCGCGCGGCTTGGTGGTGGGGGCAGGAGTGATGCTGGTAACCGTATTCTTTACGCCCATCCACTTTGTCGCTCCGTGGTGGATTTTGGCCTTTGCGCTGATGGGTGCTGCTTTGCTCGGCACGCTGGGCCTGATCGCCGGGCTGTGGGCCGAGAAATTTGACCAACTGGCGGCTTTCCAGAACTTCATCATCATGCCCATGACGTTCTTGAGCGGTGTGTTCTATTCCATCCACTCGCTGCCCAGCTTCTGGCAGAGCGTTAGTCACCTCAACCCCTTCTTTTACATGATCGACGGATTCCGCTATGGCTTCTTTGGCCAGAGCGATGTGTCGCCCTGGCTGAGCCTGGGCATTGTGGGCATTGCGCTGGCTGTGGTGAGCGCCATTGCCATCCACTTGCTGCGCACGGGCTACAAGATCCGCCACTAACCGCTATGACTGCTGACCAACTCCAAGCCCTGATCACCGCGGGCCTGCCCTGCGAACATTGCGCCCTAGAGGGCGATGGCCGCCACTGGTATGCCACCATCGTGTCTGCCGCGTTTGAGGGCAAGCGCCTGATTCAGCGTCACCAGCAGGTCTATGCCACGCTGGGCAGCCGCATGCACACCGACGAGGTGCATGCCCTGTCGATGAAGACCTACACCCCGGCCGAGTGGGCCGCACAATCCGCCTGAAACCGCCATGGACAAACTTCTGATTCGTGGTGGCAACCGGCTCTCCGGTGAGGTCCTGATTTCCGGCGCCAAGAACGCGGCCCTGCCCGAGCTGTGCGCCACGCTGCTGACGGCCGATCCGGTCACGCTGCTGAACGTACCGCGCCTGCAGGACGTTTCCACCATGCTCACGCTGATCCGCAATATGGGCGTGCAGGTGGAGCAGGGCGCTGACGGTGCGGTGCATATCAACGCCGGCCCGTTGAATTCTCCCGAGGCGCCCTATGAGCTGGTCAAGACCATGCGCGCCTCGGTGCTCGCGCTGGGCCCATTACTGGCGCGCTTTGGCGAGGCCACGGTATCCCTGCCTGGTGGCTGTGCCATTGGCTCGCGCCCGGTGGATCAGCACATCAAGGGCCTGCAGGCCATGGGGGCGGAGATTGTGGTCGAGCACGGCTACATGATCGCCAAGTTGCCCAAGGGGTGGACGCGCCTCAAAGGCGCGCGCATTGCTACCGATATGGTGACGGTAACCGGGACCGAGAATTTCCTCATGGCCGCTGCGCTGGCCGAGGGCGAGACGATTCTGGAAAACGCCGCCCAAGAGCCCGAAATTCCCGATTTGGCCGAAATGCTCATCAAAATGGGCGCCAAGATTGAAGGTCACGGCACCAGCCGCATCCGCATCCAGGGTGTGGAGAAGCTACATGGTTGCACCCATCAGGTGGTGGCGGACCGCATTGAAACGGGCACCTTCCTCTGTGCCGTGGCGGCCACGGGCGGTGATGTGGTGCTTAAGCATGGCCGCGCAGACCATCTGGACGCTGTCATCGACAAGCTGCGCGACGCGGGCGCCGCGGTGGAATCCATCGACGGTGGCATCCGCGTGACGTCCGAAGGCCGCCTCAAGGCACAGAGCTTTCGTACCACCGAATACCCCGGCTTCCCCACCGACATGCAGGCGCAGTTCATGGCGCTCAATGTCATCTCGCAGGGTGCCAGCAAGGTCACCGAGACGATTTTTGAGAACCGCTTCATGCACGTCAACGAGCTGGTGCGCCTGGGCGCCCACATCCAGACCGATGGCAAGGTGGCGGTGATCGAGGGCGTGGAAAAGCTGTCCGGCGCAACCGTGATGGCGACCGACCTGCGCGCCTCCGCCAGCCTGGTGATTGCCGGCCTGGTGGCCGAAGGCGAGACCATGGTGGACCGCATCTACCATCTGGACCGCGGCTACGACCAGATGGAAGCCAAACTGCGCGGCATTGGCGCCGATATCGAGCGAATCAAATGACAGACATGATCACACTCGCCCTGTCCAAGGGCCGTATCTTTGAAGAAACCGTCCCCCTGCTGAAGGCCGCAGGCATCGAGGTGTTAGATGACCCCGAGAAATCGCGCAAGCTGATTCTGGACACCAACCAGCCCAATGTACGCGTGCTGGTGGTGCGTGCGACCGACGTGCCCACGTATGTGCAGTACGGCGGTGCCGACTTGGGCATTACTGGCAAAGACACGCTGTTGGAGCATGGCAGCCAAGGCCTGTACCAGCCGCTGGATCTGCAGATTGCCAAGTGCCGCATCAGCGTAGCAGTGCGTGCGGACTTTGACTACGCGTCCGCCGTCAAGCAGGGCTCGCGCCTCAAGGTCGCCACCAAGTACGTGGCCATCGCGCGCGAGTTCTTCGCCAGCAAGGGCGTACACGTGGACCTGATCAAGCTTTACGGCAGCATGGAGCTGGCGCCCCTGGTGGGGCTGGCCGATGCCATCGTCGATCTGGTGTCCACCGGCAACACGCTCAAGGCCAACCACTTGGTGGAAGTGGAGCGCATCATGGACATTAGCTCCCGCCTGGTCGTGAACCAGGCCGCGCTCAAGCTCAAGCAGGAACCCATCCGCAAGATCATCGAAGCCTTTGCCGGCGCGGTGGGCAAGTAAACACTCTTTGAATTTGCTATGACTTTTGTAGCTGCCCCCGCACTGTTGACGACGGCCGATGCCCAGTTTGAGGCTCAATTCAAGGCGCGTCTGCACTGGTCTGCCGACACCGATGCGGCCATCGAGCAGCGCGTGGCCGACATCCTGGCCGACGTGCAGGCCCGGGGCGACGCCGCCGTGCTGGAGTACACCGCCCGTTTTGACGGCCTGAGCGCGCCCACCATGCAGGCGCTGGAGCTGACGCAAACCGAACTCAAGGCCGCCTTTGACAGCATCCCCACCGCACAACGCGATGCGCTGCAAGCAGCCACCGCCCGCGTGCGTCGCTACCACGAGGCGCAGAAGAAGGCATCAGGTGAGAGTTGGACTTATCGCGACGAAGACGGAACGCTGTTGGGCCAAAAGGTCACGCCGCTAGGCCGTGTGGGCATTTATGTGCCCGGCGGCAAGGCGGCTTACCCCTCGTCCGTGCTGATGAACGCCATCCCCGCCCACGTGGCCGGTGTGGGCGAAATCATCATGGTGGTCCCCACGCCCAAGGGAGAGAAGAACGCCCTGGTGCTGGCCGCGGCCTATGTGGCCGGCGTGTCGCGTGCCTTCACCATCGGTGGCGCGCAGGCCGTGGCCGCCTTGGCCTATGGAACGGCCAGCATCCCGGCTGTGCACAAGATCACCGGCCCCGGCAACGCCTATGTGGCCGCCGCCAAGCGCCGTGTGTTTGGCACCGTGGGCATCGATATGATTGCCGGTCCCAGCGAGATTCTGGTGCTTGCCGACGGCAGCACACCACCTGATTGGGTGGCCATGGACTTGTTCAGCCAGGCTGAGCACGATGAGCTGGCGCAAAGCATCCTGCTGTGCCCCGATGCGGCCTACATCGCCCAGGTGCAGGCCAGCATCAACCGCCTGTTGAACGAGATGCCGCGCGCCGAGATCATTGCCAAAAGCCTGACCGGCCGCGGCGCGCTAATCCACACCCGCAGCATGGAAGAAGCCTGCGAGATCAGCAACCGCATTGCGCCCGAACACTTGGAGGTGTCCAGCAACGACCCGCACAAGTGGGAGCCGCTGCTCAAGCACGCCGGCGCCATTTTCCTGGGCGCCTACACATCCGAGAGCTTGGGCGACTACTGCGCAGGCCCCAACCACGTGCTTCCCACCAGCGGCACCGCGCGCTTCAGCAGCCCGTTGGGCGTGTACGACTTCCAGAAGCGCAGCAGCCTCATCGAAGTCAGCGAGCAGGGCGCGCAGGGGCTGGGCCAGATTGCCTCGGTGCTCGCCCACGGCGAAGGCCTGCAAGCCCATGCACGTGCGGCGGAAATGCGATTGAAGTAAGAATGTGCGCAGAAGGACGACCAACTCCCATGCGCACCACTTTCTCCATTCTTTCCTGGCGGTTTGCTGCCACTGCCTTTACGGGCTTTGCCATGTTGTGCGCCAGCGCACAGGCCATGACCATCCGCGAAATGCGGGCGCTGGAAAAGACTGAAAAGCAAGGCAGCACCTACACCGACTACTACCTGGTCGGCGTGATGGAAGGTGCGGTGGAGGCCCACAACCAGGCGGTGCGCCAGGGTGCTGCGCCGACCATTTGCCTGAACGGCCGCAAACTCGAACCCCACATGGCCAAGGGCCTGTACACCACCGAACTCAAGCGCAATGCCGACGTGTACGAGGCGGACTTTCCCGTGCAATTGGTGGTGACCAACGCACTGAGTACCGTCTACCCCTGCTAGAGCTTTCTACAATGCGCCGTAGGCTCCAACAGGAGCCACCAGACGCATCAGGGAACACAACATGGCACTCAAGGTATTGGTGGTGGGCGGCGCGGGCTACATCGGCTCGCACATGGTCAAACGGCTGGGGCAACTGGGCTGCACGGTCACCACGTTGGACAACCTGAGCGCCGGGCATCGCGATGCGGTCCTCTGTGGCGAACTGGTGCAGGGTGACATTGCTGACCGCCCCTTGCTCGATGCGTTGTTTGCTCGAGGCCAGTTTGATGCGGTGATGCACTTCGCGTCCTTCATCCAGGTGGGTGAATCGGTCAAAGAGCCCGCCAAGTACTACGACAACAACGTCACCAACACCCTCATCCTGCTGGACGCCATGCGTGCGGCCGGTGTCCAGCGCTTTATCTTCTCGTCCACCGCGGCCACCTTTGGCGAGCCGCAGTATGTGCCGATTGACGAGGCCCACCCGCAGCAGCCCATCAACCCCTATGGCCGAACCAAGTTCATGGTGGAGCAGGTGCTGCGCGACTACGAAGTGGCCTATGGCCTGCAATCCGTGGTGCTGCGCTACTTCAACGCCGCCGGTGCCGACCCCGAAGGCCAGTTGGGCGAGCGCCATGAGCCAGAGACCCATCTGATTCCCCTGGTTTTGCAAGCCGCCTCCGGGCGCCGCTCGCACATCAACGTGTTCGGCCGCGATTACGACACCCCCGATGGCACCTGTATCCGCGACTACATCCACATTCAGGATTTGTGCGAAGCGCATTGGCTGGCCATCCAGTCCCTGCTGGCGGGCAAGGGTAGCCAGGCCTACAACCTGGGCAATGGCAGCGGTTTCTCGGTGCAAGAGGTCATCGACACCGCCCGCGCTATCACCGGCCAGCCCATCCTCGTGGTGGATGGCCCCCGCCGCGCGGGCGACCCAGCCCGCTTGGTGGCCGACGCCACCCAGGCCCGTGAGCGCCTGGGCTGGCAGCCCCAGTATGCGGATTTGGCCACCATCGTGCGCCACGCGTGGCATTGGGAGCAAAAGGTCGCGGCGCGGCGCTGAATCTGGAAGCGCAAGGCATCAAAAACACGAATTTCGTGCAACACGAAATTCGTGTAAACTGGCTTCGAGATGAAAAACGTCACCATCACCGTCGAAGACGCCACCCTGGAGTGGGTGCGTATTGAGGCGGCGCGGCGCAATACCAGCGTCTCGCGCTTGGTGGGCGAGATGCTGACGGACAAGATGCAGCATGACGACGCCTATGCCCGCGCCCAGCGCGATTGGGTGGCGGACACCTCCAGCTTCAGCTCGTGTGGCAAGGCGTATCCGGTACGGGGCTCACAAGATCATGGCTAGCCCGCTCGACACCTCTGGCGCCATCGTCTTTGTGGACACCAATGTGCTGCTGGCTGCAGACGACGCGTTTGACGCGGCCCGTCAGGCCCGTGTGCGCGACTGGCTGCAGGCCCTCTGGGCGCGGCGTGCCGGGCGCATCAGCACCCAGGTGCTGAATGCCTACTACGTGGGCGCTACACGCCACTTTGCCATGCCGCAGGGCGACGCGCGCGCCAAGCTGCGCCGCTACCAGCTCTGGCAGCCTTGGCAAATCGACCACCAGACGGTGGAAACCGCCTGGGGTGTGGAGGCGCGCTTTGGCCTGCCGTACTGGGATGCGCTCATCGTGGCCGCTGCAGCCCAAAGCGGCGCCAGCCATGTGCTGTCGTTCGACCTGCAGCATGGTCAGCAGATCGATGGCATCACCGTCCTCCACCCTCTGCAAGCTACGCCCGCCAATCTGGCGCTGGCCGATTAGTTTTGATGAAAGCCCCTGCATGACTACCTCTGCCGATATCGCTGCTGACGTTCAGGCGCTCGTCGCGCGCCGCATTCGCCAAGACGTGCAGGGCATGCATGCCTACGCTATTCAGAATTCCAAAGGCATGGTCAAGCTCGACGCCATGGAAAACCCGTTTTCTCTGCCGCCACACTTGCAGGCCGCGCTGGGCCAACGCCTGGGCGCACTAGCGCTCAACCGCTACCCCGATGGCCGCGTCAACGACCTGCGCTCTGCCTTGACCACCTACGCGGGCATGCCCGAAGGCCACGACATCATGCTGGGTAACGGCTCTGACGAGTTGATCAGCTTGCTATCCATGGCCTGTGATGTGCCTGCCCAGCCCGGCGAAGCCCGCCCGGTGGTGCTGGCGCCTACACCCGGTTTTGTGATGTATGCCATGAGCGCGCAATTACAGGGCCTGGATTTTGTGGGGGTGCCGCTGACGCAGGACTTTGCGCTGGACGTGCCCGCCATGGTGGCTGCCATTGCGAAACACGAGCCCGCCATCGTGTACCTGGCCTACCCCAACAACCCCACTGCAAACTTGTGGGACGAGGCCGACATGCGCGCCGTGATTGCTGCTGCCAAGCAGGCTGGCAGCATCGTGGCGGTGGACGAGGCCTACCAGCCGTTTTCCAGCCGCACCTATATGGACGTGATCCGCGCCAATCCCGCCGACAACAGCCATGTGGTGCTGATGCGCACCCTGAGCAAGTTCGGGCTGGCTGGTGTGCGTCTGGGCTACATGACCGGCCCTGCGGCCCTGATTGCAGAAGTTGACAAGGTGCGCCCGCCGTACAACATCAGCGTGTTGAACTACGAATGCGCGCTGTTTGCGCTTGAGCATCAAGAGGCTTTTGCGGTGCAGGCTCAGGAAATATGTGCGCAACGCGCTATTCTTTTGGGAGCATTGCGCGCCATGCCAGGGCTCAAGGCGTGGGACAGCGATGCCAATATGGTGCTGGTGCGCTTCCCTGGCGCGGACGATGCAGCGCAAAAAATATTCGACGGTTTGAAGGCGCGCGGGGTGCTGGTCAAGAACGTTTCTAAAATGCACCCATTGCTAGCCCGCTGCTTGCGTTTGACCGTAGGTACCGCCGAAGAAAACGCCCGTCTGATTCAGGCCTTGCAGGAAACCTTATGAGCAACCCCAACTACCCATTGACCGAAGTTCCTGCCGTGATGCCCGCCCGCATTGCTGAAGTGTCCCGTAACACTGCGGAAACCAAAATCCGCGTGCGCGTGAACCTGGACGGCACCGGTGTGAGTCGCTTGTCCACTGGTATCGGTTTTTTTGACCACATGCTCGACCAGATCGCCCGCCACGGGCTGATTGACCTCGACATCGAAGCCGAAGGCGACTTGCATATCGATGGCCACCACACCGTCGAAGACGTGGGTATCACCCTGGGCCAGGCCTTTGCCAAGGCCGTGGGCGACAAGAAGGGCATCCGTCGCTACGGCCATGCCTACGTGCCGCTTGACGAGGCGCTGAGCCGCGTGGTGATCGACTTTTCTGGCCGCCCGCAGCTGGAGATGGATGTGCCTTTCAAGAGCGGCATGATCGGCGCGTTTGATACCCAGCTGACTCACGAATTTTTCCAGGGCTTTGTGAACCACGCGCTGGTGACCCTGCACATTGACAACCTGAAAGGGGAAAACGCCCACCACCAGGCCGAGACGGTGTTCAAGGCCTTTGCGCGCGCACTGCGTGCGGCCATCGAGTTCGATCCGCGCGCCCTGGGCGTGATTCCCTCCACCAAGGGCACGCTGTAATGAAAAAAGTGGCGGTGGTGGACTACGGCATGGGCAACCTGCGTTCGGTCACCCAGGCTGTGATGCACGTGGCGGCCGATGCGGGCGTGGATGTGGTCTGGGCCCGTACCGCGCAAGAGGTGATGGATGCCGAACGTGTGGTGTTGCCCGGCCAGGGTGCTATGCGCGACTGCATGCGCGAACTGCACGTTTCCGGAATGTTTGATGCAGTGATGCACGCTGCAGCGCACAAGCCCCTGATGGGGGTGTGCGTGGGCATGCAAATGTTGCTGGACCACAGCGACGAGCAAAACACGCCCAGCTTGGGACTGATACCTGGCAAGGTAGTCAAGTTTGACCTGGCGGGCCAGATCCAGCCTGATGGCAGCCGTTACAAGGTGCCCCAAATGGGCTGGAACCAAGTGTGGCAGACCAGCCATGGTGGCGTGCCCCGCCACCCGGTGTGGGGCGAGGTGCCCGATGGCAGCTACTTTTACTTCGTCCACAGCTATTACGCCCAACCGTCTGATGCGCGCCACAGCGTGGGCGAGACGGACTATGGCCAGCGCTTCTCAGCGGCGATTGCACGCGATAATATTTTCGCAACCCAGTTTCACCCTGAAAAGAGCGCCGAGCACGGCCTGGCGCTGTACCGTAACTTCCTGCACTGGAATCCTTGAATCTTTATCCTTGCCGCATTTGTGCAACTGGCAACGTGACTCTCTTTTCCCTCCAACCCTGAAGCACCATGCTTTTAATTCCTGCAATTGACCTCAAAGATGGCCACTGCGTTCGCCTGAAACAAGGCGATATGGACCAATCCACCACCTTCGGCGAAGACCCCGCGGTCATGGCCCGCAGTTGGGTGGACAAGGGCGCGCGCCGCCTGCACTTGGTGGACCTGAATGGCGCCTTCGCTGGCCACCCCAAGAACGAGCAGGCCATTCGCAAGATTCTCAAGGAAGTGGGCAACGAAATCGACGTGCAGTTGGGCGGCGGCATCCGCGACCTGGACACCATCGAGCGCTACCTGGACGCCGGCCTGCGCTACGTCATCATCGGCACCGCTGCCGTCAAGAACCCCGGTTTTCTGCAGGACGCCTGTACCGCCTTTGGCGGCCACATCATCGTTGGCCTGGACGCCCGCGACGGCAAGGTAGCCACCGATGGCTGGAGCAAGCTCACTCGCCACGACGTGGTCGATTTGGGCAAAAAGTTCGAGGATTACGGCGTCGAAGGCATCATCTACACCGACATCGGCCGCGACGGCATGTTGTCTGGCATCAACATCGAGGCCACCGTCAAGCTGGCCCAGGCCCTGACCATCCCTGTCATTGCCTCTGGCGGTTTGTCCAACATGGCTGACATCGAAGCCCTGTGCGCAGTGGAGGACGAAGGCGTGGAAGGCGTGATCTGCGGCCGCGCCATTTACAGCGGTGACTTGGACTTTCAGAAGGCGCAAGAGCGCGCCGACGAGCTCAACGGCTGATGCTCGCTAAACGCATCATTCCTTGCCTAGATGTGACCGGTGGTCGCGTTGTCAAAGGCGTCAATTTTGTCGAGTTGCGTGATGCCGGTGACCCGGTGGAAATCGCGGCACGTTACAACGACCAGGGCGCCGACGAGCTCACCTTTCTGGACATCACCGCCACCAGCGATGGGCGCGACCTGATCCTGCATATCATCGAAGCCGTGGCTTCGCAGGTATTCATCCCGCTGACCGTCGGTGGGGGTGTGCGCGTGGTGGAAGACGTGCGCCGCTTGCTGAACGCGGGGGCCGACAAGGTGAGCTTCAATTCTGCCGCCTTGGCCAACCCGCAAGTCATTGAAGATGCATCGCTGAAATACGGTTCCCAGGCCATCGTGGTGGCCATCGACGCCAAGCGCCGTTCCGATGAAGACGCAGCCACCCGTGGCCCCGGCTGGGATGTGTACAGCCACGGCGGGCGCAAGAACACCGGCTTGGATGCCGTGGCCTGGGCCACTGAGATGGCGCGCCGTGGGGCTGGCGAAATCCTGCTCACCAGCATGGACCGTGACGGTACCAAGAGCGGCTTTGACCTGGCGCTGACCCGTGCCGTGGCCGACGTCATCAGCGTGCCCGTGATCGCCAGCGGCGGTGTGGGCAGCCTGGACCACCTGGCCGATGGCGTGCAGCAGGGCGGGGCCGATGCGGTGCTGGCTGCCAGCATCTTCCATTACGGCGAATACACGGTGGGCCAGGCCAAGGCGCGCATGGCTGAGCGCGGAATTCCTGTCAGAATTTAAGCCCTTTGGGGCTTTAGCCCCCGTAAATGCTGCGCAAGCAGCTATGAATTGGATAGCACATGGAACCCACTCTCCCCCCGCCGGTCAGCTGGATCAAACACATCCGCTGGGACTCCAAAGGCCTGGTGCCCGTGATTGCGCAGGAGCAGGGCACCAACGACGTGTTGATGTTCGCCTGGATGAACCGCGAGGCTCTGCAAAAAACCGTGGAGCTGGGCCGGGCTGTGTATTTCAGCCGCACACGCGACAAGCTTTGGTACAAGGGTGAGGAGTCCGGCCACGTACAGAAGGTGCATGAAATTCGCATGGATTGCGACAACGACGTGATTTTGCTCAAGGTCACCCAACTGGGTCACGAGCCCGGCATCGCATGCCACACCGGCCGTCACAGCTGTTTCTTCAACGTGCTGGAAAATGGCGAATGGAAATCGGTAGACCCGGTCTTGAAAGATCCGGAGTCGATCTACAAATAACGCCCTACAACATGTCCACCTCTCAAGACTCTTTGGCCGCCCTGGCTGCCGTGATAGAAAGCCGCAAGGTCGCCAACGGTGGTAACCCGGACGCGAGCTACGTGTCCCGCCTGCTGCACAAGGGGCCCGACGCCTTTTTGAAGAAGATTGGCGAAGAAGCCACGGAAGTGGTGATGGCCGCCAAGGATGCGGACCATGGCGGTGATGCCAGCAAGATCGTCTACGAGGTGGCCGACCTGTGGTTTCACACTATGGTGGCGTTGTCGCACTACAACTTGTCGCCGGCCGATGTGATTGCAGAGCTGGAGCGCCGTGTCGGTACCAGCGGGCTGGAAGAAAAAGCTTTGCGCAAGGTGCTAGCGCGTGAGGCGGAGCCCAAAGCCGATTCCCACTGAAGGAGTGTTTATGAGCCAGGATTTCACCACCCCCACCGAAGTGCCTAGCCTGGAAAAGCTGCAGTCGCTCAACACCGTGGGCACCATCAGTTACGTGCTGCACCTCATCGTGGCGGTCAGCGCCTTCATTCCGGGTGGCCAGTTTGGCGTGACCCTGCTGCTGGTGGCTTTAATTCTGGACATGGTCAAGCGCGACGACGCGGTGGGCACTTGGCATGCCTCGCACTTCCGCTGGCGCATCCGCTCGGTGGTGATTGCGGGTGTGGCCTACCTGGTGACCATGCCCTTGTTTCTGTTGCTGTATTTCCCTGGCGCGATCGCTTGGGCCCTGATCTCGGTGTGGTTTCTGTACCGCATCATTACCGGCTTCATCGCCATGAACAAAGGCCAGGAGATCGGTGCATGAGTGCGCATATGCCAGGCCACGATGCCAACTGCATTTTTTGCAAGATCATTGCCAAGCAGATTCCCTCCAAAGCGGTGTACGAGGACGAGCAGGTCTACGCGTTCCACGACATCAACCCCTGGGCGCCGGTGCATTTTTTGCTCATTCCCAAGGCCCATATTCCCAGCATGGCGCACATAGGCCCCGAGCACGCGGGCCTGATGGGTCACATGATGGCCCTGGTACCAAAGTTGGCGCTGGAGCAGGGTTGCAACCCGTACCCGGATGGCGGTTACCGGCTGGTGACCAATACCGGTGCAGAAGGGGGGCAGGAAGTACATCACTTGCATTTCCATGTGATGGGGGGGGCTCGCCCTTGGTTGCGGGGTTAGGTGTTGGTGCAAGGCGCGGGAAAAAGGGCTTTGTCTGCGCCGACTAGAATTCAACAAATCGTTAGGAGTACATCATGGGTTCATTTTCTATTTGGCACTGGTTGATTGTTCTGTTGATCGTGGTGATGGTGTTCGGCACCAAGAAACTCAAAAACATCGGTTCCGATTTGGGCGGTGCGGTCAAGGGCTTCAAGGACGGCATGAAAGATGGCTCCACCCCCGCTGCCGATGACAAGCCGGCGGCCCCTGCGCAGCAAGTGGCCAACGCTTCAGAGAAAACCACGATTGACGTGGAAGCCAAGCAAAAAAACTAAAGCGTTAGTACGGCGTGATTGACCTCGGCATATCGAAGATGGCGCTGATCGGCGCGGTGGCGTTGATCGTCATCGGCCCCGAGAAGCTGCCCAAAGTGGCCCGCACCGTGGGTGCCTTGCTGGGCAAGGCGCAGCGCTACGTGGCGGACGTGAAGGCCGAAGTCAACCGCTCCATGGAGCTCGATGAGCTCAAGAAGATGCGCGAGACGGTGGAGGGCGCTGCCCGCGACGTGGAGAACTCCATCCAGACGCAGGCCAGTGACTTCGAGAAATCGTGGTCGGAGGCTACCGACACGGCGCTGGAGCCCGAGCCTCCCGCCTACAAACATCCCAATAAAAACTGGCGCCTCAAGCAAGGTGCCATGCCCCAGTGGTACAAGGCCCGCCATGGCGTGCGGACCAAGGCACAGTCGGGCGCGGCCCGCGTGGCGCGCTTCCGTCCGCCGCGCGTACGCTGACCTTTTTACCTTTTCTCCCCATGGCATCTGACGACAACAAGCAGGACGAGCTCGCCGGTACGGAGCAGCCCTTTGTGCAGCACTTGATGGAGCTGCGCGACCGCTTGGTCAAGGCCGCCATCGCCGTGGGCGTGGCCCTGGCGCTGCTGGCGCTGTACCCCGGCCCGGCCGCGCTCTATGACATCCTGGCGGCGCCTTTGGTCTCCACTTTGCCGGCCGGCGGCAAACTGATTGCCACGTCGGTGATCTCACCGTTCCTGGTGCCGCTCAAGATCATGCTGATGACGGCCTTTCTGCTGGCGCTGCCGGTGGTGCTGTGGCAGGTCTGGGCCTTTGTGGCGCCCGGGCTGTACAGCCATGAGAAAAAACTGGTGTTGCCCCTGGTGGTGTCCAGCACCGTGCTGTTTTTTATCGGCGTGGCGTTTTGTTATTTCTTTGTGTTTGGCCAGGTGTTCAAGTTCATTCAGAGCTTTGCCCCCCAAAGCATTGCAGCCACGCCGGATATCGAGTCTTACCTTGACTTCGTTCTTTCCATGTTCCTGGCCTTTGGCCTGGCATTTGAGGTGCCCATTGTGGTGATTGTTCTGGCGCGCATGGGCATCGTGAGCATCGACAAGCTCAAGGCCTTCCGCAGCTATTTCATCGTGCTGGCCTTTGTGGTGGCCGCCATCGTGACGCCACCTGATGTAGTGTCCCAACTGGCCTTGGCCATACCGATGTGCATCTTGTACGAAATCGGCATCTGGGCAGCACAGATCTTCATCAAGCACACCCAAGCACCGTCTGATGAAGCCCCCGCACCGGATGCGTCGTAGCGTCATTTGGTAACGAATTGGCTGCTAGGCCGCATGGTTGTTGCGTAAAAAGCTCCTAAAAATATAGCAAAAAAGGCGACCCAAAGGTCGCCTTTTTTTGTGTCTGCAAGGGCTTGTGCCGCTGGTTCAGCGCGCCGCCTTGGGTTTGGGTCGCACACCGGGAGTCACGTTCAGTTCCATCTTCTGGTTTTTGCGCTCGATGGTGAAGGGCGCCGGTGTGCCAGGTTTGAGTGAGGCCACGATAGACAGCAATTGGGTCACGTCACCAATCGGCTTGTCGGCAATGCTCACAATCACATCGCCGGGGCGCACACCGGCTTGGGCTGCCGGGCCGTTTTGCAGCACGCCGGTGATGATCACGCCTTCTTTGGCTTTCACGTCAAAGGTCTCCGCCAGCTCAGGCGAGAGGTCGTTGGGCTCCACGCCAATCCAGCCGCGTGTGACCTGTCCGTCTTTCACAATACCGTCCAGCACCATCTTGGCCGTCGTTACAGGGATGGCAAAACCAATACCCATGCTGCCGCCCGAACGGGAGTAGATCGCAGTGTTGATGCCCAGGAGGTTGCCATGGGTGTCCACCAGCGCTCCGCCCGAATTGCCGGGGTTGATGGCGGCGTCGGTCTGGATGAAGTTCTCGAAGGTGTTGATACCCAGCTGGTTGCGCCCCAGTGCGCTCACGATACCGCTGGTCACGGTCTGGCCCACGCCAAAGGGGTTGCCAATCGCCAGCACCTGGTCGCCGACCTGCAGGCTATCGGAGTTGCCCAGCACGATGGTGGGCAGCTTGTCGAGTTCAATCTTCAGCACCGCCAAGTCGCTGTCGGGGTCGGTGCCAATCACTTTGGCGGCTACACGGCGGCTGTCATTGAGGATGACTTCAATTTCGTCGGCCTCTTCGATCACGTGGTTATTGGTCAGGATGTAGCCGCTGGGACTCACGATCACGCCGCTGCCCAGGCCCCCCTGGGGCTCATTGCCCTGGTCGCCGTAGAAGAATTTGAACCACGGGTCGTTGGCATTGGGGTTCTTGGCGGCCACCTTGCTGGTGTTGATGCTCACCACCGCGGCGGATGCCTTTTGTGCGGCCAGGCGGTAGCTGCCGGGCGGAACCTCGCCGGGTTGTGAGGGCGGAGCCTGGAGCAGAGCGATGGCACTATCCACCGTGCTGGGGCCATGGCCTAGCCATTGGGGCTTGAGGGTGGCCACTACAAAGTACGCAGCAAGCAGCACCGTAGCGGTTTGGGAAAACAGCAACCAAAGTCGTTTCATCGGGAGTTCCAGCAGGCGCGGCACACCGGTGTGCCGCGCAGGGCAAATTGTAGGCGGCATGGGCTCGCGCGTTACAGTGGTGCATTGCGTTGTTGACCATGCAAACCATCCTCATCCACCCCGCGGCGCCGTCCAAACCCCCAGAGGGCGCCCCCTGCAATGGCTGCGGCGTGTGCTGCCTGGCCCAGCCATGCCCCGTGGGCATGCTGTTGTCACGCCGCCGGCACGGGGCTTGCGGGGCCTTGCGCTGGGAAGCCGCGCAGGCCGTTTACCGCTGTGGGGCCATCACTGCGCCACGTGCCGCCGTGGTGGTTGCACTGCCACCTTGGCTGCGATGGCTCGCCCCAGTGCCTGCCGCTTTGTTAAAGCGCTTGGCCCGGCGCTGGGTGGCTGCCGGGCAGGGCTGTGACAGCGACCTGCAGCCCCTGTCCCCCCCGCCCGCTACAACGACAATCCACTCTTGATCTCGCCGTTTGCCTTATGACTGACCGTACCACCTTGCTCTCCACCCTAGACGCGCTGCTACAACCCGAACGCTTCAAAGACTACGGCCCCAACGGGCTGCAGGTGGAGGGGCGTTCTGAGGTGAACTCTTTGGTCTCGGGCGTCACGGCCAGTCTGGCGCTCATCGAGGCGGCCATTGCAGCCAAGGCCGATGCCATCTTGGTGCACCACGGCTTGTTCTGGCGCGGCCAGGATGGCCGCGTGACGGGCTGGATGCGCCAGCGCCTGGGCCTGCTGCTGGCCCACAACATCAACCTCATTGCCTACCACTTGCCGCTGGACGCTCATGCCGAACTGGGCAACAACGCGCAGTTGGGCAAGGTATTGGGGCTGGTGGCGGACGCCCGCTTTGGCGAGCAGCAGCTGGGCTTTGCAGGGCCCGCGCCTGCGGCCCTGGCCACCGCGCAGGCGCTGGCCGACCATGTGCATGCCTCACTGGGCCGTGCCGTGACTCTGGTGCCCGGGGGCGCACAGCCGCTGCGCCGTATTGCCTGGTGCACCGGTGGCGCCCAAAGTTATTTTGAAGACGCCATTGCCGCCGGGGCCGATGCTTTTATCACCGGCGAGATTTCCGAGCCCCAGGCCCACTACGCGCGCGAATGTGGTGTGGCCTACATCGCCTGTGGCCACCACGCCAGCGAGCGCTACGGTGCGCCAGCAGTGGCTGCCCACGTCGCCTCCCAATTGGGGCTGGTTCACACCTTCATCGATATCGACAACCCCGCATGAGTGACACTGTTCTCCCTGTCGCTATTACGCTGGGCGACGCTGCTGGCATTGGCCCCGAAATCATTGCCCAGTCGTTTCTGCGCAACCCCGAGGCCGTGCAAGGCTGCTTTGTCGCTGGGGATGTGCAAGCCATGCGCCGCGCATTGGCCGTGGTGCAGGGTGCCGTGCCACTGCCCGTAGTGGAGCTCGCAACCCCCGCTGAGGTCTTGCAGCTACCCCCGCGCTGCCTGCCGGTGTTGCAGGTGGGCGATGCGCTGACGCCCGTGGCCTGGGGGCAGGTCAGTGCTACCGCGGGCGAATTCGCCGGGCGCTGCGTCGGGTGGGCAGCCGACGCCGCGTTGCGCGGCGAAATCGCCGCGCTGGTAACGGCACCGCTGCACAAGGAGGCCTTGTCCGCCGCCGGTGCGCCCTACGACGGCTATCCAGGCCACACCGAGATGTTGCAGGCCGCAGCGGCGCGCCATGCTGGCGTGGCGGTAGACGCGATGCCGGTGCGCATGATGCTGGCCAACGACGAGCTGCGCACCGTGCTGGTCAGCATCCATGTGTCGCTGCGCGATGCGCTGGCCGCGGTGACCGTGGATAACGTCTTGCAAACGATTCGGATCACCCACGACGCGCTGTCTCGCACACTGGGCCGTGCGCCGCGCATTGCTGTGGCCGGTGTGAACCCGCATGCGGGCGAGGGCGGCCTGTTCGGTCGTGAGGAGCTGGATACGGTGATCCCGGCCATCGAGGCAGCACGCGCCCAAGGCTGCCAGGTCTACGGTCCGATTGCGCCTGACACCGTATTCATGCGCGCCCGCCATGCGCCGGGGCATCCGGGCGAGTTTGATGTGGTGGTGGCCATGTACCACGACCAGGGGCTGATTCCCGTGAAGTACCTCGGCGTAGAGCAGGGCGTGAACGTGACGCTGGGCCTGCCGCTGGTGCGCACCAGCCCGGACCATGGTACTGCGTTTGACATCGCTGGCACGGGCCGCGCCGACCCGTCCAGCCTGCTGGCGGCCATTCGGATGGCGCGCCAGCTTTCATTGCCCTGATTTGAGATGAAGTAGGGTCTTGGGCCCCGTGGATACTGCGCAAATAGCTATAAAAATGATAGCGTATTGCGCGGGTCGGCGTTTTACTTCTTGAGACTGTCGCGGATCTCGCGTAGCAACAGCACGTCTTCGGGCGTCACCACGGGGGCGGGCGCCGCAGCCGGAGCTTCTTTCTTCAGGCGGTTGATTTGCTTGACCATCAGGAAAATGATGAAGGCCAGAATCGTAAAGTTCACGGCCACGGTGATGAAGCTGCCATAGGCAAATACGGGAATGCCGGCTTTTTTGAGTCCGGCCAGGGTGGTTTCGGTGCCGGGTGGCACGGCCCCCAATACCCAGAACATATTGGAGAAGTCCAGTTTTCCGATGATGGCGCCCACCAGCGGCATGATCAGGTCGCCCACGACCGAGTCCACAATCTTGCCAAAAGCAGCACCAATGATCACGCCCACAGCCAAGTCAATCACATTGCCTTTGACCGCGAAATCCTTGAATTCCTGAATCATTCCCATCGCTTGTTGCTCCAAAGTGGTTGAAAGAAGCCGAGTATTACCGACAAAACAGGGGTAAACCAGAGCAGCCGCGTCAACTGGCGCGTTGAATGTCCCCACTGCCGTCAGCTACAATCCCGGCTTACCCCTACTAGCGATGTTCATTGAGGATTCTCATGAGTGAAACCCCTGTCGACAGCAAAAAGATCGACTCCAGCAAACGGACCTGGCTGATTGCTTCCGGCTGTGCTGGTGCAGTGGGCGGTGTCGCAACCGCCATCCCCTTTGTGAGCACTTTCCAGCCCTCCGAGCGCGCCAAGGCCGCCGGTGCTGCCGTGGAAGTGGACATCGGTGAACTCAAACCCGGTGAAAAAGTCACGGTGGAGTGGCGTGGCAAGCCGGTCTGGATCGTCCGTCGCACTCCAGAGCAGGTGGCCGCGCTGGCGGGTATCGATGGGCAACTGGCAGACCCCAAGTCGGAGCGCAAGCCCGATGAACTGACGCCCGAGTATGCCCGCAACGAGGCGCGCTCTATCAAGCCAGAATTTTTTGTCGCAGTCGGTATTTGCTCTCACTTGGGCTGCTCGCCTTCCGACAAATTCCAGACCGGTGCCCAGCCCTCGCTGCCCGACGACTGGAAGGGCGGCTTCTTGTGCCCCTGCCACGGTTCCACTTTCGATATGGCTGGCCGTGTCTTCAAGAACAAGCCTGCACCAGACAACCTCGAAGTGCCGCCGCACATGTACCTGTCTGACAGCAAGCTGCTGATCGGCGAAGACAAGAAAGCCTGAGGAAGAACAACATGGCGACTTTCAAGGAAATCTCCCCCAACGCCTCCGCTGGCGAAAAGGTGACGAACTGGTTCGAAAACCGTTTCCCCACGGCGTTTGACGCCTACAAGGTGCACATGTCGGAGTACTACGCTCCGAAAAACTTCAACTTCTGGTACATCTTTGGCTCGCTGGCCCTGTTGGTGCTTGTGATCCAGATCGTCACCGGCATCTTCCTGGTCATGCACTACAAGCCCGATGCTGCCCTGGCGTTTGGCTCGGTGGAATACATCATGCGCGACGTGCCATGGGGCTGGTTGATCCGCTACATGCACTCCACAGGTGCTTCTGCCTTCTTCGTGGTGGTTTACCTGCACATGTTCCGTGGCCTCATCTACGGCAGCTACCGCAAGCCGCGCGAACTGGTCTGGATCTTTGGCTGCGCTATTTTCCTGTGCCTGATGGCTGAAGCCTTCATGGGTTACCTGCTGCCTTGGGGGCAGATGTCCTACTGGGGTGCCCAGGTGATCGTGAACCTGTTTGCTGCTGTGCCTTTGGTTGGGCCCGATTTGGCCTTGCTGATCCGCGGCGACTTCGTCGTGGGTGATGCCACCCTGAACCGCTTCTTCAGCTTCCACGTGATCGCTGTGCCCCTGGTCCTGTTGGGCCTGGTGGTGGCGCACTTGCTGGCGCTGCACGATGTGGGTTCCAACAACCCCGACGGTATCGAAATCAAGGGCCCCAACGCGCCCCGCGATGCGGCTGGCCATCCCTTGGACGGTGTGCCTTTCCATCCGTATTACACCGTGCACGACATCTTTGGTGTCAGCGTCTTCCTGATTGTGTTTACCGCCATCATCTTCTTCGCGCCCGAGTTTGGTGGCTACTTCCTGGAGTACAACAACTTCATCCCGGCTGACCCGCTGAAAACTCCTGCACACATCGCTCCGGTTTGGTACTTCACGCCCTTCTACTCCATGCTGCGTGCCATCACCAGCGAGATGATGTATGCGCTTATCGCCTGCGTGCTGGCTGCGGCTGCTTTCAGTATCTTTAAGTTCAAGATGCCCGCGATCTTCAAGGGCGTGTTGGCTGGTGCCGCTGTCGTGGCAACGGTGCTCATGCTTTCCATCGACGCCAAGTTCTGGGGTGTGGTGGTCATGGGGGGCGCTGTGGTGATCCTGTTCTTCCTGCCTTGGCTGGACTACAGCCCCGTCAAGTCCATTCGTTACCGTCCTGATTGGCACAAGTACCTCTATGGCATCTTTGTGATCAATTTCGTGATTCTTGCCTACCTCGGCGTGCAGCCTCCATCTCCTCTTGGTGAGCGTGTGTCGCAAGTGGGTACCTTGTTTTACTTCGGTTTCTTCTTGCTGATGCCTTGGTGGAGCACATTGGGTAAATCCAAGGAAGTGCCTGCCCGTGTGACCTTTGCGGCCCACTGAGCGCCGGAGACTGACTGACATGAAAAAACTTCTGATTACCTTTGTGGCAGCTGTGGGCTTTGTTGCCGGTGCCCATGCAGCCGGTGGTGGCATCCCTTTGGACAAGGCGCCCGTCAAGACCAACGATTTGGTCTCCCTGCAAAATGGCGCCAAGCTGTTTGTGAATTACTGCCTGAACTGCCACTCTGCAGCGTTCATGCGTTTCAATCGTCTCAAAGACATTGGTTTGACCGATCAGCAAATCAAGGACAACTTGCTCTTCACGACTGAAAAGGTCGGTGAAACCATGAAGGCGGCCATTGACCCCAAGCAAGCCAAAGACTGGTTTGGTGCCAACCCACCCGATTTGACCGTGATTGCACGCTCGCGCGCAGGTGCGGGTGGTTCGGGTGCAGACTATCTGTACACCTACTTGCGCACCTACTACCCTGATGACACCAAGGCGACCGGCTGGAACAACTTGGTGTTCCCCAGTGTTGGCATGCCTCATGTGCTGTGGGAACTGCAGGGCAAGCGCGTCCCCGTGTATGACACGGTGGAAGAGCATGGGCACGAGGTGCATGTTTTCAAGGGCTGGAAGCAAATCACGCCCGGTACTATGACCCCTGCCCAGTACGACCAAGCGATTGGTGATCTGGTCAATTACATGCAGTGGATGGGAGAGCCCGCACAAAACACCCGTGTTCGGGTGGGTGTCTGGGTCTTGCTGTTCTTGTCGGTGCTGACGCTGTTTGCCTGGCGCCTGAATGCGGCGTTCTGGAAAGACGTCAAGTAAAGTCGCGCGCTGTCGCATGGGCCTGTTAGGCCTAGGCTGATGGTGTCAGAGTGGGTCAGCCGAGGCGACCCACTCTTTTTCATTTTTTAGGAGTCTCTTGCCATGATGGTGCTGTATTCAGGAACAACCTGCCCCTTTTCTCACCGTTGCCGTTTTGTGTTGTTCGAGAAAGGCATGGACTTCGAAATCCGCGATGTGGACTTGTACAACAAGCCCGAAGACATCAGCGTGATGAACCCCTACGGCCAAGTTCCCATCTTGGTCGAGCGTGACCTGATCCTGTACGAGTCGAACATCATCAATGAATATATTGATGAGCGTTTCCCTCATCCCCAGCTGATGCCCGGTGATCCCGTGGATCGCGCCCGTGTGCGCCTGTTTTTGCTGAATTTCGAGAAAGAGCTGTTCGTGCACGTGTCCACCCTGGAAGCCCGCGCCTCCAAGGGTAACGAGAAGGCATTGGACAAGGCCCGCGCACATATCCGTGACCGCCTGACTCAGCTGGCCCCCGTGTTCCTCAAGAACAAGTACATGCTGGGTGAAAATTTTTCCATGCTGGACGTCGCCATTGCGCCGCTGCTCTGGCGCTTGGACTACTACGGCATTGACCTCAGCAAGAATGCGGCCCCCTTGCTCAAGTACGCAGAGCGCATCTTCTCGCGCCCGGCCTACATTGAGGCGTTGACGCCGTCTGAAAAGGTGATGCGTAAATAAGCTGCTTGGAGTTGCCATGATGGATGCTGACAACGCCCAGTCCACACGTCCGTACCTCATTCGTGCTTTGTACGAATGGTGTACGGACAATGGCTTCACGCCTTTTATTGCAGTGCAGGTGGACGATTCGGTCCGCGTGCCACATGAGTACGTCAAGGATGGGGAAATCGTGTTGAACGTCAGTTTCGATGCGACCAGTGCCTTACAGCTGGGCAATGAATTCATTGAGTTCAAAGGGCGTTTTGGGGGTGTGGCGCGAGACATTCTGGTGCCGGTGCACCGCGTGCTTGCCATTTATGCGCGGGAAAATGGGCAGGGTATGGCTTTTCCAGTGACTGCAGTCCCAGAAGGTGCTGCGCCCAAGCCCCCCGTGCCGGAGGCCAAGCCTGCGGTGTTGGCGCCTGTGCCTAGCTCAGAAGATGCCGGTCCCGACACTCCGCGTCCCCCTGGCGGCGGTCGGCCCGCTCTGACGCGTGTGAAATAGACGGCTTTATGTCCAATCGGGCGTCGTGCTTGATGTAGAATTCGGCCCGTGCCGCTTTAGCTCAGTTGGTAGAGCAACCGCCTTGTAAGCGGTAGGTCGTCAGTTCGAATCCGACAAGCGGCACCATTTCACCCTCCCGTCATAGCTTATTTTTGCTTGGCGGCGACACTTGGACCTTTAAGCGAATTGAGTTAACCTCCCAGCCTTTGGAGCGCAAGTGCGCTTGCATGGCGGGAAGCAGTTGGCGCAATTTGGCTGCCACAGCATTGTTGTCCAGTAGCAGGCACCACTCGCTCCCATCAATAGGGCCGGCCTGAATTGCCATACGCAAGGTACGTGGAATCAGGCTTTCCAAGCTTTTGAGCCGCGCAGAAGATTCTGTTGCCAAGTCACTGAGTCGGGCCAAGGCAGGCGATTCCCGGCTTGCTTGCAAAGCAGATACGGCTCGGTGATTGCGGATCAAGGGTTGCATGAAGAGGGTGTTGGAATATGCAAGTGATTATCACGGATGCCTGGATGGCCAAGAGCCGAGCTTTCCATTT
Source organism: Rhodoferax sp. TH121 (assembly GCF_002251855.1). GTDB lineage: Bacteria > Pseudomonadota > Gammaproteobacteria > Burkholderiales > Burkholderiaceae_C > Allorhodoferax. Next base: position 818,432 of record NZ_NOXW01000022.1, read on the forward strand.
GAGCGGGGCCAAACTCTTGCTGTCGCTGTTCGCGCTGTCCATGGCGCTGATGCTCGTTTCAGCTGGCCTGTACCACTGGGTGTTTCTAAAAGGCGCACGCGAAGGCTGGCCTGTTATTGGATCTTTGGTGCGCCTGGTGGTTAAAGACGAATTTGCCCAGCGTGACCGTTATCTGCGCGAAAACATTGAAGTACTGGCCAAAAAGTTGGGTGAGATGCAAGCCAAGTTGCTCCAGTTGGAGTCTTTGGGCGAGCGCGTTTCTGGTTTGGCGGGAATCAACCCGGCCGATATCAAGGTGAAGCCGGGGCAAGGCGGGCTTTTGGTAGAGGGTCGACCTCTGACCTTGCAGGAGCTGGATGCGGGGCTTGAAGCGCTGGATGTGATGGCGAGCCAACGGTCTGAAGCCATGGCACAAATCGAGTCCCGTCTGTTCGAGCAAAAAATCAAGAAGATGATGGTGCCGACCCAGACGCCAGTACCTGATGCCAACCTGGGCTCTGTGTTTGGCTGGCGCATTGATCCGATTACGGGGCGTTCTGCGCTGCACACCGGCCTTGATTTCCCTGCGGAGACCGGCACCCCGATCTACTCCGCGGCTGGCGGTATGGTGGTGACCCAGGAATTCCACTTTCAATACGGCAATATGATTGAGGTGGACCATGGCAACAACCTTATTACCCGTTATGCACATGCCTCCAAGGTGTTGGTCAAAAAGGGTGATTTGATCAAACGTGGCCAGAAGATTGCCGAAGTGGGAACTTCCGGGCGATCCACCGGGCCGCACCTGCATTTCGAGGTGCTGGTGCAGGGTGTGCCACAGGATCCGCAGAAGTTTTTGAATGCCGGGCGCAATCTTCCGGCTGCCCAAACAGCGCAATCCAAAGCGGCCGATACGCAACGCTAAAATCGGCGATTTGGTATTTGTGGTGGTGCGGGCGCACACGCGCTTGTCTTCCATCTGAATGCCCCCATTTCACCCAGACGAGAAAAAGGACTGCGCTGATCTGCCACCCATGGTGGGGGCAGGCCAGTCTTGCATGCATGGCCATCAATATCCTTACCAAAATCTTTGGCAGTCGCAATGACCGCTTGCTCAAGCAATACCGTTCCGTGGTCGCGCGGATCAATTCGCTGGAGCCGCAGTTCGAGCAGTTGACTGACGATGGTCTGCGCGCGAAGACGCAGGAGTTCAAGGACCGCATTTCCAAGGGTGAGACACTGGACGCCATCCTGCCTGAGGCATTTGCCGTGGTACGCGAGGGTTCCAAGCGTGTCATGAAGATGCGGCATTTCGATGTGCAATTGTTGGGCGGTATGTCGCTGCACAACGGCAAAATCTCTGAAATGCGTACGGGTGAAGGCAAAACCCTGACTGCGACGCTGCCGGTCTACCTCAATGCCCTGAGTGGCAAGGGGGTGCACGTTGTGACAGTGAATGACTACTTGGCCAGCCGCGATGCCAAGTGGATGGGACGCTTGTACAACTTCCTGGGTTTGACAGTGGGCATCAATCTGCCTCAAGCGCCCCGTGAGGACAAACAAGCTGCCTACCGTGCCGACATCACCTACGGCACCAATAATGAATACGGTTTTGATTACCTGCGCGACAACATGGTCTACGAGGTGGCAGACCGTGTTCAGCGTGGCCTGAACTACGCCATCGTGGATGAGGTGGACTCCATCTTGATTGACGAGGCACGCACGCCGCTCATCATCAGCGGCCAAGCTGAGGATCACACGGACCTCTACATTGCCATCAACAAGGCGATCCCGAAGCTGGTAAAGCAAGAGGGCGAAGCAGATCCCCGCACCGGTGAAGGCGTGACCAAGCCTGGTGACTTTACGTTGGATGAAAAAAGCCATCAGGTTTTCTTGACCGAGCAGGGCCACGAATCAGCCGAACAGATCTTTGCAGAGTTGGGCCTGATTCCTGCGGGTTCGTCGCTGTACGATCCGGCCAATATCACGCTGATGCATCACCTGTACGCGGCGCTGCGGGCCAATCACCTCTACCACCGCGACCAGCACTACGTCGTGCAACAAGGTGAAATTGTGATCGTGGACGAATTCACCGGCCGACTGATGACCGGTCGCCGCTGGAGCGATGGCCTTCACCAGGCTGTGGAAGCCAAAGAGGGCGTGCAGATCCAGGCAGAAAACCAAACGCTGGCCTCCATTACCTTCCAGAACTACTTCCGCTTGTACGGCAAGCTCGCTGGTATGACGGGTACGGCGGATACCGAAGCTTACGAATTCCAGGAAATCTACGGTTTGGAGACCGTGGTGATTCCGCCCAACCGCAAGAGTCTGCGGGAGGACCAGTTGGATCGCGTCTACAAAACCACGCGTGAAAAGTACGAAGCTGCGATCAAGGACATTCGCGAATGTTACGAACGTGGCCAGCCCGTGCTGGTCGGCACCACCTCGATTGAAAACTCCGAAATTATTGCGCAGCTGCTGGAGAAGGAAAAGCTGCCGCACCAGGTACTCAATGCCAAGCAGCACGCACGTGAAGCGGACATTGTGGCCCAGGCTGGTCGCGCGAAGATGATCACCATTGCGACCAACATGGCGGGCCGAGGCACCGACATTGTGTTGGGCGGCAATATAGAGAAAGCCTTGCAAGAAGTTGAGTCCGATGAGGCCTTGGATGCCACGGTCAAGGACGAAAAAATCAAGGCCTTGCGTGCGCAGTGGATGCAGGACCATGAAGCAATCAAGGCTCTGGGAGGTTTGCGCATCATTGCCACCGAGCGCCATGAGTCACGCCGTATCGACAACCAGCTGCGTGGCCGCTCAGGCCGCCAGGGTGACCCTGGTTCTTCGCGTTTCTACCTGAGTCTAGACGACTCGCTGATGCGTATCTTCGCGGGCGATCGCGTGAAGTCGATCATGGATCGCCTGAAGATGCCTGATGGCGAGGCCATTGAGGCTGGCATTGTCACGCGCAGCATTGAAAGCGCCCAGCGCAAGGTGGAGGCACGCAACTTTGACATGCGCAAGCAATTGTTGGAGTACGACGATGTATCCAACGACCAGCGCAAGGTGATTTACCAGCAGCGCAATGCGATTCTGGACGCGCAGGACTTGGGCGCCCAGATTGGTTCGCTACGCGAGGGGGCATTTGAGGATTTGGTGCGCCAGTACGTGCCCGCAGAGTCTGTGGAAGAGCAGTGGGATGTTCCTGGTTTGCAAAAAGCACTTGCCGATGATTGGCAAATCAGCCTGGACTTGCAAAAGCAGGTGTCGGAAGCGAGTTCCATTACCGACGAAGAAGTCGCCAGCACCGTGGTGCAAGCTGCCAATGCGGCTTTCCAGGCCAAAGTGGATTTGGTCGGCGCTGAAAACTTCACACAGTTTGAACGCATGGTGTTGCTGCAAAGCATTGACAGCCATTGGCGTGACCACCTGAGCGCGCTGGACTATCTGCGCCAAGGCATTCACCTGCGAGGCTATGCCCAGAAGCAACCCAAACAAGAGTACAAGCGTGAAGCGTTTGAGCTGTTTGGCCAGTTGCTGGATTCGGTCAAGAACGACGTCACCAAGGTGTTGATGACGGTCAAGATTCAGTCCAATGAACAACTGGAGCAGGCTGCAGATGCCATGGAGGCGCGCGGCGAAAGCATTTCGAATGTGACGTACAGCGCCCCCACTGAGACTGGTGAGGTGCAAACCACGGTGGATACGGCTACCGTGAAGCCCAGTGTCAATGATGTGCCTCGCGTGGGCCGCAACGAGACTTGCCCTTGTGGTAGCGGCAAGAAGTACAAACACTGCCACGGCCAATTGACCTGAGAGTGCTTCCATGCCTGTGAACCTTCCATTGCCCGAAGCGGCATTGCTAACCCCCATCCCCGGCGTGCGCATTGGGGTGACTGAAGCCGGTGTGCGCAAGCTAGGCCGCAAAGACTTGACCGTCGTGCTGTTGGACGAAGGCGCTAGCGTGTCGGGGGTTTTCACTTCCAACCGGTTTTGCGCCGCCCCCGTCCAGCTGTGCCGCGAGCATTTGGCGTCTGGTCAGTCCATGCGTGCCCTGCTGATCAATACGGGCAATGCGAATGCGGGTACGGGTGCGGATGGGCTGGCCCGTGCGCAACGCAGCTGCGTGGCCTTGGCCGCCAAGCTGGGAATTGCGCCCCAGCAAGTATTGCCATTTTCCACGGGTGTAATCATGGAGCCCCTGCCGATTGATCGCATCGAAGCTGGCTTGGACGCAGCCATTGCCGATGCGCGTCTGGACCACTGGCTGAAGGCAGCAGAGGGCATCATGACTACTGACACGCAGCCCAAGGCCTGCAGTGCCAAAGTCACCGTGGGTGGACGCGAAGTCAGCATTAGTGGCATCAGCAAGGGCGCGGGCATGATTCGCCCCAATATGGCAACCATGCTGGGTTTTATTGCCACCGATGCTTGCGTGAGCCAGGCCGTGATGCACCAACTGTCGCAGGAATTGGCGGAGGGTTCTTTCAACCGCATTACCGTGGACGGTGACACGTCCACCAACGACTCTTTGGTCGTGATTGCCAGCAACAAGGCGGGTAACGCTGAAATTACTTCGCTGCAGTCGGCAGATGGATTGGCGCTCAAGGCAGCCATGCTGGGTGTGGCACGCCAACTAGCCCAGGCCATCGTACGGGATGGTGAGGGCGCTACCAAGTTCATCACCGTGCAGGTGGAGGGTGGGCGCACTGCGCAAGAGTGCCGCAAAGTGGCCTATGCAATTGCACACTCACCGCTGGTCAAGACCGCGTTCTACGCCAGCGACCCAAATTTGGGCCGCATTTTGGCTGCTGTAGGGTATGCCGGTATTGATGATCTGGACCAGACAGGTATCGAATTGCATCTGGACGATGTGCATGTCGCTACGCGTGGCGGGCGCAATCCTAGCTACCGCGAAGAAGACGGCCAACGGGTGATGAAGCAAAGCGAAATCACCGTGCGGGTGGGCTTGGGTCGCGGTACCGCGACCGAGACCGTGTGGACGTGCGACTTTAGCCACGATTACGTCACGATCAACGCTGACTACCGCTCCTGAGCGCAACCTCTATGACGGATACCCTGCCCCGAGAGTTGGCCGGTTTTTTGGCGCGTGCCGAGCTGTTTATGGCGCGCGTGGAGGCTTCCTTGCCGCATGGCGTGGAGCCGCCGGATTGGGAGGCTTCGATCGCCTTTCGCTACCGCCGTCGCCGTTCAGGCCAGGGCGTGATCACACCAGTGCATCATGTAGGCGCCATGAGCTTGGACGACCTGAAGGAAATTGACGACCAAAAAGAAAAAATCCAGCGCAATACGGCCCAGTTCGTCCGGGGTGCCACTGCCAACAACGTGCTGCTAACCGGCGCACGAGGCACCGGTAAGTCCTCCTTGATCCGTGCCTGCTTGCACACCTACGCAGCCCAAGGGTTGCGTCTGATCGAGGTGGACAAGGCCGACTTGGTGGACCTGACGGATATCGTCGAACTGGTCGCTCAACGACCCGAGAAATTCATCGTGTTCTGTGACGACCTGAGTTTTGACGAGGGCGAGGCGGGCTACAAGGCCTTGAAGTCGGTGCTGGATGGCTCGGTGGCGGCTGCGACGCCCAATGTGCTGATCTACGCGACCAGCAACCGCCGCCACCTGCTGCCCGAGTACATGTCCGAGAACCTGACCTACAAACACACCGACGACGGTGAGGTGCATCCGGGTGAGGGCGTTGAGGAAAAGATTTCTCTGTCCGAGCGTTTCGGCTTGTGGGTGAGTTTTTATCCTTTTAGCCAAGATGAGTACTTGGCCATCGTGGCCCAGTGGTTGGCTGCTTTGGGTGTTTCACAAGCACGTATCGCAACTGCACGTGCAGATGCCTTGTTATGGGCGCTGGAGCGCGGCTCGCGTAGCGGCCGGGTGGCCTACCAGTTCGCCAAGGACTTTGCAGGGCGCGAGCAGGCATGACCATCCCCTTGGTTGCGGACCCGGGAGCTGCCCGTGTTGGAGGCACTGATCGCCAGGCCGTAGAGGTCGCCGTGGGGGTGTTGGTGCGCGAAGATGGCGCCTTCTTGTTGACCTCCCGACCAGCTGGCAAAGCCTATGCCGGGTACTGGGAGTTTCCTGGCGGTAAACTTGAAGCAGGTGAAACCGTAGAGCAAGCATTGCGACGTGAATTGTGTGAGGAGATCGGCATCACCATTGCGTCGGCCGTGCCCTGGAAGGTGGAGTTGGTCGACTACCCGCATGCTCTCGTGCGCTTGCATTTCTGCAAGGTGTTTGAGTGGTCGGGTGAATTGCAGATGCGGGAGGCGCAAAGCTGCTCATGGGAACAGCTCCCGGTCCAAGTCATGCCAGTACTACCGGGTACTGTACCTGTGCTGGACTGGTTTGCCGCTGAGCGGGCATACCAGGGTGCTACATATTCGATAGCTGTTAGCGCAGGTAACTAGTGGGCTAGAGCCATTTTTGGCTTAATTTTCATTGTAGTTTGGTGTCGCCAAACACTTGGTCGTCAGGCGGAGCCTCAGTAGGCACACGGAACGACTCACTGGCCCACGCACCCAAATCCAGGTTCTTACAGCGTTCACTGCAAAATGGGCGGTAGGCATTGCTAGGGGCGTAGATGCTGTCACCCCCGCATTGGGGGCAGGCGACGATCTTCTGGGATGAAGACTCAGGCATAGAACGGTGTGTGCTCGGTCAAGAGCACAAGGTCAGCTCAAATGCCCCATCCTCGCCGCTGGGATGCAGACGGTCGTCGTCTGCGTGGCGCATCAGGCGAATAGACACCATCAGGCGATTGCCACTGATCTCAGGAATCACTTGCAAGGCTGGGTCCAGCGATAGCCGCAGCAGCTGGAAGGTTCTTCCCTGGGGCAGGTTTTGCTGGAACTGCCCACCCACCGCAACGACTTTTTGTGGCGCACCCGAGTCACGCAGCATTTTGAGCAGCAGGTGAATGGACTCTGCCAAGGGGGCCAGCGTGGACGCCCAACGTTGCAAGTCTTCCTGGCGAGCCTCTGCGTTGCGGTGTTGCCATGCGTAGTAGGCGGGCAGGTCAAATTCACAGGTGCCGCCTGGAATGCCGACTCGGCTGCGGATACTCATGAGCCAGTCATTTTCGGTCAAGGCTTGGCCTGCTTTGCCGGTTAGCCCATTCAAGGAGGTAAAGCAGTGGTCTAACTGCCCAATCACTCGGTCGAGCACGGTTTCGGCGATTGCAGGGTTGCCACGGTAGCCGTTGAGGATCTGCTTTTGTTTGTCCAGATCTTTGAGAACGTCCGACTTTAAGTCAGCGCGTGCCCCCACGTCCATCACTTCAAAAATCGTCGCCAGCGCAAAGTGGTGGTCCAACGGTTCCGCACGTGACATCAATTCCGCCAAGCGCAAAAACAGGTGTTCGAGTCGCAAATAGGTGCGAATGCGTTCGTTGAAGGGGTATTCGTAGAGGATCACGCTGTATTTTCCGGTCGTCGAATCATAGCCCGAACTGCCGTCCAATTTGCTGCACATGCAGGGCCAATGCATCGAGGCTGATGCCATCGTTGAACAGCACCGCATCAGCGGCCCGCAGACGCTGTGTGCGCTTGGCTTGTGCGGCCATGATGTTTTGCACTTCGCTACGTGACATACCGTTGCGCTGCATCACACGCTGGATCTGGGTCTCGCTGCTGCAGTCCACGACCAGAACCCGGTGCAGGCGTTGGCGCCAGTGCGCTGATTCCACAAGAAGCGGAATGTCAAAGACGAGGCAATGTGTGCCCTTGGTTTCCGCGTCCTGCGCCTCTTGTTCAATGGCTGCGCCAACCAAGGGGTGAACAATGGCCTCCAGCCTCGTGCGCGTACTGGCATCTGAAAAAGCCAGCTGGCGCATCTTGTCGCGGTCCAGCGCTCCCGCCGCATTCAGCAGCCCAGGCCCAAAGGCTTCCTGGATTGCGGGAATAGCGGCCCCACCTGCCGCTGTAGTCGCACGTGCCAATGCGTCTGCGTCAATGACATGTGCGCCTTGAGTCTGGAGCAGTGCGGCGACGGTGCTCTTGCCGCTGCCGATCCCGCCGGTAAGGCCCAAACGCAAGGCGGCAGGCATGTGTTCAGATACCGACCAGTTGGCGTAGCGTCTGAGGCCCAAGGAGCATGGCTGCGAAACCAGCCCCTGCCAGAAAGGGGCCAAAGGGCACGTAACCACCTTCGCGCAGGCCGCTGGTGAACTTCATGGCAATACCCACCACGCCACCAATCACAGATGCAATCAGGATGATGGGAATTAGCATCGGCCAGCCAAACCAAGCCCCCAAGGCCGCAAACAGTTTGAAGTCGCCGTAGCCCATACCTTCTTTGCCCGTGACCAGCTTAAACACCCAGTAAATGGACCACAGGGACAGATAACCAGCGACAGCGCCCCAAAATGCGGTCACGAAGGGAACTGGAGTCCATTGAAGCGCCGCAGCCACCAGACCCAGCCACATCAGTGGCAAGGTCATGTCATCCGGCAGCAGGGTGGTGTCCCAGTCAATGAGCGCCATGCCCAAGAGCAAGGCGGAGAAGGCACACCAAGCAAGTCCGGTGGCGGAGGCGCCCCACTGCCAACCGGACCACAAGAACAGGGCACCCGTGGCCAACTCGACCACCGGGTAGCGCAGGCTAATCGGTGCTTTGCAAGCAGCACACTTGCCGCCCAGCACGGCATAACTCACGACCGGAATATTTTCAAACCAGCGAATCTGGTGCCCACAGTGCGGGCAGCGTGAGCGCGGCACCATGAGATTGAATGGCTCTGAAGCATCAACTTCTTTGCCGGCCAGTTCAGCACACTCAGCTGCCCATTGCCGTTCCATCATCTTCGGCAGGCGGTACACCACCACATTGAGAAAACTGCCGACTAACAGACCCAGCAGTCCCATCAGGCTGGCATCTAGCCACAGCAGACCTGTCAGCATCAAACCACTTGTCCCAGCTTGAAGATAGGCAGGTACATGGACACTACGATACCGCCGATGATAGTGCCCAGCACCACAATGATGATGGGCTCCATCAGGCTGGAGATACCCGCCACCATGTCATCCACTTCGGCTTCAAAAAAGTCAGCGGCTTTGCCCAGCATGTGGTCAATGGAGCCCGACTCTTCACCAATCGCGCACATCTGTAGCACCATGCTGGGAAACAGATTGGCGTTGGTCATGGCGGTCGTCAATGCGGTGCCAGTAGAGACCTCCTGCTGGATCTTTTGCGTGGCGTTCTGGTAGACGATGTTGCCAGAGGCGCCGCCCACGGAATCTAGCGCTTCCACCAGTGGCACACCCGCCGCAAACATGGTCGAAAGCGTTCGCGTCCAGCGCGCTACACAACTTTTGTCGACCATCACACCAAAGATTGGCAGCTTGAGCATCAGGCGGTCCATAAAAGCCTGCACTTTTTCATTGCGCTGCCAGGCCTGCATAAAGAAATACAAGCCGCCACCGATGCCACCAAAAATCAGCCACCAGTAATCAATGAAAAACTCACTCATGGCGATCACGATCAATGTGGGGGCCGGCAACTCGCCACCAAACGAGCTGAACACCTGTTTGAAGGACGGAATCACGAAAATCATGATCACAGAAACCACCACAAAAGCTACAACCAGCACGGCAATGGGGTACATCAGTGCCGATTTGATTTTTGACTTGATAGCTTCTGTTTTTTCCATGTAGACCGCCAATCGGTCCAGCAGCTGGTCCAAGATACCTGCGGATTCGCCCGCCTCCACGAGGTTGCAGTACAGGTTGTCAAAGTACAGCGGGTACTTGCGAAATGCGGTGCTCAGCGATGTACCCGTTTCCACATCCTGACGGATGTCGTTTAGCAACTTGGTCACGCTGGGGTTGGGGTTGCCGCGGCCCACAATGTCGAATGCCTGAAGCAAGGGCACCCCTGCTTTCATCATGGTGGCCAGCTGGCGCGTGAAGATCGCCATATCCTTGGGTTTGATGCTCTTGCCCGACCGCATGCGACGCTTCTTGATCTTGGTGGGCGTCACCCCTTGCCGGCGCAAGGAAGACTTGACCTGGTTCTCGCCCACGGCACGTATTTCACCCCGCACCTGCTTGCCGTTGCGGTCTTTGCCTTCCCACTCGAATACTGCGTCTTTGCTGTCCGCAGACTTTGCTGTTGCCATAGGGTCCCCTGGGTTGCCTTTTATTCGTTGGTGACGGCCAGCACTTCTTCCAACGAAGTCAGCCCGAGTTTCACCTTGTGCAGGCCGGCCTGACGCAGTGAGCGCACGCCTTCGGCCTCGGATTGCGCTGCAATCTCCATGGCACTGCCGTCCCGCAAGATGATGCGCTGAATTTCATCACTAATGGGCATCACTTGGTAAATACCAACACGCCCTTTGTAACCGTTGTTACACATAGAGCAGCCTACCGCCCGGTAGGGTTTCCAACTGCCGTCCAAGTCAGACTCCTTGAACCCTGCGTCCAGCAGCGCGGCTTTCGGTACCTCGGCGGGTTGCTTGCAGTTCATGCACAGACGGCGCGCCAGGCGCTGGGCTGTGATCAGTATGACGCTGGATGCAATATTGAAGGGCTGAATGCCCATATTGCGCATGCGCGTAAGTGTGGTGGGCGCATCGTTAGTGTGCAGGGTAGATAACACCAAGTGGCCTGTTTGTGCCGCCTTGATGGAAATGTCCGCCGTCTCTAGGTCCCGAATTTCCCCCACCATGATGATGTCTGGGTCTTGACGCAAAAATGACTTCAACGCCGCTGCAAAGGTCAATCCTGCCTTTTCATTCACGTTCACCTGGTTCACGCCGGGCAAGTTGATTTCGGAGGGGTCCTCGGCTGTCGCAATGTTGACGCCTGGTTGGTTCAGCAGGTTCAGGCAGGTATACAGCGACACGGTTTTTCCCGAGCCCGTGGGGCCCGTCACCAAAATCATTCCGTAAGGTCGCCCGATAGCCTTCAGCAGACGCTCTTTCTCTTCGGCTTCGTAACCCAAGGCATCAATGCCCAGTTTGGCGCTACTCGGGTCCAAAATCCGGATCACAATTTTTTCGCCGAACAAGGTGGGCAGGGTGCTCACGCGGAAGTCGATCACGCGGTCGGCCCCCACCTTGAGCTTCATGCGGCCATCTTGTGGCACCCGCTTCTCAGAAATATCCATCCGCGAGATCACCTTGATCCGCGAGGCCAGCTTGTCTTTGATTGCAATGGGTGGACTGGCAATTTCGCGTAGCTCGCCATCAATCCGGAACCTTACCCGGTATTGGTGTTCGTAGGGCTCAAAGTGCAAATCGGATGCCCGCATGCTGAAGGCATCCATCAACATCTTGTGCAAAAAGCGCACCACCGGCGCATCTTCCACCTCAGCCGTTGTAGCCGTGGTTTCTGTGCTTACCTCGGTGGCGCTTTCATCAAATTCAAAGTCCCCGCCAATGATGTCTTCCATCGCCTCGGTGGCAGTGGTGGTGTTGGCGTCCACCATCTTGGAGAGCTTGTCAAACTCTGCGATGACCCAGTCGAACCCCATTTGGGTCGAGAACTTGATGCGCTCGGCAGCGGCCTGGTCGGATGGATCCGCCGTGGCAATGATTAGGCGGTTGCCACGTTTGCTCAGTACCAGCACCCGGAAGTCGGTGCAAATCTTGGGGTCCAGCAGACCTTTGGGCAAGCGTTGAGGATCTACAGCGTCCAGATCCACCAGCGGGGCGGCAAAGGCTGCCGACAGGGTGTGCGCCAAGTCGGCAGAGGATACAGCGCCAGAACCCACCAGCTCTGCCATGAAGCTGCTTTTGCCGCCCACGGCTTTGCGATAGAGGTCTTCTGCGGCCTTTTGGGGAAGCTTTCCAGCGGCCACCAGAGCGCGACCAATGCCGGGCAGGGCCACTGTGGTGGTATCGCGGTTTACAGATTCAGCTACAGCCATAGCCGGCTAGGATATACGAAGCTAGGTGTATTCGTGCGGTTGCAAGGGGACGGAGAGGTAAATTCGCCCCTTTATGCGTGGCGTATTTCCCACCGTGGCCTGACTGGGGGTTGGCGGAGGCAGTGTGATCGGGTCAGGCAGCGTGGAAAGCTATGCCCGCCGCATCCTTGGCAGACAACAGCGGCGGCATGCCCAAGTCGGGCCATGTGATGGCCAGATGCGGGTCGTCCCAGGCAATACAACGCTCGTAAGCCGGGGCGTAGTAGTCGGTCGTTTTGTACAAAAACTCGGCCGACTCCGACAACACCACAAAGCCATGCGCCAGTCCCGGCGGGACCCATAGCTGGCGTTTGTTGTCGCCAGACAGGATTTCCCCCACCCATTGACCATAGGTGGGTGAGTTGCGGCGTATGTCCACAGCGACATCGAAAACCTCGCCCGCCACTACACGCACCAGCTTACCTTGGGCTTGTTGGGTTTGGTAGTGCAGTCCGCGTAGCACTCCGCGGGCCGATTTGGAGTGGTTGTCCTGCACAAAAGGCAGGGTCACGCCAGTGGCTTCGCGGAACACACGTTCGTTAAAACTTTCAAAGAAAAAACCGCGTTCGTCCCCGAAAATCTTGGGTTCGATTAACAGTACGTCGGCAATGGCGGTGGGTGTGACCTTCATCAAAATACCTTGTCTTTGAGCAGGCGCAGCAGATACTGCCCATAACCCGATTTGGCCAGCGGTTGCGCCAGCTTCTGCAGCTGTGCATCGTCAATCCAGCCACTGCGCCATGCAATTTCTTCTGGTGCCGCCACCTTAAGACCCTGGCGGTTTTCTATCGTGTAAATAAATTGGCTGGCTTCAAGCATGGATTCGTGGGTACCGGTGTCCAGCCATGCGTAGCCGCGACCCATGGTCTGCACATCGAGTTGGCCGCGCTCCATGTACAGGCGGTTCAGGTCGGTAATTTCCAGCTCGCCGCGCGCCGAAGGTTTTACCTGTTTGGCCAACTCCACCACTTGGTTGTCGTAGAAATACAGACCAGTTACCGCATAGCGCGACTTGGGTACTTTGGGCTTCTCTTCCAAGCTGATCGCCCGGCCCTCGGCATTGAACTCCACCACGCCGTAGCGCTCGGGGTCATTCACTGCGTAGGCAAATACGGTGGCACCAGTTGTTTGCGCCGTGGCGCTTTCGAGCAGTCCGGCAAAGTCATGGCCATAAAAAATGTTGTCACCCAGTACCAACGCACTCGGTGCACCGTCCAAAAACGTCTCGCCAATTAAAAACGCCTGCGCCAGGCCATCCGGTGAGGGTTGAACCGCGTATTCAATGTGTATGCCCCATTGGGCACCATCTCCCAGCAACTGCTCAAACCGCGGCGTGTCCTGTGGGGTGCTGATCACCAGCACCTCCTTGATGCCCGCCAGCAGCAAGACGCTCAGCGGGTAGTAAATCATGGGCTTGTCGTAGATGGGCAGCAGCTGTTTGCTCACGGCCTGGGTCGCGGGGTACAGGCGTGTACCAGAGCCGCCTGCCAAGATGATGCCTTTGCGCTGCTTGGTGCTGGTTGTATTGGTCATGGTTATTTCCCTGAGATTTCGGTCAGCATGCGGGCCACGCCCACCTGCCAGTGCGGTAGCGTCAGGCCAAAGGTGGCTTGCAGTTTGCCGGTGGTCAGCCGCGAATTGAGCGGTCGTTTGGCCGGCGTGGGGTAACTGCTGGTAGTCGTGGGGGTGACTTGGGCAGGCCCGGCCTTCAACGGATGGCCCAAACGCTGCGCCTCGCCCAGCACAAACTGGGCGTAGCCATGCCACGTGGTTTCTCCGCTCGCTACGCAGTGGTACAGCCCGGATTGTTCGGGGTGGGCCTGTAGTTGTCGAAGGGTATGCGCTGTTACATCTGCCAGTAGCTCTGCAGACGTGGGTGCGCCAAATTGATCGTTGATCACTGTCAGTGCTTCGCGTTCGCTGGCCAGACGCAGCATGGTCTTTGCAAAGTTGTTGCCGCGCGTGGCATAGACCCAGCTTGTGCGCAAGATCAGGTGCTTGGGCGTGGAGGCCACGGCGCGCTCACCTTCCAGCTTGGTCTTGCCATACACGCTCAACGGGCCAGTGGCATCAGCCTCCTTCCAGGGCGTGGAGCCACTCCCATCGAACACATAGTCGGTGCTGTAGTGCACCAGAAACGCTCCTATTTTGGTAGCTACTTGCGCAAGTGTGGTGGGGGCCGTAGCGTTAATTGCTAGTGAAAGTTCAGGTTCACTTTCGGCCTTGTCTACGGCTGTGTGGGCAGCCGCGTTTACGATCACATCGGGGCGCACCTGCAGCACGCTGCGTTCCAAGCCTGCCTGATCTGTGAGATTGCCGCAAAGACCATCAGGGTTGTGCGCAGCGTCAGCGCCCAGCGCCACCACCTCGCCGAGCACGGCCAAAGAGCGTTGCAGCTCCCAGCCTACTTGACCACTTCGGCCCAGCAGCAGAATCTTCATGCAGCAGCCCTGGCGTCCATGCCATATTGCTTGTTTACCCAGTCGCGGTAGCCGCCGCTCAGCACATTGCCCACCCAATCTGGGTTGTCCAGGTACCACTGCACCGTTTTTCGAATCCCAGTTTCAAAAGTTTCTGCCGGTTTCCAGCCCAGCTGTTCCTCGATCTTGCGTGCGTCGATCGCGTAGCGGCGGTCGTGGCCTGGGCGATCGGTCACATAGGTGATTTGCTCTCGGTAGGGCTTGCCATCGGCGCGGGGCTTGAGCTCGTCCAGCAGCGCACACACGGTGTGCACGATATCTAGGTTCGGCTTTTCGTTCCAGCCACCAACGTTGTAGGTTTCCCCCACCGTGCCCGCTTCCAGAACGCGGCGAATAGCGCTGCAGTGGTCTTTCACATACAGCCAGTCGCGCACCTGCTGACCATCTCCGTACACAGGCAAGGGCTTGCCCGCCTGCGCATTCACGATCATCAGCGGGATCAACTTCTCGGGAAAGTGGTAGGGGCCGTAGTTGTTGCTGCAGTTGGTGGTCAGCACCGGCAGTCCATAGGTGTGGTGGTAAGCGCGCACCAAGTGGTCGCTGGCGGCTTTGCTTGCGCTGTAGGGACTGTTGGGTTCGTACTTGTTGGTTTCAGAAAATGCCGGGTCTGTTTTGGACAATGAGCCGTACACCTCATCCGTGGACACATGCAAGAACCGGAAGGCGGTCTTTGCGCCAGCTTGCAGGTTGCCAAAGTAAGCCCGTACGCACTCCAGTAAATGGAAGGTGCCCACGATATTGGTTTGGATGAAATCTTCTGGACCATGGATGGAGCGGTCTACGTGGCTCTCTGCGGCGAAGTTCAGCACAGCGCGGGGCTGGTGTTCCGTCAGCAGACGATTCACCAAAGCTGTGTCTCCGAAATCACCCTGCACGAACACATGACGCACATCCCCCTCCAGACTGCGCAGGTTGTCAAGATTTCCCGCATACGTCAGCTTGTCGAGGTTGATCACGGCTTCGTCGCTTTGAGCCAGCCAGTCAAGCACAAAATTGCTGCCAATAAAGCCGGCTCCGCCGGTTACCAAGATGGTCATGTTTCTCTTTCCCTGAGTGTCTAGGTGCGCAATCGATCGCGCAGAATATAGCAGGGCAAATCATTCCGCACGGCGCGCCATCCGACGCACTTTTGGTAACACCAATTCGGGTTTCTCCTGCTTGTCGAGCACTGGCTGCGCCAATTAGTCCGAACGGACTATTGTTGGATCTGGGGGCGATTGGCACACTATCTCCCAAGGTCGGACTCCGGCTGTAAGTAGTTAGCACCACCGTTCTTAACTCACAGGGATACACAATGAAATTCACCAAGCTTTTAACCGCGGTAGCCTTTTCGGCTGCATCTTTGACCGCTTTCGCTGACATCACTGTCCAAGGCAGTTCTTTTGTTGCTGGCGCCGCCACGCAGTCCACTTTGATGGGCACCTTCGCAGCGTACAAATCCGGCGCAACACCAGGCGAATTCTCTTTTGCCCCCGCCATGGGTGGTTACCAAGGTGTGGGTGTTGCCGGTGGTGTGAATGGCGAAATCGATGGCAAAGAAAGCATTGTCGGCACGCTGAACCAAGCCTACGGCATTTCTCAATTCACCTTGGGCCTGTTTTTTGACGGCCCTGAGTACGGCGACGTTGAAGAGCAAGCAGAAGTCAAGGTGCAATACGCTGACAGCTCCTTCGGCACTTTTGTGTTGACAGCCCTCAGCTCCACCGTGGCAACTTGGACCAACGCTGCTGGCGTGGTGACCAACTTGGCTTTGGCTGATTTGGGCAAAGGCGGTGTTTGGTCTGTTTCCAACCCCTTCGGTAACCAGAAAGTAACCTCCATCGCTTTCTCCGCGCTGCCTGGCGTTTGCAAGCCTGGTGCAACTTGCACCAGCCAGTCTGATTTCACTTTGGTAAGCGTGACAGCAGTTCCAGAAGCTGAAACCTACGCCATGATGTTGGCCGGTTTGGGCTTGATGGGTGCCATTGCCCGTCGCCGCAATAAAGCCAAGACTGCCTAATCACCGGGCTTCTTGCTAACGAAAGGCTTGCCCGTACCGGCAAGCCTTTTTTTATGCCAAAAGACTTGCACTGTTTACCTCCATATCACCCGTTTGGGGGATGGCAGTGTCACAAAAAATGGGTACTATTTAAGGCTCACTTTTGATTGGTACCCGTTTCCCCATGCCCTTGCTATCGCGAGATGTCACGACGCCCACTGAAGAGGACTTCAGCCAGTTTTCCGCACTGGTGAATGAAATCTTGAGTGTGCGCAGGCACATCGATCTGATGAAATGGTTGCAGGGCAGTTTGCAGCAGTATTTGCCTCACGACATTTTGATTGCCGCTTGGGGTGACTTTCATTTGGGTTTGATCCATTACGACGTGGTGTCGTCCATGCCGGGCGTCCGGTCTGAAAGCGCGGTTGCCGAATCCATCGCGCCGTTGCTCACCGGCTTGTTTGATCGCTGGATCACGCAAGACAGGGCGCCATTCACCATCAACGTAAACGAAACCGGTTTTACGTGGGACGGTGTGGACGTGCAGGGCCCCATCGCCGAAGCCATGTCTTCCATGCGCTCGTCTCTTGTTCATGGCATCAATGACCAGCGTGGTCGCCACGACTGCCTTTACGTATTTTTCAGCAGGTTCCCCAAGCGCAGGCGCAATGAGTCCAACGCGGTCAAGATTCTTTTGCCTTATATCGACTCCACATTGCGGCAAGTCGAACTGCTCCCCAACCAATACGCAAACCCGCCAGTTGTAGAGGCAGAGTCCCCCCTAGTTGCCGACAACGGCCCCCTCAGTGATCGCGAGGCCGAGATCATGAAGTGGGTTGCCATGGGAAAGACCAACGGTGAAATTGGTAGCATACTGAACGTAAGCTCCTTCACCATCAAAAACCATATGCAACGTATTTTCAAAAAGCTGGACGTTTTCAACCGCGCCCAGGCAGTGTCCAATTTCAAACGGCATTACACCCAATCCGACGCGGCACGCAAACTTTCGCAAGATGCCTGAGACCAGCAAGCCCGCCGCGGCCTTGTCTGCGCGCCACGAGCCCGGCCCCTTGGGAAAAGACAATTTGCTCAGTGCCTTTGAAGCAGGCCTGGAGCCTTTGTGTCTGGTTCTTTCCCTCTGGGGTGCTGCCATCTACTTTGAGGGCTCGCTCCCTGCCGCCTACCTCATACTCTCTGTGCTGGTGTTTGCGGTCACATTTCCCGGCACGCCCCGGCTCAACTCCTCGTGGTGGCAGCTTCTGGGTGATGTATTCCTCAGCTGGGTCTGGACGGCGGCGTTGCTGCTCTTGACCGGCATCGCGACCGGGTATCTCAAAGAATTTTCACAACCCGCGTTGTGGGCCTGGCTGGTTTTGGCCCCATTGAGCCAGCTCGTCGGCCATGCTTTGCTGCGATTCTGCGCTCCCTACCTTGTGCAACTGCAAGGGCCGCCGAGACGAGCCATTATTGTGGGCATGAATGACCAGGGAGTTGCATTGGCGAGCCGGGTTGAAGATACGCCGTACTCCCGAATCGAATTCGCGGGTTTTTTTGATGACCGTGATCTCAAGCGGCTTGACGCATCGAGTGACTACCGCATGATTGGGCGCTTGAATGAGCTCCCTGCCTATGTCCGCAATCACAACATCCAGTTGATCTATCTTTCGCTACCCATGGCCTCGCAGCCGCGCATTCTGCAGGTGCTTGATGAACTTAAAGATACAACTGCCTCCATTTTCTTTGTCCCCGACATGTTCATCACGGACCTCATCCAGGGCCGAACTGGCTCGGTGTGTGGCATGCCCGTCATCTCCGTGTGTGAAACTCCTTTCACGGGGTCCAGTGGCGTAATCAAACGTGTGAGTGATGTCGTTTTGGCGACGCTCATCCTTTTGTTGATTTCTCCCATTTTGCTGGGTGTCGCGTTGGCGGTGAAATTCACGTCACCCGGCCCCGTCATCTTCCGGCAGCGGCGATATGGCCTCGACGGCAAAGAAATTGTGGTCTACAAGTTCCGCTCCATGACGGTCACCGAAGACGGTGCCAAAGTGCAGCAAGCCACCAAAAACGACAGCCGAATCACGCCCCTTGGGGCCATTTTGCGCAAAACCTCCATTGATGAACTTCCCCAGTTCATCAACGTGTTGCAGGGGCGCATGAGCATTGTCGGACCGCGTCCTCACGCCGTTGCGCACAATGAGATGTATCGCAAATTGATCAAAGGCTACATGGTGCGCCACAAGGTCAAACCAGGGATTACCGGTTGGGCCCAGGTAAATGGCTACCGTGGGGAGACCGACACTCTGGAAAAAATGCAAGGTCGTATTGACTACGATCTCGATTACCTGCGGAACTGGACCTTGCGTCTGGATCTCTACATTATTTTGCGCACCATACGATTGGTTGCAAAAGACCAGCAGGCCTATTAGATGGATTTAGCCCGTATGGACTATTGTGGGGCGGTTCAAAGCAATCGCATAATCCGAAAGATATACGCGCACTCTGGTGCATAAGAGGAGCTGGAGACTTGGCCAATACGACGTCGAATTTCATTGAACTACAGCCCGATTCGGAGCCCTTGGGAACCGTGAGTGATTTTGTCAATGAATTCATTGATGCCGTGCAGCCCCAGCACCTGTTTGATGACTTCAGCCGCCAAGAAACTGCGCTTCTCAGCAATTATTTGGAAGTCTACGGCGTGCCGCGCCAATCCACCGTACTCCGTGTTGGAGACGCTGGCGACTTTCTCGCTTTCCTCATCACCGGCAAAGCGGTCATAGTCAGAAACATCAACGGTATCGACACCGTGGTGCATGAACTTTCGCCTGGAGAGGTCATCGGAGAAATCTCCTTGTTTGACGGCGAGACCCGCATCGCAAGCTGCATTACCACCGAGCCTAGTGATTTCGCGGTGCTCTCGTCCCAAAGCCTCAACGCCTTGTTGGCGGACCATCCCCGTTTGGGCAACAAGTTTCTGCTCATGGTTGTCAAGCTCACTGCCAAACGTCTGCGCCAGGCATTGACGTCCTCCACCCGCAGCGCCCTTGACGCCAGCCTTTAAGACCTCCCATGAGCTCGCACCCACTACGCCTTGGGTCAGGTGTAATTCTTTTGGCCGTCGCGCCGTCGCTTTGGGCCCAGGCCCAAGACGTGGTGACCCTGCGTGCGGGGCTCAGCGTATTGAATGCAGACAACTTTTTTCGTACCAGCGCAGCCAATGCCGTTTCCGAGCGGGTCACTACCCAGAATACAGGCATCAATGTGGTCTTGCCCTATGGCCTCCAGCAGTTTGATCTGGATGCTAGCCTTACTAGCAACCAGTACCAAACCAACAGCAGCTTCGACTACGTAGGCCAAAACTACAGCGCCGCGTGGCGCTGGAGTCTCACGCCGCGCTTGACCGGCAACCTCCGCAGTGCCCGCACGGAAACACTCAACGCGACGACGGATAGCGTCAATCCCAATCTGCGTAATAAAAACAAGACCCAGGGCACAGAGCTCTCTTTGGCCTATGGGCTGCGTGGTCCTTGGCAGCTCACCACCGGCCTGTCCGACAACAGCTCTATCAACGAACGAGCCTTGGTTGGCCAATCCGACAATCGCTCCACTGGCGCCAATATTGGTTTGCGGTATGAGGCCGCCCCTGGGCAAACGCTGGCTTACGCATTGCAGCAAGGCCGCGGCGTAAGCAATACCGACTACACCAGCACCTCGCACAATTTCACAGCACTGTGGGCCCCAAGTGGCAAAACCAGCGTAAATGCCCGCCTCAGCCACACCCAGCTGCGCTACGGAAATACGCCCCAGTTTGACTACAGTGGCATAGCTGGCAGCGTGGGTGCCGACTGGCGTATTTCCGGCAAAACATCATTGCAAGCCAGTTGGCAGCGTGACCTCTCCAGCTACCAAACCTCTGGCACAACCCACGTCCAGACCGACAGCATCACCGTGTCGCCCTTGTGGCAAATCTCGTCCGAGACGTCTTTGCGCCTTCAGTATCGCCATGCACGGCGGCTAGACCAGGGCAATCCCACTGGCGTTGCCACCAACAGATTGGACTACCTGCATGACACCTCAGTTTCTTACACTTGGCAGCCACGCAAGCAGGCCACACTGAGCGTGACGCTGGCCGAATCCAGCCGCCAGAGCAACATCGCCAATGCCGATTACGTCGCGCGCCAACTGACCTTGGCCGCGCAGTTCGCTTTCTAGTTTTTAAGGGTAGGTAATAAATATGTTCCAGCAACGCATCAACAAACGTCCTTTCGCCACACTCGTCATTGCCAGCGCAGTGCTTTTGGCTATCGCAGGCTGCAGTAAAAAAGAGGTCACCAGCACCCAGGTGGTGGCCTCTGTCGATGGCGAGGAAATTTCGGTCCACCAAGTGAATGCGATGCTGGGCAAGGCGCGTGGTGTCACGCAAGAAACACTTCCCTTGGCCAAAGCGGAAATCCTGGGCAGCTTGGTCGACCAACAGTTGGCCATCAATATGGCAATCAGCAAGAAGCTGGACCGCTCGCCTGAAATCGTTGCAGCCATCGAAACTGCCAAACGGGAAATCCTGGCCCGCGCCGCACTCGAACAAATCGCGTCTTCCCAGCCCAAACCCACTGAAGAAGAGGCCAAAAAGTACTACGCCGAAAACCCCGCATTGTTTAGCGAGCGCCGTATCTACAACCTGCAAGAAATCACACTTGGCAAAGCCACTTCCAATCTGGACCAAGTGCGCGCCCGTGTGGCGTCTGCCAAAAGCATGGAAGAAATCGCCGCTTGGCTGAAAGAGCGCAATATCAACTTTGCACCCAACTCCGGAACCCGCTCCGCGGAGCAGCTCCCCTTGGAAATACTGCCCAAATTGCACGCGATGAAGGACGGCCAAATTGCCTTCTTGGAGAGCAAAGACAACTTTCTCGTAATGCGCGTGGCTAGCTCGCAGCAGCAACCTGTATCCGAAGCCCAAGCCCTGCCCGCCATCAACGTGTTCCTCACCAACCTGCGGGGCGGTGATGCCATCAAGGCCGCAAAGGCTGACATGAAAGCCAAAGCGAAGATCGAATACTTTGGTGAATTTGCTGGCGGCGAAGCCGCGCTCAAAGCCAAGGCGCAAGCCGAGGCCGACGCCGCGGCACAAGCCAAGGCCAAGGCCGCCGAAGACGCCAAGGCCTCCGCCGACGCTGCGGCCAAGCTCAAGGCTGAAGAACAAGCCGCCGCCCAAGCCGAGCAAGAGGCGCGCGCCAAGGCACGCGAAGCAGCCCGGGCCCAGGGTGGGAAAACAGAACAGGCGAACCCCAACCCAGCCAATCTTGAAAAAGGCCTGAAGGGACTCCAATGACACTCCGCACACTCATCCGCACACTCTGCTTTGGCGTGCTGCTTTGCAGTGGGCTGGGCCACGCACAAGACCAGGTTTTTGATGACAAGCTCGGTGCTGGCGACACCGTGCGCATCCAGGTCTTTCAAAACCCAGACCTCACACTGGAGACCCGCATCCAGGAGTCCGGCGACATCACCTTTCCCCTGATCGGCTCCGTTCGCCTGGCGGGCTTAACCATCCCTGGCGCTGAAAGGCTCATTGCCGCAGCTCTCAAGAATGGGGGCTACATGCAGCAGCCCCAAATCAATGTGAGCCAAGTCCAGTCGCGCCGCAAGCAGGTCTCCATCATGGGTGCTGTGCTCAAGCCAGGCCTTCATCCCCTGGAATACATCCAGACCCGCTTGTCTGATGTGCTGGCACTTGCAGGCGGCGTTGCGCAAGGTGGCGCAGATTCCGTGGTGGTCACGGGGCAGCGTGACGGCCGACCCTTCCGCCAAGATGTCGATTTGCTCTCCATTTACCTCCATGGCGCTGCGGGCAACAACCTCATCATGGCCCCGGGCGATACCGTCTATGTTAGCCGTGCACCGGTTTACTATATCTATGGTGAGGCCCAGCGTTCTGGCTCGTTCCGCGTAGAGCGCAACATGACCTTCTTGCAAGCCTTGGCAAGCGCTGGTGGCCCCACTGCGCGTGGCACCGAAAAAGGTTTGCGCGTGCATCGCCAAAGCCAAGACGGCAAAGTCACCGAACTCACCCCTTCGTTGACCGACATGGTGCAGCCCGACGACGTGATCTTTGTGCGTGAGAGCCTGTTTTAAGTGAACATGCCATGACGCCCAAACAAATCTTTCTCATCGTCTTTGCCCACCGCTACGTCGCCGCCTTGGCCTTTGTAGTGGTGGCCATTGCCGGTGGCGCCTACACCTGGACCACCCCCAAGGCCTACCAAGCCACTACCGACCTTCTGGTCGACTCTCGCATCGACCCGATTGCGGGCACTGCTGCGGGCGGTGGCAACTACATTGCCACCCAAATTGCCATTTTGCAGAGCGAGCGGGTCGCCATTGGCGTGGTCAAGCGCTTGCGCATTGCAGACACACCGAGCCTTGTCGACCAGTGGAAAAATGCCACCCAAGGCAAAGTCCCGCTAGAGAACTACTACGCCAACATCCTGCGCCGCGGCCTCTTGGCCGAACCCTTGCGTGGCAGCAACGTCATCCGCCTCACATTCGAGGGCGGAGACCCCAAGTTCGTCACTGGTGTCGTCAACACCTACGCACAAGCCTACCTCGACCTCGTCATCGACTTGCGCGTAGAACCCGTGCGCCAATATGCAGACTGGTTTGAAGACCGCCTGAAAACCCTGCGTGACAACGTGGAGGCCTCCCAGGCCAAACTCTCCGAATACCAGCGCGAAAAAGGCATTGTCGGCAACGACCAGCGCGCTGACATTGAAGCTCAGCGCCTCGACGCACTGTTGGCCCAACTCGTCGCCCTGCAGGGCGAAAACATGGGCATCAGCAGCCGCCAGAAAACCGCGAACGACGAACTCTCGCCAGACGTGCAAGCCAGTCCTGTTGTGCAAAGCTTGCGCGGAGAGCTCAGCCGGGCCGAAAACAAGCTCACCGAGCTCAGCGTGAACCTAGGCCCCAACCATCCCCAGCGCGTGCAGCTGGAGGCGCAGGTCGACGAGCTCAAGCAGCAGTTGGCCAAGGAAATCAGCCGCGTCTCTGGTACCACCCGGGTGGCCAAAACCACGGCAGGCCTGCGCGAGAGCGAACTGCGTGCCGCCATCGATGCCCAAAAAGAGCGCGTACTCTCACTTCGTGCCGAACGTGACCAAGTAGCCGTGCTGGCACAAGACGTGGAGGCTGCCAAGCGCATTTACGACTCGGTGCTCCAGCGCAGCAACCAGCTCAACTTGGAAAAGCAAACTGACCAGGCCAACGTCTCCATCCTCAGCCCGGCCATCGAACCTTCCGCACCTTCCAAACCCAACATCCCCAAATACATTGCGGGCACCTTGTTGGGCGCCTTGGGGGCTGCGTTTGCTGCAGCCATGGGCCTGGAGCTACTAAGCCGCAAAGTGCGCGTGGTGGAAGACATCATGATTGATGACATCCCGGTGCTCGGCATCATCGAACGGCGTGGCGATGCCTACAGCCTGTCTGAGCGCTGGGCGCTGTTCCGCAAATTTTTCACCAAGCGCAAACTGCGCAAAGAAATGGCGACATCAAGCCGACTCGCAGGACTGTCATGAGTGAATCCAAATTCCGCAATTCCTCGCTTTTCCCGGAAGATGTTGACATCGACCTCAACGGCCTGGACGCCCCGGTAGCCAAAACAAAAACCAAGCGCTCCATTGGTACCATCCTCGTAGAGGCGGGCATCATCAGCGAAGATGACGCCTTGCGCGTCATGGCCTTGCAGCGCGAAAAGAAAATCCGCTTTGGCGAGGCCGCCATCATGATGGGCCTCATCAGCGAAGGCGACATCCGCTACGCCCTCTCGTACCAGTACGAGTACGCCTACTTGCCACGCTCCAGCGGCAAGGTCACCAATCCCGAGTTGGTGGCCGCGTACATGCCGTTTAGCCACGAGGTAGACCAGCTGCGTGCGATTCGCAGCCAGCTCAAACTCCGTTGGTTCGACAAAGCCCAAGGCCACGCCATGTTGGCCGTGGTGGGGGCGGGCAGGGCAGAGGGCGGCAGCTACCTGGCCGCCAACCTTGCCATCGTGTTTGCCCAAATGGGTGAGCGCACCTTGCTCATTGACACCGACATGCGCACTCCCCGCCAGCATGTCTTGTTCCAGCTGAACAACCAGCTGGGCTTCTCCAGCCTGCTGGCTGGCCGTTCTGCCGTGGCCAGCGCGCTGCACAGTATTGGCTTTATCCCCAATCTGGACGTGCTGCCCGCGGGCCCCATACCGCCCAACCCGCTGGAGCTGCTCAACCGCGACAACCTGACCGAGCTGTTTGAATGGGCGGGCAAAACCTACGACATCGTCATCATCGACACCACCTCCGTCTCTGCAGGGGCCGACGCCATGATCGTGGCAGACAAAGCCGGTGCCGCATTAGCCGTTGCGCGGGCCAACAGCACCAAGCTCTCCGCCTTCAAGGACATGATGGGTGAACTCAAGCGCTCCCACATCAATGTAGTGGGCTCCGTGCTGAACGATCCCCCGCTGGTTGATGTCGCGCCCTAAGTCCGCGTAGACACAGTTCTATGCCGGAATTTCTGCGGTCGCTGCTGGTGGTGCTGTTTCTGGCCACCGGCATTTTCTATTTTGCAAAAAAATACGCCAAACCTTTGGGTCTAGACCCCAAGGTTTTGCAGCCGCGCATTACTGCTTGGTATCTCATTACCTGTGCAGCATTTTTGAGCCCTGATTTTTGGCTCTTTGCTGTAATCACGGTGTTTGTGTTATTTCGTGCAGCCAAGCAAGATAAAAATCCACTGGCGTTGAGTCTCTTTGTTTTGTACGCCGTGCCGCTGTTTGAAAAGCAGATCCCCGGTGCTGGCATCGTCAATTATCTTTTTGATATCAATTACTTTCATTTAATCTTATTTGTTGTTTTTGTCCCGTTGTATTTAAAAATTCGGAAAGCTAAAGACACGGTGCCGCTTGGCAGTATTTGGCCCGACCGATTCATCATTGGATATGTGGTGTATTCACTGATATTGGTTTTCCCCAATACGACGATTACAAACTTCGCCCGCATCACTTTTACGCAATCCCTGGATGTGCTGCTACCTTACTATGTGGCAAGCCGATATTTCCGTTCGCTACAGGAATTCACCGATGCAATTCAGGCTTTGTTAATTGCCTCATGTATTGCGGCCAGCATCGCCATTGTGGAGTTTGCCAAAGGCTGGCTTTTGTATTCCACCCTCGCGCCTGCCTTTGACATTTTTTGGGGCTATGGTGGATATCTGCGCCGCGGGGAGAGTCTGCGGGCTCTGGCCAGCTCTGGGCAGGCCATTGTGCTGGGCTACACCATGGCCATTGCTTTGGGTTTGTATTGGTACCAAGCCAAAACCCAGATGCAACAACAAAAGCAACTTATTTGGGCTGTAGGTCTGTTGCTGTGTGGTGGCCTGTTTGCACCGGTATCGCGGGGGCCCTGGGTGGGGGGCGCCCTCATGCTCTTGGTATTTATATTTCTTGAGCCCGCTCCACTTAAGCGTCTTTTGAAATTGGGAGCCATCGCATTTGTACCCGGAGTGATATTTTTGCTGACTCCCTACGGAGCGAAATTTGTCAACTACCTTCCATTTGTTGGCACCGTCGATGCCGAGACTGTTACGTACCGCCAAGATTTGCTAGAGAACTCATTGCAGGTGATTCGAAATAATTTGTGGTTTGGATCCTCGGATTATCTATATACTGAAGAGCTTGAATCCATGCGCGCAGGTGCGAATGGCGGAATTATTGATCTTGTAAACTCGTATATTGCGGTTGCATTATCGGGTGGCCTCATTGGATTGGTTTTGTTTATGGGTTACTTTTTCACAACTGCTCACGTGGCCTGGTCCGCACTTCGACGTACCAAAGTCATGGAAGAAAAGATTTTGGGGCAGGCGCTATTCGTAACAATGCTTGGTATTGTATTTATGATTTACACAGTGAGTAGTATATTGATGATACCTATTCTGTATTGGATTTTGGGTGGGCTCTGTGTAGCATATTTTTCTTGCGTGCTAGAAGGTAATTATTCTCGATAAAGAATATTTCTTGGCGTCTTTCAAAATGCTTCACCCTGTGCCTAGTTATTTTTCTATATACATGGATGGGTTGCGACTTGCCGCGGCTTATTATGTTTTTCTGTTTCATTTGAAAAAACTACAAATCGGGACGGAATCCTTTCTTAAATTGATACCTGATCACGGCCATGATGCTGTAGTTTTGTTTTTTGTTTTATCAGGTTATGTTATTGCTGCAACGGTAGATCGAAAAAAGTCGTCGGGGTGGCAAGACTATCTACTGGACCGTGCTGCTCGTGTGTATTCGGTGGCTCTTCCAACGTTGATTTTTTCCGCTTTGGTTGCTCTTGTCATCCAGTGGGCTGCGCAGGGTGGTAGCAGAGGCCTATCTGTTCTAGGAGTATTGGGTAGCACAGTTCTCAATTTCTTTTTCTTGGGGCAATCTTGGGGCCTGGAAAGTTGGGTGGTGTACAACCAGCCCTATTGGTCCCTGTGCTACGAGGTGTTGTACTACGCTTTATTTGGTGTTGCGGTATTTGCCAAGTCGTATTGGCGTTACATCGGACTTTTGATCGTCGGGCTCATGACTGGCCCCAAGGTTTTGTTGTTGCTGCCCTGCTGGTTGTTGGGTGTTTACGCCTACCGTTGGCGGGACCGCCTCGTTATGTCACCCACAGTTGCGGTGGTAGTTGGATTCGTGTTACCTGTGGCAATATTGGTGTTACTCAATAAATTGGGGTTTGGTCCCTCTACCCGCGCGTGGATGGATGCTTTGATCGAGAACAGAAAAGACCGACTAGAGTTTTCTGCAGATTTTTTGATTGACTATGTGACTGCAACACTGGTTGCAATCAACCTATATGCAGCAAGGTTCATCCCATTTCGGTTTCCAAACATTGTGAGTGCGGTTTTTAAAGGTGGTGCGAATATTTCCTTCACACTCTACCTAATGCACATGCCTTTGATTTATTTGGTTTTGCATTTTGTCGCTGATGCACGGCACACATTGTTTTGGTTCTTTGTTTGTGCTATCGGCGTTCCCTTATTTTGTTATTTTGTTTCTCAATTTACAGAATTGAGGCGCTCTTCACTGCGTCACTGGTTGGCGTTGCGCCTTGCTGTATTCAATAGACGCTGATTACCATGGAATTTGGAATTCTTACCCTCGCCACACCCAACGATTACCGCAAGGCAATTGGGCTTGCTTTGTCTGCACGTGTATCTAACCCCGGCGTACCCCTTGCGGTTGCTTGTTCTGCCAAGGTGGGTGAGTTATTAAAGCCTTACTTTGACCATGTCATTCTCGAGGACTCCAGTCTCAGGGGATTTGAGCACAAGGTGCATCTAGACAGATATTCTCCATTTCAAAATACCTTCTTCTTTGATTCCGATGTTTTGCTGTTCAAAGATTTGGGGCCTATCACCGACAGTTGGGGCCAGCAGGCTTACACTGCGATTGGTGGCTATATGTCGGATGGTTTTAGTAGCTTCGGTTTAGACCGGCAACGGGTGCTGGCCAAGATTGGTAAGGAAAAATTGGCGGTCATCGATGGCGCTGGGCATGCGTTTTTTACCAAACCTGCATGCCAAGAGGTATTTGATTTGGCGCGTCATATCACTGAAAAACACGCTGAATATGCTGGGGATATTCCCTATGCCGATGAAGATGTCATGGATATTGTCATGACGATTTTGAATTTGGTGCCTGCACCTGGGGACGGCTTTTTTTCCCGCTATTTGACAGCCGTCCCTGGGACGCTGCAAATGGATGCGACCGCAGCAAAGTGTCGCATGATTGCCAATTACTCAGGCCTTCCAATTGAGCCTTGCATGATGCATTTCGCGTCCAACGAGGCGCCTTTTCCCTATGCAAAACAGTTGTACAAGCTGTTCAAGCAGAGCGGTGTCAGCACGGAGGGGCTTTATTCTGAGGCCTTTATAGATTTCTACACTATGGAAATACTCTGGCCCTTGAAGGCCAAACTGAAGCGGGTGTTGAAGATGGTCGGAATTCGGGTCGGCAAATAGTGCTCTAACTTTGATGTATTGAGATGGTTATGCCTTGCAGTCATGAATCCGTAGGGCATCGGCCACTTTCTTTGCTTCCGCTTCCCACGAGCTTCCCGCTACGGTAGCCAGCCCAGCTTGGTGCAGGCGCTTCCACTCTGCCGGGTTATTTATGACCTCCACCAATGCCGCTGCCAGCGCTTGAGGGTTGGGTTCCGCCAGTTTGGCGTTGCTAGGGTTCAGTTGCCATTCGGCCCAAGGGCCCATGTTGCTCACCACTGGTGTGCCGCAGGCCATCAGCTCCAATGGCAAGAGCGATAGATTGGTCATCGACAGCACCAGCGCGGCATCGCAGCTGTTGTAAAGGGCGCCTAGTTCACTGACCCTGAGCTTGCCGCAAATTTGGTGCGGGAATGCAAATTTTTGACGTTCGAGATTGCCCCCCGCAAACACCACCTCGATGTTGGGGTACAGCTGGTGCAGGCAGTGCAATGCCAATACGCCTAGCTCAAACGCCCGGCGTTCTGTCTCTGGGCGCGCGTAAAAGAATATGCGTTTCGTTGTGCGGTGTTGTCGCGGCAAGGGTTGGTAAAGTTTGGCGTCGTAAGAGAAGGCGAATGGATGCGTTTCCATTCCAAACTCTGCATGCAGCTTGTCGGCCAGCCAGCTTCCAGCAGTTAGGCCGATAAAGCCAAAGCGATAGGTGTTTTCCGCAAAAATGAATTCGCTGCCAGGCGCTGAAAACCAAGGCTCGTAATCCTGCACAAAGTAAAAACGTTTGTGTGTGGACGTAAATGCCCGCACATAGTAGGCGGTATCAAAGCCGGTCGCTACACATGCGTATGCGGGGGGCGCAGCTTGGGCGTCCAAGTACACCTTTGCCTGCATGGGGCCAAATGCCTGCACCATGCGTTGTTGAACTGCATCCGGGTCCCCCATCCATCGGCCCTCGCCAAACACAATTCTGCATTCATAGCCTAAGGCCTCCAGCCCTTGTACAAAACGCATGATGTTGATGTGTCCACCGCTTGTGGCAGAGAATCCAGACAAAAACCAGTTGATGGTGTTTACTGAAACATCGTCGGTTTGGGGGTGGCGTGGGTAGGGCCCCAGCAATGTGTAGCTGTATTGTTTACTCAGGTCACGGGGAGGGCCAAATCGCAAGCGATCAAGAAACTCCTTGGGGCCGTGTTCCCGGAGATAAGTCCAAGCATTGCGGGCTTTGCTGAAAGTGCTGCTCATGCGCGGTGTCCGTATTCCTGTTGTATCCACTGCCACGTCTGGGCGATGCCAGTGTGCAAATTCGTTTGGGGGGCCCAGCCTAGCTGTTGCGCAGCGCGGGTCACGTCCAGCACATTCACTGGCACATCAAAGCCTCGGCCCGGTTGGTAGGCTACGTTCAAGTCTTTCCCAGTCACTTCGCGGATCGTAGAAAGCAGCGTGTTCAACGAACTCCCCATTCCCGATCCAATATTGAATATCGTGTGGCTGGCGTCTGTCGTCGCTGCGGCGATGAGCGCGTGTACGACATCCGAGATGTGGAGGTAGTCGCGCACCACAGATCCGTCGCCCCATATCTCAATGGATTCGCTCCGCAAAGCCCGCCCCAGAAAAACAGCAATGGCTCCCTGGCTGGCCTCGATGCGTTGCCGCTCTCCATAGGGGTTGGCCAGCCTCAACACGGTGTGTTGCAAACCATGCAACTGTTGGTAGAGGGCCAAATACTTCTCAATGGCCAGCTTCATGATGCCGTAAGAGCAAGTGGGTTCGGTCGGATGGTTCTCTGCAATGGGCGTGTGGCGGGGGTTGCCATACACCGTGCCACCCGACGATGTAAACACCATGCGCTGTACCTTGTGGCGCACGGCGGCATCCAGCAGGCGCAAGGTACCTAAAAGATTGGTCTCAATGTCGTAGGCGGGGTCCAGGTTTGAAGTTTTGGGCAACGTGGTGGATACCAAGTGGTAGCACACATCCACACCCTCCAGCGCAGCGTCTATATCTTTGGTGCTGACCAAGTCACCTTCCAGGTTCGTGAGGCCTGGGCGTTTGTCTTCTGGTACCCCTTTGACAGCCTGAATGCCGGGTCGGTCAAAGGCGCGTACCCTTGCGCCAGCTGCCAACAGCGCGTCTGTCAGGTGCGAGCCGATAAAGCCGCGCGCACCCAGGACCAAGCAGGTGGAGCCGGCTAGGGAAGATGGATGGTTCATGTGGGTTAGTGGCCGCGTAGCAGGCAGAAGAGAAGACGAAAGTTGGATGCCCGAAAAGGGCGCATGCGCATAGCTCGAAAACCGTGGTACCTGGCCGTGGCGATGTTGCCAGCATCCAGCGCCCACCATGCCCATTTGGTGTAAATATCGGCCGGAGAAGTTTGTTCTTTTGTAGGTATGGGTGCGGTGTTTGTTCGCTCTTGGAGCAACCCACGCCGATCATGCGCAGATTTGGCTGCACGGGCCGCAGACGTTTGCTGAGTTTTAGCGTATTTATATCCAATGCTTGCTGGATGTTGGCGGTAATGTAGCAATATCTCCGGGATATTGGCCAACTCACCAACCTCCGCTAAGCGCAAAAAGAGGTCTAGGTCTTCGGCGTGCAAATAGTCATACTTATAACCTCCAGCAAACTCAAACGCTGACTTGCGAATCATTGCGCTCGGATTAATTATTGCACCGCCACGGCCAATCAAGTTAGCCTTGTCTATTTGATCATGAGTGGTGCCAGCCAACATGGGTTTTAGAGCCCTTCCCATAGGGTCAATCAAAAGTACCTGTGAACCAACCGCAACACAATTGCCGTTCGTCTTCATGTAGTTCAGCTGCACTGACAAGCGACTTGGCATACAAATGTCGTCTGCATCCATCAGTGCAACCAAATCTGTTTTACAAAGTCCAATTCCCATATTTCGACTGCCAATCAATCCTTGATTGGGTCCCGTGAATACTCGACAGCGATCATCCTTTTCTTCGTAGTTGCGAAGAATTTCAAGTGTAGTGTCCGTGCTGCCATCATCGACGAGCAGTAATTCAAAGTTCGGATAGTCCTGTGCTAAAACCGAGTCGATAGCTTGATGTAAATAGCGCTCTCCATTGTGTATGCACAATACGAAGGATGCTTCTGGTGGCGGGGGCATAAGTTGTGACAGCAGAGAAAAGTGGTGCTCTGCCCGGAGGGCTAGATAGTATTCGTTCGATCATAATAGGCCCCGTCACACGTCAAGATCAGGCCCACCCGTGGTAGATATATCAGTCATCATCGTCAGCTACAACACTGCACATCTGCTCGAAGAAGCGGTAAGCAAAGTCAAGAATGCAGCCCAAGGCCTGTCGTTGGAGTGCATTTTTGTGGACAACGCCTCCAAAGACGATTCGGTTGCGCGTATTCGTGCGCTTTTTCCTGCCGACACACTCATCGTTAACCAAACCAATGTAGGCTTTGGCCGCGCGAACAACCAGGCGCTGGCGCATGCGCGCGGGCGCTATGTGCTGCTGCTCAACACCGACGCCTTTGTAGCCACCGACACCTTGGTCAACACTGTGGCCCACATGGACGGCAACCCGCGCTGCGGCATCTTGGGGGTGCGCCTGGAGGGCCGAGACGGCGAATTGCAACCCTGCGCGCGCTATTTCCCCACGCCATTCAACCAGTTTTTGCAACGCACGGGCTTGCACAAATACTTCAAGAGCGTTCGCCTGGTCGACGACATGGCCTGGGACCACGCCAGCGTGCGCACCTGCGATTGGGTGGTGGGCTGCTACTACCTGGTGCGCAAAGAAGTCATCGACCAGGTAGGCTTGTTTGATCCGCGCTATTTTTTGTATTTTGAAGAGGTGGACCATTGCTTCGCTGCCAAGCGGGCAGGATGGGAGGTGGTGTTTTACCCCCACACCACGGTAGTGCATCTAGGCGGGGAGAGTGCCAAAAGCAGCGGTGAAATTACCCAAAGCGGGCGACAGTTATCGGCGCTACAGGTGGAGAGTGAACTGCTGTACTTTCGCAAAAATCATGGTCTTGCAGGTGCGTTGATGGATACGTTTCTGAGCCTGACTGCAGATGCCTTGCATGCGCTAAAGCAGTTGCTCAAAGGCAAGGGTGCGCAAGAGGTAGCCAACGCCTGGAAGCATGCCAGCTTGTTGTTGCGGTTGTGCCTTCGTACCCGTTTGGGTTCGCGTCCCACGCGATGAGTCACATGGCTGCACCAAGTCCGTTGCGCCTGTCGGTTGTCGTCATTGGGCTGAACGAAGAAGCCCGTTTGCAGGGGGCGCTGCAAGCGGTGTTTGACACCTGCCCCGCCCACTGCGAGTTGGAAGTGTTCTATGTCGATAGCGGTTCCAAAGACCGTAGTGTGGCCATAGCGGAAGCCATGCCGGGGGTGCAAGTGTTGCGCTTGCAGACCCAGCGACCCTCTGCAGCCAAGGCGCGCAACATGGGGCTGGCACAGGTGCGTGGAGACTACGTGCAGCTGATCGATGGCGACAGCGTGCTGCAAGCGGGGTGGCTTGAAACTGCTGTGCAGACGCTGGAGGCCAACTCTGGCATTGCCTGTGTGTTTGGCCAGTGCGTAGAGGCCTATCCGGAGCAAAGTGTTTACATGCGGGTGTGTGGGTTGGACTGGCACATACCGGCCGGAGACCATCGCCTGTGTGGTGGTAACTCGATGTGGCGCCGCGAAGTGATTGCGGCGCACGGTTTTTTTGATGAGGCACTGCAGTTGGGGGAAGAGCCCGACTTGTGCTACCGCGTGCGCCAGCAAGGGCATCGTATTGTGTGTGTAGACCAACCCATGGTGCTACACGATTTGGCGATGGTGACATTCAAACAATATTGGAAGCGTGGCGAGGCGACGGGCAAGGCCTACGCACGCGTGGCTTCCCGGTATTGGCGCTTGCCTGAAAAAATGTGGCTGCGGGAATTGGTGCGCAACTTCACTGAGCCCCTCACGTGGGCCGTTGTGGTCTGCCTGGGTGCGGTCTTCGTCGGTGGTGTTGGTGGCGGATTGTTGGCGCTCTTGGCATGGTGGTTGCTGCGTGCCGCAAAGATTGCGCGGACTGTGCGCAAGCGGGCTGACGGATGGCTGGGGGCTTGCTTGTATGGCTTGCATTGCCAGTTTATTCGGCTCCCGGTTGTGGTGGGGCAGGTCAAAGGGCTGTTGCAGCGTTAACAGGGAACATGTAAATGGCAGGATTCTTGGTGGCGTGGACGCATGACGCGGCATCGCCCGATACCGCAAGCTGGGCGCACGCAGAGCGCATTGCACTTCGCGGTGGCGCATTGGGCGCAAGTCACACTACCGTCCAATGCCGTGTGTTGACCTGGCGGCGCAGAACCGGCGAGTTTCCACACAGCGGCAAGGTGTTCGAGTCTGGTCGCAAACACGTGGCATGGGTGGGCCAGTGTGTAGACGAGGGGGGAGAAGCTAGCCAACAGGCCATCCACGTACTGGCCCGAGATGTCTGGAATGATGCAGCGGCAGCCCGTTGCAATGGACCCTTCTGCGCGGTAGTGATGGGAACCGAGCCCTTTTCGTTGCGTGTGGTGACAGACCGCTACCGCCACTACCCCGTGTATGTGTACAAGGGCGCGGGCGTTGCGGTAGCGTCTACAGACATGAAGTGCCTGCTGCCTTTTATGGGCAAACGTGCACTGAACTTGGCTGCGGTGGATATGCTGCTGCGGAGCGGTGAGCTGATAGACCGCGATACCTTGTTGGACGGCGTGGAGCTACTGCCGCCTGGCACGGTCTTGTCCTTGGAAACAAACGCCGCTGGTGCTTTGCAAACCACGGAACACCGGTACTGGGCCATGCGGCACGATGGTGCGGCGGCTGGTAGCTTGTCGCGCACCGCCGATGAACTGGCGCAGAGATTGTCTGCGTCCGTGCGCAGGCTGGAGGCGGTGTCGCCCCGTTTGGGCATCACGCTGAGCGGTGGTCTGGATTCGCGCATCATTTTGGATTTGTGTGCACATCCCGAGCGGGTGCCCAGTTTTACCTGGGGCTTGCCCGGTTGCCGTGATATTGCGTGTGCAAGCCGTTATGCCCAGGTGGTGGGCTCACCCCACACGGTGCGGCACTGGAGTCCCCCAGACTTCCCTCCGCTGTGGCCCACCGGAGCAGACCTGACGGCGGGTAGCTTTGGGGTGGAAAGCATGCATATGCTGCCGTTCATTCCCTTGTTGGCGTCTCATTGTGATGTGGTGCTCAATGGTTTGGCGGGTGATGTCATCTTGGGTGGCAATTTCATCAAATACGATTGGCTGGGTCAGCGCGATGTCAGCAAACTAGGTCGATCCATTTGGCGATGGAGGGTCTCTGCAGAGGAAGAGCGGCAAGTGGACATGCTCAAGGTGTCTGATACATCGAAGTCGGCGGCGCAGCGATGGGTAGATTCCATCGCTGCACGCGAAGGCGCAAGACCGGTTGAGCGAGCAAACGATTGGCTCTACGAGAATAGGATATTTCGATATACCAATTCCGGAACCATGTTGTTGCGCAGTGCCGTAGAGTCGCACTCGCCGTTTTTTGACAACGACTTTATCGATGCCGTGACAGCGGTTCGGCAGGAACACAAGTTCAAGCACCGCTTGTACTTGGAGGTTATGCGCCGAGCGGCTCCGCGTGCGGCATCAGTCACGTGGCAGCGCACCAATATCCCGCCAGCTTGGGGATTTCAGGCCAACGTGCTGGCAATGGGTGTGCACCGCGTGGTGGGCAAGCTGGCATCGCGCTTGGGGTTGGAGGCCTTCAAGGACTTGAAGGTCGCCGATCCGGCTGGGTGGTTGCGTACCGATTGGCAGTCCGTTGCTGCGGACATCGTGCTGGGGGCTCGGGCTCAAGAACGCGGCGTCTGGAATCCGCAGGCCGCGCAGGGCCTCTGGCAGTCGCATATGCGCGGCGGCAACCACACACGCACCTTGGGCGCCATGGTTGCAGTGGAGTTGTTTGCGCGCAGCGTGTTGGACGAGGACTTGGTATGAGCTTGCGCAACATGGCCTTGGGTACTCTGGTGCGTGTGGTGGCACCGTGTGTCCGATGGGGCGGCTATGTTGTGCGTCCGTGTCAACGCCTGTGGCGTCTCATTCAACTGAGTGCTTGGAGTGAAGGTGAAGTCCCGGTGAGCACCCAGTTCGACGGACCGGTCCATCTGCCAAAACGCATTGCGCTGTGGCTTGGTGCATCCTGCAGGTTTGGGCGCGAAGTTTTTTTGGACACCAACGGTGGACGCATCACGCTGGGACGCCATGTGCGCATCAATACGGGGTGTGTCTTGGTGTCGTATGCCTCCATCTCCATTGGAGATGACTGCCTGATTGGTGAGTACGTCAGTATTCGGGATGCCAACCACGGCACGATTGAGGGGCAAGCCATGCGGTTGCAGCCGCATACCAGTGCCCCCATTGTTATTGGCAACAATGTGTGGATCGGGCGTGGTGCCGTTGTCTTGAAGGGGGTGCAGATTGGGGACGGCGCAGTGGTCGCCGCGAATAGTGTGGTGACCCGGGACGTAGCCCCCCGTACTTTGGTCGGGGGTGTCCCAGCGCGTTTGATCAAGGCCCTGGTATGAACCCCTTAACCGTGGCCTACCTATCCCCCGCCATGCCAGCCCTTTCGGAAACCTTTGTCTACGAAGAGCTGCTGGCGTTGGAGCGCCGTGGGGTGACGGTGGTGCCATTTTCGGTGCGCCAGCCTGCCAAGCCCGTGCCTGCCCAGCAGGCCCTGGCCGCGCGGGTGACCCACCTATACGCGGGCGGCCCCTTGGCGGTGGTGCTGGGCGGGCTGTTGCAGTTGCCACGCTTTGGCCTGCGCGTGGGCAAGGCGCTGGGCTGGCTTGCCAGTGATGTGACGGAATGCGGGCCGCTGCGCCTTTCCAGCTGGAAGCTGGCCTACCAGTTCTTGGCGGGGGCGCGTTTGGCCGCGCTGTTGCGGCAGCGTGGCTGTAGCCATTTGCATGTGCACTTTGCCCATGTGCCAAGCCAAATTGCCATGTATGCCTCTGCCCTGGGTGGTGTGCCGTTCACCATCATGGCCCATGCCAACGACATTTTTGAAGACGGCATCTTGCTGCAAAAGAAGGCCATGCGCGCCAAGCGCATGCTCACCATCTCGGACTACAACCGCCGCTACCTGCAAGGGCTGGGCATTGCGCCAGACCGGCTGGCAGTGGTGCGCTGCGGGGTCAGTTTTGCGCCACCTGTCACGCCACCCCGCTGGGAGGCCGGCCCGGTGTTCAAGCTGGCATCACTGGGGCGCATGGTCGAGAAAAAAGGCTTCGACGTGCTGATTGCCGCAGTAGCCCTGCTGCGCAACAAGGGGCTGGCGGTACAGCTGAGCCTGGCAGGGGATGGTCCTTTGCTATCAAATATGAAGCTGCTCGCGCAGCAGCTATGCGGGCTAGAGGCTGTTTTGTTTGTTGGTTCGCTGCCTCACCATGAGGTGGCGGCCTGGATGCGACAGCACGACGCCTTTGTGTTGGCTTGCAAGCAAGACAGACATGGCGATATGGATGGCATTCCGGTCGTGCTGATGGAGGCCATGTCGCAGGGGGTGCCCGTGGTGTCTACGCGCCTCTCTGGCTTGCCGGAGTTGGTGCAGCACCAACAAACGGGGCTGCTGGCCGAGCCGAACGATGCCGCCAGCTTGGCCCAGCAAATAGAAGCGCTGATGCAGTCCCAAACCTTGCGCGAGCGCCTGGCCACGCAAGCCCAAGCCTACGTAGGCATGGAGTTTGGGCAGGCCACCAATATTGATCGACTTATGGACCATATTCGTCTATGACAACCTCCCTTGGCTACGTGTTGATTTCCCCCTGCCGCGATGAGGCCGACTACATGCGCCAGACTCTGGACACCGTCGTGGCCCAGTCGGTACTGCCCGCGCGCTGGATCATTGTGGACGACGGTTCAACGGATGCAACACCCCAAATACTGGCTGAGTACGCTGCCAAACACCCTTGGATTACTGTGGTGACGCGGCAGAACCGTGGCCACCGCGCAGTGGGGCCGGGAGTGATAGACGCCTTTTATGCGGGCTACCAAACCATCAACCCCCAAGACTTTGAGTTTGTGTGCAAGTTGGACTTGGACTTGCGCCTGCCCCCGCGCTACTTCGAGATACTGATGGAGCGTATGCACGCCAACCCGCGCATTGCCACGTGCAGCGGCAAAGCCTATGTGGAGCAGGGGGGGCGGCTGGTGAATGAGGGGCATGGCGATGAAACGAGCCTGGGGATGACCAAGTTTTACCGCGTGAGCGCCTTTGCGGCTATGGGCGGCTTTGTGCGCGAGGTGATGTGGGACGGCATTGACTGCCATCGCTGCCGCATGATGGGCCTGATCGCTTGCAGCTGGGATGAGCCAGAACTGCGGTTTGTACACCTGCGCCCCATGGGCTCCAGCCAGCAAAGCATTTACACAGGGCGCATGCGCCACGGATTTGGCCAGTACTTCATGGGCACTGGGTTTTTGTATATTTTTGCCAGTGCGCTCAAGAAAATTCCTGAGAAGCCGTATGTACTCGGCGCGGCGTACATGCTTTGGGGCTGGTTGAAGAGTGCGCTGCAGGGCAAGCCCCGCTACAACGACCTGGAATTCAGGCGTTTTTTGCAGGCTTATCAGTGGCGTGCATTGTGGGTGGGAAAGCGACGGGCGGTGGAAGAAATAGACCAACGTGCACGCTGACGCATTTGCTTGCAAGCATGGTTAACGTATTCTTGAACCACCCGGGTTTCGTGCCCTGGGTGGCTACACATTTATCTGATCGATGAGGTTCGCTATGTCCACTTTTGCGCAAACTACATTGGTTCGTTATGCCCGTTGGGGCCTTATTGCGGCATCGGTTGCAGTGACTGCGGCGTGTGGAGGTGGCGGTGGTGGTGGCGCCCCTAGCACTCCCGCCAACATGGCAAGCCCGGCTAGCGTCGCGTCAACTGGTATAGATTTGGTTTTGAATGCCAATCGTGTAAGCGGTGTTGCACCTTTAGCCGTTTCGTTCAATTCAATTGGTACAACAGCCGACGCGGCTTTGACCACTCGCCCTTTTCACGAACTTAGCTACAAATGGGAGTTCAGTGATACATCCGACGTACCTGATTGGACATACGGTGCTACTCCTGCAGCTAGGAAAAAGAATATTGCCTATGGTCCAGTAGCTGGGCATGTATTTGAGAAGCCTGGTACTTGGACGGTTACTCTAACTGCTGTATCAGCAAAGAACCGTAGCGTAACTGCGCAGAGGTCGTTAACTATCTCCGTTGCAGACCCAGCAGCACTAACGACAGTCTGTGTCTCTAATTCCGGTATACCTGTGCCTGGGGTGGCTGGTTGTCCTGCGGGTGCCACTGGGCAAATGGTCCCGAGTTGGGCTGGCATAGGGAGTCTGACTGATACTTATAAGCGAGTGCTTTTAAAACGAGGGGATGTTTGGAGTAGCGACGGGCATTTATCCATAAGCTCTTCGCGGACAGGGGGAATCGTCGGAGCATACGGTGCTGGCAACGTAAAGCCTAAAGTCATCTTGGTTTCAAATAATGCTGGCTTCTACCTTGCAGGCACATCAGATTGGAGAATTCTTGATGTGGAGGTTTCCGGCAATGGCATCCAAGGGGCTTCTAAGCAAGGTATTGTGTTTACAAATGGCTCGAATGTTTTAGTATCAGGTGTCTCAATCTCTGATGTGTTTATTGGAGTGTCGTCAGGAATAGTTCGAGGGTTGACTATTGAGGCGTCTCATATTTATGGGCTATACGACGCTAGCGGGGGGCATCCTGGTATCGCGATGTATTTAGAAAACACTGATGAGCTCTCTATACTGGGCTCCAAATTTAGTGATTCGCCCACTACCCATGTAATCCGTCTTCAAGGCGTTGAGAAATCAGTAATCTCTAACAATCAAATTGAGATGGCTGGACCAAGCAGAAATGCTTTAACTATTCGAGGCAAGTCAACATCCAGTGCATTTGCATGGAATGGCAATTGGACTCAACATGTAGTCGTCAATAATAATATTATTGATAATTCTGTAAGAGGGGGGTATGCTTTGTACGTTGGACCGCAAAGCACCGGACACGCTGAACGCATTCGGGATGTGATCATTGAGGGCAACTACATAAAATCTAGAGAACTCTACGCTGCTAATTTTCAAGTGGCAGAGAATTTGTCTGTAAGAAATAATATTCTAAGTACATACTACGCATACGCTATTGGTCTAGGACTTGGTGGCAATGTGGCAGGATCTCCAGCAACAAAAGGAGCATACATCTACCATAATACTATTTACAAGGTAGATACTAGTATGACGTCGAACTTTTCAGCATTCTATTTGTCTAGCCCTGGATTGGCGAGCGAGGTCAGGTTGAGTAACAATATAGTTTATGCAGTTGGAAATAATCGAAATGGTGCGGGGAATGGAAGTGGGGCAACATTGCTTGCCCAGGGAGGGGTAGTCGGCTCAGACGGAACACATTTTTTTACCCAGGGTAATACTGATGATGTCGATATTGCGGTATCCAAGCCTTGGACTAGCATAAATCCAACCGATCCTGTGCATTTTAAGCCTGATGCCAACTATGCTAGTTCTGGAAATACCTTTAGCCTTGATGGAGGTGTTTGGGATTTGACATATCAAGAGTTGTCATCTTCACGATTGCGTGGAGCTCTTGAGAGATAGAGGATGTATTTGATTTTCGACTGGCAGCATTATTAAAACTGCTCTGTTACCTCGAAAGCTGAGTACTACTGCTATTCCTCATTGAGTCAGAATTGAGTGACGCGCGAAAGACTGTAGAGATTTTGAAAATTTTTGTTGAAAATCTCATTGCGATTGCAATGTGCCAAATAATTATTGGATGATTAAATGCACGCGTCTATCATTTTTTGAAGGTGTGTAATGTTTTGGTGCGTCCTTCCTGAAATGCTGTCTCCGATGGTAAATGCGTATTTTCTATATGTTACATCGCAGTAGTCTTTGAATATATTATTAAATCTATTTGGTGGCTGAATTACCAATAGGCAGCCGTGTTCGGGCATGCTGAGTAAGGCGTTGGCTAGGTGGCTACCTTCTATGCCTATTACAAGTTTTGCATCTAAGAGATTTTCTATAATTTCTTTTGCTGAGTCCTTTTCGGGGTTGATGATCGTGCCGCCGATCTTCAGCATGAAATTTATAATTGCGTCTTCATTTTCCAAATTTCTATTGTCATGGTTATTTCCGCCGCGACGAATGAATACAACTTCTTTCTTCTTAGAATGAAGATGCGAGAATCGTTTGCGGAATTGGCGTAGGCTTCCTACCTGCACAGAGTTTAGTGGTGCTGGCTCGAGGATACTGATTTCTTTATACAAGCAGTTATTGTCTAGTTCTGTGGGTGGGGGGGTCTGTAGAGCTTCATAGTATCCTGCTTCGTGTATGTACGGCTTTTTTCCAAAATGAGAGGTAAGCACTCTCCCATGATTTTGACAAAAAATTGTCATTGGAAGCTCGTCATGTAGCCAGTGCCCGAAATATTGATGTGATTGCCGATTTGCGACAACTACACCCGTAGTATTCATTTCTCTTGTTATTTTTGAAAAAAGGCTTCTTGTATTGCCTGCAATTAAATGCTTTGCTCTATTTGAATAAATATTGCCATTGGTGAAAATTGCATCTTTTAGTGAGTGGAAAACAGCTGGCGGGATGCCAATGTCGCATTGACTAAGCCTGGCGACTTCCAATGCCATGCTCCTGTAAGGAGCAATTCCGGTTATTTTTCCTAACTCTTCCTTTCGATACATCGCTTGTTGACGCTCTATTGTCAAATATTCTCCAGCCACCCATCTTTTTGAACTGGCTTGCATTAAATTTTTGCTGAGTCCCAAATGCTTAAGCGAGGATAGGAGGATTGGTGATACATACATACGCTAGTTTGTCCACTTAAAGATGAGTAGAGCAACAAATCCGGTTGCGGTCATGAAAAAGAGGTCTGTTTTTAGATTCAGAAATCCTATGCTTTTATACGCGATTGCGTACGCTGGATAAATTAATAAGTTAGAGACTGCGATGCCCCATAAAAGTCCGTCTGCTTCGGCGAGATGAAATCCGATATACATGCCTCCCCATAGAAATAATCCCTGAATCGCCTGCAGTCTAATGCTAATGTTCAGTTTATTAATTGCCAGGAATAATCCGTTGTATGAGAGGTAGAGCATGCCAATCATCATTCCAATGCACTGAATTCTTAAAATTCCGATGCTTTCTTGGTAGCGACTATCAAATAGTAGTGATATTATTTTGCTTGCAAATAATATTATGAAAAAATAAAGCAGCCAGGCGATTGTGAGTTGTAGATATCTGGTTTGCAATACTGTTTTCTGCATTCTTTGCGAGTCGCCGGTCCTATAAAGTTCGGCATACATGGGCATAAAAACTCGATTAGAGACTGTTTGTATTGCTTGCCAAGGGGCCCAGGATAGGGCTCCGGCCAAGGTAACTAGACCTAAAGTTTTGAGATCTAACATTGTTGCGGAGAATAGGCGAGCTCCTTCTCCAGTAAAATAGGTCATGGACGAGCTAATAAGAGTAAGGCCGCCAAGACTTAGTATCCCTTTTGCAGAGCTCCATTGCCAATGAATGCGATTTTTTTCTCCCGGGATGAGCCAGTGACTCATTGCAACAGATAACATATTTCCAGCGACTAGTGCCCAAACCAACGCACTTGTTGTTTTTAATAAATATGCAAATGCTATCGTTATTGCACTGTTTGATGCAATAGTTAGAATTTCTACTGCGACTCTTCTGCCTGCTAAAATTTTCCTGTCGGCTATTGCAATTTTGGTTGACGTGAAGCCCGCTATAAGTGGTGATAGAGAAACTATTTGCATCAGATTTTTTAGTTCTGGAGCATTCATTACCTTTGCGGCTATGGGTGCAATTAAGTACATGGCAATGGCCATGAAGAGGCCGCGAATGATTTGAAATGTCCAGGCTGTGTTGATGTAGTTTGGGTTATCGCCATTTTTGTGGGTGATGATTCCCGCAGATATTCCCATGTCTGTTAGTAAATTCACTCCGGCTTGGATTGTAAATATTATCGCCATTAGGCCAAAAGCTTCAGGGAAAAGTATTCGGCTTAATATTAAGTTGGTCCCGAGTCGAGCTACTTGTGATAATGCATAACTCAAGATGGTCCAGCCGGCAGCTGAGTAAACTCTGTTGCGAAGTGTGCTTTTGATACTGCTCATTTGTTGTGCATTTATTATTTGCGTATTAGGGTTTAGGCGGTGATTTTTTGTTTTTTGGCGCTTTGTTTAGTTTCATATCTTTCAAGCAGCTAAAAACCAAAGCAAGGAAAAATGCTCCATCGCTGAAATACCTACGCCATAAGTTCGGCTCCTCCTTAATCCGCCAAAACCACTCTAAACCTACCCGCTGCATCCACACGGGTGCCCGTTGCACATTCCCCGCCACAAAATTCACCACTGCCCCCAGGTGGCTGATGATGGGCGCGTGCAGATGTGTGCGGTTGCGTTCTATCCAAGCCTGCCCCTTCTTGGCGCC
Organism: Rhodoferax sp. TH121; assembly: GCF_002251855.1. Classification (GTDB taxonomy): domain Bacteria; phylum Pseudomonadota; class Gammaproteobacteria; order Burkholderiales; family Burkholderiaceae_C; genus Allorhodoferax. Next base: position 861,357 of record NZ_NOXW01000022.1, read on the forward strand.
CAGTGAGACGACGACAAAGTCGGCTTCGCTGGCGTTGATGTGGGCCAGTAGCTCTGGTGTGCTGATGTCATCCAGGCTGCCAAAGCCAGGAGAGCAATAGCCCACGCATTGCATGCTGGTGCTGTCTTGGTTGATGGCGTTGGCCGCTTTTTCGGCCACGCCGTCTGGCCCACCAAAAAAATACACGCGCAAGGGCCTGTCTTCGGGCTCTAGGGGGCTGTAGCGCAGCTGCTCAAACAGGGTAGACCCCGCTACCCGCTCGCGAATTGGAGCTTTCAAGAGCTTGGCCAGCCATAGGATGGGCATGCCATCTGCCAGGCTGAGGTCGCTGTGGATCACCGAATTGCGGAAAGCGGGGTCCTTCTGGCTGGCGATCAAAAAGTTGAGGTTGGGCGTAGATATAAACAGCGGCGTACGCTGACGCGCAGCGTTGCGCACGGTTTGCACCGCCTCCGCAAGGCTCATGGCATCAAAGGGGAGGCCAAGTATCCAGTGCAATGCTCTGTCTCGGGCTGGGTGCGCCGGAGCGCTAGGATATGGGGTTTGCATGCATTCTGTGGGCTTGGTTTGGGCGGTCAGCTTACCCGATTCAATGTGACGCTTCTGCAAGTAGGATTGCGCACTGACGCAAACCATATGCAGATGCAGTTAAAGGGAGTTTGAATGAAAGTTACGGTTATTGGCACTGGCTATGTGGGCCTGGTGTCTGGCACTTGCTTGGCGGAGCTGGGCAATGATGTGGTGTGTTTGGATGTGGACGCAGCCAAGATTCAGGTCTTGCTGGATGGTGGTATTCCCATCTACGAGCCGGGTTTGCAAGACCTGGTGCGCCGCAATGTGGCCGCGGGGCGTTTGCACTTCACCACCGATGTCGAGAAAGCCGTACACCACGGCACCATCCAGTTCATTGCCGTAGGCACCCCGCCAGACGAGGATGGCTCCGCAGATTTGCAGTATGTGGTGGCCGCAGCGCGAAATATTGGTCGCTACATGACGGACTACAAGGTCATTGTGGACAAGAGCACGGTGCCTGTGGGCACGGGCGACAAAGTGAAAACCGCCGTGGCTGCCGAGCTGGCCCAGCGTGGTGTGGCCACGCCGTTTAGCGTGGTGAGCAACCCCGAGTTTTTGAAAGAAGGCGCTGCGGTCGAAGACTTTATGCGACCGGACCGCATTGTGGTGGGCTGTGACGATGAGCAGGCCGTGCAGTACATGCGCGCGCTGTACACCCCGCTGCAGCGCAACCACGATCGCCTGATCGTGATGGATGTGAAGAGCGCGGAGCTGACCAAATACGCCGCCAATGCGATGCTGGCCACTCGCATCAGCTTCATGAATGAGCTGGCCAATTTGGCGGGCATGCTGGGCGCCGACATCGAACATGTGCGCAAGGGTATTGGTAGCGATAGCCGCATTGGTTACGACTTTTTGTATGCAGGCTGTGGCTACGGTGGGTCTTGCTTCCCCAAAGACGTCAAGGCGCTCATCAAGACAGCGCAAGACGACGCTGGTTTGGGGCTCAAGGTGTTGCACGCCGTAGAAGCCGCCAACGATGCGCAAAAGCGTGTGCTGACCGACAAGATCAAGGCCAAGTTTGGCGCCAATTTGGCGGGCAAACATTTCGCGCTGTGGGGCTTGGCATTCAAGGCCAATACCGACGATATGCGTGAGGCGGCCAGCCGCGTGGTGGTGGACGAGCTGCTGTCCCAGGGGGCCACGGTCACTGCCTATGACCCGGTCGCCATGCACGAAGCGCAGCGCATTTACGCTGCGGAGCCGCGCCTGACCTATGCCGCCAACCCCATGCAAGCCTTGGACAAGGCCGATGCCTTAGTGATTGTGACGGAGTGGAAGGAGTTTCGCAGTCCGGACTTTGAAGCCATCAAAGCCGCGCTGAAGACGCCCACCATTTTTGATGGCCGCAACCTGTATGACCCTAAATTGGTACGTGGCATAGGCTTGGACTACCAGGCAATCGGGCGTTGATAATGGCGGTGTCACACATCAATACCAATATCAAAGGCTATGGCAAATACGCACATACAGGCAGAGCAGGGCTGGCTGCCGCAGGGGACTGACAAGGTTGTTTTGGGGCTGCTGGCGCTGGCGCTGGCGGCGCTATACATCCCCAGCTACATGGAGTTGTCGCGCACGGTGTGGAACACCGATGAGCAGGGGCATGGCCCCATCATTTTTGCGGTGGCGGTTTGGCTGTTTTACCGGCACCGTCACGCCGTGGCAGAGCTGGCGGCCGAACCCAAGGCTGGCTTGGCATGGGCCATTCTGGTGCCCAGCTTGCTGATGTATGTGTTGGGGTATTCCCAGTCCTTCTTGATGCTGGCGGTGATCTCCCAGATCGGCGTGCTGGCTGCAATGATCTTGCTGTTCAAGGGACGGGCGGCGCTGCGCTTGGTGTGGTTTCCCCTGTTCTTTTTGGTGTTCATGACGCCCTTCCCGGAATCGCTGGTGGCGGCGGTCACCGGGCCGCTCAAGTCTGCGGTGTCGGTGGTGGCGGCGGATCTGCTCTACAGCGTGGGTTACCCGGTCAGCCGGGTGGGTGTGATCCTGAATGTGGGCCAATACCAGTTGTTGGTGGCGGATGCCTGTGCGGGGCTGAACTCCATGTTCACCCTGGAAGCGCTAGGGCTTCTGTACATGAACCTCATGCAGTACAAATCGGCCACGCGCAATGTGCTGCTGGCGGTGTTGGTGGTGCCCATTGCCTTTGGGGCCAATGTGGTGCGGGTGATGGTGCTGGTGCTGGTGACCTACCATTTTGGTGACGCGGCCGGGCAGGGCTTTGTGCATGGCTTTGCGGGCATGGTGCTGTTCATCGTGGGGCTGATTTTGGTGTTGTTTACCGACTATGTGCTGGGCTGGTTCTTCAAGAACGAGTCCGCAGCAGCCAAAGAGGTGGCCGCATGATCCCCGCACGGCGCAAGGCGCTGGCCGTGCTGGCGGCGACGGGGGCATCGGTGGCCACGGCCCGCTACATGCGGCCCACGGTGCATATGTCTGACACTTTGGGCAAGCCGGATTTGGAGCTGATCTTCCCCAAGGCGTTTGCTGACTGGCGCATTGATGCACGCTCGTCGATGGTGCTGCCTTCGCCCGCGACCCAGGCTTTGCTGGACAGTATCTACAACCAGACCCTGACGCGCACCTACATCAACTCAGCGGGCGAACGCATCATGTTGTCGGTGGCCTATGGCGGCGACCAGAGTGACGCCACTCGGGCGCACCTGCCGGAGGTGTGTTACCCCGCGCAGGGGTTCCAGATCAGCCAAAATTTTGCCGGGCAGCTGCGACTGGAAGGGCGTACGGTGCCGGTGCGGTACCTCATGTCTAACCAGGGCAACCGCTTTGAGCCCATCACCTACTGGCTGGTGGTGGGAGACCGGGTTACGGTATCGCGGACCGATCAAAAACTGGCTCAGTTTGCGCTGGGGCTCAAGGGGTTGATTCCCGACGGCATGTTGGTGCGGGTCTCCAGCATCGACCGTGACATGGCGCGAGGGCACCAGTTGCAAGCTGTTTTCTTGCAGGAATTGGCCGCCGCCTTTGCGCCCGCTGCGCGCGACCGGGTGTTTGGCGCCCTCAGCAGCAACCCCATTTAAAAGCAATCAGGGATAGACGACATGGCAAAAGGAATGATTCTGGCGGCGGGGCAGGGTACGCGGGTGCGGCCTTTGACGAAGGACTTGCCCAAGCCCATGGTGCCGATTTTGGGCAAGCCGGTGATGGAGTATTTGATTGAGCACCTGGCCCGCCACGGTATCAAGCAGATCATGGTGAACGTCGCCTTCCACCACCAGCGCATTGAGCAGTATTTCGGCGACGGCAGCCGTTGGGGCGTGGAGATTGGCTACTCTTATGAAGGCGTGCGCGACCATGGCGATATTTTGCCGCGGCCCATGGGCTCTGCGGGGGGCATGCGCCGCATTCAGGATTTCAGCGGCTTCTTTGACGAAACCACCTTGGTCTTGTGTGGCGATGCCTTGATCGATCTGGACATTACCGCTGCCTTGGCCGAACACAAGGCCAAGGGGGCGCTGGCCAGTGTGGTAGCGGCCGAAGTGCCACTGCAAGACACCCAGGCCTATGGGATGGTGTTGGCGGACGCAGAAGGGCGCATCCAGTCCTTTCAGGAGAAGCCCAAGCCTGAGGAGGCCAAATCCACCCTGGCCAGCACGGGGATCTACATTTTTGAACCAGAAGTGCTGAACAAGATTCCACCGAACAAGGTGTACGACATTGGTTCGCAACTGTTCCCACAATTGGTGGAAGAGAAACAACCCTTCTTTGTGCAGAGCAGGCCATTCAACTGGCTGGATATCGGCCGCGTCAGCGACTATTGGTCGGTGCTGCAGCGAGTCCTCAAAGGAGAGATTGAGTACCTGCGCATGCCTGGTACTGAGGTGCGCCCCGGGGTGTGGGTGGGGCTCAATACCCATATTCCGTGGGACAAGGTGAACATCCAGGGCCCCGTCTATATTGGCTCCAGTGTGCTGATTGAGCCTGGCGCCACGATCACAGGCCCAGCTTGGATTGGGCATGGCAGCGTGGTGCGTTCGCGCGCCAAGGTAACCCGTAGCGTGCTGTTTGAGTACACGCGCATTGCGGCGGACATGCACTTCAACGAAATGATCGTGTCGCGCCACTATTGTGTGGACCGCTACGGCGAGACGATGTACCACGGTGATGAAACCGCCCAGATCCGCTGGGGCGACGCGCGGGCCTGAGGGCTGCTTCCACTTCTCCTTTGCACTTATGTTGATTCAACCTGTTGTTTTGTCTGGCGGATCTGGCACGCGTTTGTGGCCCCTGTCGCGCGAGAAGTATCCCAAGCAGTTGCTGCCATTGATTGGCGAAGATTCCTTGCTGCAGGCCACGGTGCGCCGGGTCGAGGGGATTGCCGGGGTGGAGCTGGCCGCCCCCTTGGTGGTGTGCAACGAAGAGTACCGCTTCGTCATTGCTGAGCAGCTGCGTTTGATGGGCAAGCCTGGCACGGTAGTACTGGAGCCTTTGGGACGAAATACGGCTCCAGCCCTCACCATTGCTGCGCGAGCAGCTATGAAAGAAGGAGCGGATCCCGTCTTGCTGGTGATGCCCGCCGACCATGTGATTGTCGACACGCAAGCTTTTCAGGCGGTGGTGCGCCAAGGCGCCGCCTTGGCAGAGGCGGGGGCTGTGGTGACATTTGGCATTACCCCGGATGCTCCAGAGACTGGCTACGGTTACATCCAGTCTGGGGACGTTTTTGGTGCCACCGGGGCCAAGCGCATTGCCCGCTTTGTGGAAAAGCCCAACTTGGCCACTGCCCAAGCGTACCTGGACGAGGGTACGTATTCCTGGAACAGTGGTTTGTTCATGGTGCGTGCCTCGGTGTGGCTGGCTGCGTTGTCTGTGTGCCGGGCGGACATCGCCGCGGCGTGCCAAGCGGCTTGGGAGCATGGGCGCGAAGATGGCGAGTTTGTGCGTGTGGGCAAAGAGGCGTTTAGCCAGTGCCCCAGTGACTCGATTGACTACGCGGTGATGGAGCGTATTGCGGCTGACCAAGGGGCTGCAAGCACGCTGCCCGTGGGGGTGGTGATTCCGCTGTCTGCGGGCTGGTCTGATGTGGGCGCCTGGGAGGCGCTGTGGAATGTCTTGCCCAAGGATGCGCAGGGCAATGTGGCGCAGGGCGATGTTCTGTTGCAGGACAGCCGCAATACCCTGGCCTTGTCGGAAGGACGACTGATTGCTTGCGTGGGGGTGGACGACCTGATCGTGGTGGAGACGGCCGACGCCATTTTGGTGGCCCACAAAAACAAGACGCAGGATGTGAAGAAGATTGTGGATCGCCTGAAGCAGGCTGGCCGCAGCGAGGGCCAAACGCACCGCAAGGTGTTTCGCCCTTGGGGCTGGTACGACAGCATTGACAGCGGCGAGCGTTTTCAGGTCAAGCGTATTGTGGTGAAGCCCGGCGCAGCCTTGTCGCTGCAAATGCACCACCACCGCGCGGAGCATTGGGTGGTGGTGAGCGGAACGGCCAAGGTCACCGTGGGTGACAAGACGGTTTTGCTGTCGGAGAACGAGTCAACCTACATTCCCCTGGGCACGACCCACCGCTTGGAAAACCCCGGCAAGCTGGCGCTGGAGATGATTGAGGTCCAGTCCGGTAGCTACCTCGGTGAGGACGATATCGTCCGTTTTGAGGATGTGTACGGAAGATGAAAGATTGGTCGGGGTGAGAGGATTCGAACCTCCGATCTCTTCGTCCCGAACGAAGCGCCTTACCGGACTAGGCCACACCCCGACTGTGTGATTCTCGGCGCCGTCAATCAGTGATTGCGTGCCAACAATTGCGTCGCCAATTGTACCAAGCTGTCAGTGTGCGGACCTCCAGGCAAACGCTCTGCTGCTGCAATGGCGCGCTGCGCTTCAGCATGCGCTGCCGCTTGGGCCACATCCAGTGCGCCTGTTTTTTTGACGATGGCGATGACTTGCTCCAGCATGGCAACGTCGCCTGTTTCGATGGCGGTCTGGACGGTCAGGCGCTCGGCTTCGGTACCGCGCTGCATGGCGGCGATCAAGGGCAGGGTGGTTTTGCCTTCACGCAGGTCGTCGCCAAGGTTTTTGCCCATCACGGCAGCATCGCCGGTGTAGTCCAACACGTCGTCAATGACCTGGAACGCAGTGCCCAAGGCTTGTCCGTACTCTGCGCAGGCTTCTTCTTGCTCTGGCGTCGCTTGAGAGAGGATGGCGCCCACACGCGCACTCGCTTCAAACAGCTTGGCAGTTTTGGACCGGATGACTTGTACGTAACCGGCTTCGTCCAGTGCTGCGTTGTGCATGTTCATGAGTTGCAGCACTTCACCTTCGGCAATCACGTTGGTGGCTTCAGCCAAGACCTCCATGATGCGCATGCTCTGGGCTTCCACCATCATCTGAAAAGCGCGCGAATACAAGAAGTCGCCAACCAGTACGCTCGCCGGGTTGCCAAACTTGGCATTGGCCGTCGCATGGCCGCGGCGCAGGGCTGAGTCATCCACCACATCGTCGTGCAGCAGCGTGGCCGTGTGGATGAACTCCACCACGGCGGCTAGGTTGTGGCGTTGTGTCCCCTGGTAGCCGAGCGCTCCGCAGCACAGCAACAGCAACACTGGTCGCAAGCGTTTGCCACCTGCGGAGATGATGTAATGGGAAACGCTGCCAACCAAGGGGACGCCAGAGTCCAACCTCTGTGTGATGACCTTGTCGACCTGACGCATGTCGTTTTCGACGATGGAGAGACCCGTCGATGAGCCGGAAGTAGTGACTTGCAAGGCGATGAACCGGTTTGTTATGGCCCGATTATAGGGAGGCGCTCTGACGCACGCCCTGCGATAGATGGGCGGGGTTTTGCGTTTCGGGCTGAAATGGTATACTCCAAGGCTCTGCGAAAATTCATTTGCAGATTTCCTAGTCGAAGAGGTCAACATGTACGCGGTCATAAAAACCGGTGGCAAGCAATATCGCGTTGCTGCTGGCGAAAAAATTAAAGTAGAACAGATTGCTGCGGACGTAGGCCAAGAGATCGTGATCGACCAGGTTCTGGCAGTCGGCAACGGCGCAGAACTGAAGGTTGGCACCCCCTTGGTGTCCGGCGCAACAGTTACTGTCACAGTAGTGGCACACGGCAAGCACGACAAAGTGAGCATTTTCAAAATGCGTCGTCGCAAGCATTATCAGAAACGTCAAGGACATCGCCAGCAGTTCACCGAACTGCAAATCGGCGCGATTTCTGCATAAGGGGCATAGGTCATGGCACAGAAAAAAGGCGGCGGCTCTACGCGAAACGGGCGCGATTCCAAGCCCAAGATGCTCGGTGTGAAGGCTTTTGGCGGTGAGTTGATCAGCGCTGGTTCCATCATCGTGCGTCAACGCGGTACCAAATTCCATGCTGGCGACAACGTCGGTATGGGCGTGGACCACACCCTGTTTGCACTGGTAGACGGCCATGTGTCGTTTGCGGTCAAGGGTGCGTTGAACAAGCACACCGTGAGCGTGACAGCAGCGTAACCTGCCCATGCTCCCCCGAGAAACCCTGCGCCCTTTGCGCGGGGTTTTTCATTTCTAACCTCGGTACATGCCATGAAGTTTGTTGACGAAGCCTACATTGATATCTCCGCGGGAGACGGTGGCGCTGGCTGCGTCTCCTTCCGGCACGAGAAGTACAAAGAGTTCGGTGGCCCTAACGGGGGGGATGGTGGTCGCGGTGGTCACGTGTTCGCCGTAGCCGACCCCAATCTCAATACCTTGGTGGACTACCGCTTTGCGCGCCGTTACGACGCCAAGCGTGGTGAGCATGGCATGGGTTCCGATATGTTTGGCGCCGCGGGTGATGACATCACACTCAAAATGCCGGTCGGCACCATCATCACGGATGCAGAAACCGGCGAGGTTCTGTTTGAGCTGTTGACCCCAGGCGAGGTCATTACGATTGCCAAGGGTGGCGATGGCGGCTTTGGCAACTTGCGCTTCAAGAGTGCAATCAACCGTGCGCCACGCCAGAAGACCCCCGGATGGCCTGGCGAGAAGCGCAACCTCAAGCTGGAGCTGAAGGTGCTGGCGGATGTGGGACTGCTGGGCATGCCCAATGCGGGCAAGTCCACCTTCATCTCTGCGGTGTCCAACGCCCGTCCCCGTATTGCCGACTATCCCTTCACCACCCTGCACCCCAATCTGGGTGTGGTGCGGGTGGGGCCGGAGCAGAGCTTTGTGGTTGCAGATTTGCCGGGGCTCATTGAAGGCGCTGCCGAAGGTGCTGGTCTGGGCCATCAGTTCTTGCGCCATTTGCAACGCACGCGTTTGCTGTTGCATGTGGTGGACATGGCGCCATTTGACGAGGGTGTGGACACCGTGGCGCAGGCCAAGGCCATCGTCAATGAACTCAAAAAATACGACGAAAACCTCTACAAGAAGCCGCGCTGGCTGGTCTTGAACAAGCTCGATATGGTGCCGGGTGACGAGCGCCCGGCCTTGATCAAGGACTTCATCAAGCGTTACAAGTTCAAGGGCCCGGTGTTCGAGATCTCGGCGCTGACCCGCGAAGGGTGCGAGCCGCTGATCAAGGAAATTTACAAACACATCAAGGCTCAGCAGGTGGCCGAGCAGCCGCATGTGGAGGTGGATCCACGCTTCCTCTCCGGAGCGGCTGACACCACGGATACCCCAGCGTCCTGAAGGCATTTATTTGCTATTTATTTATTTAGTAGCTGTTTGCGCAATAAATACAAGGGCTAGAAGCCAAAATGATTCAAAAATTCAGCTCCCCGGTATTGCGTGATGCGCGACGTGTGGTGGTCAAGGTGGGCTCCAGCTTGGTCACCAACGAAGGCCGTGGGCTGGATGAGCAGGCAATTGGCGAGTGGTGTCGGCAACTGGCGCTGCTGATTCGCGATGGCCGTGAGGTCATCATGGTCTCCAGTGGGGCGATTGCCGAAGGCATGAAACGCCTGGGCTGGGCCACACGGCCCAAGGAGGTCCATGAGTTGCAAGCGGCTGCTGCCGTGGGGCAGATGGGGCTGGCCCAGATGTACGAGTCCAAGCTCAGCGCCAATGGCCTGGGCAGTGCCCAGGTGCTGCTGACACACGCGGACTTGGCGGACCGCGAACGTTACCTCAATGCCCGCTCTACGCTGCTGACCCTGTTGAAGTTGGGCGTGGTGCCCGTGATCAATGAAAACGACACGGTGGTCAACGACGAAATCAAGTTTGGTGACAACGACACGCTGGGGGCCTTGGTGGCCAATCTGGTGGAGGCCGATGCACTGGTCATCTTGACGGACCAAAAGGGTCTTTATACGGCCGATCCGCGCAAAGACCCTGCCGCTGAGTTTGTGCACGAAGCCAAGGCCGGTGATCCAGCTTTAGAGCTGATGGCGGGTGGTGCAGGGTCCAGTATTGGCCGGGGCGGCATGTTGACCAAGATTTTGGCAGCCAAGCGCGCGGCGGGCTCGGGTGCCTCTACCGTGATTGCCTGGGGGCGCGAGGCTGATGCGCTGGTGCGCCTGACACAGGGGGATGCAATTGGTACCTTGCTGATTGCCCAAACCCAGAAGAACCAGGCCCGCAAGCAGTGGATGGCCGACCATCTGCAGATGCGTGGTGCGGTTGTGGTGGATGCAGGCGCTGCTGCCAAGCTGCGTGACGAGGGGAAGAGCCTGCTGCCAATTGGCATGGTCCTGGTGGAAGGGGACTTCTCGCGCGGCGATGTGATTGCCGTGCGCGATGAAGCGGGGCAGGAGATTGCCCGTGGTCTGGCTAACTACGCCAGCGCGGAGGCGCGCTTGCTGTGCCGCAAGTCATCCAGCGAGTTTGAACGGCTGTTGGGATATGCGGCCGAACCTGAAATGCTGCACCGGGACAACCTGGTGTTGAGCCGCTAATACCGCGCTTGTCAGTTCAAGCTGGGTTTGGCGCTGCGGGGCTTTTGCTGGGTTTGCAGCGCCTTGATCACGTCTTCCAGGCGGTTAGCCACCCGCACATCGCAGGCTGCCAGCCGTGCAAACACCAAGGCGTGTTTGGACGGCTGGTTGCCATTCACATCGCGCCATGTGGGTTCCGGCAAGACCGACCACTCCCCGGAAGCTCCAGCACGTGCATAGACCTTGACCTGGTCGCTGGCGCAACGTATGCCTTCGTAAACCGCGTTGACGGAGCCAGTCGCATTGCTCATCACGGCAACGTAGCGCACTACGCCATCTTTGCCCACGGTTACCGTGGCAGGATCTATGCCCACCCGTACTGACACGTAGTTGGGCATGTCCAGCGGCAGCGCCCGTGTTGCCGAGAATGCCGGTGGCGGAGGCTCTTTGTCTTCCACCCAGTCCAGGTTGTCCAAGCCGTTGCCGGCCTGTCCCCAGGCGGCACAGGTAGTGCTGAGCAGCAGTGCGGCCGCCCAGGCTCTGTGGTTCGTCTTATTCATGATGCGGTGGTCGGTTGGTGCCTGGGTCGGGCTCGAACGAAGCACCCGGAGGCAACTCAATCCGTGCGCCCACAGCAGACCCCTCGGGGGGCACTTCACTGGGCCCGTGTGGACGATGGTTGTGGCGCAAATAGCGGTTGCGCGGCTCGTGCCGTGGCAGGTAGCGCGATAGTTCTGTGAGTGCCATCTCGTAGACACCGCGTTTGAATTCAACGACAGCGTCCAGTGGCACCCAATAGTCGTTCCAGCGCCAGGCATCGAACTCCGGGTGGTCGGTGGCACGCAGGTTCAAATCCCAGTCGTGCCCCACCAGTTGGAGCAAATACCAAATCTGTTTTTGCCCTTTGTAGTGACCGCGTGCGTCACGTCGGATGTACCGGTCTGGCACCTCGTAGCGCAACCAGTCTCGGGTACGGGCGACGATGCTCACGTGCTCCGGATGGAGCCCCACTTCCTCGTGCAATTCGCGGAACATGGCCTGCTCGGGAGTTTCGCCCCGGTCAATGCCGCCCTGCGGAAACTGCCACGAATGGGTACGTATGCGTTTGCCCCAAAATACCTGATTTTTCTGGTTGAGCAGGACGATGCCGACATTGGGCCGAAATCCGTCCCGGTCAAGCATAATCAAACCCCAATTTTTAAACTTCGTTCATTATGCACAGCGAAAGCAGTGCATCAAGAGCAGAACGCCCCGTCGTCAGCGAGTTCCGTCATGAAAGCCTCCCAATTCCTTATCTCCACCCTCAAAGAAGCGCCTGCGGACGCCGAGGTCGCCAGCCACAAGCTCATGATGCGGGCCGGCATGATCAAGAAATTGGGGGCCGGCATCTACACCTACATGCCCATGGGCTTGCGTGTCATTCGCAAGGTGGAAGCCATCGTGCGCGAAGAAATGAACCGCGCAGGCGCAGTGGAATGCACCATGCCTGTGGTGCAACCGGCCGAGCTGTGGCAAGAAACCGGCCGCTTCGACAAAATGGGCCCCGAGTTGCTGCGCATCAAAGACCGCCATGACCGTGACTTTGTCATTCAGCCCACCAGTGAAGAAGTGGTGACCGACATCGCGCGGCAGGAAATCAAAAGCTACAAGCAACTGCCCAAGAACCTGTACCAAATCCAGACCAAGTTCCGCGACGAGCGTCGTCCGCGTTTTGGCCTGATGCGCGGGCGCGAGTTCATCATGAAGGATGCCTACAGCTTTGACCGCGACCAGGACTGCGCCAAGGCCAGCTACCAGGTGATGGCCGGTGCCTACCGCAAGATCTTCGACCGATTTGGCCTGCGCTACCGCGCGGTGGCAGCGGACAGCGGTGCTATTGGCGGGGACCTGAGCGAAGAGTTCCAGGTGATTGCCTCTACTGGGGAAGACGCCATCATCTACTGCCCGACCAGCGACTACGCTGCCAATATTGAAAAAGCAGAGGCTTTGGCGCCCTCAGCCCCCAGGGGATCTGCGCAGGCAGCTATGGAAAAGATAGCAACACCAGGCAAAAGCACGTGTGCGGACGTAGCTGAGTTGCTGAACGTGCCACTGGCCACGACCGTCAAGTCGCTGGTACTGGCCACCGATACGCTGGACGAGAAAGGCAATGTCACCAAGACCCAGGTCTGGTTGCTCCTGCTGCGTGGCGACCATGACATGAACGAAGTCAAGGTGGGCAAGCTGCCCGGCCTGGCCGATTTCCGCTTTGCCACCGTGCCTGAAATTGAGGCTCACTTTGGCTGTAAGCCGGGTTACTTGGGCCCCATTGGTTTGAAGCTACCCGTCACCATTGTGGCTGACCGGGATGTGGCCGTGATGGCTGACTGGATTTGCGGTGCCAACGAAGAGGATTTCCACATCCGTGGCGTCAACTGGGGCCGTGACCTGCCCGAGCCCGCGCTGGTGGCGGACTTGCGCAATGTGGTGGCAGGCGATGCTTCGCCCGACGGCAAGGGCATCTTGGCGATCGAGCGCGGTATCGAGGTGGGTCACGTGTTTTACTTGGGCACCAAGTACAGCAAAGCCATGAACGCAACGTTTTTGGGCGAGAACGGCAAGCCCCAGTTCATGGAAATGGGTTGTTACGGCATCGGCATCACCCGCCTGCCTGCTGCGGCCATCGAGCAGAACCACGATGACAAGGGCATCATCTGGCCCGACGCGCTGGCCCCCTTTACCGTGGTGCTGTGCCCCATCAGCCCCGACCGCTTTGCCGATGTAAAGGCGGCTGCCGACACGCTCTACGCTGAACTGTTGGCTGCTGGCGTGGACGTGATGCTCGACGACCGCAACGAGCGCCCCGGTGCCATGTTTGCCGACTGGGAATTGATTGGTGTGCCCCACCGTGTGACTATCGGTGACCGCGCTTTGAAAGAGGGGGTGGTGGAGTACCAGCACCGCCGTGACACCGAAGCGACCAAAGTGCCGGTGGCGGATGTCGCCAGCATGCTGCTGTCACGCCTGAAGGCATGAATGCCTCACCGGGGGCGAGCGCATTGATTGGCAGGCGACAGGGCCTGCTGCGCTTGCTGGTGGGGAGCGGGGCACTGTCGTTCGCAGATCTGGTGCTGGCCGGTGGCCAGATTGAAGAACCCTTGGTCGACTCGGTGCGCACCGCCTTGTCCTCCGCTATCCAGAATTCTGCGCCACCCATCCCTGAGTTTGCCGATACGGAGTCGCGGCTGAAGTACCTGCGCTGGTTGGGTGCCATGAGTGAACGGCTGAAGAAAAAGAAGCCAGACTGGGAGACTCGAAAAGAGTTTTTGCAATCGGTGTGGTACGAGAGCAAGCGTGCCGGGCTGGATGTGGCGCTGGTGATGGGCTTGATCCAGGTGGAAAGCAACTTCCGCAAGTTCGCCGTGAGCCGTGTGGGCGCGCGGGGCTATATGCAAGTGATGCCCTTCTGGACCCGTGTGCTCGGCGACGGGGATGCGGGCAAGCTTTTTCACATGCAAACCAATCTGCGCTTTGGTTGTGTGATCCTGCGCCACTACCTGGAACGTGAGCGGGGCGACATGTTCATGGCCCTTGGGCGTTACAACGGTTCGCGCGGCAAGGCACCTTACCCCAGTGCCGTGATGGGTGCCAAGCGCACCTGGGACTGGGCCGGTTAAAGGCGAACGGCAACGCCAGGCGTGGCCAACTGCGCACGCCAAAGTTCTTCAAACTGCGCGGCTGGCATGGGTTTGGCAAACCAGTAGCCTTGCGCCTGGTCGCAGCCCATGCCCTGCAGTGCATCGCGGGTTTCCACGTTTTCTACCCCTTCTGCGGTCACCGTCAGATTCAGGCTTTTGGCCAGATGAATGATGGCACTGACCATGGCGACGTCTTTCTGTCCTTCGCGCAAGCGGCGTACAAAAGATTGGTCTATTTTGAGCTTGTCGACCGCAAAGCGTTGCAGGTACGAGAGGTTGGAGTACCCAGTGCCAAAGTCGTCGATGGACAGCCGAATCCCCATGGCTTTGATGCGTTGGAGCGTCGACATGAACTTGTCCGTGTCCTGGATCAGGGTGGACTCGGTCATTTCCAGTTCCAGTTGGCGCGGGTCCAGCCCGGATTGCTGCAGCGCGCGTTCAATCACCGCCTCTACATCGCCGCGTCGGAACTGCACGGCAGACAGGTTCACGGCCACCATGAGTTCAGGAGCTCCAGCTTGTCGCCATGCCTGCATTTGTCGGCAGGCGTCTTGCAGCACCCATTGACCGATGTCCACGATCAGGCCGGATTTCTCTGCTGCGGGAATAAACAGGCCGGGTGAGACAAGCCCCAGTTTGGGGTTTTGCCATCGCACCAAAGCTTCAGCCCCCACCAGACGGTTGTCGCGCAGGTCAAACACTGGCTGGTAGTGCAGCACCAGCTCGTTCTGGGCCAGCGCCTGGCGCAGGCTGGAGATCAAATGCAAGTTTTCACGGATGCTGGTGTTGATTTCCTCATCGAAGAAGCGATAGGCATTGCGCCCTGACTCCTTGGCCTGGTACATGGCCAGGTCGGCATGGCGCAACAAGGCTTCGAAGGTGGCCCCATCCTTGGGGTACACCGCAATGCCGATGGAGCAGGTGGCCAGAATTTCCAGTCCGCGCAGATGAAAGGGGGCCTGCATCTGCTGCAGCACTTGGGTGGCGACCTGCGCAATACCCTGGGTGTCGGAGATGTCGGTCACTCCGATCAGGAACTCGTCGCCACCTTGGCGGCAGACGATATCGGCTTGGCGCACTGCATCACGCAGACGAAGGGCCACTTGTTTGAGAAATTCGTCCCCCGCTGAATGCCCGACCGAGTCGTTCACATCCTTGAAATTGTCCAGGTCCACAAACAGCAGGGCCACCAACTGCTGGTGCCGCGCGCTACTGGCAATGGCCTGTTCCACCAATTCGCTACCCAGCACGCGGTTGGGCAAGCGGGTCAGTGCATCGTGCTGGGCCAGGTGGGTAAGGTTTTTCTCAGACTCCCGGAATCGCGCAATTTGCACGCGCAGCCCCATCAGCGCCTTCTGCATGTCGTAGGCCAGAAACCATACCAATATGCCGTTCACCACCAAGATGGTGACGCTGTCCGTGAGCCGGTCGATGTCCGTTCCCGGTGTGGTGGCACCCCGCCAGCCATAGAGCGTGCCCAACCCTAAGCAGACCACACACAGTACCATCCCGGCCAGCAGCCACCAGAATTTTTGGGGTTTGAGCAGCTGGCCTGCGGCAATCAGGATGACAGGGTAGCCCAGCAAAGAGGAGTCGCGTAGTCCGTCGCTACGCCACATGATGCCGAAGAGCGCCAAAGTGGCCGACCCTAGGATAAGAATGGATGCAGTTTCGTAGTGCCCGCGGCGATTGAGCCATTGGCAAGGCAGCATCAGCGCTGCCGTGGTGCTCAGAATTACGACTACGTCCCAGCGCTGCTGGAAACCGTATTGCACAGCGGTCCCCGTGAACGCAAAGAACAGCAACGCCGCAAACTGGAACAGACGACGACTGCGCAGGTCATCGTCAAGAGCGTCTGTAGCGCTGTGGTCTGACACGTGAGGGGTCCCTGAAGCTCCAGTAGTTGCTGCGGCACCCCGGTTCATGCGCCGGGTCTTGTGCCGGCGCGGAAGTCAGGCTTGGCTCTTGCCCAAAGTTTGTGCCAATTCGCCCGACTCGTACATTTCCATCATGATGTCGGAGCCGCCGATGAATTCGCCCTTGATGTAGAGCTGCGGAATAGTGGGCCAGTTGCTGTATTCCTTGATGCCTTGGCGGATGCCGTCGTCTTCGAGTACGTTCACGGTCTTGACGGACTTGGTGTCTACGCCACAGGCCTTGAGGATCTGGATGGCACGGCCGGAGAAACCGCACTGGGGAAAGCTGGCAGTGCCCTTCATGAAGAGCAGGATTTCATTGGATTTGACGAGTTCGTCAATGCGTTGTTGTGCGTCGCTCATGTTTCGGCTTCCAAGTAGATAGATACCCTAATTATTTCACCTTCCCCGGCGCTTGTGCCGGGTGGCGGTGCTTGGCAGATGACGGGCAAGGCTTTTTTGGATAATAGACGCCATGAACATCACCAAAAACACCGCAGTCACACTGCAATTCAAGGTCACCGACACCACCGGCAAGCTGCTGGACCAAAGCCAGGAACCCATCGCCTACCTGCACGGCGGTTATGGCAACACCTTCCCCAAGATCGAAGAAGCGCTGGAAGGCCAGAGCGTGGGCTTTGCCACCACGGTGGAGCTGGCCCCGGTCGATGCCTTTGGCGAGTACAACGAAGCACTGTTGCAAACCATCCCCAAAACCCAGTTTCCTCCCGGCGTCAAGGTGGGTGGCCAGCTGGAAGGCCGGGCGGAAGATGGCAACACCATTGTCTTCACCGTGGTCAAGATCAAAGGCCCGGTGGTGCACCTGGACGGCAACCACCCTCACGCCGGCAAGACACTGCGTTTTGCGGTGAAGGTGCTGGACGTGCGCGCCGCCAGCGAAGAAGAAATCGCCCATGGACACGTGCACGGTGCCCACGGCCATCATCACTGATTGCCTGAAATTTTTCTTTAGTTTTCGGAAATGGCTAGATTTGAAAAAATCCAGCCATTTTTTGCTTATTTGCTGCTGATTTAAGCACCAAGTCGCAATGGGCTGCTCTGCCTGCCGGGCTACGATACACGCCAGTTACCTTGTATCTGCCACCAGGAGTCTTGCCGTGTTGTCTCATCCCGCTACCAAGTACCGCGCTTTCCCAGCCATTGACCTGCCCAACCGGCAATGGCCCACGCGCTCCATCACCCAGCCGCCGATCTGGATGAGCACGGACTTGCGGGACGGCAACCAATCCCTGTTCGAACCCATGAATGCGGAGCGCAAGATGCGTATGTTCCGCACGCTGCTGCAAGTGGGTTTCAAAGAGATCGAGGTCGGTTTCCCTAGCGCCTCGCAAACCGACTTTGACTTTGTGCGCGAGTTAATTGAAGGCGGCCATGTGCCGGACGATGTGACCATTGAAGTGCTCACCCAATCCCGCGAACACCTGATCCGCCGCACCATCGAATCGCTCAAGGGTGCCCGCCGCGCCATCGTGCACGTGTACAACGCCACCGCCCCCGTCTTCCGCGACGTGGTGTTCGGCATGAGCAAGTCCGAGGTCAAAGAGTTGGCTGTGTCATCGGTGCGCCTGATCAAAGAGATCACCGCCACCATGCCGGAGACCGAGTGGGTGCTGCAGTACAGCCCCGAGGTGTTCACCAGCACCGAGCTCGAATTCGCCTGCGAAGTATGTGATGCCGTCACCGCCGAGTGGGGCGCCACACTCGCCAACAAGGTGATCCTCAATTTGCCGGCGACTGTCGAGGTGTCCACCCCCAATATTTATGCTGACCAGATCGAGTGGATGCACACCCACTTGGCCCGCCGCGACAGCGTCATCCTGAGCCTGCACCCGCACAACGACCGGGGCACCGGCGTGGCAGCGGCAGAGTTGGGGCTCATGGCCGGCGCCGACCGTGTCGAAGGCTGCCTGTTCGGCAATGGCGAGCGCACCGGCAACGTGGACTTGGTCACCCTGGCCCTCAACCTCTACACCCAGGGCGTGAGTCCCGGCCTCGATTTTTCGGACATCAACGCCATTGCCCGCACCGTCGAGCATTGCAACCAGTTGCCCATCCACCCCCGTCACCCGTATGTGGGTGACCTGGTGTTCACCGCGTTCAGTGGCTCCCACCAGGACGCCATCAAGAAAGGCTTTGCCGCCCAAAAGGCAGCCGGCCCGGACGCGCTGTGGAACGTGCCCTACATGCCCATTGACCCTGCCGACGTGGGTCGCAGCTACGACTCGGTGATCCGCGTGAACAGCCAATCCGGCAAGGGTGGCGTGGCCTATCTGATGGAGGCCGAGTTTGGTGTGGTGATGCCGCGCCGCCTGCAGGTGGAGTTTTCTGGTGAAGTGCAGAACTACACCGACACCCATGGTGGTGAGATGAGTGCGCAGGACATCTGGAACCTCTTTGACGCGACGTACCTGCATGCAGCCGACGCCCAAGTGCGCTATGTCGAGCACCATCTGTTTGACCACCCCGGCCAGACCGGCAAGGCCCATGTGCAGGGAATCCGCATCGGCGTGGAAGTGGACGGCCAGTCCATGCTGATTACTGGCGAAGGCAATGGCCCCATCGACGCGGCCGTGCACGCGCTGCAAACCATCGGCATCAAGGTCCAGGTGCGCAGCTATGAGGAGCGCAGTACCCGTGCCAGTACGGATGGCGGAGATGCGCAAGCCTGTGCATTTCTGGAGCTTGTGGCCGCCCAGGGCGATACAGGCAAGGGCGGCGAGCGCTTTGGCGTGGGCATGGACACCAACATCGTGACGGCGTCGGTCAAAGCGCTGATCAGCGGCGTGAACCGCCTGGGGCTGGTGGATGTGGGCGTCTTGGAGGGGGTAGCGGCCTGAGTGGGCCCCAGGGCGACCGGATGCGCTCAGGGGCCGACTTGCTGGCGCCAGCGCTGGATGTTGTTTTCTACCAGCTGCTTCATCACATTGTCTTTGGTGAGCTTGTGCAGTGCCTTGGCAATGCGCCCGCGCATCTCCCCGGTGTTGCACGGGGATTGGTGCGCGAGCGTGAGGTGCAGCCCCTCATTGCTTACCGCGACAGACGAGGTTTTCAAATCGTCGTAGCCCAGCTTCGTCGCCAATGCCCGGCCCGGGTCTTCTTCGTAAACGATGTACTGGGCCCGACCCACCCCCAACATGCGAAAGGCCTGCTCTAGCTGCGACACCTCGTCGATCTGCAAAAACTCCTTGGCATAGCGGTCAAACGCCTCGCCAAAGCTGTTGTTGATCACCGTCAGGCCTTTGCGGCCCTTGAGGTCGCCCCAGGTCTTGTAGGTGAAAGTGTTTTTGGCAGGTGTCCAGATCACCGTGCGGGTGCTGCGAAAGGCGGGGTAAAAGTAGTCCATGTACTCCAGCCGCGGCAACGTGAAGAAGGCGCCGGCAATCAGGTCCACACGGCCATTTTTGGCCTGTTCTTGCACACGGGCCCAGGAGCCTTGGTACTTCACTTCGATGGGCAGGCCTATCTCCTTGGACAGCAACTGCATCAGGTCCGCATTGGCGCCTATGAGCCGGGTCTCGTCAGTCGGGTCACGCCACAGATAGGGGGTGTATTCGGGATTGCCTGTGGCTACCAGGCTCTTGCAAGATACCGATTGCGCACTGACTTGTCCGGCCCACAAGCAGAGCCCCACCACAGCCCACAGGCAGCGTTTGCCCAAGTTCGGGGCCGGTCCAACGGAAGTTCTTATTTGCATGGCCTTGTCACGGGGGCTTGCCACATGGCCCTTGCAGTCTAGCGGCAAGCTTTTGCTGCTGTAAACACCTAAATCATGACAGTGTGGTGTCGGAATCAGGCTTTTTTCAGAAAGCAGGCTTTCAGCATAAAACTCCCGCCATCCATCTTGCAGTCCACCTCATGGTCTCCACCGACCAAACGGATGCTCTTCACCTTGGTGCCCTGTTTGAGCACGGTGGAACTGCCCTTTACCTTCAGGTCCTTGATCAGGACCACGGCATCACCGTCCTGCAAGACTTGGCCATTGGAGTCCTTCACCACCGCCACATCGTCGTCCTCTGCGGCAGTGGCTTGGGGCCATTCAAATCCACAGTCGGCGCAGACGAAGTTGGCGCCATCGGGGTAGGTGTTCTCCAGGGTGCATTGGGGGCAAGCAGGGGTGTGAGAGGGCATGATGAATCTGTTTTGCTATGAAATTAGGAGCTTATAGCGCAATAACTATGGGGTCTAGGGCCATATTCCGCCACTGCAGCGGGGAATTCCAGCCAGGTCGTTGCGACTCTGCACCCGGAGAAAACCGGCCTCTTGCAAGAGCGAGCGCACAGCTGGCGCTTGGTCATAGCCATGCTCCAGCAGCAGCCAGCCGCCGGGTCGCAGACGTTCGCGCGATTGCGTGATGATGGTGCGGATGTCGTCCAGCCCGTCGGCTCCGGCGGTCAGGGCTTGGCGGGGCTCATGCCGCAGGGCCGGCAGGTGTTCGTCGTCCTCGCGGATGTAGGGCGGGTTGGAGACGATGGCATCCAGCGGACCGGCGATGCCTGACATCCAGGAGCCCTGGTGAAAGCTGACTTCCAGGCACAAGCGCTGCGCATTGGCCAGGGCCACCGCCAGAGCTTCTGCGCTGTAGTCCACCGCCTGCACTTGCAGGCTGGGGCGGCTGTGCTTGAGTGCCAGTGCGATCGCACCGCTGCCGGTGCCCAGGTCCACCACATGGGCCGCGGGCTGGGTGGTTAGCACGTCGAGTGCCCAGTCCACCAGGGTTTCGGTGTCCGGGCGGGGTACCAGCACGCGCGCGTCTACTTGCAAGTCCAGGCCATAAAACTCTTTGTGGCCCGTGATGTAGGCCACGGGTTCGCCCGCCAAGCGGCGTGGCAAGGCCTGGTTTAGCCAGCGCTGTGCCGCTGCGTGCAGTGGGGTATCGCTGTGCAGCAGCAACCATGCTCGGTCGTGCGGCGGGCGGTCCATGGCATGCAACACCAGCATCTGGGCGTCCAGTCGGTCCAGGCCATACTTCAAGAAAGTATCAATGGTGTTGGAGATCATGCTTGGTGTTTGCTATTGAATTGGTAGCGTTGAACGCACCAATAGTGTGCACTTTTGCGGTGTATGGCCTTGCCGGATATTTTGCACGCACGCGTTGTCCATATGCGCTACGATGACTTTGCGAACAAAAAAGTACATGCAATCGCGCAAGGTGGTGGCAGGTGAGGCGCCGGGTCTGAACCTAAGGAATTATGCATATGAGCCTCTCATTGTCCTCCGAAGCCCACCCTATCAGCCGGCAGCGTTTGCCGTTGTCGCTGAGTACCAAGCTTGGTCTGGCTGCCACGGGGCTGGTCGTACTCAGCCTGGCCATCACTTCCATGGTGATTGGCTTCAAAAGTAGCACAGCGGCAGAAGAAGCCACCATGGACTTGGCCCGCACCTCTGCACGTGAAGCGGCCGGTGCGCTGCAAACCCGTATCCGCGCCAACCTGGCCAACGTCACAGCACTGGCCGGTGCCATGGCCACCACCAAGGTGGCCAACTTGCCGTTGCAGCGCGGTCAGATCAACGAGATGGTGAAGTCCACGCTCAGCAGCGCCGAAGACTTCATTGGAGCGGCTGTAACTTGGGAGCCCAATGCTCTGGACGGCAAGGACGCTGACTATGCGGGCAAAACACCCGAGTACGACGACTCCGGACGATTCATGCCTTACTGGACGCGCAAAGCCGGTGGTGGCTTCCATGTGGACCCGATCGTGTTTGACCCAAAAACGCCGGGTGCCAACGATTGGTACGACGTGCCCAAAAAGTCGGGCAAGGTCAATTTCACCGAGCCCTACGTTTATCCCATCGAGGGCAAGGATGTGCTGATGGCCACGCTGGCGGCCCCCATACTGATACAGGGCCAGTTTCAGGGGCTTTCCAGTGCCGATTTCACGCTCACTCAGCTGGGGAAAATCCTGGCTGACTTGAAAGTGATGGAAGGGGGCTCCCTGGCATTGCTGTCCAACGGTGGCTTGTATGCCTCGCACCCCGACCCAGCGCGCATCAACAAAAAAGCCGAGGACGTGCCGGTCGATGGCTTGGCCGCTGTGCTGGCGGGCAAGCCCTTCGAGTACCAGGACACCCAGGGTGTGATCCACTTGCTGCAGCCAGTGGCCATCCACCCCGACACACAGCCTTGGAGTGTGCGTCTGAGTTTTCCGCGCAGTGTGGCAACGGCCTCATCGCGCCAGCTCACTGCCTATGCCCTCCTGGTGGCGGTGGTGTGTGCAGTGGCTACGGCCTTGATTCTGGTGGCGGTGGTGACGCGCCTCATGCGTCCGTTGCGCGCGCTTAGCCAAGCCATGGTGAATTTGTCCAGCGGTGAAGCTGACCTGCGCACCAAGCTGGATGTTCGGGGCAACGATGAATTGGCTGCCATTGGCTCGGGTTTCAACCAATTTGTTGGCAAGATCCACGGTGTGTTGACCCAGGTGCGGGGAAGTGCAGATAGCGTGGCCAACGCCAGTGCAGAGATTGCGCAGGGTAATAACGATCTTTCTGCCCGCACGGAACACCAGGCTAGCGCTTTGGAGGAAACCGCAGCCAGTATGGAAGAGCTCAATTCGACTGTGCAGCAAAACGCCGAGAACGCGCGCCAGGCGAACCAACTGGCCATGAGCGCCTCCACCGTGGCAGTGCAAGGTGGTGAAGTGGTGGGTCAAGTGGTTGAAACCATGAAGGACATCAACGAGGCGTCCCGCAAGATCAGTGACATCATCAGCGTCATTGATGGCATCGCCTTCCAGACTAACATCTTGGCGCTCAACGCTGCCGTAGAAGCCGCGCGGGCCGGTGAGCAAGGTCGAGGCTTCGCAGTGGTTGCGTCGGAGGTGCGTAGCCTGGCCGGCCGAAGTGCTGAAGCTGCGAAAGAAATCAAATTTCTTATTAACGCCAGCGTAGAGCGGGTCGAACAAGGCACTGCCTTGGTCGACAAAGCTGGCGTGACCATGACCGAAGTGGTAACCAGCATCCGCCGAGTCACCGACATTATGGGCGAGATCAGCGCGGCCAGCAGCGAACAAAGTGCAGGTGTTGCCCAGGTGGGCGAAGCCGTGACGCAGATGGACCAAGCCACGCAGCAGAACGCGGCGCTGGTGGAGGAAATGGCCGCTGCTGCCAGTAGCCTCAAGAGCCAAGCCAACGAACTTGTGCAGGTGGTGGGGGTGTTCAAGCTCTGAGTGACGCGGCACGGCCTGCCAGCACCTTGCTGAGAGGCTTCGTGTGAGCTTTTGGGGGGGCTGGGATGCTGAAAGCTAGCCCAGGTTGTTTTCCAGCGCCGCTAGCTGCTGTGCCGCCTCGTAGGCTTGCAGCGCGTCCACCACGTCACCCAGGTCGCCTTCCATGGCGCGGTCCAGCTTGTAGAGCGTGAGGTTGATGCGGTGGTCTGTCAGGCGGCCCTGCGGGTAGTTGTAGGTGCGGATTCGATCGCTGCGGTCACCACTGCCCACCAGGCTCTTGCGTTCGGCGGCGTCCTTGGCAGCGCGCTCGCTGCGTTCCTTTTCGTGGATGCGGGCGGTCAGCACTTTCAGGGCCTGCGCCTTGTTGCTGTGTTGGCTGCGCCCGTCCTGGCACTCGGCCACGATGCCGGTTGGGATGTGCGTGATGCGCACCGCCGAGTCGGTCTTGTTGATGTGCTGGCCACCGGCACCGCTGGCGCGGTAGGTGTCAATGCGCAGGTCGGACGGGTTGATCTTGGCTGCCTCCACTTCATCCTGCTCGGCCAGCACGGCGATGGTGCAGGCGCTGGTGTGGATGCGGCCCTGCGTTTCGGTAGCGGGCACGCGCTGCACGCGGTGGCCACCGCTCTCGAACTTGAGCATGCCGTAGGCGCCGCAGCTGCCGCTGCCAGTCTGCGTGCTGCCTTCGATGCGCAGCACCACTTCCTTGTAGCCGCCCAGTTCGCTCTGCGACTCGCTCATGATCTCGGTCTTGAGGCCGATGCTGTCGCAGTAGCGGGTGTACATGCGGGCCAGGTCGGCGGCAAAGAGCGCGGATTCATCACCGCCCGTGCCAGCGCGGATTTCCACAAACGCGGGGCGCTGGTCGTCGGGGTCCTTGGGCAGCAGCATGCGCTGCAGCTCGGCCTCCAATTGCGCCAGTTCAGCCGTGGCGCTGGCAATTTCTTCCTCGGCCATTTCCGCCATATCGGGGTCAGCACGCATCTCCTGCGCGCCGGCCAGATCGCCCTCGCGCTGCTGGTAGCGGCTCCAGCGGCCAGCCACGGCCGCCACGTCGGTGTGCTCGCGAGAGAGTTTGAGGAATTGCTCCATGTCTTTCATGATGTCCTCGCGGGACAGCAAAAACTCCAGCTCCCCCTGGCGGTCGGCATAACGGGCAAGTTGTTGGCGAAGAAACGGTTTCATAGGACTGGAATCAGGTTGGCAAGCAAGGCAAAGGCAGTAAGGCCGTGGCCGAAGCGAAAAAAAGTGGCGGTTAAAGCTCTCCTCTCGCCAGAGGGGAGAGGGGTGGGGGAGAGTGGGGCCAGCCCAGCTAACGGCTGTTACGAAGGAAGAAGTGCTGGATCGCCGAACTCGCACGGTCCCGTGCCGCAGCATCCCCTGCATGCAACTCGGCCATCGCCCCGTGCAGCATTTTTTGCGTCAGGCCTTTGGACAAGGCCTCCAGCACGGTGTCCACATCTTCACCCTTGGCCAATAACTTGCGCGCGCGGGCCAATTCGGCAGCACGCCATTCGTCGGCTTGGGCGTTGAGTTGCTGGATCAGTGGCACCGCGCTGCGCTGGTCGACCCAGTGCATAAAGCTCTGCACACCCGCATCCACAATGGCCTCGGCTTGGGCTACAGCGGCTTGTCGGTTGGCTTGCGCGGTTTGCACCACGCTGGCCAGATCGTCCACGGTATAGAGGTAGACGTCGCCCAAAGCTTTGACCTCGGGCTCGATGTCGCGCGGCACAGCCAGGTCGACCATGAACATGGGACGGTGGCGGCGCTTCTTGAGCGCGCGTTCCACGGCGCCCAAACCGATGATGGGTAGGGTGCTGGCGGTGCAGCTGACGATCGCGTCAAACTCGTGCAGGCGTTCGGGCAGGTCGGCCAGACGCATGACCTCGCCGCCAAAGCGGCTGGCCAGCTTCTCGCCTCGCTCCAGCGTGCGGTTGGCAATGGCGATGGCTTTGGGGTTCTTCGCCGCAAAGTGCGTGGCACACAGCTCGATCATCTCGCCCGCACCCACAAACAGCACCTTCACCTCGGCCAGGTCTTCAAACAGATTGCCCGCCAAGCGCACAGCCGCGGCCGCCATGCTGATGCTGTGTGCACCGATTTCGGTGGAGGTGCGCACCTCCTTGGCCACGGCAAAGGATCGCTGGAACAGCTGCGAGAGTGTGGTGCCCAAGGCCCCGGCTTCGTCTGCAGCGCGTACGGCGTCTTTGAGCTGGCCCAGGATCTGGGGTTCACCCAGCACCATGCTGTCCAGACCGCTGGCCACGCGGAAGGCGTGGCGCGCGGCCTGGCCATCTTCGAGCCGGTAGGTGTGGGCGCGCAGTTCGTTGGGTGTCACGCCGCCGCTTTGCGCCAGCCAGGCCAAGGTGTGGTCCAGCGCGGTTTCATCGCCGGCGCAGTAAATTTCGGTGCGGTTGCAGGTGGAGACAATCGCCGCCTCGGGCGGGCGGGCCATGCTCTGGCGCAGGCCGTGGAGCTGCGGTGCAATCTGGTCCATGGCGAACGCAAACCGGCCCCGCATATCCAGCGGTGCGGTGGTGTGGTTGATGCCTAATGCCCAGACTGCCATATGTGTAGGCCTCGATTATAAAATCGAGGCCTCACCCACCACCTGACGGGCCTGTATTGGCCTTTGTGCCAACCGCCATGGGCCCTTTGGACCTTCTCAACCACCTCCTGAACTTTGCGGCCCCTGCTTTGGCCGTGGGGCTGGTGTTGGCCTTTCTGGCCCCTGTTTTCATGAAGAATAAGGCGCTAGACCGCACGCGAACTGCGCAAGTAGCTATTAATTTTGTAGTGGGTTTGCTCGCTCTGCTGGCTGGCCTGCTGTTCTTTGGCCGCGACGGCAAGATGGCCAGCTACGCCGCGCTGGTGTTGGCGACGGCCGCTAGCCAATGGTGGGCCATGCGCCGCTGAGCTTCTTTTTCCTGATCAAAGCTTGACCTATGTCAATCCGTTTCCGCGCTGTTCTTTTTGACCATGACGGAACCTTGGTGGATTCCGAGGGCCAGCACTTTGTCCTGTGGAACCAGGTACTGGCGCCCTACGGCTTTGCCTTGACGCTGGCGCAATACAAGGATTTTTATGCCGGTGTGCCTACCGATGCCAATGCACTGGATTTGGTGGAGCGTTTTGGCGTGCAAGAGTCACCCGAGGTGCTGGCCCGACTGAAGAACGAGTCTGCCCAGGCCTATTTGCAGACGGCGGCTTTTCCGCTCATGCCCGGTGTACCCGCATCCATTGACCAGTTGCAGGCCGCCCGGCTGCGCATGGGGGTGGTGACGGGCGCGCGGGCCTATGCCATTGCCGCAACATTGCGTTCCCACGATCTGGCCGCTGCGTTTGAGACCGTGGTGTCTGCCGACGATGTGGTGCACAGCAAACCCGCCCCCGATTGCTACCTGCTGGCCCTGCAGCGCATGGGCTTGTTGGCGCAGGACGTCGTGGCCTTCGAGGACACCGAGCACGGCGTGGCAGCAGCCATTGCCGCCGGGCTGGCCTGTGTAGCCATTCCCACTGAAATGTCAGCCGGTCACGACTTCACGGCTGCGACCGTTGTTGTGCCCACGATGCAAGATGCCGTAGCGTGGGTCTTGGCCGCAAAATAAGTGCCAAACAGGCCTTTTGCCGTCTTGTATCCTGCGCGAGCAGCTATCGTTTGTATAGCAATCAGCTGGGGCTGAACAGATCCACCCGGTCGGTGATGATGCCGTCCGTACCCAAATCGATCAGGCGCTGGGCGGCCCAGTCGTCGTTGACCGTGTAGCTCAAGGTGCGAAAGCCTGCGCTTTGGGCCTGGGTCACCGTGCTGCGGTCCCACAGCGCATGGTTGCAGACAATGGCCTGGCACTCGAGACGCAGCGCGGTTTCCAGCCAGCCTGTCCACAGGGTATCAAGCAGCAAACCGCGCGGCAATGCGGGCGCTGTGGCCTGCGCGCCTTCCAGCGCTTCGGGGTTAAAAGAGGTGAGCAGGGGCGGCACCGCCTGGCCCGCCCACAGGCGGGCAGCGTGTTGCGCCACCACCTCGCCCGTATGGCGCTCGGTGCCGGGCGTGGGTTTGATTTCGATGTTCAGAAAGTAGCCGTTGCGTAGGCAGTACGCGGCCACGGCGCCCAGTGTTGCCAGCGGCTCGCCTGCGTAGGCACGGCTGTGCCAGCTACCGGCGTCGAGTTGTGACAGCACGCCCCAAGCGTGATCGCCGCCTACCGCGCTGTGGCCCTGGCCAATTTTTGCGCGCGCATTGGTGGTGCGCTGCAGCGTCGCGTCGTGCATCAAAAACGGCACGCCGTCGCTGCTCAGTTTCACATCACACTCGAACATGCGGTAGCCATGGCTGGCGCCCAGGCGGAACGCGGCCAGGGTGTTTTCGGGTGCCAGCTTGCCGGCGCCGCGGTGCGCCACCCAGCGCGGGTAGGGCCAAGTGGGGAGGTCGAGTGTGCTGCTAGCTGTCATGGGGTGTCGATTCTCTTGCCAGTGTTGGCGTCAAAGTGGTGGATGCGGTCCGGGCGCGGCGTGACATGCAGCGTGGTGCCCAAGACGGGCACGGCGGCCGACTCTTCGGTGCGGATGATCATCAGCTCATCGCTGCCGCCGCCTGCCCACTTGGCGTAGACCAAGCGCTCGGCACCCAACATTTCCACCGCCTCGACTTGCAGTGCCCAGCCAGTGGGCGTGATGTCCAGGTGTTCGGGGCGGATGCCGGTGATGCAGCCGGGTTTGCCGTCCGGTGCGTTTTTCAGCAGGTTCATGGGCGGCGAGCCGATGAAGCTGGCCACAAAGGTACTGGCGGGGCGGGTGTAGACCTCTTCGGGCGTACCGAACTGTTCCATCACGCCGCCGTTCATCACGATCATGCGCTGGGCCAGCGTCATGGCTTCGACCTGGTCGTGCGTCACAAACAGGCTGGTGATGCCCAGCTCGCGGTGCAGTTTCTGGATTTCGAGTCGGGTCTGGGCGCGCAGTTTGGCGTCTAGGTTGGAGAGCGGCTCGTCAAACAAGAATACCTGGGGCTGGCGCACGATGGCACGGCCCATGGCGACGCGCTGGCGTTGGCCACCGGACAGAGCCTTGGGTTTGCGCTCCAGATACGGGCCTAGCTCCAGAATTTTGGCGGCCTTGTCCACGCGACGCTTGATTTCATCCATGGGCACGTTGGCGATCTTGAGGCCATAGGCCATGTTCTCGAACACGCTCATGTGGGGGTAGAGCGCGTAGTTCTGGAACACCATGGCGATGTCGCGGTCGGAGGGCTCCAGGTCGTTGACGACCTTGCCGCCAATGCAGACCTGGCCCTCGCTGATTTCTTCCAGGCCAGCCACCATGCGCAGCAAGGTGGATTTGCCACAGCCGCTGGGACCGACGATCACGATGAATTCGCCATCGGCGATCTGTGCGTTCACACCATGGATGACCTGGTTGGCCGTTTTGCCACTGCCGTAGCGTTTGATGACGTTTTTGAGTTCGATGGAAGCCATAGAGCGGAGGGGGAATTAAATGTGTACGGGAGCCAAGGAGCGAGGTTGAGGCCCGGCTTCTGCGCTGCTGCGGTTTACATGGGTTGGCGACGAGTAGGGGTGGATCATTTTTCGGTGTCCACCAAGCCTTTGACAAACCACTTTTGCATCAGCATGACTACCAGTGCGGGCGGCAGCATGGCCAGCATGGCAGTGGCCATCACGATGTTCCATTCGGTTTGCGCATCGCCACCAGAGATCATTTGTTTGATGCCCACCACGACGGGGTACATGCTTTCTTCGGTGGTGACCAGCAGCGGCCACAGGTATTGGTTCCAGCCATAGATGAACTGGATCACGAACAGCGCAGCGATGCTAGTGCTGGACAAGGGTACCAGGATGTCCTTGAAGAAACGCAGTGGCCCGGCGCCATCCACCCGCGCAGCTTCCACCAGCTCATCGGGCACCGTCAAGAAAAACTGGCGGAACAGGAAGGTGGCAGTGGCCGAGGCAATCAGCGGGACTGTGAGGCCGGCATAACTATTCAGCAAGCCCAGGTCGGCCACTACCTGGTAGGTGGGGCCGATGCGCACCTCCACGGGCAGCATCAGCGTGACAAAGATGGCCCAGAAGAAAAACATGCGTGCCGGAAAACGGAAGTACACGATGGCAAAGGCCGACAGCAGCGAGATGGCGATCTTGCCCAGCGAGATCACCAGGGCGGTGACCAGGCTCACCATCATCATGCCGCCGACGGCGGCCTTGGAGCCAGTGCCCTCACGGCCGCCCAGCAGGGCGGTGCGGTAGTTGTCCCACAGGTGTGCGCCGGGGAACAATGGCATGGGGGACTGCACCACCTCTTGCGTGGTGTGGGTTGAGGCGACAAAGGTGATGTAAACCGGGAAGGCAATCACCAGGACACCAATGATCAGGATGGCATGCGACAGAAAGTCCAGCCAAGGGCGACGTTCAACCATCAGTAATTCACCTTTTTCTCTACAAACCGGAACTGCACCACGGTCAGTGCTACCACGATGAACATCAACACCACCGATTGCGCAGCCGAGCCACCCAAGTCCATCGCCTTGAAGCCGTCAAAGTAGACTTTGTAGACCAGGATGGCCGTGTCTTTGCCAGGGCCGCCTTTGGTGGCCGCATCCACGATCGCAAACGTGTCAAAAAACGCATAGACGATGTTGATGACCAGCAGGAAGAAGGTGGTGGGCGAGAGCAAGGGGAACTGGATGGTCCAGAAGCGACGCCAGGGGCGGGCACCGTCCATGGCGGCCGCCTCGATGAGCGACTTCGGGATCGACTGCAAGCCCGCCAGGAAGAACAGGAAGTTGTACGAAATCTGTTTCCACACCGCGGCCATGACGATCAACGCCATGGCGTGGTTGCTGTTGAGCAGAGGGTCCCACCCCATGCCGAGCTGGCGGATGCCATACGACACGATGCCAATGCTGGGCGCAAACATGAACAGCCACAGCACCCCTGCCACCGCAGGCGCTACTGCGTAGGGCCAGATCAGGAAGGTGCGGTAAATGCCGGAACCGCGCACGACACGATCGGCAAAAATGGCCAGCGTCAGCGACAAGGACAGGCCCATGACCGCGACCAGCGCGGAAAAAATGGCGGTGGTCTTGAAGGACTCCAGGTAGGACGCGTCATTCCACAGGTTGCGGAAGTTGTCCAGACCGACGAATTCCACCGAGGTGCCAAATGCGTCACTTTGTTGCACCGACTGCAGCAATGCCTGCGCCGCAGGCCAGAAAAAGAAAATGGCAATGATTGCGACCTGCGGTGCAATCAGCACCCAGGGCAGCCATGCCGACTTGAAAACGACTCTTTTTTCAACCGCCATAACAACCGATCAGAAAAGCAAAGTGGCGGCACAGGCCGCCACTTGTTGGAAGAAGCTGGAGTTTACTTGTTCGCTTTTTCGAAACGGGCCAACAGCTCATCGCCACGTGTCACGATGGAGTCAAGTGCTTCCTTGGCCGACTTTTTGCCAGCCCACACTTGTTCGAGTTCTTCGTCCTCAATGGCACGGATCTGCACGTAGTTGCCCAGGCGAATACCGCGGGATTTGTCCGTCACCTTGCGTACCATTTGCGTCACGGCCACATCGGTACCAGGGTTTTGCTTGTAGAAGCCGGAGTCTTCGGTCAGCTTGAAAGCGGCGGTCGTGATGGGCAGGTAACCTGTGCGCTTGTGGCTGGCGGACTGCACTTCGGGCTTGGACAGGAAGTCAAAGAACTTGGCAATACCTTTGTACTCTTCGGCTTTTTTGCCTGACATGACCCAAAGGCTGGCGCCACCAATGACGGTGTTTTGCGGGGCGCCGGGAACGTCTTGGTAGTGGGGTAGAGGTGCCAAGCCGAAGGCAAACTTCGCATTCTTCTTGACGTTGCCGTAAAAGCCGCTCGAAGTCGTCATCATGGCGCACTCGCCCGAGACAAAGCTGGCTTCTGGCACGTTGCCGCGGCCCTTGTACACAAACAGGCCTTGTTTAGCCATGTTGGCCAAGTTTTCAATGTGGCGCACGTGCAGGGGCGAGTTGATCTTCAGGCGGGCATCCATGCCTGCCAGGCCATTTTGTTTGCTCGCGAACTCCACGTTGTGCCAGGCGGAGAAGCTCTCCAGCTGGGTCCAGCCTTGCCAGGCGATGGAGATGGGGCATTTGTGACCGCTGGCTTTGAGCTTGGCGGCAGCCAGCGCGACTTCGGCCCAGGTGGCGGGGGCTTTTTCTGCATCCAGTCCGGCGGCTTTGAAGGCGTCCTTGTTGTAATAAAAGACGGTCGTGGAGCTGTTGAAGGGAAAGCTCAACATCTGGCCACTAGGTGCCGTGTAGTAACCCGCCACGGCAGGAATGTAGACCTTGGGATCGAACTTGTAGCCCGCGTCCGTCATGACTTTGCCCACCGGGACCACGGCGCCCTTGCTGGCCATCATGGTGGCGGTGCCCACTTCAAACACCTGCAGGATATGGGGGGCATTGCCTGCGCGGAAGGCCGCCACGGCAGCCGTCATGGATTCATCGTACGTGCCCTTGAACGTAGGCAGGACGCGGTATTCCTTCTGGCTGGCGTTGAATTCCTTGGCCAAATCGTTGACCCATTCGCCGTTGACCGCGGTCATGGAGTGCCACCACTGGATGTCGGTTTGCGCTTGGGCGGGGGAGGCAATCGAGAAGGCAGCCGCTGTGATAGCGGCGATGGCCATTGCTCTGCGGGTGAGAGGGGTGTGCGACATAAGAGGACTCCTGAAAAGAATGGCGCGATGCTAGGTGAGCAGCGTGACAGATTTGTGTCAAATGTATTAAACGCCAGCTCTTCTGACCATTTGGTCAGGGGTTTCCACTAGAAAAGTCCGTGATTAGAGGGTGCGTTACCATCTAAGGCCTACCAAAAAAAGGCCTTTTTGTGCCTCTTGGCAGCTACCACCGACCCTGATGAACGCCCCCACCTCGCTCAATCACCTTCTCAGCGCCGCCAACCCTGGCGCGCACGTGCAAGAACGCATCCGCGAAATTCCCTACAACTACACGTCGTTTTCTGACCGTGAGATCGTGATTCGACTGCTGGGGTCTCACAGCTGGGAGTTGTTGAACCAACTGCGGGGCGAGCGCCAAACGGGTCGCTCCGCCCGCATGCTCTACGAAGTGCTGGGCGATGTCTGGGTGGTGCAACGCAACCCCTACCTGCAGGACGACCTGCTGGACAACCCCAAGCGCCGCAGCCAGTTGGTCGATGCGCTGAACCACCGTCTGGCCGAGGTGGAAAAGCGCCGTACCCCGCAGACCGACCCCGAGCGTGACGCCATGGTCGGCCAGTTGCTGGTGGCGGCCCGCGCGGCGGTCAAAACTTTTGACGCAGCCTTTGTCGAAGTAGGCTCCCTGCGCAAGAAGACGCAGAAGCTTCTCTACAAACTCACTGCCAAAGACAACGTCAAGTTTGACGGCCTCAGCCGGGTGAGCCACGTGACTGACGCCACCGACTGGCGCGTGGAATATCCCTTTGTGGTGCTGTGCCCCGATTCCGAAGAAGAGATGGCCGGCTTGGTGAAGGGCTGTATCGACTTGGGCCTGACCATCATCCCGCGCGGGGGCGGTACCGGCTACACGGGCGGTGCCATTCCGCTGACTTGGAAGAGCGCGGTCATCAACACCGAGAAGCTCGAAGCCATGACCGAGGTGGAGATGAAACGCCTGCCCGGCATGGACCGCGATGTGGCCACCGTCTGGAGCGAGGCTGGTGTGGTGACGCAGCGTGTGGCCGATGCGGCCGAACGCGGTGGTTATGTGTTTGCGGTGGACCCGACGTCTGCCGAGGCCTCGTGCATTGGCGGCAACATCGCCATGAACGCTGGTGGCAAGAAGGCCGTGCTGTGGGGCACGGCACTGGACAACCTGGCCAGCTGGCGCATGGTGACACCGCAGGCCGAGTGGCTGGAAGTGACCCGCATCAACCACAACATGGGCAAGATCCATGACGTGGACGTGGCCAGCTTCGAGCTGCAGTACTACAAGGCAGATGGCAAGACGCCGATCCGCACCGAGCGCCTGGACATTCCGGGCGCGACCTTCCGCAAGGAAGGCTTGGGCAAGGACGTGACCGACAAGTTCCTGAGCGGCTTGCCTGGTATCCAGAAAGAGGGCACCGACGGCCTGATCACCAGCGCGCGCTGGGTAGTGCACAAGATGCCGGGCCACACGCGCACCGTGTGTCTGGAGTTCTTCGGCAATGCCAAGGACGCCGTGCCCAGCATCGTGGACATCAAGGACTTCATGTTTGCCGAGCAAAAGCGCAGTGGCGTGCTGCTGGCCGGCCTGGAGCATCTGGACGACCGTTACCTCAAGGCTGTGGGCTATGCGACCAAGAGCAAGCGCGGCGGCTTTCCGAAGATGGTGCTGATTGGCGATATTGCCGGCAACGATGCCGACGACGTGGCGCGGGTGACCAGCGAGGTGATTCGCCTGGCCAACAGCCGCAGCGGCGAGGGCTTTGTAGCCGTGAGCGCCGAGGCACGCAAGAAATTCTGGCTGGACCGCAAGCGCACGGCAGCGATTTCCAAGCACACCAACGCCTTCAAGATCAATGAAGACGTGGTCATCCCCTTGCCCCGCATGGCCGAGTACACCGATGGCATCGAGCGCATCAACATCGAGCTGAGCCTGCAGAACAAGCTGGCCCTGTGCGACGCACTGACCGAGTTCTTCGAGCGCAGCGACCTGCCCTTGGGCAAGACCGACGACGCCAACGACATCCCCAGCGCGGAGCTGCTGGAGGATCGTGTGGCGCAAGCGCTGGAGCTGGTGGCCGAGGTGCGTGGCCAATGGCAAGGCTGGTTGGATGGCGTTCAGACCCTGTTCCCCCAGCTGCAGGACCACAGCCTGCGCGCCAGCTGGAAGACCCAGCTGCGCACGCCGCTGCAGTCCATCTTCACGGGTGCGGCTTTCGAAGCCATCCTGAAGGAATGCACGGCCATCCACAAGCGCGTGCTCAAGGGCCGTGTCTGGGTGGCACTGCACATGCACGCCGGCGACGGCAACGTGCACACCAATATTCCGGTCAACAGCGACGACTACGAGATGCTGCAGTCCGCTCACGGCGCGGTCAAACGCATCATGGCGCTGGCGCGTAGCCTGGACGGTGTGATCTCCGGCGAGCACGGCATCGGCATCACCAAGCTGGAGTTTTTGAGCGAAGCCGAGCTGGCCCCCTTCATCGCCTACAAGGCCAAGGTGGACCCGGAGGGGCGCTTTAACAAAGGCAAACTGCTACGCAATCAGGAGCTGCCCGCGCAGGACGGACAAGGCTTTGCACCGCATTTGACTGCAGACGGCTCGACCATTTACGCCGACCTGACCAACGCCTACACGCCGTCTTTCGGCCTCATGGGTCACGAGTCGCTGATCATGCAGCAGAGCGATATTGGCGCCATCGCCGACTCGGTGAAGGACTGCTTGCGCTGCGGCAAGTGCAAGCCGGTATGCAGTACCCACGTGCCGCGTGCCAATCTGCTCTACAGCCCGCGCAACAAGATCCTGGCGACCTCGCTGCTGGTCGAGGCTTTCCTTTATGAGGAGCAGACCCGCCGCGGCATTAGCGTCAAGCACTGGGAAGAGTTTGAAGACGTGGCCGACCACTGTACTGTCTGCCACCGGTGTGAGTCGCCCTGTCCGGTGAAGATCGACTTTGGCGATGTGACTATGAACATGCGCAACCTGCTGCGCAAGATGGGGCAGAAGTCCTTCCGTCCCGGCAACGCCGCGGCCATGTTCTTCCTGAACGCCACCAATCCCGAGACCATCAAGCTGATGCGCACGGCCATGGTGGGTGTGGGCTTCAAGGCCCAGCGCTTGGCCAACCAGGTGCTGCGCTTGGCCGCCAAGAAGCAGACCGCCAAGCCACCTGCCACGGTGGGCACCGCGCCCATCAAGGAGCAGGTGATCCACTTCATCAACAAGAAGATGCCAGGTGGCTTGCCCAAGAAGACGGCCCGAGCGCTGCTGGATATTGAAGATGCGGATTACGTGCCCATCATCCGAAACCCGCAGGCCACCACGGCCGAGACCGAGGCGGTGTTCTACTTCCCCGGCTGCGGCTCGGAGCGCCTGTTTAGCCAGGTGGGCCTGGCCACCCAAGCCATGCTCTGGCATGCCGGTGTGCAGACGGTGTTGCCGCCGGGCTACCTGTGCTGCGGCTACCCGCAGCGTGGCTCAGGCCAGTTCGACAAGGCCGAGAAGATGATCACCGACAACCGGGTGCTGTTTCACCGTGTGGCCAACACGCTGAACTACCTGGACATCAAGACAGTAGTGGTCTCCTGTGGCACCTGTTACGACCAGTTGCAGGGCTACGAGTTCGACAAGATTTTCCCGGGCTGCCGCATCATCGACATCCACGAATTCCTGCTTGAAAAAGGCATTACCCTGCCATCGGGTCAGGGTGGATTCCTCTACCACGAGCCATGTCATAACCCCATGAAGTTGGGCGATCCGATGAAGACGGTCAAGGCCCTGGTCGGTGACCAGGTGCTCAAGAGCGATCGCTGCTGCGGCGAGTCGGGCACGTTGGGAGTCACGCGTCCCGATA
Organism: Rhodoferax sp. TH121; assembly: GCF_002251855.1. GTDB lineage: Bacteria > Pseudomonadota > Gammaproteobacteria > Burkholderiales > Burkholderiaceae_C > Allorhodoferax. Next base: position 897,081 of record NZ_NOXW01000022.1, read on the forward strand.
TCTCGACACAGGTGCGCTTCCGCAAGGAAGAAGAAATTCGCAAGGGCGAGGCCACGCTGCGGGCCTCGGGTGCAGTGGCCGCAGATGCCAATGTGAAGATCCTGACCAGCTGCCCCAGCTGCCTGCAGGGTCTGAACCGCTACGGCAATGACCTGAACAACGGCCTGCTCGAAGCCGACTACATCGTGGTCGAGATGGCCAACCAGATTTTGGGCAAAGACTGGCTGCCCGAGTACGTGCAGACCGCCAATGCTGGCGGCATTGAGCGTGTTCTGGTCTAAGGGGCTTCCATGGCAGGACTGAGCGCAGGCGCACCTACCCCCACCGATCTCACGGTGCACGGCCAGAGCCGGGTGCTGGAGGTGGGGTTTTCGGATGGCGCGCGTTTCCGCATTCCCTTCGAGCTGATGCGTGTCTACTCGCCCTCGGCCGAGGTGCAGGGCCACGGTCCCGGCCAAGAGACGCTGCAAACCGGCAAGCGTGACATCGAGCTGGTGGCGCTGGATCCAGTCGGTAACTATGCTGTGCAGCCGCGTTTCTCGGATGGGCATGACACCGGCATTTATTCCTGGGATTACCTCTACTTTTTGGGTTCCCAAGAAGCGCGGCTTTGGGAGGAATACGCAGATAAATTGCAAGCTGCGGGTGCCGAGCGCGACGCGCCCATGCCGGCCAAAGGCGGCCACAGCTGTGCCAGCCACTAGTCTGCTATGATTTTGGTAGCTGCTTACGCATATTTCATAAGGGCTAGGCCCTGTTTTTGTATAAAATTATGACAACAACCCATTTTGGCTTTACGTCGGTCGATGAGGCCGAAAAAGCCCGCCATGTGCGCGGCGTGTTCGACTCCGTGGCCCCCAAGTACGACCTGATGAACGACCTGATGTCGGCGGGTCTGCACCGCGCCTGGAAGGCCTACACCGTGCTGGTGGCCAACCTCAAAGAGGGGGACAGGGCGCTGGATATTGCGGGTGGTACTGGTGATTTGGCCATGGCGTTTTCCAAAAAAGTGGGCAAAACCGGCCAGGTGGTGCACACCGATATCAACGAAGCCATGCTCTCGACAGGCCGTAACCGGCTGCTGGATGCCGGTGTCATTTTGCCCACCATGGTGTGTGATGCTGAGAAACTGCCGTTCCCAGACAACTATTTCAATGTGGTGAGCGTCGCTTTCGGCTTGCGCAACATGACCCACAAAGATGTGGCGTTGGCAGAAATGCAACGGGTCTTGAAGCCCGGTGGCAAGCTGTTGGTGCTGGAGTTTTCCAAGGTCGCGCCGCCTCTGGAGAAGGTTTACGACTGGTACTCTTTCAAGGTCTTGCCGCGTTTGGGCAAGCTGATCGCCGGAGATGACGCCAGTTACCGCTACCTGGCGGAGTCGATCCGCATGCATCCCGGCCAACAAGAGCTAAAGACCATGATGCACAAAGTGGGCTTTGGCCATGTGGACTATCACAACTTGACTGGCGGTATTGCCGCATTGCATGTTGGAATCAAGTGCTGAGATCACTAATTTTGGAGCAATCATGAAATTCTGGGCTTTGGGTTTGGCCTTGGTTTTGTCCCTCTCGGGCATCAACGCAGAGGCCGCCAAACGGCTGGGCGGCGGCAAGTCACTGGGCAAGCAATCCAGCAACGTGACGCAACGCGACGCTGCGCCCGCAGCACCGGCGGCCCCGACACAGAACGTCAACAATGCAGCAGCCAAACCCGCGCCCGCAGCGCCTGCCGCTGCAGCGCCCAAGCGCCCTTGGGGCGCCATGCTGGGTGGTCTGGCTGCGGGCCTGGGCTTGGCGTGGTTGGCCAATTCGCTGGGCCTGGGAGAAGCCTTTGGCAACATCCTGATGTTTGCGTTGCTGGCCATGGTGGTCATGATGGCGGTGGGCTGGTTCATGCGTAGCCGCAAGCAGGCAGCCGCCTCCAGCTCGCCTTTTGCTTTTCAGGGTGCTGGTGCAGGCCAGGCGCCGGTGACTGTGGCCAAGCCCTACCGCGCAGAAAACGTAGGCAACGACGCGTCGGCCCGCCCCTGGGAGCGCAGCAGCATGGCGTTTGAAGCGCCACAGCAGCCTCAAGGAGGCTCGATGATCGGCTCCGCGCTGATGGGTTCGCAGACCTGGGGTGTGCCCGCCGGTTTTGACAGCGAAGGCTTCCTCAAGGCCGCCAAGACCAATTTCGTGACCCTGCAGGCGGCCTGGGATCGCTCCGATATTCCGGCTCTGCGCGCCATGATGACGGACGGCATGCTGAAGGAAATCCAGGCCCAGTTGGCCGAGCGTGAAACCCACACTGGCAGCGGCCCCAACATGACCGACGTGGTGATGATCGAAGCCCGACTGTTGGGCATCGAAGAGCTGCCCGACGAGTACATGGCCAGTGTCGAGTTCTCCGGCATGATCCGCGAAGAAGCTTCGGCGGGCCCCAGCCCCTTCCGCGAAGTCTGGAACATGACCAAAGCCAAGACCGGTGCGAGCGGCTGGTTGGTTGCTGGCGTGCAGGCGCTGCAATAATCCGATAGCAGCGCGAGAGCGTGCCTGATAATCAGGGGACTATGGCAACACAGTCCCCTTTTTCTATGTTCGAGGGCTTTTTGAAGGCCCTCCCCACGCCACCCGCTCCCCCTGCCTGGATGGTGGAAGAAAGCCACCGCCGTGTGGTGCTCTTGCTCAACCACGTGCTCCAGCAGGAACCGCAAGCCATGGAGCGCCTAGCACGCCAGAAGGGCAAGGTCGTTGTGAGCCAATGGCAGCAGTTCACGTTCAAGGTGCAGGCTACTCCGGCAGGCCTGTTGGACCTGGCAGCCCCGGATGCGCGGCCTGACCTGACCTTGGCCATCTTGGAAGAATCTCTGTTTGCGATTGCCCAGGCCCTGATGCAAGGTGAAAAACCCAAGGTGCGCATCGAAGGTGATGTGCAGCTGGCGGCTGAAATCAACTGGCTGGCCGACCATGTGCGCTGGGATGTGGAGGAAGACTTGTCCCGCATCCTCGGCGATGCACCGGCCCACTTGTTGATGCAGACCGGGCGCACCTTGGCCCAAGCCCTGCAGCAGTTTGTTGGCAAGCGCACCGCGTCGGCTGACACGGCCTCTGGCACTGCCGCATGACACGGCTGGGCCGCGGGGTTTTTATCGTCTGGGTGGCCTTGCGTTATGGGCTGGACGAGTTGGTGCTTACCAGTTTCCAGAAGCCTTGGCTGCGCCTGCTGGCGCGCCTTGTATCGCTAGGGCGCAAACTGGACGCACCGCGCGGGCAGCGCCTGCGTGAGGCGCTGGAGCGCCTCGGTCCGATCTTTGTGAAATTTGGACAGGTGCTGTCTACCCGGCGCGATTTGCTGCCGCTGGACATTGCCAACGAGCTGGCCAAGCTGCAGGATCGCGTGCCGCCGTTTCCTTCCGAGGTGGCGGTTGCCACCATCGAACGCGCCCTGGGCAAACCCCTGGCCGAGCTCTTTGATTCGTTCGATCACACCCCGGTGGCCAGCGCATCGATTGCGCAGGTGCACTTTGCCGTGCTGCGCGACCGCAAGGGCCAGCCGCGTGAGGTTGCCGTCAAGGTGCTGCGCCCCGGCATGCTGGGCGTGATCGACAAGGACCTGAGCCTGATGCGCATGATGGCCGGCTGGGTGGAAGGCCTGTCGGCTGATGGCAAGCGCCTGAAGCCGCGCGAGGTGGTTGCGGAGTTCGATAAGTACCTGCATGACGAACTGGACTTGGTGCGCGAAGCGGCCAGCGCCGCCCAGCTGCGCCGCAACATGGAGGGTCTGGGCCTCGTCCTCATCCCCGAGATGTGGTGGGACCTGTGCAGCACCGAAGTCTTGGTGATGGAGCGCATGCACGGTGTGCCCATCAGCCAGGTGGACCGTTTGCGCGCCGCGGGCGTGGACATTCCGAAGCTGGCGCGCGATGGGGTGACCTTGTTTTTCACCCAGGTGTTTCGGGATGGTTTTTTCCACGCTGATATGCACCCGGGCAACATCCAGGTCAGCCTGGCGCCGGAGACCTTTGGTCGCTACATCTCGCTGGATTTTGGCATCGTGGGCACCTTGACCGAGGTGGACAAGGAGTACCTGGCGCAGAACTTCGTGGCGTTCTTCCGGCGTGACTACAAGCGGGTGGCCGAGCTGCACATCGAGTCGGGCTGGGTGCCTGCCAGCACCCGGGTGGACGAGCTGGAGGCTGCGGTGCGCGCGGTCTGCGAGCCCTACTTTGACCGTCCGCTCAAGGAAATTTCGTTGGGGCTGGTGCTGATGCGCCTGTTCCAGACCTCGCGCCGCTTCCAGGTGGAAATCCAGCCACAGCTGGTGCTGCTGCAAAAGACCTTGCTCAACATCGAGGGGCTGGGCCGCGACCTGGACCCCGATCTGGACCTGTGGGCCACGGCTAAGCCGTTTCTGGAGCAATGGATGCTGGAGCAGGTGGGCCCCCAAAAACTGATCCGCGAACTCAAGGCCCAGGCGCCGCGCTACGCCAAACTGTTGCCCGAACTGCCGGCTTTGTTGCACCAGTTCCTGCAACAGCGGGGCAGTGACAACAGCCAGTTGGTGCGGGAACTGCTGGTGGAGCAAAAACGGACCAACCGCCTGCTGCAAACGCTGGTAGCGGCGGTCATCGGTTTCGCGCTGGGCATGGTGGTCATGCAGATTGTGGTTCGGGTTGGGGTTTTCTGACCGCCACTTATAATTGAGGGCTTTGCAACTTGATGCCAGAGCCTTACTTCCATGCCCATCTACGCCTATAAATGCGAGTCCTGCGGGTTTGCCAAGGACGTATTGCAGAAAATCTCCGATGCCCCGCTGCAAGATTGCCCCACTTGCGCCAAGCCCACGTTCAAAAAGCAGGTGACTGCTGCGGGCTTTCAGCTCAAAGGTTCCGGCTGGTACGTGACCGATTTCAAGGGCGGCTCCGCGCCGTCCACAGCCGTGGCTCCGGCCGCGAGCGAGTCGAGCAGCCCGGCTGCCGGCGAAAACACTGCAGCCAAGCCTGTGGATACAGCGCCTGCTGCCCCAGCCGCCAGCACCACAAGCTCCTGACCTACTTCTGCGAACTGGAAATACCGTGCCCATTAAAAAATACCTGCTCACCGGCCTGATGGTCTGGCTCCCCCTGGCCATCACCATCTGGGTGTTGCTGTGGTTGGTGGGTCTGCTGGACGCCGTGTTTGGTGGGTTTTTGGCCGGCGTTGCTGCCGTCACGCCCGAATCCATGGGCCCGCACATTGAGCGCCTGCACAACATTCCCGGTCTCGGCGTGCTGCTGGTGTTTGCCGCCATGTTGATCACCGGTGCTCTGGTGTCCAACGTGGCCGGCCGCTGGTGGGTCAAGCAGTGGGACCGCCTGTTTACCAATATACCCATCGTCAAGTCCATCTACAACAGCGTCAAGAAGGTGTCTGACACGCTGTTTTCCAGCAATGGCAATGCGTTTCGCACGGCCTTGCTGATCCAGTACCCGCGTGCGGGCAGCTGGACCATTGCCTTCCAGACGGGTACGCCCAGCGGTGAAGTGCAGAGCCATCTGAATGGCGAGTTTGTCAGTGTCTACGTGCCTACCACCCCCAACCCGACCAGCGGCTTCTTCCTGATGCTGCCCAAGGCGGATGTAATCGAGCTGGAGATGAGCGTGGACGAAGCGCTGACCTACGTGATTTCCATGGGGGCGGTCGCGCCACTTGCGTCAGCGCCCCAAGCGTCTTCCTCCCAATAACCTATTACCAACCCGCCGCCCACAAGGCGGCGAACTGAAAGCAAGCTATGGCCATGCGCTCCCACTATTGCGGTCTTGTGACCGAAGCCCTGTTGGGCCAAACCGTAACCCTGTGCGGCTGGGTGAACCGCCGCCGTGACCACGGTGGCGTGATTTTTGTCGACGTGCGTGACCGCGAAGGGTATGTGCAGGTGGTGTGCGATCCTGACCGTGCCGATATGTTCAAGATTGCTGAAGACATCCGCAATGAGTTTTGCGTGCAAATCAAGGGCCTGGTGCGTGCGCGTCCCGAAGGCACGACCAATGACAAGCTCAAAAGCGGCCAGATTGAAGTGCTGTGCCATGAGCTGACCGTGCTCAACGCCTCGGTCACGCCTCCGTTCCAGATCGATGACGAGAACCTGTCCGAAACCACCCGCCTGACGCACCGCGTACTGGACCTGCGCCGCCCCTACATGCAGAACAACCTGATGTTGCGCTACCGCGTGTCCATGGAAGTGCGCAAGTTTTTGGATGCCAATGGCTTCGTAGATATCGAAACCCCGATGCTCACCAAGAGCACGCCCGAAGGTGCGCGTGACTACCTGGTGCCCAGCCGCGTGCATGATGGCCAGTTCTTCGCCTTGCCCCAGTCGCCCCAGCTGTTCAAACAGCTGCTGATGGTGGCCGGATTCGATCGCTACTACCAAATCACCAAGTGCTTCCGTGACGAAGACCTGCGCGCTGACCGCCAGCCTGAGTTCACCCAGATCGATATCGAAACTTCCTTCCTGACCGAAGAAGACATCCGTGACATGTTCCAGGGCATGATCACCACGGTGTTCAAGAACACTATTGGTGTGGACCTGGGCGAATTCCCGGTCATGACCTACCAGGACGCAGCGCGCTTGTACGGTTCCGACAAGCCCGACTTGCGCGTGAACTTGCAGTTTGCCGAACTGACCGACGTGATGAAGGATGTGGACTTCAAGGTCTTCTCCGGTGCTGCCACCATGAAGGGCGGTCGCGTGGTGGCCTTGCGTGTCCCTGGTGGTTCGAAGGAAGTCGGCGGCATCAGCCGTGGCGAAATCGATGCCTACACCGAGTTCGTCAAGATCTATGGCGCCAAGGGTCTGGCCTACATCCGCGTCAACGAACTGGCGAAGGGCCGTGACGGTCTGCAAAGCCCCATCGTCAAAAACATCCACGACGCGGCTCTGGCTGCGGTGTTGGAGCGTACCGGTGCGCAAGATGGCGACCTGATCTTCTTCGGTGCCGACAAGGAAAAGATCGTCAACGACGCGATTGGTGCCCTGCGCATCAAGATCGGCCACAGCGAGTTTGGCAAGAAAAACGGCTTGTTCACCGGTGGCTGGAAGCCGCTGTGGGTGGTGGATTTCCCCATGTTCGAATTCGACGAGGAAAGCCAACGTTACACCGCCGTGCATCACCCCTTCACCGCGCCCAAGGCCGGCCACGAAGACTGGATGGTGTCCGCGCCCGAGAAGTGCATTTCGCAAGGCTACGACATGGTCTTGAACGGTTGGGAAATGGGTGGCGGTTCCGTCCGTATCCACCGCGCCGACGTGCAGCAAAAGGTGTTCGATGCGCTCAAGATCACGCCCGAAGAAGCCCAACTCAAGTTCGGCTTCCTGCTGGACGCGCTGCAGTACGGCGCGCCCCCGCACGGTGGCCTGGCCTTCGGTCTGGACCGTATCGTCACATTGATGACGGGCGCCGAGTCCATCCGCGACGTGATCGCCTTCCCCAAGACCCAGCGCGCCCAGTGCTTGCTCACGCAAGCGCCCAGCCCGGTGGACGAGAAGCAGCTGCGCGAGCTGCACATCCGTTTGCGCAACCCGGACGCTGCCAAGGCCGCGTAAGCACGCGCCAGCCGGCAAGGCTGGGGCACAATGAAAGGGCGCTCAATGGGCGCCCTTTTTTATGCCCAAGCCCTACAAGATTCCGCAATCGGTGCTGGTGGTGATCTACACACCCGCGCGCGATGTGTTGCTGTTGCGCCGTGCGGATACGCAAGAAGAGTTCTGGCAGTCGGTCACCGGGTCCAAGGACGCCACCGATGAGGCCTGGGCGGTCACCGCTGCACGCGAGGTCTGGGAAGAGACCGGCATAGACTGCCGCCCAGGTGGGGCGCTGGCAGCGCAGTTGCAGGACTGGCTTTTGGAAAATGTCTATGCGATCTACCCGCGATGGGCGCACCGCTATGCGCCGGGCGTGACGCACAACACCGAGCGGGTGTTTGGCCTTGAAGTGCCGCTTGACACGCCGGTCACCCTGAGTCCGCGCGAACACACGGCGTACCAGTGGCTGCCCGTGCGCGAAGCGGCGGCCTTGTGTTTTTCGGGGTCCAATGCGCAGGCGATTGAACGATTGAAAAGTGTGGAGTTATTTAAGAGTTATTAGGCTGTAGCGCGCGTGGATATTGCGCAAGCAGCTATCATTTTGGAAGCGAGTTACAGACCATGCAACACTTGCGCATTGCCACCTACAACATCCACAAGGGCGTGCAAGGCCTGATTTTCAACAAACGCCTGGAAATCCATAACCTGGGCCACGCGGTGGAGCAGTTCGATGCTGACGTGGTTTGCCTGCAAGAGGTGCGCAAGGTGAATCGGCAGGAAGCGGAGTATTTCACCCGTTGGCCGCAGATGCCGCAGGCAGATTTTCTGGCCCCCGAGGGGTATGAGGCGGTGTACCGCACCAACGCCGTGACGCGCCACGGTGAGCATGGCAACGCGCTGCTGTCGCGCTGGCCGGTGCTGGACCACCAGCATGAGGACATGTCCGACCACCGCTTTGAGCAACGTGGCCTGCTGCATGCCGAAATGCAGGTGCAGGGCCGGTCGCTGCACGTGATTGTGGTGCACCTGGGCCTGATCCGGGCCAGCCGGGTGCGGCAACTGGCGCAGCTGCGGCGCTACATTGCACGCCGCGTGCCCGATGACGCGCTGCTGGTCGTGGCGGGTGATTTCAATGACTGGGGCCATCTGGTGCATCGCACACTGGGGTCCGTCGGTTTGCACGCCCATGCACAGGCGCGTGTGCCGACCTTCCCCTCGCGCCTGCCGCTGGCGCAGTTGGACCATGTGTTTGCGCGCGGCTTGCGGCCGGTGGGGCTTTCGGTGCCGAACGGGCCGATATGGCGCCGCATGTCGGACCACCTGCCCTTGATTGCCGAGTTTGCCTGGCCCGATGCTCCATGACCGACGCGCCCTATGTGCCTGGCCATCAACTGCGGCTGCTGCAGGGCGGGCAGGACTATTTCCCGGCGCTGGTGGCGGCCATCGATACCAGCCAGACGGAGGTGCGCCTGGAGACCTATATCTACGCCTTTGACGCCGAGGGTGAGCGTGTGGCGCAAGCGCTGGAGCGCGCGGCCCTGCGTGGGGTGCGTGTGGCGTTGCTGATGGACGGCATTGGCACGCCACAGGTGCCGCCGGCCTGGCAGCAGCGCTGGAACGCGGCCGGGGTGCACTGGTTGCGCTTTGCTCCGCTGGGGCGGCTGGGGTTACTGGTGCCCAGCCACTGGCGCCGCCTGCACCGCAAGCTGGCGGTGGTGGATGGCAGGGTGGCGTTTTGTGGTGGCATCAACATCCTGGACGACTACAGCGACCCCCAACATGGGCCTCAGCAAGTGGCCCGCTTTGACTTTGCCGTTCAGGTGCATGGGCCCTTGGTATCCCAGGTGCACAACGCCATGGCCCAGTTGTGGGACCGGCTGCTGGCCACGCGCCAACTGGAGCAGGGCCAGTGGTCTGCGGCACGGGCCGTGTGGCACAGCATGGCACGCCTGCAGGCACCTGACGTGTCCGGCGCACAGGGTGGGGCATTGGCGGCACTGGTGCTGCGCGACAACGTGCGCAACCGCACCCGCATCGAACGGGCTTACCGCAAGGCTTTGGGTACGGCGCAGCGCGAGGTGTTGATTGCCAATGCCTATTTTTTGCCTGGCGGCAAGCTGCTGCGTGCCTTGGTGCACGCAGCGCGGCGCGGTGTGCGCGTGCGTTTGCTGCTGCAGGGACGCTACGAGTACTTCATGCAGTACCACGCAGCACGCCCTGTGTTCGGGCTGTTGCTGGCGGCGGGGGTCGATATCCACGAATATTCCAGCGGGTTTCTGCACGCCAAGGTGGCGGTGGTGGACCAGCAGTGGGCCACGGTGGGCTCGTCCAATCTGGACCCGCTGAGCCTGCTGCTGGCGCGCGAGGCCAATGTGGTGGTGCAGGATGCCGCCTTTGCCACAGAGCTTCAGCAGCACCTGGAGGCGGCCATGGCCCAGCACAGCCGCCCGCTGGATGCGCAGGACTTTGGGCGGCGGCCTTGGCAGCAGCGGGCCTTGGACTGGCTGGCCTATGGCTTGATGCGGCTGACTTTGCTGCTGGCAGGGCGCCGTTATTGAGTTTTGCTACAAAAAAAGTAGCTTTTAACGCAGTGTTTATAAGGGCTTATAGCCAAAAACCCTACTATTCAAAGACTGGTAACATGCTTTCATTCTTGATCTCATAAAGCGCCATGAAACCTACCGACGCCGACGAGGGAACCCCGGTTTCCGTCAAAATTCGCGAACGCCTGCAGGCCTCCCGCAAACGTTTCAACGCCAATGACAACATTGCGCCTTTTATTGAACCTGGCGAGTTGGAGCTGCTGTTGGACGAGGTGGAAGAGAAGATGAAGGGCGTGCTCAGCAGCCTGGTGATCGACACCGACAACGACCACAACACGGACAACACCGCCCGCCGCGTGGCCAAGATGTATGTCAATGAGGTGTTCCGCGGCCGCTACGTGCCCGCGCCCAGCATCACCGAGTTTCCCAATGTGGGCCACCTCAACGAGCTGATGATCGTGGGCCCGATCACGGTGCGCAGCGCATGCAGCCACCACTTTTGCCCGGTCATCGGCAAGATCTGGATCGGCGTGATGCCCAATGAGCATACCAACGTGATTGGACTGTCCAAGTACGCGCGCCTGGCCGAATGGATCATGGGGCGCCCCCAGATTCAAGAAGAGGCCGTGGTTCAGCTGGCCGACCTGATCCAGGAAAAAACCCAGCCCGATGGCCTGGCCATCGTGATGGAAGCCAGCCACTACTGCATGGCCTGGCGGGGCGTGAAGGACATGGACAGCAAGATGATCAACTCGGTCATGCGCGGCGTGTTCCTCAAAGACCCCACCTTGCGTCGCGAATTCCTGTCCCTCATTCCCCGGAAAGGCTAATGCCATGTTGGTTCGTTTGCTCTACGCCAGCCGTGCGATTGACTCCAATCCAGAGGCCATCGAGGCCATCCTGACCCAGTCACGCCACTACAACCCCACCTGCGGCATCACCGGCATCCTCTGCTACGGCGGCGGCATTTTCTTGCAGGCCATCGAAGGCGGGCGCATGGCGGTCAGTGATTTGTATGGCCACATCCAGAAAGACGTGCGCCACAAGGACGTGGTGTTGCTGCACTACGAGGAAATCACCGAACGCCGCTTTGGTGGCTGGACCATGGGCCAGGTGAACATGTCCAAGATCAATACCAACATCTTGCTCAAGTACGCCGAGAAACCCGAGCTCGATCCGTACTCGGTGTCCGGCAAGGTCTCCCTGGCTTTGCTCGAAGAGTTGATGGCCACTGCGTCCATCATTGGTCGGGCCTGATTAGGCCCCACGCTCCGCCGCTGCGCGGAGCACTGCCCCTCAAGGGGGCAATTGCTCCTTGGGACGGCCCGGTGGGGCGTCGCTCCTCCCATTGACCATGCCTCTTTCCGCCCTCGCGCTTGTCATCTTTGCCGGCCTGATTCACGCAAGCTGGAACATCGCGGCCAAGAAGGCGGGAGGTGACGCACGGTTTGCCTGTTTCACGGCGCTGGTGATGATGGTGTTCTGGGCGCCCTTGGGGCTGTGGCTGGGCTGGCAGCAGGTGCCCGGCTGGGGCCGCACCGAATGGGGCTTTGTGGCACTCAGCGGCGTTCTCCACGTGGTCTATTACGTGGTCTTGTTGCGCGGCTACCGCAAGGCAGACCTCACAGTGGTCTACCCGCTGGCACGGGGCTCTGGGCCGTTGCTTTCGTCCATGGTCGCGATCTTCTTTTTGGGAGAGCACATTTCCAGCTGGGGTGTGCTGGGCATCCTGGCCGTGGTGGGCGGGGTGTTTCTGGTGGCGGGTGGTCCGGGCTTGTTCCGCCAGGCACACGACGCCCAGCAGCGTGCGCGTCTTCGCAAGGGCATGGTCTACGGCTTGCTCACGGGGGTGTTTATTGCCAGTTACACCGTGGTTGATGGGTATGCGGTGAAGGTCTTGCTGCTGTCCCCTATCCTGATCGATTACTTCGGCAATTTTGTCCGTCTGGTTTTTTTGCTGCCCCCCGTGTTGCGGGATCGGCCTGCTGCGGCAGTCTTGTGGGCTCAGCAGTGGAAGTACGCACTCATCGTGGGCATCATCAGCCCCATCTCCTACGTGTTGGTGCTGTATGCCATGCAGGTCGCCCCCATGAGCCATGTGGCACCCGCGCGCGAAGTCTCCATGCTGTTTGCTGCCTTGCTCGGCGGGCATTTGCTGGGGGAGGGGGATCGCGTGGCGCGCTTTTTGGGAGCTGCCTGCATTGCGGTGGGGGTGATGGCCCTGGCCTTGGGCTGACGTATGCGCTTGCTTGTTGGGTGTGATTTCTCCAGCAGCCCGTCGCGGCGCAAGCAAATTGTGCTGGCTACCGGGCATATGGACCGGGGTCGCTTGCTGCTGCAAGGGCTGGAGCGACTGGCCTCGCTGGATGCTTTCAGTGCGTGGCTGCTGGAGCACCCGGCCTGGACTGGCGGCTTCGATTTGCCTTTTGGCCTGCCGCGGGAGTTGGTGCAAACCTTGGGTTGGCCGCTGGAGTGGGAGCCCTGTATACGCCATTACGCCAGTCTCTCACGTGCAGACATTCGCGCGCAGTTTGCGGCTTTCTGTGACGCGCGCCCCATAGGTGGCAAGTTTGCGCACCGGGCGACCGATGGCCCGGCAGCCTCCAGCCCCTCCATGAAGTGGGTCAATCCGCCCGTGGCCTACATGCTGCATGCCGGTGTACCGCGGCTGCTCGATGCTGGGGTGTATGTACCCGGCGTACAGCCCGCCTTGCCAGCGGGCACGCAGGCTGGCCGTATTGCCCTAGAGGCCTATCCCGCCTTGCTGGCGCGCGAGATGGTGGGGGGGCGCAGCTACAAGAGCGACGATGCTGCGAAGCAGACGCCAGAGCGCCTGATCGCGCGCAAGGACCTTATTCATGGCCTCGAAATGGGCAGCGCCCGTTTGGGGCTGCGCCTCAAGCTCAGCCATGCCCAGCGGGATACCTTGGTGCAAGACGCTACGGGCGATGCGCTGGACGCCGTGTTGTGTCTGATGCAAGCCGCTTGGGCACAAGGCCAGTCCGACAGCGGGCATCCGTGTTACGGTCTGCCTGAGAATCTGGATCCGCTGGAAGGTTGGATTTTGACGGCCTGAGCGCGCTCCTGATACGGCTCAGGCTGCGCGCGGGGCGACCGTCTCTTCGATCTTCACGGCCAGCTGGGCGATAGCCAGAGCCGCTGGGCAGCCAGGCATGGTTTGCATCAGCAGCTGACGGCGCATGATGGCCTGGCGCACCGAAGGGTCGGCTGGGATATCGCCCATGTGCAGCAATTTCAGCGGCTTGCCACTTTCGGTGGTCACAAAGCGGTCCAGCACTTGCTGCAGCTGGGTGGTGATGGCACGGCCGTCGCCCAAGCGGGCGGTCTGGTTGATCACCACGCGAATCGTGCTGCGCTTTTGCTGGCTGGCCAGTACCTTGATGGTGGCGTACGCATCGGTGAGTGAGGTTGGCTCTGGCGTGGCAACCACGAGTACCTCGGAGGCCAGCGATACGGCAAACAAGACCACATCAGAAATGCCGGCCCCGGTGTCCAACAGCACCACGTCGTAGTGCGGCACCAGACCACTCATGATGCGCAAGAAATCGTCGCGCACCTCGGGCGTCAGGCGGGAATATTCCACCATGCCAGAGCCGGCCAGCAACACCGAGAAGCCGCCGGGCGCACGGATGATGGCTTCTTCGAGCTTGGCCTTGCCGGTGAATACGTCGTGCAAGGTGATCTTGGGGTAGAGGTTCAGCACCACGTCCAGGTTGGCCAGGCCTAGGTCAGCATCCAGCACCAGTACGCGGTGGCCGCGTTTGGCCAGTGCCGCGGCGAGGTTGGCCGAGACAAAGGTTTTACCCACACCGCCTTTGCCACTGGTGACGGCCACCACTTTGCCCAAAGGCTTGAGCGGCACGCCGGTGCTGCCTTCAGCGGTTTCGGGAGGATTTAGCACGTCAGACATCAAAACACCCTCTGCATGGCGCCATTGTTATTCCCGGCCGACATGTCGGTGGGGGCGCTTTCGATCCAGGCGGGGTCGCCCAGCGACAAGTGACCGAACAAAAGATTCTTTTCCTCGGCACTGACAAATACTTCTTGCTGCTGGTCCAGCAGCACGCGGTTGCGTCCCTCGGCCTTGGCGCGGTAGAGCTGTTGGTCAGCACGTTCGCTCCACAGCGCCGCGGTAGAGCGCACCCATTCGGGAGCAAAAGCACCGCCCACACTGATCGTTACCTGGATGCTTTGCCCCGGTGCGATCTGGATGGGCAAGCTCTCGATGGTTTTGCGGATACGTTCGGCCACGATAGATCCATAGGCGGTGTGGCAACTGGGCAGCATCACGGCAAACTCTTCGCCGCCCAGGCGTGCTACCGTGTCCATGGGGCGAACACAGCCCAGCAAAGTTTTGGCAATCGCCTGCAACACGAGATCACCAGCTTGGTGGCCGTAGGTATCGTTGACTTTTTTGAAATGGTCAATGTCCATCATCAGCATCAACGCGGGCTCACCTGAGCGCGCCACCACGTCAATGGCCCTGTCAACCACGGACCGAAAGTGTCTGCGATTTGCCAAGCCGGTCAGAGGGTCCTTGAGGGACAGTTCACACAGGCCGTCAATGATGGCCTGCAAGTGCACGGTGGCCGAGGCTTCAGCCGGTGGCAAGTTGAGGTTCAGACCGTGGTGGAGCAAAGCACGCGCATCGTCCAGCCGCAGATGCTGCAGAGCGACAGGGTCAGAAGGTGCGTTAGTGGCCACAGGGTGTCAAAGGGTCGCAATAGCGTACTGAAAGTCTAACAGGTCGTTTTGGGGCTGAAGGCAGGATTTGCCCGGTCTTGCAGGGCAATCTGCGGCGCTTCAACGCCCGGCGCACACCGGGCAATGGGCTTGTCGCGGCAGGCGCACTTCGTTCCACTCCATGTTCCGACCATCCAGCATCAACAGCCGCCCCGCCAGACTGGGAGTGAGGCCCAGCAGCAACTTGAGCGCTTCCGCGGCCTGCGTGGCTCCAATGATGCCGACCAGCGGGGCGAAGACGCCCATCGTGGCGCATTGTGTCTCTGGGGGCGCATCGCCAGGTGGAAATGCGCAGGCATAACACGGCGTGTCGTCGGCACGCGGATCAAAAACGCTAATCTGGCCGTCGAAGCGAATGGCCGCGCCCGAAACCAGTGGCTTGCGTTGTGCAACACAGGCGGCGTTCACCGCTTGGCGGGTGTTGAAGTTGTCGCAGCAGTCCAGAACAACGTCTGCCTGTGCGACCCATTCGGGCAAGGTTTCTGTATCTGCCTTGCCATGGATGGCAGTGACCTGTACCAATGGGTTGAGACCTTGCAGGGTCATTGCCAACGAACTGACTTTTGGCTCGCCAACCCGTGCGGTGGTGTGCGCAATCTGCCTCTGCAAGTTGGTCAGGTCTACGGTGTCGGGGTCCACCACGGTGACATGACCTACCCCGGCGCAGGCCAGGTACATGGCAGCGGGGGAGCCCAAGCCTCCGGCCCCAATGACCAGGGCATGGGCGGCGTTCAACCGCTCTTGCCCTTCTATCCCAATCTCATCCAGAAGGATGTGCCGCGAATAACGCAGCAGCGCGTCATCCTGCATGGCCGATCAGTTGTCCTTGCTTTCTTCCTTGCGCTCGGTCAGGGTTTTGCTCACTATCACGGGCTTGCCTTTGAGCTGGTTGAGGGCCTGTTGCAGTTGGAAGTCTTTGTCCGATCCAAACTCGGGGGGGCGGCGTTCAGAAGCAGGCTTGCGCGACTCTTCTTCGAGGCGTTTCATGGCTTCTTCACGTGCTTTCTCGCGTGCGGGGTCTTTCTTTTCTTCGCCCTGACCACTGGTCAAGTGTTTCTCCAGGTCGGCTTCACGCATGCGCAAAGCTGCGTAGGGGCTGCCTTCTTCGGTATCGTCCACCATCACGTCAGGCACGATGCCTTTGGCCTGAATGGAGCGTCCACTGGGGGTGTAATAGCGCGAGGTCGTGATTTTGAGTCCCGTGTCAGGGCCCAGAGGACGGAAGGTTTGCACCGAGCCCTTGCCAAAGGTCTGGCTACCCATGATGGTGGCGCGTTTGTGGTCTTGCAGCGCGCCCGCCACGATTTCGCTGGCCGAGGCCGAACCTTCGTTGACCAGCACGATCAGCGGGATTTTCTTCAGGCTGGCTGGCAGGGACTTGATGGCGTCCGATCCGTCGCGGCCCATGTAATCACGCGCCGTGGCCTTGAGCACCTGCTTGCTCTCGGGGGTCTGGCCATTGGTAGACACCACGGTCACGTTCTCCGGCAGGAATGCGGCAGAGATGGCTACCGCCGCATTCAGCAGACCACCGGGATCGTTTCGCAGGTCCAGCACCAAGCCCTTGAGCTTGGGGTCTTGTTTGTAGACTTCGTCGAGCTTTTTCGCGAAATCATCCACCGTACGCTCCTGGAACTGGCTGATGCGAATCCAGGCGTACCCAGGTTCAATGAGCTTGCCGCGTACCGATTGCTGTTTGATTTCTTCGCGCGTGATGGTCACCGGGAAGGTGCGGTTCTCATCCTTGCGGTAAATGGTCAGCAGCACCTTGGTGTTGGGCTCGCCCCGCATGCGCTTGACGGCGTCATTGAGCGACAGGCCTTTGACTGCGGTGTCATCGATCTTGGTGATCAGGTCATTGGTCTTGAGGCCGGCGCGGAAGGCCGGTGAGCCCTCGATGGGCGACACGATCTTGACCAGACCGTCTTCCTGGGTGATTTCAATGCCTACGCCGACGAATTTCCCGGAAGTGCCTTCGCGGAATTCCTTGAACGATTTCTTGTCGAAATACTGGGAGTGCGGGTCCAGGCTGGCCACCATGCCGGAGATGGCGTCTGTGATGAGTTTTTTCTCATCCACTGGCTCCACATAGTCACTCTTGACCATGCCAAAGACTGCGGCGAGCTGTTGCAGCTCTTCGAGGGGCAAGGGGGTCAAGGTATTGCGCGCTACGGTTTGCAGCGACACGGTAGTTAGTGCCCCGGCCAGTGCGCCCAAAGCAATCCAGCCGGTAATTTTCAGTTTGTGACCCATAAGTATTCCTGTGCCGCGCCAATATACACCTTGGAGGTCACTCTTTCGCCCCGGTTCCCTAGCTGCCCCACTATTTCAGTGGGGCAGGTTGCGTCAGCTTAGGCCTTGCCTTGGGAGGCTACCGCTGCCGCAGCCTTAGCTGCGGCTTCGGCGTCACCCAGGTAGTAGTGGCGGATCGGTTTGAGGTTCGCATCCAGTTCGTAGACCAGCGGGATGCCATTGGGGATGTTCACACCCACGATGTCATCGTCGGAGATGTTGTCCAGGTACTTGATCAGCGCACGGATGGAGTTGCCGTGGGCGGCTACGACGATGCGCTTGCCGGCCAGGATGGCGGGCGCCATGGCTTCGTTCCAGAAGGGCAGAACGCGGGCCACAGTGTCTTTCAGACACTCGGTCAGGGGGATCTGGTCGGCCTGTAGCTTGGCGTAGCGAATGTCCGAGCGCTCGCTGCGCGGGTCTGTCGCTTCCAATGCGGGTGGCGGGGTGTCGTAGCTGCGGCGCCATACCAGCACCTGGTCGTCGCCGTATTGTTTCGCTGTCTCTGCCTTGTTCAGGCCTTGCAGGGCGCCGTAGTGGCGCTCGTTCAGGCGCCAGCTGTGAACTACGGGCAGCCAGGTCCGGTCCATTTCGTCCAGCGTGTGCCACAGGGTGCGGGTGGCGCGCTTGAGCACGCTGGTGTAGGCCACGTCGAACTCGTAGCCCTCGGCCTTGAGCAGCTTGCCGGCGGTTTTGGCCTGCTCCACGCCCAGCGGGGTCAGGTCCACATCGGTCCAGCCGGTGAAGCGGTTTTCAAGGTTCCAAGTGGATTCGCCGTGGCGTACGAGAACGAGTTTGTACATGGTATGGGTGGCTAAACGGTAGGGAAAACCGGGCAGCGTGCCCGGCGGCGTACAGCTTGCCATTCTAAAATGCCGGGTTAGTGTGAAGTAACCAACAAGGAACAAAGTGAAATTTATTCTCGACAACTGGCCTCTGATTTCGATTGCATTGCTCTCCGGCGCGCTGTTGCTGTGGCCTGTGTTGCAAGGTGCCACGGCGGTGGGCATTGATCCCAATGCAGTGGTGCAGCTGATCAACCGCGAGAAGGCGGTGGTGGTGGATGTCTGCCAGCCGGAAGAGTATGCGCAGGGTCACATTGTGGGCTCCAAGAACGTTCCTCTGGCAGACCTGGAAGCCAAGTTGCCGGGTTTGGTGAAGAACAAGGCCTTGCCTCTGGTGCTGGTCTGTCAGAGCGGTGCTCGCTCGGCGCGTGCCGTGGCCACTGCCAAAAAACTGGGCTATGAGCAGGCCCAATCGCTGGCGGGCGGGCTCAAAGCCTGGAAAGCCGCTACGCTTCCGGTTGAAAAGGCCTGAGTAGGCCTGCTGAACCCGAGGTAAGAACCATGCAAGCCGTCAAGATGTACACCACCGCCGTCTGCCCCTACTGCGTGCAGGCCAAGCGTATTCTCAAGTCAAAAGGCGTAGAGACCATCGAGGAAATCCGGATTGATGCCCACCCCGAAGAGCGCGCCAAGATGATGGAAATCACCGGCCGACGCACCGTGCCTCAGATTTTTATCGGTGACACCCATGTCGGCGGCTGCGACGACCTGATGGCCCTGGACAGCCGGGGCGGCTTGCTTCCCTTGCTGGGCGCGGCGGCCTGACATAATTCCGCCCAACGAATGTTGTTTTCGTAGCCCGTCGGTGTTGTGCCGGCGGGCTTCTGTTTATCTAGAGAGACTATTGCTATGGCTGACCAAGATCCCGTTTTCCAAATCCAACGCGTGTACCTGAAAGAGGCCTCGCTGGAGCAACCCAATTCGCCCGCCATCCTCTTGCAACAAGAGCAACCCTCTGTGGACATCCAACTGGGCGTGGAAGCTGCTCCTGTGGCCGATGGCGTGTTTGAAGTTTGCGTGACCGCCACCGTAACCACCAAGATCGAAGACAAGACCGTATTCCTGGTGGAAGCCAAACAAGCTGGCATTTTCGAAATCCGCAACCTGCCCCAAGAACAACTGGGCCAGATCATGGGCATCGCCTGCCCGCAAATCGTCTACCCCTATCTGCGCGGCAACGTGGCAGACCTGATTCAGCGTGGTGGCTTCCCGCCCGTGCATCTGTCGGAAATCAACTTCCAGGCGATGTACGAACAGCAACAAGCGGACACTGCTGGCAGCCTGCCCCAGTAAGCGTGTTTAGGGGTCATTTTGGCCTCTAAGCCGCATGGATATTGCGCAAACAGCTATGAATATCATAGTGTTGGGTGCCGGTGCCTGGGGTACTGCGCTGGCCATCAGTGCGGCACGGGTGCCTTTGGTAGGGCGCACCGTTACGCTCTGGGCGCGTGACGCTGCGCTGGTGGCAGACATGGCGGCCCAGCGTGAAAACGCTCGCTACCTGCCGGCACAGGCATTGCCTCCCACATTGCAACTCAGTGCCCAGCCTCTGGATAGTTTGGTGGCAGCGGTACACGCCAATGACTTGGTCGTTGTGGCCACCCCCATGGCCGCATTGCGCGGCATGCTGAACCAGCTGCAAGGTCTGTCCGCGCCCGTGGCATGGCTGTGCAAAGGTTTTGAGTCCTCGGTGCAAGGCGCCTACGGCTTGCTAGGCCATGAGGTACAGGTCCAAGCGGCCCCGCAGTTGCAGGCTGGCGTACTCAGCGGCCCCAGTTTTGCGCAAGAAGTGGCGGCTGGCCAGCCCACGGCCTTGGTTGCCGCCAGTGCACATGCGAATGTGCGCGAGGCATTGGTCGCTGCGTTCCATGGCAACTCCTTGCGTGTTTACGCGAATGACGATGTGATTGGCGTGGAAGTGGGCGGTGCCGTGAAAAACGTGCTCGCCATTGCCACTGGCCTGTGTGACGGATTGCAGCTGGGCCTGAACGCCCGTGCGGCGCTGGTCACGCGTGGCTTGGCCGAAATCACCCGCTTGGGCCTGGCCCTCGGGGCCAAGCCTGAGACCTTTATGGGACTGAGCGGTCTGGGCGATCTGGTGCTCACCGCCACCGGCGATTTGTCACGCAACCGCAAGGTGGGACTCGCACTGGCCCAGGGGCAGACGCTGGCGCAAGCCGTGCAGGCTTTGGGCCATGTGGCTGAAGGCGTGTACAGCGCGCGCACCGTGCTGCAGCGGGCCCAGCACCTCGGGGTGTCCATGCCCATCACCCAGGGGGTGGTGGATCTGCTGGACGGTCGACTCAGCCCTGTGCAGGCGGTCACCACTCTGATGGGCCGGGAGCCCACCGTCGAAGGCGCCTAGCCTTTTTGCACCTTGGCCGCAATGTGGGCCATGGCTTCTTCCACCTGGTCCACCAGCACCAAGCACAGCTCGCCGGGCTGGAGCTGGTCCATGGCGGTGTCGATCGCCAAAAACTCGCCAAACACCTCGGAGCGCTTGACGGTGCGCTTGGCATTGGCCAGTCCTTCACGCAGCAAGGCAATCACCTCGCCATCGTTGCGCCCCCGCTGGCACTGGTCTTCGAACATCACCACTTCATCAAAGGCATCGCCCAGGATTTCGGTTTGCTGGCGGATGTCCTGATCGCGCCGGTCGCCCGCGCCGCTGATGACCACGGCCCGGCGCGTAGCGGGCATGGCCTGCACCGCCTGCACCAGCGCCAGCATGGCATCGGGGTTGTGGCCATAGTCGGCAATCACGGTGGCACCGCGGTAGTTGAACAGGTTGAAGCGGCCGGCTGCGTTGTGGCTGTCGTTCGAGAAGTTGGCCAGGCCTTGGCGGATGGTTGCCCAGTCTTGGCCCAAGGCCCAGGCGGCAGCCACGCTGGCCATCACGTTCTCGACCTGGAAACCAATGGTGCCGCCCAGGGTGATGGGCACATCGGCCAGCGGAATGGACTGCAGCAGCTCGCCCTTGGCAGCAATCAGGTGACCGCCTTCCACAAACACCACCGCATGGCCCTGCGCACGGTGGGTGGCCATGACTGGATGGTTCTTGTCGGCAGCAAAGAAGGTCACTGCGCCTTTGCATTTGGCTGCCATCGCAGCCACGATGGGGTCCGCCGCGTTGAGCACGGCGGTGCCGGTGGTGGCCACGTTCTGCACGATAACGCGCTTGAGTACAGCCAGTTCATTCACCGTGGTGATGTAGTTCAGGCCCAGGTGGTCGCCGCTACCTACGTTGGTGACCACGGCCACATCGCAGCGGTCAAAGGCCAAGCCTTCGCGCAGCACGCCGCCACGCGCGGTTTCCAGCACGGCGGCATCCACATCCGGGTGTAGTAGCACGCTGCGTGCGCTCTTGGGGCCGCTGCAGTCGCCGGTGTCAATGGTCTCACCATTGACGTAGACGCCATCGGTATTGGTCATGCCCACGCGCAGCCCGCTTTGCGTCAGCAAGTGCGAGATCAGGCGCACGGTGGTGGTTTTGCCGTTGGTTCCGGTCACCGCCACGATGGGGATACGGCCGTCCTGCCCCTTCTTGAACATGCTGGAGATGATGGCCTCGCCCACAGCACGGCCCTTGCCGAAGGAGGGCGAGAGGTGCATGCGCAGACCGGGCGCCGCGTTCACTTCCACAATGCCACCGCCTTGTTCTTCCAGCGGTTGCAAGATGCTGTCGCTCACCACGTCCACACCACAAATGTCCAGACCCACCATGTGTGCCGCCGCAATGGCGCGGGCCGCTACTTCGGGGTGCACATCGTCGGTGACATCGGTGGCGGAGCCGCCGGTGGACAGGTTGGCGTTGTTGCGCAGGTTCACCCGTTGGCCTTTTTCGGGCACGGAGTCGGCGGTCAGGCCCTGGGTGGCCAGGCAGGCGTGGGCAATATCGTCAAAGCGGATCTTGGTCAGCGAGGTGGCGTGGCCGGAGCCGCGGCGTGGGTCCTGGTTGACCTGCTCCACCAGCTGGGCAATCGTGTGCACGCCGTCACCCACCACTTTGGGCGGGTCACGCCGGGCCGCTGCGACCAGCTTGTCCCCGATCACCAGCAGGCGGAAGTCGTTGCCTGGCATGAAACGTTCGACCAGGATGTCATCGCGGAACTCCCGCGCAGTGGCATACGCCTTGCGCAACTGGGCCTCGGAGCTGATGTTGACCGTTACGCCCTTGCCCTGGTTGCCATCCAGAGGCTTGACCACCACCGGCAAGCCGATGTCTTGTGCAGCTTTCCAGGCGTCGTCGGCATCCGACACTGCTCGGCCTTCGGGCACGGGCACACCAGCGGCTGCCAGCAGCTTCTTGGTCAGTTCCTTGTCTTGTGCGATCGCTTCTGCAATGGCGCTGGTGGCATCCATCTCTGCAGCCTGAATGCGGCGCTGTTTGCTACCCCAACCCAGGCGCACCATGCTGCCTTCGGTCATGCGGCTGTAGGGAATACCGCGTGCCACAGCCGCGTCCACGATGGAGCCGGTGCTGGGGCCCAAGCGGACGTCCTCGTCGAGTTCGCGCAGCTGTTCCAGTGCGGCTGGGAGATCGAATGGGGTGTCGTTCAGGGCCGCCACACAGAGTTGCTGGGCCAATTCCAAAGCCAGCTTGCCCACTTCTTCTTCGCTGTACTCCACCACCACCTGGAACACATGCTGCTCCACTGTGGGGGTGGTGCAGCTGAAGGTCACCGGGCAACCGGCTTGGGCTTGCAAGCCCAATGTGGCCAGTTCCAATACGCGCGCCATCGGGACGTGGTCATCGTGGCCTGTGGCCTGGAAGGGGCTTATCTCGGGGAAACGTGCGCGCAAGCGGGTCTCAAACCCTGGCAAAGCTGCAATGTTGCACTCGTCAGCGCTGCACTCCACCACGGTTTGGATGGCCGTGTGGTGGGTCCACAAATTGGGGCCGCGCAGGGCGCGGATGCGGTTCACTTGCATGGAGGGCTCAGTAGGGAGTTTTCTTGGGGTTGGAATCGAAGGTGCGCAGTCCGGCTGCAATCAGCTCGACCGGTATGTTCAGCGCCCATGCGGCGGCCACGGCGGCCATCACCAGTTCGGGCTGGGCAGCTTTCACCGGGTTCAGGGTGTTCAGCGGCAACAGGGCGATCTCTTCGGCCTGCTGGGCCAGCACGACTTCGCCGTTGCGGACAAACACCACTTTTTCACCAGCAGCCCGATGTGCCACCAGGGTCGGGTGTTGTGCATCGGGGGCATAAAAAATGACCTTGCCGTCGCACAACTCCGCCAGCTCCACCACCTGCGGGTCGCTAGCATTGAGCACGGCAGTGCCGCTGGGCAGCACAACGTCCACTTGGGTGCGGGTGACCTTGAAGGCTTGCTCAGCGTCCTGAATGTCGTACTGCTGGAGGTCCTCAGTCCAGCCCACATTGGTGACCACGCCCACGGCACAGCGGTCGTAGGCCAGGCCTTCACCCAATATCATGGCGCTGCTGTTTTCAAATACGGCAGCCTGCACCGAGCGGTTAATCAGCAGGCGCTGACTAGGCTCCCAGCGGGCACAGTCGGTAGCAACCACGCGGCGGCCATCGAGGTACAGGCCTTCGCTGCAGGCCAGGCCCACATGGCGGCCGCTGATGTGCACCAGCCAAGCCACCAAGCGCGCCAGGCGACCGGTATTTTGGGTGCCAGTGATGCCGATGACGGGAATGCGACCATCTGCCTGCGGTTCAAACAGGTGTTCGACAATGGCCTTGCCCACATTGCGAGGGGTGCCTATGGCTGGTTTGATGTGGAACAGCAGGCCGGGGCTGGCATTCACCTCAATCACAGCGCCACGCTGGGCTTTCAGGGGGCGGCTGCAATCGTCCAGGACCATGTCGATGCCAGCAATATCCAGGCCCACCACGCGGGCGGCCAGTGCAGCGGCGGCGGCGACCGTGGGGTGGACTTCGTCCGTCACATCCCAGGCCACATTGCCGTTGCGCTGAATCAGCACCCTGCGGCCGGCAGCAGGCACGCTGTCGGGGGTCAGCCCGGCGCGGCGCAGCTCCAGCTGCACTTCGGGGCTTTTCTCCGGTTCGATGGGCGACAGCGGAAGTTCTTCGGCCTCCCCCCGGCGCGGGTCGGTATTGATTTGGGCATTGACCAGGGCCGTGACGGTGGATTGGCCATCACCGACGACCCAGGCCGATTCGCCCCGGGCCGCAGCCACGACCCGCTTGCCTACCACCAGCAATCGGTGTTCGTTGCCTGGAATGAACTGCTCGACGATGACGCTGCCGCCACTTTGTTCCTTGGCCACATAGAAGGCTGTTTCCACACTGGCTTGGTCCGACAGGTCCAGCGTGACGCCACGGCCATGGTTGCCGTCATACGGCTTGATGGCCACAGGCAAACCGATGTCCTGGGCCGCTTCCCATGCAGCTTCAGGGGAGTTGACGAGTGTGCCCTCCGGCACCGGCACACCGCAGGCCTTGAGCAAGCTTTTGGTCAGGTCCTTGTCGCTCGCAATTTCTTCGGCAATGGCGCTGGTCTGGTCGGTCTCGGCGGTCCAGATGCGGCGCTGGGCAATGCCGTAACCCAGTTGCACCAAGTTGCCCTCGGTCAGGCGGATGTGGGGAATGCTGCGGTCAGTGGCCGCATCCACGATGTTGGAGGTGCTTGGCCCCAGGCACAGCGAATCCACCATCTCGCGCAGCACCGTGAGTTGTGCTTCGAGGTCGTAGGGGGTGTTGTTGATAGCGGCGACGACCAAATCCCGGGCCACCACCAAGGCCGCCCGCCCAACCTGCTCCTGCCGGGTGCGGAAGGCCACCTTGTACACGCCGCGCTGGGAGGTCTGGCGGGCTTTGCCAAAGCTGGTTTGCATGCCAGCCAGGTTCTGGATTTCCAGCGTGACATGCTCCACGATATGGGCGGCCCAAGTACCTTCCTGCAGGCGCTGCAAAAAACCGCCGCGCACGCCCGGGCTGCATTTGTGTTCGATCAGGCCCGGCAGCCAGCCGGTCAGCCGTTCGTAAAAGCCGGGCAGGGTGTTCGAGGGGTGGTCTTCCAGGCTGCCAATGTCCAGCCAGGCCTCGATGACGGGGCGGTACGTCCAGATATTGGGACCGCGCAAGTAGGTTACCCGGAGAATGTCGATGTTTTTCTTGGCTGTCATGGCTGTATGAGGTGGGGCGGTGCACCATTGTGACGCGGCGCGCGTTATGTATTTTCGCTCAGCCCCCGTGTTGTGTAACGGATTTGTTCTCGGCGCCTTGGCGCGCAGATGACGCAAAATCCCGAGTTAAACCTTTTCCCTAGAAGTAGATGACCCCTGACGCCCTTGCTGTTTCTGTGCTGCCCGGAGAGCTCGCTCCGCAATGGCGGGCCACTGTGCAGCAGCAGCTGCACCCCCGAGAGAACGTATTGGCCTCGCTGGAGGTTGACCTAGATACGCAGCTGCGCTTTGTCAAAGGCTTGGTGCTGGTGACCAGCCAGCGTTTGCTGAGCCAGTCTGGCCCCGGCGCACCGTGGCGCTCCTGGCCATTGCAGGCTGGCCAGAGCTTGCACCACCATGACCACGCAGGTGTGGGCCATCTTGATTTGCAAGATGCCAGTGGCCAGCTGGCGACTTGGCGTTTCACATTGGGTCAAAACCTGCACGCGCTGCGCCTGGTAGACCAGTTTCAGGCACAACTGGAAAGCACCGTGTCGGGCCGTCCGCTGGTGCAGGCGCCTACCCAGGTTTGCCCCAGCTGCAAAGCGCCGCTGGAGCCGGAGCAGGAAGAGTGTCCCGTCTGTACCAAAGTGGTTCATACACCACCTAGCACCTGGACCCTGTTTCGCCTGTGGCGCTTTGCCAAGCCTTACCAAGGCCAATTGTTGTTGGGCTTTGTCCTCACCTTGCTGGGCACGGCTGCCAGTCTGGTGCCGCCTTACCTGACCATGCCACTCATGGACAATGTGCTGATCCCGTTCCAGAACGGGCAAACCATCGATCCCATGCTGGTGGCGCTGTACATGGGAGGGTTGCTGGGCTCGGCGGTGCTGGCCTGGGTCTTGAGCTGGGCCAAGACTTACATCTTGGCGCTGGTGTCCGAACGCATTGGTGCCGACCTGCGCACCACGACCTACGAACACTTGCTGCGTCTCTCGCTGGAATACTTTGGCGGCAAGCGCACGGGCGACCTGATGTCGCGCATTGGCAGTGAGAGTGACCGCATCTGTGTGTTCCTGTCCCTGCACCTGCTGGACTTTGCCACCGACGTGATCATGCTCACCATGACCGCGGTCATTCTGTTTTCGATCAATCCCTGGCTGGCGTTGGTGACCCTGGTGCCGCTCCCCTTTATTGCCTGGATGATCCACTTTGTGCGCGACCGCCTGCGCACCGGCTTCGAAAAAATTGACCGCGTCTGGGGCGAAGTGACCAATGTGCTGGCCGACACCATCCCCGGTGTGCGTGTGGTCAAGGCCTTTGCGCAGGAAAAACGGGAGGCTACGCGCTTCCGCGAGGCCAACAAGCACAACCTGGCAGTGAACGACCGCATCAACAAGATCTGGTCGCTGTTCTCGCCCAGCGTGTCCTTTTTGACCGAACTGGGCTTGTTGGTGGTGTGGGCTTTTGGCATCTGGCAGGTCTCGCGGGGCGAGATCACGGTGGGCGTGTTGACGGCCTTTATTGCCTATATCAGTCGCTTCTATGGCCGGCTCGACTCCATGAGCCGCATCGTCTCGGTCACACAGAAATCGGCCTCGGCCGCCAAGCGCATCTTCGACATCCTGGACCACGTCTCCAGCGTGCCCGAACCCGCCAAGCCCGTCCCCATGGGCAAGGTGCAAGGCAGCATTGAGGTGCGCGATGTGGGCTTTCGCTATGGCAACCGCGAGGTCAACCGCGGCATCTGCCTGAAGATCGCGCCCGGCGAGATGGTGGGCCTGGTGGGCCACAGCGGCTCGGGCAAAAGCACGCTGGTCAACCTGATTTGCCGTTTCTACGATGTGTCCGAGGGGGCCATCCTGGTCGACGGGGTGGACATCCGCTCCTACGCCATCTCCGACTACCGCCAGAACATCGGTTTGGTACTGCAGGAGCCTTTCCTCTTCTTCGGCACCATTGCGGACAACATCGCCTACGGCAAGCCCGACGCCACGCGCGCCGAGATCATCGCCGCCGCCCGCGCAGCCCATGCGCATGAGTTCATCCTGCGCCTGCCCCAAGGCTATGACTCCATGGTCGGCGAGCGCGGCCAGGGTCTTTCGGGTGGCGAGCGTCAGCGCATCTCGATTGCGCGCGCGCTGCTGATTGACCCGCGCATCCTGATCCTCGACGAGGCCACTTCCTCGGTGGATTCCGAGACCGAGAAGGAAATCCAGAGGGCGTTGGAAAACCTAGTGCAAGGCCGCACCACCATCGCCATCGCCCACCGCCTGTCCACGTTGCACCGAGCCGACCGCCTGGTGGTGCTGGACCGGGGCAAGGTGGTGGAGGAGGGGACGCACGACGCGTTGATGGCCGCCGAGGGCGCGTATTACAACCTCTACCAAGCCCAGGCCCGTAACAACACAATGCTGGAGGAGTCGGCATGAGCGCCCTGTACACGGTGACGGCCAGCCGTTTTGCGCTGGAGCGCACCCCGTTTGGAAAACTGGTGCTGACCAACGAAGCCGGTGAGCGCTTCGAGGGCGTGGTTCCGGTGCGTGCATTCCCTATCCAGTCGCCGGATGATGGCATTTCGCTGGTCAACACCGACGGCAAGGAAGTGGCCTGGGTGGACCAACTGGCCGATGTGCCCCAGCCCGCGCAGGACCTGATTCGCGCAGAGCTCACCACCCGTGAGTTCATGCCGGAGATTGCGCGCATTGTGTCGGTCACCAGCTATTCCACGCCTTGTACCTGGGCGGTAGAGACGGACCGTGGCAACACCGAATTCGTGTTGCGCGGGGACGAGGACATACGCCGCATTGGCAAGAACAACGGCCTGCTGATCGCTGATGCGCACGGCATCCAGTACCTGGTGCGCGACCAGTTCGCGCTGGACACGCACAGCAAAAAAATCCTGGACCGCTTCCTGTAGGGTGTTGTTTCCAAGTCAGTGTGCGCTCGCACCGGCCCGTGCTTGCGGTACATTTTGGGGCTGATGCCAGCGCGGCCGTGCGCTGCAGCCCAGAACAGAAAGCACTGACCCATGTCCACTCTGTCGATAACCTCATACCGCACCTCCACTTTCCGCAAGCTCCACTTGGCGGGTGCCTCGGCGGCCTGTGTAGTGTTGTTATCAGGTTGTGCCATCTGGCCCAAAGCCCTGACCTTCTGGGGCGACACCGAGCCCGTCGCAGCGGACACCAGTACCCAGCCCGCCGCCAGTGCCCCCAGCGCAGCCGCATCGGCCCCCGTGGAGACTGCGCCTGTGGTGACCAGCAGCCCGGTGATGGAGCCTGCCAAGGCTGACGTGGCGCCCATGGCCAGCCTGCCGCCAGAGCCTGCACCGGTTGCACCGGTCAAGCCTGCAGGCCCTGTGAAGATGGAGCGGGGCTACTACATCAACGTTGGTTTGTTTGCGGTGCCCAGCAATGGCAGCAATGCCTTTCAGAAACTGGAGAAAGCAGGTTTGCCTGCCTACACCGAATTGCTGGAAACCAATGTGGGCAAGCTCACCCGTGTGCGCGTGGGCGCCTTCCCCACCAAGGCCAAGGCCGACGCTGCGGCCAAAAAAATACGTAGCTTGCAGCTCGAGGCCATCGTCTTCCGCCACAAATAAAACAAGGGGCCCAACGGCCCCTTTTTTCTTGCGACTCCAGGGTGTGCCTCACACCCTCGTGGGCTATGCAGGTCATCGCTTTTGCAGCCCATGCCCGCACCCGCACGTTTGCTGCGGCGATGTCACCAAAACTTCATTCCCGTTTCACCCCTCCGACTTATTCACTCTTCAGACTCCGCGGTCGTTGTGTCTTGTCCTGATATGACTTTTTAAACCGCAATCAATTGGAGTATGGAATGTTGAAGAAATCTGCTGTGGCGTTCGCAGTTGCAACACTGGCCCTCGGCGTGCAGGCTGGTGAACTGGCCACTGACAAAGACGTGAAGTTTGAAGTGAACGTGGATGTTGGTACCTACTTTGTGAGCAAGAAAAATGCAGCCGGTCGCCAGATCGACGAAGTGTTGGGCAAGGGCCTCAACCAAGTGGAAATCAAGGCCACCAAAAACATCAATGAAGACGTCTCCATCTTCGGCGAAATCGAAGTGGACTACGACCCCGTGGTGGACAACTCGCCCTTCACTTCGGATGACACACGCGTTGGCATCGCCAGCAAGAAATTTGGTCGCTTCTCTGCTGGCCAGTTTGACAGCTTCATCGAAGACAACGTGATGGAAACCCTGGGTGTGGGCCATGGCGAAAACGGCTTCATGACCGAGCCCGCCTCTGCCAACAAGGGCCGCCATGTGCAGTACAGCCACAAGATGGGTGACCTGAGCTTTGCCGTGGACTACACCTCTGCCATCGGCCCTGCCGCCAACCCAGAGAACTCCAATGGTTTTGCTTTGGCAGCAAGCTACAAACTGGGCAACTTCACATTGGCCGGCGGCTGGAGTGAACTGGCCAAGTACAAGGCAGACAGCTCCAAGACCCAAGGCGAATTGAACACGGACCGCTACGCCACTGGCTTGGCCGCCACCTACCAAATGGGCAACTTGGCTTTGAAGGGCTTGGTGGCCGAAGTCGAAAGCACCGCCAAGATCAAGACCACGTTCAGCGGTGTGGCACTGACATACGTGATGGGTGAGTTTGACTTTGGCCTGTCCATGCAGAAGGTCAAGCCCGAGAACACCAACGGCCGCGATGAATGGTCGGTGGGTGTGGGTTACACCCCCTTCAAGAACATGCAGCTGTACCTGGATTACGCAGGCTTGGCTAAGGTGAATGGCGAAGGCGACGTCGTTGAAATGGGCTTGAAGTACACCTTCTAAGCACCCTGCTCCGGTATTCCAAGGTTTTTATGCCCGGGCTGGCCCCGGGCTTTTTTTCGTCCGGTGTCGGCTCACACTTCCATGTTGTCGATCAGCCGCGTGCTGCCCAAGCGCGCTGCGGCCAGCACCACCAGGTCGTCGCCACCACGTGGGGCTTGCAAATCGGCTTGGCGGCGCACCGCCACATAGTCCGGCACCCAGCCAGCGCTGCGCAGGGCGTGCATGCCTTCGGCTTCCAGTTGTGCCACATCGGAGGCCCCAGCGCGCAGCGCCGTCACGATTTTGCGTAGCGTGGCCGAGAGCAGCAGCGCTTCTTCGCGCTGAGCCGGGCTCAGGTAGCCATTGCGGCTGGACAAGGCCAGGCCCGCCTCGCTGCGCTGGGTTTCGCCGCCCACCACATCAATGGGCAAAGCAAACTGCTTCACCATATTGCGGATCACCATGAGCTGCTGGTAGTCCTTTTTGCCAAACAGCGCGGTGCGTGCTTGCGTCACCGCCAGCAGCTTCATCACCACGGTGCACACGCCAATGAAGAAGCCGGGGCGGAAGTGGCCTTCCAGAATGTCGGCCAGCTCGGTGGGCGGGTGGACTTTGAAGGTCTGGGGCTGGGGATACAGCTCTTGCTCGCTGGGTGCAAATACGATGTCGCAGCCGGCGGCTTCCAGCTGGGCGCAGTCGGCTTCCAGCGTGCGCGGGTAGGTGTCAAAGTCTTCGTGCGGTGCGAACTGCAGGCGGTTCACAAAGATGGTGGACACCGTCACATCGCCCAGCGGCTTGGCCTGGCGCACCAGGGCCAAGTGGCCTGCATGCAAATTGCCCATGGTGGGCACCACGGCGGGGTGGCGGTACTGGCTCAGCGCTGCGCGCAGCTCAGCAATGGTGTGGATCAGTTGCATGGGCGGGGGCTCACCAGGCGTGAAGAGAATCGTCAGGAAACGTGCCGTTTTTTACAGCAGCTACATAGGCTTCCATGGCGCCGCGGATGCTGCTGGCGTCGTTCATGAAGTTGCGCACGAACTTGGGGTTCTTGCCCAGGTTCACGCCCAGCATGTCGTGCAACACCAGCACCTGACCCGCCGTGCCTTTGCCGGCGCCAATGCCAATCGTGGCGCAGTGCGGCAGCTCTTGGGTCAACTCGGCAGAGAGTGGCGCGGGCACCATCTCCAGCACCAGCATGGAGGCACCGGCGTCTTGCAACGCGTGGGCCTGTTTCTTCATGACATCCGCCGCGGCATCGCCACGGCCCTGCACGCGGTAGCCGCCCAGCGCATGTACGGTTTGGGGTGTCAGGCCCAGGTGGGCGCACACGGGGATGCCGCGCTCCACGAGAAAGTGCACCACCTCGGTGGTCCAGCCGCCGCCTTCGAGCTTGACCATGTGGGCGCCGGCTTGCATGAGCACACTGGCGCTGCGGATGGCTTGTTCTTTGGATTCCTGGTAGCTGCCAAAGGGCAGGTCGCCAATCAGCCAGGCCGTACCTTGGGCGCGGCGCAGGCCGCGGGCCACGCTTTCGGTGTGATACGCCATGTCGTCCAGCGTCACGCCCACAGTGCTGTGCAGGCCCTGGCACACCATGCCCAGCGAGTCACCCACCAGAATGCACTCCACACCGGCGGCGTCGGCCACGGCCGCAAAGGTGGCGTCGTAGGCGGTGAGCATGGTGATTTTTTCGCCTCGACTGTGCATCTCCTGCAGGCGCGGCAGGCTGATGGGCTTGCGCGTGGACGGCGGAGATGCCGGAGGCAGCGTGCCGTAGGGAGTCGCGTTGGTTGCGCTGGAGGCTTGTTCACCGGTCGGGTTCAGGGCCATGGAGGACTCCAAAAAAGCGGGATTACCAAGGGTTTGGCGAAAGTGGGGCGAATACTAACCGCAGTTGCCCGGCGCGAATTAGAGGGCCCGGCTCAGGAGGGGGAATACGCCAAGCGTACGTAGATGGGCGCAAAAGCCTCAGCCTGCGTGATCTCGATCAGGGTCTCTTTGGCCAGCTCCAACAGGGCGATGAAGGTCACCACCAACACGGGCGCGCCCTGGCTGGCGTCGAACAGGTCTTCAAAGCCGACAAAGCGCTGACCTTGCAGGCGCTTGAGCACGATGCTCATGTGCTCGCGCACCGAGAGCTCTTCGCGGCTGATCTTGTGGTGTTGCACCAGGCGGGCGCGCTTCATGATGTCGCGCCAGGCCTCTTGCAGGTCGGTCAGGCTCACATCGGGAAAACGTGGCTGCAGGCTTTGCTCGATGTGGGCGTTGGCCTTGAGAAAGTCGCGCCCGTACTGCGGAATGGCGTTGAGGCGGGCCGCAGCCAGCTTCATTTGTTCGTATTCGAGCAGGCGGCGTACCAGCTCGGCACGGGGATCCTCCGCTTCTTCGCCCTCGGCCGTCTTTTTGGGCGGCAGCAGCATGCGCGATTTGATCTCGATCAGCATGGCCGCCATCAACAGGTATTCGGCCGCCAGCTCCAGATTGCGCTTGCGAATCTGCTCTACGTAGACCAAATACTGTTTGGTCACGCTGAGCATGGGAATGTCCAGGATGTTGAAGTTTTGCTTGCGGATCAGGTAGAGCAGCAAGTCCAGCGGGCCCTCAAAGGCCTCCAGAAACACTTCCAGCGCGTCCGGCGGGATGTACAAATCCTGCGGCATGGCAAACAAGGGTTCGCCATACAGGCGCGCCAATGCCACTTGGTCGACCACCTCGGGCATGACGGCGATATCGCCCACGTCAGAGCCGCTATCCGCAGAGAGAGTGCTCATGTTTGCTATTTAATTAGGAGCTGCCCGCGCAATATTAGCGAGGGCTAGAGGCCATTTTGGCTCTTATTCGCCGCTAGTCTGGTAGACGTAGGGCTTTTGGGGGACGCGGGCTTCGTTGTAGGCCTTCACCGCATTGCGGTCCACCTGTTTGTCCCACAGCAGGGCACGGCCCTGGCGTTGCTCGGCTTCCAGCGTGGGCTTGGCAGTCTTGAGCTGGTCAATGAACTGGGTGGCTTCGGATTGGTAGTCGGGGCGGCGGAAAATGTTCATGGATGAATCCTCGTTGGAGGCCATTTTAGCCGCCATGGGGCTGGTCTTCCCCATGGCCGGTTGGATGGCAAACCCGGTATCCTTGCGGCCCTATGCGCAATACCGACTTTTCCACCGCCCAGATTGCTGCCCTGGCCCAGGCCGACGTGGCCCGTGCCCTGCAAGAAGACGTAGGCACGGGGGACCTCACCGCCTCCCTGATCGACCCGACCCGCCGCGCCCGCGCCCGCGTGCTGGCGCGCGAAGCCGCCGTGTTGTGCGGTGAGCCCTGGGCCACGGCCGCCGTGCTGGCGCTGGACCCATCGGCCGCCATCATCTGGCATGTGCGCGAAGGCCAGCGCTGCCATGCGGACCAGGTGGTGGTGGAGATCGAAGGCAACGCCCAGGCGCTGCTGACCGCTGAGCGCACCGCACTGAATTTCTTGCAATTGCTCAGCGCCGTGGCCACCAAGACTGCCAGTTTTGTCAGCGCCGTGGAGTCTGTGCCCGGCAACCGTGCCGCCATTGTGGACACGCGCAAAACCCTGCCTGGCCTGCGCATGGCGCAAAAATACGCAGTACACATGGGCGGCGGTACCAACCACCGCATTGGCCTGTTTGACGCCGTTCTGATCAAAGAAAACCACATTGCCGCTGCCGGCGATGTGACCGCCGCACTGCAACGCGCCAGCCAGCTAGCTGCTAGCGCCAAATTCATTGAAGTGGAAGTGGAAACGCTGGACCAGCTGCGCGAGGCGTTGGACTGCGGTGCCAAGATGGTGCTGCTGGACAACATGACCATGGCCCACCTGGTGCAAGCCGTGGCCATCAACGCTGGGCGGGCGATTCTGGAAGTGTCGGGCGGCGTGAGCATGGACACCGTGCGCGCCATTGCCGCCACGGGTGTGGACCGCATCTCCATCGGCGCGCTGACCAAGGACGTCAAGGCTACCGACTTTTCCATGCGTTTTGAGGAGCTGTGATGTCTGCCAGTGATGTGATTGACGTCGAATACGAACAGCCCGCGTGCAGCACACAACACGCTTGGGCGCGCGTGCCGGTGGAGCCCACCCCCACGCAGCGCGTGGCGCTGAAGGACAAGATCAAGCGCCTGCTGAAGGAAAAGAATGCGGTCATGGTGTCGCACTACTACGTGCACCCCGACCTGCAGGACCTGGCCGAAGAAACCGGCGGCCTGGTGAGCGACTCGCTGGAGATGGCCCGCTTTGGCCGCGACCACAGCGCGCAGACGCTGGTGGTGTCGGGCGTGAAGTTCATGGGCGAAACCAGCAAAATTTTGTCGCCGCACAAGACTGTGCTCATGCCCGACCTGGACGCCACCTGCTCGCTGGACCTGGGCTGCCCCATTAGCGAGTTCAGCGCTTTTTGTGATGCCCACCCGGACCGCACGGTGGTCGTCTACGCCAACACCAGTGCCGCCGTCAAAGCGCGGGCCGACTGGCTGGTGACCAGCAGCTGCGCGCTGGACATCGTGAAAGCGCTCAAAGACAAGGGCCAGAAGATTCTGTGGGCGCCCGACAAACACCTGGGCGGCTACATCCAGCGCGAAACCGGTGCCGACATGGTGTTCTGGGAAGGTGCCTGCATCGTGCACGACGAGTTCAAGGCCTTTGAGCTGGAAGCTCTGATCAAGGAACACCCCAAAGCCAAGGTGCTGGTGCACCCCGAGTCGCCCCAAGACGTGGTGGCCCTGGCCCACGCCGTAGGGTCGACGAGCGCCATCCTCAAAGCTGCGCAGACGCTGGACGCCGATACCTTCATCGTTGCCACCGACAACGGCATGTTGCACAAGCTGCGCACGCTTAACCCTAACAAGACCTTCATCGAGGCGCCCACCGCCGGCAACAGCGCTACCTGCAAAAGCTGCGCCCACTGCCCCTGGATGGCCATGAACGGCCTGGCCGGCGTGGCCCAGGTGCTGGAGCTGGGCACCAACGAAATTCAGGTGGATGCCAAATACCTCGACCGCGCGCGGCTGCCGATCGATCGCATGCTGGCGTTTACTGCGGCGCTGAAGAACGGGCAGCCCGTGGGTGGGCTGATTCCGAATATTGGGGCGGCCTGAGGTTTAAGCAGTTTTGGCCTCTGAATGCCGTGGAATATGCGCGAGCAGCTATTGAATATGTAGCGGATCTGAGGGGCCGGTTGGCTGCTTTGCGGCGGAAGCCGACATTCAGAAATTCACCCGAATGGGGGATGTTCAGGGCCTGACCGAATCGCCAAAATTTGGGGTTGGCAGGCTAAGGGGTTAGTCGCTATTTTTATGGGAGCAGTTTGCGCAGGTTGGATATGGATAAATGCCAATTTCGTTAGACCACACTACCCATTTGTCCAGCAGTGTTTTGCGGCAGATATTTAATTGAATGCAATGAAACTCGCGCACCGCTATCTCCTTTTCGGCGCAGGATGGTTCTTCTCCGTACCACTTCTTGCAGTTGCTGTGTTTGCGTATTCCGCTTTCGGTGGCAACGTGGTCCTATCGACGCTGGTGTCTGTTGTATGGACCCTTGGATTAGTCGGCATCTTCTGGGCGTGGGCATCAAAGGACGCCGTGGCGCTTGGAAAATCTAAGAACGTGGCACGTTGGTTCACGGCTGCTTGGTTTGTGCTGTTGGTCGTAGCGGTATTTCCGTACTTATTCGTCACACGCGGCCTGAAAAACGGCTTGCTCGCTTCGCTTCAGTTCGCTTGCTTTCTCCTCGCGTGCGGCATCGTATTTGTGGGCGCGCCGAGGCTTATCTTTTCAATCATTTCGTGAAAACGGTCCGGTTTACGTTAAACCCGCATGGTTGTAGCACCAACATTTACCGCGACCGAAGTGAGCGTGCTTGATGAGCACGGCGTTCTCGTCACAACGCTCAGCGCGCCATCAACGGAAGACGATGACTTCTATCTGATGTTCCAGCACAAAGAGCCGTACACAGCACAGGACACCAGATTTGGAATGGACAAGCCTTATGTCGAGTACTGCGGTCAGGGTTGCTCCTGGTACGGGGAGATGGAGGCAGTCGAACTCTTTGCTGATCGACTTCTCGTTCGAATGAGCAAGGTTGCTGCAGAGCACATGCAAAATGGCGGCCTTCTGGAGGTTTCGTTTTCGTGTGGCATTCCCGAATTCAGTGAACTGCGGGATGCTTTACGGAGGACGTTTAATGGCCAGCCATACTTTATTGACCGGGTTTAACATGCCAAACGACACGGACCCACAACGAAATGAAGGCGGATTCGCCGCGTAGGTCATGTCCCGGTCACTGGAGGACCGCTAACAGTGTTTAAGCGCCTTGGTGATGAGTCGGTAGACTGCGTAATCGAATAATCATTTGTTTGGAATCACAGGGGGAATGAATAGTGGCTTCAAATCAGCTTCAACTCCAATCTCCGCCAAGCAAAAAAAGATCATTTGAGCATTGGCTTCAGCACGCAGCCGGTCGCATCATCTTCGAAGATATGCGAGGTTACGCATTGGAGAGAATCGATCCCAATCTTTCATCTGAGGCTCAGGCTGCAGCCCAGAAGGCCATCAATGACGCCGTGTACGGCTTAATGATGGTGATTGATGGAGTTTCCGGCACCCTCAGAAACGAACAACAGGCAGTCGAACTCTCTGTAGTAGTCAGCCTACTGAATCGAAATTCTGAGGAAGTGGTCGCTGAAATCGATCTAAGAGAAGGAGATGGAATGTGCATGGGCTATCACGGCTGGCTTGATGGCGACTACGGTGAAGATCCCGTTGCAGTTGTAGTTGAACGGTCGTTATCCAGCTTGAGCGCAGAGGGGCGTGAATGACTGCTATGAAGGGCTGCGAAATTCCGTTTCCAGTCTGTAGACGCCTGAGCTACTCGGAAGAATCTGACATCTGAAGTGACGATAACATTGCCCAATCCATAGTTCACACAGCTGCAACATGACATTTTCATTCGTATTGGTTGATGAACTCAGGCATGTAAAAGATCATTGTTGCCCGGACATGTCGGAGCAAAGCAACATGTCTTTCCCGGCAGCCGAAAGTCCTCTGCTAGGTTCTACTGACAAGCGAATCTATTGGTCGCCAGTGTTCGACGAGTACGGATTGATTTGTCAGCCTTCGGCTGAAGTTCTGCAGATTAGTCATTGTCCTTTCTGTGGCTCTAAGCTACCGCTATCTCGACGAGATAGATGGTTTGAGAAGTTGGCAGAGCATGGATGGAGTACTTGGGGCGACCCAATCCCCGCTGAACTACTCACACATAACTGGTGAAGTTTTTGACCGCTTTCAGTCTGCAGGCGCCTTGGTTTCGTGGCGATAGACTGCGAACTAGATCAATTGTTCGTTAGTTATCACATGGCAGCCGCAGAAGACATCTACTACGACCAAACACCCGATGAGGCGCGGAAACGGCTGCTTGAACTGGCCGGTATTGGAGACCACGAGGCGGAGTTCTATCTCGGGCATTTGGCGGACGAGGCGTCGCCAAAAGACTCCGTCGAAGCGCTGGCCTGGTACAAGAAGGCCGCCGCCGGTGGCATCTTGGAGGCAAAGCACTGGGTTGCGAGCTTCACATATCACGGCATGGGCACTGGTCAGGACGTCTTGGCAGCTGTTCGCCTACTTCGTGAATGCGCAGAAGAAGGAGTGGCCTCATCGCAGTGGAAGCTCGGTCAGCACCTTTTGCAGTTTCCGCAGAACAGATCCGAAGCTCTCCGGTGGCTGACCGCTGCGGCAAGCCAAGGGCACTCTGGGGCAATCGAATTGTTGGCCGAAGCAGAAGGACGTGATGTTTAAAAAGCCGTTCGACACGGAAAGGGCAGGCATTACGTCGGTCATCTTCGACGCCACCGACCGCTTTAGATCGCTGCCAATGACCGCAATCAGTCTTGAGGCGCCTTGGTGTCGTGGCGACAGACTGCGGAATCGATTAATTTTCCNTAAAGGGCACTCTGGGGCAATCGAGTTGTTGGCCGAAGCGGAAGGACGTGATGCTTAACAAAGCCGTTCAACACGGACAGGCGCAGGCATTACGGCGGTCATCTTCGACGCCACCGACCGCTTTAGAGCGCTACGAATGTCTGCAGTCAGTCTGCAGCCGCCCCATGCCTTACTATCACGCCCCATGAAGACAAGCTACATATTCGGCGCCATCCTCCTTTGCAGCATTGCCGGTGCGCTGGTGGGCTCGCGCGCCACCAAGACCGTTTTGCTGGTGGGTACCGGCGTTCTCTCGGCCTACGGGCTGTTCCGCATTCTGGGCTGAGCCCGCACAACACCTACACACTTATGAACGACACCACCGAACGCCCTCCGCTGCCCGACCACCTGTCCATCGACCCGCGCAGCCCGCACCATGTTGCCGCCGTGTTTGCGCACGATATTGGCATCCGCTTCAATGACAAGGAGCGCATGGACGTGGAGGAATACTGCATCAGCGAAGGCTGGATCAAAGTACCCGCTGGCAAAACTGTGGATCGCAAAGGCAAGCCCCTGCTGATCAAGCTCAAGGGCAAGGTGGAGGCGTTTTACGCCTGAGGTCCAGCCGCATTTCCCCAACTCAAAAAGGCCCGAAAGGGCCTTTTTCATTGCCTGCGCCACGTGGGCCTGGCGGGCTTAGTGGTTCAAACCGTCGGAATACGGCGTGGTGCCGTAGTAGGTGTGCAGATCTGCGGCCCAACGGGTGTCGGCCATGTCGGGCCAGTGGTCCTTGTCAAAACCCGGGGCATTGTCGAGTTTTTCTTTGGACACATTCAGCGTAAAGCGTTTGTTGCTGGTGTCCAGCGTCAAGGCTTCCCATGGCACGGCGAACAATCTTTCGCCCATGCCCATAAATCCACCGAAAGACAGCACGGCGTAGGCAATGCGCCCGGTGTGCATGTTCAGCATGATTTCCTTTACGTCGCCCAGGTCGTCGCCAGCCGGGTTGTAGACATCGTTGCCAATGAGGGTGTCGGCTCCCATGAGGCCAGGGCCGGGTCCATGGTACGCACCCAAAGGCGGGTTGCCATGCTGGGCGCTTTTGTACATGCCGTAGGTGTCTCTGTCGAGGTAGTTCATATGTGTCCGATCTGGAGGGTGCTTGCGCTCGAACCCCGGCTTGCGCGGGGGCACTGGGTGCAGGCGCGTGTGGCGCCCACCACGGCATCCTAGGAACAGAACGACAGAAACTCCGTGCGCTAGCCTACGCAGCGGAGCAATGCCCCACAAAAATCGGGCTGACGAATCAGGGAGAGACGAACACCCGTGCCTTGCGGGGTGTCAATACCACCACTTCGCCGTCTTTCAGGCCAAGCGCCGCATACTCTTGCGCGCCAATCTGCGCCTCGATGATGTCGCCGCTGCCGGCGGCGCTGCGGTCTTCGGGCAGCAGCTCCAGGCGGGCAATGGGGCCCACCACAATCGCGCGCACCAGCTTGGCGGCAATGCCGGTTTGGCCGGTACCGGCCCGGAAGCGTTCCACCGCCAGGTCGTGCGGCCGCACGTAGGCAAAGGCCTTGGCGTCTTGCGTGTCGGCGTGCTCGGGCGTGGCCAGGCGCACGCCGTGCTGGGCTTCGCCTATCAGCATTTCGCCTTCGTGGGCGCGGCCGTGGAACAGGTTCACATCACCCAAGAAGCCATAGACAAAGGGGCTGGCGGGGTGGTCCCACACTTCTTGGGGCGAACCAATTTGTTCGATGTTGCCGCTGTTCATCAGCACCACGCGGTCGGCGACTTCCAGCGCTTCTTCCTGGTCGTGCGTCACAAAGATGCTGGTGACATGCAGGTCGTCGTGCAGGCGGCGCAGCCAGCGGCGCAGCTCCTTGCGCACCTTGGCGTCCAGCGCGCCAAAGGGTTCGTCCAGCAGCAGCACCTTGGGTTCTACCGCCAGGGCGCGGGCCAAGGCGATACGTTGGCGCTGGCCGCCCGACAGTTGCGCCGGGTAGCGGTCGGCCAGCCAGTCCAGCTGCACCAGGCCCAGCAGGTCGTGCACCTTTTGTTTGATGACCGCCTCGCTGGGGCGTGTGGCACGCGGCTTCATGCGCAGGCCAAAGGCCACGTTGTCGAACACGCTCATGTGGCGGAACAGCGCGTAGTGCTGGAACACAAAACCCACGTTGCGCTCGCGCACATGGACGTCGGTTGTGTCCTCGCCGCTGAACAGGATGTTGCCTTGGTCGGCCGTTTCCAGCCCGGCAATGATGCGCAGGAGCGTGGTCTTGCCGCAGCCCGAAGGGCCGAGCAGCGCGACGAGTTCGCCGGACTCGATGTCCAGGTTCACATCGCGCAGGGCCTTGAAGGTGCCGAAGTCTTTGCTGACGTTGCGGATTGCAATGCTCATGGTTCTATTCTCGAAAAATGGGGCTCAGGCCAAGGGCCGTTCGGGAGGGAGTTCCGCTGCGGCTTTCTGGTCGCGCTCAAACTGCCATTCCACAAAAGACTTGATGACCAGCGTGACCAGGGCCAGCAGGGCCAGCAGCGAGGCAATGGCAAACGCGGCCACCGACTGGTACTCGTTGTACAAAATTTCCACGTGCAGCGGCATGGTGTTGGTCTGGCCCCGGATGTGGCCGGACACCACGGACACCGCGCCAAACTCGCCCATGGCCCGTGCGTTACACAAGATGACGCCGTAGATCAGGCCCCACTTGATGTTGGGTAGCGTGACATGCCAGAAGGTCTGCCAGCCGCTGGCGCCCAGCACTTGGGCAGCCTGCTCTTCGTCGGTGCCCTGTGCTTGCATCAGCGGAATCAGCTCGCGCGCGATGAAGGGGAAGGTGACAAAAATGGTGGCCAGCACAATGCCCGGCACGGCAAACACGATCTTGATGTCGTGCGCCTGCAGCCAGGGGCCAAACCAGCCGTGGGCGCCAAACATCAGCACATAGATCAGGCCTGCCACCACGGGGGACACCGAGAAGGGCAGGTCCACCAGCGTGGTGAGAAAGGCCTTGCCCTTGAACTCGTACTTGGCAATGGCCCAGGCCGCGGCTACACCAAACACCAGGTTCAGTGGCACCGCAATGGCGGCGGTGATAAGTGTGAGGCGGATGGCGCTCCAGGCGTCGGGTTCCTTGAAGGCTTCAAAGAACGCATCGGCGCCCTTGCGCAGCGCTTCGGTAAACACGGCGGCCAGTGGCAGCACGAGGAACAGGAAGATAAAGCCGAGTGCCAGGCCAATCAGCGTCCACTTCACCCAGGCGGGTTCGGTGGTGCCGGCTTTGGCGCGGCGGATGGTGCGGGAGTTACTCATAGGTCAGGCTCCCGAGCGCTTGCGCTGCCAGGACTGCAGGCCGTTGATGACCAGCAGCATGAAGAAAGA
The DNA here is from genome assembly GCF_002251855.1 of Rhodoferax sp. TH121. Classification (GTDB taxonomy): domain Bacteria; phylum Pseudomonadota; class Gammaproteobacteria; order Burkholderiales; family Burkholderiaceae_C; genus Allorhodoferax. Next base: position 938,259 of record NZ_NOXW01000022.1, read on the forward strand.
GGCCAGCAGCATCACGGTGGCCACGGCGGTGGCACCGGCGTAGTCGTACTGTTCCAGCTTGCCGATGATGATGAGCGGGGTGATTTCCGACAGCATGGGCATGTTCCCGGCAATGAAGATAACCGAGCCGTATTCGCCCACGCCGCGCGCAAACGCCATGGCAAAGCCGGTCAGCAGGGCAGGGCCGATGGTGGGGAAGATCACGTAGCGGAAGGTCTGCCAGCGCGTGGCGCCCAGGCAGGTGGCGGCTTCTTCCAGTTCCTTCTCGGCGTCTTCCAGTACGGGTTGTACGGTGCGCACCACAAAGGGCAGGCCAATGAAGATGAGGGCGATCACCACGCCGTTGCGGTTGAAGGCGAGCGTGATGCCGTAGGGCTCCAGAATGCTACCGACCCAGCCATTGCTGGCCAAGAGCGCGGTGAGCGAGATGCCGGCCACTGCGGTGGGCAGCGCAAACGGCAGGTCCACCAGCGCATCCACGATCTTCTTGCCGGGGAACTGGTAACGCACCAGTACCCAGGCTACCAGCAGGCCAAACACGGCATTGACCAGGGCCGCCAAGAACGAGGCGCCAAAAGTGAGCTGGTAGGAGGCGATGACGCGCGGGCTGCTGACGGCGCTGATGAACTGTTCCCAGCTCAGTGTGAAGGTCTTGAAGACCAGCGCCGACAGCGGGATCAATACGATCAGCGCCAGATAAAACAGCGTGAACCCGAGCGTGAGGCGAAAGCCGGGCAGCACGCGCTTGGCGGGCCGCTTGGCTGTCGGGGTGGCGGGGGCGGGAGGGGCTGCAGAAGGGCCGCCGGGCAGCCCCCCTGCCGTGGCGGCAGCAGTCATTTACTTAACGGTGTAGAGCTTGTCGAACTGGCCGCCGTCGTTGAAGTGCACTTTTTGCGCTTCGGCGAACGAGCCAAAGTAGTCTTCTGCACGGAACAGGCTGATGGGCTTGAACACATTGCTGTACTTCTTCAGGATGGCCTGGTTGGTCGGGCGAATGGCGTGCTTGGCGGCAATCTCCTGGCCCTCATCGGTGTAGAGGAAGTTCAGGTAGGCCTTGGCTTGTTCAGCCGTACCTTTCTTGGCCACGGTGCGTTCCACCACGGCCACGGGGTTCTCGGCCACGATGGAGCTGCTGGGGTGGATGGCGTCGACCTTGCCGGCACCAAACTCCTTGTCCACCGACACCACTTCGGATTCAAACGTGATCAGCACGTCGCCAATATTGCGTTGCAAGAAGATGCTGGTCGCATCGCGGCCACCCTTGGCCAGCACGGGCACGTTTTTGTAGAGCTTGCTCACAAACTCGGCGGCTTGGGCGTCGGTGCCGCCCTTCTTGCGGACTTGGCCCCAGGCGGCCAGGTAGGCCATGCGGCCATTGCCACCGGTCTTGGGGTTCACCACGATGACTTGCACGCCGGGTTTAACCAAGTCATCCCAGTCCTTGATGCCCTTGGGGTTGCCGTTGCGCACCAGAAACAGCATGGTGGAGCTGGTGGGGGCGGCACCCTGAGGGAATTTTGAGCGCCAGTCTTTCGCCACCACGCCGGTGCTTGCCAGAAAGTCTACGTCGGTGCTGGTGTTGAAGGTGACTACATCGGCTTCCAGACCGTCGTTCACAGCGCGCGCCTGGGTGGTGGTGCCTGCATGGGACTGGTCAATCTTGATGTCCTTGCCACTGGTCTTTTTGTAGTTGGCAATGAAGGCGGTGTTGATGTCCTTGTAGAACTCACGCGCTACGTCGTAAGAAACGTTCAGCAGCGTGGTCTGGGCTGCTACCAAATTGCTAGCTGTTAGCGCAATAATGGCAAGGGCTAGCGTGGCTTTTTGCTTGAAATTCATGGGGTGCTCCAAAGCAGGGTGGTGATGTGGTCAATACACAGAACCGCGATTTTGGAGGTCGCCCCATCAAACCACAACGAATACTTCGTTGTTTGTATATGCGCTTTCTAGTCTAAGCGCGCTTTAGTTCGCCGCTTTGGCGGCAGAGCGGCCCAGGGTCCAGTTCAGACCCAGCCCGGCCGAGGTGCCGGTGGACTGCTGGTACAACGGGCTGGCGGCATTGGCCGAACCCGCATAACTTTCGGCCCGCGCAAAGGCAAACACCCGCACATCCGGCCCCAAGCTGCGGGAGGCATTGACCGTGAGCCGCGTGGTGATCAGCCCGGCCTGGGCCGTGTAGGCCGGACGCTGGGCGGTTGCCAGGTCAGCGGGCACGCCGTAAAAGTACTGGTTCAGCCGACTATCGCCCAGCACCAGGCTGGCGCTGGTGGACATGCGCCAGCCGGCGCCCACGTCGCGCACCTCGTAGCTGATCTCGGGCTCCAGCGCAAAACCCTGGCTGCGCACGCCGCTGTTGATCTCTAGCACCGTGCGCAGCGGCAGCTCATAGCGTAGGCGGCTGCCCGCGCTGGGGCGCGCCAAAGTGCCTTTGAGCCGCGGCCCAAATTCGATTAGCGTGCCAAGATCGGTCATGCCTTGGCGCGCCGGAATGTCCTGGGAGCTGGCTGGCAACGACGCCGCAAAACCAATGTCCAGTTCGGTATCTTCGGTGCGCAGCAGGCGAGCACCCACGCCACCCCTGTCGGAGCGGAATACCTCGCCGCGGTAAATAAAAGTGGGCAGCACCAGTGCCCGCGTGCTGCGTTCGGAGGACGCGGGGTAGGCCGGGCTGGAAAGGCCACCAGCAAACACACCCAGTTCCCACAGCGGCAGTCCTTGCTCCTGGGCTTGGGCCGTAGCGGTCAAGCCGGTCAGCAGTGCCAAAGCAGCCCACGCCGCGCTGCGCACGCCCTGCAAGGCAGTGGGGTTTGCCATCAGCGCACCAAGCGCACGGCTGCAATGGCGACCCAGCCCAGCACGAAGTTGGCAAGTACCAACTTGTGGATTTGCCCAGCTGCCTTCGCGGCAACGGGCCATTCCCCGGCGGCTACCGCACGCTTGAACTTGCGAAAACCAGCAAAGTAAATGTGCCCAAAAATCAGCATCATCGTGATTCCCAGGACCAGCATCAGGTTCCAGCCCAGGGGCACGCTGCCAACGCCGCTGGCCAGTTTGCTGGCCTTGAAGGCGGCAGTGTAGAGGTGGCTGCCACTGAAAAACAGTGCCGCAACGGCCACCAGCACGATGGCAAAGAAGCGGCGCCACACTTCGCCCATCAGACGCGCGCGGGGCTGGGCCTCCATCAGCGCCAGGGTGGCCGGGCGCAATGCCAGCAGCATGAAGGTCATGCCCCCCATCCACACAATGCCTGCAACCAGGTGAATGAGTTTGGCGATGTCGTACATAAAACCCTTTAAGCAGCGTGTAATGGAAGGCCCGGATTGTCGTCTCAGGTGAACAGCTGGTCCCGCGCCGCCGTGGTAATGGCCACCACACACGGGTGGGTAATGCGCCGCTCCACCGATACCGCAAAGAACTCCTCCACCAGCTCATCGGTGCGGCCAATCACCTCCACGCCAAATTGCTCCACGATGTCCGGCTCCATGACCGAGGGCGCCATGAACACGCCGCGCCCCTTGCGGCCAAAGGCGTTCATCAGCGCGCCGTCGTCAAACTCGCCAATGGTGGTGGGGTGGATCTGGTGGTGGCTGAGCCAGCCTTCCCACTGCTGGCGCACCGAGGCCTGGGCGCCCTGCAGCAGCATGGGCATGCCGTTCAGGCATGCCGGAAACGGGCCCTTGAGCTGCGCCTTGAGCGCCGGGGTGCAGAAAAAGCTCATGGGGCTGCGCCCCAGCGGGTGGTTAAAGGCCTTGACGCTGATGCGTTTGGACATGGGCTCATCCGCAATCACGAGGTCCAGCTGATTGAGCGCCAGCTTGGCCAGCAGGTCGGGGAACTTGCCTTCGCTGCAAATCATGCGTACCGGGGCATCCACCTCCAACGCCGGCTCCAGCAGCCGGTAGGCCAGCGACTTGGTCACCGAGTCGGCCACGCCCACCTTGAAGTCCAACACCCGGCGCTTGCCGCTGGCCTGGCGCACCGCGTTTTCCAGCTCGGCGCCCAGCGTGAAGATCTGGTCCGCATAGCCCAGCGCCAGACGGCCGTCCTCGGTCAGCTCCATATTGCGCCCGCTTTTCTGGAACAGCTTGCGCCCCAACCAGTCCTCCAACAGCTTGATTTGGCCCGAAAGGGTTTGTGGTGTGGTGTGCAGCTGCTCGCCCGCACGCATGACGCCACCCGCCTTGGCGGTGACCCAAAAATAGTGAAGATGTTTGAAGTTCATGGTGCGCCCTCTGAAACAAACCGAAACACTGCGAAATAATCGAAGTAAAAAAATACAAAATACGAATTTACGCGAAGCATATCAGCCCCTACAGTTCGAGTCTTCCTAGTCACTTACTCAAAGGAGTAAACGTATGCGACTCAGTACCCGAGGCCGTTTTGCCATCACCGCCATGATTGACCTGGCCCTGCGCGAAAGTGCGCAGCCCGTGCCATTGCAAGACATCGCGCTGCGGCACCGCATCTCTCTGTCGTACCTGGAGCAAGTGTTTGCCAAGTTGCGCCAGCATGGCTTGGTGGAAAGTACCCGTGGCCCCGGTGGCGGTTACACCCTGGGTTTCCGGGGCAACAGCATTACCGTGGCCGACATCATTGGTGCGATTGAAGAACCCGCCGAAGCCAGCCCCGCACGCGATGGCGTGCAAGACATGACACAAGACCTGTGGGCGGCACTGCAGACCACCATCGTGGCGCACATGAAAACCATCACGCTGAAAAGCCTGGCCGAAGAGCAACGCGCCAAGGGCTTCCAGGTGCAAGAGCGCAAGCCCGCCAAAAAGGGTGTGCTGCAAAAGATCAAGCCACTGGCACCAGTGCGTACCAATGCGCCCAACTCGGTGTTTGCATTGGCCAATTCCCTGGCCCTGCGCGGCTGATTTTTAAGCCAAACAGGCCTCTGGCCTGCGCAGAATCTGTGCGAGCAGCACCTAAATCAATAGCGATTCTGGGCTGCTAGGTGCCGCTATGAGGGCCACGCTTAGCGACTGCAGCAGCGCCAGGCCCAGCGGCCAGGGGCCAAAGCCCGCCTCTACGTTGATGTGGCCGGCGTCCTGCAGGCGCACAAACTCGCTGCCCCAGGCGCGCGCATACGCGCCTGCCGTGCGCACCGGGCAAAACGGGTCGTTGCTGCTGGCCACCAGTACGCTGCGGTAGGGCAGGCGCTGGTAGGGCACGGGCGCAAAGTCGGCCAGAATGCCGCGCCGCTCAGGGTCAGCCGGTGCAACCAACAGGGCGCCCTGGATCTTGGCCGCCACGTCGGGTGGCAAGTGGGTGGTGGCAATGCAGCCCAGGCTGTGCGCGGCAATCACCACCGGGCCGGGTTGTTCGAGGATGGTTTGCCCGATGGAGGCCACCCAGGCCTTGCGCACCGGTGTGATCCAGTCGTCCTGGTGCACACGCACCGCGCCGGGAATGCTGTCGGCCCACAGCGTTTGCCAGTGGCCGGGGCCGGAGTCGCGCCAGCCGGGGACGATGACGAGAGAGACCATGGGGGATGTGCGGGGGTGCCAAATGCAAAACAGAGGCGCATTGTCAGAACCCGGCCTTCAAACCCAAACTACTTATTTCCCATTTGTATATGACGAACTCAGCCATAGCGACATGGCGGGTGCAGGCAAGGCGGCCCACTCAGGGCGCCACAAAGGCGTCGTGCACGCTGCGGAACACGCGGCCCGCCAGGCGCTGGCCCAGGGCGGTGTGCTGCAGGCGGTCCATCACCGGGCCTTTGACTTCTGCCAGGTCCAGGCGCACGCCACGCGCGGCCAGGCTCTGCTCCAAGCCTGTCAGAATGCCTAGCGCCGTGGCGTCGATCTGGTTCACCGCCGAACAGACCAGCAGCACCCGGCGCACTGCCGGGTCGGCCTGCACTAGCGCTTCGATGCGCTCTTCCAGCGCCGTGGCGTTGGCAAAAAACAAACTCTCGTCCACACGCAGGGCCAGCAGGCCTGGCACGGTTTGCACCGCGTGGCGCTCCACGTTGCGGAAGTGTTCCGTGCCCGGCACCCGGCCCACCACGGCCATGTGCGGGTGGCTGCTGCGCCACACCAGCACGCCCAGCGACAGCGCCACGCCCATAAGGATGCCCGCCTCTACCCCCAGCACGATCACACCGCCGGCCGTGGCCAGCAGCGAGAAGGCGTCGGCCTTGTCGTAAGTCCAGCTGGCTTTGAGTGTGTCCACATCCACCAGGGTGGCCACGGCCACCATGATGCTGGCCGCCAGCACCGCCAGGGGCAAGAAGTAAAACAGCGACGCAAAGAAATATACGATGAGCGCCATGAAGCCCGCCGTGATGATCGAGGCCAGCGGCGTTTGGGCGCCCGCTGCAAAGTTGATGACCGAGCGCGACAGCCCGCCGTGCACCGGGTAGGCGCCCGAGAAGGCCGCTGCCACATTGGCCGCACCCAGGCCCCACAGCTCGCGATTGGGGGCAATGCGCTGCTGGCGCTGCAGCGCAAACGACTGCGCCACCGATACGCTGCCCACAAAACCGACCAAGGTAATCAGTAGCGCGGGCAGCAGCAGTTGGCTCCAGGCGCGCGCCTCGGGCCAGACCCAGGCCAGCGCCGGCAGCCCGGCGGGCACGCTGCCCACCACGGCCACCTGGCGGCTCACGTCCCAATGGCCCCAGGCCACCAGGGCCGTACTCACGGCCACCGTGACTATCGGCGCCATGCGGGCCAGCAGGTCGGCAGCAGTGGCACCCAGGCCCAAGTGGCGCAGGCCGCGCCCCAGGTAGCGGCGCGCCAGCACCAGCACCAGCATGCTGCCGCCGCCCAGCGCCAAGGTGGTGAGGTTGGTTTGGGGCAGGGCGCGCCACAGGCCCTGCAGCGTGGCCCACGTGGAGCTGCTGGGCGCAGACACGCCCAGCACATGCTTGAGCTGGCCCAGCGCAATCACGATGGCCGAGCCGGAGACAAAACCGCTCACCACAGGCTGGCTCAAGAAGTAGGCCAGCCAGCCCAGGCGTAGCGCGCCAAAGGCCAAGAACATCAGCCCTGAAATCAGTGCCAGGCCCATGGCCAGCTGCACGTACTCGGTGGTGCCGGCAATCGCTAGCGGTTGCAGCGCGCTGGCCGTCATGAGGGCGGCAATGGCTACGGGGCCAATGGCCAGCGTCATGCTGGAGCCCAAGAGCGCGTAGGCCACCACCGGCAGGATGCTGGCGTACAGCCCCATCTCGGGCGGAAGCCCGGCCAAGAGCGTGTAGGCCAGGCTTTGCGGAATCACCAGCACCGCCACGATGAGCCCGGCCGACACATCACCGCCCAGCCAAGCGCGCTGGTAGTGGCGCAGCCAATCGGGCAGTAGCTTGTGCATGCGGGCCGCGGCAGTGAGAAGAGGTTTAACGGACCGCTTGGGCCAGCTCGAACATTTGGCCCGCGCGCATGCCGGAGCGGCAGAAGGCCAGCACGGGGGCAGGCAATTCTTGTAGGGCTTTGTGCATGGCTTGTACTTGCTCCGCGGTGTAAGCGCCGCTCACCACGGGCAGGTGCACGTAGGCCAGCCCGGCCGCTTGGGCTGCGGCCTCGATGGTGCTGCTTAGCGGTTGTTCCGCGCCGCCTTCGTGGTCAGGGCGATTGTTCAGGATGGACTTGAAGCCCTGAGCTGCAGCTTCGGCCACGTCTTGTGGGCTCAGTTGGGGGGCAACAAAAAATGCAGGGGTGATTGCACGTGCAGAAATAGCCATTTCAAACTCCTTGTGACAACGCGCGGTCCGCGCGGGATTCCAACCATTCAAAAACCAGCATGCCCGCCACCATGGCGGCCACAAAAATCCAGACTTTGGCATCGCCCAAGCCCAGAGATACCAGGGCCGGACCCGGGCAAAAGCCCGCCAGCCCCCAGCCTATGCCAAACAAGGCGCTGCCGCCCAGCAGGCGTCGGTCAATCACCGTAGCCTGGGGCAGAAAAATGGCGCTGCCCAACAGGGTTTTGCTGCGCCCTTTGGCCAGGGTGAATGCTCCCAAGCCGACCGCAATGCCGCCACCCATGACCAAGGCCAGCGATGGGTCCCAGGCGCCTGCCAGGTCCAGAAACGCCAACACCTTGGAGGGGTCGGTCATGCCGGCCAGCATCAGGCCCAAGCCAAACAGCAGGCCAGCCAAAAATTCAAATGCACGTTGCAAGGCCATGCTGGGCGCTCCTATCCCAGCACGTGGCGAACGATGAACACGGTGGCAAAACCGGTGGCCATGAACGTGAGCGTGGCCGCCAGGGAGCGGGCCGACAGGCGTGAGAGCCCACACACGCCGTGGCCACTGGTGCAACCTGTGCCATACCGGGTGCCCACACCCACCAGCAGACCGGCCACCACCAAGGTGACCCAATCGGCGTCAATGCGCGCTGTGGGCAAGGGTGTTACCCAGGAATAGACCAAGGGCGAGACAAGCATCCCGGCAAAAAAAGTCAGGCGCCAGCCCAGGTCGGCACGCTTGGCGCGCAGCATGTCGCCCAGGATGCTGCTGATGCCCAGCACCCGCCCGCTCACCAATATGAACAAGGCCGCAGCAAGGCCCAGTACGAGGCCACCGCCCAGCGATGTCCAGGGGGTAAATTGGTTCCAGTCAATCGTCATGTTGGTGAATCCGTCGGGGTTGCGCAAAACTGGCTGTACAAGACTTCGAGCAGGGCCAAGGCCTCGGGGCTGTTGATGCAGTAATAGATGTTTTTGCCGTCGCGGCGGGTACTCACCAAGCCCTCGTCGCGCAGCACTCCCAGTTGCTGGGACAGCGTGGGCTGCAGCACGCCTACCCGCTCTTCCAGCTCCCCTACGCGCATTTCGCCTTGCGCCAGCTGGCACAGCAGCAGCAGGCGGTCCGGGTTCGACAGGGTTTTGAGCAAACGGCAGGCGCTGTCGGCAGACTCGCGCAGCCGTTCTAAGGCCAAAGCCGCTGGGGGAGGAGCATCAGGACGCATGGGTTCATTCCGGGTAGGGGAGGGGTATATGCAAGATATTCTATTGACAAACAATATATCAAACAATAGACTATAAATTTACTAGTTGAAACCGCAAGGGCTTCCCATGGCAATGCATCCCGTCCCCGTCGTCAAGGCGTTTTTCGATCCAGCCACCTGGACCGTGAGCTACGTGGTGTACGCCGAGCCCGGTGGCCACTGCGCCATTGTGGACGCGGTGCTGGACTACGACCCAAAGTCAGGGCGCACCAGCACCACCTCTGCCGACCAGATCGCGGACTATGTACGTGCGCAACAGCTCACAGTGCAGTGGCTTCTGGAAACCCATGCGCATGCCGACCACTTGTCTGCCGCGCACTACCTGCGTGGCATCCTGGGCGGCAAGATCGCCATTGGCGCGCCCATCACCCACGTTCAAAAAGTCTTCAAATCCATCTTCCACCTAGAGGACAGCTTTGCCCCCGACGGCAGCCAGTTCGACCACCTGCTGCATGACGGCGAAGTGATTGCGGTGGGCCCTCTGTCGTTGCGGGCATTGAGTGTGCCGGGCCACACACCAGCATGTATGGCGTATCAGGTGGAGGATGCGGTGTTTGTGGGCGACACCCTGTTCATGCCGGACGTGGGTACCGCGCGCTGCGACTTTCCGGGGGGTGACCCGCATACGCTCTACCAGTCCGTGCAACGCTTGCTGTCCTTGCCGGACACCACCCGCTTGTTCATGTGCCACGATTACCCGCCCGCAGGCCGCAGCGCCCAATGGGAAACCACGGTGGCCGAGCAAAAGGCCGCCAATATCCATGTCCACAAGGGTGTCACTGAGGCCGAATTTGTGGCCATGCGCCAGGCGCGCGACGCCACCCTGGCCATGCCCAACCTGATCTTGCCCGCGGTGCAGGTGAATATCCGCGCAGGCGCCTTGCCACCGCCAGAGGCCAATGGCGTGGCCTACCTCAAGATCCCGCTAAACGCGCTCTAGGCGCCACGCACCCCATTTCAACCCGCCCAAGGAGGGCACCATGACCAGCCTGATACTTCCTTCCAGCCCGCTGTCCACCGAATCCACTGCCACCAACCCGGACCGCCGCACCTGGATGTTGGCTACCGGCGCCGTGGGCGCAGCAGGTGCTTTGGCCACGGCGGTTCCGTTTGTGGCGAGTGTGGCGCCCAGCGAACGGGCCAAAGCCATGGGCGCCGCAGTGGAGGTGGACATCGGCGACCTGCTGCCTGGCCAGACCAAGACCGTGGAGTGGCGTGGCAAGCCGGTGTGGATCACCCGCCGCAGCCCGGAGATGGTGGCGGCCCTTGCGGGCCAAGAGAGCAAGTTGGTAGACCCACAGTCGCAACGCGAACAGCAACCCGAATACGCCCAAAACGCGACCCGCTCGCGCACGCCTGACGTGTTTGTGGCCGTCGGTATCTGCACGCACCTGGGCTGCTCGCCCATAGCGGTGGCTGCCGGCACCAGCAATCCCAGCCTCGATGCAGACTGGGCGGGTGGCTTCTTCTGCCCCTGCCATGGCTCCACGTTTGATGGTGCGGGCCGGGTGTTCAAGAACAAACCCGCGCCCACCAACCTCGAAATTCCGCCCCACTACTTTGCAGGTGCCAACCGCGTCGTTATTGGCGAAGACGCGGCCTAGGTGAACTTGCTCCTAAATCAGTAGCTGTTTGCGCAGTATTGATAAGGTCTGGGGGTGTATTTCGCTACAAATTGACCCACTCTGATAGGTTGAATCAGTCAATCAACTTGGTCCATGGCCCGGCGTTGTACACCGCGTCAAACCCGTTTTTCTTCAACAACATCCGCGCCATCCCGCTGCGGGTGCCGCTGGCGCAGCACACCACCACAGGGGCTGATGTCGGAATCTCTGCCAACCGTGCACCCAGCTGTTGCAGCGGTATGTTCACCGTGCCCGGTGCATGGGCCTGCTCGAACTCCTGCGGCGAACGCACATCCACAAACATGGCACCCGCCTGGCGCAGCTGTGGCAGTTTGGCAGCCACTTGGCGTGTGTTCCACCATTTGTAGCCCAGCCAAGTAGCAAGCGCCAGGAAAGGCCAGTACTGCTGAAGTAGTTCAGGAAAATTCATCTGTGTCGTTCTCGTAGTGCTTGTGGAAAGCTGGCGGCACCCATGGTGTCAGCCGCGCTGCAGATAGACTTTCACGAAACTGCTTTTGAGCTTTTCGCCCAGAGAAGGCAGCGCGTCGGCTTGCTGGCTGCGGGTTGCAGCATCCACTGCATCCAGGTTGCGCCGGATCGCCTGGATGTCTGCATCCTGGGCCTCTGCCTCCACGGCTGCAAGCTTGTCACTCACACCGGGGTACAGGGCTGCCAACTTGGCCATGTCCTTGGCCTGGGCCGCTATCAGTATCAGCTCCATGGCGTCATGAAAATCCACCAGCGCCACCGCTAGCAAGGAGAAGCCATTGCGTTTGAACACGTCCTGAAATACAGGCCGCACTTGCTCAAGCGCCAGGTGCGCGGCTTGCAAATCTCCTGTCTTCACGAGTTCGGCCACATCGCCCACCATCCGGCGTACCCGGTCCAGATCGGCAAGCCATTGCGAGTCGCCGCGCAGGGCAAACGGTTGGTAGCGGGTGTATTTGCTTACAAACCCTTCCAGGGCCGGTACCAGCTGCGCGTATTGCGCATTGGCCTTTTCCCGCTCGTGCTTGCCGGTCAGAAACAAGGTCTGCTTGTAGAACCCGTTCATGACATTGAAGTCTTCGAGGAAAACCTTGCGGCTGGCAAAAGCACTTGCGTAGCTGCCGCCCACCAGCGTGACCAGCAGCAAGACCCAGGCCACGCCAGTTCGAATCGGGCTGGCCGGTACGCTGGGTGCCGTGCGGGTGCTGATGCCCAGCAAGCGGTACAGCGGGCAAAAATTCAGCGCTGCGGTGGCGAGCATCACCACGCTGGCGGCGTAGGCGGCCCACTGCCAAGCCCCGCTGAGCCAAAAGAAACCCAGCACCAGCAGGCAGACGCCTGCCAGCGCGCGCAGAAAACGGTCGATAGGGTGGGTGTTAGCCATGGTCAGGTCCTTGGTTTAATTCCGTGGCCGATAGGCGGAGGGTGTAGGTCAGCCAGCTGCTGGCCGCAGTGACGCTCCAAAAGGCGAAGAAGGCCAGCGTGTAAACGCCCTGGTGGCCCAGGCCCCAGCCACGTGCCCAGCCTTGCAGGTCGTGTGGGTCAAACAGGGCAAACACCACCATCTCCATCACACAGGCCGCCAGAAACGCGGGCCAGACCACCAGCATCCACTTCTTTTGCATAAGGCCTCCTTTAGCGGGGAACAATAAACACCGACTTCTCCACGACCTTGGCGGTGCCCTGCTGCGCAGAGATGGCGAACTCGAACGGATGGGACCCCGCCACAGCGGTTTCATAGGGAATTTGCACCCGAACCGCCACCCAGCGCGCCTGTGCGGGGCCAATGGCTAGGGTGGGCTGGTCCATGGAGGCCTCGATGCCGTCCAGTCCGGTGGCCTCCACCGTGAATTCCTGCGCCTGCTCGGTGGCGTTCATGATCTGCAGTCGGTAGACGTTTTCCATCTTGCCGCCGGCCACGATACGGGCCAGCGCGCCCCGGTCGCGTACCACGTCCACCTTGAACGGGCTGCGCAGCGCCAGGCTCACGCCCATGGCCACCAACACCGTCGCCAGAATGCCCACGTACACCAGCACCCGCGGTCGCAACACATGGCGCAGTGTCTGGGCCCGGGTCCAGTGTTGGTGGATCGCATTTTGGGTGGAGTACTTCACCAAGCCGCGGGCGTATCCCACTTTGTCCATCACTGAGTCACACACATCGGCGCACGCACCGCATCCAATGCACTCGTACTGCAGGCCCTTGCGGATATCGATGCCGGTGGGGCAAACCTGCACACACAGACTGCAGTCCACACAAGCCCCCAGGTTCAGGGCGCGTGGATCGGCCTTTTTGGAGCGGGCGCCGCGTGGCTCACCGCGTTCGCTGTCGTAGGTCACGATCAGCGTGTCCTTGTCGAACATGGCGCTTTGGAAGCGGGCATACGGGCACATGTATTTGCACACCTGCTCGCGCATGTAGCCGGCAAAGCCATAGGTGGCAAAGCCGTAAAAGAAAATCCAGAAGGTTTCCCAGGGGCCCAGCGTCCACTGCAACACCGCGCTACCCAGGGCGTGGATCGGGGTGAAGTACCCCACAAACGTAAAACCCGTCCAGAGGGCTACCGTGATCCACATGCCCTGGGTGGCGCCCTTGCGCCAGACCTTGTCCCAGTTCCAGGGGCCCGCGTCGCGGCGCATGCGGGCGGAGCGGTCGCCCTCCGCGAGTTTTTCCAGCCACAAGAAGATTTCGGTGTATACGGTTTGTGGGCAGGCATAGCCACACCACAGGCGGCCCGCCACCGCGGTGAACAGAAACAGCGAAAACGCAGAGATCACCAGAATCCCCGTGAGGTAGATGAAGTCCTGCGGATAGAGCACCAGGTTGAAGATGTAAAAACGCCGCGCGCCCAGGTCAAACAAGACCGCCTGGCGTTGGCCCCACTCCAGCCAGGGCGTGAAATAAAACACCAGCTGCGTCAGAAACACCAGCGCCCAACGCCACTTGGCGAAGTAGCCCGAAACGCTGCGCGGGTAAATCCTTTTGTGCGCCTCGTACAGGGCCACCATTTCCGGCTCTGCGCCAGGCGGCGCTTCGATGGGGCTGCGGTCGCCGGATACGGCAATGGGTATCACCTTGCGGGTGGAGTCGGCATCTGGATTCATGGAAATACCTTTAGCACATTAACCATAGATGAGCTTCAAGCATACATGTATGGGTATGCAAATAGATGATTTAAGTCAAATTCCGTCCAGAAATTGGCTGTTTGTGATGATCAAACGCCGGCCTGGATGGCGCTTCAAACGGGAGAGACTTGGATTTGTTAGGGGGCAATTCAGAAATTGCTTGATACCCATTGGGGTATTACATATACTACATGGGGTATCAAGGAATTATCATGACACACACCACTCACATCCAGTCTCTGCGTCACCGTCACCTCGGCCTCATGGCAACCCTGGGTTTGGCTGCGGCTTTGGCATGGGTTCCCGCAAGTGTGCGGGCGCAGGCTTCCCCGACATTCACTATTGGCCTGAAGCAAAGCGGTGCCAGTACCTTTCTGGACGGTGTGGTCCAACCCGTCAAACAGAGCACCGTGTCCGCCCAGGCGTCTGGCCGTATTGCCAGCTTTGTGGTGAAGGCGGGTGACAAGGTCAAAGCCGGCCAACTGCTCGCTACCATTGACGACCGCGAGGCTTCGGTGGGTCAGCAGCGCAGCCAGGCCCAGGTGGACCAGGCCGACGCGGACCTGCGCAACGCCAAAGCCAACTTCGACCGCACCAAGGACCTGCAGGCCAAAGGATTTATCAGCCAGGCCGCGCTGGACACCGCCGATGCCCAACTCAAGAGCGCCAAAGCGCAGCGCGATCAAGCCAGCGCCGCCATCCGCCAAAGCAGCCTGGCCCAGGGTTTCACCCGTGTGACCGCCCCATTTGATGGTTGGGTGCTGCAAACCGACGCCCAGGCCGGCGACCTCGCCGTGCCCGGCAAACCCCTGCTAGTGATCTACGCCCCCTTGCCCTTGCGGGTGGTGGTGCAAGTGCCGGCTTCACGCGCAGTGCTTGTGGGTCAAGCCGCCAATGTCCAAGTACAGGCCGGTGAGGCCGTGCCCGGCGCCTGGATTACCCCCAGCGCGACCAGCGTCATCCCGTCCTCGGACCCCGTGTCGCAAACCACCGAATGGCGTCTGGAACTACCGGCCGCCCAAAGCGCGGGGCTGGTGCCCGGCCTGCAAGTGCGGGTGAAGTTCAGTGTCCCCGCAGCCACCAATCGCAGCTTGCTTGCAGTGCCAGAGCAAGCCATCGTTCGCCGTGGCGAATTGACGGCGGTGTATGTGAAAAACGGTGAAGTCTTCACCCTGCGCGCCGTGCGCCTAGGCCAAACGCTGGGCGCGGACGGTACCGAAGTATTGGCAGGCCTGAAGGCGGGTGACGTGGTGGCGCTGGACACCGTGCGCGCCGCACAAGCCCGTCCAACCGCCCAATAAGCCGCTACCACCGAACCGAGGCTGCCATGCACGCACCTGAATCCACTCCCGCCAAACTGGGCGCTTCCGGCCGCATAGCCGCAGCCTTCCAGTCGAACGCGCTCACTCCTTTACTGGCGCTGGTGGCGCTGCTGCTGGGCCTTTTTGCTGTGCTGGTCACCCCGCGCGAAGAAGAGCCCCAGATCAACGTCACCATGGCCAATGTGCTGATCCCATTCCCCGGGGCCAGCAGTGCCGACGTGCAAAACATGGTGGCCAAACCTGCTGAGCAGGTGCTGGGTCAGATTGCCGGCATCGAACACACCTACTCCGTCTCGCGCCCCGGCGTGGCGGTGCTCACCGTGCAGTTCAAGGTGGGCGTGCCCCGCACCGAGGCGCTGGTGCGTCTGTATGACGTACTTAATGCCAACCAAGACTGGCTGCCCCGCGACCTGGGCACCTTGGCACCTATCGTCAAACCCAAGGGCATTGACGATGTGCCGGTGGTTGGCATCACGCTCTGGAGCCCCGAAGGCACCCCCGCCAGCGAGCTGGAGGCCGTCGCCCACACGCTCGAAGGCGAGCTGAAGAGTGTGCCCGGTGTGCGTGAAGTCACCACCATTGGCGCCCCCGGCCGCTCCATCCAGATCGACATTGACCCCACCCGCATGCGCGACCGGGGCGTGGACCTGCTGAGCCTGCAAAAGACCATTGCCGCCGCCAACTTCGGCATGCCCGCCGGTAGCGTAGTGGACAACCAGGCCAACCGAAGCAGCGCCCAGATGCTGAGCGTAGAGGCCGGCGAGTTTTTGCGCAGTGCCGACGACGTGGCCGACATGGTGGTCGGTGTGAGCAAGGGCAAGCCCGTGTTCTTGCGTGATGTGGCGCGCATCAGCACCGGTGCCCAGCAGGCCGGCAGTTATGTGTGGTTCATGCAAGGCGCGGCCAATGGATCCAGCCCACGCGGCGTGGTCGCCCCAGCGGGCCAGGCACTGCCTGCGGTAACCATTCAGGTCACCAAGAAGCCTGGCGAAAACGCGGTGGATGTTTCGCGCGCCGTGGGTGAGCGTTTGAAGGCGCTGCAAAACACCGTCATTCCCGGCGACATGCAAGCCACCGTGACCCGTGACTACGGTGAAACCGCTGCCGAAAAAGCCAACAAGCTGATCCAGAAACTGGCCTTTGCCACGGGTTCGGTGATTCTGCTGGTGGGCTTTGCGCTGGGCCGCCGCGAAGCGCTGATCGTGGGCGCCGCCGTGATCTTGACGCTCACCGCTACGTTGTTTGCCAGCTGGGCCTGGGGCTTCACGCTCAACCGCGTGTCCCTATTCGCCCTCATCTTTTCCATCGGCATCCTGGTGGACGACGCGATTGTGGTGGTGGAAAACATCCACCGGCACCAGCAGCTCACGCCGCACGATTCACTCAAAGACATCATTCCCCGCGCAGTGGATGAAGTGGGCGGTCCAACTATTCTGGCTACCCTCACCGTGATCGCGGCGCTCTTGCCCATGGCCTTTGTGTCCGGCCTCATGGGTCCGTACATGAGCCCCATCCCCATCAACTCCAGCCTGGGCATGGCCATCTCGCTGGCCATTGCCTTCACCGTGACACCCTGGCTGGCGCTCAAGTTCATGCGCGAGCATGGTGCGGGCCACGCGGCGCACACCGCCACTGCCACGGCACAGCCCGGCAAAGTGCAGCGCATTTTCGACAAAATCCTCATGCCCCTGCTGCAGAGCGCCCGCAAGCGCTGGTACTTGCTGGGCGGCATTGTGGGTGCGCTGCTGCTCTCCGTCAGCCTGGCGCTGGTGCCTAGCTCCATGGTGGGCGTGGTGCTCAAGATGTTGCCCTTCGACAACAAGAGTGAGTTCCAAGTGGTGGTCGACATGCCCGCCGGCACCGCGCTGGAAGACACCGCTGCGGCCCTGCAAGACCTGAGTGTCTACCTGGCCCAGCAGCCCGAGGTGCTGAACCTGCAAGGCTACGCGGGCACTGCGTCGCCCATCACCTTCAATGGCCTAGTGCGCCAGTACTACCTGCGCGCCGATGCCGAGCAAGGCGACCTGCAAGTGAACCTGGTGGACAAGCAACACCGCAGTGAAAAAAGCCACGTGATCGCCCAGCGCTTGCGCCCGGCGCTTGAAGAGATCGGTGCCAAACACGGCGCCCGTATCAAGGTGGTGGAAGTGCCGCCCGGCCCACCCGTCATGTCGCCCCTGGTGGCCGAGGTGTATGGCCCCGACGAAGCCGGCCGCCAAGCACTGGCCGCCAAGATCGCCAAGTCGTTTGACGCCACCGATGACATCGTGGGCGTAGACACCAGCCTGCGTGAAGACGCCCCCCGCGCATTCCTGCGCGTGCGCCGCCAGCGTGCCGAGTCGCTGGGTATTCCCGTGGCCGCTGTGGCGCAAACCGTGTCGGGCGCGCTCAGCGGTGCCGATGCGGCCTACCTGCACGATGGCCAAAGCAAGTACCCCGTGCCCGTGCGCATCCAGCTGCCGTTGGAAAGCCAGGTGGGGCTGGAGCGCATCCTGGGCCTGTCGCTGCGCGCAGCGAACGGCCAACTGGTGCCATTGTCCGAGCTGGTGACCGTGGAGCGCGGCATCATCGACAAGCCTTTGTTCACCAAAGACCTCAAGGGCGTGAGCTACGTGTTTGGCGACATGGCTGGCAAGCTCGATTCGCCCCTGTATGGCCTGTTTGCCATTCGCAGCACCATGGACAAAGCCGCCAAGGAAGGCGATGCCACCGTGGGCGAATACTGGATCCACCAGCCCACCGACACTTACCGCGGCTTCGCACTCAAGTGGGATGGTGAATCGCAGATTACCTACGACACCTTCCGCGACATGGGCGCCGCCTACGGCGTGGGCCTCATCCTCATCTACCTGTTGGTGGTGGCCCAGTTCAAGAGTTACCTCACGCCGCTGGTCATCATGGCGCCCATTCCGCTCACCATCATCGGGGTGATGCCGGGCCATGCCCTGCTGAACGCGCAGTTCACCGCCACCAGCATGATCGGCATGATCGCGTTGGCCGGCATCATCGTGCGCAACTCCATTTTGCTGGTGGACTTTATTGAGCTGCAGGTGAGCCAAGGCATGGTCTTCCGTACCGCTGTGCTGCAGTCGGCTGCCGTACGTGCGCAGCCCATTGTGCTGACTGGCGTGGCCGCCATGATCGGCGCCTTCTTCATCCTGGACGACCCCATCTTCAATGGCCTGGCCGTCTCGCTCATCTTCGGCATTTTGGTGTCCACCCTGCTCACGCTGGTGGTGATACCCGTCTTGTATTACGCGCTGTACCGGCGCCGTATGGAGTCGCGCGAAGACGCGGCCCTGTCAGGTACGTAAATCCACCCACCCAGGAGACAACACCATGGCCCATATCGTTATCGTCGGCGCAGGCATAGGCGGCATGCCCGCCGCGTATGAAATTCGCGAGCTGCTTGGCAAAGAACACAAGATCACGGTGGTCAACAACACCGACTACTTCCAGTTCGTGCCCAGCAACCCGTGGATCGCGGTGGGCTGGCGCCAGCGCGAAGACATCACCTTGCCCATTGCACCCTACCTCACCCGCAAGGGCATAGGCTTCATCCCCAAAGGCGTTGAAAAGATTGATGCCGATGCCAACCAGCTCACCCTGGTGGGTGGCGAAACCCTGGCCTATGACTACCTGGTCATCACCACCGGCCCCAAGCTGTCGTTCAGTGAAGTGCCCGGTGCCGGCCCGGCCGCGCACGGCGGTGGCGGCTTCACCCACTCGGTGTGCAGCGTGGACCATGCGCAGGCCTTTTTTGCCGACTACGAAAACTTCCTCAAGAACCCTGGCCCCGTCATCATCGGCGCCATGCCCGGCGCCAGCTGCTTTGGCCCGGCCTATGAGTTTGCGTTCATCCTCGACACGGATTTGCGCCGCCGCAAGCTGCGCCACCTGGTGCCCATCACCTATGTGAGCAGCGAGCCCTACATCGGCCACCTGGGCCTGGGCGGCGTGGGCGACAGCAAATCCATGCTGGAGTCCGAAATGCGCAACCGCGACATGAAGTGGATCACCAACGCCAAGACCACCAAGGTGGAAGAAGGCAAGATGTTTGTGACCCAGCTCGACGACCTTGGCAACGTCTACAAAGAGCACGAGCTGGGCTTCAAGCTGTCCATGATGCTGCCCGCCTTCAAGGGTGTGGACGCCGTGGCTGCGGTACCCAATCTGTGCAACCCGCGCGGCTTTGTGATCATTGACGAGTACCAGCGCAGCAAGGCCTACAAGAACATCTTTTCTGCGGGCGTGTGTGTGGCCATTCCGCCCGTAGAGGTCACCCCGGTGCCTACCGGCACGCCCAAAACCGGCTACATGATCGAAAGCATGGTGGGCGCCATTGCCCACAACGTTGCCAACGAACTTGCCGGTAAGCCCGCCCTGGATAAAGGCACCTGGAACGCCATCTGCCTGGCCGACATGGGTGACACCGGTGCCGCCTTTGTGGCGCTGCCACAAATCCCGCCGCGCAACGTCAACTGGTTCAAAAAAGGCAAGTGGGTGCACCTGGCCAAGATCGCGTTCGAGAAGTACTTCATGCGCAAGATCAAAAAAGGCAACTCCGAGCCTGTCTACGAGAAATACGTGCTCAAGGCCCTGGGCATTGCCCGCCTGGCCGACAAACCCTGACCCCCAACTTCCAACTTTCTTTACTTCACCGGAGAACACCATGACCGTCGCACGCTATATCCACCTCTTTGCAGGCACCTTCATCCTCTTGTCGCTCGCGCTGGGCGTGCAGGGCAGCCCACTCTTTGTGTCGCAATGGTGGCTGGCCTTCACTGCCTTTGTGGGTGCCAACCTGTTCCAGTTCGGCATTACCGATGTGTGCCCCATGGGCTGGATGCTCAAGAAACTAGGCGTTCCTGAAACCAAAGTGGCTTGCAGCCGCTGAGGTTTAACCCCGTGGCAACGCTTGCGTCCGGCTCCGAAGACAATACCCCCCAGACTATTCCGGAGGACTGTATGAAGACCGCATTGACTGACGAAGCCGCCCGCACCGATGTGCTGAACCGCCTGCGCCGTGCCGAGGGGCAGCTGCGTGGCATTCAGCGCATGGTGGAAGAGGGCGAAGACTGCCTGAAGATCGGCCACCAGTTCTCGGCCGTGCGCAAGGCGCTAGACAGCACCTACCTGCGCATGACACTGTGTTTTCTGGAGCAGGAACTGGAAACCCGCATGCAACCCGATGAGTCCCAAAAAGACGATATGGATGACATGTTCAAAAACCTGGAAACCATGCTGGCCCGCATGCGATAGCGGCCCGCACCTTGGAGTAATACTATGCAACGCCCCCCTTTCATCCCCCGTTGGAAAGCGCTGAGCCTCGCCCTCGCTTTGGCAGGCGGTGCGCTGCCCTCCCTCCAAGCCCAAAGCCTGGTCGACCTGTACACCTCCGCCCGCAGCTTTGACGCCAGCTACCAATCCGCCAAGAGCCAGTTCGATGCCAACCTGGCCAAGTCCGCCCAAGCCCGGGCCGCCATCCTGCCCACGGCCAATTTTGCGCTGGGTGCGAGCCGCTCCAACCAGGAAGTCTTGCCCCAGCCCGAGCGTTCGTATGGCTCCCAGACTGCTACCATCAGCGCCTCCCAGCCTTTGTACCGCCCGGCCAACTGGGCCAGCTACGAGCAGGGCAACAAGCAAGTGGCGTTGGCCCAGGCCCAGCTGCAAGCTGCCGAGCAGGATTTGATCGTGCGGGTGAGCCAGGCCTACTTTGATGTGCTGGCTTCCACCGACAGCCTGGCTTTTGTGAAGAGCCAGAAGACCGCAGTGGCCGAGCAATTGGCTTCGGCCAAGCGCAACTTTGAGGTGGGCACCTCCACCATCACCGACAGCCGTGAGGCCCAGGCCCGGTATGACTTGGTGATTGCCCAAGAGCTGGCGGCCGAGAATGATCTTCGCGTCAAGACCATTGCCCTGAACCAGCTGGTGGGCAAGAGTGATGCAGCCCCCAAGCCTTTGGCCGCCCCGGTGGTGCTGACCCCATTAGAACCGGCTGATGCCGAAGCCTGGGTGCAGCAG
>NZ_NOXW01000013.1 GCF_002251855.1 Rhodoferax sp. TH121
CAGGATGATGAAGAACAGGGGCTTCCAGGCGATCTTGCCGACCTTGTCGCCGTCAGCGGTTTCCACCACCAGGGCTTTGAAGGTGATGATGCTGCCCAGGAAGGCCAGCAGCACGCCCAGGGCCAGTGGGAAGTACCCAGGACCCATGCGGGCTCCGTCTCCCAGTGTGTAGCCCGTCGCGCCCCAGGCAAAGGCTACGCCTACGCCCATGAACATCAGTCCTGAGAAAAAATCTTTTTGGCTTTTTATGTTCACTGTCTGTCTCCTGCTATCAAACGGTCACGCATTCTGCCTGCATTTTTAGGGGCTTTGTTTTCGGCCTGGCTCATCCGTGCAGCGGGGGCGTTGAGGTCAGCACCTCTTCCATGACGGTCTGGCCCTCGGCCACCCGCAAGGCACCTGCCAGTCGCAGCGGGCGCATGCCGTCGGTCACAGCCTGGCGGCGCAATGCATCGATGCTGGGGTCGGCACTGACACGCGACTTGAAACCTTCGGTGACCACCAAGAGCTCATACAAGCCCATGCGCCCCATAAAACCAGTCATGCGGCAGTCCACACAGCCCACCGGCTTGAAAGGTTTGTAGCCACCATTGATCTGCCAGGGCTTCACCATCTCACTCAGGGCTTCACGGCTGGCCTCGTCGTCACGCACCTTGCATTGTTTGCACAAAGTGCGCACCAGGCGCTGCGCCAACACGCCCAACAGGGTGGCATTGATCAGATACGGTGGAATGCCCAACTCCATTAGGCGTGTCACTGCAGACGGGGCGTCGTTGGTGTGCAGGGTGGAGAACACCAAATGGCCGGTGAGCGCCGCCTGCACCGCCATCTCGGCGGTCTCCAGATCGCGAATTTCACCGACCATGATGATGTCCGGGTCCTGCCGCATGAGGGCACGCAGCCCCTGCGGAAAGCCGAAGTCCAGCTGCGGCTGCACCTGGGTCTGGTTGAAGGACGGCTCAATCATTTCGATCGGGTCTTCCACCGTGCTCACGTTCACCTCTTCGGTAGCCACCCGTTTGAGCGTGGAGTACAGCGTGGTGGTCTTGCCCGAACCCGTAGGCCCGGTCACCAAAATGATGCCGTGGGGCCGCAGCACCAGCTGCTCCCAGCGCGTGGCGTCGTGGCTGCTGAAGCCCAAGGCATCCAGGTCTTTGACCGCGTTGTCGGGGTCAAAAATACGCATCACCATCTTCTCGCCAAACGCAGTGGGCAAGGTGGAAATACGCATTTCAATTTCATCACCACGCGGGTTGCGCGTCTTGATGCGGCCGTCTTGCGGGCGGCGCTTTTCGATCACGTCCATACGACCCAGCAGCTTGATGCGGGCCGTCATGGCGTTGAGCACGCCCATGGGCATCTGGTACACCGGGTGCAACACACCATCAATGCGGAAGCGGATCACACCCTGCTCGCGGCGCGGCTCCAGGTGGATATCGCTGGCGCGCTGGTCGAAGGCGTATTGCCACAACCAGTCCACCACCTGCACCACGCCTTGGTCGTTGGCATCGAGCTGTTTGTTGCTTTTGCCAAGCTCCACCAGTTGCTCAAAGCTGGCACCGTTGTTGGCGCCACTTTTGCTGGCAGCGCGCACACTTTTGGCCAGGGCATAAAACTCGGCGGTGTAGCGGGTAATTTCTTGCGGGCTGGCCACCACGCGCTTGACGCTGCGCCGACTCTGGCGCTCGACTTCGGCCACCCAATCGGTAATAAAGGGCTCGGCCGTGGCCACCGTGATTTCACTGGGTGTGACCACCACCGGCAGGATGCGGTGCCGTTCGGCATAAGCGGCACCCATGGCATCGGCCACCTTGCCCACATCCACCTTGAGCGGGTCAATGCGCAGGTAATCCAGCCCGGCGCGCAATGCCAGCCATTGGGTCAGCATTTCAATGTCGAGCGGCTTTTGGTCCGCAGCGCGGCGCATGGACACGCTGGCCAGACGCACCAGCGGGTGCTGTGCACTCTCGGCCTGGGCACAGCGCGCAATGGTGCGCTGGGCCTCTTCGTCGGCAATCACCTTGTCGGCCTGCAGCCACTCTACCAAGCGGCGCCAGTCCAGCGGGCCCGTGTACAGAGGTGCGCCTTGCCCATGTTTTTTGGATGGAACGCTCATGCATGCACCGGCTTGAAGACACGGACCCATTTGTCCGCAGGCAGCCCCCAATGGGACTGGATAAATTCAGCCCGCTCCAGCAGCACGCTGCGTTTGGGGCGGCTGGGTGTGCGCTGGGCCATGACCACGGTGTTGCCTTCGCGCGTGGCCTTGAAGGCCCACAAGGCTTCGTCGCCAAAGGCCTGGGCCATCTTGTCCACACTGGCCTGGAAGCTGGAGCTGCGGCCAAACAGGTTGACGGTCATGCAGCCTTCTTCGGTCAGCGCGGCGCGGCAGTCGGCGTAGAAGTCGGCGCTGTCGAGCACAGGGGCTGCCGCTTCCTCGTCATACAGATCCACCTGCAGCGCGTCAACCGCGCCTATCCATTGGTCTTTCTTGATTTCCTCGGACGCATCGCCCAACACCACCTGCATGCGGCTGTTGTCCGCCGGCAGCTTGAACCAGCCACGGCAGGCGTGCAGTACCTGCGGGTTGAGTTCAATAGCCGTGGTCTTCATCTTGAGCTCCTTGTGGCAGAACTTCGTGAGCGACGCAGCTCCCAGACCCAGCTGCAGCGCCTGGCGCTTGGGCACGGTGGCGGGGTCGACAAACAGCAGCCAGGCCATCATGCGCTGGATGTACTCGTGCACCAGCACGGTGGGCGCCTCCACCAGCATGGAGCCTTGGATCCATTCGCTGCCCAGGTGCAGGTGACGGATGGGGCCTTCTTCGGAAAAATTGACTTCGGGGAGAACGGGGGATGCTTTTCGGACCATGGGGATTTATACCAGCAGCGCAGCCAGCCTCGGCAAGGCCTGGCAAGCGTTGTGCGTGCTGGCTTGAGCCAGGTCTTGCAGCGCCATACCACGCAGCTGGGCCACGGTGTGGGCAATGCGCGGCAGCTCGGCCGGTGTGTTGCGCCCCTGCGGTGCGCCGGCCTCGCGCTCGGCCGCCGTGGTGTAGAGCCAGTGCGGCGGGATGTCGGGGGCGTCGGTCTCCAGCACTAGGGCGTCCAGCGGCAGGGTTTGGGCCAGGCGGCGCAACTGGTGGGCGCGCTCAAAGGTCACCGCGCCACCAAAGCCCAGCTTGAAACCGAGTTTGAGGAACTCCTGTGCCTGTACCTCGCTGCCGTTAAACGCATGGGCGATGCCTTGCCAGCGTCCACCGGGGCCAGCCACCTCGCGCAGGTGCTTGAGCAGGCGGTCTGCCGAACGCCGCACATGCAGCACCACGGGCAAACCGTACTGGCGCGCCAACTTGAGTTGCGCGCGGTAGATGGCCTCTTGCCTTTCACGCCACGGGCTTTGGGTGAGCTGGGGTACGAAGTAATCCAAGCCAATCTCGCCCACCGCCACCAGCCTGGGGTCGGCATGGTGGGCTTGCAGCGCTTGGGCCAGCACCGCCAGCGCGTCATCTTGCGCGGTGGGCACATACAGAGGGTGAATACCCAGACAGTAGCTGTAGTTCTGCCGGTGGGCCAGGTCGCGCACCACGTGCAGATTGGCCACCTCCACCGCTGGAATGACACAGTGCACCACCCCCGCTTGCCGGGCAGCGAGGCAGACTGCGCCCACCTGCCGGTCTGCCTCGAAGGCGTCCAAATGGCAGTGGGTGTCTATCCAGCGCATGGTGGTGTGGGGTAGTGGCGTCAGCGTTTGCGTTGCACGAACAGGTTGCGGGTGCGGTCTTCGGGGTAGGCGAAGGTTACCGCACCATTCTTCACCAGGCCCATGACCAGCATATTGCTGGTCATGGCGTCTTTGTCGTCCTTGCTGAAGGGGCGCTCGTGGGTGGCGGTCACGCCGTAGTAGACACGTGGCATGGTCTCCAGCGCGTTTTTGACGGACGGACCAGAAAGGTTGCCGTCCCGGATGGAGAGGATGGCGTAGGTGAGCAGATACACCGTGTCATAGGCTTGGGCCGCAGCCATCGGCACCGTGATCTTCTTGGTGTTGAACTTGCGGGCGTAGGCGCTGAGGAAGGAAATGCGGCGTTCGTTGCTGGGCTCGGCAATGAAGGTTTGCGCCATGAGGGCGCCCTCGGCCGCCTCCTTGGCCCCGTCCATGAAAAACGGAAAGGACAGCGGCCAGGCGCCCACCTGAGGCACGGCCCACTTGAGGGCCTGGCGCCCCTTGGCGATGACGGCGTTCTCCGGCCCCACGGTGTAGCTGAACACCACGTTGGCACCGGCTGCCTGCGCGGCTTTCAGCTCGGCCTGCAGGTCCTTCACACCCAGCTCAAAACGGGCCACGTACACCGGCTGCAGGTTTTTGGCGGCCAGTGCCTTGACCACATCGTTCATGCCGCCTTCGCCATAGGGCGTCTTGTCGGCAAAGATGGCGACCTTGGTCCAGCCGCGGCTGACGATGTCGTCCACCACAAAGGGGGCCTGGATGGCATCACGGGCCGAGGTGCGGAAGATGTAGCTCTCGGGGGCCGGGTATTTGGCGGTGATGGGCGTACCGGTGGCGCAGGGCACGATGAGCGGGGCTTTGGCCGACTGGAACGTTTCCAGTGACCTCATGGCGACACCGGTGTTGCAAAAGCCGATGGTGCCCACCACATCTTCCTTCAGCATGTCCTGCGAATTCTTCAGGCCCACGTCGGGGTTGGCGGTGTCATCTTTCACGACCAGCTCCAACGGCCGGCCCAGGTAGCCGCCCGCGGCATTGATCTCGTCCACTGCAAGCTTGGCCCCGTTGAGCATGGGGATGCCAAAGTCGGCAGACGGGCCCGTGAAAGGGCCAATTAGGCCGATGCGCAGAGGTTTGGCGTTTTGGGCCAAGGCGACTGACGCGCAGGCCAACAACAAGACCCCGCAGGGCAACCAACGACGACGGTTCATGGCGAACTCTCTGGGAAGTGGCAATGGCGCGCAGCTTAGGCCGCAGCGCGCTTGCCCTCATCCGCAACAACCCTTGGCTCGCGCCTGCCCGTCAGCAAAGCGCAAGCCTGCCGCCAGCCCGGCGGACCTTCAGACCAAGCGGCCCGACACCAGCTTGAGCTGGCGGCTGCAGCGCGCGGCCAACCCGCCGTCGTGCGTTACCAACACAAAGGCCGTGCCCTGCTCGCGCGCAAGAGTCAGCATCAGCTCAAACACGCCGTCGGCCGTGCTGCGGTCCAGATTGCCTGTGGGCTCGTCGGCCAGCACACAGTCGGGCTTTGTCACCAGCGCACGGGCAATGGCCACGCGCTGGCGCTCGCCGCCTGAGAGCTCGGCCGGGCGATGGTGCATGCGGTGCTCCAGCCCCACCAACGCTAGCATTTTCATAGCTGCTTGCGCAGATTCTGCGGGGTCTACACGCCGAATTGTCAGTGGCATGGCCACGTTGTCCAGCGCGCTGAACTCCGGCAACAGGTGGTGAAACTGGTAAACAAAGCCGAGGTGCTGGTTTCGCAGGCGACCTTGTGCCGCAGGGGGCAGCTCGGCCAGCTTGTGGCCCAGCAGGTCCACGCTGCCGCTGGTGGGTGCATCCAGTCCGCCCATGAGGTGCAGCAAGGTGCTCTTGCCCGAGCCCGACGCACCCACGATGGCCAGGGTCTCGCCCCGGTGCACCTGCAGGTCCACGCCCTGCAACACGGTCACGTCCAATCGCCCCTCCTGAAACCGCTTGGTCAGACCACGCACTTGCAGCACCACTTCACCGGTGGGCTGCGGCTCGGACGTGTGGGCCATATCAGCCACTTGCTGGTACTGGGCGGCGGCCAAGGCCTGATCGACGGGGGACAGGGTCTTACTCATAACGCAGCGCCTCGGCAGGGTTCACTTGGCTGGCGCGCCAGCTGGGGTACAGGGTGGCCACAAAGGCCATGAGCAGCGCAATCACAGCCACGGGCACGATGTCGCTTTGCTGCGGGTCGCTGGGCATGCGGCTGATGAGATAAATATCTTGCGGCAAAAAGCTCGCACCCAAAAGGCGTTCCAAGGCAGGCACGATGACGTCGATATTGAACGCCACGCCCAGGCCCAGCAGCAGGCCGGCAAGCGTACCAATCACGCCGACCATGGCACCCTGCACCACAAAGATGCCCATGATGCTGCCCGGGCTGGCGCCCAGGGTGCGCAAGATGGCGATGTCGGCACGCTTGTCGGTCACCGTCATGACCAGCGTGGACACCAGATTGAAGGCGGCCACCGCGACGATGAGGGTGAGGATGATGAACATCATGCGTTTTTCCACCTGCACTGCGGCAAACCAAGTTCGGTTCTGGCGCGTCCAATCGCGCAGCAGCAAGTCTCCGCTCATAGAGCGGCTTAGCTCCTGGGCGACCTCGCGGGCCTGGTGCAGGTCTTTGAGCTTGAGGCGCACGCCCGTGGGGCCTTCCAGGCGGAAGATCTTGGCCGCGTCTTCCCAGTGGATGAAGACCAGCGCAGAGTCGTATTCGTAGTGGCCCGAGTCAAAAGTGCCCACCACGGTCATTTGCTTGAGGCGCGGCACCACGCCCGCCGGCGTTACCTGCCCGCTGGGGGCAATCAGGGTCACGCGGTCCCCCTTGGCCACGCCCATGCTGCGGGCCAGCTCACCACCCAGCACCACACCAAATTCACCGGGCACCAGCTGCGCCAAGACAGCCGCCTGCGCACCGGTGGCCACGTCCGACACCTCGGGCTCGCGCGCCGGGTCGATACCGCGCACCATGGCCCCTTTCATATCTTCACCGCGTGCCACCAGTGCCTGCGCCGCCACAAAGGGGGCCGCGCCTATGACCTGCGGGTTGGCCTTGGCCTCGCGCAGGGTGCGATCCACATCTGGCAGCGCTTGGCCACCTGGGGCAAACACCTCGATATGGGACACCACGCCCAACATGCGGTCACGCACCTCTTTCTGGAAGCCGTTCATCACACTCAGCACGATGATCAGCGCCGCCACCCCCAGCGCAATGCCCAACATGGACACACCAGAGATGAAGGAGATAAAGCCGTTGCGCCGCGTGGCCCGGCCTGCGCGCGTGTAGCGCCAGCCGATGGTGAGCTCGTAGGGAAGTCGCATCAAAGGTTACAAAGTGCAGAGGTGGGCGGATTGTGGCATCCATGCGGGACAATTCAGGGATGCACACCGTTATTCCTTACGCGGCACCGGCCGGCCTGCACTGCCAGGCCGCCATCGCCGAGCTCTCGCTGCCCAATCTGGCCCAACTGCTCAGCCTGTTGAACCCTACCCCCCCTTTGCTGGGCTCGGCCGAGTCGCTGACCCCGCTGAGCGAGCGTGTGCATGCCAAAAGCCTGGGCCTGCAGGGGGCCGACGGTCTGGTCCCGTGGGCCGCACTGGATGCAGAGCACCTGGGCCTGACCAAACTGCATGGCAGCAGTGGCTGGGCCTGGATCACGCCCTGCCACTGGCGCATCAATGCCGACCATGTGGCCATGGACGACCCACACAAGCTCGCGCTGAGCGCCCACGAATCGGACGCCCTGCGCGCCGCCATGCAGCCCTACTTTGCCGAAGATGGCATTACGCTGCACCCGCTCAACCACACCACCTGGCTGGCGCAGGGTGCTGTGTTGGCAGACCTGCCCACCGCCTCGCTGGCACGCACGCGCAGCGCCCGGGTGGACGGCTGGATGCCGCGCCAGCCCCAGGCCCAGCCACTGCGCCGCCTGCAGAACGAGATGCAGATGCTGCTCTACACCCACCCGGTCAACGATGCACGCAAGGCGCGCTTCCTGGCCCCGGTCAACTCCTTCTGGATCAGCGGTACCGGCACCCTGCCAGCCGCCCCGCGTCCAGCGCCTGCCCAGCGCGTGGTGATGGACAACAGCCTGACCGAAGCCGCCTTGCGCGATGATGCACCGGCTTGGGCCAAAGCCTGGCAGGCGCTCGACGCTGGCCTGATCGCCAAGCTGCTCACCCGCGCCAAAGCCAACGAAGCCATGGAAATTACCTTGTGCGGCGAACGCCTGGCTCCCACTTTCGTGCTGCAAAGCAGCCCCTGGTGGAACCGCCTGCAGCGCCGCTTCACCGCGCCTCCCCCCCACGAATTGCTGCTGACCCTATGAACATCGTCCCCCGCGAGATCCCTCCCCGCTCGGTCTGGGCTCTGGAGCAAGCCGGCATCCACCCCCTGCTGGCCCGCCTGTACGCCGCCCGCGGCGTGAACGGCCCCGAGGAGCTGGACGACGCCCTCGCCAAACTGTTGCCCCCCAGCGCGCTGCTGGGCGCAGACCGCGCTGCCGCCTTGCTGGCCGAAGCCATCGCCCAAGACAAAAAGCTCTGCGTGGTGGCCGACTACGACTGCGATGGCGCCACCGCCTGCGCCGTGGCCGTGCGCGGCCTGCGCCTGCTGGGTGCGCGCCATGTGGACTACCTGGTGCCCGACCGCGTGGTGGACGGCTATGGGCTGACCGCGCCCATCAGCGAACGCGTGAAAAAGTCCGGCGCCGAGGTGTTGATCACAGTAGACAACGGCATTGCCAGCGTGGACGGCGTGGCCCGTGCCAAGGCCCTGGGCCTGCAGGTGCTGGTGACCGACCACCACTTGCCCGCGGCCGTGTTGCCGGACGCCGATGTGATCGTCAACCCCAACCAGCCCGGCTGCACGTTTGAGAGCAAGTCCATCGCCGGCGTGGGCGTGATGTTCTACACCCTGCTGGCGCTGCGCTCCGAGCTGCGCGCGCGCGGCGTCTTTGATGCTGCGACACAGCCAAAGCTCGATGTGTTGCTGCCGCTGGTGGCGCTAGGGACTGTGGCCGACGTTGTGAAGCTCGATGCGAACAACCGCCGCCTCGTGGCCCAAGGCCTCAAGCGGGTTCGAGCCCTCGCCATGCCTGCGGGACTAGCTAGCCTTTTCGTAGCAGCCGGGCGCAAAGCCGAGGTGGCCACCACCTTCGACTTTGGCTTCGCCCTGGGCCCGCGCATCAACGCGGCCGGACGGCTTTCTGACATGACGCTGGGCATCGAATGCCTGCTGACCGACGACCCCGGCCGCGCCGACGAGCTGGCCAAGACGCTGGATGGCATCAACCGCGAGCGTCGCGAGATTGAGGGCGATATGCGCGAGCAGGCGCTGATGATTGCCGAGAGCCTGTTTGACGAGGGTGATGAGCCCCCGCCCGCCATTTGCGTGTTCGACCCCGACTTCCACGAAGGCGTGGTCGGCATTGTGGCCAGCCGCATCAAGGACAAACTGCACCGCCCCACGTTTGTGTTTGCCCCTAGCGCGGCCGAGGGCAAGGAACACGAACTCAAGGGCTCAGGCCGCAGCATTCCCGGCTTCCACCTGCGCGACGCGCTGGACCTGGTGGCCAAGCGCTACCCGCAGGCCATCTTGCGCTTTGGCGGCCATGCCATGGCCGCAGGCTGCACCGTGGCGGAGGAGTTTTTCGACGAGTTTGAGAACGGCCTGAATGAGGTCGCCCAGGAATGGCTGGACGCCGCCACGCTGACGCGCCGCCTGGAGACCGATGGCCCCCTCAACCCCGAGTACCGCCGCGTGGACCTGGTGGACGCGCTGCACAAAGAGGTGTGGGGCCAGGGCTTTGCAGCCCCCACCTTCAGCGAAGAGGTGGAGGTGGTGTCTCAGCGACTGGTGGGTGAAAAGCACCTTGCCCTCAAACTCAAGCACCAGGGCCAGCCAGTGGACGGCATCTGGTTCGGCCACACCGAGCCGCTGCCGCCCAAAGTGACCCTGGCCTTCCGGCTTGATGCCGATGAATGGCAAGGTGTGCGGCGCGTTCGCTTTCTGGTCGAAGGCGCTGAGATTTGAAGGCTTTTAGCCTTTAGCCCTCATAGATATTGCGCAAGCAGCTACAAAAACAATAGCTACTTTCGCAGCTTGCGTTCTAGGGCGTCCAGCCTGCGACTGCGCTGCAGCTCGCGGTAGCCCGCATCAAAGGCGTCCATGATGGCTTGGGCGTTGTCCACTTTCTTGGACACCACAAAGTGAATGGGAACCGTCCAGAAGCTCTTGCTCTGGACCTGCAACTGCGGCGCCTCACCAGGGTCGAGCTTGTTGGCAATCAAGTAGCGCGCCGCCGACTCTTCCAGCGGAAACAGATCGATGCGCTTGTAGACCAGCTTCTTGAGGTTGTTCACATCGTCCACCGCCTCATCCACCGCCAACACCCCTTAGGCCTGCAGGTCGGCAAACGGCTGGGAGTAAAAGTTGCCCCGGGTCACGCCCACGCGCCACTGCCCCAGGTCGGAGAGGCTGGCCCAGTCCCGCGACTCGCCTGCCCGCTGCACAAACACCATGCGGTAGCTGTGGATCGGGCGGCTGGAGAAGAGCAGCGACTCCTCACGCTCGGCGCTGCGCGCCCAGCCAAAGCTGCCGTCGTAGCGGCCGGACATGACGCCGGCAATGGCCCGGTTGTTGGGCACCCACTCAACGCTGGAGCGCACGCCCGCGGCCTTGAAGGCCTCCACCACGATCTCTGTGAGCGGCCCGCCACCGGGCTCGGCCTCCACCTTGAAGGGCGGGTACTCGCCGATGCCCAGCCGTACCGTCTCTGGCGGAGCCGCATGCGCCCACGGCCATGGCATGGCCAGCGCCAGCATCGCAACGACTCGCCATGTCCTTCTACGTGGAATGTGCATGGGCGCATGGTACGCCGCCAGCCACCGCAAGACCAGTCACCACAGTGCGGCCAAGGTTTCCCAGTTCGTCACCGGTGTGTCGTACCTTTGTCATCCGGCTGCCGCACAATGCGGCAACTTGTGGCTCTGCGTACCATGGAGGGCCGCATTCACCGAGGTCGCCCCTGAACCCGCAACGCCCCCTCCCCGCCAGTGCCCAAGTCTTCCATGATGCGCTGGGTCATGCTGGCCGTGCTTGGCTCGCCGAACTGCGCGCTGGCTGCGCCCTGCCCCCTCCCGCAGGCTGGGTGCCCTGGCGCACGCCGCAGCAGGCCTTAGGCTGGCAACGGCCGGAGCGCGCCGCCCTGCTAATGAATGGGCTGGCCGACTGCCGACTAGACGGCGACGCGCTGGTATGGGACTGCACCACCGGGAGCAGCGCAGAACGCAGCGCCCAACTGCAGGGCTTTCTGCAAAACTGCCAAGCCCAAGGCCTGCTGCCGGGCTGGCGCCATGAGGCCTTTGCCTTCTGGTTTGACGGCTGCACCGAGCCCCTGATGGAACAGCCACCGCTGCTGGCCGTGGAACGTGCAGGTTTCCGCTTTCTGGGGCTGATGAGCCATGCGGTGCATATCAACGGCTTCACGCCCGAAGGCGCCTTGTGGTGCGGACGGCGCAGCGCCCGCAAAGCCACCGACCCCGGCATGCTGGACAACGTCACCGCCGGCGGCCTGCCGGCCGGTGAATCCCCGCTGGGCTGTGCCCGGCGCGAGCTGTGGGAGGAAGCCGGCCTGCACTGGCCCGATGAGGGCCAGGTTCACTCCGCTGGCTGGGTACGCACCCGGCGCGCCGAGCCCGAAGGCTGGCACGATGAGAGCCTGCTGGTGCTCAACCTGACGCTGCAGGCCACGCAAGTCCCGCACAACCAGGACGGCGAGGTGCAGGAATTCCTGTGCCTCACAGCGCCCGAAGTGCTACAGCGCCTGCAGGCCGGTGAATTTACACGGGATGCTGCGACGTCCCTGGCCCAGGGGCTGGCGCTATGAACGCACCCAACCTCTACGGTGCCGACAGCGCCGGCCTGATCTGCGGCTTCCTTTTCGGGGCTGATGGCCAAGCCAGCCCGCTGGATACGCCCGACGCCCTGCGCTGGCTGCAGGAACAAGCCAGCCCAGCCACGCCGGAGCCAGGCTTTGTATGGCTGCACTTCAACCTCTCGCAGGCCGCCACTGGTAAATGGCTGCGTGAGAACCTGCAGCTGTCCGATCTGTTTTACGAATCCCTGCAGGACGGCTCGCGTTCCACCCGCGTGGAGCTGGATGACGACACCCTGATTGCCGTGGTGAACGATGTGCACTACGACTTTGCGTTTGAGCCCTCGGACATTTCCACGCTGTGGCTGTCGGTCGCGCCGCGCCTGGTGGTGAGTGCGCGGCTGCAACCGCTGCGCTCCATCGACCGGCTGCGCGACGCCGTACGCCGCGGCGAGCGCCTGGCCTCGTCAGTGGCGCTGCTGGTGCACCTGATGCAGGACCAGGGTGATGTGCTGATCAACATCGTGCGCAATACCACGGCGCGCGTGGACGACATCGAGGACAAGCTGCTGGCCGGCCGGCTAGAAACCAAGCGCGCCGATCTCGGGGCACTGCGCCGCCTGCTGGTGCGCCTGCAGCGTCTGCTGGCGCCCGAACCTGCCGCCCTGTTCCGCCTGCTGCGCAAGCCGCCGGACTGGGTGGGTGAAGACGACCTGCAGGACTTGCGCCAATCTACCGAAGAATTCAACGTGGCGCTGAGCGACATGGCGGCGCTGCAGGAACGCATCAAGCTCCTGCAGGAAGAGATAGCCGCACGCGTAGCCGAGGCCAACAACCGCAGCCTGTTCGTGCTGACCATCGTGACCGTGCTGGCCCTGCCCATCAACATCATTGCCGGTCTGCTGGGCATGAATGTGGGCGGCATCCCGCTGGCGGACCACCCGCATGGCTTCTGGGTGGTGGTCGCGCTCATCGTCAGCATCACGGCCATCGCAGGCTGGATCGCGCTGCGCCGCCCGCGCGACTGATTTCTGATATTTTTAGCCATAGCCCTCGTTGATAGTGTGCGAGCAGCTATCAATACAATAGCAAACCTATGCAACATCTCACCATCCTCACCGGCGCTTCGCGCGGCATGGGCCTGGCCATGGCAGAACAGCTGCTGGCCCCCGATGCGCTCTTGCTCTGCATCTCGCGCCGCACCAATGCCGCCCTGGCCGAGCAGGCACAGCGCGTAGGCGCCACACTGCTGCAATGGCCCTTGGACCTGAGCGACGGCGCCAGCGCCGCGGCACGAATGCGCGAGTGGCTAGCGCAGCAAACCTCGGCCGCCTTGGCCAGCGCCACCCTCATCAACAACGCTGGCGTGATTCCCGCGCTGGTGCCCCTCTCCGAATCCGACCCTGCAGCCTTGGCCCAGGCCCTGCGCGTCGGGCTGGAAGCCCCCATGCAACTCACCGCGGCCTTTCTGGGCGCCACACGCGCCTGGACGGTGCCGCGCAAGGTACTCAATATTTCCTCCGGCCTCGGCCGGCGCGCCATGGCCTCGCAGTCCGCGTACTGCGCGGCCAAGGCTGGCATGGACCACTTCACGCGCTGCGTGGCACTGGACGAGGCGCTGCTGGCCAACGGGGCCAAGGTGTGTTCGCTGGCGCCGGGGGTGATTGATACCGACATGCAGCTGCAGTTGCGCAGTGCCGATTCGGCGCGATTTCCGGACATGGGGAGCTTTGCGGGGCTGCATGCGCAGGGGCAGCTGACCAGTCCTGGGGATGCGGCGCGTCGGGTGTTGGCTTACCTGGCGCGGGAGGATTTTGGGTCGCAGCCAGTGGGGGATGTGCGGGGCTAGGCTTCTTTTTTAACACCCACTCCCCCCAGCCCCCTCGCCCCGTCGGCGAGGGGGAGCCTTTAACAGCCGATTTGGCTGCTGTGCTCCGAATACGCCCTTACCAGGGAACAGTTACCAACGTATGGGTTCGCCACGGCCCATGCCTGCGGTTGTGGCAAATACAAACGCCCTAGCGCGGAGCCACTGGCGGGCGCAGCCGCCAGCGTTGGCAGACCGACATCTCCGAGGCATCCACAACCGCAGGCGCAGGCCGTGGTGTGAAACAACGGTGGCAACTTCACCCCAGTAGCCGCGCAGCCGGAGTGACGCAACAAGATATGGCTGTTAAAAGCTCCCCTCGCCGACGGGGCGAGGGGCTGGGGGAGTGGGTGTTAAAAAAAGCGGTGCAGGCCTGAAATAACCAAAAAAGAACTTAGTAAACCTCAGGCACCATGATGTCCAAAGGCACCGGCCGCCGCTCATAGTCCTCATGCCGCACCCGCTGCGGCAACGTCACCGGCGGATGCTCCGTCTCTTCATACGGCATCTGCTGCAACAAGTGGTGAATGCAATTGAGGCGCGCCTTCTTCTTGTCCACCGCCTGCACCACCCACCACGGCGCCTCAGGGATGTGGGTGCGTTCCAGCATCACCTCCTTGGCACGCGTGTAGTCCTCCCAGCGGCTGCGCGATTCCAGGTCCATGGGGCTGAGCTTCCATTGCTTGAGCGGGTCGTGGATGCGGCCCAGAAAGCGGCTGTGCTGCTCTTCGTCGGAGATGGAGAACCAGTACTTGATGACCTGGATGCCCGAGCGCACCAGCATCTTCTCGAACTCCGGCACGCTGCGGAAGAACTCTTCGAGCTGGTCGTCAGTGCAAAAGCCCATGACGCGCTCCACACCGGCGCGGTTGTACCAACTGCGGTCAAACAAGACGATCTCGCCGGCCGCCGGCAAATGGCTCACGTAGCGCTGGAAGTACCATTGCGTGCGCTCGCGGTCGTTGGGGGCGGGCAGCGCTGCCACGCGGCAAACACGCGGGTTCAGGCGCTGGGTGATGCGCTTGATGGCGCCGCCCTTGCCGGCTGCGTCACGCCCTTCAAAGATCACCACCACCTTGTGGCCCGTGGCGACCACCCAATCCTGCAGCTTGACGAGTTCGCCCTGCATGCGGAACAGTTCCTTGAAGTACAGGCGACGCGCGGCGCGGGCATCGGCATCAGGCGCCTGCCCACCGGCCAAACGTTCCAGATGTTGGTCGTCCAGCTCCATCTCCAGCTCTTCGTCATAGCTGTCGAGCATGTCGTTCTGGATACGGCGGATCAATTCGTCTTCGCTGGCGCTCACGGAGAATTCCTCGGTTTGGGTGTGGCTCTCTAGCCTAGGGAAGTGTTGTGACAAATTGATGAAGAATGGGTGACATCCGGCCGCCGTAAGATGGCCGCATTCCCCGTTTCAACCATTTGCAGGAGTATTTCCATGAGCCGTGAAGTCGTCGTCGTCAGCGCAGTGCGCACCGCCATTGGCACCTTTGGCGGCAGCCTCAAGGACATCCCCCCTACCGAACTGGCAGCGCAGGTAGTGCGTGAATCGCTGTCACGGGCCAGCGTGGATGGCAAGGATGTGGGCCATGTGGTCTTCGGTCACGTGGTCAACACCGAACCGAAAGACATGTATCTGAGCCGCGTGGCGGCCATCAATGGCGGTTGCTCCGAAGGTACACCGGCCTACAACGTGAACCGCCTGTGCGGCTCGGGCCTGCAGGCCATCGTCAACGCCGCGCAGACCATCGCCCTGGGCGATGCCGACATTGCCATTGGCGGCGGTGCCGAGAACATGAGCCGCGCGCCCTTTGCCAGCCTCAACATGCGCTGGGGCGCACGCATGGGCGACACCAAGATGGTGGACATGATGATTGGTGCGCTGCACGACCCCTTCCACACCATCCACATGGGCGTGACGGCCGAGAACATCGCCGCCAAGTGGGGCATCAGCCGCGAAGAGCAGGACGCGATTGCCGTGGAAAGCCACAACCGCGCACAAAAGGCCACTGAAGCAGGCTACTTCAAGAGCCAGATCCTGCCCATCATGCTCAAGAGCAAAAAAGGCGATGTGGCCTACGCCACCGACGAGCATTTCCGTGCCAACGCCAGCCTGGCCGATATGGCCAAGCTCAAGCCCGCCTTCCTGAAGGAAAACGGCACGGTGACCGCCGGTAACGCATCCGGCATCAATGACGCGGCCGCGGCCGTGGTGCTGATGGATGCAGCCACCGCCAAGGCGCGTGGCCTGCAGCCCTTGGCGCGCCTGGTCGCCTACGCCCACGCAGGCGTGGACCCCAAGTACATGGGCATTGGCCCGGTGCCCGCCACGCAAGCTGCGCTGAAGAAGGCGGGCCTGACGGTGCAGGACCTGGATGTGATCGAAGCCAACGAGGCCTTTGCCGCGCAGGCCTGCGCCGTCACGCGCGACCTGGGTCTGGACCCGGCCAAGGTCAACCCCAATGGCTCTGGCATCTCGCTGGGCCACCCTATCGGTGCGACGGGCGCGCTGATTACCGTGAAGGCGCTCTACGAGCTGGAGCGCATCAACGGCCGCTACGCGCTGGTGACCATGTGCATTGGCGGCGGCCAGGGCATCGCCGCCATTTTTGAGCGCGCACGTTAAAGCGGCGCGCCGTGGGCCTGGCTAGAACAGGTCCACGTCCATGCCTTCGGCAACCTGGTCCACCAGCTCACCCGACGCCACCAGCGCCTGGTAACTGCAGACTTGGTTGCGGCCATGTTCCTTGGCGTGGTAAACCGCCTTGTCGGCTCGGCCAAAGGCACCGCTGGGCGTATCGTGCGGCAGCAGTACCGAGAAACCGATGCTCACGGTGATGCTGCCCACCTGCGGGAAGGCATAGGCCTGCACCTTCTCGCGCAGGCGCTCCAGCGCCGCATGGGCATGTTCCACGCTGTCGCAGCGCATCAGCACCACAAATTCCTCGCCCCCAAATCGGTAGAGCTGGTCGTTGAAGCGAAAGCTGCTGCGCATCAGCCGCGCCAACAGGAGCAGCACTTCGTCACCGATCAGGTGGCCGTAGGTGTCGTTCACGCGCTTGAAATGGTCAATATCCAGTACCGCCAGCCACACACCAGCGTCGGGATGGGTGTGGCGACGCTCGCCGCCCTCGGGCAATTCGTCGCCATGCTGCTCGGCCGTGGCCTTGAAGAAGGCGCCGTCAAAGGTCTTGCGGTTGAGCAGCTCCGTCAGCGCATCTTTTTCGCCGTAGTCCAGCAGGCCCAGCAAGTTGTTGTAAGTCAGCAGAATGCCTTCCACCAGATCCAGCAGGCGCGCAGGCAGGGGCTGGCTGGAGTCAATTTCCAGCAAACCCCAGGTGCCTTGCGGCGTGAGCAGGGGCATAGCGGCTGCATGCGGCGCGCTGTCGCTGTGGACCGCGCGGGCCCGCTCCACCGCCAATTGGCGCAAGGGGAAGTCAGACACATGGGGCAAGGTGGTCCAGTCAATCCAGAGCAGATCGCGGCTGACTTGGGTGTGGCCAGCCTCCACTCGGGCCTGCACCAGGCAGCGCCTGTCGTCACCCTCGCCCACGATACGCACCAAGGTGGCACTGTGGACGGCACCTTCGCTGCTGTCGATCACCAGACGCACCAGCGCGGCATCCAGGGCATCGCGGTCCCGCAGGCCGCTCATGGCCGCCAGACTTTGCACAAGCGCGTTCATTCTTGGGGTTTACCTTTTTGTGTCATGCACCGGGAGTGCTGCCCAACTGCGCAGCAAGTTGACCCACCTCAAAGCCAGACCGCAAGGCTCGCCCTAAGCTGTGCGATTGTCCAACGCCCGTTATCTTAGAGCACACCATGACCGAAGCAAGTACCAAATGGCCGTTTTTAGCGACTGAATCCGGCGATTGGCTACGCCAGAGCGGTCTGGGCGCCCTGCGCATGGCCGGGCGAACGCTGCTGCCCATTGTGCAAGGCGGTATGGGCATCGGGATTTCTGGCAACCGCCTGGCCGGCAGCGTGGCCGCATTGGGCGGGGTGGGCACGCTCTCCAGTGTGGACCTGCGCCGACACCACCCCGACCTGATGGAGCAAACCCGCGAGCTGGCGCCGGGCGACGTGGCCAAGGAAGGCATTAACCGCGCCAACCTGATTGCGATTGACCGCGAGATCGCGGCAGCCCGCGCCCGCACCGGGGGCAAAGGCCTGCTGGCCATCAATGTGATGCGCGCCGTGAGCGAATACGCCGCCAACGTAACTCGGGCCCTGGAAGCCGGCATTGACGCCGTGGTGGTGGGCGCCGGCCTGCCCTTGGACCTGCCCGACCTGGCCAAAGACCACCCCAAGGCAGCGCTGATCCCCATCTTGTCGGACGCACGCGGCGTGCAGTTGTTGGTCAAGAAATGGGAACGCAAAAAGCGCTTGCCCGACGCCATCGTGATCGAACACCCCCGCCTGGCCGGTGGCCACTTGGGTGCGGCCAAGATTGCCGACCTGCAAAACAGCCGCTTTGACTTTGAGAACGTGATTCCGCAAGTACGCCAGTTCTTCAAGGACGCAGGCTACGAGCAACACATCCCGCTGATTGCCGCAGGCGGAGTGCGCAGCTTTGAAGACATTGCCCGCCTGCAGGCGCTGGGGGCCGATGCGGTGCAGCTGGGCACCGCTTTTGCCGTGACCGAGGAAAGCGACGCCCACGCCGAGTTCAAGCGCGTCCTGGCCGAGGCACGCGAGGAAGACATGGTGGAATTCACCAGCGTGGCCGGCCTGCCCGCACGCGCCGTGGGCACGCCGTGGCTGCGCGCCTACATGAAGATCGAACCCAAGCTGCAGGCCGTGGCCCACGTGAAGGCGCGCTGCACCAAGAGTTTTGACTGCCTGGCCCAGTGTGGGCTGCGCGATGGACTACCGGGCTGGGGCCAGTTCTGCATCGACAACCAGTTGGCCGCCGCCCTTCGGGGCGACACCAAAAAAGGCCTGTTCTTCCGCGGGGCGGGCGAGCTGCCCTTTGGCAGCCAGATCAAGACGGTGCGCGAGCTGGTGCAACGCCTGCTGACCCCCGGCATGGCGCCCGCAGGCGTGGCAGTGGCGTGAATCGCCGCGCAACACACTATCAAATCAGGAGCTGCTTGCGCAGTATCTACGGAGCCTAGAGGCCGATTTGACCTAAAAGTGGTGGCTGTCAGCCAGGCTGCAGCACCTGCACTTGGTTGCGCCCCGCACGTTTGGCCCGGTACAGCGCCTCGTCAGCCCGCTTGAGCAGGGCCTCGGAGTCCAGATCGGCGTTCCACTGCGCAATACCCCCGGAGAAGCTGGAGCTAAACCAGCCGTCGTCCACCGGGTGGCGGATGCGCGAGAAGTCGCCCCGGATGCGGTCCAGCACGGTGTGCGCCTGGTCAGCGGTCGAGCCGGGCAGGACCACCACAAACTCCTCGCCACCGTAGCGCCCGACCGCATCGCTCTTGCGCACGCGCTGCTTGAGCAGCCAGGCCATGCTGCGGATCACGTGGTCGCCCATGGGGTGGCCATAGGTGTCGTTGACCGACTTGAAGTGGTCAATGTCCACCATGGCCACACACAAGCCGCTCCCGTCCAGGCGCGCGGCATTGATGGCGCTTTGCAGCTGCTGCTTGGAGGTGGTGTGATTGAGCAGACCGGTCAGGCTGTCGTGCAACATGGTGCGGCGCAGCGTGCGGTAGCGGTCGATCTTGCTCTTCACCACGGCGTTCAGGATCACCGGGTTGAAAGGTTTGGTGAGGAAGTGATCGCCCCCCAGACGCAGTGCGTCCACCTGCAGCGCAACATTGCTGTCGCCCGACAGATAGACCACAGGCGTGGACAAAAACTCGGCGTGCTGGCGGATCACCCGCGTTACCTCCACACCGGTGCAGCCAGGCATGTACATGTCCATCAGCACCAGGTCGGGCTGGTAGGCGGCCAGCGCGGTCAGCACATCCTGTGGACGGGTGATGGCCAGCGAATCCATACCTGCCTCCGACAGCGTGCGGCGTATCAACGCACCCGCGGTCTTGGAGTCCTCTACCACGAGGACCTTGTAAGGCGCCTCCTCTTCATTGCTGCACAACTTGACGATGCGCGCCATGATGGCAGCATACTGTGCACCGGTGGCAAAACAGGCGTCGCAGCCCGCACTCAATGCTCGCTGCTGGCTCTCGAAGTCGATGCCCACATTCAGGCCCACAATGTGGCTGGCCGAGAACTGGCCGCGCAGCGTCTGCACCTGAGCCACAAAGGCGCCCAGCGGCCGCTGGGCGGCGTCCACCAGCACCATGGCCGGCTCAGGCACTGACGGCAGGTTGTGCGCGGTACCCACCAGCTCCACCTGCACATGGAAGAAGCCGACCTGGGCCACCAGGTCTTTCCAGGCGACGGGGGTGTCTGTCACAAAAACAATTTTTTTGGGCGGCACCAAGGTGCTGAGGGGCGCCGCGTCTGGGGCGGTGTCCGGCGTATGGCGGCGCTCGGTCAGGTGGGACGAGTGGCCTTGGATAAAGGCCTGCGCACGGGCTCCAAACTCCTGCACCTGCACGCCCAACAAGGCGCTGGCACCAGCCGGAAGCGTGCCACCGGCGGAGGGGTCCATCAGCTGGTCCATCAGCGAGAGCACTTTTTGCTCCAGCGAATGCGCGCTCTGGTGCAGGCCAGAGAGGCCGTGGCTCTCCAGAAACGCGGTCAGGCTGGACACCGATACGGCGAACTCGACAAAACTGTCGATCCCGCCCTGCTGCGTGCAGGTCTGCCACTTGGCAGCCAGCTCCAGGCAGCGCTTGTTCAGATCTTCGGGGCTACAGGACATGGGGAATGGCCCTGCGTTCAGCGCGCGGGCTCACCCTGGAAATTGCCCGCCCGCAGGGTCACCACCAGCGTGTCGCGGTGGCCGCCCTCGG
This sequence comes from Rhodoferax sp. TH121, assembly GCF_002251855.1. Classification (GTDB taxonomy): domain Bacteria; phylum Pseudomonadota; class Gammaproteobacteria; order Burkholderiales; family Burkholderiaceae_C; genus Allorhodoferax. Next base: position 20,382 of record NZ_NOXW01000013.1, read on the forward strand.
CCACGGGCTGGATGGGGGTGGACTCATGGATCACCCGCGGATCGTCCAACAGCAGCAGAGACCAGGGTTCGGTCAGCGTGAAGCGCTGGCCATTCGGGCCGGTGGCATCAAACACACGGGTTTCGCCACCCTTCACACCCTCACGGCCCACCAGAAACACGGCCACCAGGTCCACACCGTCCCGGTGTGCTCCCTCGGGTGTGGGGCGACCGATGCCGTCGGTGGTATCGATGCGGAACTGGTGTGCCTCGGTGTACCAAGGCTGAGCACCTTTGAGCTGGCTGCACACCTGGCCCAACCAAGCCAGCAACTGCTGCCAGGCGGCTTGTGCCACCAGGGCCGCCTGCATAGGCTCGAAGTGACGCTGCATGCCGCCGTGCAGCGCGTTGTATTCCACAGGCTGCCAGTGCGGGCGGTGGGGCGCCAGCATCACGGTAGCGCCATCCACCACAAAGCAGGCATGGCGCCGACGGCGGTAGCGACCGCCATCGCGCAGGTAGTTGTCGGGCGGCAGGTCGTTCCACAGGGGGCGCCAGGCCAACAAGGCCGCCAGGTCCAGACCGGCCAGCGCGGCCACTTGCTGCGGTGTCACCACGGCATACCCCTGGTTACGCAGGGTGCGGTCCAAGTCCTGGGGGGCGGCAATGGCCGGGGGCGCGAAAGTAAGGGTCATGTCGGGCGTAAAGCGGGATGAAGGCCGGGAACAAGGCACCAAAGTGCAGCCACGCGGGGCGTGCGCGGCATTATCAACCCAGAAGAGTGAGCGCCGCCTGATGTGGGTCAAGACGCCCCGCAGTCTGCTTGGCTAATCTGGCGTCCACTTTTTGGAGATGCCCGCATGACCCCCACCGCACTGCCCACCGATACCTTGCAATGGAGCGACGCCCTCGCCCTGGACATGCCGGTGATGGACGAAACCCACCAAGAGTTTGTGGCGCTGCTGGCCGAGGTGGTGCAGGCCGCCGACGCCGACCTGCTGCCGCGTTGGTCGACCCTGATTGCCCACACGCAGGACCACTTCGACCGTGAAGACCAGTGGATGCAGGCTACTGGCTTCGCGGCCGGCAACTGCCATGCCACCCAGCACAAGATCATCCTGCAGGTGATGCGTGAGGGCGAGGCGCGCGGCCATGGCGGCGAGCTGGCCGTGGTGCGCCAGATGGCACGCGAGCTCGGCCTGTGGTTTCCCCAGCATGCGCAGAGCATGGATGCCTCCCTGGCATTGCACTTGCGTTCGGCGGGCTACGACCCCCGCACCGGCACCCTGAGCCAGCCCGAGCGCCTGCCCACGCAGGCCATTCACGGCTGTGGCGGCAGTTGCGGGGATACGGCCACTGCCTGACCCAGACCCACCCATGCCCGACACCACGCACCCCGATCTGCGCCACCGCCCCTTTGAAGACATCCTGGCCCTGCTGACGGGCACCACTTTTGTGGCGCTGGGGGTGCTCATGTTCAAGCCGCTGGGCCTGCTCACGGGTGGCACCGCGGGCGTGGCCTTCTGGCTGCACTACGCCACGGGCTGGAACTTCGGCCTGGTGTTTTTTGCCATCAATCTGCCCTTTTACGCCCTGGCCTGGAAGCGCATGGGCCGGGCTTTCACGGTCAAAACCTTTGCTGCAGTAGCCCTCCTCACGCTGCTGACCAATCTGCTGCCGCAGTGGATCGGCTTTGCCCACCTGCAACCTCTGGTGGCCGCCCTGGTGGGCGGCTCACTCATGGGCACCGGCATGCTCATCCTGTTTCGCCACCGCGCCAGCCTGGGCGGCTTCAATGTGCTGGCGCTGTACCTGCAAGAAAGCCGCGGTTGGCGAGCTGGGCGCATCCAGATGGCGCTGGACGCCACCATCGTGCTGCTGGCCTTTGCCGTGACCGACTGGCAGCACATCGCCCTGAGCGTGCTCGGTGCCGTGGTGCTCAACCAGACGCTGGCTACTAACCACCGTACCGGGCGCTACGTTGCGCATTAGGGAGTAGAAGGCCCCCAACGCTCCGCAGCTTGTCACCTAAGCTACCCCTGCGAGTGGGGCTCGGCGCTACCATGCGCTCCCCGGCTGGCGCCCCATGTTTGCGCCGCCCCCATTTTCAGGAGTCTGCCATGTCCCTCGCCCACCTCGTCAACCACCAAATCCGCCTGGCTGCCCGCCCCGTGGGCATGCCCAAAGCCACGGACTGGAGCCACACCACCGAGCCGGTGGCGGAGCCCGCTGAGGGCGGCGTCACGCTCAAGACCCTGGCACTGAGCCTGGACCCGGCCATGCGCGGCTGGATGAACGAAGGCAAGAGCTACATCCCGCCCGTGGGCATTGGCGAAGTCATGCGCGCTGGCGGCGTGGGCGTAGTGGTGGCCAGCAAGAGCGACAAGTTCGCAGTGGGTGACTATGTAAGCGCCGGTTTTGGCGTGCAGGAGTACATCACCCTGGCCGCTGCCGACTTCAAGCGTGCGGGCTTGGTCAAGATTGACCTGCGTGCGGGCAGCCTCACGCAATGGCTCAACGTGCTGGGCATGCCCGGCATGACCGGCTACTTCGGCCTGATGGACGTGGGCCAGCCCAAGGCGGGCGAGACCATCGTGATTTCTGGTGCCGCTGGTGCGGTGGGCCAGACGGTCGGCCAGGTTGCCAAGATTCTGGGCTTGCGCGTGGTCGGCATTGCAGGCGGCCCCGCAAAATGCGACTGGGTGGTGAAGGAGCTGGGCTTTGACGCCTGCATCGACTACAAAGCCGGCCCCGGCGCCGTGCGCGCGGGCCTGAAGGAACATTGCCCCAGCGGCGTGGACATCTACTTCGACAACGTGGGCGGCGAGATCCTGGACGATGTGCTGGCCCGCATCAACCGCAAGGCCCGCATCATCATCTGCGGCGCCATCAGCCAGTACAACAACACCACCGCCGTGCAAGGCCCCAAGAACTACCTGAGCCTGCTGGTGAACCGCGCGCGCATGGAAGGCATCGTCGTCTTCGACTACGCCGACCGCTACCACCTGGCCGTGGCCGAGATGGCGGGCTACCTGAAGGATGGCCGCATGAAGAGCAAGGAAGACGTGGTGGTTGGCCTGCAGACCTTCCCCGACACACTGCTCAAGCTCTTCAATGGCGAGAACTTCGGGAAGCTGGTGCTGGAAGTCGCAAAGGCCTGAGACCAGTCGGAAACACCACATACCACCCAATCTGCCGGCAAAGCCCCTATTCGCTATGGTTTCTATAGCTGCTCGCGCAGATGCAGCGGGGGCTAACTGCCTAAAATGCTCTTAATTGCACAGGAGCACTATGCGGGCGAGCCGGGGTTTTACGTTGATCGAGTTGGTGATGGTGGTGGTCATCCTCGGGGTGCTGGCGGCGTTTGCCCTGCCCCAGTTTGTCAACCTGGGCAGTGACGCCCGGGTGGCGGCACTCAACGGGCTGCTGGGCTCGGTGCGCACCACCATGGAGACGGTGAAAGTGACCACGGCCTTGCGTGGCAGCGCCGCCAGTGCCAACCCCCAGCTCAATTTTCTGAACATGCAGGGCAGCACCATCCGCCTGTGGAACGGCTACCCTGACCGCTGGTGGGACGGCATTGGCATGACGCTGCAGGGCGCCCCCGCCATTGCAGGGGGCGGCTATTTGTCCACCACACCCATTGTGTTCAACCGGTTTACCTTTTACGGCTACAGCAACAGCACGCTGCCCGGCGGCGATGCGGGCTGGGTGCTGGCGGATGCCCCCACCCCTGCCAACTGCTCGCTGGCCTACAACTACGGCGGGACTGGCGAGCCCCAGTTGATCTTGCGCACCACCGGCTGCTGAGGCTGCTGCCCAGTGGCCGCTCAATCGTTGAGGGCGGCGTAGACCAGGTTGCGAAACAGGGGGCGGTAGTAGTCGCGCTGGTTGGGCGCCTGGACCATGAGGATGGCAAAGAAGTCTTTGGCGGGGTCCACAAAAAACGTGGTGCCCGCAATACCCCCCCAGTAATACAGGCCCTTGCTGCCGCTAACGGGCGAGATCCCGTCTTGCAACCGCACCGCAAAGCCGAGGCCAAAGCCGTGGCCGGGGGGCAGCAGCTCGCCGGAGCGGCCTGCGCGGTAGGGGGCGATGTCGCCCAGGTGGTCGGCCGTCATGCTGCGCACGGTGGCGGGGCTGATCAGGCGGGCGTTGCCCAAAGCGCCACCATCCAGCAGGGCCTGCAAAAACAGCGCGTAGTCGGCTGCGGTCGACACCAGACCGGCGCCACCGGCCTCCATGACCGGGGGCTGGCGCGGGTCCAGCAGGCGCATGGGGATGGCGCCATCGGGGTCTTTCTCAAAGGGTTCGGCAATGCGGCCGTGGTGCTCGGGGGGCACAGCAAAACCGGTGTCCACCATGCCCAGCGGGCTGATGATGTTGTCGTGCAAAAACGTGCCCAAGGTTTGGCCGCTGACCACCTCGACCAGCGCGCCCAGCAAGTCGGTGGCACGGCTGTATTCCCACACGGTACCGGGCTCGAAGCGATAGGGAATGCGCGCCAGCGTTTGCGCAAAGGCGCGGTTGGGCATGTCGCGTGCACCCAGGCGGGCCTTGGCGTACTGCAGCTGGATGGGGTCGTTGCCCAGGATTTCGTAAGTCAGGCCCGAGGTGTGGCGCAGCAGGTCGTGCACGGTGGGTTCGCGCAGTGGCGGTTGCAGCGCCATGGTGCCAAACACATCGTGCGCCACAGGCACGCCCGCAAACTCGGGCAGGTGTTTAGACACCGGGTCGCTGAGCAAGAGTTTGCCGCGCTCCATGAGCTGCAGCACCGCCACCGAGACCATGGGCTTGGTCATGGAGTAGATGCGGAAAATGGAGTCGCGCGCCATGGGCACGCCGCGCTGCGGGTCCTGCTGGCCAAAGGCGCTGTGCAGCAGCACCTGGCCTGCGCGCGCCACCAGCGCCACACCGCCGGGCAAGCGCTGGCGGGCCACTTCGGCCTGCAACACGCCGATGATGGCCTTGGTCGCATCAGGCGCAAAGCCCAGGTCCTGCGGGCGCCCCTCAGGCAGGGTGCGCGGGGTCATGGGGCGGCGCCGCCCACCATCTGGCCATAACGCTGCCGCGCCAACGCCGCGCCCTGGGCCAGGGCTTCAAGCTTTTTGACTGCCACCTCGCGGCTCATGGGGGCCAAGCCGCAGTTGGTGCAGGGGAAGATGCGGTGTTTGGGCACATGCTGCAGGGCGATGCCAATGGTGTCGGCCACCTGCTCAGGCGTTTCGATCACATCGCTGGCCACGTCGATCACACCGACCATCACATCCTTGTCTTTGAGCAGTGCCATCAGGTCCGGCGGCACATGCGAGTGGTAGCACTCCAGGCTCACCTGCTGGATGCTGCTGGCAGCCAGCGCGGGGAACACCTGCGCGTACTGGCGCCACTCCTGGCCCAGGGTTTCTTTCCAGTCGTTGTTGGCCTTGATGCCGTAGCCGTAGCAGATGTGCACGGCGGTGGTGCAGGTCAGGCCCTTGGCCGCAATCTCCAGCGCCTGCACGCCCCAGTCCACTGCGTCTTGCATGTAGACATTGAAGCCCGGCTCGTCGAACTGGATGATGTCCACACCATCCGCCTGCAAGGCCAGGGCCTCCTGGTTCAGCAGCTCAGCAAAGGCAAAGGCCATCTTCTTTTTGTCACCATAGAAGCGGTCGGCCACGGTGTCCACAATGGTCAGAGGGCCGGGCAAGGTGAACTTGAGTTTCTTCTTGGTGTGGGCGCGGGCCAGCTGGGCCTCAAACGCATGGACGCGGCCCTTGAGGCGCAGCGCGGCGATGACCTGGGGAACCTGCGCGTCGTAGCGGTTGTTGCGGATGCCCATGGTGACCTTGTTCTCAAAGTCGATGCCATCCACCTGTTCCAGAAAGCCGTGCACAAAGTGCTGGCGGCTTTGCTCGCCGTCGCCCACCACGTCCAGCCCCGCGTCTTCCTGGGCCTTGATCCACAAGAGCGTGGCGTCGGCCTTGGCCTGTTGCAGCTCGGGGCCGGCCAGCTTCCACTGGGGCCAGAGTTTTTCGGTTTCAGACAACCAGGCGGGTTTGGGCAGGCTGCCGGCGATGGCGGTTTCGAACATGGGGGTATCTCCTTCTTATATATAGATGTCGCTCAGGAATTTTCGCGCTGGTAAGCGGGCAAATGGGCGCCGCAGTGCAGACAGTAGCGGGCCTCGGGCAGGTGGCCCTCGGTCAGGCATTCGTGGCAGGTACGGGTAGTGGGCGGTTCCGCAGCACGGCGGGCGGTCATCTCCGCGGTAACGATGCCGGTGGGCACGGCCAGCGTACCCCAGCCCAGCAGCATCATGCAGGAGGATATGAAACGACCAAGGTCGGTCTTGGGCGTGATGTCGCCAAAGCCTACCGTGGTCATGGTGGTGACCGCCCAATACACGGCGGTGGGAATGCTGGTGAAGCCGTTGGCAGGCCCTTCCACCACGTACATCAGCGTGCCCATGACCAAAACAATCATCAGCACGGCCGAGAGAAACACCATGATCTTGCGCCGACTGGCCGCCAGCGCGCGCCCCAGCGACTGGTATTCGGACACATAGGCCGCGAGCTTGAAGACGCGGAACACCCGCAGCAGACGCAGGATGCGCACATCAATCAGGGCGTGCACCTCGGGCACCAGCAAGGCCACATAGGTGGGTAACAAAGCCAGCAGGTCAATGACGCCGTAGAAACTCAGTGCGTATCGCATGGGGTGGCGCACGCAGGCCAGGCGGGCCAGGTATTCCAGCGTGAAAGCCACCGTGAACAACCATTCCAATGCCGTCAACCATCCGTGGTAGCGCACATCCACGGCCTGTACGCTGCTGATGACGACCACCGCCACACTGATGAGGATGATGGCAATCAGCCACTGGTCGAACAGACGGCCGGCACGCGTATCGGCTTCAAAAATGATGGTGTAGAGGCGCAGGCGCCAGCCTTGCAGGGGCTTGCCGAGGGACAGATCTTCAGTGGTGCGCATGGACTGGATTCTGCCCTGTGCGGCGCGCACACCACAGCTACATCACAAAGCGCATAACCTTATGCGAAAGAACCATGGCCGAGCGCCAAAAGTGGGCGTTCGTGGCATGGTTTCTGCTATCCATATGTCACGGAGAGTATGGATGCCCAAGAATCAGGTTATGACTTTTTTGCATCTGCCTCGATGGTAAACCCGGATGAGGGCACTTGCCCACCGGCGCTACAGTTCAGCGTCAGAATCGGGTGGCAGACACCAATGTGGTGCACCCTGCTGATTCATTTATTTGGAGAAACTATTTATGAGCATCAACAAACTGAAAACCCTGGCCACCGTGGTCGCCGCGTTGGGCGCCGTATGGGCCGCTCCTGCATTCGCTGGGAAAACCCTCGACGCTGTCAAGGCGCGTGGCCAAGTGGTTTGCGGTGTGAACACAGGTCTGGCCGGTTTCAGTGCAGCTGATTCCAACGGCAAGTGGACGGGTCTGGACGTGGACGTGTGCCGCGCTGTGGCCGCCGCAGTGCTCGGCGATGGCGAGAAGGTCAAGTACGTTCCCCTGAACGCACAAGCCCGTTTCACCGCTCTGCAGTCTGGCGAAGTGGACATCCTGTCCCGCAACACCACCTTCACTTTGACCCGTGATGCATCCTTGGGCCTGTCCCAAACCGCCGTGACCTACTACGACGGCCAAGGCTTCATGGTGCCCGTGAAGAGCAAGCTCAAGAGCGCCAAGCAGCTCAAGGGCCAGACCGTGTGCGTGCAATCTGGCACCACCACCGAAAAGAACCTGACCGACTACTCCAAAGCCAACGGCCTGAACATCAAGCCCATCGTGTTTGAAAAGCTGGAAGCTGCTGAAGGTGCTTACTTCTCCGGCCGTTGCGTGGCTTACACCACCGATGCTTCCGGCCTGGCTTCTACCCGTAACAAGGTTGCCAAGAACCCCGCTGACCACATGATCTTGCCCGAGCTGATTTCCAAGGAGCCATTGGGCCCCATGGTTCGCCGTGGTGACGACGAGTGGACGGCCATCGTGAAGTGGACGGTGTACGGATTGCTGGAAGCTGAAGAAGCTGGCGTGACCGCAGCCAACGTGGACGACCTGAAGACCAGCAGCCAAGACCCCGTGATTGGCCGCTTGCTGGGCTCCAAGGAAGACACCGGCAAGTTGTTGGGTCTGGACAAGGAATGGCTGGCTCGTGCCGTGAAGACCACCGGTAACTACGGTGAAATCTTCGAGCGCAACGTGGGCCCCAAGTCCGCCCTGCAACTGCCACGTGGTTTGAACAACCTGTGGAACAAGGGCGGCGTGCAATACGCTCCCCCAGTCCGTTAATAGCGGTTAGCGTGGCGCTGTAACCCGGCGTTGCGCACAAAAAAAAGGGCAGCCGCACATACCATGCGCTGCCCTTTTCAGTTAATGCGCGTTTTTCAAGTGAACCCAAGGGCTGATATGTCCACACCCTCTTCTCCTCCCAAAAAGTCGTGGTCCTGGCGCAGCCAGGCATTCCGCGGGCTGCTGTACCAGGCCATCGCCATCATCGTGGTGCTTGCAACGGTCCTCTACCTCGCCCACAACACCACCACCAACATGAAGTTGCGCGGTATCCAGAGTGGTTTTGACTTTTTGTCCAACCCTGCTGGGTTTGATATTGGCGAGAGTCTTTTTGCCTTTGACTCTGGTGAGTCGTACTGGCGGGCCTACCTCGTTGGATTCGTCAACACCCTGCGCGTTGCCGTGGTTGGCATCATCCTCACCACGATTTTGGGTACCTTGATCGGTGTGGGCCGTTTCTCACGCAACGCCCTGATCCGCGGGATTTGCGCGGCGTATGTAGAGTTCTTCCGCAACATTCCGGTACTGCTGCAGTTGCTGATGTGGTACTTGATGTTTACCGAGGTGCTACCAGCGTCCAACGAGCCTTGGGTGCTGGGCCCCTTCTTCTTGAGCAAGGGTGGCATCAACTTCCCGATCCCCGAATGGGCGTCTGGACATGTGTGGGGCGCCTGGGGACTGTTGGCAGGTGTTGTCGCAGCATGGGCCTATCGCGTTTATGCCCAAAAGGCTTTTGAACAAACCGGCAAGGCCCGGAGCATGGTGCTGGCTCCTCTAGGCATTGTGATTGGAACGGGCGTGCTGGGCTGGCTGCTGGGTGGCGCACCTACCGCGCTGAACATACCAGTGCAAGGCGAATTTGCCATCGAGAACGGTGGCGCATTGACTCCCGAGTACCTGTCAGTGCTGCTGGGGCTGACCATTTACACAGCAGCCTTCGTCTCTGAGGTGGTGCGTGGCGGTATCCAATCTGTGGCCCTGGGCCAGTCTGAAGCAGCTGCCGCCCTGGGTTTGAGCCGGGGCCATACCATGCGTCTGGTGATGCTGCCGCAAGCGCTGCGCGTGATCATCCCGCCGGTGACCAACCAGTACCTCAACCTGACCAAAAATTCGTCCTTGGCCGTGGCCATTGGTTACCCCGATGTGGTGTCGATTGCCAATACGGCCATCAACCAGACCGGCCGCGCCGTGGAATGTATTGCCATCATCATGCTGGTATACCTGAGTACATCGCTGTTCACGTCCATCACCATGAATTGGTACAACACCCGCTCCGCCATCAAAGAACGTTAAAGACCGACCATGAGCGCAACTACTTTTGAACCTATCGCTGCGCGCCCCGCCCCCGTGAAAACGGAGGGTGCCGTGGCCTGGATTCGCACCAATCTGTTCGGCAGCTGGCAAACCACCATCAGTACGCTGATCGTGGGTGCCATCCTGCTGTATATCGTGCCGCCCTTGTTTGGCTGGGCCCTGCTGGACGCCAAATGGGCCGCCAACTCCGAGGCCTGCCATGCAGACCGTGCCGGTGCCTGTTGGGGTGTGGTGACAGAAAAATTTCGCATCATCATTTTTGGCCGCTACCCTTTTGAAGAACAGTGGCGCCCGCTGGTCTCTACCGTGTTGCTGTGTGCCCTGCTAGTCGCAAGCTGCATGCGCATGTTCTGGAAGGCATGGTTGGGTCTGGCCTGGGTGCTGGTGTTAGGCTTTTTCTTTATGGTGATGTACGGTGGCAAATTTGGCCTGTCCGTGGTGGAAACCGACCGCTGGGGTGGCCTGCCATTGACCTTGCTGCTGTCTTCGCTGTCCATGGCCATGGCCTTCCCCTTGGCCTTGCTGATCGCCCTGGGGCGCCGCTCCAAGCTGCCAGCCATCAAGACCTTTTGCACCATTTATGTGGAACTGATCCGTGGCGTGCCTTTGATCTCGGTGCTGTTCATGGCGTCCTTCATGTTCCCGCTGCTGATGCCGCAGGGTTTCAATATTGACGTGCTGGTCCGTGTGCTGGCCGGTATCACTCTGTTCGCAGCCGCCTACATGGCCGAAGTGATTCGCGGTGGCCTACAAGCGGTGCCCAAGGGGCAGATTGAAGCGGCTGCGACCCTGGGCCTGAGCTACTGGCAAACCCAGCGCAAGATTGTGTTGCCACAAGCCCTGGCCATGGTCGTTCCAGGCATCATGAACAACTTCATCTCCACCTTCAAGGACACCTCACTGGTGACCATCGTGAGCTTGTACGAGCTCACCGGCGCCATGAGCCTGGCCCTGAACTCGGACTCCGACTGGCGCCCCTTCAAGATTGAAGGCTATATCTTCATCGCACTTATCTACTTTGTGTTTTGCTTCTCCATGTCGCGCTATAGCCTCTGGATCGAAAAGCAAGTCAACAAAAGCAAACTCCGCTAAGGAACAAATATGTCTGAACCCATCATTACCTTCAACAAAGTCAACAAGTGGTATGGCAACAACTTCCACGTACTGCGCGATATTGACCTGACCGTCACCAAAGGCGAACGCATCGTGGTTTGCGGCCCCTCCGGGTCCGGCAAGTCCACCATGATCCGCTGCATCAACCGCTTGGAAGAGCACCAGCAAGGCAACCTGATCGTGGACGGCGTGGAACTCACCGACGACGTGAAAGCCATTGACGACGTTCGCAAAAAGGTTGGCATGGTGTTCCAGCAGTTCAACCTGTTTCCGCATCTCACCGTGCTGGAGAACCTGACACTCTCCCCCATGTGGGTCGGCAAGATGCCGAAAAAGGAGGCCGAAGAAAAGGCCATGATTCAGTTGGAGCGTGTGCGTATCGCCAACCAGGCCAACAAGTACCCACTGCAGCTCTCTGGCGGCCAGCAGCAGCGCGTGGCCATTGCCCGCGCGCTGTGCCTCAAGCCCAAGATCATGCTGTTTGACGAGCCCACCTCGGCACTGGACCCTGAGATGATCAAGGAAGTGTTGGACGTGATGATCGAAATGGCCAACCAGGGCATCACCATGATTTGCGTGACCCACGAAATGGGCTTTGCCAAGGCCGTGGCCGACCGCGTGATCTTCATGGACCAGGGCCAGATCGTGGAACAAAACACGCCGCACGAGTTCTTCAACAATCCGCAGAGCGAGCGCAGCAAGGACTTCTTGTCCAAGATCCTGGGCCACTAAGCAGCCATGTCATCCACTGCGCTCATGCAATGGCAGGCCTTGCAGGCGGGATTGACCCAGTTGCGTTCCGGCGCACTGGGCGCCCATGGTTTGTCAGAACTGGCGCGCAGCCAAGAGGCCTTGCTGGAAGCTCTGGGACCGCGCTACCGCGAGGTCCTGTTGCAGCTGCTGGACCGGCTGGAGTCCAGTGCCCTGTTCAATGAAGAGAGTTGCTCGTTCAGCCAGCAGGGGCTGCTGGACAACCTGCAAATCTGGCTGGACAAGGCGCAGGGCCAGCTAGAGCCTGTCTCCTGAAACTCACTGGTAATCGCTGGCCTTGAAGCGGCGGGTCTGCAGCCAGTATTGCCACGTGTAGCCCGGCCACAAGGTATCAATCTGCCCCAGCGCATTTTGGTACCAGCTGTGGCAACCCGAAGCCCACACGGTTCCCTGCATCTTGTCTTGCACCTTGCGGTAATCAGTATCTGCCACCGCAGCACGCAGGCGCAACACCTGCTGCCCGGAGCGACGCAGGTGCAGCAGAGCCTGCACGATGTAGTCCATCTGGCACTCGATCATAAAAATCAGCGAGTTGTGCCCCAGACCGGTGTTGGGCCCCACCAGCAGGTACAAGTTGGGAAAGCCCGCCACCGTAATACCCAGTTTGGTCGCTGCTGGTGCCGTACGCCATTGGGCACTCAACTCGGGTACGTGCCCATCCTGCGGTTCACCAAACACCTGCATCGGCGCCACAAATTCGGTGGCCTTGAAACCGGTGCCCCACAGAATCACGTCGCAGGGCGTGAGCTCTCCGTCTGCCCCCACCAGACCCTCCGGGGTTACCCGCGCGACGGCCTGGGTGTGCAGTTGCACATGCGGTCTCTGCAGTGCCGGAAACCAGGTATTGGAGATCAGCAAACGTTTGCAGCCTGGGTTGAACGTGGGCGTGAGAGCAGCCTGCATGGCAGGCGAAGGCACTTGCCGTGTCAGGTGGTGCAAGGCCAGCTTGCGCAGCAGCCCTTGCATGAACCGTGAGCCCATGAATCCCATCCCCACGAGCTCATTGAACCAGTAGACCCGCCATCGGCTGAGCCGCTGCAAACCTGGTACCCAGCGGTAGGCCCAACGCCGGAACGGGCCATAGGGCGTGTCCCAACGCGGCAGCACCCAGGCAGCCGTGCGCTGAAACACGTGCACCTGCGCTGCCACTTTGGCAACCTCCGGCACAAATTGCACCGCACTGGCGCCCGTGCCCACCACGGCCACACGCCGGCCCCGCAGGTCCACATCGTGACGCCACTGGTTCGAATGAAAGGCCACACCGGCAAAGTCTTGTATGCCCGGTAGGTCGGGCACCAATGGTTTGTTCAAAGGGCCAGTGGCCAGCACCACATGGCGGGCCTGCAATAACTCGCCGCCGAACACCTCGACCTGCCAGCAGGCCGAGTCTGCCTGCCAACGCAGGGCCAGCACTTCCGCACCAAACCGGATCAAGGGACGCAGCTGGTACTTGTCTGTGACGCGCAGAATGTAATCTTGAATCTCAGCCTGCTGCGGGTAAGGGCGTGTCCACGCGGTGTTGGGCTCGAAAGAGAAGGAGTACATGTGCGAAGGCACATCGCAGGCACAGCCCGGGTACACATTGTCCCGCCAGGTACCGCCCACCTCCTGCGCACGCTCCAGGATCTGCAAAGACTGCACCCCGCTGGAGCGCAGGCGAATCGCCGCTGCCAGACCGCCCAAACCTGCACCAATGATGAGGACGTCTAGCATGGCAGGGCTCAGGGTGTTTTGGCCACCTGGGCGGGCCCCAGGCGCTCAGAGGTCCAGCGCAACAAATCCATCCACATCTGCCGAGTCTCGGCATCTTGCGTCATGCGCGATGCACTGGGTAGCTCAATGGTGACGACGGGAACCCGTTTGTGAATACCACCATAGTTGCCCAAAGAGCCAGGAAAGATTCCCACCTGGTCCAGGTACAGGCGCCCGAGTTTGCTGGGCGGAACCGAAGGCCCGTCAAAATCCAGCACACCATAGGGTGCGTGCACACTCACGATCAGGTTGGGCTTGAAACTGTCCATTTGTTCCAGCATAAAGCGCGACTCTGGCTCCGACAAGGGCTTGTTGCCGGGCCAGCGCCGCGGATCGCGTTTGGTCCGCGACTCCCAGTAGACGCGCGCGTCGCGCGCCCAGTTGGGCGTGGGGAAATTGCGGTTCAGGTCCACCCCATTGGCATTGGTGCGACGGGATGGCTTGGCAAACAAGCCATCCGGATTCAAGGACGGAATGAACCGCCAGTGGATAGACAAGGACATGTCCGCTGGCGGGTTGTGCGCCAACCCGATCCAATGGAACACCAGGGAGCTGGAAGACATCTCATCGCCATGGATACCGCCGACCACCAAAACCCGGAAATTGGCATCCGCGGGCTGAATATCCGTGCCCCACAGGGTGCGTCCCCGGACGGATCGGCCTTGCATATCGCGCATGCCTGCGGCCTCACACAGCGCCGGTGTCACACTTGGAATTTTCGAAGCATAATCGACGCAAGCCTTTGTTGTACTTGCGTAGACAGCTACAGAAAACATAGCAAATACCAGGGATAAACAGGTTTGAAATCGCATGCCCGCATTGTAGGTTGCCAGCCACGCCACACATTTGGGCGGCGCATGTACTGCTTGCAGTCCAAAACCAGTTAAATTGCAGGCATGCGCTCCCCTACTACCTCGCCGCAAGCGCGCGCACCAGATTTCTCAACGCCGCAGTTTCGCCAGGCTTTGGGCATGTTCGCCACCGGCGTGACCATCGTGACGGCACGTACACCCGCAGGGGAGTTGGTAGGATTGACCGCCAACTCATTCAACTCTGTGTCGCTGGCACCACCGTTGGTGCTGTGGAGTCTTGCCCGCAGGGCGGGCTCCATGGCGGCATTCAGTGCCGGTTCGCACTACGCCATCAATATTTTGAGTGCCGACCAGCAGGATCTGGCCCGACAGTTTGCCGCCAAAGATGTAGACCGGTATCAGGGTGTGGCCTTCGCGCTGGGTGCCAGTGGTGCCCCCCTGCTGGAAGGCGCTGCCGCCACATTCGAATGCTTCAACCGCAGCCGCTACGAAGAGGGTGACCACGTCATTTTTGTGGGAGAGGTGGAACGATGCGCACATCGCATTGGCGCAGCGCCGCTGCTCTTTCATGGCGGCCGTTTTTACACCGAACACCCGCTCTGACCCCTTGCCATGACGCTGCCACCACTGCCCAAGTCCGTGCGTTATGTGCTGCTGTCGCTGCGCGACTTGCTGACCTCTGCCAGCCCCTTTGTGATTGCCGCTGCGGGCCTGTTGTGGCTCGCCTACTGGTGGCTGGATCCGATGCCACCCAAAACCATCACGCTCGCCACGGGCCCTGCACAAAGTGCTTATGCGGAGTTCGGCCAGCGTTACGCCAAGGCTTTGCAAGCCAGCGGCATTGAGGTGGTGTTGCTGCCCACCGATGGCTCATCCGCCAATCTGGAGCTGCTACGCAGCGGCAAGGCAGACGCGGGCTTTGTGCAAGGCGGAACAGCGCCCATCGCGACAAATGAACAGCAGGACGCCGAGGCGCTAGTGACCTTGGGCAACCTGTTTGTGGAGCCGATTTGGTTGTTTTATCGCGGCGCATCTGCCCAGGCAGTCTCGCCCAGTGGCCAACTCAGTTCGCTGACGCAGCTGGCCCATATGCGGGTGAATGTGGGTGCATCTGGCAGCGGTGTGCCGACATTGATGCAAACCCTGCTGGACATGAACCGCGTCGCGCCAAGGAGCATCACGCTGTCGCAGCTGGACCAAACCCCTGCGACCGTAAAGCTGCTGCAAGGCCAGCTGGACGCCGTGGTGTTTGCCTCCGCACCCGAGGCCCCCATCGTGCAGATGCTGCTGCAAACACCGGGCATCCGGCTGATGGACTTTCACCAGAACGAGGCCTATGCCCGGCGATTGCCTTTTGTCACACCGGCCACCCTTCCCAGCGGCATTGTCGATCTGGCTCGCAAACTACCGAATCAAGACGTGCACCTGATCGCTACCACCACCAGCATGTTGGCCCGCGAAGATGTACACCCCGCCTTGCGCCAGCTATTGGCACAAGCTGCCATGCAGATCCATGGCCAGGCTGGCTGGTTCAACCGGGCGCGTGAGTTCCCCAATGCGGACAACGCAGAGTACCCGCTAGCCCCTGAGGCGGAACGCACCATGCGCACGGGGGTGCCCTCCCTGCAACGCTACATTCCGTTTACGCTGGCCAACCTGATCGAACGGATGTGGCTGGCGCTGGGGTTGATCATTGCGGTGCTGCTGCCCTTGGGCAAGATTGCGCCACCACTCTACGCCTTCCGGGTGCGCTCGCGGGTGTTCCGCTGGTACGGCCAGCTGCGTGAAATCGAGGAGCGTTTGGAAGCATCCCCCACCAGCGTCCCTGGGCTGCTGGAAGAGCTCAACGCATTGGAGAGCAAGGTCGAGAAGATCATCGTGCCACTCTCATACACCGACGAGCTCTACACATTGCGCAACCACATTGGCATGGTGCGCCAGCGCCTGCTTACAGCGTAGAGTCCAGGCTATTGCGCATGGCCTGCTGAGCCACCGCATCCAGCGCGCCGTCCACCACAGGCTGTCCAGAAATCAATCGCAGCTGGCCCGCAAGCACCAGCTTGTCGTGGGTGCGGCGTGTCATGGACTGGGTGGTGCCGTACACGCTGGTAAACAGGAATAGAGTGCCATGCGGGCTGGCCCACGTGAGTTGGGTTCGCACCCACTCGCCATGGGTTAGCAGTTCGACCCAGGAGCCCAAAGGCAGCACTCCGCCAGACAAGGCCGTCGCAGCCTGCGGCACTGGCTGAGCCGCTACAGGAGCGACGGTTTCCGAGACCTGGGCCTCTTGAGTCTCGGGCAATTCGATGAAGTTGGAGTCACGGGCCTCTTCGGGGGCCACCCAAGGATCACCATCCTCCACCGGACGCAACTTGTTGACATGCGCACTGGCCTCTGCAAGCACGGCTGCAGGAGCGGACGCAGGCTTGGCCGCAGAACGGAATATGTGTTGGTGCAAGCCCATCAAGGCCTCCAGAAACACGCTGGTCTTGGTGGCCGGGTAACGAATGCTGTCCAGCCCTTCCCGCAACGTGCTAATCAGCAGGGGCACCAAGCGGGTCAGTTTGGTGACGTTGGTGCGGGCCAACTCAGGATGAGCGCTCCACAACATGGCAGAAATCAGCGCTTGGTATTTGTCTGCGGCGCTGGAACCTGTCCCGCCCTGCAAGCGGGCGTTGGCCACCACCTGGGCCCAGGGCCCACACAAAAAGGCGATCACAACTTCGGGGACCTGGGCTGCGTCGGGGTGAGAGTCAATTTCACGGGCAATTTTCTCAGCCAGCAGGTTGCGCTGCTCGGCCCTCTGCAAGGCCTTCACAGCTTGGGCGCGCGAAGCCTCCTGGGCCTGGGCTGCAGCATCCCACGAGGCACGCAACTGCGCCAATACCACTTCAAACGGCTCTGGGCCCTGTACTGCCATCTCGGTCAGAGGCGCCACGGCATCCCTGACCTCTTGGTAAAAGCCCACAAACCCGGTGGTCTGCTCGGTCGCGAAGGCCAGGCTGCGGTGTGTAACTTCTTGCACCAGACCACGAGCCGCATGCGTTTTGTCTGTGAATACCCGGGGATCTACCAAGGCCAGACGCATCAGCGCTGGCTCCAGGCTGCGCACCAACTCTTGCACCGGCACCAGCAGGCGTGGGTCACGCGCGATGTTGTCCACCATCAGGTTCACCACCTCCAAGCTCAGGGCCTGGGCCACACCGGAAGCACTGCGGCGAATCGCCTCACAGGCGAGTTGCACCGCGCCAGCCTCCGCCACACGCACCGGCGCACTGCGCCGCTGCTCGAGGCGCTGCACCACGCGGTCGACCTGCTTCATTTCGGTCAAGGCCTCAAAGGCGGCGGGAACGGTGGCGGCAAAGCCGCCGTCCTGTGGAGTTTGAGGGGCCAACAATGCCTCCCCCTCAAATTCACGCGCGAACTGTTGGGCAAAAGCCGCCACGCGGTGGGGCTTACCTTGGCCGTCAAGCTCTCCTGACAACAATTTGCGCAAGCGGTCCAGAGTCAACAGAGCCGGATCGGCTGCACGGCGTGTGGCCAACTCCGCGGCAATATGCGCCTCGCGCTCCGTGCTGCCCGGCATGCCGCCCTGCGGGCTGGAGGGCTGGGCTTTGCCAGCCCCACCACCACCGGGCGTAGGCACCACGGCATAGCCTGCAGCCACCACACCTTCGGCCCGCATACGCTCAGCCAAGCGGGTATATAGCTCACGCAACTCAGCGCCTAGGGCAACGCCCATGGTGGTGAGCCAGTCCAGGCGCACCGCAGCGGGCACTGGCGCACGCTCGACGACCAGCTTCAAGGCCTGCAAGTAGACATCGGGGCGCAAGGGGTTGCGTTCGGGCCGCACCGTCGCAAGCCCCAAGGTGGCACAAATCAGGGTGTTGAGTTCGGTCAGGCTGGCCTCTGCAGCCAGCATGGCCATTTGCTGTGCACGGGCCATGGTCACGCTCTCTTGGACTTGCACCTCATCCATGAGTTCGAGCTGGTCAAACTGCACCTCCGCCATGCTCAACACTGTGGCCTTGGTCGACAGCACCGGGCCACTGAAAGCTGCCAACAAAGCCTGCGGATACTGAACACGCAACTCCGGTTCCTGCGCACTCAGAAGCTTCAGGGACTCTTCATGCACCTCTCGCTCACGGAAGTCACGTGCGGTACCCACACGGGCATGCACGGATTTGCGCACCGCAACCACCAGCTTACCCATGATGGCCGCCCCGCCAGATGCCGCCTCCTCAATGGTGGCCTGGTACAGCGCAGCGTATTGGGGAGAAGGCACGGTCATGGCAGAGGGCCCTGGTTGGACGGTAGAGAACCGTCGTTTATTTCAATGCTTTGTAACGGACACGTTTGGGCTTGGCGCCCTCTTCACCCAGACGTCTCTTCTTGTCGGCCTCGTACTCTTGGTAGTTACCATCAAAGAAGGTCCACTGGCTGTCTCCTTCGGCAGCCAGGATGTGGGTGGCGATACGGTCCAGGAACCAGCGGTCGTGGGAAATCACCAGCATGGTGCCAGCGAATTCCAGCAGCGCGTCTTCCAAAGCACGCAGGGTTTCCACGTCCAAGTCGTTTGATGGTTCGTCAAGCATCAGCACGTTACCACCGGCGATCAGCGTCTTGGCCAAGTGCAAACGGCCGCGTTCACCGCCGGACAACATACCGACCTTTTTTTGCTGGTCTGCGCCGTTGAAGTTGAAGCGGCCGCAGTAGGCGCGGCTGGCCATCTGGAACTTGCCCACGTTGAGGATATCGAGCCCGCCGGACACATCTTCCCACACAGTTTTCTCGTCGGACAGGTTGTCACGGCTTTGGTCCACAAACGCCATCTTGACGGTGGAGCCAATGACGACTTCGCCCGAATCGGGCTTCTCGCGGCCGGCGATCAGCTTGAACAGCGTGGATTTACCCGCACCGTTGGGGCCGATGATGCCGACAATCGCGCCCGCTGGGATATTGAAGCTCAAGTTGTCGATCAACACACGGTCGCCAAAGGACTTGGTGACGTTCTTGAATTCGATCACTTGGCTGCCCAGGCGGTCGGCCACGGGGATGAAGATTTCGTTGGTCTCGTTACGCTTCTGGTACTCGAAGTCGCTCAGTTCCTCGAAGCGGGCCAGACGGGCCTTGCTCTTGGCCTGGCGGGCTTTGGGGTTCTGGCGCGACCATTCAAGTTCCTTCTTCAGGGCCTTGGCGCGGGCTTCTTCCCCCTTTTGCTCGGCCTCCAGGCGGGCGCCCTTTTGGGTCAGCCAGTCGGAGTAATTGCCCTTGTAGGGAATGCCGGAGCCACGGTCCAGTTCCAAAATCCACTCGGCCGCGTTGTCCAGGAAGTAGCGATCGTGGGTAATGGCCACCACGGTGCCGGAATAGCGTTGCAGAAACTGCTCCAACCAGTCCACCGATTCAGCGTCCAAGTGGTTGGTCGGTTCGTCAAGCAGCAGCATGTCGGGTTTACTCAGCAGCAGGCGACACAGCGCGACGCGGCGCTTTTCACCACCGGAAAGCACGCCAATGTTGGCGTCCCAAGGCGGCAGGCGCAGCGCGTCGGCAGCAATTTCGAGCTGGTGCTCGGAATCCGTGCCCGCAGTGGCAATGATGGCTTCCAATTCGGCCTGCTCGGCGGCCAGCGCGTCAAAGTCGGCATCTTCCGCACCGTAGGCGGTGTAGACCTCTTCGAGACGGGCCTTGGCGGCAAACACTTTGCCCATGCCAGATTCAACAGCCTCACGCACCGTCTGCGTGGGGTCCAGCTGGGGCTCCTGGGGCAGGTAGCCAATGTTCAGGCCCGCCATGGGAATCGCTTCGCCTTCGATTTCCTTGTCAATGCCCGCCATGATCTTCAGCAAGGTGGATTTGCCGGAGCCATTGGTACCCAACACGCCAATTTTGGCGCCGGGGAAAAAGGACAGGGAGATGTCTTTGAGGATGTGACGCTTCGGCGGCACGATCTTGCCGACGCGGTTCATGGAAAAAACGTATTGGGCCATTGCGGTCTCTATTCGGGAGGCGTAAAACCGCCATTATCGACTGCCTCGCCTTGGCGCCACCAAGTGCCCCCTGGTTTCAGGCGCTGTTATCCCCGTTTTCCAGATCATTGCGCAAAGCAGTCTGGGCCACGGCATCCAGAGCGTTGTCCATCACGTGGCCATCAGATACCAAGCGAATCAGGCCCATGCCACGCAAACGGTCCATGGTGCGACGGGACATGGAATGTGCCAATCCACCTGCCGAGGTAAACATAAACAAGGTGCGGTGTGGGCTGGCCCAGGTGAGCTGTGCGCGCACCCATACCCCGTCCGAGGCCAAATCCACCCATGAGCCGGTGCCCAAACTCTCTGCTGACCAGCTATCTTGCGGGGCAGGTTCCGTACCCCCCGGAGTTGCAGACACAGGCGGTGGCAGCTCTTCCTCATCGCGCATGAAGCCCGAGTCCGTCACCTCATCGTCGACCATCCACAACGCGTCGTCGGCCAGCGAATTCCCCTCCTTAGCGTCGACCTTAGGCACCAGCGCCGGTGCACTCCCCCCATCGGCTGCCATGCGACCGGCCTCGAAAGCCTGCTCATGGATACTGATCAAACCATCAAAGAAAGGTGGGATGCGGTCTTCCGGGTAATCGATACGCTGCAAGCCCTGACGCAACTTCACCAGCATCTGCGGCACCATGTCCACCAAACGGGCCCGGTTGCGGCTGGTCAGGCGCAACTGCACACTCCAGATCAAATCGTCCACCAGCGCCAAATAGCCATCGGCGTCCTGTGAGCCGTCGGCGCAGCGCAGTTGGGACTCCGCCACCACCTGCGCCCAGGGGCCGCGCAGAAAACTCACGACCAGCTCGGGAACCCGCTTGTTGTCGACCCGTTCCATAAACTCCTCGGAAAGACGCTGGGCGAGCATATTGCGCTGCTCGGCATGCAGCAAACTGCGAGCGGCTTCTTCAGCGCGCTGGCGATGCTGCAACTCTTCCTGCGCCCACCCCTCCTCGAGTTTGCGCAGTAGGCGCAAAAAAGCGTTGGCATCTCCCTCGCCCCCCGCTAACACACTCACGGCGTTGTCCATGGTCTTCTGAAATCTGGCAAACCCTGGCTCGTCTTCAGAAGTAAACGCCAAGCTCCGACTGGTAATCTTGTCCAGAAAATGGCGCGCTGGGTGTTTCTTTTCACTAAAAAAACGGGGGTCTGTATGCGAAAGACGCAGCAAAACCGGCTCCAAGGCCTTGAGATTGAGGCGGATGCCTGGCAACATGCGCCGGTCTTGAGTCAGGTTGTCCAGCATCAGGCGCACCACCTCTTCGCCCAGCTGCTGACCCAGGGCCTTGCTACGCACCGCATCTTTGGCAGCACGTGAGCCCATGGCCAACGGCACCCCTGGGAAACTGACTGGATTTGCCATGCGTGCCCGCTCCGCCAGTCGCTTCATCATGGGTTCGACCAGCTTCATGTCCTCCAACGCCTCAAACGAAGCGGGTACTGTATGGGTGAAGTCCTTGCCCGCCCCGGCGGCGCTCGGATCCAGTTCACCCGACAACAGCCGGCGCAGCTTGTCCAGCGTGAGCAAGGTACGGGTGACTGAGTTTTCAGCACCTTTTACAGGCCCCCCGAACGGCCCGGTGCCGCCCGTCAATGGCAGCACAGCTTCGACCCCTTGAGAGCGCAGCCAATCTACCACCTCGCGGTAGAGCTGTGCTAGTGCGGCACCCAGCAGGCTGGCGGCAGGGCCCATCAAACCGGCTCGGGCTTCGTCAGCTGGAATGCACTGGGCCAGCGACTCGCGCAGTGCATAGACAAAATTCTCTGGTTTGAGCGGATTCAAGTGGGCTTGCACACTGCCCCAGCCCATCAGGCTGCTGACCAAGCCATTCAGAGCCGGCAATACGGCATCCACGGACAGCAGGACCTCCTGCTCGGTCATGGCCAGCTCGATATTGGCGTCGATCTGCTCTTCATCCAGAAACTGGAAGTCATCAAAGCGCACGCGCGCTGGCGCAGTCTTGCGTTGGGTTGCGCCGCCGTACAGTGCTGCCCGCAATGCAGTGGCAAACGACTGGTGGAATTGATCTTTCTGGGATACCAAAGCCGCGACCACGGCGCGGCGCTGCGGGTTTTGGCGGGCGTGCAGGCCTTTGTTGTTGGCTTCGGATGTTGCCAACTGCAAGCCGGCGATGAGATCGTCGACCAGCGCTTCACTCTGCTCCAGCACCACTTCGATACAGGCCTGCAACGAGGGCTTGGTCGCTCCCGGATCATGGGCCACGCCGAGACGCCGCAACAGGTATTTCTTCATCGTACGCCCATTCTCCATAACCCTGACCATTTGCACCAGTAGCGTGACAGATTGTTACGGCACAAGCCCCCTGTTTTTGAGGTGCATGCAACACCCGTATCGAACTTGGGACCAGGCATGCGACAATAGAGCCCATTGCGGCGCTTCAGTTGCCCGCGATACCAGCACCTCGCTGGGGACTGCCCAACCACAGGGCGTCCCACTTTTGAATCCATCTGCCTTTGACTGACTGCCGGCCCCAATACCAGCAGAACGGCCGATTCCCAAGCGTCCCGGACGGACGCATCTATCCGATGAACTTTGAAGATCTGAAACTGGCCCCCGCCATTGTCAAAGCCGTGCGCGAGCAGGGTTACGAAACGCCTACCGCTATCCAGGCCCAGGCCATTCCTCTGGTGCTCGAAGGCCACGACCTGCTGGGCGGCGCCCAGACCGGTACCGGCAAGACCGCCGCCTTCACCCTGCCCCTGCTGCACCGCCTCTCCATGAGCCGCAGCGCCCAGAACAAGTTTGGCGGCACTGGCATACGTGCCTTGGTGCTGACCCCCACCCGCGAACTCGCGGCCCAGGTGGAGGAGTCCGTCCGCGTCTACGGCAAGTACCTGCAACTGAGCTCCACCGTCATTTTTGGCGGCGTGGGCATGAACCCGCAAATCGCCAAGGTCAAAAAGGGCGTGGACATTCTGGTGGCCACCCCCGGCCGTCTGCTGGACCTGTCGCAGCAAGGCATGCTCGACCTGGGCCAGGTGCAGATGCTGGTGCTGGATGAAGCCGACCGCATGCTGGACATGGGCTTCATCCACGACGTGAAAAAGGTGTTGGCCCTGGTGCCCAAGGAAAAGCAGAGCCTGCTGTTCTCCGCCACCTTCAGCGACGAAATCCGCGAGTTGGCCAACGGTCTGCTCAAGAATCCGCAAAGCGTGCAAGTCACCCCGCGCAACACCACGGTGCAGCGCATCACCCAGGTGATCCATCCCGTGGGTCGCGGCAAGAAGAAGGCCCTGTTGGCCCACATCATCAACGAGCAAAACTGGAGCCAGGTGCTGGTGTTCACCCGCACCAAGTTTGGCGCCAACAACGTGGCCGAATTCCTGGAAAAGAACGGCATCACCGCCATGGCGCTGCACGGCAACAAGAGCCAGGCTGCCCGTACCCAGGCCCTGTCCGGCTTCAAGAGCGGCGATGTGCGCGCCCTGGTGGCCACCGACATTGCAGCCCGCGGTATCGACATTGACGACCTCCCGCACGTGGTGAACTACGAGATCCCCAACGTCTGCGAAGACTATGTGCACCGCATCGGCCGTACCGGCCGCGCTGGCGCCGAAGGTGCTGCGGTCAACCTGGTGTGCTTGGACGAAGAAGGCTTCATGCAGGACATCGAGCGCTTTACCAAGCAGAAGATCGAAGTGAAAGTGGTGGAAGGCTTCCAGCCCGAACCCGGTGAAAAGGCAGAGCCCATTGCCATGGGCCGCCAGACCATCTGGGGCGGCGCAGGCAAGCCCCCGAGCCGTGACGTGATGCAGGCCGCTGCCAAGGCGGCCCGTACTGAAATGCTGCAGCGTGTGCGTGACAGCAAGGCCGCCCAGGGCGCCCGTTCTGGCGGCGGCAATGGTGGCAACGGTGGAAACCGTGGCGGTAACGGTGGTGGCAATGGCGGTGGACGTGGTCCGCGCAGCGAACAGCAACCCCGCCCGCAAGGCGCGCGCCCACAGGGCGGTCACAGCCAGGGCCGTGGACGCTCGGGTGGAGGCAATTCCGAGTTCCAGCCGCCAGCCGGCTTTACCCATGAGGGCCGTACGCCCCGCCCCGCATCGGGTGGTGGTCAGCCTGACCCCATGCGCACGAGCGTCGATATGATGGCCGGACGCGGCGGTCGCCGCGGTGGCGGCGGGGGATATGGCGGCGGTGGCCGCAGTGGAGGCGGCAATGGCGGCGGATACGGTGGCGGCGGAGGCTACGGCGGCGGTGGACGCTCGGGTGGCTATGGTGGCGGGGGCAACGGGTCTCGTGGGCCGCGAGGTTCTGGCGGCTCTTCTAGCCGATAAGACCTACAGCGCAGTACACAGTCTGGGGCGGCGCACGCTGCCCCTCACCCACCCCAAACTGACACAACACATCGTCGACTTCGCGGCGCTCCCTGAGCTGCCGCGGACCGACGATGTTTTTATTTGTCTGGGCACCACCATCAAGGTGGCCGGCAGCCAAGCCGCTTTCCGAGCGGTGGACTATGACGCAGTTGTGGCTGTAGCCCGCACGGCTATTGCGCAAGGCGCTACCAAATTAGGAGTTGTCAGTGCCATGGGCGCCAACGCTCAATCAGGCATTTTTTACAACCGCACCAAGGGCGAGATGGAAGCTGCCGTGTCTGCGCTTGGCTACCAAAGTGTTTCCATCGCGCAGCCTTCCATGCTGGCTGGCAATCGCGCCTCCCTGGCCCAGCCCGTGCGCAAAGGCGAACTCTGGGCACTCAAGGTGTCGCGCTGGCTGGGGCCACTGATCCCGACGAACTACCGCTCCATTCAGGTGACAGATGTCGCTGCCGGTCTCATCCAAGCGGTGAAGGCCGGACAGCCCGGTGTGCGACGCATCCTCTCGGGTCAGCTCCAAGGCGCAGCCAGCCGCGGCTAAGCGGAGTTAGCCGCGCACAAACAGGGTGACCAGCGGCTGGTCGCCCACCTGCTGGCTCCAGTGGCCGTGGATGGCCGGATCGAAGGTCGCACCCTCGGGCAACAGATCGGCCGAGTAGAAGTGATCGCCCGCCTTGAAGATGCGCGACTCGCCGTGCACGCCAATCTC
This sequence comes from Rhodoferax sp. TH121, assembly GCF_002251855.1. Lineage (GTDB taxonomy): Bacteria > Pseudomonadota > Gammaproteobacteria > Burkholderiales > Burkholderiaceae_C > Allorhodoferax. The sequence continues at coordinate 45,506 of NZ_NOXW01000013.1, forward strand.
CATCTGGCCTTGCAGGATAAAACACCACTGCGTGTGGCCCGAGCAATGGAACTGGCTGCGGAAGCCTACCGGGCTGGTGCGCAGCTGGTAGCCACCCGACGCAAACACCTCGGACAGCATGGACTGCGGTGTGCCGCCGTCCAGGGGAATGCTTTCCTCGCGGAACTGGGCAAAACCGTCGGTGTCGGTGAACAGAATGACTTTGGTGAACGTGGCCATGTGCTTAGAGAATTGGAAGATGATGCGCACCCATTATTCCCGAAGCCCGCCAACCGACAATCTTGCTGAGGCCCTGCCGGGATACCCGTGATTGCATCGAGGGGACGTTGGTGTCCCCCCTCACCGATGCCGAGAGCAGGCTATGCTCACCACCATTTTCTGAAAGACATCTTCATGCGATTTCTCCACACCATGCTGCGCGTCGGCAACCTCCAGCGCTCCATCGATTTCTACACCGGCGTACTGGGCATGCAACTGCTGCGCACCTCCGAGAACCCGGAATACAAGTACAGCCTGGCCTTCCTGGGCTTTGCGGGCGGTAACCCCGGCCAAGCCGAGATCGAGCTGACCTACAACTGGGGTGTGGAAAGCTACGAGCTGGGCACCGCCTATGGCCACATTGCCCTGGGCGTACCCGACGCCTACGCTGCGTGCGAAAAAATCAAGGCCGCCGGCGGCAACGTCACCCGCGAAGCCGGTCCTGTAAAAGGCGGCACCACGGTGATCGCGTTTGTGACGGACCCCGATGGCTACAAGATCGAGTTGATCCAACGGGACGAAGCCGCAGAGGGCGTGGGACTGCGCTGAACCAATTGCTATTGAAACAATAGCTGCTCGCGCGATATGGAAAAGGGCCAGAGGCCGATTTCATTCTCAATCGGCCGCATAACACGCCTGGATCGCAGCCAAGCGCTGAACAATGGTCCGGCGCAGGGCAGCGGGTGACACCACCTCTACATCGGGCGCCATGCGCAGCAGCTGGTAGCTGGCGTTCTCCAGCGTTTCAATCGGTATCTTGATTCGCAGCTTGCCGCCCTCCGGCACAAGGGACATCTGCGCCGCCACGGCCTTGGCCACCGCGCTACTGAGCTGGCGCAGTTGCTTCAGGCCCTGCGCCGTGGCCCGCACCACAGCATGGCCCTGGTACAGCTCGGCCTCAAAGCGCTGGATGGATTCGGCCCAGTAGCCCGGCAGGTTAAAGCGCTTGGGCCGCGTACTCGGCATGTCCAGCAGCTCCGCACTCAGGATGTTGGAGATACGGTAGGTGCGCGGCTTGGCGTCGCTACTGGCCACCAGGTACCAGACCCCGGCCTTGAGCACCAGGCCCAGCGGGTGCACCGTACGCTGCACCTCGGCCTTCCAGCTGTCGTAGCGCAAACTCAACTGCCGGTCTTGCCACACGGCGGCGGCCACCGTGGCCAGGTGCGGCACCGGGTCGGCCTCGCGGTACCAATCGGCCGGATCCAAGTGAAAGCGCGCCTGCACACGCTGCGCATCATCACGCTGGTGCGCGGGCAGCGCGCTCATGAGCTTGAGCTGCGCATCCACCACCTGCTGGCCCAGGCCCAGCTCGGCTGCAGGGCCAGCCAGCCCAGTCATGAACACGGCCTGTGATTCGGATGCGGTAAAGCCGGTGAGCGTGGTCTTCCAGCCCTCCACCAGTTGAAAGCCGCCATTGCGTCCCTGCTCCGCGTAGATGGGAACACCCGCCGCGGTGAGCTGGTCCACATCGCGGTACAGCGTGCGCACGGACACCTCCAGCACCTGGGCCAAGGCCTGCGCGCTCATGCGCCCGCGGGTTTGCAGGAGCATCTGGATGGTCAGGAGGCGGCTGGCACGCATGTCCGCATGGTATCGCCAATAGCTGACATTCGATGGCAGCCATTCCTGCACACACTCCATCCCGTCTTCACACACTGAAAAGGAATGGATATGGAACACCTCTGGCTCTACGCAGTTTTGGTCTTCGGCATCGTGGTGCTGCCTGGCATGGACATGGCCTTTGTGCTGGCCAGCACGCTGGTCGATGGCAAGCGCTCTGGCACGGCGGCCGTGGCAGGCATTGTGCTGGGCGGCATGGTACACACCGCCATGGGCGCATTGGGCGTCGGCCTGCTACTGCAGCATGTGCCCCTGGCCTTCAATGCTTTGCTGCTCGCTGGCAGCCTGTATGTCGCGTGGATGGGCTACGGCCTGTTGCGCAATACGCAGGCGCTCTCGGAAGTGCAGGACCAACCCTCACGCCCGCTGCATCAAACCTTTGTGCGCGCCACCCTCACCTGCCTGATGAACCCCAAGGCCTACATCTTCATGCTGGCTGTGTTCCCGCAATTCATACGGCCCCAGTTGGGCAACATCGCCGCACAGTCTGTGGCACTGGGCGCCATCACCGCCGCGGCGCAAATTGCGGTGTATGGCGGTGTGGTGCTGGCCGCGTCACAGCTACGTGCCTGGCTACGTGGCAGCTCCACCAGCCAGACCGCCTTCAGCCACTGGCTGGGCGGGCTGCTGGTGCTGACGGCGATGTGGACGCTGTGGATGGGGTGGCGGACCGCATAGACCGCTGACAACAACTATTGACCCACCACCTCTGCGGCCAAGCGCTGCAGATTCTGCTCATTGGCACCAGCCACAAACTGGGCAAGCCGTGCGTAGTGCTCCACCGTGTCAAAGGTCTGCTGCCAGTGCACCTGCGTGCCCTGGCCCAAGGCCTGCAGGCGGATGGTGAGAATGAAGTGGTGGCCGCTGAAGTGTTCGATCTCAAACAGCGCATCCGGCACCAGACGGGTGAATCGGCTTTCGTTCGGGTAGTCTGTGCCGTCCGGTCCGTGCATGGTCATCAGCCACTGACCGCCCAGCTGGAAGTCGAAGGTGTGGATGGTGTTGCGAAACCCGTCCGGCCCCCACCAGCGCTCCACCCGCGCAGGGTCGCTCATGGCAGCAAACACCTGCGCCGGAGCGGCGGCAATGAAGAAGCTTCGAATGTCCGAACGCTGTTCTATGGGTTCCATGCAATATCCTTTAGTCGCGGCGAGCAGCTTCAATTGTGGCGATGTCGATTTTTCCCATTTCCATCATGGCCTCGAACACGCGCTTGGCTGCAGCGCGGTCCGGCGCAGCCATCGCGTCCGTCAGCGCGCGCGGCGTGATCTGCCACGACAGGCCCCACTTGTCCTTGCACCAGCCGCATTGACTCGCCTGGCCACCGTTGTCCACGATGGCATTCCACAACCGGTCCGTCTCCTCCTGGTCGTCCGTCGCCACCTGGAACGAGAAGGCTTCGGAATGCTTGAACATCGGCCCGCCATTGAGCCCCAGGCAGGGGATGCCCATCACGGTGAACTCCACCGTCAGCACATTGCCCGCCTTGCCCATGGGGTAGTCACCCGGCGCGTAGTGGGCGGCACCCACCGCGCTATTGGGAAATGTCTTGGCATAAAACTCCGCGGCTTCCAGTGCGCCGCCGTCGTACCAGATGCAGATGGTGCTTTTGGGGGTCATGGTGTGTTTCCTTGGATAGGACTTGCCGCCGTTACTGCTTGGTGAACACCACATGCGTGGCCAGTGGTGAGCTCTCGTGCCGCGTGCAGGCGTAGCCTAAAGCCGGCAGGTTGACACCTTCAAAGAGCCGCTCCCCCGCGCCCAACAAAACCGGCGAGATGGCAATGTGCATTTCATCAATCCACCCCAGGCGCAGGTACTGCTGGATGGAATTCACGCCGCCGCCCACGCGCACATCCTTGCCCCCAGCGGCCTCCCGAGCACGTTGCAGCGCGACCTCGAGGCCTTCAGTCACGAAGTGGAAAGTGGTACCACCCTCCATCACCAGCGGTGCGCGCGCGTGGTTTGTCAGCACAAACACCGGTACGTGGTACACCGGGTTCTCGCCCCACCAGCCGCGCCAGCTCTCGTCCGGCCAGGGGCCGCGCACCGGGCCGAACATATTGCGCCCCAGAATCCAGGCGCCCATGTTCCGGAAGCCGCGCTGGGCAAAGTCATCGTCAATGCCTGTGGCACCGCCGTCACTGTTACCAAACACCTTGGTCTGAAACGTGCGCGTGGACATCGCCCAGCCATGCAGCGCGGTGCCGCCCACACCGAGCGGGTTGGCCAGGTCTTGGTCCGGGCCGGCACCAAAGCCGTCCAGCGAAATGGTGAAACTTTCAACTCGGAGTTTGGACATTGCTACCTCTGCGTGTGGAACTGTTGATTGCATCGCTTCTGCAAAGCTGACCTCGACTCCAGTCCAATCCGAAACGGGGCACATAGTGTGCGGCTGGCATTAGCGATTTGCGGTTCTGGCACATGCCATGTACTCGTCTTGCAGTGTTTGTTCTTCTGCCCGCCGGGTGGTTTGTTCTTGAAATGTGAGCGTTCTTCCTCGGTACCGGGTCGCCACCTCATCCCCACAGCGGCGAACCGACGCCAAACAATCATTGATTCTTGAGACCTCGGCAGGAGACATAGCTGGCCTGCTGGAGCGGATGCACTCTTCATGCCGCTTCGCTACAGTGGCCATTGCCGCATTCAGCTCTTGGGACCAAGCTAGGTACGCCGTTTGATCATGTTTGGACGGCGGATTCACCGAAAACTCACGTACGACCCTGTCCTGCGCGGCCTCTGCATCAGAATCACACTTGTGCTGCGCCAGCGCGCCCAAGGGCTGCAATGCGATTAAAAAAATGATGGTGAAACCGGAGCGATTCAAGGCGATTCTCCTAGTGACTTGCCGGTGGCTCTTTTGAAACTCCATGGGGTTTCAGGCAGCGCACAAACACATCGCGCAATGATGCATGCAAACCAAGTCGGCAGCTAGTGCATGGATGTGACGAAAGGCATGTATTTCCTTGCGAAGGAATAACTCACCACAAAATATGCGACTGTCTGCGCAATAAAAAAGAGGGCCACAGCCCCCTTTTGATAGACCCCCATCGACAACAGTTACTTCCGCAGAGCCTGCGTGTCCTTGGCCAGCTGCGTGATTTTGTCCCACTCGCCCTTGGCCATCGCGTCAGCCGGAACGATCCAGGAGCCGCCCACACACACCACGTTGGGCAGTGCCAGAAACTCAGGCGCGTTTTGCAACGTCACGCCACCGGTGGGGCAGAACTTCACGTCGAAGAAAGGGCCGCCCCAAGCCTTGAGCATGGCGGGGCCGCCAGCTTGCATGGCGGGGAAGAACTTGAGCTGGGTAAAGCCGTCTTCCTGCGCCATCATGATCTCGCTGCCGGTAGCCACGCCGGGCAACAGCGACAGGCCCAGATCACGGCAGGCTTGGCCTACGGCGCTGGTGTAGCCGGGACTCACGGCAAAGCGCGCACCGGCATTGGCGGCGGCTTGTGCATCGGCCTTGCTGCGCACGGTACCGGCGCCGACCACGGCTTCGGGCACATCACGGGCAATGGCTTCCATGCAGGCCAAGGCTTGCGGTGTGCGCAGCGTGACTTCCAGCATGCGCACGCCGCCGGCCACCAGGGCGCGGGCCATGGGCACGGCGTGGGCCACGTCGTTCAGCACGATGACGGGGATAACGGGCGCGTCCTGCATCACTTGCAGGGCGGTAAAGGCGGGGGCTTGAGACATATGAATTCCAGATCGACGTGGTAAGTTGTTGGGTTCTTCAGAACCAGGTGCAGGCGCCCTCTTCGGCGGCAAGTGCGTTACGGCGGAAGTTGGCGAACAGTTCGCGGCCCATGCCGACGCCATTGGCAGCGCGCAGGTCTTCCGGCATGGTGGCCAATGGGCGTGCGGCCCATTCGGCATCGCTCACCAGCACTTGCAGAGTTTCCGCTGCGGCGTCCAGACGGATGATGTCACCATCGCGCACCTTGGCCAGGGGGCCACCGGCGGCGGCTTCGGGCGACACGTGGATGGCAGCGGGCACCTTGCCCGATGCGCCACTCATGCGACCATCGGTCACCAGCGCCACGCGGAAGCCCTTGCCCTGCAGCACGGCCAGCGGAGGTGTTAGCTTGTGCAGCTCGGGCATCCCGTTGGCCTGTGGGCCCTGCCAACGCACCACGCAAATCACATCGTGGTTCAACTCGTTGGCGCTGAAGGCTTTGTGCAGCGCGTCTTGCGAATCGAATACGCGGCATGGTGCCTCGATGATGTGGCGGTCTTCGGGCACGGCGGACACCTTGATGACGCTGCGGCCCAGGTTGCCCTTGAGCAACTTGAGGCCACCGCTGGCACTGAAGGGGCTACTTGCGGGGCGCACCACGCTGTCGTCTTTGCTGACACCGGGGTCTTGCCACTGCAAGCTGCCATCGGCCTTAGCCGAGGGAATGGCGGTGAACTCACGCAGGCCACCACTGCGCACGGTCAGCACATCGGCGTGCATGAAGCCGGCGTCCAGCAGTTCGCGGATCACGTAGCCAGGGCCACCAGCGGCCTGGAACTGGTTCACATCGGCGCTGCCGTTGGGGTACACGCGGCTCAGCAGCGGCACCACGTCCGACAGAGCGGAGAAGTCGTTCCAGTCGATCACGATGCCCGCCGCACGGGCCACGGCGACCCAATGGATCAAATGGTTGGTGGAGCCGCCAGTGGCCAGCAAGGCCACCATGGCGTTGACGATGCAGCGCTCGTCCACCACCTTGCCAATAGGCGCAAAGCGCTTGGCTTTGGTGATGCCCAGCACGGTGCGCACGGCCTCGCGGGTCAGCTCCTGGCGCACACCGTCGCCGGGGTTGATGAAGGCGGTGCCGGGCACATGCAGGCCCATGGCTTCGAGCAGCATCTGGTTGCTGTTGGCCGTGCCATAAAAGGTGCAGGTGCCTTCGCCGTGGTAGGCGGCACTCTCAGCGGCCAGCAGCTCGGGGCGGCCCACCAGGCCTTGGGCGGCTTTCTCGCGGACCTTGGCCTTTTCGTTGTTGGGCAGGCCAGACTTCATGGGGCCGGCGGGCACAAACACCGTGGGCAAATGGCCAAAGTGCAGCGCGCCAATCAACAGACCGGGCACGATCTTGTCGCAGACGCCCAGCATCAGCGCGCAGTCAAACACATCGTGGCTCAGTGACACAGCCGTGGCCATGGCAATGGCGTCGCGGCTGAACAGGCTGAGTTCCATGCCGGGTGTGCCTTGCGTGACGCCGTCGCACATGGCGGGCACGCCGCCGGCCACCTGGGCCGTGGCGCCGTGCTTGCGGGCTTCCACCTTGATGAGGTCGGGGTAGTGCTGCAGCGGCGCGTGGGCCGAGAGCAGGTCGTTGTAGGCGTTGACGATGCCGATGTTGGCGCCCTTCTCTTCCACGATCTTGAGCTTGTCCAGCCCGGTGACGCGGGTCTTGTCTGCTTCGGGCATGGCGGCAAAGGCGTGGGCCACATTGGCACAGCCCATGCGGTCGGCGCCGGGCTTGCGGTTGGCCGCTAGCTCCATTTGGGCCAGGTAGGCGGCACGGCTGGTGGCACTGCGCTCCACGATACGGCGGGTCACGGCCTCAACAACAGGGTGCAAGGCGGCAGGAGAAGAAGTGGTGTCTGGCATGGTGTTCTTGTAACTAAATTACAGATTCTGATAGTAACTGCGAATGCCATGCTTGTGTATGGCCGGAGTTACCAGGCGGGTACGAACTGGCCCCCACGTTCCGCCCACGCACGGCCTCTGGGCCGTGTAGGGCGTATTGCCACAACGTGAGTGCATCTGCGTCCGCAGATGCACGAGCGGGTCGCTGCCCCCCCCAAGGGAGCTGTTTCGCCTTGGGGCGGCCCTGCGGCGAAACTGGCGCCCAGCTCAATCTAGGACCGGATTTGCCACGTGGCGCGGGCCCGCTCCAGGTCATCCACGGTGTCAATGTCAAGCACGCAACCAGCGTCATTCACTACCAATTTGATAGCTTTTCGCGCAGATACTACGGGCGCTGCACCCGTATTTCCCTTCAAATTGGCGAGTGCATCAACGCAGCCTGCAGCAAAGCGCACTGGGTGGCCACGCTGGCCTTCAAAGTACGGCACCAGCACGTCCCCGTCCAGTGGGGCGCGGGCGATGGTCACCAAGGTGTCCGCCCGCACCAGCGGCAGGTCGGCCGGCAGCACCATCCAGCCGCCAACCGCTTCGCGCGTGGCACGCACGGCAGCGGCAATGCTGTCGCCCATACCGGGGTGGCCCCTGTCCTCCAAGTGCCAGCGCAGACCACTGGCGCGCACGGCGTCCAGCGTGCGCTGTAGCACGGTCTTGCCGCACAAGTCGGCCTGCAGTTTGTGGGTGCGGCCGCCCGATGCCAGAAAGCGCTCGCCCCGGCCCGAGGCCAGCACCAGCATCACGGGCAGGCGGTCAGCATCGGGCAGCATGTGGGGGGGTGGGCGGCAACATCGCGGCATGGTAGCTGACCTGCCGCAAGCAGTGGGTATGGCACGCTGCCTATACTGACCGCATGACCTCTATTGCCGACCTCCGCAAAAGCTACGAACGCGCCGAGCTGGACGAAACCGCCTCGCACGCCGACCCCTTGCAACAGTTTGACCAGTGGCTCAAAGAAGCCATTGCCGGCGAGGTGCCCGAGCCCAACGCCATGACCCTGGCCACCGTAGGCAGCAACCTGCGCCCCAGCACCCGCGTGGTGCTGATCAAGGGGTATGACGCGAGCGGCATCGTCTGGTATACCAACTACGCCAGCCGCAAAGGCAACGAGCTGGCCGGCAATCCCTACGCAGCCCTGCAGTTCCACTGGGTGGAGCTGGAGCGCGTGGTGCGCATTGAGGGGGTAGTGGAAAAGGTGAGCAATGAGGAGAGCGATGCCTACTTCCACAGCCGCCCGTTGGATTCGCGGATTGGTGCTTGGGCGTCGCCACAGAGCGAGGTGATTCCGGGGCGGGGTGTGCTGGTCACCAATGCCGCCAAGTACGCCGCGCAGTTTTTGCTGCAGCCGCCGCGACCACCGCACTGGGGGGGCTACCGCTTGAAGCCGGACAGCTGGCAGTTTTGGCAGGGGCGCAGGAGCCGGCTGCATGACCGCTTGCGCTACACCTTGGAAGCGGATGGCAGTTGGAAGCGGGACCGGTTGGCGCCCTGACTCTTCTGCTTTTTTGGGGTGCACCTCTTTTTTGGACACCCACTCCCCCAGCCCCTCGCCCCGTCGGCGAGGGGAGCCCTTGAACAGCCATATTTTGTTGTTGCGCGCCGGCTGCGTGGCTACTGTCGAGAGGTTGCCACTGTCAGCTCGCGCCACGGCCCGCGCCTGCGGTTGTGGATACCTCGGAGATGTCTGTTTGCCAACGCTGGCGGCGGCGCCCGCCAGTGGCTCCGCGCCTGCGTTATTGGCATTCACCACAACCGTCAGCACTGGCCGTAGCGTACCCACCCGTTTGCAACGTTTCCGCTGTAGCACCGTAGCCGAAGTGAAACCACCAAATCGGCTGTTGAAAAGGCTCCCCTCGCCGACGGGGCGAGGGGCTGGGGGAGTGGGTGTTAAAAAAGCTCAGGCAATCAACGGCACCACCGTCATCACCAAGGTCACACTCACCAACGCCACCAGGGTAGAAACGGCAACGCTAGCCGTCACCAAATCCTCCGCCTTCTGGTACCGCTGGGAGAACAAAAACACATTCGCCCCAATCGGCAACGACGCCGCCACCACCAGTACGGTGAGCGACATGCCACGCAGACCACAGACATAACCCACCAGCGCCATCAGTGCAGGGTGCAGCAAGGTCTTGACCGATGAAATGGCCAAAGCCCCCTTGAGGTTGCGGCCAATGGCAGCGTTGGAAAGCGTCACCCCCACCAACACCAGCGCCACCGGACCAAAGGCGTTGCCCAGCAGCTGTAGCGGCCGGTCCACCGCATCGGGCAGGCCCCAGCCGGTCTGGGCATAGAGCAGGCCGGCAATGATGGGCATGGGCACCGGGTGGACCACGGCGTTGCGCACTGCCAGTCCGATGGACTTGAGCGGGTGGCGCGGCGGGGCATCGGCTTGTGCGCTTTGCTCGCGCGCGCTCAGCAACTCCAGCACCACGGTGGCAAAGGTCAGCAGCACCAGCGCATGCAAAGAGATGAGGGTAAAGAGAAGCACCAACGCGTCTTTGCCATAGGCCAGCCCCACCAGGGGAATACCAATCATCACGGTGTTGCTGAAGGTGCCCGACAACGCGATAACAGCGGCGCGGCTGCTGGCGCCCTGCACCAGCAACATGCCAGTGAACAGGGCCGCTGCCACAGCAAAGTAGAGCGAGACGGGGGCAAAGTCCAGGTCCTGCACATGCACGCTGCTCATGGTGCGAAACAGCAGCGCCTGCGTGAGCACCAGGAAGACGAGGTTAGATAAATCGCGCACCGCCTCTTGGCGGATCAGCTTGGCTTTGCCCGTGATGAGGCCCACCACAATCAGCAAGACCACCGGCAACAGGGACGAAACGACCGGGTGGTCCAGGGACAACAAACCGCGCGCCCTTTACTTGACGGCCACGGCGTCGGTGATGCGGTAGTACAGGCCGTAGGGGTCGTCGTTGAGCACGGCAAACTGGCCTTCCACCACCACCACTTCCAGCGAATACTTCACCGGGGTTTTGGTCTTCACCTCCACCATGCTCTCGGGCCCGCCGGGCACGCAAAACGAGCAGGTGAGCGGAACCGAGCTGAGCAGAAAGTGCTTTTGTTTTTCACCGGGCTCCAGCGGCATCATGAAGCCCTGAATGCGCTGGGTTTTTTTGTTGAGCGCCTGCACGTCGGCCGGGAAGACGGGCATCAGGCGGTTCTTTTCGGTCTTGGTCTTGACAGTGGTGAGCACCGACCAGGGCAGCACATCAGCCCGTTCCTTGATGGGCGCAAACGGGCTATTGGGGCTGTGCACACCGGCACCCGTGCCCGCAGGCACCGCGCCCCCAGGGCCCATGGGGGAACTGAGCTGGGCCCCCGCAGCCCCACAGAACTGCGCCAGCACCAGACCGAGACTGAGAACAAGGGGGGAAATGCGCGCGAAGTTCATGGGAGGGTACCTGCAGGGGGAAGGAGGTGTTACGACTAGGGCTGGCTGGAATAGTTCAACGGCACCCAAGTGTACGTGGCACCATCGGCATTGGCCCGCAGGCGCCCTACGCCGGGGAAGGCATTGTGCGCCACACCCACCAGGTAGCCGGCCTGGGCTGCTTGCGCATACAAGGCATTGCGCTGGCGGGCGGCCTGGGCCTGGTCGGAATCAAAGCCGATGGTGACACTGGGGTCTTCAAACTGCACAGCAGCCACGTGCATCAGGTCGCCCCACAGCATGAGGGTCTGGCCCTGGCTCTCCACGTGGTAGACCGTGTGGCCCGGCGTGTGGCCATGCGCGCTGACGGCGCGGATGCCGGGCAGCAACTCGGTGTCGCCCGAGAAGCTGCGCACCTTGCCCTCGGCCAGGTAGGGCTTTAACGCGGTCATGGCGCTCAGGAAGGAAGGCTTGTGCGCATCGGGTGCGGCCTGCATATGGGCGTCGCTGAGCCAGTAATCCAGATCGGCCTGGTCCAGACGCACCACGGCGTTGGGGAAGGCGCGCGCCTGCCCGGCCAGCAAGCCCCCGATGTGGTCGGGGTGCAGGTGGGTGATGTAGACCTCGTCCACCTGCTCCGGCGCGTAACCTGCGGCCCGCAGGTTGGCCTGCAGATGCCCCAGCGTGGGGCCGAAGGCCTGGGCAGCCCCGGTGTCAATTAGCACCAGCTTGCGTCCGGTGTTGACCAAGTAGGCATTGACCGAGGTCTCTAGTTGCTCGCCCAGGTAGCCCTTGTGCAGCGCCTGCTTGAGGCGTTCGGGGCTGCTGCCGACCAGCAGCTGCAGCACGGGCAGCTTGAAGGTGCCGTCGGACACGGCGGTGATCTCAAAATCACCCAACATGAGGCGGTGGTAGCCGGGGGCTTGGGTTTTGACCATCGGGGCTTCGGCCAGCGCAGCGCCGCCCGTGGCCACGGCGAGCCAGAACGCAACAGCCTGCACGGCTTTGGAAGAATGCAACATAGGTTTCCTAGGGTTTACGTCCACAGCGGACTTCCCCATGGTGGGGGGCCGTAGCGGAAAACTCCAATCGAAACCGGCAATGGCTTGTATCACCTTGCCGCATAGACCGCGTGCTCAGTCCACCAACGCTGCTTCACCCTGATGCGCCAAGGCACGCTGCCGAGGCATCCCCATCAGCGCCACGATGCGCTGGCGCAGCCAAGCCAGTGCCGGGTCGCTATCGGTGTGGGCCGACCACACCATGGACACGGACAAAGGCCCTAGGTCCAGCGGTAGAGGGTCCGTCACCAGACCAAACTGGCTGGCAAACATCTGCGCCACCGAACGTGGCACGGTTGCCACCACAGGCGCATGGGCAGCCGTCATCAGCGCGGTCATGCAGTCCGGTACCGCGGCGGTGAGCTGCAGCGCCTGGCCTTCGTGCAACAGCGCGTTGCACATCTGCGCGTGCAGGTCGTGGGTCTGCGCAATGGCGATGTGAGAGGCCTGCAGAAAGTGCGTCCTGTCCAGGCTGCCGCGCCAGGGCATGCGCTGCGGCTGGTAGCAGCACACCATCTCATGGTCCAGCAGGTGCACGGTGCGAAAGCGCCCTTCCTCGGGCGCAAAACAGCCCACGACCAGGTCCACCCGCTGTCGGTCTAGGTCCGCGGCAAACCCTTCCGCCGAGATGCGCTGCGCAATCACCTGCAGCCCGCCGCCGTAACTCAGCAAATCGGCGCTCAGCAGGGGCATGAGCATTTCGCCGCACACCAGCCCCACGCGGAAGGTGCGCTGGGCCTCTTGGGGCACAAAGCGGTCGCTGGTGCGGATCAGCGCTTGCGCCTGCCCCAGCAGTTGCCGGATGTGACCGGCCAGGGCCAGGGCCTTGGCGGTGGGCTGCATGGTGTGGCCAACACGCACAAACAGTTCATCTTCCAGCAGCATGCGCAGCACCGACAGGTTGTGGCTCATGGCCGGCTGCTGGATGCGCAGCCGCGCTGCGGCCTTGGTCACGCTACGGTCCTCCATCAGCGCATCAAACGCCACCAGCAGATTCAGGTCAAACGAGCGCAGGTCGAAGTGGTCAATCGTTTCCATGGCAGGGGCGCCCAGGGTCGCGACGTTCAGTGCTCGTGCTTCATGCCGCAGAACTTGCCGATCGCCAAGCCTTTGCAGGCGGCTTGCAGTTCCTTGTTGCAGACGTCTTCGCCTTTGCCGGACTCGCGGCACTTGGCTGCAGCCTCGTGGGCGGCGGCCATCGCGCGGTGGCGGGCCACGTCCTGTTTGGTTTCTTCTGCGCTTTCTTTTGCTATGGAAAACGTAGCTGCTTGCGCAAGGAATACGAAGGCCAGGAGTGCTTTTTTCATAAATTTCCTTTCAGAGGGTCAACGGGTTTGGAGAAGTTCGAGCACGCTCACGCGGTAAGCCGCGAAGGTGGGTAAGAGCGCAGACAGCAGAGACACGCCCAGCGCCAGTGCGGGCACCACCCACAGGGCCACAGGCCAGACCATGCCCCCGATCAGCAGGGAGTTGTCCAGCGCCAGCATCCAGGCCAGCAGCGCGGCAAAGCCCTGCCCCAGCAGCAGGCCCAGCACGGCGGCCAGCAGGCCCAGCCAGAGCGCCTCGCTCAGCAGCAGGGCGGCTACCTTGCGCGGCGGCGCACCCAGCATGCGCAAGAGCGCCAAGTCCGCCCGGCGCTCACGCACCGCGCTCCACAGCGCGATGAACACACTCAAGCCTGCCGTCAAAAGCAGCACGCCTGCAAAGGCACGCAGCACATCGGTGCCCAGGCCCAACATATGCAGCAGGCGGGTCACCTCCAGCGCGGGCGCGGCGGCCTGCATCTCGGTGCTGGTATTCACATAGCGCGGGAAGCTCAACGCCGCCATGGGGGTCTTGTATTTGACGAGCGCCATCGTGATTTCACGCTCGTCCTCCATCACCTTGCGGTCTTCCTCGTCCACGGCGGTGTAGTCCTCGTGCACCTTCCAGACAGAGGCCGTGTCAGTGAGGATCAGGCGGTCCAGCACACTGCCGCCGGGCGCCAGGATGCCCACCACGGTGTAGGGGTTGTCACCATGCAGGTGGCCACCAGCGCCCAGCCCGTGCGAGCCCACAAAGGTCTGGCCCAGGGTGGCCCCCAACTGGCGCGCGACCGTCGCGCCCAGCACCACCTGCATGGGGGCATCCCACACCTGCCCTTGGGCCAGCTTGGCGGCGTAGTGGTCCAAGTAGGCATGCGAGGTGCCCACAATGCGGTATCCCGCAAAGTTGTCGCCCAGGCTGATGGGAATGAGCTGCGCGACCAAGGGGTTCTGGGCCAGCGCCTTCACCGCGCTCAGGGGCACATTGCCCGGCGGCACATCGATGTGCAGCACGCCCGAGAGGATGAGCTGCATGGGGCTGCCCTTGGCGCCCACGACCACATCGATACCGGCCAGGTCACGGTCAAATGCGCGGGAGAGTTGCACCCCCACCAAAATCAAAAAGGTGATGGACGCCAAGCCCAGACTCAGCAGGAGCAGATTGAGCAGCGCGCCCAAGGGACGGGACCACAGGTAGCGCCAAGCCAGCAACAAGGTATTCATAACGCTACGTTTTTGATAGCTGCTTACGCTGCAAACGCAAGGGCTGGAAGCCGATTTGGCCATTCATTTGAGGGGAAATGAGTGCCGCTACCCGCGCATCGTGCGTGGCAATCACCAAGGTGGCTCCGTGGCTGCGGGCCGTGGCCAGCAGCAGGCCTACGGCGTCAGCGGCAGCCTCATCGTCCAGGCTGGCAGTGGGCTCGTCGGCCAGCAGCACACGCGGCTGTTGCAGCACGGCGCGCGCCAGCGCCACCCGCTGCGCCTGGCCGCCCGAGAGCTGCGCGGGCAAGCGCCGCGCCAGCTCCGCCACGCCCAGCGCGGCCAGGGTGGTGGCAATGGCAGAGGCATCTTCGGGCTGGCCGGCAGCCCACTGCGCCATGGCTAGGTTCTGCTGCACCGTCAGCGCCGCGCTGAGGTGCAATTTTTGAGGAAGAAAGCCGATAGCCCTTGCCCGCCATGCGTCAAGCGCTACTGAATGCAGAGCATCCAGCCGCTGGCCAGCCACCTCTAGCGTGCCCGCCGTGGGCGCGACCAGGCCCGCAATCAAAGCCAGCCAGGTCGATTTGCCGCAGCCTGACGGGCCGCTGAGCAGCAGCACCGTGCCCTGCGCCACCTCCACGTCGGGGAAGTGCAGCACATCACCCGCCTCAGCGCCAGGGTAGCGGTAGGCCAAGCCGCGCGTCTGGATCATGCGGAGGGCCCGGCGGCAGGCTCCACGCTGGCGTGGCCCGTGGCGCAATCCACACACACGCCGCGCACCGCGAAGTCCAAGTGCATGTCCTGGTAACCCAGTGCGCGCAAGGATTCGATGGCGGTTTGTGCCGCTTTTTCCAAGTCTGCCGCGTGCAGGGCGCCGGCCAGCGGGCTGTCGCGGTGGCAGGTTTGGCACTCAAAGTGGGGCGTGGCGTGCACGCTGGCGGGCATGGCCTGGTAGCGGCGCACGCGCTGGCTGTCCACCCGGCACAGCAGCAAGCCCACCTGCGTGAGCCGATCAATCAGGCGGTAGAGGGTGACACGGTCCAACGGCTCGGCGTGGTCACCCGCCAACGACTCCTGCAGCTGCGCATGGGTGTAGCTGGTGTCGGGGTGGGCCAGCAGCCAGCCCAACACGCGGCGTGCGGCCGCCGTGCGACGCAGGCCGTGGGCAGACAGCAACGCGTCGATGGGGTTGTCGCCCTCAAGCACAGGAGTTGCAGATGGGTTGGCAGAAGTCATACGGGGACCTCGAAAAAATGCAATTCAGTTGCACTAAACGATAAATGCAACTGAATTGCGTTAGACTATATCGCAATCAAGTTGCATTATGAGCCATTTCGTAAAACCCTCCGTCCCCCACCGCCCGCGCACCAGCGTGTTGGCCCTGCCAGCTTGGCGCCGTGTGCTGTGGACCCTGCCCGCTCTGGCCCTGCTGTGGCTGGGTGTGTGGTGGGCCAGCCTGGAGGCTGCGCCGATATGAGCCTTTCAGCGCCCTTGGCGCACGGCCCCGCCATCACCCTGCACAACCTGACGGTCAGCTACCGCCGCCACCCGGCGCTGCACCATGTGAGTGGCCACTTTGCGCGCGGCTCTCTCACTGCCGTCATCGGGCCCAATGGCGCAGGCAAGAGCACCCTGCTCAAAAGCCTGGCCGGGCTGCTCCCAGCCGAACCGCACGGGCAGATCACCCACACACCAGGTTTGCGCCTGGCCTATCTGCCGCAGCACAGCGAGCTGGACCGCAGCTTCCCGCTGGATGTGCGCGACTGCGTACTCATGGGCCTGTGGGCGCAAACTGGTGCCTTCGGCAGCGCCACAGCGGCCAAGCTGGCACGGGTAGAGGCTGCGCTTGAAGCCGTGGGCTTGCAAGGCTTTGAGCACCGCCCGGTGGGCACGCTCTCCAGCGGACAGTTACAGCGCACCTTGTTTGCGCGCCTGCTGGTGCAGGACGCCGACATCATCTTGCTGGACGAACCCTTCAACGCGGTGGACAGCAAAACCACCGCCGGCCTGCTCACCCTGGTGCAGCAGTGGCACCGCCAAGGCCGCACCGTCGTAGCTGTGCTGCACGACGACGCGCAAGTGCGGGAACACTTTCCCCAGACCCTGTTGCTGGCGCGCGAATGCATTGCCTGGGGTGACACGGCCGAGGTGCTGACCGAGTCCAACCTGACCCGCGCGCGAAACATGGCGGAAGCCTGGGACGAAACAGCCGCCATCTGCGACATCGACGGGGAAGTCAACGGCTTGGACTTCGACACCCTGCTGGCCCGACGACTGGCCACCACCCCCACCACCGTTTAAGGATGCCCATGGACTTGCTGTTGGGCCCGGTGTGGGAGGCTTTGATTTCCCCTTTTTCAGAATTCGCCTTCATGCGGCGTGCGCTGGTAGCCACGCTGGCGCTGTCGCTCAGTGCTGCGCCCTTGGGCGTTTTCTTGACCTTGCGGCGCATGAGCCTGCTGGGCGACGCCCTCAGCCATGCAGTGCTACCGGGCGTGGCCATCGGTTTTATGGTGAGTGGCTTGTCGCTCACCGCGATGGCGCTGGGTGGCGTGCTGGCGGGCATGCTGGTAGCGGGCATTGCGGGTGCGGTGACCCACTTCACCACCCTGAAAGAAGACGCCAGCTTGGCCGCTATCTACCTAGTCGCCCTGGCCCTGGGAGTGACGCTGATCGCCAGCCACGGCACCCAGCTCGATCTGCTGCACATCCTGTTTGGCAGCGCTTTGGGTGTGGATAGCAGCGGTTTGCGGCTGGTCGCCGGGGTTGCCACGTGCAGTGTGCTGGCGCTGGCAGTGATGTACCGCGGCCTGGTGCTGGAAACCTTTGACCCGGTGTACCTGACGGCCCACCGCCATGGCGTTCCGCCCTGGGTGTGGCAGCAAGGCTTCCTGATGCTGGTGGTGCTCAACCTGGTGGCGGGCTTCCAAACGCTGGGCACGCTCATGGCCGTGGGGCTGATGATGCTGCCCGCCGTAAGTGCACGCCTGTGGCACGACACCTTGCCTGCGCAACTGCTCAACGCCAGTGCCCAAGCCGCCTTGGCCGGAGTGGCCGGGCTGCTGCTGTCCTACCACTTCGACACCCCCTCGGGCCCGACCATCATTGCCTGCGCGGGGGGGCTGTACGCCACCTCCTTGTTGTTGGCGCCCGGTGGCTGGCTACCACGCTGGTGGGCCAGCCCCCACCGGTTGGCCTGATTCACCCCCTGTTTTTTTTCCCCTCCCCCAACGACCATGACCACACTCGACACTTTTTCCCTCCGCACCCTGCCCCGCCGCTTCCTGCTCGCCGGCGCAACCGCCCTGGCCTTGCTAGGCAGCCACGCCTTCGCTGCCGACAAACTGCCGGTGACTGCCAGCTTCAGCATCCTGGGCGACCTGGTGCGTGTGGTGGGTGGCGACCGGGTGACAGTGACCACGCTGGTCGGCCCCAACGAAGATGCCCATGTGTTTGAGGCCAAACCGTCCGATGCCAAAACTCTGCTGGCGTCCAAGCTGGTGGTACTCAATGGCTTGGGCTTTGAGCCTTGGGCGGGCAAGCTGCTCAAGTCATCGGGCTACAAGGGCGACAGTGTCGTCGCCGCCAAGGGCGTGAAGGCACGCCACATGGAAGAAGAGAAAGGCCATGCCGGCCATGCCCATGAAGAAGCCGACCCCCACGCCTGGCAAAACCCCAACAACGTGGCACTGTACGTGCGCAACATTGCGGCCGGTTTGGCCAAAGTGGACGCCGCAGGTGCTGCCACCTACCAGGCCAACGCCGAGACCTATGTGAAAGAGCTGCAGACACTGGACAGCTGGGCCAAAGCGCAGATCGCCACCATTGCGGCGGACAAACGCAAGGTCATCACCTCACACGATGCCTTTGGCTATTTTGCTGCGCAGTACGGCGTGAAGTTTCTGGCGCCCCAGGGCGTGAATACCGAAACCGAGCCCAGCGCCAAACAAGTGGCCCAGCTCATCAAGCAAATCCAGCGTGAAAAAATCCGCGCCGTGTTTGTGGAAAACATGAGCAACCCCAAGCTGATCGCCCAGCTCAGTAAAGACGCCGGCGCCACCCTGGGCGCCAGCCTGTATGCCGACGCCCTGTCTACCGCCGACCAGCCCGGCGCCACCTACTTGCAAATGATGCGCCACAACGTCACGCAGCTGGTAGCCGGCATGAAACTGAACTGACACCTTCCGTACGCTCCTGATTTGCTACGAAATCAGGAGCTGCCTGCGCACTATCCACGGCCTCCATGGCCACTTTGAACCAGCATCACCATGCCACACAACACACGCCTGCCCGTCACCGTACTCTCCGGCTTCCTGGGTGCCGGTAAAACCACGCTGCTCAACCACGTGCTGGCCAACCGAGAAGGCCTGCGGGTGGCGGTGATCGTCAACGACATGAGCGAGGTCAACATCGACGCCTCGCTGGTGGACAAGCATGCCGAGAACGCGGGCGCGGGCATCTCGCGCACCGAAGAAAAGCTGGTGGAAATGAGCAATGGCTGTATCTGCTGCACCCTGCGCGAAGACCTCCTGCTGGAAGTGCGCAAGCTCGCTGCCGAAGGGCGCTTTGACTACCTGCTGATCGAATCCACCGGCATTGGGGAACCCATGCCGGTGGCCGCCACCTTTGACTTCACCAACGAAGACGGTGACTCGCTCAACGACGTGGCCCGCATTGACACCATGGTGACCGTGGTGGATGCGTTCAACCTGCTGCGCGACTACAGCAGCAAAGACCTGCTGGCCCAGCGTGGTGAAACCGCGGGCGAGGACGACAACCGCAGTCTGGCCACGCTGCTGATGGAGCAAATTGAGTTTGCGGACGTCGTGGTGGTCAACAAGATCGACCTGGTGGACGAACAACGGCGTTCCGAGGTTGCCGGTGTCATCAAGGCACTGAATCCGGTGGCAGAGATTGTGTACGCCAACCATGGCGCGGTGCCGCTCGCTTCCATTCTGGGAACCGGCAAGTTCGACCTGGAGCGCGCCAGCGCCATGCCGGGCTGGGCGCATGAGCTCGAAGGCCGCCACACCCCGGAGACGGAGGAATACGGCATCCACAGCTTTGTGCTCCGCAGCCACGAACCGCTGCACCCCCAGCGCTTTGCCGACTTCATGGAAATGCCGTTTGCCGGGCTGCTGCGCGCCAAGGGCTATATCTGGCTGGCCAGCCGCCCGAGCTGGGTGCTGAGCTACTCGCGCGCAGGCAATGTGGCGACCCACGAACCCGTGGGCCAATGGTGGGCCGCTGCACCACGCGAACGCTGGCCCGCCAAGGGCACCCCGGCGCGCGCGGGCATCGAGAAAAACTGGAAAGAGCCTTACGGCGACCGCATCAATGAGGTGGTCTTCATCGGCACTCATATGGACCGCGCCGCCATTGAGCAGGCGTGGAAGGCTATGCATCTGAACTTCACCGAAACCCGCAAGGGCATGAAGGGCTGGGCCGAGTTCAAAGACCCGTTCCCGAGCTGGGAGCGGACGGAAGAACTGGAGTCCCTATGACCTATCCACTGATTCCCGTCACCATCCTCACTGGCTTTTTGGGCAGTGGAAAAACCACGCTGCTCAACTACATCCTGAAGCAATCCCACGGTCACCGCATTGCCGTGATCGAGAACGAGTTTGGGGAAGCGGGCATTGACAACGAACTGCTGGTGCAAGAGCCGGGCGAGCAGATTGTGGAAATGAACAACGGATGCATTTGCTGCACCGTGCGTGGCGACTTGGTTCGCATCCTCGGTGAACTCGCGAGCAAACGGAAGGCGGGCACCATCCGATTCGACCGCGTCGTGATCGAAACCACCGGACTGGCCGACCCGGCGCCAGTGGCTCAGACCTTTTTTGTGGATGAAGACATCGTTCAGAACTACATGCTCGACGCCATCATCACGATGGTGGATGCCAAACACGCGCCGCAGCAACTCGATGAACACCACGAGGCCCAAAAGCAAGTCGGGTTTGCCGACCGCATTCTGCTCACCAAAACGGACTTGGTAGACGCCCAAGACGTAGTGACACTGCGCAGGCGCCTGTCAGGTATCAACCCGCGTGCAAGCATTGCCGAGTCGCACAAAGGCGTCGCTGCCATCGACCAGATCCTGGACATCCGTGGCTTCAACTTGAATGCGATCCTCGACATTGAGCCCGACTTTTTGAATGACGTGGCCCATGAGCATGACGACGACATCAGCTCCTTTGTGTTACGCACCACCCAGCCTATGGACCTGGAGAAGATCGAAGACTTTCTGAGTGCCATCGTGCAAGTGCATGGCGCCAGCCTGATGCGCTACAAGGGCATTCTGAGCATTGCCAACTTCGACAAACGGGTGGTGTTCCAAGGCGTGCACATGCTGATGGGTTCCGATCTGGGCGCGCCCTGGGTTGACGGTGAGGTCCGCGAATCCAAGATGGTGTTCATTGGCAAAAACATGCCTCGCGAGGTTCTGGAAAAAGGCTTGGCGAACAGCGTTGCTACAGCTCCATGAGCGCCCCTCGCAACACACCATGCCCGGCTGCACGCACTGCCATGTATTGACCTGCCGCAGCAAGACTTTCACCTTTCCATTCGCTAATTCATTCCTGCAAACACCATGAAGCACCTCTCTGTGTCCCCCATTCGTCGCGCTGTTTTGATTTCCATGGCTGCCTTGGTTCCTGCCGCCATGGCCCAGACCGCCCCCACGACCAACGCCCGAGTACTCAAAGTCGCCGCCCCGTGGGAAATCGGCAGCCTGGATCCGTCCAAGAACGGTTACATCTTCACCCGCTTGGAAGTTACCGAAACCCTGGTCGACGTGGACGCCAGCGGCCAACTCGGCCCCGGTCTGGCCGTACGCTGGAGCGTCACACCCGATCAAAAAACCTGGCGCTTCGCCCTGCGCTCTGGTGCCATGTTCCACGACGGCAGTGCCGTCACACCTGAGGCCGTGGTGCGTAGCCTGGAGCGTGCAATGGCACAGCCCGGCGTTCTCAAGAGCACACCTATCCAGCGGATCAGCGTGAACCAGGGCGAGGTGCAAATCGAACTCAAGCAAGCCTTTACGGCGCTGCCTGCTTTTTTGGCCCACAACAACACCCAGGTGCTCGCGCCTTCTTCATTTGCAGCGGACGGAAGCGTGCAATCGGTCGTGGGCTCCGGTCCCTACAAGATCGTGCGTGTCAATGCGCCACAAAAGCTGGAGAGCGCCCTTTTTGAGGGCTGGAAGGGTCAGCGCCCTGCCGTGGAGCGGGTGGAGTACCTGGCGTCCGGTCGTGGCGAGACGCGCGGCATGCTGGCGGAGAGCGGCCAGGCCGATCTGGTGTTCACACACGACGCGGTGGCCTTTGAGCGCCTCCAGCGCAACCCGAAATTGCAGTTCCACACCTTGCCCATTCCGCGCACGCTCTACCTCAAGGTCAATGCGGCCCACCCACTTCTCAAGGACCTGAAGGTGCGCGAAGCCATGAGCATGGCCATTGACCGCCCCGGTATCGCCAAGGCCATCCTGCGCGAGCCCAAGGCCGCTGCGACCCAGCTCTTCACGCCCGGCCTGGCCGAATGGCATGTGCCAGGCTTGCAGCCGCTTCGCCGAGACCTGAGCCAAGCGCGCCGCCTGCTGCAAGAAGCCGGTTGGCTAGCCGGACCAGACGGCATGTTGCGCAAGGACGGGCGCCCTTTCAAACTGACGCTGCGCACCTTCTCTGACCGGCCCGAACTACCGCCCATGGCCACCGCCATCCAGGCCCAACTGCGCGAGGTGGGCATGGACGTGGCGGTGTCCATCGTCAACGCGAGTGACATTCCGGCAGGCCACCAGGATGGCACGCTGGAACTGGCGCTGGTGGCACGTAACTATTCCCTGGTTCCGGACCCGATCGGTACCCTGTTGCAGGACTTTGGCCCCAAGGGCGGCGACTGGGGTGCCATGGGCTGGCACAGCGCGCAAGTCGCCAGCGCCCTGGAGAGCCTGAGCACCACGAATGACCCGGCTCGTCGCTCGCGTCTGCGGGGCGCCCTCTCCACGGTGTTGCAAGCAGAGCTGCCGGTGATCCCGGTGGCCTGGTACCAGCACACCGCCACCAGCAGCAGGCGGCTGGGCAAAGTCACCATCGATCCGCTGGAGCGCAGCTACCGCATCAGCCAATTCACTTGGGAGAAATAAGTATGGGCTGGACATTGGCAGCCCGCCAAGGCATCCGTTTGCTAGGCCAAGGCGCCTTGGTGGCGGGGGCCGTGGGGGCCCTGAGTTTTGTGATGACGCGGGCACTTCCCGGCGATGCTGCCTACCGCATTGCTGCAGGCCGCTACGGCTACGACATGGTGGACACGGCCGCGGCAGAAGCCGTGCGCGCAGAGCTGGGCCTGGACCAGCCGGCCTGGCAACAACTGCTGCTTTGGCTGGGCGATTTGCTGCAATTTCGGTTGGGTACGTCCATGGTGTCAGGCGACCCAGTCGCCGATGAAATCGCCCACCAGTTGGGGCACACCCTCCAACTGTCGCTGGTGGCGTGGTTGCTGGCCATTGTGTTGGGGCTGTTGCTGGGCGGCTGGTCCGCCTTGCGCAGCGCGCACTGGAGTGCACGCTGGATTCAACCTCTATGTACGGTGCTGCGGGCGAGCCCGGCCTTTATCGTGGGCGTGGTGCTTATGTTGGCCTTGGGCGTGCATCTGGATTGGCTGCCAGTGGCGGGCCATGGCGATATATCCCATCTTGTGTTGCCTGCCTTGGCGCTGGCGCTCACGCTGGTGCCGGGCATTACCCAGGTGGTGGGCCAGCAGTTGCAGCAGGTGCTGGCGTCCGATGCCTTTGAATTCGCCCAGACCAAGGGCATGCCATTGCCCGCCGCGCTATGGCGCCACGCACTGGCGCCTCTGGCGCTGGGCACGTTGGCCTATGCGGGCATGCAGCTGGTGCTGCTGGTCGAAGGTGTGGTGGTAGTGGAGAGCCTGGTAGCCTGGCCCGGCATTGGTCACGCGCTGGTGCACGCCGTTATCTCGCGCGATGTACCCATGATCCAGGGCACTGCACTGGCCATGGGGCTGCTGTTTGTGCTGCTCAACGGGCTCGTGGATACCGCTGTGCAATGGCTGGACCCACGCCTACGTGCGCCCGCCACGGCGAGCGCAAACGGGAGCGCCGCATGAGCGCATTACATCCTGCTGCGATCGTTGACCTGCCAGCACGCCCCATCCTCCAACACTGGGGGTTGGGAGTGCTGGTGGCAGTCTTGCTGCTGGGTCTGGGCAGCGCTTGGCTGGGCCAGAACCCTGCCGTCCAGAACCTGGACCAGACGCTCACCGCCCCCAGTGGGGCCCACTGGCTGGGCACAGACCACCTGGGCCGAGACCTGCTGGCCCGCATGGGCGAAGCGGTGCGGGTGTCTTTCTGGCTGGCGCTGGGCTCTGCGCTGCTGGCGGTCGCGCTGGGCACATTTCTGGGCCTGTGGGCCGCATGGCAGCGTGGTTGGACTGACCGCCTACTGTGCCTGTGGGCCGATGGTGTGGCCGCCATTCCCGGCCTGCTATGGGTGCTGCTGGTGGCCGCGCTGGCGCCTGGCCACAAATGGGCGCTCTACAGCGGGCTGGTGCTTACCGCCTGGGTGGAGTTTTTCCGCCTGGTGCGCAGCCGCGCCAGCCTGACACTGGCAGGCGACGCGGTGCAAGCTGGGCGCTTGCTGGGCTTTGGCACCCCCTACCTGCTGCGCTGGTACGTGCTACCACCGCTGCGAGCGGACCTGCTGCGCCTGTGGAGCTATGCCGTAGCCAACGCGGTGCTCGCAGTGGCCGCATTGGGTTTCGTGGGTGTTGGCCTGCGCCCCCCCACCGCCGAACTGGGCTTGATGATGACCGAAGCCCTGCCCTATTACGACGAAGCGCCTTGGCTGCTGGCCGGCCCGGTGCTGCTGCTGGTGCTGGTGGTCGCCGCCCTGCAATCCGCCACCGGCGCACCCCAGGAGGATCCCGCATGAGTGACACCGTATTGCAGGTCGACGACCTGCGCATTCACCTGAAACCCGGCCAGCACGCGCCCCAGGGCCGCACCTTGTTGGAGGCTTGCAGCTTTGCCCTGCAAGCCGGCGAGCGGCTCACCCTGGTGGGCGAATCCGGCGCGGGCAAGTCACTGTTGGCGCAAGCCATCATGGGAACCTTGCCTGCGGCCTTGCAGGCCAGCGGCTCTATCTGCATTGGAGGTGTGGGTACCCATGGCCAGCGCACCCTGACGCAGCCGCTGTGGGGACGCACGGTGATGATGTTGCCGCAAGAACCCTGGTCGGCACTCAGCCCGCTGATGCGCATGCAGAACCAGGTGGCCGAAGCCGCCCGCTTTGCACGTAACCTGCCATGGCAGCAGGCACAAGAAGCCGCAGGCCAGCGCTTGCAAACGCTGGGTTTGGGCCACGCTGCACAGCAATGGCTGCACCAAATATCGGGTGGCATGGCCCAACGGGTGGGGGTGGCCTGTGCCAGCGTCGCGCAAGCCCAGCTCTTGATTGCAGACGAGCCCACCAAAGGTTTGGACCCCGGCGCTTGCCAGCAGGTGGCACAACTGCTGATGGCAGCCCAGACCGAAAGGCAGGCCCTGCTCACCATCACTCACGACCTGGACCTGGCCTTGCAGTTGGGCGGACAAATTGCCGTGTTGCGCCAGGGGCGCATCGTGGAGCAAGGTCCGGCACCGCAGGTGCTACAGGACCCGCAACACGCCTACACCCGGGAGCTGGTGGCTGCGCAGCCGCGACATTGGCCCGCCTACCCGTTTCCAGTCAGGACCGATGCCCCAACTTTGTTGCAAGCCAAGGGATTGAGCAAGCGTTTTGGCGCCCGGACCGTCTTTGAGCGGCTGGACCTGGCGCTGCGTGCAGGCGAGGTGGTCGCCATCAGTGGACCCAGCGGCTGCGGCAAAACGACGCTGGGCAATGTACTCCTGGGCATTGCACAGGCCGATGCCGGGCAGGTGCAACGTCCCGCGGAGGTGCCGGCCTGGAAGTTCCAGAAGCTCTACCAAGACCCGCCAGCAGCGTTTTCGCCGTTCCGCACTCTGGGCCAGGCGCTGGAGGATGTGCGCCAGCGCCACCGTCTGCACGCCCTGCCCGTCGCCGACCAGACCCGCTGGATGCAGGCGCTGGGACTGGATGCGGGCTTGCTGGCCCGGCTGCCACACGCAGTCTCGGGCGGTGAATTGCAGCGTTTTGCCTTGCTGCGCCTGATGTTGTTGCAGCCCGCCTTCTTCTTTGCGGACGAACCGACCTCCCGCCTGGACCCCATCACCCAGCGCAACACCATGCAGGTCTTGTGCGAAGGTGCAGCACAGTCGGGTTGCAGCGTGCTGCTGGTCAGCCACGATGCGGATCTGGCACGCACCAGCAGCCAGCGGCACATTGCCATGTCTTTGCATTAGCCATCTTTTTTGCTATACATCCAGTAGCTGCTGACGCAGCTGCTGCGGGCGTTGGAGTCAACAGAGGCACAATAGCGTGCAACTGGAGAATGCGCATGAAACGCGATGATGAACCCAAGCTGTGGGTCACTGTACTGAAGTTGGCCGTGGGCCTGGCGATCTTGATTGGCGGCGTAGGCCTGGCCCTGAACTATGCCGAAAAACACCAAGAGGAAATGCCCAAGCCCGCGCCCAAGTCCAACTGGGGCATCTTCAGCGACTCGCCGATTCGGCGCTGAAGGGTTTCTTCTCTGGCCTACTTCTGCAGGCGCGCAAATGTCTTGCGGAATTTGGCCACCTTGGGGGCGGCCACGGCCATGCAGTAGCCCTGATGCGGGTTGCGTTCAAAAAAATCCTGGTGGTAGGCCTCGGCGGGCCAGTAGTTGTTCACCGGCAGTACTTCGGTGACGATGGGTCGGCTGTAAACCCCACTGGCAGCCATCTCGGCAATCACTTCCTTGGCCACGGCTTCTTGCTCAGGCGTCGAGACATAGATGCCACTGCGGTATTGGGTGCCGACGTCGTTACCCTGACGGTTCAGTGTCGTGGGGTCGTGGATTACAAAGAAAATTTCCAACACCTCCCGTGTGCTTATCTGCGTCGGGTCATAGACCAGCTTCACCACCTCGTTGTGGCCCGTGGTGCCGGTGCACACATCCTCGTAACTGGGCTGCACCACCTGGCCATTGCTGTAGCCAGACTCCACGTCCACAACACCCTTCACCTGGACATACACCGCCTCGGTGCACCAAAAGCAACCGCCGCCCAAGGTTATGGTTTGCAGAGAAAGGGACATGGGGAACTCCGTAGGATGGGGAAAGTCATTGGTCGGAACCGGCGCACGCATCTTACGCAAAAGGCTCTTGGCGATTGACACTGCGGTGCCCCACGGCTACATTAATAACCAATCAGTCAGTAATTTATGCAGTGCCCCATCGACCTCCTCGCCAGCAATGTGCGCGCCAAACGTGAGCGCCGCAAGGACGCGCGCCCCGGCGAACTGCTAGCCGCAGCACTGGAGCTGTTTGTGGAGAAGGGGTTTGCCGCCACCCGGGCTGAAGAAGTGGCCAAACGCGCAGGCGTGTCCAAAGGCACTTTGTTCCTGTATTTCTCCAGCAAGGAAGAACTCTTCAAGGCCGTGGTGCGCGAGAACATCTCGGGCCGTTTTGACGAGTGGAGCCAGGAGCTGGACGCCTACGAAGGCAGCAGCGCTGAGTTGCTACGCTACTGCATCACCGTGTGGTGGGAGCGCGTGGGGTCCACCCAGGCGGCGGGCATCTCCAAGCTCATGATGAGTGAGGCCGGCAACTTTCCCGAGCTGGCTGCCTTCTACCAAGCAGAGGTCATTGCGCCGGGCAATGCACTGATCCAGCGGGTGCTGCAACGTGGCATCGACAGTGGCGAATTCCGCCCCGTGGATTTGAACTACGGCGCCTATCTGGTCATGGCGCCCATCCTGTTTCTGGCTATTTCCAAACAGTCGCTGGGCACGTGCATGCCCCCCGGCGTTGTGTTTGACCCTTTGGCCTACATCCAATCCCAGGTGGACAACATGCTGATCGGCTTGGCCGTACGCCCGTCCACCAGCCCCTTGCAAGTGAGCTAACCTCCCATGAAACCCTGGATCAAATGGACTGCGGGCGCATTGGCATTGGCGCTGGTCGCCACGGTGTCCGTGCGTGCCTTGTCGGCACGCAAGACGCAACAACAGGCACTGGCCAGCCAACAAGCCGCCAGCAAAGTGCAGGTAGCCATCGAACTGGGGCCCCAGGATGTGGTGCTGGTGCAAAACCTGGACCTGGCACAAGGCTTGGCCATCTCAGGGCCGCTCAAGGCAGTCAATTCGGCCTTTGTGAAAGCCCGGGTGGCCGGGGAGTTACAGGGTCTGACTGTGCGTGAAGGCGACGTGGTGAAAGCCGGCCAGGTGATTGTCCGCGTGGACTCCACCGAGTCCCAGGCCCGGGTGCGCCAAGCCCAGCAACAAGCCGAAGCCGCACGGGCGCAAGTCGACATTGCCAAACGCAGCTTTGAAAACAACCGCTCCCTGGTCGAGCAGGGTTTTATCTCCACAACCGCATTGGAATCCTCCGCGGCCAATTTGGCGGCAGCGGAAGCGAGCTACCGGGCTGCGCAGGCGGGTGCGGATGTGGCCAGCAAATCGCTGGAGGATACGGTGTTGCGTGCCCCCATCAGTGGCCAGGTGGCGCAACGCCTGGCCCAGCCTGGTGAACGTGTGGCGGTGGATGCCCGCATCATCGAAATAGTGGACCTGAGCCGCCTGGAGCTGGAAGCGAGCCTGAGCGCGACCGACTCCCTGCAGGTGCGCGTGGGCCAAACTGCCCAGCTCACCGTGGAAGGGTCAGCGACTACCATCGCCGCCAAGGTCAGCCGGGTGAACCCCAGCGCCGTGGCGGGTAGCCGCGCTGTACTGGCCTACCTGGCGCTGGAACCCCATGCCTCGCTGCGCCAAGGCCTGTTTGCCCAAGGCCAGCTGAACCTGGGCAGCACGCGCGCGCTCGGCTTGCCCTTGTCTGCGGTACGCACCGACAAACCACAGCCCTATGTGCAAACCGTGCAAGCCGGCGTGGTGCAACACCAAACGGTGGACGTGGTGGCGCGGGGTGAGGCAGAAGGCAAAACCTTTGCTGCCATTCAGGGTGTGCCCGAAGGCACCCAGGTGCTTAGCGGCACCCTCGGCCCTGTGCGGGCGGGTACGGCCGTCAAGGCAGCTGCGGCCAAAGGCGGCAACTGATGTGGTTCACCCGCGTTAGCCTGCAAAACCCCGTCTTTGCCACCATGGTCATGCTGGCCCTGGTGGTGCTGGGTCTGTTCTCGCTGCAGCGCCTGCAGGTGGACCAGTTCCCGAACATCGATTTCCCGGTGGTGGTGGTGATCGCCGACTACCCCGGTGCCTCCCCTGAGATCGTGGAGAGTGAAGTCTCCAAAAAAATCGAAGAGGGTGTGAACTCGATTGCGGGCATCAATGCCCTGACCTCGCGCAGCTACGAGGGACAGAGTGTGGTGGTGATCGAATTTGGACTGCACGTGGATGGCCGCAAGGCGGCCGAGGACGTACGCGAGAAGGTGGCGTCCATCAAGCCGAATCTGCGCACCGAAGTGAAAGAGCCGCGCGTGCTGCGCTTCGACCCGGCGGCGCGTGCCATCTGGTCGGTTGCGGTGTTACCCGATGCGGCGGTTGGCGCCAAAACGCCCTCCGCCGTGGAGTTGACCAACTGGGCCGAACAAACTTTCAAGAAGCGCTTGGAGAATGTGCGTGGCGTGGGCTCGGTAACCGTGGTGGGCGGCACCAAGCGCGAGATCAATGTCTATTTGAACCCTCAAGCGCTGGAGTCGTTTGGCATCACACCTGACCAGGTGGTGAGTGCGGTGCGCAACGAGAACCAGGACCTGCCCGTAGGTGCCATCCGATCGGCCGAACAGGAGCGTGTGATCCAGATCGAGGCGCGCATGCAGCGCCCCGAAGACTTCGGCAAGATCATCGTGGCGCGCAAGAACGGCGCCCCGGTGCGTGTGGACCAGGTGGCCCGCGTGGCCGATGGCGCACAGGAAGTGGAAAGCCTGGCGCTCTACAACGGCCAACGCACCCTCATGCTCACGGTGCAGAAGTCGCAAGACGAAAACACCATCGCCGTGGTCGATGGCCTGATCAAGACCCTGGCCGAGATGCAAAAGCAGGTGCCTCCTGGTGTGAGGCTGGAGCCCATCAACGATGGCTCCCGCCAGATCCGCGTGTCGGTGGACAACGTGCGACGCACCCTGATCGAAGGCGCGGTGCTCACGGTGCTCATCGTCTTCCTGTTCCTGAACTCCTGGCGCTCCACCGTCATCACGGGCCTCACGCTGCCCATCGCGCTGATTGGTACCTTCCTGTTCATGCACTGGTTTGGCTTCACCATCAACATGATCACACTGATGGCGCTCTCGCTGTGCGTGGGTCTGCTCATTGACGATGCGATTGTGGTGCGCGAAAACATCGTGCGGCACGTGCAAATGGGCAAAGGTGCATTCCAAGCCTCGCTGGACGGCACACAGGAAATTGGCCTGGCGGTACTGGCCACTACCCTGTCCATCGTGGCGGTGTTTCTGCCCATTGGTTTTATGGGCGGCATCATCGGCAAGTTTTTCCACGAGTTCGGCATCACCATCGTGGCTGCGGTGCTGATCTCGATGTTTGTGAGCTTCACACTCGACCCCATGTTGTCCAGTGTCTGGCACGACCCCAGCATCGACAACCATGGCAAACACGGCCCGCCGGTCACGCTGTATGACAAAACAATTGGCCGCGTCACCCATTGGTTCGACACCGCCACCGAAAGCATGGCCGAGGGCTACCAAGGCATCCTGCGCTGGTCGCTGCAGCACAAGCTGGCCACGGTAGGTCTGGCGCTCGGCATTTTTGTGGGCAGCATTTTCATGGTGCCGCTCTTGGGCACCGAGTTTGTCCCGAAGTCAGACTTCTCGGAAACCACGGTCAACTTCAACACCCCGGTGGGTTCTTCGATCGAGGTCACCGAAGCCAAAGCCAAGCAGGTCGAGGCCATCATCCGTGAGTTTCCCGAGGTGCGCTACACGCTGGCCACCATCAACACCGGCAACGCGCAGGGCAAAATTTACGCCAGCATTTACATCCGCTTGGTGGACCGCAAGGACCGCCAACTCAGTGTGGACGCCATGTCCGTCAAGCTGCGGGAACGCCTGCGCCAAGTGCCCGGCATCACGGTCACCCACGCAGGCCTCATGGATGCGGTGGGCGGGCAAAAACAAATCCTGTTCTCCATCCAGGGGGCGGACACCGGCGAACTCGAGCGCCTGACCACCTTGGCGCTGGAGAAGGTACGCGATATTCCCGGCTTGGTGGATCTGGATTCCAGCGTCAAGCCCAACAAGCCCACGCTGGACGTCCAAATCAAGCGCGATGTGGCCTCGGACGTGGGCCTGTCGGTCGCGCAAATCGGGACCTCGCTGCGCACCCTGGTCGCGGGCCAAACCGTCGGCAACTGGCGCGCGCCAGATGACCAAACCTACGACGTCAATGTCCGCCTGGCGCCCACTGCGCGCAACAGCGCCAGCGACCTGAGCCAACTGCCGTTTACCGTAGGCAGCAATGCCGATGGCAGCCCCCGCATCGTGCGCCTAAACCAGGTGGCCGAGGTGGTGGAATCCACCGGCGCCAACCAGATCAACCGGCGCGACCTGACCCGCGAGGTGTCCATCACCGCCAACGTCTCGGGCCGCTCGGCGGGGGAGGTGTCGGCCGACATCAAGACCGCCATGGACTCCATCGCCATGCCTGCCGGTTACAGCTACAAGTTCAGCGGCTCCACCAAAGACATGGCCGAGGCCTTTGGCTACGCCATCTCGGCCCTGGTGTTGGCCATAGTGTTCATCTACATGATCCTGGCCAGCCAGTTCAAGAGCTTTTTGCAGCCGCTGGCGCTGATGACCGCACTGCCGCTCACCCTCATCGGGGTCGTGTTGGCACTGATGACGTTTGGCTCCACCCTGTCCATGTTTTCTATCATTGGCGTGGTGATGCTGATGGGCCTAGTGACCAAAAACGCGATTCTGTTGGTGGACTTTGCCATCCGGGCGCGGGAGGACAGCATGGACGCGGACGGCCGCCGCATCCCCGGCCTGGAGCGCTCCGAAGCCCTGTTGCTGGCCGCCAAGGTGCGGCTGCGCCCCATCCTGATGACCACGCTAGCCATGATCTTCGGCATGGTACCGCTGGCCTTTGCGCTGACCGAAGGGTCGGAAATGCGCGCGCCCATGGGGCAGGCGGTGATAGGGGGTGTGATCACCTCCTCGCTGCTGACTCTGGTGGTGGTTCCGGTGGTGTATTGCTACATGGACGATCTGGCGAACTGGGCCAAGCGGAAGTGGGGCGGCCCCGTCACACCTGCCCGGTAAAATTTGCCCATCTATGCCACCCGATTCCCAAGGAGAACTCCCCATGAACTTCGCCCAAGCCCGCTTCAACATGATTGAGCAACAGATCCGTCCATGGAATGTGCTGGACACCGGCGTGCTGGAGCTGCTGAGCACCGTGCCTCGCGAGGAATTTGTGCCCTTGGCACATCGGGCGCTGGCATTTGCCGACCTGGAAATCCCCCTACCCGGCGGTCAATGCATGCTGGCACCGCGCCTGGAAGCGCGCCTGCTCCAGGACCTGGCCCTGCAACCCCACGAATCGGTGCTCGAAATTGGCGCAGGTTCCGGCTTCATGGCCGCACTGCTGTCGCACCGCGCTGCCCAGGTACTGAGCGTGGAACTGCTGCCCGAACTGGTGGAGATGGCCCGCAACAACCTGCAAAAAGCCGGCATCCGCAATGTGACCGTGCGCCAGGACGACGGCGCCAAGCTGAGTGCTGCCCATGGCACGTTTGACGCCATCGTGCTCAGCGGCTCAGTTACCCAGGTGCCACAGGATCTGCTGCAGCGCCTGAACGTGGGCGGCCGACTGATTGCCATCGTGGGCGATGAGCCCCAGATGCGCGCCACCCTGGTCACCCGCACCAGCGCCACCGACTTCCGCACGACCCAGCCCTGGGATGCCAATGCGCCGCGCCTGCAACACTTTGCCGAGCCCTCGCGCTTCCAGTTTTAAGCCACTAGCCACTGAGACACCATGATCGACCAAATCCGCCCCAGCCAACTGGAATCCTGGTTCCAGTCCGTGGACGCCCAGCCCCTGGTGCTGGACGTGCGCGAGCCGCACGAGCTGGCGCTGGCGCGGGTTGAGGAAGACGGTCTGGAAGTATTGGCCATCCCCATGGGGGTCATCCCCGTGCGCCTGGCCGAGCTGGATGCCACCCGCCCCATCGCCTGCCTGTGCCACCACGGCGCGCGCAGCATGCAGGTCGCCATGTTTTTGCAAAACCGCGGCTTCACGCAGATTGCCAATATTGCCGGTGGCATCGATGCCTGGTCCGCCGAACGCAACCCTGGCATTGCGCGCTACTGATTGCACCGCACCCTTACGGCCCCATCCCTTCCGAGCCCCAGAAAGTCCTCCCCCATGCCACGTCTACGAACTCCCATGCGCTTCAAATTGCTGCCCCTGGCCCTGCTGGCCGCTGCCACTTTTGCACCTTCGCTCCACGCCCAAAGCCTGGTCGACCTGTACACCTCCGCCCGCAGCTTTGACGCCAGCTACCAATCCGCCAAGAGCCAGTTCGACGCCACCCTGGCCAAGTCCGCCCAGGCCCGTGCCGCCATCCTGCCCACGGCCAACTTTGCATTGGGTGCGAGCCGCTCCAACCAGGAAGTCTTGCCCCAGCCCGAGCGTTCGTATGGCTCCCAGACTGCTACCATCAGCGCCTCCCAGCCTTTGTACCGCCCGGCCAACTGGGCCAGCTACGAGCAGGGCAACAAGCAAGTGGCGTTGGCCCAGGCCCAGCTGCAAGCCGCTGAGCAAGATTTGATCGTGCGGGTGAGCCAGGCCTACTTTGATGTGCTGGCCTCCACCGATAGCCTGGCCTTTGTGAAGAGCCAGAAGACCGCAGTGGCCGAGCAATTGGCTTCGGCCAAGCGCAACTTTGAGGTGGGTACCTCCACCATCACCGACAGCCGCGAGGCCCAGGCCCGGTACGACTTGGTGATTGCCCAAGAACTGGCGGCCGAGAATGATCTGCGCGTCAAGACTATTGCCCTGAACCAGTTGGTGGGCAAGAGTGATGCAGCGCCCAAGCCTTTGGCCGCCCCGGTGGTGCTGGCCCCATTAGAACCGGCTGATGCCGAAGCCTGGGTGCAGCAG
>NZ_NOXW01000014.1 GCF_002251855.1 Rhodoferax sp. TH121
TTGACGTGCGGCTTGGTACGTGTGAATTTTTCCTTACCCATATATTGCTCCGAAAAGTAATGAGTTCAAACAATCAAAATTCGCACCACCGCTATCACCAACATGCCAGCGGCAACGCTTTAAAAATGGTGCCCTTTGCGGGAATCGGACCCGCGACCTCTCCCTTACCAAGGGAGTGCTCTACCACTGAGCCAAAAGGGCAAAAGTTTGTCGCAGACAAACTTTGAAAATCTGCTTCACATGCCAACAACAAACGAGTTCTTGGAGCGGGGTAGGAGAATCGAACTCCTCGCTTTAGCTTGGAAGGCTAAGGTATTACCACTATACGAACCCCGCATGGGCTCATTCCAAAAATTAGTTCGTCACTGGTGGAGAGGGCTGGATTCGAACCAGCGTACTCGTAAGAGGGCAGATTTACAGTCTGCTGCCATTAACCACTCGGCCACCTCTCCTTCGGTGAACCCCGGATTATGCCACTTTAATTAGCCTTCGTCATGAACTTCCTCAGAAATTTCATTTTTCTGAGCCCACGAGCTGGTCGCGCCAGTCCCGCGCCCGTGAGAAATGCCCACAGCCGATGAAGGGAGCGGGTGGGCGCAAGGCCGACAGCGGTGACGGATGGTTGGCCACGAGCACCAGATGGCGACTGGCATCGATCAGGGCCCGCTTGCTTTGGGCGTGGGCGCCCCAGAGCATGAAGACCGCAGGCTGGGCCTCCTGCGAGACCTGTCGGATCACTGCATCGGTCAGCACCTCCCAGCCTTTGCCAGAGTGGCTGGCGGGCTGCCCCTCCTCCACGGTAAGACAGGTGTTGAGCAACAGGACGCCCTTTTGGGCCCACTTCACCAGGCTTCCGCCGGGTTGGGGGAACGCCGGCGGTGGCGTACCTAGGTCGCGATGCAGCTCCTTGAAGATATTGCGCAAGGAGGGCGGAAAGGCCACACCGGGCGCCACCGAGAAGGCCAAGCCTTCGGCCTGGCCACGCCCGTGGTAAGGGTCCTGCCCCAGGATGACCACGCGCACCTCTTCGGGCGGGGTGAGCTGCAGCGCCCGCAAGGGCTGCGGCGGGAAGATGACAGCGCCCGCCTCCAGCCGCTGCCCCAGGAAGGCCAGCAAGCCCTGTCCCGCGTCAGAGGCAAAGAAATGGTCTGTCAGCCCCTGCCAGCCTGGCGCCACAGACCAGGCGGCGGGATCGGCGCCCTGTAGCTGGTCAGCCATAAGTCAAGCACCGAACAGTGCTTCCAACGCCTCGCCCGGCTCGGGCGCACGCATGAAGGCCTCGCCCACCAGGAAGGCATTGACACCGGCCGCCCCCATGCGCAGCACGTCGTCGCGCGTGTGAATGCCGCTTTCGGTCACCAGCAAGCGGTCCGCGGGCACCATGGCTTTCAGGGCCAGCGTAGTGTCCAGCGAAACCTCGAAGGTCTTGAGGTTGCGGTTGTTGATGCCGATCAGCGGCGTTTTCAGCTTGAGGGCACGCTCCAGCTCGGGCTGGTCGTGCACTTCCACCAGCACCGCCATGTCCAGGCTGCGGGCTATAGCTTCAAACTCCTTCATCTGCGCGTCATCCAGGCAGGCGGCGATGAGCAGGATCGCATCGGCGCCCATGGCGCGGGACTCGTAGATTTGGTAGACGTCGACCATGAAGTCCTTCCGCAGCACCGGCAGCTGGCAGCTGGCGCGGGCCTGCTTCAGGTAGTCGATTTCGCCCTGGAAAAACTGCACATCGGTCAGCACCGAAAGGCAAGCCGCGCCGTATTCGGCGTAACTTTGCGCAATGTCGGCGGGAATGAAATCGGCGCGCAACACACCCTTGGACGGGCTGGCTTTCTTGACCTCGGCGATGACAGCCGGCTTGCCAGCTGCCACTTTGGCGCGCAGGGCACCCACAAAGTCTCGCGTGAGTACGCGAGATTCGGCGTCAGCGCGTACTACCTCCAGCGATTTGCGCTTGCGGGCGGCAGCTACCTCCTGGTGCTTGACCGCCACGATCTTGTCGAGAATGTCGCTCATCTTGGTTCCTTTCAGGCCAGGCGTGCCGACAGGGCCACCAGCGCGTCGAGCTTGGCTTTCGCCGCTCCTGATTCAATAGCTGCTCGCGCAAGCGCGATACCGGCTTCCATGGTTCTTGCCACATTGGCGGCGTACAACGCCACGCCGGCGTTGAGGATCACGATGTCCTTGGCCGGGCCACTCTGGTTGTTCAGCACATCCAGCAGCATGGCGCGCGAGTCTTCCGCGGTTTCCACCTTCAGGGCGCGGTTGCTGGCCATGACCATGCCGAAGTCTTCGGGGTGGATTTCATACTCGCGAACCTCACCGTCCTTTAATTCGCCCACCAGCGTGCCAGCGCCCAAGCTCACCTCGTCCATGCCATCACGGCCATAGACCACCAGCGCGTGCTCGGCGCCAAGGCGTTGCAGCGCACGCACCTGGATGCCCACCAAGTCAGCATGGAAGACGCCCATGAGGATGTTGGGCGCACCAGCGGGGTTGGTCAGCGGGCCGAGGATGTTGAAGATGGTGCGCACGCCCATCTCCTTGCGCACCGGTGCCACGTTTTTCATGGCGGGGTGGTGGTTGGGCGCGAACATGAAACCAATGCCCTGCTCCGCGATGCACTGGGCGATCTGGGCGGGCTTGAGGTTGATGTTCAGGCCCAGGGCTTCGAGCACATCGGCGCTGCCGCTCTTGCTGCTGACACTGCGCCCGCCATGCTTGCTGACCTTGGCGCCTGCGGCGGCAGCCACAAACATGCTGCAGGTGGAGATGTTGAAGGTGTGCGAGCCATCACCGCCGGTACCCACAATATCCACGAGGTTGGTTTTGTCGACCACGTCCACCTTGGTGGAGAACTCGCGCATGACCTGCGCGGCGGCGGTGATCTCGCCGATGGTCTCTTTTTTGACGCGCAGCCCGGTAATGAGGGCCGCCATCATGACGGGCGTCATCTCGCCGGACATGATCTGGCGCATCAGGTGCAGCATCTCGTCGTGGAAGATTTCGCGGTGCTCAATGGTGCGCTGCAGGGCTTCCTGCGGGGTGATTTTGACGGTCTGGGGCATGTCCATGTCTCCTTAAGCCTTGGGCGCTGCGGTCAGCGCCAGTTTGATTCCGAATCCTACAAACATCGCGCCGGCGATGCGGTCCAGCCAGTGCATGCTCTTTTGCACCACACCGGCACGGCCCGCCAGCCAGGCCGCGGCTACGGCCCAGCCCAGGTTCACCCACAGGCCATTGAAGTTGAACAGCAGGCCAAGCAGCAAAAAGGCCAGCGGCTTGTGCTCCACCATGGGCGCGATGAACTGCGGCACAAAGGCCAAAAAGAACAGCGCCACCTTGGGGTTCAGCGCATTGGTCCAGAAACCACGCAGGAAGATGACTTTATAGTCAATCGCGCCACTAGCACTCGTGGAATCTGCGCGAACAGCTCCTAATTGGATAGCAGATTCCGCCTTGGCCAAGAGCAGACGTATGCCCACATAGACTAGGTAAGCCGCGCCCGCCCATTTGAGCAGGGTGAAGGCGGTGGCCGAGGCAGCCATCAGCGCGCTGACGCCTACGGCCGCTGCAATGATGTGCACAAAGCAGCCCGCCGTGATGCCCAACGCCGCCACCATCCCGGCCCGCGCACCGCTGCGCAAGGCGCTGCTCACGATGTAGAGCACGTCCGGCCCGGGCGTGAGGTTGAGCAGCACACCGGCCGCGATGAAGAGAAGTAGCTGATCGAGTGGCATGGCTACGCCTCAGTACACCGCCGCACCGCGGGGCCCCGCGGTGGCGCTGGCCGGCGCCGCGCTGCCAAAGAAGGCGCGGATGCAAGCCAGCGCATGGTCAATGCCGGCCGCGTCCACATCCAGGTGCGTGACAAAACGCAGGCCAATGAGGCCCGTGGCAAGCACGCCGTGCGATTTGAGGTGCGCCAGCAGGTCCGGGCCGTGGCCATCGGCCACATCCACAAACACGATGTTGGTCTGCGCAGAACGCACGGTCAGGCCCGCAATGCCCTGCAAGCCCTGCGCCAGGCGTTGGGCCAGGGCGTGGTCATCGGCCAGGCGCTCCACATGGTGGTCCAGCGCGTAGTTGGCCGCCGCGGCCAACAGACCGACCTGGCGCATGCCGCCACCCGCCATCTTGCGGATGCGATGGGCACGGGCGATCAACTCCTTGCTGCCGCACAGCACTGAGCCCACGGGTGCGCCCATTCCCTTGCTGAAGCAGACGGACACACTGTCAAAGTAACTGGCAATGCGCTTGGCGGCAGCCAGCCCGCTTTCGCCGTCCTGGCGGGATGCGATCGCGGCGTTGAAAAGGCGGGCGCCGTCCAAATGCACCGCCAAGCCTTTTTCACGGGCCAGCGCACTGGCCTGCTGCAAGTAGCTCTCCGGCATGGGGTGGCCGTTCCAGGTGTTTTCCAGGCACAGCAGGCGGGTGCGGGCAAAGTGGCAGTCGTCGGGCTTGATGGCGGCGGCAATATCCGCCAGCGCCATCTGTCCACTCGCGTCCTGTAGCAGCGGCTGGGGCTGCACGCTGCCCAGCACTGCGGCGCCACCACCTTCGTAGCGGTAGGTGTGGGCCAGCTGGCCGACGATGTACTCGTCGCCTCTGCCGCAGTGGGCCAGGATGGCGCAGAGGTTGCTCTGCGTGCCCGTGGGCATGAAGAGCGCCGCCTCGAAGCCCAGCAGCGCGGCCAGCCGCTCCTGCAAGGCGTTCACCGTGGGGTCGTCGCCAAACACGTCGTCGCCCAGCGGGGCGGCGGCCATGGCGGCGCGCATGCCCGCGGTGGGCTGGGTGACAGTGTCACTGCGCAGATCAATGATTTTGGTCATATTGGCACTTAGCCCCCGTATTTGTTGCGCGAGCAGCTATCAAAAGCATAGTGATGCATCGCCAGCCTCACTGCAAAAAGTTTTTCAGCATGGCATGGCCGTGCTCAGTGAGGATGCTTTCCGGGTGGAACTGCACGCCCTCCATGCGCACCGCGTGGGCCAGGCCCGTGTGGCGCACGCCCATGATCTCGCCGTCGTCGGTCCACGCGGTGACCGCCAGCTCCTTGGGGCAGGTGGCGCGCTCAATCGCCAGCGAGTGGTAGCGGTTCACGGTGAACTTTTCGGGCAGGCCGGCGAACACGCCTTCTTGCGCCGTGGTGATAACACTGGTCTTGCCATGCATCAGCTCCTGCGCGCGGATGATCTTGCCGCCCAGCGCAGCGCCAATGCTTTGGTGGCCCAGGCAGACGCCCAGGATCGGCAGCTTGCCCATGAAGTGTTGAATGGC
This sequence comes from Rhodoferax sp. TH121, assembly GCF_002251855.1. GTDB lineage: Bacteria > Pseudomonadota > Gammaproteobacteria > Burkholderiales > Burkholderiaceae_C > Allorhodoferax. The sequence continues at coordinate 5,278 of NZ_NOXW01000014.1, forward strand.
GGGCACCGAAATGCCCGCCTCATTAGGCGAGCAAGGGCCGGGGGAGATCACCAGACGGTCGGCGCCACGTGCGGCAATGCATTCCAGCGTGATTTCGTCGTTGCGGAACACTTCCACCTCCGCGCCCAGCTCTCCAAAGTACTGGACGATGTTGAACGTGAAGCTGTCGTAGTTGTCGATCATCACGAGTTTCATAGTGCCCCCACGCTTGTCACGGTGTGTACTGCGCTGCCCCCCACGGGGGCGCTCGCGCCTTGGAACGGTCCGGCGTCGCTCATGCTGCTGCTCCTTCACGCAACCGGGCAAACTCCCGGTGCTCAAATGCAATGGATGCGTCCATCAGGGCGCGGTAGGTGGCTTCCAGCACATCAGGCTGGCCGCCCAGCTCAGTAGCGATGCGGCGTACGCGGGCGGCGATGAACTCGATGCGGTCCTGGTCATGCACCTTGGTCACATCCTGTTTGATGCGGGCCGCCTGGCTCATATAGTGGGTGCGCTCCACCAGCAGCGCGGTGATGCGTGTGTCCAGCGCGTCGATGTGGCTGCGCACCTCGGTCATGGTCTCGCAGTGTTGGGCTTGGGGCAGTGTGTGGTGTATGGCGCTCATTGCAGGCCCTCCTCCACCAGCTCGGCCGCGCGCAGGAGCGCACGCGCCTTGGCCTCGGTTTCTTTCCACTCCAGCTCGGGCACGCTGTCGGCCACCACCCCTGCCGCCGCCTGCACATACAGCGTCTGATCCTTGATGATGCCGGTACGGATGGCAATCGCCACATCCATGTCACCCGCGTAACTGAGGTAGCCGCAGGCGCCGCCGTAGATGCCGCGCTTGATGGGCTCCAGCTGGTCAATCAGCTCCATGGCGTGCACCTTGGGCGCACCGGTCAGTGTGCCGGCCGGAAAAGTGGCCTTGAGCACGTCCATGCTGGTCATGCCCTCGTTCAGGGTGCCTTCCACATTGCTCACGATGTGCATCACATGGCTGTAGCGTTCCACGATGAAGGCGTCGGTCACCTTGACCGAGCCGATCTGCGCGATGCGGCCAATGTCGTTGCGCGCTAGGTCGATCAGCATCACGTGCTCGGCGCGCTCTTTGGGGTCGTTGATCAGCTCCACCTCGGCGGCCTTGTCCAGCTCTGGCGTGGCGCCGCGTGGGCGGGTGCCGGCCAGGGGGCGGATGGTGACCTTGGTGCCGGGCTTGTCGCCCGTGGTGATTTGCTCTTGGCGCACCAGGATCTCTGGCGACGCGCCCACTACGTGGAAGTCACCAAAGTTGTAGAAGTACATGTACGGGCTGGGGTTCAGTGTGCGCAGCGCGCGGTACAGGCTCAAGGGCGACGCGGTGTAACGCTTTTTGATTCGCTGGCCCACTTGCACCTGCATGAAGTCGCCCCCGGCAATCAGCTCCTTGGCGCGCTCCACGGCGGCGATGTAGTCGGCCTTGGCAAAGTCGCGCTGGGCTTCAAAGCTTTGTGAAGGCTTGATCTCCGGCGCACTCACGGCCTGCGCCAGCTTGGCCTTCAGCTGCGCCAGTCGGGCCTGGCCTGAGACATAGGCGCCGGGTGTGTCCGGGTCCACGTAGACCATCAAGTGCAGCTTGCCGGACAGGTTGTCGATCACTGCCAGCTCCTCGCACTGCAGCAGCAGGATGTCGGGCGTGCCCAGCTCGTCGGGCGGGCAGGTGTTTTGCAGCTTTTTCTCGATGTAGCGCACCGCGTCGTAGCCAAAGTACCCCGCCAAGCCGCCGCAGAAACGCGGCATGCCGGGCTGCAGCGCCACCTTGAAGCGCTGCTGGTACTGGGCCATGAAGTCCAGGGGGTTGAGGGTGGAGGTTTCCACCACTACACCGTCCGTCACCACCTCGGTGCGGGCTGCGGCGCCGAATCCGCTGGCGCGCAGCAAGGTGCGTGCGGGTAGGCCGATGAAGCTGTAACGCCCGAAACGCTCGCCGCCCACCACGGATTCCAGCAAAAAGCTGTGGGCAGCGGGTTCGGCACTGCCCGGGGCACAGGCCAGCTTGAGGTAGAGGGAGAGCGGCGTTTCCAGGTCAGCAAAGGCCTGGGTGCTCAGGGGGATGCGGTTGTAGCCTTGCGCCTGCAGGGCTTGGAACTCGGATTCGGTCATGGGGGCGGAGCCTCTCAAATCACACTGTCATTTGGTTGCTGACAGCATTAGCTGCAGCCACAAAGGGTGCGCGCAATAGATCGGAGGGGAATCCGTGCCACTTGACCGCGCAAAGCTCATAAACCGTGCGCGTTGCCCACCCTAAAAGGCGGCCGGCAGGTGTTAGAGCCCAGGCACAACAGACAAGGTACGCCAGGGCCAGGCTCCCCGGTCGCTGAGACCCATTCTGCTGATGTGGTGGATAAACATGCGGCCAGTGTAGCAAACCCGACAGCTTGATTGGAAAGCAGACAAATTCACGTCACCCGCAGAAACCCTGATGTACATTGGGAATGGCCGTTGCAAAATCTCGTTACACAAAAAAAGAACGATCGTTCTATTAAGGATTTTCTTCATGACACTCAAGCGTTTCTGGGCTGCTGCCCTGTCCGTGACACTGTTTGCCAGCCCCATGGCCCAAGCGGCCACCCAAGAGATCCATGGGGTGAAGGTTGAGGACAGTGTCACTGTAAGCGGCACCAAACTGATGCTCAATGGCGCAGGTACGCGTTACAAAGGTCCATTCAAAGTGTACGTGGGCGACCTCTACACCAGCAAAAAAGTGAACTCGCTGGAAGAGTTGATGGCGGCCCCCGGCCCCAAACGCCTAACCATGACGTTTTTGCGCGAAATTGAAGCGGGCCCCTTTGGCAAGCTGCTGACGCGCGGCGTGGAAGACAACGTACCCAAAAACGAAATGTCCAAGCTGATACCAGGCCTGCTGCGAATGGGCGACATCTTCACCGTCAACAAAGTATTGCTGCCCGGCGATGTGATCACCCTAGACTGGATTCCCGGCACCGGCATGGTGGTGACCGCCAAGGGCAAAGTGCAAGGCGAGCCTTTCAAAGAACCCGAGTTTTACAAGGCCATCATGTCCATCTGGTTTGGCCCCGTCCCCGCAGACTTCAAACTCAAGGACGCATTGCTGGGTCAAAAGTAAGCCCCCTGCCCCATCCCCGAAAGGCCTGCAGCCGCCACGCTGCAGGCCTTTTTTGGTTTTTTGCACAGATGCCCCCATTCGGGGGATGACAAGCCTTCTTCCAGCCTGTAGTCTGGGCACCAAGTGAGCTTTTTGACAGTGACACCACCTGGAGACTGCGCAATGAAACTCAGCCTGAAGCTGCCCCTGGCATTTGCGATCGCCCTAACCTTGCTGTTTGTGGGGGGGATGTTCGGCATCAGCACCCTCAACAGCGCCGTGCGGACCTACCAAAACGACGTATTGGGCCACGTGGTCGCCAACAAAAAAGCAGCCGACATTGCAGGCCACTTTTCCACAGCGATCCAGGAATGGAAAAACGTGCTCTTACGCGGCAAAGAGCCCAAAGATCTGGACCGGTACTGGACTGCCCACCAAGCAGAGATGAAGGCTGTAACCCAAGGCCTGCAAGAGCTCAACAGCATGCTGGAGCCCGGCCCCTCCAAAGACACGGCGACCAAGCTCACCACGGCCATGCAGTCCGCAGCCCAGGGCTATGAGGCAGCACTGCAAGCCTACAAGGCCGCCGATGCCGATTACGTCGCAGGCGACAAGGCCGCGCGTGGCAAAGACCGGGATGCCGTCGCCTTTTTGGGAGAACTGCGCAAGCAACTTTCGGAACAAGAACGCCTGGCCTCTGAGGGCGCCAGTGCTGTGGCGGCCCGCGGCAGCCAGCTGGCCTATGGCGTCATGGTGCTGGTAACCCTGGCCGGGCTGGTGGGGAGCATTTTTCTGAGCCGGCAAATTGTGCGGCCACTGAATGAGGCCGTAACGGTAGCGGACCGTGTTGCCGGGGGTGATCTGACCGCCCAGTTGCAGACCCAGGGGCGTGACGAAGTGGCCGCACTGATGCGCTCGCTGCAATCGATGCAAAACAGCCTGTCCACCCTTGTGATCAAAGTGCGCGAAGGTTCCCAGGGCGTGGCGTTGGCAAGCTCCGAAATTGCCCAAGGCAACCATGACCTGTCGGCACGCACCGAGCAGCAGGCCAGCGCACTGGAAGAAGCCGCTGCCAGCATGGAGGAACTCGGCTCGGCCGTGAGTCACAGCGCCGACAACGCACGCCAGGCCAGCCAAATGGCGGCCAGCGCCTCCACCGTGGCACAGCAGGGTGGCGAGGTGGTGGCCCAAGTGGTGCACACCATGAAGGACATCAATGAGTCTTCCAGCCGGATTTCCGAAATCATCAGCGTGATTGACGGCATTGCGTTTCAAACCAACATCCTGGCGCTCAACGCGGCGGTGGAAGCGGCACGGGCCGGCGAGCAGGGCCGCGGTTTTGCCGTGGTGGCCTCTGAGGTGCGGGCGCTGGCCGGGCGCAGCGCCGAGGCTGCCAAAGAGATCAAGAGTCTGATCGGCGCCAGTGTGGCGCGTGTCGAGCACGGCACCACCCTGGTGGACCAGGCAGGCAGCACCATGGGCGAGGTGGTGAGCGCTATCCGCCGGGTCACCGACATGGTGGGTGAAATCAGCGCCGCCAGCACTGAGCAAAACACGGGAGTCGCTCAGGTCAGCGAAGCCGTCTCTCAGATCGACCAAGCCACCCAACAGAACGCAGCACTGGTGGAGCAGATGGCCGCAGCAGCCAGCGCACTCAAGCAGCAAGCCCAAGACTTGGTGTCGCTGGTGGCCGTCTTCAAAGTGGATGCCGGCCGCCCCACTCTGCTGGCCGCTTAGGCGGCCTACATCCGCTGCGCGGGCCTCAGTCCGCCCAGTGCAAGGCGTTCAGCGTGTCGGTGTACGCATCAGCGTCCACCGCCGCAATCGGTTCGCCGTGGTTGTAGCCATAACTCACCAGCAACACCGGACAGCCAGCCGCGCGTGCCGCCTGGGCGTCGTTGCTGGAGTCGCCCACCATCAGCGTGCGCGCGGGCACCGTGCCCAGCAGGGTGCAGGCAAGCAGCAAGGGCATGGGATCTGGCTTCTTGCGCGCCACCGCATCACCGCCCACCACGTGTAAGAAGAAACCGTCCAGCCCCTTGTGTCGCAGCAAGGTATTGGCAAAGGCCGTGGGCTTGTTGGTGACACAGACCAGGCGCAGGCCCGCCGCCTGCCATTGCTGCAGGCCCTCACGGGCGCCGGGGTAGACGGCGGAAAAGTCGCCATTGATGGCCTGGTAGTGGACCTGGTAGCGAGCCCAAGCTTGCTCGTAAAGTGCTACTGAATTTGTAGCTGTTTGCGCGGCATCTACATGGGCTAGAAGGCTTTTTATCAAGTTCTCCGAGCCTTTTCCCACCATGCGCTCCACCAAGGGGTGGGTGACGGTGAAGTCGGCAAAAGGCTTGGGGAGGTCGCGCAGCATGCGCTGCAGGGCCTCGACAAAATCACCCAAGGTGTCGACCAGGGTACCGTCCAGGTCCACGATCGCGGCGTCGAACTGGCGCAGAGGCCAGGGCATCAGAGTCACAAGGGTTCCTTTTCTTCTTGGAGAGGGGATGCCTGGGCAGGAACGCCACCGGACCGTATCCAGGCCACCAGCGCCTGGGCATCCAGGGGGCGACTGAACCAGTAGCCCTGGCCACGTTCGCAGCCCATGGCCAACATCAGGGCCGCCTGTTCGGGCGTCTCGATACCTTCCGCCACCGTGCCCAAGCCCAGCGCGCGTGCCATGCGCAAGGTTGCATCAATCAAGACGCGGTGGTATTCACTCTGGCCTGCCTGGCTCACAAACGACCGGTCCATCTTCACCGTGTCCACAGGCAGCTCGTGCAGGCAGGACAGCGAGGAATAGCCGGTACCAAAGTCATCGAGCGCAAGCCCCACACCCAGCGCGCGGATATCGCGCAAAGTCTGCTGCACGGCCTGGTCCTGTGCGGCCAGACTCTCGGTCACTTCCAGCACCAACTGCTGGGGCGCCATGTTGTGGGCGCGCACCGCTTCCAATATGTCGGCCACCAGCCTTGGCTGGCGCAGCTGCGCGCGCGACAGGTTGACGGCCACGCTGGGCGGCGCCAAGGCGCCGAGTTGTTGCTGCAACTGCTCAAAGGTGGTGCATGCCTGCTGCAGCACAAACTGGCCCACCGCATCAATCAGGCCGCAGGCCTCGGCCACGGGGATGAAATCCACCGGAGACACCAAACCACGCTGGGGGTGCTGCCAGCGCACCAGCGCCTCCACCCCCCGCAAGGTATGGCTGTCCAACTGCACCACGGGTTGGTAGACCACAAACATCTCCCCCAGCGTGAGCGCTTGGCGCAGGTCGTTCTCCAGCGAGACCGACGCGTTCACGCGCTGGCGCATCGCAGGGTCGAACATGGCATATCGTGCGCGGCCGCTACGTTTGGCCTCGTACATGGCGATATCCGCATCGCGCAGCACCGCGTCAGCGTCCAGTTCGGCGTGGGTACTGGTCACAATGCCGATGCTCACAGTGGAGCTGACGCGATGCCCCTCTACCTGGTAAGGCGCTGCCAGCACATCGAGCAGGCGGCTGGCTACGATCTCGGCATCCAGGTCCCCCCGGATGTCATCCAGCAAAACTACAAATTCGTCCCCGCCAATACGGGCCGCCATCTGGGCAAAGTCACTGGTGTGCACAAAGCTGTCGCCAGGGCGCAGGCTGTCTTGCAGGCGCCGCGCAATCTGGCGCAGCAGCGCATCGCCCACCGTGTGGCCCAGGGTGTCGTTGACCTGCTTGAAGCGGTCAAAGTCCATGAACAGCACCGCAAAGTTGTAGCCCGGCTGGACCTGACGCCTGTCAATGGCCAAACGAATCTTTTCCTGCACCACGGCCCGGTTGGGCAGCTCGGTCAGCCCGTCAGTGCGCGCGGCCACCCGCAGTTGCTGCTCCATCGCCTTCTGGGCATTCACGTCCATGGCCACACCGGCCATGCGCAGGGCGCGCCCCTGCCCATCGCGGTCGGCCACATTGCCGGTGAACAACATCCATACCCAGCGCCCGGCTCGGTGCCGGGCCCGTACAGACAACCGGTGCGGCGTATCCGAATCGCGCAAGTGCTGGCGCAAAGACTCCTGCCAGTGCGGCTGATCGTCCGGATGAATCAGCGCGAACCAGGTGGCAGCGGCCATGTCCAGCTCGCCGGGCTGGTAACCCAAGGTGGCCAAAAACCGGTCATTGCACTGGATGGTGTCGGCCACCATATCCCAATGCCAAATGCCCAGACCTGCGCCATCCACGGCCAAACGCAACACCTGTTGCTGGGCGCGCACTTCGGTCATGTCGGTGGCCACCAACACCCAACCGTTCAGGGTGCCGTCCTCGTCGCTGATGGGCTGCATGTCAACCAAGACCCAGCCCAGCTCGGCGGTACGGGTGGCGATGCGGATCTCGCGTTTGATGCCTTTGCTCTGGCGCAACGCCGCGTAGAACTCGGCAAAACGCACGGGATCTGCACTGCGCGCCTTCAACAGGGTGCCGATGCGCCGTCCCTGGGCCTTGGCCTGGGAATAGCTGGTCAGCCGGCTGAATGCCGCATTCACCCAAACAACCCGGTGAGCCCCATCCGTGATGGCAATCGCATTCGAGCTGAGCTCGGCCACCAGGGCCAGCCGTTTCATGTGGTCCGCCTGGCGGGCCAAGGTTTCGTACTGGCGGCGCACCGCCCTGGCAGTGGGCTCCACCACGGCGAAAGCCAGTACCCCGCCCAAAACCAAAATGCCCCCCAAGACCCCCCAAATCGTGGACACCACGCGACGGCTGCGGCGCAACACATCGGCGCCACTCTCCTGCACCAGCGCATGGGCGGAAAATTCAGCCCGTGTGATCGCTGCGTGTACGTCCTGCAGGTGGCGGGCCAAAGGCGTTCCGGCTGCGTCCCGCGGAACCTGCTCCAAGCGGGCCCACATGCCATCCCGGCTACCCTGCCAGTCCCGCAATGCTGCCAACACCTCGGGCGCGACAAAAGGCTCACGTTCCGCCTGTTGCTGCATCAACGCATCGAAGCGGGCAGCTTCGTCACGAGAGCGTTGCAAGGCTGCCGCAAGCGCTTCCTGCCCTGCGGGATCCGCGCCCTGGTGCTGCTGCAGCGCCGCAGTCACTACGCCGAGGCGCTGGGTCAACACTCGTTGCTCGCCCATCGACTGGAGTATTTCGATATCCAGCTGGCGAATATCCTGCCAATGCTGGGACAACCACGCCCGCATGCCACCCAGGACCACCAGCAGCAGCAAGACGCCATACATCGCCAGGCGCACCCGCACGTGCGCGTTGCGCCCCTCCACGCCGGACACCGCAAACCAATCGCCCAAAAAATTGGCCTTGTGTGGCTTCACATCCTTGGTGCTCACTGCGTCAGGCGCCACATGGAAGTCAGGCAGCCAATGCCAGGCGCATGGCGTCGATCACAGCCTTGTAATCGGGCTTGCCGAAGATGGCGCTGCCCGCCACAAAGGTGTCGGCGCCCGCGTCGGCCACGCGGCGGATGTTGTCAGTCTTGATGCCGCCGTCCACCTCCAGGCGGATGTCTTTGCCGCAGGCATCGATACGCTTGCGGACATCTTCGATCTTGCGCAGCGCCGAATCGATGAAACTCTGGCCACCGAAACCGGGGTTCACACTCATGATGAGGATGAGGTCGATGTCGTCGATCACCCAGTCCAGCACGTCCAGTGGCTCGGCGGGGTTAAACACCAGGCCGGCCTTGACACCCTTGCTTTTGATGGCCTGGATGCTGCGGTGCACATGACCCGAAGCGTCAGGGTGGAAGCTGATGTAATCGGCCCCCGCCTCGGCAAAGCTGGCAGCCAGGGCATCCACTGGCGAAATCATCAGATGCACGTCAATCGGCACCACCACACCGGCCGCCGTCTTGGCGTGCGGCTTCAAGGCGCTGCAAATCATGGGGCCGAAGGTCAGGTTGGGCACGTAATGGTTGTCCATCACGTCGAAGTGGATCCAGTCCGAACCCGCGTCAATGACGGCTTTGACCTCTTCCCCCAGGCGGGCGAAGTCGGCAGACAGGATGGAGGGGGCGATGCGGTACGTCATGGCAGGGGCTTGGAATGGGTGTTGACAGGGGCATTATTTTCGCAGGTAGCATTGGCCCATGGCCAAATACGAATTTCTGGTGGAAGTCAGCCCCCAGTACCTGCCCGACCAATCGGCACCCGCTGACGACCTGTATGTGTTCGCGTACACCATCACCATCACCAACACGGGGGACGTGCCAGCGCAGCTGATTGCACGCACCTGGAACGTCAACGATGCCAATGGCCACACCGAAAAGGTCAAGGGCCTGGGCGTGGTCGGCCAACAGCCCCTGCTCAAGCCCGGCCAGGCCTTTGAATACACCAGCGGAACCCGCCTGCGCACGCCCACCGGCACCATGCACGGCAGCTTTTTCTGCGTGGCTGAAGACGGCGAAAAATTCGACGCCGACATCCCCATGTTTGTGCTGGATGCCTTGAGCGATGCGGGTGGCTCCCGCACCTTGCACTGATGGCCACGCCCGCGGTGCCCAGCGACATCGCCACGCTGCTGGAGACACTGAACCCCGAGGCCGGGCTGGTGGAGCGCCATGTCTGGCTGATCGGCCTGCTGGAATGGATTCGTGGCAACCAGGGCGCACCTGCCGCCGCCGTGGCACGGGTAGACCTGCTGCTGGATCTGCTGGACGCCCGCCCGCAAACGGCCCAGAAGCTGCAAGCATGGTGGCGTGCCCTGCTACACACGGTGGACGGCAGCACGCTGCTCTCGGACTATGGCTTTGGCTCACGCAATGCCTTTGTCAGCGAGCTGGTGGACCGCCTGCACCACAAGCTGTTGCCGGCCACACCCGAGACGGCGGACGCCTCCGAGTTGTTTGGCCTGGTGCTGGACGATGCCCACGACGCGCAATGGCTGGCGGCGCTGCCCACCACCACCCTGCAGCGCCTGGCCAAGCTGCTGAGCTTGCCTGCCGTAGGCCCGAAGGCCGCGCAACACCCCGGCCTGACCCACTGGCACAGCACCCTGCTGGACGCCATGACCTTTTGCACCAGCCAGATCCGCGCCGCCGGTTTCTCACCGGAAATCCGCTTGCGCATGAGCCACCCGGCGCGTGAAGCCAGCCCCTTCCACCGCCTGGCGGCCGATCTGGACGCCGTGCGCGACGCTTGGCTGGCCGGACAGGACACACAGGCTGCGGTGCACCAGTTCCGCAGCCAGCTCGAAGCCTGCCGCCACGCCGCCGCATCGGTCTACACCCACCTGGACGCGCACGGCATCTCGGTGGACCTGGTGTTTCGCCTGCGCCAGCTGCGCGAGCGCGTGCTGCGCGTGCGCGCCCTGCTGGACTGTTTGCTGGACGACGACAGCCACCGCGCCAGCGCGCGCCTGCTTTCCCACCTGGCCAGCGTGAGCCAGGAGCAGCGCAGCATTGGCGCGCTGGTGGCCTCCAACTCCTCGCTCTTGGCCGCCAAGGTGGCTGAGCGCAGCAGTGAGACCGGCGAGCACTACATCACCCGCACCCGCGCCGAGTACCGCACCATGCTGGCCAACGCCGCGGGAGGGGGCGCACTGACTGCGCTCACCACCGCCATGAAGTTCGGCATCATGGCGCTGGGTCTGTCGGCCTTCTGGGGCGGCTTTTGGGCGGGGGTGTCATATGCAGTGAGCTTTGTGCTGATCCAGCTGCTGCACTTCACCTTGGCCACCAAACAACCCGCCATGACGGCACCAGCCATGGCCGCCAAGCTCAAGGACATTGCCGATGCGCAGGCGCTGGGCGCCTTTGTGGACGAAGTCACCCACCTGGTGCGCTCGCAGGTAGCCGCCGTCATTGGCAACGTGGCGGTGGTGTTTCCGGTAGCCATCGCCTTGTCGGCCGCCATGGTCCTGGCGCTGGGCGCCCCCATGATCAGTGAGGACCGCGCCCATTACGTGCTGCAATCGCTCACGCTGACTGGTCCCTCGCTGCTGTTTGCGGCCTTCACGGGGGTACTGCTGTTCTCCAGCAGCATCATTGCGGGATGGGTGGAAAACTGGTTTGTGCTGCACCGGCTGGACTCCGCCATCCGCCACAACCCGCGCATCACCGCATGGCTGGGGCTGGCCCGGGCCGACCGCTGGGCCCTGTTCATGCGGCGCAATATCTCGGGCCTGGCCGCCAACATCTCGCTGGGTTTCATGCTCGGCCTAGTGCCCCCCATCCTGGCCTTTCTGGGCCCGGCGCTGGACGTGCGCCACGTCACCCTGTCGGCCGGCCAGCTGGGGGCAGCCTGCGCCGCCCTGGGCTGGGAGGTCGTGAAGAACCCCGCCCTGTGGTGGGCCGCAGCCAGCATTCCCTTCATCGGCATGCTCAATGTGGGCGTGAGTTTTTACCTCGCCTTCCGCGTGGCGCTGCAAGCTCACAACGTGTCGGGTGTGGGGCGCTCGCGTATCCAGGGCGCCGTCTGGGCGCGCCTGCGCCAGGCCCCCGGCAGCTTCTTTTGGCCCGCCCGCGACAGCGGGGCCTGAGGCACCATGGCCGGGCTGGGCGAGTTTGAGCTGATTGCACGTTACTTCCAGCGCCCACAGCGGCCACTGGACGATGGCGTGGCGCTGGGCGTGGGTGATGACTGCGCCCTGCTGCAGCCCACGCCGGGCATGCAATGGGCCGTGAGCAGCGACATGCTGATCAGTGGCCGCCACTTCTTTGCCGACGTGGACCCGCGCACCCTTGGCCACAAGGCCCTGGCCGTGAACCTGAGCGACCTGGCCGCCTGCGGCGCCCGCCCGCGCGCTTTCACGCTGGCCTTGGCCCTGCCCGAGGCACGCGCAGAGTGGCTGCAGCCCTTTGCCGAAGGCCTGTTCGCGCTGGCCGATGCCCATGGCTGCGCGCTGATAGGCGGCGACACCACACGCGGCCCACTCAACATCTGCATCACCGTGATGGGCGAAGTCCCGCCCGGCCAGGCCCTGCTGCGCAGCGGCGCCCAGGTGGGCGACGATGTGTACGTGAGCGGCACGCTGGGCGATGCCGCGCTGGCGCTGCAGTGCCTGCAAGGCAAGGCCCACTTGCCACCTGCTCTGCTGACTGCAGCCCGGCAGCGGCTGGAGCAGCCCACGCCGCGCGTGGCCCTGGGTCTGGCGCTGTGTGGTGTAGCCACGGCGGCAGCCGATGTGAGCGACGGCCTGCTGGGCGACCTGGGCCACATCCTCACCCAAAGCGGCGTAGGCGCCACTGTGGAGGCTGAAATCGCTATTAAATTAATAGCTGCCTGCGCAGACAATACGGGCTCAAAAGGCCAATTTGATACAAAAATACCCGATGCACTGGCTTTGCAGTGTGTGCTGGCTGGCGGGGACGATTACGAGCTGGTCTTCACTGCGCCGCCCGCACGGGCAGCGGCAGTACAGGCAGCAGCACAGGCCAGCGGCACCCCGGTCACCCGCATCGGCCGCACCGAGGCGGCTGGCGGTGTGCGCGTGGTGGATGGCAATGGTGCCCAGCTGCCCGGCCCCTGGGCCAGCTTTGACCACTTTGCTGCCCCACCCTGAGCCATGGCGGCGAACAGCTACATCTTGCAACGCCTGCGCAAACTCGGGCTCAGCGACGTCGTGGCCGCGCATACGGCCACCCAAGTGAAAGTGCAGTCTTTGGATGCGGGACGCAAAATCTGGGGAAAGGGCGGCGAGGTGAGCCACTGGCACTACCTCATCAACGGCCTGGTGTCGGCCTCCATCTCCACCACCAACTCTGAATCCACGCCCCTGTCCATCTATGGCAAGGGCGCCTGGTTTGGCGAGCAGTCCATCATCAACCGAAAGCCCAGCTTTGCGGACTACGTGTGCCTCACTCCCACCGAGGTGCTCACCCTGCCAGCCGCCACTTTTGACACGCTGTTTGTGCAGGAACCGCACTTTGCGCGCTATGTGGCCAAGCTCATGGCCTGGCGGGTACAAAAGACCTCGGAAACGCTGACGCTCATGAAGCTGGGCAACCCCTGCCTGCGCGTGGTGATGGGGCTGGCCCAATTCGCCGAGGCCCTGGCCTACAAGTCCGACCGGCCGCCCACCATCGGCTTTGGCGAAGGGGTGGAGATTCCCATCGCCCAGACCACACTGGCCTCGCTCTGCGGTGTATCACGCACCTTGTTCTCGGAATACGTGCAGCAGCTGGCCCAGCACGGTTGGCTCAAAATTTCGTACGGCAAGCTGGAAATCCTGAACATCGGCACCTGGCACGCCTTTGCCCGCAGCCAACGCGAGAACAGCGTGAGCCACCTCAATGCCAGCATTGGCGAGCTGCTGCAGATGTTGCGCGACCTGGAAGCTGCGTGACACAACGCGTGGCGTCGCTGCGTGGCTTCAGCCCAGGCTGCTGAGCACCTGGCGGGCACGCACATTGAGCTGGTGGCAGGGCGCACTGTCGGGGCTGCCCAGAAAATACCCCTGCGCCCAGTTGACCCCCAGGTGGGCCACGGCGCGCAATGCGGCCTCAGACTCCACCGCCTTGGCCACCAGCAAGCTGTCGTGTTTGCGCGTCAGGCGCACCAAGCTCTCGACGGTCCTGGCCTGTTCGGGTTCGGCTGCCAGGTTCTGGGTCCAACGCGGGGCCAGTTTCAGCACATTGGGCAGCACCTTGGCCCAAGCCTGCATGCCGCGGTCCGAAGGCTTGAAGTCATCCAGCGCCACGACCACCCCGGCCGCGCGCAGGGGCTTGAGCGCCGCCACCAGGAGGTCCAGATCGGGCAGCAGTCCGTAGTCGGTCACGTCCAGACCCACGCGGCGCGCAGGCACCGCGTGTTTGCGCATGCGCTCTAGCAGCAAACCGCTCAGGTCCGAGGCGTGTAGCTGGATCAGCGTGGCCGCGCTCAGGTTCACAAACAGCTGGCCGCGCGGCCCTTGGGCCACCCACAACTCAAACGCCTGCTCGGCGCAGGCCAGCTCAAAATTCTTCTGGCAACGCTCTTCCTGCGAGGCCTGCAGCATGCGCTCTACCGTCAGGTTGGGCAGCGCCAGGGGCGCCCGGGCCAGTGCCTCATGTCCGACGATGACGCCGCTGCGGACATCGACCAAGGGTTGAAATACCGCACGCAGCGCGCGCCCCGCCAGCAAGGGCATGACGCGGGCCGGTGGTGTGGCGCGGCGCCGGTGCCACCAGGCGCGCAGGGTGTGGTGCAAAGACATGCGGGCATTGCATCCGAGCGACCAGATTGGCGCAAACCGAACCGTCCACCGCTGAACAATTAGGATAAGGGGCATGAGCGCCCTGTCCCTGACCCGCGAAAAGATCTACCGCACCGTGGCCCGCCAGTTGCATGGTGTGGTGCCCTGCTGGATCTGCGGCGAGCACGTGGCCCATGCCGATGCCACGTTGGAACACATCGTTCCGCGCAGCGAGGGCGGCAGCAGCCACCAGGAGAATCTGGCCATCAGCCACGACTTTTGCAACAACCAGCGCCATATCCACGGCACCACGCCCGAGAGCAAACGCCCGGCGCGCTCGGCCACACCCTGACGAAGCGCTGGTTTTGTAGGCGCCAGCCCTGTCAATCGAACCAGCGCATCCCCACCAGCTTTTGCAGGCCGGAGTCGGCTGCGCTTAGGTCGCCAGGCCGCGAAGGGGGCTCGGGCGGGGTCCATTTTTCGGCCAGCACATTGCGGGCGCGCAGGTTCAGCGTGTCCACCGCAGCGGGCGCCGGAAAGCCCAAAAAGTGCCCCTGCGCCAAATGCACCCCCGCATCCCGCACGATGCGCAGATCCTCCGCATCTTCCACGGCCTTGGCCACCAGGCTGGCGCCAGTTTTGAAGGCCAGGTTGGAGAGTGTGCGCAGCACCTTAGCCTTGTCCGGGTCGTTCTGCAAATCCTGGGTCATGCGGCTGTCGAGCTTCACCACCGAGGGCTTGAGGCGCAACCACAAATCCAGGCTGCGTCGCGAGGCCTTCACATCGTCCAGCGCGATGGCACACCCTAGTGCCTGCAGGGCTGTGGTGCAGCGCTCCAGTGCGTTGAATTCCTTGAGCTTGCGGTGCTGGGTGACTTCAACCACCACCCGCTTGGCGGGCACTCGGTGCACCAAAAACAGGCCTTCCAGACGCTTGAAGGATTTGGGCTCGCTGAGTGCCACCAGCGTGTGGGCGCTGAGATTGAGATAGATGCGACCAGCCGTATGCGGGTAGCCCCAGCTCTGCAACGCGCGCCCCATGCAAGCCAGTTCCAGCTCCATCTGCATCTGCGCCAATTGGGCGGCGTCCAGCAGCGCCTGGGGTGTTTCCATGTCGCTGTCCTTCTGGCCGCGCACCAAGGCCTCATGCCCATCGATGGCTCCGCTTTGCAGGGCAATGATGGGCTGGTACAGCGTCTCCAGTGCCCCCTGCTCCAGCACGGCCTGCAGCGGGTGGGGCGGCGTTTTGGCAGGCCAGCGCTTCAAGAGGCGTTGGACCAGGGAAACATCAGACATACATCGACCTCGGGCACTGAACAAAAAAAGGGGGAACGGCAAGCGTTGGGGAGCTTGGCCCAATTTACGCCCAAATTCCCAGCGGCGCCATCCCAAATTGTTCCCGTTTGCGCACGCCGGGCGGGCAAGCCCGTCTACCCACCGCTGCCCTGCAGGTGGGCGATGGCCTCTGGCGGCGCCGCCAAACGCAAATAATCGGCCAGGGTTTTGCCGGGTTCGTCGGCAAAGCGGGCGGCTGCATCTTGTAACAATTCAAGCCGCGCGATGCGGTCCAGCCGAAAGCTGCGGAAGTCTTGCCGCGCCTCGCACCAGGCCGCCAAGGTCCAGACCTTGCCCCAATAAAAGCAACCCAGCGGGCGCAGGGTGCGTTGGCTGGGCCGGTCAGCCGCGTCGCGGTAGACCACCCGCACTTTGCAGTGCATTTGTGCGGCTTCGCGCAGGGTTTGCAGCGTGGCTTGCACAGCAGACTCCAAGCCCACGGGTGGCGCGTACACCGCCATGCTTTGCGCTGCCACCCGTGCCGCTACGGGCAGCACCGACACAATCTTGCCCAGCGCCACCTGCGCGTTATGCGCCAGCACCGGGTCCTGCCAAACTTGGGCCATACGCACCGATGCCACCAGCGCACGCGCCTCGTCTGCGGTGAACATCAGCGGCGGCAGGTCAAAGCCCTGGCCCAGGCGGTAGCCCACGCCGGCCGCACCCTCGATGGGGACGCCTTGGTGCTGCAGGTCGGCCACATCGCGGTAGACGGTGCGCTGCGACACCTCCAACCGCCGCGCCAGAAACGCCGCCGTGGTGAGGCGGCGCCCACGGATGAGCTGGACGATCTGGAACAGGCGGTCGGCGCGACGCATACGATTTATAAGTGTTTTAGACCTCTAGCACTCATGATACTTGCGCAGGTAGCTATAAAAATAATAGCAACTACACCGACACATAGGCAGTATCCAGGTCCAGCGCCACCCTATCGGCCTGCATGGCGGTAGCAATCAGCGCCATGTCGTGGTCACTGACGGTGAACAGACCGAAGCGGAATTTGGCGCCCCAGCGGGTGCGGTCCTCCACAAACTCCAGCGCGTCCAGCAAGGGCAGGATAGATGCCTCCTGCGACTGCCGGTACGCCACATCCCTCCTGTACGGCACGAAGCCGTCACCCATATTGAAAGCGTAGGGATGTCCCGGCTGCACCACGCCAATGGACACAAAGGCCTGCAACCTGTCCTTGCCACCCATGGTGAGGGTGGGGCTGTAGTAGGCCACGCGGTCACCGGGAGCCACGCGCCGCAGCGGCGCGCACTTGCCGTGGCACACCTGCATATAGCCCTGCTCGGGCACGGCGCTGCCCAGGCGGGCGTGCGCCGCGCAGGCCACAGCAATCCAATTGTTGCGGGGACGCATGGCGGTTTATGCCAGCGCGTGCAGGCCAACGCGGTTGCCATCCAGGTCGGTGATGTGGGCAAAAAAGCCCATGCCCGGCGGCAGTGCTGTGCGCGGCTGGGCAATTTTTCCGCCCTGCTCCAGCACGCGCTGCAGCGCGGCATCCAGCGACGGCGTGGCATTCAGATAGACCAGCGTGCCGGCGCGCGAGACCTTGGGGGCTGACGGCCCCATCATCAGTGCGCCCCCTGTGCCGTCGGCCTCGTTGTCATAGGCAAACACTGCGCCCTGGCTGGGGCCCATGGCCTCGCGGCGCATGGGGCGCACCAGCACGGCTTCGTAAAAGGCCTGGGCGGCGTCCAGTTGGGTGGTTGGAATTTCGAACCAGCTGATGGCGTTTTTCATACGGAGCTCCTTGTTGCGTTGAAGAAGTCCGTATCGTGCTGCCCCCCTCCTGACAACGGAGTGTCAGGAGGGTGCGCGGGTGCCAGCCGCCGAGCCGAGCTACGGCGCTGCAGACGGCGGCGAGGCCAGACTGCTCGACTCCTCCATCGCATTCGCACGGCCACCCGGCGCCAGCACCGAGTGCGCTCGTTTCGAATGCACCAGCGGGTAGAACATTTCCACAAACCAGCGCTCCTTGCCGTGCAACAGGTCGTCCTGCAAGCCCACCTGGGGCGCATAACGGCGCGTGATCTTGGCCGAACCAAACAGCAGATCCCACACAAACAGCAGGTTGCCAAAGTTGCCCTTGTAGTGACCCACACCATCGGCATTGCTGAGCGCGTGGTGCGCCCAGTGCGTGGCAGGCGTGGAAAACACGCGCTCCACCACCCAAGCCACAGGGTGCAACCAGCGGTGGCGGTACAGCGGCGCGTCCCAGGGAACGCTGCAGTGCGCGCCCATGATGACCGTGAGCTTGACCACCACATAGACGAGGTAGACGTTGGCAAAACCCAGGTAGATCAGCAGGCCCGACACCCACAAGCCCGGCATCATGGCGTAGTAGAAAAAGTTGTTGCGGTAGGTGATGCGGATGCTCATGTAGTGCGCCGTGTGGTGGGCACGGTGCAACGGCCACAGCAGCGGCGTATGTGAAAGCCGGTGCCACCAGTACTGCGTCATGTCGTCGCCCACCAGCAAAATGGCCACCATGGCCCAGACCGGCAGGTTTGCCCAGGCGCCGCGGTACTCCGGCAGCAGCCAGGCACCCAGCGTGCCAGTGATGAAAAAGATCAGCGGCTGCAGCAGGCCCACCAGGGCCAGAAACATGGCGGCTTCCAGCTTGGTGTCGTCAGGCGTGGCATGGTGGTCTAGGTGGCGGCCCGAGCGCCACTCCAACAGGGCAAAGCCCAGAATGATGCCGATCAGCACCAGGTTTTGAATTGCGTTCATCGCGTCTGTCTCCAGCGGGTTGTGGTTTTCTGCCCATTGTTGGGGCCCACACGGATTGAGTCCAATGCAATTACGCGGTAATTTCAATGCATCCACTGCATTGCGAGCTAACCTATGGACATCAAACGACTGACCCACCTGGTGGTGCTGGCCGACAAGCGCAACTTTGCGCGTGCGGCCGAAGCCTTGGCCCTGAGCCAGCCTGCGCTCACGCGCAGCATCCAGTCCGCAGAGGCCGAGCTAGACATGCGACTGTTTGACCGCGGCACCCTGGCGGTGACGCCCACGCCGGCAGGCGAATTTGTGCTGGAGCGCGCACGCCGCTTGGTATTTGAGAGCCGTTGCCTCAAGCGCGACGTGGCGCTGTACCGCGAACGCAAGCTGGGCGACACCGCGTTCGGCGTAGGGCCCTACCCGGGCGCCACCTTTATCCCGCCGCTGTTGGGTGCCATACGCGCGGAGTTTCCCGACATCCATCTGCGGGTACGCACCGGCAACTGGGAACTGCTGGCGCACGACCTGCGCGCCGAGACGCTGGAATTCTTCGTGGCCGACACACGCGACCTGCCGGCCGACCCGGACCTGGTGGTGCGCCCGCTGGCGCAGCTTCACGCGGGTTTTTTTGTGCGGGCCGCCCACCCGTTGGCCGCCACGCCCGCTACTACTCTGGCCGAGATGTGGCGGCACGGGGTGCTGAGTGTGCGGGTACCCGCGACCGTGCAGCAATTGCTGGCGCCGCTTCTGGGCCTGCCGGAGGGCACATTGCCGCCGCAGGCGCTGGAGTGTGATGACGTGCCCACGCTGCTGCAGGTGGCGCTGGCCAGCGACAGCGTGCTGGCCGCACCAAGGGACGCGGTAGTCACCGCACTGGCTGCGGGCACTCTGGTGCCGCTGACGGTGGCCGGGCTGCCGCCGCTGTTCAGCGAGATGGGCGTAGTCACCCTGCGCGGGCGAACGCCCTCGCCCATGGCCGATCTGCTTATGCGGCGCCTGCCAGGGCTGAGCGCACAGGCGTAACAGTGGCCAGGCCGCGCGCCCGCGCCGCCTGCGTGTGGCCGCCATAGCCCCAGTCGGTGGCGGGTACCTCGCGCACCATGACGTAGCTGGCAGGTTCCAGCCCCTGGCCTTCGCCCAGCTGGTGCTCCAGCTCGGCAAACGCGGTCGCAATGAAGGCGGACTTCTGCTCGGCCGTGTTGGTGCCCTGGGTGATGCTGATCTCCAACAAGGCAGTAGGGCGCTGCACATCGGTGCCGCCCACATGCCAGCGCGCGGCGGGCACATCGTCAATCACCACGGCCGTCACTTCGGCACGCTTGCCCAGTTGTTCCTGGGTGATGCGCGTGAGCGCCTCGGCCAGCGCGCGATAACGCGAGGGGTTTTGCAGGGGCGAGATTTTGAGTTGCAAGGTGGGCATGGTCAGACTTTCGTAGCGGTGATGGTCGAGGCGTGGTTGCGACGGGCCAAGCGGGCTTGCAGGCGACTGGCGCTGCGCTGGGCAAGGTCTTGGCTGCGCTGCCAGACGGCATCGGCACAGCGCCAGAAATCGTCTATCGCCTCACGGCGCAGGCGCTGCGCTTCACGTTTGGCCTGGTCGTGCAACTGGGCAAGTGCTGTTGATTCGGGAGCGGGGGGAAACATGGTGGACTCCATTCAGTGCTTGTTGGTCTGAACTTTATTGATGCAACCCATCTCTGGAAACCGCAAAAAACTCATATTGGTTTTGCAGTATTTGCAAAACCAAACACAACCACCGCACAATGGAGCATGCAATTCCACCTTGACGACATCGCCCTGTTCACGCGAATTGCCCAGCTGGGCACGCTGTCTGCCGCCGCGCGCGAACGCAATGTGCCAGTGAGCCAGGTCACCCGCGCGCTGACCCGGCTGGAAGCCGCTTGCGGCGTGCGCCTGTTGCATCGAAGCACCCACGGTCTGAGCTTGACCGACGAGGGCGACACACTGCTCTCCTACGGACAGCGCTTGCTGGACACCACCGCCGAGTTGGACAGTGAACTCAGCGGGAAGCTCAGCGGCCCCAGCGGTTGGGTACGCATCAGCGTCAGCCCGCTGATGGCCGAATGCGTGATTGCGCCCAACCTAACGGGGCTGTACCAGCGCTGGCCCTTGCTGCACCTGGACATCAATGCCGACGACCGCATGGCCGACATGGCGCGCGACGGCATCGACATTGCAATCCGCACCGGCACACCGGCCAGCGACACGCTGGTGGCGCGGCAAATTGGCGAATACGGCCGCACGTTGTACGCCGCCCCCAGCTACTTGGCGCGCTGCGGCACACCACAGCACCCGGACGACCTGGCCTGCCACCACTTGATTGCCAACAGTGCCAGCCCCGGTCTCAACCGCTGGAGCCGCATCGGCAAGCCCGACCTGCAGATCCAGGGCCAAACACGCGCCGACAACACCGCCCTGCTGCTGAGCTTGGTGGTGCACGGTGTGGGCATTTCGCGCCTGCATGACCTGATGGCTGCGCCCTGGGTGCGACAAGGTGCGCTCGTGCCCATCCTTCAAGACCACTTTGCGAGTCCCCGCATTCCTATCTATGCGGTGATGCTGCAGGAGCGCCACCGCCTTCCCAAGATCCGGGCCTGCATTGACTACTGGTCCGAGTGTCTGTCCAAGTTGGCGCAGCCCGCGCCCCAGCCGGGGGCATAGCGCGACGCCAAGCCGCCGTTCACTCACCACACTGGTGCGCACATCTTGTATACCAGTGGCACGCTTCGTGCTGCTCCGGATGCCGTATGGCCAACGCATCCGACATCAGCACCCGCATCATCGAAGCCGTCATGGCACAAAAGCTCGCGCCTGGCGCACGCTTGGGCGAGCAACAGCTGGCCATGCTGTTCGACTGCAGCCGCACCATAGTCCGCGAGGCACTGACCCGCCTGGCGGCGCGCGGCATTGTGACCGTCAGCAGCCGGCGCGGCTGGTATGTGATTGAGCCCTCGCTGAGCGAAGCGCGCGAGGCTTTTGAGGCCCGCCGCGTGATCGAGATGGGCCTGATCCGCTGCACCACCGAGGTGAGCAAGGCTGCCATCAAGAAACTCAAGGCCCATATCAAGACCGAGCAGGCCGCCGTCAAGGGCACGGACGTGGGGCTGCGTAGTTATCTGTTGGGCGACTTCCATGTGTGCCTGGCTGAATGCCTGGGCAACAGCCTTCTGGCTGACACGCTGCGCGACTTCACCGCACGCACCACACTGATTGCCATGCTCTACCAATCCACCCACGACGCGGCGCACTCATGTGCAGAGCATGGCCGCATCGTCGAGGCGCTCGAAGCTTCCGACTGGGTGCTGGCAGAGCAACTCATGCAGGCCCATATCGGCCATGTTCAGGATGCACTCCGCCTGCAGACGGCCAGCGGCGATCCACTGGCCGAACTGCGCCAAGCGCTAAGCCCGGTGGGCGACAGCACCAAAACCAAAGTTCGTTTGGCACATGACTTGCATACAAGTCTTGGCGACAAATCTCCCAAAGACCCCTCAACCTACCTTGGAGCCCTGCTATGACCTTCCCCTTGAACAAACGCACTTTCGCCCTGGCGCTGGCCACCGGTGCCTTGCTGGCCGCTTCCGGCGTGCAAGCACAAACCGCGCTGGACGACATCCTGAAAGCCAAGGTGCTCAAAGTCGCGGTACAGACCGACTCCGCGCCTTACGGCTTTGTGGGCACAGACCTCAAGCCCATCGGCCTGGACATTGACATGGCCAATCTCATTGGCAAAAAGCTGGGGGTGCCCGTGGAGCTGGTGGTGGTGGTGAGTGCCAGCCGCATTCCCGCGCTGCAAACCAAAAAAGCCGACCTGGTGATTGCCACTTTGGGCAAAAACCCGGACCGCGAAAAAGTGATCGACTTCTCCTCCGCCTACTCCCCATTCTTCCAGGCCGTGTTTGGCCCCAAAAACATTGCCGTGAAGAGCTTTGCAGACCTGGCCGGCAAGTCGGTGGGGGTGACCCGCGGCGCCATGGAAGACCAAGAACTGGGCAAAGTGGCACCAGCGGGGGTGGACACCAAACGCTTCGAAGACAACAACGCCACCATCGCCGCTTTCACTGCCGGCCAGGTGCAGTTTGTAGCCCTGGGCGCATCGGTGGCCGGCAACATGATGACCAAGAACCCGCAGCTGTCTGCCGAGTACAAGCTGCTGCTCAAAGACAGCCCCAACTTCATCGGTATCGCCAAGGGTGAAGACAAGCTCAAGGCCAAGGTGAACGAAATCATTGCCGACGCCAAGAAGAGCGGCGAGCTCGAAGCCATGGCCAAGAAGTGGCTGGGTCGCGGTCTGGGTGAGTTGCCCCTGTAAGGCCTGGCGCGACTGACGAAAGCATTCCATGCGCATTCAACTCGACTTCGGGGCGGTACTGGCCGAGTGGCCGCTGCTGCTCACCGGTGTGGGCTGGACCCTGGCACTCACGGCCGTGGCTGTGGTGGCCGGCACCGCCCTGGGCGTAGGCTGCGCATGGGTGCGGGCACGCGGCTTCGGCGCGGACCATGCACCGCGCTGGCTGCAAGCGGTGGTGGGCGGGTATGTGGAGCTGATCCGCAACACGCCCTTCATCGTGCAACTGTTCTTTATTTTCTTCGGACTGCCGGCGGCGGGCTTCAAACTGTCTGCCGAAACGGCGTCTTTCATTGCCATGGTGATCAACCTCGGGGCCTATGCCACCGAGATCATCCGCGCCGGGCTGGAAGCGACGCCCAAGGGGCAGATCGAAGCCGCCGTGAGCCTGGCACTCAACCGCCTGCAAACCTTCACCTACGTGGTGCTGCCACCGGCCCTGAAGAAGATCTGGCCCAGCCTGGTCAGCCAGGTGGTGATCGTGATGCTGGGCTCCTCGGTCTGCGGGCAGATTTCCACCAAGGAATTGAGCTACGCGGCCGACCTGATCCAGAGCAACAACTTCCGCTCGTTTGAGGCCTTCATGGTGGTGGGCGCGGTGTACCTGCTGCTGTCCTTTGTGGTGCGCCATGTGCTCAACTGGCTAGGCGCCACCTTTGTGTTCGGGAGGCGCTGAGCCATGGTGGACTTTTCCCTCTGGGACATTTTTCGCAACCTGCTGCTGGCCCTGCGCTGGACGGTGGGGCTCTCGCTGATCGCCTTCATTGGTGGTGGTGTGGTCGGGCTGCTCTTGCTCATGCTGCGTTTGAGCAAGTTGCCGGGCGCCACCGTATTTGTGAGCTGCTACGTGCAGCTCTTCCAGGGCGTGCCGCTGCTGGTGCAGCTGTTTCTGGCGTATTACGGCTTGGGCCTGTTCGGCATCAACACCTCCCCCTGGGTGGCAGCGGGCATGGGGCTCACGCTGTACGCCAGCGCCTTCCTGACCGAGATCTGGCGCGGCTCTGTGGAGTCCATTCCGCGTGGGCAGTGGGAGGCTTCGCAGAGCCTGGCGCTGAACTTTGCAGAGCAGCTGCGCTACATCATCCTGCCGCAGGCTTGTCGGATTTCCGTGGCCCCTACGGTGGGCTTTCTGGTGCAGGTCATCAAGGGCACGGCGCTGGCCTCGGTGATCGGCTTCATGGAGCTGACCAAGGTGGGCAAAACGATTGCCAACGCCACCTTCAGCCCGTTCCTGGTGTTCAGCTGCGTTGCGCTGATGTATTTCGTGCTGTGCTACCCGGTGAGCCTGTACGCCAAATCTTTGGAGAGAGAGTTACATGCCCATCGTTGACATCCGCGCCCTGCGCAAATCCTATGGCAGCAACGAGGTGCTCAAAGGCATCGACCTAGCTGTGGAACCCCGCGAGGTCATTGCCATCATCGGCAAAAGCGGCTCGGGTAAAAGCACGCTGCTGCGTTGCATCAACGGCCTCGAAGAATTCCAGAGCGGCGAGCTCACGGTAGATGGCAAACCCCTGCTCCACAAAAACGCCGCTGCCATGCGTGCCCTGCGCCAGCGGGTGGGCATGATTTTCCAAGGCTTCAACCTCTTCCCGCACCTGACCGTGGGCAAGAACATCATGCTCGCGCCCAGCCTGGTGAAAGCCAAAGACACAGCCAGTGGCGAAGCCCATGCCCGCGCCCTGCTGGAGCGCGTGGGCTTGGCCGAAAAGTTCGATGCCTTTGCCGACCAGCTCTCCGGCGGGCAGCAGCAGCGCGTGGCGATTGCCCGCGCCCTGGCCATGGAACCCGCAGTGCTGCTGTGCGACGAGATCACCAGCGCCCTGGACCCCGAACTGGTGGGCGAGGTACTGCGCGTGGTGGAAACACTGGCGCAGGAAGGCATGACCCTGCTGATGGTGACGCACGAGATGAACTTCGCGCGCCGCGTCTCGAACCGGGTGATCTTCATGCACCAAGGGCGTGTGCACGAGATGGGACCGCCGGCAGAGTTGTTCGGCAATCCGCAAACGCCCGAGCTGCAGCAATTTCTGAAGTCGCTGCACGATTGAGCGCGCCAGCACCGCGGCGTCTTCGATAATCGGGGACATGAGTGAACCCGTGACCCTGATTCCGCTGGATACTGTCAGCGGTGCCCCGCTGACCCCACCGCCTTCCCGCCCCACCGCCAAATTCATGTTCGCGCACCTGGCGCATCTGCTGGCGCTGGGCTTTGGTTCAGGGCTCTCTCGCATCGCACCGGGCACCTCGGGCACGCTGTGGGCCTGGGTGGCCTTTGTGGCGCTGCAACCTTGGTTGGGCGATGTGGGATGGGCGTGGCTGATTGGGGGCGGCGCCGTAGTCGGCTGGTGGGCCAGCACAGTCACCGCACGCAACCTGGGCGTGCTGGACCCCGGCAATGTGGTGATCGACGAAATCATCGCCTTCTGGCTGGTGCTGTGGCTGGTCACGCCCACCTCCTTGGTCGGGCAGGTTCTGGCCTTTGGCCTGTTCCGTTTTTTTGATGCCGTCAAACCTGGCCCCGTGGGCTGGGCCGATGCCCTCTTCCACCACGTCGACCCGCAGACCGACCGGCGTGCCTGGGGCAAGGCCGGCTTTGGCATCATGCTCGACGACTTGGTGGCGGCGGGCTGCACCGTGCTGGTGGTGGCGTTGTGGAGATTCCTCTGAGCATGCCGAATTCGCTATCAAATCAGGAGCTATTAGCGCATTATCCACAAGGGCTAGTGGCCAATTTGATGCTCAAACACCAATGGATGCTGGCCACTGCGGAAAGCTGTACGGGCGGCCTGATTGCTGGCGCCTGCACCGACCTGGCGGGGTCAAGCGCCTGGTTTGAGCGCGGTTTTGTCACCTACTCCAACGCGGCCAAGACCGAGCAGCTGGGTGTGGACGCCGGACTGATTGCCCGCCATGGCGCCGTGAGCGAACCGGTAGTACGCGCCATGGTGCAAGGCGCACTGCGACATTCGCACGCCCAGGTGGCCGTGGCCGTGACCGGCGTCGCCGGGCCCACCGGTGGCAGCCCCGACAAGCCTGTGGGCACCGTCTGGTTTGGCTGGGCCACGCCGGCAGGTGTGCGCAGCGAAGTGCAGCACTTTGCTGGTGACCGCGCTGCAGTACGCGCCGCCACCGTGCACCATGCCCTCACCCAACTGGCCGAACTGCTGCACTAAGTTCCTGCCCGCCGCCAGCTACCGCCTACGCGCACTCAGGCTGCACCCCGGCAGGTGCAAGAGGTCAGCGTATTCGTGGGAGCCCTGCAATATCCGCAGTCCCTGGTTAAATGCCCGCATGCGCGCCGCACTCTGCGGAAGTTGGGCACTGAGCATGAGATGGGTGGTGAACTGACGGGTGAGCCAGCGCGGATGGGCCCGCAGCTGCGCGGACTCGGCCGGCACCAAGTGGGCCCCCATGAGGTGACAGGCTACATTGCGCTCCATGGGCACCACATCCAGTCGACCAGCCAGCAAGAGGCGCAAATTGGCCAGATCATCACCGGCCAGCGCCACATTCAAGACTCCTTCTTTGTGCAGACGCCAGAACTCCGGCGTGTAGGTGTAGGACGGGACGGCACCCACACGCAGGCCCCGCAAATCGCGCAGTTCTTTCCAGTCAAAGGGCTTGGCTGCAGGGTTGTCGCGGTACACGAATACCCACTGCTCCGTCAACACGTTGTCACTGATCAAAAAACCCACATCGCGCTGTGGGTTGCGCCCCCAGTAGGCGGTTCCATCCCAGTGCCCCGCACGCGCCTCTTCCAGTGAGCGCGTCCAGGGCTTGAAGGTGTACTGCACCTCATACCCCGCGTACGCAAAAGCACGGCGCACAATCTCCAGCGCAATGCCCTGGTCGGGGCGTGTCGAGGTGGCATAGGGCGGCAGTTCACCGGTCGCCAGGCGCAAAGGGGCAAGGCTTGCTTCGGGGGCACGCGCCGGAGGCGGCTGTCCCTGCGCCCATACCGCGCTACAGCCCGTCGCCAGCAAGCAAGACACCCTTGCAAAAAAGCGCCAATCCATGGCAGCCGCCTGAAGTGAAAGTGGGGAATTTCATCATAGGCCCTTTGACCCGCGAATGCACAAACAAAACCCCATGCTCCGCCGCCAAAAAGCACCAGGCGGCGAACTGGTTTACCCTGCCAATACAAAAACAGCCTGCGTGCCCCCATGCAAAACCCAGACGTCCCCCTGCAATCCGCCCCCAATGGTGGGCGCCAAGACGGGCTCGCCGTTGTCGTGGGGGCCCAAGGCGGCATTGGCCAGGCCGTGCTACACACCCTGCAGACTGACTCCCGTTTTGCACAGGTGCTGGGCTTGGGGCGCCACAGCACGCCCGCACTGAACTTGCTGGACGAAACAAGCATTCAACACTGCGCCCACGTTGTGCAGGCTACGGGCCTGCCCTTGCGCCTGGTAGTCGACGCCACCGGCTACTTGCATGGCGAGGGGCATCGCCCCGAGAAAAGCTGGCAGCATCTGGACCCTGCGCAGATGGCGCACCACTTCGCCATCAATGCCATTGGTCCGGCCCTGCTGATGAAACACTTTTTGCCGCTACTCGCACAGGATGGCACCACCGTGTTCGCCACGCTGTCGGCCAAGGTAGGCAGCATCGGCGACAACCGGCTGGGGGGCTGGTACAGCTACCGCGCAAGCAAGGCGGCTCTCAACCAGTTGGTGCACACCGCCGCCATTGAGTTGCGCCGCAGACATCCCAATGCCGTGTGTGTCGCACTACATCCGGGCACCGTAGCAACGGTCCTGTCCGCCCCCTTTGCCAAAACGGGACTGGACATCAAAACACCTGACGAAGCCGCGCGGCGTTTGCTGCAAGTCATAGACGGCCTCAGCGCAGCGCAATCCGGCGGCTTCTTCCACCACGACGGGACACCCATACCTTGGTAAGGGGCTTGAACGCACTAGTAGAATCCCTATGGGCTTTTCGGGAGGAGAGTCCGTTTTATCCACTTATCAAACCAGAACCATGAAAAAACTTTTGATCGCATCGGCCATCATCGCCACCTTCGCAGCACCCCAAGCATTTGCACAGGCCAAGAATTTCGAAGGCTTTAGCGTTGGCCTGAATATCAACGCCAACTCCAGCGACACGGACATCACCAACACTGGCGGTTTCGTCAAGGCTACGGGCCAAACATCGACCAATGCTTCCGTGCAAGCGCAATACAACCTGGCGTTGGGCAGTGCGTTTGTACTCGGCTTAGGTGGTGCATTCGAAATGGGAGACGCTGACCTTGGAAGCTCTGGAACCACCTTCTCTGGCAAGCGTAAGAATGCCTATTCTGTTTTCATTGCACCAGGTATTGCACTGGACGACAGCTGGCTGATCTACGGCAAAGTTGCGAGCATTGCTGCCTCGTTTGAAACGACTGGCGCTGCCATTTTCACTGGAAAAACTGATACAACCGGTATTGGCTACGGTATTGGCTTCCAGAAGATGCTCAACAAAAACGTGTATCTGCAAGCTGAATTCATGCAAAACAAATACAACGACAAGACTATCGTGACAACCTTGACGACACAAGCCAAGGCAGAAGCTCGCGCCTTCTCCTTCGGAGTCGGCTACAAGTTCTAATCTTGTAGGTCCCAAAGAAAAACCCGCAGTGATGCGGGTTTTTTTATGGTGTCAGAGAGGGCTATTCAAATGCCGTGACACTTCTTGTATTTCTTGCCGCTACCGCAATGGCAAGGGTCGTTTCGGCCGGGTTCGGCCTCCTTGCGCACCGTCTCCACACGGGGGCCAAAGCTGGCCCAGAGTTCGCGCAGGTCGTAAACCGCCCAGACGGCATCGGCGAAGTCGTTGATGCGCTGCTCGCTCACGCTGGGCGGGCCATCGTCGTCAAACACCGAGATGGTGGGTTCCTCGGTGTCGTCTTCGGTGAGCGCCACGATGGACTGCAGGGCAGCGTCCAGCCACTTCTCGGCCTCCTTGTCGCGCGGTGCGGCCCATTCCTCGGGCCAGGTTTCCACAGCAAACATGAAACCCAAAGCCCAGACCTGGGCAAATGAAGGCAGCTCTTGGTCGCTCATGGCGGCGCGGTCTTCCTCGGGCAATACCGCAACTGCGCCACGCACGTCCATCACCTCGGGGTGGTAAGCAGTCTCGTCGTCCAGGCTTTTCACCTCCACGCTGAGGCTGCGCACCACGTCGTTCCAGCGGCGGGTCCACAGCACCACAAACTGCTGCGCCTGCTCCACGCTGGCAAAACCACCGGCTTCGCCCGGGGCTGGGTAGTCCAGGTCCAACAACGCGGGGAAGGCCTCAGCCGCATCAATTGGACGACGGCAGACGGCCAGCGCCGCCATGAAGCCCTCGCAAAACTCCCATTGGGGAATTTCTTCGTGGCGGCTACGCAGGTCATCCAGGATGGCGTCCAGGGCATCGAAGTCGTCCGGGCTCAGGGTATCTACCGGGGCGGCGTCGGTGGCCGCAGGCGTGGGGTTTGGCATAAGCTGTGCAAAAAGAGGGCGGGCTGCTATTGTCCCCCCGAAGAAAGGCTTTTCATGCTCCACACGCTCAATTCCATCTTCCCCGTCCGTTACACCGTCATGGGGCTGTGCGTGTTTGGGTTCTTGCTCAGCACTTTCAGCCTGCTCGCGCTGGGGGTGGGCTTGGGTGCGTTTGCCCTGTGTGCGCTGCTGGTGGGGATTGGGGTGTACGACCTGCGCCAGAGCAAGCGCTCCATCCTGCGCAACTACCCCATCATTGGCCACTTGCGCTTCATGCTGGAGTTTGTACGGCCCGAAATTCGCCAGTACTTCATTGAAAGCGACAACGAAGCCACACCCTTCTCCCGCGCACAGCGCTCGCTGGTGTACCAGCGGGCCAAGGGCGAGCCTGACAAGCGCCCGTTTGGTACCCAACTCGATGTGCATGCCGAAGGTTATGAATGGATGAACCATTCGGTGGCGCCCACCAAGCTGGCGTCGCACGACTTCCGCATCACCATCGGTGCGGACACGGCCCAGCCCTACAGCGCCAGCGTGTTCAACATCTCTGCCATGAGCTTTGGCGCGCTGAGTGCCAATGCCATTTTGGCACTCAATGCGGGTGCCAAGCGTGGCGGCTTTGCGCACGACACCGGCGAGGGCTCCATCTCCACCCACCACCGTGTCCACGGCGGCGACCTGATCTGGGAAGTGGCCTCGGGGTACTTTGGCTGCCGCAACGAGGACGGCAGCTTCAACCCCGACAAGTTCGCGGCCAACGCGCGCGACCCGCAGGTCAAGATGATTGAGCTCAAGCTCAGCCAAGGTGCCAAGCCTGGCCACGGCGGCATGTTGCCCGGCCCCAAGGTCACGCCAGAAATTGCGCAGGCCCGTGGCATACCGGTGGGGGTGGACTGCATCTCTCCCGCCGCCCACAGCGCCTTCTCCACCCCGGTGGAAATGATGCAATTCATTGCCCGCCTGCGCGAGCTGTCAGGCGGCAAGCCCACCGGCTTCAAGCTCTGCATTGGCCACCCCTGGGAATGGTTTGCCATGGTCAAGGCCATGCTAGAGACCGGCATCACGCCCGACTTCATCGTGGTGGATGGCGCCGAGGGCGGCACGGGTGCGGCGCCGCTGGAGTTCACCGACCACGTGGGTGCGCCCCTGCAAGAAGGCCTGCTGCTGGTGCACAACACCCTTCGTGGCGCTGGCCTGCGTGAGCGGGTCAAGGTGGGCTGCGCAGGCAAGGTGGTGAGCGCCTTCGACATTGCGCGCCTCATGGCGCTGGGGGCGGACTGGTGCAACAGTGCGCGCGGCTTCATGTTTGCGCTGGGCTGTATCCAGGCCCAGCACTGCCACACCGGCCACTGCCCCACCGGCGTGACCACGCAGGACCCGCTGCGCCAGCAATCGCTGGTGGTTCCTGACAAGGCCGAGCGCGTCTACAACTTCCACCGCCAGACACTGCATGCCTTGCAGGAACTGGTACAGGCCGCCGGACTGAAACACCCCAGCGAAATAACGGCGCACCACATCGTGCGGCGCTCCACCGACCACAAGGTCAAGTCACTGGCACAACTGATCCTGACACAGCTGCCCAACCGCGCACTCATCGACCAAGAACTCAATACCCTGCCCCTGATCTACCGGCACAACTGGCCACGCGCCAGCGCAAAGTCATTTGCACCAGATTTCACTTGATTTTTTCCGCTTTTGCTTTTGGGCACTTCGGAGTAAAGTGGCTTGTATACAACTTGACGGAGACACCACATGATTGGAAGCAACCTTCGCATTGGCGCCCGACTCGGATTGGCGTTTGGAGTCGTCTTGTTAATTACTGCTTTGATGGCCCTGACGGGCATGTGGCGTTTGGGCTCACTCAAGGACGAGGCCCGTAAACTGGCCTACGAAGAGGTGGAGCGTGCGTCGCTCACCCAGAAGTGGGTAGAGAACATCCGCATCAATTGGGTACGCACCGCGGCGGCCCTGCATGCAGATACCCCTGAACGCGTCGGCCTTCTGCAAAAGGAGATGGACGGGACCTCCAAAGTCATCAGCGATTTGCAAAAGCAACTGGAGCCGATGATCAACGATGACAAGGGCAAGGCTTTGTTCACCGACATTGGGAAAACACGCGAGGCTTACCGTGGCCCGCGCGCGGACCTGCTCAAGAAGAAGCTGGCCGGGGAAGACGTGAGTGCGGCAGTCGACGCCACCTTGCTACCTTTGGCCAACGCCTACCTCAAGTCACTGGATGTGCTTATTGAACACATGGATGACCAGCTCAAGGCTGGTGTGGTCAAAACCGAATCCGTTGCGGTCAGCGGACAGTGGATTCTGGGAATCGGTGCGGCTATTTCGGTCGCCGTCGGCTTGCTGTTCGCCGTGTTGTCAACGCGGTCCATCATCCACCCGATTCGGCAGGCGGTGGATTCAGCCCAGGCTATCAGCCAAGGGGATTTGAGCATCCATATTCAACCCCATGGCCGGGACGAAGCAGCTGACATGATGCAGGCACTGCGCAATATGCGCGACAACTTGGCACGCATGGTGGGTGGGGTGCGCAGCAGTGCCGAAGGAGTTTCCACCGCTAGCGCAGAGATTGCACAAGGCAATAACGACCTCTCGGCCCGCACCGAGCAGCAGGCCAGTGCCTTGCAGGAGACCGCGGCCTCCATGACCGAGCTGAGCTCCACAGTGCGGCAAAACGCTGACAGCGCATCCCAGGCCAACCAGTTGGCCATGACGGCATCCACCGTCGCCATGCGGGGTGGTGAGGTGGTGGGCGAGGTCGTGGAGACCATGAAGGGCATCAACGAAGCCTCCCGCAAGATTGCCGACATCATCAGTGTGATTGATGGCATCGCCTTCCAGACCAACATCCTGGCGCTGAACGCCGCCGTGGAGGCCGCCCGAGCAGGCGAACAGGGCCGTGGCTTTGCCGTGGTGGCCAGCGAAGTGCGCAGCCTGGCCGGACGCAGTGCCGAAGCCGCCAAGGAAATCAAAACCCTGATCAACGACAGCGTCAGTCGTGTCGAGCAAGGCACTGCCCTGGTCGATCAAGCCGGCAGCACCATGGCCGAAGTGGTGGGTGCCATTCGCAGGGTCGCTGACATCGTGGGCGAAATCAGTGCCGCCAGTAGCGAGCAGGCGTCCGGCGTCACCCAGGTGGGCCAAGCGGTCGACCAGATGGACCAGGCGACCCAACAAAACGCAGCCTTGGTGGAAGAAATGGCTGCTGCCGCCAGCAGCCTGCGCACCCAGGCCCACGACTTGGTGGAGGTCATGGCGGTATTCAAACTGTCGCCCGAACACGCGGCCAACAGCCACTCGCTGGCCCTCTCCGCCTGAAGGCCATTTTGCCTAAGGCCCCCCAGCAGCGAAACACCCAAGCTGCACGCCCCCACGGCGCAGCCTGGTGGAGGTGGGTCTGCGCGATGATGCTGTGGTGGGCGATGGCGCCGACCCAGGCGCTAGAGTTGGGACGGGTGCAAATGATTGCGTCCTACCACGCCGGCATGGCGTGGAGCGACGCGCAGATTGCCGGGGTACGTGAGCAACTCTTGGCCCGCGACCCGCCTATTGAGATAGACCTCGACTTTTTGGACACCAAACGGGTCGTTCCCAATGCACACTATTACCAGCTGACCGAGGCGCTGTTGCTGGCCAAGTACGGTACAAAGCCGCCTGCCGTGCTGATCGCCGCGGATGACGATGCGCTGGACTTCGCATTGCTCCTGCGCGAGAAACATTTCAAGGGTACGCCAGTCCTGTTTTCCGGTGTGTCCAGCAGCCGACGCGCTGCTCTGCAACAAGTACCCGCCGTGGGGGGGGTGTTCGACGACCTGGATGTGGGGGAAAGCCTGCAGCAGATGCTGCACATGCGCCCGCAAACCCAGCGGATCGTCGTTATCCACGACCAAAGTCGCACCAGCCTCGCGCAGGTGGAGACCTTGCACAGCCGCATGGCTGCCCAAGCGGGTGCCACCGTCGAATACCTCACCAATCTGTCCGTGGCCGCTATGCAGCAGCGCCTGGGCCAGCTCAGCGCCAAAGACCTGGTGTTTGCACTTCCGTTCAACCGCGATGCAGAGGGCCGCGTGCTCACCCACGAAGAAGCCACCGACCTATGGACAGCTGCCGCCAAAGCGCCCGTTGCCGTTACCCGCGACGTGGCCATGCGCCCCGGCGTTCTGGGCGGCTTTCTTGTATCCGGGATGGATCAGGGGCAAACCGTGGGCCGACTGGCAGTACAGGTACTGGACGGCAAGGCCCCGACTCCCTTGCCCTTTGTGGATGGCAGCTCCCATGCCACGTTTGACTATCCCCAGATGCAACGCTGGGACGTCGACCTGGACCGTTTGCCTGCGACTGCCACCGTGCTACAGCGCCCCAAGGACACCATGGAGTCCCTGCGGCCCCACATGCCTTGGCTCAGCGTGTTGTTTGGCAGTTTGCTGGTGATCATCGGCCTGCTGCTGCACGGCATCCGCGTGCGCCACGCGGCCGAGGCGGCACAGCGCCTGAGCGCGCGCAACTACCAAGCTTTGTTTGACCACAGCCCCGACGCCATCATGGTGCGCGATGCAGACACCGGCAAAATCGTGCAAATCAACCCACGCTTTGGGCAGCTGTTTGGCTACCAGGGCCACGAGGTGGCCGATTTACGCCCCGGTGACCTTAGCGCACAAGAGCCTGGGTATGGCCCCACCGAAGCGCAGGAATGGATTGAGAAGACACGACGTGAGGGGGCTCAGTTTTTCGAGTGGCGATCGCGGCGCAAAGACGGGACGGTGTTCTGGTCAGAGATCTCAATGACGCGCTTCGAGATGGCGCAGGGCCAACGCACGGTATCCACCGTGCGGGACATTACCGACCGCAAGCAGGCCGAGGTGATGGCCAAGGAGTTTGAGCACAGATTGCAGCAGGTCTACCAAAACTTGCCAGTGGCGGTGTTCGCCATCGACGCTCAGCACCAGATTACCTTCTGGAACGCCCACATGACGCGCTTGACCGGCATTGATGCCAGTACCGTGGTGGGTACCACCGATACCTGGCGCGGCATTTACCCCAGCCCCCGGCCCTGCCTGCTGGATGTGTTGGTGGATGGCGCGCACCCAGCCGACTTGGAACGCTATTACGGGCAAAAACTGCGCGAAAGTCCCATCATCCCCGGAGCCTTGGAAGGGCAAGACTATTTTGGCGACATGGAACGCGGGCGTGGCATGTGGATCCGCTACTGCGCGGCCCCCCTGCGCGATGCACAAGGTCGGATCACCGGGGCCATCCAGACGCTCATCGATGTCACCCGCCTCAAACGGACCCAAACCACACTGGAAGAACTCAACCGCGATCTGGAAGCCCGCGTGCAGACGCGCAATGCCGAGCTCAAGCTCGCCATGGGGCAGTTGGTGCAATCCGAAAAGCTGGCCGCTTTGGGCAGCCTGGTGGCTGGGGTGGCGCACGAGCTCAACACCCCGATTGGCAATGTGATGTCCGTAGCCACGACCCTGACCGATGAAGTGGCAGACTTTAGCCAGAAACTGCTCTCCGGAAGCGCCCGCCGCTCCGACGTTGAGAAAACAACCACCCGCCTGCAAGAGGCCAGCGTGCTGATAGAACGCAATGCCACCAAAGCCGCCAAATTGATCAACGACTTCAAGGAAGTCGCGGTCGACCAAAGCAGCACACGCAGACGCCGTTTTGCGCTGCTCGATGTGGTGAATGAGATGCTCACCACCACACGCCCCCTGTTCAAGAATGCCAAACACCAGGTGTCACTGGCCATCCCCTCCGATCTGGAGATGGACAGCTACCCCGGCCCGCTGGAGCAAGCCCTGACCAACTTCCTGACTAACAGCCTGAACCACGGGTTTGAGGGCACGGCACAAGGCCAGATCCACCTGCAAGCCAGCCTGGAGGGCAACGAAGTGGTACTGGAATACGCCGACAACGGCTGCGGCATCGCGCCCGGCAACCTGCAACATATCTTTGAGCCGTTTTACACCACCAAGCTCGGACGCGGGGGCAGCGGACTGGGGCTCTACATCGTCTACAACCTGGTCAGCAATGTGCTGGGAGGCAGCATCACGGTGCATAGCAATGTGGGTGAAGGTACGCGCTTTGTGTTGCGCCTGCCAGCCGACGCGCCCGCGCACAGCGCCCCTGCGCCTCTGCATTGATTGCTATCTACTCGATAGCAGCTTGCGCAGATGCGCCAAGGGCTAGAAGTCGTTTTGCCATACAAAGCACGGCCTGATCCTTGCTCAGCACAGTGCAACGCCGCGCCACGGCGAGGTCAATGAACTTCTGATCGTCCGCGTCCTTGCAGGTCACGCTGGCCTTGGGCGGCACGTCCACGGCCAGCACATGGGCATCGCGCGCGGCCAGCACCTGCTCCGCGGTCAACGCGTAGAAAGCCAGGCGCTTGGCGATCTGCGGGTAGGCCAGCACGCGCTCCAGCTCATCGCGCATGGGGGCCGTGGCTACCCATTGCAAGCGGCCGGTGTGCAGGGCTTCGCGCAGCGGGGCGGTTGCGGCATCGTTGAAGACCAGCAGGTCCAGCACGATGTTGGTGTCCAGAATGATCTGGCTCACCCCATCGACCGCCGCCTCAGTCATTGGGCTCTTGCGCTGCAGCACCCTTGGCCAGGCGGCCCTTGACCATGTCAAACTTGAACAGGCGACACTCCAGTGGGCCGTTCCACATGGGCACGCGGCGCGACTCTTTCAGGCGCATCTTGCTGGGCAACTTCAGGTCGGGCGTCAGCACCCAAGCGGTCCAACCGCTGTAATTCTTCTTCCAGTGGCTGGCCAACTGGTTGAAGAAGTCCACGCCCTCGTCGGTCTGTACCACATCGCGTGCCCCGAAACGGGCGCCCTCGCCTTCACCGGCCACACCACCTATGCCAATACGCTCGCCATAGGGCGGGTTGAGCACCATCAGGCCGCCGCCTTCGATCGGTGGCATGCGCTGCAGCGCGTCTCCGCCGCGGAACTCGATCACGTCGGCCACACCCGCGCGCTGTGCATTGCGCTGCGCAAAGTCCACCATGCGGTGGGACACATCGCTGCCGTAGATCAACGCTGTCTGGCCTGGCTCGGGCTTGACCACGTTGGCCGCGGCCTCGGCCTTCATGTCCGCCCATTCCTGGCCACGAAAGGGGCGGTATTTCTCAAACGCAAAGCGGCGCAGCGAACCAGCCGCGATGTTGCAGGCAATCTGCGCTGCCTCGATGGCGACCGTCCCGCTGCCGCAGCAGGGGTCGTACAGCGGCATCAGGTCGTCATCGCCCGAGGCCCAGCCGCTGGCCGCAATCATGGCAGCAGCCAGGGTCTCTTTCAGCGGCGCATCGCCCTTGTCCTCGCGCCAGCCACGCTTGAACAGCGGCTCACCCGAGGTGTCGATGTAGAGCGAGCAGGCGTCGGTGGTCAGGTGGGCATAAATGCGCACATCGGGCCATTGCGTATTCACGTCGGGGCGCACACCGTTGGCCACTTCGCGGAAGCGGTCACACACGGCATCCTTCACCTTCAGCGCGGCAAAGTTCAGCGAGGTTAGTGGGCTGTGCTGTGCCGTTACTTCGATTTTGATACTCTCGCGGGGCGTAAACCATTGCTCCCACGGCACCTGCATGGCGGCACGGTATAGGTCCTGCTCACTGCGGTATTCGGTGTACGACACCAACACCAGCACACGCTGAGCGAGGCGGCTATAGAGGTTGAGCAGCATGGCGTGTGCGAACGAGGTGCGCACCGCCACACCGCCGCGCTGCTTGGTCACGCAGCCGGGGGGCAGGCCGGTGATCTGCAAAATCTCCGGCGCCAGGTACTCCTCCACGCCAGCGGCGCAGGGGAGAAAAAGGGTCAGTTGGTTCATAGCGCTTTGCGAAGGGACGCGGGGGCAATCTTCAGGCCCTCGCGGTATTTGGCCACGGTGCGGCGGGCGCACTCAATGCCCTGCTCTTTGAGCATGTCAGAGATCTGGTTGTCGCTCAAGGGCTTCTTGGCGCTCTCGGAGGCAATGAACTGCTTGATGAGCGCGCGTACCGCAGTGCTGGAGGCATTGCCCCCGCTCTCGGTACCCAGGCCGGATCCAAAGAAGTACTTGAGCTCGAAGGTGCCAAATGGCGTGGCCATGTACTTGGCCGTGGTCACCCGGCTGATGGTGGATTCATGCAGTCCCAACTCGTCGGCAATCTCGCGCAGCACCAGCGGGCGCATAGCCAGCTCGCCGTGGGTAAAGAAGTTCTTCTGACGCTCCACGATGGCGGTGCTCACACGCAGGATGGTGTCAAAGCGCTGCTGGATGTTCTTGATGAACCAGCGTGCCTCCTGCAGGCGCTGCTGCAGGGCGGCATGGCCCGCACCATCCTTGCCACCCCGGTGGTTACGCAGCACGTTGGCGTAGATGTCGTGCACCTTGAGGCGGGGCATCACATCGGGATTGAGCTGCACGCGGAACTTCGGAATGCCACCGGCCTTGCCGATGGACACCACCAGCACGTCGGGCACGATGATGTTGCGTTCCACGTCCACAAAGCGGCGGCCCGGCTTGGGCTCCAGCCGCGCGATGAGTGCAATGGCTTCACGTACCAGCGCATCGCTCCCCACGCCCATTTGCACCAGACGTTTGATGTCGCGGCGCGCCAGCAGGTCCATGGGCTGGCGGCAAATGCCCAGGGCCACCTGCAGCACCTCCACCTTGTCGTCCTCGCCATTTTCATCGGCCAGGATCAGCAAGTGGCTCAGTTGGAGGCGCAGGCATTCGCCCAGGTCGCGCGCGCCCACCCCCACAGGCTCCAAGCTTTGCAGCAAGCCCAGCGCCACAGTGAAGTGGTGCACCAAGTCTTGCAACTGCTCCTCATCGGAGGGGTTCAGGCTGCGCGCCAGGTCTTCCAGCGGGTCTTCCACATAACCGTCATCATTGAGCGACTCAATGAGAAACCGCAGTGCCGCCGCATCGGTGGCGTTGGCACGCAGGCCCAAGGCTTGGCGATGCAGAAACGATTGCAGCGACTCCCCGGAACGCGCCAGCTCGGTGGCATCTTTCTCGTCGTCGCCGTCCAGGTTGTTGGCCTTGGCTTTGGCGTCCACGCCCCACTCGCCGTCGTCAGGCGCCATTTCGGTGGTGCCGTCACCCTCCCAGCTGGGCTCGTCATTGCTGCTTAGCGGCGTGGACTCATCTTCATTCGTGCCGCTAGCCACCGTAGATACAGCGTAATCAGCTACTGAATTAGTAGCATAATCAATCTCGCTGCTTTCGGACAGGCGGTCGCCCTCGCTCACCGGGGCATCCGATGCATTGAGGCCAAAGTCCTCGCGCTCAGCCCGATCCTCGGTCAGCTCCAGAAACGGGTTTTCGTCCAGCATCTGCTCCACCTCCTGGCTCAGCTCCAGCGTGGAGAGTTGCAGCAAGCGGATGGACTGCTGCAACTGGGGCGTGAGCGCCAGATGCTGCGAGACACGTAATGACAGCCCTTGCTTCATTACATCTTGAAGTGTTCGCCGAGGTAGACGCGCCGTACATCGGCGTTGTTCACAATCTCGGAGGGAGTGCCCTGCGCCAGCACATGGCCGTCGCTGATGATGTAGGCGTGGTCGCAGATACCCAAAGTTTCGCGCACGTTGTGGTCGGTGATGAGCACCCCGATGCCACGGCCCTTGAGGAAGTTGATGATGCGCTGGATCTCGATCACCGCAATCGGGTCAATACCTGCAAAGGGCTCATCCAGCAGGATGAAGCGAGGCCGCGTGGCCAAGGCGCGAGCAATCTCCACCCGGCGGCGCTCGCCGCCCGACAGGGCCAGCGAAGGCGATTCGCGCAGATGCTCCACGCGCAAATCCTGTAGCAGTGCGGTCAGGCGTTTTTCAATCTCGACGGACGTGAGCGGGTTGCCCGCCTCGTCGCGCTGCAGCTCCAGCACGGCACGCACGTTGTCTTCCACATTCAGCTTGCGGAAGATGGACGCTTCTTGCGGCAAATAGCCCAGCCCCAGACGCGCGCGGCGGTGGATGGGCATGTGTTCGATGGACTGGCCGTCGATGGTGATGTCACCCGCGCTGGCGCGCAACAGACCCACAATCATGTAGAACGAGGTGGTCTTGCCCGCGCCGTTGGGGCCCAACAGACCCACCACTTCGCCGGTGCGCACGGCCAGAGACACGTCCTTGACCACCTGGCGCTTGCCATAGGACTTTTGCAAATGCCGGGCTTCCAGCCGCCCGGTGCTGGTGTCCGGGGCTTCTTGGGAGGTATCGCTCACTGGGCAGGCTTCTCAAGTTGCGGCGTGGTGCGCAGGGCCGGGCCGGGCTGCGGCGCGGCAGTGGGTGCCGCCGTGTCGGGCTTGGGCGTCAGCATGGCGCGCACGCGGCCGGCGGGAGCCGTCGCGCTCTTGGGCGCGCCGTCCACGGTGAATTTATCGCTGAGGTTTTCGTAGAGGATGACGGCACCCGTCACCTCATCGGCCAGGGTGGCCCCACGCAGACGGCGCAGCTGGGCTTTCTTGATGAAGCGCACGGTGTCCGCACGGCCGTCGTACTCGATGGTTTCCCCGTCCCCTTCGATGAACTCATCAATGCCGTCGCGCTTCTGGCGGAAAAAAGCGGGCGTGCTAGCCGAGCCGGTGACCACACCAAACTGGTAACCATCAGGGTCCTGCCGCACTTCCAGCTGGGCGCCACGGATGATGATGCTGCCTTTGGTCAACACCACGTTGCCTGTAAAGATACTGACTTGCTTGAGGTCGTCGTATCGCAAGGCATCCGCTTCCACATTCATGGGCTTGTTGCGGTCGGCCTTTTCGGCCCAAACGTGCCCCGCCAGGCTGGACAACACCAGGCCCAAGGACAACGACAGAAGGGTATTTTTCATAAAGGCACGAAACTTGCTGAATAGCACTTCGGCCATTGTACCGAGCGCTGGCACGCTTCGTGCCTTGGCGGACTCAGCCGTCGGCGTTAATTTTGCTTATCAAGGCCTGCAGCACTTCCGCCGCGCGGTCGTTCTCCACCTGGCAGGTGCCCGCATTGGCATGGCCACCGCCACCGTACTGCAGCATCAGTTCGCCAATATTCGTTTTGGACGAGCGATTGGTGATGGATTTTCCGGTGGCAAATACCGTGTTCTGCTTTTGCAGGCCCCAAAGCACGTGGATAGAAATATTGGTCTGCGGAAACAGGGCATAGACCATGAAACGGTTCACCGCAAAGATGGTGTCCTCGTTGCGCAAATCCAGCACCAGCAGCTTGCCGTGAACGGTAGAGCAGCGCAGCAGCTGCTCCTTGGCCTTGGCGGCGTGGTCAAAGTAGAGCTCCACGCGCTCCACCACGTCGGGCAGTTGCAGGATCTCATCAATGCCGTGGTTGCGACAGTACTGGATGAGATCCATCATCAACTGGTAGTTGCTGACGCGGAACTCGCGGAAACGGCCCAGGCCAGTGCGTGAGTCCATCAGGTAGTTGAGCAACACCCAGCCCGTAGGGTTCATGATCTCGTCGTGGCTGAACCGGGCGGAATCACCCTTGTCCACGGCTTCCATCATGTCGTGGAAGCGGGCTGGGAAGCGGCTGGCGCCGCCGTAGTGGTCAAACACCACGCGCGCAGCCGAATCGGCATCGGGCAGGATGATGTGGTTGGGGCGCTCACCCGTATTGCGCACGGTCTCAGACTCATGGTGGTCAAAGGCCAAGTGCACACCGGGTACGTACGGCAGGTTGGTGGTGATATCGCGGTCGGACACCTCCACCTTGCCATCCTGCATGTCCTTGGGGTGGACGAACTTGATGTCGTCGATCAGGTCCAGCTCGTTAAGCAGGACTGCACACACCAGTCCATCGAAATCGCTGCGGGTAACAAGCCGGTATTTCAGGTGCGCCATGGAAACAGTCTCCACAAAGTTTGGAACAGGGCCCAAACCATTCTAGCCCCGCACTTTGCCAGCGAGGCCTGTCCCCGGCGCAAAAAAAGTTCGCTCAGCGGCCCGCGCGCACTTCCGTCACCAAGGCATCCACCACCTGCAGCGCACGCTGCATATTGCCAGCCATGGAGCCATCGGTATAGAAACGGCCTGCCACGCCCAAAGCTGGTACGCCTTCGACCTTGTAGGCGTTTTGCAGCTGGGTGGCTTTGGTGACCTTGGTGACCACGGTGAAGGAGTTGTACTGCTGCACAAACTTGGCCTTGTCCACGCCCTGCTGGCCCACCCACTCCAGAATCGCCTCGCCACTGGCAAGGTTCTTTTTCTCCACATGGATGGCCGCAAACACCTTGGCGTGCAACTTCTCGACCAGCCCCATGGCTTCGAGTGTGTAGTACAGACGTTGCTGGGGCGCAAAACTATCCTGAAAGGCAACAGGCACGCGGCGCAACACGACGTCCTTGGGCAACTTGCCAATCCACGCTTGCAGCGTAGGCTCAAACGCATTGCAGTGCGGGCAGTTGTACCAAAAGAACTCCACCACCTCGATCTTGCCAGCGCCTGCCTCTACGGGGGCACGGGGATCCAGGGGCAGGTAGTCGGTACCGGCCTTGGGCTTGAAGGCTTGCGCTTGCGCCACGCTGCCCCACATCACAGAAGAAGCTACGGCGGCACCACTGGTCAATTGCGTAAATTCGCGTCGTTTCATGTCCGTCTCATTAGGTAAAGAATCTGGTGGGACGGGCGCCCACCGGGAAAGTTCCTGTGCGTGCTGCGCTTAGCGCTGCACTCGAACCAAAGCGGTGTCCATGCCAGCCTTGTCCAGCTTGTCCTTGGCCTTGTCGGCCTCGTCCTTCTTTTCAAACGGGCCCACACGCACCCGGAACACCGGACGGCCCGACTGCTCACGCTCCGAAATCTTGGTTTCGATGCCGCTCAGCGACAACTTGGCGCGGTGGCTCTCGGCATCCTCAGCCTTCTGGAAAGCACCCACCTGCACAAAGTAGACAAAGGCATCAGCCTCTGCAGGGGGTGCCGTCTTGGCCTTGGCCAAGTCACCCAAGGGATCGGCAGATACAGCAGGTTTGACTTCCCCCTTGGCGTCGGCTTTGGCGGCCTTGGGGTCCACCTTGCTTTCAGCTTTGGCCTCGGCTTTAGGGTCTGCTTTCGCCTCAGTTTTGGCCTTGGCGGCCGAGGCAGCGGACGCCGGCACGGTAGCCGGAGGCACCGCAGGCGCGGGGTTCTTGCCATAGAGCATGGCGTTGGGGTCCCAGTTCTTGTTCTTCTGGGCCTCGGCGGCATCCTGGTCGGCGCTGCGGCTCTGGCTCTTGTTCATAAATGGCACAGGCACCTTGGTGACGTAGACCGCCACCGCCAGGGCAGCGCCAAGGCCGACTACCACGCCCACAATGAAACCCACGACGGTCCCGCCACGCTCGTACTTCATGCGTCTCTCTCTCGGTTGA
Organism: Rhodoferax sp. TH121; assembly: GCF_002251855.1. GTDB lineage: Bacteria > Pseudomonadota > Gammaproteobacteria > Burkholderiales > Burkholderiaceae_C > Allorhodoferax. Next base: position 47,715 of record NZ_NOXW01000014.1, read on the forward strand.
CTCTGTTGACCCGGTCGGGCCGCTTACATTTTCTGCGGCGCACTGACACCCAGCACCGCCAGACCATTGTGCAACACGCGTGCGGTTGCGGCTACGAGCGCCAAGCGCGCCAGCTTCACGGCTTCGTCGTCCACCAAGATGCGTTCGGCATCGTAGTAGCTGTGGTAGCTAGCAGCCAGTTCGCGCAGGTAGAAAGTCACATCGTGCGGGGCCTCGCCCTCTGCGGCAGCTGCCAGCATCTCGGGGTACTTGGCGAGTAGCAGCATCAGGGCCTGCGCCTGCATGCTGTCCAGCGCCCTCAGGTCCACCCCCTGGAGGCTGGCCACATCTCCGCCCCAGCTGGCCAGCACCGAGCAGATGCGTGCGTGTGCATACTGCACGTAGTAGACCGGGTTATCGTTGTTCTTCTGCACCGCCAGGTCCACGTCGAAGGTGTACTCGGTGTCGGGCTTACGGCTGAGCAAGAAGAACCGCACCGCGTCCTTGCTGGTCCACTCAATCAGGTCGCGCAGCGTCACATAGCTGCCGGCGCGCTTGCTGATCTTGACCTCTTCGCCGCCCTTGACCACGCGCACCATGGTGTGCAGCACGTAGTCGGGGTAGCCCTGCGGGATGCCCACATCGGCCGCCTGCAGGCCGGCGCGCACGCGGGCGATAGTGCCGTGGTGGTCCGTGCCCTGGATGTTCACGACCTTGGTGTAGCCTCGCTCCCACTTGGCGATGTGGTAGGCCACATCAGGCACAAAGTAGGTATAGGTACCGTCCTTCTTGCGCATAACCCGGTCCTTGTCGTCGCCGTAGTCCGTGCTTTTGAGCCAGAGCGCTCCATCCTGCTCGTAGGTCTTGCCATTGGCCACAAGCTTGCCCACTGCAGCCTCGACACGGCCGCTGGTGTACAGGCTGGACTCCAAGTAGTACTCATCGAACTGGAGGTTGAAAGCCTGCAGGTCCTTGTCCTGCTCATTGCGCAGGTAGGCCACCGCAAACTGGCGGATGTTGTCGTAGTCGTCCACATCGCCATTGGCGGTGAACTCGCGGTCATCGGCCTTGACGGTGGCCTTGGCTTTGAAGGCCTCGGCGATGTCAGCGATGTAGTCGCCGTTGTAGAAATTCTTGGCCAGCGGGTTCTCGCTGTCAGTGGGCCAGCACTCATCGCCAGGTTTGAAGCCCTTGGCACGCAACTGCGTACTCTTGGTCAGCGTCTCAATCTGCACACCGGCGTCGTTGTAATAGAACTCGCGGTGCACTTTCCAACCCTGGGTGCTGAACAGGTTGCAGATCGCATCACCCAGCGCGGCCTGGCGACCATGGCCCACGTGCAGCGGGCCTGTAGGGTTGGCGGATACAAACTCCACCAGCATGCGCTGGCCATTGGACGGCTGAAAACCGAACTGCGCGCCCTGGCCCAGCACCTCGCGCAACACTTCCTGCTTGGCAGCGGGCCTGAGGCGGATGTTGATGAAGCCGGGGCCGGCGATCTCGATGTCCTGCACCCACTGGGCGTAGACCTGGGTGGCCAACAGCTCGGTACGCAGGGTCTCGGCCAGCTGGCGCGGGTTCATCTTCAGAGGCTTGGCCAGCTGCATGGCGGCCGTGGTGGCAAAGTCGCCATGGGCAGCCACCTTGGGGGATTCAAAGGCAGCCTTGGCGCCTGAGCCGGGGGAGAGTTTTTCCAAGCAGGCGGCCAGCGCCTGCAGGAGATCATGTTTGACGGTGAGCATCGTCCGATTTTACGGGGCCCCCGGGAAAGCCCGGGGGCCCGACCGTCAACGGTACAGACATCTTTTCGTTATATGCTGCAAACCACTGGGGTTTTTTCTGCAACGGCGGCCCTGCTGCCACTTTTTGATTGGACGACTGATGAAACAACTGATCTCCCTCGTGGCCCTGGGTCTGGCTTTGGCAGTGGGCGGCGCACATGCCGCAGACGAAAAAGCCCCGACCGCCCAGCAGAACAAGATGAAAACCTGCAACGCCGATGCAAAAACCAAGGACCTCAAGGGCGACGAGCGCAAGAAGTTCATGAGCGAGTGCCTGAGTGCCAAACCCGCTGCAGCAGACGCAGGCACTAGCCAGCAAAGCAAGATGAAGACCTGCAATGCCGATGCAAAAACCAAGGACCTCAAGGGTGACGAGCGCAAGAAGTTCATGAGCGAGTGCCTGAGCGCCAAATAAGGGCAGCAGCCCCCTCTGCCCCGGCCCGCCATGTGCGGGCCTTTTTTATGCCGCTTCAGAGAGGAGCAGGCGCCGCCCGAAGGCCTCGGCCGGTTCGGGCCGGGCAAACCAGTAGCCCTGCCCCTGCTGACAACCCATCGCTCGCAGCGCATCGCGAATGCGCTCTTCTTCAATGCCTTCGGCATGGGACACTAGGCGCAGGCCTTTGGCCATTTGCACGATGGCGGCCACCATCGCCTGCTGGGTCTCGCTGTCCAGCATGCCTTTCACAAACGACTGGTCGATCTTCAGCTTGTGCACGGCAAAACGCTGCAAGTAGCCCAGATTGGAATATCCGGTCCCAAAATCGTCGATGGCGATCGACACGCCCAAAGCCTTGATGCGCTGCAGCGACACGACAAAACGCTCAGTGTCTTCAATCAGGGTGGACTCGGTGATCTCCAGCTCCAGGCAGCTGCCAGGCAATCCCGAGCGGCGCAAGGCATCCTCCACCACCTGCTCCACATTGCCCCGCCGAAACTGCACCGGAGACAGATTGACTGCCAGCACCAGCGGCGCCCCAGTCCTCTGCCACTGGGCCGCTTGCTGGCACGCTTGCAGCAGCACCCACTCCCCCATTTCCACCACCACGCCGGACTTTTCGGCTGCACCGATGAAATGGCCCGGCATCAACAGCCCCTGCTCAGGGTGTTGCCAGCGGACCAGGGCCTCGGCTCCCACCAGTATCCCTGTGGCAAGGTCAAACACCGGCTGGTAGTGCAGCACCAACTCCTGACGCGCCAAGGCCAAACGCAAGCTCGCCACCAACTGCAGGTTCTGCTGCAGGTCCGCTTGCATAGCGCTGTCAAAAAAACGCAGGGCATTGCGGCCGGACTCCTTGGCACGGTACATGGCCACATCGGCGTGGCGCATCAAGGTTTCGTAGTCTTCCCCGTCGTCAGGGAAAAGCGCAATGCCAATCGAACACGAGGTCGACACCTCGGTATCCTTGAGCGTGAACGGCATCTCCATACACTGCAATACCTCCCTGGCCACCACCGCCGCGTCGTCCGCACTGCCCACATCACACAGGCCAATGACAAACTCATCCCCGCCATGGCGGGCCACGATGTCGGCCCGGCGCAGGGCGTGGTTCAGGCGCTGTGCCACTTGCTTGAGATAGTCGTCCCCGGCTGCATGGCCCAGCGAATCGTTGATGACCTTGAAGTTGTCCAGGTCCACAAACAGCAGGGCCACCCGCAGATGTTGGCGACGCGCCAGCGCAATTGCACGCTCTAGGCGCTCGCGCCCCAGGCCCCGATTGGGCAGGCCGGTCAATCCATCGTGCTGGGACAGGTAAGTCAGCTGCGCCTGCGACTCGCGGTAGCGTGCAATTTGCAGCTGGAGGCTGGCCAGCGCTTTTTGCAGATCGTTCAATATCAGCCAGATGGCCAGGCCGCTGACCACCAGAATCGTCAGCACATCGCGCAGCTGCTCGTTCGGCGGGCTGATGTAACCGGTGCTGCGCCAGTGCAGCACTTCGGTGGCCAGACTCAGGAACATGAGGTACACGACCATGCACCCCAGCAGCAGAAAAAAGGCGCGTGTGGTCACCAGCAAACCGGCCATGATGAGCAGGGCCGGAAAAGACAAAAGCGCCACGTCCTTGATACCTTCGCTGACCCAGGTCAGCGCACACACCACGGCAGTCAGTGAAAACAGGAACAGCAGGTTGGCGATGTCAACACGCCCCCGGTGACTGAGCCACAGGCACACCAGCATGAGCCCCATACCGGGCAACAAGAGCCATACGATGGCCCAGTTGCGGTCAATGACATAGCCGGTCGTGGCCACCAGCAGGCCGGCGAACACCAAGCCCGAGATTTGCCGCAAACGCCGCGCACGCAGCTGGGCAATGGAATCGGGGTCCTGTGCGGCGGGCTCGTTCATGGATGCGGGGCTCCAAGCGTTGGCGTAGATTCATGCTAACGCAAAGCCCGCACCCCGTCACGCTCACACGCCCAGCATCACCCCGCCAAACACTGCGAACCCCACCCAGTGGTTGAGGCGAAAGGCCTTGAAGCACCCCTCGCGCGCCCGATCGGCAATCAGCGTTCCATGCCACACCACCTGGGCGGCGGCCACCGCCACGCCAAGCCACCAGGCCCAGGTGCGACTGAGTGCGGGCAGCACCAGCCAAGACCACAAAGCGAGGTAGACGACATAGAACGCCAGCACCGCCGGCACATCCCAGCGCCCCAGTGTGATGGCCGAGGTTTTCATGCCAATCTTGAGGTCGTCATCGCGGTCCACCATGGCGTATTCGGTGTCGTAGGCCAGCACCCAGAACAGGTTGCCCAGCAACAGCGCCCACGCCAGCAAGGGCACGGCGCCTTGCACCGCGGCGAAGGCCATGGGAATGCCAAAGCTGAACGCCACGCCCAGCACCGCCTGCGGCATGGAGACATAGCGCTTGGCGTAGGGGTAGACCAAGGCCACCGCCAATGCGGCAAACGACCAGGCGATGGTTGCGGTATTTGTCGTCAGCACCAGACCAAAGGCTGCCAGCGCCAGCACGGCGCCGACCAGCAGCGCCTCCCGCATGCCAATGCGCCCGCTGGTGACCGGGCGTTGCGCCGTACGTTTGACGTGTTTGTCGAACTCACGATCGGCCACATCGTTGACACAGCAACCCGCGCTGCGCATGAGGATGGTGCCCAGGGTAAACACCGCAACCAGATGCCAACCGGGGAAGCCCCCCGCCGCCAGCCACAGCGCACTCAGCGTAGGCCACAGCAGCAGCAGCCAGCCTGCGGGCCGGTTCCAGCGAATCAGGTCCAGGTAAAGAGAGAGTTTGGCGGAGAACACAGGGGCATCCATTTGCTATAAAACCAGGAGCTGCTCACGCAGCATCCACAATGGCTAGAGACCTAATTAGCTCAAGAATCAGGACAGCCGCGTGACACCGGGCAGCTCACAGCCATAGACCGCATTGCGCAGCGCGGCAATGGCCTCATATCGCGTGAAGCTGCGCCGCCACACCAGCACCACCCGGCGCGTTGGCGGGGGCAGACTGCTGCCATCGGGTTTGTGGTCCTGCACCGGCAGGTACTTCACGAAGGGCTCCTCGCCTTTGCGCTTTTTGGGCTCAAGGGCCTCCTTGGGCACGGACAGGCGCGGCACCAGGGTGATACCCATGCCCGCGGCCACCATGTGCTTGATGGTCTCCAGCGAGGAGCCTTCGAAACTCTTGCGGATGCCCTCGGCATCGCTGGAGAAACGCGCGAACTCGGGGCATACCTCCAGCACATGGTCGCGGAAGCAGTGGCCGTTGCCCAAGAGCAGCATGGTTTCGCTCTTGAGGGCATCGGTGGTCACGTGGTCCTGGGCGGCCAGTGCGTGGCTGGTGGGCACGGCGGCAAAAAAAGGCTCGTCGTACAAGGGCGCCACGGCCAGCCCGGTATCGGGGAAAGGCTCGGCCAGGATGGCGCAATCGATCTCGCCGGTGCGCAGCATTTCCAGCAGCTTGACGGTGAAGTTCTCCTGCAGCATCAGCGGCATCTGCGGGCTGTGGGTGATGACCTGGCGCACCAGGTCAGGCAACAAATACGGCGCAATGGTGTAGATCACGCCCAGCTTGAGCGGCCCGGCCAGCGGGTCCTTGCCACGTTTGGCAATGTCCTTGATGTTGGCGGCCTGCTCCAGCACGGCCTGCGCCTGGCGCACGATCTCCTCGCCCAGCGGCGTCACGCTCACCTCGTTGGCGCTGCGCTCGAAAAGCTTGACGTCCAGCTCCTCTTCGAGCTTCTTCACCGCCACCGACAGCGTGGGCTGCGAGACATAGCAGGCGTCCGCCGCCTTGCCAAAGTGCCGCTCACGCGCCACGGCCACGATGTATTTGAGTTCGGTCAGGGTCATGGCGCTATTCTCCTCTTACCCGGCCCGTGGGTTCCACAATCACCAGCGCAATCCCGCACACCAGCAGGCCTGCGCCCAGCCAGAAGGCCAGATCCGGCACCTCGGCAAAGACCAGCCAACCCAGCGTGGGGCTGAACAGCAGCAGCGAGAAACTGCCCGCCTCCACCGCCGAGGCATCGCCCGCGCGGTAGGCAAAAAAGTAGCACAGGTAAATGCCGGCCGCCGCCACACCCACCACCGGCAGTAGCGGCCACAACGCCACCGGCACACTGGGCAAGCTAAAGCCTGTGAAGACGCCAAAGGTGAGCCAGCACGCCACCTGGCTCCAGGTCAGCACCGCAATCGGGTGTTCTTGGCCTGAGTATTTTTTGAGGACTACGCCCAGCATGCTCTCCATCAGTGCACCCAGCAGCGCCACCAATGCGGCGGGGTGAAAGGCCTCGGCGCCGGGCTGGAGGATGACCAAAACCCCGCCAAAACCCACCAGCACGCCACTCCAGCGCAGCCAGTGGGGCTGCTCGCCCAACAGCCATACGCCCAGCGGCAGCATAAAGAGCGACCCCGTCATCAGGTAGGCACTGGCCTCGGCCAGCGGCAGGTGCGACACGGCATAGGCGGCGCACCAGGCGGAGGTAACGATAAAGCCCGCGCGCAGCAGATGGATGCGTGGCTGACGCGTGGCCACAATGCGCCCGCGCGTCCACGCCACCACGGGCGCCAGCATGGCCAGCACCACGGTGGCCTGCAAAAACAAGACCTGTTTGGGGGCAATGCCAGTCGCCAAGAGCCGCTTGTTGCAAGCGTCCAGCACGGCCCAGCAGGCCATGGCCAGCACCACCAGCAGCACGCCACGCGTATTGCCAGCCAGCGCGCACCAGCGTGTGTGTAAAAGTGACAGCATCCGCACTCTGAGGAAAAAGCGGGCCACTATACCCGCCCGCCAAGGCCTCAGGGGCTGGCGATCTCGCCGTTGCGCAACTTGCCGATCAGGATTTCCAGGCGTTCTTTCCAGGCACGGCGCACTTCCGAGTGCGCCCCCTTGAAGAGCCGGAAATTTTTGAGCTCGGGCTCCGCTTCGCTCCAGTATTCATCGCGCACCGCCACCTCCAGCTCCCCCGCCAGACTGGACACCGTGGCCCCCAGCAAGGTGGTGTGGACGGTACGGCGGTCGGCGTGCAGCGTGATGCGCCCGCGCGGATCCAGGTCGATGAACCAATCAATCTTGCCGTCATCGCTGTAGCCCACCTCGCTGGTACCGCTGAAGCCCGCGACCTTGCGCCAGTGCGCAATCTGGGCTTCGGGTTCCAAATCTTGCACTACAGGTTGTTCGGCCGCCTTCTTGGCCCGGGCAGCGGCCCGGGCCTCGGCTGCCGCTTCGGCCTCCAGGCGTTGCTGGCGCTGCAGCACCTGCTGGGCCAGATTCCGGTCCAGTCGGTCCACCCAGACGCGAATCTGTCCCGCGAACTGCTGGAAATTCGCCGCCACCGGCTCGGGCACCGGGTCCAGGCGCAGCAGATGGCGCTCGCCGCCCGGCTTCTCGGCCGCAGCGAAGGCACTTTCATCTGAAGCCCGGAACACCACGCTGCATTGCCCCGTGGGCTGCAGCGCCCGGCCCTCTTGTTCGCGCACATTGCGTGTCACCTCAATCTGCAAACCTGGCGCAGGCAGGGTGGCGTTGACCGGGCCCGGCGCCCCCAGTTCCAGGGGACTGGCGTCAGACAAGGGCGCGTGCGCGTACTGGCCATGGCGAGCCTGCACCACCAGTTGCTGGCCCGCGCGCTGGACCTCAACGCTCCAGCCATGCGCCTCAAACCGCAGGCCACCGGGAATGGGGCCAGCACGGGTTTTCAGCAGCCGCGCCTGCTGCTCCACATAGGCATAAAAGCCCGCCACCGCCAGCACCACCGGGGTCAACAGCCCCGCAATCCACAGCCAAGGTTCAGACACGGTCTGGGCCCAAGGCATGCGCGGCAGCGCGAGGATCCAGACACAGACTCGGGCAGGAAAAGAAAGATGAAAACACGTTGACCTTGCTATGAATTCAGGAGCTATTTGCGCAGAAACTGCGGGCACCAGCCCCTATTTTGACCACAAAATGCGGTTTGCATGTGAAGCCATGTATCGCACACATCAGGCCTTTAGAAACTCGGCCTTGCCGCCCAGCCAGCGGGCCACATGCTTGTGCGCCAGGTGCGGGTAGCGGTCCAGCAGCATGGGAGCTTCGGCACGCGCCCACGCCAGCAGGTCCGTGTCCTGCGCCAGGTCCGCAAAGCGCAGCATGGCCTCGCCGCTTTGGCGAGCCCCCAAAAACTCTCCGGGCCCACGAATCTCCAGATCACGCCGGGCAATCTCGAAGCCATCGTTCGTCTCGGCCATGGCGCGCAGGCGCTCACGCGCAGCCTCACCCAGGCGTGGCGCGTCGCCCGTGGAGTACAAGAGCACACAGGCCGAAGCCGCCGCGCCCCGCCCCACGCGGCCGCGCAGCTGGTGCAGCTGGCTCAGGCCAAAACGCTCGGCATGCTCAATCACCATCAGGGAGGCGTTGGGCACATCGACGCCCACCTCAATGACGGTGGTGCTGACCAGCACCGACATCAGGCCGGCGGTAAACGCGCCCATCACCGCCTTTTTGTCGTCCACATGCATGCGCGAGTGCAGCAGGCCAATCAGCACCGGCTGGCCATCGGCACGGGTGGCGCCCTGCAGGGCCTCGGCCAGGTCGGCATGGGTTTGCGTGGCGTCGCTCAGGTCCAGCGCCTCACTCTCCTCGATCAGCGGGCAAACCCAATAGACCTGCCGCCCCTCGGCAATCTGACCGCGGATGCGCTCGATCACCTCGTCGCGCCGGTGGTCGTTCACCACCTTGGTCACGATGGGCGTGCGCCCCGGCGGTAATTCGTCCAGCGTGGAGACATCCAGATCGGCGTAGTAACTCATCGCCAAAGTTCTGGGAATGGGCGTGGCCGTCATCATGAGGAGATGGGGTTCGGCTCCCTTCTCATGCTCGCCTTCGATGGCGGTCATCTTCTTGCGCAGCGCCAGGCGTTGGGCCACGCCAAAGCGGTGCTGCTCGTCGATGATGGCCAGCGCCAGGCTCTTGAACTTCACCTTGTCCTGGATGATGGCGTGGGTGCCCACCACCAGCTGCGCCTCGCCGCTCTCGATGAGGGCCAGCATGGCGCGACGCTCCTTGGTCTTCTGCGTGCCGGTGAGCCAGGCAGTGGTGATGCCCAGCGGCTCCAGCCAGGCCAGCAGCTTGCGGAAGTGCTGCTCGGCCAAGATTTCGGTGGGCGCCATCAGCGCGCACTGCCAGCCAGCGTCCATGCAAATGGCGGCGGCCAGCGCGGCCACCACCGTCTTGCCTGCGCCCACATCGCCCTGCAGCAGGCGGTGCATGGGAATGGGACGCGCCATGTCTTTGGCGATCTCAGCGCCTACCCGCTGCTGCGCGTTCGTCAAGCCAAAGGGCAAGGCCGCCAGCAGGCGGGCATGCAGGGTCTGCCCCACGCCGCCCTGCAGCCGTGGCGCACGCAGCGCCGCGCGCTCACGCCGGCTTTGCAGCTGGCTGATTTGCTGGGCCAGCAGCTCCTCGGCCTTGAGGCGCTGCCACGCTGGATGGCTGTGGTCCATCAGCGTGTCCAGCGATACATCGGGCGTGGGGTGGTGCAAAAACTGTAGCGCGTCACGCAGTGTCCATAAGGGCTGGTGGCCAACTCCATGCCTCAACACCTCCAGATCGCCGGGCGCAAAGGTATCGTTCAGGTCGGCCCGCGCCAGCCCCGAGAGCACGGCCTTGCGCAAGTAAGGCTGGGGCAGGCCCGCCACCGTGGGGTAGATGGGCGTGAGCGCCGTGGGCAGGCTGCCACCAGCAGCCCGAAAGCTGGGGTGCAGCATGGTGCGGCCCATGAAGCCGCCCTTGACCTCGCCGCGCACGCGGATGCGGTTGCCCACCGCCAGCGCCTTTTGCTGCGAACCGTAAAAGCTGAAGAAGCGCAGCGTGCAGGTGTCCGTGCCGTCGTCCACCGTGACGATGAGCTGGCGGCGCGGTCTGAACGTCACCTCCTGGTGCGTCACCACGGCCTCAATCTGCGCCTGCTGGCCCTCGCGCACTTCGGCCAGCGTGACGATGCGGGTCTCGTCCTCGTAACGCAGCGGCAAGTGCAGCGCCAAGTCGATGTCGCGCTTCAGGCCCAGTTTCTCCAGCGCCTTTTGCGCGGCGGATTTGGTGGCTCCCGTGCTACCGGCCGCGCCGTCCTGGGCGGCGTCATCGGTGCGGGGGGCGGGCTTCTTGGGCATGGGACAATTCTGCCCTGTCTTTTTCCCTTGGAACGGGCCTGTCCGGCCCTCAAGCACCATGCAAGCTTTCTTTCCCGGCACCGAGCGTGCCTTCGCCCTGAGCGACTTTGACTTTGAACTCCCCGAGGCCCTGATTGCCCAACACCCGGCCGCCGAACGCTCGGGCTCCCGCCTACTGGACGGTACAGGTGCCACGTCGGTGGACCGCAGTTTCAAAGACCTGCCCAGCCTGCTGAAGGCTGGTGACCTCATGGTCTTCAACGACACCAAAGTCATCAACGCGCGCCTGTTCGGTGAAAAGGCCACAGGTGGCAAGGTCGAGCTGCTGATCGAGCGGGTACTGGGTGGCAACCAGGTGGCAGCCCACATGCGGGTCAGCAAGAAACCCGAGGTGGGCGCGACCATCAAGATGGTGTGTGCCGAAGGCCAGGAAGACGGCCTTTGCGCCACGCTGCTGGGCCGCTGGCCGAACGTGGACGGTCCCATCTACCGCTTTGTGCTGAGCAATGACCGGGGCGATGACCCCTACACGCTGATGGAGCGCCACGGCCATGTGCCGCTGCCGCCCTACATTACCCACAGCGATTCGCCCGAAGACGTGCAGCGTTACCAGACCGTCTTCGCCAAAAACCCCGGTGCAGTCGCTGCCCCCACGGCCGCCCTGCACTTTGACGAAGGCGTATTTGCACAGCTGGACGCCATGGGCGTGCAGCGCGCGCATGTGACGCTGCATGTGGGTGCGGGCACCTTCCAGCCGGTCAAAACCGAAAACCTGGCCGAGCACCAGATGCACAGCGAGTGGTACAACGTGCCACCCGAAACGCAAGAAGCCATTGCCGCCTGCAGGGCGCGCGGCGGCCGCATCGTGGCGGTGGGAACGACCAGCGTGCGCACACTGGAGAGCTGGGCCCAAACCGGCATTGCCAGTGGCGACACCACCATCTTCATCACGCCCGGTTTTGAGTTCAAGTTGGTCGACGTGCTGGTGACCAACTTCCACCTGCCCAAGAGCAGTCTGATGATGCTGGTCAGCGCCTTCACCGGCTACGAGCATGTGATGGGCCTGTACCGCGAGGCCATCACGCGCGGCTACCGCTTCTTCAGCTATGGCGATGCCATGCTACTGAAGCGGCGGCCGGCTTAATTACTTCAGACCAGGCAAAACACCGAGGCGCAAGAGTTGCGTCTCGCCGTTGGAGCCGTCCACACCGTCGTTGTCGGTAATGGCAAAGGCCTGACCGGCGCTATCCACCGCAAAACTCTCCACCTTGTCCAGCACATAACCGTGGGGTTTTTGCAGGTCGGGCACCAGGTTGCGCAGCAGGCGCTTGGCGACCACCGGAACCTTGGCATCACCGGGCGCAGCGGGTGTCAAACCGGCCACCGAGAAAGTGTGCAAGGTCTTCAGAGACTGGTCGCCAAACTGGTTGTCACGCTCGACCACCACAAAGGTGTCTGGGCCCACAGCAGTGATTTCCGACAGGCCTACCCAGCCGCCTTCGGCCTTGGTAGCTTCCAGCGGATAGTGCAACACGCCCCAGGTCTTGGTAGCCGGGGTGTAGCGCAAGATTTTGGTGAACCCCTTGGGGTCATCCTTCCACTCGCGCTGCACGGCCAGCCACACCACTTCCTGATCGCCGGTGCCGGTGGTCGTCACCCCTTCAAAACCAAAGCGGGTCGCATGGCGTGCCAGTGCCTCGGGCAGCTCGATTTCCTCCTGCACCTCGGCCTTGGCATTCAGGCGCAGCAACCGATTGCGCAAGGGCGCAGGCTTCTTGTCAGGGTCGCCTTCCGAGGCCAGCCAAAAGCCGCCATCAGCCCTCTGGGCAATACCCTCACCGTCATAGCCCACGGGCTTGCCGTCTTTGGTGACAGTCATGGCGTTCGTGATCAAAGCGGGCGTGAAGTTGGTGTCGATCTGCAGGATGCGGGTGGTGGCGTACACGCTGTCGGTCACCGCAAACAGGCGCCCGGCCTGCGTGCGGTCGGCCGTCGTGCCCGAGATGGCCCCCCAGGGAATGGGCGGACCGGCGGGAGAGTCGCTGGACATCAGCGTGGGGTAGGCCGGAGTCTCGGCACCACGTTGGTAAATCATCACACTGGAGCGGGCAGCGCCATCGTTTTCGCTGGCCACCACCAGCAAGCCGCGCTGGGGAATGGCGGTTAACCCCTCGGGGCCACTGCCAGCTGGCAGGGCCTGCAGGTACTCTGGTGCCTTGCCAGCCCCACGATCACGCCAGACAGTGACCAGCGAAGAGCGCTCAGAGCCGACAAAAATCAAAGTATCTTTGCCAAACACGCCAACCTCCACCCCCTCGGGCTCGTTGCCTTTGGCGGCCGAGCGGCCCTCGGGGTAGTGGCCCAGGCGCATCGCTTCGTGGTCCAGGAAGTTGCCGCTGTCCCACTCCACCTTACCCTCGGTGTTGAAAATGGAAATGCTGCGCGAGCCGCCTTTGTAGTCCCCCTCGTTGGCGGTCACAAAGCGGGTGGTGTCCAGCCAGGCCACCGCATCGGGTTCGCGCAGCAGACCTTTGGCCGATTCGCCGGGGTTGATGATGACGTCGCGCGTACAGTCAATGTCTTTCAGGTCCACCGTGCCCGCCGAGAAGTGCTTGATGACCTGGCGCTTGGCCACGTCCACCAGCACGATGTGGTTGTTCTCTTGCAGGGTCACTACCGCAATGCCTTGGGCGTTGACTTTGACCAGCTCGGGCTCGGCATCGTCCGTGGCAATTTCGGCCAAACCGTTCAAGGCCACGGGGTGGGCGCGGGTGCAATCGGGCAAGCCAGCTGCGCTCAGCGGGATGATGGTGAGATTGCCACCCGGCAGCTGGGGAATGGCGCCCTTGTTGAGTTTTTCGTCGCGCTCGTTTTCCATCACGATGACGGCGTGGCGCGCACCTTTGTCCAGAGCGATGGAGTCCGGCTGGCCAAACAGCGGGCAGGTGCCCAAGGCCTTGCGGCGGGCCAAATCAAACACCGCCAAGTGGCCGGTGGGCTGCGCGAAGTCTTGGGTGGAATTGACAGCGGCCAGGACCTTGCCGTGGGCAATGGTCACCGAGGTGGGCTCGCCTTCCACCGGCAAAAACCCGGCAGCTTTGGGCTGGGCGGGGTTGCGAATGTCGATCAGGCCAATGCCCATTTGCTCGCCATCGGTGTAGGCCAGTGTCATGCCGTCGGCGCTGACCGCCACAATTTCCGCCACCGATTTTTTGCTGACATTGCGGCCTGCGGGCACATTGCGATGGGCCTCAAAAGTGGCCACGCGGTTGAAGTAGGGGCCCGTGGCCGGGGTTTGGGCAGCGGCACCCACACAGGCCAGCAAAGCCAAGGCAGACACGAGGGGGGAGAAAGACGGCATGGAAACTCTCTTGGAGGGAACTGCAGGGAAGTCAGGCAGGAAGATGGCAGCGGTGAGCGCCATTGGCGACGGTAGCGGCAGGACATGACAGCGCTGTGACACGCGGGGCATCGATGCGGGGTTTCTACTGAGAATTTGGGAACCAGCAGGCCGTGTTTTTCCGCTAACGTGGAGGCATGGCGGATATCCAGGCACTGATGCACCAGGCGCCGCCCAGTTTGGCGCAGTACCGCCGCCAACGGGCCGCAGCCGACCTCTACCAGCGCGCGCTGCCGGGCACCATTTTTTATGGCATTGCCTTGGCCATCACCGCCTGGGTGGGGGGCTACTTCCCACACTACGGTGGCGCCATGGCCGCAACGTTGGCCCTGTACGGCGTGCTTGGATACCTGCGCTGGGTCCACACACCGCCACAAGACAGTGCCGACACCCAGGCCTCGGACCGCTGGTGGTGGCAGCACTGGGCACTTGTCAATGTGGGCTGCCTCGTTTGGTGCCTGTTCTTCCTGGCCGTGGGCCACCTGGAGCAGGACCTGAGCACGGCCTTTCTGGTTGCTGCGATGTCCACCATCGCCTTCAGTTCCGCGGGTTGTGAGACCTATGCACTGCACAAGCGCCAGGCACTGTGGGTGGTGGTACTCCTGCAAGTGCCCGCGCTGCTGTACTTTGCTGTGGCAGTGCCCGCCTTGTGGCCGGTGTGTGCGGTGCTGGCTGTGAACTTTGTCTACCAGCTCACCCACATCCGCCGCCGTGCCGCCGAATACGACACGCAAATGTCCATCGAACACGCCTTGCTGACGAGCCGCGCCGAGGTAGAGCGTCTCTCGCGCCTGGACGCGCTGACCGGCCTGGCCAACCGGCGCGAGTACGACAGCACCTTCCGCACCCACTGGCGCCTGGCTGCACGCCAGCAGGGCCAGTTGGCATTGATGGTGGTGGACCTGGACCACTTCAAACGCATCAATGACACGTATGGCCACTTGGCCGGTGACACTGCCCTGCGGCATGTTGCGCAGCTGATGGAGGCGCGCTTCAAGCGCGCCAGCGACATGGTGGCCCGCATCGGCGGCGAGGAGTTTGCCGTGCTGCTGCCCGACACCAACGCCGAAGAGGCCATGCAGCTGGCGCAGGCCCTGTGCCACACCCTGGCGACAACGCCTGTCCCCTGGGACGCACACCACATCCCTCTGACCGCCAGCATAGGTGTGGACTGCATGCGTTGGGACCTGGACCTCACCCCCCAGGCCAGCTTCAGCCGCATCGATTCGGCCTGCTACACCGCCAAGGCCAAAGGCCGCAACCGCGTGGTGCAGGCCTGAGCCGCTCAGGCGACCTGCATCACCCCACCCTGCTGGCGCAGCGTGTACAGCTTTTGTTCCAGGCGCTGCAGCGCACTAGCCCAACCGACCGCCGTCCCGGAACGGGTTTCCAGCACGGCGCTGCAGTGGTAGGTTTGCGCATCGCCTGCCACGCCAAAAGGCTGACACAAGGCCTGAACCCGCCCTACCGCCTCGGCCTGCAGGCTTGCCAAGGCCAGCAAAAAGCGCCCACGCCCCCAGGGCAATACGATCTCGCCGCTGACGGTGGCGGCCGCCAGACGCTCCAGCAGGGCGGTTTGCACCTGCTCCATGCGCTCCAGGTCGCCCTCGGCGTCCAGCGCCGGCCATTGGTCCAGCTCCAACAGCACCACGGTGCGCAAGCGCTCGCCACCCATTTCTTGCGCCTGGGCAGACCGGCGCTGCAGCACTTGCGCCCCCGAATGCAGCAAAGCCGCGCGGCTGCGATCCCAATGCGCCAACGCAGCAGTCAACACACGCACCAGCCGCCCCACCTCATCGGAAGACCCTGGCGCCAGGCGCAAAGACGCCCCCTTGGCCATGAAGGCCTCCAGCCCATCGGCAGCCTCCCGCAAAGGTGCGAACATGCGCCACAACACATAAATCACCAGGGCAGTCGCCAGCAAGGTGGCCACCAATGCTGCCGACAGCACGCGCCAAGGCGTGAGCCAATCCGGCCGCAAGGTGACCACCGCCACCAAGGTCAGCAAGGGAATATGGGTGGCCACAAAGGCCACAGCAAAGCTCTTGACGGCAATCGATTGGGTCCAACGCATGGGAATTCTCCTTCTGTGCTGATTATTCCCGGAGTGGCCCGTGACGGCCTGACGGGCCTTCACGGACAATAGGGGCATGCTGAAATTTGAACTTTTGAACAACGACCCCGCCAGCGCCGACGGCAGCTACCTGGGCAGCCACGCCCGCCGCGGCCGCCTGACGCTGAACCACGGCGTGGTCGAAACCCCCATCTTCATGCCCGTGGGCACCTATGGCACCGTCAAGGGCGTGATGCCGCGCAGCCTGCACGACATGAACGCCCAGATCATCCTGGGCAACACCTTCCACCTGTGGATGCGCCCGGGTCTGGACGTGGTGCAAAAGTTCGGCGGCTTGCACCAGTTCGAAAAATGGGACAAGCCCATCCTCACCGACTCGGGTGGTTTCCAGGTCTGGAGCCTCGGCGAGATGCGCAAGATCAGTGAGGAAGGCGTGAAGTTCGCCAGCCCTGTGAATGGCGACAAGCTGTTCCTCACGCCCGAGATCAGCATGCAGATCCAGACCACGCTGAACTCCGACATCGTGATGCAGTTCGACGAGTGCACGCCCTACCTGTCGGTCGAACCCAAGACCAAGGGCCAGATCACCACCGAACGCGAAGCGCGAAGCAGCATGGAACTCTCGCTGCGCTGGGCCAAGCGCTGCCAGGACGAATTTGCGCGGCTGAACAACCCCAATGCGCTCTTCGGCATCGTGCAGGGGGGCATGTTCGAGCACCTGCGCGACGAATCGCTGGCCGGCCTGGAAGCGCTGGACTTCCCAGGCATTGCCGTGGGCGGCCTGTCGGTGGGTGAGCCCAAGGAAGACATGATGCGGGTGCTCAAGCACATCGGCCCCAAGCTCCCCAAGCACAAGCCGCACTACCTGATGGGCGTGGGCACACCGGAAGACCTGATTGCCGGCGTGCAAAACGGCATCGACATGTTCGACTGCGTGATGCCCACCCGCAATGCGCGCAACGGCACCTTGTTCAGCCGCTACGGCGACCTGAAAATCCGCAACGCCCGCCACAAGAGCGACGAGCAGCCGCTCGACGTGACCTGCACCTGCTACGCCTGTGCCGGCTCCAGTGGTGTGAGCTGGGCGGACGGCGGGCGCGAGGGCTTTAGCCGCGCCTACCTGCACCATCTGGACCGCTGCGGCGAGATGCTGGGCCCCATGCTGGCCAGCGTGCATAACCTGCACTACTACCTGAACCTGATGCAGGAAATCCGCGACGCGCTGGACGCAGGCCGCTTTGGCGCCTTTGTGCAGCAGTTCCACGCCGACCGGGCGCGCGGCGTCTAGGTCTGCGCACCACGCGCCAAAACAACGGGGCCTGCAGGCCCCGCTTTTTTGCTATCTATTCAGGAGCTGTTCGCGCAGTATCCATGGGTATTGGATGCCAATTTGGCATTAAAAAGTCTCCCAATCATCGTCCCCGCCAGCGGGGGTGACTTTGGTGCTGGTCTTGGGCGCTGCGACAGCCAACACGGCCGGGGCGGCAGCCGGTTTGGGGGAGGGTTTGGGTGCGGCAATGGCTGGTTTGGCCATGGGGCGGGAAGGAGCTGGAGCTGGCTTGTGGCCCACAGACACTGCGCTCTTGGCTTTGACAGCCGGGGGCGCATGGCTGGCGCCCTGGTCGGCGGCTGACAACTTGAACACCGCCACCGTCTGCACCAAATCGCCCGCCTGGCTCTTGAGGCTGCTGGCCGCCGCTGCCATTTGTTCCACCAAGGCAGCGTTCTGCTGTGTGGTCTGGTCCATCTGGCCCACCGCCTCGCCCACCTGGGCCACGCCGATGCTTTGTTCGTTACTGGCCGCGCTAATCTCGCCCATGATGTCGGTCACTCGGCGAATGCTGGTCACCACTTCAGTCATGGTGGTACCAGCTTTGTCGACCAAGGCAGTACCTTGCTCAACCCGCTCAACGCTGGCGTTGATGAGGGTTTTGATTTCCTTGGCGGCTTCGGCTGAGCGGCCTGCCAGGGATCGGACTTCCGAGGCCACCACCGCAAAGCCGCGGCCCTGTTCGCCTGCACGCGCGGCCTCTACCGCGGCGTTAAGCGCAAGGATGTTGGTCTGGAAGGCAATGCCATCAATCACGCTGATGATGTCGCTGATCTTGCGGGACGCCTCGTTGATGCCCTTCATGGTCTCCACCACTTCATGCACGACCTCCCCACCCTGCACAGCCACTGTGGAAGCATTCATGGCCAACTGGTTCGCCTGGCGGGCGCTTTCTGCGTTTTGTTGCACGGTGGAGTTCAGCTCTTCCATGCTGGCAGCGGTTTCTTCCAGCGCGCTGGCTTGCTGCTCGGTGCGCGCACTGAGGTCGTTATTTCCCTGGGCAATCTCAGTGCTGGCGGACGACACGGTCTGTGCCCCTTGCTGCACTTGCCGGACCAGGCCCGCAATATGGCTTTGCATGCGGTCCAGCGTGGACATCAGGCGTAGTGTTTCGTCATTGCCCACCGGACGCGCGGTGGCGGTCAGGTCACCATCGGCTAGGCGGTCGGCCATCTCAACCGCTTGCTCCAAGGGGGCAGACAACAAGCGGGCCAACTACAGCGACAGCACCACCAACAAGGCTGCTGCAATGGCAAGCCCGGCCCCCACAATAATTTTGGCGTTCACCGCGAGCCGGTGCACCTCGATGCTGAAGTCCTAGACATTCTTGGCCACGGCCTCGCTCTGGGCCTCCAAGGCAACTTCGAGATCCGCAAACGCCTTTTGAAACTTGGGAACCTCCTGCTCCGCACTGGCAAGGTCTTTGCGCGCCAGCCCCTGAATATTGGCCGCTGAGTCCACATAGGCTTTGACCAGGGGTGCCGCCTTGGCCACATGGTCGCGCGCTTCTGGCGAAATCGGCAGCG
Source organism: Rhodoferax sp. TH121 (assembly GCF_002251855.1). Classification (GTDB taxonomy): domain Bacteria; phylum Pseudomonadota; class Gammaproteobacteria; order Burkholderiales; family Burkholderiaceae_C; genus Allorhodoferax. The sequence goes on from NZ_NOXW01000014.1 coordinate 66,413, forward strand.
CCTGCATGGCGGAAATGTTGCTGGTGAAGTTCTCGGCGTGCTCTTTCAGCCCCTTTTCGGCTTCTGCCATGCCCGCCGCGTCGCTTTTTTGGGCCGCTAGCAAGGTCAACAGCACGTCACCCCGGATGGCGTCATGCATCATGTCCGCCTCCTGGCTTTTGCTGAGCGCCAGGCTCACGTTGATGGACTCATCAAACGCGTCCGACAGTCTGCTGGCGTTGATGAGGCCGGCCCCGCCCACCAACGCAGTCATCACCACCCCCAGCAACCCCAAACCCAGGACCTGGTTCCGCAGCTTCATACGCACCTCCTTGAATGTGCTCGTATCTCCCGCTCAGACCGCTCCAGCTTACGCCAACTTGAAGGTTGCCACCACCCCCACCAGGTCACTGGCCTGGCTCTTGAGGCTGCTGGCAGCCGCCGCCATCTCCTCCACCAGCGCCGCGTTCTGCTGCGTGGCCTGGTCCATCTGGGTCACGGCCTCTCCCACCTGGGCCACCCCGGCGCTTTGTTCGCTGCTGGCCGCCGATATTTCTCCCATGATGTCGGTCACCCGCCGGATGCTGCTGACCACTTCGGTCATGGTGGCGCCAGCTTTGTCGACCAGTGCGGTGCCTTGTTCCACCCGCTCGACGCTGGCGCCGATGAGGGTTTTGATTTCCTTGGCGGCTTCAGCTGAGCGGCCCGCCAGGGAGCGGACTTCCGAGGCCACCACCGCAAAGCCACGACCCTGTTCGCCTGCGCGTGCGGCTTCTACCGCGGCGTTGAGCGCAAGAATGTTGGTCTGGAAGGCGATGCCGTCGATGACGCTGATGATGTCGGCGATCTTGCGGCTGGATTCATTGATGCCTTTCATGGTTTCGACGACTTGGCCCACCACGTCTCCGCCTTGCACTGCGACGGTGGAGGCGTTCATGGCGAGTTGGTTGGCTTGTCGGGCGGAGTCGGCGTTTTGTTTGACCGTGGAGCCGAGTTCTTCCATGCTGGCGGCGGTTTCTTCCAGGGCGCTGGCTTGTTGTTCGGTGCGGGCGGAGAGGTCGTGGTTGCCTTGGGCGATTTCGGCACTGGCGGTGGCCACCGATTCGCTGCCGCTGCGCACGTTGGCGACCACTTGCACCAGCTGGTTTTGCATGCGTTGCAGGGCCGCCAGCAGCTGTCCCATTTCGTCTTTGCCCTGCACCACCACGGGGCGGGAAAGATCGCCCTCGGCAATGCTTTGGGCAACTTCTACGGCCTGTTTCACCGGATCGATCACGCTGCGGGGAATCAGCCAGATCAAGACGCCCCCCACCAGCAGGCTTACCACCAGGGCGACCAACATGGTGTTTTCGGCAGCGCTGACTTTGTCAGCCACAGCCGTCGCGGCCTCGGCAGTCCCCTTCAGGTTGAACTGGAGGATGGCCTCCATGGCGGCATGGGCCTGGCGAAAGGCTTCAGGCCCCTTGTTGGCATACTCTTGCCGCACCAGCAGCAGCACGTTGTCGTCTCCCATGGCGTCTTCCACGGCCTTGGTACTGGCTTTGGCCACCGCATAGTAGGCATCGCGTTTGGCCTGGTAATCGGCGTACAGGGCTTTTTCGGCGTTGCCCTGGGCTGAATTTTCGTCCGAGTAGGTCAACAAGGTCGCCGCATAAATGTCGGTGGCCTTGGCCAGGCTGGTCTCCAATTCATCGATCTTCTTTTGAAAACCCACTGCGTCCAAGCTGCCCTGCACGGCCAAGCGGTCGTTGGTGACCAGGGAATGCTCCGACAAAAAGCTCTTCATGTGGCCCAGGTTCTCGATGGCCGGAATCCAGGAGGTCGCGACCTCTCCGGCTTCGTACTTGACCGAGATGTTCTGGTAAAGGGAGTTGGCCGCACTGAGCACGGCAAGCAACAGAATGGCGGCAAGTCCAACGGTGATGCGCGCGCGGATACCAAATTGGTTGAGGTTCATGGCGTCTTGTGGGTAGTGGAGGAATGGGGCTGGCAAGCGTGCAAGTGGCGCAGTGGGGCGCTGCATACCTTCTGTATCGGCAGGTGGCCCGGCTTCTGGAACAGCCTTGGGTACAGCAACCTGCATGCCAAAGAAAAAGCGCCGCTCCCGAACAAGGGTAGCGGCGCTTTGCAGAAGCTCATTTTGCTATGAATTAAGGAGCTTTTCACGCAGTATCCATGGGCATTGGATGCCAATTTGGCTTTAAAAAGTCTCCCAATCATCGTCCCCGCCGGCCGGGGTGACCTTGGTGCTGGTCTTGGGTACCACCGCGGTCAAGACTGGCGCGGGCTTGGCGGCACTGGGCGTGGGTTTGGGCACTGGTGATTTGACAGGGGCAGCGGCGGTTTTCCCACCGTCACGCCGCTCAGGCCCCTTGAAACCCAAAGCCACAGAGCCACTTCGCACAGAAGCTTTTGCAGGCACAAAGGCAGGTGCCGAGCGGGCTGCCCGGCCTTGCTCACCCGACAATTTGAACACTGCAACGACCCCCACCAAGTCTTGGGCCTGGCTCTTCAGACTGCTAGCGGCTGCGGCCATCTCTTCCACCAGTGCCGCATTCTGTTGGGTGGCTTGGTCCATTTGGGTCACAGCCTCACCCACTTGGGCCACACCCGCGCTTTGCTCGCTACTGGCCGCGCTGATCTCACCCATGATGTCGGTCACGCGGCGGATACTGCTGACCACTTCGGTCATGGTCTCGCCCGCCTTGTCCACCAAGGCCGTGCCCTCTTCGACCCGTTCTACGCTGGCACCTATCAGGCTTTTGATTTCTTTGGCGGCTTCAGCAGAGCGGCCAGCCAGGGACCTGACTTCAGAGGCCACGACCGCAAAGCCACGCCCCTGCTCTCCGGCCCGGGCCGCTTCCACTGCTGCATTCAAGGCCAAGATGTTGGTTTGGAAGGCAATGCCGTCGATGACGCTGATGATGTCGCTGATCTTGCGCGATGCGTCGTTGATGCCTTTCATGGTTTCGACCACCTGCCCCACCACCTCGCCACCCTGCACGGCCACTGCGGACGCCGTCATCGCGAGCTGATTGGCCTGGCGAGCGTTGTCGGCGTTTTGGCGCACGGTGGAGCCCAGCTCTTCCATGCTGGCGGCGGTTTCTTCCAAGGCGCTGGCCTG
>NZ_NOXW01000020.1 GCF_002251855.1 Rhodoferax sp. TH121
GAAAATTAATCGATTCCGCAGTCTGTCGCCACGACACCAAGACGCCTCAAGACTGACTGCGGTCTTTTGCAGTGCTCAAAAGCAGTCGTTAACGCCGAAGACGAGCAGGACCATAGGAAACCGCCTTGGTTGACCAGTTAAATTTCATGCCGTGCCTCTCGTGATAACAGACAGTCTTGGAAGCGCATCAAACTCTTGCGAAAAGAAGATCAGCGCTCCAGTTCCGTGCCTTATCTCCACGTCTTCCACAGTGGCTGCAAAGTGATGCCCTTCGGGGGTGGCCACCACAACATGAGCGCCAGGTTCTGGCAATTCCGATGCAGACACAAAAGTCCCATCAAGCACGAACCATTTACCTGCACGAAGGTCGATCTTCTCCGCCGAAACATTGAAGCTATCGATGATGGTTAGCGGTTTTTGCATGAGTTTTAACGTTGGCGCTCCGCTCGGGTGCTGGGATGGACTGCCAATCCGGATTCTGACGATTGAGCGAGACCCTGAATATCCCCCGTTCGGGTGAATTTACAAGCGTCTGTTTCCGCGGCCAAGCTGAGGCGCCTGTAGACTGATAGCGGTCACTCAGAGCTGTGACGAGTTGCTGCTAACAATGGGTGCGGAATCCACTGTTCATAGCAATTTGCTTGTGCTGCAAGCCTCCCTTTTCTACATAAGCTTTCGCCCCATAGTGAATACCGCAATCGCCACCAAAGCCTATGTCGGTCAAAGTCAAAGTGGCACGCTTGCGCACTTGCATCAACTTTTTGTCTCGAATCCGCTTCAAGGTTTTTGCGTCAAAAAGCGCCTCTACAAGAGCATCTTCGTTATCAATATGAAACTCGCAATAGAGGTCGCAATTTGAAAGGTGCTGCCAATCGTCACGACGCGGAATCTTTGACCACTCAGACTTGGAAAACAAAAGGTGAGCCATTAGCGTCCCACCTTCACCTAACTCATCTCCTTCAAACCAACCGTAGGAGACGGTGGCACGCACCGAAATACTTCCCTGCATTTCTACATATAAGGGAGTCCCGTCATCGGCCGCCTGAATCAGTTTGACCGAAAGGTTTGGCGTCCTCGGGGAAATAACAATGCGTTCAATCCCAGTCAATTCCTGCGATGACGCCGCTCCGACCATAGCTAGAGTTAAAAAAAGCGCTAACCATTTCATAGCAAAACCTCGCTGATTCTTTTTGGAACTACGCACTTCAAGTAGATTAAACAGTCTGACCGCGGTTCATCGGCAGATTACCGAAAAGGGCCGCTTACTTCACCAAGCAGCGACGCCAACAGACTGATAGCCAACCTCCACACCGCCCTATAGCAGTCGTTTACGTTGGCGCTGACCGGCACGCTGTAAGCGCCGCGCAGCGGCGTTGTCCTGCTGCGTGTCCGGGCCGAGCAACCTGTTAGCCGGCATAGGGGACCTGTGCTTCAAAGCCGACGGCTGCGAGAGCAAGAACTAAGGCTCTGGCTTCTGCCACGGAGGGTACAGAGACCACGGTCGATTGGTTGGCGAGACAGGACTCGACAGCGTTCTTTGCTTGTCCAAGACCAACGGTGGAGTGCTGACGAACGGCCTGAATCGCAGAAACAGACAGAGCACCTTTACGCCATCCCGTAAGGCGAACCTCGGGAACCTCTTGAGCGTTAGGGTTGCCGCAGGCTCGATATGCGGTCATCGATTCCGCCAGCGGACGGTGATAGCTGACGAAGAAAGGGAGCCCATCAGAGCGTGAGACGAAGAGCGGCGCATTGCCAACGACAGACTCGCGAAAATCACCTTTCTCTATAAAGCTAGCGGACTGATAGTAGAAGACCCAGCCGACATCGAATTCCTCGGTTTTGTCTGAGAGTAATTGCAGCGCCACACCGTCACAGCTGCAGGACAAAAGCTGGCGGTCGGCAACTTCTATGGCCTGCGAGAGTGTGAAAGGCATTTGACGGCTAACGTCGGCGCTGTCTGGCACGCAACAAGCGCCGCGAAGCGGCAACCATCGGCCGGGTGTCCGCGACGAGCAACCTGTTAGCCCTCACGCTATTGGCCTTTGACCACATCGATTGGTTTCGGGGGAAGGCGATATAGCTTCACCACCGCCATCGCCTCCGAAGGTTTGAGCGCCTTCAGGTTCGCTCTCTTTAGCGATTCCTGGTCATCGAACATTGATCGAAGCAACAGCAACCGATATACATCCATTCTCTCTTCCTGTGCCTTGCAGCGCGAGGCACAGAAGGACTTGTAACCCTTCACCATCTCTTCCCAGAGCACCAAGTTTCCCTCTGGGTCCAAATCTCGTTTGTAGAGATCGACAGCCTTTTCATACGAAATCCCATCAACAACTTCGAAGGTGTCGGTGGTTGCTTTGATGCGCCTGAGCAAACTCGCCGGAAGTTCTTTGTGGCGATACCCACTGATCTGGATGTCTTTTGGATTTACGGTCATCGTTTGCTGTGCATGAGTTGGCAATGTGCCAACGGCGCAAACGATAAACACAAGCACTGCGAAAGGGTTCATGATTTCTGAAGGCTAACGTTATGTATATGGCAAGAACGGTTGATACATCAGGATGCTGCGGGATAAACTGGACATGAAATTACTCTGAGAACGGCTTTCAGCATTGTTTCGCATGGTTTTCCCTGAAATCGATACAGGTATAAAAATTCCAACAAATCCCGCATGTTGTAAGGAACGGAATGAGCCAAAAATTTCACGATTCTCACGCCTCGGAACCAGCTTGAACATCCCCCTAACCGGGTGAATTTTCCAACGGCTGCTTCCGCCGCAGAGCCGGAGCTTCTACAGACTGATAGCGGCTACACATAGTGCTCTGCGGCAAGCACTACCGTCGGGCTAAAGGGGGACCGAGACGACGCGATGCTGCGTTTGGACGCGCCAGTGTGTAGCGCAGAGTCATGTACTTGGGTTACTTGTCAGCGGTTTGGGAATGCGCACAGTCAATGGATCAGCGGGGTTGAATTTAGAGCCTGACATGACTACCGCGCCATTCTTCATCGCCTCTCGCATTTCCCCCCACACTTCACGCATGGTTATGTATCGCCAAACGACAACCGCAATTGCGGTAAACCAAAAAAGACTCGCTAGGGTCTTAATCGCATCATTTTGGGGGAGTTGATCTGCCACTACCCAAAAAACGAGGGCAACAGCTAAAAAATATAGGAAGTAGGGCTTGTAGATGACAACAATTTCTTTGTCCGTTTCAATACGATCGAAAAAAATATTCATAGGTAATCCTTATGATTATGAACAATAGATATAGGTCGGAAAAGCGGTGAATCCATCTGGGCATTGCCAGAAAAACTGGTGATGAAACTCTTTTAAAGGTTTGCAATATTGCTTTCTGTTGGTTTGCCTGAAATCCATACAGGTCCAAGAATCCCAACACCCACCGCGATCTGCCAGATCCGATTTAGACGACGGAGCTACGCCTTGGATATACGCCGTTTGGGGGAATTCTGGGATGTCGGCTTCCGCCGCATATCGGCTGTCTATCGCGACCGCCTGGCATGCCAGTTCCGAATGTCCGCTACCCGGCAATGAATCTGACGCGACCGACTTCCGCTTCGGCTCGCACGCCTTCATTTCCAGCGATCGAAACTATCCAGTCGTTTCCCGCCACGAAGTTCAGCAGCACATTCAATTTACATGTAAAAAGAGCCGCGGGATCATATAGATAGTGCGCTGGCAGCTCCTAATTTCATAGCGCATTCGCATGCGCCATGCCAACAAAGTAAAAGGTTGACTATGGCTTAGGCCTCGCCGCCGAAGCGTTGGGTCAGGTTGTCGATGTACTGCTCCACCATCTTTTCAAACTCGGCTTCGGCCACGGGGCCGGCCACCATCTTCATGAGGCCGGGCAGGGGCAGGGTCAGTTCGCCCTGAATCTCCAGCTCCAGCTTGGTGGATTTTTTGTTGTCGGTGATCTTCCAGCTGCCCGATACCAGCGCGTTGCCTTCGCCCTTGATCGGCGTCCACACGATGGTGCCCTTGGCCTTGTTGGACACATACTTGGATGCGTACACCGTTTGCAGGCTGATGGAGGCGATGCCGATTTTTTCCATCTCCCAGCGGTAGGCGCCGCCGCCCAGGTCCACCAGTTGGTCGACCTTGGGGAAGTGGCTGGCCGAGGTGGGCACGTCGGACAGGACTTCGAACACGTCGGCCGCCTTGGCCTTCACTTCAAATTCGTAAGCCAGGTTGATCTCTACGGTAACGGCCATGGTGTCTGTCTCCTTATGGTGAATGGTCTGGGCGCATGTTACTGCGCACGGCTGTGGTCGGGCTGGAGCTGGCTGCCTAGAACGTGCAGGCTTATTGCGGGCCGCGCAGGCGTTGCAGGGTGAGCTGCAGCAGGCGTGCATCGGCGCTGGCGCGGTGGCGCTGGGTGCCGCGCTCGCTGGCAATCTGCGCTTTGACCTGGTGCCACCGCTCGGCCTCTGTTTCGGTAAGCAGGCTGCGCAGGTTTTCCAGCTTGAAGCGGGGTGTCATCTCCGCCGCCTCAAACAGGGCTGAGAGCCAGGTGTAGTCATTGGCCCAGCCATCGGAATAGACGGTTTGCCCGGCCAGCTGTTCGTTCAGGCGGCGGGCCACTTCTTTGGCGGGCAGGCCACGGGCCTGCAGCAAGTCGCGCGTGATGCGGTGCAAGGCGGCGGCACTTTCGTCCCAGTGCGTCCAGTCATCTTCTGGCTGCACCAGGGTGCAGTAGGCGTGGCCGTCGGGCAGTACGTAGCCCACTTCAATCGGGTAACTGCTGCGGCCCAAGCCCGAGGCTTCGATGTCGAGCACGGTGGGTGCAGCTGTGGGAGCAGAGGGTGTGGCCAAGGGAGAGGAGTGCATGGGGCGGTCGTGCCTGTTGTGTGCCATTCTCCAGCAAGCTCTGCGCCAAACTTGTACGGGTAAGCACCAAGGCGCATACGCCAAACGGGTGACAATGGGCGCCTCTTTGACTTTCACCTGCACACACCATGGCCAGCAGCCTTCTCGCTCTTCTTGACGACATTGCCACCATCCTCGACGACGTGGCCGTACTCACCAAAGTGGCCGCCAAAAAGACGGCGGGTGTGCTGGGCGACGACCTGGCCCTGAATGCCCAGCAGGTGGCAGGTGTGCGCGCCGACCGCGAGCTGCCTGTGGTGTGGGCCGTGTGCAAGGGCTCCCTGGTCAACAAGCTGATTTTGGTCCCAGCGGCGCTGGCTATCAGTGCGGTGGCTCCTTGGCTGGTGACCCCCTTGTTGATGGTGGGCGGCGCCTTTTTGTGCTTTGAAGGTTTCGAGAAACTGGCGCACAAGTTTTTGCACCGCGCCGAGGACGACCAGGCCCATGAGGCCGAACTGATGCAGGCGCTGGCCAACCCCGAGGTCGACATGCTGACCCTGGAGAAAGACAAGGTGGAGGGCGCCATCCGCACCGACTTCATCCTGTCCGCCGAGATCATTGCCATTACCCTGGGCACCGTGCAAGCCAGCCCGTTTGCCACTCAGTTCACCGTGTTGGCCGGGGTGGCCTTGATCATGACGGTGGGCGTGTATGGCCTGGTGGCTGGCATCGTGAAAATCGACGACGCGGGCCTGTACCTGAGCCGACAATCTGGCAGTGGCACGCAGGCCTTGGGCCGTGGCCTTTTGCGGGCTGCACCGATATTGATGAAGGTGCTGTCAGTGGCGGGCACCGCAGCCATGTTCCTGGTGGGTGGCGGCATTCTGGTGCACGGCCTGCCGTTTTTGCACCACCTGCTCGAAGGCCTGCCGCTGGGCTTTGTGTGGGATGGCCTGGTGGGCGTGGTGGCCGGTGGGCTGGTGCTGGCCGGCGTTGCTCTGGTGCAGCGGGTGCGCCAGATCTTTTGAATGAAATTGACCTTGAGTCCTTATGAAATCTGCGCAAGCAGCTCCTAAATCCATAGCTACGGGTTTGTTTCTGGCGGTCGCGGGAGCGATTGCCTTCAGCGGCAAGGCCATCATCGTCAAGCTGGCCTACCGCTACGGTGTCGATGCCGTCACGCTGATCATGCTGCGCATGTTGATGGCGCTGCCGTTCTTTCTGGCTATTGTGTGGTGGACCGGGCGCAAGGCGCGCCTCTCGGGCGTGGCCTTGCCGCGTCTGACGGCGCACGACAAGTGGGGCATTCTGGGCTTGGGCATCACTGGCTACTACCTCGCCAGCTACCTGGACTTTGCCGGGCTGGCCTACATCTCGGCCTCGCTGGAGCGGCTCATCCTGTACTTGAACCCCACGCTGGTGGTGCTCTTGGGGGTGGCGCTGTATGGCAAACGTGTGACCGTGCCGCAGGCGCTGGGAATGGCCATCAGCTACAGCGGTGTGCTGCTGGTGTTTGGCCACGAGGTCACGCTGGCCGGCGGCGACGTGGCGTTGGGTGCATTGCTGGTATTTGGCAGTGCCATCAGCTACGCGCTCTACCTCTCGTACAGCGGCGAACTGGTCAAGCGCCTGGGCTCGCTGCGCCTGGTCGGGCTGGCGACCAGCGTGGCCTGTGTGCTGTGTATCGCGCAGTTTGTGCTGCTGCGCCCGCTCAACACCGCGTTTGCCGTTGCACCTGAGGTGCTGTGGCTGTCCCTGATCAACGCCACGGCCTGCACCGTGGTGCCGGTGCTGATGGTGATGATGGCGATTGAGCGCATTGGCGCCGGCTTGGCCGCGCAGGTGGGCATGGTGGGCCCCATGTCCACCATCGCCATGGGCGTGCTGCTGTTGGATGAGCCGATGAACGCCTGGGTGGTGGGCGGCACGGTGCTGGTGCTGCTGGGGGTCTATGTGGTGAGCCGCCAGCGCGCGGTACCACCCACTGCCGACTGATTTATTTTTTTGGAGACAAGACCATGGACTTGGGAATCAAAGGCAAATGGGCGCTGGTGTGCGGCGCCAGCAAAGGGCTGGGCCTGGGCTGCGCCCAGGCGCTGGTGGCCGAGGGCGTGAACGTGCTGATCGTCGCGCGGGGTGCCGAGGCGCTGGAACGCAGTGCTATGAATTTGGAAGCTGCTTACGCAGTATCCACGGGGGCTGAGGTGCTGTTTTGTGCACAAGACATCACCACCGAGGCCGGCCGCGCTGCGGTGTTTGCTATGCGCCGTGACTTCGACATCGTGGTGACGAATGCCGGTGGCCCGCCGCCCGGCGACTTCCGCGACTGGGACCGCGAGGCCTGGATCAAGGCGGTGGACGCCAACATGCTCACGCCCATCGAACTCATCAAGGCCACGGTGGACGGCATGGCCGCGCGCGGCTTTGGGCGCATCGTCAACATCACCTCCAGCTCGGTGAAGTCACCCATCGATATCCTGGGCCTGTCCAACGGCGCGCGCAGCGGGCTCACGGGATTTGTGGCCGGCGTAGCGCGCAGCAGCCTGGCGGCCAGGGGGGTGACGATCAACAACCTCTTGCCGGGCAAGTTCGACACGGACCGAATTGCCACTACGGTGAAGGCGGCTGCGGCCAAGACCGGCAAGAGCGTGGACGACATTCGTGCAGCGCAGCAGGCGCAGATTCCGATGGGGCGGTACGGCACGGCGCAGGAATTTGGGCAGGTCTGTGCGTTTTTGTGCAGCCAGCAGGCGGGGTATATGACGGGGCAAAACGTGTTGCTGGATGGAGGGGCTTACCCCGGGACCTACTGAGGGTTCCTGTTGTGGCTCATTTTCTTGTTCGTAGCGTTTTTTTAACACCCACTCCCCCAGCCCCTCGCCGACGGGGGCGAGGGGCTGGGGGAGTGGGTGTCCAAAAAAGCGGTGCAGGCGAAAAAAGCACTATGGCAAAAGAAGTCAAGACACCCCAGCCTGCGCCTGCGCCCGAAACATCTTGGGCGTGAGACCAAACTGTTGCTTGAAACTGCGGATGAAGTAGCTGGCGCTGGCAAAGCCGCAACACCAGGCAATCTCCTTGATGGCCGAGTTGTCCTCCGTCAACAGCCGGGCTGCGCGGGCCAGTCGCTGACGCAGCACCACCTGCCACAGGTGCTCGCCCGTGCTGCGGCTGTACAGGTGCGACAGGTAGTCCGCCGTGCAGCCCAACTCCTCGGCCAAGCTGGCCACCGTCAGGTCCACTTCGCCAAGGCGGTTTTGCACCAGCACGCGCAATTGGCCCAGCAGCGCGGGTTCGCTGGCCACCGTTTTCTGGGGCGCATCCAACAGGCGTGCCACGGCCGACAGCGCAGTCAGTACCAGGGCACGCTGTTGCACCACCCACAGGCCATGGGCGTCTTGTGCAGGGGGCTTGGCGGCGTCGCCCAGCCAAGCCTCAATCCGCACGGCATCCACATGGGGATACACCTCCAGGTAGAGGTTGCCGGGTCGCCCGGGTCTGGCCTCGTTGGCCAAGTGGCAGGACATGCTTTGGTGGTCGGCATAAATCACCAGGTTGGAAAACGGCTGACCATCCGGTCCCCCGGCCACCCATTCGTCGTGCAGCAGCTTGGGCGGCATCACCAGCGCCTCACCGGCCTGCAGGGTGACCTGGCCTTGGGGAAAGCGGAATTCGGTGTGGCCCTGCACCTGCAAAAACAGTTCCGCATTCAGGTGCAGGTGGCCTGCGCCCCGCGTGGTCCAGCCCGGCTGGGGTGGTGGTGAAACCAGGCGCAGGTTGCCCTTGGCTGCTCGCGCAATGAAGTCGCCCAGGTCTTGGCGCATCCGTAGCGCATGGGCGGGCGCAGCAGGGTCATCGGGTGAGATGGCGGCCACGCTGCAGCAGTCAGATTGCTGCGAGGTAGTTAAGAAATTTGCTATTTTTGACATTTTGCTGGTACGGGTTGGCCTTGCATGCCGGGGCGCACGTCCCTACGCTACAGCTATGGATTGAGCGCAATTCTGCGGCCTCTTCCGGTTATTTGTCTATTCCCATGCCACACAAGATAAACCTGATTTTTGTTGCCGGGGGCGCTGCATGAGCGCTGCTGTTCATGGCACCCCCATCCAGATCCGTCAAGCGACCTGGGCTACACGCTCCCTGTTTGCTGTGCTGGGTATCGTCGCCGGCGCTTGGGGCGTGCACATTCCCTCGGTCAAGGAGGTGTATGGCCTGAGCGAAGGCTCTCTGTCTCTGGTGCTGGTGGCCGCGGCTGTCGGTGCCGTGAGTGCTTTGTTCATCGCGGGACGGGCGATTGGCCGTTTGGGCGCACGCAATGCTGTGGCAGTGGCTGGTGTGCTCATGGGGCTCATGCTGATGCTGGTGGTGCACTGGCCCGGCTATGTGCCTTTGCTGCTGGCCATGCTGGTGTTCGGGTCCACCATGAGTGTCTATGACGTGGGTATCAACACCGAGGGCTCGGCGCTCGAAGCCGCTGGAGGACGGCCCATCATGGGTGGGCTGCACGGCATGTTCAGTGTGGGGGCCATGCTGGGTGCCGCACTTACTGCGCTGCTCTTGCGTTGGGAGGTGTCCGTTGCCTTGCAATTGGGCGGTGTGGGCGTGTGTGCCAGTGTGTGGATGGTGCTGGCTTCACGCTGGATGTTGCCTACGGCTCCCGTCACCGAGGCGTCGGCCGAGACGCCGCAGTTCGTCTGGCCGCGTGGCGCCCTGTTGATCATGGGGCTGCTGATTTTTGCCGGCATGAGCGCCGAAGGGGTGATGCAGGATTGGAGCGTGCTCTACCTGAAGCAGGAAGTGCAGATGCCCCAAGACCGCGCAGCCATTGGCTACGCCGCATTTGCCGGGGCCATGGCGGTGATGCGCTTCTTGGCCGATATCTTGCGCACCCGCTTTAGCGAGCGTTTGTTGCTGCGCGGCAGCGGCGTGCTCACCGCAGTGGCCATGGCTGTGGTGCTACTCAGTGGCAATCCGCTCGTCTCCGTCATCGGCTTTGCGTTTGTGGGCGCAGGGCTGGCCATGGTGGTACCCATTCTGTTTGGCGCGGCCAGCCGGGTGCCGGGTACCACGCCCGCTGCGGCCATTGCGGCGGTCTCGTCGATCGGCTACAGCGGGTTCATGATCGGGCCGCCGCTGATCGGTGGCATTGCCCAGCACGCATCCCTTACCGCCGCCATGGGCGTGGTGGTGGTCACCGCCACCATCCTCGCGCTCAGTGCGCATTACGTACCCGAGAAGCAGAACGATGCCACAGCAGGCCAGCCTTCGCTGGCTTGAATCGCATTCGGCGCTGCTCAGGGCGGCAGTACGGCGGACGCTTCTCCAAAGCTGGTGCGATATGCACCGGGCGCCAGCCCGGTGTGGCGCTTGTAACTGCGGTTGAAGTGGGCCTGGTCGGCGTAACCGCAGACAAAACCAATCTCCGCCAGCGACAGCGGGCTTTCCAGCAGCCACCAGGCTGCGGCCCGCAGGCGCACCTCGGCAGCCACTTGCGAAAATCGCAGCCCGTGGTGCTGCAGCTGGCGCTGCAGGCTGCGGGCAGACAGGCCCATCTGCTGCGCAACGGATGCCACCGTATGCGGGTACATCAGGTCGCCCAACATGGTGGCGGCGCACCGCTGCGCCAGATTGGGCCAGTCCAGGGACGCGCAAAGCTCGTGGGGTGCTTGCGCTGGCGGAAGGCTGGTGGAGCTGTGTGGTGCCAGAGTAGAGGGGGGATCTTCAGCCCAGTGCAGGGTCCAGTGTGCGGTACGTCCTTGGGTGGCCAAGTTATGCAGCACCTGGGCATCTGCTTGCGGAAAAACGTCCACGCCTTGCAACTGGGCGCTCACCTGGCGCAGCCCCAAGGCTTGTAGCAAGGCACACAGCAGGCCCAGCACCACCAGGTCTTCGGCCGCTGCAGGGGGCGTGCGGGGCACTAGCGAGATGTGCTGCAACGTGGCCTGTGTGGGGCCCACCTGCAGACACAGGACGCGGTGGCGCGAATGCACATACTTCTCCAGCCGGCACCAGCGCGCCAGCAGGGTGGCGGCATCTGGCGCAGAGGCCAGCGCGCGGTGCAGCGGGGCATCGGCCAGGTCGTGAAAGCCCTGGCCAAGGTGCAGCAGGCTGGCCCAGCCCCCTTGGGCCAGGGCGGTTGCGGCCAGGGTCTGCTTGGCCTGTAGTGGAATGTGGGCGTCCTCTGTGTGGGCCAGGTGCTGCACCGGGCGCGTATCCAGTCCCAGCCGTGCCATGCCTTTGAGCATGACACCCACCATGGCAGTGCTGGCGAAATCACTCATGGGGTGGGCGGGTGGACAGGTGGTGCTGCAGTTCGGTGGTGGACACGGGCAGGGTGGTGGCTCGGTAGGCGGTGGCAGCCGCGATGGCGTTGCCAATGGCGGCTGCGGCACTCACCATGCCGGTCTCTCCTGCCCCGGTGGGCGCTAGGGCGGAGTCTACAAGTTCCACCGTGAGGGCGGGCACTTGTGGCCAGCGGGGAATAGGCGCATCGGCAAAGCTGCTGGCCGCCACGCCAGTGTTGTCCACCGGCAAACCGTCGGTGAGGGCCATGGCAAGGCCCCAGACCAGGGTGCCCTCACACTGGGCGCGCACCTGGTCAGGGTTGATCACACGGCCGCAATCGTGCACGCACCACAGGTGCAGCACGTGCACCTCGCCGCTGGCCGGGTCCACTGCGACATCGGCTACGGTGGCTACATAACTCATAGCCTTGTAGATGCCGCAGGCCACGCCCCGGCCCGTGCGCCAGCCCGCAGGGGCGGCGGCAGGGCCCCGCCCCCAGCGGGCCAGGCTGGCTACCCGCTGCAGCGCCTGCGCAAGGCGCGCGTCGCTGATGTGGGCCAGCCGGAAGGTCACCGGGTCAGCACCTGCAGTATGGGCCAGCATGTCCCACGCGGTTTCCACCGCAAAGCTGTTGGGGCCGGCGCCCAGTCCGCGCCAGGGGCCGGTGAACACGGGCAGGCGCACCAGGTCCATCTCGATGCGTTGCTGCGGCACCTGGTAGGGAATCAGGGCCCCGCGGGCGGACCCAGCATCGCCCACAAAGCTGGAGACCGTCTGCATCCAGGCGGGCATGGCGGCATTGGTGAACAGGATGTGGCTGGTGGCAAAGGCGTGCCACCAGTGCTGCACCTTGCCCTGCTGCAGGCGGGCGCGCAGCCGGTGGTGCGAGGGCGGGCGGTGAAAGCCGTAACGCAGCTCCTGGGTACGCGTCCATTGCACCTTGACCGCGCCCCCCCATTGGCGGGCCAGCACGGCCGCTTCCATTTCCACGGTGCAAATGGTGCGCCCACCAAAAGCTCCGCCCATGCGGCAGGCCTGCACCAGCACCTGCGACGCGTCCAGGTCCAGTTGGCGGGCCACCGCGTCGCGCTGGTAGAACACATCCTGGTTGCCCACCCACAGGCGCAGAAGGGGTTCTGCCCCATTCCACAGCGCTACCGCCGCTCGTGGCTCCAGCGTGGCGTGGGCGGCCAGGGGCACACGGATTTCTACATCCAGGTCCCAGGGCGCATGTTCAGGCAGGGCGTCGTTGCGCAGACGGTGGGCCAGCGGGGCTTTCTTCAGACGGGGCGTGATGTCGATGAGGGCATCTACCGCACCCGGCGCCAAGCTGCCTTCCACGTGCCATTGGATATTGAGTGCCACCTCGATGCGGTCCAGTGCGCCTGGCGTGCGGGCCAGGATGCCCAAGCCCTGGCTGCGGCCCTGCAGCAGGCCGGGGTTTTGCACCAGCGCCACAAAGCCTGGCACCCCACGTGCAGCCGCCTCTTGCCAGGCACGCGGGTGGGAGGCCAGTTCGGGCGAGACCGGTGCGCGCAAAACCCGGCCATACACCATGCCGGGCAGGCGCACGTCGGCGGCATAGACGGGTTCGCCCCGCACAATGGCCAGGCCCTGCTCCAGTGGGGCGGTGCGGCCCACGTGACGGGTTTTCGGGCCGAAGGCGCGCAGGCGTTCCTGGGGCAATGCATCAGCCTCCAGCACGCCTTCTGTGACGCCTCGGGCCAGGGCCTCCCGCAGCGTCGCACAGGCCTGCGCCAGCGGTACCGCAAACTCCCGGATGGAGTCACTGCCCACCGTGGCCTTGACGCGGCGGATGGAGCGGGTGTCCGGCAGGACGGCATCGACCTGGTCCCATGCCACCCCCAGCTCCTCGCAGGCCACTTGCTTGAGGCCGGTGAGCACGTTTTGCCCCATCTCTGCCCGGGGCAGGTAGAAGGTGTAGCGCCCTTGGGCGTAACGCACCCACGACATGGCGTCTTCACCGGAGGGCTGCGGACGCTTGGGAATGACGGGGATGAGGCCGCAGGCGGGCAGCAGGGTGACAGTGAGGCCGGCACTGGCCAGACCCAGAAAGTGGCGGCGCTTCACGCCTTGCCTCCCGTCGTGGGCTGCTGGGCTGCAGTGTGCACGGCCTGGCGGATGCGCTGGTGGGTGCCGCAACGGCACAGGTGGCCGGCCAGGGCGGTGTCAATGTCGGCATCGCTGGGTTTGGGGGTGTGGCGCAGCAGCGCCACGGTGGCCATGATATGGCCCGCCTGACAGTAGCCACACTGGGGCACGCAGTGTGTCAACCAGGCCTGTTGCACCGGGTGCAGGGTGGTTCCTTGGGCCAGTCCTTCAATGGTGGTGATCTGTGCCTGGGCCAAGTCTTTGGGGCGCAGGAGGCAGCTGCGTTGGGCCTGACCGTCTACCAACACGGTGCAGGCACCGCATTGGCCCATGCCGCAGCCGAGCTTGGGGCCTACCAGTCCCAGGCCTTCGCGCAGGGCGAATAGCAGGGTTTCGTCTTCCCACAGGGGGTCCAAGGTGTGCGCTTGTCCGTTGATGTGCAGTTGCATGGTGTGCTCCGAGGTAGAGACGCCATGGTCGTGCGCTAGATGCGCTCTGTATTGAATATTCGCGCCAAGGAGTGGGGCGCGTGATCTGCTCTAGCGGGCTTTGGACGAAGACAGCAGAATGCCCGTGACGATGAGAACAAACGCCACGCCGTGGTACAGGCGTGGCGGCTCTCCCAAAAACAAGGATGAGAGCAGCGCTGTGAACAGCGGTGTAAGGTTGATGAAGAAGCCCGCCACTGCGGGGCCTGCGCGTGACACACCGGCACCCCAGGAGCCATAGGCAATCACGGCCGGGCCCACCGCAATAAAGGCCAGTGCCGCAGCCAGAGGCCAGCTCCAGTCGATATGCGCCGGGGTTAGCGCCCACTCGCCCGCGGTGAACAGCGCCGACCACCCCAAACCAAAGACCATTTGCCCCAGTAGAAACTGCGCCCAATCGGCGCGGATGGTGGCCGACTCCGGTGTCGGGTGCGCCAGCAGCCAGCTGTAGAAAGCCCAAGCCACCGAGGCCAGCAGCACATACAGGTCACCCGGCACCAGGCGCAGCTGGGTGATCACTTCCCAGTCGCCCCGGCCCAGCACCAGCACCACCCCGGCCATCGACAGGGCGGCCCCCAGCAACTGGCGGCGCGTCACTGCCACCTTGAAAAACAGGCGCCCAATCAGCAACATCCATACCGGTGTGCTGGCGCCCACCAGCGTCACATTGATGGCGGTGGAGGTATTGAGCGCCAGGTACAGCAGCGCGTTGTAGCCGCCTATGCTGAACAGGCTGAGCCAGGCAAAGCGCCGCCACTGGGGCCACAGGCTACTTCCGGGGCGTAGCACCGCACCTGCCAGCGGTAACAGCAAGAGCAGGGCAATGCTCCAGCGCAGCAGGTTCAGTGTCATGGGCGACACCATGGGCGCCACCAGCCGCCCCACTACTGCATTGCCTGACCACATGAGGGGTGGAATGACGAGCAGGGCAATCGCGGTGGGGGTAAGGCCTTTGTGCATGCGGGCGACTGTAGCAAGCCGCGCATGGCCACGCTTGCGAGCGGCTGACGCGGCTTTCTGGCACCATCAGCGCCCACACATTCACCATTTCTTTGGAGATCCTCCCATGACCGCCATTGCCTCCCGCGCCATCCACATCGCCAAGCACGGCGGCCCCGAACAATTGCAGCTTGTCCAGGTGACCGTGGGCGAGCCTGGCCCCGGCGAGGTGCGTATCCGCCAGCATGCGGTGGGCCTGAACTTTATTGATGTGTACCAGCGCACGGGCCTGTACCCGCAGCAGCTGCCTGTGCAACTGGGCATGGAAGCTGCGGGCGTGATTGAGGCGGTGGGCGAGGGCGTGACACACTTGAAAGTGGGCGACCGTGCGGCCTATGCCAGCAACCCGCCCGGCGCCTACTGCGAGGTGCGGGTGCTGCCGGCCAAGTGTGTGTGCAAACTGCCCGACGCCATCGGCTTTGAGACCGGCGCGGCCATGATGCTCAAGGGCCTGACCGCGCAGTATCTGCTCAAGCGCACGCTGCCCCAAGGCGGCCTCAATCCGGGTGACTTTGTGTTGTTCCACGCTGCGGCCGGCGGGGTCGGCCTGATTGCCTGCCAGTGGGCCAAGGCCCTGGGCTTGCGCTTGATTGGCACCGCAGGATCGGATGCCAAATGTGCTCTGGCGCTCGCCAATGGGGCGGAGTTTGCCATCAACTACGCGACAGAAGATTTTGCCGCGCGGGTCAAAGCAATCACTGGTGGCAAGGGCGTGAAGGTGGTGTATGACAGCGTGGGCAAAGACACTTGGGACAAGTCATTGGACTGCTTGGCCCCGTTTGGCCTGATGGCCAGTTTTGGCAACGCCTCGGGCCCGGTGGCACCGTTTGCGCCCGGCATGCTGGGCGCCAAAGGCTCTCTCTACGTCACACGCCAGACCTTGTTCACCCACATCGCCACCCGCGAGGCCACCCAGGCCATGGCGGATGACCTGTTTGCCGTGGTGCAAAGCGGCGCGGTCAAGATCCATATTGCCCAGCGCTACGCTTTGGAGAATGTGCAGCAGGCGCACAAAGACCTTGAGGCACGTCAAACAACCGGCTCTACCATCCTGACCCTATAGTCAGTAAGGATAAAATTCCTGCATGACTTTGACTTTCCCGGCGCTGCTGCGCAACACCCTTCTTTGCGCAGCGGGCTCGGTGGCCGCAGTTGCGTCTTATGGCCAAACGTCTTCGGTGGTGCTGGCACAGTCCCAGCCCGCGGCAGCCACTCCGGCACCTGCCACTGTTGACAAGACAGCAGCCCAGATCGACGCCGAAAACAGCCGGCGCTGGTCCATTTACTGGGGCTGGAACCGCTCCACCTACTCCAATAGCACCATCCACTTCAAGGGTTCGGACCACGATTTCACCTTGCATGACGTGAAAGCGACCGACCTGCAGACCAACTCCGGTCTGTCCGACATCTTCAAGTACTACCTGAACCCGGCCGAGATCACCATCCCGCAGACCAATCTGCGCGTGGCCTACCAGCTCGATGGTGACACGGCGATTGCGCTGAACCTGGACCACATGAAGTACGTGGTGGCGCAGGACCAGTCGGTGGCGATTGACGGCCAGATCAAGGGCGTCACGCAAAGCGGCCAACAGGTGATCGCCGACAACTGGCTCAACTTCGAGCACACGGATGGCCTGAACATCGTAACTATTGAGTACGAAAAGCAAAAGAAAGTGGACTGGTTTGGTGGTGACCGCGCCAAGGTGTTTGCGCTGGTGGGATTGGGCATCGTGATTCCCAAGACCAACGCCACCATGCACATGGTGAACCAGACCCGCAACGACGAGTTCCACTTGGCCGGTTGGAGCGTGGGCGCTGGTGTCGGCCTCGATGTGGACCTGACCAAGACCATCTTTGTGCGCAGTGCCTACAAGATGGGCTATGTGGACCTTCCCGATGTGTTGACCAGTGCCCGTGGCGACAAAGCCTCGCACCACTTCACCTACAACGAGTTGCTGGTGGCAGTGGGTTACCGCTTCTGAGCACCTCCCTAGGCAACGTTAAAAATGGCCGGTGCATGTGCCGGCCTTTTCTATTTCCCGCTGGACTCCACGTTCATGCGCAAGCGGTTGGGCGCCAGCTCACCTGCCGAGTCGAGGATCGGGTAGGCAATCGAGCAGATGTGCGAGTTGATGCGCTTGAGGTCGCTGATCAGGTCCAGGTGCAGGGAGCTGGTCTCGATGCTGGAGAGTGTGTTGTCCGAGAGGCGCTCAATGTGGGTGGCCGCGTACTGGCGTTCCAGGTCGCGAAAGCGCGTTTTCTCCTCGAGCAGGCGGCGCGCATCGCGCACATTGCCGTTCAAAAACACACTCATGCCCAGGCGCAGGTTGTCCACCAGGCGGGCGTGTAGCTCGCAGATTTCTGCCATGCCGGCGTCTGAAAACTCGCGCCCCTTGTTGATCTTTTTGTCCTCCACGTCCTGGATCACGCGCTCGATGATGTCGCCAATCTGCTCCATGTTGATGGTGAAGCTGATGATGTCGGTCCAGCGCTTGGCTTCGTTTTCGCCCAGCGCTTCGCGCGAAATCTTGGTCAGGTAGTACTTGATGTCACTGTAGAGCTCGTCCACCGTGTCGTCCATGGTGCGCAGCTGTTTGGCCAAGGCCTGGTCGTTGTCGCGCATCACGGCCAGTGTGCCCAGCAGCATGGACTCCACCACATCGGCCTGGTGCATGGCCTCGCGCACCGCGCACGAAATGGCCAACGAGGGCGTGGCCAGGGCAGACGGGTCCAGGTGGCGCTGGCGGCCGGCTACGGTGGTCTTCTGGGGCTTGGGCAACCAGTGCTCTACCCAACGTGCCACCACTTGGGTAAAGCCAATCAGGGCCACCCCAACGCCCAGGTTGAAGGCCAAGTGAAAGCCCACCACCAGGGTGGCTTCGTCGGTCAGGTAGGGGCCGGCATACCGCATCCACACGCCCGAGAACGGCAGCACCGCTACCACGCCCAGCACCTTGAACACCAGATTGCCCAGCGGCACCTGGCGGGTCTCCACATTGGCGTTCATGGTGGTCAGCACGGCCAATGCGCCGCTACCCAGGTTGGCGCCCAGTACCAGGCCCAGCGCCACATCGACCGGAATCACGCCCGAGGTGGCCAGTGTGGCGGTCAGCAGCACAATGGCCAGGCTGGAGTAGGACACCAAGGCCAGTGTGGCGCCCACCACAATTTCCAGCAGCATGTCGCTGGTGAGCGTGGACAGCAGGGCTTTGACGGCTGCGGACTGGGTGAGCACGGTGGCGGACTGCGTGACCAAACGCAGGGCCAGCAGCATCAGGCCCAGGCCAATCAGCACACGGCCTACCCGGCCTACCGTGGTGGACGGGCGTGCGATGAACAGCACTACCCCGATAAAGATGAACAGTGGCGAGAGCCAGGACAAATCGCGCGAGAAGACCACGGCCATCAGGCTGGTGCCAATGTCGGCGCCCAGCATCACGGCCAGGGCCGAAGGCAGGCTCATGAGCCCCTGGCCTACAAAAGCCGACACGATGAGGGCTGTGGCCGTGCTCGACTGCACCACGGCGGTAACACCGATGCCCGAGACTACAGCAGCAAACCGGTTGCCCGTGCTATGCGCGAGGATGCTGCGCAGGTTGGCGCCAAACACGCGCAAGATACCGGTACGGACCAGATGCGTGCCCCACACCAGCAGGGCAATCGCGGCAAACAGATTCAGCAAATGCGTCACAAACTCTTCTTTCTGTGCCGCGCGGTGTGCCGTCCCTGTTTAGCGGGTTTTGCGCACGCGCAGCAGTTCGTCCAGTATGAGGCAAATCGCGCCTATCGAAATCGCGCTGTCTGCCACATTGAAGGCGGGGAAATGCATGCCCCGCCAGTGAAAATCCAAAAAGTCCACCACGTAGCCATAGGCCAGGCGGTCTATTACATTGCCAATGGCACCGCCCAAAATGCAGGCCATGGCAAAACTGAACAGCTTCTGCCCCGGGTGGGACTTCAGCATCCAGATGATGACCGCAGCTGCCACCAGGCCAATCACCGTGAAGAACCAGCGCTGCCAGCCCGAGGCCCCCGCCAGAAACGAGAACGCTGCCCCGGTGTTATGCACCCGCACCACGTTGAAGAAGCTGGTCACATAGGTGCTGTCACCCAGCTGGTAGTAGCCCAGAATCAGGATCTTGGTGAACTGGTCTGCCAGTAGCAAGATGAAGGCCAGGCCCAACCATTGCCACAGGCCGCTGCCGGAGCCGCCACCCGAGGATTTGCCAGCGCGTGCCATCAGGCGAACACCCGTTGTTCACCTGCACCATAGAGGTTGCTGGTGCAGCGGCCGCACAAGGTGGGGTGCGCGGCATCCGCGCCAATGTCGCTGCGGTAGTGCCAGCAACGCTCGCACTTCTGTTCCTCAGTAGCTTTAACACGGACCGTGAGGCCCGCTCCAGAAACTTGGTTTAGCGTTACTTTCGATGTAATGAACGCAAACTTGAGGTCCTCGCCTAGGCTCAAAAGCGCGTCGTAGAAGGTGCCATCGCAGTCAATTTCCAGTTCGGCTTGAAGCGACGCACCGATATGTCCCGCTGCGCGTTCCACTTCAATTTTCTTGTTGGCGATCTCTCGCACTTGGGCGATATCTGCCCACTTGGCCAGCAAAGCCTCGTCGGGCGCGGCGAACTGCACATAGCCGTCCATGAAGATGGACAGCTTGGTGGCGGCCGGCGTCTTGCCTTCTGCGCCCAGCACCGCCCACGCTTCCTCGGCGGTGAAGCTCAGGAACGGCGCCATCCAGCGCAGCATCGCTTGGGTGATCTGCCACAGTGCGGTTTGCGCGGAGCGGCGGGCCAGGCTGTTGGCGCCGGTGGTGTAGAGGCGGTCCTTCAGGATGTCCAGGTAGAACGCGCCCAAGTCTTCGCTGCAGTAGACCTGCAGCTTGGACACCACGGGGTGGAACTCGTAGACCTTGTAGTGCGCCAGGATGTCGGCTTGCAGCTGGGCCGCGCGGCTCAAGGCGTAGCGGTCGATTTCCAGCAGCTGGTCGACCGGCACGGCGTCCTTGGTCGGGTCAAAGTCGGAGACGTTGGCCAGCAAAAACTTCAGCGTGTTGCGCACGCGGCGGTAGGTATCCACCACGCGGGCCAGAATCTTGTCGTCGATGTTCAGGTCGCCCGAATAGTCGGTGCTGGCCACCCACAGGCGGGCAATTTCGGCGCCCAGCTTGCTGGTCACGGTTTGCGGGTCCACGGTGTTGCCCAAACTCTTGCTCATCTTGCGGCCTTGGCCGTCGGTGGCAAAGCCGTGGGTCAGCAGGCCGCTGTAGGGCGCACGGTCGTAGAGCGCGCAGCCCAGCAGCAGCGAGCTGTGGAACCAGCCCCGGTGCTGGTCGTGGCCTTCCAGGTACAGATCAGCCTCGGGACCTTCGGTGTGGAAGGGCGGGCGGGCGTAGGCGTACTTGTGGCTGCCGCGCAGCACGTGCTGGAAGGTCGAGCCCGAGTCGAACCACACTTCCAGGATATCGGTGCTCTTGGTGTAGCTCGGTGCATCAGTCGCACCCAAGATGTCCTCTACGGTCACGCGGCTCCAGGCTTCGATGCCGCCCTTCTCCACAATGTCCGCCGCCTGGTCCAGGATCTCCATGGTGCGCGGGTGCAGCTCGCCGCTGTCCTTGTGCATGAAGAAGGGGATGGGCACGCCCCAGCTGCGCTGGCGCGAGATGCACCAGTCGGGCCGGTTGGCGATCATGTCGCGCAGGCGGGTGCGGCCGTTTTCGGGGTAGAAGCTGGTGTGCTCAATGGCGTCCAGCGCCAGCTGGCGCAGGGTCTTGGGGGCCTTGTCCTTGGTGAACACGCCTTCGCCCGCATCCATGCGCACAAACCACTGAGCGGCCGCGCGGTAGATCACTGGTGTCTTGTGGCGCCAGCAGTGCGGGTAGCTGTGGGTGATGCCCACGGTCGCCATCAGGCGGTGGTTGTCGCGCAGCGTGTTGATCACGTTGGCGCAGGCCTTCCAGATGTGCTGGCCGCCGAACAGGGGCAGCTCTTCGGCATACACGCCATTACCCAGCACGGGGTTGAGAATCTGGTCGTACTTCAGGCCGTTGGCGATGCAGCTGTTGAAGTCGTCCACGCCGTAAGCGGGCGAGGAGTGCACGATGCCAGTACCGTCGCCATCGCTCACATAGTCAGCCAGGTACAGCGGCGACAGGCGCTTGTAGCTATATTCATTGCCCGCCACGTTCACATCTGCGGGCAGGTCGTACAGCGGGTGGCGGAACACTTGGCCGCGCAGGGCTTCGCCCTTGGCCGTCGCCAGCACGGTGCCGGTCAAACCAAAGCGCTCCAGGCACTTCTCGACCAGGTTGGCACCCAGCAACAGCACGCCCTTGGGCGTGTCCACCAGCGCGTACTCCAGCTCGGGGTGGGCATTGAGCGCCTGGTTGGCGGGGATGGTCCATGCGGTGGTGGTCCAGATCACGGCAAAAGCTTGCTTGCTCGCGGGCAGGGCACTCAGGCCAAAGGCCTTGGCCAGGCCAGCCGCGTCGTTGGACTCAAACGCCACGTCCAGCGTATCGCTCTTCTTGTCGGCGTATTCGATCTCAAACTCGGCCAAGGACGAGCCGCAGTCGAAGCACCAGTACACGGGCTTGAGGCCACGGTAGACAAAGCCGCGTTCGATCACGCGCTTGAAGGCGCGGATTTCGCCCGCCTCGTTGGCCGGGTTCATGGTTTTGTAGGGGCGCTCCCAGTCACCCAGCACGCCCAGGCGCTTGAAGTCTTCGCGCTGCTGGTCGATCTGCTCGGTGGCAAAGGCGCGGCTCTTGGCCTGCATGTCGTCGCGGCTCAGGTTGCGGCCGTGCAGTTTTTCGATCGCGTTCTCGATCGGCAGGCCGTGGCAATCCCAGCCAGGGATGTACTGCGCGTCAAAGCCGGCGAGCTGCTTGCTCTTGACGATCATGTCCTTGAGGACTTTGTTCAGGGCGTGGCCGATGTGCAGCTTGCCGTTGGCGTAGGGCGGACCATCATGCAGCACAAACAAGGGCTGTCCGACGCGGGCATCGCGCAGCTTCTTGTACAGACCCTGCTCGTTCCAGTCTTTCACCCAGGCCGGTTCACGCTTGGGCAGGTCGCCACGCATGGGGAAGGGGCTGTCGGGCAAATTCAGGGTGCTGCGGTAATCAACTTTGTCAGTCATGGCAAATCTCAATGGGAGTGGGACGGCCCGCGGTGGTCAGCACGGCAGGCGATGGGGCAAGACGCGGGGCAAGGTGCGTCGGGCGGCCCCGTCAAATTCGGGTGCTGGTGTGCGACTGAAGCCAGGCGCGCGCGTCGTCGCGGTCTTTCTGTATGCCCTGGGTGAGGGCGTCCAGACCGTCGTACTTGAGTTCGTCGTGCAGTTTGTGCAGCAGTTCCACGCGGATGATTTTACCGTAGGCCCCCTCGGGCCCCAGTTCTGCCGGCCAGTCCAGGCAATGGGTCTCCAGCAGCACGCGCCCGCCGTTCACATCGCTCGGGTCCAGCGAGGGGCGCACGCCCAGGTTGGCCACGCCCTGCAGGGGTTTGGCGGCCAGGCCATGCACCAGCACCACAAAGATGCCGCTGGCGGCCGGTTTCCAGTGCGCAAAGCGCAGGTTTAGCGTCTTGAAGCCCAGCGTGCGGCCCAGCTTGCGCCCGTGCACCACGTGCCCGCTGATGCAGTAGGGCCGGCCCAGCAGGCGGGCGGCGGCAGCCATGTCGCCCCGGCCCAGCGCATCGCGCACCGCAGAGCTGGAGACGCGCAGGCCGTGCACTTCATACGAATTCATGCGCGCCACGTCAAAGCCTTGGGCGTCGCCTGCGGCATCCAGCACGGCGTAGTCACCCGCACGGGCCTTGCCAAAACGGAAATCGTCGCCCACCAGCACATAGCGCGCGCCCAGGCCGCCGCGCAGCACCTGGTCGATAAATTCCTGGGGGCTCTGGTTGGCCAACCGGGCGTCGAACGGCAGCACCACGGTCTGGTCCACCCCGGCCTTGGCCAGATCTTCCAGCTTGTCGCGCAGGGTGCCCACGCGGGCGGGGGCCAGCTCGGGTTTTTTGTGCAGTTCGGCAAAGTAGTCGCGCGGGTGGGGCTCGAAGGTCAGCACGCAGCTGGGCACACCCCGCTGCTGCGCCTCGCCCTTGAGCAGGGCGAGCATGGCCTGGTGGCCCCGGTGGACGCCATCAAAGTTGCCAATCGTGACTGCACTGGCGCTGGCAACGCCAGGGTGCTTGAAACCGCGGAAAACCTTCATGGATTTGTTATCTTTTTGATAGCAGGCTGCGCAAACGCTGCCGGGGCCTGAAGCCAATTTGTCATGGAAACACGGTATATTGTCACCTAGCAGGGCCCAGACGTCTGTCTGGCGCGCACTTGCAGACCTTTGCAGTCCGTGTTGGTGGTAGGTTTTACCGTTGATGGAGGCGTTGCGTGAAAGTCTTGAAGTTGTCGGCCCAGGGGCTTCCCCAATCCTGGATCTCGCTCGAACAGGCGGTGATCCACTACGCGTCGGGCGAGGTGCGCTGGGAGTCGGGTGGTGAGGTGGCGGTGTTCCACGGTGGGCACAATGCCGTCACCGGCCAGCAGTCCATCATCAAGGTCAACAGCATCATCGGCACGCGCGGGGTGCCCAACATCAACCCCTTCAACCTGCGCCCCGGCCTGACCAACGCCAAGCTTTTTATCCGCGACCGTAATGTGTGCGCCTACTGCGGTGGCCATTTCCACGAGAACGAGCTCACCCGCGAGCACATCATCCCCTTTGCCCAGCACGGCATCGACACCTGGATGAACGTGGTGACCGCCTGCAAACCCTGCAACCACCGCAAGAGCCACCGCACCCCCGAGCAGGCGAACATGCCACTGCTCTACACGCCCTATGTGCCCAGCCTGTGGGAAGACTTCATCTTGCGCAACCGCCGCATCCTGGCCGACCAGATGGAGTTCTTGATGGCGCACGTGCCCAAGTCGTCCCGCCTGCTGGATTAGCATTGCGGGCATGCTCAACGCCCCCACCCCGTCAGACCGCCCGCGCATCGCGCTGATTGCGCACGACCGCAAGAAAGACACCATGGTCGAACTGGCAAAGGAGTTCGCGCCCTACCTGCAGCGCTGCAGGCTGATGGCCACCGGCACGACGGGCGGGCGCTTGGTGGATGAGTTGGGATTGGATGTCGAGCGCATGCTCAGTGGCCCTTGGGGCGGCGACCTGCAAATTGGCGCGCGCCTGGCCGTGGGTGAGGTGGATGCGGTCATCTTCCTGCGCGACCCCATGACCCCGCAGCCGCACGAACCCGACATCAACGCCCTGGTGCGGGCCTGCGACGTGCACGATGTGCCCTGCGCCACCAACCTGTCCAGCGCGCGCCTGGTACTGGCGCAGTTGCTACAAAAATAGTAACTGTTCGCGCAGTATCCATGAGAGCCAAGGGCCTAAAACACCGCTAAACGCCGCGCAGGTCAAAGCCGCCGAGTGCCTGCGCCCGGCCGTTCAGGATGGCATCCACCCTGTGGTGGCCGGGGTAGTGTTTGCGGGTGGTCATGTCGGCCAGCGAGATGGTTTTGCCCACACGTTGGGTCTCGTGTGCAGCCAGGTCCAGCGTCTTGAGCTTGAACACCTTGGCCCGCGCCTGGCCATTGGCCTTGACGTAGTGCACCGCAAAATCCACCAGCACCTGCTGGGGCTGGTCCGTGGTGTTGGTCACGTCAAAGGCCACCTGTAGCGATCCGCCCACCACGGCCCGCGTTGGCGTGATGGCGGGCTGGCCCAGCACCACGTTGGCCGTTTCACCAAAGCCCAGTACCTCCAGCGCGCCCGCTTCGCCACGTTTCACCGCGCTGCGTAGCGCGTGCTGCACGATCCAGCGCCGATCGGGCGTGGCACCTTGCAGCCAGGCCTGGGCCGTGTGGGCCAGCAGGGTGGGGTGGTCCTTGCCAATATCGTTGAGGTTGTTGGCCACCGAGCGGCGCACGTACAGCGCCGGGTCGTCCTTCAGCTTTTCCAGCAGTGCCAGCACCGGCGCCGGGTCACGCTGGAAGGCAGGCAGGCGTGATGCCCAGGGCAGCCGTGGCCGTGTGCCCTCCGACACCAGGCGGCGCACATGCTCGCTCTCGTCTTGCGTCCAAGTCATCAGCCGCTCCAGCGTGGCATCCTGGTGCTGCTGCAGGTAGGGGCGAATGCTGAACTCTGCGGTAAAGCGCTGCGTGAGCGCGTGCTGCGCCTGCATCGACAACGCAAAATGCCCCAGCCCAAACTCCGCCACAAACACCGTGTGCGGCAGGTACAAAAAAGACGCCAGAGAGAGGTTCGGGTCGCGCCCATGCGGCTGCTCGGCCGATGCCAGCACAATGGGCAGCGCCTGCGCATAGTCTTGCGGCAAATGCCGCTGCAGCGCCCGCGCGATGTGTTTGCCACGCGGCATCAGCGCCAGCGCATCGTAGCCGTTCAGCGCATCGTGCAAAAAGGCATCGGTGTCAAAGCGCCGGTGCACCGCGGCCACCATGCGCGCAATGGCGCGGGGCACATCGGGGCCATATTGGGCAACCAGCGGCTCTGCCATGGCGGTGGTTTTAGCCGCGTTCCAGGTCGCGGATCAGCGTCTTCACCTTGGTGGTGATGATGTCCACCGCCGGGTCGTTGGCGCCGTGCGGCAAGATCACGTGGGCGTGCCGCTTGGTGGGCTCGATGAACTGCTTGTGCATGGGGCGCACCGTTTCCAGGTACTGCGCAATCACGCTCTCGGCGCTGCGCCCGCGCTCCGAGATGTCGCGCTGCAGGCGGCGGATAAAGCGCACATCCGGCGCCGTATCCACATAAATCTTCAGCGACATCATCTTGCGCAGCTCGGGGTCGAACAGCGCAAACAAACCCTCCACCACGATCACCGGCGCCGGGTTCACCACCACGGTGGTGGGCGCGCGGTTGTGCTTCACAAAGTCGTAGGTCGGCATGTCGATGGCCTCGCCACGGCGCAGGGCCTGCACCTGCTGCACCATCAGCGGCCAGTCGAAGGCATCGGGGTGGTCGTAATTGGTCTTGACGCGCTCTTCCGGCGAAAGGTGGGTCTGGTCCAGGTAGTAGTCGTCCTGGTAGACCACCGACGCCATCTCTGGCCCGATGGAGGCCAGCACCTCCCGCGTCACCGTGGACTTGCCGCTGCCGCTGCCGCCTGCGACGCCGATCACGAAAGGCTTGTTCTGAGATTTAGGGGGCATGATGTTTCGGCTTCCAGACGACAAAACCCCTTATTTTAAGAGCCGCGTGGTTTCCGGGCTGTCGGTGGCGTGCTGAAACCGTTTGCACAACTTCGCAGGTGGCGCTTTGGCGTGTGCCTCCGTAGAATGATTTGAAGAAGCTGACAACCAGCCGCCAGACAACCCTACCTACCCCGCCCATGCAAGCCCCCTCCAAGCCCGCGCCCAGTGACCGCGCGGTGATTGACCAGACCGGTTTCGCCTTGTGGGTCGCATCCTTCCGCCAAACTTTGCACACCACGCCGGTGGGCTGGTTTGTGGGCGCCTGGATGGCATGGGGCCATACGCCCGAGCGCAACCTGATTCTCTGGTTGGTGGTGTTTTTGGCCGTGTGGATGATGGGCTTGCTCTCCATCCACCGCGCACTGGCAGGCCAGTGCGAGTTGGCCGTACACGGGCTGCGCATGCGGGCCATGGCTACGCTGGACGGCTTCGCCTGGGGGCTGGTAGGCTGGCTGTTGGCCGGGCACGATGTGCTGTTGGATGCCATCCTCGTAGCCCTGCTGTGCGGGGTGAGCGCGGTCAACGCGCAGGTCTATGTGTCTTATATCCGCGGCTACTACCTGCAAAGCGGGGTCATGTGGCTGGTGGCTGTGGTGGGGCTGGCCCGCTACGCCAACCCGCAATACGGTTGGGATTTGATCGTGGCCTTCAGCATCTTCCAGGTGCTCATGTTCTATCACTCCACCCGCATCGCCAGTCGGGTGCTGGAGGGCATCAGCTTGCAGTTGGCCAACGCAGCCCTGGCGCAGCAACTACGCAGCTTGCTCACCAAAGTGCGCACCGATGCAGCCACCGACGCGCTCACCGGCCAAGGCAACCGCCGCGCGCTGGACGAGCTGCTCAAGCAACAACTCGAATTCGCTGCCAGCACCGGCCAGCCTTTCTCTATCCTCATGCTGGATATCGACTATTTCAAGAAGATCAACGACATCCACGGCCACCTTGTGGGTGACGAGGCGTTGCGCACCTTTGCACAACGGGTGCGCGACGGCCTGCGCCAAGGCGATGTGTGCACCCGCTACGGGGGCGAAGAATTCTTGATCGTGTTGCCCCTCACCACACTCGACACCGCACTGGAAGTTGCCGAGCGCCTGCGCCGGGCCGTAGCCGCCGAGCCGCTGCCCACCAGCCCGCCCTTGGCGGTAACGGTGTCCATCGGTGCAGCCACGTACGAGCCCGGCCAATCCGTTGAGGCACTCATGGCGGCTGCCGATGCGGCGGTCTACCGCGCCAAGCGCGGCGGGCGCAACCAGGTCAGAAGCTAGCCCCGGCCGAGCAGGCGGGCACTGACCGCTTCGGCATCGGGTGTTTGAAACTGCACATTGTGCTGGTGGGTGAGAGGCCCGCCGCCGGGCTCCACGGCGCCCGTTGCGTCATAGCCCACGGCCTTGAACTTCCAGACCGCGCCAATTTTCTTGAGCGAACCCAGGTGCGCGCCATCAGCCGTGTGCACGGCCAGCACATCGGCATTCACCGGCAGCAGCTGCAAAGGGCCGGCAACGGGGCCGTCGGGCAGGTGGATGTATGTGGGGACTAGTGGCATGGTGAGAGGCAATTATGAATAAAAAGCACGGCTAGCCCTTGTGGAATGTACGCAAGAAGCTACTAAAAGCGTAGCAATTTGAGGCTAATGCCCTAAGCTTGCCACACCCCAAACCCGGCAGACCGCAGGTCGATGCCCACCTCGATCTCCTTGTCCACCGCGTCTTGGTAGTGCATGGGGTTGAAGCCTTCGTACAGGTCGGGCAGCAGACGCAGGCCGTAGTGCTGGGCGAAGCGGTTGGCCTGAATGCCGGCCTTGTGCTTGTCAAAGCGCACATCCGGGTCCAGCCCGGTCATGCCCACGTACACACAGGGCTTGCCGTCCACATAGCCCGGGTTGTTTTTGCGAAAGCGCGGCTCCAGCAGCACATCTTTGTGCAGCTCAATCACATAAACGTGGTGGTGTTTGCGGCGCGCCATGGGGCATATTTTGAATGAAATTGGCCTCTAGCCCGCTTAAATTCTGCGCAAGCAGCTCCTAAAAGCGTAGCAACCATACGGCCATGCGCCTTACAGCAAAGCAGCACCGCCCAACAGGCCCAAGCCAAACAGCGTCCAGTCGTTGATGATGTGGGCGCCGGTAGAGACCCACAGGTTCTTGGTCATGATCCACGGCAGCGTCAGCACCAGCCGGGCGGTGCCGATGATGGCCAGGCACTGCACCACATTCCAGCCATAGGTGGGCAAGTGCGCTAGGCCGAACAACGCGGCGGATACCAGCCATGCACCCACGATAGCCGTCTTGCGGCTGGCGCCAAAGCGCTTGGTGAACAGCGCCATCAGCGCCAGAAAGGGCAGGATGGTGATCAGCTCCTCGCCCAGCAGCTGCGGCGCCATGCTCGCGAAGATGAATAGGCGATCCAGCGTATCGCCCGTCTTCAGCGCCGCAGAAGCGGGGTTTGACACTTCGGCCATGAACTGCATGAGCACCAAGCCCACACCCAAAGTCACCACGATGTTGAGCAGGGCAAACACAAACATCCACAGCACGTCACGCGCCGAGACCTTGGCAAACAAACTCTTCCAATGCCCTGGGGCGACCCAATGCAAACCCCACAGCGGAATCACAACAATCAGCAGCGCCGGTACCAGCCTGCCCAAGGCCCCCAACGGCCAGTGAATGGGAAGCGCCACCGCCAATAGCCCGGCGACCACCATCGCCATCACCAGCAGCCATTGCGGCCCGGAGATGCGTTCGGGCTGGTCGTTGAAGAAGGGGAACTCGCGGCCCGGCCGCTCGATCCAGTTGAAACGGTCTGGTGCCATCCGCAGAAGCCTAGAACGAAGAGCCCGGCTCGCTCAGGAAGGCCAGCTCTTCGGCGGTGGAGGTGCGGCCCAGAATGGCGTTGCGGTGGGGGTAGCGGCCAAAGCGGTCGATGATGGCTTTGTGGCGCAGCTCGAAGTTCAGGTTGTCTTGTATGCCTAGTTGCGTAAACAGCGCCACCGCCTGCGCATGCACCAGCGCGGACTCGCTGTGCATATAGGGCATGTAGGCAAACACGCGCTGCGCTTCGGGCAGGCTGCGGTCATGAGTGCTAGCCACCAGCTCCTGCGCCAACACCAGCGCCAGTGCGTCCTGCGCAAAGGCGCGAGGCGTGTCTCGGTAGGCGTTACGCGAGAACTGGTCCAACACGATGATCTCCGCCAGCCGCCCCTCCGCCGTCGCACGCCAAGCAAACAGCTCACACCGCGCCGCCGCCTCCAGCGTGTTGCCAAACCGCGCACGAATGGTTTCGTCCAGCGCGGCGTCTTTGACGAAGTGCTGCTTGGCAGTTAGCTCTTCGAACCAGAAGTGGAGGATGGATTGGGGTTGCATTGGCAGAGGATAACGCGATGTACGATGTTGCAAAACTCAGGGAGAAAAGCCATGGCCATAAACGCAAATCAGAAACTTGCGGTTCTGATCGACGCCGACAATGACACGTCAAAAATAGTCACAGAGCTATTTGAGGAAGTCTCTCGATATGGAACTGCGACCATAAAGCGCGCCTATGGAAATTGGACTACGCCCCAGCTAGGAGGCTGGAAGGATGTCTTGCACACGCAAGCCATACAACCTATTCAACAGTTCAGTTACACCACCGGAAAAAACGCTACTGATTCCGCTTTGATCATCGACGCCATGGATGTACTTCATACAGGTCGTGTCGATGGCTTTTGTTTGGTGTCGTCCGACAGCGACTTCACCAGACTTGCCACACGAATTCGAGAGGCCGGCCTTATCGTTTATGGCTTCGGAAAGCGTTCAACTCCAGCCGCCTTTCAAGCAGCTTGTGACAAGTTCATCTATACAGAAATCTTGCGCACTGAACCAGAGGAATCCAAAACTGACCAGGAACCAGTGGCTGAGTGGCCCAAACTCAAACCGATATTGCTCAACGCGTTGAACGCAACTGCCCGCGAAGACGGTTGGACCACGCTGGCTGTCTTGGGCGGGCAGATTAACCGCAGCCACCCATCGTTTGATCCGCGCAACTACGGCGTAGCGAAGCTGGGTGAGTTGATTCGCCAGCAAGCGGCATATCTGGAAGTGAAAGAAGTGAGGTCGGGTGAGGGCGACTCCGTACAGACGCACTTACACGTCCGGCGGAAGACGACTACACAGCAAAAAACCTAGGTACTTGGTTGACCTTGGATGTCGGCGATGAGGGCTTGAATTGCGCCATGTCGTAATACTCGCTCGCGTTTGTTATTCACAGCCTCTTTAGCAGCAAGAGAGTAGTCTTGTGGAACCTGTTTCTCAAACAACTCAAGCGCTGCCTTCAATTTCTTCGCATCAACTTCCGCAACTTTTCGTGATTCAAATACGGCGACAAAGAGCGAGAAAGCGTTCGCTTTGTTCATCCAGTATGAATTTTCCTTCAGCTTTAGTTTCAACAAGTACTTCGCAGTCTCCTCAAGATTTTTTAAAACCACATTTTTGTCGGGAAACTCTTGAGAATATTGATTCAGGTATTCCTCAGAAAGTTCATTTCGATTGAAGAAGCCAGACATTGTTGAGCTCATCAAGTTGAGGGTGAACATTAGATGAACTTTACGTGATAGCTCATAGTCGGTGAATAGGCCCGTGGTCGTGAGCCATTTTTGAAATGAGCTAACTTTTTGATTTGCGGCCCATTCGTAGATTGCTGGCGGAACATTCGGATCCCTCATCATGGGTTCCAGCTCTTCATCACTCAGTGATAGCTGATTAGCAAGAAGTTTTGCGACCAACATGTACTCCGAAGGAGAGTATTCAGTCGCAAGTCTCTCGATCTTTGACAATGAATAGAAGGTTCGGTTCAGTCGCTTGAATAGTTCTTTTATTTGTGGATCGCTCTCAATCAGATCGAGATCAATTATTGGTACTTGGTACTTAAGAAAGTCTTCTTTTGCCGAAGACTCGAGTTCACTGAAGCGTTTTCCATCGACGGGAAAAACATCGCCCACATACTCGATGATGCTGTTCAATCGCTGCTGACCATCAACAACGCATGAAGTGGCTGTCATACTTTCTACGTCGATTTTCCCGCGCGAAATGAATATCTGTGGGAACGGATATCCGCTCAGAATCGTTTTTATGAAATCAACCTTATGTAGCTCCCGCCAAACCAGATCGCGTTGAAAGTAAGGAGAAATAATAAGACGGCGATTTCGGTATTCGTTTACCAGGTCTAAGAGTTCTTTTGAGCGAATTTGATACTTAATCATTGGAATCCTTATTTGACCAATCTAACTGTTTCCGCCTGCTTACGCTCAAAGCTTTGAAGCGTCGAGTACACAGACCCACTGATTGAGGTGAACTTGCCAACATATTGCTTAGTTAGCGAACTAAATAGGTCGCTAATTTTTCTCTTTTCTTCACAACTTGGTAGGGTGAAAGTGTGAATGAACCCGCGACAGTAGTTGTTCTTATACAAACTGGGAACGTCGTCGATACCAGTGAGTTTTGGAAAGCTGGTCAAGTCTTGGAAGTCCTTGGTCTTCGTTTGTGCAACTAAGCCAAGATAGATAAATAAATTCTTATCAACGACTGCTATGTCGAGATCTGATCTGGCTGCATCGAATGGCTTTCCAGCGTGGATACTTTCTCCAATTTGTGCAGAACCACAAATTAAGACACTCGTTATCGCTACATTCAATTCGTCTGCGATACGGCGTTTAATTTCAAACTCGATGTCGTATCCATGCAGCTTTTCAAACGCTCTAGCTGGATAAGTTTCATACACACGAGACACGATCTTTTCTGGCGACTCACCTTGCTTTAGGTGGTGCCTAATTGAATGAGTCCAAGTGTGCATATGGCTGGACTACTTTCCCCAACTATCCTTCAACCCCACCGCCAAGTTAAACACCGGCTTGGCTAGCGGCACGTGATCCACCCGATCCGCCACAAAGTACCCATGCCGCTCAAACTGAAACTTCTGGTCCGGCGCAGCATTGGCCAATGAAGGCTCAACAATCGCGGTCACCACCTTCAGGCTGTTTGGGTTCAGGCTCTCGATGAAGTCTTTGCCGCCTGCGTCGGGCTGTGCATCCAAGAACAGGCGGTCGTACATGCGCACTTCGGCGTTCACGCCGTTGGCCACGCCCACCCAGGTGATGGCGGCTTTCACCTTCACCAGGTCGCTGCCGGGCGTGCCGCTCTTGGTGTCGGGCACCACGGTGGCCAGCACTTCGGTGATGGTGCCGTTCGCATCTTTGGTGCAGCCGGTGCATTCGATCACGTAGCCGCCCTTCAGGCGCACCTTGTTGCCGGGGAACAGGCGCTTGTAGCCCTTGGGGGGGACTTCTTCAAAGTCTTCGCGCTCTATCCACACTTCTTTGCCAATGGTGAAGTGGCGCGTGGGCGATTCCACACCTTCGGGCGGGTGGGGCAGGGCGGGCTGGGTGCAGGGCTCCAGGTGGCCGGCGCCCATCAGGTCGTCCCAGTTGGTCAGCACCAGTTTCACGGGGTTGATGACGGCCATGCCGCGGTGGGCCTTGGCCTCCAGGTCTTCGCGCAGGCAGCCTTCCAGCGTGCTGTAGTCAATCCAGCTGTCGCTCTTGGTGACGCCAATGCGGTCGGCAAACATTTGCAGGCTCTCGGGCGTGTAGCCGCGGCGGCGCAGGCCCACGATGGTGGGCATGCGAGGGTCGTCCCAGCCGCTCACCTTGTGGTCGTACACCAACTGCGCGAGCTTGCGTTTGCTGGTGATGACGTAGGTGAGGTTCAGGCGGGCAAATTCATACTGGCGCGGTGCGGGGGCAGCCAGCAGGCCGCCCTCGCTCAGGCGCTCCAGCAGCCAGTCGTAAAACGGGCGCTGGTCTTCAAACTCCAGCGTGCACAGGCTGTGGGTGATTTGTTCCAGCGCGTCTTCAATGGGGTGCGCGTAGGTGTACATCGGGTAGATGCACCAGGTGTCGCCCGTGTTGTGGTGCGTGGCGCGGCGGATTCGGTAGATGGCCGGGTCGCGCATGTTGATGTTGGGGCTGGCCATGTCGATCTTGGCGCGCAGCACCATCGATCCATCTTCATGCTTGCCATCGCGCATTTCGCGAAAGCGGGCCAGGTTTTCGGCAGGTGTGCGGGCGCGGAAGGGGCTGTCCACACCGGGCTTGCTGAAGTCGCCGCGGTTCACGCGCATTTGTTCGGCGGTTTGCTCGTCCACATAGGCGTAGCCCGCTTCAATCAGATATTCCGCGGCGCGGTACATAAAGCCAAAGTAGTCGCTGGCCTGGTAGGGCGCGGCGTCGGCCGATCCGTTCCAGTCAAAGCCCAGCCACTTCACCGCGTCGATGATGGAGTTGACGTATTCGGTGTCTTCCTTCTCGGGGTTGGTGTCGTCAAAGCGCAGGTGGCACACGCCGCCGTAGTCGCGCGCCAGGCCGAAGTTGATGCAGATGCTCTTGGCGTGGCCGATGTGCAGGTAGCCGTTGGGCTCGGGGGGGAAACGGGTGCGGATTTTTGCGGGGTCAGGCTGGCCCGCGGCGTGGTGGGCGGCGTCGCCGGGGGTGCCGGCCCAGCGGCGCTGGGCGTAGGTGCCTTTGTCCAGATCGGATTCGATGATCTGGCGCAGGAAGTTGCTGATCTTGGGTGTTTCGGGTGTGTTGGCGGCGTTAGCGGCGGAAGAGGGGGTGTTGGCGCTCATGCGTTGGATTTTAGACGGCGCTTTGCTTTGTGCAGGGCCGCCCGTACACTGGGGCACAGCAGTTTCCACACTATTTGAACCAGCAGCTGTTTATGGCCTCGTCACCCATTGTGTCCAACGCCCAGGCGCTCCAGATGGCGCGGTTGTACGAGCAGTCGCCGCTGTTTGTGTCGCTGTTTGATGTGACGGACACCATGCGGTATGCCAATCCGGCGTTTCGGAAGGCGTTTGACGTGGCCCCGGGGGCCGAGCCCACTTGGACCGACTTGATGCGCTGCAGCCACACCTCGGGTGTGGGCGCGGCCATCAAAACGGATGACTTTGAGGCCTGGCTCACGTCCACCCGCTCGCGCCGGGGCAAGCTGCCGTTTCGCACCTTTGAGGCCGACCTGACCGATGGCCGCTGGATTTACATGACCGAGACGGTGGACGAGCAGGGCTGGATGCTGTGTGTGGCGTTTGATATTTCGTCCATGCGGGTGGGGGAGCGTTCGCTGCGCCTGGCGCGCGACGGGGCGCTGCGGGCCGCGCAGGTGGATGCGCTCACCGGCATCAGCAACCGCGCGCATGTGATGCAGCAGCTGGACAAGCGCCTAGACCAGCTGCGCGAGCGCCAGCAGCCTTGCGGCCTGGTGATGCTGGACCTGGACCATTTCAAGCGGGTGAACGACACCTATGGCCACCATGCGGGCGATGCGGTGCTGGTGCACTTTGCCCGGCTGGTAGAGGCCACGCTGCGCCGTGAAGACGGTTTTGGCCGCCTGGGGGGCGAGGAGTTCATGCTGTTGGTGCCCAACATTAGCCACGATGCACTGGAGCAGATGGTGGGCCGGGTGCTGGAGAAGGTGCGCAGCGCCCGCCCGTTGCCCGAGGTGTCGGACTTTGCCTACACCTGCTCGGCCGGGCTCACCATGCTGGACCCCAGCCAGGACGCGGCCCACAACATGCGCCGCGCCGACTACGCGCTCTACGCGGCCAAGGGGCGGGGGCGGGACCGCCTGGTCTGGGCCGAGGCGTGAGCCAGGCGTTTATTTGGGCAGGTTGTTGACGTCCAGCCACAGCGCCTTGCGCGACAGGGGCGTTTCGGCGGGTAGCAGGGGGTTGTTCAGCGCAATGGTCACGCGGCCGCGCAGGTTGGCGCGTTTTATGACATCGCCAAAGCGTTCGTAAAACAGCGCATCAAAGCTGCCATCGGCCATGGCTTTGTAGAGGCCGTTTTCAATGGCTTGGGCCAGGGCCACATCTTTCTTGTTCAAAAAAAAGTAGATGGCTGCGGGGTAGTAAAGCAGCACCTTGTCTTCCACCACCAGTTGCTGCTTGCTGGCCAGCGCGGTTTCGTCCCATATCTCCAATATGGAGCGCGGAAAGTAGTCGAACCGGCCTGCCTGCAGCATGGCAAACAGGCCTTCGTAAGCAGTGCTGGTGGTGACGCGCAGGCCGTTGCCTTGCAGGATGTCGGTGTCGGGCCAGTCGTGGCCCTGGCCGGCCGAGAAGGCGCGCAAGTCTCCCAGCCCTTTGACGCTGGAAATGATGCCCTTGTTTTGTTCCCGCACAAACGCAATGCGGTAACCAAACAGGCCTTTGTCGATGGGGATGCGGATGGGCAGCAGCTGCGCTTCGCGGTCTTTGGAGGTCATGCTCCACGCCAAGTTGATTCCCGCGCCGGTGGCCAGCCGACCGAGTGCGGCACCTTGTGGCATAGGGCGGGGGTAGGAGCGGATGTCGTAGTGGGTGCCGGATTTTTTCAGGGCCAGCTCCAGCAGGCGCACGGGGTACTCGAGCCGACTGTCGGTCTCGGCGATTTCGCGGGCATACACAACGGAAAGTGTTTCCGCTTGCACGGGCCACGTAGCCAGTGCCAGCAGACACGCTAGGCTGGTACGCAGCGTTTTGAGCCAAATGGGCATGGCGCCCTTTCCAACGTCTGCAGAGGCTCCCTGGTTTTTTTGTTATGGGGTGTGGTTCCAGGCGGTCAGTTGCACCAGCCGTTCCAGGGCAAAGGCGCCGAGCACCGAGTTGCCCTTGGCGTCCAGCTCCGGGGCCCACACGGCAATGGTACCCACGCCCGGTGCAATTGCAACAATGCCGCCACCCACCCCCGTTTTGACGGGCAGGCCGATGCGGTAGGCAAAGTCGCCCGCAGCGTCGTAGGCGCCGCAGGTGAGCATGAGGGCGTTGACGCGGCGGGCGTCATCTGCACTCAAGAACTGTTCATCGGGTTGGCCATCGCGCCCTAGGTCGCGCCCGCCATTGGCCAGGAACATGGTGGCCTGGGCGAGCTGGGCGCAGCTCATTTCGGTGGCGCACTGGCGGCAGTAGTTGTCCAGCACCAGCTCGGGGTCGTTCATGAAGTTGCCATAGCTTTTCATGAAGTAGGCCAGCGCCATGTTGCGGTGGGCGGTGTCGCGCTCGGACTTGGCGATTCGCGCGTTCCAGCTCAGCTCGGGGTCATCGGTCAGGCGGCGCAGGGCGCCCAGGAGCGCGTAGTCCAGGTGGGCGTAGCGGGTGGTCAATATGTCGGTGATGACCAAGGCCCCTGCGTTGATGAAGGGGTTGCGCGGAATGCCTTTTTCAGTTTCCAGCTGCACCATGGAGTTGAAGGCGGCACCAGACGGCTCGCGGCCTACGCGCTTCCACAGGTCGTCGCCCACGGTCTTGAGCGCCAGCACAAAGGTGAAGAGTTTGGTGATGCTTTGTAGCGAAAACGGCGTGTGCGCATCCCCCACTTGGTAGGTGCTGCCATCCACCAGCGCTACCGCCATGCCGAACTGCTGCGGCGCTACTTCGGCCAGTGCCGGGATGTAGCTGGCCACCCGGCCTTGGCCAAACAGGGCCTGGGCTTCGGTATGGATCTGCTGCAGGATGGCGGGCAGGTCTGCGGCCAGGGCGGTTTGCGTGGGGCTGTGCATGGGCGGATTCTAGGAGCCCGCCTGTGGTACATATGCGGCAAAACCACAGCAGGTATGCACCATGCACATCAAAGACTTTACGGACACTGCCAATCTGGTGGTGGAGCTGCGTTTGCAGGATTTGAAGGAGGCTGCGCGTGATGGCGTGGTGACCGAAGCGCAGGCCCAGAGCCTGTGGCAACGCTGGAGCCATGGCGCCCCGGCACACACGCAGCCGCCCGTGCAGGTGCATGCAGCACCGGCCTTTGGGTTTGTGAATGTGTTGTATTACTTTGGCGGCTTGGTTGCCATTGGCGCCATGAGCCTGTTCATGACGCTGGGATTTGAGTCATTGGGCGCGGGGGCGCTGCTGGCGATTGCGCTGGGCTACATGGTGGCGTGCCTGTTGGTGGCTGACCATTTCAAAACGCGTGGCCTGCGTGTGCCTGCGGGCTTGCTGGCCACGCTGGCGGTGGTTCTGGTGCCGCTGGCAGTCTGGAGTGCGCAGAGCCTGGCTGGGCTGTGGCCGCCCGGTGGGCCTGAGGCGTTTTCGAGCTACCACACGCGCATTGACTGGCGCTGGATCACGCTTGAATTTGCCACGCTGGCTGCAGGCGTGGTGATGCTGTGGCGCTACCGCTTGCCTTTCATGGTGATGCCGCTGGCGCTGACGCTTTGGTACATGAGCATGGATGTGGCCAATGCCCTGCTCAACGACCATGGCTGGGAGTGGGCGTTCATGCGCGATGTGTCGCTGGTGTTCGGCATCGGCACGGTGGCCATGGCGATGTGGGTGGATGTGCGCAGCCGTTTGTCCAAGACCACAGAGTGGCGGCAGGACTTCGCGTTTTGGCTCTATATCTTTGGCACGCTGATGTTTTGGTGTGGCCTGAGCCTGCGCGAGTCGGACTCGGAGTTGGGCAAGTTGGTGTATGCGCTGATCAATCTGGTGCTGGTGATGGCGGGCGCAGCGATTGGGCGGCGCGTGTTCACGGTGTTTGGTGCGTTGGGTGTGGCGCTGTACTTGGGCCATTTGTCGCACGAGGTGTTCAAGGACAGCCTGCTGTTCCCGCTGGCGCTGACGCTGCTGGGCTTGGGTGTGGTGGCCCTCGGCGTATGGTGGCAGCGGCATGAATCCGCCATTGCCGCGCGGCTGGCGCGGTATGTGCCGGTGGGCTTGCAGCCACGCGGCTGATACGGCCAAGCGGCCATAAAAAAAAGCGCACCAAGAGGTGCGCTTTTTTGTGCGTGTCCAGGCAGCTCGCGCTGCCAGGAACCGCATCGCTATTAGCGAATGACGGAGACCTTCTCCAGCTTGCCGCCCTTGACGGTCTTCAGGGTCAGTGCGCCGTTCAGGATGTCGCCCTTGTTGTCAAAGGAGATGTTGCCTGTCACGCCCTTGAAGTCTTTGGTAGCTGCCAACACGGGCAGGTACTTGGCGGGGTCAGAGGAACCAGCCTTGACCATGGCGGCAACCATGACCTTCACGCCGTCGTACACGTAGGGTGCGTACACTTGAACGTCAGCATTGAACTTGGCCTTGAACTTCTTGTCGAAATCAGCACGTGCTTTTTCGAAGGGGCTGCCAGCTTCGATACCACCGGCTTCAGCGCAGTAGACTTGGTTGTCAGCCACGGCGTCGCCAGCCAACTTCACCAGTTCGGTGGAGCAGATGCCGTCGCCACCCATGAACTTGGCGTTGATGCCCAGGGACTTCATCTGGCGCAGCATGGGGCCGGCAACAGCGTCCATACCGCCGAAGAACACGACGTCAGCCTTCTTGCCCTTGATGGTGGTCAGGATGGCGTTGAAGTCGGTAGCCTTGTCGGTGGTGAATTCAGTAGCAACCACGTTGCCGCCAGCGGCCTTCACAGCCTTGGTGAACTCTTGTGCCACGCCTTGGCCGTAAGCGGTACGGTCGTCGATCACAGCAATGGCCTTGCCCTTGAGGGTGGACACAGCGTACTTGCCCAGTGTGCCGCCCAGTTGAGCGTCGTCAGCCACCAAGCGGAAGGCTGTCTTGAAGCCTTGGCGTGTGTACTTGGGGTTGGCAGCGGAGGGAGAGATTTGGGGGATACCAGCTTCGCTGTAAATGCTGGAAGCGGGAATGGTGGTACCGGAGTTCAGGTGACCAACCACGCCAACAACCTTGGCATCAGCCAGCTTTTGGGCGACTGCAGTGCCTTGCTTGGGGTCAGCAGCGTCGTCTTCGGTCATCAGCTTCAGGGTGACCTTCTTGCCGCCGATGGTCACGCCAGCAGCGTTCAGTTCTTCAACGGCCAAGATGGCGCCGTTTTCGTTGTCTTTACCCAAGTGGGCAATCGCACCGCTGGTGGGGCCGACGTGGGCGATGGTAACGACCGCGTTTTGGGCAAAGGCCATGCCGGTAGACAGTGCCAGGGCAGCAGCAGCAACGATTTTCATCTTCATCATAAGAACTCCAGGTTAAAAAAGCGTGAATGTATCTCCACGGGATTGAACGTTAGCGCAAGTCCAGAGCACTGGACATCAGGCTTGTACTAAGGTCTGCGTACTATTCAAAGATCTAATGATGCATGAATTCCATTACTCCCAAAAGCGGGATTCGTAGGTGAAAACCCGTATTCATTTGGTGCCTCGCTGGCAGGTACGCACCGCCACAGTGCATGCTCAGGCAAGCAGGGTTTGGGCAAAGGTGTTGATGGCTTCGACGTCGGGTTTGAGCGCCGTGTAGTGCAAGCCCTCGCGGACAAGGGTGGCGCGCAGGCCCCGGTCCACCTCGCGGGCCTGGTCTTCGTCCTGGAAACGGCCGGTGTGCACGTATTTTTTGTCGCCGCGCTCCACAAACACATT
This sequence comes from Rhodoferax sp. TH121, assembly GCF_002251855.1. Classification (GTDB taxonomy): domain Bacteria; phylum Pseudomonadota; class Gammaproteobacteria; order Burkholderiales; family Burkholderiaceae_C; genus Allorhodoferax. The sequence goes on from NZ_NOXW01000020.1 coordinate 39,311, forward strand.
GATGTTGTTGTGCTGGCGGTACCACTCCAGGATTTGCGCGCGGGTTTTGGCCACGTCGCAAATGTTTTCGGGGTAGTGCTCGTTGTAGTAAAGCACTTGGGGCAGGGAGCACTCGGTGATGAGGAACTGCACCTGGCCATCAAGCAGGTTGAGCATCTCGTACTGGCGCTGGGCGATGAAGTACTGGTTCTTCAGCACCTCGAAGTTTTGCTGCCAGACCAGGGACTTGGCGTAGTCGGGGATGGTTTCTACCGTGCGGTTGTGCAGGTGCAGGTAGAGGATGATGGCCGAGGAGATGAGCGATTTGTCACACCCCGGCCCGCCGATGACGTTGATGACCTTGGTGGGGTACAGGCGCATCTTGCTCTCTGGCAAGGTGTTGGGCACTGTGGTGTAACGCAAGGTCATGGGTGGTCTCCTGCTGACGGTGGGGGCTTACCAGTTGTCTGAGCGCATCTGCGATTCCCACAGACCGCCGTTGGCACTGTACACCCCAATCACGCCATAGCGTTGCTCGCCCTGGGCGTCCCACTTCATGGAGCCGGTGACGGGCGCGTAGCCGTCGATCTTTTTCAGGGTGGTGGTAATGTCCTGGGGTTTGGCCGACTCGGCGCGGCGGATGGCCGCAGAGATGACGTACATCGCGTCATAGGTGTAGTGGCCTGCGTAGGCGGGATCGATTTTGTACTTGGCGCGGTATTTGTCGAGGAAGGCGCTACCAGCGGTGAATTCGCGCGCTTCGAGGATGGGGGAGGTGGCAAACAGGCCGTTGGCCACACCGGCGCCCTTGAGCATCAGGGTGGTCTTGATGGTGTCGCCACCCAGCACCTTGATGTTGGTGTAGCTGATGGCTTTGAGTGCGTCGAGCAGGGCCACGATCTGGAAATCGTTGAGTGTGGAGACCACCACTTCCACACCCGTCTCCTTGATCTTGGCGGCCAGCTCGTCAAATTTGGTGGTCTTGTCGTCGAACGACTGCTGCAGTACCACCTCTTTCTTGGCAGCTTTCAACTGGGCCCCAGCTCCAGCGGCGAGGTCTTTGCCGTAGGGTGTGCCATCGTCCAGCAGGGCGAACTTGGTGCCAGAGAACTGCGACGCCGAGTAGCTGCCAATGGCCTTGGCTTGCAGATTGTCGTTGGCGACCAGGCGGAAGGTGGTGTCCAGGCCCAGTTCTGTGAACTTGGGGTTGGTGGAGATGGCCAGTTGCGGGATGCCCTTGGCGGCATAAATGGGGGCGGCGGCAATACTTACGCCCGAGTTCAGATGGCCGATCACGGCCACCACACCAGCGTCTACCAATTGCTGGGCCACTTCTTTGCCGGTGTCGGCGCTGGCGCGGTCATCTACCGCGACCACTTCAAAAGTCACGGCCTTGCCCTTGACCTTGAAGCCTTCCTTGTTGAGCTCTTCCACGGCAAGGTTCACGCCATTGAGCAAATCCTGGCCTAGCGCCGAGAGGTTGCCGGTGAGTGGCTGCGCCACCCCAATTTTGATGACCGAAGGGACGGAGTCGCAGCCCTGGAGCAGGGCACTGGACAGAACGGCGGACAGGGTCAGCAGGCGCACAGCGCCGCGGCGCGAGAGATTCAGTTGCATCATGGGGTTCCAGGTAGGAGAAGGGGCACATTGTAGGGAGGGAGCCTGTTCTCGCAACCACCGTGCCACGCAGGTTTGCTTGTGGTAAACCCCTAGGGCGCAGTCAGTCACACTGCGACCGATACTCCTTGAGCGCCTGGGCCTGTACTTTCTTGATGGTGCCGTCCGCCGCCATGCGCCGCAACACCGCGGTGACTTTGGGGATCAGGGCTGCGTGGCGCATGTGCAGGAAGTGATAACCCGGCGCAGTCTCCAGCGATGGCTGCAGCAACTGCACCTTGCGCAGCCCCAGAGTCTTGATGAGGCAGCTGTTGAAGCGTGAGTCCACCACCACATCGGTGCGGCCCAGTTCCAGCTTGCGGAACAGGCTTTCCACACTGCTGGCAGTGTCGGTGCGCATGCCTTGCAGCTTGGTCTCCAAATAGCCTATGCCTGCAATGTGGCCAATCACATAGGGCCGCAACGACGCATAACCCTGGGGAACGATGTCGCCCCGGGTGGCATAGACCGCGGCTTCTTCATAGGAGATCGGTACCTCAATGCGCACTTGGGTAATTGCGATGTCGGGCGTGACACCCAAGCCCACTCCATCGACCTCGTCGGCTTGTGCGTAACCGCGACGCACTGGCAGTTTGGTGTACTGCACTTCCACGCCCAGTTCCTGGTAGGCGAGGGCCAACACACGCTGGGCCATGGTCACGCTCAGGCGGTCTTCGGGCGGAATGGCAAATACCAGCGGCGCTGCCGTGCTGCCTGCAGCAGCACCTGCCAAGGTGAGCAGGGCTGCACACCGGCGCAAGTGATGGCCGGTGCGGTGGGTTAGACAGTCAGTGCGCTTGCGCATGGGCATTATTTAACCGCACAGGGCTTGGTGCTCCCGCAAGGCGGCGGCATGGATTTTCTTGATGCTTCCTTCCGTTTCCATTTTGCGCAGTACCGCGGTGATGCGGGGTAGCAGCGCGGCATGTTTGGTGTGCAGAAAGTGGTAGCCCGGCAGCACTTCCAACGAAGGTTGGAGCATCACCACTTTGTTGAGCCCCAGCTGTTTGATCAGGCAGCCGTTAAAGCGGGATTCGGTCACCAGGTCGGTGCGGCCTAGCTCCAGTTTGCGAAACAGGGCTTCCAGGTTGGGCGCAGGGTCGGTGCGCAGGCCTTGCAAGCGTTGCTCGAAGTAGCGCACGCCGGCAATGTGTCCCACCAAATAGGGTTGCAGCGATGCGAAGCCATTGGGCGCGAAGTCTCGCCGCGTGGCCCACACCACCGTTTCTTCGTAGGCGATGGGAACGTCGACCCGCAGCAGGCTGGGGGCTAGCTCCAGTGACACGGTCATGCCCAGCCCATCGACTTCGCCGATCTCTGCCTGCGCGTAGCCGCGCCGGATCGGCAAGGGGGTGAACGTCAGCTCGATCCCCAGTTCTTTGTAGGCGGCACTCAGCACGCGTTGTGCCAGAGTTTTGCTAAAGCGTTCGTCACTGGTGACGGCAAAGTTCAGCGTGTTGCCCAGTGGCTGGGCCATGGCGATACCGCTCAGCGCGACCAGCGCGCAGATGCACAACCGTGCACCACGGAGCAATGCCATGGGTCTCCTCCTTCTTTTTGCGCCGGCGCCTACATCGCCTTGAAGCGATGGGCATACAGCCGACTGACCGGGAGTTTTTCACTTCTGTGGTGCAAGGTCAAGCTCAGGCGCCCGGCCTCATCACGGCTCACGCTGCGGATGCCCTGCACCCGCACGACGGTACCCCGGTGGACCTGCCAAAAGGTCTGGGCATCCAGCTGGGGCAGCAGCTCTTTGAGTGGGGTGCGCAGCAGGTACTCCTGGGTGGCGGTGAGTACACGCAGGTACTTGTCGGCAGCCTCCAGGTAGAGGACGTCTTCCACCGGAATGAGGTGGATGTGGTTGCCCACGCTGGCTTGCAGCACCTGCAAAGGGGCGAGGCCTGGCGCCGCAATGGGGGCCAGCAAGCCGCGCAGCTGCGCCAGTGCCGCCTCCAGTGGCTCACTGATTGCGCCTGTTTCAGGAGCTGGATGCGCAGTATTGGCGAGGGTTTTCTGCAGTTTTGACACCGTTTTTTGCAGGCGGACGGCCTGTACGGGCTTGAGCAGGTAGTCCACCGCCTGGGCTTCAAAGGCCTGCACTGCGTACTGGTCATAGGCGGTCACGAACACCAGCGCCGGGAAGGGCTTGGCCTGCGTATCTGCGGTAGGCCAGGTGTCGGCCAATTCGGCTGCCGCCTCCAGCCCGCCCAGACCAGGCATGCGGATGTCGAAGAACAAGACGTCGGGCTGCAGTGCGAGTGCTGCTTCGACAGCGGATGCACCGTCGCCCACCGTGCGCAGCACCTGCAAGGCGGGCCATGCGCGGGCCAGTTCAGCCTGCAGGGCCTGCGCCAATAGCGGCTCGTCTTCGGCGATCAGGGCAGTAGCTTGGCTCATGTTTCTAAGGGAAAAGTGATGCTAACCAGCGTACCACCTGCGCGAGCAGCTCCTGTTTTGATAGTGCCCAAGGTGCCAAATGTGGTGTGCAGCCGGTCCTGGACCTGCTGCAGGCCAAAGCCCTTGCGCCGCGAGTCGGCCGGTGGCAAGCCCAGGCCCGTGTCTTCCACCTCCAGGCACAGCAGGTCGTCTTGGCGGGTAGCGCTCACGCGCACGCGGCCTCCTTCGACCTTGGGCTCCAGGCCATGTTGGATGCTGTTTTCGACCAGGGGCTGCAACAGCAAGGGGGGGACAGGGTGCTGGCGCAGGGCGTCGGGTAGCTCCAGCGTGAACTGCAGGCGCGCGCCCATGCGGATGGCCATGAGCTCCAGGTAGTCCTGCAGGCGGGCGAATTCGTCGGCGAGTGTGTGCGGCCGGCCGGGGTCGGCGCGCGATGCGCTGAGCGTGGCGCGCAGGTAGTCAATCATGTGGTCGAGCATGGTCTGGGCGCGCGGCGGGTCCAGGGCAATCAGGGCACGCAAGTTGGCCAGGGTGTTGAACAACATGTGGGGGTCGAGCTGGGCTTCCAAGAGGCGCAGCTGGGCTTCGCTGGCCTGGCGGCGCGCGGTTTCCGCTTTCTCGCGCTCAACGGCCAGCACTTCCCGGCTGACAAACTCGTGGGTGAGCACTGTGCCCGCTACCAGGCTCAAGAACAGCATGCCCCAGGCCTTGTGGGGCGAAGTCACCCAGTAGTGAAGCGCGGTTCCGCCCAGAATCAGGTCGGCCACAAAATTGCCGAAGAAAAAGCCCAGCACCACACCAATGGGAACGATTGCCACCAGTCGGCGCATCTGTGTCGACCAGTCGTGCAGGAACAAGAAACGCCCCACATCGATGGCCGCACCAATGCTCAGGCCTATGCATTGGGAGTAGACCAGGTTGTCCCACAAGGAATGCTCGCCAAACAGCGTGATGCCGATCGCAATCACCGTGTTGAGCGTGACGGTTTTCCACAGGCCGTAGCCCACGGTGGTGAAGTTTCTGCGGCTCATGTGGGCAAGTATGCCGCGAGCCACTGCCCCCAAAGCAACTGGCCGAGGTAGCGACCGGGCAGCAGGGTAAACACGCCAGCGCCCACACAGGCGCCCAGGTAGAGCTGCTGCATGGTTTTGCGGTGGCCCGCAATGTTCTTGCGGGCCAGAAACCAGAAGGCTCCGCACAAAGAGAACAGGGTGACTGGTACCAGCAGGTGAATGGGGGTGTAGCCAGCGATATTGGGCAGTGAAAAATCACGGATGAACATGGCCGACACGGCGGTCACCACCATCAGCACCACCCAGGTGTAGCCGGCTACACGGTGCAGGCGTGCCCGCTGGACTGCCCCCTTGCGTGCCCACAAGGCAATGGGCCCGACCGCCAGTGCGGCAAGTGCTGCGCCCATGTGCAGGGCGATCACAGGAGTGAGTTGCATGGAGCCTCCTTGCGGGTTCAGGCCGAGGCGGTGCGGCGCAGGCGGCGGACCACCCACTCGGCCACCAACAAATTGGGTACCCAGCAGAGCCAGGCGATTACGCGGTATGCCTCTTCGAAAGGCAGGCCAGCCACCATGCTGGCGGGAATGTAGATGCGCAGCGTAATGGCAGCCAGGGTGAGGGCGTAGCTACGCAGCATCCAGTCGCGGTGGGCCGTGCGTTGGTTGCGCCGCATGGCCACAAACCCCAGCCCTGTGCTGAGCAACCACAGCACGGCGAGCAGCCCGAACCCCCACTCGGAGACTGGCCCGCCCTGGGCCTGCAGGGCCATTGACAAACCACTGGCGCCACCCAGCAGCACAGCCAGCACATACAGACGCCCCAGCCAGCGGTGCAGAACCAGGTGGCGCGTGCGAATGGCGCGATTGATTTGCAGGGCACCTGCCACCAGTGCCAGTGGGCTGCAAGCGAAATGTACAAATGCTCCCACGGGCTGGCGGGCCAACAGGCTGGCGGCAAAGTCCGGCGGATTGCTGGCCGCGAGCAGCCACAGGGCGTAGGCCGCCACGCCGAGTGCCAGCAGCATCAGGGTGGACCAGCCGGTCCATTGCATCCGGCTGTACGTCGCGGGATGGGAGATAGAGGGGCTTCTCATGGGAGGTGGCTTTCGGTGCTTGGGGGTCAGAAGGCGTAAGACAGTGCCAGCACGGCCGTGGTGGTATTGCTGCTGCGGGACACGGGGCTGTTTTTGGCGGCATCGCCGAGCACGCCGCCGGACACGGCCGCGGTGGCAAACGTGCGTGGGTTGATGGCATAGGTCAGTGATAGGCCCAGTCGTGCATCGCGCAGGCCCGCGTCGGGTGTGTAGAGCACATACCCGCTGCGTGCCGCCTGTTGGGCGTCCACGCCAAAGTAGCTCTGCATGTGTTGGCGGTCTGCCAGCGATATTCCCAGCGAGCCGCCCAGCCGCCAGCGGGGGGCCAGCGCCGCTGAGTAGCCCACACCCAGGTCCACGACGGAGCCATTGCTGCTGTTGCCGGAGCCCCACCGCACCGAGCCTGTGAGGGCCAAGCCATCTGCCGGTGCGTAGGTCACAAAACCACCCAGCTCGGGCTTGGCGTCGATATCGCCCATGCCTTGCAGGGCCGCGGTATCACGACTTTGTCGGCCCGGGTCGGCAGTCAGGCGCAGGCCGTACTGCAGTGCGGGCTTGCGGGAGAAGTTGTAGCCCACCCCATTGTCCAGCCCGGCAAACCAGCCATTGGCCCACTGGTAGCTGAAGACCGGAAAGCCCAGCGTCTTGCGCTGGTCGCTGCCCAGGTACTCCGGGGTGGAGATGGCCGCCAAGCCGACCGAACCACCATCGGTGCCGGGGGGCGCGTGGTGCAGTTGCACGGCGTCAAAAACCTGGGCGCTGGCCGGGAGGGCTGCCACCACCAGGGTGGCCCACAGGATGTGGCGAGGAGTCAAGGCAGGCATGGGCACTCCTCAGGCGGTGGCTTGGGTAACAGTGGGGGTGTGGTGCCACTGGGCGTCGGTTCGGGCGGCCAGCTTCCACAGGCGCAGGCTGCGTCCCAACAAGACGCCGCTGCACAGGCCATACATCCCGGCCACCGCACTGCTTGCCAGGGCGGATTGCAGCTGTGCGGGTGCCAGTGCCTGGCTGGCACCCACAGCGTATTTGGTGAGGAAGATGCCCATCATCAACGCCAGGGGGACTGCGCTGCCCGGCACGGTGAAACGCTGTAGTGCCAGGTCATAGCGGGCGCTGGCGGGCAGGGGGCGACGCAGCACCAGGGCGGCAGCGCCCAGCGCCACCACGACCCACAGCAGCAGGACTGTTGGGTGGCCTGCTGCCACGGACAACGTGCCGTACATCGACAGGCCCACAAGTGCCAGCGGCAGCACAGTGACCCGGGCCCAGCCCATCTGCTGGGTCAGGGTTTGGCGCAGGCCCAGCACCAATAGACCCAGCAACAGCGGCCAGACCCAGACGGGGGTGTTGGAGACAAAGAGATAGAACATGGAAGGACTCCTGAGGGGTTCAACAAGGGATGGGCAGACTGTGCCGGCCCCAGCCATTTGGGGCGAGCCCCTTGCGACGGAATGCTGTTTTGGCGCCGTGAAATGCAAAAACGGGGGCTTTAGGCGGGTGCCACAGGACTGCCATCGGGCCTTTCTAGAATTGGGGCATGAACAGAATATGGATAGGTAGCGCTGCGGTGCTGGTCGCGGTGCTGGGCGGTGGCGCATGGTGGTGGCAGCAGAGCGGGGAAGGCCGCCAGGTGGAGTACCGCACTGCGCCGATTAGCCGCGGCAATTTGCAAGCCACGGTGGCCGCCAGCGGTGCGGTAAGCCCGGTGGCACAAGTCAGTGTGGGCACGCAGGTGAGCGGCCAGATCCGCGAGGTGCTGGTGGACTTCAACAGCGAAGTCAAAGCGGGCCAGCTGATCGCGCAGATTGACCCCGAGACCTTTGAATACCGCGTGCGATCGGCCCAGGCCGATGTGGATGCCGCTGGCGCCGCTGTGCTGACCGCACAGGCCAATGTGGTGGCAGCGCAGACCCAGGTGTCGCGTGCGCAGGTGGACCTGAATGAGGCCCAGCGCGACTTTGAGCGCAAACAAAGCTTGGTGGAGAAGCAGTTCATCGCCCAGAGTGAGGCCGACAAGGCACGTGCCCTGCTCAACACCAGCACGGAGGCTTTGAAGGCGGTGCAAGCCCAGGTGGGTGTGGCGCAGGCCCAGGTCAAGACGGCCCAGGCCAATGTGGTGCAACGCCAGGCGGCGCTGGCGCAGGCACGGATTGACCTGGCGCGCACGCGCATCACCTCGCCGGTGAACGGCATCGTCATCAAGCGCACCATCGAGCGGGGCCAGACTGTGGCCAGCAGTCTGCAGTCGCCCGAGTTGTTTGTGATTGCGCAAAACCTCTCCGACATGCAGGTGGAGGCCGCCATTGACGAAAGTGATGTGGGCCGCCTGCAGCCCGGGCAAAAGGCCAGCTTTAACGTGGATGCCTTCCCGGGCCAGACCTTTGAAGGCGAAATTCGCCAGGTGCGCAAGGCCGCTACCAATGTGGCCAATGTGGTGACCTACGTCGCCATCGTGCGGTTTGCCAATGTGCAAGGCAAGCTGCTGCCCGGCATGACAGCCAATGTGCGGGTGGTGACCGAGCAGCGCGAGAACGTGCTCAAGGTGCCCAACGCGGCCTTGCGCCTGCGTATTGAGGGGGTGGAGCCCGCGGCACCGGCTGCTTCGGCTGCGTCGGCATCCGGTGCACGTGCGCCAACTCCGCGCCCCGAGGGCGGCGCGGCGCGTGGCGCAAACCGCAGCCGGGTGTATGTGATGGGCAGCGATGGCAAACCGTTGGCCTATGCGGTGCGGGTGGGGGTGTCGGATGGCAGCAGCACCGAGCTGATCTTGCCGCCAGATTCTCCTGCAGCTACGGCATTGCGCGAGGGCGTGGAGGTGTTGGTGGGTACCCAGCTGCAAGGCGGCGCTGCGGCACCGCGCAGCAATGGCCCGCGCCCCCCGTTTTGAGGCGGGCACGATGTCACCCACGACCCAAGTGCACGCCCTGATCCAGGCGCGTGACCTGACCAAAAGCTATGCCATGGGCGGCCAGACGGTGCACGCGCTGCGTGGTGTGTCCCTGGACATTGCCGAGGGTGAGATGGTCGCCATCATGGGCGCCTCGGGATCGGGCAAGTCCACCCTCATGAACATCCTGGGCTGCCTGGACCAGCCCAGTGCGGGCAGCTATGTGTTGGCCGGGGAGCCGGTGCAAGACATGGCACCCGATGCGCTGGCCAGTATCCGCAACCGGCGGATTGGTTTTGTGTTCCAGCAGTTCAACCTGCTGCCGCGTACCAGTGCCTTGGAGAACGTGGAGCTGCCCATGGTCTACGCCGGGGTGCCCGCCGTCCAGCGCCGGGAGCGCGCGCGCGCTGCACTAGAGCGGGTGGGCCTGGGACAGCGCACCGGGCACACGCCGGCCGAACTGTCCGGGGGGCAACAACAGCGCGTGGCGATTGCACGTGCCTTGGTGAACCAGCCGCAACTTATCCTGGCCGATGAGCCCACCGGCGCCCTCGACTCGCAGACCAGCGAAGACATCATGCAGCTGCTGACCGAGTTGAACCAGCAGGGCATGACCGTGGTGCTGGTCACGCACGAGGCGGATATCGCTGCTTGGGCGCAGCGCACCTTGGTGTTCAAGGACGGGCACATCGTGGAGGACTCACGACGATGAATACCTTTGCAGCGCTGCGCAGTGCATTGCGTTCGCTGGCGGCCAACACTTTGCGCAGCATCCTCACCATGCTGGGCATCATCATTGGGGTGGCGGCCGTCATCACCATGGTGGCGGTGGGACAAGGCGCTACCAACCGCGTGCAGGAGCAAATGAAGGGCCTGGGTTCCAACATCATGCTGGTGCTGCCCGGCGGTGTGTCGCAGGCTGGCGTGCGCCTGGGCGCGCAAACCCGCCAGCGCCTGACCGAAGAGGATGCCACCGCCATTGCGCTGGAAATTCCAGAGGTGCAGGTGGCGGCCCCCACGTCGCGCACCAGTGGGCAGCTGGTATTTGGCAATACCAACTGGGGCAGCAGCATCATTGGTGTGAACAACGACTACCTGGAAGCGCGCGACTGGCCACTGGCCAGCGGGCGGGTGTTTGATGCAGCGGAATTGTCCGGCTCGGCGAAGGTGGCCTGGATTGGCGCTACCGTGGCGCGCGAGTTGTTTGGTGATCAGGACCCTGTGGACCAGGTGATCCGGGTGCGCAACATTCCCATCACGGTCATCGGTGTGCTGGCGCCCAAGGGGCAGAACTCCATGGGCCAGGACCAGGACGATGTGGTGATGATTCCGCTGGGCACGCTGCGCAATCGCATTTGGGGCGGGGACGCCACCAGCCGCTTGAAGCGCGTAGGTGCCATCAGCGTGAAGGTGCGAGAAGGCCAGGACATGAAGGTGGTGGAGGCCAGCGTCAAGGATTTGTTGCGTCAACGCTTTAAGGTGCAGGAGGGCGCAGATGATCCTTTTGTGGTGCGCAACCTGACTGAAATTCTGCAGGCGCAAGAAGAGTCCAGCCACGTAATGACATTGCTGTTGGCTGCGGTGGCGGGCATCAGCCTGGTGATCGGCGGCATCGGCATCATGAACATCATGCTGGTGAGCGTGACCGAGCGCACGCGAGAGATTGGCTTGCGCATGGCGGTGGGCGCGCGCGGACGCGACATCCTGGCGCAGTTCCTCATCGAGGCGGTGACACTCAGCGTGTTGGGGGGCGCCATTGGCGTGGCGCTTGGCGCGCTGGCCACCTGGGGCGTGGGTCACTTTGCGGGTTGGCAGGTATCCCTCAGTGCTGGCGCGGTGCTGCTGGCGGTGGGTTTCTCCGGGGTGGTGGGCGTGTTTTTTGGCTATTACCCGGCGCGACGCGCCTCCAAACTGTTGCCGATTCAGGCGCTGCGCTATGAATAAGTGAGCTGCTCGCGCAGATAATACGGGGTCTAGAGGCCTATTTTGTTCTTAAATTGGGAGAGAGTTTTGGATATCACATTGCTGATCAAAGCGGCCATCATGGGCGTGGTGGAAGGGTTGACGGAGTTTCTGCCTATCTCCAGCACCGGCCATTTGATTCTGGCGGGCGCGCTGCTGGACTTTTTGGACCACGACAAGCGCCAGGTGTTTGAAATCGCCATCCAGACGGGCGCCATCTTTGCGGTCATCCTGGTCTACTGGCAAAAAATCCGCGATACGCTGGTGGCGCTGCCCACCGAGAAACAGGCGCAGCGCTTTGCCGTGAATGTGGCCATCGGGTTTGTGCCGGCCGTGTTGCTGGGCCTCTTGTTTGGCAAGTTCATCAAGGCGCATTTGTTCACCCCCACTATCGTTGCCACCACCTTCATCGTGGGTGGTTTCATCATCCTGTGGGCCGAGCGCCGCCAGGCCACCAACCCCAAAACCGTTCGTGTGGCCGATGTAGATGCCATGACACCTCTGGACGCGCTCAAAGTCGGACTGGTGCAGTGCCTGGCCATGGTGCCCGGCACCAGCCGCAGCGGCGCCACCATCATCGGCGGCATGCTTTTGGGCCTGTCGCGCAAAGCCGCGACCGATTTCTCATTCTTCCTGGCCATTCCTACCTTGATTGGGGCGGGGGGGTATAGCCTCTACAAGGAGCGGGCGCTGCTGTCCGTGGCGGATGTGCCGCTGTTTGCGGTGGGCTTGTTGGCGTCTTTTGTGAGTGCGTGGTTGTGCGTGCGCTGGCTGCTGAAGTTCATCTCTACCCACAGCTTTGTGGGGTTTGCGTATTACCGCATTGTGTTTGGCGTCATTGTGTTGGTGACGGCTTGGACGGGGGTAGTGACCTGGGCGGCTTGACGGCTTGCATCTTTTGGCGCCTGCACCGTTTTTTTTAACACCCACTCCCCCAGCCCCTCGCCCCGTCGGCGAGGGGAGCCTTTTAACAGCCAATTTGGTGGCTTTGCTCTGGCTACGGTGCTACAGACGCACCGTTGCCACTAGGTGGGTACGCCACGGCCAGAGCGAACGGTTGTGGTGAATGAAGAAATGTGGGTGCGGAGCCACTGGCGGGCGTCGCCGCCAGCGTTGGCATACCAACCTTTCCGAAGTACCCACAACCGCTGGCGCGGGCCGTGGTTTCAACACACGCTGACAACGTCACCCCAGTAGCCACGCATCCGGCGCAACACAACAAGATGTGGCTGTTAAAGGCTCCCCTCGCCGACGGGGCGAGGGGCTGGGGGAGTGGGTGTTAAAAAAGCGGTGCAACGCTTCGAAAAACCTAAGCCCCCCGATACCCCGAAAAACACAAAACCGCCTCCTCCGCCGGTACCGGTTTGCTAAACAGGTAACCCTGAAACTCCTCGCAGTGCAGTCCGCGCAAAAACTCCAATTGCTCCGCCGTCTCCACCCCTTCGGCCACCACCGTCATGCCAAAGCTGTGCGCCATCGCCACGATGGCTTTGGTGATGGCCGCATCGCCGGCGTCCTGGGTGATATTGCGGGTGAAGGCCTGGTCGATCTTCAGGGCGTCCAGTGGGTACTGCTTGAGGTAGGCCAGGCTGGAGTAGCCGGTGCCAAAGTCGTCCATGGCCAGCTTCACGCCCAGCGCCTTGCAGGCATGCAGCGTGGCCAGTGTGGAGGCTACGCTCTGTAGGGCCATGCTCTCGGTCACCTCCAGCTCCAGCATATGCGGGGGCAGGCCGGTGCTTGCTAGCACTTGGGCCACCAGCGCTGGCAGCTCTTGGCCTGCAAACTGGCGTACCGACAGATTCACCGCCATGCGGAAGTTGCTGTGGCCTTGGGCGAGCCACTGCGCAGCCTGGGTGGCGGCGGTGTGCATAACCCACTGGCCCAGCTGAACGATCACGCCACTTTGTTCTGCAATGGGAATGAATTCGGACGGGGGGATCCAGCCCAGGGTGGTGTGGTTCCAGCGCAGCAGGGCTTCAAATCCAACTACGGCGCCGCTGCGGATGTTGACCTGTGGCTGGTAGTAGACCTGAAGGTCCCCCTGTGCCATGGCGCGGTGCAGTTCGTTGTGGATTTGCAGTGAGCGCGCCACTTGGCGGTTCATCGCCGCGTCAAAGTACACATAGCTGCCGGGGCCGGTGGGTTTGGCATGGTGCAGTGCGGATTCGGCGTTCAGCAGCAGGGCGTGGGCGCTGTCGGCTTGTGCGGGGTACAGGCTGGTACCTGCGCTGGCCGTCAGAAACAGGGTGTGGCCGCTGACCTGGTAGGGCTCTGCCAAGCGGCGCAGCAGCTCGGCCGCCCGTGCGTTCAATCGGTCTTCTGAAGTCAGCCCGGCCATGCACACGGCGAACTGGTCGCCACCAATGCGGCCCACCACATCATGGGCCGTCGGTTGCTCCCACTGCGCGGAGTACAGGTTCAGGCGCTTGCCCACTTCACGCAGCACCAGGTCGCCCACACCGGTACCCAGTGACTCGTTGATTTTGGCAAACCCATCCAGACCCAGGCACAACAGGGCCACACCGCTATGGTGCTCCAGCGCGGACTCTAGCTGCTGCTCGAACAGGTCACGCCCGGGCAGGGCCGTGAGTGTATCGATCTGCATGGCGTAGCGGGTTTCATTCTGCAGGCGTTGGGCTGCTTGCTCCAGGCTGCTGCTGCGTTGCAGGCGGGCCTGCACGGCCTCCAGCAACTCGTCACGGCGGCAGGGCTTGGTGAGGTAGTCGTCGGCGCCCAGGTTCATGCCGGCGCGCACATCGGTGCGGTCAGCCTTGGCCGTGAGCATGATGATGGGAACGGTGGCGGTACGGCTGTCTTCCCGCAAGGCGCGGATCAGGCCATACCCATCCAGCAAGGGCATCATCACATCGGTGAGCACCAGGTCGGGCCGCAAGGCCTGTGCCTGGGCATACGCGTCGGCGCCGTCGCAGGCGGCCATGACTTCGTAGCCTTCGAGCTCCAGCATCCACTGCAGGTTTTCCCGCAGCGAGGGTTCGTCTTCGGCGATCAGGATGCGCATGGCCTCAGTCCTCGGCGGTACAGGGGTGGGTGGGCAGGGTGACGGTGAAGGTGCTGCCCTGGCCGACCTGGCTGCGCACCTGGATGCTACCCAGGTGGCAGGTCACCGCCTCTTTCACGATGGAGAGACCCAGCCCAGTGCCCGCGATGGGGCCCACATTGCTGGCGCGGTGAAAGCTCACAAACAGTTGGGCCTGGTCGGCCTCGGGGATGCCAATGCCCTGGTCGGACACGGTGAACACCAGTGCGCCGCCACGGTCTTGCACGGCAAAGCGCACCAGGCCGCCTTGCGGTGAGTACTTGATTGCGTTGGACAGCAGGTTGCCCACGATATTGCGGATCAGGGTGTCGTCCAGCCAGTACAGCTGCTCGGCCGGTGGCAGCTCCAGCTGCAATTGCACGCCGACCAGTTGGCGTGCCATGGCGCTACGCAACTCATCGACCAAACCATGGCAGAAGGTGGTAATGCCCAGAGCGCGGGGTTTGAACTCAAGCCGTCCGGCATCGGTGCGGCCAATCACCAGCACGTTTTCCAGCATATGGGTCATGCGCTCCACCGCGTCGTCAATTTTCTGCAGCGTCTGTTGTTTCTTGTCGGCCGGCATGCGGTCTTCGTAGTGCTGCAACAGCTCCACGGAGCCATGGATGGTGGCCAGTGGTGTACGGAACTCGTGCGAGGCCATGGTGATGAAGCGTGCCTTCAGGTCATTGAGCGCAATCTGTTGCTGCAGCGCCTGACGCTGGCTCTCTTCGGCCTGCATGCGTGCTGTGGCATCCATGACAAACAGCAGAGTGGCATCGCGCTGGCTCCACTCGATCAGCACGGCCGAAAGCTCCAGTGTGCGCACCTGACCATCTGCGGTGATGATGCGGAAGGTGTAGTTCACCTCCACCGTCTCGCCACGCAGGCGGCGTTGGTGTCGCTCCACCACGGTGGGCACGTCGTCGGGATGGATGGTGGCGGTAAAGGGCTGGGACAGCAGGTGGTCCAGCGGATGCCCGACGATGCGCACCATGCTGGGGTTGGCAAACACCATGCGTCCGTCTTGCACCACCACCACACCCACGCCCACGTTCTCGATCACCGAGCGGTAGCGCGCCTCGGAGTTGCGCATGTCTTCGATAGCCTGTTGGCGCTCCAGCGCTGCGCCCACGTGATTGGCCACAAAACTCAGGATGTCTGCATCGGCCCCTGAATAGCGCACGTGGGGTTCGTACCCCTGCACTACCAGTACGCCGCGCACCCGGCCCTGCATTTGCATGGGCACGCCCAGCCAGCTGCTGAAGGTGAGGTCGCCCGAGGCCTCGGTGATTTCGCCACTGGTCTGCAGTTGCACAAAACGAGCGGCATCGATCACCTCGGGCCGGGCTGTGCGCAGCACAAACTCGGTCATGCCACGCTTACGCAGCACGCCGTAGCGTTGCATGGTGTCGCCGTCCTTTTCGTCCTCGTAATAGGGGTAGTCCACCGTGTTCTTGGACGGGTGGCTCAGGCAGACATAGAAATTCTTGGCGTACAGCAGCTCGCCCAGCAGCTTGTGCACAGCCTTCAAAAAATCATAGAGGGTGAGCCCGGCCGTGGCACGCTCAGCAATGCGGTAGAACACGCTTTGCAACGCTTCGGCCTTCTTTTGTTCCAAGGCATCGGCCTGAAGCTCGCGGGTACGCCGCTCCAGCCATTGGCTGGCCAGGATTTGTTGTTCGTCCAGTGCGGCTTGGAGTTGCCGGTTTTTGGACTGCAAGGCCTGAACCTGTTCTTGCAGTCGGTCCAATTGCGCTTGCAGGCTGGTGTCCATGCGGCGTCAGCGCTCCATGTTCCGCAAGGCGGCTTCCAGCGCTGCGGCGGTGGCGAGCGGCTTTTCCATGGGGAAAAGGTGGCTGCCGTCGAGCATCATGATGCGGCCCTTGGTGACCTTTTCGGTCATGGCCATGCCGACCTGTTTCATTTCCTCGGACTGGTCACCGCCAATGAAGGTGACCGGGCACTTCACCGGATGGCGTGCGAGCAAGCGGTCCAGGTTGTTGGGTAGGGTGTTGTAGAAGGCGGTTTCGATGGCCCGGTCAAAGGCCAGGCTGCGTTTGCCGTCTGCGTCTTCACCAAACGCATCTACATAGTCCATCAGCACCTGGGCATCCCATTTGGCAAATGCCTTCTTGTGTTGGAAATGCTCAAATGCGGCCTGCACACTGGGCCAGCTGTTGCGGCGCTGGCGGCTTACCGCGCCGGGCGAGATGGAGCCTACCAGTTGCGTGGTCTTGGCAAGGCCCAGCACCTGGGAGCGCCAGCCGCCCAGAATGGGCGAGTCGATCAGCACCACGCCTTTGGCCAATTCGGGATGGCGGGCCGCCGCCATCAGGCTCAAGAATCCGCCTAGCGAGTGGCCCACCAGCCAAACGGGCTCCCCCACTTTGTCCACCACTTTGGTGGCGTAGTCCACCAGTTGCTGGACCACATGGGGCCAGTTGTCCGTGACGGGGTAGCGGGGATCGTGGCCGTACTTGTCAACAGCTTTGACAGAGTAGCCGCGGGCCTTGAGGCTCTTGAATAGCACCTTGTAGGTGCTTGCGGGGAAGCTGTTGGCGTGGGAGAAAACGATGGTGGACATCAAGATCCGATTCAGATCAGCTTTTCATCTGGGGTGGTGATTTTTTTCAGCGGCAGGCTGCGTGCGGAAGGCACCAGCAATGGCACCTCGGTCTGGCCGCCGTTCCACATGGGGTCTTCGATGCTGTCAAACACCTCGCGCAGCTTCTGGCCCCAGCTGCTGTGCAGCATCTGGAAGTAGGGGTTGTTCTCGTCGATGCACACTACCTTGTCGGTGGCAAAAGTGTTGGCTTCGTAGACCACCATGTCCAGCGGCAGGCCCACCGACAGGTTGGACTTAAGCGTGGAGTCCATTGACACCAGCGCGCACTTGGCGGCTTCGTCCAACGGCGTGTGGGGGGTGATTACCCGGTCCAGCACTGGCTTGCCATACTTGGATTCGCCGACTTGGAAGTAGGGCGTCTCGGGCGTTGCTTCGATGAAATTGCCGGCGGAGTAGACCTGGAACAGGCGCATGCCTTCGCCCTGGATCTGGCCACCGAAGATGAGGGACACGTTGAAGTCCACCCCCGCATTTTTCAGCGCCGCGCCATCACGCTCCTGTACCTTGCGGATAGCCGAACCCAGCACACGGGCGGCGTCGAACATGCTCTTGGCATTCCAGATGGTGATGCCTTCGTCGTCTTCGTGGTCCTTGAGTTTTTCGATCTGCAGGATCTCACGCACCGATTGCGAGATGCTGAGGTTGCCGGCCGAGAGCAGGACCATGAAGCGGTCATTGGGCTTCTCGTACACGATCATCTTGCGGAACGTGCTGATCTGGTCGAGTCCGGCGTTGGTGCGGGAGTCCGAGAGGAACACCAGGCCGGCGTTGAGTTTGAGGGCGACGCAGTAGGTCATTGTTGTCGTTCTGGGAGGCGAAACTTGGATTGTAGAAGGCGGCCGTCACTTGCGTGCGGCCAGTGCCTTCAGCTGATACAGCGCATCCATGGCCTCGCGCGGGCTCATCGTGTCCGGGTTGATGCCTGCCAGCGCGTTTTCCACGGCGCTCACAGGCGCTGCTTCAGGTGCGGGCGGGGCAGCAAACAGGTCCACTTGCAGCTGCTGTTCAGAGGCGTGTGCTTCCAATGCGTCCAGTGTGTGGCGCGCGTGGTTGAGTACGGCGGCGGGCATGCCGGCCAGGCGGGCGACCTGCACGCCGTAGCTCTTGCTGGCGGGGCCGGGTTCGATGGCGTGCAGGAAGACGATGTCGCGTCCGGCTTCGGCCGCGCTCACGTGGACGTTCATGGCCGCGTGGTGCGTGGCGGGGAACTCGGTCAGCTCGAAGTAGTGCGTGGCAAACAGCGTGAAGGCCTGGGTCTTGTCATGCAGCTGCGTGGCAATGGCGCTGGCCAGGGCCAGGCCGTCAAAGGTGCTGGTGCCGCGACCGATTTCGTCCATCAGCACCAGGCTGTGCGGCGTTGCGCTGTGCAGGATCTGCGCAGCCTCGGTCATCTCCAGCATGAAGGTGGACTGGGCGTTGGCCAAATCATCGGCCGCGCCAATGCGGGTGTGGATGGCGTCGATGGGTCCCAGGCGACAGGCACGCGCGGGTATATAGCTGCCCATGCTGGCCAAGAGCACGATGAGGGCGACCTGGCGCATGTAGGTGGACTTGCCGCCCATGTTGGGGCCGGTGATGATCTGCATGCGCTGCTTGGGGCCGAAGCGCGCGTCGTTGGCAATGAAGTTGCCGCTGGAGAGTTCGGCGAGCCGCGCCTGCACTACGGGGTGACGGCCGGCTTCGATGTCGATGCAGGGTTCCGCGACAAACTGCGGGGCGCACCAGTCCAGCGTCAGCGCGCGCTCGGTCAGCGCGCTCAGCGCGTCCAGCGCGGCCAGGGCGCGCGCCACGCGGGTGAGCTGGGGGATGTGGTGTTGCAGCTGGTCCAGCACCTGCTCGAACAGGTACTTCTCGCGGGCCAACGCACGCTCCTGCGCGCTCAGGGCCTTGTCTTCAAAGGCCTTCAGTTCGGGCGTGATGAAGCGCTCGGCGTTCTTCAGGGTTTGGCGGCGGCGGTAGTCGTCGGGCACCTTGTCCACCTGGCCGGTGGTGACCTCGATGTAGAAGCCATGCACCTTGTTGAACTGCACGCGCAGGTTGGCGATGCCGGTGCGGGCCTTTTCGCGCACCTCCAAGTCCAGCAAAAAGGCGTCGCAGTTGGTCTGGATGGCGCGCAGTTCGTCCAGCTCGGCGTCAAAGCCGTTGGCGATCACCCCGCCATCGCGCACCAGGGCGGCGGGTTCGGGGTCAATGGCGCGGGCTAGCAGGACAGTGGCCTGGCTCGGTGGCTGCAATTGCTCTGAGATATGGGCCAAATAGCCCTCTACGCCTTTTAAATGCTGCGCAAGCAGCTCCGTTTTTTGTAGCGTCACTACCAGGGCGACGAGTTCACGCGGGCGCACCTGGCGCAGGGCAGTGCGGGCGGTTATCCGTTCCACATCGGAGCAGCCCTTGAGTTGGCCGCGTAGCGTTTGCCACAGGTGGGCCTTGAGCGTTCCGATGGCGTGCAGCCGGTGCTGTGCCTTGGTGCGGTCGCGTTGGGGTTCCAGCAGCCAGCTCTTGAGCATGCGGCTACCCATGCCGGTCATGCAGGTGTCAATGAGGCTGAACAGGGTGGGGCTGTCTTCGCCGCGCAGGGTTTGCACCAGCTCGAGGTTGCGGCGTGTGGTCGCGGGCAGGTCAATCAGCGCGTCATTGCGCTGCACCTGTACCCTGTGGATGTGGGTGAGAGCGCGGCCCTGGGTGTGCTCGGCATAGCCCAAGAGCGCGGCGCTGGCGGCGTGGGCCAGGGGCAGGTCTTGTGCGTTCCAACTGCTGAGGCTGGCAGCCTGCAGGGCGTCCAGCAGTTTGCGCTGGCCCAGCGCGCTGTCAAATTGCCATTCGGGGCGAGCCGTCAGGTACAAGGCGTTGCTGCTGGAGCGCAGGCGCTTGAGCCGGTCTTCGAAGGCGGTGGTGCATCCGGCGCTGTAGGCCAGCTCGCTGGGGGCGATACGGGTGATCCAGCCGTTCACTTCATCGGGCGCGCACTCAGCCAGAAACACCACGCCCTGGGTGACGGACAGCCAAGCCAGGCCACAGCGGTTGCGCGGGCCCTGGTGCACGGCCATGAGGATGGATTCGGACTTTTCGTTTAAAAGCTCGGCATCGGTCAACGTGCCGGGGGTGACGACGCGCACCACCTTGCGTTCCACCGGCCCTTTGGTCGCACCGACCTCGCCCACCTGTTCACAAATGGCCACCGACTCGCCATGGCGAATCAGTTTGGCCAGGTAGCCCTCCATGGCATGAAAGGGCACGCCGGCCATGATGACCGGCTCGCCGGCCGACTGGCCGCGCTGGGTGAGTGTGATGTCGAGCAGGCGGGCGGCCTTCTCGGCGTCGGCGTAAAACATTTCGTAGAAATCGCCCATGCGGTAAAACAGCAGGGTGCCGGGGTACTGGGCCTTGAGGCCCAGGTACTGCTGCATCATGGGGGTGTGGGAAGGGGCCGATTCGGTCATCCAAAGAAGTCTATCAACTTCGCTGGCCCCAGCGGGGTCACTAGGGGTTGCCTGGCGTGGCGGGCACCGCTTTGAGGCCCTATGATGGGCGTACCGTTCACTCTGGCCAGCCCCCTTTGCCTGTGTCGACCCCACCAGAATCGCCCCTCTCTGTATCCACTGGCGCGCAGCCTGTGGCTGCGGCTGCGTCTTGGGGGGGGGGCGATGCCATGTTCAGGACCATTTTTGACCACAGCCCTGAGGCCATTGCCCTGACGCGGGTACGTGATGGCGTGTTGGTGGAGGTCAACACCGAATGGTTGCACCTGACTGGGTACACCCGTGCCGAAGCCTTGGGACGCACGGCCATTGAGATCGGGCATTGGCTGGATCCAGAGGAGCGCCAACGGGTGTTCGCACCGTTGTATGACGGCGGCCGCGTGGTGGATGCGGATGTCACGCTGGTCATGAAGGACCGCAACCCCCGCGTGGTGCGCATGAATGCTGCGCTGGTCCAGGAGCAGGGTGAGGCGTATATCCTGCTTTACTTGCGCGATGTGACTGCCGAACGCCTGGCCCATGAGGCCCTGCGCGCAGGAGAGCAGGCCTTGGAGCAGGCCAACGACAAACTCAATCGCCAGGTCAAGTTGTATGAGCTGACCGAGTCCCTGGCCAAAGTGGGGCATTGGGTGGCGTACCCCGGAATTCCGGACCTGCAGATTTCTCGCGGTGCAGCGCATATTGCCGGTATGGACGCGCAGGTGTTGCTCAAGCGCGGCGAGTTGATTGAAGGCGTGCACATCGATGACCGTCCCTTGGTAGACCAGGCCCTGCAACGAATGGACGGAGAAGTGATCGAGTACCGCTGGCAGCGTCCCGATGGACAGCTGATTTGGGTGCGTGCCCGCTTTTACCGCCAGTGGAAGGACGGTGTGAGCCAAGCCGAGATGGGCGTGATCCAGGAAGTCACCGACGAACATCAGGTGCGGCAGAACCTGGAAAACCAGCTGGCCTTCATTCGCAAGATCACCAGCCGGGCGCCAGGGCTGGTCTATGAGTACCAGATGTGGCCCGATGGGCGTTATGCCTTTCCTTTTGTGAGTGCCGGCATCCAGCAGATCTATGGACTCACCCCAGAGCAGGCCTATGCGGATCCGGCTGCAGTGTTCCAGCGCATCCATCCTGAAGATACGCGCTTAGTCATCAAGAGCACCTGGACGGCCATGAATGCCATGGAGCCATGGCGGTGTGAATTCCGGGTTGGTACCGCTGGGGGGGCGGACCGCTGGATGCTGGGGCATTCTCTGCCAGAACTGCAGTCCGACGGGTCGGTGCTCTTCTGTGGTTCGATTACTGACATTACGGCCCAGAAAGAAGCTCTGGCTCGATTGCAGGCCAGCGAAGAGCGCTTTCGCAGCTTGTCGGCCCTGTCTTCCGATTGGTACTGGGAGCAGGATGCGGAGTTCCGTTTTGTCCGCATCGATGGCAATGGCCTGAGCGGTGCCAAATTGGCGTCGGACGCGGCCATAGGCAAGACACGCTGGGACTCCGGTGCCCAAGGGGTGAGTCCGGCACAGTGGGAGCAGCACAAGGCCCAACTGTTGGCGCACGAGACATTCCATGACTTTGAGATGCAGCGCATCCTGAAGGATGGGACCTATATGTGGGCGTCTATCAGTGGTACGCCCATTTTTAATGCCGAGGGCGAGTTTTGTGGCTACCGTGGGACAGGCCGCGATGTGTCTGCCCGCAAGCTGGCCGAGGCCGAAATCGAGCGTTTGGCCTTCTTTGATTCGCTGACCGGCCTGCCGAATCGGCGCATGCTGATCGACCGCTTGGAGCACGCCTTGGCGGCCAGCGCGCGCCATGGCCAGCACGGTGCCTTGCTGTTCATTGATTTGGACAACTTCAAGATCCTCAACGACACCTTGGGCCACCACATGGGCGACCTCTTGCTCAAGCAGGTCGCCAGTCGTTTGCAGGCCTGTGTGCGCGATGTGGACACCGTAGCGCGGCTGGGTGGCGATGAATTCGTCGTCATGCTGGAGGAGTTGGGCGCGGTAGCTACCGAGGCCGCTGGCCAGGCCGAGATAGTGTCCAAGAAAATCCTGCAGGCGCTTAACCAGCAGTACGCCTTGGGTAGCCACCAGCTGCACAGTTCGCCCAGCATCGGTGTCACACTGTTTCACCAGCACAGCCAAACGGTGGACGAACTGCTCAAGCGCGCAGACCTGGCCATGTACCAAGCCAAGGCGGCCGGGCGCAACACGCTGCGGTTTTTTGACCCGGATATGCAGGCAGCCGCCTCGGCGCGTGCCGCCATGGAGGCCGATTTGCGCCAGGGCTTGCTGCGCAACGAGTTCATGTTGTATTACCAGCGGGTGGTGGATGACCAAGGACACACCACGGGGGTAGAGGCTCTGCTGCGCTGGAACCACCCCGGGCGGGGTCTGGTGCCGCCGGGCGAATTCATTCCGGTTGCCGAGCAGACCGGGCTGATTCTGCCGCTGGGCCAGTGGGTCCTGGAGGCCGCCTGTGCACAACTGGTGGCCTGGAGCGCCAGACCCCACACCCAGAAGTTGACCATGGCCGTGAACGTGAGCGCACGCCAATTCAAGCACCCTGACTTTTCCAACCACATCCTGAGCTTGCTGCGCCTGTCAGGGGCCAATCCGTATCGGCTCAAGCTGGAGCTGACCGAAAGCCTGCTGCTGTCTGACTTTGATGAGGTCATTGTCAAGATGAGTGAGCTGCGTTCGATTGGTGTGGGCTTCTCGCTGGACGACTTTGGCACCGGCTACTCCAGCCTGGCCTACCTCAAGCGCCTGCCGCTGGACCAGCTCAAGATTGACCAGTCCTTTGTGCGCGATGTGCTGACGGATCCCAACGACGCCGCCATTGCGCGCACCATCCTCAACCTGGCGCGCAGCCTGGACTTGGGGGTGGTGGCTGAGGGGGTAGAAACCGCGGGCCAGCGGGACTTCCTGCTGCGCAATGGTTGCAAGGCCTTCCAAGGCTACTTTTTTGGTCGCCCGGTGCCCGTTGAGCAATTGGAGCTGCCTGCGCCATGAGCGAGGGATTGGACTGGGAGAAACGCTCGGCAGCGGAGTGTGCGCAGGAGATTGCACGGTTGCGGGAAGCGTTGACATCGGTAGAGTCCGGCGCACGGCGCCAGTACGACATGCTCAATGCCCTGTTTGTGCACAGCCCGGCCGCCATCTCCCTGTCCCGTTACAGCGATGGCTGTTTTGTGGATGTGAACGCCCATTGGGAGGCGTTGACAGGCTACAGCTGGGCCGATGCCGTAGGGAAAACTGCGCTTGAGCTGGGTTTTTGGCCTGATGCCGAAGCCCGGGATGCTGCATTTGTT
Organism: Rhodoferax sp. TH121; assembly: GCF_002251855.1. Taxonomy (GTDB): domain Bacteria; phylum Pseudomonadota; class Gammaproteobacteria; order Burkholderiales; family Burkholderiaceae_C; genus Allorhodoferax. The sequence continues at coordinate 62,753 of NZ_NOXW01000020.1, forward strand.
CGCGCAGCGGGGCAGGACGGAAGCCACCACGTCGAGATGCCGTTCACCACGCGCGGTGGACGTCAGGTCTTGTTTCGCGTGGAAGGTACCCGCCTTCAATTGGCGGGGGAGTTGCATATCGTGGTCTACCTGCACGACATCACCCAGCAGCGCCAAGCCGAGGCGGCGGTGCAGGTGAGTGAAGAGGCATTGCAGCAGGCCAACCGCGAGTTGCGCAGGCAACTGGAGTTGTTTGAGCTGACCGAACGACTGGCTCGGGTGGGGCACTGGACGGTGCCGCAGGGGGCCGGGCGCTCGATCTGGTCCAAGGGGCTGTATGCGCTGGGCGATATGCCCTGGCAACCTGACGTGAGCTTCGAGACCGCGCGCCAGTACATCCATCCGGACGACATGCCCGCCTTTTTGCGGGCACGCGAGCGCATGGATGGCAGCGAGCTGGAGTACCGCTGGCTGAACCGTGGCGGGCGTGTGCAATGGCTGCGCACCCGCATGCGCCGACAGCAACACGACGATGGCTCCTATGTGGACTACGGCGTGGTGCAGGATTTTTCTGAAGAAAAACGTGCCAAGGAAGCCTTGCAGGAGCGGCTGGAGATGATCCAGCGCCTTACCAGCCGGCTGCCCGAGATGGTGTTCCAATTTGTGCGCCACGGCCCTAGCCGCGGAGAGTTCACCTTTGTCAGTGACGCCTGTGAGACGCTGTTTGGCATTAGCGCCCAGGCCGCAAAGACTGACCCCAACTCGGTGTTCCGGTGTGTCCATCCGGACGATTTGCCTGCCATGGTGGTTTCCATGAACGACACGGCCGAGCATGGCGCCACCTGGGCCCATGAGTTCCGGGTCTGCCACCCTGACGGTTCCGTGCGTTCGCTGTTTGGAAAGGCCATCACGATTTGGGAGCCCTCGGGCCACCATATCGCCTATGGTTCGGTGACCGACATCACCGCCATCAAGGCTTCGCAGGCCACCTTGACGGAGAGTGAGGCCCGTTTTCGCGCCCTGACCGAGTTGTCATCCGACTGGTATTGGGAGCAGGATGCGGAGTTTCGCTTTGTCCGGTTTGCGGGAAATCTGGCTGGCAAATCACAGGCCTACCGCATGGGCAAGACCCGCTGGGAGCTGGGCGCCCTGAATATGAATGCGGCGGACTGGGAGTCGCATCGTCAGATGCTTTTGGCCCATCAGATTTTCCGCGAGCTGGAGTTGTGTGACACGGACCACCAAGGTCAGCCGTATTGGGTTTCGGTCAGTGGCGCCCCCTTCTTCGATGCCCAAGGCCAGTTCTGCGGTTATCGGGGAGTCGGACGCGATATCACAGCACGCAAACTGGCCGAGGAAAAGATCGAACGCCTGGCGTTTTACGATGTGCTGACCGGCCTGCCCAACCGCCGTCTGCTGATCGATCGACTCCAGCAGGTGCTGGCGCTGGCTGCGCGCGATGGTCACCACGGAGCACTGCTTTTTATTGACCTGGACAACTTCAAGGACCTCAATGACACGCGTGGGCACGACGTCGGTGACCTGCTCTTGCAAGAGGTCGCTCACCGCCTGTTGGCCTGCGTGCGTGGCGCTGACACCGTGGCGCGTCTGGGAGGCGATGAATTCGTGGTGATGTTGCACAGTCTGGACACGGACCCTGCCCGTGCCAGCACCCATGTGGAGCTGGTCGGAAAGAAAATCATCGGCAGTCTGAACCAAACCTACATGTTGGGGGCGGCCGAGCACCACAGCACGCCCAGCATTGGAATCACCTTGTTCGCGCAACAGCACCAGACGGTGGATGAGTTGCTCAAGCAGGCCGATCTGGCGCTGTACGAGGCTAAGGCAGCGGGCCGCAATACCATGCGCTTTTTCGATCCGGCCATGCAAGCGCTGGTGGCACAGCGGACTGCATTGGAGCTGGATTTGCGCCACGGTCTGCAGCGCCAGGAGCTGGTGGTGTACTACCAGCCTGTGGTGGACGCTGCGCGCTGCATCGTGGGCGCCGAAGCGTTGGTGCGCTGGCAGCATCCGCAGCGCGGTCTGGTGTCACCCCTGGAGTTCATTCCGGTGGCGGAGCAGACGGGGCTCATCATCCCACTGGGTGCTTGGGTGCTGGAAATGGCCTGTCGGCAACTGGCCCAATGGGCTGGACAGGTGGAAACCGAGGCGCTGACGGTGGCGGTGAATGTGAGTGCACGCCAATTCCGCCACCCCGACTTTGCCCAGCAGGTGCTGGACTTGCTGTACAAAACCGGGGCCAACCCCCAGCGCTTGAAGCTGGAGCTGACCGAAAGTCTTTTGCTGAGCGACACGCAGGATGCGACACTCAAAATGTCGGCACTGCAGGCTGCCGGTGTGGGCTTCGCGCTGGACGACTTTGGCACCGGCTACTCCTCGCTGTCTTACCTCAAGCTTTTGCCCTTGCAGCAGCTCAAGATCGACCAGTCTTTTGTGCGCGATGTGCTCACCGATCCCAACGACGCTGCCATCGCACGCACCGTGCTGGCGTTGGGCAAGAGCTTGGGTTTCAGCGTGGTGGCCGAGGGGGTGGAGACAGAAGGGCAGCGAGATTTCCTGTTGGTCAACGGCTGCACCCTGTTCCAGGGCTATTTGTTTGGTCGCCCGGTCCCTGTGCAGCAATTGCTGCTATCGCCCGGGACGGCAATATAGCCGTCCTGGTGGGAGAGTCGATTACAGCAGGGCGTCGCCCACGGAACCATCGTCGCCTGTTGTCGCTTCGTCAGGGGCTGCCGCGGCTTGGCGCAAGGCTGCTTTCTCACCTGCCGGCGCAAACTTGCTGTACTTGCTCAGCAGACCCACCAACTGGCCATAGACGCGGGGTGTACCAGCCAGCATTTCCTGTTGGTCCAGAAACTCGGCTTCACCCGTAAAGTTGCCCACCAGGCCACCGGCCTCGGTCACCAGCAGCGAGCCGGCGGCCACATCCCAGGGTTGCAGGCCCAATTCGAAAAAGCCTTCGGTGTAGCCGGCGGCCACGTAAGCCAAGTCGAGTGCGGCGGCACCAGGGCGGCGCAGACCAGCAGTGCGTTGCATGACATCACCCATCATCTTCAGGTACTGGTTGAAGTTGTCGCCCTGGCGGAACGGGAAGCCGGTAGAAATCAGCGACTCCTTGAGTTGCGTGCGCTTGGAGACGCGGATGCGCCGGTCATTCAGGTAGGCACCGCGGCCCTTGGTCGCAGTAAACAGGTCGTTGCGTGTGGGGTCGTAGACCACCGCTTGCTCCACCTTGCCACGCACGGCCAAGGCGATGCTCACGCAGTACACGGGCAGGCCGTGGATGAAGTTGGTGGTGCCGTCCAGCGGATCGATGATCCAGACAAATTCGGAGTCTTTGGCGCCATGTTCCTTGCCAGATTCTTCGGCCCAGATGCCGTGGCCGGGGTAGGCCGTCAGCAGGGTTTCAATGATCGCTTGTTCTGCAGCCTGGTCCACTTCGGTCACGAAGTCATTGGCCTTCTTTTGGGAAACCCGTACGGATTCAATGTCCAGCGCAGCGCGGTTGATGATATTGCCGGCAGTGCGGGCGGCCTTGACGGCCACGTTGACCATGGGATGCAGATTGAGCGTCATAGATTGTGGGGGGAAGAACTGGAGGACCGGCTGGCGATGCAGGCGGCGACAATAGGCGTATTTTAACGGCAGGGCATGGGTTGCGCACCCTAAGACCCTAAAAACGCCCTTCCTCCCGATTCCAGCTGTATGTACACCCGTTTCATTCTGATCAACACCAGCCACGCCGGCAATGTGGGCGCTGCCGCTCGCGCCATGAAGACCATGGGGTTTGACGACTTGGTGCTGGTAGCGCCGCGCTGGGCCAATGTGCTGCGCCGCGAGGAAACCATCCAGCGTGCCAGTGGGGCGCTGGATGTGTTGGCCAAGTGCCGCATCGTCGACACGCTGGACGAGGCGCTGGACGGCATCAGCCACCTGTGCGCCACCGCCATGACGCCGCGCGACTTTGGACCGCCCACGCGCACACCGCGTGAGCACTTCGATTTGCTATCAAAAGGGGAGCTGCTTGCGCAGATTCCCAAAGGGCTAGAGGGTGATTTGACCCCAAATGCTGCTCCAGCGGGGGTGGGGTTCCTGTTCGGCTCCGAACGCTTTGGCATGCGCAATGAGGATGTGTACCGTTGCCATGTCTGCCTCTCCATTCCCAGCAACCCCCAGTTTGGCTCGCTCAATATCGGCGCCGCGCTACAGGTGATTGCCTACGAGTGGCGGCTGGCGCTGGGTGGATTCGGGGTGGAGATGGCCACCGCGCCCAGTGCGCTGGCGGACGCTGCCCAGGTCAGCGGCATGCTCACGCACATCGAGCAATCTTTGGTAGCGCTGGGCTTTCTGGACCCGGCTGCCCCCAAAAAACTTATGCCGCGCCTCAATGGCCTGTTCAACCGCGCCCAGGTCACCCAGGAAGAGATCCACATTCTGCGCGGCATTGCCAAGGCCATCCTCCAACAAAGCGCCCAAGCACCTGGCAGGGGTGCGGATTTGGTGGCGATAGACGGCGATATTGCGCCAAAAGGATAGACTTCTCGCCATGTTTTCCCGTATCCGTTCTGACATCCAGTGCATCCTGGACCGTGATCCCGCCGCCCGTACGACGTGGGAGGTCATCACTTGCTACCCCGGCTTGCATGCCGTGGTGTTGCACCGGGCAGCGCATTGGTGCTGGACCCATGGCCTGAAATGGTTGGGGCGCTTTGTGTCGCACTTGGGCCGGTTTTTCACGGGTATCGAAATCCATCCCGGCGCCAAGCTGGGGCAACGCGTCTTTTTTGACCACGCCATGGGCACCGTGGTGGGCGAGACTGCCGAGATTGGCGACGGTTGCACGATTTATCAGGGCGTCACCTTGGGCGGCACCAGCCTCTACAAGGGCGCCAAGCGCCACCCCACGCTGGGCAAGGACGTGGTGGTCAGCGCCGGTGCCAAAGTGTTGGGCGGCTTTGAGGTGGGCGATGGCGCGAAGATTGGCAGCAATGCCGTGGTCATCAAGCCCGTACCTGCAGGCGCCACGGCCGTGGGCATTCCGGCGCGCATCATTCCCAGCAAAGACGGCGTCAGCGCCGACGTGACCGGCACCGAACGCAAGTTCAGCGCCTATGGCATCACCCAGGACGACGATCCGGTGAGCCAGGCCCTGCGTGGCTTGGTGGATAGCGCCTCGGGCCAGGACCACCAGATTGCCATGCTGTGGAAGGCGGTGGAGCAACTCTCGGCCCGTCTGGCCGACAGCGATTGCGTGCCCAAAGATGCGGCGCGCAAGGAGTGTTTCGAGGCGGAGAAACTCAATCAGCTGATTGGGAAATAAAGCACAGCCCTGTGCCGCCTCCCCCTTGCAGGGCGCAACACCAGTGGCCCGGCGAAGCCGGTTCCTCGGTGTTTCTGGGTTAAGACACGCGCACCGGGCGCGCGGCGCTTTTGGGGCGGAAAGCCTTGCAGACCGTGTCCACGGTCTCCATGTAGGGCCCGCCAATCAGGTCCACGCAGTAAGGCACGGCAGCAAAGATGCCCGGCACGACCTGCTTACCCTCAGCATCCTTCAGGCCTTCCAGTGTCTCGGCAATTGCCTTGGGCTGACCCGGCAGGTTGATGATGAGTGTCTGGTCCCGAATCACTGCCACTTGGCGCGACAGGATGGCGGTGGGCACAAAGTGCAGGCTGATGGCGCGCATTTGTTCGCCAAACCCGGGCATTTCCTTGTGGGCTACAGCCAGCGTGGCCTCGGGTGTCACGTCGCGCAGGGCGGGGCCCGTGCCGCCAGTGGTGAGCACCAAGGCGCACTTTGCATCGGCCAGTGCGATCAGTGTCTCCTCAATGGCCGTCTGCTCGTCCGCAATCAGGCGGGCTTCAAACTGAATGGGGTTGTGCAGCGCACGACTGAGCCAGTCCTGCAGGGCCGGTAGGCCCTTGTCCTCGTAGACGCCGCTGGACGCGCGGTCGCTGATGGAAACTATTCCAATTTTGACCGGCTCACATGGGGCTTTCATCGGCTCGCTCACGCTTCGTCCCCGTCGTAGCCGTCCTCGTCGTCGGAGGTGTCCGCGGAAGGGCCATCCTGGCGGGCCTGCAAGACCTCACGCACCAGTTGGAAGATGTCGCGGTAGGCGCGGCCGTGGCGCAGGGCTTCACCCGGTTTTTCGGGCTTGGCGTCCTTTCGGGCCTGGCGCACCAAGGCACGCAGGTTCTGGCTGTCGGTGTCGGGGCTGAGGTTGAGCCATTGCCCTACGGCATCGTCATCGGCTATCAGGCGGTCGCGCCATTGTTCGGCCTGGTGCAACACCAGGGTTTCCTTGGCCGATGGCATGTGCTGCTCTTCGAGCGCGGCGCGGATTTCGTCCCATTTGGCGCGCTCCAGCTTGCGCATCAACTTGCCGATGAATTGCATCTGGCGGCGTTTGCCTTCGAAGTTGGTGATGCGTTTGGCTTCCGCCACGCCTTCCACCAGTTTGTCGGGCAGGTCCAACTTGGTCATGAGTTCGGCGCGCAACGTCAGCAGGTCTTCGCCGAGCTTTTGCAGCGCGTCGCTTTCCTTTTTGAGATCGGTGCGGGTCGGCTCATCCGTGCCCTTGAGTTCGCGCTTGTACTCCAAGTCCAGTGCGCTGCCTTCGGCGACGAACTGGCCCTTGACGTAATAGCCCTTTTTTAGTTTGCGTGACATAGCCAAGTATCATAGCCGTCGCCATGAAGAAACCCACCTCTGCCTCTGGGCGCACCTCCCCATCTTCCGTTTCCCCAGCCAAACCCGCTGACAGCGGCTTTGCCTATACGCGTGAATTTTTTGAATCGCGCGTCGATACCGCCCTGGCCCAAGCCAAGAAACTGGGTGCAACGGATGCCGGTGCCGAAGTGTCCGAGGGGTGTGGGTTGAGCGTGTCGGTGCGCAATGGCGAGCTGGAAAACGTGGAACGCAACCGCGACAAGTCACTGGGCGTGACCGTCTATGTGGGCAACCGCCGGGGCAATGCCAGTACCTCCGATTTTTCGGATGCCGCCATCGCACAAACCGTGCGTGCAGCCTTTGACATTGCGCGTTTCACGGCCGAAGACCCCTTTGCCAGCTTGCCCGATGCCGATGACATCGTCTCTGCGGCAGACCGCAACCGCGACTTGGATCTGTTCCATCCGTGGGCCATCCACAGTGAAGAGGCTGCCCGGCTTGCGCTGGAATGTGAGGCTGCTGCCTTGGGCGTGAGCAAGCGCATTACCAACAGTGAGGGGGCTGCCGTATCCGCCCAGCAATCCCATTTTTTCAGCGCCCACACGCGCGGTTTTCGTGGGGGCTATGCGTCTTCGCGCCATTCGCTGTCGGTCTCGCCGATTGCGGGCAAGGGCAGGGACATGCAGCGTGATGCTTGGTACAGCTCCATGCGCTCGGCGGACGAACTCGCTTCGCCGCAGGCGGTAGGTCGGTATGCGGCTGAACGTGCGCTGAGTCGTCTCAAGGCACGCAAAATTGCCACTGTGGAGTGTCCGGTGCTGTTTGAATCCCCCCTCGCTGCAGGTTTGCTGGGGGCTTTCGTGCAGGCGGTGAGTGGCGGTGCGCTGTACCGTAAGAGTACTTTTTTGCTGGACTCTCTGGGCAAGCAGGTCTTGCCCAAACATATCGACATTCAGGAAGACCCCTTTGTGCCACGCGGCAAGGGCAGTTCGCCATTCGACGACGAAGGCGTGCGGGTGCAGGCCCGCAAGGTGGTGGAGTCCGGCCGTGTGCAGGGTTACTTCCTGAGCAGCTATTCGGCCCGCAAGCTGGGCATGAAGACCACCGGCAATTCGGGTGGTTCGCACAACCTGACCTTCACCTCGCGCCTGACCAAAGCGGGTGATGATCTGGATGCCATGCTGGAGAAGTTGGGTACTGGGCTGTTTGTCACGGAACTGATGGGGCAGGGCGTCAACTATGTGACGGGTGATTACTCGCGTGGTGCCAGTGGCTTCTGGGTGGAAAAGGGCCGCATTGCCTATCCTGTGCACGAGATCACCATTGCCGGCAATATGAAGGACATGCTCAAGGGCATTGAAGCCGTGGGTGCAGATACGTACAACTACGGTGCCAAGACCGTGGGGTCGGTGTTGATCAACCGGATGAAGGTGGCGGGTAGCTAAAGGGGCACGGATGTACCGGCATGTTTACGGAGTCGTGAGCCTGGTGGTGTGCTCTGCCAGTGCACTGGCGCAGACGCCAGCGCCAGCCGCCGCTCGCGTATTGCACCCGTGGCAAGCGCCCAGCCCAGCTGGCGCCGCAGAGGCTTACTTCACGAATCTGAAGTCGGGGGACCGCATTGAAACTCCGTTTTTGTTGAAGTTTGGCCTCTCGGGCGGCTGGGGCTTGGCGCCCATCACCAAGCCATTGGGCGGTAAAAGTGGTCACCACCACTTGCTGGTGAACCGCGATTTGCCGCTGGATTTCAAGGCGGCCTTGCCCTTTAACGAGCAGTACATTCACTTCGGCAAAGGCCAGATGGAGACCGTGCTCACCTTGGCACCCGGTACCTACACCTTGCGCATGCTGTTGGCGGATGACAAGCACCTCCCGCACTTTGTCTATAGCAAGCCCCTGAAAGTCACCATCACCAAAAAGAACAGCACCGACCCCAAGGCGCTGGTGCGCAAGGGGATTGCGTTGATGGTGGCAGGAGCGGAACAGAAAGCGCCCTTCCGCGTGCAATTCCATGCCTCGGGCCTGAACGTGGCGCATGTCGTGCAGCAGGAAAAAGATACGGGCCACTTCAAGCTGACAGTGACCAGCAAAGGTGGTTCCGTGGCCGAAATGGATTTTGTGGAAGGCCAGACCGAAACGTGGCTTGCGCCACCGGCCGGTGACTACACGCTGAAGCTGGAGTTTGTCGACAACCTGGACGCCAAGTTGGCCTTGGCCGAGCCGGTGACGACCGTGGTGCGCGTGCGGCCTTAGCCGGCCAGTGCGGTTTTGACGGCCGCTGACACGGTGCCCATTTCGGCTTTTCCGGCCAGGCGGGTTTTGACTACGCCCATCACCTTGCCCATGTCACCCGGGCCTGCGGCACCGAGCTCTGTCACGATCGCTTTTACCTCTGCCAAGACTTCGTCAGCCGTCATGCGCTGGGGAAGGTAGGTCTGCAGTACCTTCATCTCGGCGGCTTCCTTGTCGGCCAGCTCCTGGCGGTCGGCCTTGAGGAAGGCTTCAATGGAATCCTTGCGCTGCTTGATCAGCTTGTCCACGATCGCGACCACCATGGCGTCGTCCAGCTCTACACGCTCATCCACTTCCTTTTGCTTGAGGGCAGCGAGCAGCAGGCGGATGGTGCCCAGGCGTTCGCTGTCCTTGGCGCGCATGGCGGTCTTCATGTCTTCGGTGATCTGGTCTTTGAGGGACATTGGTGGCTCCTGAAAAGCGTGTGGAAATAGGGGACTACCGAATGAAAAAAGCTCGCCGGAGCGTCCCCAGGCGAGCTTTTTTCGGCTTGGAAACTCAGTGGAGTCTCGCGGCCTGAAGATCAGTACATCTTCTTGGGAAGTTGCATGCTGCGGATGCGCTTGTAGTTGCGCTTCACGGCTGCAGCCTTCTTGCGCTTGCGCTCTGCAGTGGGCTTCTCGTAGAACTCGCGGGCGCGCAGGTCGGTCAGCAAGCCCAATTTTTCGATGGTGCGCTTGAAGCGACGCAGGGCTACGTCAAAGGGCTCGTTTTCTTTTACACGGATTGTTGTCATTACGTAATGAATTCCAAAATGTGCTGGCGGTAAACCTGAGGGGAAGATCGCGCCCCACACGCATCGCTCAGCGGGTTCCCCATCTATAACTAGTATTGGCCGACGGGGGTTCTGCCAGAAAAGTCCAACATTATAGCGTTTTCAGTCGCGCCGCCAAGCCGTGTGCACAGGCAAACGCGCTGGACCATGCCCACTGGAAGTTGTAACCCCCCAGCCAGCCGGTCACATCGACCACTTCGCCAATGAAAAACAGGCCGGGCTGCTTGCTCTCCAGTGTCTGGCTGGACAGTACTTTGGTGTCCACGCCACCGGCGGTGACCTCGGCCTTGCGGTAGCCCTCGGTGCCTGTGGGTGTCAATTCCCAGCGGCCCAGGTGTTCGGCCAGCGCGTTCAGCGCCTTGTCGCTGGCCTCGTTCACGGGGCGGTTCCAGTCGTGGCCCCAGGCCTTGCCGTGGTCCACCCAGGTGTCGGCCAAGCGGCTGGGGACCAGGCCCGCCAGTTCATTGGCAATGCGCTTGCGCGAGCTGGATTTGGCCTCCATCAAGTGCCGCGCCAAGTCGGTTCCGGGCGCCAGGTTCAGGCGGATGGGTGTGTCTTCGGCCCAGTAGCTCGAAATTTGCAGCACGCCGGGGCCGCTCAAGCCCCGGTGGGTGAACAGCAGGTCCTCGCGGAAGGCCATGCTGGCCTTTTTGGGGCCCGTGGCAATGTCCACCGGCAGCGACAAACCCGAGAGCTGGGCAAAGGGCGCCCAGGTGGCTTCGTCGAAGGTCAGCGGCACCAGCGCGGGGCGAGGGGTGACCAGTGGCAGGTCAAACTGTTTGGCGATGCGGTAGCCCAAGTCAGTGGCGCCAATTTTGGGGATGGACAGGCCGCCCGTGGCGATGACGACGGCACCACAGTGGATAGCTCCACGGTCACTCTCAATTTCATAGCTACTCGCGCAGTTTCCATAAGGGCCAGAGGCCAAAAACCGTATATTTTTGATGCTGCAGGGCTGCCAGCGCTCTACACCGCCTGCGGCGCACTCGGCCAACAGCATGGCGATCAGGTCTTCGGCCGAGCGGTCGCAAAACAGCTGACCCTTGTGTTTTTCGTGGAAGGCGATGCCGTGTTTTTTCACCAGCGCGATGAAGTCAGCCGATGTGTAGCGCGACAAGGCCGACTTGGCAAAGCGCGGGTTCTCGCTGAGGAAGTTGGCAGCGGTGACGTCCATGTTGGTGAAGTTGCTGCGTCCGCCGCCCGAGATGCGGATTTTCTCGGCCACTTTCTCGCTGTGGTCAAGCACCAGCACCTTCAGACCCAACTGGCCTGCCACTCCAGCGCAAAACAAACCGGCAGCCCCGGCACCCACGATCACGACGTCAAAACTGTGCATGGGCGGCAGTGTAGAGGACGGGGCTTGCGCACACGACGTCACAGCGTGCCGGTGCCCGCAGTTCGGCGCGATTTTGCGACTAGCAGGGCGCCATGAGCACCGGGCTGCGGGCACCGGTACGCTGGGTCCCGGCCGGAGAAGAGCAGGCGCACTGCCCCGTGGCGAAGAACGTCAGGCGTGCTGCCGGTTCCGGTCTGCCAGATCAATGGCTTTGCGGGACAGGCCATCAATCTCGGTGCTGATGCCCGAGAGCACCGTGGCCACCACGGCGAACTCGCGGCCTTGCTGGCCTGCACGCGCGGCCATCACCTGGGCATTGAAACTCACCACCTTGGCCTCGCGGGCAATGGTGTGGATGTCGGAGACGATGCCCGTGAGTTCCTTGAACAACAGGTCGGCCTTGGCCTTGGTGACTGCATCGAACACATTGGTGGCGGCATTCAATGCCTCCAGCACGGCATCGGTGCTGTCCACGATCGACTCCAGTACCGCTTGCGCGCGCGGCGAGCGCTGGCTGATCAGATCCAGCACACTGCGCATCAGCTCCAGAAAGGCCTGGATGGTGGCATTCACCCCCTGTGGCCCTTCGTAGACCGCATGCAGGCGTGCTGCACTAGGGGCGTCGTAATGGGACATGGTGCCCAGCAGTCGCGCATGGCTGTCGCCGAACAGCTGAAAGGTGTTGCGCGCGGCCTGGAGTTGCTGGGCATCACCGGCTGCGGCCAGCAGGGTTTGCATGACCATGCGCTGCGAAAGCATACGTTGGCGTGCCGCCAAATTGAGATCGGAAATGGGTGCCGTCACCGTGGCGCTTGCTGGCTTGGCCAAGGTCTGCGTCTGCAGCGCAGTGCGCGGGGGGGAAGGGTTCTGGATGGTGGCGGGCATGATCATGGTGAACTCCTTTCGCGTTGGAGAACACCATGCAAAAACAATGCCGTTACGCCACCTTGCTTGCTACTGGTGCGTGCGATGTTTGCACCACGGCTTGCAGGCCCAACACCACGTCACCCACCACAATCACGCTGGGGCTGACCAGTTGCTCGCGCTGGATAGTGGCTTGCAGGCTTTGCAAGGTGCAGGCTGCGTGTCGTTGGGTGGGCAGGCTGGCGTTCTGGATGATGGCCACCGGCGTGTCGGCACGCAGGCCCTGCAGCAGACCAGCCTGAATGTCTGCAACACCACTCACACCCATGTAAATCACCAGCGTGAGCTTGGCATGCTGCGCAGCGGCAGCCAGCGCGGGCCAGTCAGTGCCGGCATCGCCGGGCTTGGCGTGGCCGGTGACAAACACCACGCCGTGTGCATGCTCACGGTGGGTGAGCGGCACGTTCAGTGAGGTGACCGCGGCCAGCCCCGCGGTGATGCCGTTGATGACCGAGACACGGATGCCAGCGGCCTCCAGGTGTTCCACCTCTTCGCCGCCACGGCCGAAGATGAAGGGGTCTCCGCCTTTTAGACGCACCACGGTTTCGCCCTCTTGCGCGGCGGTGATCATGAGGCGTTCGATGAAGGACTGGGGTGTGGACTTGCAGCCGCCGCGCTTGCCGACATGCACCACGCGGGCCGCGGGGTTGGCGTGCGCCACGATGGTGTCATTCACCAGGTCATCCACCAGCAGCACGGTGGCTTGTTGGATGGCTTTGAGGGCCTTGAGCGTGAGCAACTCCGGGTCACCCGGGCCGGCACCGACCAAGGTGACTTGTCCGCTGGAAGGGGTGCTGGAGAGATCGTGTGTCATAGGCGGTGTCCGGTGCATCAAAGGCGGCTGTGCAACTGCACGATGTGTGCCACTTGCTGGGCAATGGGGGTGGGCAGGGGCTGCTTGCCGGCCAGCACATCCCCAATATAGGCAGCGGTGCTCTCGGCATCAATGGCCGTAGGCAGCTCGGGCAATTCGGTGAGCGAGCCGCCCTGGTGGGCCTGCAGCTCGGTGGCCTGGCCGCGCACAAAGGCTTGCATCTTGGGGGTGCGGCGCGGGTCGGCCACGGCCTCGCCTTCGGTGCCGCGCAGCAGCAAGGCGTTGGCCTGCACCAGGGCGAAGGTCTCGGCCATGGAAATGGCGTACTCGGGGTGGGTGTAGCTGCTCACGATGAGGGCCGGGCCGTCCACCGGGTTCATGAGCTTGACCAGGCTGTGCGCCGGGTTGCGCAGGTTGACCACCCGGCGCACATCCAGCAGGCGCTGCAGGCCGGGGCTCAGCAGGGCCGTGGGCACGAAGGCTACGCTACCGAGCGCTACTGTTTTGATAGCTGTTTGCGCAGGAATTACGAGGGCTTCGAGCACTTTTGATATAAAAACACGGCGATCTTCGGTAGCGGCGCCGTGGATCAGCACGGGCAGGCCCTCGCGCGCCAGCAGCAGCGCCAGCAGCGGTGTGAGCAGGGGCAGCTTGCGTGCGCCGTTGTAGCTGGGGATGACCACCACCGGCTGGCTGCTCGCAGGCAGCAGTGCCATGCGCTGGCGGGTGGCATCCAGAAAACCGGCCATCTCCTCAGCGGTTTCGCCTTTGATCCGCATGGCCAGGCAGAAGGCTCCTACCTCCAGGTCAGTCACGCTGCCGTCCAGCACCTGGCCGAACAGGTCTTCCGCCTGTGCGCGGGTGAGCGCGCGGGCGCCATCCTTGCCGCGCCCAATTTCCTTGATGTAGTTGCCAATAGCCATGGGGCGATTGTCTTTGATGCCAGATAACTTTCGGCTATGTGCTTATGCACCCGCTGAGGCAGGTGCCATGCTGGCACGCACCATGCGCTGCAGTTGCGGCATACAGGAGCCGCAGTTGGTACCGCACTTGAGCCTTCCTTGCAGGCTGGCCAGGCGGTCGGCTGCAAAGCCGGTGCATTCGGCCAGCGTGGCTTCAATGGCGCTGTCGGTCACGTTGAAGCAGGTGCACACCGTTTTGCCGCGTGATTGCACGGGCACTGGCGGGGTGGCACCGGGGGCCAGCAGGGCACGGCCGTAGCTTTGCGCGGGCTGCTCGTCTTGCAGCAGCGTGGTCATCCAGCTCTGGGCGCGGGTGTCGCCGGCCAGCAAAAAACCTTCCAGCGTGGCATCCACGGCACCGCGTTGCAGGCGCACGGCACGGCGTTGGCCGCGTTTCTTGTCGGCGTAGCGCACCACATCGGCACCGCCCAGTTGCAGTAGGCCTTCCAGCTCTTGCAGCAGTTCGTCTGGCGCAGCTTGCGGGTCGGCGGCGCGGAACAGTACACCACTGCGGCCGTGGCCATCGGCCGTGGCACTGCCAAAGGGCACGCAGCTGGCGTAGGCAAAGCGGTCCATCAGGACCTGCAGCTGCCCGCGCACGGCCAGCACGCGGTCTTCGGGCAGCCAGGCAATGGCCAGCAGCGTCCAGGGCATATCTGCCTTGAGCACTTTCACCGCCGTGTGCTTGAACTCGGGCTGTTTGGAGTCGGGACAGTAGGCCGAGGTGGTCAGTGCGTTCACGCCGGCCAGGCGGGTGCCGTTGGCGCTGACTCCGCTGAGGAATTCTTCCCCCCAGTGCATGGCCATGAAGACCTGGCTCAGGCCCAGCTCAGCACTGGACTGCACGGGTACCAGGATGGAGCCACGCTTGCTGGCCACGTGCACCAAGTCGTTGTCGTGGATCTGGCGGCGCGCCATGTCCTGCGGGTGCATCTGAATCACGGGTTCGCGCACGTGGCCAAACAGGCGGCCCAGGGTGCCGGTGCGGCTCATGCCGTGCCACTGGTCACGCAAGCGACCGGTGGTCATGGAGAAGGGGTAGCGCGCCTCGCGCGGCTCGGCCACCGGTTTGTAGACCACATTGGCAAAGCGGGCGCGGCCGTCGGGCGTGGGGAATACGCCGTCTTCGTAGAGGCGCACCTTGCCGCAGCTGGCGCCTTCGGGCAGTGGCCATTGCTGGGGCTGGCCCTCCAACATGGCGTAGCTCATGCCGGTGATGTCGAGGTCGCGGCCCCGGGTGGACTCGCGGTGCTCATTCCACACTGATTCGGCAGTGGGATAGGGGAAGAGGGTGTTGGCACTGCGGCCCAGTGCGCGTTCCAGGCGCTGCGCAAAGTCGGTGGCAATCGCCCAGTCGTGGCGCGGACCATTGTCGGGTGCGCCGGGGGCGGGTACAGCGGCACGTACGCGGGAGATGCGGCGTTCGCTGTTGGTGACTGTGCCTTCCTTCTCGCCCCAGGTGGTGGCTGGCAGCAGCAGGTCGGCATAGCGGGCGGTGGCGGTGGTGGCGAAGGCCTCTTGCACCACCACAAACTCGGCGCGCTCCAGCGCACGGCGTACGGTGGCCTGGTCGGGCATGCTTTGCGCGGGGTTGGTACAGGCAATCCACAAGGCCTTGATCTCGCCATCGGCCGCGGCCTGGAACATCTCCACCGCCGTCTTGCCAGGGGTGGCGGGAACGTCCGATACACCCCACAGCGCGGCCACTTCGGCGCGGTGGGCGGGGTTGGCCAAGTCGCGGTGGGCACTCAGCAAATTGGCCAGACCGCCGACTTCGCGTCCGCCCATGGCGTTGGGCTGGCCGGTGAGTGAGAAGGGGCCGGCGCCGGGCATGCCGATCTGGCCGGTGGCCAGGTGCAGGTTGATCAGGGCGGTGTTCTTGGCGGTGCCGGCGCTGGACTGGTTGAGGCCTTGGCAATACAGGCTCAGCGTGGCCGGGCTTTGCGCAAAGAGGCGTGCGGCCTCCAGCAGGTCTTGCTTGCGGATGTCGCAGGTCTGGGCCACGGCGTCGGGTGTGTAGTCGCGCACCGTGGCCTTGAGGTCGTCAAAGCCCGTGGTGTGCTCGGCGATGAAGGCGGGGTTGGTCCAGCCTTCCCACAGCATGAGGTGCAGCATGCCGTGGAACAGCATCACGTCGGTGCCGGGCTGGATCTGCAGGAACAGGTCGGCCAGCTCCACCGTGTCGGTGCGGCGCACATCGGCCACCACGATCTTCATGCCGGGGTTCTTGCGCTTGGCGTCTTCGATGCGGCGAAACAGGATGGGGTGGGCAAACGCCGTGTTGGAGCCAACGATGAAGATCGTTTGCGCGTGGTTCACATCGTCGTAGCAGGCGGGCGGGGCATCGGCGCCCAGCGTCTTCTTGTAGCCGGCCACGGCGCTGCTCATGCACAGGCGCGAATTGGTGTCGATGTTGTTGGTGCCGATCAGTCCCTTGGCCAGCTTGTTGAAGACGTAGTAGTCCTCGGTAAGCAGCTGGCCGCTCACGTAAAAGCCCACGGCGTCGGGGCCGTGCTCGCGCACGATGCGGGCGAACTGGTCAGTGGCCAGGGTCAGCGCGCTGTCCCAGGACAGCGGCTGGGGCGCGGCACCACGCTGCAAGCGTTGCAACGGCTGCAGCAAGCGGGTTTGCAGCGTGACCGCGGCGGTGGCCGTGTGGTGCAGGGTACTGCCCTTGGAGCACAGGCGGCCAAAATTGGCCGGGTGCTGCGGGTCGCCGCGCACACCGGTGATCTGCGCACCCTGGGACTCGATGATGACGCCACAGCCCACACCGCAGTAAGGGCAGGTAGAGCGGGTTTCGGTCATGCTTGCGGCTCTTTCAGCTGGTCTGTCGGAAATAGGCGGTGTGTTCAGGCAGCAGAACGGCGGCGTGCCGGGCCCGCGATGGGACGCACCAGATCGGTGGCGTGGCCTTGCAGTTCTGCCGTCTTGAGGTAGATCTGGTCGCCATCGAGCTTCACTTCGAAGCGGGGCGTGCAACCTTCATCGGGCGCACTGGCTTGTCCGTCGCACAGCCCAATGGTCCAGTTGTGCAGCGGGCATGCCACGCTGGTGCCAAACACAATGCCTTGCGAGAGCGGGCCGCCCTTGTGCGGGCAGCGGTCCAGCAGGGCAAACACCTCGTTCTCGGTGTTGCGGAACACCGCTACGTCCAGGCCCTGGGCGCGCTCCACACGGCGTGAGCCCAGCACGGGGATGTCGTCAATCTTGCAGATCAGGGTCCATTCGCTCATTTTGTTCTTCCTAGTGCTATTGTTTTAGTAGCTGCTTGCGCATATTTCATATGGGCTAGAGGCCTATTTGGCTTGTATTTACGCCTTCAGGGTCGAGTACAGGCCGGTGACCCGGTCCATGACAGCCAACAGGTTTTCGCTGCTGACGAACACATCAGACATGGGCTTGGGGCGCTGCGCCCCTTCTTGCAGCTGTTTGAGCGCCATGTCAAAGAACACCCACTGCGCGTCGGCCAGCAGCAGTTCGTCCTTGATGCGCAGCGTGGCTTCAGGTGCGTTGCGCAGCAGCTCCATCGCAGCGGTGAATTCAGTGCGGGCCTTGCCGATTTCGATCGTCGCCACGCTGGCGTCCACCGGCAGCGTGGCGGCCAGGTAGAACTTGGCCATGCGTTGCGTCAGCATGCGCTGGCGCCCGGCCACGTTCACCAGTTTGCCCAGCGGTTTGGCCAGGGCGGCTTCGTACTGCTGGGTGCCTTGGTGGGCGAGGGCCAGCACCTTGGCGTCCAGTTGCAGCAGGGTGGCTGCAGCGTCGCGTGCGGGGGCCTTGCCGACCAGGGCAGTTTTGTACTCCGACCAAGCGGCTTCCAGCTTGCTGTATGTGGCTTGCACATCGGGCGTGGGGGCAAAGCCCTTGAGCTCTACCAGCTGGCGGTCAAACAGCGCCATGGACTTGTCCAGCACCAGTTGGGCGCTGGTTTTCTCCACGTTTTGCAGCAGGGCCAGCCAGGCCTTGCCCATGCGCTGGCTCAGCATACGCTGGCGTCCGGCCTTGTTGATGGCATCGCTCAAGTCTGTCACCTGCGCACGGATTGGCAGGGCCAAGCCCAGCCCGCTGGCGGTGGCTGCCGCAATCAGGGTTCTGCGTTGCATGGCGGGGCCCTTCAGGCGTTGACCGGGGTGAACTGGCGCGTGTCCACCTGCGCGTCCTGGAAATCGAACCACGGATCGGGCTCGCCATCCAGCGCGAACAGCAATTCCTCGTTCAAGGCCTTGCGGCCTTCGGCGTCTTCCAGGATGCGCTTCTTCACGTAGTCCAGGCCCACGCGGCTCACGTAGTGCACGGTGCGCTCCAGGTACCAGCCTTCCTTGCGGTAGAGCTGCATGAAGGCGCCGGTGTACTCCAGCACTTCTTCGGCGGTCTTGAGCTTCACAAAGAAGTGGGCTACCTCGGTCTTGATGCCGCCGTTGCCGGCGATGTACATTTCCCAGCCGCTGTCCACGCCGATGATGCCCACGTCCTTGATGCCGGCCTCCGCACAGTTGCGCGGGCAGCCCGATACGGCGTACTTCACCTTGTGCGGGGCGTACATGCGCCAATGGGCGCGCTCCAGGTCTTTGCCCATCTGGGTGCTGTCCTGGGTGCCCATGCGGCACCACTCTGACCCGACGCAGGTCTTTACCGTGCGCAAGGCCTTGGCGTAGGCGTGGCCGCTGGGCATGCCTATGTCTTTCCACACCGCTTGCAGGTCTTCCTTTTTAACTCCGAGCAGGTCGATGCGCTGGCCGCCGGTGACCTTGACGGTGGGGATCTTGAACTTGTCTACCGCGTCCGCAATGCGGCGCAGTTCGTCGGCCGTAGTCTCGCCACCCCACATGCGCGGGATGACAGAGTAGGTGCCGTCCTTCTGGATGTTGGCGTGGCTGCGTTCGTTGATGAAGCGGCTTTGCGGGTCGTCCTTGGCTTCCTTGGGCCAGCTGCTGATGAGGTAGTAGTTCAGCGCGGGGCGGCAGCTGGAGCAGCCGTTGGGGGTCTTCCAGCCCATGCCTTTTTGGACGGCAGCAATAGTGAGGTATTTTTCTTTGAAGATGGCGTCGCGCACTTCCTGGTGGCTGTGGTCGGTGCAGCTGCACATGGCCTTTTTCTTGGGCGTGGCGGAGTAGTCACCACCGGCGGTGAACATGATGATCTGTTCCACCAAGCCGGTGCAGGAGCCACACGATGCGCTGGCCTTGGTGTGCTTTTTCACCTCATCCAGGGTGAAAAGGCCTTTTTCCTTGATGGCCTTGCAGATGGTGCCCTTGGTCACACCGTTGCAGCCGCAGACCTCGTCGCTGTCGGCCATGGCGGCGGCCTTGTTCTGGCCTTGGTGGCCCACGTCACCAATGTTGGAGCCGCTTTCGCCAAACATCAGCTTGTCGCGGATGTCGGCAATGTTGCGGCCTTCGCGCAGCAGCTTGAAGTACCAGCTTCCGTCCACCGTGTCGCCGTACATGCAGGCACCAATCAGTTTGTCGTTCTGGATCACCAGCTTTTTGTAAACGCCACCGAAGGGATCGCTCATCACGATCTCTTCGGTCCCCTCGCCGCCGGTGAAGTTGCCGGCGGAGAACAGGTCGATGCCGGTCACCTTGAGCTTGGTGGAGGTGAGCGAGCCTTGGTAGCGGCCGATACCGTACATGGCCAGGTGGTTGGCGGCCACTTTGGCCTGCTCGAACAGCGGCGCCACCAGCCCATAGGCAATGCCGCGGTGGGCAGCGCATTCGCCCACGCTGTAGATGCGCGCATCGGTCACGGTCTGCATGGTGTCAGTCACCACAATGCCGCGGTCCACATGCAGGCGCATGCTGGCGGCCAGTTCAGTGTTTGGGCGAATGCCCACGGCCATCACGACCAGGTCGGCCGGCACTTCGGTGCCGTCCTTGAACTTGATGGATTTGACGCGGCCATCTTCGCCACCGATGAGTTCCTGGGTTTGTGCACCCATCAGGAAGTTCAGGCCACGCTCTTCCAGCGATTTCTGCAGCAGGCCGCCGGCCATGGTGTCGAGCTGGCGTTCCATGAGTGTGGGTTGCACATGCACCACGGTGACTTGCATGCCGCGCAACATCAGGCCATTGGCCGCTTCCAGACCCAGCAGGCCACCACCGATGACCACGGCGTGCTTGTACTTGGTGGCCGCCTCGATCATGGCGTTAGTGTCCGCAATGTCGCGGTAGGCGATCACACCTTGCAAGTCCTTGCCGGGCACGGGCAGGATGAAGGGGTTGGAGCCGGTGCACAACAGCAGACGGTCGTACTCCGCTTCCGTGCCATCGGCCGCGCGCACGATGCGTTTGACGCGGTCCACTTCGACCACTTTCTTGCCAGCGTGCAGCGTGATCTTGTTTTCGGCGTACCACTCAAAAGAGTTCAGCACGATCTCGTCCAGCGTCTGTTCGCCGGCCAGCACGGGGCTGAGCAAGATGCGGTTGTAGTTGGGGTGGGGCTCGGCGCCAAAGACCGTGATGTCGTACAGATCAGGGGCGACCTTGATCAGTTCTTCAATGGTGCGCACACCGGCCATGCCGTTGCCAATCATTACCAGTTTCGATTTTTTCATAGTCGCCACTCCAAAGAACGAGACGGATAGGGATGTGGCAAGGCCACATGCCAGAAATAAGGGGGTAGAGGAGATCCGCGCCTCATGCGAAGGCGCACCAGCAAGCACTGGCGTTGGACAAGTTGCAACTGCGCGACGTCGTTGTGCGCAGAACTGGTCAACCTGTCATCTCGTTGGGGCGCGTCGTTGCGCCCGACGGAGTTAATGCAAAAGCTGTGCCATATGATCGGCACCTCGCCGCGCACCACCGTCTACACGGGCTGCCTGGTCTGCGAATTGCGTGGCGCCGAATCGCCTGCAAGCCCCGTTGTTCCTTGTAAAACGCTGTTTGTTATGACCTCCGTCTTGTTGTGTGCCACCCGCCCAATGACCGCCCCTACGCTGGCCGCCGACCTGAAGGCGGCCGGCTTTGTAGTGCTGGCCACGGTCGCCGATTGCAGCAATTTGGTGCAGGGTGTGGTGCTACACGCACCAGATGTGGTGGTGTGCGATGTGTCCCTGCCCACCAGTGCGTGGTTCCAGGCGCTGCAGCTAGTAGGGAAGACCGTGCCTCGCCCCCTGGTCATGTTCACCAACGATACTGATGCCGGTCACATCGCGCAGGCCACCGAGTGTGGTGTGCATGTTTATGTGGTGAATGGCTATGGGGCCAACCGGCTTCGCCCACTGATCCAATTGGCCCAGGCGCGCTTTCACAAGGACCTGCACCAGCGCCAAACCTATGTGGAACTGGCCACCCGTTTTGAAGAGCGCAAAGCGGTGGACCGGGCCAAGAGCATTCTCATGAAGGCGCAGAGCCTTTCAGACGATGACGCCTTCCGCGCCCTGCGTTCTGCCGCCATGAGTTCCAACCAGCGCATGGGGCAGCTGTCGCAGCACATCATCCAGTCGGCCCACTTTGCGGAGGCGGTCAATCGTTCGGGCCAGCTGCGCATGCTGTCGCAGCGCCTGGTCAAGTTGCACCTCTTGCAGGCTGCACAGGTACAGGCCGTGCACCACGCCGCCTTGCTGCAAGACTCGGTGCAGTGGGTGGATGGCAACTTTGCGCTGTTGCGCAAAAACCTGTCCCAGCCCACCTATGGCGACCTGCTGGAGCAGGTCGCCAGTACGTGGGAGCAGCTCAAGGTCGCGCTGGCCCAGGACAGCATCGAGGCTATAGAGCAGCAGGCCGAAGCGCTACTGCAGGGCGCTGAGCGGCTGACCACCAGCCTGGAAAGCTCGGGCGCGGCCGCGCCGCTGCATGTGCTGAACCTGGCGGGGCGCCAGCGCATGCTGTCGCAGCGCTTCAGCAAATATGCACTGCTGGCACTGGCGGGCGAAGGAGCGGCCCTGGAGCTGGCCCAGGCCAGCATGCGGGCGGCCCAGCGCGAGTTTGAAGAGGTGCTGACGTACCTGAACGGCATCCCCTTGAGCACGCCTGACATCCACGGCACGTTGGCTGCGGCAGGTGTGGCCTGGTTGCAGATGGTGGCGGCTGCCCAAAACGCCCAGCGCTTGCCCTTCTCCAAACGGCGCGCGCAGTTGGAGGAGCTGGCCACAGGCAGCGAAACCTTGTTGGGCTTGTTTGAACAGCTCTCTACCCACTACGAACGCAGCATGCAGATGCTACTGGGCTAGGGCATAGCCAGGGTCAGTTCGCACGACTTTGGTGCGATGCAACAACGTGCGGCACCAAAATTGCTTATCTTGGTGCATGGCTTTTGACATTGATATTGGCTTTGCCTCGCAAACCGGGCGCAAAACGCTGAACGAAGACTTTTGTGCCGCCATGTTGCCCTCTGCAGGGCAAGAGGGCCATGGCTCTATCGTTGCCATTGCTGACGGTGTGAGCGCTGGGGGCATGGGCCGCGAGGCGGCGCAGACCACGGTCACCAGCTTGGTGCGCGACTACTTTGGTACGCCCGAAACCTGGGACACCACGGTGGCGCTGGACCGTATCATCGCTGCGCAGAACGCCTGGCTGTGCGGCATCAACCGCCGCCGCCAGCCCGCCATGGGCCTGACCACCCTGACCGCGCTGGTGCTGCGCGGCCAGTCCTACACCCTGGCCCATGTGGGCGACACGCGCTGCTACCTGGTGCGGGACGGCCGGGCCACCCAGCTCACGCAAGACCATGTGGTCAACCACCCCGACTTCAAGCACCAGCTGCTGCGCTCGGTGGGGGCCGAGGACCACCTGGTGGTGGACTACCAGCAGGGGGAGCTGCAGGTGGGCGATGTGTTCATCTTGATGACGGACGGCGTGCACGGCGAGGTGTCGGCCCGGCGCTTGCCCGAATTCGCTGCGCTGGCAGACGCCCGCGAGGCCAGCGAGAAGCTGGTGGACCAGGCCCTGGCCAAGGGCAGCAACGACAACGTGTCGGCCATCGTGGTGCGCGTGCGCGGTCTGCAGGAAGCGACCTTGGCCGACGCCAACCGCCTGGCCCAGGCCTTGCCCATTCCGGCCCGCCTGAAAGTGGGCGATACGCTGGACGGCTTCACGGTGACGGCGCCGATTGCGGACAACGGCATCAACGTCCTCTACCAAATCCGTGACCCTGCTAGCCAGGCCTTGTACGCGCTCAAGACCCTGAACACCGCCCGTGCGCATGACCTGGAAGAGCGCGCCATGCTCGCCCACGAGGCATGGCTGGCGCAGCGCATGCAGAGTTCGCGTGCAGCGGACAACCTGGTGGCCGTGCACGAGACCCTGCCCACGGGCCGCGAGCGCAGCGCCTTCTATGTGCTGTACGACTGGCATGGCGGTGAGACCTGGCAACAGTTGCTGGACAAGCAGGGTCGTATGAGCCCTGCGACTGCGCTGGGCTATGCCATGCAGGCCCTGCGCGCGCTGGGCCGCCTGCACCGCCAGGGCGTGGTGCACCGCGACATCAAGCCGGCCAACCTGCACCTGGGCGACGACGGCGTGCTGCGGGTGCTGGACCTGGGCGTGGCCCTGAGCGGGCGCGAGCCCGCGCCCATGCGTGCGCTGCATGCTGGCACGCCCAGCTATGTGAACCCCGAGCAGTGGGGCTTTCGCACCACGGCCGCCAACGGTCAGGGCGATGCGGAAGAGGGTGAAGCCCAGCTGCCCAATGCGCAGAGTGACTTGTTTGCGCTGGGGGTGTCGCTGTACCAACTGCTGACCGGCAAGCTGCCCTACGGCGAGGTGCTGCCTTATCAGGTGGGCCGCTATTACCGCGACCCCACCGCGCCCAGCCGCCACAACCCCGAGGTGCCCATTTGGCTGGACCACGTATTGCAAAAGGCAGTTGCACGTGACCAGCGCCAGCGCTTCGAGACAGCCGAGGAATTTTTGCTGGCGCTGGAGCGTGGTGCCTCGCGCCCGCTCAACGCCCCCCAGGGCACGCCGCTGATGCAACGTGACCCCAGCTTCGTCTGGAAGCTGGCCACTTTCGTGCTGGGGCTTGTCAATTGCTTGCTGGTGTATTGGCTGCTCTTCCTACCCAAGTAGGCAGGAAGCGTGCGGTTTACGCCAGGTCGAAACGGTCCAGGTTCATCACCTTGGTCCAGGCTGCGGCAAAGTCTCGTGCGAAGGACGGCTGGGCATCGCTGGAGGCATAGACCTCGGCCAGCGCACGCAGCTGGGAGTTGGAGCCAAAGACCAGATCGGCCACGCTGGCAGTCCACTTGATCGCGCCGCTGGTGCGATCGCGCCCCTCCAGCAGACCTTCTACGGTCGCGGATTTTCTCCACTGCGTGCCCATGTCGAGCAGGTTGACAAAGAAGTCGTTGCTCAGGGTGCCAGGGCGTTGGGTGAAGACGCCTTGTTGCCCCTGGCTCACGCCCAGGGCACGCAGGCCGCCTACCAGCACCGTCATCTCGGGCGCACTCAGGGTCAGCAGCTGGGCCTTGTCGACCAGCAGCTCGGCCACATGGGCTTCAGAGCCCTTGCGGACGTAGTTGCGGAAACCGTCAGCAGCCGGCTCCAGCACGGCGAAGGAATCCACATCAGTCTGCGCCTGCGAGGCGTCCATGCGGCCTGGGGTGAACGGCACCTGCACCGGGCTGCCTGCCTGCTGGGCGGCCGCTTCCACGGCTGCACCTCCGGCCAGCACAATCAGGTCTGCGAGCGAAATACGCTTGCCGCCGGATTGCGCGGCGTTGAATTCCTTCTGGATAGCTTCCAGCACAGACAGCACCTTGGCCAGCTCGGCAGGGCGGTTGGCTTCCCAGTCCTTTTGCGGGGCCAGGCGAATGCGTGCACCGTTGGCTCCGCCCCGTTTGTCGCTGCCACGGAAGGTCGAGGCCGAGGCCCAGGCCGTGTGCACCAACTGGGCGATGGACAGGTCTGACGCCAGCACCTTGGCCTTCAGTGCCTCTACGTCCTGTGCGTTCACCAGCGGGTGGTTGACGGCGGGAATCGGGTCTTGCCAGAGCAGCACTTCTTGGGGCACCAGCGGGCCGAGGTAGCGCGTCACGGGTCCCATGTCGCGGTGGGTGAGCTTGAACCAGGCGCGTGCAAAAGCGTCGGCAAACTCGGCCGGGTTCTGGTGGAAACGGCGTGAAATTTTCTCGTAGGCCGGGTCAAAGCGCAGCGACAGGTCGGCCGTGGTCATCATGGGTGGGTGCTTTTTGGATGGATCGTGCGCATCGGGAATCATGTGCTCGGGCTTCACGTTTTTGGCCACCCACTGGTGGGCACCGGCGGGGCTCTTGGTGAGCTCCCACTCGTAGCCCAGCAGCATGTCGAAGTAGCCGTTGTCCCAAGTGGTAGGGTTGGGTTTCCAGGCGCCTTCAATGCCGCTAGTCGTGGTGTGTACGCCCTTGCCGGAGCCGAGCTTGTTGATCCAGCCCAGGCCTTGCTCTTCGATGCCGGCGCCTTCGGGTTCGGGGCCCACCAAGGCGGGGTCACCCGCGCCATGCGCCTTACCAAAGGTGTGGCCACCGGCGACCAGGGCTACGGTTTCTTCGTCGTTCATGGCCATGCGGGCAAAGGTCTCGCGCACATCGCGGCCGCTGGCTACAGGGTCGGGCTTGCCATCGGGGCCTTCGGGGTTCACATAGATCAGGCCCATCTGCACGGCGGCCAGCGGCTTGTCGAGCTGGCGCTCGCCGGAGTAGCGGCTATTGGGCTTGTCGCTGGTGGCGAGCCAGGTCTTTTCCGCACCCCAATAAATGTCTTCTTCAGGCTCCCAGATGTCGGGTCGGCCACCGGCAAAACCGAAGGTCTTGAAGCCCATGGATTCGAGGGCCACGTTGCCAGCCAGGATCATCAGGTCGGCCCAGGAAATCTGGCGGCCATACTTTTGCTTGATGGGCCAGAGCAGGCGGCGGGCCTTGTCCAGATTGCCGTTATCGGGCCAGCTGTTCAGGGGCGCAAAGCGCTGGCTGCCGCTGCCCGCACCGCCGCGGCCATCCGCCGTGCGGTAGGTGCCGGCCGAGTGCCAGGCCATACGGATCATCAGGCCGCCGTAGTGGCCCCAGTCAGCCGGCCACCAGTCTTGCGAGTCGGTCATCAGGGCGTGCAGGTCTTTGACGACGGCGTGCAAGTCCAGGCGTTTGAATTCCTCGGCGTAGTTGAAGGACTCTCCCATCGGAGTGGATGCGGCAGAGTGTTGGTGCAGGACGGTGAGCTTGAGTTGGTGCGGCCACCAACTGGTGTTGGACGGGGCGCCCACCGTGGTGTTGGTGCGGGCGGCGTGGGGGAATGGGCACTTGGCTTCTGTCGACATACGTATCTCCTTGGCGGTTGAACATCGGGTTGCGAAGTCAGTGTAGGGTTTGCACACGAAACGCTCAAATAGGATTTCCTAATGCGATTCATAGTGCAGCGATTGCCGCGTTCTGGGGTAAAAGGGGCCGTGTGGAGAGAAGCCCACAGTTCTGCTGCTTTACAAAAAAAAGACTGTCCCGCAAGCCACTGCGTGTCACACCAAGGCGCTACGATGGGTTCACCACGTGAAGGGATCGCCCATGCGGAAAGTTCGGCAGCCTGGTAAAGCGTTGATACCTCCGATGCAGCAGCGTCAACCGCGGCTGACTTCGTTTCAGCGGGAGTTGCAGCGGCACATGAAATGCAGCGCCCAGCACGCGGCGTGGTTCGATGCCCTGCTCAGCAGGGACAGCCCGTCCAAGCTGGACCACTGAGCGGCTCAGGGGGCGGCGCGGTGAAATCGGCGGGTTTTCTCCGGCATGCGCTAAAGTGCTCCCACGCACTTTGGAGTTCTGCATGCACCCTGACACCCTGAAACACAAAGCGAGCCTCTGGTTCGGCGAGTTCGGCACTTCGGTGCACATCACCGATGTGTACTGGGAAGGCGACATCACCCAGGCGGAGTTGATGGCCGTGGCCGACCAGATCTCACCCGACTGGCAAACCATTGACCTGGAGCTGGACCCTCAGCACCCCTGCCACGGGCAGACCTACCGTCTGACCAAGCCGTGGCCCCCACGCGCAGACGAAGAAGAGGCCTTGCGTGCCCTGGAGATGGAAGATGCCCTGGAGGGCCATTACGTCTGGGTGCATTGTTGCCAGATCGTGATGGACCCAGAGGGTGATTTGCTTGATGAAGCAGGGCGCGCTTACCGCCAGAGCTTCAGCACGGTGATGTTTTGCACCGAATTCACATCGTTCGACGACATTGCCCAGCAGTGTGACGAGAACTTTGGCAAAGGCGAGTGGGACGAGTACGAGCTGTACCTGGACGATGCCCTGCCCACACCCGTGGCCTCCTTCGGCTGATACCCGGCGGTGATGGCGGTGCGAGCGTATTGGCGTCTGGCGTCGGTGTGCCTCTGGGTGGGGCTGGTATTGGGCACCCAGGGTGCGCAGGCCCAGCAAAACGCCACCCGTAACTGGGCGACAGCACCACGGCATTCCTCTGGTCAGGCGCCAGACCCCCGAAGGTTTGTGGATCAGGCCGTTGTGCAGGTGTATGCCGCGCCCACCTATGGCTGGCGCGGCAATTTTGCGGTGCACCCCTGGATCATTTACAAGCGTGAAGGCCAGACTGCGTACACGCGCTACGACGTGGTGGGCTGGCGTGCGCCGCAGGTGGTGCAGCGCAACTACGCCATCCCGGATGGCCTGTGGTACGGCTCTCACCCGGAGTTGTTGGTCGACCACCGGGGCTCTGGCGTGGAGGCCATGATTGACCAGATTGAAACGGCGGTGGCCAGCTACCCCTATGTGGACCAGTACCGCAGCTACCCCGGGCCCAATAGCAACACCTTTTTGGCGCACATTGGCCGTGAAGTGCCGGCGCTCCAACTGGATTTGCCACCCAATGCGATTGGCAAGGATTACCGGCCGCTGAGCCGTCCGGTGGGGATGTCTCCGTCAGGCTCCGGTGTGCAAGTGTCCGTGTGGGGGCTGCTGGGGCTGAGTGTGGGTCTGCAGGAAGGCCTGGAACTCAATGTGCTGGGCCTGAACTTTGGTATTGACCTGAATACTCCGGCGCTGCGCTTGCCCTTTTTGGGGCGCGTGGGCATGCGCGATACGCCTGCTCCGCACAGTGACCGCGCAGAGGCAGGCGGTTAGTACCACCGGGCGAGTGCGCTGAGCGAGGCTTACGCGCTACGCGCACGGCCTCCCTTTTCTGCCCAGGTCCGGGTCCAGCGGACTTGCATGGTGCGCATGACGACCAGCATGAGCAGCGAGAAGATGGACAACGCCACAAAGCCGGACATGAAGCTGCCGGTGTGCTGCTTGGATTGGCCCATCAGTGCCGGGATGGTGCCACCACCCAAGGCGCCGATTTCCCCAATCATGGAGCCGGCCACGGCGGTCGAGGTGGGCCAGCGCAAGGGCACCAGCTGAAACAGCGCGCCGTTACCCGCACCCAGCGCCGCAAAGCACAGAATCAGCAGCAGGGTGGTCATGACCAGCGAGCCGGACGACATGCCCACACCGATGAGTGCCAGCGAGACGATGACCAAGACCACCGTCAGCGTGTTCACGCCGCCCCAGTGGTCAGAGATCCAGCCACCGGCCACCCGCACTACCGCCCCCATCAGCGCGGCCAGCATGGTGAGCTGCCCGGCTTGCACCTTGCTCACGCCAAACTGGTCGTAGTAGTAGGTGGGCAAGAAGGTGACGATCCCGATAAAACCACCGAAGGTCACCACATAGATCAGACTGAACACCCAGCCGTCGCTTTCCATCAGGCAGGCCAGGTGCTGGCGCATGCTGGCGTGTTCGTCACGGTCTGGCGGCTCCTTGGCCATGAAGAACACCACGGCCATGGGCACCAAGGAGGCCAGTGCCGCAATGCCGTAGACGCTTTGCCAGCCGTAGGCTTGGGCCAGGGGCGGTGCCAGCAGCGCCGCCAGTGCGGTGCCCGCATTGCCCGCGCCCACCAGGCCCATGGCCAAACCCTTGTACCGGGGTGGGTACCAGCCTGAACCCAGCGACATGGCCACTCCAAAGCTGGCACCTGCCACGCCCAGTAGAAGAGCCATCTTGAGCAGGTCGTCATAGGTGTGCACAAAGAAGTAGCCAAACGACATGGTGAAGGTAATCAGTGCCAACTCAACCATGGTGGCGGTTTTGCGCCCCACGTACTGCGCCAGAAGCCCCAGCGGAAACCGCATGATGGCCCCGGCCACGATGGGGATGGACAGCAGCAGCCCTTTTTGCGACGCCGTCAGCTGAAACTGCTCGCTGATAAAGGGTGCCATGGCGCCATTCATCACCCAGATGACGAACGAGAACATCAGGTAAAAAAACGCGGCAAACAGGGTGGGGGTGTGTCCGCTTTTCAAAAATTGGCGAAATCCGGCCATGGGTGGGCTCCGTAGAGGTTCTGGGGGGGAGAGAGGGGGGCGGAGGCGACGGGTACCGTTTACAGGCACCAGATCCAAATGTGCGCTACCAGAGGGGTAAGCGCTCAACCGCAAGTTCGCCAGACCTTCGTTGGTCGTGCTAAATGATGTGCAAGCATGATTTGTGCCTGATTTGAGTGCGATGCGCGCACAAAAAAAGGGCGCCCGGAGGGCGCCCTAGGTGGCACAGGTGCTGTGCCTGCTCAGGCTGCTTTTTCGACGTGGGCTTGGCGGGTGTACAAAAAGTCGATCACCGCCTTGCGGTAGTGCAGGTACTGCGGGCTGTCGGCCAGGTCTACGCGAGATCTGGGACGCGGCAGATCCACGCTCAGCACTTCACCAATGGTGGCGGCCGGGCCGTTGGTCATCATGACGATCTTGTCGGACAGCAGCACGGCTTCGTCCACATCGTGCGTCACCATGACCACGGTGGCGTGAGTCTTGGCTACGATTTCCAGCAATTCATCCTGCAACTTGGCGCGCGTGAGCGCGTCCAGTGCGCCGAACGGCTCGTCCATCAACAGCACCTTGGGCTCCATGGCCAGTGCACGCGCAATACCCACGCGTTGCTTCATGCCGCCGCTGATCTCGCCAGGGCGCTTTTGCGCCGCGGCGGTCAGGCCAACCAGTGCCAGAGCGGCGTCGGTGCGAGCCTTGAGCTGCGCCTTGTTTTCACTAGGCGCGCCGGTGCTCTTGGAACCTGCACCAAACACGCGCTCTACGCCGAGGTAAATGTTCTCAAAGCAGGTGAGCCAGGGCAGCAGAGAATGGTTCTGGAACACCACAGCACGCTCGGGGCCGGGCCCTGCGATCTCGCGGCTGGCGCATATCAGTGAGCCTGCAGTGGGTGTGGTGAGGCCGGCAATCAGGTTCAGCAGCGTGGACTTGCCGCAGCCGCTGTGGCCGATGAGGGCCACAAACTCGCCTTTGGCCACGGTGAGGTTGATGTCGCGCAGCGCGGGGAACAGGCCCTTCTTGGTTTTGAAGGTTTGCTCGACGCCCTGGATTTCGATGTACTTCGTATTGCTCATGATTTGACTTCCTCGAAGGTAAATGCGGTTGCCAATTTGATGAGGGCGTACTCCAGCAGCAAGCCCACGATGCCAATCACGAAGATCGCGATGATGATGTTTTTGACGTTGAGGTTGTTCCACTCGTCCCACACCCAGAAGCCGATGCCCACGCCGCCAGTCAGCATCTCGGCTGCGACGATCACCAGCCAGGCGGTGCCAACGGCCAGGCGCACGCCGGTCAGCATGTAGGGCAGCACCGAAGGGAAGAGGATCTTGGTGACGATCTTCCACTCGGACAGGTTCAGCACACGCGCCACGTTCATGTAGTCTTGCGGCACGCGCTGCACGCCCACCGCGGTGTTGATCACCATGGGCCAGATGGAACAGATGAAGATGGTCCAAATGGCGGCGGGGTTGGCGCCCTTGAACACCAGCAGACCAATCGGCAGCCAGGCCAGGGGCGAGACGGGGCGCAGCAGGCTGATGAGCGGGTTGAACATGCGGCTCAAAAATTCAAAGCGGCCGATCATGAATCCCGCAGGAATGCCGACCGCTGCCGCCAGGCCAAAGCCCAGTGCGACACGCTCCAGCGAGAACAGAACGTTCCAGCCCACACCCTGGTCATTGGGGCCCTTCCGGTAGAACGGATCGCTGAACAACTCTACCGCCTGCTTCCAGGTTTCTAGCGGGCCGGGGATGCTGGCCGCTGTGCCCACACTTACCAGGGCCCAGATGCCTACCAGCAGCGCCAAGCCCAGCAGCGGTGGCAACACCTGCAGCAGCAGGCCGCGCCAGTCGTAGCCAGGCTTGGCTTGTGTAGGCACGGTCGGTGCCGCAGTTTTGATGCTTTTTGGCATGCTAGCCCCGGTGGAACCTGCATTAGCAGCTTCTTTTTTGATAGCGGACTCCTCGGCTGCAGCAATGGGTGAATGAAATACAGCGCTGACCATGGGTATTCCTTGAAAGTTGCAACGGGGGTGTTGGTTAAGCCTTGACCTTGAAGCTGTCGGCGTACTTCTTGGGATCCTTGCCATCCCAGACCACACCGTCCATCAGCTTGCTGCTGCGCATGTCGCTCTTGGGCAGCGGTGTCTTGCTGGCGGTGGCGGCCTGCTTGTAGATGTCGATCTGGTTGATCTGCTTGGCAACAGCCAGGTAGTCCGGGTGGTCCTTGAGCAAGCCCCAGCGCTTGTGCTGGGTCAGGAACCACATGCCGTCGGACAGGTAGGGGAAGTTGACCGCGCCGTCGTTGTAGAACTTCATGTAGTTGGGGTCGTCCCAGGTCTTGCCCATGCCGTTTTGGTAGCGGCCCAGAATGCGCTGGTTGATCGCATCCACGCTGGTGTTGACATAGCTCTTGTCAGCAATGGTTTCGGCCATCTTGTTCTTGTTGGACAGGCCGGCGTCAATCCAGCGGCCTGCTTCCAAAATGGCCGCGGTCACGGCGCGTGCCGTGTTAGGGTATTTCTTGACGAAATCGCCCGTGGTTCCCAGCACTTTTTCGGGGTGGTCTTTCCAGATGTCCTGGGTGGTGGTGGCGGTCACGCCAATCCCGTCGATGATGGCGCGGTGGTTCCAGGGCTCGCCCACGCAGAAGCCATCCATATTGCCTACGCGCATATTGGCCACCATTTGGGGCGGTGGCACGGTGATGACCTTGGCGTCGCTCATAGGGTTGATGCCATGGGAGGCCAGCCAGTAGTACAGCCACATGGCGTGGGTGCCGGTGGGGAAGGTCTGGGCAAAGGTGTATTCGCGTTTCTCGGCGGCCATCAGCTTGGCCAGGCCCGCGCCGTCCACCGCGCCTTTGTCAGCCAGTTTCTTGGACAGGGTGATGGCCTGGCCGTTGTTATTGAGCGTGGCCAGCACGGCCATGTCTTTCTTGGGGCCGCCCACCCCCAGGTGCACGCCATACACCAGGCCGTACAGCACGTGGGCAAAGTCCAGCTCCCCGTTGACCAGCTTGTCGCGCACGCCGGCCCAGCTGGCTTCCTTGCTAGGGATGATGGTGACGCCGTACTTTTTGTCGATACCCAGTACCGACGCCATGACCACGCTGGCGCAGTCGGTCAAGGGGATGAAACCGATTTTCACCTCGGTCT
This sequence comes from Rhodoferax sp. TH121, assembly GCF_002251855.1. Taxonomy (GTDB): domain Bacteria; phylum Pseudomonadota; class Gammaproteobacteria; order Burkholderiales; family Burkholderiaceae_C; genus Allorhodoferax. The sequence goes on from NZ_NOXW01000020.1 coordinate 94,963, forward strand.
TTTCGGGAGCGTCGGAGCCTGCGGCATACACCGCAGCGCGCAGCGCGGGGTCGATGCCAATGGCGCCCACGGCGGCGGTTTGCAGCACAGCACGGCGGCTGAGTTTGGCTTTCAGAAGGTCAGTCATACGCAAGCTCCAAAAGTAACAACACAAAACGAACAACAAAAAAGGCGTCCGCACTGGGTTCGCTGCGCGTTGCGCAAGTGAACCCGTGGGGACGCCTTTGTCCTGTTGCATGGAGCCCCGCCCTCCGTTAGGCAGGGTCCAGTGCATGACCGTTGCCGGTCTCGCAGGGACTAATGCAATGTCTGTGCCAGCTTCTTATGGCCGTGCAATGCTATGAATAGAGGAGCTGTTCACGCAGTAAATACGGGCCTTGGAGGCTTGTTTCATCTGAAAATGCGCATGCCGCACTGATTTTGTGCGCTGCACCAAAGTAGGCGGCGGCCTTGTGCTCGGTCGCCTATGCCCTGGTTTTGGGACTGAGTGGGCGGGTGGCGTCCGGCTGAATTAGCCGCGGTGCTCGCTGCGGCGGTCTGCGCGGCCGCGCTGCACCAGAATGTGGACCAACAAAGCCGCGGCAGCGGAGCTGGCAAGCACGGGCGAAGCCATGACAAGCTGGGCCAGTCCGTCCAGCACATGCAGGCTGACCTGCTGCGCATAGTGTGTGAGTGCGATCACATCCTGAGGGGCCACGTTTTTCACGTCCTCGGGCAGCACCTGCACATCAGGCCAGTCATCGCGAAACCGGATTTTGGCGAAGATTCCGTCAGCCACCGCCACCAGGGACAACACCCCCAGCGGCTTCATCAGGTGCAAGACCAGCTTGCTGCGCACCGTGAGCGGCGCGGTTTCGTAGATTGTCCCCACCAGTTGCGACACCATGCGCTCCTGCTCGGCGGCGGGGGCTGCGTCGTAGACCTCGGGGGCCAGTGGTTCCATGGGCGTTTCGTGTGACATGGGGGCCAGCTTAGCCCCATACGGTCCGCAGAATGTGAACGGGAGGTAAGTGTTTGTGAACGGGTTTCAAGACAGCAAGTCGGCCACGTCCAGCATGCGCTGGGCTACCTCCACCATCTTGAGGTTTTTGTCCATGGCGGTTTTGCGCAGTTTGGCGTAGGCCGCTTCTTCGCTGAGCTGCTGGCGTTGCATCAGCAGCGCCTTGGCGCGGTCGATGACCTTGCGGTCTTGCAGCGCGGCGGACAGCTCATGAAGCTCGGTGCGCGTGGCATCCAGCTCTTTGCGCAGGGCCTGTTCGTGCTGGAAGCGGGCCAGTGCCACGTCGAGAATCGGGCGGATACGCTCCGTTTGCAGTCCCGCCACGATATAGGCGGACACCCCGGCGGCCACTGCGGCACGCGCATTGCCCGTGTCGTTGTCGTTGGTGAACATGACAATCGGGCGGCGTTCATCGCGCGTGGCCATCACCACGTGCTCCAGCGCATCGCGCGCGTCGCTCTCGGCGTCCACGATGATCATGTCGGGCTGCAGCTGCGCCAAGCGCTCGGTCAGGTACACATCGGCCGGCAGCGAGGCGACCAGATTAAAGCCGTTTTCCAGCAGACCAATGCGCAGGCTGCGCGAGCGTTCCGCCTGGTGCAAGGCGTGGGTGTCCTGCGGGTCATCGACCTGCAGGTCAGAGTTGATCACGACGATGCGTAGCGGCTCGGTCATACGCCTCTCGTGGCAAGCAAAAGTCGCGCCATATCCCGGTATTTCACAGGCATCCGTCTGCAGCCCTGTGCCAGTAGTGGTACGACCAGGCCGTCACAAAACCTGCACGCCGGTACAGGGCCAGGGCCGTGGTGTTGTCGGCCTCCACCTGCAAAAACGTTTCCGTCAGCCCGCGTCGCAGCGCCTCGTGGGCCAGGCAGGCCATCAGTTGCCGGGCCAGGCCCTGGCCGCGGGCCCGCACCACGGTGCGCAGCCCGTGCAGGCTGGCCCAGCCTTGGCTATAGACCGCTGTGCCGGCGCACAGGGGCTGGCCCTGCTGCACCACGCTGCCATAGACGCTGTGGTGACCGCGGCTCAGTGCCTGTACACGCTGCTGGCCATCCACGGGGTCAAAGCCTGCTGCGGTGTACACGGCCGCCCATTGCGCGGTGGGTGTTGCGGACCACGTGGCTGTGGCTGGGTCTGCCAGGGCCGCGACGGCCGCGGTGGCTGCCACTTGAACCAGCGTCGCTTGGGTGGGCGCAAAGCCCAGTTTGCGCAGTTCGGCCTGCACATTTTCCAGGCCTGCTACATCCGCCAGGCGAAACACGGGTGGCAGGCCACGCTGTGCATAACGCGCACAGATGCCGGGCAGGGTGGCTGTGTCCAGGCTGTGGTGGCGCAGCGGTGCCGCACTCTTGGCGCGCCCAATGGTGGAGCCGTCAAACGACAGCAGCCAGCCGTCCATCGTCTCGTGGGCGGGTGGGGCCACCGCGTCGCGGGTCGATTGTTCCAGCCGGGCAATGGCGTCGTCGGTCAAAGGCAGGTGCATGCGGGCATTGTGCCGGGGCCTCGGGGGGCCATCCTCTAAACTCGGTGGCTCAAAAGGAAACAAGCATGCTGGTGTTGGGAATCGAGTCCTCGTGTGACGAAACAGGCGTGGCGATGGTGCAGTCGCAGGGCAGCGCCGTGCCCACGCTGCTGGCCCATGCGCTGCACAGCCAGATCGAGATGCACCAGGCCTACGGCGGCGTGGTGCCCGAGTTGGCCAGCCGCGACCACATTCGCCGCGTGTTGCCGTTGACCCAGCAAGTGCTGGCAGACAGCGGCCGCAGCCTGCAGAACGTGGATGTGGTGGCCTATACGCGCGGCCCCGGTCTGGCGGGCGCGCTGCTGGTGGGCGCCGGTGTGGCCTGCGCGCTGGGTGCGGCGTTGGACAAGCCGGTGCTGGGCGTGCACCACCTCGAAGGCCATTTGCTTTCCCCATTTCTGAGCGCAGATCCCCCGGAGTTTCCCTTTGTCGCGTTGCTGGTGTCCGGTGGCCACACGCAGCTGATGCGCGTGGACGGCGTGGGCCGCTACGAACTGCTGGGTGAAACGATTGACGATGCGGCGGGCGAGGCCTTTGACAAATCCGCCAAGCTCATGGGCCTGGCCTATCCGGGCGGGCCGCTGCTGTCCAAGCTGGCGGAGGAGGGCGACGCCAAGGCCTACGCGCTGCCGCGTCCGCTGCTGCACAGCGGCAACCTGGACTTTTCATTCGCCGGCCTGAAGACCGCCGTGCTGGTGCAAAGTCAGCGCATGGTGACGGCCGGTGGCGTGGCCACGTTTGACGCCTTGCCGCGTCAGCAGCAGGCCGATTTGGCGGCGTCTACGCAAGCGGCGATTGTGGAGGTGCTGCTGAAGAAGTCGGTGGCGGCGATCAAGCAAACCGGCCTGAAGCGCCTGGTGGTGGCGGGCGGTGTGGGGGCCAACCGCAAGCTGCGTGAGCTGCTCAACGCCGAGTGCGCCAAGCGCGGTGTGCGTGTGCACTACCCCGAGCTGCACCTGTGCACCGATAACGGCGCCATGATTGCCATGGCGGCGGCCATGCGGCTGCAAAGCGGCTTGCAACAGGCCAGCAAGACCTACGCCTTCGACGTCAAGCCGCGCTGGCCTCTGCATTCACTATAAAAACTGCCTCTAGCCCTCGTAGATTGTGCGCCAGCAGCTATGGAAAGCATAGCGTGCCAGTGCCGTCAATTTACTGAATGGTCAGTTCCGTGGCGGTGTCCACGGGTACCTTTTTCACCAGCTTCAGGGTCAGCACGCCGTTTTCCAGTTTGGCTTCGCTCTGGGCGCTGTCCACGTCCTGGGGCAGCTCGTAGGCGGCGCGGTAGCGGCGCGGTGCATCTTCCTTGCTCTGGATGCGGACGACCGCACCATCAATGGAAATGCTGAGCTGTTCTTTGGCAATGCCGGGCATGTCCAGGGTCAGGGTGAAGCTGGTCTCGTCCTGAGTGAAGGCGCTACCGTTTTGGCGTGCTGAGAAGAGGGCGTCTTGCAAGAAACGGTCGACTGAGCGCCCTGTGGGTGCGTACACCGAACGGCGCACAGAAGGCTGGAACACGGAAGGTGCAGAGGCAAAAAACATGGTGTGGACTCCTAGTACACTGCGCGGCTCTCACCGTGAGCGCCGCATGTTCCCAAGCTGTGCGCTTTCCCTCACATTTCAAGAGAAATTCCCCATGTTTATTCTTTCCTCTAAGCCCTTGAAATTGCTGGCCAAGGCGCTATTTGCCGGTGCCCTGACAGCGGCAAGTGCCATCGCACAAACCCCCTCGGCCCTCAAGATCGCCATCATCGAAGGTTTCAGTGGTGCCAACGCCAACGGGGGGGAAGCTGGTTTCCGCAACTTTGTCTGGGCGGTGGAGCGTGTGAACGCACGAGGCGGTGTGAAACTGCTCGCCAGCGCCGGTGGCAACCAGCTGATGCAGCTGGAGCGTTTTGACAGCAAGGGCCAGACCGAAGAGGCGCTTTCCGCGTTGCGCTCGGCCATTGACGGCGGTGCGCGCGTCATCCTGCAGGGCAATTCTTCTGGCGTGGCTGCCTCGCTGATCGACGCCATCAACAAACACAACGAACGCGATCCCGCACGCCGCGTGCTGTTCCTCAACTACGCGGCCGTGCTGCCCGAGCTGACCAACGAGAAATGCAGCTTCTGGCATTTCCGCTTTGATGCCCACTCCGACATGCGCATGGCTGCGCTCATGGATGTGCTCAAGGATGACAAGGCACTCAAAAGCGTTTACATCATTGGCCAAGATTACAGCTTCGGCCAGGCCGTGGGCCGCGAAGCCAAGCGCCAGTTGGCCGTACTGCGCCCCGATGTGCAGGTGGTGGGCGACGAGCTGCACCCGCTGGGCCGTGTGAAAGACTTCTTGCCCTACGCCACCAAGATCAAGGCCAGCGGTGCCGGGGCGGTGATTACCGGCAACTTTGGCAACGACCTGAGTCTGCTCATCAAGGCCGCCAAGGATGTGGGTTTTGACGGCAAGTTCTACACCTTCTACGGCAACGCCCTGGGCGCCCCGGCCGCAATAGGTGACGCGGGCATCGGCAAGGTGGTGGCCGTGGCCGACTGGCTGCCCAATGTGCAGACCGCCGCCAGCGAGGCCTTTTACAAATCCTTCCGCGTGCGCTACCCCAAGGCCGAGGACGACTATGTCCATATGCGCATGCAGCTTCTGATTGAGGCGTTGGCCCAGAGTGTCGAAGCAGCCGGAAAGCAGGGCGGAGTGGGTGCGAATGGGGTGATCGATATGGTGGCTGTTGCGACCCAGCTGGAAAAAGCCAGCGTCACTTTCAGTGGTCAGACTGGCACTATGCGCGCTGCCGACCATCAGTTCCAGCAAACGCTTGTGGTGGGGGTGATGGAGCGCCATGGCTCACCGGGTGTCAAGTTTGATGTGGAGGGCTCGGGGTATGGCTTCCGCGTGGTGAAAACTGTGCCCGCATCAGCAGCCGAGCAGGCTACCAGCTGCAAGATGGTGCGTCCCTGAGCCGCTCAGGCTATAATCGTTAGGCTTTGCATTCGGCAGGGCGCACGCCAGACGCAGTTCCAGCATCTGGCGCAAGTTGTACCAACCGGGGCGGCGCCCAGTGCGCAGTCCCAAAATACCAGGAAAACCCATGATTGCATCTAGCATCAAAGCCGCTGTTGTCAAAGACAACGCCCGTCAAGCTGGCGATACCGGCTCCCCAGAAGTCCAAGTGGCTCTGTTGACTGCCCGTATCAACGAACTGACCCCCCACTTCAAGACCCACGCCAAAGACCACCACGGTCGCCGCGGTCTGTTGCGCATGGTGTCCCGCCGTCGCAAGCTGCTGGACTACCTGAAGTCCAAGGACGCTGACCGCTACGTCGCCCTGATCGCCAAGCTGGGTCTGCGCAAGTAAGCGATTCAACGAATGAGAAGCGCCTGAGTTAGGTCACTAGCTCAGGCGTTTTTTACTTCGGAGGCGACAAAAACAGAACGAAGCTGTGTCATTCCAAAGCAATTCCGCTCGTCGGAGTTCTTCTGGAATGGCATCGTGGACTGTGATGTTGACTCCGGGCTAGTGCGAGGTGGCCTGCACCTTCTACAACTCAACGGAGATAAAACATGAGCATTTTCAACAAAGTTACCAAGACCTTCCAATGGGGCCAACACACGGTCACCATGGAAACCGGCGAAATCGCACGCCAGTCCACCGGCGCTGTGCTGCTGGACATGGACGGCACCGTGGTGCTGGCCACTGTGGTCGCCAAGACCGAAGGCAAGCCCGGCCAGGACTTCTTCCCCCTGACCGTGGACTACCTGGAAAAGTCCTACGCCGCGGGCAAGATCCCCGGTTCCTTCTTCAAGCGCGAAGGCCGACCCAGCGAGTTTGAAACGCTGACCAGCCGCCTGATCGACCGCCCGATCCGCCCCCTGTTCCCCGAAGGCTTCTTCAACGAAGTGCACGTGGTTGTGCACACCGTGTCGCTGAACCCCGAAGTCGACGCCGACATCGCGGCGATGATCGCTGTGTCTGCTGCACTGTCCGTCTCTGGTGTGCCCTTCAACGGCCCCATCGGCGCAGCCCGCGTGGGATATGTCAACGGCGAGTACGTGTTGAACCCGGGTCAAACCGCACGCAAAGACTCCATCATGGATCTGGTCGTTGCAGGTACCGAATCTGCCGTGCTGATGGTGGAATCTGAAGCCCAACAACTGTCTGAAGAAATCATGCTGGGCGCCGTGGTCTACGGTCACCAGCAAGGCAATATCGCCATCAACGCCATCCATGAACTGGTGCGCGATGCTGGCAAGCCCGTGTGGGACTGGAAGCCTGCCGCCAAGGACGAAACCCTGGTTGCCAAAGTGGGCGCTTTGGCCAAACCCAAGCTGGAAGCCGCTTACCAAATCCGCAACAAGCAAGCCCGTACCCAAGCATGTCGCGCTGCCTATGCAGAGGTGTTTGCTGGCCTGAAGGCCGATGGTGTGGAATTTGACAGCGTGGCCGTGGAAGGCCTGTTGTTTGAGATTGAAGCCAAGATCGTGCGTGGCCAAATTCTGGCCGGCGAACCCCGTATCGATGGCCGCGACACCCGCACCGTGCGCGCGATTGAAATCCGCAATAGCGTGCTGCCCCGTACCCACGGGTCTGCTTTGTTTACCCGCGGCGAAACCCAGGCTTTGGTGATCGCCACATTGGGTACCGAGCGCGATGCCCAGCGCATTGACGCTTTGAGCGGTGACTTCGAAGACCGCTTCATGCTGCACTACAACATGCCTCCCTTCGCCACCGGCGAGACCGGCCGTGTGGGCACACCCAAGCGCCGTGAAATCGGCCACGGCCGTCTGGCCAAGCGCGCCCTCGTTGCCGTGCTGCCGACCAAGGAAGAATTCCCCTACACCATGCGTGTGGTCTCGGAAATCACCGAATCCAACGGTTCTTCCTCCATGGCCTCCGTCTGCGGCGGCTGCTTGTCGCTGATGGATGCTGGTGTGCCCTTGAAGGCGCACGTAGCCGGTATCGCCATGGGCCTGATCAAGGAAGACAACCGCTTCGCCGTATTGACCGACATCCTGGGTGACGAAGATCACCTGGGTGATATGGACTTCAAGGTTGCCGGTACTACCAACGGTATTACCGCGCTGCAGATGGACATCAAGATCCAAGGCATCACCAAGGAAATCATGCAAGTTGCTTTGGCCCAAGCCAAGGAAGCACGCATGCACATCCTCGGTGAAATGCAAAAGGCCATGGGCGAAGCCAAGACTGAAGTGTCCAGCTTTGCACCCAAGCTCTACACCATGAAGATCAACCCCGAGAAGATCCGCGACGTGATCGGCAAGGGTGGCGCCGTGATCCGTGCGCTGACCGAGGAAACCGGTTGCCAGATCAACATCGAGGAAGACGGCACCATCACCATTGCCGCCACCGACGGTGCGATGGCAGACGAAGCCAAGAAGCGCATCGAACAGATCACTGCTGAAGTCGAAATTGGCAAGGTTTACGAAGGTCCGATCACCAAGATCTTGGACTTCGGCGCCCTGGTGAACCTGCTGCCCGGCAAGGACGGCTTGCTGCACATCAGCCAGATCGCCCACGAGCGCGTCGAGAAGGTCACGGACTACCTGTCTGAAGGCCAGATCGTCAAAGTCAAGGTACTGGAAACCGATGAAAAGGGCCGCATCAAGCTGTCCATGAAGGCACTGCTGGACCGTCCGGCCCAGAATGGCGAGCAAGCTTAATTTGCTTTGCTATTGAATTGGTAGCTGCTCGCGCAATCAGCGCCAGGGCTACCTGTTGATTTGGCTATGAAAGCTGTCGAAATCTCGTCCTTCGGTCCGCCCGACGTGTTGCGTTGGGTGGATCGTCCTGCGCCTGTCGCAGGCGTGGGGGAGGTGTGCATTCGCGTGACCGCAAGCGGGATCAACCGACCTGACGTCTTGCAGCGTGCCGGACATTACCCGGCGCCCGCAGGCGCTTCTGACCTTCCGGGGCTGGAAGTGGCGGGCACCATTGTGTCGGGCGACGCCGAGGCAATGAAAGCTGCCGGCTTTCAGTTGGGTGACCGTATCTGCGCCTTGGTCGCTGGTGGTGGTTATGCCGAGCTCTGTGTCGCACCCGTGGGCCAGTGTCTTCCGGTGCCGGCGGGCTGGAGTGATGTCGAGGCAGCCAGTCTGCCCGAGACACTGTTTACCGTGTGGAGCAATGTGATTGACCGTGGCCGTCTGCAAGCAGGAGAAACCTTGCTGGTGCAAGGTGGTAGCAGCGGCATTGGTGTCATGGCGATCCAGCTGGCGAAGGCCCTGGGTGCCACGGTGGTTGCGACAGCGGGCAGTGATGAAAAATGTGCAGCTTGCCTGGCGCTGGGTGCTGACCATGCCATCAACTACAAGACCCAGGATTTCCAGGCGGAGGTTTTGCGCCTTACCAAAGGGCGTGGAGTCGATGTGGCGCTGGACATGGTAGCAGGCGCATATGTGGCCAAGGAAGTGCAGTGCCTGGCGGATGATGGGCGCTTGGTCATCATTGCCGTGCAGGGTGGTGTGCAAAGTGAAATCAATGCCGGATTGGTGCTGCGCAAACGACTGACCATCACGGGTTCGACCCTGCGCGCACGGCCCGTGGCCTTCAAAGCGGCAATTGCAGTTGCTTGTCGGCGCGTGGTCTGGCCTTTGCTGGTTGCTGGGCGTATCAAGGCCGTGATTCACAGCGTGTTTGCACCAGTCGATGCGGCGAAAGCCCATGCGCTGATGGAGTCCAACCAGCACGTTGGGAAAATTGTTTTGAAGTGGGATGCAGCATGAAAAAGAAACTGATTGCGGGCAACTGGAAGATGAACGGTTCCACGGCCGCCAATGCCGCGCTGGTGCAGCAACTGCTGGCTGGCGCGGGTGCGGCTGCTTGCGATATCGCCGTATGTGTGCCTGCACCATATTTGGCCGAGGTGGGCGCCTTGGTAAAAGGTTCTGCCATTGCCGTGGGTGCGCAAGATGTGTCGGCACACGACGTCGGTGCGTATACCGGTGAAGTGTCTGCTGGCATGCTGCGCGACTTGTCTGTGCGTTACGCCATCGTTGGCCACTCCGAGCGACGCCAGTACCACGGTGAAACGGATGTGGTGGTGGCCAGCAAAGCCCAAAAGGCGCTTGCAGCCGGAATCACGCCCATCGTGTGCGTGGGTGAGACACTGCAGGAGCGCGAAGCCGGATTGACCGAAGAAGTGGTCAGGCGCCAGCTGGCAGCCGTCATTCATACCAATGGCCACTGCATTAGCGAGATCGTGGTTGCGTATGAGCCGGTGTGGGCCATTGGTACTGGCAAGACCGCCAGTCCTGAGCAGGCGCAGCAGGTGCATGCCGTGCTACGTGCACAGTTGCATGCGGCAACAGAACATTCGGATCGTGTGCAGATTCTGTATGGTGGCAGCATGAATGCAGCCAATGCCGCCCAATTGCTGGGTCAGGCCGATATTGACGGTGGCCTGGTGGGCGGCGCTTCGCTGAAGGCCGCTGATTTTCTGACCATCATCGCCGCAGCCGCCTGAGGCTGCGCAGTTCTTTCAAATTAAGGAGTATTACATGAGCTTTATCGTCACCATCATCCTGACTGTGCAAATGCTGTCGGCCCTCGCCATGATTGGCTTGATTCTGGTGCAACACGGCAAGGGTGCCGACATGGGTGCCGCTTTTGGCAGTGGTGGTTCGGGTAGCCTGTTTGGCGCCAGCGGCAGTGCCAACTTCCTGTCGCGTACCACGGCCATTCTGGCTACCGTGTTTTTCGTCTGCACTCTGGCGCTTGCCTACTTTGGCAACCTGCGTCCCGCCAGCTCTGGTTCTGTGCTCGAAGGTGCTGCCGTCGTGGCCCCCGCTGCTGCGTCCGCAGCGTCTGAGTCGGCTCCTGCTGCGCCAGCGACTGGTGCCGCGCAAATTCCGGCCAAGTAAGCGTTTTTAAATCCCTTGTCCCTGCCGGTGGCAGGGTAAATTCAGGGTAAACTCTAGGGCTGGTGAATAAGCAAATGCCGCAAGGCTCCTCACGCAACTTCACCAGCTGAGAGCCGCCGTCGTGGTGAAATTGGTAGACACGCTATCTTGAGGGGGTAGTGGCGAAAGCTGTGCGAGTTCGAGTCTCGCCGACGGCACCAGAACAATATCCGTTCAGCCAAGGGCCTTCTTGGCTGGGCTGTAACGGTGATCAGAATCTCAAGATGAACCTCGATCAATATCTCCCCGTACTTTTGTTCATCTTGGTCGGTATCGGCGTGGGTGTAGTGCCCCAGGTACTCGGCTATATCCTGGGGCCCAATCGTCCCGATCCTGCCAAAAACTCCCCGTACGAATGCGGCTTCGAGGCCTTCGAAGACGCCCGCATGAAGTTTGATGTTCGCTACTACTTGGTGGCCATCCTTTTCATTTTGTTCGACCTTGAAACAGCCTTTCTGTTTCCGTGGGCCGTGTCCTTGAAAGAAACCGGTATGTTGGGTTTCCTCATTGGTGCAGAGTTTGTGGTGGTGTTGACTATCGGCTTTGTCTATATGTGGAAAAAAGGCGCGCTGGACTGGGAGTGATCCAATGATTGAAGGTGTACTCAAAGAAGGGTTTGTCACCACGAGCTACGACTCGGTGATGAACTGGGCCAAGACGGGCTCCATCTGGCCAATGACGTTCGGCTTGGCTTGCTGTGCGGTAGAGATGATGCACGCAGCAGCGGCGCGCTATGACCTGTCCCGTTTCGGTTCCGAGGTGTTTCGAGCCAGTCCTCGCCAATCTGATCTGATGATCGTTGCCGGCACCCTGTGCAACAAGATGGCGCCTGCTTTACGCAAGGTGTATGACCAGATGTCTGAACCACGCTGGGTGATCAGCATGGGGTCTTGCGCCAATGGTGGCGGGTACTACCACTACAGCTATTCCGTAGTGCGAGGCTGTGACCGCATCGTGCCTGTGGACGTGTATGTGCCAGGCTGTCCTCCCACGGCTGAAGCCTTGGTGTACGGTATTTTGCAGTTGCAGCAAAAAATTCGCCGCACTGAAACCATCGCCCGGGCCTGAGGATTGTTATGACTGTTTATTCCATTCGGCCCGAAGCAACGCTGGAGGCGGTACAGCGCGTGTTGGGAGATAAGGCCAAGCGTTTGACGGTAGCTTTGGGTGAAGTTGAGTTGCTGGTGTCTGCCGCAGACCTGCTGGTGGTGGCCAAGGCATTGCGCGATTCACCCGGTTGCCAATTTGAACAGCTGTTGGATCTCTGTGGTGTGGATTATTCCGACTACAAGTCGGGTACTTACGAAGGTTCGCGTTTTGCCGTGGTCATGCATCTCTTGTCGGTGAGCTTGAATCAGCGTTTGCGGGTCAAGGTGTTTGCCCCCAGTGATGACATGCCCGCTGTGGCGTCGGTCACGGAAGTCTGGAACTCTGCCAATTGGTTTGAGCGTGAAGCCTTTGACCTGTTTGGCATCGTGTTCGAAGGTCACAACGATCTGCGTCGCATCCTTACCGACTATGGCTTTATCGGCCATCCCTTCCGCAAGGACTTCCCGACCACGGGCCATGTGGAGATGCGTTTCGATGCGGAGCAGGGGCGTGTGGTTTACCAGCCGGTCACCATCGAAACCCGCGAGATTACCCCCCGCATCATTCGCGAAGAGAATTACGGAGGCCTGCAGTAAGCAGTTGAATGCATGGCTGAAATCAAGAATTACACCCTGAACTTTGGTCCGCAGCACCCTGCAGCGCACGGCGTATTACGCTTGGTGTTGGAGCTGGACGGCGAGGTTATCCAGCGTGCCGATCCTCACATCGGTTTGCTGCATCGTGCTACCGAAAAGCTCGCAGAAAGCAAAACCTACATCCAGTCCTTGCCCTATATGGACCGATTGGACTACGTGTCCATGATGTGCAACGAGCATGCCTACTGCCTGGCGATAGAGAAGCTCTTGGGCATCGAGGTGCCTGAGCGTGCGCAGTACATCCGTGTGATGTTCTCCGAAATCACGCGCTTGCTGAACCACCTGATGTGGCTGGGGTCGCACGGCAACGACTGTGGCAGCTCAACGATCCTGATCTACACCTTCCGCGAGCGGGAAGATCTGTTCGACATGTACGAAGCGGCCAGCGGCGCGCGCATGCATGCAGCGTATTTCCGACCTGGTGGTGTTTATCGTGATCTGCCGGACACCATGCCCCAGTTCAAGGCTAGCAAGGTGCGCAATGCCAAGGGGATCGAAGAGCTGAACAAAAACCGCAAGGGCTCCTTGCTGGATTTTATTGAGGACTTCACGCAACGTTTCCCCGCATGCTTAGAGGAATACCACACGCTGTTGACCGAGAACCGCATCTGGAAGCAGCGCACCGTGAACATCGGTGTTGTGACGCCAGAGCGCGCGTTGAATATGGGTTTTACGGGGCCGATGTTGCGCGGCTCCGGTATTGCCTGGGACCTGCGTAAGAAGCAGCCCTATGATGCTTATGACAAGCTGGATTTTGATATCCCCGTGGGCAAGACCGGCGACGTTTACGACCGCTATCTTGTTCGCATGGAAGAGATGAAGCAGTCCAACCGCATCATCAAGCAGTGTGTGGACTGGCTCAAGGCCAACCCTGGTCCGGTGATCACGGACAACCACAAGGTGGCTCCCCCTTCGCGCGAATCCATGAAGACCAGCATGGAAGAGTTGATTCACCATTTCAAGCTGTTCACCGAAGGTTTCCGCGTACCGGAAGGCGAAGCCTATGCCGCGGTGGAGCATCCCAAAGGCGAGTTTGGCATCTATATCGTCAGCGATGGCGCCAATAAACCTTACCGTCTCAAAATTCGTCCTCCAGGCTTTGCCCATTTGGCAGGTCTGAACGAGATGGCCACCGGGCACATGATTGCAGACGCGGTGTCCATCATTGGCACCATGGATATTGTTTTTGGAGAGATTGACCGATGATCTCTGACGCCACCAAGGCACGCTTCGCCAAGGAAGTCGCCAAGTACCCTGACAACGATGCTGGGCGCCAGTCTGCAGTGATGGCCTGCTTGTCCATCGTGCAGCAGGAGCTGGGCCATGTCAGTACCGACAGTGAGAAGGTGATTGCCGACTATTTGCACATGGCACCTATGGCCGTGCACGAAGTCACGACCTTCTACAACATGTACAACCAGAAGCCGGTGGGCAAGTTCAAATTGAACGTCTGTACCAACCTCCCGTGCCAGCTGCGCAATGGCCAGCATGCTTTGCACCACTTGGAAAAGAAACTGGGCATTCACATGGGTGAAACCACGCCGGATGGACTGTTCACGCTGCAGCAAAGCGAATGCCTCGGTGCTTGTGCCGATTCGCCGGTGATGCTGGTCAATGACCGCCATATGTGCAGTTTCATGAGTGACGACAAGCTCGACCAGTTGGTCGATGCGTTGCGCGCCGAAGGAGCCCAAGGATGAGCGTCGACACGATCCTTGACCAGTTCAAGGCCACAGGCGTTCAGACCTGTTTCCATGACCGCCACATCAACCCACAAATTTATGCGGGTCTGAATGGTGCCAACTGGAGTCTCAAAGATTACGAGGCACGCGGTGGTTACCAGGCCCTGCGCAAGATCCTGGGCAAGGATGGTGGCGAGGGGCTCACGCAAGACCAAGTGATTGCGACGGTCAAAGAGTCGGCGTTGCGTGGACGCGGCGGTGCGGGCTTTCCCACAGGCCTGAAGTGGAGCTTCATGCCGCGCCAGTTTCCCGGACAGAAGTATCTGGTCTGCAACTCCGACGAGGGTGAGCCAGGTACCTGCAAGGACCGCGACATTTTGCAGTTCAACCCGCATATCGTGATTGAAGGCATGGCCATTGCTGCCTACGCCATGGGCATCAGCGTGGGCTACAACTACATCCACGGAGAAATTTTCTCCGCCTATGAGCGCTTTGAAGAAGCTTTAGAAGAGGCGCGTGCCGCCGGTCTGCTGGGTAACAACATCATGGGCAGCAACTTCAGCTTCCAGCTGCATGCTGCCCACGGCTTTGGTGCCTATATCTGCGGGGAAGAAACTGCGTTGCTCGAATCGTTGGAAGGCAAGAAGGGCCAGCCACGCTTCAAGCCACCGTTCCCAGCCAGTTTTGGTCTCTATGGCAAGCCCACTACGATCAACAACACCGAAACGTTTGCAGCGGTGCCATGGATCATTCGCAATGGTGGTCAGGCCTACCTCGAATGCGGCAAGCCCAATAATGGTGGCACCAAGATCTACTCTGTTAGCGGCGACGTGGAGCGTCCCGGCAACTACGAGATTCCCATGGGAACGCCATTCTCCAAGCTGCTCGAGTTGGCTGGTGGTGTGCGCGGTGGCAAGGCCCTGAAAGCCGTAATCCCTGGTGGTTCTTCCTCGCCGGTGCTGCCTGCATCCATCATGATGGAGTGCACCATGGACTACGATTCCATTGCCAAGGCGGGCTCCATGCTGGGTTCTGGTGCGGTCATAGTGATGGATGAGACGCGTTGCATGGTCAAGGCCTTGCAACGACTATCCTATTTTTACATGCACGAGTCCTGCGGGCAGTGCACCCCTTGCCGTGAAGGCACGGGCTGGCTCTCTCGGATGGTGGACCGCATTGTGGAAGGCCAAGGCCGTCCCAGCGACATGGCATTGCTGGACAACGTTGCCGAGAACATCATGGGTCGCACCATTTGTGCCTTGGGCGATGCGGCTGCGATGCCGGTGCGCGCCATGATCAAACACTATCGGCACGAATTCGAATACCTCGTAGAGCACAAGACCAGCATGGTTGCGGCCCACGTTTGAGCGAGTCATAAGATGATTGAAATCGAACTCGACGGCAAGAAGGTAGAGATCGCTGAGGGCAGCATGGTGATGCATGCGGCTGACAAGGCGGGTACCTACATTCCCCATTTTTGTTACCACAAGAAACTCAGCATTGCGGCAAATTGCCGCATGTGTTTGGTAGACGTGGAGAAGATGCCCAAGCCCATGCCGGCCTGTGCAACGCCGGTGACGCAAGGCATGATCGTCCGGACCAAGAGCGACAAAGCCATCAAGGCCCAGAAGTCGGTCATGGAGTTTTTGCTTATCAACCACCCATTGGATTGCCCCATTTGCGACCAGGGCGGTGAGTGCCAGTTGCAGGACTTGGCCGTGGGCTACGGGGGATCATCTTCGCGCTACGAAGAAGAGAAGCGTGTAGTGCCTGTCAAAGATGTGGGGCCGCTGATTTCCATGCAGGAAATGAGCCGCTGTATCCATTGCACGCGCTGTGTACGTTTTGGTCAGGAGGTTGCTGGTGTGATGGAGTTGGGCATGTCGCATCGTGGCGAACATGCCGAGATCGAGACCTTCATTGGTGAATCAGTGGACTCCGAGCTTTCGGGCAACATGATCGATATTTGCCCGGTAGGGGCACTCACCAGCAAGCCCTTCCGCTACAGCGCTCGTACTTGGGAACTGTCGCGCCGCAAGTCGGTGAGCCCGCATGATTCCACCGGTGCCAACCTGATTGTCCAGGTGAAGAACCACAAAGTGCTGCGCGTCGTCCCGCTGGAGAACGAAGCTGTCAACGAGTGCTGGATTGCTGATCGTGACCGTTTTTCCTACGAAGCCTTGAATAGTGATGAACGGCTTACCACTCCCATGCTCAAGCAGGGCGGTGAGTGGAAGAGCGTGGACTGGCAGACTGCACTGGAGTACGTGGCCAATGGGCTGAAACAGATAAAGGCCAACCACGGTGCCTCCAGCATCGGTGCTTTGGTTAGCCCGCACAGTACGCTGGAAGAATTGCAACTGGCTGGTGCCTTGGTGCGTGGTTTGGGCAGTGACAACATCGACTACCGCCTGCGTAACAGCGAGTTTGTGCCTGCAGCCGGTGTGCGTTATCTGGGCACCTCCATCGTCTCGCTGTCGCAACTGCAACGGGTGCTGGTGGTCGGTTCCAACCTGCGCAAGGACCACCCCCTGTTCGCCCAGCGTATTCGCCAAGCCACCAAGCTTGGCTGCGTGGTCAGCGCCGTGTTATCGGAGTCTGCCGACTGGGCATTGCCCGTGGCACACACCGCGCTGACCCCTGCGGCCGGGTGGGTGCAGGCGCTTGCTGACATTGCAACTGCCATTGCGGCCGAGAAAACGGTTCCCGCGCCCGCAAGCGGCACGGCCACTCCTGTGGCCCAGTCGATTGCGCGTTCCCTCTTGTCGGGCGAACGCAAGGCAGTGTTGCTGGGCAATGCCGCCGCGCACCATGCCAAGGCGTCAAGCCTGCTGGCTTTGGCCAATTGGATTGCTGAACAAACGGGTGCTTCGGTGGGCTATTTGACTGAAGCAGCCAATACCGTGGGGGCTCAGATTGTTGGTGCCTTGCCTCAGGCGGCGGGGCTGAATGCTGCGCAAATGTTGTCTGGTGGTTTGAAAGCAGCCATGCTGCTGAACACGGAGCCGGAATTTGACAGCGCATTAGGGCGTGACGCGCTGCTGGGACTGTCCAAGGCAGAGATGGTTGTGACTTTGAGTCCTTTCAAGGCCAACTTGGACGTCAGCGATGTGATCTTGCCAATTGCGCCGTTCACAGAGACTTCGGGTAGCTTTGTGAATGCGGAAGGCCGAGTGCAGAGCTTTCACGCTGTAGTCAAACCTGCTGGAGATGCCCGTCCCGCGTGGAAGGTCCTCCGTGTGATGGCGAATCTCTTGGGTGTTCCAGGTATGGACTACGAGACTTCGCAAGACGTTCTGAAGACTTTGACGCTGGAGCAGCAGGGTAATGCTTGTTTTGTGCCTGCAGAGCGTCTGAGCAATGCGTGTGATTGTTCGATTGATTTGCTGGCTGCTGAAGTTGCTCCTGTTGCAGCCTCCATCTATCAATTAGATAGTCTGGTGCGCCGTTCGACATCGCTCCAATTAACCGCTGATGCGAAGCAGGGTGCCCAAGCGCGAGAAGGGGCTTTGTCATGATTGACATGATTTACAACACGGGTTTGGGATTGATCGCCTCATCGTGGTGGGCCGGCTTTGTATGGCCTGTGATTTGGACTCTGCTGAAAATTGTCGTGGTGGTCCTACCACTCATGGGTGCCGTTGCTTACCTCACTTTGTGGGAGCGCAAGTTTCTCGGGTGGATGCAGGTCCGTGTCGGTCCGAATCGTGTCGGCCCTTGGGGTTTGTTGCA
Source organism: Rhodoferax sp. TH121 (assembly GCF_002251855.1). GTDB lineage: Bacteria > Pseudomonadota > Gammaproteobacteria > Burkholderiales > Burkholderiaceae_C > Allorhodoferax. Next base: position 112,556 of record NZ_NOXW01000020.1, read on the forward strand.
GCCTATTGCCGACGCCTTGAAACTGCTTACGAAGGAAATTCTGGTTCCAACCCAGGCTAGCAAAGGCCTGTTCTTCATTGGGCCCATTCTGACTATCATGCCTGCCATGGCGGCTTGGGCTGTCATTCCCTTCGGTCCCGATGTCGCACTTGCAAATATCAATGCGGGCCTGCTGTTCGTAATGGCCATTACCTCCATGGAAGTGTATGGCGTGGTGATTGCCGGTTGGGCATCCAACTCCAAATACGCCTTTCTCGGGGCTCTACGTGCTTCGGCGCAGATGGTCAGTTACGAAATTGCGATGGGTTTTTGCTTGGTGATCGTATTGATGATTTCCGGAAGTATGAATCTTTCGGAAATTGTGATGGGGCAGGGCAAGGGTGACTTTGCCGCGATGGGCCTTGGCTTTCTGTCTTGGAACTGGCTGCCTTTGCTGCCCATTTTTGTTGTTTACATTATTTCTGGCTTGGCTGAAACCAACCGTCATCCTTTCGATGTGGTCGAGGGCGAAGCGGAAATTGTTGCCGGCCATATGGTCGAGTACTCGGGTATGTCCTACGCCATGTTTTATTTGGCCGAGTACGCCAACATGTGGCTGATTTCCATCCTGGCCTCCCTGATGTTTTTGGGTGGCTGGTTGTCGCCAGTGGCCGCGCTGGACTTCATCCCCGGATGGATTTGGCTTGGCATCAAGACCTGTGCCATTGTCAGTTTGTTCATCTGGGTGCGTGCCACATTCCCTCGTTTCCGTTATGACCAGATCATGCGTTTGGGGTGGAAAGTATTTATCCCCGTCACACTGGTTTGGCTCCTGGTCATTGGTGGCTGGATGCAAACCCCCTTCAGCATCTGGAAGTGAAGGAGCTGCCCATGTCTTCCAATTCTGTTGCCCGTATGCCTTCCGCTTTTTCTCTCAAGGATTTTCTCTACAGCTTCCTGCTCGTGGAGCTTTTCAAGGGCTTGGCCCTGACGGGGCGTTACCTGTTCCGCCGCAAGGTGACAGTCCAGTTCCCCGAAGAGAAAACGCCGCTGTCTCCTCGCTTTCGTGGCCTGCATGCACTGCGCCGCTACGAAAACGGTGAAGAGCGGTGTATTGCCTGCAAGCTGTGTGAAGCAGTGTGCCCAGCGATGGCAATCACCATTGAATCCGACGTGCGGGACGATGGTTCGCGTCGCACCACCCGTTACGACATCGATCTGACGAAATGTATTTTCTGTGGCTTCTGTGAAGAAAGCTGCCCCGTGGACTCAATTGTGGAGACCCATATCTTGGAATACCACGGCGAGAAGCGCGGGGATTTATATTTCACCAAAGAGATGCTGTTGGCTGTTGGTGATCGTTATGAGCCAGAGATTGCTGCCAACAAGCAAGCTGACGCCAAGTACCGCTGATCTGTCGCAAGAAAGTGTTTGAATCATGAGTGTTACGACTGGTCTCTTTTATGCCTTCTCGGCCGTGCTGCTGTTCGCCGCATTCCGAGTCATCACGGCGCGTAATCCGGTACATGCTGCCCTGTATCTCGTGTTGACCTTTTTTCAGGCCGCACTGATCTGGATGTTGCTCAAAGCCGAGTTTTTGTCCATCGCGCTGGTGCTGGTCTATGTGGGGGCTGTGATGGTGCTGTTTTTGTTCGTCGTGATGATGATGGACGTCAATGTGGAAAATTTACGCTTGGGTTTCTGGAAGCATTTCCCGCTGGCCGCGCTTGTCGGTGTCGTCATTGCCCTGGAAATGGCGGCAGTGCTGATGGGCGGGTTCCGTATCGTCGAGGATCCCTCGCTAGCGGCAACAGCCAGCAACTCGAACACCAAGGACATCGGCGTGCTGCTATTCACGCAATATCTCCTTCCGCTGGAAGTAGCTGCAGCCATTTTGTTGGTTGCCATGATCGCTGCCATCGCACTGACCTTGCGCGCCCGCAAGGACAGCAAGTATGTAGATCCTGCGGAACAGGTTCGTGTCAAATCACGTGACCGTATGACCGTAGTGAAGATGGCCTCTACCCAGGCCGCCCCGGCAGTTCTTGCCGAAGCCGACGCGGAGAAAAAACAATGACTTTGACCTTGGGCCATTTTCTGTCGCTGGGTGCCATGCTGTTCGCCCTGTCGGTGGTCGGCATTTTCCTGAACCGCCGCAATCTGATCGTTCTGCTGATGGCCATCGAACTTATGCTGCTGGCTGTCAACACCAACTTTGTGGCCTTTTCCCATTACCTCAATGACCTGCACGGACAGATTTTCGTGCTCTTCATCATGACAGTGGCCGCCGCCGAAGCCGCTATTGGCCTGGCCATTTTGGTGCTGTTGTTCCGCAACAAGAACAGCATCAGCGTGGACGAACTCAATTCGCTCAAAGGTTAAACACAATGAGCCAAACCCTTTCCGCATCGACCTTGCTGGCCGTTCCGCTGGCCCCTCTGGCTGGTGCCGCGCTGGCCGGTATATTCGGCACCCGTTTCGGTGGTAACTGGATCGGTCGCAAGCTGAGTCACACACTCACGATCCTCGGCGTGCTGATCGCATTTATCCTGTCGGTCGACACCCTGAAGTCTGTGGTCTTGGATGGCGCACACTTCAACGAAACACTCTACACCTGGATGGTGGTGGGAGGGCTCAAGATGGAGGTCGGCTTTCTGGTAGATAGCCTGACTGCCATGATGATGTGTGTCGTGACTTTCGTGTCCCTGATGGTGCACCTCTACACCGTGGGCTACATGGAAGAAGACGAAGGCTATAACCGCTTTTTCGCCTACATCTCGTTGTTCACCTTCTCCATGCTCATGCTGGTAATGAGCAACAACTTGCTGCAGCTGTTTTTCGGTTGGGAAGCTGTGGGCTTGGTGTCTTACCTGTTAATCGGCTTCTGGTTCAACAAGCCCACTGCCATCTTTGCCAACATGAAGGCCTTCTTGGTCAACCGTGTCGGTGACTTCGGCTTTATCTTGGGCATCGGCCTCATTGTGGCCTATGCGGGCACGCTGAACTACAGCGAGGTGTTTGCGAAGACCGGTGAATTGGCGCAGCTAGGCTTTCCCGGTACCGACTGGATGTTGGTCACCGTTATCTGTATCTGCCTGTTTGTTGGCGCTATGGGCAAGTCTGCGCAGTTCCCGCTGCACGTGTGGTTGCCCGACTCCATGGAAGGGCCTACGCCGATTTCCGCGTTGATCCACGCTGCAACTATGGTGACCGCCGGAATCTTTATGGTGGCACGCATGTCGCCCCTGTTCGAGCTCAGCGACACAGCTTTGAACTTCATCCTCGTCATTGGCGCCATCACGGCACTCTTCATGGGATTTCTAGGCATCATCCAGAACGACATCAAGCGTGTCGTAGCCTACTCCACGCTATCGCAGTTGGGTTACATGACGGTGGCCCTCGGAGCTTCGGCCTACTCGGTGGCAGTGTTCCACCTGATGACCCACGCCTTCTTCAAGGCCTTGCTGTTCCTTGGTGCTGGTTCAGTGATCATGGGCGTGCACCACAACCAAGACATACGCTGGATGGGTGGGTTGCGCAAGTACATGCCGATCACGTGGATCACCTCTTTGCTGGGCTCTCTTGCACTGATCGGAACGCCTTTGTTTGCTGGCTTTTATTCCAAAGACAGCATTATCGAAGCCGTGCACTTCAGTCATTTGCCAGCTGCCGGTTTCGCAAACTTTGCGGTGTTGGCAGGTGTGTTCGTGACTGCGTTTTATTCGTTCCGTATGTATTTCTTGGTGTTCCACGGCAAGGAGCGGTTTGACCAAAATCCCGATGCGCACCACGATGATCATCATGGTGATCATGGGCACGACCATCAGCCACACGAGTCTCCTTGGGTCGTAACTGTACCGTTGGTTTTGTTGGCGATTCCCTCTGTACTGATTGGGTACTTGACCATTCAGCCCATGCTGTTCGGCGATTTCTTCAAGGATGTGATTTTTGTCAATGCCGAAAAGCATGGCGCTATGGCAGGCCTAGCAGGGATTTTCCATGGGCCCTCGCAAATGGCCATGCATGCGTTTTCCACTGCACCCTTCTGGTTGGCACTCGCAGGTGTGGTGGCTTCGTATCTGATGTACATGGTTTTCCCTGCTGTTCCTGCGGCCATCAAGCGCAGTGTCATGCCTTTGTTTTACTTGCTGGAAAACAAGTATTACCTGGACTGGATCAACGAAAACATCCTTGCCCGTGGTGCCCGTGCATTAGGGACAGGCCTATGGAAGGTTGGTGACCAAGCGGTAATTGATGGCACGGTGGTCAATGGTTCTTGGAAGCTGGTGGGCTGGGTGTCATCCATCGTGCGCAAGGGACAGTCCGGTTATTTGTACCACTATGCGCTGGTCATGATTCTTGGCATCTTTGTCCTGATGACGTACTTCGTTTGGCTCAAGTAGGAGAAAAATAATATGGGTTTGTTGAGCCTCGCTATCTGGGTTCCCATCGCATTCGGCGCGGTGCTGTTGGCTTGTGGTCGTGACGAACATGTCAAGGCGGTTCGCTGGATTGCCTTGGTTGGTGCTGTGGTCAGCTTCCTGTTGACCTTGCCTTTATATGGACAGTTTGACACCACGACCGCAGCCATGCAGTTTGTGGAAAAGGCAGCTTGGATTAGCCGCTTCAATGTCTACTACCACTTGGGCGTAGATGGCATCTCCTTCTGGTTTGTTCCGCTCACAGCCTTTATTACTGTAGTGGTGGTCATTGCAGGCTGGGAGGCTATCACTCAGCGCGTCAACCAATACATGGGCGCCTTCCTGATTTTGAGCGGACTCATGATTGGTGTGTTCACAGCACTGGATGGTTTGCTGTTCTACGTGTTCTTCGAAGCCACACTGATTCCGATGTACCTCATCATCGGTATCTGGGGTGGTCCCAACAAGATCTACGCCGCGTTCAAGTTCTTTCTCTACACCTTGCTCGGCTCCCTGTTGATGTTGGTGGCTTTGATTTACCTCTACACCAAGTCGGGTGGTAGCTTTGACTTGGCCACTTGGCATGCCCTGCCTCTGGGTAGTACCGCGCAAACCTTGCTGTTCTTTGCTTTTTTTGCAGCATTTGCAGTGAAGGTTCCAATGTGGCCAGTACACACTTGGCTGCCAGATGTGCACGTTGAGGCGCCCACTGGTGGCTCTGCCGTACTGGCCGCCATCATGCTCAAACTTGGCGCCTACGGTTTTCTGCGTTTCTCAATGCCCATTGCACCCGATGCTGCACACGAGTGGGGTGGTGTCATGGTGGCGCTGTCCTTGATTGCAGTTGTTTACGTGGGCTTGGTAGCCATGGTGCAGCAAGACATGAAGAAGCTGGTGGCGTATTCGTCGGTGGCGCACATGGGCTTCGTGACCCTGGGTTTCTTTATCTTCAATGACTTGGGTGTGTCCGGTGGCTTGGTGCAAATGATCGCGCACGGCTTTGTGTCTGGCGCCATGTTCTTGTCGATTGGTGTGTTGTATGACCGTGTGCATTCGCGGGAAATCGCCAGTTATGGCGGTGTGGTCAACACCATGCCCAAATTCGCCGCATTTGCCTTGTTGTTTGCCATGGCCAATTGTGGTTTGCCAGGTACCGCCGGCTTTGTGGGCGAATGGATGGTGATCCTGGGGGCTGTGAAGTTCAATTTTTGGATCGGTTTTGCAGCTGCCAGTGCACTGATTTTTGGTGCCGCCTATACCTTGTGGATGTTCAAGCGGGTGTATCTTGGTCCTGTCACCAATGACGATGTGAAGGGGTTGACGGATATCAATGCACGAGAGTTCTTTATGTTGGCACTCTTAGCTGTCGCGGTGTTGTACATGGGGCTCCACCCCAAACCCTTCACTGATGTGATGGACGTTTCTGTGGCCGAGTTGCTCAAGCACGTGGCCGCGTCCAAGTTGAACTGATCCAACTGAATTGCGAGACGAACGATGATAGACAAACTCAGTTTGATCACGGTATTGCCAGAAATCATTCTGCTGGTCATGGCCTGTGCCATTGCCCTGATTGATTTGCGCGTGAAGTCGCCGTTGCGTGGTGTGACCCATGTGCTGACCTTGTTGACGCTGGCGGCAGTTGCATTGTTGCAAGCGTCCTATGCCTCCACCGGCCTCACGCAGTACGCCTTTAGCAATATGGTGGTAAGCGACGCCATGGGCAACTGGCTCAAGTGCTTTGCCACACTGGCCGTGATGGTGACCCTGGTGTATGGTCGTGCCTACGCTGGACAGCGAGACATGCTACGCGGCGGTGAGCTTTTCACCTTGAGCATTTTTGCGCTGCTTGGCATGTTTGTGATGATTTCCGGCAATAACTTCCTTGTCATTTATATGGGCCTGGAGTTGTTGACTCTGTCCAGTTATGCCTTGGTAGCCTTGCGCCGTGACCATGTGGCCGCGACCGAAGCAGCCATGAAATATTTTGTGCTCGGTGCAATGGCATCTGGCTTCCTGCTTTATGGCATGTCCATGTTGTACGGCGCCACCGGATCTCTGGACGTGAACGAAGTGTTCAAGGCCATCGCGTCGGGCCAGATTCGCCACATGGTGCTGGTGTTTGGTTTGGTGTTTCTGGTGGCTGGCTTGGCGTTCAAGTTGGGTGTGGTGCCGTTCCATATGTGGATTCCCGATGTCTATCAGGGCGCACCCACTGCGGTGACCTTGATGATTGGTGGCGCCCCCAAACTGGCGGCCTTTGCCATCGTCATGCGACTGTTGGTCGAGGGTATGCTGCCCCTGGCGGGAGACTGGCAGCAGATGCTGATGCTCTTGTCGATTGGCTCCCTGCTGATTGGCAACTTGGCTGCCATTGCACAGACCAACATCAAACGTATGCTGGCCTTCTCTACCATTGCACAAATGGGCTTTGTGTTGCTTGGCCTGATGTCTGGTGTTGTGAATGGAAATACAGCGTCGGGCGCCAATGCGTATAGCTCTGCGATGTTCTATGTGGTCAGTTATGTGCTCACCACTTTGGCCACCTTTGGTGTGATCTTGCTGCTGTCGCGCGATGGCTTCGAGAGCGAGGAAATTGCCGACTTCGCAGGTTTGAATCAGCGTAGCCCGCTGTACGCCGCGGTCATGGCAATCTGTCTGTTTTCCTTGGCAGGTATTCCACCGATGGTGGGCTTCTATGCCAAGCTGTCGGTGCTGCAGGCCTTGATTGCATCGGGTGACAGTTTCTATTTGGCGATTGCCGTGTTTGCGGTACTCATGTCGCTGATCGGTGCTTTCTATTACTTGCGTCTTATCAAAGTCATGTACTTTGATGAGCCCATCACCGTCACAACTGTCACAGCACCTGTGGACGTGCGTGTGGTCTTGTGCATCAACGGTGGACTGGTGCTGGTGCTGGGTGTTTTCCCAAGCGGCCTGATGGCTGTCTGTGCCAACTCCGTACGCCAAATGCTGGGCAGCTAAGCACTTTGGCGCTTAGTCTAGGCCTAGCCTTGACGTAACAACCATGATGAATTCTTTTTCTGCAGGTTTCGTCCTTGCTTTGGCTTTCGTGTGTGCCAACCTCCCGTTCTTCACGGAACGTCTGCTGGGCCTGTATCGTTTGGGGGCTGCGAATAAGTCCTTGGGCTGGCGGCTGCTGGAGCTTTTGTTCCTATACAGCCTGACGGGTGCCGTTGGCTTGGGACTGGAGCATCGTGCAGGGCAAATCAGTCCACAGGGGTGGGAGTTTTATGCCATCACCCTTGCTTTGTTTGTGACGTTTGCGTTCCCGGGTTTTGTCTACCGCTACCTGTTCAAACGAGCGGGGTAAGTCAAAGATCACCATGGACGATGACAGTCACCTGATCGAGCGCAAGACATCTGGCGAGGAAATTCTCAAAGGGCATTTTCTACACGCATTTCGTGACCAGGTGTTGCTGCCCAATGGAAAGGCGGCAACGCGTGAATATGTGATCCACCCCGGTGCGGTAATGGTCATACCCTTGCTCGACGACGGCAGTGGGGGGCTCAAGTTGGTGTTGGAGCGCCAGTACCGTTACCCCGTAGAGCGCGTGATGATCGAGTTCCCGGCGGGCAAACTGGATGCAGGCGAAGGTGTACAGCGCTGTGCTGAGCGTGAATTGCTGGAAGAGACTGGTTACACGGCAGGCGCGTGGGCTCGGGCCGGTGTCATGCACCCTGTCATTTCGTATTCCACTGAGTTCATCGACATTTGGTTCGCTCGCGACTTGAAATTGGGGCCACGCAAGCTTGACGAGGGCGAGTTCCTCGATGTGTTCACCGCAACACCCACTGAATTCCTGCAGTGGTGCCGTGAAGGACGCGTCACCGATGCGAAGACCTTGGCCGGCGCACTCTGGGTCCAGAACGTGCTCAAAGGGAATTGGTCATTGGAGTGGGGCGCACCGTTGTCCGTCTGAACTGGGCCTTGGCATGAAAGTCCTTGATCTCGCGTGCAGCCGGCATCACCTCTTTGAAGGCTGGTTTGCGTCGGAAGACGATTTCGTCAATCAGTGCCAGCTCGGTTTGGTGCAATGCCCTGTGTGCGCAGACCCGACGGTGGTGAAGAAGCTCAGTGCGCCGCGGCTTAACCTTTCGGGTGCACGTGAACCTCAGCCTTCTACGCCTGCCCTGGCATCAGCCCCTAGCCCCACCCCACCTGCACGCATGGGTGAAGTGGAAACTGCGCTGGCCGCTGCCTGGATGGCCGTGGCCCGCCATGTGATAGCGAACACCGCCGATGTGGGCGGCCAATTCGTGGAAGAAGCCCGCAAGATGCATTACGGCGAAGCGGAAGTGCGCAGCATCCGTGGGCAGGCCACCTTGGAACAGGCGCAGGAGCTGGTGGAGGAGGGCATTGAAGTCATGCCGCTCCTGTTGCCCGAGGCCTTGAAAGGCCCGCTCCAGTAGAGCGGGCGCCCGCGTCAGGGGTACAGGCCGCGCAACTCGCGCGCGTGCAGTATGCGCTTGCAGGCGACGATGAAGGTGGCGGTGCGCAGGCTGACCTTGTGGTCTTGTGCCACGTTCCAGACGCCGGCAAAGGCCTCCTTCATGATGCGCACCAGGCGGGCATTGATCTCGTCCTCGCTCCAGAAGAAGCTGGAGAAATCCTGCACCCATTCAAAGTAGCTCACTGTCACACCGCCGGCATTGGCAATCACATCGGGCAATACCAGCACATTGCGCTCTTGCAGGATGTCGTCTGCCTCGGGGGTGGTCGGGCCGTTCGCGCCTTCGATGACCAGCTTGGCCTTGATGCGCCCGGCGTTCGCCTTGGTGATTTGCTGCTCCAGCGCAGCAGGAATCAGGATGTCGCAGTCCACATCCCAGAAGGCATCATTCGCAAGGGTTTCGGCGGGTGTGAACCCAGCCACCGTTCCGTGCGCGGCCACGTGGGCCAGCAGTGCCGGCACATCCAGGCCGGACTCTTTGTAGATGGTGCCGCCGTGGTCCTGCACCGCCACCACACGGGCGCCAGCTTGTGCAAACAGCTTGCCGGCGATACCGCCCACGTTGCCAAAACCTTGCACAGCCACACGCGCTTTGGAAACATCCAGGCCGATGTGCTGCGCGGCTTCCACGCCCACGGTGTAGACGCCGCGGCCTGTAGCCTCGCGCCGGCCCAAGGAGCCACCCAGGTCGATCGGCTTACCAGTCACCACACCGGTGGCGGTGGCGCCTTCGTTCATGGAGTAGGTGTCCATCATCCAGGCCATCACCTGTTCATTGGTGTTCACGTCAGGTGCCGGGATGTCCTTGGTGGGCCCGATGATGATGCCGATCTCGCTGGTGTAGCGGCGCGTCAAGCGTTCCAGCTCACCGCGTGACAGTGTCTTGGGATCGACGCGGATGCCGCCCTTGGCCCCGCCGTAAGGCACGTTCACTGCCGCGTTCTTGATAGACATCCATGCTGACAGGGCCATCACTTCCGACAGCGTCACATCCTGGTGAAAACGCACTCCGCCCTTGCCGGGGCCGCGCGAGGTATTGTGCTGCACGCGGTAGCCCTCAAAGTGGGCTACGGTGCCGTTGTCGAGCTGAATAGGCACATCCACGATCAGTGCGCGTTTGGGGCGCTTGAGGGTTTCGGCCCAGCGGGCCAGGTGGCCCAGGTAGGGTGTGACGCGGTCGACTTGTTGCAGGTAAATGCCCCAGGGGCCCAAGTGATCGGCCTGCAGGTAAGAGGGCAGCGCATGGGTGGTGGCTGCGGGATGTGCGGGAGACGCCGGGTTAGCGTGGTGTTGCGACATGAATGCTCCTTGTGGTTGTCGTCATGGCCCGCAATGTAGGCGGGCCACAGCGACCTGTCCAAGGCCACTTCATTTGCAAACTATGCAAAAAATTAATAACGATGTCAGGCCCGAACGTCCAGAATGCGCCCGGTGGATTGTCCCTGGCTGTTCAGCACCGGGGGCGTGTCGCCGTCCTGCTTGAGTGGGTTGCCGCTGGCCGCAAACTTGGGGCTGGCCGTGGTGTACATGCGTTCCAGAAAATTCTGTGTGGCCGGCGGCACTTCGCTGCTGGGGCGGCGAAATGCGCTCGTGTAGGTACTGTCCTTGGCTTGGCCGGCAGCACTGAGTGAGCGCGCGGTCTGATTTTTGTCCTGTGCCTCACGCTCGGCATCGTCAGCCTGCGCACGCAAATCGCTGGCCCGCGCCTCTGCAGAGTCAGCTTCGCGTCGCGCCTGCTCAATACGCGCCTTGCTCAGCGTCGCTTGCAAGGACGGCGATGCCGAGTTGGTAGCGGTGATGGCGACCATGGCCGCAGGCTCCGTGGCGGCTCAGGCGGTGACGTTGAGCAGCTGGCCGGTGGTTTGCCCTTGGGTGTTGACCACGGGTTTGGGCTTGGGTTCTTCGGTCTTTTGGCGTTCAGCTGCTTTGGCCTGGAGTTCGCGTTGCTGCGTTTCCCGCACTTCCTGGGTGCGCTGGGCCGCTTGGGTCTGCTGTACCTGCTGGGGCTTGGCTTTGCTGACGTCCATACCGTTCTCCTGCGAGTTGAATGCCTCGATTTTAGGCACTTTGCCCCCGCTTTTCAATGCTATGTCCAGCGCAGGTCGTGCTCACTCAAGCGTTGAATTGCAGTGCCGCCAGCCCGGCATATACACCGCCGCGCGCCACCAGTTCGGCGTGCGTGCCCTGTTCCACCAGCTGGCCGTGGTCCAGCACCACGATCAGGTCGGCCTTTTGCACCGTGGCGAGGCGGTGGGCAATCACCAGCGTGGTGCGGTCGCGCATGGCACTCTCCAGCGCGGCCTGCACCATGCGTTCGCTCTCGGCGTCCAGCGCGCTGGTGGCTTCGTCCAGCAGGAGCAGGGGCGGGTTCTTGAGCATGGCGCGGGCAATGGCGATGCGTTGGCGCTGCCCGCCGGAGAGCCGCACGCCGCGCTCGCCAAGGAAGGTGTCGTAGCCCAGGGGCAGGGCGCTGATGAACTCGTGGGCGAAGGCGGCCTGGGCGGCGGTTTTTACCTCGGCATCGGTGGCGTCTGGCTTGCCATAGCGGATGTTTTCCAGCGCCGTGCTGGAGAAGATCACCGCGTCTTGCGGCACGATGCCCACGCGCTGGCGCAGTGCGTCCAGCGCCATGTCGCGCGTGCCCATGCCGTCCAGCAAGATGCGGCCACCCTGCGGGTCGTAGTAGCGCAGCAGCAGCTGGAATACCGTGCTCTTGCCCGCTCCGCTGGGGCCGACGATGGCTACGGTCTGGCCGGGTTGCACGTTCAGGCTGAAGTTTTGCAGCGCGGGTTGCAAAGGGCGTGACGGGTAATGGAAGTCAATAGCTTCAAATTTGATAGCACTCCCCGCAGAGGGCATGGGGGCTAGCTGCGGTTTTGAGGGTGAAGTAATGGGCGACTGTGTGTTCAGCAGCTCCATCAGCCGCTCGGTGGCGCCTGCTGCGCGCAGCAGGTCGCCATAGACCTCGCCCAGCACCGCAAAAGCGCTGGCCAGGATGATCACGTACACCACAGTCTGCCCCAGATGGCCGGCGGTGATACGGCCTTCGGCCACCGCCTGGGTGCCCTGGTACAGGCCCCACAGCAGCGCTGCACTGGTGGCAATGATGATGAAGGCCACCAGCACCGAGCGCATCAGGCTGCGCTTGGTGGCGGTCGCAAAGGCGTTGTCGGTGGAGGTGACAAAGCGCACCGTCTCGCGCCCTTCGGCGGTGTAGCTTTGCACCACGGGAATTGCGTTGAGCACCTCGGCCGCAATCGCGCTGGAGTCGGCCACCCGGTCCTGGCTGGCGCGTGAGAGTTTGCGCACCCGCCGGCCGAACCACAGGCTGGGCATCACGATGAGCACCAGCACCGCCAGCACCTGCAGCATCACCACCGGGTTGGTCCACACCAGCACGGCCAGCGCGCCCACGCCCATCACCGCGTTGCGCAGTCCCATGCTCAGCGACGAGCCCACCACGGTTTGCACCAGCGTGGTATCGGCCGACAGGCGCGAGAGCACCTCGCCGGTTTGCGTGGTCTCAAAAAACTCCGGGCTCTGTTTGAGCACATGGCCGTAGACCGCGTTGCGCAGGTCGGCGGTCACGCGCTCGCCCAGCCAGCTGACCATGTAAAACCGCGCTGCCGAAAAAAGGCCCAGCGCCACCGCCACTGCAAACAGCGCAGCAAAGTGATCGCGCAGCGCCATCATCTGCGCCCCCTTGTCGGTCTGCACCAGCCCGCCGTCAATCAGGCTGCGCAGCGCGATCGGGAAGGCCAGCGTGGCGCCCGCTGCCAGCACCAGAAACACCAGCGCCATGCCAATGCGCCCCCGGTAGGGCCGCAGAAACGGCAGCAGGCCGGAGAGGGATTGGGGGTTGCTGGCTTTGGGGCGGTCGGATGAAGTCATGGCAGCCTAGGTGGGGACGAGGGCGGTAGAGGCAAGGCAGGTCGAGAAATATAGTCAAATATGCCTTTGGCCTCCGTCATTATTGCGTGAGCAGCTATTGAATTTGTAGCGTTTGTTTTTCGGTTTGTTGCGGTATGTTGCTGTGCCTTTAGAGCTTCAGGGCTGCTGCATACCCCGTCATCTCCAGGTAGCCGCGCCCCACTAGCGTGCCTTTGCTGTCCCATACTTCGCTCAGGCCTTCCCAGTAGATGGCGCCGGTAGAGCTGCGACTGTCGAGCTCCTGGTTGTCGATAACGGCCTTCACGGTATAGAAATCGCCCGCGGTGCGCACCACCCATTCCACGGGGTAGCTGGCACGGCTCATGGGGCTGCGCCAGCTGCGCACAGGGCGGAACAGCACCTCGCCGCGCGAGAAGGCATACCGTGCGCCGGCCGCGCTGCGGAAGGAGCCACCGTCCCATAAAACGCCGCCTTGCCGGTCGCGCAGCTGAAAGGCGGTCAGTGCGCTGCCGTCGAACAGGTTGATGCCAATCCAGTCCCAGCCCACGGCCTGCGGATGCAGCACTTCTTGGCTCCATTCGTGGTCCAGCCAAGCGGTGCTGCCGGCCTCCAGCGCCCGTGTCTGACCCTGCAGGGTGATGCTGCCACTGACCTGCAGCTGTGGCACGCTGTAGTAGTAGCTGGCCTGCTTTTCCTCCGGCCCCTTGCGTGACAGGCCGTCTTTGCCCTGCAGCAGCACGGGCTGCATGGCTTTGAAGCGCAGGTTCAGGTTGAAGTTGCTCGCAGGAATCTGGGCGTGCAGGTCCGCGCCTTGGCGCAACAGCGACCAATCGCGCAGCAGCACGCCGGTGTCTTGTGCGCTGGCGGAGGCGGTGTCAGCCGGGTTGCTACCCGCAGGTTCGCCGGACCAACGGGCGATGCGCTGGTCGTGCCAGAGTTTCCTGCCTGCCACATCGGTGACGGCCGCATGCGCAAACAGCAGCTGTTTGGCGGCCAGGCGTGATCGCATCTCTTGGGTCGCCGCCACGCGGCTGCGAAAAAATGTGACCTGGAAACCCAAAGCGGCCGTTTGGCCCGCGACGTTGGCGTAGCCCGTGAGGTACCACCACTCGGTGGCGAAGTCGTTGTGGCTACCCGCATCGCGCGGGAAGGTGAGCTGCTTGGCAGGCAGCGCCCAGGCACCGGGCAGCAAGCCTGCCAACAGGGGCGCTGCCAAGGCTTTACGCCGCGCAATCAAGGACGCTGTCACCGTATTCAGCGGCTCCCTGTGCGGGCCAGGCGTTGGGCCACGGTGGGCGAGGGCTTGCCCGACAGTGCGTCCAGGCGCTGGCCCATGGCGGCCTCTAACTGGTCCAGCCGCGTCTGGGTGGCAGGGTGGGTGCTCAGCGCCAGGGTGAAGACCGGGTTGTCGGGTTTGGCCGTGCGCAGCTGCTGCAGCACGGCTACCAGGCCATAGGGGTCAAAACCCGCGCGCGCGGCCAAGGCCACGCCACTGCGGTCGGCATCAAACTCGTCGCCTTGGTCCAGGCCCTTGGAATACACCTCGCGCCCCAGTGCCAGCAGTTGGGCCGAGAGTGCGCCCTGCGCGTTGTTGCCCAGTTGCGATGCAATGGCGCGGGTCAGCAGGCCGGTTTGTGCCGACTTGCGCATTGCAGCCAAGTGGTGTTTGGCCACCACGTGGTGGATCTCGTGCGCCAGGATGCCGGCCAGCTCCGACTCATCGGCCACAGAGTCGATGAGGCCCTTGGTCACAAACACATAACCACCCGGTGCGGCAAAGGCGTTGTAGCCTGCGTCATCCAGCACCGCAAAGGTCCATGGCAGGTTGGGGCGCTCGGATTGCAGGCTGATCCAGCGGCCCAGGCGGTTCACATAGCGCTGCAAGGCTACATCCCGGTGCAGCGGCTTGGCACCCAGCAGCACCGCGGCGAGCTGGCGGCCCATCTCGATTTCCTTGGGTTCGTCGATCTGCTCCATCGATTGCGAGAGCATGTTGGCGAGGTCATGGGTGTTGGCCGCTGCTGCCGGGGCGCTGTTATTGCCCGGTGCATTGGGTTTGAGGATGTTTTGCAGCAAGCCACCCAGCACCTTGCCGGGGTCTTGCGCCACGGCCGACCAGGGCAACGCGGCGCAGCAGGCCGCTAAAGTCAAGGAGAGCAAAGTGCGCTTCATGGGGAATATCCTGGGCCGGAGGCGGTGGCAGGCGTGGGGGGCGCAGGTATTGGCAGCGGGTCCACGAGGCGGGCGCTCAGGCTGGCATCGGCGGCAAATCGTTTGGCCTGCGCCGCATCCTGGCGCAAACCCTCTGCCTGGGCCAGGGCGGCCAGATTGGGTTGGGCGTTGGCTATGTCTTCGGCCCCCAGGCCACGAATGCCCACTGTGGCCGTGGTGCCGCTGGTGTTCGGGTTCGGTGCACTGCCGCGGTTGAACAGGTTGGAGAGCCCGCGCAATGCACCAGTGGCGGCGCTGGCCACGTTGCCCTGTTCGGTGGCCGTGCCTACGTCAAACAGGTGAATCCAACCACTGGCGCCCGCCGCTGTTTTGACCTGCACCCATGGGCCTTGTCGGATGGGTTGGCGGGTCAGGGTAGTTTGGGCTGGCAGCGTGGCCAGGGCCGCGGTGCTGTCGGCGGGGCCTTCGCGCAGAGTGGTCTGGCGCTTGGTGACCAGGGCCTCCTGGGCCCAGGCGCCCGCGCCGCCCATCAGGGCCAGGGCCAGCAAAGTCAGAGAGATGGGTTTACGCATGGAGGCCATTGTCAGGGAAGGGCTGCCACGCGGCAATGCCCAGGCGCGTCACGCTGTGCTCAGTCCGGGTGGGCCTGGGTTTCAGGGTCAGGCTCCTCGCCAATGGCCTTGCGGGTGATGGCAGCCTGCGCCATCAACCAGGCACAAAACGCCTGAATCTCGGGGCGTGTGCGGCTGCGCGGCCCAACCATCAGAAAGTACACCAGCGGCGTGTCGATGCGGCCATTGGGCAGCACCTCCACCAGGTCGCCACTGGCCAGGCTATCGGCCACCAGTGGCATGCGCGCCAGCGCCACGCCCTGGCCGGTCAGCGCCGCCTGCACGATCTGGTGCGCGTAGTTGAAATACATCCAGCGCTTGGGTTCCAGCTTGGGCAGGTCGTTGCCGTCCAGCCAGCGCCGCCAGGTCAGCCATTCCAGGTTCTGGTGGCGGTGACTGTCGCTGGCCTCCAACAGGGCAAAGCGGTTCAGGTCAGCGGCTTTGCGCAGTGGCGGCCCGCTTTTGAGCAGCCAGGGGCTGGCCACGGGGGTGAGCTGCTCGCCAAACAGTCGTACCGCATCAGGACCCGCGTTGCCGGGGCGGGTGTAGCGGATGGCGAGGTCCACATCGCTGGTGTCCAGGTCCACCGGGTTGTCGGTGGCGTCCAAGCGGATGTCGATGTCGGGGTACTCGGCCTGGAAGGCTTCGAGCCGCGGAATCAGCCACATGGACGCAAAGGACGCCCAAGTGGAAATGGCCACACTCTTGCGCCCCGCCGTGCGGCGGATCAGGCGCACGGCACTGTCTACCCGCTCCAGCGAAGGCAGCACGGCACGCAACAATTGCGCGCCCGCGCTGGTCAGTTCCACGGCGCGTGTGTGGCGCAAAAACAGAGGCACGCCCACCTCGTCTTCCAGCGCCTGCACTTGGCGGCTCACCGCGCTTTGGGTCAGCGACAGTTCTTCAGCCGCCGCACGGAAATTGAGGTGGCGCGCCACTGCCTCCAGCGCGCGCAGGTGGCCTACCGCAATGGGGCGGGTGCGCAGACGGATCTCGGTGCTGGAGGGTGCAGCGTTAGACATGGCAGGGCAAAGATTGATGCGGGAATGGAATGAATAGCATAGCCCGATTTCATTGGACGGTGTTGCAGTGCAGCGTGATCATTCATTGCCCAACCACCTTTTGAAGGAGTCCACCATGTCAGCCCACCGCCCATCCTTCCAACGTCCGCTTTCGAAAGGCGTGTCCGACGCCCTGTCCGGCCTCAGCCTTGCCACCCCACTGGACCACGCTGTTGATCTGCCGCCGGATGCCGAGGCAATGGAGCTGGACGCACCCTGGAAGCTGCTCCAGGGCTGCGCCGTGACCTTGCGGCCGCGGACTGCCGGTGTGTTGCGTGTGGTGTCGGGCCGGGCCTGGGCGACGCTGGATGTGTCCTGTCACACCCCGCTGACCGAGAGCGGAGACCATTTCGTCGCCCTGGGTCACGACCTGCAACTGCGCGCCGGGCAGCGTGTGGTGGTGGAGGCGTGGCCCTACAAGGGACAGGACGGAATTCAGCTCCAATGGGTGGCACAGCCACAGACCTGCCTGGCCACGCGCTTCCAGACCAATGTGGTGCAACCGCTGCGCGATGTGGGGCAGGGGCTGGGTCTGGTGGCACGCGCCCTTGGCCGCCTAGTGGCAGGGCTGGCGAGTTATGCCAACGTCCTGACCGCAGGCCGCGGCCGTGTACTGCAAGGGCTGGAATCCAACGCTCCTTGAGCGGAGCGAGGGGTTTCGCTGCCGGGCCGCCCCAAGGCGAAACGCGCCCCCCTGGGGGGCAGCGAGCCGCGCAGCGGCGGAGCGTGGGGGCAATGTCCTAGGCGCTGTCTCTCAGTTGCAGTGTGTAGCCCAGATTGATGCAAGGTGAGGCGACCGTTTCCCCTTGCATCAACGCCACCAGCATCTGCCCCGCGGCTTCGCCTATTTCTGCACGCGGTGTGCGCACCGTCGTCAGCGGCGGCAGCATCTGGTCGCTGCCCGTCAAATCGTTGAAGCCCGCAATCGCCACCTGTTGCGGTACGGCCACCCCCAAGCGCAAGGCGGCCAATAGTGCGCCTTGGGCCAGGTCGTCGTTGCAAAAAAAGATCGCGTCTACCGGCGGCTGTTGGCCCATGATTTGCTCGAACATGCGTGCACCCAGCGACAACGAAGATGCGGCCGGGTTCAGCCATTCCAGTGTGGCATCGTAGTGCCCTGCTGCTTGCAGGGCTTGGCGCCAGCCCTCAAGCCGTTGCAGGGTTCGCGGGTCCAGCTGGGCGGCTGCAAAGGCAATGCGCCGGTGGCCCTTGTCCAGCAAATGGCGCGTCAGATCACGGCCTG
The DNA here is from genome assembly GCF_002251855.1 of Rhodoferax sp. TH121. Classification (GTDB taxonomy): domain Bacteria; phylum Pseudomonadota; class Gammaproteobacteria; order Burkholderiales; family Burkholderiaceae_C; genus Allorhodoferax. The sequence continues at coordinate 130,406 of NZ_NOXW01000020.1, forward strand.
CGTCACGCTGGGAAAAGCCTACGCAGTAGGCGCCTTCAGGGGCCTCGGCGGTCATCAGGTGCACACAGGGCACACCACTGTGCGCGATCAGGCTGCGTGTGGCGTCGCTGCGCTCCAGCCCGGTCACGATGAGTCCGGCCGGGCGGTGCAGCAGCTGTTCGCGCAACAAGCTTTCTTCTTCACTCGCGTCGTAATGGGTGATGCCGATCAGGGTCTGGTACCCGGCCTGGCGAAGGGTTTGTTGCAGTGCCTCTAGCAAGTCCACAAACAAGGCGTTGGACAGCATGGGAATCAGTACGGCTACATGGCTGCTCTGGCCCGAAGCCAGGGCACGGGCAGCCGGGTTGGGGACATACCCCAGCGTGTTCGCCGCCGCCTGCACTTTGGCCACCAACTCGGCAGCCACGGCCCGCTCGCCGCGCAAGGCGCGTGACACGGTGATGGGGCTCACACCGGCGAGGTGGGCCACATCGGCCAGCGTAACGCGGCCGGTGGCGCGGGGGCGAAGGGGGGCGGTCATGTCCTAGGGAAACTACTGAAATGGATGGAATGATCTTCGCATAGGATAGCGCTATCCAATGTGGTGATGGTCACGGGCAAACCCGTACTCGGTTTCATTGAGACATTTGCCTGTTTCTGCCCCACATCTTTTTTGAACTATCAAGGATAGCGCTGTCCAATTTATGGAACCCATGCATTCCATCGTCATCATGGGCGTGGCCGGCTGCGGCAAGTCCAGCCTGGGGGAGCAGGTGGCGCAGGCCATGGGGCTGCCGCTGGTGGAGGGCGACGACCACCACAGCCCAGCCAACCGCGACAAGATGGCCCGTGGCATCGCCCTGACCGATGCCGACCGGGCCGACTGGCTGGCTACGCTGGGGGCACAGCTGCAGGCCCGGCCGGGTGGGGCCGTGGTGACATGCTCGGCGCTCAAGCGCGCCTATCGCGACCGCCTGCGCCAAGCTGCACCAGGCCTGCGCTTTGTATTTCTGGAGATCGGCAAGGCCGAAGCCCAGGCCCGTGTGGGTGCGCGCGCATCGCATTTCTTTTCCAGCAGCCTGGTGGACAACCAGTTCGCCACGCTGGAGTCCCCGGTGGGCGAGGCTGGCGTCTTGCGCCTGGACGCAACCCGTCCCCTGGCCCAGCTGCAGACCTCAGTAACCGATTGGCTGGCCACAACGCAGGAGCCTGCATGACTGATCCCGTGAAAGACCCGGCTGCAAGGCCCGGCAAGTTTGTCCATCTGACCCAGGGGCTCATGGCCCTGTGCCTGGGCGTGATGGCGGTATCGGTGTTTGTGAACGTGGTGCTGCGCTACGGCTTTGGCAGTGGCGTGGCTGCCAGCGAAGAGCTGTCGCGCCTTCTGTTTGTCTGGATGGTGTTTATCGGCGCCACGGCGGCATATCCAGCGGGTGAGCACATGGCCTTCACCAGCCTGGTCGCCCTGCTGCAAAAGCGTCCACGGGCGCTGGCGGTGATGACTGCGGTGATCCGTTTGCTGGTGCTGCTGGCCTGTGTGTTGCTGGGGCGCGGTGCCTGGCAGCAAGTGGTGGTGGGGCTGGACAGCTACTCGGTCGTGATGGCGTACCCCACTGCCTTGCTGCCCCTGCCGGCCCTGCTGTGCGCTACTGCAATTGGCGCCATGGCCCTGTGGGAACTCATACAACGTACGCCGCTGGACCTCGGTCACGGCGCAGAAGTCGAATAAGTATGCGCCCCCACGTTCACATTCGTTCACTGCCCCCCGAGGGCGCCGCAGCCCTCCTGGAGGCGGCTCGTCGGAGGTTTCATGTCTAACGAAGGTCTCGCTTTTATTGTGTTTTGCGTCGGCATGCTGGCGCTCATGGGCATCGGCATGAACATGGCCCTGTCGCTGGTGCTGACCGGTGCTGCCATGGCCTGGGTGCTTGATTTTTGGGACACGCAGCTGCTGGCCCAGAACCTGGTGGCGGGGGTTGACAGCTTTCCGCTGCTCGCGGTGCCTTTCTTTATCCTGGCCGGTGAACTGATGAACAGCGGCGGCATCAGCCGGCGCATCATCACCATGGCGCAGGCTTGGGTGGGGCATATCAAAGGCGGTCTGGGCTTTGTGGCGATTGGTGCAGCGGTGCTGATGGCCAGCATGAGCGGCTCGGCTTTGGCCGACACGGCCGCGCTGGCCACCATCCTCATGCCCATGATGCGCCAGCAGGGCTACCCCATGCACACGTCTGCAGGCTTGATTGCCTCGGGCGGCATCATTGCGCCCATCATTCCGCCCAGCATGCCGTTCGTGATTTACGGCGTGACCACCAATACCTCGATCTCGTCGCTGTTTCTCTCTGGCATCGTGCCCGGGCTCATCATGGGTGCGGGTCTTTTGGTGGCCTGGAAACTGGTGCTACGCGACCTGGATTTGCCCGAAGGCCAGCCGCTGCCGCTGCGCGAGCGCCTGCAGGCCACACGCAAGGCGTTCTGGGCGATGCTCATGCCACTGATCATCATCGGCGGCATGAAGACCGGCGTCTTCACGCCGACCGAAGCTGCGGTGGTGGCTGCGTTTTATGCCTTGGTGGTGGCGCTGTTTATCCACCGTGAGATGAAGGCCACGGCCGTGTATGGCGTGCTGGTGCGTGCGGCCAAGACCACGGCCATCGTGATGTTCCTGTGCGCCGGTGCGCAAGTGGCCAGCTACATGATCACTTTGGCGGATCTGCCTGCCACGCTGACCGGCTGGCTCGGCCCACTGGTGGAGAGTCCGCGCCTCTTGATGGTGGTGATGATGCTGGTGTTGATCCTGGTGGGCACCGCGCTGGATCTCACGCCCACCATCCTGATCTTCGCGCCGGTGATGCTGCCCATCGCCGTCAAGGCTGGCATTGACCCGGTCTATTTCGGCCTGATGTTTGTGCTCAACGGCGCCATCGGCCTGATCACGCCGCCGGTGGGTACGGTGCTCAATGTGGTGGCAGGTGTCGGGCGCCTGCCGCTGCACCAGGTCATCAAGGGCGTGAACCCTTTTCTCATCACCTACACGCTGATCCTGTTCCTGTTTGTGCTGTTCCCGCAAATCGTGACTGCGCCCGTGGCGTGGATGCGTTGAGTTCCGTTCCCCCTGTTCCCGCTCTCTTCCCGTCTTTTTTCACAACAACACCAGGAGACATTCCATGAAAACTTCCACCACCCTCATCCGCCGCGCCGTGTTGGCCGTGGCCGGAGCCGCCGTCTTCAGCGCTGCGCTGCCCGCCTTGGCGCAAGACATCAAACCCCGCCTGATCCGTTTTGGCTACGGCCTCAACGAACAAAGCAACCAGGGCCGTGCCGCCAAGGTGTTTGCCGAGGCGGTGGAGAAAGCCTCGGGCGGCAAGATGAAGGTGCGCACCATTGGCGCTTCAGCGCTGGGCCCGGATGTGCAGATGCAGAACTCGCTGATTGGCGGCGCCCAGGAAATGATGGTCGGCTCCACCGCCACACTGGTCGGTATCACCAAAGAAATGGCGCTGTGGGATACGCCCTTTTTGATCAGCAACGCGAAGGAAGCCGATGCGCTCCTGGATGGTCCGATTGGCGACAAGATCCGCAACAAGCTGCCCGAGAAAGGCTTGGTCGGTCTGGCCTATTGGGAAAACGGCTTTCGCAACCTGACCAACAGCAAGCGTGCCATCAGCAAGGTGGAAGATCTGGAAGGTATCAAGCTGCGTGTGATGCAAAACAACGTGTTCCTCAACAGCTTCAAGACCCTGGGTGCCAACGCTGTGCCCATGGCATTCTCGGAGTTGTTCAGCGCGCTGGAAACCAACACTGTGGACGGCCAAGAGAACCCCTTCAACACCATTCTGTCGAGCAAGTTCTACGAAGTGCAGAAGTACATGACGGTGACCAACCACGTCTACAGCCCCTGGATCGTGATGGCCAGCAAGAAGTGGTGGGACCAACTGTCCAAAGACGAACAAAAGATCTTGAGCGACGCCGCCAAGCTGAGCCGTGACTTTGAACGCAAGGATACGCGCGAGGAAGCTTCCCGTGCTGTGGCCGACCTCAAGGCCAAGGGCATGCAGGTCAATGAACTGTCGCCTGCAGAGTCCGCCCGCATGCGCGACAAGCTGACCCGCGTCTACGCCTCCATTGGTGCCGACATCGGCATGGACCTGTGGAACGAAGCGCAAGCCGAGCTGGTCAAGATCCGCACGAAGAAATAAGCGCAGGCGGGGAGGGCGCCTACCAGTCCTCTTTCACTGCCATCACGGCGTCGCGCCCTGCAGCGGCCTGGCCTGACAGCCAGGCCGTTGTTGTTCCGGCCACCACCACCGCGGCGGCCAGTGCTGCCAGCCGGCCCCAGGGCAGGGCCAGCTCCATGGTCCAGTGAAAGCTCTGCGGGTTCACCACATGCACCAGCACCACGGCCACCGCCAGGCCCAGCGCCACGCCGGCCAGAGCGCCCAAGGTGGTCCATGCTGCACCCTCCAACGCGACCACGCGCAGGATTTGTCGACGTGTCAGGCCCAGGTGCACCAGCAAGCCAAATTCTTTGCGCCGCGCCAGCACCTGCGCACTGAAGCTGGCCGCCACGCCAAACAGGCCAATGCCAATCGCCACCGCCTGCAGCCAGTAGGTCACAGCAAAGCTACGGTCAAAAATCCTTAGGCTGGTGGCACGGATTTCGCGGGCCGAGCCAAACTCCAGCAGGTTGCCAGCCGCACCATCGGGTGTGTGGGCCAACTGGTTGGCCAGCGCGCGCAGCTGGTCTTGTACCTGCGCCACATCCGCTTGCGGCCGCAACCAGAAGGCGATGTCGTTGACCCGGGTGTCGGTGCTGTAGCGCGCAAAGTCCGCCGGGTCCATGGCCACGGTACCAAACTGGCGGGCATAGTCGCGCCATACACCCGCTACAAAAAAAGTAGCTGCTTGCGCAGATTCCGCAGAGGCTAGAGGCCTAAATGATGCTGAAAGTGCGGGTAAAGGCTGCCCCACGCGTGCACCGTACAGGTCCAGCATGGCCTCGCTCACGTACACGCCCACTTGCCCGGCGGGCACCGGCACCGGGTTGCCCACCAGCGGCAGGTTGAGTGCGCCCGTCTGGGCATCGCGTAGCGGGCGCACCAGCAGCGCCACAGCGGGTTGGGCCGGGTCCAGCGTGAGCGACAGCGTGCGCTGCGTGCTCAGGCGCTCCACCCCCGGCACGTGTGCCGCGCCCTCTACAAACGCGGGGTCAAAGTACGCCGTGTCGGCCGCGCTGCCACTCGCGGCGGTGCGCACATACAGGGCGGCCGGCAGCACCGCGTCCAGCCAGTCGGTGACCGATGTGCGAAAACTTGCCACCATCACGGTCAGCGCCACTGCTAGGCTCAGCGAGGCCACCACCCCGCTCACTGCCACCGCCGCACTTTCGCGCACGCGGCGCGCGCGTTCCACTGCCAGCAGTGGCAGGGCACGGCGCGCCACGAAGGGCGCCACGCCGTCCAGCACCCAGCCCACGGCGGTGGGTAGGGAGGTGATGCCGCCCAGCAGCAAACACGCCACGCTCAGGTAGGCCGCCAAAGGAATGCCCCACACCGGCGGCAGCAGCGCCAGCAGCCCGCCAGCGACCAGCAGTGCAGCGCCCAGCCGGGCGTGGCTGTGACGTGCATCCGCGGCGCCCAAACCTTTGAGGGTTTGCGCCGGTGGCAGCTGCTGCGCCAGTCGGGCCGGTGCCCAAGCGCCCACCAGGGCCGCAGCCACCCCCAGCAGGCTAAACACCAGCGCGGCTGCACCGCTCCACTGCAGGGCGGGTGCGCTGCCTGCAAAAAATCCGCCTCCCAAATCACCGCCCAGCAGGCGCAGCGCCAGCGCTGCCAAGGCCGTGCCCAGTGCCAGGCCCAGCAGGCTGCCCACGCTGCCCAAGGCCGCTGCTTCCAACATGACGAGCTGCAGTCGCTGCCGTCCAGTCAGGCCCAGCACACCCAAGAGCGCAAACTGCTGCGCCCGCCGTGCCACGCTGAGTGCCAGCACCGAGAACACCAAGAACCCGCCCGTGAACAAGGCCACCAGCGCCAGCACCGTCAGGTTCACGCGGTAGGCGCGCGACAGATTGCTGATGCGTTCGGCCGCATCACCGGGCGCGCGCAGCGTGGCGCCAGCGGGCCAGTCTGCAGCTGTGGTGAGTTCCCGCACAAAGGTGGCGCGGTCGACGCCCGCACGCAGTCGCACATCCACCCGGCTCAGGTCGTTGCGGCCAAACAGGCTTTGCACCGCCGCAATGTCCATCACCGCCAGTGGCGCGCCACCGGCGGCCACACTGCCCGCTACCTGCAGTGTGTGCAGTTGCAGGCCCTGCTGCACTTGCAGCGTGGCGCCCGGCAGTGCCTGACGTGCCAGCAGGTTGAGAAACACGGTGTTGGGTGCAAAGAGGGCCAGGCGGTCGGCGCCTGCCGCGGGCAGGGGCAACAAATCGGGTGCCACGGCAGCCACCTGCAGCGCATCCACACCCACTACACGCAGCAAGGTTTTCTTGTCGCCATGCAGGGCGTAGGTGCTGAGCTCCAGCACCGGTGCCGCCACCGCCACATCAGGGTGGTGCAGCAAACGGCCCCACAGCGCCAGCTCCACGCTGCTGGCGCTGCCGGTTGCGGTGCGCAGTTCCAGGTCGGGCTGGCCTCCCACCGAACGCACGGCCTGCGAGAACTCGTCCAGCGCCGAAGCATTGATGAGGTGCACCGCAAATGCCAGCGCCACCCCCAACATCACTGACACCACTGCCGCCGCGTTGCGCCACGGATGCTGGCGCAGCTCTTGCCAAGAGAAAGTGGTAAGCAAAGGTAGCAACATGGGCCTAGCCTAGCGCAAAGCTCGGCACTGCGTCATAGGGGCTGGTTACTATGCGGACAGGGGCGGCCTTCGGCTGCCAAGGGGACTTGCATGCTGGATGAAGACACCGACACCCTTGCTACTGAAGCCGCCGCGGATCCGATGGCTGAGCGCTGGGTCCAGCGCGCTGCGCTGACCGGCGTGGCGGGGCTGCTGACCGCCTGTGCCACACCGGGTGGCCAGCGGTTGCAGCGCCCCGGCCAGCAGTACAGCCGTGCCCAGACACCCGAGGAAGCCGCGCGATTTCTGTTGCAGGCGCAGTTCTCAGCGTCGGATTCCGAGATTGCCGCGGTGCAAAACAGCAGTTATGCCGACTGGCTGGCGCAACAGTTCGATGCACCGCGGGGCCAAACTGGTTGGGATTGGCTCAACCAACGCGGCTACGGGCAGATTGATAACAGCACGCGCTACTTTGACCACTTTTACCCCGGCGACTACATGGTCTGGAACCAACTCATGACGGCGCCTGACGCGGTGCGCAAGCGTCTGGCGCTGGCCTTGTCCGAGTTCTTTGTGGTTTCCCTCACGGGGCTGGACTTTGCCTGGCGCAGCCACGCCATGGCGCACTATTGGGACACGCTGGCGCAGCATGCGCTGGGCAACTTCCGCACGCTGCTCGAAGAGGTGACGCTCAACCCGGCCATGGGCCACTATCTCAACACCAAGGGCAACCAAAAAGAAAACGCCGCCACGGGCCGCGTGCCCGACGAAAACTATGCCCGCGAGGTGATGCAGCTGTTCACCATCGGCCTGGTGCAGCTGAACCCGGATGGCAGTGAGAAGACGGGCGCCAACGGTCAACGGCTGGAGACCTACACCCAGAGCGATGTGACGCAGTTGGCCCGTGTTTTCACCGGCTATGACTTTGACCAGCGAAACAACGTGGTCACGCCCTTCGACCCCGAAGGCAAACGCAGGGTGGGCAATACGAACTTTGCCCGGCAGCGCATGGTGTTCACGCCCAACCGCCATTCGGAGCTGGCGGCGCACTTTCTGGGCATCACCATCCCGGCCAAAACGTCGGGCGGTGAGGCCCTCAAGTTGGCCTTGGATACGCTGTTTCAGCACCCCAATGTGGGCCCGTTCTTCGGCAAGCAAATGATCCAGCGCCTGGTCACCAGCAACCCCAGCCCGGCCTATGTGGCGCGCGTTGCCGCCGCTTTTGCGGACAACGGCAGCGGGGAGCGTGGTGATTTGCGTGCGGTGTTTGCGGCTATTCTGCTCGACGACGAAGCACGCAGCCCGGCTGGCCTCACCGACCCGCGCTTTGGCCGCTTGCGCGAGCCCATGCTGCGCCTGGTGCAGTGGGGGCGCACCTTTGGCGTCTCGTCGGCCCAGGGCGGCTGGAAGATTGGCGACCTCAGCAATCCGGCCACCCAACTGGGGCAGAGCCCGCTGCGCTCGCCTTCGGTGTTCAATTTCTTCCGCCCCGGTTATGTGCCACCAGCCACCCAGATGGCCGCCGCCGGTGCTTCTGCGCCGGAGTTTCAGATCGTCACCGAGAGCAGCGTGGCAGGCTACATCAATTACCTGCAGGGCGTGGTGCGCAACGGTATCTACGTCAACGACCCGGACCTGCCCAACAACGTGAGCAATTCCAAGAATCCGAAGGCCGGTTTCGACATCAAGGCCAGCTACACCGCCGAGCTCGCACTAGCGTCGGATGCCAAAGCGTTGGTGGCGCGGCTCAACCTTTTGTTGTGTGCAGGGCAGCTGCCTGCGGCCTTGCAGGCGCGCATGGTCGCCGCACTGAACGCCACGCCTCTCACCACTGCAAGCCCGCCTGACAAACGTCTGGACCGTGTGGCCGCTGCCGTGCTGCTGACCATGGCCGCGCCCCAGTACCTGGTCCAGAAATAGGAGTACTGCCATGCACCTGCTCCGACCCCATCTGCATACCCGCCGCGCCTTCTTGCAGCGCGCCGGGCAACTCACGCTGGCAGGCACTGCCTTGCCCACTGCCCTGAACCTCGCTGCGCTGGGGGAAGCCGCAGCAGTTACCGTCACCGATTACAAAGCGCTGGTCTGCGTCTTCCTGTATGGCGGCAATGACTACGCCAATACCGTGGTGACTTTCGACCCAGCTAGCTATGCACAGTACGCGGTTGTGCGGGGTGGTACGGGAGACGCGGGCGGCGGCATTGCGCTGGCCCGTGCTGATTTGGAGCGCACGCTGCTCAAGCCGCAGCGGGCGCTGGCAGAGGGCCGGCAGTACGCACTGCACCCCGCCATGACCGGGCTGGCCGATTTGTTCAACGCCGGGCAGGCAGCGGTGCAACTGAATGTGGGGCCGCTGGTGGTGCCGCTCACCCGTGCGCAGTTCAATAGTGCAGACCGCAAGACCTACCCGCTTCCACCCAAGCTGTTTTCGCACAACGATCAGCAGTCCATCTGGCAGTCGTCGTCGCCCGAGGGTTCTACCGTGGGCTGGGGCGGGCACTTGGGCGACTTGGCGTTGCGCAGCAATGCCAAGTCCTTGTTCACCTGCATGTCGGTCACAGGGAATGCGGTGTTTTTGTCGGGTGATTCGGCGCTGCAATACCAGGTCAGTACCGGCGGCGCGGTGCGTGTGCGCGCTGCTACCGATAACGCGGTCTACGGCTCCAAAGCCGTGAAAGATTTGCTGTCCCAGATGATTTCCGAGCCCAGCGCCCACCCGCTAGAGAACGAGTACGTGCGCGTGATGCAGCGCTCGCGCGAGGCCGAGGTGCACGTAGCCGCCGCACTGGCTGGCAGCCAGACCAGTGCCAAGCCACTTGCCACCGAATTCCCGACGGGTAACCCGCTGGCCGACCAGCTGAAGATGGTGGCCCGCCTGATCCAGGGCCGCGACGTGCTGGGCGCCAAACGCCAGGTGTTCATGGTCTCGCTGGGCGGTTTTGACCTGCATGACAACCTGATCGCCCAGCAGCCCGTGCTGATGGGGCGCGTGAGTGAGGCAATGGCGGCGTTTTACCGCGCCACGGTCGAGCTTGGCGTGGCGCAACAAGTAACCAGCTTCACCGCGTCCGACTTCGGCCGCACGCTCACCTCCAACGGTGACGGTTCCGACCACGGCTGGGGTGGCCACCATCTGGTGGTGGGCGGCGCCGTCAAGGGGCGCGCCTTTTATGGCGCGCCGCCTCCGGTCAGCGTGGGCAACACCGGCGCGCCGGAGGACCAGTGGCACGTGGGCCAAGGCCGCTTGCTGCCCAGCACCTCGGTCGATCAGTACGCCGCCACATTGGCGCGCTGGTTTGGTGTGGGCCCGAAAGAGCTGGGCGGCATTCTGCCGAACCTGCGGCAGTTTGGTGTTGAGGCTGGGCGGCCCGACTATCCTGTGGATTTGGGATTCATGGGGATGCCTGCATGAGAGTGATGGTGTTGGGGGGCTATGGAAATTTTGGGGCACGCATTTGTCGCGCGTTGGCGGCGGATTCGTCCATCGAATTGCTGGTGGCCGGGCGCTATGAAAGTCGAGCCTCCGCGTTTGCCCAAGCACTGAACCAGATCCACCACCGCCATGCCAAGGGTGTGGCGGTGGACTGGCAAAGTGCCCACTTTGTGCAAACCCTGCAGGCGCATGGCGTGGAGTTACTGCTCCACACGGCGGGCCCGTTCCAGGGACAGAACTATGTGGTGGCCCAAGCGTGTGCCGAGGCTGGTGCGCACTACATCGACCTGGCCGACGGTCGGCGGTTTGTCTGCGACTTTGCCGCGGCCCTGCAGGCTCCGTTTGTTGCCGCCAATCGCATAGCCATCACCGGTGCCAGCACGGTGCCTGCGCTGTCGTCAGCCGTGGTGGATTTTTTGTCCCGTGGCTGGTCGCGCATCGACAGCATCGATATCTGCATCGCTCCAGCCCAAACCGCACCGCGCGGTGTCGCGACACTGGAGGCCGTATTGAGCTACTGCGGCATGCCCATTCCGGTGTGGGTGGGCGGGCGCTGGCAGGACCGGGCCGGCTGGGCCGATCTGCAGCCTGTGCAGTTTGCGCGCCTGCGGCCACGCCTCGGCGCGGTGTGCGACATCCCGGACCTGGCGCTGTTCCCCACCCACTACGGCGTGCGAGACCGCGTGGAGTTTCGTGCTGCACTGGAGGTGGGGCTGTCCCAGCGCGCCTTTGCGGTGCTGGCGTGGCTGCGGCAACGGGGCGTGCTCAAGAATCCCGGGTCCTTGGCCCGGCTGCTCAACGCTGGCGCCAAGCTGTTTGACCCACTGGGCTCTGCCCTGGGCGGCATGGTAGTGCGGGTGGCGGGGGTGAACGCGGATGGCGCATCAGTGAAACGCGCCTGGCACATCTCCGCCGACAACGACCACGGCCCCGAAATTCCCTGCATGGCCGCTATCCTGCTCGCCCGTCGGCTGGCGGCGGGTGAGACTGTGGAGCCGGGTGCACGCGCCTGTGTGGGCCTGCACGCACTGGAAGATTTTGCGCCCGAATTCGCCAAGTGGGGCATGGTGACGGATGTGGTGGAAGAGGGTTGAGCGGATGGCACATACAGAGGCGCGTTGGCTGCGGTACAGCCTGGTATTTGTGTGGCTGGCCACGGCGATGGTCAGCGTGCAGGAGTTGCAGGGCCAGAGTCGCGCGCCGCTGGTGGCCAGCGGCGTGACGGATGTGCGTGTGGCCAATGCCCTGGTGTGGGCGGGGGCTGCCGTGGACGCGGTGCTGGGCTTACTGTTGCTGGTGTGGCCAGTGCGGCGCGTGTATGGCCTGGCCTTGCTAGCCATGCTGGGCATGACCGTGGTGGCCACCTTGCTGCAGCCGGTGCTGTGGTTGCACCCGCTGGGACCGTTGACCAAGAACGTGCCGATTGCGGTGGTGTTATGGATATTGATGCGGAGGTCACAGTGAGCCTGTATCTATTCCTGAAGTGGGTGCACGTGCTTTCAAGCGTGGTGCTGGTGGGCACCGGCTTTGGCACCGCCTTTTTCTTCTTCTATGCCAACCGTAGCGGCGTGGTGGCCGCGCAGGCCGTGGTGGCACGGCTGGTAGTACGGGCCGACACCTGGTTCACTTCACCCGCGGTGGTGATCCAGCCAATCACCGGCGTGTGGATGGCCTACCTGGCCGGTTACCCCTGGACCACGCCCTGGTTGCTGGTGACGGTGGCGCTCTACCTATTCACCGGCGCCTGCTGGACGCCCGTGGTGGCACTGCAGCTGCGCATGGCGGACATGGCACAAGTGGCGCATGAAAAGGACGAGCCTTTGCCGAAGCTGTATTGGCAGTACGTGCGCCGCTGGGAGCTGCTCGGCTACCCGGCTTTCATCGCCATGCTGGCGGTGTTCTACCTGATGGTGGCCAAGCCAGCCTTGTGGGCATAGGCCTGTGCTGGAGGCCCACAGACGCAAAAGCCTACAATCCACGCTTCCACCGGGGGTGTCCGTCACAGGACTGAGAAATACCCCATGTACCTGATCTGGGTTATGCCAGCGTAGGAAGTGTGAGAGACCTGTCCCGTCTTGCGGGTGCCGGTTTTTGATGCGACCCGCGGCTGGCGCATTGAAAGCGAGCACACCATGCACCACGGGATTTTTTCGTTTCTGAAGACTAGCTTGGCCACCGCGCTGCTGGCGGGCGGCCTCAGTGCCGCGCAGGCTGCCGATCTGCGTGTGCTGACGCACAGCTCTTTTACTGTGCCCAAGCCCCTGCTGGCACAGTTTGAAAAAGACACGGGCGTGAAGCTGCGCATCACCAAAGGCGGTGACGCGGGCGAGATGCTCAACAAGCTCATTCTGACCAAGGCCAATCCAATCGCCGATGTGGTCTACGGCATTGACAACGCATTGGCCCCCAAGGCCCTGGCTGCAGGTGTGCTGGACAGCTATACCGGCGCTGCCGCCAGCCGCAAGCCCGCTGCCGAGCTGCCGGCACCACTGGTGCCGGTGGATTACGGCTACGTGACGCTGAACTACGACAAAGCCTGGTTCGCCAAGAACGGTGTGGCCGTGCCCAAGGCGCTGGACGACCTGACCCAGCCCGCCTACGCCAAGTTGCTCGTCGTGCAAAACCCTGCTACCAGCAGTCCCGGCTACGCCTTTTTGCTGGCCACCATTGGTGCCATGGGCGAGGACAAGGCCTTTGACTTCTGGGCCAAGTTGCGCGCCAACGGCTTGAAAGTGGCCAAGGGGTGGAGCGAGGCTTACTACACCGAGTTCAGCCAGAACGGCGGCAAGCACCCCATCGTGGTGAGTTACGTCACCAGCCCGGCCGCTGAGGTGTTTTACGCCAAGACCAAGCTGGCTGAGCCGCCCACAGGTTCGCTGAGCTTGCCCGGTGCGGTGTTCCGCCAGGTGGAGGGCGTGGCGCTGGTGAAGGGCGGCAAGGAACGTGCCGCGGCCGAGAAGTTTGTCGAGTTCATGCGCTCCGCCGCCGTGCAGCAGGGCATGCAGACCGAGATGTGGATGTACCCCGCCGAGGCTGGGGTGGCCAAGTCCGATGCCTTCAAGTTCGCCCCCGAACCCACGGCCTTCCACGCACCCAGCGATGCCGACATTGCTGCCAAGGGCGCTGACTGGGTTGCGCGTTGGACCAAGGTGGTTCTGAAGTAAAGGCTGCAACCTGAGTCTGCAGGCGTGAGCGTGCGCCACCGCAACCCTGCGCAGCCCTTGGCGGGCTGGCTACTGCCTCTGCTGCCACTGGTATTTTTGCTGGTGGTGCTGGTTGCGCCTGCGCTGCGGCTCTTGGTGGAAGGCGGGCGCGGCGAGGCGGGCATTGCCACGGTGTTCGCGCCTTGGCTGGACCCCTACCTGCGCGGGCGCATGGCTTGGTCGTTTTTGCAGGCCAGTATCACCTGTATCGCATCCCTCATCCTCGGCCTGCCCATGGCCTGGGTGCTGGCGCGCTTTGACTTTGCCGGCCGCACGCTGATGCTGCGCGGGCTCATGCTGCCCTTTGTGGTGCCCACGCTGGTGGCGGCCATGGGGGTGCTGGCGCTCTTGGGGCCGCAGGGTCTGCTGGTGCGCCTGGGCGGGCCGGACCTGCAAGGCACGCCCTGGCTGCTGCTGTACGGCAATCTGTTTTTCAACCTCTGTGTGGTGGTGCGCGCGGGCACAGACGCGCTGGGGCACGTGAGTGCCTCGCGTGTGGCCGCAGCACGTACGCTGGGCGCTACGCCCTGGCGCGCCTTCTGGCGCGTGGAGTGGCCGGCCATTGCCCCCTGGCTGGCGTCGGCGCTGTGCCTCGTCTTCCTCTACTGCTTTGCTGGCTTTGGCTTGGCGCTGGTGCTGGGCGGGCAGGACTACGCCACGGCCGAGGTGGAGATCTACACCTTGGTCGCGCATGAGCTGCAGCTGCAGCAGGCCGGTGTGTTGGCGGTGTGGATGCTGCTGCTGACCGCCCTGGCGGCGCTGGCCTATGCCGCCATCGAACGCCGCCTGGCCGCGCCGGGCCGTGCGGACCGCATGCAGCGTCTGCAGCCCCAGGGCTTGGTGCAGTGGGCCGCCGTGCTGTCCGTGGTCGCAGTTTATATGCTGATTTGTGCTCTACCGCTCATAGCTATTGCGCAAGCAGCTATCAATTCAGGAGCGGAGGCATGGGCCGTGCTGCTGGAAGAAGACACCTTTGCCGCACTGTGGAACACGGCGCGCTTCACCGCAGTATCCCTGTTGCTGGCCACCGCGCTGGGGCTGGCGCATGCGCTGGCGGCGCGGCGCGTGCTGTGGCTGCGGGCGCTGGTGTTTTTGCCCTTCATGGTATCGCCAGTGATGGTGGCCTTTGGCCTCTTGTTGCTGTACCCGGCGTGGACCGGCAGCTTCAGCCTGCTGGTGGCGGCCTATGCCTTGCTGGCCTACCCGTTTGTGGCCAAGTCCATTGCCTCCGCGTTGAACAGCCTGCCGGAACACTATCTGGACGCCGCGCGGAGCTTGGGTGCCAGTCCGTGGCGCGCCTTTTTGCGGGTGACGCTGCCGCTGCTGGCGCCCGCACTGCGCCGGGGCATGGCGTTTGCGGCGGCTACGGCGGTGGGCGAGTTTGCGGTGACGCTGTTTTTGTCGCGCCCCGAATGGGCCACACTCACCACCCTTATCTACCAACACCTGGGCCGCCCCGGTGCGGCCAACCGTGGCGCCGCGCTGGTGCTGGCCTGCGTGCTCATGGGGCTGGCGTTGCTGGCCTTTGTACTGATTGAATGGAAGCGCCCCGAGGACCCGGACCATGCTTGAGCTGCAAGCCATCTGCAAACATTGGCAGCCCCATACCCCGCGCCATGCAGCACCCCGCGCGCTGCTGCAAGACCTGACACTGCAGGTGCGCCCCGGCGAGACGGCGGCGCTGCTGGGGCCTTCAGGCAGCGGCAAGAGTACGCTGCTCAAGATCGTGGTCGGGCTGGAGCCGCCCGAGAGCGGCCGCGTGTTGTTCGCTGGCCAGGACATTACCGCGACACCACCCGAGCGACGCGGCTTTGCGCTGATGTTCCAGGACTTTGTGCTGTTCCCGCACCTGAATGTGCGGGACAACGTGGCTTTTGGCTTGGTGGAGCAGGGGATGCGCAAGGCCGATGCACGCGCGCAGGCCGTGGCCATGCTGGAGCGCTTTGGTCTGCAGGCCTATGCCAAGTCTAAGGTTTGGCAGCTGTCGGGTGGTGAGCAGCAGCGCGTGGCGCTGGCCCGTGCGCTGATCACCCAGCCACGCGTGCTGCTGTTGGACGAGCCATTTTCCGCGCTGGATGCTGAATTGCGCTTGCAGCTGCGCCAGGAGTTTGTACAGCGTATCGCCGAGTTCCAAATGGCCACGGTTGTGGTGACCCATGACGAAACCGAGGCGCGTGCCATGGGCACGCGCGGTTATCGCTTGGTGGACGGGGCGCTTGCGCCGCAGTGGTGAGAGGACGGACGCGCGCCGGGGGCCTACTTGCTGTCGCGTGGCCGGATGCTCTCCTTGAGTACGGAGGCTGGGTAGTAAGTTTGGAAACTCTTCCACAGGGTGCTGGCTACCGTGGGGCGGTTGAGCAGGGCGAGCAGGGTGGCGCTGTCTTCCTTGCTGACCGAGGACTTGGAGATGTAGAGACCGTTGTCGCCCCAGGGCAGCTCGGCAATCGGGTCAAAACGCAGCTTGTCCAGCAGGTCGCTAACCCGTGCATCGTCCTGAATGGCGCCGACCAAAATCACGGGCGCCATGATGGTTACGTCGCCCGGATTGGCTTTGAGTACACGGGCCACTGCCAGAGGGTCTGACTCCAGTACCAAGCGGTTTTGTCGTTGCAAGACTTCGATCAGCTCTTGGTAGGGTTGGCCGTAGTCAAAGCCGCGCACAAGGACCACGCGCACGTCTTTGCGCTCAATCAGGTCATACATGCTTTTGAAGGGCGCGCGACGTGCGTCTTGGGCGATGACAGTGGCGCGGCTGCGGGTGAGTGGCACAAAAATGCCGTGTTCGTCGCGCCGCGGTGTCCTGACAGCAGGCACCAACAGGTCGGCCTTGGCGGTTTCAAACAGCAGCTCCTGGCGTGCCCGCGGCACCGGGGTCAGTACAAATTCGCAGCCATCTTTGCCGCCCAGGGAACGCAGCAACTCGGGGTAGATGCCACTGATCGCTCCCTCGTTGATGATCACGCTTTGGCCGGTAGAAGACATGGGCACTTGCATGGGGCGGCTGCAATCCGCCTGCGCTGCCAGGCTGCAGAGGGCGCAGGCAGTGGCTGTTAGCAGGTGGCGCATGTGGGTGCGGGCGCGGCGTTGTGTATGCATGAAATCCAGTCTAGCGCAAGCGTGGACACTTGTGTTGCGAGGGGTCTCGCCGCAGTGACCGTCTGTTCAGGGCGATGGCGCGATGCCATCCGCGCGCAGGTGCAGCACCCGGTCGGCCTGCGCGGTAGCGGCTAGCGAATGGGTGACCAGCACCAGCGCCGTGCTGTGCTGGCGGGTTTGCGCCACCAGGGCGTCCATCACCTTGGCGGCGGTGGTCGGGTCCAGGTTGCCGGTGGGTTCATCGGCTAGCAAGAGCGCGGGCTGGTGCACCAGCGCCCGTGCAATGGCCACACGCTGCAGCTGCCCGCCGCTGAGCTGCTGTGGCAGGCGTGCGCCCAGGCCGCCCAGGCCCACAGCCTCCAACAGTGCTTCCACGCGGGTTGGGTCAGGCCGGTTCAGCAGGAGCAGGGGCAGCGCCACGTTCTGCGCAACGTCCAGATGCGGTAGCACGTGGAAGGCCTGGAACACAAAGCCTACGGCCTCACGGCGTAGCAGGGCGCGGGCGTCGTCGGTCATGCCACCCAGGTCATGCTCGGCCAGCTGCACGCTGCCGCTGTCCCAGTGGTCCAGCCCGGCCATGCAGTTGAGCAGGGTGGACTTGCCCACGCCCGATTCGCCCACGATGGCGACAAACTCGCCCGGCGCTACGTCCAGCGACACGTTGGCAAACACCGGCGTGCTGCCGTAGTGCTTGCTGAGGTTCTGCACGCGCAGGCTCATGAGGCTGCCCGGTTGTGCAGTGCCGCGTCTACAGCCGCCAGCACCTGCGCCAGCGCGTCGGGTGCGTCGGCCGGCACGATCTGGCGCTGCGGCATGGAGCGCAGCCAGGTGATTTGCCGCTTGGCGAGTTGGCGCGTGGCGGCAATGCCTTTGTCGCGCAGCTCGGTGATGGGCCACAGGCCGTCCAAGGCCTCCCAGGCTTGCCGGTAGCCCACGCAGCGCACGCTGGGCAGGTCCAGGTGCAAATCGCTCCGTGCGCGCAGGGCCTGCACCTCGTCCAGAAATCCCTGGGCCAGCATGGCGTCAAAGCGCTGGGCGATGCGGCCGTGTAGCCAGGCGCGATCGGCCGGTTCCAAGGAAATTAAGGCTCTAGACCTCGTGGATTCTGCGCGAGAAGCTTCTGTTTCGATAGCACTTTTGGCTGCGTGGAAGTGCGACAAGGGCAGGCCGGAGATGCGGAACACCTCCAGCGCGCGCTGGATGCGCTGGCTGTCGGCCGGGGCGAGGCGGGCGGCAGTGACAGGGTCCACCTCTGCCAGTTGTGCGTGCATGGCGGGCCAGCCTTTCTCGGCCGCCTCGGCGTCCAGCACGGCGCGCACCTCAGGGTTGGCGGCGGGCATGTCGTCCAGCCCGTCAAACAGGGCCTTGAAGTACAGCATGGTGCCGCCCACCAGCAGCGGCAACTTGCCGCGTGCGGCAATATCCACGATCAGCGCCTGCGCGTCCTTCACAAACTCGGCTGCGCTGTAGGCGTGCAGTGGGTCGCGGATGTCGATGAGGTGGTGCGGTACGGCGGCCAGCTCGGCAGTGCTGGGCTTTGCAGTGCCTATGTCCATGCCGCGAAACACCAGTGCGGAGTCTACGCTGATGATTTCGCAGGGATGGCGCTGTGCAATCGCCAGCGCCGCGGCGGTCTTGCCGCTGGCAGTGGGACCCGCCAGGCAGAGGTGAAAAGGCAGCGTGCTCATGCAGCCCGCCCTGGCAGATGGTCCCGTGCCACTTTGCGCAAGAGCAGCACCAAGCCCACAGCGGCCACGGTCAGGCCCACCACCAGCGCAATCCAGAAGCCCTGCGCGCCCATGGCCTGGGCCGGGCGCCAGGGCAGCCACTGCGGTGCCAGGCCCAATACGCAGCCCAGGGGCAAGGAGAAGCCCCAGAACGCGGTGAGGTGGATGACCATGGGGCTGCGCGTGACCTTATAGCCCCGGATGGCGCAGCTGATCACCACCTGGGCCGAGTCCGACAGCTGGAACGCTGCGGCCAGCAAGAGCAGATTTGCTGCCAGTGCAGCCACGGCCGCGTCATTGGTGTAGGCCCATGCAATCTGGTGGGCGCACAGGGCCATGGCGATGGCTGACAGCACACCAAAGCCCAGCCCAGCGTTCACGCCCACCCAGGCCCGAAAGCGCGCCGCCACCGGGTCGCCCGCGCCTAGCGACTGGCCCACGCGCGTGAGCAGCGCAATGCCCAGGCTCAGTGGCACCATAAAGACCAGCGAGGTGAAGTTCAGCGCGATTTGGTGCGCGGCTACCTCGCGGCTGCCAAATTCGGCAATCAAGAGCGCGATGAGTCCGAAGGCGCTGGTCTCGGCAAAGTAGGTGATACCAATGGGAAAGCCCAGCTTCCACAAGGCGCGCAGCTTGGCCGGGTGTGGCCATTCCCAATGGCCAAAGGGCCAGGTGCTGCGGTAGGCCGGTGCAAATTTCATCCACGCCAGCAGGCCCCCAAAGTTGAGCCACACGCACAGCAGCGTGGCCCAGGCGCAGCCCAGCCCACCCAGTCGCGGGAAGGGGCCTACGCCGAACACCAGCAACCAGTTCACCAGTACGTTCAGCGCCAGCGCGGCCAGCGACATCACCATGAGGGGTTTGGTCTGGTTCAGGCTGGCGCTGTAGCCGTAGAGCACGCGGTAGCAGGCGAAGGCCGGCAGGCCAAAGCTGATGATGACAACAAAACCGCTGGCCACCTCGCGCACATGGGGTTCGATGTCCATGTGGTCGAACACACGGGCCGCCAGCTGGACCAGCACCATGGCACACAGGCCCACGCCCAAGGCTTTCCACAGACCCTGGCGCACCAGATGGGGCACATTGTCAAATTCTTGCGCGCCCACGTGGTGGGCAACCAGTGGCGCCACCGACATCATCAGCCCCATGAGGGTGATGATGGTGATGTTCCAGATGGAGACCCCCAGTGAGATACCGGCCAGGTCGTGCGCGGAGGCATGGCCGGCCATGGCCACATCCACCACCGACATGCCCACATTGGCCAACTGACCGATCAAGATCGGCCAAGCCAAGTGCCACAGGGCCACCAGCTCGGCGACAGTGCGCCGCATGCGAGAAAGGGAAGACGGGAGAGGAATGGCAGACATGGGCCTGCCATTCTAGGGGCGCGGTCTGCCCCAGTTGCTGTTGCGATTATTGGCCGTCGCGCGCGGTGACAGCGGTGTCCGGGAAGTCGCTGAATACGCCGTCCACCCCCAGTGCGAAGAAGCGCTTGTACTCGGCCTTGGGGTCGCCCTTGTAGTCGGACAGCAGGCCAGGGGCCTCGCTGCGGAAGGTGTAGGGGTGCACAAACAGGCCCGCAGCGTGGGCATTCTTCACCACGCCGGTGGGTGGCAGGGCCACGCGGTCGGCGTCGGTGATCTTGCCGTCGCCATTCAGGTCGCGGGGTTTGCCATCGGCACCCAGCACATGGGCTGCGCTCGCAAGGTAGGGCTTCCAGGGGCCAATGCCGTCGGCGTAGGTCTTAACTTCCGCCAGTCCTTTGGGGGTCAGCAGGTCGGGGAAGGTGCGGCTGTCCTTGGCTACGGCAAAGTCATACGGCTTGTCAAAGGGGGCCACCAGGGTCACGTTGCCTTTGGAGTCCACATCGTCGGCGTCCACCAGCTGCACCAAGCGTACCTGGGTCAACTTGCGCAGGGCTTTGAGGTTGGAGACTTCGAAGGACTGGATGATGACCGGGGAGTCTTTCTTGGTGTAGCCGTACTCGGCCAGCAGGGCCAGCAGGCGCGGCTCGATGGGCAGGCCGGCGTCCACGTGATAGGTGGGGTGTTTGGTTTCGGGGTAGACGCCGATGGTGCGGCCGGTACGGACAGATTCCGACTTGGCGAGCTCCAAAATTTCGCGGAAGGTAGGGATTTGGAACTGGCCGTCAAACGACTTGTCGCGTGCGGCGTTGGGCTGTTTGGCGCGCAGGGTGCGTAGCTCGGCCAGCGTGAAGTCGGTGGCAAACCAGCCGGTTTCGTTCACACCGTCCACCTTGCGCGTGGTCTTGCGGCCGGCGAACTCGGGGCGGGCCGCAACGTCGGTGGTTGCGGTGATGTTGGGTTCGTGGCGGGCGACCAGCTCACCATCTTTGGTGACAACCAAGTCGGGTTCGATGAAGTCTGCGCCCATCTCCACGGCCTTTTTGTAGGAAGCCAGTGTGTGCTCGGGCAGGTAGC
This sequence comes from Rhodoferax sp. TH121, assembly GCF_002251855.1. GTDB lineage: Bacteria > Pseudomonadota > Gammaproteobacteria > Burkholderiales > Burkholderiaceae_C > Allorhodoferax. Next base: position 151,068 of record NZ_NOXW01000020.1, read on the forward strand.
CACTGGCACCGCGGTGGCCAATGACCAGTGGCTTGGCGCCGTTCAGCGTGGGATAGGCGGATTTCTGCAGGCCGGTGTTGGCGCAAGCCGCCACCAAGGCAGCGGCAGACAAAGCTACTGCGGTGGCGGTAAAACGAAAATGTGTCATGGAATGTCCCTTGGTTTGATACGGCTAGCGGCGGATGATGGGCTTGCCGTGTGACCAAACCATGACAGGCGGGTTTCAGGGCTTGGCGTCGATCAGGTCCAGCCAACGCTGCAAAGGGTTGAAACCTGTGATGAGCGCGCTGGCCACCAGCACCAGAGCCCCGCCTATCAGCAGACCGCTGCCTAGCGCCTCGCCCAAAAAAAGGTGGCCCCACAGCACACCAAACACGGGGATCATAAAAATGGGGCTCATAGCGGCCACCGGGGTCACGTGGCGCAGGATGCGCAGGTGCGCCCAGTAAGCCAAACCCGACGTGACAATGCCCATGACAGCGACGGCCAGGAGCGCCTGTAGGGAGAAATGTGCTTGCGGCAAACTGTAGGCGGCGCCAGGCAGCAGCATCAGCAAGGACAGCGCATGGATGCTGGCGGCAATTTGCAGAGGCTGCATGTAGCCCACGGCCTGCTTGGTAATGGGGGCTGAAAAACCGTAGCAAGCCGACGCAGTGATGCACGCCAACACTGCCAGCACCACAGTTGGAGATGGCTGCACTGGCCCCAGACTCACAATAAAGGCCACGCCCGCGAAACCACAGATGCACCCCAGCACCTTGCGTGTGGTGATGGTGTCTTCTCCCATGCGGGCCGAGGCAAACATGCCGAAGATCACCGCCGTGGAATTGAGCAGCGCGCTGTAGCCCGCGGGCAACTGTAGCCCGGCCCAGGCAAACAGCAGAAAGGGCACGGCCACCGACAGTGCGCCAATAACGGCCAGCGTGCGCCAGTGCTGCCAGGCCCAAGGCTGGCGCATGGCACGCATCAGAATCGCCAGTGTGGCGGTTGCCAGACCCACGCGCAGCAGTGCCAGCACATTGGGGCCGAACACGGGGCTGGCGATGCGAATAAAGAGGAAGGAAGCGCCCCACAGGGCAGACAGCGCAACCAGTTGGGCAAAGTATTTGGTTTTCATGCGTCGGACATTGTCCGCCCACGACAAGCAAACCCTGGCCGGGAAAGAACAAAAAAAATAGGAGCTTAGGCGGGCACCTGCTGCCAGCGCAGCGCTTCCTCCACCGTCGCGACGGGCTGTGGTTTGCCAAAGTAGTAGCCCTGGTAGACGTCGCAGCCCATGTCGGCCAGGGCAAGGTGCTGTCCATCGGTTTCCACGCCCTCGGCGATCACGCGCAAGCCCAGGCTGTGGCCCAGCGAGATGATGGTGTTGGCGATGGTGGCGTCGTTGGGGTCGGTGAGGAGATCGCGGACAAAGCCCTGGTCAATTTTTAGCTGTTGCAGTGGCAGGCGCTTCAGATAGGCCAGAGAGGAGTATCCCGTTCCGAAGTCGTCCAGCGAGAAGCTCACCCCGTGTGCGCGCAAGGCGTTCATCTTGAGCACCAAATCTTCCATGTTGGCAGCCAAGGTGCTTTCCGTCAGTTCGAGTTCGAGGCGACCGGCGGGGGCGCCACTGCGCAGCAGGGTCCGCTCAACCTGGGCCACGAAGTCCGCTTGGGCAAACTGGGCGGCACTCACGTTCACCGCAATGCTGAGGTGGGCAGTGGCCGGGTTCTGCGCCCAGCGCTGGAGCTGTTGGCAGGCGGTTTCCAGAACCCATTGGCCTAGCGTTAGGATCAGGCCGGTATCTTCGGCCAAGGGGATGAAGTGCGCGGGGGATACCAAGCCGCGCTCAGGGTGCTGCCAGCGAATCAGCGCCTCAACGCCCAGGACGCGCCCCAACGCGTCGACTTGCAGCTGGTAGTACAGGACGAACTCATGGGCTTGCAAGCCACGGCGGATGTCTTCCTCCAACTGGTTACGCTCCACTGCTTTGGCTTGCATGGCGGGGTCAAAGAAGCAAAAGGTATTGCGCCCCGCAGCTTTGGCTTGGTAGAGCGCAGCGTCGGCTTCTTTGAGCAGGTCGTCATAACTCTTGCTGTTTTCCACAAACAGTGCAATGCCCACGCTGGTGGTGGCTACGTGCGGTTTGCCCTGCAGGCTGCAGGGCTCGGCCAGCAGTTGCAGGACCTTGTGGGCGACAACTTCAGTGCGCGTCGCCGCTTCTTGATGGTGGGCACTGAGGTTTTCCAGTACCAGCACAAACTCGTCACCACCCAAGCGGGCCACGGTGTCACCCTCACGCACTGCCATCTGAAGGCGCTGTGCCACCTGTTGTAACAAATCATCGCCCACCGCATGGCCCTGGGTGTCGTTGACTTGTTTGAAATGGTCCAGGTCCAGAAACATGACTGCGCCATACAACCCGCTGCGGCTGGAGGCGGCCAGCGCATGGCGCAAATGGTCGGCCAACAGGCGGCGGTTGGGCAGGCCGGTCAAGCCGTCATAAAACGCGAGCCTGCGGATTTCCTCTTCGTCTGAGCGTCGCTGGGTGATGTCGCGCACCAATCCGATAAACGTGGCTTCGCCCAAGTGCTCGGTTTTCGATACCGACAGGTTCATGGGGAATGTGCTGCCGTCCTTGCGTCGGCCTTCCAGCTCCCGAGGGCGGTCAATCACACGCTCCTCACCCGTGTGGCGGTAGTGCGCAAGGTAACTGTCGTGCTGGCTTCGGTGGGGCTCTGGCATCAGCATCGAGACATTGTGTCCGACCACTTCGTCAACGCTGTAGCCAAACATGGCAGACGCAGCTTTGTTGAAGGTCCGCACCAAACCGTCCGGACCGATCGTAACCACCCCATCAGCCATGTTGTCCAGGATGGCCTTCGTATGTTGCAGCGAGGCACGCAGCGCGTGTTTGGCGCGCACCCGTTCGGTAATGTCCCGCTGCACCGATACCCAATGCGTGTACCAGCCCGTGTTGTCAGCAATGGGGGCGATGTTGAGCTCGACCCAAAACTCTTTCCCGCTTTTGCTGTAATTGATGAGCTCCGCATGCACCGGTTGCCAGTGTTGCAAGCTATGTCGAATTTGATCGAGCACCGTCCGGTCGGTGTTGGGCCCCTGCAGCAGCCGCGGGGTTTGACCCAGTACTTCTGCCCGCGTGTAGCCGGTCTGGCGTTCAAACGCATCATTCACAAACACAATGCGCGGCCCGTTCCCGAGCAAGGGCTCGGCTTCCGTGATGAGTACGATGTCGTTCAGGTCGGCCATCGCAGTACCCAGGAGTTTGAGTTGCTGCTCCGACTCCATGCGCTCCGTCACCTCGCGGGTCAAGACGATGAGCCGCTGGGGCGATCCAGTCTCCACCGCCTTGCGGGCTGCGGAAAGCTCAAACCAGCGCCAGCCATTACGCAGGCGGAGTTTGACCAGATAGCCGCTGGTGCGGCCCTTGTCCATGGCCTCCTGCAGGGCTGCCAGTACGGTGTTGGCTGCTGCCTGGGGCATCACATCCCGCACATTTTTCCCCACCAGCGTATGGGGCGGTATGCCCAAAAGGTCTATTTGTGGCGTGTGGTAGCTGTGGTAGGTCCCGTTGAGCTCCATCTCAAAAATCATGTCCGGCACGGCTTCCAGCGTTGCCTTGAGGCTGTTTTGCACGGTGTCCAGTGCTTGGTAGGGGCGCTGTACGGTGGCAACAAATATGCTCCGGTACAAATACAAGTAGGCAATGACCTTGTAGACATGACCGGCCAGATTGAAAAGGTCCGTCACGTTGGCATACATCGTGAAAAACAGCTCGCTCATGGCCATGGTCAGCACCGCGCCCAGCATGGCCGTGGCATGGAGTCCCCGTTCGGTCCGCTGGCGTCGCAGCAGGCATGCTGCGGCCACCAAGTGCAGGCCGATGAGACCAAATTCGAGTCGAATCTTGAGTGTCGTTAGACCGCTGCCCGCGATGAATGTGCGGGGAATGGAGGTGGGATAAAACAAAAAAATCCAGTGGGCCAGGACCACAAAAGCCAGAACGCCTGCCAATAGCCCCCAACGGTACACAGGCCGTTGAAGCGGCTTCCAGGGCACGGCCGCGACCAGCACCAGGCTTACCGCGGCCAGAAAACGCGCGGCCAGCCAGAAGTTGATCGCTTTCTCCGGGTCGCTCGGGGTGACGTAGGCCGGCATGCCCTTGAATGACATCAAGTGGGAGAAATCGAGCAGCGCCACGCCCAGAAAGGTGTAGGCCAGCAAGGGCATGCTGCCGGAGGTCTTGTGGGATTGTGCGTTCCAGGCCGTTGCAAAGATCAATCCCGACACCACAATCGAGACAATTTCCAGCAGGGAGTGCAGGGGCTCGAAGCCTGCAATGCCCCGCAGGCTGTCTGGTACCTCCACCCAGAGCAAAAACAACATGCCCGCCAGCAGCGCTAGCAACTGGCTACGTATCGTGCGGACATCTCCCCAGAGCCCGGGTTGGGGTGCAACAGTGTTCAAAAAACAATCTCCTGCGGCTTGGGACGCGCGTGCCCCGGATCAGTTCATGAAAGATAAGGGGAATGGGCGATGGCGTACAGAGCTGGGGCTTGATGCAAGTCAATGTTGCCGAGATTAGCCTGCCGATCCATGGCTTGTTTTCACCTGACGCCAGTGCCGGAGAAGTCGCCTTGCAGGAAAGCGCTGCGCTGGGATGTGGTGAATCTTTCGATCGCATAACGCAGCGTGGTACGGGGCAGGGCGGTGTAGTGGGTGCCCAGAAACCCCAGCAGCTTCGCTTCGTCCCGCTTGCCCAGCTCGCGCAGCATCCAGCCGCAGGCTTTGTGCATGAGGTCGTGCGAGTCGGTCAGCAGCTGGGCATAGAGTTTGAGCGCATCGTCAAAGTCGCTCGCGCGGATGAAGGCAAAGGTGCTGAGTACGGCGATGCGTCGGTCCCAGAGTACGGGAGATTTCGCGAGCTCCCAGATCACGCTGCGGTCACGCTCTAACAGGTAGGGGCCGCTGATGTAGGGCGCCGCGCCATCCACCAGATTCCAGTTGTTCACGCGGTTGCGGTGTGCCATGAAGCAGTCGTAGACCGCGGTCTGCACATCGGCCTTGCCCTTGGTGAAGCGCCGTACCAGGATGTCCAGCGCCAGCACGCGCACCTCGTTGTAGGGGGACTGCAGCAAGGCGGCGCAATCATCGAGCGTGAGGGTGTTGAACTGGCGCGCAGTCTCGCGGATCACCGGCACGCGGATGCCGAGGAACTGATCGCCTTCACCGTACTGGCCGGGCCCGCTTTGGAAGTAGCGTGCTGCAGTTTCGGCTTTGCTGGCATCGGCCAGCGCGAACAGCGCCGCTTCGGCCGCCCGGGCTTCTGCACTGAGGCCCGGCACCGACTGCATGGCTATCGGCCGCGCAAAAACAGGCTGTCCAGCTCCTTGAGTGTGAGCTGGCGCCAGGTGGGGCGGCCGTGGTTGCACTGGTCGCTGCGCTCGGTGGCTTCCATGTCACGCAAGAGCGCGTTCATTTCTTCGAGGGTGAGTTTGCGGTTGGCGCGCACAGCGCCGTGGCAGGCCATGGTGCCCAGAATTTCGTTTTGTGCGCGCTGGATGACGGTGCTGGCATCGTGCTGGGCCAGTTCGGCCAGCACGCTGCGGGCGAGCTCCACGGCGTCACCCTTTGCCAGCGTGGTGGGGACGGCGCGCACAGCCAGGGTTTTGGGCGAGAAGGGACTGATTTCCAAACCCAGGGTATGGAGCGTGGCGACGTGTGCCTCTGTGGTGGCCACTTCATCGGGGGTGGCGGCAAAGGTGGCCGGGATGAGCAGGGGCTGGCTGGCCAGCGGGTGTACGCTGCCATCGGGGGCGGTGAGGCTGATTTGCTGTTTCAGGCGCTCGTACACGATGCGTTCGTGGGCAGCGTGCATGTCCACAATCACTAGGCCTTGGGCGTTTTCGGAGAGGATGTAGACGCCTTGGAGTTGGGCAATCGCTCTTCCTAAGGGCCAAGCTTCCTCTTCGTTGGGTAGGCGGTTGGGCGGCAGAGCGTTCTGCTCCGTGTCCCCCGCCCGCTTTGCGGGCTCCTCCTTGACCTGCGCAGAACGCTCTGCCGCCCAACCTTCTAGGGTTGCGGAGGGGTTGGCATAGCGTTGCCAGAGCAGGCTGATGTCGTTGACGCGGTGGCCGATCAGGCCTTCTTCTGCTTCAAATTTGATAGCTGATTGCGCACTATACATGGGCGCTACTGGCTTGTTGGGCACATAGACGCCGGGTGTGGGCAGTGCGCTGGCGTCGCTGCTAGTCCCAAACAGGCTGGGCGCCTGGGCCTGGCCCGAGACTGCGCCGGCAGCCGTGGCGGCGCGCGGCGTGGCCAGGGTGTCTTCCACCGCATGGCGCACGGCCTGGTGCACTTCGCGGCTGTCGCGGAAGCGCACTTCGATCTTGGTGGGGTGCACGTTCACGTCCACGCGCGTCGGGTCCATGGCCACATAGAGCGCGTAGACCGGCTGGCGGTTTCCGTGCAGCACGTCTTCATAGGCGCTGCGGGCGGCGTGGGTGAGGACCTTGTCGCGCACAAAACGGCCGTTCACATAGCAGAACTGCTGGTCGGCACGGGAGCGGGCGGCATCGGGCACCCCGGCGCGGCCCCAGACGCGCAGGGCGGGCTGCTCGTATTCGTTGGTTGGCTTGCTGTGCCAATCCACGCGCACACTTTGGGCCAAAAATTCGGGGCCGAGCACATCGCTCAAACGTTGGTCCAAGGCGGCCAGAGCGGCGTCCATCGGAGCCTCATTCAGCGGCATATCGAGGCACCGGCGCCACTGTTCCACCAGTTTGCCTTCGTGCCAGATGGCAAAGCCCACGTCCGGGCGCGCCAGCGCGTGGCGGCGTACGGACTCGATGCAGTGGGCCAGCTCAGTGGCGTCGGTCTTGAGGAATTTGCGACGCGCCGGGGTGCTGTAGAACAGCTCTTTGACTTCCACCGTGGTGCCCTGGCCGCGCGCAACCGGGCGCAGCTCGCCAGTGCGGCCATCGAGCAAATAGGCATCATTGATGCCGCTGGCGCGCGACAGAATAGCGCAATCAGCTATGGAATTGATAGCGGCCAGTGCCTCCCCGCGAAAGCCCATGGTGGCCACGCTCTCCAGGTCGTGCAGGTTGCCGATCTTGCTGGTGGCGTGGCGCTTGAAGGCGATCGGCAGTTCGTCACGCAGGATGCCCTGGCCGTCGTCCTCCACGCTGATAAGGCGCACACCACCGGCCAGCAGCCGCAATGTGATCTGGGTGGCGCCAGCGTCCAGCGCGTTGTCAACCAGTTCACGCACCACACTGGCGGGGCGTTCCACCACCTCCCCGGCCGCAATCTGGCTGATGAGTTCGTCGGGAAGTTCGCGGATAGGGCGGCGGGGGGCGGGCATTAGTGGTGCGTTCACCGGGACATTTTAGGGGGCGGGGCGATGGTGCGCGGGCGTGTGGACTGTTGGCCATTCCCATTTGTAACGTCACCAGTTTGCGCTACTTCTCATGGCATAGTAGGAGAGGCGCGCGGAGTGCCGCACATTGATCAACCCTTGCGGGCCTGAGCCCGAAAGCAGATAGCTTCCAAGAAACAAAAGGTATGGCTGTAAAAGTCGTTGGATGGTTGTTGGACCGATTGACCACCTGGGTGTTTCCGGCCGTGCTGGTGGTGCTGGCCGGGTTCACATTGATCTGGCAACTGGGCCACGCGGATCCGGCGCGGGGTGTGACCTTGCCATTGCACGTATGGGAAGAGTCGGAGCCGGTCGACCTGGCGGCCCTGTCGCCCTTGGCACAGCGCCTGGCGGCCTTGCCCGCACAGGACTCTGCCGAGACCCGGCTGTCGGTGCGGCCCTTCTGGTTTCTGTTGCGGGTGCCTGAGGCGGCTGCCCAGCAGTCCCAGGAGATTGACTTCCCGTCACGCCATGCGGCCAACTTGGCGTGCTGGAGTGCCCAGACCGGACAGTTGTTGGGCGAGGCCAATCGCCAGGGTAGCTCCGGTGCCCTGCGACGTAGCCGGGCAGGCTTCTCATTGCCCCTGTTGCCCGCAGCGGAAGGCACTGACTTGCTGTGCCGCGCCGCGTACCGCGGGCCCGCAAAAATTGCTGCAGAGCTGTGGCAGCCCCGCACTCTGGCGCAAGCCCAGCTGGCGCATCAAAAAGCCGGGGTGATGTTGGAAGCCGGGATCGGCGTGCTAGCCATCTTCATGCTGCTGACCGCCATGGTGAACCGCAGCGCGCTTTACTGGACGTTCACTGGTTGGCTGCTGCTGAATATGCGCATGGCTGCTTTGTCCGCCGGGACCGATCTCGAATTGCTGGGCTATCCGGTCGCACCCGCCTGGATGATTCTGAGCCGGCAGTGGACTTTGTGCATGTATTACGCCATGACGATTGGGCTGTTCAGCGCGCTGTTCAAGAGTGAACTTGAAGAGGTCAAGGCGGGCTGGCCGTTGACAGTGCACCAGGTGAGCGCAGTGGCCATCATCGTCGCCTGCCCCTTTTTGACGTACGAGCAGACCTTGCCGATCTTGTGGGGGGCCACGTTCTCGGTCGTGGCGCTCATGCTGCTCTATCTCACCAAGATATTGCGCCATACCCATTCGCGTGTGGCGGGCTGGTATGCCGCGTCCATTGCAGTCACGCTGGTGGCCAGCATGAACGAGGTGGTGGCTGCGGCCACGGGACAGCGTTCCCTGATGGCGGGGCTCAACAGCGTGACGGCTGCAATTGCCTCGGCCTTGCTGGCCTCGGCGGCGGTGGCCGAGCACATGCGTTACCACCGCCTGCAAAACCAACGCGCCCAAAAGTTGCTGGAAGACGCCTACCAGGACTCACCGGTGGGCCTGTTCACCATCGGTTCGGGCCAGAGCATCATCAAGGCCAACCCTGCCTTCCATGCCATGCTGCGTCGCACCGCCCAGGCGGAGCCCATGGGCCTGTCCGATTTGTTTGATGCCGCGGTGGTGGCGCAGGTGCTGGCGCTGCACGGCGCACGGCACAGCACCTCGTTGGACCTGCAGACGCAGACCTTGCTGCCGCGCGCAGGGGTGCAGAGCTGGTTCGCCATCAAAGCGTCGACGGTGGACGGCAGCATCATCGAGTGCTCTTTGCAAGACATCACGGATCGCGTGCAGGCCACCCAGCGCCTGGAGTACATGGCCAGCCATGATCCCCTGACCGGCTGCCTGAACCTGCGCGGCCTTGCGTTGGAGGCCGAGAAGCCCGACTACCAGCCCAGCGCCTTGGCTTACTTCGATTTGGATCGCTTCAAGCTGATCAACGATCTGTACGGCCACACGGCTGGTGACAACGTACTCAAGCAGGTGGCTGAACGCATGGGCAGTGTGTTGCAGCGGCAGGACAAATTGGCGCGGATTGGCGGCGACGAGTTCGTGATCGTGTTCTCCCGTGCCAGCATGGAGGACAGCGAAGCCAGCTGTAACAGCATCGCCATGCTGATCGGTTCCACGCCATTCCAGATCGACAACCAGAGTTTTTCGCTGGACGTTTCCGGTGGGCTGGTGGGCATGGCCCAATTTGGGCAATCGCCGCTCAAGGATGTGGTGTCGGCCGCCGACACCCTGTGCCGCATGGCCAAGAAGCGCAGCACCCAGCGCCTGGTGGTGATGGAGTCGGGGGACCACTTCTTCCAGCAACACCAGGACGAGCTGGACCTGATCAATTGTTTGGAGCGTGGAGAGACGCCTCAAGGCCTGTTTTTGGTGATGCAGCCGGAGTTGTCGCTGAGCCGGCCGTTTGATTCGCTGAATTTTGAAATTCTGGTGCGTTTGCGCAAACCTGATGGCACGGTGGTGCCGGCCGGTACCATCATTGAAGCTGCCGAGGCGCACGGCAAGACAGCGATCATCGACCGCTGGGTCGTGACCACGGCCATTGATTGGCTGGAACGCAATGCCCAGAGCCTGGAGCGCACCCATTTTGTGGGCGTCAACCTCTCCGGGGGCTCGCTCAATGACGAGTTTTTTACTGCCGAGTTGTTTGCCCTGTTTGAGCAGCATCCGCAGGCCTTGTCCAAAATTTGCATCGAGATCACCGAAACCGTGGCCATCACTGATATGCGCAATATGCAGCGATTTATCGACCGTGTGCGCTCCATGGGGGCCAAGGTGGGGCTGGATGATTTCGGCGCCGGGTACTCTTCGTTTGGTTACCTCAAAGGTCTCTCGGTGGATGCCCTCAAGTTGGATGGCTCCCTGGTGCGGGATGCCGCGCGAAGCCAGTCGGGCATGGCCATCATCATGGCAATTGGCGGCTTGGTGAGCAGCCTGGGCATGAAGTCCGTGGGCGAGTTTGCCGAGGACCTGCTCACCATCCGCGCGTTGGTGGATGCGGGCATTGACTATGCCCAGGGCTATGGCATCAGCAAGCCGGTAGAGCCCGAGCGCATCTTGTCAGCCCGCAGTGGTGCGGACTTCATTGAAGATCCGGACATTCTGGCGTTTGTGCGCTTGCTGCAGACGCAGGCGGACGCCACCCTGTCTCTGTTTCCCGACAGCCAACATGGCCTGCTGCACTAGGGGCGTGTCTGTGGCTTAGCAGGCCATGGCGACGCGGGGCGCCTGCTGCAGTGTGGCGGGTGTGTGCATCGGCAGTGCATCCTCTTGGGTGTGCTGATCGGCGTTTGGTTCTGGGCAGTACCAAGTTTGGGGCAGTGGCTTGGCGCGACTCAGGTCGATATCCGGGTGCCGTGTGGCAAAGAAGAAATCATGCAGGTTATGCCGTGCGGCATGCCACAGCGGTTGTACAGCCTGGGGGGCCAGGTACATGACCCGGTGTGGCACGCCACCCGTGAAGGTCATCGGGTAGAAAACACCGGGGTCTCCCACATCGGAGAAGTACAGACTGTCGTAAATACGATCGACCGGTCGACGCCCCGTGGCCAACATCCAGTCCACGTTGTGCTCCAGGCAGTAGGTGTGCAAGGCCTTGAACAGGGCGCTGCGTACCAGGGATGAATTGGGGTTGCCCTTGATGCACAAGCGGGTTGTCTCGACCATGCGGCTGCCACGGAATCGTGTTGGCAGTTTGAGCGAGTGCTGCAGAGGAATGGCGTGGACCACATTGGCATGGGTACGCAGAGTGCCCAACACGGTTCCATCGAATTTGGAGGTGGCAATGAACACTTCGCAGCCAGTTTCGGTGTCGGCGGTTTCAGCTTCCCGCAACTTGCATCCCAGGTCGGGAAGGTGTTTGCCATAGGACGCAGCACGCAGTTGGATCACTCCCTCCATTTGGGCGGGTGAGGCAATCTCGACGCGAAATGGCAGGTGTTCGGTAGGCCCCTCCGAACTCAAAACCCTTGCTGCTGTAACCATGACAACTCCCTTCTATTGCGTTGGTGAAGAATCCAGTCTAGGGTTACTCCTAGGCGCGAATAGTGGAATTAAGGGGTGATTTGCCTGCCTTTTCACGTACCTGCTACCATGCACTTCGCTAGTGCATCCCGCACCGGATTGGGGGCAAATCAGCCATGGCGATAATCTGCCCCCATGGAACTCATTAGCCAGCTTTTCGACTTCATCCTGCACGTAGACCGCTACCTGGAGGTCTTTGTGCAGAACTACGGAACCTGGGTCTATGCCCTGCTGTTTCTCATTGTGTTTGTGGAGACTGGCGTGGTGGTCATGCCTTTTCTGCCCGGCGACTCTCTGCTATTCGTGGTTGGTGCCATGTGTGGGGTGGGGCTTATGAGTTTCCCCATCGCGGTGGGCGTGTTGCTGGTGGCTGCCATTCTGGGTGATCAGTGCAACTATTCCATAGGCCGTTATTTTGGGCCCAAGGTATTCCAGTGGGAGCAGTCGCGCTTTTTCAACAAGGCCGCCTTTGACAAGGCCCATAACTTCTACGAAACGTATGGCGGCTTCACCATCATCGCAGCGCGTTTCATGCCTTTTCTGCGCACCTTTGTGCCCTTTGTGGCTGGCGTGGCGCAGATGAACCGTGCCAAGTTCACGCTGTTCAATGTGGCGGGGGCGCTGCTGTGGGTGCTGGGCATTTGCACCGCTGGCTACTTCTTGGGCAGCTTCCCCTGGGTCAAGGCCAATCTGGACAAAATTATCTGGGCGATGATTCTGATACCAGGCCTGTTTGTGTTGTTTGGCGCCTGGAAAGCCCGCAGCGCCAGCACGGCAGCATAGAGGGCAGGGTTTCGCCGCCGGGCCGTCCCAAGGCGAAACGCGCCCCCTTGGGGGCAGCGACCCGCGCAGCGGCGGAGCGTGGGGGCCTTCTTAACTAGTCGTTCTATTTCTCGCCAGCGGCGGGTTCTTGGCGAAGTAGGCCAGGATGCCGCGCATCAGCGCGTCAGCCAGCTGGTTTTGGTAGACCTCGCTGTTGAGCTTGACCTCCTCGCTGGGGTTGCTGATGAAGGCGGCTTCCACCAGCACACTGGGAATATCCGGTGCCTTGAGCACGGCAAACGAGGCCTGCTCGACCTTTGGCTTGTGCAGCTTGCCCACGCGTTTGATCTCGCCGAGCAAGTTGCTGCCGAGTTTGAGGCTGTCGTTGATTTGGGCAGTGGTGCTCATGTCCAAGAGCGCACGCTGCACGGTCGCATCCTTGGCCTTCACGTTCAGGCCGCCAATCAGGTCGGCTTTGTTTTCCTTCGCCGCCATCCAGCGTGCCGCGCTGCTGGAAGCGCCGCCCTGGCTGAGCGCAAACACGCTGGCACCCTGCGGGTCCGGCGTGAAGAAGGCGTCGGCATGCAGGCTCACAAACAGATCCGCTTGGACACGGCGGGCCTTCTGCACCCGTGTGCCCAGTGGCACAAAGAAGTCTGCATCGCGCGTCAGGTAGGCGCGCATGGCGCTGCCGTTCACCGTGGCGTTGTTGATGCGCTCGCGCAGCAGGTGGGCGAGTTTGAGCACCACATCTTTTTCCTTGGTGCCACCCGGACCAATGGCGCCAGGATCCTCGCCGCCATGGCCGGGGTCCAGTGCGATGATGATCAGACGCTCCGTTGCAGTGCCAGACGCAGCTGTGTTCGCATTTTTAGTGCCAATTTGGCCACTAGCCCCCGTGGATTCTGCGCGAGCAGCTCCTGTTTTAGGAGCATTCTGGCTGGCCGCCATGGCAGGGCCAGAGGCCGGGCGTTGAGTGTGCTGGGCAATCAGCGCGTCCAGCGGGTCGGCTGGGGGTTTGGGGGGCGCATCCTTCAGACGGTCGGCAATCAGGCCCTCCAGCGGGTCCACCTCGTCCACCGGGTACAGGTCAAACACCAGCCGGTGCTGGTAGGCGGCCACCGGGGCCAGCGAGAACACCTGCGGGCGTATAGGGTGCTTGAGGTCTACCACCAGACGCACCACCGTAGGCGTGAACTGGCCCACGCGGATACCGGCAATGTTGGGGTCGTCGGCCTTGACCTTGGCCACCAGCTCCTTGAGCGCAGGGTTGAGCGTGATGCCCTCAATGTCCACCGCCAGGCGGGGCGGGCTGGGTACAAAGGTTTGTTTGGCGCTCAGGGCCGCGTCGGATTCAATGGTGACGCGGGAATATTCGGGTGCGGGCCACACACGCACGGTCATGATGGTGGCGCCACGTGCCAGGTGCGCAGTACCAAGCGTGAGCACCACGCTGCCAGCCTGTAGCAGGGCGCGGCGCTTCATGCGGAAACCCCCGGCAGGCCTTGCAACAAAGCCTGGCCCGCTGCCGTGTGGGCCTGCAGCGTGACGCTGCGACTGCTGTCGTCCTGCGTGCGGATGTGCAGGTCTACGTCAGCTACCGGCAGCACGCCCGCAGCCTTCTCGGGCCATTCCGCCAGCTTCAGGCCGGGGCTGGCAAAGATGTCGCGAAAGCCGGCTTCCTCCCACTCGCGCGGATCGTTGAAGCGGTAGAAGTCAAAGTGCCAGATGTTGAGCGTGTCCAATTCGTAGGGCTCCACCACGGCGTAGGTGGGGCTTTTGATGCGGCCCGTCACGCCCAGGGCCTGCAACAGATGGCGCACCAGCGTGGTTTTGCCGGCGCCCAGGTCACCATGCAGGGCCACAAATGTATTGGCCAGCGCGGGCTGTGCAGCCCAGTGTCGGGCAAAGGCTTGGGTGGCGGCTTCGTCGGGCCAGACCAGGGTGGCGCTTTCTACAATGGGAGGGTGACGATCAACAGCGTGCAAGACAAGGCTCAATTCAGTGGCGACCAGCTGGTGGAACAGGTGCGGGCCTGGGCCCGGGAACTTGGATTCTCCCAAATTGGCGTGGCCGGTGTGGATTTGTCCTCCGCCGAGGCCGGTTTATTGGCCTGGTTGTCGCACGGTTTCCACGGTGAGATGGGCTACATGGCCCAGCACGGCCTCAAACGCGCCCGCCCGGCCGAGCTGGTGCCGGGCACTGTGAGCGTGATCACAGCACGCATGGACTACCTTCCGCAGGCCACCGAAGCCGGTTGGCAAGACACGGAGCTGGCACGCCTGCAGCGCCCTGGCGAGGGCATTGTGTCGCTCTACGCGCGGGGGCGGGACTACCACAAGGTGCTGCGCAATCGCCTGCAAAAGCTGGCGGACCGGCTGTCCGAACACATGGGGCCGCTGGGTTACCGCGTGTTCACCGACTCGGCTCCGGTGCTGGAAGCCGAGCTGGCCTCGCGCAGCGGCCAGGGCTGGCGCGGCAAACACACGCTGCTGCTGAACCGTGAAGCCGGCTCCATGTTCTTCCTCGGTGAGATTTATGTGGACGTGGCCTTGCCTGCCAGCGCACCGCTGGAGGCGCACTGCGGCAGCTGCAGCGCCTGCATCAGCGCCTGCCCCACACAGGCCATCATCGCGCCGCACCGGTTGGATGCACGGCGCTGCATCTCCTATCTGACCATTGAGCATGCAGGGCCCATTCCGCTGGAGATGCGCCCGCTATTGGGCAACCGCATCTACGGCTGCGACGACTGCCAGCTGGTATGTCCCTGGAACAAGTTTGCCCAGCGCAGCAGCCTGCCTGACTTCGATGCCCGCGAGGGCCTGGCCGGTGAGCAACTGGCCACACTGCTGGACTGGACCGAAGACACCTTCCTGAAGCACACCGAAGGCAGCCCGATCCGCCGCATCGGCCATGCGCGCTGGCTGCGCAATGTGGCGGTGGCCTTGGGCAATGCCCTGCACGGCAACGGCCTGAGCGCGGCGCAGCGCGCCACCATGGTCCAGTCCTTGCAACGCCGCGCAAGCCACCCTGATCCCTTGGTGCAGGAACACGTGCAGTGGGCCCTGCAATCTGATTCTTCCGAGTGAACCGACCATGACGCCTTACGACCTGCTTGTGATTGACCCGCAAAACGATTTTCTGGACATCGCGGGCGCAGCCCTGCCGGTGCCCGGTGCGAATGCCGACATGGACCGGCTGGCCGCCTGGCTGACCACGCATGCCGCGCAGGTGCAGAGTCTTACCGTCACGCTGGATTCCCATGCCAGTGTGGGTGTGGAGCGCACCAGCTTTTGGTTGCAGGCCGATGGCAGTGCAGTGGCACCGTTCACGCTGATTCGCGCGGCCGATGTGCAGGCCGGCAGCTTTCGCCCGCGCCATGCGGACAAAACCGCCGAGGTGCTGGCCTACCTGCAGGCGCTGGAGGCCACGGGCCAGCGCCAGCTCATCGTCTGGCCGGTGCACTGCGTGCTGGGGACTTGGGGGCACAACATCCACAGCGGGCTGAGCGACGCCATTGCGCACTGGGAGCAGAGTACGGGGCGGACCTGTCACAAGGTGCTCAAGGGCCAGAATCCCATGACCGAGCAGTACAGCGCTTTCAAGGCCGAGGTGCCTCGGACGGATGATGAAAAAACCTTGCTCAACAAGCCGCTGATGCGCTCCCTTTCTGCGCAAGGCGCTACGCTTTTAATAGCGGGTGAGGCCTTGAGTCACTGTGTGGCGGCTTCGGTGGGAGACTTGATGGCAGAGCTGCCACGGGCCCGCTTGCAGGAGACGGTGCTGCTGACCGACTGCATGAGCCCGGTGGCCGGCTTTGAAGCCATGGGCCAGGAATTTCTGGCGCAGGCCAGTGCGGCTGGTTTGCGCACCGCCGCGCTGAATTCGCTTATTTGACGGCCGGCGGCAGGCCAGCGAACACATCCATGGGCTGCCACTCCAGCGGCAGGCGGATGTCCACGCCGTCCTGGGCGGCCCGCTGCTGCAGGAACTGCATGGAGGCCTCGAAGTCGTCCAATGGTTTGGGCATGGGTTGCATGGGCAGGGTGGACGGAATCCAGAAGTCGTCCCAGTGGATGGGTATCACACGCCGCGCACCCACGGTGGTTACGGTCTCCCGCCAGTAGGCAGCTTTGTGTTCGGCGCTGCGCGGGCCCATAGCGCCAATGCCGAGCAAGATGACATCGGCCTTCACGCCCTTCAGCGCGCCCGGCACAAAACCGGCCGTGCCGGTGATCAGCAGGCTGCGCCCGTCGTGGGTGATGTGGGCCACATAGCTCTGGCCTTCTTTGTACTCGGTGGCGCGCACGGGTGGCTTCAGTGGCGCGGTGATCTCGCCGCCGGTAAAGCCCGTGGGCGTGTGCACCGCCGGGTACAGCGTGACGGTGAAGCGGCCGAAGGTGTAGGGCTTGCGCAGCTCGGCGGTACGAATCTGCGCCTCGGGCAGGCCCCAGCCGCGGCCCACCATGGCGGTGGAGCTGGAGCCCAGCAGCAGGGCACCGGTACGGCGCGCTACTTCAGGTGCGTCCATGGCGTGGTCGTAGTGGGAGTGCAGGGGAATCACGGCGGCCAGCTTGCCGGTGCGTGCGGGAATACCCGCGCGCTCCAGGCCCGCCGCAATCCCTGCCACATCGGGTTCCACCTGGCGCACAAAGGTGGTGAGTTTGTCGGGGCGGGAGAAAAAGCCATCGGTCAGCAGCGCGGTTTCGCCGTCGTCCAGCAGCACCGTGGCCACACCTAAAAAACTCACGCGCAGTGGCGTCTGTGCGGATGTGGGGGCCTGCCAGCGCAGGGCGGTCAAGCCCTCCAGGCCGGGCGGATGGCCTAGCAGCCACGCCAAACCGGCGGCACCTGCCACCAACACCAAGAGAACGACCGCAGCCAGGCGCTTGAAGAATTTCATGCGCGCAGTGTAGGGTCAGCGGCGGAGGCGGCTTCGTCGCGTGCGTTGCAGGGCCAGCAGCTCTCCCATGCCTTGCACCAGGGCCAGCGTCACGGCCAGCCAAGGCAGCAAGGGACTGCGGCGGGGGGCAGGGCGGTGGCGCATCAGACTTCGATCAGCGCCACTGGCTCCAGCCAGTTGTCTTCGAACAGTTCGTCGAGCAAACGTTGCAGTCCAAGCAGTTTGAGGATCATGGAAGGCTCCCGGCGGGTTGCAGATGCAGCCACTCTAGGTGGCGAATATGACGCTTTGATGGCACTGTGGTGGCCTAGCCTCAGCCCTCAGAAAGACGCTGCACAGGAATCCATGCGTGCCTATGCTTGCGCTTTCTTTGGAGCTTTGCCGTGTCTCTGCGCACTCTCGATGCCCTGACCGAACTGGAGCGGATCCTGCAGCTGGCCGGCAGCCGTGTGGAGGTGCGCGTGGTGCGTGAAGTGGATTGCCGTGGAACGACCTTGCCGGTGTACGCCATTGCCCTGGGCAACCCGGCCCCCCAGGTGCCCGCCATTGGTTTCTTTGGTGGCGTACACGGCCTGGAGCGTATCGGTGCAGAGGTGGTGATGGCCTATCTGCAAAGCATCGTCACGCGCCTGACCTGGGACCACACGCTGCACCGCCAGCTCGAATCGCTGCGCCTGGTATTCATGCCGCTGGTCAATCCCGGTGGCATGGCCTTGGGCACGCGTGCCAACCCGCGCGGTGTGGACCTGATGCGCAATGCGCCCGTCGATGCGCTGGAGCCAGTGCCTGCCCTGGTGGGCGGTCAGCGCCTGAGTGCGCGCCTTCCTTGGTACCGTGGGGTGGCGGGCGCGCCCATGGAGGAGGAAAACCAGGCCGTGTGTGAGGTGGTGGCGCAGGAGCTGCTGCCGCGCGCCTTCAGCATGTCGGTGGACTGCCATTCGGGCTTTGGGGTGCAGGACCGGCTGTGGTTTCCCTTTGCCCACACACGCCAGGCCTTGCACCACCTGGCCGAGATGTATGCTCTGCAGGCGATTTTTCGCCAGACCTACAACACCCACCCTTATGTGTTCGAGCCGCAAAGCCTGCAGTACCTGGCCCATGGCGACCTGTGGGACCACCTCTACCTGCAGTCGCGCGCGCAATCTGAAGCGGTGTTTTTGCCGCTCACGCTGGAGATGGGCTCTTGGCTGTGGATCAAGAAAAACCCGCGCCAGCTCTTCAGCCGCCACGGCATCTTCAACCCGCTGATTGGCCACCGGCAGGAGCGCGTGCTGCGCCGCCACCTGTGGATGCTGGACTTTTTAACCCGTGCGGCGTGCAGTGCGGAGTCGTGGGTGCCGCAGGACAATCAGCGCCATGCCTTGCACGCCGAGGCGCTGCAGCATTGGTATTAATTGGTCCGGCTTACAGGGCGCGCAGCACACCCAGTGCAAAGGGCAGGCTGGCCATGCCGAGCAGGGTGGACAGGGTGACCAAGCCTGCGACATAGGCGCCGTCGTAGCCCATGCGCGCTGCCAGCACGTAGCAGCTGGATGCGGTGGGCAGGGCCGAGAAAGCCAGCAGGATGGTGGTCTGGGTGGGGTTCAGTCCAATGAGGAAGGCTACACCCAGCGCAGCGATGGGCGTAAGCGCATGGCGAATCGCCAGCACGGCCACGGCCAACGCCTTGCCACGCGCCAGCGCACCCAGCTGCATGCCGGCGCCGGCCGCCATCAGCCCCAAGGCCAGCGATGCCGCACCCAGGCGGGTGACTGTGGGTTCCAGCCAGGCCGGGATGCTGAAGCCCATGAGATTGGCCACCAGCCCGGAGGCCGTGGCGATGATGAGCGGGTTGCGCAGCAACTCGCGTCCAAAACCCCGTTGTGCATGTTTGGCCATGGGCCAAACGGCGGCCACATTGAACAAGGGCACACACACACCGATCAATACCGCAATCAGCTGCAGACCTTGTGGACCGGCCAGCCGATCGGCAATGGCCAGGCCGATGAAGGAGTTGAAGCGAAATGCAATTTGGGCACTGGAGGCGTGGTCGCGCAGGTCCATGTATCGGCCTAAGCAGGGCAGGCGCGGCAGGGCATAGGCCATGGCAATGCCGATCAGTCCCGTGGCCCAGCCCGCGCCCATTAGGCTGGACGCTGCGCCCAAATCCAGAGGGCTTTTCACAATCGAGTGGAACAGCAGCACCGGGAACAAAAAGTAGTACACCAGCGACTCGACCTGCTCCCAGACCGGGCGGTTCAGGGCGGTGTAGCGGCAGACCAGGTAACCCAGCAGGATGAGGGAAAAATCGGGGAAGAGCAGTTGGGCGTAATTCACCCCGGAAGGATAGCAGCCATGGGCGGCGCGTTCGGGTTTCTACGGGGTAGGCATGTAAGCCTGTGTCGGCCGCCAAGCGGGTACCATCCCCGGCAATTCAACAGGAGATTGCCATGCACCGTAGAGTTTTGTTTGCCATGGGGTTGCTGGCCGCATCGAGTGCGGCGCTAGCCCAAGGTTATCCCAACAAAGTCATCAAGCTGCAGGTGCCTTTTGCGCCGGGTGGCACCACGGACATCATCGCGCGTGTCATTGCCGATCCATTGGGCAAAGTGCTGGGGCAGTCGGTGGTGGTGGAGAACAAGGCCGGTGGTGGCGGTGTGGTCGGCGCCAACGAAACCGCCAAGGCTGCGCCCGATGGGTATTCCTTGGGTATGGCCACGGTGTCTACGGTGGCCGCCAACCCGGCCATCAATCCCAAAAACCCGTACAACCCGCTCACGGACTTCACACCCATTGTCAACATTGCGGCTACGCCCAACGTGATTGCGGTGCACCCCAGTTTTCCGGCCAGAGACTACAAGAGTTTCATGGCCGAGCTGAAGAAGAGCCCAGGCAAATATTCTTATGCGTCCTCTGGCACTGGTGGCATTGGCCACATGCAGACCGAGCTGTTCAAGAATCTGGCAGGCGTGTTCATCACCCACATTCCTTACCGTGGCGCGGGCCCGGCCCTGAACGACACCGTGGGCGGCCAAGTACCGCTGATTTTCGACAACTTGCCGTCCGCTTTGCCCTTCATTCAGAGCAACCGCCTGGTGCCCATTGTGGTGGCCGCGCCCCAGCGTCTGGCACAGTTGCCCAATGTGCCTACCTTCAAGGAAGTGGGGCTGGAACCAGTGAATCGCATGGCCTTCTATGGCATTTACGGCCCTAAGGGACTGCCCAAAGAGGTGGTGGACAAAGTCAATGCGGCCGTGCGCAAAGTGTTGGAAGACCCGGCTGTGCGCAAGCGTATTGAAGAAACCGGTTCGTTGATCGAAGGCAACAGTCCTGATCAATTCACGGCCCAGATCAAGGCCGAATTCGAGGTGTACAAGAAGGTGGTGGAGTCCGCCAAACTGCGTCTGGAATGACTGCGGGCGGCGTAGACACAGCAACGATCGATACCTTTATCGATGCACTGTGGCTGGAAGAAGGGCTGTCTAACAACACCCTTCAGGCCTACCGCCGCGATCTCTCATTGTTCGCGCAGTGGTTGCAAACCACACCCTTGGTCGCTGCGCAAGAGCTGCACATCCAAGGCTACTTTGCTGCCCAGCATGCGCAGACCAAAGCCACCACAGCCAACCGGCGGTTGACGGTTTTCCGCCGTTATTTTCGCTGGGCCTTGCGCGAAGGCCTGGTCCAGCAGGATCCGACTCTCAAGCTTGATGCGGCCAAGCAAGCCCCACGCGTCCCCAAGACCCTGACTGAGGCGCAGGTGGAAGCCTTGCTGGCTGCGCCGGACACCAGCGAGGCGCTGGGTATCCGCGATCGCACCATGCTGGAGCTGATGTATGCGAGCGGCTTGCGTGTGAGTGAATTGGTAGAGTTGCGGGTGCTCAATGTAGGGCTGAACGAGGGCGTGCTGCGTGTGATGGGCAAGGGCTCCAAGGAGCGCCTGGTTCCTTTTGGCGAAGTAGCGGGTGCGTGGTTGCAGCGGTATCTGGGCCTGGCTCGGGGGGAGCTACTGGGGTCCAAACAAACCCAAGACCTGTTTGTCACTGTGCGTGGCAGCAAGGCTGGCTCTGCCATGACGCGGGTGATGTTTTGGGGGCTGGTGAAGCGGTATGCCTTGCAGGCAGGTATTCGTGCGCCTATTTCACCGCATACCTTGCGCCATGCCTTTGCCACCCATTTGCTCAACCATGGGGCCGATTTGCGATCCGTGCAAATGCTGTTGGGCCATGCCGACATTTCCACAACCACCATTTACACCCATGTGGCGCGGGAGCGCTTGGCCGCTTTGCACGCCCAGCACCACCCCAGGGGGTGATGTGTACCAGTCGCAACTCGCCGCCGGGCCGTCCCAAGACGAGTTAGCCCCCTTCGGGGACAGCGACCCGCGCAGCGGCGGGGCGTGGGGGCCTAATCCAGCAGGGTTTCAGCCCAGGCCAGGGCCTGCAGGTGTGCCCAGTTGACCTGATTGCTACTCAGGCCCAGGGCCAAAGAGGTGTTGGCAAAGGCTTCGTCATCTCCGGATTCACAGGCTTGCGCCAGGGCCAAATAGGGAGCCAAAGGGCCGGTGCCGTAGAGCAAAGCATCTGTGACGGTGTTCGGCAAACTCAAGGAAGCCAATGCGGCAGGCATAGGCAGGCCGAGCAGTGTGTCCAGAAGGGAAAAGATGCCAACTACAAAGGCGTTGTCGCTTTCGTCTGCGGGTAGTGTGTCAGCGGCCAGCAATTCCATGAGCCGTCCACGTACGACCGCTGTACTGCCCACGGCAGGCGGCACACCGCCAGCTTGTGAAGTGGTCAGTAGCAGGGCCGCCCACTTGAAGAGTTTCTTGAGGCCCAACAACATCACCGCATGCTTGAATGAGGTCACCTCCGTGCGCAGCCCAAAACTGGCAGAGTTGATAAAGCGCAGCAGGTTAAAGGACAGGGTCGGGTCCCGCTTGAGCACTTCCTCAATTTCATGTGTGCTGGCCTGTTGGCGCACTAGGTTGATGAGTTGCAGGATGGTTGCTTGCGCGGGGCGTATGGTCTGCCCGTTGATCAGCACGGGTTTGGCAAACCAGTAACCCTGAAACAGCTGTACACCCAACTCCAACAGCATGGTGTGTTGCAAAGCTGTCTCCACTTTCTCGGCAACCAGTTTGGCGCTGGATTTCGATTGCGCCAGCTTGACAAAAGAACTGACTGCAGCAGGTTTCAGCACCGATACATCAAACTTGATGAAAGAGGCGAGAGGCAGCCACGTTTCGTACGACCGAGTGAGCACCGAGTAGTCAAACGCCAGTCGGAAGCCTCGCGCGTGCATGGCTTGCAGTGTCGGAAGCCGGGTCTGAATCTGGTCGAGCTGCGCAATCGGCAAGGGCGGGATCTCCAGCACGATGTGGTCGGGCGCGACGAGTTCCAGATGACCACCGGCCAGGCTGTCATGGGTGCAGTTGATGAACAAGGTCTTCTTCTGCATCAGTGCTTCGTTGTCGGCCATTGACAAGAGATTGAAGAGCAACTGTGCATCACTGGATGCGGTGTGAAGTTCAGCCGAGACAGAGCGGTCAAACAGTTCGTAGCCAAAGACGCTGCGTTCACCGTCAAGAATCGCTTGGCGGGCAATCGCAACCGAGGGACCTTCGGATGACGTCGTGGTGTTGGGGGCGGTGTCAGGCATGGTGGTCTGGGTATTCAGGGCATTCTAGACCTGCGGAGATCCACTGGCCTGCAAGGCCTGCAGCTCGGCCTCCGTGAAGCCAGCGCGTTTGCGGGCCAACAAATTAAAGGGCGGTTTGGGCCTGGGGGCGGCATGGCGTACCGCCGCTTGGGCATAAAAAGACGCGGGCTCCAGCCCCTCACGTTGACACAACCAATGAAACCACTGGTTGCCAACGGCGACATGCCCTACTTCTTCGCGCAGTATGGTGTCCAGAATCTCGCAAGCTTCCAGGGCTTGGGAAGTGCCGACCTTGCGTAGCTTGGCTTGTATCAGCGGGGTGGCATCCAGACCTCGCGCTTCCAGGGTGCGGGGTACCAGTGCCATGCGAGCGACTACATCGTGGCGGGTGTTATCGCACATGGTCCAAAGCCCGTCATGGGCTGGAAAGCTTCCGTACGTGTAGCCCTGGCGTTGCATATGTGATTGCAGAGACTGAAAATGTTGCGACTCCTCCAGCGCCACCTGCACCCAGTCGCGGTAGTAGGCTTCAGGCATGTTGTGGAAGCGCCAGACAGCATCCAGCGCGAGGTTGATCGCATTGAATTCGATGTGGGCGATGGAGTGCATCAGCGCAGCGTGGCCCTCCGCTGTAAAAGGCGAGCGCCTGGGCACATTTTTGGGGTCAATGAGCAACGGCAAATCGGGGCGCCCCGGCCGCTCGGGCCATGCCAAATGCTGCTGGCAGTCCACGCGCAGTGTGTTTTGCCTTGTGCCCAGTTGCTGTACTGCTGCAACCTTTTCGGTGGGGTCACAGATGCTAAAGGCTTGCAGCGCGCAATGTCGAAGTTCCATCTCTACAATTCTAGTTTTGAGCAGTCTGGAGAGAGACCATGGCTATTTATGAACTTGACCAGATTGCGCCGCGCGTCGCTGCATCGGCCTGGGTGGCAGACAGTGCCCAGGTAATGGGCAATGTGGAGTTGGCTGAGGACGCCAGCGTCTGGTTTGGTGCAGTGGTGCGCGGTGATACCGAGACCATTCGCATTGGCAAGGGCTCCAATATCCAGGATGCCAGCGTCCTGCATGCGGATATTGGCAAGCCGCTGACGATAGGCGAGAACGTGACTGTGGGACACCAAGTGATGTTGCATGGCTGCACTATTGGGGACGGATCGCTGATTGGAATCGGCGCCATCGTGCTCAACGGTGCCAAGATCGGAAAAGGTTGCATTGTGGGCGCTGGATCGCTGGTCACCGAAGGTAAGGAGTTCCCGGATGGCTCCATGATCCTGGGTAGCCCGGCGAAGGTTGTTCGTGCGTTGTCTGCAGAGCACCAAGCCGGTTTGCGCCTGAGTGCGATGCATTACATCGACAATGCGCGCCGCTTCAAAAACGGACTGAAGAAAATAGCTTAACCGCTGGCCCTAGGTGGGCTGGCTTGAAGGGAGAGGTGCATGTCTGAGTTGCACAAGTTTTTGTTTGATGGCTTGCCCGTGCGTGGCGCAGTGGTGCGCTTGACCGACGCTTGGGTCGAAATTCTGCGCCGACGCGCCTCCAACACCATCACTGGCGCCTATCCAGAACCCGTAAGAAACATGCTCGGAGAGATGAGCGCTGCGGCGGTGCTGATGCAGGCCAACATCAAATTCGATGGTGCCTTGGTGCTGCAGATATTTGGTGATGGGCCGGTGCAGGTCGCGGTGGTAGAAGTGCAGTCGGATTTAACGCTGCGCGCCACCGCTACGGTTGCTGGTGAGGTGCCTCAGGGTTTGCCCCTGAGTCAGATGGTCAATGTCCACAACCAAGGTCGTTGTGCCATCACGCTCGATCCCAAGACCAAGTTCCCGGGGCAGCAGCCCTACCAGGGGGTTGTGCCGCTGTTTGATGACCACGGACAGCCGATTGAAAAGCTCAGTGCTGTTTTGGAACACTACATGCTGCAGAGTGAGCAGCTGGATACGACGCTCGTGCTCGCGGCCGATGACAAGGTGGCTGCGGGCTTGTTGATCCAGCGCCTGCCCATGCAGGGGGAAAATAATTTGTCGGGCAGCTTGGTTACCAAGGAGAACGAGGATGCGATTGGCCTGAACGAGCATTACAACCGCATCGCTACTCTGGCGGCCAGTCTCAAGCGCGAGGAGTTGTTAACCCTGGATGTGGACACAATTCTTCGCCGCCTGTTTTGGGAGGAGCAGGTCACCCGCTTCGAGCCATTGGCGGGAGAGACAGCTCCCCGGTTTGTTTGCAGTTGCAGTCGCGAACGTGTCGGCCGAATGATTGTCAGCTTGGGGCGTGAAGAGGTGGAGAGCATCCTGTCAGAGCGCGACGATATCGAAGTGTCCTGCGATTTCTGCGGCGCGCAGCAGCGCTTTGATCCGGTAGATGCAGCCCAGCTATTTACCGATCCCGTGCAGCGCCTGGACGGAGGCTCAGACGCGCACTGAGGCCCCTTGGGTGAGTCGGCTGAAGAGCCTGTGTTCACACTCTGCATCTGAGCATGTGTCGCACACCCAAGCCCATGCCGCCGACGATGTGGCTGGAAGCTGTGCGCGTTGTGAGGCATCTGCGTGGTCAATCGCTTGCAGGGCCGCCTGTAAACGCCGGGGACCAAGCCCGTATACCGTTGCAAATGGAATCTGGTGTGTAAGCAGTACGTCGCGCAGTCGCTGATCTATGCGCTGTTGCATGGCTACTCCATCACGCTGAATGCCATCTGCTACCCAAGGCAGGTCTCGGCACGCAAGCAGTGTGAGGTCGAGTCTGCGCTGAAATGCTACCGCCGTATCGTACAGACTGCTGTCGTGAAACAACACATCGCTGTACACCGCAGTAACCAGAGGCGTGGTGTCTGCTACTACGCAATCCGCGTCGGCTTGTTCAATGTGCGCGGCTTGTGTGTCCGAGACATGCTGCTGTTCGTGGGCCTGCGGCGGACGACCATGCAGTGCACTCCATGTGCGCAAATACTCCGGGACGCATTCGATGGAAGCGAAGCGGGACCGCAGCGCTGTGTGCAGTGCTTGCGATAACGTAGATTTCCCGCTGCATTCTGCCCCCACGATACCGATCTTCATGGGGATGCGTCAGCGTGCAATTTGCACGTAAATCTCGTTGGCCTTGACCATGCCCAGCTCTGAACGGGCTTTTTCTTCCACCATTTCCAGACCTTCACGCAGGTCACTGATTTCAGCGGCCAAACGCTCATTGGCCAGTGTTGCTTGGATGTTGTGCTGTTTTTGAGTGTCTAGCTGGACTGATAGCTTGGACACATTCGGCACACTGCCCCGGCCAAACCAGAGTTGCCCGTGCAAGATCACCAGCAAGGCAATCAATGCAGCGGGAACAAGGCGATTGGCCATGGCAGTGGTTCAGTGAAAAGCGGTTGTTTCTACAGCCACGCTACACCACGCCGCAATGCGACCCCTGCGTAGAGGTGCAAGCGACGGGCAGTGCGTGAGCGTGTGAGTCACCATTACTTCAGGTTGTAGAACGCAGCGCGACCGGGGTATACCGCGACATCACCCAAGTCCTCTTCGATGCGCAGCAACTGGTTGTACTTGGCCATGCGGTCGGAGCGGCTCAAGGAACCGGTCTTGATTTGTCCAGCGTTGGTGCCTACTGCGATGTCGGAGATGGTGGAGTCTTCGGTTTCGCCCGAGCGGTGGCTGATCACGGCGGTGTAGCCCGCACGCTTGGCCATTTCAATCGCTGCGAAAGTTTCGGACAAGGTGCCGATCTGGTTGATCTTGATCAGGATCGAGTTGGCGATACCCTTGTCGATGCCCTCTTTCAGGATCTTGGTGTTGGTCACGAACAAGTCGTCGCCTACGATCTGCACTTTGGCGCCCAGACGGTCAGTCAAAACCTTCCAGCCATCCCAGTCGCCTTCGGCCATGCCGTCTTCGATGCTGATGATGGGGTATTTGTCGACCCAGGCGGCCAACATGTCGGTCCACTCCTGGGCAGTCAGGCTCAGGCATTCGCCTTCGAGCTCATACTTGCCATTCTTGTAGAACTCGGAAGCGGCGCAGTCCAGGCCCAGGGCGATCTGTTCGCCGGCCACATAGCCTGCCTTGTCGATCGCTTGCAGAATCATTTGGATCGCTGCTTCGTGGTTGGCCACGTTGGGGGCAAAACCGCCCTCATCACCCACGGCTGTGCTGATGCCCTGGTCATGCAGGATCTTCTTCAGCGCGTGGAACACTTCGGCGCCCCAGCGCAGGGCTTCGCGGAAGCTGGGGGCTCCCACGGGGATGATCATCAGCTCTTGCAGGTCGAGGTTGTTGTTGGCGTGTTCACCGCCGTTCATGACGTTCATCATGGGCACGGGCATCTGCACGCTGCCCATGCCGCCAAAGTAGCGGTACAGGGGCAGGCCGGCTTCTTCGGCGGCTGCGCGCGCCACAGCCATGGAAACGGCCAGCATGGCGTTGGCGCCCAAGCGGCTCTTGTTGTCCGTGCCGTCCAAGTCAATCAGGGTCTTGTCCAGAAAGGACTGCTCGGAGGCATCCAAGCCCAGTACTGCTTCAGAAATTTCGGTGTTGATGTGCTCCACTGCTTTGAGCACGCCCTTGCCCAGGTAGCGCTTCTTGTCGCCGTCACGCAGCTCAATGGCTTCGCGGGATCCGGTGGATGCACCGGAGGGAACGGCCGCACGGCCCATGACGCCGGATTCCAGCAAGACATCGCATTCGACCGTGGGGTTGCCACGGGAATCCAGAATTTCGCGACCGACGATATCAACAATTGCGCTCATTGGTTTCTTTCAAGTTCAAAATCACACAGACAAAACGGCAGATGGAATCATGCCTGCCATCACTGGAAGTCGTTCTCCAGCAAGGCAGTTTTTTTGGTTACGAAATCCAGCGCCACCAAGGTTTCCAGCAACGCCTTCATATGTTTGAGCGGTACGGCATTGGGGCCATCCGACCAAGCTTCGGCAGGGCGCGGATGGGTTTCCATGAAGAGTCCGGCCACACCAGCGGCAACGCCAGCACGGGCCAGTACCGGAACCATCTCACGCGCGCCACCGCTGCTGCCACCCAGACCACCGGGTTTCTGTACCGAGTGGGTCACGTCGAACACCACCGGTGCACCCGACTTGCGCATCTCGGCCAGGCTGGTCATGTCTGCCACCAGATTGTTGTAGCCAAAGCTCACGCCACGCTCGCAGGCCAGGAAGCGGTCCGGCGAGAGCCCGACTTCTTCGGCGGCTGCGCGGGCTTTGTCGATTACGTTCTTCATGTCCCAGGGCGCAAGAAACTGGCCCTTCTTGATGTTCACCGGCTTGCCGCTCTGAGCGACAGCACGAATGAAGTCGGTTTGGCGGCACAGGAAGGCAGGTGTCTGCATCACATCCACCACACTGGCGACTTCGGCGACATGCGATTCGTCATGCACATCCGTCAAAATGGGCAAACGCAGTTGGCGGCGTACCTCTTCCAGTATTTTGAGGCCGGCTTCCAGCCCGACACCGCGCTTGCTGGTCCCAGAAGAGCGGTTGGCCTTGTCAAAAGAGCCTTTGTAGATCAGCGGGATGCCCAGAGGCTCGCAAGCCTCTTTGAGTTGGCCTGCGACGTCGATGGACATTTCCAGCCCCTCAATGGAGCAGGTGCCTGCAATCAGGAAGAAGCGATGCTCCAGCCCGACGTCAAATCCGCAGAGTTTCATCAAGCAACCGCCTTCAGGTTTTTGCCGCCGGACTGGTGGTCCACGGCCGCCTTGATGAAGGCATTGAACAAGGGGTGACCGTTCCAGGGTGTGGATTTGAATTCAGGGTGGAACTGGACCCCCACATACCAAGGGTGCACCGCTTGGGGCAATTCCACGATCTCGGTGAGTTGTTCGCGTTGGGTCAGCGCCGAGATCACTAAGCCAGCCTTGCGCAGTTGGTCCAGGTAGTTGACGTTGGCCTCATAGCGGTGGCGGTGGCGTTCGGTGACCACGTTGCCGTAGATCTTGTGGGCCAGGGTGTCCTTGGCCACATCCGAGCTCTGTGCACCCAGGCGCATGGTGCCGCCCAAGTCGGAGTTGGCATCCCGGGTCTTGATCGTGCCGTCTGCATCTTTCCACTCGGTGATCAGTGCGATCACGGGGTGCGGGCTGGCCGGTTCGAATTCGGTACTGTTGGCGTCAGCAAGGCCGGCCACATGACGCGCGAATTCGATGGTGGCGACTTGCATGCCCAGACAGATGCCTAAGTAAGGCACCTTGTTCTCGCGGGCGAAGCGGGCTGTGCTGATCTTGCCTTCGATGCCACGCTTGCCGAAGCCGCCGGGCACCAAAATGGCGTCGTATTTGGCGAGCTGATTGACGCTGGTGTTATCGATCGTTTCAGAGTCCACGTGCTCGATCTTGACGCGCACATGGTTCTTCATCCCAGCGTGGCGCAATGCTTCATTGACCGACTTGTAACTATCGGTCAGGTCCACATATTTGCCGACCATGGCAATGGTGACTTCGCCTTTGGGGTGTTCGGTCTCATAAACCAGCTCGTCCCAGCGCTTGAGGTTCGCCGGCGGTGTGTTCAGACGCAGCTTGTCGCAGATCAGCCCGTCCAGGCCCTGCTCGTGCAGCATGCGCGGCACCTTGTAGATAGTGTCCACGTCCCACATGGAGATCACGCCCCACTCGGGGACGTTGGAGAACAGCGAAATCTTGGCCCGCTCCTCGTCGGGGATCGGGCGGTCCGCGCGACAAAGCAGGGCGTCGGCCTGGATGCCGATCTCGCGTAACTGTTTGGCCGTGTGTTGGGTCGGCTTGGTTTTGAGTTCGCCGGCCGCGGCAATCCAGGGCAGGTAGCTCAGGTGTACAAAGGCGCTGTTGTTGGGGCCGAGTTTGAGGCTGAGCTGGCGCACGGCTTCCAGGAACGGCAGAGACTCGATGTCACCTACGGTGCCACCGATTTCGACGATGGCCACATCCACTTCATCGGGCTCACCAAAACGCGCACCGCGCTTCACAAATTCCTGGATCTCGTTGGTGACATGGGGAATGACCTGCACGGTCTTGCCCAAGTAGTCGCCACGGCGTTCCTTGTCGAGCACGCTCTTGTAGATTTGGCCCGTGGTGAAGTTGTTGGTCTTGCGCATGCGCGTTTCAATGAAACGCTCGTAGTGACCCAGGTCCAGGTCGGTTTCAGCGCCGTCGTCGGTGACAAACACCTCGCCATGCTGCAGGGGGGACATGGTGCCGGGATCTACGTTGAGGTAAGGATCCAGCTTGATGAGGGTGACTGTCAGGCCCCGCGATTCCAGAATCGCAGCTAAGGAGGCTGAGGCGATTCCCTTGCCAAGGGAAGACACCACACCGCCGGTGACGAAGACAAATTTGGTCATGTCAGGGGCGAACCTATGGGTTCGATGAGGTGGTAAAGCGAGATTATAGGCGTCTGCTACATTGCGGTCCTCGGCTCTACAGGCACACCATGGATTTATCGGGCAAACACATTGTTCTGGGGCTTACCGGCGGCATCGCCTGCTACAAGGCGGCTGAGTTGTGCCGCGCTTTGATCAAACAGGGTGCCACGGTGCAAGTGGTGATGACCGAGGCGGCGGCGCAGTTCATCACACCGGTGACCATGCAGGCGCTGAGCAACCGCCCGGTTTTTGATTCGCAGTGGGACGCGCGGGAGCGCAACAACATGCCCCACATCAACCTGAGCCGTGAAGCCGACGCGATTTTGATCGCGCCGTGTAGCGCAGACTTCATAGCCAAGCTGCTGCACGGCCGTGCCGACGATTTGTTGAGCCTCATGTGCCTGGCCCGTCCCATCGATTCCGTACCCTTGCTGATTGCGCCTGCCATGAACCGCGAGATGTGGGCCCACCCCGCCACGCAGCGCAACCTGGCGCAGCTGCAGGCCGATGGCGCGACGCTGCTGGGTGTTGGCAGCGGCTTTCAGGCCTGTGGTGAGACGGGCGACGGCCGCATGCTGGAGCCGCAAGAATTGCTGGAGGACGTGATTGCTTTCTTCCAGCCCAAGGTGCTGGCAGGCCAACGCGTCGTGGTCTCAGCAGGCCCCACCTTCGAAGCGATCGATCCCGTGCGTGGCATCACCAACCTGTCCAGCGGCAAGATGGGTTTTGCCATTGCCCGCGCGGCACGTGAGGCCGGCGCGGATGTCACGCTGGTGGCAGGCCCGGTATCGCAACCCACACCGCGTGGCGTGCAGCGTGTGGATGTGAGATCTGCAAAAAATATGCACGCAGCCCTCGTAGAATATGCGCAAGCAGCTACTATTTTTGTAGCAACTGCCGCTGTGGCCGATTGGCGCCCAGCCCAAGCTTCAGACCAAAAGATCAAGAAAGACGGCTCTGGCAACGCGCCCGTGCTGAGCTTTGTTGAAAACGTGGACATCCTGTCCGAAATCGCCCATTCCCCGCGTGCGACTAGCGGCGAATTGTTCTGCGTGGGCTTTGCGGCCGAGAGCCACGACCTGCTAGCGCATGCCACGGCCAAGCGAGCGCGCAAGGGTGTGCCGCTGCTGGTGGGTAATATTGGCCCCGCCACTTTTGGGCAGGACGACAACGCACTGCTGCTGGTCGATGCCCATGGTGCGCAAGAACTTCCCCACAACTCCAAACTGGCGCTGGCCCGGCAACTGGTTGCTGAAATTGCCAAGCGCCAGCGCGCCGCCCACTGAACCCCGACCATGAAAATCGACGTCAAGATCATCGACAACCGCCTGCACGGCAACCTGCCCACCTACGCCACGCCTGGCAGCGCGGGGCTTGACCTGCGCGCCTGCCTGGACGCGCCACTGACCTTGGCGCCCAACGCCTGGCAGCTGGTGCCCACGGGCATGGCCATTTACCTGGAAGACCCAGCCTACGCCGCGCTCATTCTGCCGCGCTCGGGCTTGGGTCACAAGCACGGGATCGTGCTGGGCAATCTGGTGGGTTTGATCGACAGCGACTACCAAGGCCAGCTCATGGTGAGCGCTTGGAATCGCAGCGCCACAGAATTCACCATTCAGCCCATGGAGCGCATTGCCCAGCTCATGATCGTGCCGGTGGTGCAGGCGCAGTTCAATGTGGTGACCGAGTTTCCCGCGTCACAGCGTGGAGAAGGCGGCTACGGTTCTACAGGCAAGGCCTGAGACGGTAGCCGCGCCGCACTTCAGTGATGCGTGTCGCTGCCGGGGACTGCGGCGTGGAAGGGCTGGATGCGGAAGAAGCCTGTGCCCGCGGTGCCGCGGCCGATTTCCTCTTCGGTTGCTTCGCGTACTGACTCCACTTTCAGGCTGATGCGGATGGCAATGCCCGCTAGGGGGTGGTTGCCGTCCAGCACCACGTGCTCGGGGTAAATGTCGGTGACGGTGTACAGCGCATCTTTGGGGGCGTCCGGGTTGCAGCCTGCGGGCAGGGCGTGGCCTTCCAGCGTCAGTCCTTCTTGCAAATCTTTGGGAAACAGGGCGCGAGGTTCCAGGAAAAGCAGCTGGTCGTTGAAGTCGCCAAACGCCTGCTCTGGCTCAATTTGCAGGTCCAGTTTTGCGCCAGCCACATGGCCTTGCAGAGCCTGCTCGATAGGAGGCAGCAGGTCGTTGCCGCCCAGCAAAAACTCCACTGGTTCGTCCAAAACGTCCAGTTCTTCGCCCAGGGTGTCTTTCAGCGTCCAGGTCAGGGCAACGACGCATTGTGGTGTGATTTCCATAGGAGAATTGTCCCATGAACATCCAAGAACCACTGCAGCTGCTGGGCGGGCTCTCGCCAAAAACCTTTATGCAACGCCACTGGCAGAAAAAGCCGCTTGTGATTCGTCAGGCCATTCCGGGGTTCGCACCCTTGCTGGACCGGGCCGAGTTGCTGGATCTGGCCGCGCAGGAAGAAGTGGAGTCGCGGCTGGTGGTGCAGGCGTCTGCCAAAGGGGGGACGGGCTGGCGTTTCAAGCACGGGCCGTTTGCCCGCAAGGCCTTGCCCCCCTTCAAGCAGGCGGGCTGGACCTTGCTGGTGCAAGGCGTGGACTTGCACGACGAGCGTTTGCATGCCCTGATGAATCAGTTCCGTTTTGTGCCCGATGCGCGCCTTGACGATGTGATGATCAGCTACGCCACCGATGGCGGCGGCGTCGGGCCGCACTTTGATAGTTACGACGTCTTTTTGCTGCAGGCCCATGGACGCCGGCGCTGGCGCATTGGCCGCCAGAAGGACCTGAGCTTGCAACCCGACATGCCCCTCAAAAT
This sequence comes from Rhodoferax sp. TH121, assembly GCF_002251855.1. GTDB lineage: Bacteria > Pseudomonadota > Gammaproteobacteria > Burkholderiales > Burkholderiaceae_C > Allorhodoferax. The sequence goes on from NZ_NOXW01000020.1 coordinate 183,881, forward strand.
TCTGGCGAACTTTGAGCCTGAAGAGGAGTTTGTGCTGGAGCCCGGTGACATGCTCTACCTGCCACCCAAGTACGCCCACGACGGCATTGCCGACGGCGAGTGCATGACCTACTCCATCGGATTCCGTTCACCGGACCGCGCCGAGTTGGCGCAAGAGATTTTGCAGCGTTTGGCCGAGCAGGCGGTAGATGAGCTGGGGCCTGGCCTGTACCGTGACCCCAAGCAGGACGCCGTAGACCGTAGCGCAGCCATGCCGGTTGCCTTGGTGGATTTTGCCCACGCCGCCTTACAGGACGCCTTGCGCGATCCCAAAGCGATTGCCCGTGCGGTGGGGGAATATCTCAGCGAGCCCAAAGCCAATGTCTGGTTTGATGGTGGTGAACCCGTAGTGCATGGCGCAGTGCGCCTGGACCGCAAGACCCGCATGCTGTACGACGCGGACCATGTGTTCATCAATGGGGAGAGTTTCAATGCGAGCGGCAAGGATGCCCAACTGATGCAGACGCTTGCCAATACGCGTTGCCTCAGCGCCGCTGACGTCAAGCGCCTGAGCGCTGGGGCACGGTCCTTGATGGAAGACTGGTGTGCCGTGGGCTGGCTGCATCCTGATGACTGAGTTATTGGCACCATCTCCGCTGCCGGAGGGCAACTTTTCGGGCCTCGCTGCGTTCGCGCAACGGGTGCGCGATGCGCTGGCTTGTGCCGCGCGAGAGGGCTGGTCGCACATGGTGTGGAGTGATGCCAACTTTCTCGATTGGCCACTGCGTGAGAAGGCCGTGGTTGAGTCCTTGAATGCCTGGGCTGGCAGTGGTCGTCGTCTGGTTCTGCTGGCCCACCGGTTTGATGAGGTGCAACGTCACCATGTCCGTTTTGTACAGTGGCGCAACACATGGGACCATGTTGTGGACTGTCGCGTTTGCAAGCAGCATGATGTTTCGGAATTTCCCAGTGCGCTGTGGAGCCCGCATTGGGTGATGCGTCGCCTGGACTTGGAGCACAGCACGGGAATTTCGGGTACAGAGCCCCAGCGTCGGGTGCTCTTGAAAGAAGAACTGGATGAATGCAGGCGCCAGAGTTCGCCGGGTTTCCCGAGCACAATTTTGGGTCTGTGAGTGCATAAAAAGGGTTTACCCCTATGCACTGTTTTGGGTCTTGTATAATTTTGTGCTCTGGGGAAAGAGATCGAATGCTTTTGCCAGGGCTGGGTAGCTTGCTACCTAGGCAATTTCCGGAAATTGTTTCGTTAACTCACTTAAAGTTTTTAAAAATGAACAAGTCTCTCGTTTTGGCAGCCGTGATCGCTGCTGCTGCCCTGGCTGCTTGCGGTAAAAAGGAAGAAGCTCCTGCTGCTGCTCCCGCTGTTGAAGCTCCTGCTGCTGCTCCTGCACCAGCCGCTGCTCCTGCTGCTGACGCATCCGCTCCTGCTGCTCCTGCAGCTGCTGCTTCCGAGCCAGCCAAGCAATAATCTGCTTGCAGACGAAAAAAAACCACCGCAAGGTGGTTTTTTTTCGTCTGAATGTAGGGCGATGCAACCGCCCCAGAGCTGCTACTTGATATCGTCAGCCAGCACTTTGACGATGCGTTGCGCAATCGGCGAAGTTTCGGGTTGGCCGTTCGTGTCCAGTACCAGTACGTTGGACTGCTCACCGGTGCTGCGCACGGCGATCTGGTACTTGGAGGGCTCGGCGGCTTTGCCCGAGCCGCTGAACAGCTTACTGAAGAAGCCGGGTTCGGAGTTCTCGGAGGTGGTGCTCACATAGCGAACAAAGTAAATGCCTTGTTTGCGGTCGCGGTCTTCCACGGTGAAGCCAGTGCGGTCCAGTGCCAAACCGACGCGGCGCCAAGCGCGATCAAACCCTTCCTCGAGCTTGACAGCTGGCTGGCCGTTGACAGTGGTCACGGCGGCTACGGGTTTCGGTGCGCTATTCGCCACCAAGGCCTTGGATTGTTCTTGCGAAACGCCGAGCTTGACCATCAATCGGCGCAGGAATTCGGCTTCCAGCTCAGGGTCGGCAGCACGGGGCTGCCACATGGTCTGCTTTTCACCAGTGTTTGCAGCGCCACTGTTGGTATACACCTCGATCATTCCACGGTGGCTGATGAAGATCTCCGTGTTGCCGTTGGCGTCGCGTTCCAAGCGGGTGCGGAACTTGTCACGCTCGCCAGTGGAGTAAAGAGAGTCCAACAACTTGCCAAGGGCCGCGCGGATGGCATCTTGCGGAATTTTGGCGCGGTTTTCAGCCCAGTCCGTTTCCATGATGCCCAGATTGCTTTGGTCCATGGCCAACAAAAAGCCATTTTCTTGCCAGAAATCTTTCACCGGTTCCCACAGTTTGTCAGCGGGGCGATTGACCACCAGCCAGCGCTGGTTGCCCGCACGTTCAATGCGTACATCGCCCACACTCAAAGTGGCCACGGGAACCTTGCTGTTGGCGACTTGGTTGGCCTGGTAGCCTGATGCAGAGATCGCTCCATCCACCACCGTGTAGCGCGTGTCTTTGGAGAGCTGCGTCAGATCAGGAGGAATGTCCAAGGACGGTGCTTTGCCCGTGGACCGGTAGTCCACCTTATCTGTTTCCAGGGAGCCGCATGCGCCCAGTGCCAGGGTGATGCCAATCAAGGCAGCTTTGGAGGTGAAATTCACAGAGTGTTCCAGTGCCGTAGAGGCTCAGATCAGGCCGCAGGTTTTCAGCGCGCGTTCGAGCACGGGCTGGTTGGCTGCAGTCAACGGGGTTAAGGGCAAGCGCAAAGCCTGCTTGCTCAGGCCCATGCGGGACACAGCCCATTTCACGGGAATCGGGTTGGACTCGACAAAGAGGGCTTTGTGCATGGGCAGCAATTGCAGCTGGATCTCCATGGCACGGGCCACATTGCCACCCATGGCAGCCATACACAGCTCGTGCATTAGGCGCGGCGCTACGTTGGCTGTGACGCTCACATTGCCATGGCCACCACACAGCATCAGTGCCACGGCGGTGGGGTCGTCACCGCTGTAGATGGAGAAGTGTTTGGGGGCTTCCTTGATCAGCCACTGGGCGCGTTCGATGTTGCCAGTAGCTTCCTTGATGCCGACGATGCCAGGCACTTCGGCCAGACGCAGCACGGTATCGTGTGCCATATCTGCGACCGAGCGGCCAGGCACGTTGTACAGCACGATAGGCAAGTCGCCCGTAGCTTCTGCAATCGCCTTGAAGTGTTGGAACTGGCCCTCTTGCGTGGGCTTGTTGTAGTAAGGGACTACCTGCAGTTGGCAGTCGGCGCCCACACCTTTGGCGAATTTGGCCAAGGCAATGGCTTCGCGGGTAGAGTTACCGCCACAGCCAGCCATGATAGGCACGCGGCCTGCCGCCTGTTCGACCGACACGCGGATGATTTCGCAATGCTCGTCCACGCTCACTGTGGGGGACTCACCGGTGGTACCCACCACACCGATGCAATCGGTGCCCTCGGCGATGTGCCAATCAATCAGTTTGCGCAGCGCGGGGTAGTCCACGGAGCCGTCGTCGAGCATCGGAGTGATGAGGGCTACGATGCTGCCCCTGATTGGACCTTTGGAAGCGTTCATGTCGTGTGATTGGTTCGGTAAACGGGCATTTTAACTAGAGAGCGTGTCGGGTTGGCACGGCCCCAGAGGCTGGGTGGGTAAAGCTACGCAAAGCAGCGATGCGTTGGACGAAGCGTGCCGGGTTCTCCAGGAATCCCTGCTCAAACGCCACCACATGCCAACCAGCGCACGCCGTCAGCAGTTCGCCGGGTTGCAGCAAAAAGTCGGGGCGGCTGGGCCGCCCCACGGTTTCGTTGCCGGCGGCGAAGGTTTCGTACAGCAAGCATCCGCCAGGAGCCACGCTGTCCAGCAGGGTGGGGAACAAGGGGCGCCACAGGTAGTTGGTCACCACGACGGCACCAAACTGCCGGGGGCGTGCGTTGTGCATCAGTGGCCAGGGCCCGTTTTCGATGTCGGCCGTGAGCAGTGTGGCCGCAGGCACCGATTGTGCCGCCAGCGTCGTGTCCCGGTCAATCCCGGTCACCGCGTGGCCGCGATCGGCGAACCAGGCCAGGTGCCGGCCCGCGCCGCAGGCCACATCCAACACACTGGTGTCCGGGAGTAGCAGATGGCTCCAGCGCTGCACCCAGGCAGAGGCGGCGCCACTACCGTGGGCTGTGGGGTCGGCACTCATTGTGGTTTGACGTGGTCTTTGAGCGCTGCCAGCGCCATCTTTTCCACCATGCCGGGTAGCAGGAGCTTCAGGAAGCGGCCCAGCTTGCCCTTGGTGGTCATGACCACTTCGCGCTCACGCCTGGCCATGCCGTCCAAGATCAGCGCGGCACATTCTTCCACCGTCATGGCCTTGTCTTCTTTGAGGCCGCTGGAACCTGCTGCTTGGCCCGCGGCATTCAAGCCCCGGCTGCGGATATTGGTCAACACCACGCCAGGGTAGGCTGTGGTCACACTCACCCCTGTGCTGCGCAACTCGGTCCGCAGGGCCTCAAAAAAGCCGGCCATGGCAAATTTGGACGCGCTGTAGGCAGTCCGCCCCGGCACACCCACCAGCCCGGCCAGGGATGAGACGGCCACGATCCGGCCCCGGCTGGCCTTGAGGTGAGGAAGCGCGGCGTGGGTGCACCACACGCTGCCCCAGAGGTTGATACGCATGAGCTGCTCATACCAACCTAGGTCCTCTGCCTTGACGTCACTGAACAAGGCTTGCGCCGAAATGCCCGCGTTATTAATGAGCGCGTCCACGCGGCCAAAGCGCTGCAAGGTTTGCTCCACCAGCGCACGGCATTGGGCTTCTACCGAGACATCGGTGGGCACTACCAGCACCTGGGCGCCGAGATGGGTGCACTGTTGGGCAACGGTATTGAGCAGCTCTGCATTGCGCGCGGCCAGCACCAGCGCGCCCCTGGGGCCTAGCGTGCGGGCCAGTTGGCGCGCCATTTCGGCGCCAATGCCATCCGAGGCGCCAGTGATGATGATGGTGTTCAGAGAGTCGGTCATGCGTGGTTCATTAAAAACAGGCCCAAACCTGGTTGGCCAGTTGCACCAAAAAATCCGGTTGGGTGTAGAGGTAAAACACGCCCACCAGCGCCAAAGCTACGGCACCCCAGAGGACCAGGCGGTGGCGGGTGTTCACGTCAGTGCGCCAACGCGGTGCGCTGGATGGGAGCTTCACGCACCGGCAGGTTCACCAGCGCCGCCAATACACCCAGTGCAATGGCGATGTACCAGACGATGTCGTAGCTGCCGGTTTTGTCATACAGGTAGCCGCCCAGCCAGACCCCCATGAAGGAGCCAATTTGGTGGCTGAAGAATACAAATCCCCCCAACATCGACAGATGCGCCACACCAAAAATCTGCGCCACGGTGGCATTGGTGGGTGGGATGGTGGACAGCCACAACAGGCCCATGACGGATGCAAATACGTACACGCTGGCGGGCGACAAAGGCACGACCAGGAACACACTGATGGCCACCGCACGGGCCAAGTAGATAAACGCCAGGATGTTTTTCTTGGCTATTTTTTGGCCCAGCACGCCCGCGGCATAGGTGCCAAACACATTGAACAGGCCAATCAGCGCCAGCGCGTAGCTGGCCACCTGGGGGGACAGGCCTTTGTCTTTCAGGTAGCTGGGCATGTGCACGCCGATAAACACCACCTGGAAACCACAGACAAAGTAGCCCGCCATCAACAATTGGAAACTGGGGTATTGGAAGGCTTCGCGCAGCGCCTGCCCAATCGACTGGTCGCGCTGGGGGGGGGTAGCACCCCCAAAACTGGGCTCGCGCAGGCCCCAGGCCAGCGGGATCATCAGCAAGGCGGCCGCACCCAGTACTACCAGCGCTTGCTGCCAGCCCAGGCTGCCAATCAAAAAGCCTTCGGTCGGGACCATCAAAAACTGCCCGAATGATCCGGCTGCAGCCGCCACCCCCATGGCCCAAGAGCGTTTCTCCAGCGGAACATTGCGCCCGATCACGCCGTAAATGACTGCATAGGTGGTGCCCGCCTGCGCCATGCCAATCAGCACGCCGCTGGACAGCGAGAACAGCAGCGGCGTGTTGGCATAGGCCATGCCGACCAGGCCTAGTGCGTACAGCACGGCCCCACCCACAATCACGCGGAAGGCGCCAAAGCGGTCTGCCACCATGCCGGCAAAAATGCCAGAGAGGCCCCACACCAGGTTTTGGATGGCAATGGCGAAGGCGAAAGTCTCGCGCGTCCAGCCTTGGGCCTGGGTGATGGGCTGTAGCCACAGGCCAAAGCCGTGGCGGATGCCCATGGACAAGGTCACGATGGTGGCGCCGCAGGCCAGGATCTGGACGATGGAAAGCGGTTTGGGAGACGAAGTCATCGCTGAAATGTAGCCCGTTTGCCGTGGCCCTGCTGCAGCGCCTGTGACAAACTCGACGACACGAAGGCTGGTGTATTCTGTATATGCATACAGTTATTTCCCCAGCCACCACTACAATTCGCCCACTATGGCAGTGAAACCCACCCCCGAATATTCCGAATCGTCGATCCGTGTGCTCAAGGGCCTGGAGCCCGTCAAACAGCGCCCGGGCATGTACACCCGCACCGACAACCCCCTGCACATCATTCAGGAGGTGCTGGATAACGCGGCCGACGAGGCGCTGGCCGGCCACGGCAAGAAGATGAAAGTCACGCTGCATGCCGATGGTTCGGTGAGCATCGAAGACGACGGCCGCGGTATTCCGTTTGGCATGCACCCCGAGGAAAAGGCTCCCGTGATCGAGCTGGTCTACACCCGATTGCATGCGGGCGGCAAGTTCGACAAGGGCAAGGGTGGCGCCTACAGCTTCTCCGGCGGCTTGCACGGTGTGGGGGTGAGTGTGACCAATGCACTGGGCAAGCGCCTGGAAGTCACCACCTACCGCGAGGGCTCGGTGGCGCGCATCGTGTTTGAAGGGGGCGATGTGACCGAAGCCCTGCAGGTGCGCAAGGCGGGCGAGGGCGATCGCAAGCAGGGCACTACGGTGCGCGTCTGGCCGGACCCCAAATACTTTGAATCCGCCGTGCTGCCCATGGGCGAATTGACCCACCTGCTGCGCAGCAAGGCAGTGCTCATGCCCGGCGTGAGCGTGACGCTGGTGAATGAAAAGTCCAAAGACAGCCAGAACTGGCTCTACAAGGGTGGCCTGAAAGACTACCTGGGCCAGACACTCACGGCCGACCCGGTCATCCCCATGTTTGACGGTGAAGGGTATGCCGATGGCAACAACGACACCTTTGCCGAAGGCGAGGGCGCCAGCTGGTGCGTGGCCTTTACCGAAGAGGGCCAGCCGGTGCGCGAAAGCTATGTCAACTTGATCCCCACCAGCGCGGGCGGCACACACGAAAGCGGCCTGCGCGACGGTTTGTTCACCGCGGTCAAGGGTTTTATCGAGCTGCACAGCCTGCTGCCCAAGGGTGTGAAGCTCATGCCAGAAGACGTGTTCGCCCGCGCCAGCTATGTGCTGAGCGCCAAGGTGCTGGATCCGCAGTTCCAGGGCCAGATCAAGGAGCGGTTGAACTCGCGCGACGCGGTGCGCCTGGTCAGCAGCTTTGTGCGCCCGGCGCTAGAGCTGTGGCTCAACCAGCACGTGGACTATGGCAAGAAGCTGGCCGAGTTGGCGATCAAGGCCGCGCAAACACGGCAAAAAGCCGGCCAGAAGGTGGAGAAGCGCAAGAGCAGCGGCGTGGCCGTGCTGCCCGGCAAGCTGACCGACTGCGAGAGCCGCGACATTGCCTACAACGAAGTGTTTCTGGTCGAGGGTGATTCCGCCGGCGGCAGCGCCAAGATGGGCCGCGACAAGGAAAACCAGGCCATCCTTCCCCTGCGCGGCAAGGTGCTCAACACCTGGGAAGTAGACCGCGATCGCCTCTTTGCCAACACCGAAATCCACGACATCTCTGTCGCCATCGGCGTAGACCCGCACGGCCCCAACGACACACCCGACCTGAGTGGCCTGCGCTATGGCAAGGTCTGCATCCTGTCCGATGCGGACGTGGACGGTTCGCACATCCAGGTGTTGCTGCTGACCCTGTTCTTCCGTCATTTCCCCAAACTGATTGAAACCGGTCATGTGTTTGTGGCCCGCCCGCCGCTGTTTCGCGTGGATGCGCCTGCGCGTGGCAAAAAGCCTGCCAGCAAGGCCTATGCGCTGGACGAGGGCGAGCTCACCGCCATCTTGGATAAGCTGCGCAAAGAAGGCGTGCGCGAAGGCGCTTGGTCCATTAGCCGCTTCAAAGGTCTTGGCGAGATGAACGCCGAGCAGCTGTGGGACACGACCCTGAACCCCGACACCCGCCGCCTCATGCCCGTGGAGTTGGGTGCCATCGACTTTGGTGCGACCGAGGCCCTGATTACCAAACTCATGGGCAAGGGCGAGGCCGCCGCGCGCCGTGAGCTCATGGAGTTGCACGGCGACTCGGTGGAGATTGACGTCTGATTGCTATGAAAATAGTAGCTGCTTGCGCACTATTGACGGGGGCTTTGGCCTCATTTCATACCAAGGCAGACGTTTGGGTATGGGTCGATGCGGACGGCCACAGCCACTTTGCGGCCGAGCAGGTGGATGCCCGCTACAGCCTGTTTTACCGTGCGCCGATGGTGCCAGCGCCCCAGACCAGCCCGGCAACCGCGGCTCCCGCTGCGCCAGAGATTCACCCCAAGCTGGCCGAGTTTTTTGAATCGTCTCCGCGCTACCGCAAGATCCAGCCGCTGCTCCAGACCGCGGCCGCCCGCTACGGCGTGGATTACGAGCTGCTGCAGGCCCTGGTGGCAACCGAGTCAGGGTTCGACCCCGCCGCAGTGTCCCCCAAGGGTGCCATTGGCCTGATGCAGGTGATGCCCGACACGGCGCGCCGTTTTGGTGTGGATAGCGACCGCTGGCTGTCGATAGAAACCAAACTGGCCGATCCCAAAATCAACGTCAACCTGGGCACACGCTACCTGCGCTTGCTGATCGACATGTTCCCGGGCCGGTTGGACCTGGCTTTGGCCTCGTACAACGCGGGGGAGGGCGCGGTGCAACGCGCGGGCAACAAGGTGCCCAACTTCAAGGAAACCCAAAACTACGTGGCCACTGTGGGCGAGCTGTATGCCGCGCTCAAGCCTGTGCCTGTTGCCCAGGCCAAGTCCACCAATGGCCCCGTGAAAGTTACTTACGGCGAAGGCTATGTGCTGGCTGGTGCCCGTGATCCCTATTTACTCAAAGCGCCTGGCGCTGCCCAGGCTGTGGCCTTGGGTGGCGCCGCTGGCCGCGGCAATATGGTGGCGCCGCTGCAGCTGCCGCCAGCGCCGGATTCCCGCATCGCAGACTGAAGAAACATGACTGACCAAACCACGCTTGATTTGATCCCCGAACCCGCCGCTCCTGGTGAGGAGGGCGAACTGAACCTGGCCACCTACGCCCAGCGCGCCTACCTCGAATACGCCCTCTCCGTCGTCAAGGGCCGCGCCTTGCCCGATGTGTGTGACGGCTTGAAGCCGGTGCAGCGCCGCATTTTGTACAGCATGTCGCGCATGGGCCTGGGCTTTGGCGGTGCCAATGGCAATGTGGGTGCCAAGCCGGTCAAGAGTGCGCGTGTGGTCGGCGATGTGCTGGGCCGCTTCCACCCGCACGGCGACCAATCCGCTTACGACGCGCTGGTGCGCATGGCGCAGGACTTTTCGCAGCGCTACCCGCTGGTGGACGGCCAGGGCAACTTCGGCAGCCGCGATGGCGACGGCGCTGCGGCCATGCGCTACACCGAGGCCCGCCTGGCCAAGATCACCAGCCTGCTGCTGGACGAGATCGACATGGGTACGGTGGATTTCCAGCCCAACTACGACGGCTCCACCGAAGAACCCTGCCAGTTGCCTGCGCGCCTGCCCTTCAGCCTACTCAACGGCGCCAGCGGCATTGCCGTGGGCCTGGCCACCGAAATCCCCAGCCACAACTTGCGCGAAATTGCCGATGCTTGCGTGGCGCTGGTCAAGAACGACAAGCTCAGCGACGACGACCTGTTCACGCTGATCCCCGGCCCCGACTTCCCCGGTGGCGGCCAGATCATCAGCAGTGCCACCGACATTGCCGATGCCTACCGAAGCGGCCGCGGCTCGCTCAAAGTGCGTGCACGCTGGAAGATTGAAGACCTGGCACGCGGCCAGTGGCAGCTGGTGGTGACGGAGCTGCCGCCCGGCGTGAGCAGCCAGCGCGTGCTGGAAGAAATCGAAGAGCTGACCAACCCCAAGGTTAAGGCCGGCAAGAAGGCTTTGAGCCAGGAGCAGACGCAGCTCAAGGCCAGCATCCTCAGCGTGCTGGATGTGGTGCGGGATGAATCGAACAAGGACGCGCTGGTGCGCCTGGTGTTTGAGCCCAAGACCCGCACCGTGGAGCAGCAGGAGCTGATCACGGCACTGCTGGCCCACACCAGCCTGGAAACGTCTTCGCCCATTAACCTGACGATGGTAGGGCTGGACGGTCGGCCTACGCAGAAGTCGCTGCGCCAGATGCTGACCGAATGGATCAGCTTCCGCCAGACGACCATCGAAAAACGTAGCCGCCATCGCCTCGGCAAGGTGCTGGACCGCATCCATATTCTGGAAGGTCGCCAGACCGTCCTGCTCAACATCGACGAAGTGATTGCCATCATCCGCCAGTCGGATGAACCCAAGGCAGCGCTGATTGAACGCTTCAAGCTCAGCGACCGCCAGGCGGAAGACATCCTGGAAATTCGCCTGCGCCAATTGGCAAGGCTCGAAGCCATCAAGATCGAGCAGGAGTTGTCCGAGCTGCGCACCGAACAAGGCAAGCTGGAAGAAATCCTCAACAGCCCCGCCGCACTGCGCCGCCTGATGGTCAAAGAGATTGAGACGGACGCCAAGACCTTTGCCGACCCACGCCGCACCCTCATCCAGGCCGAAAAAAAAGCCGTGGCCGAAGTGAAGGTGGTGGACGAACCGGTGACCGTGGTGGTGTCTGAAAAAGGCTGGGTGCGTGCCCGCACCGGCCATGGCCACGAGGCGTCCACCTTCGCCTTCAAGGCGGGTGACGGCCTGTACGGCACCTTCGAGTGCCGCACGGTGGACACGCTGCTGGTGTTTGGTTCCAACGGGCGCATCTACACCGTACCGGTGTCCGCGCTGCCCGGCGGGCGGGGCGACGGCCAGCCGGTCACCACGCTGCTGGAGCTGGAGAGCAGCACGCAAATTCTGTACTACCTCGCGGGCCCGGCCAGCGCGCAGCTGCTGCTGTCCAGCAGCGGCGGCTACGGCTTTATCGCCAGCGTCGAGAACATGACCTCCCGCCAGAAAGCCGGCAAGGCCTTTGTGGGTGTGGGCGAGGGCGAAACCCTGTGTGCGCCGTCCGTCGTGTCGGGGGCACAAGGCAAGGTCACCGTGGCGGGCACCCCGGCGACTGTCGTAGCACCGGCCACCCACGTGGCTTGCGCGTCCACCGGTGGCCGCATCCTTACCTTCGAGATCACCGAGCTCAAGCAGATGGCCAATGGCGGTCGCGGCCTCATGCTGATTGACCTGGAAGCCAAAGACACCCTGGCGGGCGCCGCGGCCTACACGCGCAGCATCCGTATTGATGGCATCGGCCGCGGCGGCAAAGAGCGCGACGAAACCCTGGAGATCCGCAGCCTCAACAACGCCCGTGCCGCGCGCGGTCGCAAGGGCAAGGCGGCAGATCTGGGCTTCAAGCCGAACCGGATTACGCGGGTGGAGTGAGTGAGGGCGCAAGTGCTCCTGATTTAGGTGCTGCTTGCGCATATTTCACGTGGTTTTTGGCGTTATTTGCGTGATTTTCGCGTGTTCATCCAATGGTCCAGTGACACGGCCAGCAGCAGGATGGCGCCTTTGATGACGTCCTGCCAGTAGACCGACACGTCCAGCAAAATCAGCGAGCTGGTCACCACCGACAGCAGGGCCAGGCCCAGCACCGCACCGTAGATGGTGCCGGAGCCACCCTTGAGGCTGGCCCCGCCAATCACCGCTGCAGCTATGACGTTGAGCTCCATACCCACGCCGAAGGTGGGCGTGGCGGCACCAAAGCGGGCGGTGTAGATGACCCCGGCAATGCCCGACATGGTGGCGCACAACACGGTGACCCACAGTTTGACCTTGTTGACGTTGATGCCCGCATACATGGCGGCGCGCTCGTTGCTGCCGGTGTAGAACACCTTGCGGAACAGTGTGGACTTGCGCAGCACAAAGTCGCTCACGATGACGATAGCCGCAAAGATCAGGATCACGATGGGCACTCCGCCCACCGTGCCCTGGCCGATGGCCTTGAACGCCGGTGGAAGGGCGAATAGCGACTGTGGTGTGCCCTGAGTTACAGCCAGGCTCAGGCCGCGCGCGATGACCATGAAGGCCAGCGAGGCGATGAAGTGGCTCAGGCCAATCTTGGTGACGCACAGCCCCATGCACAGGCCGATGAAGGCGCTGGCGGCAATGGCGATGAGACTGGCTGACCACGGGTCCAGGCCCATGAGGAACAGGGCCCCGACGATGACCATGGCCAGGCAGACAACAGAGCCGACTGCCAAGTCGATCCCCCCCACGATGAGCAGCACCGTCATGCCGACGACCACGATGCCTTCGATGGCAAAGGACAGCAGCATGGCACGGATGTTTTCCCAGGTCAGGAAAAACTCGGAGGCAAAGGACATGGCTGTGCACAGCACGGCGATGATGACGATGAGGCCCGCTTCGCGGAGGTTGCTGGTTTTGAGTTTCATGGGGTCTTATTCCTGGGTCAGGCCCGAGGCCAGACGCAAAATCGATTCTTCGGTGGTGGCTTCGGCGCGTAGTTCGCCCACCACGCTGCCGTGGCGGATGACCAGGGTGCGGTCGCACAGGCCAATGATTTCGGGCAACTCTGAGGAGATCACAGCCACGCCCACGCCGTCGTTGGCCAGCTGGCGTAGCACCTGGTGGATCTCGGCCTTGGCGCCCACATCGACACCGCGGGTGGGCTCGTCCATGAAGATCACCTTGGGGTTGGTGGCCAGCAGCTTGGCAATGGCCACCTTTTGCTGGTTGCCGCCCGACAGGCTGTCGGCGTTGGCGGCCACGCTGCTGGCCTTGAGCTTCAGGCGCCGGCCCAGCCGTTCTGCCTGTTCAGTTTCCTTGGCTGCGTCCACCGTGAAGAACTTGGACCGCACGCGGGCGAGTGCCATGGAGGCAATGTTGGACCGGATGGGCAGTTCCAGGAACACCCCCTCCGACTTGCGGTCCTCGCTGAGGTAGGCAATGCCGTGCGCCAGCGCGCGCTGGTAGTTGCGGGTGTCCACGGGCTTGCCGTGCAGCACCACGCTGCCACCGGTTTGGGGCGTGATGCCGCAAATGACCTTGGCAATTTCGGAGCGGCCCGCGCCCATGAGGCCGGCAATGCCCAGTATCTCGCCAGGCCGTATCTGCAGCGAGACGGACTTGACCAAGTCCGCATCGCTGATGTCCTTCACGTCGAGCAGCGGCTCGGTTCCCACGGCGGTGGATTTTTCCGGGTAGTAGCTGCCCAGTTCACGCCCCACCATCTTCTTGATCAGTTCGTCGGGCGTAGTGTCTGCGATGGTGCCGGTGAATACGCTGGCACCATCGCGCAGCACTGTCACATGCGAGCAGTGTTCAAAGATCTCGGCCATGCGGTGGCTGATGTAGATGATGCCAATGCCCGCATCGGCCAGTTCATGCAGCACCTTGAACAGCGCCTGGGACTCCACCTCGGTCAGGGCCGCCGTCGGCTCGTCCAGGATGAGGATCTTGCAGTCCAGCGCCAGCGCCTTGGCAATCTCCACCAGTTGCTGGTTGGACAGGCTCAGGTTCTCTACCAGGGTGGCGGTGTCCAGGTCTTTACCCAGGCGCTGTAACAGGGCGCGAGCACGCGCCTGCAAGCCGGCGTAGTCCATCAGCAGCCGGGGCGACTGGTTAACTTCGCACATGAAAATATTCTCGGCCACGCTGGCGCAGCCGCAGAGTGAAATTTCCTGGTGCACCAGCGAGATCCCGAGCTGCGCTGCATGCCCGGGATCCTTGATGCAAACCGGCCCCCCCTCCATCAGGAGCTGTCCGGTATCGGGTTGCAGAATGCCGTCGATCACCTTCATCAGGGTGGATTTGCCTGCACCGTTTTCTCCGCAGACGGCGTGGATTTGTCCCTTGTCCAACGAAAAATCAATCCCCGCCAGTGCATGGGTCGCACCAAATGATTTCCTGATTCCACGTAATTCGAGCAGCATCCTCAGTCCTTACTCGTTGATACCCTTGGTCCCGCGACGGCTCAGGTATTTGTCCCAGTAGAAGTCATCCGCATTCGCCTTGGTCACCACCGAGAGGCCGTTGTCCAGGAAGGGCACCGACATGGGGTTGCGACCCGCGCGTTTGGCGTCGTTCATGGGGTCGATCAGCGCCGTGTTCTTCGCCATGAACAGCAGCATCATGCCCGCGAAACCCTGCATGCCCTGGTTGGGGTTGATGGAGCCGAACACGTCGCCCGACTTGATCATGTCCAGGATCTTGGCGTTCACGTCGCAGCACATCACCTTGATGTCCTTCTTCGATTCGACCTTGGCCTGCGCCGCACCCAATGCGGTGTTGGCTTCTGGCATGAACAGGGCGCCCAGGTTGGGGTTGGCCTGAATCAGGCTTTGCACGGCTTGGTAAGCCTTGTTGGCGTCCTGGTTGGTAGCGGCACGGCCCACCAACTTCATGTTCGGGTACTTGGACTTCATGCGGTCCACAAAGGCCGTGATGCGGCGGTCGTGGTTGTCCTGGCCGGGGTTTTCCAACACGGCGTATTCGCCCTTGCCGCCCATGGCGGTGGCAATCGCATCGGCAGCGGCTGCGCCTTCACGGAAGTTGTCGGAGGTGACAAAGGACACGCGCTGGGAGTTGGGGGAGTCTGCAGCAAACGTGACCACCGGAATGCCCATGGCCGTTGCGCGGGCGATGGGCTCGATAAACGGGTCCGGGTTCATGGGGTGCAGAAAGATGCCGGCTGGCTTGCGCGCCAGTTGCTGCTCAAAGGACGCGAGCTGCTTGTTCACATCGTATTCTGGTGTGCCCGAGTAGCGGGTTTTCACGCCCAGCGATTTGCCCAATGACTTGAACATTTCGTAAACAGGGAACCAGTATTCCACCCCGCTCACCATCACGTTCATCACGTAGGTGTCATTGGGGTTGCCACGCAGGCCCACAGCATTTGCAGTCTGTGCAAACGCGCCCAACGATGCCATTCCAGCACCTGCAGCCGCAGCTGTCTTCAGAAAATCACGCCTCATTTCGACTCCTTCATTGCTTTTGGAAAGTTGCTTGTCTGGTCCGCTCTATGACATGAAACATGGTTTTGTTGTCATGACAGGATTGAATGTAAGGCACAAAAAATAACTGGAATATAAGGAGAAACCCGTACAAATTCACTGAATTGCCTTGATAAGATGTAATGACATGTTTGTGTTTGAGAGGATTTTGAGAATGGTGACCAGCGGGTACTTCGGCAGCGCATTCCAAGCGGGGGTTGCATGAGCGACTTTGACTACATCGTGGTGGGAGGTGGAACGGCCGGCGCCTTGCTGGCCAACCGGCTCAGTGCTGACCCGCACAATGCGGTTTTGCTGGTGGAGGCCGGCGGCCGTGACCGCTACCACTGGATTCATATCCCGGTCGGTTACCTGTACTGCATCAACAATCCCAAGACCGACTGGTGCTTTCGCACCGAGCCCGACCCTGGCCTGAACGGCCGCGCGCTGATCTACCCGCGCGGCAAGACGCTGGGCGGCTGCTCCAGCATCAACGGAATGATCTACATGCGCGGTCAGTCGCGTGATTACGACGGCTGGGCCGAGCAACTGCGGGACGCGCAATGGAACTGGTCGTCCTGCCTGCCGTTTTTCAAGCAACACGAGTGGCACCACCGGCTGGACGCGAACCCGCAGGCCCCGCACTTTCCGACGGCAGACTTCCATGGTGGCCAGGGCGAATGGCGCGTGGAGCGGCAGCGCCTGCGCTGGGAGCTGCTCGATGCGTTTGCCCGCGCGGCGCAACAGGCGGGTATTCCCAGCAGTGACGACTTCAATACCGGCAGCAACGAAGGTGTGGGCTACTTCGAGGTCAACCAGAAATCGGGCCTGCGCTGGAATACCTCCAAGGCTTTTCTGAACGCGGATGTGCGCCGCCGGCCCAACCTCACCATCTGGACCAATACCCAGGCCAGCAAGCTGCTGCTGGCGCGCGACGCCCAAGGCGCCCGGGTGTGCCGGGGGCTGGAGGTGCTGCGCCAGGGTCACACGCTTGCACTCACGGCCCGCAAGGAAGTGGTGCTGTGTGCGGGCGCCATTGGCACGCCGCAGCTCTTGCAGCTGTCAGGCCTGGGGCCTGCCGAGCTGTTGGCCAAACATGGCATTCCCGTGGTGCAGGCCATGGAAGGTGTGGGCCAAAACTTGCAGGACCACCTGCAGATTCGCGCGGTCTACACCGTGCAGAACGCGCTCACGCTCAACACCCTGGCCAATTCGCTCTGGGGAAAGTTCAAGATCGGCATGCAGTACGCGCTCTTGCGCAGCGGGCCCATGAGCATGTCGCCCTCACAGCTGGGCGTGTTCACCCGCAGCGATGCAGCGCGCGTGCACCCCAACATCCAGTTCCATGTGCAGCCGCTGAGCCTGGAGGCCTTTGGCCAACCACTGCACCGCTTTCCGGCGCTCACGGCCAGCGTTTGCAACCTGAACCCCAGCAGCCGCGGACAGGTGGCCATCCGCTCGAAGGACTGCACCATAGCCCCGGCCATTGCGCCCAACTACCTGAGCACGCAGGACGACCAGCAGGTGGCCGCAGACTCTCTGCGCGTGGCGCGCCGCATTCTTGAGCAGCCTGCCATGCAGCCCTATGCGCCGGTGGAGTACAAGCCCGGCGTGCAGTACCAGACCGACAGCGAATTGATTGCGTTGGCCGGCGACATTGCTACCACCATCTTCCACCCCGTGGGCACCGCCAAGATGGGCTTGGCTACCGATGCCATGGCGGTCACCGACAGCCGCTTGCGCGTGCACGGCGTGCGCGGCCTGCGCATTGCAGATGCCAGTGCCATGCCCACCATCGTGAGTGGCAATACCAACAGCCCCACCTTGATGATGGCCGAGAAGGCCGCGGCCTGGATACGCACGGGCGAATGAAGCCGAAGGAGATAAGACCCCATGCCCATCGTCAACTTGCACATCGTGCGTGGCCTCAGCGTCGAACAGAAACGCACCTTGGTGGCAGAGATCACCCAGACCCTGGCCCGGGTGGCTGGCGCAAAGCCGGCCAGAACCCACATCGTCATCCAGGAGGTGGCCGATGAGGATTGGGGGCTGGAAGGGCAGCTGGTATTGGACCGAAGGGCCGCACCGCCAGCGACGGCGTAGGCAACGGCCTGTGCCGCAAAGAGGTAGAGATTCAGGCCTGGGTGCGTACGTGCAGGCGGGTGTTCTGGCAGCGGTGCAGCGCAACGTAGTGCTCCACGGCGCGTCCGTCTTTGGTGTAAGCGACAGACTCGATGCGCAGCAGCGGCTCCAGCGTTTCCAGCTGCAGCAGCTCCATGGTCTCGGCGTCCGGCAGCACGGCGTCAATCCAGCGTTCGGCCTTGGCCACATGCAGGCCGTACTGGCGGCGTAGCACCTCGTAGAGCGATTTGTCCTCCAGCCGGATTTTGTGCAGCTCGGGTGCCACATCGGTGGGAATGGCGGTGCTGACCAGCAGGCGGATGTTGCCGTCCACGCTGCGCAGGCGCTGCAGGGATGTGACCTCGGCGTTGCTCTGCAGGCCCAGTGCCAGGGCTTCTTTTTCTTCCGGTGCGCGCTGGCTTTGGTGCAGCACCTGGGTCTTGACCACGCGGCCCTTGAGCGCCATTTCGTCGGAGAAGCCTAGCACCATGGAAATGAAGTCTTCATCGCGCTTGGGGGTGGAAATGAAAGCGCCCTTGCCCTTGATTTTGTAGATCAACCCGCTGCGTACCAGGTCGGAGAGCGTCTCGCGCACCACGATGCGCGAGATGCCGTAGATCTCGCCCAGCTCTGCTTCCGAGGGGAGTTGCGCGTTCACGCCCAATTCCCCTGTGACGATCTGCTGGCGCAGGATGTCGCGCAGCTGGATCCACAAGGGGGTGCCGCTATCGCGTTGCAGATGCAGGGGTTGTGAGCTCACACGCAGCCTTTCTTCTAATGGACTTCCGCCAATCGCCGCACATGGTGTTTGTTGACAAGAATGGCGCGGCACCGGTTGAGTTCGAAGTCTTTCCTGTCGATGCCCCAGCCCAGCTCTTCGCTGGCGGCCTGGGCCAGGGTCTCCAGCGCTGTGGCATCCAGATGGCCCAGAAAGGCCGCCAGGCTGCGGTGCAGCACCAGATCGGACAAGTGGACCACCCCGGTCAGGCGGCACAGGCGACGCAGGGATTGTATGTCCCCCCCATCGAAGCCCAGGTCGGTGGCGGGAATGGGCAGGCCGGCGGTGGATACCGCT
Organism: Rhodoferax sp. TH121; assembly: GCF_002251855.1. Lineage (GTDB taxonomy): Bacteria > Pseudomonadota > Gammaproteobacteria > Burkholderiales > Burkholderiaceae_C > Allorhodoferax. Next base: position 202,367 of record NZ_NOXW01000020.1, read on the forward strand.
CGCGTCTTGCCCAGCAGTGCCAGCACCGCATCGGTGGCCTCCTCGGCCAGGGCGCGGAAGGTGGTCCACTTGCCACCTACCAGGTTCACCACCGCAATGGCGCGCGCTGCCTGCGGGCCGTCCACGATGACATGGTGGTCGCGCGAAATCTTGCCGGGTGTGCCCGGCGCGGCATTGCGTGAATGCAGCGTGGCCAGTGGCCGCACGCCGACAAAGGTATAGACGATCTGCTCACGCGCAAAGTGCAGGCGTGGGAACACCTCGTGCAGCACGGCCAGCAGGTAGTCGATCTCGGAGGCATCGGTCTGCACCCGGTCGGGGTCGGTCACGGGAATGTCGGTGGAGCCGGCCAGTACGCGCCCGTTGAAGGGGTAGACGATGCACACCCGCCCGTCCTTGGCCTCGAAATACACCATGCGGCCCTGCAGCGCGGCCAGCAGCGCCGGGTGGTCCAGCACCAGGTGTGAGCCCTTGGTGCCCACCAGGCGTCCGCCCGGCACGCTGAACAGGGTGCTGAGCTGTTCCAGCCACGCGCCGGTGGCGTTGACCACCGTGTCGGCCGTCACATGCACCTCGGTGTCCAGCACGGTGTCGCGCAGCGTGAGCCGCTGGCCGTGCAAGGCGGTCAGGGCGCAATGGTTGCTGACCACCGAACGGCGCTGGGCGCGGTGGCCATCGGCAATCAGCTCGTGCATCAGGCGTTCGGGATGGGTGATCCAGGCGTCGTAGAAGTGGGCGGTCCAGCGCACGTCGTCTGCCAGCAGCGCCTTGTCTGCGGCGCTGGTCGCTTGCACATGGTGCCCGGGCAGCGAGCGATTTTTGCGGCCCATCAGCGCGTACAGCATGAGGCCCAGCCACACGGCCAGCACCCCGCGCGAGCGTGCGGGCGGGTGTGCGCCAAAGAAGCGCAGCACGCTGCCAAACAGCCCTCCAAGCCGGGAGGACAGCGGTATCACCGTGTGCAAGGGCTGCACCAGGTGTGGCGCGGTGCGCAGCAGGTTGTTGCGTTCCTGGGCCGACTCCTGCACCAGTGAGAACTCGGCATTCTCCAGGTAGCGCAGGCCACCATGGATCATGCGCGAGGGGGCGCTGCTGGCGCCACTGCCCACGTCGCCCTTGTCAATCAGCAGGCATTCCACACCCTGCAGGCACAGGTCCCGGAAGACGCCAATGCCATTGATGCCGGCACCGACGATGACCACCGGAAAGTGGCGCCCGTCGATGCTGGTAGGGCGGGTATGGGGGTGTGCCTCGGGGGAGGCGGCTGAGGGCGAGGGCGTGGCGTGCATGCAGGGCGGGTTCATTCAAGGGGCTGGTTCAGCCGGGCAAAGATGGGTGCCATGTCGGTCCGCAGGGCTTCAAAGCTGGCCAGGTACTGGCGGTAAAAGCTGCGCAGCCCCTCGGTGGGCTGCACGGTCTGCAGCGTGGCCTGCAGTGGCTGCGTGGCGTGGCCCAAGGATGCGGCTGCAAACATGGCTGCGCCGCGCGCGCCACTCTCGTCCGCACCCGGGGTGAGTACCTGGCAGTCAAGCAGCGTGGCCAGCAGGGCGCTGAGCCGCGCATCGGCCGCGCCGCCGCCCAGTGCAAACAGGCGCGTACGCGGCAGGCCGCTGGCGGCCAGGGCGTTGAGGCTTTGTGCGTGCAGGGCCAAGACGCCCTCCACTGCGGCACGTGCCATATCCGCCCGCGTATGGAAGGCGCGTAGGCCCAGAAAGCCCGCACTCGCATCGCCGCCCCCGTTGATGAAGGGCAGGTAGCGCAGGCCGTTGGCACCCGGTGGTGAGGCGAAGGCGGCATCAATCAGCTCTGGGGCCGACAGCCGCAGGGTGCCGCCTAGCCATGTGGTGTTGGCCATGGCGGCGGCGCTGTTGTGCATATACATGACGGCGCTGCCCCCATCCAGCAGCACCACATTGCTGATGCTGGGCGAACCCGCTTGCAGAAAGCGGGCGATGGAACCGTCGATGGGCCCCACGGCGGCGTTGACGCACCAGGTGCCCAGCACGGCGGCCGTGTCTCCCGCCTGGGTGGCACCCACACCGGCCATGGCGCCATACAGGTCGATCGCCCCCATGGCGATGGGAATGCCGGCGGACAAGCCGGTGGATGCGGCCACCTGTGGCAGCAGCGGGCCCAGCGGGCTGCCGCTGTCCTGCAGGCGCGCCAGCAAGCCGGGTTGCCAGGCCGCGCTGTCGGCTACGGCAAAGGCGTGCGCGGCAGGGCGCCGGCTGGTGCTGTCCAGCAGGCCAGCGGTGCTGGCGTCGCTGTAGTCGGTGGCGCGCGCACCGCACAAGACCATGGCCACATAGTCCTTGGCGAAGAACAGGGTGTGCGCCTGCTGGAAGGCGTCTGGCCGGCGGCTGGCGATGTCGGCTGCAATCATCGCGGGTTGCCCCGACCAGGGGCCGGTGCCCACACTGGCAAACAGCGCACCGGCTTCGCGCCGGGCCAAGGCATTGGAAATGGGGGTGGCGCGCTGGTCCGTGGAGGACACGGCAAAGTCGTCCTGCAGTGCGCCCTCAGCGTCCACCACATACAAGCCGCCCCCATGGCCCACACAGGCCATGGCCGCCACCTGGGCTGCCCGTGCGCCCAGTTGCCAGCCCACCTGGGCCAGCACGTCCAGGATGAGGGGGCGTAGCACGGTGCCGGGCACCTGGCACAGCCCCGAGGCCGCGCGCTGCCAGGGAATGGCCGCACCGGCCTGTGCCAGCACGGCTCCCGAGCTCCCGTCAAACGCCGCAATTTTCAGACTCGTGGAGCCGAGGTCCAGGCCTATGTAGATATGACTTGCCATGCAAAAGCGCCTTGTTGTTTTGATTACTTGTCATTACAGCACAGGATGCGCTGGTTTGCCAATACTAGGGTAAACCTCTATAAAAAACCTACATATGGACCGATAAACTCCTCGACATGTCATGACAACTAGGTGTCAATGGCATGTGTCCACAGCATGCAAACAATGGAAAGAACATGAAGCAAAGCGTATTGGGAACGTCGGGAATCCAGTGCTCCGGCGTCGGCCTGGGCACCTGGGCCATGGGCGGGTGGATGTGGGGCGGCAATGACGACGGCGCGGCCATCCGATCCATCCATGCCGCACTGGACGCGGGTGTCAATTTCATCGACACCGCGCCGGCCTATGGCCTGGGCCACGCCGAAACCCTGGTGGGCACCGCCCTCCGGGGCCGGCGCGACCAGGTGGTCTTGGCCACCAAATGTGGGCTGGTGTGGCACACCCAGCGCGGCACCTTGTTCTTTAACGAAGAGGGCAAGGATGTGTACCGCTACCTGGGCAAGGATTCGATTGCGTACGAGGTGGAGCAAAGCCTGGCCCGCCTGAAGACCGACTACATCGACCTGTACTTCACCCACTGGCAGGACGCCACCACGCCCATTGCCGAAACCATGGGAGCGCTGCTGGCGTTGAAGAAACAAGGAAAAATTCGCGCCATCGGCATCAGCAATGCCGACGAGGCCATCCTGGCCGAGTACCTGCGTTATGGCCCGGTGGATGCCATTCAGGAGCGCTACAGCCTGCTGGACCGTGGCATCGAAAAAGACCTGCTTCCCCTGTGCAGGGCCAACCAGGTTTCGGTGCACGGCTACTCGTCGCTGGCGCTGGGGCTGCTGGCCGGCCCCATCGACCCCGCGCGCGTTTTCGGGGGCGACGACCAGCGAAAAGATAACCCCCGCTTCAGCGCAGCCAACCGCGCACACTTGGTGGATTTCTTCGCCGCGGTGGAGCCCATCCGCGCGGTCCACGGCTGCAGCTATGGGCAACTCATGATTGCCTGGTCCCTGTCCAACGTGGACGTGGCCTTGTGCGGCGCCCGCACACCCGCGCAGGCGCAAGACAACGCCGGTGCTGGCGCCATCACGCTGGCCCCCGGGGAGTTGCAGGCCATTGCCGCCGCCCAGACCCATTTGCACACCATTGTTTAAAGGAAAACCCATGAAAGAGATTCGCCTCCAACGGCTGTTCCAAAACGGCGGCTGTCTGGATATCGCCATTGACCACGGTGTCTGCAACGAGCCCTCGTTTCTGGACGGGCTGGAAGATATGCCCGCGGTGGTGGATGCACTGGTCAGCGCGCAGCCCGACGCCATCCAGATGAACTACGGCCAGGCCGACCTGCTGCAGCGCCGCCCGGGCCGCACCAAGCCCGCGCTGGTGATGCGCGTGGACATGGGCAACCCCTACAACGCCACCACCCATCGGGTGATGTGGGCACTTCTGCAGAACAAGAACGATCCGGTGTTGCCTGCAGTGCAGATGGATGCGGCCTGTGTGGTGGTCAACCTCTTTATGCTGCCCAATGAGCCCGACCTGTTCCGCCAGTGCGTGGAGAACATCTCTATCGTGCGTGCCGACTGCGACAAATACGGCATGCCCCTGATGATCGAACCGCTGGTGATGCGCCCGCACAGCGAAAAGGGTGGCTACATGGTGGACGGCGACGCCGAGAAGATCGTCACCCTGGTGCGCCTGGCGCGCGAGATGGGTGCCGACATCATCAAGGCCGACCCCACGGCCGATGCGAACGAATTCCACCGTGTGGTGGAAGCCGCCCGCTGCCCGGTGCTGGTGCGCGGCGGCGGCCGCGAAGACCTGCGCCAGGTCTTCGCCCGCTCTCGCACCCTGTTGGACCAGGGCGCCGTCGGCATGGTCTATGGCCGCAATGTGTACCAACACGCAAGCCCCAAAGCCGTGGTCAAAGCCCTGATGGCCATGATCCATAACGGGGCCAGTGCGGAAGATGCCTGGGCGTTGTACGAAGGCAAGTAGACAAAGCCAGAAACAAAAACAGCTCCTAAATTAGGAGCTGTTAGCGCAGTATTCATAAAGGCTAGAGCCCTATTTGACTACTATTTCTGCTCTGCAGCAGGCTCCGTCCAACCGCCGCCCAGCACCTTGTACAAGGTCACCAGGTTTTGCAGTTGCAGCGCCTGCACTTGCACCACCGCTTGTTGCGCGGTGAACAGCGAGCGCTGGGCGTCCAGCACGTCGAAGGAGCTGGCCACGCCGTTCTGGAAGCGCAGGTCGGTCAGGCCCATGCGGGTCTTTTCGGCTTCCAGTTGGGCGGTCTGCGCTTGCAGTTGCTCGCCCAGCGTGGCGCGCCCGGCCAGGGCGTCGGCCACTTCGCGGAATCCGGTCTGGATGGCTTTCTCGTACTGGGCCACCGCAATCTCCTTGTTCACCTTCGCAGCTTCCAGGTTGGCCTGGTTGCGGCCCGCGTCAAACAGGGGCATCAACAACTGGGGCACAAAACTCCAGGCGCTGGTGCCATTGCTGAACAGCTGCTCCAAGTCGTTGCTGGCTACGCCGGCGCTGGCCGTGAGCGTGATGCGCGGGAAGAAGGCCGCGCGTGCCGCGCCGATGTTGGCGTTCAGGGCGAGCAGGTTTTGTTCGGCCTGGCGCACATCGGGGCGGCGTACCAGCAGCTCTGAGGGCACACCGGCCGGCAGGTCGGCCACCAAGCCTTGCTCTGCCATGGACAAGCCGGCGGGCAGGTCGGTGGGCAGGGGCTGGCCGATCAGCAGCACCAGGGCGTTTTCGTCCTGGGCGCGCTGGCGGGTCAGTTGTGCCAGCGACACCTTGGCCGCCTCCAGCAGGCTTTGCGCGCTGCTGAGGTCCAGCTTGGACGCTGCATCGTTGTCAAACTTGAGCTGCATGAGGCGCAGGCTTTCCTGGCGCGTCTTCAGCGTCTCGCGGGTGGCGCGCAGCAGTTCGTCGTCGGCCAGCAGGTTCAGGTAGGTATTGGCCACCGACGCGATCAGGCTGATCTGCACCGTCTTGCGGGCTTCCTCAGAACCCAGCAGCTGGGCTTGGGCGGCCTGGCTGAGTGCGCGCACGCGGCCAAAAAAGTCCAGCTCGTAGGCGGTGACTGACAGGCCCGCGGTGTAGCTGCTGGTGACGGCGCCGTTGGCGGCTGGGCCGCGGCTGCCGTTGATGCCGGCGTTCACCGTGGGCAGCTGGTCTGCGCGCGCCACTTGCAGCTTGGCGCGGGTCTGCTCGATGTTGAGCGCGGCCACGCGCAGGTCGCGGTTGTTTTCCAAGGACAGCTCAATCAGACGCTTGAGGCGCGCATCTTTGAAGAAGGCTTGCCATTCGGTCTCGGCGGCACTGCGTGCGTTGGCCTCGGCCGTGGGCAGCGCAGGGGCGGCGGCCACGGTGGGGAAGCTCTCGGCCACCGGTGCCGCAGGGCGGCTGAAGGTGGGGATGAAGCTGCAACCGGCCAGCCACAGCGCGGCTGACAGGGTGGCCAGGCGCAAGGCCGGGCGTGTAATAGAAGGCTTACTCATGGGAATCCACTCCGATCTGGTGTCCGTGTTCTGCGTCAAATTGGCGCTGGCGTTCGCTGCCCTTGAAGATGCTGCGCACCACCACAAAGAAGATGGGCACAAAAAACACCGCGAGGACCGTGCCTACCGCCATGCCACCGATCACACCGGTGCCAATGGCGCGCTGGCTGGCCGAACCCGCACCGCTGGCAATGGCCAGGGGCAGCACCCCCAGCATGAAGGCCATGGAGGTCATCACGATGGGGCGGAAGCGCATGTGCGCCGCGGCCAGGGCCGACTCGATCACGCTCTTGCCCTGGGCCTGCAGGTCCTTGGCAAATTCAATAATCAAAATCGCGTTTTTGGCCGACAAACCGATGATGGTGATCAGGCCCACCTGGAAGTACACGTCATTGGCGTAGCCGCGGAACAGCGTGGCCAACACCACACCCAGCACACCGAGCGGCACCACCAAGATCACCGACAGCGGGATGGACCAGCTCTCGTACAGCGCTGCCAGGCACAAGAAGACCGCCAGGATGGCAAACGCGTAGAGGATGGTGGCTTGTGAGCCGGCCTGCTTCTCTTGGCGCGACTGGCCGGTCCATTCAAAGCCGAAGCCGGCAGGCAGTTTGGCCGCCAGCTTTTCCATCTCGTCCATGGCGGCACCCGTGCTGAAGCCAGGGGCTGCAGCACCGCTGATGCGTACGGCGGGGTAGCCGTTGTAGCGCACGGTTTGCATGGCGCCCTTGATCCAGCGCGTGCTGGCAAAGGCGGACAGCGGCACGGCTTTGCCCTGGTTGTTGATGGCGTTGAACTTCAGGATGTCGTCGGGCTGCATACGCGCGGTGGCGTCGGCCTGCACCACCACGCGTTGCAGGCGGCCCGCATTGGGGAAGTCATTGATGTAGCTCGACCCCAGCGCCGTGGAGATGGTGCTGTTGATCGAATCAAAACCCACACCCAGGGCGCTGGCCTTGTCGCGGTCAATGTCGATCTGCAACTGCGGCGCGTCTTCCAGGCCGTCGGGGCGCACCTGGGCCAGCACCTTGCTTTGCGAGGCCATGCCCAGCAGCTGGTTGCGTGCGCCAATCAGCGCGTCGTGGCCCTTGCCACCGCGGTCTTGCAGGCGGAATGTGAAGCCCGAGGCGGAGCCCAGCTCAGGGATGGGTGGGGGGCTGAGCGGGAAGATGAACGCGTCGCGGATACCCATGAGTGCCCCAAAGGCGCGGCCTGCCAAGGCCTCGGCCGACTGGCCGGGGCCCGGGCGCTCGGCCCAGTCCTTGAGCGTCACAAAGCCCAGCGCCGCGTTTTGGCCCTGGCCCGAGAAGCTGAAGCCCAGCACGGCGACCATGCTTTGCACTTCGGGTTGTTTCAGGATGAAACCTTCCACCTGCTGCATCACATTGAGCGTGCGCTCTTGGGTAGCGCCCGGGGGCAGTTGCACGTTCACGATGATGGAGCCTTGGTCTTCACCGGGCAAAAAGGACGTGGGCAGGCGCATATAGACCACCGCCACGGCACCGATGATGGCCGCGTAGATAACGAGATAACGGCCAGCCTTCTTGAGCAGGCGCATAACCACGCTCTCGTAGCCCTTGGCGGTACTGTTGAAGCGGCGGTTGAACCAGCCGAAGAAGCCGGTCTTGGCATGCGCGTGGCCAGCCTCCACGGGCTTGAGCAGCGTGGCGCACAGCGCGGGTGTGAGCGACAGGGCCAGGAAGGCCGAGAACGCGATGGAGCTGACCATCACCGCCGAGAACTGGCGGTAGATATTGCCTACCGAGCCGCTGAAGAAAGCCAGCGGCACAAACACCGCAATCAGCACCACGGTCACGCCCACAATGGCGCCCGAGATCTGGCCCATGGCCTTTTTGGTGGCCTGCAGCGGCGGCAGGCCTTCTTCGCTCATGATGCGTTCGACGTTCTCCACCACCACGATGGCGTCGTCCACCACGATACCAATCACCAGCACCATGCCGAACATGGTCAGCACGTTGATGGACATGCCCAGCGCCAGCAGTGTGGCAAAGGTACCCAGCAGCGCCACGGGCACCACGATGGTCGGGATGATGGTGTAGCGCCAGTTCTGCAAGAACAAGAACATCACCAGGAACACCAGCACCACGGCTTCGACCAGGGTTTGGGCCACTTGGGTGATGGAGATCTGCACGAAGCGCGAGCTGTCGTAGGGAATGCTCCACTTCACACCGGCGGGGAAGTAGCTTTGCAGCTGTTCCATGCGCTCACGCACCGCCTTGGCTGCGGCCATGGCATTGCCGCTGGGCGACAGCTGCACGCCGATACCTACGGCAGGCTTGCCGTTCAGGCGGGCCGAGGTGGCGTAGCCCTGAGCACCCAGCTCGATGCGGGCCACGTCTTTGAGGCGCACGGCGGAGCCATCGGCGTTGGAGCGTAGGGCGATGTTGCCAAACTGCGCGACGCTGCCCAGCTGGCCGTTGACCACCACGGTGGCAGCAATGCTCTGGCCGGTGATGTTGGGCAGGTCACCAATGGCACCCGACGACACCTGGGCGTTTTGCGCGCGGATGGCGGCATTCACTTCGGCGGTGGACAGGTTGAAGGCCGCCAATTTGGCGGGGTCCACCCAGACGCGCATGGCGCGCTCGGTACCGAACAGCTGGGCCTGGCCGATGCCGGGCAGGCGTTGCAGCTCGGGCACGATATTGCGCGAGGCGTAGTCACCGAGCTGGACCGTGTCGAGCTCTGGGTTGTCCGAGGACAACATGGTGAACAGCAAGAAGTTGGCGCGCGATTTGTCTACGCGCACACCTTGTTGTGTCACCGCCGCAGGCAAGCGCGGGCTGGCGCGCGACAGACGGTTTTGCACGTCCACTTGGGCCAGGTCGGCGTTGGTGCCGGTCTCAAAGGTCAGCGTGAGGCTGCCGGAGCCGTCGGCCTGAGCCACCGACTCCATGTAGATCAGGCCGGGTGAGCCGTTCATTTCGCGTTCGATGACGGACAGCACGCTGTCCTCCAGCGTCTGCGCGGAGGCGCCGGGGTAGGCGGTGTTGATGACGATGGACGGCGGGGCCACGGGCGGGTACTGCGAGATGGGCAGCTGTGTGATCGCCACGCCGCCCATCACCAGGATGAACAGCGAGATCACCCATGCAAAGATGGGGCGCTTGATAAAAAACTGGGCCATGGAAAAGTGCCTCGTGTGTACTTATTTGCCCGCGGCCGATGCGGCTGCGGCAGGGGCGGATGCAGGGGCTGCAGGCGCACCGGCAGCGGCTGGCGCAGCGCCCGTCCAGGGCACGGCTTTCACCGGGGCGCCGGGAACCATCATTTTCTGGAAGCCATCCACGATGACCTGGTCGCCTTCTTTCAGGCCATCCAGAATCACCCATTGGTTGTTTTGCGCGTTGCCCACCTTCACCGGGCGGGGGCCGGGTTTGCCGTCCGCTCCCACGACCAGCACGGTGTCACCTTGGTTGGTGCGGGTCACGGCTTGCTGGGGCAGCAAGATGCCGGAAGGCAGTTCCGCCTGCGACAGGCGCACACGCACGTACTGGCCGGGCAACAGCAGACCGTCGGCGTTGGGCACCTCGGCGCGCAAGGTGATCTGGCCGCTGGTAGTGTCCACCGTCAGGTCGCTGAACAACAGCTTGCCGGGTTTGGCCAGTTCGGTGCCGTCTTCCAGCACCACGCGCACGGGCACCGATCCATCACCGGCCGCACGCAACTGCTTGGAGGCAATGGCCTTGCGCAGGCGCAGTACATCGGTGCTGCTCTGGGTGAAGTTCACGTAGACGGTGGCCGTTTGCTGGATCACGGCCATCTGGGTGGCTTCGGTGGCGCTGACCAAGGCACCTTCGGTCACCAGCGACTGGCCAATGCGGCCCGAGATGGGGGCGGTGATGTTGGCGTAATTCAGGTTGATGCGGGCGGTTTGCACGGCCGCCTTGGCCGTGGCCAGGTCGGCTTCGGCCTGGCGCTGGGCGGTCACCAGGGTGGTGTATTCCTGCTTGCTGACAGCGTTGGCTTCCATCAGCGGCTTGTAGCGCTCGGCCTGGGCGGTGGTCTGGGCCACATTGGCCTGGGCCTTGGCCACGCTGGCTTCGGCGCTTTCCAGGCTGGCGCGGTAGGGGGCGGCGTCGATCTGGTAGAGCACCTGGCCGGCCTTCACTTCGCTGCCTTCACGGAACAGGCGTTGCAGAACTACGCCGTTGACCCGCGCGCGCACCTGCGCCACCCGCACGGCGCTCACGCGGCCGGGCAGCTCGGACTGCAGGGCCACGGACTGGGAGGCCACGGTGACCACGCCGACTTCGGCTGGGGGCATGCCGCCGCCAGGTCCGCCGGCCGCAGGGGCGCCGTCTTTGGCACCACAAGCGACCAGGGCAACGGCCAAGGGAATGGCCAGCAGGGCCACGCGGCCGGTAGAGGTAAGGGGCGCACGGCCCTGGGTCTGACGGAACAGCGACATACAGATTTCCCTTGTGACAAAGGTGGTTGGGGAGGCAATTGGGGGAAGGGCTTGCCGGCGGTTTGATCTAGGGCAAACCCTCAATAAAAACGCAACCCTACCGCGGCAATGGCAGGTAGTATACATACATGCAAGAATGTATGTTTATAAAAACCTACAATTCCCACACAGCTCTATGAGGTCAAACCATGGCCCGCAAAACCAAAGAAGACGCCCTCGCCACCCGTGAATTGATCCTCGACGCCGCGGAACGTGTGTTCCACCAGCGCGGGGTGTCACGCACCTCCCTGCAAGAAATTGCCAAGGACGCCGGCCTCACCCGTGGTGCCATTTACTGGCATTTTGAGAACAAGGGTGAGCTCTTCCACGCCATGATGGAGCGCGTCACGCTGCCCATGATGGCGCGCATGACCGAGATCACCCCGGACGACGAGGAGCGTCCTTTGGACAAGATTCGGCGCAACACGGCCTCGGCCTTGCACCAAATTGCCCAAGATCCCCAGGTGCGCCGGGTGTTCGAGATTGCCACCCAGAAGGTGGAATACGTAGACGAGTTGCTGAGCATGCGCGAGCGCCACATTGCCGGGCGCAACGACTGCATTGACGACATGCACCGCCTGTTGCAGCTGGCCCGTGACAAAGGCCATGTTCGCCGTGAAATGGACGTTCGCCATGCCACGCTGGGCCTGTTTGCCTTGATTGGCGGGCTCAAGTACAACTGGCTGCTGGACCCGCAGGCCTTCGACCTGGAGCAGGTTGGCATGGCCACGCTGGATGCCTACCTGGCCGGCTTGCAGGTGCCAAGCGCGGTTTGATGCAAGATTTTGCTATCTATTTGGTAGCTATTTGCGCAGTATCTACGGGGTATGGCGGTCTATTTGGCCATAAAACTGCTGCAGCACGGCAGCGGTGGCCGCATCGGCAGGCAAAAAGGTTTCCAGTGCCAGCTCTTGCAACGTGATATCGATGGGTGAGCCAAAAATCGTCACCGTGCTGATGAAGTTCAGCTGGCCATGGGCCGTGTCCAGCTGAAAGGGCATGACCACGCCCCGTGTTTCGCCCTGCAGGTGCACCCGGTCCGGGCCGTGGCTGGCGCCATAACTTTGCAATTCTTCCAATAGCGTCTGCAGCGCCGCATCGCCCGTGCTGTGGATCTGCTGGCGCAGACGCTCAAACAGATGGTGTTTCCACTGGCCCAGGTTGGCAATCTGCGGCGCCAGGCCCTGCGGGTGCAGGCTTAGGCGCAGCACGTTCACAGGTGGTTGCAGCAGCGCTGGCGCCACACCTGCCAGAAACACCGGCACCATGCGATTGGCGGCCACCATGTTCCAGTGACGGTCCATGGCCAGTGCGGGGTAGGGCTCGTGGCAGCGCAGGATCAGCTCCACGGCCGCACGCGCCTCGGCCATGTCGGGGTGGTCCAACGGGCGTTCGCGGTACATGGCGGCGTAGCCCGCGCTGGTGAGCAGCTGGTTGCGTTCGCGCAGCGGCACTTCCAGCCGTTCGGCCAGGCGCAGCACCATTTCGCGGCTGGGCACGGAGCGGTCGGTTTCCAGAAAACTCATGTGCCGGGTGGAGATGTCAGCCTGGTGCGAGAGCTCTTGTTGGCTCAGGCGGCGGTGCTGGCGCCAGTGCCGCAGGCGCTGGCCAAAGCTGGTGGGGGCGGTGAGAGGGGTAGGCATGGCGGCATGGTAGCGCCGTCGCCATTGCACCGGCATGACCTGCGAGGTAATGGCTTTGCCGCGCAGGGCGCCGCACCATGCAGGCTCTTTCAACCCTCAGGAGTTTCTGATGTCTGCTGTTGCTGCTTTCAATTCCTCCATCGGTATCCGCCGTGTGCTGTGGCTGGACGCCATCACCGGCGCGGGTTCGGCCCTCGTGTCCTTGGGCGCTCCGGCGTGGGTCGCCGCCACGCTGGGGCTGCCTGCGGCGCTGGTGCAGGGCTCGGCCTGGCTGGTGCTGGCGTTTGTGGCCCTGATTGGCTGGCTGTTGGCCCAGCCGGTGCTGTCGCTGCGCGGCCTGCGGCTGCTGGCCACGGGCAATGCGGTGTGGGTACTGGCCAGCGTGGCGCTGGTGCTGGCCGGTGGCCTGGGGCTGACATCGCTGGGCGTGGCCTATGTGCTGGCCCAGGCCGCGCTGGTTGCGGTACTGGCAGCGCTGCAGTGGCAGGCCTCACGCAGCCAGCTTGCTACCAATTAAGTAGCTGTTAGCGCAGTATTCTCAGTCTTCAAGAGCATTTTTTACTTGAAAAAGTCCTTGATCGCTGTGCCGGCCTTGTCCAGTGCCCCGCCGACGGATTTCGCCAGGGCGCCCATGTTCACCGCGCTAAGCAGGCGTTTCTCTACCGCGTTGGTGATTTCCAGGCCCAGCTCGCCAGGTGTGAGGCCGCCCTTGGCCTTGCCCAGATCGCGCAGGGCAATGTCGGGCAGGGCGACGGTCACCGTTTGCCCGTTGAGAAAGCTGGCGCTGACCTGTGCCTTGGCGCCGCGAATGACAAACTCCTGCACGATCAGCTTTTTGCCCGGCCCACTGCTGGTCGACGGGCCCAGATACTGCGCAATGTTCTTCTGGATGGCGTCAAAGTTGGTCATGGCGTCACCCTTTTCGTAGGTCACCTCAGGCGCGATTACGGCAATTCTTTTCACCAGCACCACGTCCTTGGTCAGCGAAGCCACGTCCACAGCCAGCTCAATGGTGTCGGCCTTGACGGCATACGGCGTCTTGAAGCCAGCAGGGTTGCCCACGACCAAGCCTTTGAGCATGCCCTGCCCGTCGGTGGCCTTGAGCTTGACCGCGCTCACCCGGACGGAGGCACCGGTCATGGCGCTGCCGTACTTGCCAATGGCCGCCTGCACCAGCCCATCCAGATTGCCGTGCAACCAGAAGGCGCCAGCGGCAATCAGCAGCACGAGCAGGGCAGCAAGGGCGAGCAGAGATTTTTTCATGGTGTGGTGGCTTCAGGGCTTGTCGGATTTCATGGCGTACAGGCGTTGGTCAGCCGCCGCGATCAGGGCGTCCTGAGTGCTGCCGTCCTGCGGGAAGGTGGCCAGCCCGTAGCTGAAAGACACGCGGAATTCTGCATCGCCCACACGGGTGGGTTTGGTGAGCAATTTGGCACGGATGGCTGCAATGTTTTTTTCCATCACTGGCAGGTCGCTCTGGAAGTAGCAGGCGACAAACTCGTCACCTCCGAGGCGGCCCATGATGTCCGAATAACGGCAGGAGGCACGCAGTGCATTGGCAATCGCCAGCAGCACCTGGTCACCCGCCAGGTGGCCCAGGCTGTCATTGGTTTCTTTCAGCTTGTCCACGTCAAACAGAGCCAGCACAAACGATTCCTGCTGGCGCAGTGCCCGGTCCAGCGATACCTTCAACAGGTCTTCGAAGTAACGCCGCGTGAACAGGCCGGTAAGGGCATCCACTTGGTAGCGCTGGATGTTGGCGGTGTAGCGCTCCCGGGCCAGCAACGCAATTTCAATTTGCGTGCGGAATTGATCCACGATCTGGACATCTTCCATGTTGTAGGTGTCGGCAACTGCAGAGTCCAGACTCAAAGCGCCAAACAGGCGGTCCCCGACAAATATTGGCGCGTTGATGACCGACTTGAATTCCCATTCTCCTGGCTGGAAAACCGTTTTGATGCGTTGAAAGTCTTTGCTCGTGAACAACTGGGTGTCCTTGATGTTGCCGCCGGTGGCTTGGAATAGAAAACTATCCTCGAGTCGCAGGCGAAAGTTGTTCACAAACTCTTCAGTAAATCCCCGGCACGCTGCGATCGTGAAGTAACCATTTGCCTCCAAGACCTGCACAGACCCGCCACTGGCTTTGTTGAAGATGCGGAATAGGTAGTCCATGATCGTGCGGTAGATCAGCTCAATGTCCTCGTTGAGCAAAATCTCTCGGTTCACCTGCACGTTCATCTCGGCCAGCAAGCGCAGGCGGCGTGACGATTCTCTCTGCGCCTTGAGGCGTCGGTAGAGCAGCATCAGGCCGACATTCAAAAACAGCACACTCACCAGCCCTCCGAGCAGAGGAGCCCAGTCGTAGCCAAACCATATCAACGAAATCACGCCTGCCGCAATGGCGCTCAGTTGCGCCACCGCAATCAACCCGAAGCTAGCCCCAAAAGGATGAGATTTCCACTGCATGGAACTAAGTATGTCACGCGAAAGTGGGCTTTAAATCCAGCAATGCCGCGAGCCCGCTGCGCTTGGGATCGCCACGCCACGCCACGCCACCCCACACCGCATTGCCCGGCTGCGAGCAACTTTTTTTCATGGCACTGGCTTCTATCGGTTGCCGGATTTCATCAAGTAGAGGCGCCGATCGGCAGCGGCCACCAGCGCATCCTTGGTGGTGCCATCGAGCGGGAAGGTGGCCAGCCCGTAGCTGAATGACAAGGTGCGCTCTTGATCCCCCAGCCAAGTAGGCTTGGTGCGAAGCCGGCCTCGGATGCCGGCCAGGTGTTTGTCCATGACAGCGATCTCGCTCTGGTGGTAGCAGGCAATGAACTCGTCACCGCCCAGGCGTCCCATGATGTCCGAGTAGCGGCAGGAGTCGCGCAGCGCATTGGCAACCGCCAGCAGCATTTGGTCACCGGCCAGATGGCCCAGTGAATCATTGGTGCTCTTGAGGTCGTCAACGTCAAACAGCGCCAGCACAAAAGACTCCTGCTGGCGCATGGCCCGGTCCAGCATCACTTTGAACAGGTCTTCAAAATAACGTCGCGTGAACAGCCCAGTGAGCGCGTCCACCTGATAGCGTTTGATGTTGGAGGTGTAGCGCTCGCGCGCCAGCAGGCCAATCTCGATTTGGGTGCGGAACTGCTCCACAACGGAGACATCGTTGGCATCGTACGTGCCAGCGACCGGGGAGTCCAGGTTCAAGACGCCAAATAGCCGTTCTCCGATGAACAGTGGCGCACTGATGACGGAGCGGT
Source organism: Rhodoferax sp. TH121 (assembly GCF_002251855.1). Classification (GTDB taxonomy): domain Bacteria; phylum Pseudomonadota; class Gammaproteobacteria; order Burkholderiales; family Burkholderiaceae_C; genus Allorhodoferax. The sequence continues at coordinate 218,044 of NZ_NOXW01000020.1, forward strand.
ATTCCCATTCGCCTGGCTTGAACACTGTTTCTATCCGCCGGAAATCCTCGTTGGTGATGAGGCGTGTACCTTGGATGTTGCCGCCAGTGACCTGGTACAGAAAACTGTCTTCCAGTTTGAGGTGAAACTTGCTCACAAAATCTTCGGTGAAGCCTCTGGAGGCTGCAAAAGTCAGGTAGCCATCCGCTCCCAGAATCAATATCGAGCCAGTACTGGCCCGGTCGAACACGCTGAACAGGTAATTGAGGATGGTGCGGTAAATCAGCTCAATGTCCTCGTTCAAGAGGATTTCGCGGTTGACCTGCACATTCATTTCGGCCAGCAAGCGCAGGCGCCGCGAAGCTTCTTTTTGAGCCTGGTAGCGCCGCAGTGCCAGCAGCAAGCCGGCATTCAACAGCAAGAGGCTCAGGAGCATCACCCCTGCCAAGGGCACCGACGCCTTGCCGACACGAACCAGCAATGCCAAGGCAGCTGCAGCAATGCCCAGCTGCCCTGCAAGCAACAATCCGATTCCCAACCAGCGGGGATGAAGTTTCCGCAGCATGACACCGAGTATGTCACTTCAGGGCCTGGTGTTTGGGGCAGAAATGGCGGGGGTTTCCGTCACTGACGACGTGCGGCCACCCCGATGGCTGGCCGTTCAGGCTTCCATCGTGATGGCCACGCCACCCAGTACCGCATTGCCCGATAGGGGGTCGCGCAGTTGATCGTCCAGCAGGGCGTTGATGTTGGCGCCCGGGCGCTCTGCGGCCACGCGCAGTTGGGCACCGGGGAGGTTGTGGCCCCAGCCGTGCGGCAGGCTGACCACGCCGGGCATCATCTGGTCACTGATGTGTACTTGGACCTGCACGCTGCGGGGGCCGTTGCGCAGCGTGGCCATACCGCCGTCTAGCACTCCGTGGCGAGCCGCATCGTCCGGATGCACCAGCGCCGTACAGCGGAAGGGTCCCTTGGCCAGCGTCGGCAGGTTGTGCATCCAGCTGTTGTTGGTGCGCACGTCGCGCCGGCCGATGATGACCAAATCGGGTGCTGGCCGTCGTAGATCCTGCGCAGCACGCTGCAAATCTTGTAGCAGCAGGGGCGGGGCCAGCTCTACCTTGCCGCTGGGGGTGCGCAGCATTTCGGGGATGCGGGGCTGCAGTTCGCCCAGGTCGATGCCGCCGCTGGGGCTGGCTTCCATCACCTTGCGCAGGTTCAAACCTTCGGGCTTCAAGCCGAACTGGTCGCCATACGGGCCGCTGCGCAGTGCCACGTCCAAGCCCCGTTGCGGGCCGCGCAAGCCGGAGGTGGCGGCGATGACCGCTGCGGCATGGGGGCCGAACAGGCGGTTGGCGTCGTCGGCAAAATGTTCGTCGTCCAGGAGGTTGGCGTCCTGCTGGGCGCCCTGGCCTTGCACGATGGCGACGAGCTTGAGCAGGGTCTGCCATTCCTCGGGCTGACCTTCTGGGCGCGGCAGCACGGGCGGGCTGTAGCGCGCATGGTTGCGCCAGGACAGCTGTGGGAACGCCACGTCGTAGTGCAAATCTTCCAGCGGTGAGAGGCCGGGAAGAATCACATCCGCATGGCGCGTGGTTTCGTTGAGGTAAATATCCAGGCTCACCATGAAGTCCAGCCGCTCCAGTGCGGCCGAGAGGCGCGGGCCGTCGGGGCTGGAAAGCACCGGGTTGGTGGCCACGGTAATCAGCGCGCGGACCTGGCCCTCTCCCGGGGTTTCGATTTCTTCCGCCAGGCAGGTGATGGGCAGCTCGCCATACACCTCGGGCGCGCCGCTCACGCGCGCATGGTGGCGGCCCGTGCTCACGCCTTTGCCCACGCCGGGTTTGCCGACGGTATTGCTGGCAAAGGCGGCAGACTTGGCAAACAGCATGCCGCCCTCCATGTCCAGGTGGCCGGTCAGCGTGTTGAGCACGTCCACCAGCCAGCTGGCCAGCGTGCCGTATTCCTGTGTGCAGGTGCCGATGCGGGCGTAGACGGCCGCACGTGGGGTGCGGGCCAGCTGGCGCGCCAGTGCGCGTATGGTGTCTGCGTCCATGCCGCAGCGCGCAGCCGCGGCCTCGGGTGTGAAGGGGGCGATGGCAGCTTTGACTTCGTCCACGCCATTCACCCACGGGGCCACACGGCCCAGTGTTACCAGGTTTTCGTCAAACAGGGTGTGCACCATGGCCGCCAGCAGGAACACGTCGGCGCCGGGGCGGATGAAGTGGTGGGCGTCGGCAATAGCCGCTGTCTCGGTGCGGCGCGGGTCGATCACGATGAGCTTGCCGCCCCGTGCTTGTAGCGCTTTGGCCTTGCCCTTGAAGTCGGGCACGGTCCACATGCTGCCGTTGCTGGCCAGCGGATTGGCGCCGATGACCAGCAGCAGCTCGGTGCGGGTAATGTCGGGCAGCGCGGTGGAGAGCCAGTGGCCAAACATCAGGCCGCTGGCCAGTTGTTTGGGCATTTGGTCCAGCGTGGAGGCAGAAAACACGTTCTTGCTGCCCAGTGTGCGGGCCAGCTTGCCGAAGTAGGTGAGCAGGCCAATCTTGTGGGCAGACGGGTTGCCCACGGCGATGGCAGTGGCATTGCGCCCATGTGCGGCGATGAGCGGGGGGAGGCGTTGCTCTATCTCGGCAAAGGCTTCTTCCCAGGTCGCAGGTTCGTGTTTGCCATTGCGCTTGATCAACGGGGTGCGCAAGCGGTCCGGGTCCTCGTGCAAATCTTTGAGGGCCACGGCCTTGGGGCAGATGTAGCCCCGGCTCAGCACATCGGCCTCATGGCCGCGGATGCTGACGACTTTGTCGCCCTGCACCTTGATTTCCAGCCCGCAGCAGGCTTCGCACAAAGGGCAGATGCGGTGGTGGGTGGTCTCTGTCATGGCGTGTCTCTCGGGTCTTGGTTTGGGGCGCATTTACGCACGGAGCCAAGGGCTTGTCGATAACACAGGCGACAGGGTTTTCCGTGCGCTGCTAGGATGGCCCCATGACGATCCAGACCCCTGCCGCGCGGGCGCGCGTAGTCATCATCGGTTGTGGTTTCGGCGGACTGGAGGCCACCAAGGCCTTGCGCCAAGCCGATGTCGACATCACCGTGGTGGACAAGCACAACCACCATCTTTTCCAACCTTTGCTCTACCAGGTGGCCACCGCCGGGCTCACAGCCCCGGCGATTGCGGAGCCCATACGCCGCATCTTCCGCAAGCAGCGCAATGTGACCGTGCTGATGGCCGAGGTGACTGGGGTGGATGCCCAGACCCGCAGTGTGTTTCTCAACGACGGGCAGGTGCTGCCCTATGACCATCTGATCGTGGCAGCCGGTGCCACCCACAGCTACTTTGGCCATGATGACTGGGCCGCCCATGCGCCCGGGCTCAAGACGCTGGAAGACGCTTTTGTCATCCGCCACCGCCTGCTCATGGCCTACGAAGCCGCCGAGCGGCTTCCGCCGCAGGCGCCTGCGGAGCAACGTGATGCCTTGCTCACTTCGGTGGTGATCGGTGCTGGCCCGACCGGCGTGGAAATGGCAGGCACCATGGTGGAGATTGCGCGCCACACCCTCAAGGGGGAGTTTCGCCGCTTCCAGTCGCAAAAGGCGCGTGTGCTGCTTATTGAAGGCGGAGCGCGCGTGCTGGGCAATTACCCGCAGGCGCTGAGCGAGAGTGCCAAGCAGCAGCTGGAAAAAATTGGCGTTGAGGTGCGCATCGGTGCGCGCGTGACACAGATCGACGCGCAAGGCGTGACGCTGGAGGAGGGTGGACAGACCCAGCGCATTGCCGCCGCCACGGTGGTTTGGGCTGCGGGTGTAGCCGCATCGCCGCTAGGCAAGGTCGTGGCTGCCGCCACGGGTGCCGAGCTGGATCGCGCGGGCCGCGTGCAGGTGCTGCCCGACCTGAGCCTGCCGGGTCACCCGGAGATCAGTGTGGTGGGCGACCTGGCCGCCGCCAAGAGCTATGTGCCGGGGCAAGAACCGACGCCGGTGCCCGGTGTCTCACCGGGTGCCAAGCAGATGGGCCGCACCGCAGCGGCCAACATCCTGCGCCGGCTGCGCGGCGAGGCGGGCCAACCTTTCCGCTACATCAACTACGGGGATTTGGCCACCATCGGGCGCAAGGCTGCGGTGGCGGATGTGGGCGTGCCGTTGCTGGGGCAATTGCGCTTCACGGGTTTTCCGGCTTGGTTGTTTTGGCTGTTCATCCACGTCTTCTTCCTGATCGGCTTTCGCAACAGGTTGGTGGTGATGATTGACTGGGCGTGGTCGTATTGGACCTTTGAGCGGCATGCGCGGATTGTGGTGGGCAAGGACGAGACGTAATTTTCTTTGTTTAACACCCACTCCCCCAGCCCCTCGCCCCGTCGGCGAGGGGAGCTTTTAACAGCCATATCTTTTTGCTTCGCGCCGGCTGCGTGGCTACTGGGGTGACGATGCCGCCGTTACTTCGCACCACGGCCCGCGCTTGCGGTTGTGGTTAATTCGGAGAGAGCTGTGTGCCAACGCTGGCGGCTGCGCCCGCCAGTGGCTCCGCGCCTAGATGTCTTCATTCTCCACAACCGCTGGCACGGGCCGTGGCGCGCCCATCTGGTGGCAGCGTTGCTTGGGTAGCACCCTGGCCGGCGCGAAGCCCCCAAATCGGCTGTTGAAAAGCTCCCCTCGCCGACGGGGCGAGGGGCTGGGGGAGTGGGTGTTCAAAAAAGCAATCCTTCCCAACCCCCCTGCGGTCAGGTTAACCCGGCCCACTTCGTGCATCCGTCACGCCATCGCGCCACAATCGCAACAGTGCCCCAACCCCAACAGGAGAGTCCCATGCCCCACGCCTTTGCCTCGACCCTCAAGAAGTTCAAGACTGCCTCCGGCAAGAGCGGCCAGTTCCATTCCCTGCCGGCGCTGGCCAAGCAGTTCCCCAATGTCAGCCGCCTGCCGGTGTCGCTGCGCATCGTGCTGGAGAGCGTGCTGCGCAATTGCGATGGCAAGAAGGTCACCGCAGAGCACGTAGCCCAGCTCGCCAACTGGAAGCCCCAGGCCGAGCGCACTGATGAAATCCCCTTTGTGGTGAGCCGCGTGGTGCTGCAGGACTTCACCGGCGTGCCGCTGCTGGCCGACCTGGCCGCCATGCGCAGCACGGCCCAGCGCCTGGGCAAGAATCCCAAGAAGATTGAGCCGCTGGTGCCGGTGGACCTGGTGGTAGACCACTCGGTCATGGTGGACCACTACGGCAAGAAAAACTCGCTGGACCTGAACATGCGCCTGGAGTTCCAGCGCAACCGCGAGCGCTACGAGTTCATGAAATGGGGCATGCAGGCCTTTGACACCTTTGGCGTGGTGCCCCCGGGCTTTGGCATCGTGCACCAGGTGAACTTGGAGTACCTGGCGCGCGGTGTGCACAAGACTTCCAAAGACCTGTACTACCCCGACTCGCTGGTCGGCACCGACAGCCACACCACCATGATCAACGGCATTGGCGTGGTGGCCTGGGGCTGCGGCGGCATCGAGGCCGAGGCCGCCATGCTGGGCCAGCCGGTCTACTTCCTCACGCCCGATGTGGTGGGCTTTGAACTGACCGGCCGCCTGCGTGAGGGCGTGACGGCGACTGACCTGGTGCTCACCGTCACCGAGATCTTGCGCAAGCACAAGGTGGTGGGCAAGTTTGTGGAGTTTTTTGGCGAAGGTACGCGTACGCTGGCGTTGCCCGACCGCGCCACCATTGCCAACATGGCGCCCGAGTACGGCGCCACCATGGGCTTCTTCCCGGTGGATGAGAAAACTATCGACTACTTTGAGGGCACTGGCCGCACCAAGGCCGAGATTGAAGCCTTCGAGGCCTATTTCAAGGCGCAGGGCCTGTTTGGTGTGCCGGCCAAGGGCGAGCTGGACTACACCAGCGTGGTGACACTGGACCTGGGCGACGTGACGCCCAGCCTGGCCGGCCCCAAGCGCCCGCAGGACCGCATTGAGCTGGGCAAGGTGGCCTCCACCTTCAGCAGCCTGTTCAGCAAGCCGGCCGCCGAGAACGGATTCAACCAGCCTGCCGAGAAGCTGGACCGCCTGTTCCAGGCTGGCGCCGATGTGCTTGATGCCACCTACCCCGGCAAGGAGCCGCTGCCCTTGCTGGTGCAGAACGGCGACGTGCTAATTGCCGCCATCACCAGCTGCACCAATACCAGCAACCCCAGCGTGCTGCTGGCGGCGGGTCTCCTGGCCAAGAAGGCGGTGGAGGCGGGGCTGACCGTGGCGCCCCACATCAAGACCAGCCTGGCGCCCGGCTCGCGCATCGTGACCGAGTACCTGACCGAGGCCGGGTTGCTGCCCTACCTGGAGAAGCTGGGCTTTGCGCTGGCGGGCTACGGCTGCACTACCTGCATCGGCAACGCGGGCGACCTGACGCCCGAGCTCAACGAGGTCATCACCAAGAACGATTTGGTCTGCGCCGCCGTGCTGTCGGGCAACCGCAACTTTGAGGCGCGCATCCACCCCAACCTCAAGGCCAACTTCCTGGCCAGTCCGCCGCTGGTGGTGGCCTACGCCATTGCCGGCAATGTGACCAAGGACCTGATGACCCAGCCCGTGGGCCAGGGCAAGGGTGGCAAGGACGTGTACCTGGGCGACATCTGGCCCAGCAGCGAAGAGATCTACAAGCTCATGAAATTCGCCATGAAGGGCAAGGCCTTCCGTGCGAACTACGCCAAGGTCAAGACCGAGCCGGGCAAGCTGTGGGACAAGGTGAAGGGCGTGAGCGGCACCGCCTACACCTGGCCGACCAGCACCTACATCGCGCAGCCACCGTTCTTTGATAACTTTGCTATGGATTCAGGAGCTGCTCGCGCAGATTCCACGGGGGCTAAGGGCCAAAAAGGCTCTAAAACTTCCTCTGCCGAGGCGGTGCAGGGCGCCCGCATCATGGCCCTGTTTGGCGACTCCATCACCACCGACCACATCTCGCCCGCCGGCAGCATCAAGGAAAGCTCGCCCGCCGGCCAGTGGCTCATTGCCAACGGCGTGCAGAAGGCCGACTTCAACAGCTACGGCGCACGCCGCGGCAACCACGAGGTCATGGTGCGCGGCACCTTTGCCAACGTGCGCATCAAGAACCTGATGATTCCTGCCAAGGCCGACGGCGCGCGCGAGGAGGGCGGCGTCACGCTGTACCAGGGCACGCTAGGCCGTGGCGAAAAGCTCGCCATCTTCGATGCCGCCACCCGCTATCAAGCAGAGGGCACGCCCACCGTGGTGTTTGCCGGTGAAGAATATGGCACCGGCTCCAGCCGCGACTGGGCGGCCAAGGGCACGCAGCTGCTGGGCATCAAGGCCGTGGTGGCGCAAAGCTTTGAGCGCATCCACCGCAGCAACCTGGTGGGCATGGGCGTGCTGCCGCTGCAGTTCAAGCCCGGCACCAGCTGGAGCAGCCTGGGCCTGACCGGCAACGAAACGATTGACATCATTCCCGATGCCAACCTGACGCCCCAGAGCGATGCGCAGCTGGTGGTGACGCGCGCCGATGGCTCGCAAACCAAGCACACCCTGCTGCTGCGCATCGACACGCCGATCGAGGTGGACTACTACCGCGCTGGCGGCATCTTGCCCTTTGTGCTGCGCCAGTTGCTGGCCTGAAGGGGCAGGGCGCCGCTACACCGTCAGGGTCGCAAAGTGCTGGACCAGCAGGTCCAGCGCATGGCGCACCTTGGCAGGCTGCTCGCCACGGCGCACGGTGATGGCATAGGCGTCATAGTCCGGCGGGCGCCAGTCCGGCAGCACCGGCACCAGGCGGCCATCGGCCAGGGCGCGGCGGTCGTCGTCGCTCAGCACAATGCTGATGCCCCAGCCCGCCACACACAAGGCATGCAAGGCGGTGACCTGTGTGGCCGACGCGCGTGAAGTGACCTCCACCCGCGCCACCTGCCCGTCGTTGCTGTGCAGCTGCAGCACCTCGTGCGCGGCCGAGTGCGGGCGGCCACCCAGCCAGTCGTGCCGGGCCAGGTCGGCCGGGTGCTGGGGCCAGCCGCGCGCGGCCAGGTAGGCGGGTGAGGCACACAGCTGCGCCCGCAGCGTGCCCAGCTTGCGCGCCACCAGGCTGGAGTCCTGCAGGTTGGCCACGCGCACCGCAATGTCCACCCGCTCAGCAATCACATCCACCAGCGCATCGTCCATCAGCAGGTGCAAGCTCAGCTTGGGAAAGTTGCGCAGCGGTGCCAGCGCAGTGGCCAGCACGCTGCCAAAGCCGATGGGCGCGGCAATGCGCAGCTCGCCCTCGGGCTCGTCGCGGTGGTGCTCCAGCGCCTGGTTGGCAGCGCGGGCGGCGGCCACCATGGCGGTGCAGCCCTCCACATAGCGCGCCCCCGCCTCGGTCAGCGTGAGCTTGCGGGTGGAGCGGTGCAGCAGCGCCAGGCCCAGCGCGTCTTCCAGTTGGCGCAAGTGCTGGCTCACGGCCGATGGCGTCATGCCCAGCTGGCGCGCCGCGCCGCTCAGGCTGCCCGCAGCCACCACCTCGGCAAACACCGCCATGCGCTTGAGCTGGTCCATGGGTTTCCTTTTGTTAGTTTTACTTCACAGTCAAAGTGAAATTTACCGTCTATTCAGAGTTTGGTGAAGTAATCACACTAGCGGCTTCTTCTTTTGCACCACAGACACAGGAGTTTTTATGAAAATCGCACTCATTGGCGCCACCGGTTTTGTCGGTACCCCCTTGTTGGCCGAGTTTTTGGCCCGCGGCCACCAGGTCACCGTGCTGGCCCGCAACCCCGGCAAGCTGGCGGCCCAGCCCGGCCTGACCGTGGTGCAGGCCGATGCGCTGGACGCTGCCCAAGTGGCCAAGGCCGCCGCCGGCCACGACGCCGTCGTCAGCGCCTACAACCCCGGTTGGACCGAACCCAAGATTGGCGAAATCTTCTTGCAAGCCACCCACGCCATCTTTGCCGGCGTCAAGCAGTCAGGCGTCAAGCGCTTCTTGATGGTGGGTGGCGCCGGCAGCCTGTTTGTAGCGCCCGGCGTGCAGCTGGTAGACACCCCCGAGTTCCCCGCCGAATACAAGGTGGCAGCCGCCGCCGCGCGCGACGCCCTGAATCTGATCCAGAAGGAAACCACGTTGGACTGGACCTTCCTGTCCCCCGCCATCCTGCTGAACCCCGGCGTGCGCACCGGCCAGTACCGCGTGGGCGCCGACGCCCCCCTGTGGGCCGAAGGCGGTGCACCCGGCAGCATTTCGGTGCAAGACATGGCCGTGGCCATCATCGATGAGATCGAGAAGCCCCAGCACATCCAGAAGCGGTTTACGGTGGCGAACTAATTTGCAATTTCACCCGTTTGGGGGATGGGCAAGGCAACAGACACAGGTTAGATTGCGGTGCAATTTCAACCGCCCCTCAATTGATGGGAGCCATCTTTTGAGGTGAGTCAGTGTCTGAAACTCAAGAGCCGCAAGAACCAGCGGCCAGCCAGTCGGAGAGCCAAGCCGCGGGTGCTGTTGCAGCACCCAGCAACACAGCCCTTGCCGCCCTGTGCGCCATCGCCCGTTTCCACCAAATCTCCGCCGACCCTGCCACCCTGGCGCACCAGATGGGCATTGCCAGCACGGACTCAGTCACCACCGCTGATCTACTGGGCGCCGCCAAACACCTGGGCCTTAAAGCCAAACTCAGCCGCTCCTCAATAGACCGCCTGGGCCTGGTTCCATTGCCAGCCTTGGCCCTGATACACACCGACGACGGCTCCTTGCGCGTTGTCATCCTGGCGCAGAGCGATGGCAAGCGGGTCCTCTTTCAGGATCTTGCAAAGGCGTCTGCTCCCGGCGCCGCAGCAGGTCCCACCATCGAATCCACCGAAGTCTTCGCCACCCAGTGGACCGGAGAGCTGATCCTCGTCACCAGCCGGGCTTCCTTGGCAGGTGCTTTGGCCAAGTTCGACTTCACCTGGTTCATCCCCAGCTTGGTCAAGTACCGAAAACTCTTGGGCGAAGTGCTCTTGATCAGCTTCATGCTGCAGCTCTTCGCCCTGGTCTCCCCCTTGTTCTTCCAAGTGGTGATGGACAAGGTCCTGGTACATAAAGGTATGACCACTCTGGACGTTCTGGTCATTGGCCTGGTCATCGTGGTGGTGTTCGAGTCGGTTCTCAATGCCTTGCGCGCCTACGTCTTCAGCCACACCACCAGCCGCATTGACGTGGAACTGGGTGCCAGGCTGTTTCGCCACCTGATCCAGCTCCCCCTGTCCTACTTCCAGGCCCGCCGGGTGGGGGACTCCATTGCCCGCGTGCGCGAACTAGAGAACATCCGATCCTTCCTCACCGGCAATGCCATGACCGTCTTGCTGGACGTTGTCTTCTCGGTCGTCTTCATCGCCGTCATGCTGTTCTACAGCGTGCCGCTGACCCTGATCGTCCTGGTCAGCCTGCCGCTGTACTTTGGCCTCTCCTTGGCGGTAGTCCCAATCCTGCGTGCCCGCCTGGACGTCAAGTTCGCCCGCGGTGCAGAAAACCAATCCATGCTGGTGGAAACCGTCACCGGCATCCAGACCGTCAAGGCCACCGCCCTGGAGCCCAGCTTCGCCAAGCGCTGGGACACCCAGCTCGCCTCCTACGTCTCCGCCTCCTTCAAAACCCAGAACCTGGCCAGCGTCGCCCATGAGGGTGTCAACCTGATTGGCAAGCTGGTCAATGCCGCAACTCTGTGGTTTGGTGCCCACCTTGTGATGAACAACGAACTCACCGTGGGCCAGTTTGTGGCCTTCAACATGTTCGCAGGCCGAGTCTCCCAACCCATCATGCGCATGGCCCAGCTCTGGACGGATTTCCAACAGACAGGAATCTCAGTCGCCCGACTGGGCGACATCCTTAACACCCGCACCGAAGTCCCTCCCAGCAGCACAGCCCAGCTACCTGCATTAAAGGGCCGCATCACCCTGGACAAAGTCGTCTTCCGCTACCGCCCCGAGGCCACCCCGGTCTTGAATAGCGTGAGTTTGGATGTGCGCCCCGGTGAAGTCATAGGCATTGTGGGCCGCTCCGGCTCCGGTAAAAGCACCCTGACCAAACTGGTGCAGCGCCTCTACAGCCCTGAAGGTGGAAGATTGCTGGTAGACGGCATCGACATCAGCCTCATCGACGCCGCCCAGCTCCGCCGCCAAGTAGGCGTAGTCCTTCAAGAAAACCTGCTCTTCAACCGCTCCATCCGCGAAAACATCGCCATTGCCGACCCGGCCGCTCCCATTGAAGCGGTGATACGGGTGGCCCAACTGGCCGGTGCCCACGACTTCATCAGCGAACTGCCCGAGGGTTATGACACCGTAGTCGGTGAACAAGGTGGCAGCTTGTCCGGTGGCCAACGCCAACGCGTCGCCATTGCCCGGGCCCTCTTCACCAACCCCCGCATCCTGATCCTGGACGAAGCCACCAGCGCATTGGACTACGAGAGTGAAGCCATCATCCAGAAGAACATGCAGTACATCTGCCAGGGCAGAACCGTGCTCATCATTGCCCACCGCCTCTCGGCCGTGCGCAACGCCCACCGCATCATCGTGATGGAGAAGGGCAACATCGTGGAAGCTGGCCCGCACGAAGCCCTGATCCAGAAACCCAAGGGGCTGTATGCCCACCTCTGGGCGATGCAGGATGGGGTAAAGGTAGAGAGTGACGAGCCGCCCAGCAGCAAACCGCAAGGGGTGCGCGCATGAGCACCAGTGCCATACCTCAGGCCATGGATCAAGCCAGGCCTCAAGCCTTGTCTCAAGCGCTTTCCAGCGCTGAAGAAGCAAAGCCCCGTCACCCCACGCTGGAACTGCTGGCCCGCTACCAAGCCATCTTTGCAGCCGCCTGGGCCCACCGCAAAGAACTGGCAGGCCCCGCTCGCATGGCTGATGAAGTGGCGTTTCTTCCTGCAGCCCTCAGTCTGCAAGAAACCCCGGTGCATCCCGCACCACGCCGGTTGGCCTGGGGCTTGATGGTTCTGTTTGTGCTGGCCCTGGTCTGGTCCATCTTTGGGGAGGTGGACATCGTGGCCACGGCACCTGGCCGCATCATCGTCAGCGACCGCACCAAGGTCATCCAACCCCTGGAAGCCAGTGTCGTCAAAGCCGTCCTGGTCAAAGACGGCGACAAGGTGCACGCCGGCCAAGTGCTGGTAGAGCTAGACCCCACCATGGCCACGGCCGACAAAACCAGTGTGCAAGAGCAACTCAAAGCTGCCCACAGCGAAGAACAGCGCACCCAAGCCTTGCTGCAACTGCTATCAAAAGAGAAGCTGCTCGCGCAAGTAATAAGCGGGCTAGAGGGTGATATGAGCACCAAACTCCAGTTGAAGGCCCAACTCCAAGCCGAATGGCAAGACATCAGCGCCAAACTCGCAAAGCTCGATGCTGAGAGCAACCGCCGCCAGGCCGAGATCGCCACCGTCAAAGCCAGCATTGCCAAGCTGGAAGCCACCGTCCCCATGGCCCAAAGCCGGGAGGCGGACTTCACCCGGCTGGTGGACCAAGGCTTTATCTCTAGCCACGCCACCCAAGACAAGACCAGGGAGCGGGTGGAGCTGGAGCGGGACCTGGCTACCCAAAGAGCCCGCCTGAGCGAAGCACAAGCAACAGCCGCAGAGACCGAACAAACCAAAGCCGCCTACCGCGCAGAAACCCAGCGCCAACTGGCGGACCGCTACGCCCAGGCCAGTACCAAACGTATCCAGCTCAGTGCGGACAACTCCAAGGCCGACCAGCGGCAAAACCAGACCCAGCTCAGAGCCCCGGTCTCTGGCGTCATCCAGCAACTGGCCATCCACTCTGTGGGTGGCGTCGTCACCAGTGCCCAGGCCCTGATGGTGGTAGTGCCCGATTCCAAGCAGGTAACGGCTGAAGTCTCCATCGCCAACCAAGACATCGGGTTTGTGAATGCAGGGCAGGACGCAGAGATCAAGCTGGAGACCTTTAGCTTTACCAAGTACGGCACGGTCAAGGCGACCGTGGACAACGTGTCAGCCGATGCGGTGACTGACGAGAAGCGGGGGAGCTTTTACCCGGCCATCCTGACGCTGGAGAAGAAGGACATGCTGATTGATGGCAAGCAGATACCTATCAGTCCGGGGATGAACATCACGGCGGAGATTAAGACGGGGAAGCGGCGGATTATTGAGTTTCTGTTGAGTCCGGTACAGAAGATGGGCTCTGAGAGTTTAAGGGAGCGGTGAGATTCACCATGAAACAAATATTCAGAGGAGGTTTACTATGAAATTAGTAGCTGTCTGCGCATATTTTAAGAGGGTTGGAGGCCAATTTGGCTTGATTTCTACCCCACACACCATGGTTGCGTTTTCACCTCCCATTGCACCACCTACAACCGATCACACCAAGGAGCCCTCCATGCATAAACCAGCCACCCTTCGCAGCCTGATGCAAACCACCGCCCGCCGCACACTGCTTGCCATTGGATTGGTTATGGGCCTGAGTGCCTGCATCGGTGCGGTTGGCGCTAGTGGTACTGGTGGAGATACATGGCAAGAAGAAGTGCTGTTGCATGATGGACAGAAGCTCATTGTGGAGCGTTATCTGGAGCGCGGTTTTGGCGGAAATGAGGCTGGTCAGCCGTCTCCGGGCAAAGAACAAGGGTTACGCTTTACTTTGCCGTCATCCCAAGAGACGGTCGAATGGAAAACCCAATTCAGCCAAGACATTGGCCGGTTCGACTTCATGCCCTTGTTGTTGGATGTTGTGGGGAAATCCGCCTTTGTAGTGGCGGCGCCAGTAGGGTGCCAGGCCTACAACAAGTGGGGGCGGCCTAACCCGCCCTATGTGGTTTTTAAATACGCCGAAAAATCCTGGAGCCAGATTCCATTGACGGAGTTGCCGCCTGAGCTTCATACACCCAATGTCATTATTTCCTCACCCGACAAGACTGTGCAGCGACTTGGAACGAACTTCGTCAGCGCTGACGTGGTGCTCGGCCTCAATAAAAGTCAGAGTCAGCAGCAGGAATACAAGAGCATTTTGAGGACGCCATTAACTGAGATAGGGCGTCATTGCCGAGTTGAGTTCTCAAATGGCAGGGGTACGTGGTTGAGCGCGGACTGGTTTAGTGAAGAAAGAGATTTGGCAGCCTGCTTGAAAGTTTGTGATCGAAAGAATTTCAATCAAGAAACGTGCCCTTGCGGGCAACTTTTTAAAGGTAAATGAAAATGGCGACCAATATTGAGTTGGCCTTGATGGCTGGTGCCGCATACGAATCGACCCGTAATGAGAAAAATCGACTTCCTACTCCAGTCGATTGGGCATCTTTAAAGCATGAAACGCAGGACAGCGGATTTGAGGCTGTAGCCTTTGTAGGTGAAGGATCGACATTAAAAACAAGCTCCGAAATCATCATCTCCTTCGCTGGCACCGATCCGTATCACGCCAATTTGCTGTCAGATCCAGATGGCAAAACCAATACCGCATTGGCCAATGGCAAGTGGAGCGAACAATTGCTGCAAGCCGCGCAGTACTACCTCGATGTCAGAGCAGCTAACCCGACAGCCACTATCACATTGACCGGCCATAGCCTGGGTGGTGGTCTGGCGGCCTTGATTGCCGTGTTCTTTGACGTACCCTCCACTACCTTTGATCAGGCCCCGTTTGCGCAATCAGCGTTGGACTGGCCCAATGGCGACAACGCCACCATTTTGAAGAAACTCTTGCCCGCCACCTCTGGTGTGGGTGATGGGGCAGCCGCATATGCCGCAGCGATGGCCAAACTCAGCCAATACTTGCAGTTGCGCTTGGCCAGTACGGGCCAAGTAGAGTCCATCCCCCGCGCTGAGAACATCACCACGCTACGCGTGGAAGGCGAGTTTTTGGACGGCGGGCTTGCCACCTACAAGCCCATTGGCGTCGCACCAGAGTTGGTAAAGCAAACGCTATGGGACCACGGTCCCGGCGGTACCAGTCTTGATTTGCACTCCCAAGCCTTGCTCACAGCTTTCCTTCAAAGTCAAAAGAGCGCAACGGCGAATGGTGCACCTACACAAACCTTGAACGAAGTTAGCAAGAAACTCACAGGCCTGCTGGAGCTGATCTTCAAAGACAAGCTGTTCGCTGCGGAGACTGACCCCTTATCGACGACTGAAAATTTTCTGGACCGTCTGGTTCGCCACGAAGCCGGCGTGCAAGGCTCATTTGCTGCCGACGCCATGGTGACCCGCTTCACAGCTGACTTGTGGAAACTAGCCAAGGAGGGTGGATTAACGCTCAATGACAATGGTGTGCAAAACAGCTCGCATAACAAGCTCAGCAAAACCCTGATGGCCTTTGCCATGCAGTTCTATTACGAAGGTTCTTCCAACGCTGTTGACTCGAATAAAACGCTCTTCAGCAATGTGACCGGCGGCGTGCGCTTTGACATGGCCGATGTATCGAAGGACGCAAAAATCGCCATCGTTGCGAACAAAAAAATAGACCTGCAAAAGATCGAAAACGGTAAATACCAAATAGCGGGCTACAAGTACTTTTCCGACTACCTGAAGCAAAGCACCTTCACCGATACAGAGCGCCAGCTCATTCAATCCATGCTGCCCCATATGCGTGACTGGTATGTGCAAGCAGGCTCTAACGGTCTGACCGCTGCGGATGACTTGAACCGTGGCGCCTTCATGCTGGGCGCCAAAGGCACAGACACCTTGACCGGTGGAGCCGCTGCCGACTTGCTGGTGGGCAACCAGGGAGCAGACATCCTGCAAGGCGGGGCAGGTAACGACATGCTGATGGGCGGCAGTGACGCCGACACCTACCAATTCAGCGGCACTTGGGGCAAAGACACTCTCATCGACAGCGACGGCCTGGGGCAACTCCAGCTAGCCGGCATCACCCTGAGCGGAGGCAAAGGTGCAGGGGTGGCCAACACGTGGAAGCAAACCCTGGCCAATGCAGACGTCATCACCTACCGGGTGGTAGACAACCAGCTCTCAGCCACCGGCAAACAACTCCTGATCACCAAAGAAGGCGACAGCGCCAACAGCATCACCATCAACCACTTTGACCTCGCTCAGGCTACCAGCACCGCCCCAGGGAGCACCGGTTATTTAGGCATCAAGCTCAATCCGGATAAGAAAATCGCCGTAAAAGAAAGCACCAGCAGCAACGTCTGGAGCGACTCCAGCTTTACGTTGGATAGCCTTGCGGGCCAAGCATCAAGTCTGATTGAGGGAACCGCCAAGACCTTCACGTTCTATTTGAACCAGCCAGGTAAAGCTGGTGAAACCATTACCCTGGAGCTGTCCGCACAGGCCGATAAGTTCAAAGCCATCCTGGGCGACAGCGTGGTAGACGCCAACGGAGCTGTGATCACGTTGGCGGAAGGCCAGGCACAGGTTTCCATCGCTTTGGTGCAACAAGGCGAAATCACCGCAGACGCCAGCCTGCAACTCAGCGCCACCTATGCGGGTGCGCAAGGGACCGTGACCAGCAACGCCTGGGAAATCCAGTTGAAAGATGCGGGTGAGGTTGTCAAGACGTTCCGAGGCGACCAACACGGAGCCATCAACACAACACACAGCACCTCTGCCTACTACGACTGGAGCGGTACCAGCTGGGCGGCTGACGGAACTTTGGTCAACGGCGTAGAAGAGGCCGGGTACGGCGACGTGATCCTCGGCAGTGCAGGCAATGACAAGATGCTGGGCCTAGGAGGCAACGACGCGTTGGAGGGATTGGCCGGCAATGACCAAATCGACGGTGGGGATGGCAATGATCTCATTGCTGGGGGCATGGGTGCCGACAACATCAAGGGGGGGGCGGGGGATGACACCATATTCAGTGATGCGTACTTCCGCAACTGGGATGGCACTGCCCTGCGGCAGCACACCTATGTGCAGCCAGTAGGGACGCCGGATGAATGGCAGAGGCCGCAGCAATGGAACGGCCAATGGTCACTGCCTGCAGGCGCCACCGTATTTGCCGATGGGGGCACATGGGGCACATATGAGCTCAATGGGGTTCGTGGTACCTCTGTCTACTATGACGTCGGGCTGGATGTTGCGTCCGACGTGGTGGATGCGGGTGACGGCAGAGACTATGTACGCACCGGCGCAGGAGATGACCGTATTCAGGGCGGCGCAGGGGATGACCTACTGTATGCCGCAGCGGGCAGCGACGTTGTGGAGGGTGGGACTGGTGATGACAAGCTGTATGGAGATGAGGCCGGTGTTTCAGAAGACAAACATGGCAACGACTTCTTGGACGGCGGTGAAGGCAGTGACCTGCTCATAGGCGGTGGCCGCGATGACGTGCTGTATGGCGGATCTGGAGCAGATACCCTGACGGGGGACGGTACGGTCGATGTCCAGTACAGCGGCAACGACTATTTGGATGGTGAGGATGGCAATGACCAGTTGGAGGGGGGCGCAAAAGATGACATTTTGTATGGCGGTGCTGGTGACGACACCCTGCGTGGCGATGCGTGGTACGACCCCCAAAACGATGGCGCTGACTACCTGGATGGGGAGGATGGAAAAGATACCCTGATTGGGGGGGGCAAGGACGACACCTTGTATGGCGGAGCGGGTGACGACGCGCTGTATGGCGATGGCACTACAGATGATGCCCATTACAGCGGTGCTGATTACCTGGATGGAGAAGCTGGCAATGACACCCTGGTTGGCGGTGGCAAAGACGACACCTTGTTTGGCGGAGCGGGTGACGATGCGCTATATGGCGACAACTCGACCAATATGTTGGCAGGTGCGTCGCACGGCAATGACTATTTGGATGGAGAAGATGGTGATGACCTCATCCAAGGCGATGGCGGCAATGACTCCATTTATGGTGGCGATGGAAACGACACCTTGTGGGGTGACGCGCTTGCTACCAGGGTAGGCGGTCAGTTTCACGGGGCGGACTCTATCGATGGTGGGGATGGCAATGACGACATCACCGGTGATGGTGGTGCCGACACCTTGCTGGGCGGTGCCGGGGATGATCGCATCACGGGTGACAGTTCTCTGCGTAACTCAAACGATGTTGGTTACTTGGAAGCGCAATACCACGGTGATGACTTCATAGACGGCGGTGCAGGGAACGACAGCTTGTGGGGCGATGGCGGCAATGACACCATCTATGGCGGTGCAGGGAACGATACGCTGTATGGCGATGCCGGGAGCGACTACTTGGATGGCGGCGAGGGCGATGACACTTTAGTAGCGGGTGCGGGTGACACAGTTGTGGATGAAAAAGGCACCAATACCCTCAAACTGGCTGACGGAGCAGCTGAACGTGTGCATGCAGAGGGGGCCGACTTGTTGTTTGACTATGGTGCAAGCGGTGTGCTGCGAGTGGTAAATGCGCTGACGGGTAGCGTAGCCAGCATAGATGGGCTCGCGATGGAGGAATGGCTGAAAGGCAACCTGTTGGACGAGGTAGAGCTAACTACAACTCGTGCCCACCAAAGGCTTGCCGGCGGATCTGGCAACGATCGACTCACCGCGAACCATGAGAACGCCACCTTGCTGGGTGGCGAGGGGGCCGATACCTTGGTTGGCAGTTTTGGTGATGACCAGCTGCACGGCGGTGCTGGCAATGACGTTGTGGACGGTGGCGCTGGCAATGATGTGCTGTTTGCTGACGAAGGTCGCGATGTTTTGAGGGGCGGCGCTGGACTGGACACCTATGTGCTGGGCCGCAGTACGGGGCGGGCGACGGTGCAAGACGACTCCTCCGAAGGATCAGTCATCCGGCTCGATGACTCGGGCTTGGGTTTTGACAATCTGCAGGCTTCGCGTCTGCAAAATGATCTGCTGGTGAGTGTGCGAGGGACTGCAACCAGCATGCGGATTGAAGGCTACTTCAATCAGTCTCAGCCCAATTATTTGATTACAGACAATGCACAGAACACAATGACTGTGGATGCATTGCTGGCGTCTTCCAAGCCTAGCTGGGACGGGTTGATCAGTGGTCTTCGGCAGGATTACAAGCTGTACGCGAGGTCAGTGGTTGGCGCAAGTGCCTATGCACAAGGTATGACTTTGCAAGCGGATGGCAGTTGGAAATGGACCAGTTCATATAAAGGCTCCAGTGTGTCCAATCATGTGGACAACATAACCTACGACAGAAAAATTGTTCACCTGGACTTGAACACTGGGCAGTATTCGACTACCACTTCGACTGAACAGGTGACGAACGTATGGGACACGTCAAGTTGGGAATATTCGGAGAAGTCGGGAACTGCACTGACGGTCAACTTTAGTGAGTTCAATCAAACGTGGAATATGGATGGCAACGCCATAAATAGTCGTTCACAGGTGTTGAGTGAGTACACCACCTGGGCTACCACGCAATGGACGCAGGGCCAGGTCTACACGTTTGGTCGCGACTGGTATGAAACCGGTGACTACTGGTGGGCACCAGGCCCAGGGACCGAACCAACGGAGTACCGACAAACATATGCAAAGGACAGCACCGTGCGAGTGGAGTACCAAGGCATTCTTGGCGAGGAGTCCCTGATTGCGCCAGCTGGGCAATACCTCAATGGCCCCTTGCCAACCTTCATTCCAATCGACTACCAGCATTACATTGACAGTTACAACCTGGGCCAAACGTTTGTGCCCAACGGCACGTATCTGATTTATGCGGACCGAACAGCCGATATCGAACTCACGGTTGGGGATAGCACTGTATATGGTGGTGGATTTGTATACGGTGGTGTCGGAAATTCAACGCTGTCATCTGGGCACACCTTGGTGGCTGGAACGGGTGACCAACGGCTTGAATATGGCCAATATATGGTTGTGGGCGATGGCCACAACACAGTGATTGGAAAAACTGACAGCTCAATATATGTAGACCCCAACAATGCGGGTATGGACCTGATTGCCAGCAGCAACCATAACGACGGGGCCGTGCTAGACACCATCTATGCCAGCGAAGGCATCACCAACTGGGCAGAGCGGTACCAGTATGCTGGCATGCTCCGTGTATCTCTTCTGGAGGGCTATCGTGGTTACTTCAATTCGATTGATGAGGCCCGAAGTGATTTCAATGCCTCCGTGAGCTGGACCACATTTGACGACGCCGTGGGGCTGGGCTATCTCTCAGTGTCCCAAGTGGAAGCCTTGCCGTTCTTGCCAAAACTCTACAACATGGACGCATTGGCCAGTATGTCTGCCAGTGCCTATTACAACAACCACTCCACGCCCGGATTGGTGTTGGGCGCCACAGAGTTTGCTGCTTTGCAGCCTTACATTGACGCAGATGCACTGCAGACCCCTCGCGTGCATTTTGGCCCTGGTCTATCTTTGGCAGACATTCAGTTCTCGTGGAGTGAAGCCATTTCTCCCATCAATGGCAAGCTGCACATCACGCTGGATTTGCAATGGGGGCAGGATCAGGGAGTTCGCATTTTGATCCCTGGTGTCTCCGATCCGCTCAACAGTGCAGTGCAACATTTTGAATTCGCCAACGGATCGGTTGTGAATCTCACGGACCTGATTGCCTTGGCTCCGCCCAAGGTATTGAACCGTGCGCCTACTTTGAGCGACCCCGTAGAGGAACAAGGGGTTGCGCAAGGGCAGCTGTTCAGTTTCAGTGTGGCGGGCCTTGCTTTCGTGGATCCTGACGATGGTGACACGCTGTCATACGACGCTATCCAGGCCAACGGGGAACCTTTGCCAGACTGGCTGAGCTTCGATACGGAAACCGGCATCTTTAGCGGAACGCCTGGCAATGATGATGTAGGCGCGTTGGAGTTGAGCGTTACCGCGATCGATCGATTTGGGGAATCGGTCACGACGTCTTTCAATATGACCGTTGTCAACGCCAATGATGCACCTGTCGTTGCCATGGTGGCTGCCGATCTTGTATGCCAGCAAGCCGAAGCCCTAAGTCTGCAGATCGATGAGAATCTCTTTGCTGACATCGATGTGGGAGACAGTCTGCAGTGGAGTCTAAGCTTGGCCAACGGTGACCCTTTGCCAAGCTGGCTTAGCTTCGATGCGCTGACCAGAACGCTCCTGGGCACGCCCCAATTCAAAGATACCGGAGTGTTGTCTTTGCAAGTCACAGTCACTGACACATCGGGCGCAACAAGCAGCCAGACCTTTGCACTGACCGTGAACGAAACTGCAGGACTGCAGGTGACGGGCACTACTGCCGACGAATCCCTGTTCGGTGGCTCTGGTAGCGACCACATTGATGGAGGCCAGGGGGCCGACACCATGAGCGGTGGCGAAGGCAATGACGTGTACGTTGTCGACAATGCACTGGATGGAGTGATGGAGGCCGCCAACGAAGGACATGACCGCGTAGAGAGCGCAGTGAGCTACACCTTGGGTGCCAACCTCGAAGACCTCACCTTGACTGGAACCGCGGCGATCAACGGCACCGGCAATGCTGGCAACAACACCCTGGTTGGAAATTCTGCAAATAACAGCCTAAATGGTGGCGCCGGCTCTGACGTTCTGATCGGCGGAGCTGGGAACGATACCTACAGAGTAGATGTTGCAACCGACATCGTGATTGAAAACCAGAATGAAGGCACTGACATTGTCTCGTCTTCTGTTATCAGCCTGACTCTAGGCGCAAATATAGAAAACATGGTGCTTCTGGGTTCAGCCGCGCTGAATGGTACTGGCAATGAGTTGGACAACTTCATCACTGGAAATGCGGGTGCCAATATCCTGGTCGGAGGTCTCGGAAATGACTCCCTGTATGGCGCGGGTGGTGCTGACACCATGAGTGGTGGTCTTGGCAACGACTCGTTCTATGTGGATAACACGGGAGATGTGGTGTTGGAGTCTGCTGGGGAGGGATCGGATACGGTGATTTCAACCATCAGTTATTCCCTGGGGGGTGAACTGGAGAACCTCACGCTGGGTGGCACAGCAGCGATCAATGGCACCGGGAACGATCTGGGTAACGTGATGCGTGGCAATGCTGCGAGCAACATGTTGTCGGGTGGACTCGGGAACGATACTTTGGACGGAAGTGCCGGGGCAGACAGCCTGCTGGGAGGGCTTGGAAACGATATTTACATCGTAGACAACGCAGATGACCAGACCGTTGAGTGGGCCAATGAAGGTATTGACACTGTGCGTACCGATCTGTCTTGGACCTTGGGCGCGAATGTTGAAAACCTCACACTCACCGGAACTTTGGCCTCTAACGCCACCGGCAATGCAGAAGACAACTCTTTGCTGGGGAATGGGGCTAACAACACCTTGGTTGGTGATGCCGGGAACGACATTCTGGACGGTGGCAACGGTTCGGACACCATGCTGGGTGGAACTGGCAACGACACCTACTATGTGAATCTGACCACTGATGTCGTGCAGGAGTCCTTGAATGAGGGCATTGATACCGTCATTACGACCGCGACATTTACCTTGTCAGCCAATGTGGAGAACCTCACCATGACGGGCAATGGGACGATGAACGGAACCGGCAATGAACTCAACAACATCCTCCGTGGAAATTGGGGCCTCAATACGCTCACTGCCGGGGCAGGAGACGATGTTCTGGATGGCGGTGCACACCGAGACTATCTCTATGGAGGTACGGGCAACGATACGTATATTGTTGGCTTGGGTTATGGCAGCGAGACCGTCTACGAGGACGACGCCACCGCTGGCAACACGGACGTGTTGAGCTTTATGTCCGGCATCGCCTCAGACCAACTGTGGTTCCGCAAGTTGTCGAATGACTTGGAAGTTCAGATCATCGGAACGAGTGATAGGGTGACCCTGACCAATTGGTACTTGGGCAACCAGCACCACGTGGAGCAGTTCAAGACCAGCGATGGCAAGACTCTGCTGGACAGCCAGGTGCAGAACTTGGTGAGTGCGATGGCAGCGTTCTCGCCACCCACAGCAGGTCAAACTACGCTGCCAGTCAACTATGCGAATTCGCTGTCTCCAGTGATCGCGGCCAATTGGCAGTGAGGTCGGTACGTCAATGCGCGTGCCCGGGGTGGTTGGCCTGCGCCAGCTCCCCCCGCGCTTGCCGCCACACCTGCCAGCCGCCTTGCAGCGCCAGCGCGGCCATGCCGACTGCTACCAAGAGGTCGGGCCAGCTGCTGCCGGTGCCGAGTACGCCCAGGGCGGCCAGCATCACGGCGATGTTGCCGATGGCGTCGTTGCGCGAGCACAGCCAGACGCTGCGCATGTTGGCGTCGCCTTCGCGGAAGGCGTAGAGCATCCAGGCCACGGCAATGTTGGCGGCCAGGGCTATAAAGCCCACCACACCCATGGTGGTGGCATCGGGCACGCTGCCTTGCCACAGGCTCCAGGCCGCACGGCCCAGCACCAGCAGGCCAAAGCCCATCATGCTGACCGACTTGAGCAGCGCCGCGCGCGCACGCCATGCCAATGCGGCCGACAGCACGGCCAGCGAGACGCCGTAGTTCAGCGCATCACCCGCAAAGTCAATCGCGTCGGCCAACAGAGACAGGGATCCGGAGCGCCAGCCGGCCAGCACTTCCACGCCAAACATGGCGGCGTTGATGAGTAGCGCAATCCACAAAATGCGGCGGTAGCGCGCGGGGTTTTGCAGGGTGTGGGCGGCCGGGGTGTCGTGTTCGCAGCAGTGTTGGCTCATGGTGTTTCCTGGTTGATGCCTGCATTGGAAACCCTGAAGCCGCTACAGAGTCAAACCCCTGTCGCCCAGAGGGTGTTTCAGCCGCGGCGGCGTTCCAGCTGGGCGTCTTCGTAGTAGCGGGTCTTGGCCTCAAACATGGCCTGGTCGGCCGCATGGATGGCGGATTCCACCTCGGCCGCGCTGTGGCAGGCGGCGGTGCCGATGGCCAGGCTGAGTTTTTGGCCGGGGTAGAACTGGTTGTTCAGGTCCAGGATGGATTCGATGCGTTCGCGCAGGCCTTGCGCGGCGCGCTCGTCGCAGCCGGGCATCAGCGCCACAAACTCGTCGCCGCCAACACGCGCCATACACAGGGGCTGCTGGTCGCCAGCGGCCTTGGCCAGCACTTCGCCCGCGCGGCGCAGCAGGGCGTCGCCCGCAGCGTGGCCCTGGGCGTCGTTCACCGCCTTCAGGCCATTCAGGTCCATGGCCACAATGGCCAGCGGCCAGGGCCCTTTGCGCGAGATGCGGTTGAGCTCTTCCACATAGAAGGCGCGGTTGCGCAGGCGCGTCAGGGCGTCGTGTTTGCCCAGGTACTCCAGGTAGGCCTCGGCCTTCTTGCGGGCGGTGATGTCCACCAGCGACACCAGCACCATGTCCCAGTGGGCCTCGTGCCCGGGCATCACGGCAAACTGCATGTGGATGTTGATGAGCTCGCCGCTCAGCGAGTAGTTGATGACCTCACGGGTCTGCACGGTCTTGCCGTTCCACAGGTCCAGCAGCTGGTCGGCGAACGAGGCGTTCATCTCGCCCTTGAACACCAGGTCCAGCTTGCTGAGCAGATCGGCGCGGCCTGTCGCGGCAAACATGTCCAGCGTGTGCTGGTTCACTTCCAGCACGCGGATCTGTTCCATGCAGCGGCCCACAAAGTCGGGGTGCACGCTCAGGAACACCCGGAAGTCCTGTACCCCCGAGTGGCGCACCTCGTCCATCAGCTGCTTCACGCCACTGAAGTCCTCCACCCACAGCGACACGGGCGACAGGTCAAACAGGTTGCGCGCGTGCTGCTCGCTGCGCTCCAGTTGCAGGCGCGCCCGGGTGTGGGTGGTTGTGTCTTGCAGCGAGACCATCACGCGGTCCCAGCGCTCCTCGTGGCCGGGCAGGATGCGCACGTGGATCTGCACGTCAATGCGCCGCCCGTCCAGCCCGTAGTTGACCGACTGGTTGCTGAACTCCAGCTGGCCATTCCACAGCTGGACCAGCTCGTGCACCATGGGCTCGAACATGTCACCGCGAAACACCTCGGGCAGGCGGGCGATCAGTTCGTCCTGGCTCTGCGCACCAAACAGGCGCAGGGTCTGCTGGTTGACCTGCAGCACCTGGTAGCACTGCGAGCACTGGGCCGCGCGGGCCGGGTCGGCGCGCAAATGGGCTTCCAGGTCGCTCACCCCCTGGGCGCGCCAAGTGTCAAACAGGTCTTTCAGTGCGCTGTAGTCCTCCAGCCATAAAGAGATGGGGGCGGATTCAAATAGCAGTTCAAAGTCGGTGGCAGCAGTCATGGTCGGGGGCAAAAGAAGTGTGCACAAGCAGTGTAGCTGCGCAAGGTCAATGCCAGGCCCCGTGCAGGGCATGGACAATGGCCCCATGGACAAAACGATGGTGATTGTGGGTGGCGGGATTGGCGGGCTGGCCGGTGCGCTGGCGGCTGCACGCGCGGGCTTGCCGGTGCGCTTGCTGGAGCAGGCAGCTGCCTTTGGCGAGGTGGGGGCGGGCATCCAGCTGGGGCCCAATGTGGTGCGTGTGTTGCAGGGCTGGGGCCTGGGCGATGCACTGGCCCGGGTGGCTGCGTTTCCGGCCCGGCTGGAGGTGCGCAATGCCCTGAGCGCCGCCACACTGGGCGTGCTGCCGCTGGGGGAACACGCGGTGGCGCGGTATGGCGCCGCCTACGCCACGGTCGCCCGGGCCGATCTGCACACCCTGCTGCTGCAGGCCGTGCAAACCCACCCGGTGGACCTGCAGCTGGCCACCATCCTGACCCAAGTGCAGCAAGATGCCGATGGCGTGCACCTGCAAACAGCCGCTGGGGACCGCTGGCAAACGCCACTGCTGGTAGGGGCAGACGGCCTCTGGAGCCGGGTGCGCCAGCACCTGCTGCCCCAGGCGCAGCCGCGCGCCACGGGGCACCTCGCCTTTCGGGCCATGGTGCGCCAAGACAGCTTGCCTGTCATGCTGCGCAGCCAGGTAGTCACTGCCTGGCTAGGCCCTCGCTTCCATGCGGTGCAATACCCGGTGCGCGGTGGCGAATGGCTCAATGTGGTGGCCATTGTGCAAGGCCATGTGGAAGGTGACCCGCAGTCCTGGGACCACAGTGCCAATGCCGCTGAACTGCGCGCGCGCCTGGCCAATGCCCAAGCGCCGCTTTTGGACTTGATCCACACCATCAACGACTGGCGCTTGTGGCCCCTGTACGACCGCCCGCCCGTGGCCGGCGCTGCCGAGCAGGCCCAAGGCCGCATAGCGCTGCTGGGGGATGCCGCCCACCCCATGCGGCCGTACTTGGCACAGGGCGCGGGCATGGCCATTGAAGATGCGCAGCAACTGGTGGCCTCACTAGAGGCCCAGCCAAGGGCTGTGCCTGCAGCATTGGCGCATTACGCCCAGAGCCGCTGGCAGCGCAATGCCCGGGTGCAAGCACGCGCCATCCGCAACGGCAAGATTTTTCACCTGCAAGGCCCGCTGCGGGTGGGGCGCGACACCGCGCTGCGCCTGCTGGGTGCGCGGCTGTTGGATGTGCCGTGGCTCTATGGTTATCGCGCCTGAATTGCTATTATTTTGGTAGCTGTTTGCGCAGTATCTACGGGGTCTAGAGCACTAAAAGGCTTGAATTTCAGCGCAGCAGGTTAGCGCCTTGCCACTGGCCCGTGCTGCACAGCGCACGCACCAGCGCGTGGGTGAGCCGCTCCACGGCCTTGGACGCGCCAGAGCCCGGGATATGGCCCGAGGCACACAGGGCCAGGGTGCGTGTGAGCGGCGGGCTGCTCACCTTGGTGGCCTGCAGCAGGCCGCTCTCGATTTCGTGCTGGAAGGGCATCAGCGGCAGCAGCGTGCGCCCCAGCCCGGCCAGCAGGGTGGTGCGCAGAATGCTGATGGAGCTGATGTCTGCCTCCACCTGCGGGGGCGCCAGCCCGGCGCGCGCGGCGGCTTGGTCGATAGTGGGCCGTACCCCGTGGGGGTTGGCAGGCAGGGTCAAGGGCAGCGCCAGCGCTTGCTTGAGCGGGATGCTGGCCCGGCGCTTTTTGGCGTCTTGCGCGGGCTCGATCAAATACAGCTGCTCACTGAGCAGCGGCGTGCTCGCAAACTCCGACAACTGCCCATCGTCAAACAGCACCGCCAGCTGGATCTGGCCCGTGCGCAGCTGCTTGCTGAGGTTGCCGGTCAGCTCCTCCGTCAGCTCCAGCTGCACCTGGGGCAGCTGCTGGCGCACGGCCCGCAGCAGCGGCAGCGCCAGCGCGTTCGACACGCTGTGCGGAATGCCAAACACCACCTTGCCACAGGGTGCCGCACTGTCGCTGCGTGCGCTGGCCACCGCCTCGTCCGCCTGGCGCAGGATGGACACTGCATGCGGGTGGAAGCGGCTGCCCGCCTCGGTCAGCTCCACACCGCGGCGTGAGCGGTGGAACAGCGGCGCGCCCAGCTCGCCCTCCAGCTGCGCCATCTGGTGGCTCAGGGCCGACTGCGCAATGAACACGCGCTCCGCCGCCTTGGAAAACGAGCCGCTGTCGGCAATGGCAAGAAAGTAACGGAGTTGGCGCAGTTCCATGGCGGGCAGGCAGAGTAGGCCGCCATCCTAGCCTATCCATCTGGAATCAAGATGCTTTTATATGCAATGCATATTGGACAGATGGATGGCCGCACCGTCTAATCGCTCCACCCACTCTGCTGTTTTGCACTCTCTGGCTACCCGCCAGAGAGCCAGCCAGACCCGGCGCTTGCCAGCGGCAGGGACACTCCGTACCCGGGGTGTTGGCGGTGGGTTGCAGGCCTGCGGGACTCAGCCCTTGAGCTGGGGCACGGCAGTTTCAATGTCGTCCAGCAGCCGCGGCCACAGGCGTTCACCAATCGTGCGGCGAAACGGGCCGAAGTGGCCAATGCGTGGCACGCCCAGATCGGCCGGTGTCACGTGGCGCAGCTCCGCCACACCGGGCGCATGGGCAAAGGCCTGCTGCAGCGCCTCCACCACACGGCGCGGGCCGAATACCTTGTCGTCGCTGATGGCCCAGAGGTGGGCGGTGCCCGTCCAGCGGTGGGCCGTGATCTCCACCGTCGGGTCACTGGTGAAGTAGCCCGGCGTCATGCCCCAGCGGCTCCAGTCCAGCGCCGCTGCCGCAGGCAGGTCTTCGCCGCCGCCCAGAGCCCAGCCCGGCAAACGGCCAAACAGGCGCACACACAGCGGCAGCCAGAACCCAAAGAACAGCAGGGCGCCCATGCGCTGGTGCCAGCGCGGCCACAGGCGCCAGAAGGGCAGTTGGGCGGCCACACCAATCGCGGCGTCAATCTCCTCCAGCCCCTGGCACTGGGCCAGCGCATGCCCGCCCAGCGAATGGCCAACCCACAGCGTGGCCAGCGGTGCGCCGGAGTCCGCACGGGCGCGGTGCTGCACGGCGGCCAGTGCGGCCTGCAGGTCCTGCTGCATCCAGTCGCGCATGCTGATGCTGCGGGCCGGCTGCGCGGCCAGCCGTGATTCGCCAATCCCCCGGTAGTCCAGCGTGAGGACGGCATAGCCGCGCGTGCTGAGCCAGCGGGCGAAGGCCCGGTAGTAGTGGCGCGGCACCGCGGTGGCTGGCGCCACCAGCGCCACGGCGCGGGCGGGTGTGCGGGGCTCAAACACCGTGGCCCAGAGTTGGCTGCCATCTTGCGTGGTGAGGCACAGGTCCAGCTCGCTGTGGTCGGCGCCCGGTGGGCTTTCAAAGGCCTGCGTCAGGTGCTGCATGGCGGGCGTCATGTTGGTGGCGGGGAGCCAGCGTGACGCCATGTCTTGGGTGTTGGTCGAAGTCATGGCGCCATCGTCCCCGCTTTGCCACTGCTTGACTAGACTATGCGCAGCATGCACTCTGTCAACGTTATGGAACCAAAGAAGCTCGCCATTCCCCGCGCCACACCCACCACCGCCCTGGATGCAGATGCCCTGGAGCTGTTCGCCCGGGTGGCGCGCGCCGGCAGTTTTTCATTGGCAGCGCAGCAGGTGGGGCAGACCCGTGCTGCCGTCAGCCGGCGCATTGCCTACATGGAGCAACGCACCGGGCAAACGCTGTTTCTGCGCACCACCCGTTCGCTGACGTTGACAGCGACGGGCCGCCGCTTGTTGCCCCATGCCATGACCGTTCTGGACGCAGTAGCGCAAGCGCGCGGCACGCTCACCTCGGTGCATGCAGGTCTGGCCGGCAGCTTGCGCATTACCTCGCTGCCCAGCTTTGGCACCACGGTGCTGCCGCCCTTGTTGCTGAAATTCCGTGCCCTGCACCCGGGAGTGAACTACGACCTCATCCTCTCGGACCGGCGGGTGGACCTGCAGCGCGAGGGGGTGGACATTGCCTTTCGTGTCACGCGCAAGCCACCGCCCGATTGGGTGGCACGGCCCTATTTGCAATTCCACGTTGGGGCGTTTTGCGCACCCGGCCAGTGGGCGCCCATGGCGCACCCGGATGAGCTGGCACCGGTTCCCCTCTTGCTATTGGGGCCCGTGTCCATGAACCCGGAAATGCGCTGGGTGCGCCGCGATGGCAGCGATGCGGTGATCTGCGCGCGCGCACCGGCGGCAGCCCAAAGTGATGACCTCACCGTGCTGATGCGCTTGGCCGAAGGCGGCATGGGCGTGGTGCTGGCCCCCAGCTACTGTGTGCAAGACGCCGTGACTGCGGGGCGCTTGGTGGAGCTGCTGCCCGAGTGGGACCTGGACATCCGCCAGGGCAACACCGTGCAACTGCTGACCCTGCCGCGCCCTCAGCTCAGCGCCGTCGCGCGCGCATTTGCCAAGTTTGTGCAAGAGCAGGCACCAGCCTCCGACGCCTAACTTGCTATCAAAACAGAAGCTGCTCGCGCAATATCCACGAGGGATAGAGGCCTATTTGCTCTCATTTTCCCAGATGGCCTGCATGGTGGCTTCAAACGCACGCGCGATGCGGTCCTGATCCGCATGGCGGCCCTGGGTGATGACGCGGCGCCCGGCCACCCACACCTCCTGAAACGCAGCGCCATGGCTGGCAAACACCAACGCGTCCAGCGTGTGGCTGGCGGGCACGCCCCGCAAACCACTGGCCTGCGTGTCTAGCACCAGCAAGTCAGCGCGGGCGCCGCGCGTCAGCCCCCACGTCTTCATGCCTGCGGCGGGTCCACCCGCGTGCAGTGCGGCGTCCAGCAGGCGCGCGGCGGTGGCGGGCTGCTGGGCGGGCGCTGCCGCCACATTGCGCTGCTGCAGGCGCAGGCGTTGGCCGTACTCCAGCCAGCGCAGTTCTTCGGCCCACTGGCGGCCCACATGGCTGTCCGAGCCCACGGCCATGGGCACGCCAGCATTCAGCCAGGCGGGCAGGTCGGCAAAGCCGTCGCCCAGATTGCCCTCGGTGCTGGGGCAGATGACCATGCCCGCGCCGCTGCGCGCTACGGTGTCTATCTCGGCCTGCTTGGTGTGGGTGGCATGCACCAGCTGCCAGCGCGCGTTCAGTGCCCATCGCTGCGTCAGGTGGGCGATGGGCCGCTGGCCGGTGGCGGCCAGGCAGTCGCGCACTTCCTGCATCTGCTCGGCTATGTGGATGTGGATGGGCATGTCGGCATCGCCCACTTGCGCTAGCAGCGTGTCTATCGATTCGGGGGCTGCCGCGCGCAGCGAGTGGATGGACACCCCCGCGTTCAGCAGCGGG
This sequence comes from Rhodoferax sp. TH121, assembly GCF_002251855.1. Classification (GTDB taxonomy): domain Bacteria; phylum Pseudomonadota; class Gammaproteobacteria; order Burkholderiales; family Burkholderiaceae_C; genus Allorhodoferax. The sequence continues at coordinate 248,427 of NZ_NOXW01000020.1, forward strand.
CGCCGCGCCGCCTGCACACTGCGCTGCAGCCGGGCGATGAAGTCCGGCGTGCCAGCAAAGCGGCGCTGGTCTGGCCGTAGCGCGGGCTGGGCAAAACCGGCGCGCTCGTAGAGCACGGGCAGCACGGTCAGGCCCATGCCCGCATCAGCCGCCGCATCGGCCACGGCCCAAGCCATGGTGGCCTCGTCGGCATAGGGCTGGCCGTCGGGCTGGTGGTGCAGGTAGTGGAATTCGCACACCTGTGTGTAGCCGCCTTGCAGCAGCTCCACATACAGCTGGGCTGCTACGGCGCGCAGCTGCGCGGGCGTGATGCGCAGGGCCACGCCATACATGCGGTCGCGCCAGGACCAGAAGTCATCCGCCGCTGATTCGCGCCGCTCAGCCAGGCCGGCAAAAGCGCGCTGGAAGGCATGGCTGTGCGCGTTGACCATGCCGGGCAGGACGGGGCCCGGCAGCACGGTGGCGTGCGCGGGTGGGGTATTAATGCTGGCCCTGATGTCGGCCCAATGGCCTTGGGCGTCCACCGACAGGCACACGTTGGCCTGCCAGTGTCCGTCGATCCATGACAGCGGTGCCCACAGCAGTTGCGCGCTCATGCGGGCCTCCAGTCCAGCATGGTTTGCACCAGTGCGCGCAGCACGGGCAACAGCGTGGCGGCACGCGCAGGGTCTATGGCGTAGGGCGGTTGCTCGGCCATGTAGCAGCGCCAGCACATCTCCAGCTGGATGGCGTGGATGTTCTCTGCCGGGCGGCCATAGTGGCGTGTGATGTAGCCACCCTTGAAGCGACCGTCCACCACCTGCGTGAAGTCACTTTGGCTTTGCAATACTTTTGATAGCTGCTCGCGCAGTGTTGGTGAGGCACTGCTGCCATTTACCGTGCCAAGGTTCAGATCGGGCAACTGCCCGTCAAACAACCAGGGCAGCACCGAGCAGATGCTGTGCGCGTCAAACAAGACTGCGTGGCCATGCACACTGCGCAGGCGCTGCAGCTCGGCGTGCAGGGCATCGTGGTAGGGGCGCCAGTAGGTGTCGACCCGCTCGGCAATCTCGGCCTCGGTGGGCGTCTGGCCCTCGCGGTACAGCGGCTCTCCGCTGAAGAAGCGCGTGGGGCACAGCTCGGTGTTGTTCACCCCGGGGTACATGGGCTCGTTCTCGGGCGGGCGGTTCAAGTCCACCACATAGCGCGCGTGGCGTGGGACGATGGTGCCCGCGCCCATGGCGCGCACAAAGGCGTAGAGCGCCTCCAGGTGCCAGTCGGTGTCTTCGGTGGCCAGCGCGCGCGGCACCAGGCGATCCTGCAGGCTTGGCGGGATCTCGGTGCCCACATGCGGAAAACTCACCAGCAGCGGGCTGCTGCCGGGTGTCAGGGTGAAAGTGGCATTCGTCATACGGTGCGCTCCAGCCCGCCCACGATGGTGCGGCGGCAAGGGTTGTGGCCAAACCAGTAAGCCAGCTCGTGCGGGTGGTCCAGGTCCCACACACAGAAGTCGGCACGCTGGCCGGCGGCCAGCGTGCCGCGGTCGTGCAGGCCCAGCGCACGCGCACCATTGACGGTGGCGCCGCGCAGCGCTTCTTCGGGTGTCAGGCGGAACAGCGTGCAGGCCATGTTGAGCATCAGCAGTAGCGACAGGCCGGGCGAGGTGCCGGGGTTGTGGTCGGTGGCAATCGCCATGGGTACGCCATGGGCGCGCAGGGCATCGATGGGCGGTAGCTTCGTATCACGCAAAAAGTAATAGGCGCCGGGCAGCAGTACGGCCACCGTACCAGCAGCCTTCATTGCCCGGATGCCCTTTTCATTCAAATGCTCCAGGTGGTCGCACGACAGGGCGCCAAACTCGGCTGCCAGCGCCGCGCCACCCTGGTCGCTGAGCTGTTCGGCATGCAGCTTCACGGGCAGGCCCAGTGCGCGCGCCGCTTCAAACACAAAGCGTGTCTGGGCCGGCGTAAAGCCAATGTTTTCGCAAAAGGCATCCACCGCATCCACCAGACCTTGGCGCTGCAGCGCGGGCAGCCAGGCGCATACGGCGTCGATGTAGTCATCCGTGCGGCCTGCAAACTCGGGGGGCACGGCGTGGGCGCCCAGGTAGGTGGTGCGCACGGTGAACGGCAGCGTCTCGCCCAGCGTGCGGGCCACGCGCAGGCAGCGCGCCTCATCCGCTTCGCTCAGGCCGTAGCCGGATTTGATTTCTACGGTGGTTACGCCCTCGGCCATCAGGCTCTGTGCCCGCCGTGTAGCGCTGGCCAGCAAGTCCGCGTCGCTCGCGGCACGCGTGGCGGCTACGGTGGAGCGGATGCCGCCGCCCGCTCGGGCGATCTCTTCGTAGCTGGCGCCTTGCAGGCGCAGTTCAAACTCGGCCGCGCGCTGGCCGCCATACACCAGGTGCGTGTGGCAGTCCACCAGGCCGGGGGTGAGCAGGGCCCCGCCCAGGTCGACTTCGTTCTGAATGTGTGGGGTCTGCGCGGTGGGCAGGGCAGCTGCGTCGCCCGCCCAGACGATGCGCGCGCCCTGGGTGAGCAGGGCACCATTGGCCACCCAACCCCAGGGCGTGTTACTGGTCAACGTGGCCAGCTTGGCGTTGCGCCAGAGGGTGAGGGCGCTCATAGGAAACCTCCGATGGTGGCGCTTTGGGGCGAGAAGCCCAGCCAGTATGCACAGATGGGTCGTGTGCCATCGGTCGCTGCAAAGCGCCAGCTGGCGCTGCGCGGCTGGGCATGCCACAGCAGGGTGTGCGCACTTAATTGCACTGTGTTTGTGCCGTCGGTCCAGGCTCCTGCGTGGACGGTGTACAGGCCGCATGACGCCAAGCTGGCGCACCAGGCTTGGTCGGCTTGCACCGCCTGCATGAGGCCTTTACCGCCACGCACCATCAGGTTCAGGTCTTGCGTCGGGCCATCCAGCAGCCGGCAGCCGGGGGCGGCCGCGCCGTCAAAGCACAGCGGGGCATCGCCCGCGCGCAGAGTGCGTTCGCTGTCCAGCTGTAGCGCCACACCTGCGCCCTGCAGCACTGCAAACCAGCGCTGCACGCCGGGGAAGGCGGAGAAGGGGCCGTCGCTGTCAATGTCTGCACGGCTGATGCGCAGCTGCCAGGGGTCTGCCGGATCAGCGGGCGGCCAGGTCAAGAGCTCGCGGGTTTGCCCGCCGCCATTGCGCCAGGGCTGGGGCGCGCAGTCTTGGGCGCGGATGATTTGCAGTGTCATGGCTTGAACTGCCCTTGCAGCTGGTAGCGCGCACCGGGGTGCACCAGGCGCGCCAGGGTGATGGGCACATCGCGGTTCATGGTGCGGCGCACGACGATGAGGCAGGGGTCTGCCGGGGCAATGCCCAGCAAGGCGGCTTCTTGCTCCGTGGGGCGCCCGGCTTCGATGGAGTACTGCGCCTCCCACAGCGGGGCCACTTCCAGCAGGTAGTGGGTGGGCGTGGTTTGGGTGAAGTCCACGCCCAAATAGTCCGGTGCGCAGGCGGGGTTCACATAGCGGTCTTCGCACTGCAGGGGTACGCCGTTTTCATGGTGGACGATGAGCGTGTGGAACACCGGCCCCCCCAGCGGCAGGCCCAGCTGTTGTGCCAGGCCATCGGCGGTGGCCTCCTCGCGCGAGAGGATGACGCGCGCCTGGTGCTGGTGGCCGCGGGCCCGTATCTCTTCGTGCAAATCCTGGATGGTGAGGGTGGATGCCACGCGCTGCAGGTGGGCGGCAAAGGTGCCCACGCCCTGCACGCGGGTGACAAAGCCTTCGGCCTGCAGCTCGCGGATGGCGCGGCCCACCGTCATGCGGCTGACTTGGAACTGGCTCACCAGCTCGGACTCGGAGGGCATCAGCGTGCCCGGCGTCCAGCGGCCGTCGGCCAGACCTTGTTTGAGGAAATCCTTGACGCGGGTATAGGGTGCTTGGGCCATGGTGCAAATTCTAGTTGCGTAGACATGTCTAGACAAGTAGACTCCGCCTCATTCTTTGTTGTTTGTGAGAGCACACCCCATGGCATCTACCCACACCCCCGCCCAGGCCCGCCCGGTACGCGCACCCCGCGGTACTGAGTTGCACTGCAAAAACTGGATCACCGAGGCGGCCTACCGCATGTTGCAAAACAATCTGGACCCCGAGGTGGCTGAGAACCCCGATGCGTTGGTGGTCTACGGCGGCATCGGCAAAGCCGCGCGCAATTGGGAGTGTTTTGATGCCATCTTGTCCAGCCTGCGCACGCTCGAAGAAAACGAAACCCTGCTGGTGCAAAGTGGCAAGCCTGTGGGCGTTTTCCGCACCCATGCCGATGCCCCGCGTGTGCTGATTGCCAATTCCAACCTGGTGCCCAAGTGGGCCACGTGGGAGCACTTCCACGAGCTGGATAAAAAGGGCCTGATGATGTACGGCCAGATGACAGCCGGCAGCTGGATCTATATCGGCAGCCAGGGCATCGTGCAAGGCACCTACGAGACCTTTGTGGAGGCCGGCAAGCAGCACTTTGGCGGCAGCCTGGCCGGGCGCTGGATTCTGACCGCCGGCCTGGGCGGCATGGGTGGTGCGCAGCCACTGGCGGCCACCTTTGCCGGCGCTTCGTCCCTCAGTATTGAATGCCAGCAAAGCCGCATCGACTTTCGCCTGAAGACCCGCTACGTGGACGAGCAGGCGACCGATCTGGACGACGCACTGGCACGCTTGGCCAAGTACACCGCAGAGAAGAAGGCGGTGTCCATCGCCCTGCTGGGCAATGCGGCCGATGTGTTGCCCGAGCTGGTGAAACGTGCCAAGGCCGGCGGCCTGCGCCCCGACATCGTGACCGACCAGACCTCGGCCCACGACCTGGTGAACGGCTACCTGCCCAGCGGCTGGACGGTCGAGCAATGGCGCGCTGCTCAGGCGGACGACACACAGCACGCTGCGCTGCGCCTGGCCGCTGCCAAGGGCTGCGCCGTCCATGTGCAGGCCATGCTGGACTTTCTGGCCATGGGCATCCCCACGGTGGACTACGGCAACAACATCCGCCAGGTGGCGCTGGACCAGGGCGTGAAGAACGCGTTCGACTTCCCCGGCTTTGTGCCCGCCTATGTGCGCCCGCTGTTCTGCCGCGGCAAGGGGCCCTTCCGATGGGTGGCGCTGAGTGGCGACCCCGAGGACATCCGAAAGACCGACGCCAAGATGAAAGAGCTGTTCCCCGAAGACAAGCATCTGCACCGCTGGCTGGACATGGCCGGTGAGCGCATTGCCTTCCAGGGCCTGCCCGCGCGCATCTGCTGGATCGGCCTGGGCGAGCGCCACCGCGCCGGCCTGGCCTTTAACGAAATGGTGAAGAACGGCGAGCTCAAAGCCCCCATCGTCATTGGCCGCGATCACCTGGACAGCGGCAGCGTGGCCTCACCCAACCGCGAAACCGAAAGCATGCAGGACGGCAGCGACGCCGTGAGCGATTGGCCGCTGCTCAACGCACTGCTCAACACTGCGGGTGGCGCCAGCTGGGTCAGCCTGCACCATGGCGGCGGCGTGGGCATGGGCTACAGCCAGCACAGCGGCGTGGTCATCGTGGCCGATGGCACAGACGCTGCGGCCCAGCGCCTGGAGCGCGTGCTCTGGAACGACCCCGGCACTGGCGTGATGCGCCATGCGGATGCTGGGTATGAGATTGCACAACAATGCGCACGCGAGCAAGGTATGAACCTGCCCATGCTGACCAAATAACCAGAAAGACGACGGAATGACTTCTCTCATCCTCAACGCCGGCAAGCTTTCGCTGGACGATCTGCAAGCCATCCACAACGGCGTGTGCCAGCTCAGCCTGCCCGAATCGGCCCGCGTGGCCATGCGCGCCTCGCACGCACTGGTCAAGGCCGCTGCTGATGGTGATGCGCCGGTGTACGGCGTGAACACCGGCTTTGGCAAGCTGGCCAACAAGCGCATCAGCAAAGACCAGCTGGCCACCCTGCAGCGCAACCTGATCCGCAGCCACAGCGTGGGTGTGGGCGAGCCACTGGCTGCACCCATCATGCGGTTGATGATGGCTACCAAGGCCGCCAGCCTGGCGCGTGGCTACTCCGGTTGCCGTGAGGTGGTGGTGGACACGCTCTTGGCCGTGCACAACGCGGGCCTGGTGCCCTGCGTGCCTTCACAGGGGTCAGTGGGTGCGTCGGGCGATTTGGCGCCGCTCTCCCACATGACGTTGGCGTTGATGGGTGAGGGCGACATGCTGGTGGACGGACAACGCGTGCCCGCGCTGCAGGCGCTCAAGGCTGCTGGCATCACGCCGCTGGAGCTGGAGGCCAAAGAGGGCCTGGCCCTGATCAACGGCACACAAACCTCCACCGCACTGGCGCTGCACGGCCTGCTGGCGTTTGAGCCGGTGTTGGAAGCCGCATTGCTGATTGGCGCGCTCACGCTAGACGCCGCCCGCGGTAGCGATGGCCCGTTTGACCCGCGCATCCACGCCGTGCGCGGCCAGCCCGGGCAGATTGACGTGGCCCAGTACTACCGCGAAGTACTCAAAGGCAGTGCCATCCGCCAGTCGCACGCCGAGGGCGATGACCGCGTGCAAGACCCGTATTGCCTGCGCTGCCAGCCGCAGGTGGTAGGCGCTGCGCTGGACCAGCTGCGCCACGCCGCGCGCGTGTTGCTGATTGAGGCCAACGCCGTGACTGATAACCCATTGGTGTTCCCCGACGATGGCGCCATGATCTCCGGCGGCAACTTCCACGCCGAGCCGGTCGCTCTGGCCGCCGATGGTATGGCCCTGGCCATTGCCGAAGTGGGCGCGATTGCTGAGCGCCGCATTGCCATGCTGATCGACAGCGGCGTGTCACGCCTGCCGCCGTTTCTCACGGCGGATGCAGGGCTGAACAGCGGCTTCATGATTGCGCACGTCACCGCCGCCGCGCTGGCCTCCGAGAACAAATCGCTGGCCCACCCCGCCAGCGTGGACAGCCTGCCCACCAGCGCCAACCAGGAAGACCATGTCTCGATGGCCACCTTCGCCGCGCGCCGCCTGCAAAGCATGATCCACAACACGGCCCACATCCTCGGCATCGAACTGCTGGCCGCCGCGCAGGGCATCGAATTTCTGCGTCCGCTCAAGAGTTCGGCCGTATTGGAAGAGGTGCATGCGCTCTTGCGCAAGGACGTGCCCGCGCACCACGTGGACCGCTACCTGGCGCCGGACATTGCGCATGCCACCGAGCTGGTGAGGGGCGGTGCGGTGGCACGCCTGCTGGCACCGTTGGCTGGTCTGCCGGAGTTGTGGACGCCCGCATAGGCGCGGCAATTCGCGCCTGGCGGGTTGAATCAAGTGGTAGGTCATCGGAGCACCCAAGTGGTAGCACTGCACGCCCGCCGAGTGGCCAGGAAATAAGAGAAGGGCAGGGTTGGGTAGTGCGCCGCTCATTTTTGCTATCAAAATAGAAGCTGCTCGCGCATATCTAGTAGGCGCTAGCTGGTGATTCGTATGTTCCGGTTGCGTGTGCTATACGGCCTGGCTATCTGGGCGCCATGTGGTCTACCATGTCCGACGCGGCGAAACGCATGTCGAGCGTTTTGCCAGTTGACTCTTGGAATGGTTTGAAGGACCCCGCATGAACACCACGTCCCCCGTCGCACTCGTTACCGGCGCTGGTACCGGCATTGGCCGGGCCGTCGCCCTCACATTGCTCAAGGCGGGGTACCGCGTCGTGCTGGCTGGGCGGCGCATTGGCCCGCTGACCGAAGTGGCCCAGGCCAGTGGCACCGTGTCGGCCTATCCGTTTTGTGTGGACGTGGGCCAGCCTGAATCGGTGGACGCGCTGTTCGCCATGATCAAGGACACCTTTGGCCGCCTGGATGTGTTGTTCAACAACGCCGGCGTGGGCGCGCCCAAAGTCAACTTTGAAGACATCAGCTTTGCGCAATGGCAGACCGTGGTGGACGCCAACCTCACAGGTTCCTTCCTCTGCGCGCAAGGCGCCTTTCGTTTGATGAAGAACCAAACGCCCCAAGGCGGGCGCATCATCAACAACGGCTCCATCTCCGCCCACGCGCCGCGCCCCAACTCCGCGCCTTACACCTCCACCAAACACGCCATCACCGGCCTCACCAAATCCATCTCGCTGGACGGCCGCAAGTACAACATCGCCTGCGGCCAGATCGACATTGGCAACGCGCTCACCGAGCTGTCCGCCCGCATGTCCACCGGTGTGCTGCAGGCCCATGGCGAGGTAGCCGTGGAACCCATGATGGACGTACAGCAAGTGGCCGACGCCGTGCTGCACATGGCCCAGCTGCCGCTGTCCACCAACGTGCAGTTCATGACCATCATGGCCACCAACATGCCGTTTGTGGGGCGAGGTTAGCGATTTCTGGAAACATTTAAAAATGTCCATATCTAAAAACATTTAAGAATCATTCGCATTTACAATGCAGGCCTTCGCCGGGGTATCTGGCCTTTTGAAGGAATGTTTATGCGAATTGCTGCCACCGCACGCTGGCTATGTCTCTTGGGCCTGACGGCCGGTCTGATTCAAACCGCGCAGGCGGCCCCCGAAGTGATCAAAGACGTGCTCGGCCGGTCCGTGCGCGTCGACCTGCCGGCCAAGCGTGTGCTGCTGGGCTTCTATTTCGAGGACTACATGGCCATCGGCGGCGAAAAGGCCTTTGACAAAGTGGCGGGCTTGTCGCGCGAGGCTTGGGAGGCTTGGCGACCTGCCAACTGGGCGCTGTTCGCAGCGCACCGTCCTTCACTCAAAGATCTGCCCGACGTGGGTGAAGTCGAAGCGCAAACCTTCTCCGTGGAAAAAGTGCTGGCGCTGAAACCCGATGTTCTGGTTTTGGCTGAATGGCAATACAAAGGCTTGGGCTCCGATGTGAAGCGGATCGAAGACGCTGGAGTGCCCGTTGTGGTGGTGGACTACAACATGGAGTTGCCGGCAAACCACTACGCCAGCACGCTGTTGCTGGGCAAGATCGCGGGCGAAGAGAAGCGTGCCCAGAAGATTGCGGACGAATACAAGACCGCCATCGATCAGGTGCAGTCGCGCATCGCAGCTGCCAAGCAGCCCAAACCGCGCTTTTATGTGGAGTTTGGCAACAAAGGCCCGGCCGAATACAGCTTCAGCTATGGCAAAGGCATGTGGGGCCCCTTGGGCACCTTGGCTGGCGGTGAAAACATCGCTGCCCCCTTCGTGGAGTGGTACGGCCCGATGAATCCGGAAAAAGTACTGGCCTCTCTGCCTGAAGTGGTGTTCATTGCGGGCACCGAATCGACCAAAAACCCCAACTCAATGCTGATGGGGCAGGGCGTGGAGCCAGCGGTGGCCCAGCAGCGGCTGCAAGGCTTTGCCCAGCGCGCCGGGTGGAGCGAACTGCCTGCCGTAAAGAACAAGCGCCTGTATGCGGTCTACCAAGGGGCATCGCGTTCGGTGCTGGACTACACCATGGTGCAGTTCATGGCCAAGGCCCTGTACCCCACGTTGTTCAAGGACATCGATCCGCAGGCCAACTATCTGGCTTTCTATCGCCGCTACTTGCCCGTGCAGGCCAAGGGCAGCTTTGCACTGGGGATGTAAATGAATCAGCATTTTTGGAAAAAAATCGCGCTGTCCGCCATGCTCGCGCTGGGCGCGATCAGCGCCTGGGCGGCGCCCAGCACCATCGAAGACGTGTTGGGTCGCAAGATCACCCTGGAGCTGCCGGCCAAGCGAGTGCTGCTGGGCTTCTACATTGAGGACTATTTCGCCGTCGGTGGCGATAAAGCGTTCGACCGACTGGTGGGCTTGTCACGCGGCTGGTTTGTCAAATCGCGCCCAGCGGTTTGGGCACAGTACACGGCCGCAAAGCCCACGCTGCGCGATGTGCCAGACGTGGGCAACGTGCAGGACCAGAGCTTCTCGCTTGAGAAAGCGCTGGCTACCAAACCCGATGTGGTCATTCTGGCCGACTGGCAATTCAAGGCACTGGCGTCTGAAATCCCCCGTCTTGAAGCCGCTGGCATCCCGGTGGTGGTGGTGGACTACAACGCGCAGACGCTAGAGCGCCATTTGGCCAGCACCAAAGTGCTGGGTCTGATTACTGGTGAAACCGTGCGCGCACAACGCATAGCCGACGAATACCGCCAGGTGGTGGAGACGATCCAGCAACGCATTGCCAAAGCCAAGCTCCCGCGCCCGCGTGTCTACATTGAGCTCGGCGACAAGGGGCCGGCCGAACATAGCTACACCTACGGCAAAAACATGTGGGGCGCCATGGCCGACCTGGTGGGAGGCGACAACGTGGCCGCCCCGTTCGTCAAAGACTGGGGGCCCATGAACCCCGAACAGTTGTTGGTCACCAAACCACAGGTGGTGTTCATCGCCGGGTACGAAAGCGTCAGCAGCCCTGACGCCATGCAAATGGGCGTGGGTGTGCCAGCGGCAGAGGCGCGCCGACGCCTGCAAGGCTTTGCCCAACGCAAAGGATGGAGTGCTTTGCCGGCAGTTCAGGATGGGCGTCTGTACGGGGTCTACCACGGCGCCACCCGCAGCCTGCTGGATGCTGCCCAATTGCAATACCTGGCCAAGGCCCTGTACCCCACGCTGTTTACCGACATTCAACCAGAGGCCACGTACCAGGACTTCTACCGCCACTACCTGCCTATCCAACCCCAAGGCACCTTCGTATTGAGCGGCAAATGACCGAAATCACCGCCACGCCCGACATGGGCATGCAGATCGTGCAGCGTCAGCGCCTGCGCGAGCTGCGCCGCTGGCGTTGGCTGGCCTTGTTTGTGATCCTGGGTTTACTCAGCCTGATGTTGGACGTGGCCACCGGTCCCTCCATGTTGGCGCTGGGTGATGTCGTGCGGACGCTGTTGTCGCCCGCGGCTGCAGACTCCATGACGCGCGCCATCGTGATGGACATGCGTCTGCCGATTGCGCTCATGGCGCTGGTGGTGGGGGCGGCCTTGGGCGTTGGCGGGGTCCAAATGCAAACCTTGCTCGACAACCCTCTGGCCAGCCCTTTCACGCTCGGTCTGGCTGCTGCAGCCGGATTCGGGGCTGCGCTGGCTTTGGTATCGGGGGGCTTTGGTCTTCCTCCGCTAGTGGCCATTCCCATTGGCGCATTTGTGTTCTGCATGCTGGCGGCCAGCCTCTTGTTCGGGCTGGCACTGATGCGCCATGTCAACAGCCAAACCATCATCCTGGCCGGCATTGCACTGCTGTTTCTCTTCCAGTCGTTGTTGTCCCTGCTGCAGTTTCTGGCGTCGCCCGAGCTGAACCAACAGATCATCTTCTGGCTGTTTGGCAGCCTCATGCGCACCACTTGGCCCATGCTGTGGATCACCGTTGGAGTGACGCTGGTGTGTGCGGTGCTGCTGCACCGCGATGCCTGGCAACTCACCTGCCTGCGCCTGGGTGAAACACGCGCGCGCAGCCTGGGGGTCAATGTCACGCGACTGCGCATCAAAACCCTGGTGCTCGTCGCCCTGATGACTGCGACTGCCATCAGCTTTGTGGGTGTCATCGGTTTCATCGGGCTGGTGGCGCCGCATGTCGCGCGCATGCAGGTAGGTGAAGACCAGCGTTTTCTGATTCCACAATCGGCGTTGTGCGGCGCAGTCATGCTCTCGGTGTCCTCAGTGCTGTCCAAATCCATCGTGCCCGGCGCGCTGTTTCCCATCGGGATCGTGACCGCGCTGATCGGCGTTCCTTTCATGATCTGGCTCATCCTGGGCAACCGAAAGCGTCACCGTGCTTGAACTCCATGACCTGACCCTGCGCATCGGCGAATTAACCCTGGTCGAGGGGCTGAACCTGTCGCTGCAAGCTGGGCAACTGCACGTGATCATTGGCCCCAATGGCACCGGCAAGACCAGCCTGCTGCGCGCCTTGTTTGGCGAGCTGCCCTTGACCCATGGCACCGTGCGTCTGCATGGCTCGGCCATGACGCCCCACAATCTGCCCAGCTGGCGCCAAAGCATTGGCTACATGCCCCAAAACACCCAGCTCGACCTGGACCTGAGTGCGCTCGAAGTGGTGGTGCTGGGGCGCTTGCAGCGGCTATCCATGCGCCTGTCCGACGACGACCTGGGCGCGGCGCTGGAAGCCCTGCAGGCGCTGGACATCGCCCATCTGGCCGACCGCCCGGTACACACACTCAGCGGTGGGCAACGCCAGATGGTGCTATTTGCCCAGGTGCTACTGCGCCAGCCCAAGCTGATGCTGCTCGACGAACCCGTGAGCGCGCTGGACTTGAAGCACCAAATGCAGCTGATGGAACACCTGCAAATGCAGACGGCCGCCCAAGGCTGGGTCAGCGTGGCCGTGCTGCACGATCTGAACCTGGCGGCCCAGTTTGCCGACCAAATGATTGTGCTGGGTGATGGCCGCCTGCAAGCCTTTGGCCCACCGGCCCAGGTGCTGAGCCGCGACCTCATCCATCAGCTCTACCACGTCCCGGTGGACGTGCTTCACGACCAGCAAGGCCAACCTTATGTGCGCACCCTGCGCACTCCACATCTGGCCCCCGCGAGCGCCTGAATGCTCCGGACGCCAACGAATCGCGATATGACAACCCACCCAACGCACCAGTATTCCCTGTATCGCTCCTTGCTGGGAGGCTTGTTGCTGCTTTGCAGCCTGTTCGCCTCGCCTGCTTGGAGCACCGAGCACGTAGTGCGCATGCTCAATGCGGGTGCCGACGGATCCATGGTGTTTGAGCCCGCCTTCGTGTATGCACAGGTCGGCGACACAGTGCGCTTTGAGCCCACAAGCACTGGCCACTTCGTCCGCAGTCTGGCGGTCCCCGATGGTGCCAAGCCCTGGCTCAGCGAGCTTGATGTGCCATTTGTGGTGACGCTGTCGCACCAAGGTTTGTATTTCTACAACTGCCCACCCCACCTGATGATGGGGATGGTTGGGCTTATTCAGGTTGCAGAGGCAGTCAATCGCAGCACCGCCACCGCCGTCATGAAGTCCACGCAGGGACGCATATACAGCCATGCGGCCCGTGTTGACAGCTTGCTGGCACTCGTAAGGTGAGCCCGTGGCGCGGGCTCAGTCCTGCCGCCCGCGTGTTGGTGGCCAACGGGCTGGCGTTCAACCTGGGCTTTTACATGCTCATGCCCTACCTGGCGCAGCACCTGGGGGCGGACTTGGGGCTGGCGGGGTGGATCACCGGGCTGGTTATGGGCCTGCGCGTCTTCAGCCAGCAAGGCTTGTTTTTGCTGGGCGGCTGGCTCGGCGACCGCCTGGGTTACCGCAGGGCCATCGTCTGGGGCTGTTGTTTGCGCGGCCTGGGCTTTGTCTTGTTGGGTTGGGCCCAGGCGCTGCCGCTGCTGCTGCTGGCCGCCTTTCTGACCGGCTTTGCTGGCGCGCTGTTCACCCCGTGTGCCCAAGCCAGCCTGGCCGCCCAGTGCCCCGACCTGTCACAGCGCCGCTATGCCTTCACCCTGCACAACGTGGCCAGCGAAGTCGGCATGCTGCTCGGCCCCCTGATCGGGCTGGCGCTGCTGAACGTGGACTTCCGCCTGACCGGCTGTGTGGCCGGCGGGCTGTTCCTGCTGTTTGGTGCACTGCAATGGCGCTTGTTGCCCCCAGACCAAGGTGTGCCCAAGCCCCTCAGCCAGTTGGCATCCGGCACAGTGCACGCATCCCCCAAATCTCTATTCACCCAGTTGGCAGATCCCAGCCTGCTGCGCTTTGTCGGCTTCTGCGCCACCTACCAGGTGATGTTTCACCAGCTCTACCTGGCGGTGCCTGCCTATGTCCAAACACACGGCCTGGGCAGCAGCGCGCTTAGCGCCGTGTTCACGGTCAGCGCGGTGGTGGGCATTGCCTTGCAATGGCCCGTGAGCCGCTGGCTTGTGCCACGCCTGGGCGATGCTGCCGCGATGGGGAGTGGTTTGGCGCTCATGGGCGCGGCTTTTCTGTCGCCCCTGGTGCTGGCGGCCTGGCCGCAGGCAGCCATGCTCGTGCTCGCAACCCTGTTGTCGCTGGGTTCCATCTTGTGTTTTCCGCTGTTTGCCACCGTGTTGCCCCGCTATGCGCGGGACTGCCCACTGGGCACCTGTTATGGCTTCATGTCAAGCGTCGGGGGCTGTGCCGCGCTGGTGGGGCAGGCGGCCGTAGGTGCAGGCCTGGGCACCGCCCAGGCAACGCCCGCCAGCGGCGTCTGGCTGGCCCTGGCTGCCTGCGGCGTGGTAGGCGGGCTTGGACTCTGGCGTGTGACACGAACCCAAGGCACGCCCGACACCCGGTAGTCATCTCTCTGCATGACGCCACACCCGCCAACATCCAATGCGGCGTGTTGCCCATGGTCGAGATAGCACGGATACACCGTCTCAGCGCGTTAATATGCTATCAAAACAGAAGCTGCTCGCGCAATATCCATAAGGCCTGGAGGCCAATTTGATTCAAATTAACGTGACTGAAAAGTCTGGCCCATGCCATGGCCAGCCCAGTACGCTCAAGCCTCTGGCAGCTTGGCAATCACCTTGATCTCGAACTGAAAGCCGTAGAGCCAGGTCACGCCAATACCCGTCAGCGTGGGGTGCGGAGCAGGGCCCCAGAACTCATGGATCACCGGCCAGATGGTCTCCAGATGTTTCTCGGGGTCCACGATAAACACCGTGACGTCGATCACGTCATCAAAGGTGCAGCCCGCAGCAGCCAGGATGGCATTGAGGTTCTCAAACGCTAGGCGCACCTGCTTCGTCAAATCGGGTTCTGGTGAGCCATCCGGCTTGCTGCCCACCTGGCCTGACACAAACAAAAAACCATTCGATTGGATGGCGGGCGAGTAGCGGTTCTGCTCATAAAGCGCCTGGCGCCCGGCGGGAAAAACAACATGGCGGACTGACATGGAATACCTCGATGAATGGTGGGAGTGAAGACAAAAGCCAACTGGCTCGCCCTGAATTTAGGGCGCCATGCCCGCGGGATAAACCAGCAAGTCGCACAATCACTGTTTGCAGTTCCCAAACAATCGACGGGGTAAGGTGAGGCCGAGATGGACCGTTTTGATGCAATGCAAGCCTTTGTGCGTGTGGTGGAGACCGGCAGCTTTACCAAGGCTGCGCTCACCCTGCACATGAGCAAAACCACGGTGACCCAGCTGGTGCAGCAGCTGGAGGCACGGCTGCGCGTCAAGCTGCTCAACCGCACCACGCGGCAAGTCCACGTCACCGCCGATGGCGCGGCCTACTACGAGCGGGCGGTGCGCCTGCTGGTGGACCTGGACGATGCCGAGACCAGCCTGTCCAGCGCCACCGCTGCACCCCGGGGGCGGCTGCGTGTGGATGTTCCAAGTCCGCTGGCGCGCATGCTGTTGGTTCCCGCATTCCCAGAGTTCCACGCCCGTTATCCGGACCTGCAGATCGAGATGGGCGTGAGTGACCGCCTGGTCGACCTTATCGGTGACAACGTGGACTGCGTGATACGCGGTGGGGAAGTCACCCAACCCTCGCTCATCGCGCGCCATGTGGGCGACCTGCAGCTTGGCGTGTATGCGGCGCCCAGTTATCTGCAAAGGGTCAGCCAACCCCTGCACCCTTTGGACCTGGAAGCAGACCCGCACCGCATCGTCGGCTTTTTGTCGTCACGCACCGGCAAGCTCTTGCCCAGCACCCTGCGCCACGGCGATGCGCGCATCGAAGTCAAAGGCAAACACGCCCTGGCCGTTGACGATGGCAACGCCTACCTTGCCGCTGGCTTGGCGGGCGTGGGGGTGCTGTGGCTGCCGCATTACATGGCCAAGCCCCACCTGGCGCGTGGCGAACTCGTGCCCTTGTTCCAAGACTGGGCGTTAGACCCCATGCCCCTGTACTTGGCCTTCCATCCCAACCGCCATGTCAGCGTCAAGTTGCGCGTCTTTATCAACTGGGTTGTGGAGGTGATGGCAGAGCACGCGCCCATCGCAGCCGGAGCAAGCGATTGAATGAAGCATCCGTGTTTTCGTCAAATCCGCAGACATAATTGAACAAGAGATCTGCTATGCATTGAGTAGCTGCTCGCGCAATATCCACGGGCTCTAGAGGCCTCTTTGACATATATCCTGTGTACTGACTGCTGCAATGTCTTCCATGTCGCACCAAGCAAGCTATCCGCCCAACGCAGCCCGCCTGGGCCTGCTGGCCGCCTGCGGCGCGGGCTTTCTGTGGGGCACGGGCGCGCTCATCGTGAACGTGCTCATCGCGCGCCATGGTTTCACGCCAGAGAACATTTCTTTATGGCGTTTTCTGGTGGGGGCCATTGCATTGATGGCCGTGTTTGCGCGTCGCAACTTGTGGGCTGCGGTGCGGCCGCGCCTGGGCTTGGTGCTGGTGGCTGGCACCTGCATGGCCATGTATGTGCTGTGCTGGTTTTTGGGCATTGAGCGCATAGGCGCCTCCATTCCCACGCTGATTGCCCTGTGTTTGCCCCCGGTGCTCGTCACCCTGTGGGCGCTGATGAAGGGGCGGGAGCGCCTGGATGTGAGCTTGGTGCTGGCGCTTGTGGCGGCGCTGGGGGGAACGGTTTTGCTGGTGTTGCGCCATGGGGGCGCAGCCGGTGGCAGCGGCGCGATGGTGGCTGGCGTGGCGTTCTCTGTGGCATCGGCCGTGCTCTACGCCGGGTTTACCTTGGTCAGCGGGCGCTTGTCGCACGACCTAGGGGCAGGGCAGGCCGCAGCGTGCCTTACGCTGGTGGCAGCGGTGGTTATGGGCTTGACCGGATTCTTTCGGCCCTTGGTGTGGCCTGCCGACGTGCCGCCCCAAGCGTGGTTTCTCTACCTGGGTGTGGTCACCGCAGCGCTGGCCCTGCTGGCGTTTAGCTGGGGCGCTGCGCGCCTGAGCCCCACAGCGCTGACCGTGGCCACACTGGTAGAGCCGCTGACTGCCGTGGTGCTGGCCGCCTTGCTCTTGGGCGAATCGCTGGCGCCACTGCAATGGTTGGGTGGGGCGTTGCTGATCGGCAGCATCTGGGCACTGGGCAAGCGTTGCGCAAGTGCGCACGGATAGTCAGTTTGCTATCAAAATAGAAGCTGCTCGCGCAATATCCACGGGGTCTATAGGCCAATTTGACCCATAAACGCCACCGAAACACCTGCTGGGGCTACAGCGCGTTGGCCGAAGGATATTTGTCCAGCGGCGGGTAGTATCTGCGTGATATCTAAGGGAGGATTTTCGATGGCTGATACACCGAAGACTAACTGTGCCATTGCAGACAACTGGAGCTTTCAGACTGTGGCGCACGCCCTTTCGAAAGGACTCGAAATGGGCGAAGCCTCTTTAATCCGCATCGACCAAAAAACAAGTTCTCACGAGTTTTCAGATGTGCCAGCAGGAGCATTTGCCGTTGAGGCAGTCTTCGATTTGATAGCTGACATCGTGCTTCGAGAGCAAATATGGGTCGACGAAGCTTTCCGTACGTCATGGGAAGGTAAGCATCCGGGGCTGGATCAATTGGTGGCGAAAGGCGTGGTCGTGCCCTTTCGCTTCCTTGGTCAGCCGCAAGAGTTAGATGAGCCTCGGCGGTTTTATACGTCCAAGTTGTGTGTCACAGAGTCGCTAAAACAAGCACAGCGGGAAAATGAGGAAGGTTGGAGACGCGATAGGACAACTCCCCACCCGTATCTTTCCCAAATAGTTTGGGGTGGTGCCGGTATGCTTGCCCGCTCGCTTGTGTATCGACATGCGTACACGCCATTCCCCGCACGGCGTCACCTCATGATTGCTGCCGGTGTTGCCTGGGCACCTGACGCCGCCCGCAATTTGCGCGCCCTTGTCACTGAAAAGCAAGCGCGAATGAGTGTTTTAGAAGGCGCCGGCGCGCGCGTTACCCAGCTAAAGGTCAACGGTGCCGAGATTGCCGCACTTGCGATCCGCGAATCATCTACGCCCAAAGATTTGCTTGAGGTGGCTTTGCAGTTACGTGCTGAGTACGCCGAGCTCCGTGCGTGGATCACTGATTATCAAAGGGCACTTGAAGAGGATGACGCTCGGACACTCGGGAAGTGTGAAAGTCTTTTGCGATCTGTCTCATCCTTTGTGGATGCTCGGCTAGGTCGTAGTACATCGTCGGGGCCGACGTTCACCTTGGGCTGGGGGGTAATGCAAGCAGCGCTACAAGGAAATCCATTGGATTCGGTACTGAATCGATTCGGAGTACGAGCGCAAATAAACAAGTTGATGTTTCAGCAAGGATCGAAACAAGACTTAACGAAATTGCTTGCAATTTTTGGTCAACGCACCAGTAGCAATGGGCTCCAGATCGCGGAGTATTTTCAGGTCCGTTAATTGCTCTCTTCTAGAGTTAGATTTGTGTCTAAGCTGCTTGAAACGCTATAAAAAAAGAAGCTGCTCGCGCAATATCCACGGGCACTAGAGGCCAATTTGACTCATAAACGCCAGCGAAATGCCGGTGGAGCCTACAGCGCGTTGACCGAAGGCAGCAGGGCGGCCAGGTGCTTGCGCCCCAGTGGCGTGACCTCCAGCGCGCGCTCACCGTCATGGCGGCGCAGCCAGCCGTGTTGCAGGCAGTGCGCCAGCAGCGCCTTGGGTAGTTTGCCCGCCATGTGGTCGCGCCGCTCGGACCAATCCAGGCAGCGGTAGGCCAGGCGGGCGGAAGCGGAGGCTTTGTCCATGCCGTCCATCGCAAAGCCCATCGCATCCAGCCCAGCCTTGCCCTGCGCGGTAAGCAGGTAGCCATCGCCCGCCGGGGCCAGCCATTCCTTGGACAGCAGCTGCGAAAACATCTCCACGCCCAGTTGCCCCGCCAGGTGCCCGTAGCAGCAGCGGGCAAAGCGCAGCCGCTGGCGCGTGGGGTTGGCCCAGGCGGCGGTGTGGGTGCGGCGCTCGGCCATCAGCGCCAGCGCCTCCAGCGCGTGGGCTACCTCATCGTCAGCCAGCTTGTAGTAGCGGTGCCGCCCGCGCTGTTCGCACACCAGCAGCTCCGCCGCCATCAGCTTGCCCAGGTGCCCGCTGGCCGTAGCCGGCGAGACCGACGCAGCGCGCGCCAGCTCCCCCGCGCTGGCGTAGTCGCCCGCCAGCAGGTAGCTCAGCATGCGCGCCCGCGTGGCGTCGGCAATCACGGCGGCCAGGCTGGCCAGCCGGGGTTCAAACGGGGCGGGGGAGGGAGTTGTCATGCGGGTCAGGAGTGGGGCGCCAGCAGTGCCAAGTTGGAATCGTCCGGGGCCTCGCTGCGCTGCGTTTGAGTGTAGTCGCGCAGCACCTGCGCCACGCGGATGCGGTAGTCGGCAAACACCGCCGCGCGCCCCTCGGCCTGCCCGGAGCGGTGGTTGGCCTGGTTGCGCCATGCGCGCACGGCGGCTTCGTCGCGCCAGTAGCTCAAAGACAAATAGGTACCGGGCCGCGTCAGGCTTTGAAACCTCTCCACCGACTCAAAGCCGTCAATGGCCTGCAAATGCTCGCCCAGCATGGCCGCAATGTCAAAGTAGCGGGCCTCTTGCCCCGGCAGGGGCGTCACCTCAAACAGCACGGCGATCATGCGGCCTCCAGATAACCTGTGGGCGCTTGCAGGTAGCTGGCGGGCACCGGCTGGGGGAAGGTGCGCTCTTCCTTCAGGATGAACCGCTCGCGCTGCGCAAACGCAAAGTTGGCCTGTGCTTCGTCGTCCACACGCAGGCGCTGGCGGTAGTCCTCATACGCCGCCAGGCTGGGGAAGGAGAACAGCCCCCACGCCTCGTAGTTGCTGCCCTCGTGCGGCACAAAGTAGCCCAGCAAATGCCCACCAAGGCGGGGGATGATGCGGGCCCAGTTGTTGGCGTACGCCGTGAACTGGTCTTTCTGGAACGGGTCGATTTCGTAGCGGATGAAGCAGGTGATGGGCATGGGGACTTCTCTTGTGGTGGTGAGAGAAGTCTGGGGGACGAATCTTGGGGATGCTTTGGTCGATGGCGAATTGATTTGAGGATTTTTAACTAAGCGCTTGGGGCGTGAGCACTTTTGAATCGATTGCTTAACGTAATGTTTGAAGGGCATCTGCAATGGACACTTGAGTTGCGTACCACCGCTCGTGTGTGTGAAAGAATCTAAGTGAAATTACAGGGAGAGGCTGATGAGTGAAGAAATGAAATATGGTGCGCTGCTGATTGATACATCCATTTTTGACGGAAATGGACTTCGGCTTGAGAAGGGGCTACTCGGAAAACTCACGCAATTCAAAAGAAGTCCTGTCGCATTCCTAATGCCAGATGTCATATGTGGGGAAGTCAAAACTCATTTGGAGCAAAAAATTAGAGCTTCACGAAGTGCGCTAGAAAAATCCATAAATGAGGCTGGAGATCATTTGTTTTTCGACGGAAATACCTTGAATGATGCGAAAGCTATGCTGCTGGATAGCAAAGAAATTGAGGGCTTAGCTGATTCAAGGTTGGAGGACTTTCTCGAAAAAACGGGCGCTTTGAAGTTGGAGTGTGCTGATCATCTGAACATATCGAGTTTGCTGGATCAGTACTTCTCTAACAAAGCACCATTTTCAGAATCCGGAAAGAAGAAGAATGAATTTCCCGATGCAATCACTTTGATGGCAGTTGAAAAATGGGCGGAAAAAAATGAAAAATTAGTTTTGGCAATAGCCCAAGACTCAGACTGGAGTAGGTATTGCGAACAGTCTGAACGTCTAAAGTGCATCACCGAGCTATCTGATGGTTTGGCGCTCTTCAACAAGGCAAATGCACCATACGCTTTCATTTCTAGACTAGAAGCAGATTTGGATAGCGGCAAAGCTCAGAATTTCATAGATGAAGTTGCATCCCATTTGACTGCAATTCTTGAAGGGTTTACTCCCGATCAAGATGCCGAGTCGTATCTCTATTGGGAGCCGGAGGGGAGCAACGGCTGGTTCAATAGTTTTTACTTCACTTCCAATGAGTTCAAAATAATTGAGAGTGGAGATGATTATGTTGTTCTTCAGGCCATGGCCGCGATAACGGTTAAGGCCGAAGGAGAGTTCTCACTGTCAGTTCACGATTCGATAGATGGTGACTATGTACACATCGATTCCGTTACAGCTGAGGTCGAAAGAGAGTTTGAGTCTGCGTTACTCATAACTATTGAGGGTAATCTTGATGTGCCAATTGAAACCTTGGACATAGAAGACGTCGAGATCGTTACACCCTTGAAGCGCATTCACTTCGGAACTTTAGAACCAGATTTTGATGGCGAAGAATAGTATGCATTCCGATGCTGCTTACGTGACGATGAAATCCGCTCAAACCATCGAAGCCCGATGCGCCCCAAACCCCGCCATCGCGCCATCCGCCACGGCCAGCGTCACATTCCCCGCCGCCCGCGCAGCATCCCCGCACGCAAACACATTGGGCACGCTGGTGGCCTTGCCTTCGTCTACCTTGATGAACACGCCCATGGGGCCGTCTTCCAGCGCGCAGCCCAGTTGCTCGGCCACGGGGCTGGCCAGCAGCGTACGCGGCTGGGTGAACAGGCCGTTCAGGATGATGGTGCGGCCGTCTCGCAGCACTACGTCGGCGTGGCCGTCTATGCGCGCAATGGGCGTGGCCTCGATCTGCGTGCCACGGCGCGCGATGGCGGCCAGGTCTTCGTCGCTGGGTGTGTAGGCGCCGTTCAAAAAGAGCGTGGGGCTGCCCCAGTCCGGCAGCATGATCGCGTGGTGCAGCGCCAGCGGTGACGCGGCGATGATGCCGATGGGGCCGGCGTTCATCTCGTAGCCGTGGCAATACGGGCAGTGGAAGATGCTGCGGCCCCAGCGCTCGGCCAGGCCGGGCACGGGCGGCAGCTCGTCGCGCACGCCGGTGGCGAGGATGAGCCGGTGGGCGCTGATGGCCTCCGTGCCAACGCGAAATTCAAGCCTGCCATCGCTGGCCACGCGCGCGTCTTGTGCGGTGCCGTGTTTCCATTCCACGTTGGGGTAGTTCATGAGCTGCTCGCGGGCGTCGGCGGCTATCTCGGCGGGCGGACGGCCGTCTTGCGTCAGGAAGCCGTGCGATGTTTCGCCTGCGGCATCTACAAAGCGGTTGCGGCGCTGGCCGGCGTCTACCACCAGCACATTGCGGCGCGCACGGGCCAGTTGCAGGGCGGCGGACAGGCCGGCGTAGCTGCCGCCGATGACGGCAAAGTCGATGTGCTTCACGATTTGTGTTCCTTCAGATGGTGGTGGCTGGTATGGCTTGTGTGGCCAGATGCCCTGTGCTGCGCCATGCGGCGGTGAAAGTCGGCCGACAGCGTGGCCAAGGTGACGGCTCCAAAACGTTTGAGCAGCAGGGCCTCGGCCTCTTGGGCGGCGCCGGCCAGTGCGTCGTTCACCGCCTGGGCCACCAGGCAGGTGGGCCGGTCTTCTCTAAAACCCAGCGACACCAGCGGCGGTGCGCCCAGCGCCTGGTACACATCGCCCAGGGTGATGCGGTCCATGTCGCACGCCAGCACCCAGCCGCCGCCGTGGCCCTTGGCGGACACCACAAACCCGGCGTCGCGCAGGCCGCCCATCAGGCGGCGCAGCACCACGGGGTTGGTCTGCATGGCGGCGGCCAGCGCCTCGGAGGTGGCTGGGCCATCGCCCTCGGCCATGTGCAGCAGCACGTGCAAGACGTCAGACAGTTGGCTGTTTTGTTTCATGTAACTAATGTAGTTGCATGATGAAAACCTGTGGCGTGCTAGGGCTTTAGTGGGAGTTGGAGGGCGTTGGTCGAGCGAGGTCGGGCAGCCGTTGGCGCCGTTCGATAATAGGCAGACCCCTTAGCCAGCCACCCTGGAGCCCGCCGTGTCCCTTGCCATGTTGAAAACCCTGTATGCCCAAAAGACTTGGGCCAATGCCGAGCTCTACGACTGCATGGCCACGGTGGACTCGACCCAGCACGCCGAGCCGCTGCACACGGCCATCCGCATGCTGAACCACATTTATGTGGTGGACCGCATTTTTCGGGCGCACCTGCTTGGTGAGCCGCACGGCTACACCCAGAGCAATACGGTAGAGACGCCCGAACTGGGCGAGCTGCACTTTGCCGCTGCCGAGACGGACCTGTGGTTCGAGGCCTACCTGGCCGGGCTGAATGAGGCCGCATTGGCAGACAGCCTGGCCTTCCAGTTCACCGATGGCGACGCCGGGCGCATGACGCGCGAGGAGATGCTGTTCCATGTGCTCACCCACGGGGCCTACCACCGTGGCAACGTGGGGCAGATTCTGAAATCCATCGCCGTCACGCCGCCGCGCGATCTGCTCACCAAGTTTTTGCACCAGCGTGAGCCTGCCAGACGGCAGGGCTGAGGCGCCTTTCCTTATTGCTACACGAGACACCACATGCCTGCTACCACCCCTTATGTTTCCAACAGTGCCACCTCTGAAGCCCAAGCCTGGGAAGCACTCAAAGCCCTGGGCGACGCCGCACTGGCGCAGGGCGGCTTGCAGGCCGTGCTGCAGATGTTTGTGGGCACCCTCACCGGCGCCGAAGAAGTGGCCCGCGTGAGCGAAGAGGCCGGCCACCCCGACACCATGACGCCCGAGGTGATTGCGCAGTGGATTTACACCGACTACGCGCCGGGCATGCAGCAGGCGCTGGCGCAGGGCGGGGCGGCGTAGGACGGGGAGTCGGCACCATGCGTGACTACACCTTGCCAGATTCCACCGTGAGCGACTACGCGCGCCAAGGCGCCGTAGTGCTGCGCGGTGTGCTTAAGCCCGCGGAGGTGGCCCAGCTGGAGCGGGGCATTGAATACAACCTGGCCCACCTGAGCCCGCTGGCGCAGGTGGCCAGCCAGGCCGATGACCCGGGCAAGTTTGTGGAAGACTTTTGCACCTGGCAGCACAACCCTGACTACGCGCACCTGATGCAACACAGTGCCTTGCCCCGCGTTGCGGCGCAGCTGATGCAGAGCGAGACGGTGCGTATCTACCACGACCACTTGCTGGTGAAAGAGCCGGGCACGCGCCAGCCCACGCCCTGGCACCAGGACCAGCCCTACTACAACGTGGCAGGCCGGCAGAACGTGAGCTTCTGGATACCGGTGGACCCGGTGCCGCTGGAGAGCACGCTGCGGTTTGTGGCCGGCTCCCACGCGGGAACCTGGTACATGCCGCGCACCTTTCGCGATCTGCAGGCCAAGTGGTTTCCCGAAGGCGCGCTGGCCGAGCTGCCGCAGATTGACGCGAATCCCGACCAGTTTGAACAGCTGGGCTGGGCGCTGCAGCCGGGCGATGCGGTGGCCTTCCATATGCTCACGCTGCACGCCAGCAGTGGCGTGGGGCCGGGCACGCGGCGGCGGGTGTTCTCGGCCCGCTACCTGGGCGATGACGCACGCCACGCGGTGCGCAGCTGGCGCACCTCGCCGCCGTTTGCGGGCCTGGCGGACCGACTGCCCGATGGCGCGGTGATGGATGACGCGATGTTTCCCTTGCTGAACTGGCGCTAGGCCGCATGGAGCTGCTGCCGCATTTGCGCTTGCTGCGCGCCTTGGCGGCCGTGGCTCAGGCGGGCAGCAGCCAGCGCGCGGCCACGCTCTTGCATGTGGCGCAGTCCTCCGTCGTCCGTGCGGTGCAGCAGCTCGAAGCTGCACTGGGCAGCCCCTTGTTTGAGCGCGTGGGGCGCGGCATGCAGCCCACGGGGCGGGGCCGCCAGCTGGCGTTGCGGGCCACGCGGGCCTTGCAGTTGCTGGCCGATGCCGACCGGCACCGCACACGCAGTGCGGCTGCCGCCTGGCACCACAGTCCGTTGGCACTGGGTGTGGCGGCGCGGCATTTGCAGGTGCTGCAGGCGCTGGTGGATACGGGCAGCGAAGGGCGTGCCGCGCTGCAACTGGGCGTGAGTCAGCCTGCCGTGCACCAGAGCCTGCAGCAGCTGGAGCACATGGTGGCGGCGCCGCTGTTTATTCGCGCACGCAGTGGTTTGCGTCTGGACGAGGCGGGCGAAGGCCTGCTGCTCGCCAACAAGCTGGCCCAGGCCGAGCTACGCCAGGCGGTGGACGAATGGCCCGAACCGGGCGCGGCCCTGCAAGGGCGGCTGGTGGTGGGGACATTGCCGTTTTCCACCACCATGCTGCTGGCCCCGGCGGTGGAGCAGCTGCTGGCGCAGCAGCCGCATGTGCAACTGGTGCTGATTGACGGCACCTTTGATGCACTGGTGGCGCAGCTGCGCCATGCGGAGCTGGACTGCATTGTGGGCGCGCTGCGCAGTGCACCACCCGCGCCCGACCTGAGTCAGGAGCTGCTGTTTGAAGACCGCCTGGCTGTGGTAGCGCGTGCAGGCCACCCGCTGGCCCAGCGCCGCCGCCTGGGCTGGACGGCGCTGCGCGCGGCGCAGTGGGTCATGCCCATGCCCAACACCCCGGCTGAAAAGGCATTTGCACAAATGCTGCATGCTGCCGGTTTGCCTGCACCGACCGCACAGGTGCGGGCCAACAGCGCATTGATGATGCTGGCCATGCTGCAGGACAGCGACCGTCTGGCCCTGATGTCGCCACGCCAGGTGGCGCGCGAAATAGCAGCGGGCTTGCTGGTGGAGCTGCCCTTGCCAGTGCAGCATGCGCAGCGGCAGATTGGCGCCTTGTGGCGCAGCAGCTACCTGCCCACACCGGCTGCCGCGCAGTGGCAGGGTATCTTGCGGCAGGTGGGTGGGGCGCTAGGGTCGGGTCAGGTGCCATAAGCAGATTGCATAGGTCAGCAAGTCTTTGCATTGGACGCGCTGCGGCCGCGCTTGCACACTGGTGCCGGACACAAATAACCGGAGACACACCCATGCAAAAACGCACCTTCATCCGCACCGCCGCAGTCACCGCGCTGGCCGCCAGCCTCAGCATGGCCTGGGCGCAAGACAACACGTTCAAGATCGGCCTGCTGCTGCCTCTGACTGGCCCCTTTGCCAGCACCGGCAAGCAGCTGGAGAGCGCAGCGCGCCTCTACATCGCCCAGAACGGCGACACCGTGGGTGGCAAAAAAGTGCAGCTGATTGTGAAAGACGACACCGGCGTGGCTGACGTGAGCAAGCGCCTGGCGCAGGAGCTGGTGGTGAACGAAAAAGTGAATGTGCTGGCCGGGTTTGGCCTCACGCCTCTCGCCATGGCCAGTGCCACCATTGCCACCCAGTCCAAAACGCCGATGGTGGTGATGGCGGCGGCCACCTCCAGCATCACCGAGGCCTCGCCCTACATCGTGCGCAGCAGTTTCACGGTGCCGCAGGTGGTGACCATCCTGGCGGACTGGGCGGTCAAGAACGACATTCGCAAGGTGGTGACCTTGGTGACCGACTACGCACCGGGCGTGGATTCCGAGACCTGGTTCAACCAGCGTTTTGTGGCGCAGGGCGGGGTGGTGGTGGAGTCGCTGCGGGTGCCACTGCGCAGCCCGGACTTTGCGCCGTTCTTGCAGAAGGTGCGCGATGCCAAACCCGACGCGCTGTTTACCTTTGTGCCCGCCGGTGTGGGCACGGCGCTGATGAAGCAGTTTGCAGAGCGCGGCATGGACAAGGCGGGCATTCGCGTGATTGCCGAGGGCAGCGTGACAGACGATGACATTCTGGACGGCATGGGAGATGTGGCGCTGGGCGTGGTGACGGCGCACCATTACTCGGCTGCACACAACTCGGCACTCAACAAAAAGTTTGTGGAAGCCTTTGGCAAGGCCAACAGCGGCCTGCGCCCCAACTTCATGGCGGTGGGCGCCTATGACGGCATGCGTGTGATCTATGAGGCGGCCAAGGCCACACAGGGCGGCACGGGCGATGCGCTGCTGGCCGCCATGAAAGGCCAGAGCTTTGAGAGCCCGCGCGGCCCGCTCACCATCGACCCACAGACGCGCGACGTGGTGCACAACATCTATGTGCGCAGGGTAGAGAAAGTGGGTGGTCAGCTCTGGAACACCGAAGTGCAAACCTTCACCGCAGTGAAGGACCCGGCCAAGGCGGGCAAGTGAAGATGGGTGTGCAGACTCTCGTTTTACTGCCCGGCCTGATGTGTGACGCCGGGGTGTGGGAGCCGTTGTTGGCCCACCTGCCCGCGGGCACTATGCCGTGGGTGGCCGACTACGGCATGGCCAATAGCCTGGGCGCCATGGCGCGTGGGGTGCTGCAGAGCGCACCCGCGGAGCGGTTTGCCGTGGCCGGCCATTCCATGGGCGGGCGCGTTGCCATGGAACTGCTGCGCCAGGCACCCCAGCGCGTGACCGGCGTAGCGCTGATGGACACGGGCCACCTGCCGCGCGCAGCGGGTGAGGCCGGTGCACAAGAGGCTGCCAAACGCCATGCATTGCTGGAAGTGGCGCGCAACCAGGGCGTACGTGCCATGGCCCAAACCTGGGTGCAGGGCATGGTGCACCCCGACCGGTTGCAGGATGCGGCGCTGATAGAAGCCGTGGTGGCCATGTTTGCGCGCAAAAGCGCCGATGTGTTTGCCGCGCAAATTGAAGCGCTGCTGGCGCGGCTCGATGCCAGCGATGTGTTGCGCGCGCTGGCCGTGCCCACGCTGCTGCAGTGCGGCGCGCAAGACAGCTGGTCGCCCCCGGCGCAGCATGCCGACATGCAGGCGCTGGCGCCGCACGCGGTGCTGGATGTGATTGGCCACGCCGGCCACATGGCACCGATGGAGCGGGCGGCAGATGTGGCTGCCAGCCTGACGCGCTGGTTGGCCAAGACGGCAGCATGAGCACGCTGGAGGTATTGGCTGCCGAAGCCGCATGCCGCGCGCTGGTGCTGCAAGGCGCTGACGCGGTGGACCGTGGGGATGCACAAGGTTTTGCCGCGCTGTTTGTGCCCGAAGGCACGCTGGTGCGGCCGGACGGCAGTGTGTTGCAAGGCCGTGCGGCCATCGCCCAGACCTACGCCAGCCGCGACCCCGACCGCCTGACCCTGCACCTGGTGTGCAACCAGCAGGTGAGTGTGGACCTGCAGGCCGGCACGGCGCAAGCCCGCAGCAAAGTGTTGTTATGGACCGGCCGCCACAGCAGCCCTTCCACCCCACAGGGACGCTTGGCCGACGCGACCAGCCAGGTGGGCGAGTTTGTGGACCTGCTGGAGCACACCCCCGAGGGCTGGCGCATCCGCAGCCGCCGGGCGCTTTTCATGTTGTACCGCCAGGGTGGGTGAAGCCTGCGACTTGTTCGCGTCAGAACTCGGTAACGACGGTCACGCCCGCCACCTCGAACTTGTCCATGTTCATCAGTGCGGCTATGGACTGCTGCAGGTTGATCTTCTTACCCACCAGCTTTTCAGGGGCCAGCTTGCCGGTGCGCACCATGTCCAGCATGGCGCCGTAGCGGTGGGCCTGCATGCCGTGGCTGCCCAGAATCTCCAGCTCATGGGCAATGACCTTGGCCATGGGGATGGCAGGCGTGCTGTTCTCGGCCAGCATCAGCCCCACCTGCACATGCTTGCCGCGCCGGCGCAAATTGCTGATGGAGTTGAAGCAGGTCGTGGGGTGGCCCAGCGCGTCCAGCGACACATGGGCACCGCCCTGGGTGATCTCCATCACCGCTTCGACCACGTTGGCCACTTGGGTGGCGTTGACCGTGGCCACCGCACCCATGGCGCGCGCCATCGCGAGCTTGTCTTCCGAGATGTCGATGGCCACCACATTGGCGCCCACCGCGTGGGCAATCATGATGGCCGACAGGCCTACGCCGCCACAGCCGTGCACCGCCACCCATTGGCCTGCTGAGGTCTTGCCCTGATCGACCACCGCGCGGAAGGACGTCACAAAGCGGCAGCCCAGGCTGGCGGCAGTGGCAAAGTCCAGGCTCTCGGGCAGGGCCACAAGGTTCAGATCCGCCTTGTGGATGGACACATATTGCGCGAACGAACCCCAGTGCGTGAAGCCGGGTTGGAATTGCTTTTCGCACACCTGCTGGTTGCCGGAGTGGCACTCCGGGCAGCTGCCGCAGCCGCCCACAAAGGGCACGGTGACGCGGTCGCCCACCTTCCAACGGGTGACGTCTTTGCCCACGGCCTCCACCGTGCCAGCCAACTCGTGGCCGGGCACATGGGGCAACACGATGTCGGTGTCATGCCCCACCCAGCCATGCCAGTCGCTGCGGCACACGCCCGTGGCCTGCACCTTCACCACCACGCCATGCGTCTCGGGCGTCGGGTCCGGCACGGTTTGCAGGCGGGGTGGGGCGGAGAAGGCTTCGTAGACGACGGCTTGCATGGGAGGTCCTTGTGGGGGCGTTGAGATAACTCACATGCTATCAAATGAATAGCTGCTCGCGCACATTCGGTGGGCGCTAGCAGTCAATTTCGCTTGTAATCGCCTACAGCGCTGTGCGCAGCGTCCAGATCTCGGGGAACAACACCACGTCCAGCATCTTGCGCAGGTAGCTCACGCCGCCGGTGCCACCGGTGCCGCGTTTGAAGCCGATGACGCGCTCCACGGTGGTGACATGGCGGAAGCGCCAGAGGCGGAAGGCGTCTTCCAGGTCGGTCAGTTCCTCGGCCAGTTGGTACAGGTCCCAGTGTGCCTTGGGGTCGCGGTAGACCTGCAGCCAGGCGGCCTCGACTTCGGGGCTGGCCGCGTAGGGCTGGGTCCAGTCGCGCGCCAAGTGGCTGGCGGGCACTGCAATGCCGCGGCGGGCCATGAGCTTGAGGGCTTCGTCGTACAGCGAGGGCGCCTCGTATGCGGCCTGCACCAGTGCCAGGCGCTCGGGCGCATGGGCGTGGGGCTTGAGCATGGCGGCGTTTTTGTTGCCCAACGAGAACTCGATGCAGCGGTACTGAAAGCTCTGGAACCCGCTGCTCTGGCCCAGGTAGGGCCGCATGGCGGTGTATTCGGGCGGCGTCATGGTGGCCAGCACGTCCCAGGCGTGGACCAGTTGCTCCATGATTTTGCTCACACGCGCCAACATCTTGAAGGCCGGTGGCAGGTCGTCCTGGGCGATGTGGCGCATGGCGGCAGTGAGCTCATGCAGCATGAGCTTCATCCACAGCTCGCTGGTCTGGTGCTGGATGATGAAGAGCAGCTCGTCGTGCGTGGGCGACAAGGTGTGCTGCGCCGACAGGATGGTGTCGATCTGCAGGTAGTCGCCATAGCTCATGGTCTTGCTGAAGTCGAGCTGGGCTTTTTCTTCGGCGACGATGGACTCGCCGGCGGAGGTGGCCGAAGCGCCGTGCATGGGGCAGCCAGAAGTGGTGTTGTTCATGTCAGGTCACCGCATGTTTCTGGTTGAACTCGGGGCGCTTCCATTCTTCGGTTTCCAGCACCTGGCGCAGATGTTCCACGGCATTCCAGACATCCTCAAAGCCAATGTACAGCGGCGTAAAGCCAAAGCGCAGTATGTCCTTGTGCTTGCCGCCATCGCCGGCGCGGTAGTCGCCGATGACGCCGCGTGCGATGAGGGCCTGCACGATGGCAAACGCACCTTCATCCCGGGTGAGGCAGACCTGTGAGCCGCGCTGCGCATGGTCACGCGGCGTGGCCAGGCCCAGGCCGTGTCCAGCGCAGCGCTCTTCGACCAATTGAATAAACAGGTCGGTCAGTGCCAATGACTTGGCACGCAGGGCTTCCATGCCACCGAGCTTCTCTGCTGCTTCAAAGCCTTCCAGGCCACAGCCCAGCAGCGACATGCTGACGATGGGTTGGGTGCCGCAGAGGTAACGCGTGATGCCGGGGGCGGGCTGGTAGTCTGGCGTGAAGGCAAAGGGAGCCGCATGGCCCCACCAGCCGGATAGCGGCTGCCAGAAGCGGTCGGCATGTTTGGGGTGTACCCACACAAAGGCCGGCGCGCCGGGGCCGCCGTTCAGGTACTTGTAGCCGCAGCCCACCGAGAAGTCGGCGCCCGAGGCCTTGAGCGTGACCGGCACGGCGCCCGCGCTGTGCGCCAGATCCCAAATCATCAAAGCGCCAGCGGCGTGGGCGGCGGCGGTCACGGCGGGCATGTCGTGCATGGCGCCGGTGCGGTAGTTCACGTGGGTGAGCATCAGCACCGCCACGTCGGCAGTCAGTGCGGCAGCAATCTCTTCTGGTTCCACCAGTTTGAGGGTGTAGCCGCGCTCTTTGCACAGGCCTTCGGCGATGTAGAGGTCGGTGGGGAAGTTGCTGCGCTCGCTCACGATGAGCTTGCG
Source organism: Rhodoferax sp. TH121 (assembly GCF_002251855.1). Taxonomy (GTDB): domain Bacteria; phylum Pseudomonadota; class Gammaproteobacteria; order Burkholderiales; family Burkholderiaceae_C; genus Allorhodoferax. The sequence goes on from NZ_NOXW01000020.1 coordinate 279,365, forward strand.
CTGCGGCGCGTCTTGCGCAGCAATGGACATGGCTGCGGACAGGACCTTGAACAGGTTGATGGATGTGCTGTCGGTAGCCACCACTTCATCCGCATCCGCTCCGATCAGCGGGGCGATACGGTTGCCCAGGCGCTGCGGCAGGCTGAACCAGCCGGCCGTGTTCCACGAGCGGATCAGACCCTGGCCCCATTCCTGGGTGACGACTTCAGCGGCACGTGCGGCGGCGGTTTTGGGCATCACGCCCAGCGAGTTGCCGTCGAGGTAGATCACGCCTTTGGGAATATCGAACAGGTCGCGCAGCGGGCGCAGGGTGTCGGCCGCATCACGGGCGCGGCAGTCGTTCAGGGTGAGGGGAGTGGTCATGGTGTCTCAACGTGGGTGGTTTTGCGAAATTATGTGTTGAGGGCTTTGAAAGGTTGATATCTAATCTTCAATATTCAGAAAATGGACTAAGTTAGTCTTTGAAGATCGTTTGGAGAAAAATTTATGCAGCAAGTCACCGATAAAGCCGACCGCCTGCTGCTGCGGGCTTTGCAAGACAACGCCCGCCTCACCTCGGGTGAGCTGGCGCAGATGGCCCATTTGTCGCAATCGCCCACCTGGCGGCGCGTCAAGCAGCTGGAAGAGGCCGGCACCATCAAGGGTTACCACGCCGCGCTGGACCGTCGGGCGCTGGGCTACAGCGTGCTGGCCTTTGTGCTGATCGGCATCGACCACCAGAATGAAGCCTCGTCCCAGGCTTTTGTAGAAGCGGTGTCCGAGATCCCAGAGGTGGTGCAGTTCCACGCGATCTCAGGGCAGGCAGACTTTCTGGTGGGGCTGGTGGCGCGCGATCTGGACCACTATTCGGAGTTGCTGCAACGCAAGCTGCACCGCCTGCCGGGTGTGCGGCAGGTGCAGTCGCATTTTTCGTTACAAGAATTCAAGGGACAGATGGCGGATCTGCCGGTTCCGCTGGAGTGATGGGCGTTGGGTCGAGCGGCGGCAGGCCTCGGTTTGCGCGAGCCCGTGCGCAGGCTTCGCTGCCCTCGGTCAGTTCATGGCAGGGAGCCGGGCGCAGTGCGTAGATGCTGCAGCCCACTTGCTCACCCAGTTTGCCTGTCAGTGCGGTACAGCGAATGGGCACTTCAGCGGTGCCATTCATGCGCCAGCGGTTGCCACTGACTTCATGCGCCAAGCCGGCGGGCACGGTGCCGCCGGCAAAGTCCATCTCGTAGACTGAAAACTCGACACGGAAGCACGCGCAGCAGGCACCGCACGTGGTGCAGGCAGACATACGTGCTCAGAGCTTGCCCAGCAGCAGGTACTCCATCAGGGCCTTCTGCACATGCATACGGTTTTCGGCTTCGTCCCAGACCACGCTCTGCGGGCCGTCGATCACTTCAGCCTCGACCTCTTCGCCGCGGTGGGCGGGCAGGCAGTGCATGAAGAGGGCGTCGGGTGCGGCCACGGCCATCATCTTGCGGTCCACGCACCAGGCGGCAAACGCTTTGCGGCGGACTTCGTTCTCGGCCTCAAAGCCCATGCTGGTCCACACATCGGTGGTGATGAGGTCAGCACCGCGGCAGGCTTCCAGCGGGTCGCTATAGGTTTTATAGCTGCCCGCGCCCATTCCATGAGCGCTAGCAGCCAATTTTTCATTGACTTCGTAGCCGCTGGGGGTGGAGACGCGCAGATGGAAGCCCATGATCGCGGCAGCCTGCAGCCAGGTGTTGGCCATGTTGTTGCCGTCGCCCACCCAAGTCACCGTCTTGCCTTCGATGGGGCCGCGGTGCTCGATGTAGGTGAAGATGTCGGCCAGGATTTGGCAGGGGTGGAACTCGTTGGTCAGGCCGTTGATGACCGGTACCCGCGAGTTGGCGGCAAAGGCTTCCAACTTGGTCTGCTCGAAGGTGCGGATCATCACGATGTCGGTCATGCGGCTGATGACCTTGGCGCTGTCCTCGATCGGCTCGGAGCGGCCCAGTTGGCTGTCGCCTGTGGTGAGGTGCACCACGCTGCCACCCAGCTGGTACATACCGGCCTCAAAGCTCACGCGTGTGCGGGTGGAGGCTTTCTCAAAGATCATGGCCAGCGTGCGGTCCACCAAGGTGTGGTGGCGCTCGAAGGTTTTGAACTTGCGCTTGATGAAGGCCGCACGTTCCAGCAGGTAGGCGTATTCGTCGGCTGTGAAGTCGTCAAACTGCAGGTAATGCCGCACGGGTGGCGCACCTTGGGGCAGGGTGCTGGGGATACCTTGGTTGAGGGGGCTCATGCGGACTCCTTCAGTAGAGCAGAAATCAGCGGTGTCAAAATAGCCACGATCTGGTCGGCCTCGGCCGTGCTCAAAATCAGAGGCGGCACTAGGCGCACCACGGTGTCGGCGGTCACGCTGATGAGCAGGCCGGCATCCAGCGCCCGCTGTACCAGCGTACCGCAGGGCTTGGCCAGATCAATACCCAGCATCAAGCCCTGGCCGCGGACTTCTTTCACGCTGCCGTTGGCCAGCTCGGCTTTCAAGGCGGCTTCCAGCCCGGCCTTGAGGTGTTGGCCCACCTTTTCTGCATTGGCCAGCAGGCCTTCGGCCTCCATGATGCGGATGGTTTCGACCCCAGCGCGCATGGCCAGCGGGTTGCCGCCAAAGGTGGAGCCGTGGTTGCCCGGCTGGAAGATGTTGGCGGCCTTGGGGCCGACCACCACAGCGCCGACGGGGACGCCGGAGCCCAGGCCTTTGGCCAGAGGCATCACGTCGGGCTGGATTCCGGCCCACTGGTGGGCAAACCATTTGCCGGTACGGCCCATGCCGCACTGCACTTCGTCAATCATCAGCAGCCAGTCGCGCTGGTCGCACAGGGCGCGCACGTCGCGCAAGTAGTCCATGTGCATGGGGTTCACGCCACCTTCGCCCTGAATGGCCTCAAAGAACACTGCCACTACATTGGGGTTGCCTTCGGTGGCCTTTTTCAGTGCGTCAATGTTGTTGACCGGCACGCGGATAAATCCTTCCACCAGCGGGCCAAAGCCAGCCTGCACCTTGGGGTTGCCCGTGGCGCTGAGGGTGGCAATGGAGCGGCCATGGAAGGCTTTCTCATAGACAACCACTTCTGGGCGTTCTATGCCCTTGTCGTGGCCGAACTTGCGCGCCAGCTTGAGAGCGGCTTCGTTGGCTTCCAGTCCGGTGGAGCAGAAGAACACGTTGGTCATGCCCGAACGTTCCACCAAAAGCTTGGCCAGTTCTTCCTGCAGGGGCACGTGGTAGTAGTTGGAGGTGTGGATCAGCTTGGTGACCTGGTCTTGCAGCGCAGCCACCAGCTGCGGATGGTTGTGCCCCACCGTGTTGACGGCAATGCCACCCAGGCCGTCCAGGTATTCCTTGCCATTCACATCCCATACGCGGCAGCCTCGTCCATGGCTCAGGGCGACGGGCAGTCGGCCGTAGGTGTTCATCACGTGGGGTGAAGACGGCGAGGTGGCGAGAGCGGCGGTCATGCAATAACTCCGGGGGTGGTTAAAAAACAAGGCGGCCCAACTTGAACAAAGGCAGGTTGGGCCGTTGAAGCCTGATTCTAGGCGCATGGCCTATGCCAGTTTCGTGACAAATACACATCACAGTGATGCGCGGCGGCATTGCTGCTTTGTCATCCTGACGACAGCGGAGCGGGTAGAATCTTGTGCGGCGCAGCACGGCATCTGGCTATTGCGTTCCGCTGCTTTTATTCTCAACCTGATGGCCTCCACTCCTTCCAAAGAACTCTACATCCTGGGACTGACCTTGCAAGGCAAGACGTTTCGCCCCAGCGACTGGGCAGAGCGCTTGGCAGGTGTCATGAGCCAGTTTCGCCCTGGCGGCCCGCAGCCTGGCAGCCACTTGGGTTACTCCCCCTGGTGCGTGCCCACCTCGATTGGCCAGACCAAGTGCGTGATCGTGCACAGCGACCTGCGCGACTACGATGTGATGGCCTGGGACTTTTGCCTGAACTTCGCGCGTGACAACGAGTTGCAGGTTAGCGAAACCCGTCCTGAAATTCCTCCGCGCGCATAGCACTGCGCCTGGCGCAAATCCAGAGAAACCAGAAACAAAAAAGCCGTTCAGATGAACGGCTTTTTTGCTTTTGCTGACAGCGCACCCACTACAAACGGCGAATCCTGGCCAGCAGGACTCGTGCGATTGCCTAAATGATTAGGCGGCGAGTGCCAAGGCTTTCACCTTGGTAGCCAAACGGCTCTTGTCGCGGGCTGCTTTGTTCTTGTGGAAGATGCCCTTGTCGGCGACGGTGTCGACGACAGCTTGCATCTTGGCAAACAGTTCAGCGGCTTTGGTCTTGTCACCAGCCACAACTGCTTTTTCCACGTTCTTCACCGCAGTGCGGTATTTGGAGCGCAGGGAAGTGTTCGCTGCGTTGATTTTGATGTCCTGACGGACGCGTTTACGGCCCGACGCCAGGCGCGGGTTCTTTTTCTTGGGTTTACCAGATGCCATTTTGAATATTCCTTGTGTTGGAGGATGTTGTCAGCAAAGCCCGCGATTGTACCAGTAACGCCAAGCAAGCCCAAATCCTGGCATGGGCAGGCCATCTTTGCGCTTCGGCAGGGGGCTACACTTGGCGGCGTGAGCTTGATCAAATCTGTATCTACCGTGTCTCTGTGGACACTGGCCTCCCGCGTGACCGGGCTGGCCCGCGAGCTGCTGGTGGCAGCGGCCTTTGGCGCCAGTGCCATGACCGATGCCTTCAATGTGGCATTCCGCATCCCCAACTTGTTTCGCCGCCTGTTTGCCGAGGGCGCCTTTAGCCAGGCTTTTGTGCCTGTGCTGGCCGCCAACAAGGCGCAGCACGGAGAGGCCTCCACCAAGCTGTTGGTGGACCGCGTCGCCAGCTTGCTGGTGTTGGCTTTGCTGTTGACCTGTGTGTTGGGGGTGTTGCTGGCACCGGTATTGGTGTGGGCCATGGCCAGCGGCCTTCAAAAAGATGCAGCCGGGTACGACGCTGCCGTGCAGATGACCCGCTTCATGTTCCCCTACATCGGCTTCATGTCCCTGGTGGCCTTGTCGTCCGGCATTCTGAATACCTGGAAGCGCTTTGCCGTGCCCGCGGCCACACCGGTGCTGCTGAACATGGCCATGATCACTGCCGCGTGGTTGGGCGTGCCGTGGTTGGCTGCACGGGGCATTGAGCCCATTTACGCCATGGCGGGCGGCGTGATGGTCGGCGGAGTGCTGCAACTGGCGGTGCAGATTCCAGCCCTGGCGCGGTTGGGCATGCTGCCCCGCCTGCGATTCATGGGGCCTGCGCTGCGTGAGGCCTGGACCGACCCTGAGACCCGCCGAATTGGCAAACTCATGCTGCCGGCCCTGCTGGGGGTCAGCGTGGCGCAGATTTCCTTGCTGATCAACACCCAGATTGCGTCGCACCTGCCCACTGGCAGTGTGAGTTGGCTGACTTATGCCGATCGGCTCATGGAATTTCCCACCGCCATGTTGGGTGTGGCGCTGGGTGTCGTGCTGATGCCGCAGCTGGCTGGCGCCAAAGCTACGGGCGATGCGGACAAGTACTCGGCCCTGCTGGACTGGGGGCTGCGCATTGTGGTGCTCCTGTCTGTGCCCTGTGCGATTGGCTTGCTGGCGTTTTCCAAACCGCTGGTGGCGGTGCTCTACCACTATGGGGCCTTCACCGCCCATGATGTGCAGCAAACCACACTGGCCTTGATGGGCTGGGGTGTGGGCTTGGTGGGCATTGTGGCCATCAAGGTGCTGGCGCCGGGCTATTACGCGAGCCAAGACATCAAGACGCCGGTGCGGATTGCCGTGGTCGTGCTGGTCGTGACCCAGTTGCTCAACATCGGGCTGGTACCCCTGTTCAAACATGCGGGCTTGTCGCTGTCGATTGGTTTGGGTGCCATGCTCAATGCGCTATGGCTCTTGGTCGGTTTGCTGCGCCGTGGCAGCTACCGGCCGCAGGCGGGCTGGGGGCGGTTTGTGCTGCAGGTGTTGGCAGCGAGCGCGCTGCTGGTGATTTACCTGCTGTGGGCCGCGGGCCTGGTGGACTGGGTGGCGCTGCGCAGCCAGAGCATGCTGCGGATTGGCTGGTTGACCCTGCTGTTGGGTGGTGCCATGCTGGTGTACTTGGGCGCGGCATGGGCCGCTGGCCTGAACCTGCGGCAGATGTTGCGCCGCTAGACGGAGACCTTGCCATGGCCCTGCAATTCGCCATTCCAACCCCGCTGGATTACTTTGGCACCCTCGTGCGCAGTGATAGCGACTTTGCCCTGTTTGAAGCTGCCATCACCCTCGCGCAGGATGAATACCCCGAAACCGACACGCAAACTGTGCTCGGGGAGGTGGATCAACTGCTGGCCCGTGTGAAACGCCGCCTGGCAGCCGATGCCCCGCCGATCCAGCGCTTGCGGGTACTGAACCGTTTTTTCTACGACGACCTGGGCTTTGGTGGCAACCACAACAATTTTTACGACCCGGACAACAGCTTTCCCAGCGTGCTTCTGCGCACCCGCCGCGGCATCCCCATTTCGCTGGCCGTGGTCTGGATGGAGCTGGCCCAGGGCTTGGGGCTGGAGGTCTATGGTGTGGGCTTTCCCGGGCATTTTCTGGTCAAGGTCATGCTGCCGATCGGGCAGGCCGTGATCGAGCCCTTGACCGGGCGATCCTTGAGCCGGGAAGAGCTGTCGGAGATGCTGGAGCCTTACCGCAAGCGCAGCGGATTGGTAGATGCCTTTGAGGCACCGCTGGGCCTGTACCTGCAGTCGGCCACGCCGCGCGAAATTTTGGCGCGCATGCTGCGCAACCTCAAAGAAATCTACAAGTCACAAGAGGATTGGCAGCGCCTGCTTGCCGTGCAAGAGCGGCTGGTGGTGCTCTTGCCCGAGTCGTGGTCCGAGTACCGCGATCGGGGGCTGGTGCATGCCTCGCTGGGGCACCGGGCCGAGGCCTTGGCTGATTTGGAGTGCTACCTGGTGCACGCGGAGCACGTGGTGGATGTAGATGCCGTGGCCGAACAGGTCAGTGTGCTGCGGCAACAGTTGCGATCCAGCTAGCGGTGGGTTGCCTTTAGTGGCGTAGCAAAAACTGTGGCACCACAGTGCCCTGGCCCGGCAGTGCACGATTCAAGTCCACCCCGACAACGCCGTCAGGTCCCGTTTTGATGCCGGGGGCAAACACACTCAGACGGCTGCCGTGCACCAAGGACTCTTGTGCAGGCATCAGGCTGGCGGCCCGAGGCGCTTGCACTGTGCTGGGCTGGGCGGCGGGTTTGCTGGCAGGGATGGCGGCGATCACCGGGGGCTGGAGGCGAGCGATGGGGCGCAGCCATGCGAGGATGGGCTCCCATTGGGCCAAGTCCGCTTGCTGCGATGGCCCGGCGGTGTCGAACAAGGTGACGCCGGTTTCCAGGCCCCGCACATAGCCCTGGGTTTCACGCAGCACACCCAGAAAATTCAGTTTGCGTTCGTCGGCCCACTGGCGTAAGGTCTCGGCCCCTTTGGTTCTGGCATCCAGCCGCATTCCTACCACACCGAGCTGGCAACGTCCCGATGCAACCCGGGGCAAAGTGGACAACTCGGCCAGGCAGGCGGCGGCGGATTCGCGGTCGAACAGGGAGTTGCACACCGGCACGACCACAGCGTCGGCCGACATCACGATGCGCGCCAATTCAAAACCCTGCATGCCACCCGGCGTATCCAGCACCACATGGGTCACACCGGGGGGCGCTTTCAAGACGTTCTTCTGGTCCAGCGCCCAGGGCGAGATGGCGGGAAGGTGGGAGGCCCGACGTTTGAGCCAGGCCTTGGTGCTTTGTTGGCGGTCCACATCCCCCAGCATGACGGCCACGCCTTGTTGCGCCAGCCAGGCGGCCAAGTGCGTAGCCAGGGTGCTTTTTCCACTTCCGCCCTTGCGGTTGACGATTGCGATAACCGGCATGCTGCTCCGTGTGGTGACCAACGAAGCACAAAGTTTGGGGCAAAAAGTGCCAAAAGTCTAGATGGATGCTGCGCGAGCAGCTATAAATTTACTAGCGTACTCAGTGAGTCTGGGATGAGCCTTGGGGTTGTATGAGCAGCAGGACCAGGGTCAAGGCCGCAAATGCGGCGCCTGCCGCGAAGGGCGCGGAGGCTCCGAGACTGTCCCACAAGTAGCCCGCCAACGCACTGGCTACCAGCAGGATCAGGCCACTGACAACGTTGAACAAACCAAAGGCGGTACCCCGCAAATGGTCGGGAGCGGCATTGGCGACCAAGGCCGACATCAGACCCTGCGCCATGGCCATGTGCAGGCCCCACAACACGATGCCAGCCCAGACGCCGAGCCCGCCGTGTGCCAGCAGGCCGTGGGCCCCCATCAGGACCAGCAGGCTGGCGCCTAACAGCAGGCGCGGATGGAGGCGGTCGGACCACTGGCCAAACGGGTAGGCCAGCCCGGCGTACACCAGGTTCATGGCGATCAGGACCAGTGGCGTCCACGCCAGTGGCAGACCGTCCTGTTGGGCGCGCAACACCAGGAAGGCTTCGCTGAACCGGGCCAGGGTCAGGCCAGCGCCCAAGGCCACCAGCCACCAGTAGGAAGCGCGGAGTTGCCGCAGATTGGCGCGGGTGATGGGGTTTTGCAGGCGCTTGCGGTCCGCCACCACCGGTTCGCGCACGCCCACATACAGAAGCAGGAGCGCCAGCACCGCTGGAATGGTGGCCACCCAGAACACCGCGCGATAGTCGTTGGCCCACAGCAGCATGAGCCCCATGGCCAGCAGGGGGCCCACAAAGGCGCCCACGGTATCGAGAGCCTGGCGCAGCCCGTAGGCCGCACCGCGCAGGGATTCGGGGGTGATATCGGCAATCAGCGCGTCGCGTGGCGCATCCCGCATGCCCTTGCCCGTGCGGTCCATCAGGCGGGCGGACGCGATCAGCGAGACACTGCCGGCGGCTGCCAGCAGGGGCTTGGCCGCCGCAGACAGGCCGTAGCCCAGCAGCACCAGGGGTTTACGGCGCCCCAGGTAATCGCTAAGGCTGCCCGAGAAGGCTTTCACCAGCATGGTGACGGCACAAGCGGCCCCCTCGATCAGGCCAATGGTGGAGGCGCTGACGGCCAGCTGCGTGACCAAAAAAACGGGCAGAAGTCCGCTGACCATCTCGCTGGAGATGTCGGTCAGCATGCTGACCAGACCCAGCATCCACACGCTGGTGTGGAGCCGGGCCGCGGGGCTGGGATCTGCCAAGGCGGGTGTCAGGCCACCACGACAGCGGCGCCTTGCCCGATGGGGGCGATCTGGCCAATCGTGTAGACCGTTTCGCCAGCGGCACGCAGGGTGGCGGCAGTGGCTTCGGCGTGGGCAGCGTCCACCACCACGACCATGCCAATGCCGTTGTTGAAGGTGCGGTTCATCTCGATGTCGTCAATGCCGGCAGTCTTTTGCAGCCAGGCAAACAGCTCGGTCTGGGGCCAGCTGCCTTTCTTCAGGTGGGCGGCGGTGCCTTCGGGCAGCACGCGGGGGATGTTTTCCAGCAGGCCGCCACCGGTGATGTGGGCCAGGGCCTTGATGGGGTGCGCCGCCAGCGCCGCCAGCACGTTCTTCACGTACAGGCGGGTGGGTTCCATGATGGCTTGCTTGAAGGGCTTGCCGTCCAGGGTGGCGGGGGTGTTGGCGCCGGCGCGCTCAATGCACTTGCGCACCAAGCTGAAGCCGTTGGAATGCACGCCATGGCTGGCCAGGCCCAGCACCACATCGCCGGGTTTCACGTCTGCGCCGGTCAGGATCTTGGATTTTTCGACTGCACCCACGGCAAAACCGGCCAGGTCGTATTCACCGGCGGGGTACATGCCGGGCATTTCGGCGGTTTCACCGCCAATCAGTGCGCAGCCGGACAGCTCGCAGCCCTTGGCAATGCCACCCACCACCGCAGCCGCTGTGTCCACGTCCAGCTTGCCGCAGGCAAAGTAGTCCAGGAAAAACAGGGGCTCGGCGCCTTGCACCAGCACGTCGTTGACGCTCATGGCCACCAGGTCGATGCCCACGGTGTCGTGCATGTTCCACTCAAACGCCAGCTTGAGCTTGGTGCCCACGCCGTCGGTGCCGCTGACCAGCACCGGTTCCTTGTAGCGCTTGGGCACCTCAAACAGGGCACCGAAGCCGCCAATGCCAGCCAGTACGCCTTCGCGCATGGTCTTCTTGGCCAGGGGCTTGATGCGTTCGACCAGCGCGTCGCCAGCCACGATGTCAACACCGGCGTCTTTGTAGGAAAGGGGAGTGGGGGAGGCAGATTGGGTCATGGGAGGTGGCTTGTGGGGCAGAGCAGAGGCAGACCCCGATAGAATTTGCCCAGATTTTACGGGTTTGCTCCCGCCATTTTTTGTATGCAATTCACCCCCACCCAAAAAAGATTCGCCGCATGGGCCCTGATTGCGGCCCTGCTGGTGCTGGCGCTATGGCTGCTGGCACCGGTGCTGGCGCCATTTGTGGTGGCGGCCGTGCTGGCATACGCACTGACTCCGGTGGTGGACTGGCTCGATGACGTGGGGCGCGGCCGCATTCCGCGTTTGGCCGCAGTGGTGCTGGTCGAGTTGCTGTTTGTGGTGGCATTGTTGGGCGTGTTGCTGCTGATCGTGCCGATACTGGCCAAAGAGCTGCCGCTGATGCGTGAGCAGCTGCCGGTGCTGCTGGACAGCCTCAACACCTCGCTCAAACCCTGGCTGGCCCAGTGGGGCATCCACTTCTCGCTCGACGTGGCGAGCATCAAGGGCTTTGTCATGAAGTACCTCAATGCCAATGTGGAAGACGCCTTGGGCTCCGTGCTGGCCTCGGTCAAACTGGGTGGCAGCGTGGCTTTTGCCATCATTGGCAATGCCATCTTGATCCCGGTGGCCTTGTTTTATCTGCTGATGGACTGGGACCGCTTTGTCCGCCAGGTGCGTGATTTGGTGCCCCCGCGCTTGCGCGAAGGGGTCGACAGCTTTCTGCATGAAGCGGATGAGGTGCTGGGGCAATACCTGCGTGGCCAGCTGCTGGTCATGCTGATTTTGGCGATTGCCTACAGCGTGGGGCTGGCCTTGTTTGGACTGGATCTGGCGCTGCCGATTGGCGTGTTCACCGGCCTGGCCATTGCGGTGCCCTACCTGGGCTTTGGGGTCGGCTTGGTGCTGGCCACGTTTGCCGGCTTGCTGGAGTTCTCCAGCGGTGGCTTGATGTATCCCCTGGCCATGGTGGCGGTGGTCTATGGCCTGGGCCAGCTGGTGGAAAGCTTGTACCTCACGCCGCGCCTGGTGGGGGAGCGTATTGGCCTGCACCCGTTGGCTGTGATTTTTGCCTTGCTGGCTTTTGGCCAGCTGTTTGGATTTGTCGGCGTGCTCATCGCCTTGCCGGCCAGTGCCGTGCTGCTGGTCGCGGTGCGGCGCATGCGCGCCGGTTATTTGGCCAGTCGCCTCTATTTGGGATAAAGCTTTGGCCATGCAACAGATCGCGTTGGACATCGGCCTGTCCGCAGGGCCCACTGTGGCCAATTTTTTTGCCGGCCCCAACGAAGCGGCGCGGAAGCACCTGGAGTTGTGGATTGGTGCCAAAAGCGGCGCCCAGGCCCGCTCGCCAGTGCCCACCTATGTCTGGGGACCCGAGGGATGCGGCAAGAGCCATTTGCTCAAAGCTGCCCGCGAGGCGCTGCGTGAGCAGGGTGCCCGCGTGGGCTGGATGGATGCCAACGTGCTGGAGCCTGTCGAGTTTGATGAAGGCTGGGCCGCCGTGCTAATGGACGATGTGCACCTCTACACCGCTGAGCAGCAGCACATGGCCTTCAATTGGTTTGTCAACGCCCAGACTCACCAGCGCCCGGTGCTGGCCGCGGGCGAGTTGGCGCCCATTGAACTGAAGCTGCGGGATGACCTGCGCACCCGACTGGGCTGGGGCCACATTTACGGTCTGCAGTTGCTGAGCGAGCCTGAGCGCCGCGCCGTGCTGCGCCAGGCGGCCGATGCGCGCGGCGTGTTTTTGAGCGACGAGGTGATGGACTTCATGCTCAAGCGCTTCAGCCGCGACCTGGGCAGCCTCATGGAGCTGCTGGAACTGATGGACGGCTACGCCCTGCAAACCCAGCGCGCCATCACCATTCCCATGATCAAAGCCATGCTGGACAACCAATGACATTGAAGAAATTAGCGCTTTTCGATCTGGACCACACCCTGATTCCGATGGATTCGGACCACGCCTGGGGCGAGTTCACCACGGCGCGAGGCTGGACCGATGCCGCCGAATTCAAGCGCCAAAACGATGCGTTTTACGAGCACTACAAGGCTGGCACGCTGGATGTGCACGCCTATGTGCGCTTTGCCACGGCTGCCATCGTACGCCAGGGCGCTAGCAATTCGATAGCTGCTCACGCAGAATTTATGAGGTCTGTGATCCAGAATGCCATCAAACCGCAGGCCCTGGAGTTGGTGCAGGCGCACCAGCGGGCGGGGGACACGGTGATTGTGGTGACCGCCACCAACGCCTTTGTGACTCGCCCGATTGCCAAGGCCTTTGGTGTGGACGAGCTGATTGCGGTGGACTTGGCCGTGGACGATGCCCCCGGCGGCACCGGTTGGTACACCGGCGCGATTGCCGGTACACCGTCGTTCCGCGAAGGCAAGGTTACGCGCGTGAACCAGTGGCTGGTTGACCACGGGTTGGACTGGAGCCAGGTGCACACCACCTTTTATTCCGACTCGTCGAACGACCTGCCGCTGCTGGAAAAAGCCACGGTTCCCGTGGCCACCAACCCCGACGCCCGCCTGCGCGCTCTGGCCCAAGAGCGCGGATGGCGCATACTTGAGCTCTTTCCCTGACCCGCGGCCCTGACCGCCTGGAACCTTCTCTTGATCAAGACATTCATCGACAAATTGCTGGGCAAGAGCCCGTCCGCCGCGGGCAAGAAGCCCCAGTTCGGCAAACGGGTGGAAGTGCCTGTGTCTGTGCACGGGATCGATCCCAAGCTGGTGGACGAACGCGCCATCCATGTCGTTCGCACCCTGCAACAAGCCGGTTTTGAAGCCTATGTAGTGGGCGGCGCCGTGCGCGACCTGCTGGTGGGCCTGCGCCCCAAAGACTTTGATGTGGCCACCAACGCCACACCTGAGCAGGTCAAGAGCCTGTTCCGCCGCGCTTTCATCATTGGCCGGCGTTTCCGCATCGTGCATGTGGTGTACGGTCGGGGCCGTGAGCACGAGGTGATCGAGGTCTCTACCTTCCGCGCCTACCTGGACAACGCCGCCGCCGAGCAGGTCAAGGGCAACGAACGCACCAGCAAGAACGAACTGGCCGGCATGCAGCATGCCGTGGACAGCAGCGGCCGCGTGCTGCGCGACAACGTCTGGGGCCCGCAGGAAGAAGACGCGGTGCGCCGTGACTTCACCATCAACGCCATGTACTACGACCCCGAGACGCAAATCGTGGTCGATTACCACAATGGCCTGAAGGACGCCAAGAGCCGTACCCTGCGCATGATTGGTGACGCCGCCACGCGCTACCGCGAAGACCCGGTGCGCATCATCCGAGCCATCCGTTTCTCTGCCAAGTTGAGCCCACTGGGCTTCAAGCTCGAAGCCAAGACCTCCGGCCCGCTGGTCAAGAGCCAGAAGCTGCTGAACGATGTGCCGCAAAGCCGCCTGTTCGACGAAATGCTCAAGCTGCTGCAAACCGGCCACGCGCTGGCCTCGGTGGAGCAGCTCAAGGTGCTAGGCATGGCCCGCGGCATCTACCCGCTGCTGGACGTTGTGGTGGAGCGGGCCGAGCAGGGCATCGTCGCTGCGGCACTGAAAGACACCGACCGCCGTGTGGGCGAAGGCAAGCCCGTGGCGCCCAGCTTCTTGCTGGCCTGCGTGCTGTGGGCCGATGTGCGCGACGGCTGGGACCAACGTGTCAAAAGCGGCCAGCACAGCCACCCGGCGCTGCAGGATGCGATTGAGGACGTGTTCAACGCCCGCATTGGCGACGTGTCCGGGCGCGGTAAGCTGGCTGGCGATATGCGCGAGATCTGGCTCATGCAACCCCGCTTTGAGAAGCGCGTGGGCAGCACCCCGTTTGGCATGGTGGACCAGCCGCGCTTCCGTGCTGGCTTTGACTTCATGCGCCTGCGTGCCGACGCGGGTGAGATTGACGAAGTGCTGGCCGATTGGTGGCAAGAGTTCAGCATGGCCAGCGACGATGTGCGCCAAGACATGGTGGACCAGGTGCGTGCCGAGCAACAGCAGCAGCGCAAGCAGGCCCCACGTGTGCACCGCGCACCGGCCAAGTCCACGCCTGCCGCGCCCGCCAAGCCCGATGCAGAGGGCGACGGGCAGGAATTCTCCGTCGATGGCCAGAATGCCCCGCGCAAACGGCGCCGCCGCCGCCGCTCGGGTGCGGCCAAAGGGGAGGGCGGCGCCTCCTCAGGCGGAGCCGCCGAGTAATCCGCCGGCCCGATCTGCAAACCACCATGCGTGCGCCGGTGCTGGCCTACATCGGCCTGGGGGCCAATTTGGGTGAGCCCGTGGCCGCGCTGCACGCGGCGCTGGCTGCGCTGGCAGTCGTGCCCCAGTGCCAGCTGCTGCGCCACTCCGCCCTGTACGGCAGCGCTCCTATCGACTCCAGCGGCCCGGACTACGTGAATGCCGTGGCCGAACTCTCCACCACCCTGACCGCCCCGGCCTTGCTGCAGGCCTTGCAGCAGATCGAGCAGGCTGCCGGCCGCCAGCGCCCCTACCGCAATGCCCCGCGCACGCTGGACCTGGACCTATTGCGTTACGGCAGTGCCACCATCCAGAGCCCCGAGCTCACAGTGCCTCACCCGCGTATGCGTGAACGCGCCTTTGTGCTGCTGCCGCTGGCAGAGCTCATTCCCGATCAAATAAATGCTACTGATTTAGTAGCGGTACAAGGCCAAGGTATTTGGCGCATGGCAGGGTAAATCCGGTTATTTCCAACGCTTCTCCAACGCTCCAGCGTGGTTAAATTACAAAATAATTAAAGGAGATTGGAATGCGTTTTGACCGACTTCGCCTGGCCACCAAGCTGTGGACCGCGATGGGGCTGATGGTGGTGGTGTTGGCCATCATCATTGCTTTTACAGCCCTGCAGTCCCGCAAGTCCCGCGAAGCTTATGGCGCCGTCAATGCTGCCATGCTGGCGCAGATCAAGACCGCCAACCAGTGGGCTGCGCTGGTGGACGTGAACACCACCCGCGCCTACGCGGTGGTGGTGGCGGTGGACCCCGGCGTGGCCAATGCCTTCAAGGACGAGATTGCCCAGAGCAACGCCAAGATTGAAGAACTGCAAAAAACCATTGAGGCCGCGGACCCCTCGGAGGCCGACAAGGCCCAGCTCGCCAAGATCACCGAGCTGCGCAAAAAGCTGCAAGACCTGACCAGCCAGACCGCATTGCTCAAGGTCGTGAAGCCCGGCGAAATGCCAGCGTTTGTGGAGACCCAGTACCGCCCTGCAGTGAAGGCCTTGCAGGACGCCCACCAGCAGTTTGTGCAGATGCAGGACGCCGCCAACGAGGCCTTGCGGGACAGTTTTGAGGCCGAAGGCCGCAAGCTGATTTTGATGTCAGCGGGTGGTTTGGTCGTGTTGATCAGCGGCATCCTGGTTGGCGCGGCATTCCTGATTCGCTCCATCAAACAGCCGCTGCTGCAGGCCAACGACCTGGCCGCGCGCATTGCCGAGGGCGACCTGAGTGGCCATGTGGACGAAAGCCGTGCCGACGAGTTTGGCGACCTGATGCGCTCGCTGGCGGGTATGAACCGCTCACTGGGCCTGATGGTGGCCCAGGTGCGCCAGAGCACCGACAGCATTGCCACCGCCAGCACCGAAATTGCCACCGGCAACAACGACCTGGCCCAGCGCACCGAGCAAACTTCCAGCAACCTCGCGTCCACCGCTTCCAGCATGGACAGCCTGACCCACGCCGTGCGCATGAGTTCGGACAATGCCCACCAGGCCGCCACGTTGGCCGCCAATGCCTCTAACGTGGCGCAGCGCGGCGGTGACGTGGTGGCGCAGGTGGTCAGCACCATGCAGCAGATCGACGCCAGCAGCAAGAAGATTGCCGACATCATCAGCGTGATCGACGGCATTGCCTTCCAGACCAACATCCTGGCGCTGAACGCAGCGGTAGAAGCTGCACGTGCGGGCGAGCAGGGACGTGGTTTTGCGGTGGTGGCCAGTGAAGTGCGCTCCCTGGCAGGCCGTTCTGCAGAGGCCGCCAAAGAGATCAAGGGTCTCATTGGTACCTCGGTGGAGAAGGTCGAGTCGGGCACCCAGCTGGTGACCGATGCGGGCGCCACCATGCAGGAGATTGTGCAAAGCGTGCGCCGGGTCGTGGACGTGATCGGCGAGATCACCGCCGCCTCCAGCGAGCAGAGCGCGGGTATTGCCGAGGTCAACCAGTCGGTTGGCAACCTGGACCAGATGACGCAGCAAAACGCAGCCTTGGTGGAAGAGAGCGCGGCAGCGGCCGAGAGCCTGCGCGACCAAGCCGCCCAGCTGGCGCAGGCGGTGGCGGTATTCAAGGTGGCGCCGCAGTTGGGGCATGCTGGCGCATCGGGTGCACCCTTGCTGCTGAATTAGCCTTGTCTTTGGCCCACAAAAAAGCGCTGCCTCGGCAGCGCTTTTGCATCGGGAATCGGCGCGGGAATTCGGCGACTTAGGCCACTTCGGCGATCAGCTCAATTTCCACGCAGGCGCCCATGGGGATTTGGGCTACGCCAAAAGCGCTGCGTGCATGTGCGCCCACCTGGGGGCCAAACACTTCGCCCAGCAGCTCGCTGCAGCCGTTGGTCACCAGGTGCTGTTCGGTGAAGTCGCCGGTGGAGTTGACCAGGGACATGACCTTGACGATGCGCTTCACTTTGTTCAGGTCGCCCACGGCGGCGTGCAAGGTGCCCATCAGGTCGATGGCGATGGCGCGTGCAGCCGCCTTGCCTTCTTCGGTGGTGGTGTTCTTGCCCAACTGGCCCACCCAGGGTTTGCCATCTTTCTTGGCAATGTGGCCACTGATGAAGACCAGGTTGCCGGTCTGCACAAAGGGCACGTATGCCGCTGCGGGCACGGCCACGGGTGGCAGGGTGATGTTCAGGGCCGCGAGTTTGTCGTAAATGCTCATAGGGGTTCCTTTGGGTGAAAAGTGCCGTTGGCGCCCATGGTTATTGCGCAAACAGCTATTTAATTGATAGCGCCTTGGCTTTGGCTCTGCGCAGCCGCAGTGGCGGGCGCCGAGCCGGTATTGTCGCTGCGGATCTCTTCCACCGTCACGCCCACAGTGAGCGTGTGGCTAGCTCCGCCGTGGATCACACCACGCAGCGGCGACACATCGCCGAAGTCGCGTCCGGTGGCGACTGTCACATAGTCCACGCCGGGGGCCAACCAGCCCCAGCGCTTGTTGGTCGGGTCCAGGTCCACCCAGCGCTGGCCTTCGGGCAGGTCGCCCACATAGACGCTGACCCAGGCGTGCGAGGCATCACTGCCGATAAGCTTGACCTCGCCAGGCGCGGGCTGGGTGAGCAGGTAGCCGCTCACGTAGCGCGCGGGCAGGCCCATGCTGCGCAGGCAGGCCAGCATGATGTGCGCAAAGTCCTGGCACACGCCCTTGCGCTGCTCCAGCGCCTGCAGGGCGGGGGTGTTGATCTGGGTGCTATCGCTCTCGTAGGTGAAGTCGGCGTGGATGCGCTCCATCAGGTCCACCGCCACGGCCAACACGCTGGTGCCCGCCGCAAAGCTGGGCCGTGCGTAGCCGGCAAACTCCTGGCGGCGCGGCACAAAGGGCGAGGCAAACACAAACTCGGAGGCCGCCTCAAAGGGCGTGTGCGCCTGGTAGCGCAGCCGGTCGCGCAGCTGCTCCCACGGCTGCTCGCTCTCGGGCAGGGCGTGAGCGCGGGTGGACACGATGCTCATGGCCTGCACCTCCAGCACATGGTGCGGCACCTGCAGCGAGAAAAAGCAGCGCGTGTTGCCATACACATCCTGCGTGCTGCGCTGCTGCGCCGGCTGCGGGCTGATGCTGAGCGTGTGGCTCAGCAGGCTTTGCCCAGCATGCTGCAATGGCTGCAGATAGGCCACGTGCTGGGCGGTCTCGACGGCCGGCTGGTAGTCGTAGCGGGTGTGGTGGGTGACTTGCAGCAGCATCAGGTGCCCACACTCTGTTTGGTCTGGCCCGAGTGCGTGAAATAGGTGGTGCTGATGTCCTCGGACACGGCAAATGCGCAGGTGCTCAACGCATCCAACAGCTTGCGCAGGGCGGCGGCGCTGGGTTCACCTTCGGGCGTTTCGCACAGTTGGGCCAGGTCCCATGTATCAGGGTTGGGCACTTGCAACGACATGCGGCTCAGTTCGCCCGCCGGGCTCAGCGCCAGCTTGGCCAGGCGCCCGCGCAGCGTGTGCGCCACCCAGCCCAGGGAGCGCGGGTTGTCCCGGTCCAGCACCAGCAGGTCGGTCAGCGCCGCGATGTCGCGGCTTTGCTGGTACTGGGCGTGGAACGTGATGGTGCTGTCAAACAGCGTGAGCAGGGCCTCAAAGCCGCCATCGGTGTCTACCGCGCCGGTCTCAAAGCTGCGGGCCAGTGCGCTGGCCAAAAAGTGCAGGCGCTCCACATGGCGGCCAATGCTTAGCAGGCGCCAGCCGTCGTCGCGCGTCATGCGGTCGGTCTGCGCCCCGGTGATGGCGGAGAGCTGGTCGCTCAGATCGCCCAGCACGCGCAGGGCCTGGGCCGGGGCGTAGTCGCCTTGGGCGGCCAGCCGGGCGCTTTGGGTGAACAGGGTTTCTTCGGCTTTGACGATGGTGTGCCAGTGCTCCTGCGACAGTCGCTCGCGCACCGTGGCGGCGGCCATCTTGAGGGCCCGCACATTAAAGCCCACACTCGTGGCGCCATCGGCCGAGGCCAGGCTGGCAACCAGCGTGCGCTCGAACACGCGGCGCGCCTGCACGGCGGACGGCGTGCCCGGCAGCACCAGGGTGTTGGCCACGGCCATCTGGCTCAGCCACTGCAGCAGCGGGGCTGAGCTTTGCTCTTCGCCCCCCAGGCAGTCCAGTGTGAGGGCAGCCAGCCGCGCGGTGTTTTCAGAGCGCTCGGTGTAGCGGCCCAGCCAGTACAGGTTTTCGGCCGCGCGGCTGGTGACCAGGCGCTTGCGCTGCGCCAGGACCGCAGGCGTCAGGGCCACGGGCAGCAGGGTGGTGGTGTCCACCTCGCCCTCGGTCAGCGCCCACACATCGGCGCTGCTGCCGCCACGCTGCATGCTGGCAATGTCGGCCGTGGTGCCGGCCACGCGGGCCAAGCCGCCGGGCAGCACACGCCAATGGGGGCGGCCAGCGGCATCCTGCCCGTCCGACACGGCGAACACGCGCAGCAGGACCGAGCGCGCCACCATGGCGCCGGGCTGGCCGGGGCCGGCGCTGTGCCAGGTCGGCATTTGCGACAGCGGCATATAGGCCTGCACGGTGTGGTCTTCGCTCTGGCGCATGATGCGGCCAGCCCAAGCGTCCAGCGCGGTCTGGCCCAGGGTGTGGCCAATGACAGATTCGAAACTGGTGTGGATGGCCGAGCCGGGGTAAGTGGGCTTGATGGTGTGCTCGCGCAGGCGGCTCAGGGCGTCTTCCATGGCGCTGCGCTCGCCACACCACCAGGTGGGCAGGGCGGGCAGGCGCAGGTCCTCGCCCAGTGCGTGCTGCGCCAGCGCCGGCAAAAAGCCCAGCAGCGCGGGCGACTCCAGAAAGGCCGAGCCCGGCGCATTGGCCACCAACACATTGCCTGCACGGATGGCCTGCAGCAGGCCCGGCACGCCCAGCGTGGAGTCCGGACGCAGCTCCAGCGGGTCCAGGTACTGGTCGTCCACCCGCTTGAGCAGGCCGTGCACCGGCACCAGGCCGCGCAGCGTCTTGAGGAACAGGCGCTCGTCGCGCACGATCAGGTCGCTGCCCTCCACCAGGCTCAGGCCCAGGTAGCGGGCCAGGTAGGCGTGCTCGAAATAGGTTTCGTTATACGGGCCGGGCGTCAGCAGGGCAATGTGGGCGTCGGCACCGGCCGGGCTGTGGGCTTTGAGGCTGTCCATCAGCGCGCGGTAGGTGCTGGCCAGGCGCTGCACCTTGAGCGCCTGAAACGCCTGCGGAAACTGGCGCGACACGGCCAGCCGGTTCTCCAGCAGGTAGCCCAGGCCGCTGGGCGCCTGGCAGCGCTGGCCCACTACCCACCAGTTGCCGTCGGGCCCACGGGCAAGATCAAAGGCGGTGACATGCAGGTGGCGCCCGCCCACGGGCTGCACCCCGGCCATGGCACGCAGATAGCCCGGGTGGCCGTGCACCAGCGCGGGGGGCAGCAGGCCCTGGGCCAGAAAGTTTTGCGGGCCGTAGACATCGGCCATCACGGCCTCCAGCAGGCGCATGCGCTGCTGCACGCCAGACTCGATGTGCTGCCAGCTCGGCGCATCTACCACCAGCGGAAACAGGTCCAGCGACCAGGGGCGCTGCGGGCCCTCGGCATCGGCGTAGACGTTGTAGGTCACGCCGTTGTCGCGGATCTGGCGCTGCAGGCTGGCGGCACGGCTGTCCAGCTCGGCGCTGGTTCGGGCCTCCATATTGGCAAAGAATTGGCCCCAAACCCCCGTGAATTCTGCGCGATCAGCTACTGAATTGATAGCGTTTTCAGTGCCGGTGGTGTTCGGGGGGGCGCTCTTGGGGGGGATCGTGGCGCGCAGTTCGTCAAAGTGCCCGGCGGCGGCCATGCACTGGCGCGCCTGGGACAGCACATCGGCGTCGGTGGCGGGCCCATTCACGGCAAGGGGATCGAGAGAGGAGTTCACTGGCCTGAGAGTATGCCAGCGCAGGGGGCGCCGGGGACCCAGATTTGCACGCAAGCCCCGTGCCGTGCCAAACAGCGCAAAGCCCGCTACCATGCGCCCAAGGCCCACTGCTAACACCGATGGAGACTGAATGAACGCTGTATGGCGCGCTGGATTGGCTGCATGGTTTGCTTGGGGCCTGTGCATGGTGCCGGCCCTGCCTGCCCGGGCGACCGACTACAAACTCAGCACGCTGGAGTGGGCACCTTACACCAGCGCTGCACTGCCCGGAATGGGCTTTATCACTAGCACCATTGTGGATGCCATGGCCCTGTCAGGTTCCAGTGTCGAGGTACAGTTTTTCCCCTGGTCCCGGGCCGTACGTCTGGTGGATACCGATGCTTCATACACTGGTTTTTTCCCGGCCTATTACTCGCGTGAGCGCGCTGCGCGTTACCTCTATTCCGACCCCGTAGGGCGCAGCCTTGTCGTTTTTTTGGAGCGCACGGATCGGCCTGTCAAATGGTCATCCTATGACGATTTGCAGGGCTTGCGCATTGGTGTGGTGCGCGGGTTTGTCAACACAGAAGAGTTGGACGCACGGATTGCCAGCAAGATGGTGGCCTCCGAAGAGGCGCCCGACGACCGCAGCAACATCCTCAAGTTGATAGCCGGCCGGGTGGACCTGGCGGTAGTCGACCAGCAGGTCTATGAACACCTGGTGCAGACCGACCCCCAACTGGCGCGGGTGGCCCAGCAGCTCCAGGTCAACCCCAAGGTGCTGGAGAGCAAGAACCTGTATGTGTGTTTTCAGCGCACGGCCAAGGGAGCCATTGCGCAGCGGGCCCTGAACACCGGATTGCGCAAACTGCGGCCTTCGCCCTAGCATTGCCCGGCCGCCTGTCACCGGGCCAGCAGTTCGTGCAACGGCCGTGGCTTCGCGTAGTGGTAACCCTGGCCGTATTCGCAGCCCATGCTGGCCAGCAGCGTGCCGGTGGCTGCGTCTTCAATGCCCTCTGCCACCGTGGAGATCCCCAGCAGCTGCGACAGCGCCAGCGCAGACTTGATGATCTGGAAACTGCGTTCCGAGCTGTGCATGTGTGCCACAAACGCACGGTCGATCTTGATGGTGGTGAAGGGCAATGTTTGCAGGTAGTCCAGCCCGGCGTAGCCGGTGCCAAAGTCATCCAGGGCGATACCGATGCCCATGGCTCGCAACTGCGCAATCGAGGCCGACACTTTCTCCACGCTGCTGATGATCACCGTCTCTGTCAGCTCAATACGCAGCTCGTGTGCGTCCATGCCCGTGGTCTGCAGGCAGCGCTGCACCGCCTCCACAATGCCGGGGCTGCACAGCTCCGGCGCCGAGAGGTTGACGCTGACAAACGGCCGCTCGCCGTCACGGGCGGCACAAGTGTCGCGTAGCGCGGGCCAGTCCGTGGTGGCGCGTTGCAGCACCCATTGGCCAATGCGGTGTACCAGGCCGGTTTTCTCGGCCAGCGGAATAAATTCGTCAGGCTGCACCACCCCCAGTTGCGGGTGGTGCCAGCGCACCAGGGCTTCATAGCCCGACAGCGTGCCGCCCGGGAGCCGCACGATGGGCTGGTAAAACAGGTCCAACTGGTTACGGTCAATGGCGTCGGACAGGTCGTGCGCCAGCGACAAGGTGCGCACGGCGGCGGCATGCAGGTCTTCGGGCGGCGCAAAGCTTGCGTGGCCCGACAAGGGCGGCAGTGCAGGGGGCAACTCGGACTTGGCACTGCTGCTGCGAAAGCGCTCCAGCAGCAAACGCAGCAGGTATTGGATTACTGGGTCGGCGCGCACCAATAGCTCTTCCACATGGGCGCGGTCAATGCGTACCAGCGTGGTGGGCACCAGGGTACGAACGGTGGCGGTGCGGGCCTGGCGGTCCAGCAGTGCCACTTCGCCAAACATGGCGCCTTCGGCCAGCACGGCCACCCGCTGCTGGGCGTGTGCGGCCCCCACCAGCACCTCCACGCATCCCGACTCAATCACATAGGCCGAGTCACCGGTGTCGCCCACCTGGAACACCGCTGCACCCGCTGCCAAAACCCCGCGGCTGAATTCGCTGATCAGGGTGTGCATGGTGCCCTCCGGCAGGCAAGTCGTTTACTTGGCGAAAAGTTGCCCGATGTCCTTGAAGGCCTTGAACTCCAGCGCATTGCCACAGGGGTCCAGCAGGAACATGGTGGCCTGCTCGCCCACCTGCCCCTGGAAGCGGATGCCCGGCTCCAGCACAAAGGCGGTATTGCGGCTCTTGAGCCGCTCGGCCAGTGCGTGCCAGGCGTCCCACGCCAGCACCACGCCAAAGTGCGGCACCGGCACGTGGTGGCTGTCCACCTCATTGGTGTGGGCGTGGGTTTGGGAGTCGTTCTTCGGCGCCAGGTGGATCACCAGCTGGTGGCCAAAAAAGTTGAAGTCCACCCACTGCGCGCTGCTGCGGCCCTCTTCGCAGCCAAACACCTCGCCATAAAACTGGCGCGCCAGGGCCAGGTCGTACACGGGAATGGCAAGGTGAAAAGGCTGGAGTGACATGGTGAGTTCCTTGGGTGGCAATAGTTTGGTGGATGCTAACCCAGCGTCAGCCCAGCGGCAGGGTGTCCAGCGTGGCGTAGGCGTTTTTGAGCCAGGTCTTCACGCGCTGTCGCTCCAGCATGCCCAGCGCGTCTTCGCCCTCCTTGCGGTGGATGGCGGCCCAGAAGCTGGCGTTTTGCCTGTCGATCTTGCGCATGCTGGCCTCGTGCAGGGCCGGCAGGCTGACCACCTGGCCGCCCAGGGCGTTGGCTTTCTTCAGTGCGGCAGATTCGTCCAACTGCGAGAAGTCGCTGCCCCGGCCCAGGTTCTTCACCACGATGTAGTTGGGCCCGGCGCCATAGGTGGCCACCAGCCGGTCCAACAGGTCCACCGAATCCTTGCCCGCGTCGGCCACATGCCAGAAGTTCACGGTCACGCCCATTTCCGCCATCAGCGAAACCAGATCCGAGTCCTTCACCCAGCGCGCCAGCGGTGCCGCAGTCTGCGCCGCCAGATCCACAATCACATTGGGCGGCAGGCCCACTACGGGCTCTTCTTCAAACACACCGGCAATCAGGTCCAGGCCCTCGTAGGTGTCCACCACCACCGGGGCCGCGTAGTCCGCATAAAAGCGGGTGAAGGAGGTGTGCGAGCGGTCCGTGTCAAAGCCGGTAAACGCGCGCCCCTTGTCGATGAAGTACTGCGCCAGCACCCGGGCCACGACCGATTTGCCGACCCCGCCCTTTTCGCCGCCAATGAAGTTGATTGAAGCCATGAAGTTCCTTAAAGAAGATCACAGCGTATGCAAGTTGCGTGCAAGGCGTCAGTCTGCCCCAGGACTGGGCAAGCTTCCAGTCACCTTCGGCTGGCGACTGCCCTCTCAAGAACATGCGCATAGACCTCCATGGGGTCTACTGCTAAGGCGGAGAGGTTGAGGTTTAGCGCCCCAAAGCCAAGCACTTTGTTGGCAGACGCCATTGCGCGTTTCAGCAGTGACATGCGCGCAGTCCACTGCTCTGGATTGCGCAACTCAAGACAAACAAAATAGTTGCGATTGACTGACCTCAGCGTTGCTCCTGTAATTTCTGACCACGGAATGACTCCGACCCCTAGGGTTCGATCGAAAACACCCTCATCGTTGAGTACCAAACGAGGCCTTGAATCGAACAACTGCCGGGCGAAAGATGAAACACATGCACCACAGAAGATAAGGCATCCCCAGCCGTTCCATACATTTCTGGATGTTGTGTCAGTGACCATCATGAGCCCGACGAAGAAACCAAAGATTGCGATAAGAAGGAATACTGCGTACTTAAACCTTGATGCATGAATAGTGATTGGCGTCATAAAGCAGCGATTTTTTTGAGCGAGCGCCTAGGTCTCACCACCGTGGCGTCGCTGCAGGTTTTGAACGTGTTCGATGTCAGTCTGGCGTGTGAGGGCCAGGCGTGATGTTTCTAGGCGACCCACGCAAAACTGGACGCGATTCACGGACAGTAACTCGTTGGTCTGGCTGCGCATGTTTTCGATGAACCGGGGCAGCGTAAATACTCCATCAGGAATTTCTGTTTTGAACTCCGCTTCGCCAGTGAACACAACGGCTGATTTCACAGCGTCTGGCGGCAAAAAATCCAGAAGCGTTTGGACTGCTCGCAAATGTTGGTAGTTCTGGAATATCGGATTTTGAAATTTGTACTTGCTTTTGAAAATTGTTTGAGTCCAAGTTGCATGTTTAGGGTTCGCGAAAATCCAGCCTTTGTAGTCTTTGGTTTCGATCACAAAAACTCCAAATCGTGAGACGAGTATGTGATCAACCTGCGTGGTGCCATCCTTCAGGGGGAGGGTCACGTTGTTCATCAAGTGATAGTCCGGAGCCGAAAAATGCCTCCGAATGCTACGAGCGAGTAGGGCCTCGCCACGATTCTGGAGTGCTCGCGCACGGTACCGTCCGAGGGCGTAACCCACAATGACAGCGATGAGGACGTAAAGGAGGGTGGTCAAGATTCGTATGGCTTTGCGCTGTCTCTCGTTGAGCCCTGGCTGGAAAAAAGTGGACTAAGGACCAGGCAATTCTCACTGCAATACTGGAGTTGGAATATCCCCGATTGGGTGAGTTTACAAATCGCGACTCCCTGCCCACCCACCCACAGAGCTGGGAGAACGGCCCCCCGCCTCATACTGTCAAACGCCCAGAAATCGGCGGGGGGCCATTCCCCCAGCTCTGTGCCCCCCCGTCTCTATGCGTTTGCTACATATTCAGTAGCTGCTCGCGCATATTCCAAAAGGGCTGGAGCCCGATTTCATTAAAAATCAAGCCCGCCGCATGTCCTTGGTGAACGGAAACTCTTTGCTGCCTGCCACGTTGATCGTGGCCGGTGGCACCACCAGCACGCCGGGCGTGTGGCCCATGGCGGCGAAGCGTGCGAGGCGGCGGCTTTCGGCCTCGTAGCTGTTGACCGGGAATGTGTCGTAATTGCGTCCGCCGGGGTGGGCCACAAAGTACTGGCAACCGCCCAGCGAGCGCTTCATCCAGGTGTCCACAATGTCAAAGGTCAGCGGCGCGTGCACGCCGATGGTGGGGTGCAGGCTGCTGGGCGGGTTCCAGGCCTTGTAGCGCACGGCGGCTACAAACTCACCCACGGTGCCGGTGCTGGTCATGGGCAGGGCTTCGCCATTGCAAGTGACCACGTAGCGGCTCTCGTTCAGGCCGGTGACCCGCACTTCCAGCCGCTCCAGGCTGGAGTCCACATAGCGGGCGGTGCCGCCCGCAGCGCTCTCTTCGCCCATCACATGCCAGGGCTCCAAGGCGTTGCGCAGGGTCATCTCCACGCCCATGCTCTTGACCGAGCCGACCATGGGGAAGCGGAACTCGTAATGCGGGGCGAACCAGCTGGTGTCAAACGCGTAGCCGGCAGCGTTCATGTCGGCAATCACGTCATCAAAGTCCATCTTGATGAAGGTGGGCAGCATGTAGCGGTCGTGCAGCTCGGTGCCCCAGCGGGTAACGGGGGCCTTGTACGGCGTCTTCCAGAAGCGGGCGACGAGTGCGCGCAGCAACAGTTGCTGCACGCTGCTCATGTGCGGGTGCGGCGGCATCTCGAAGGCGCGCAATTCCAGCAAGCCCAGGCGGCCTGTGGACGAGTCCGGCGAGTACATCTTGTCGATGGAGAACTCGCTGCGGTGGGTGTTGCCGGTCACATCGATCAGGATGTTGCGCAGCGTGCGGTCCACCAACCAGGGGGGCATGGTTTGCCCATAGATCTCGCGGTTCTTGTAGATCTGCTCGATAGCAATTTCCAGCTCATACAGCTGGTCGTTGCGCGCTTCGTCCACACGTGGGGCCTGGCTGGTGGGGCCCACAAACATGCCGCTGAACAGGTAGCTCAAGCTGGGGTGGTTGTGCCAGTACAGCAGCAGGCTGGCCAGCAGCTCCGGTTTGCGCAAAAACGGGCTGTCGGCCGGTGTGGCGCCGCCCATCACAAAGTGGTTGCCGCCACCGGTGCCGGTGTGGCGGCCGTCGGTCATGAACTTCTCGGCACTCAGGCGCGACTCGAAGGCCGCGTTGTAGAGGAACTCGGTGTTGTAGACCAGCTCACGCCAATTGGTGACCGGGTGCACATTGACCTCGATCACACCGGGGTCCGGGGTGACTTGCAGCAGCTTCAGGCGCGGGTCGCGCGGGGGCGGGTAGCCTTCCAGCACGACTTGCATCTTGAGTTCAGACGCCGTGGCTTCGATAGCGGCCAGCAGGTCAAGGTAGTCTTCCAAGCGCTCCAGCGGTGGCATGAACACGTACATCACGCCCGATTTGGAGCCCACAGCTTCTGCCTTGGGGCCGCTGGCGCGGCGCGGGTCGCGCACTTCCACGCACAACGCTGTGCGGGTGATCCAGTGGGCGGATTCAAAGCGGTTGGGCGCTTGTGCGTACATCGCGGGCTCTGGCTGTGTGGCGCTTTGGGCGTTGGTGGCAATGCTGCTGTTGCCAGTCCCCTTGGCCGTTTGCATCTTGCGGCCGGCTTCGGGCACGGCCAGGTTGCCGGCCAGATAGGGCAGGCCGTTGGCGGCTACCGAGCCACTGGTTGGTGTGGTACCGGCAGCGCCCGGCGCATAGCGCGCCGCAAACGCGTTATGCGGGGGCAGGGGGCCGCGGTCCACAGTCGGGTCGCGCTCCACCAGATAGGGGTAGTCCCCCTGGCTGACCCAGGGCAGGGAATCGAGCGGCAGGCGCAGGCCCATGGGCGAGTCGCCGGGCATGAGGTACATGCGTTCATCGCGGAAGAACCAGGGGCCGGTGGTCCACTGGGTACCGCTCAAGCCGGGGTTGCCACTGGCACCGACCTTGAGCGGCAGCACATAGCCCACCACCGAGTCCAGCTTTTGCTCGAAGACGCGGCGCAGGCGGGCGCGCTCCATCTCGTCATCAAGCTTGCTGTTGAAGGGGTCCACATTCACCGGCAGGCGGCGCTCGCGCCACAGGTAGTACCAAGTGTCTTCATAGCCAGCCTGTACGTACTTGTCGGTCAGGCCCAGCTTGCCCGCCAGGGTGCGGATGAAGTAACCCGCGTCCTCGGGGGTGTAGTGGGTGGGCTTGCGCTCGTCGGTGAACAGGGCGGGGTTGTTCCACACCTTTTGCTTGTCCGCACGCCAGTAAATGTTGAGGGCCCAGCGCGGCAGCTGCTCGCCGGGGTACCACTTGCCCTGGCCGAAGTGCAGAAAGCCGCCCTGGCCATATTCGTCGCGCAGTTTGTGCGTCAGTTCGGTGGCAAAACCGCGCTTGGTCGGGCCCAGGGCGTCGGTGTTCCATTCGGGCGCGTCGCGGTCGTTCACCGCCACGAAAGTGGGCTCGCCGCCCATGGTGAGGCGCACATCGCCAGCCACGAGTTCGGTGTCCACTGCGTCGCCCAGGGTCATCACCTCGGCCCATTGCTCGGGCGTGTAAGGCTTGGTGACGCGGGGGGACTCGTACATGCGGGTGACCTGCATGTGGTGGGCAAATTCCACCTCGCACTTGTCCACGCCGCCCTCAATGGGCGCAGCACCGCTGGGCTGCGGCGTGCAGGCCAGCGGGATGTGGCCTTCGCCGGCCAGCAGGCCGCTGGTGGCGTCCAGCCCGATCCAGCCTGCGCCGGGCAAATAGACCTCGCACCAGGCGTGCAGGTCGGTGAAGTCGACCTCGGTGCCGCTGGGGCCGTCCAGCGACTTGACGTCCGGTGCCAGCTGGATCAGGTAGCCCGAGACAAAGCGTGCGGCCAGCCCGCAATGGCGCAGCAGTTGCACCAGCAGCCAGCCGGAGTCGCGGCACGAGCCGCTGGCGAGCGTCAGGGTTTCTTCCGGCGTTTGCACACCGGGCTCCATGCGAATGGTGTAGTTGACGGCCTTGTGCACCAGCTGGTTGATGTAGACCAGAAAGTCGATGGTGCGGCGTTCCTTGCGGTCTATGCCGTCCAGGAATTTTTTGAACTCCGGTGTCAGTGGCTCTGCGGCCAGATAGGGCGCAAGCTCTTGGGCCAGCAGCTTGTCGTATTGGAAGGGGAAGTTCTCGGCGGCCGGTTCAAGGAAGAAGTCGAAGGGGTTGTAGACCGCCATTTCGACCACCAGGTCCACCGTGACCTTGAACTCCCGGGTCTTCTCGGGGAACACCAGGCGGGCTTGGTAGTTGGCAAACGGGTCCTGCTGCCAGTTGATGAAGTGGGTGCTGGGCTCGACCTTGAGCGAATAGGAAATGATTTTGCTGCGGCAGTGCGGGGCAGGGCGCAGGCGGATGACTTGGGGACCGAGGTTGACCAGACGGTCGTAGGTGTAGTGGGTGACGTGGTTCAGCGCTGCGTGGATGGACATGGGCCGGTCTCTCGGTAATCTCACTCGTTGGTGCCGGTGCAGCGGTGGCCACACCGGCTCCATACTAACAATCGGGTTTGACAGGGGGCTCCAAGCAAGTCCCGCGCCATGCGCTAGGCGCCCATCGAGCGCGGGTTAGCATGGCGCCATGTTCTCTGTCGCCCACCGCACCAGCGCGTGGCCCCGCACGGTGTTTGCGGCGCTGCTGGGTGGGGTCTTGGGAGCGGCGTGGCAGCTGCATCAGCCCGCGCTGTGGTCGCTGTGGGTTTATGTGTCTTTTGTGCTGCTAGCCCTGGTGCTGTATGCGCGAGCAGCTCCTGAAAAGATAGCGATATTCACCCGTAAGACGGTGCCATTTTGGCTGGCGTCGGTGCTGGTGCTGTTGGCAGGCATGGCGCTGGGCTGGGGCGTTACGGGTGCGCGGGCTGTGGTGTTTGCCAGTACGGCCCTGGCCCCCGCGCTGGAAGGGCGCGACCTGCGCGTGACCGGGGTGGTGGAGGGCTTGCCACAGAGCACCGAGGCCGGGCTGCGCTTCACCCTGCGGGTGGAGCAGGCCATGCTGGACGGACAGGCGGTGGCCGTGCCGACACGCATGGCGGTGGGCTGGTATGCCAGTGGCTACGCGCTGCAGGGGGAGCAGACGGGCCTGCAGCGCGTGCCGGCCCCGTTGCAAGCGGGCGAACGTTGGCTGCTCACTCTGCGTGCCAAGGCGCCGCACGGCAGCATGAATCCGCATGGGTTTGACTACGAGTTGTGGCTCTGGGGGCAAGGCGTGCAGGCCAGCGCCTATGTGCGCGCCGGGCCCCAAGACCCCGAGCCCCAGAACCTGGGCCAGACCTGGCAAGCGCCGGTGGCGCTGGCGCGTCAGCTGCTGCGAGACCGCATCGTTGCCTCAGTGGAAGACCGGCGCGCTGCGGGCCTGCTGGCCGCGCTGGTGGTGGGCGACCAGGCCGCGGTGGAGCGCAGCGACTGGGATGTGTTCCGCGCCACGGGGGTGGCCCACCTGATTTCCATCTCTGGCCTGCACATCACCATGTTTGCCTGGGCGGCGACCCTGTTGACCGGGATGTTGTGGCGGCGCTCGCGCCGGCTGTGTCTGGCTTTGCCCGCCCCATCGGCGGCGCTGCTGGGCGGGCTGCTGCTGGCCTGCGCCTACTCTGTGCTGGCCGGCTGGGGCGTACCGGCGCAGCGCACCTGCCTGATGCTGGCCACGGTCAGTCTGCTGCGCCTGGCCGGCGCGCGCTGGCCCTGGCCGCTGGTGTGGATGCTGGCCTGCGCCGCCGTGGTGGCGCTGGATCCGTGGGCGCTGCTGCAGCCGGGCTTTTGGCTGAGCTTTGTAGCGGTGGGGGTGCTGTTTGCTACAGATTCAGGAGCTGCCCGCGCAGATTTCACCGGGGCTAGAGGCCATTTTTTCTTAAAAATATGGCATCTGCTGCGGGAGCAGTGGATCATCATATGCGCCTTGGCACCGCTGAGCGTGCTGCTGTTTGGCCAAGTTTCTGTGGTGGGGCTGGTGGCCAATCTGCTGGCCATTCCGTGGGTGACCTTGCTGATCACGCCGATGGCGCTGCTGGGGGTGCTGCTGCCCCCGGTGTGGGGGCTGGTTGTGCAGGCCATCGAACTGCTGTGGTGGTGGCTCAGCGCGCTGGCCACCTGGCATGGGGCTACCGTCAGCTGGCCTTTGCCTCCGCTGGGCTGGGGGCTGCTGGCTGTGGTGGGTGGCGTGCTGTGCGCGCTGCCAGTGCCCCGGCATCTGCGCGCCCTGGGGCTGCCGTTGCTGGTACCCGTGCTGCTGTGGCGCCCCGCACTGCCACCGCCGGGCGAATTTGAATTGCTGGCCGCTGATGTGGGGCAGGGCAATGCGGTGCTGGTGCGCACGGCCCAGCATGCCTTGCTGTTTGATGCCGGGCCTCGCTACAGCCTGGAGAGTGATGCGGGTCACCGCGTGCTGGTGCCTTTGCTCCGGGCGCTGGATGTGCAGCTGGACACCCTGGTGCTGAGCCACCGCGACAGCGACCACGTGGGAGGCGCGGCTGCCGTGCTGGCCCTGCAGCCGCAGGCCCGCTTGTTGAGTTCCATCGAACCCGGCCACCCGCTGCAACAGCTGCGCACGGCGCAACGCTGCGAGGCGGGCCAGCGCTGGGAGTGGGATGGTGTGCCTTTTGAAGTGCTGCACCCGCAAGTGAAGGACTATGACGCCAGCCCGGCGCCCAAACCGAATGCACTGTCGTGCGTGCTGCGCATTGGCACCAGTACGCGGAGTGCGCTGCTGGTCGGCGACATTGAGGCCGCGCAAGAGCTGCGGCTGGTGCAAGCCTGGCAGGGCACGGACCATTTGCGCGCAGCGGTCCTGCTGGTGCCGCACCATGGCAGCAAGACTTCCAGCACGCAGGAATTCCTGCAGGCTGTGCAGCCGCAGTGGGCGCTGGTGCAGGCTGGCTACCGCAACCGCTTTGGCCACCCGGCATTGCCCGTGGTGGAGCGTTACACCCAGGCAGGCACCCATTTGGTGACATCACCCCGTTGTGGTGCGATGGTCTGGCGCTCGGAGCAGCCCCAAAATGTGGCGTGCCTGCGGGACACCGAGCACCGATACTGGCACCACAATGTGCCATAGTGGTGCATGCAGGCGTGGTGTATGTCGTGGCACTAAGCTTGCATAGAACAGGTCATAGGAGAGGTCTTTTTATGCGGAAATTCGATGAGATGTACACCCAGCTTCCCTACGAGTTCTTCACTCAGGGCAAGCAGATAAGAGACCACTACAAGATTTACGACGAATGGCTGGCCCGCCAACCCGGCGACATGATGGCCAAGCGCCGTGAAGAGGCAGAAATGATCTTCCGCCGTGTGGGCATCACCTTTGCCGTCTACGGCGAAAAGGACGAGGACGGCGCCGGCACCGAACGCCTGATCCCCTTTGACCTGATTCCGCGCATCATCCCGGCGCACGAATGGTCCAGCATGGAGAAGGGCCTGACGCAGCGCGTCACGGCTCTCAACCGTTTCATCCATGACATCTACCACGACCAGGAAATTCTGAAAGCCGGCATCGTGCCGCGCGAGCAGATCGAGGGCAATGCCCAGTTCCGCCCGGAGATGATGGGCGTGGATGTTCCCAACAACATCTACTCGCAGATCAGCGGCATCGACATCGTGCGCGCGCCGGACGACAAGGGCAATGGCGAGTACTACGTGCTCGAAGACAACCTGCGGGTGCCCAGCGGCGTGAGCTACATGCTGGAAGACCGCAAGATGATGATGCGGCTGTTCCCCGATCTGTTCAGCGCACACCGCGTCGCCCCCATTGCCCACTACCCCGACCTGTTGCTGGAGACCCTGCGCGCCAGCAGCCCGGCCACCACGGCAGAGCCCACCGTGGTGGTGCTCACACCCGGCATGTACAACAGCGCCTATTTCGAGCACGCCTTCCTGGCCCAGCAAATGGGGGTGGAGCTGGTGGAAGGGCAGGACCTGTTTGTGAAGGACAACTTTGTCTACATGCGCACCACGCGCGGCCCGCGCCGGGTGGACGTGATCTACCGCCGGGTGGATGACGACTTCCTGGACCCGCTGGTGTTCCGCCCCAATTCGACGCTGGGCTGTGCCGGTCTGCTGGGCGCTTACAAGGCGGGCAATGTGACCATCTGCAACGCGGTGGGCACCGGCATTGCGGACGACAAGTCCATCTACCCCTATGTGCCCAAGATGATCGAGTTCTACCTGGGCGAGAAGCCCATCCTGAACAACGTGCCCACTTACATGTGCCGCAACAAGGACGACCTGGCCTACACCCTGGCCAACCTGAAGGATCTGGTGGTGAAGGAAGTGCACGGTGCCGGCGGCTACGGCATGCTGGTGGGCCCCGCTGCTACCAAGGCCGAGATCGAAGACTTCCGCAAGGCGGTGGAGGCCAACCCCAGCGGCTACATCGCCCAGCCCACGCTGAGCCTGTCCAGCTGCCCCACATTCGTGGAGAGTGGCATTGCGCCCCGCCACATCGACCTGCGTCCCTATGTGCTGAGTGGCAAGACGGTGCAGATGGTGCCCGGTGGCCTGACCCGCGTAGCTTTGAAGGACGGGTCCCTGGTGGTGAATTCGTCGCAAGGCGGCGGCACCAAGGACACCTGGATTCTGGAAGACGATGCGCCTGCCATGGCCGCCGTTGCACAGACCCAAAAACAATAAGCGAACTGCGGAGATATTTGTATGCTGTCAAGAACCGCCGACCACCTTTTCTGGATGTCTCGCTACACCGAGCGGGCCGAGAACACCGCGCGCATGCTGGATGTGAACTACCAGACCTCGTTGCTGCCGCAAAGCCAGGCCGTGGCCCAGTTGGGCTGGCAGGGCCTGCTGTCCATCAGCGAGCTGCTGCATTCGTACAAGGAACGTCATGGCGAGATCCAGGCGCGCGAGGTGATGGACTTCATGGTCAAGGACGAGAGCAACCCGTCCTCCATCATGTCCTGCCTGAGCGCTGCCCGCGAGAATGCACGCGCCGTGCGCGGTGCGCTGACCACCGAAGTGTGGGAGACGCAGAACACGACCTGGCTGGAAGTGAAGCGCATGATCAAAACCGGCGAGTTTGAGAAGGACCCAGCGCAGTTTTTTGAGTGGGTGAAGTTCCGTTCGCATTTGTCACGCGGCGTGACCGTGGGCACCATGCTGATGGATGAGGCTTTGTTCTTCATGCGCATGGGCACCTTCTTGGAGCGGGCGGACAACACCGCCCGTCTGGTGGATGTGAAGTTCCACGCAGTACAGAGCGACTTTTTTGGTGCCGCCAGCGAGAAGGACCAAGAGTACGACTTCTACCACTGGAGCGCCATCTTGCGCAGCGTGTCGGGCTTCGAGGTCTACCGCAAGGTCTACCGCGATGTGATCAAACCCGAGCGTGTGGCCGAGCTGCTGATCTTGAAGCCCGACATGCCACGCTCGTTGCATGCCAGCTTGAACGAAGTGGTGAACAACCTGCGCTTGGTGGCCAGCGACCCCGGCAGCGAGACCCTGCGCCGCGCTGGCAAGCTGCGCGCCGAGTTGCAGTTTGGCCGCATCGATGAAATTCTGGCCACCGGTTTGCACGCCTACCTCACGCAGTTCCTGGACCGCGTGAACGACTTGGGTGCGCACATCAGCCGCGAGTATTTGGTGCCGGTGACCTGAGGCACTGGGTACAGGGTTTACGCGGTCTGAAATCAGGCGGGATTCTGCCGCGCAAATCCAAGTTTTCAGCATAATGTCTTTAACAAGGAGACAGCATGCGCGTAGCGGATATCGACCGTGAAATAGAAACCGCCAAGTCTGCCGGGCCGTTGCGAGAGATCGTGATCCAGCCCTGTCCAGCCTTGTTGACGGACCTGCGGGTGGAGTTCAACCGCGAAGATCCGGAGCCTGCCACGATTGCCAAAATTGCCTCCCGGGATGTGGCCATGGCGGCGGCGCTGATCCGGGTGGCCAACAGCCCCATTTACGCCCGCTCCCGCGCCGCTTCCACGGTGGCGGAGGCCGTGGCTTTGCTGGGCATGGCGCAGACTGTCTCCATCCTCACCGGCTTTCTGCTGCGTGAAGCCATCACGGTGAAGTCGCCCCTGTTGGAGCATTTCTGGGAAACCTCGACCCGCCGCGCCTACGCCATGGGCTATATCGCGCGCCAGATGTATGGCATCAACGCCGACATCGCCCACACCTGTGGCCTGTTTTGCCATGTGGGTTTGCCCATCATGCTGCAAGGTTTGCCGGGCTATGAGGCGACGTTGGCGCAGGCCATGCAGGACAAGGAACGCACCTTCACCCAGGTCGAGAACGGAGCCCACCGCACCGACCATGCGGTGGTGGGAGCTATTGTGGCCAAAACCTGGCGCTTGCCACCGATCGTGGCGATTGCAGTGCGCTTGCACCATGACTTCACGGTGCTACGGGATGACAACATTCCTGCTGAGGTGCGCACGCTGGTGGCCATGTCGCTGTTGGCAGAACACTTGGTGGCCTTGCATGAGGGCCAAACCGAACATGTGGAGTGGGACCAGCATGGTGCGGCCTGTCTGGCCCACCTGCATGTGAGTGATGCGGAAATTGAGCACTGGCTGGACGCGCTGCATGTCCAGTTCGCAGGGCCTGCAGGTTTTTAGACCCAGGCTGCCCGCTACTGGGGGGCGATTTGCGCGTCCAGCCCCATGGCGCGGACCTTGTCGACCACCCGTTCGGCCTCTGCCTCGGTCTCAAAAGGGCCAACCCGCACCCGGATGCGGGTGCCTTGGCTGGTCCTGACGGTTTGGGTGCTGGCGGGCAGCTCGGCATCTGTGAGTTGGGTGAGGGCGTTGCGGGCGTTGTTCTCTTGGGCAAACAAGCCCACATTCACGACATAAGTTTGTGCTTGCACTGTGCGTGTGGCTGGGGTGCTGGTGGCGCCATTGGTCCGGTTCGCGGCGGATTCTGCGGCTACCGGTTTGGACAAGATAATGATCTTGGCCGGTGCCGAGCTACTGGCACGCGCAGCCGTCGCTGGCGGCGTTGTCGCGGCGGGGGGCTTGGGAGCTACTAGTGCGGGTGTGGGCTTGGCAGCCGTAGACGGAGCTGGAGCTGATGCGCTGGCGGCGCGTGCCGTCGCTGGCGCGCTCGCAACTGCTGTGATTTGAGGAGCCGGGAGCACGGCTGTTGCGGACGCAGCGCGTTGCGCAAGAGGCGCTGGCACGCTTGCAGGTGCAGAAGCTGCCGCGACGGGGGCCGAGGTCGCCACAACGGGAGCCGAGGCGGCTGGCGCTGGTGCTGGTGCTGGCGGCACCGACACATCAATGGTGCGGCCCACGGCCACATTGCGGGCATCGGCTACCACGGGGGGCGCTGCTGTGGCAGGGCTCCAGCCTTCGAATTGCAGCCAGGCGTAGGCCAACAAGGCCAGTCCCAGTGCGTTGGCCACCATCTGGGCGATCAGGCTTTGTCGGGTAGGGGCTTTGCGGCCCAACATCGCACAGGCCTCTGCCACGGTGTGGGTGGCTTTGAGCGCGGCCTCCATCCGTTTGCGGGTGGCCGCATGCAACACAGCATTGCCCCCCAAACCGGGTAGCAACACCGAAAGCAACACCAGGCCGCCTACCAGAGCCCACTGGGTGGTCTCTGAAAACTGGAACACCAGCCGCCCGATGCCAAAAATGCCCAGCGCCAGCGCCACCAGGATCCCGGCGTAGACCAGTGCGGCGTGCCAGAGATGGCGAAATGCCAGCCAGTTGAGGGTGTAAAGCGCCGCTGCGCCATTCCAGCTTAGGCCCGCACGGTCGGCCGCTTCAAAGCGCGCAAACAAGGGCAGGTAATACGCGCTGTTGACCTCACCCACCGCCGCACGGTACAGCGCGGTCGTGGAGTGTTCGTCCGTGTTGTCCAGGGCAGTGTCGGCGGGTGTGGGCATGGTTTATTTTGGCATGCTGCCCAAAGGAGGCAAGGCAGCGGCCACTTCTTGCCCCAGTTCGATCACCGCCAAGGCGTAGTAGCTGCTCCAGTTGTAGCGGGTAATTGTGTAGAAATTGTCGGTCCCAGCAATGTAGAGCGGCGCGTCGGCGCCGTTCTGCAGTTCCACCAGCGCCAGCTTGCCGGGGTGTGCGGTTGCCACTGCGTCCAGCAGCACGCCTTTGTCGTGCATGGTTTGGGCGCTGAAGGTGGGCAGGATGTCAGGGGCCAGCAGGGTGGCGCGGTCCAACCGGGCCAGGTCAAATTGCACCGGGTAATGCGTGGGCTGGCCTGGTTGCCATTTGAAGGCGACAAAGTAGTTGGCCACCGAGCCAATCACATCTGCCGCGCTGTGGAACAGGTCCACGCGGTTGTCGCCATCAAAGTCCACCGCGTACTTGGCCCAGCTGGACGGCATGAACTGCGGCAGGCCCATGGCACCGGCGTAGCTGCCTTTGAGGGCCAACGGGTCGGTGTTGGT
Source organism: Rhodoferax sp. TH121 (assembly GCF_002251855.1). Taxonomy (GTDB): domain Bacteria; phylum Pseudomonadota; class Gammaproteobacteria; order Burkholderiales; family Burkholderiaceae_C; genus Allorhodoferax. The sequence continues at coordinate 316,414 of NZ_NOXW01000020.1, forward strand.
GCGGGCCGTGAGGCTCAAAAAAGCCTCCAACTCCGCAAGGAAAAACTTGGCGCGGTCGGCCGCTCGCGGGTGGGCCGTAGGAAAGTCAAAGGCCAATGTGCTGAGCGCATCGATGACGCGGTAGTTGCCGGTCTGCTGGCCGTAAATGGTTTCTACCCCGATGATGCCCACGATGATTTGGGCGGGCACGCCGGTTTCACGCTCGGCACGGGCCAGGGTCTCGCGGTTGTCTTGCCAGAACTGCACCCCAGCTTTGATGCGGACAGGGTCGATGAAGCGGCTGCGGTACACCGCCCAATTCTTGGGGGTACCCACGGCCGGTGGTGTGCTGGCGCGCTGGATGGCGGGCACCACCCGGGCCTGGCCGATCGCGTGGCGTACCCACGCCGGGTCCAGGTTGCGGCGCTGGGCCAGGTCTTCGGCCAGCTGCATGACCTCGGGGCGCGTGCTGTAGAGCGGGCCTGGTGCTGCCGCGCTTGCGCTGGGGCGGTGCTTACTTTTGGAGGTTTTTTGGGCTGCAAAGCCCGTCGATATTGCGCAAGCAGCTGTTAAAAAGAGAGTGGTGAGGCGGAGCGTTGGGGTCACAGGGAGCAGCTATTCACGGTAAGCGGATGGGCCATGGCAGTTGCCTGCATTCTCGCCGCAATGCGGCCAAGGTGGCTGGAGCTTGGGGGGCATAGCGCCAGGCTTCCAGCCGCAGAAGCCAGGCGGCAGCGGCCGCACTGCGCGGGTCTGCACTGGCATGGGTTTGCAAGGTGCTGGCGAGTTGGCGCGGGGTGTCTTGGGGGGCGACGGTCCAACCCGCCTTGCGCATTTGGGTTTGCGCCCGGTGCAAGAGCCTCAGCCAGGGGTCTTGGTGGTAGCGCTCCCACAGCGTCCACAGGGCTCCCACGCTGCTGGCCAGCACGACCAAGGCGATCAAGACATAACTCAGGTCTTCCCAGCTCGGCGCATCGAAGCCCAGATTGCGCAACAAGTCCATTTGTTTGGACTGGCTGTAGTTGAGCACCCACTGGTTCCAGCGGTTGTTGGTGGCCTCCCAGATCGCACGCAGGTTGATGGCAAAGCCTGGGCTCACAGTGTTGAGCGCCTGGGTGAACACGTTTTGAGGGGGCAGCAGGCGCACCACAGTGCCGGTGCGCCCTGGTGACACGGCAGAGGTTGGGTCCACCCGCACCCAGCCCTGGCCGGCCACCCAGACTTCGGCCCAGGCGTGGGCATCGCTCTGGCGCACGGTCCAGAAGCCATCCACGTTGTTGACTTGTCCGCCCTGGTAACCGGTGACCACGCGGGCCGGCACGTCCAGCGCCCGCATCAGCAGCACAAAGCTGGAGGCTATGTGTTCGCAAAACCCGGCCTTGCGGTCGAACCAGAATTCGTCCGCCGTGTGGGTGCCATACACCCCGGGTTCCAGTGTGTAGGTGTAGCCACCGGTACGCAGGCGCTGCATCACGGCGTCCACCAACTGCGGCGTCTGCGCATTGGCCAGTTCGGGGCTGCGGCGCATCTCGGCCGCCAGCTGCAGGGTGCGCGGGTTGAAGCCGCTGGGCAGATCTACATAGTCTTGCAGACCTACGGCCAGGCGGGTGGGGCCGTGGCGGAACTGCGGATAACTGGTGGCCCGGTAGCGCACCAGATCACTCATGGGCTGGTCGGTCAGCCATTGCAAATCCGGCCCCATCGTGGGGGTGTAACCCGCGATCTCGGGTTTGGTGGGGGTGGCGTCCAGCACGATCAGCCAGGGCCGGTTGTTGGCGGCAAGCGTCACTTGGTAGTTGACCGGGGAGCCTTGCACCTGCAGGTCGGCGCCCAGCTGGTAGCGCGCCGGAAACGACGAGCGCAGTGCACGCCACTCGCGCCCATCAAAACTGGAGAGCACAGGGCCTCGGAAGTACAGATCAGTTTGCGTGGGGGGCTGACCGTCAAAACGGATGCGCATGGCAATGCTGTCGTCCAAGGCCAGGCTGGCGATACTGCCCACCTGCATCTGGCCCGAGAGGCCGCTGCGCCCGCTCATAGCATCGCCCGGCAGGCCCCACAGCGGGGCAATGCGCGGGAACAACATGAATAGCACGGTCATGATGGGGGCACCCAACAGCGCCATCCAGCCCGCCGTCTTGGCGGCTTGCAGCAGGGGAGGGCGGCCTACCGGCATGTGGGCGTTGACCAGTGCGGTGAGCAGGCCCAGCAGCGCCACCAGCATGGCGGCGGCGGTGAGCAGGCTTTGCGAGAAGAAGAAGTTGCTGAGCATGGTGAAGAAGCCCAGGAAGAAGATCACGAAGGCGTCGCGCCGGGCGCGCATCTCCAGTGTCTTGAGGGTTAGCAGCACCACGATCAGCGTGACCCCGGCGTCGCGTCCCAGCAGGGTCTTGTAGCTCCACCAGGTGGCCGCACTGGCCAGCGCCAACAGGCCCAGCAGCCACCAGCGCGCCGGCAGCGACTGACCCTGCACCGCGATGTGTCCACGCCACAGCAGCACCACGGCCGCCATGGCACTGCACCACAGCGGCAGGCGTTCCACTTGCGGCAGGATGACCCAGGCAATCACGGCCAGCAGGAACAGGGTGTCGCGCGCTTCGCGGGGCAGGTGGGTAAGGCGTTGCAGCATGGGTATGGACGGTGCTGGGCTCAGGCCAAGGCCAGCGCCTGCAGGCAGTTTTTCTGGTGGGCGGGGCCGCTGTCGGGGGCAATGTCCTGGCCGCCCAGGCGCAACCCGTAGCGCATGCCTTGTTTCTCGGCCAGCAGCACCCACGCGCACAGGCGTGAAAGCGCGTGTTCGCGTGACGCACTGGCGGTATGGGCCAGGTCCAGCCATAGTTCAAATCGTTGCGACTGTTGGGCGTCGCGGCTCACCAGTTCGTCGGCCTTGGCCACTTTTTTCCAGACCACCAGCTTGAGCGGATCGCCACGGCGGTAGGCGCGCACGCCGTCGAATTCGCCCGTGTTTTGTTTGTGGCTGTTGGCGGCGCCGCCAGCCCGCGGTTCACCAGGCGGCAGGGGCGGCGGGTGGGCCTCCGGCGCCGGGTAGACCAGCACCTGGGCGGCCGGGCGCCACACGGTCCACACACGGAAGGTGCCCAGCGGGAAGCGGGTTTCGGCTGTCAAAGCGGGCAGGGGATGCAGGCCACGCTGCGTGGGGGTGAAAGCCACTTGCACTTTGGCACTGCCTTGGGCGGGCACATCGGTCCAGCTCCAGTGCTCGGTGCCCAGCACGGCAAGACCAATGCCGTAGCGCACGCGCCGGCTATTGCTCTGCAGTTGGATGCCAATGGGCACGCTAGCCCCCACAAACTGGGCGTCAGGTGCTATCAAATGCAGAGTGAGTCCGCGCAGGGTGCCGTGGCACACATGCATGCCAATCACCGCGCTGCCGGTCAGCAGGAAGGTCAGCACATAGCCCAGGTTGAGCTGGTAGTTGATGCTGGCCACCAAGAGCACCAAGAGCGTGAGACCCAGCATGAGACCGGGGCGCGTGGGCAGGATGTAGACGTTGCGCTGGGTCAGTGTGGTGCTGTCCTTCAGCGGCAGGCGCGACTCAAACCAGGCGCGGAACCTGCGGCGCAACATGGTGAGGGGGTTCCACACCAGGGCACCCGTGGAGCCGGCTAGGCCGGGCCAGAGGGTGCGCCCCCCTGGGGGGGAGGCGCCGGAGGCGCTTCGGGGGGGCGTCATCAGGGGAGAGGTACGGCTTGCACCATGGCGCGCACTTGTTCTACCGCGCCACGGCCCGAGTCGCCCACGGGGATCAGCCGGTGCGCAATGGTTTGCGGCAGCACGGCCTGCACATCGTCGGGCGCCACGTAGTCGCGTCCGCTGAGCAGGGCCTGCGCCTTGGCCGCACGCACCACGGCAATACCGGCCCGCGGCGACAGGCCTTGCAGAAACCACTGGCCCGAGCGGGTGGCTGCGATCAGGTCCTGCACATAATCGAGCAAAGGGCCGGCTGCGTGCACCGCCAGAACCGTGGCTTGCAGCTGCGCCAGTTCACCCTCGGCCAGCAGGCTGGGCAGCTCGTCGACCATAGCGCGGCGGTCGGCACCGGCCAGCAGCGCGCGCTCAGACGCTCGATCGGGGTAGCCCAGCGAGATGCGCATGAGAAAGCGGTCCAGCTGCGATTCGGGCAAGGCATAGGTGCCCAATTGGTCCAACGGGTTTTGCGTAGCGATTACAAAGAAAGGCTGGGGCAGGGGACGTGTCTCGCCTTCCACGGTGACCTGCTTTTCTTCCATCGCTTCGAGCAGGGCGCTCTGCGTCTTGGGGCTGGCGCGGTTGATTTCGTCCGCCAGCAGTACTTGTGCAAAGAGGGGGCCGGGGTGGAACACAAAGGATTCTTTGCCGCGTTCGTAAATCGACACGCCCGACAGATCGCTGGGCATCAGGTCGGAGGTGAACTGCACGCGCGAAAACTGCAGGCCAAAGCTGCGAGCCAGCGCATGGGCCAGCGTGGTTTTGCCTACGCCGGGGACGTCGTCAATTAGCAGGTGGCCACCAGCCAAGAGGCAGGCCACGCAGTCCTGGATTTGCGCGGGTTTGCCCACAATCACCGTGTTAAGCTGGGCCAGCAATGATTTAAGTTTGAGTTGTGCGTCCATGGCACGACGTTACCCGAAAATCCTGAATGACGAGCGCACTGGTGAACAAGACCGGATACTTTTCGCACCGCGATTGCCGCAAGCATGAGATGGGTGAGGGCCACCCCGAATGCCCCCAAAGATTGGATGCCATCGACGACCGTTTGTTGCTCACCGGCGTGGCCGATGCACTGGATGCCCGCGAAGCCCCTCAAGCCTCCATCACCGACCTTGAACTTGCGCACGGCCGCATGTATGTGGCCTCGTTGCGCGGCCTGACCGACAGCCTGCGTGAAGAGATGGCAGCGGGCGGACCGGCCCATGCGCAGGTGGACCCGGATACCAGCCTCAATGTGCATACGTGGGATGCTACCTTGCGCGCCGCCGGTGCGGCAGTGGCCGCCACCGATGCCGTGATGGCTGGCGAGCTGGCGAATGCTTTTTGTGCCACGCGCCCGCCAGGCCACCATGCGTGCAAAGACAAGGCCATGGGTTTTTGTTTTGTCAACAATGTGGCCGTTGCCGCACGTCACGCGTTGGAGCGCCATGGCCTCAAGCGGGTGGCCATCGTGGATTTTGATGTGCACCACGGCAACGGCACCGAAAACATCGTGGCTGGCGATCAGCGCATCCTCATGGTGAGCTTTTTCCAGCACCCGTTCTATCCCGAAGGCGGCTCGCGCTCTCACGCCAGCAACCTGGTGAATGTGCCGGTGCCTGCTTACACCAAAGGTGCGGAGGTGCGGGCGCTGATCGCCCAACACTGGCTGCCACGGTTGGAGGCCTACCGGCCCGAGATGATTTTTATCAGCGCGGGCTTTGACGCCCACCGCGAAGACGACATGGCCCAGATGGGCTTGGTGGAAGACGATTACGCGTGGATCACTGCGCAGATCAAGGCGGCGGCCCAGCGCCATGCGCAGGGACGTATCGTCTCCTGTCTGGAAGGCGGTTACCACCTGGAAGCGCTGGCCCGCAGCGTAGAAGCGCATGTGCGCGTATTGGCAGATTTGCAATGAACTCTCTGAAAAACCTTCCTGCTCCCAAACCGATTGATGATTTTGAGGCCTGGTTGGCCATGTTCACCCAAGCGACAGTACTGCTGGAGCTGTTGGTGTTGGCGTTGAGTGTGGCGTTGGCCTGGGGGCTGGTGGCCACCTTGCGTCGCACATTGGGTATGCAGGATGAGCGCTCCATTTGGTTTGGTAAACGGGTGGTGGACGGTGTGTTGTTTCCGCTGGCGCTGCTGTGTTTGGGCTACCTGTCCCTGGAGCTACTGGGCAATTTCGTACCGGTTGCGGTATTGCGCATTGCCATTCCGGTCCTCATGTCGCTGGTGGTGATCCGGGTGGGGGTCAAGGTATTGCAAGCTACGTTTGCCGAGTCGCGCTGGGTCAAACCACTGGAGCAGACCATTTCCTGGGTGGCCTGGCTGGCCATGGTGTTGTGGGTCAGTGGCCTGCTGCCCGTGATCCTGAACGAGCTGGACCTGATCACCTGGAAAGTGGGTGGAACCACTTTGTCAGTGCGGACGCTGCTGGAGGGCTTGATCACTGCAGGTGCCGTGCTGATCATCACGCTGTGGATTTCAGCCGGCATCGAGTCGCGCTTGCTGCGCTCGGCCAAGGGCGGGGAGTTGTCCTTGCGCAAGGCGGTGAGCAATGCTGCGCGGGCGCTCTTGATGTTTGTGGGCTTGATGCTGGCATTGTCGGCCGTGGGCATTGATTTGACCGCCTTGTCGGTGTTGGGCGGCGCGGTGGGCGTGGGTATCGGCTTCGGTTTGCAAAAGCTGGCGGCCAACTACGTGAGCGGATTTGTCATTCTGGCGGAGCGCAGCATGCGCATTGGGGATGTGGTGCGGGTGGACAACTTCGAGGGCACCATCACGGAGATCAACGCACGTTACACCGTGGTGCGTTCGCAATCCGGACGCGAGTCGATTGTGCCCAATGAGATGTTGATTACCCAGCGCGTGGAAAACATGTCGCTCGCAGACAGCCGGGTGAACCAAACCATCAACATCGCAGTAGGCTACGACAGCGATGTGGAGCAGGTGATGGCACTGCTCTTGCAGGCTGCCTTGAGCCAGCCGCGCGTGTTGCGGCAGCCCGCACCGGCCATCAGCCTGGCCAATTTTGGCGCGGACGGGCTGGAGTTCACGGTGGGTTACTGGATCAATGACCTGGAGAACGGGCAGGGCAATCTGCGCTCCGATATCAATTTGGCCATCCTGCGGGCCCTGCGCACGCATGGCATCGACATTCCGTATCCACAGCGGGTAGTGCATACGCGCTGACGGCATCGCTTTTTTAATAGGCTGCCTCTAAGTTAAGTCACCCAAGCGCCAGAAGGCTGCGTGCGCACCGCTATAATCTTAAAAAAGCACGATCGTTCTATTTTGTAGGTATGATGGCGGAGCGCAGACGATAGCCGAGGCCGCAAGGCCGTCCCGCATAGAATCGACTGATTGACGTATACGTCAACTGAAATTGAGTATTTTTTAACCATCTGGAGTGGCAGCAATGAAAGTCCTGGTACCCGTCAAACGTGTGGTGGACTACAACGTGAAAGTTCGAGTGAAGTCGGACGGCACCGGTGTAGACATCGCCAACGTCAAGATGAGCATGAACCCCTTTGACGAAATTGCGGTGGAAGAAGCCGTGCGTCTGAAGGAAAAGGGCGTGGTCACGGAAGTCATCGCCGTCTCCTGCGGCGTGGCCCAGTGCCAGGAAACCCTGCGCACCGCCATGGCCATCGGTGCCGACCGTGGCATCTTGGTGGAAACCACCGAAGAACTCCAACCTCTGGCGGTGGCCAAGCTGCTCAAGGCCCTGGTCGACAAAGAGCAACCTGGCCTGGTGATCCTGGGCAAACAAGCCATTGACGACGATTGCAACCAGACCGGCCAAATGCTGGCCGCGCTGGCAGACCTGCCGCAAGCCACCTTCGCCTCCAAGGTTGAAGTGGCCGACGGCAAGGCGAATGTGACGCGCGAAGTTGACGGCGGCCTGGAAACCCTGGCGGTCACGTTGCCCGCCATCATCACCACCGACCTGCGCCTCAACGAGCCCCGCTACGTCACCTTGCCCAACATCATGAAGGCCAAGAAAAAGCAGCTCGACACCTTCAAGCCCGAAGACCTCGGCGTGAACGTGGCCCCCCGCATCAAGACCCTGAGCGTGGCCGAGCCGGCCAAGCGCAGCGCCGGTATCAAGGTGCCCGATGTGGCCACCCTGGTGGACAAACTGAAGAACGTTGCAAAGGTAATCTGACCATGACCGCACTCGTAATCGCTGAACACGACAACACCTCCATCAAAGGCGCGACCCTGAACACCGTGACCGCTGCGGCGCAAGCCGGTGGTGATGTGCATGTGCTGGTGGCTGGCAGCAATGCTGGTGCTGCCGCTGCGGCTGCCGCCCAAATCGCTGGTGTTTCCAAAGTCATCCACGCCGACAGCGCGGACCTGGCCCACGGCTTGGCTGAAAACGTGGCAGCCCAGGTGTTGGCTATCGCCGGCAACTACAGCCATATCGTCTTCCCCGCTACCGCTTCTGGCAAAAACATCGCTCCCCGCGTGGCTGCCAAGCTGGACGTGGGCCAAGTCTCTGACATCACCAAGGTCGTGAGCGCTGACACCTTCGAGCGCCCCATCTACGCCGGCAACGCCATCGCAACTGTGCAGGCCACAGACGCCGTCAAGGTGCTGACCGTGCGTACCACCGGCTTTGACCCTGCCGCTGCCACCGGTGGCTCTGCCCCCGTGGAAACCACTGCAGCCGCTGCCGGCCATGCCGCAGTCGCCTTTGCGGGCGCCGAGATCGCCAAGAACGACCGCCCGGAGCTCACCGCCGCCAAGATCATCGTGTCGGGTGGTCGTGCCCTGGGCTCCAGTGAGAAGTTCAATGAAGTGATGACCCCCCTGGCCGACAAGCTGGGTGCGGCCATCGGTGCCAGCCGCGCGGCGGTGGACGCGGGCTATGCCGCCAATGACCTGCAAGTGGGTCAGACCGGCAAGATCGTGGCGCCCCAGCTGTACGTGGCCTGCGGCATCAGCGGTGCCATCCAGCACTTGGCCGGTATGAAGGACTCCAAGGTGATCGTGGCGATCAACAAGGACCCCGAAGCACCGATCTTCTCCGTGGCTGACTTTGGTCTGGAGGCCGATCTGTTCGTGGCTGTGCCTGATCTGATTGCTGCGCTCTGATGCCAGTGTGAAAAAGGGCATCGCGTGCGATGCCCTTTTTTTTGGCCCGAATACCCGTGTACCCCGCCTGTAACAAGAATTTCTGGAGACTCTCATGAGCTACGTCGCCCCCGTCAAGGACATGCTGTTCAACATTGAGCACCTGGCCAACATCGAACAAATCGCCCAGCTCCCTGGCTTTGAAGACGCTGGTCTGGACACGGCCCAGGCAGTGCTTGAAGAGTCCGCCAAGTTCACCGAGGGTGTACTTGCCCCGCTGAACTGGGAAGGTGACAAGAACCCATCGAGCTGGAAAGATGGCGTGGTCACAGCCACCCCAGGTTTCAAGGAGGCCTTCAAGCAATTCACTGACGGTGGTTGGCAAGGCCTGCAGCACCCCGCAGACTTTGGCGGCCAGGGCCTGCCCAAGACCATTGGTGCAGCCTGCGGCGAGATGGTGAACAGCGCCAACATGAGCTTTGCGCTGTGCCCGCTGCTGAGCGATGGTGCGATTGAAGCGCTGCTGACGGCTGGTTCCGACGAGCTGAAAGCCACTTACCTCGAAAACCTGGTGTCTGGCAAATGGACCGGCACCATGAACCTGACCGAGCCCCAGGCTGGAAGCGACCTGGCCGCGGTGCGCAGCCGCGCCGAGCCCCAGCCCGATGGCACCTACAAGGTGTTCGGCACCAAGATTTTCATCACCTGGGGCGAGCACGACATGGCCGAGAACATCGTCCATCTGGTGCTGGCCCGTGTGACCGGCGCGCCTGAGGGCGTGAAGGGCATCAGCCTGTTTGTCGTGCCCAAATTCATGGTGAACAAGGATGGCTCTTTGGGCGCACGCAACGATGTGCATTGCGTCTCCATCGAACACAAGATGGGCATCAAGGCCAGCCCGACCGCCGTGCTGCAATATGGTGACCACGGTGGCGCCATCGGTTACCTGGTGGGGCAGGAGAACCGTGGCCTGGAGTACATGTTCATCATGATGAACGCCGCGCGCTACGGCGTGGGCGTGCAGGGCATTGCGATTGCCGAGCGGGCGTACCAAAAGGCCGTACAGTTCTCCAAGGACCGCGTGCAAAGCCGCCCGGTGGATGGCTCCATGCCCGCCGCCGCAGCCATCATTCACCACCCCGATGTGCGCCGCATGCTCATGACCATGCGCGCCTATACCGAAGGCTGCCGTGCCTTGGCCAGCGTGGGCGCCAGCGCGTATGACGCGGCCCACCACCACCCCGATGCCGACACGCGCAAGCAGAATCAGGCCTTCTACGAATACTTGGTGCCGCTCATCAAGGGCTATAGCACTGAAATGAGTCTGGAAGTGACCAGCTTGGGTGTGCAGGTGCACGGTGGCATGGGTTTTATCGAAGAGACAGGCGCCGCCCAGTACTACCGCGATGCCAAGATCCTGACCATCTACGAAGGCACGACGGCCATCCAGGCCAATGACCTGGTGGGTCGCAAGACCGCGCGTGATGGGGGCCAAACGGCCAAGGGCATTGCCTCCCAGATCGAGAAGACCGAAGCCGAGTTGACCGCCAGTGGGTCCGCTCAGGCGTTGGCTGTGGCTCAGCGCCTGAAGGCCGCACGTTTGGCTTTTATCGACGTGGTGGACTTCGTGGCCGGCAATACCAAGGCCAGCCCTAACGCCGTGTTTGCGGGCAGCGTACCCTACCTGATGCTGGCCGGCAACCTGATGGCGGGCTGGCAGCTGGCGCGTGCGCTGCTGGTGGCAGAGAAGCAAGCGGCTGCTGGTACCGATGTGCCATTCATGCAGGCCAAGATCACCACAGCGCGCTTTTATGCCGATCACATTTTGAGCAAGGCCGGCGGCCTGCGCGACAGCATTGTGGACGGTGCCGACAGCGTGACGGCGTTGCCGCTGGACGCGTTCTGAGCGACAACGGATTGCTATTGAATTGCTAGCTGCTTGCGCAACAATTACAAGGGCTAGCGTCTGATTACTTAAAAAACCTGACCCGAGGAGACCCATGTCCAAACTACCCGCCCCGCTGGATCGTTTGCCGTTCCCCGTCATCGGCTCGCCGTTGTTCATCATCAGCAACCCCAAGCTGGTGATTGCGCAGTGCATTGCCGGCGTGGTGGGCTCCATGCCCGCACTCAACGCGCGCCCGGCCGAGCTGCTGGAAGAGTGGTTGAAAGAAATTACCGAGACCCTGGCTGCGTACAACGCGGCGCACCCCGACAAGCCTGCCGCTCCCTTTGCCATCAACCAGATCGTGCACAAGAGCAACGACCGGCTGGAGCATGACATGGCGCTGTGCGTGAAGTACAAGGTGCCCATCATCATCACCAGCCTGGGTGCGCGCGAGGACATCAACGCCGCGGCCCACAGCTATGGCGGCGTGGTGCTGCACGACATCATCAACAACAAGCACGCGCGCAAGGCGATTGAGAAGGGTGCCGATGGTCTGATTGCCGTGGCTGCAGGCGCTGGTGGCCATGCGGGCGTGAAGAGCCCGTTTGCGCTGATTCAGGAGATCCGTCAGTGGTTTGAGGGCCCGCTGGCCTTGAGTGGTTCCATTTCCACGGGCGCTGCCGTGCTGGCGGCACAGGCCATGGGGGCCGACTTTGCCTACATCGGCTCGGCCTTTATTGCCACCGAAGAAGCACGCGCTGCGCAGGAATACAAAGACGCCATCGTGGCCAACGATTCGGACGAGATTGTCTATAGCAACCTGTTCACCGGCGTACATGGCAACTACCTGGCGCCCAGCATCCGCGCCGCGGGTCTGGACCCGGCCAACTTGCCCGAGAGCGATCCCAGCAAGATGAACTTTGGCGGCGCTTCTGCCAAGGCCTGGAAGGACATCTGGGGCTGCGGCCAGGGTATTGGTTCCATCACCAAAGTGCAGCCTGCGGGCGAGTACGTAGCCCAGCTCAAGCGCGAATACGCCGCCGCCAAGGCCCAGCTGCTTTCGCACCAGTACGCCTAGTTTCAAGTCTTTTTGGCCTCTAGCCCGCGTGAAATCTGCGCGGGCAGCTCCTTTTTCAGGAGCGACGCTGCCCCGCTGTCCCTTCGAGCCTTAGGCTTGCAGGCGCAGTTCCGGCTCGTTATCTGCCAGCAGGCGGTTGAGTGCACGCTCCACAATCGGCGCTTGCTCAAGCATGTGCAGCGTTCCATTGCGCAGCATGGCCGCGACTTCACGCTCATTGCGCACAAAGGCGTCGAAGCCTTCGCGGTTGGTGAACAGAAACCGCGTGCGCATGGGACTGACCCAGCTCAGGCGGCAACGGTGTGGCAGCTGGTTGGGCTCAGCCACTTCAAACCACACGCCGCGCGTCAGCAGCTGGGCACTGGCGTCGAAATCATCCATGGCAGCGGGGTCTTGCACCGTGAGCTGCGTGGCGCGACGCTGGTCCAGCGCTTCCATGGCGGCGTCGCCCGCACTTTCCTCCAGCGCGGCACTTTGCGTGTCGATGGGAGGAGGCGCCTTCATGCGGATCGCCAGCATGTGGGTCCCGATCAGGCGGCGCGTGAAGGTGGCACGCGGATCACCGTGCCAACCGATGGCATCCAGCTCCACGTTCAGGGTGCGTACCAGCTCGGGGAGAACGGCGACCAGCGCCTTGCGGTCTTCGGAAGTGGTTTTGGGCTGGGTGCTCCAGATCAGCTGGTCCATGGTCTGCAGTGCAGCATTCCAACGGCCGGGTTCGCTGTCTTCCCGCATCCAAGCTGCGGCAATCACTTGGCGCCATTCCGTGGTGAGGAAGGGTTTGAGGAAGGGCACCAGGGGCAGGTTGTCGGGCAGGGCACTGATGCGCGCGTGCACGATTTCATCGGCATGGGCCAAGGCAGCATTCAAGGCTTCCTGGTCCCGCTCCTGGTTGGCTACCGGTTCGATCTGCTGTTGGGCCTGTTGTTCACTTTCGAACAGGAATTCGGTGAACTCGGCCAGCAGCAGGCTGAACAGCGTCAAGTCGTCTTCAAACTCTTGCAGCACACGTTGCACCGTGTGTTCGATGCGTTGGTACAGCGGGTCTTGCTCGCCTTTTTCGGGTGTCCAGGCCACCGAGGAAGCGGCGAGCGTATCCACCAGCTTGCGTGCGGGGTGTTCGCTGCTCAGGAAGAAGTCGCGGTCCATCATGGCCGCGCGCAACACGGGGATCTGCAGGCGACCGATCACCACCTTCATCTGCATGGGGATGGCCTGGTCGGCAAACACGTAGTCAAACACCTCGGCCAGGGCGTCCACGGTGCCGCGGTCCAGTTCAGGGGCCTGGCGGATTTCTTCCTGCTCGCGGATTTGGCGCAACACATTGTGGTGACCGTGCGGGCTGTCTTGGGGTTGCAGGTGTTGCCAGCGTGAGGCACGGGGGCCGGCATCCGCCTGCATCTGGCCCAGGAAACTGAGCAGAGCCGGGTCGGCTGGCACCCAGTTGGCCTCGGGTTGCACCGTGTTTGCGTAGCCGTGTTCAGAGCCTTCGGTGTCGCCTTCGTACAGGCGGGCAGCACCACCGTTCGCCGTGGCTGGTCCCGCGTAGGCCGCGCCTGCGGAGCCTAGGCCGGCCGACCCTGTGGCACTGACGTTGCCGGGGGCTGCGACCACGCCCAGACGTTGCAGAAAGCTTTTGACCTGGGTTGCAATCTGTTGACCGGCCGGGGCCAGGGCACTCCAGGCGCTGCGGACAGGTTCGGCACTGACCGGTGCCATGTGTTGCGTGAGGGGGCCATGGGCGGATTGCAAGGGCGCCTGGCTGCTTTGGCCCGCATCACCCAAGGGCGCAGCACCGGACAATGGCGCGTAGGCCGAGGACACGGACTTGCGAATGCGGTGCACGGTTTGGGCCTGAATACCCGCTTGGCTCAGCGTGGCGCTCAGGTCGGTGTAGAGAGGCGCAAGGTCCATGGTGTGAGCGGGTTCCAGCGCTTGCACCAGGTGTTCCGTTGCCTGGGGTTCGAACTCACCCTTGTCCCAGGCGCGCATAAAGGCTCCCAGCAGCACCCCTGGGCGGAAGGGGTTGGATGACAGGCTAGGGGATTCGTTGCCAAACAGTGCCCCCAATTTTTGCGTGAGCGGGGTTAGGCTGTTCTCGTAGCGGGTGTTGAATTGCTGGGCCACACGGTCCAGCAACAAAATGCGGTGAACTTCGTCGACGTCAATCAGGCTCAGTGTCATGCCGTCGAGTGCATGGTCGCTGACAGGCGCTGGCTTGGCCCCGAGCTTCTCCATCTCGGGCCAGACGGTTTGGATCTCCTCCTGCAAACTCTGCTGCAGGGCATCGCGGTACAGACGTTTGAACTTTTCGGCCTGGCGGTCCAGCAGCACGGCAGCTGTGCGAAGGTTCTGGGATTGCAGCAGTGGCAATTTGCTGTCGGCCAGGTCCAAGAGGTGGGCCCGAATTTGTTTGAGCTGCGCGTCTTCGCGGTCTTCAAAGTAGCCTAGCGTCTTTCCCATCATTGCGCGCACCAGCCTCAGCGCCTGCGCGCGCGACTCCGGGGTGCTATTGCTGGGGGAAAAAGGCTGAAATGCGCTCATGTACCGCTGAAGGGGAGGGCCGCCCGTTGAGGCTGACAAACCCTTCGTCCATCGACTGAATTTCTGATGTGGAATGATCGCATGGACCACGGGTCATCCCTAGCCCCTAGCCGGACCTGCCACCCAGATTTAGCCACTTGATACACAGTTTCTCGTAACGAGTTGTAAGTTGGTGCTAATCGGAGGGAAAAGTCACATCGGCTTGCCCGGGAATCCAGGCTGGGAGTTTGTCCATGGTGCACAGGTACGTGGTTGATCGTTCGAATTGCGCCAGCCAAGCCTGCAGGGCGGGCCAACCTTGCTGGGCAAACCACGGTGCATCGGTATGTGCAAACTGGCGCACGAACGGGGCCAGCGCGGCATCGGCCAGCCCGAAGTGCGCCCCCGCCAAATAGGCCTGGGTACGGAGTGTGGTGTCCAGTGCGTGCAAAAACACGGCACCTGCAGTGCGGTGGGCGATGCCATCGGGTAGCGCGTAGCGATGGGGGTATTTGTAGCGGTCCAGGGTCTGTTTGAAGGGCCCGTCGTTCTCTGCAATCCAGGCCCGTGTGCGTGCCCAAGCAGCCTCGTCGCGCGGTAACCAGTGCTCGGGGTCCTGGGCCTGCAGGGCCCAGAGCATGATGTCAAGGCTCTGGTCGATCACTGTCCCATCTGCCAGCACCAGCACGGGCACCGTGCCTTTGGGAGAGGCCTGCAGCAACTCGGCCGGTTTGTGGGCCAGCACCACTTCGCGTAACGCACATCGCTGCTGGCTTACCGCCACGGCCATGCGGGCGCGCATGGCGTAAGGGCAGCGCCGGAAGGAGTACAGCACCGGCAGCGCCATGGGACGTCTCAGTCCGCCACCGGCTTGGGTAGCACTGCCCCGATGTGCACCTGCTGGCGCATCTTGGCCAGTTCCCATTGGCGTTGCCGTTCGCGGGCGCTGTTCTTTTGCGCAGCACTGGTGTGAGCATGGCAGCGCGGGCAGCTCACACCCGCTTCGTACAAGGGCGAGTCGGTGGCGCCATCTTCCAGCGGTTGGCGGCAGGCGCGGCACAGGCCATGGTGGCCGGGCACCAGGCCGTGGCCCACGGACACACGTTCGTCGAAGACAAAACACTCACCACGCCACAAACTGTTCTCTGGAGCGATATTTTCCAAGTATTTAAGGATGCCCCCCTCCAGGTGGTAGACCTCTTCATAGCCTTGTGCACGCATGTAGGCAGTCGACTTCTCGCAGCGGATCCCGCCGGTACAAAACATGGCAACCTTGGGCTTGCGGCCCGCACGGGGGCGCAGTGGCTCGGCTTGCTGCACCCACGCGGGTAACGCTGAAAAGCTTTTGATATGTGGATTGAGGGCTCCGGCGAATGTCCCAATTTCCACCTCATAGTCGTTGCGGGTGTCCACCACCACAACGTCAGGGTCGGAGATCAAGGCATTCCAGTCTTCTGGTTTGACATAGGTACCGGCCATGTGGGTGGGGCTGATACCGTCCACCTGCATGGTCACGATCTCTTTCTTGAGCCGCACCTTCATGCGGTAGAACGGAGCTTTGTCCGCAAACGATTCCTTGTGCTGGAGGTCGGCCAGCCGTGGGTCCGCCCGCAGGTAGGCCAAGACTGCATGCACATCGTCGGGTGCTCCGGCAATCGTGCTGTTGATGCCCTCGCGGGCCAGCAGAATCAGGCCCTTGACCTGGCGGGATTCGCAAAAGGCCAGCAATGCCGGTTTGCGTTCGGCGTAATCGGGCAGGTCGACAAACTTGTAGAAGGCGGCGGTCAGGTAGCGGCTTGGAGACATCGTGTAATTGTGCCTTGGTGCAGGGGGCTAGGGGTCAGCAGGGCCAGGTAGAACCATGTTCAGGCACCAGTGCGCGCCAGTGCAGTTCGTGTTCGATTCGTCCTCGCATGGTGTCGGCAGCGTCGGGGTCACCGTGCACCACATAGACTTGGTCCGGGCGGCTCGGGCTGCTGCGCAACCAGTCCAGCAGCTGGTTGGCGTCGGCATGGGCCGAGGCGGATTCCAGCTGCACAATTTCGGCCTGGACCTCCACGTCCCGGCCATGGATGCGCACGCTGCGGGCTCCGCTGGCCAAGGTGGCGCCCCGTGTGCCGGGCGATTGGTAGCCTGTCAGGATGACCATGTTGCGGTGGTTGCCCGCGTGGTGGGCCAGGTGGTGCAGTACACGCCCCCCAGTTGCCATGCCACTGGCGGAGAGGATGACCATGGGCCCATGGCGCGCCGCCAGGGCCTTGGATTCGTCCGTGCTCTGGACCATGGTGGCAGTATGGGTCATGGCGTGCACCTCGCTCTTGCTCAGCCGGTGCTCGCCCGGGTGCTGCTCAAACAGATGCGTGGTGTGGACTGCCATGGGGCTGTCCAGAAACACCGGTAACCCGTGGGGCAGGGCGCCCCTGACCTTGAGTTGGGCGATGGCATGTAGCAGTGCCTGTGCGCGACCGACCGCAAACACCGGTACGACGGCTACGCCCCCGCGCGCTGCCAGGCGCTGAAGGGCCGGTCCGAGCTCTGCCAGCAAATTGTCCTGCGGGTGGGTGCGGTCACCATAGGTAGATTCGATCAACACGGTGTCTGCCTGAGGCGCTGGCGCGGGCGGATTCATCAGGGTGTCGTCCGGGCGCCCTAGGTCCCCCGAGAACAAAATGCGCCGACCAGCCACCTCCAGCAGGATGCTGGATGCCCCCAAAATATGGCCTGCGGGATGGAAGGTCGCGCGCCAGTTGGGCAGGGGCTGGAAAGTGTTGCCGTGCGGTACTGCCTTGATCAGGGGCAGGCAGTCCAGGGCGTCTTGGCGGGTGTACAGCGGCAGTGCGGGGCTGTGTTTGGAAAAGCCGTGGCGATTGGCGAAGGCCGCGTCTTCCTCCTGAATGTGGCCGCTGTCGGGCAACAACACACGGCACAAATCACGTGTTCCGGCCGATGCATAGATGGGGCCACGGTAACCCTCTTTGGCCAACAGGGGGAGGTAGCCGCTGTGGTCCAGATGGGCGTGGGTCAGCAGCACGGCATCCACTTGGTCTGGCACGATAGGCAGGGGGGCCCAATTGCGCAGCCGCAGTTGCTTGTAGCCCTGGAACAATCCGCAGTCCACCAGCAGGGATTGGTTTCCGTGCCGCACCAGGTATTTGGAGCCCGTGACGGTACCCGCCGCACCGAGAAAGGTGATGGAAACGCCCATGAAATTCTCCATAAAAAAAGCCGCTGGGTCGTTTATAGACCGAGCGGCGTGGAGAGAGCGCGAGCAAGCTCCGCCTTTCTTGACCTGGATCAGCTAAAGAAGCTCTTCAGACGGTCGGTCCAGCTGTCACCGGATGGCGAGTGTTTGCTGCCGCCCTTCTTGAAGGACTCGTCCAACTCCTTGAGCAGCTTGCGTTGGTGCTCAGTGAGTTTGACCGGTGTTTCCACGGAAATGTGGCAGTACAGGTCGCCAGGATAGCTGGAGCGCACGCCCTTGATGCCTTTGCCGCGCAGGCGGAACTGCTTGCCAGTCTGGGTGCCTTCGGGAATGTCGATCGCGGCCTTGCCGGCCAGCGTGGGGACGTCGATCTCACCACCGAGTGCGGCAGTAACAAAGCTGATGGGCACGGAGCAGTGCAGGTCATCGCCATCGCGCTCGAAGATGTCGTGCTTCTTCAGGCGGATTTCGATGTACAGGTCGCCGGGCGGGCCACCGTTGGTGCCGGGTTCGCCGTTGCCAGCGCTGCGGATGCGCATGCCGCCATCGATACCAGCTGGGATTTTGACTTCCAGCGTTTTCTGGCGCTTGATCTTGCCCTGGCCGCTGCAGGCGGTGCAAGGCTCCGGGATCACCTTGCCATTGCCGCGGCAGGTGGGGCAGGTTTGCTGCACGCTGAAGAAGCCTTGGCGCATCTGCACGGAACCCGCGCCATTGCAGGTGCCACAGGTCTTGACCTGGGTACCTGGCTTCGCACCCGTGCCTTTGCAGGTATCGCAGTTATCCCAGCTTGGGATGCGGATCTGCGCATCCTTGCCGCGGGCTGCTTCTTCCAGCGTCACTTCCATGGCGTAGCTCAGGTCGCTGCCACGGTAGACCTGACGGCCACCGCGACCACCGCCACGCTGTTGACCGAACATGTCGCCAAAGATGTCACCAAAGGCTTCGGCAAAGCCGCCATAGCCCTCACTGCCGCCGCCGCCCCGGTTAGGGTCCACGCCGGCGTGGCCATACTGGTCATAGGCGGCGCGCTTCTGGGCGTCAGAGAGCATCTCGTAGGCCTCTTTGGCCTCCTTGAATTTCTCTTCTGCGGCTTTGGCTGCATCGCCCTGATTGCGGTCAGGGTGGTGCTTCATCGCCAGTTTGCGATAGGCCTTTTTGATCTCGTCTTCTGAGGCGCCCTTGCTGACGCCCAGAACTTCGTAATAGTCGCGTTTGGCCATGTGTCTCTTGTGCCTGTTAACAACAGAAAAGCCGCGTTGAACCCCGACTGGCGTTCAACGCGGCATCTTTGTGCTGCGCTAATGTGCCAGCTTAGCCTTTTTTCACTTCTTTGACTTCAGCGTCCACGACGTTGTCGTCATCGGCCGGCTTGGAGGAAGCTTGTGCACCTTGCTCGGGCCCAGCTTCCGCACCGCCTTCAGCGGCTTGCTTGGCCTGCATGTCGGCGTACATCTTTTCGCCCAGCTTCTGGCTGGCTGCCATCAGGGCTTCGCTCTTGGCCTTGATGGCATCCTTGTCGTCGGACTTCAGACTGTCTTCCACGTCCTTGATGGCCGCTTCGATCTTTTCCTTCTCGCCGGCTTCCAGCTTGTCTCCGTACTCGCCCAGGCTCTTCTTGACGCTGTGGGCATTGGCTTCGGCTTCATTGCGAGCTTGCACCAGTTCCAGTTTCTTCTTGTCGTCGGCCGCATTCAGCTCGGCGTCTTTCACCATTTGCTGAATTTCGTCTTCCGACAAGCCGGAGTTGGCCTTGATGGTGATCTTGTTTTCCTTGCCAGTGCCCTTGTCCTTGGCGCCCACGTGCAAGATGCCGTTGGCGTCAATGTCAAAAGACACTTCGATCTGCGGAGTACCGCGCGCTGCGGGTGGGATGCCTTCGAGGTTGAACTCACCCAACATCTTGTTGGCAGAGGCAATTTCACGCTCGCCCTGGAACACCTTGATGGTCACGGCCGGCTGGTTGTCTTCCGCAGTCGAGAAGGTCTGCGCGAACTTAGTCGGGATGGTCGTGTTCTTGGTGATCATCTTGGTCATCACGCCGCCCAGGGTTTCAATTCCCAAGGACAGAGGCGTCACGTCCAGCAGCAGTACGTCCTTGCGGTCACCGGACAGCACCTGGCCCTGGATCGCGGCGCCCACGGCAACAGCTTCATCGGGGTTTACGTCTTTGCGGGGTTCCCTGCCGAACAGCTCCTTGACCTTCTCTTGCACCTTGGGCATGCGGGTCATACCGCCGACCAGGATCACGTCGTGCACTTCGGAGGCGGACACGCCGGCGTCCTTCAGGGCGGTGCGGATCGGTGCAATGGTGCGTTCGATCAGCTCTTCCACCAAGGCTTCCAGCTTGGCACGGGTCAACTTGATGTTCAGGTGCTTGGGACCGGACGCGTCTGCGGTGATGTAAGGCAGGTTGATGTCGGTCTGCGCGCTGCTGGAGAGTTCAATCTTTGCCTTTTCAGCGGCTTCTTTCAGGCGCTGCAGGGCCAGCACATCCTTGGACAGGTCCACGCCTTGCTCTTTCTTGAACTCGGCAATGATGAAGTCGATCACGCGCTGGTCGAAGTCTTCGCCGCCCAAGAAGGTGTCTCCGTTGGTGGACAGCACTTCGAATTGCTTTTCACCATCGACGTCGGCAATTTCAATGATGGACACGTCAAAGGTGCCGCCACCCAAGTCGTACACCGCGATCTTGCGGTCGCCCTTTTCGTTCTTGTCCAGGCCGAAGGCCAGCGCTGCAGCGGTGGGTTCGTTGATGATGCGTTTGACGTCCAGACCAGCAATGCGGCCAGCATCCTTGGTGGCTTGGCGCTGGGCGTCATTGAAGTACGCGGGCACGGTAATCACAGCCTCAGTGACTTCTTCACCCAAGTAGTCTTCTGCAGTCTTTTTCATCTTGCGCAGAATGTCCGCGCTGACCTGCTGAGGAGCCATGCGGTTCCCGCGCACTTCCACCCAAGCATCACCGTTATCGGCGGCGGCAATGGTGTAAGGCATCAGGTCGATGTCCTTTTGCACTTCCTTTTCGGTGAACTTGCGGCCGATCAAGCGCTTGACGGCGTACAGAGTGTTTTTGGGGTTGGTCACCGACTGGCGTTTGGCGGACGCGCCGACCAGCACTTCGCCGTCTTCCTGGTACGCAATGATGGAGGGCGTGGTACGCGCACCTTCCGCGTTCTCGATCACTTTGGCGGTGTTGCCTTCCATGATGGCGACGCAGCTGTTGGTGGTACCCAAGTCAATGCCGATGATTCTTCCCATGATTTACTCCTGCTAACTTAAAAATTCAGATGTGGATAAGGTGTGGGCTACTTCTAGGCTTTCAAGAGCCCACATCACGCAAAGTGGTATTTTTTAGAGCGCTTGCTTTATTTCGCGGCGGCCACAGTAACCAGGGCCGGACGCAACACCCGGTCGGCAATGGAGTAGCCTTTTTGCAGCACGCTGACCACGGTGTTGGCCTCCTGCTCAGCCGGTACGACGCTGATGGCTTGGTGTTGGTGCGGGTCAAACTTGGTGCCAGCGGCAGGTGC
Organism: Rhodoferax sp. TH121; assembly: GCF_002251855.1. Classification (GTDB taxonomy): domain Bacteria; phylum Pseudomonadota; class Gammaproteobacteria; order Burkholderiales; family Burkholderiaceae_C; genus Allorhodoferax. The sequence goes on from NZ_NOXW01000020.1 coordinate 337,395, forward strand.
TATCGCGATGACTTTGTTGCGTTCCAGTGCAGCCACCAACTGGCGCAGGGTCGCTTGGGCACCCTCGCGGATTTGTTCGGGCGTGGCGTCCTTGATTACCAAGCCGGCCTCCAGGCTGTCTGCCACGGGCAGCAGGCTTTCGGCAAACGATTCGACGGCGAATTTGCGCGCCTTAGAGATTTCGTCATCGGCACGGCGACGGGCGTTCTCGGCCTCGGCTTTGGCGCGCAGGTACTGGTCTGCCAGATCAGCACTCTTGGCTTGCAGCGTGGCGAGTTCGGCTTGTGCCTGTGCCAGGGCATCTGCCTCGTTGGCGGCTTGGGCTGCAACCATTTCCTCGGTACTTTGGTAGTTGACGGCCGCGGGATTGGGGGGAGGTGTGGGGGAGGTATCAGACATGCGTTTGGCTCAAAAGAGAAGGCGGGAATGCGTACCAGATAGTGCTCTGGTACGCAGTTTCAAGGGCGTATTAGCCCGACACGCCCAGCAGTTCCACATCAAACTTCAGCGTGGCGTTGGGAGGGATGACGCCACCGGCGCCGCGGGCACCATAGCCCAGTGCGGCAGGGATGATCAGAGTGCGTGCACCGCCCACTTTCATGCCCGCCACGCCCTCATCCCAGCCGCGGATCACCATGCCGGCACCCAGATGGAACACGAAGGGGTCGTTGCGGTCTTTGCTGGAGTCAAACTTGGCGCCTTGTTCACCATCGTTGTACAACCAGCCGGTGTAGTGCACGGTAACGCTTTGGCCTTTGGTGGCTACGGCGCCGGTGCCTTCGGTGGTGTCTTCAAATTGCAGGCCGGTGGCGGTGGTTTGCATGGGGATGTCCTCGTTTGCTATAAAAATGGTAGCTGCTTGCGCACAGGGGGCGTGCGCTGGTGGGCAGAAAAGCCCTAAATTATGCCGCAGACGAAAAAAAGACAGGCCAAGCCTGTCTTGCGAGGTGTGAAGCCGGCGAGGCCGGCTACTGTTTACTTGGCTTTTTTGGCCAGGCTGGTGGACCACTTCACGGCAAAGGCCTGCAGGTCGCCCAAGCGTTTGAGCAGGTCGGCGCCAGCAGCGGTGACCACATACCCGTCGCTGCCATGGGTCAGAAGGCCTGCGTCGCGCAGTTCCTTGATGCGGGTGTTCAGGGTGTTGGGGGTGATGCCGCCCACACTGTCTTGTAGCAAGCGAAAGGTTTGGGCATGGCCGTCGCGCAAGGCCCACAAAACGCGAATCGCATAGCGGGATTCCAGCAATCCCAACAGTTGACCGACTGCGATTGATTCTTTTGCGCTCATTACCTTGCCCTTTGTCTGTACCGTAACAGATTGTGCCCGTGGGGCAGCAACCGCCGAAATGAGCGGAAACTATAGCGCAGATTTTCGGCTGCTACAAGTTTCATAGCTGGTAACGCATGTTTTCCGGGCAATCCCCTCTAAAAACGCCCACTTTGTTGGTCCCTCGAGTCTGTGTGTCAGCCCTTGCCAGGGGGCAGGGGAGGTGCTAACGTTCTCGGCCAGACCCCACTGGGGAGAGCATCTTGCGGAGATCGGCATGAATTTTAATTTCGAACAAGTCCACAACTATTACGAACGCCTGGTGTTTGAGGAGGTGGTGCGCCGTGCACAAGCGCACCCCGATTTCAGCAACGACATGCTGGCCGATGTGGCCTGTGTGGCGCTGAACCGTCTGCCCGCACGTTATGTACGCCATGATGTGGACATGATGTTTTACCTGACCGAGCAGGAGCGCCATGCCATCGAGCTCTCTCTCGAAGAGGTGCTGCAGTTTGCCTTTGGCTTTGTGCAGGAGCGGGCTGCCAAGGCACCCCGTTGATTCTTAAAAACTGGCTAGTACTCTCTGCATGAGGGCAGGCGAGATGGCTGGCAGTGGGCCGAACCACGCTTCAAATGCGGGCCGTGCTTGGTTGAGCAGCATGCCTAGGCCATTTACCGTGGGGTTTCCGCGGGCTTGTGCTGCCACCAGCAAAGGCGTTTCCAGGGGCACATACACAATATCCGACACTAAGGCCGTGACGGGCAATGCGTCCAAGCGCAACTCCAGTGCGGCTTGGCCATGCATGCCCTGGTTGGTGGTGTTGACCAGCAGCGCAGCGGCCTCCAGCGCCGCATGACGCTCGGCCCAGGGCACGGCCTTTACTGAGGGACCAAACTCCTGTGCCATGTCCATGGCCTTGCCATCACTGCGGTTGCTGAGGCGAATTTCGGTGGCGCCTTCGGCCAGCAGGCCGGCAATCACGGCACGTGCTGCCCCGCCAGCACCAATCACACTGGCCGGTCCCGTATCCGCACGCCATGCGGGGTGGGCATCGCGCAGGCTCTGGATGAAGCCAAAGGCATCGGTATTGCGGCCCGTGAGTGATCCGTCGGTACCCACCACAATGGTGTTGGCAGCACCGATGCGTTGTGCCAGCGGCTCCAGATGGTCCACGATGGACATGGCTGCCACCTTGTGGGGAATGGTCAAGTTGCAGCCGGCGAAGCCCAACACGGGCAGGGCGCGCAGGGCTTGCTCAATCTTTTCGGGCTCCACGGGCAGCAGCACATAGGCGCCGCGCAGGCCGTGTTCGGCAATCCAATGGTTGTGAAGAAGGGGGGAGCGGGAGTGGGCGACGGGCCATCCCATCACACCTGCGAGTCGGTAGGGTTGTTCGTGGGCCATGAACTTGATCGCAATATCTACTATTAAAAAAATAGCGCCCCGCGCACATTCCATGTGGGCTGGGGCGCTAAATGGCTTGAAAGCCGTATGCTTTACAGCGTGTCGGTAAAGCTACGCAGCTTGTCGGAGCGGCTGGGGTGCTTCAATTTGCGCAGGGCCTTGGCTTCGATTTGGCGGATGCGCTCGCGCGTCACGTCGAATTGCTTGCCGACTTCTTCCAGCGTGTGGTCCGAAGTCATTTCGATACCGAAACGCATGCGCAGTACCTTGGCTTCACGTGGGGTCAGACTGTCCAGGATGTCCTTGACCACATCGCGCAGGCCGGCTTGCATCGCAGCTTCCATCGGTGCGGTGTTGGCGCTGTCTTCGATGAAGTCGCCCAGGTGGCTGTCGTCGTCGTCCCCGATCGGCGTTTCCATGGAGATGGGCTCCTTGGCGATCTTCATGATCTTGCGGATCTTGTCCTCGGGGATCTCCATCTTGGCGGCAAGCACAGAGGCGTCCGGCTCAAAGCCGAATTCCTGCAGGTGCTGGCGGCTGATGCGGTTCATCTTGTTGATGGTTTCGATCATGTGCACCGGGATTCGGATGGTGCGGGCCTGGTCCGCGATCGAGCGGGTGATGGCCTGGCGGATCCACCAGGTGGCGTAGGTCGAGAACTTGTAGCCCCGGCGGTATTCGAACTTGTCCACGGCCTTCATCAGGCCAATATTGCCTTCCTGGATCAGGTCGAGGAACTGCAGGCCGCGGTTGGTGTACTTCTTGGCAATCGAGATCACCAAGCGCAAGTTGGCCTCGATCATTTCCTTCTTGGCGGCGCGCGAAGAATATTCGCCTTCGTTCATGCGCTTGTTGATGTCCTTGAGCTGGTCCAGCGGCACCACCACCTGGGCTTGCAGGTCCATCAGCTTCTGCTGCAGATCTTGCACGGGCGGAATGTTGCGGCCCATGACGGCAGCCCAAGGTTTGCCGGAGGCAGCCTGCTTCTCGATCCACTTGAGGTTGAGTAGGTTGGAGGCCACCTTGTTACCGGCCTTGTCTCGTCCGCTGAAGTCGGCAATGAACTGCTCTTGTGGGTAGCCACATTTGTCCACAATGATGCGACGCAGTTCGCGCTCTTTTTTGCGCACGTCATCGACCTGGCTGCGCACCATGTCACAGAGCTTTTCGATCGCCTTGGCAGTGAAGCGAATGGTCATGAGTTCATCACTCAGGGCCCGTTGCGCCTTGATGTAGGCTGGTGTTCCGTAGCCTTCCTTGTCGTAGACCTTGTGCACCTTCTCGAACAGCTCGCGCATCTTGTCGAACTTCTCCAGCGCCTGCTTCTTGAGCTCTTCGAGCTTCTTGGTCAGGGCTTTGGAGCCACCCTTGCCATCGTCATCGTCGGCTTCGTCGAACTCGTCAAAGTCTTCTTCGGCCACGTAGTCGTCGGCCTCATTGGGGTTGGAGAAGCCGTCAACGATGGTGGTGATGACCACTTTGCCTTCGCGGATGTCTTCGCCGAGGCGCAGGATTTCGGCGATCGTGGCGGGGGACGCGGAGATCGCTTCCATCATCGCCATCAGGCCGCCTTCAATGCGCTTGGCGATTTCGATTTCGCCCTCGCGGGTCAGCAGCTCCACGGTGCCCATTTCACGCATGTACATGCGCACGGGATCTGTGGTTCGGCCGAATTCGCTGTCCACCGTGCTTAGTGCGGCTTCAGCTTCTTCTTCCGCTTCTTCCACGGTCGCTGCAGTGGACACGTTGTTATTCAGCAGCAGGGTTTCCGCGTCTGGGGTCTGTTCGTAGACAGCCACGCCCATGTCGTTCAACATGGAGATCACGACTTCCAGGGTTTCTGCGTCGACCAGCTTATCGGGCAAGTGGTCGGAAATTTCGCCGTGTGTCAGGTAACCGCGGGTCTTGCCCAGGGTAATCAGGGCTTTGAGGCGGGCACGGCGCTTGGCCATGTCTTCTTCGGACAGCACGGTTTCGTCCAGGCCGAATTCCTTCATCAAGGCGCGTTCCTTCGCCTTGCTGATCTTCATGCGCAGAGGCTTGACCTTTTCGCCGGGCGCTGCGGCGGCTTCGGGTTCACCGGCCAAGTCGGCTTCGATGTCCGACATGTCCATGTCATCACCGCTGGATTCGGCTGCGGCCTTGGGCTTGCGGCCGCGTTTGGCGCCGGTGCTGGCCTTGGCTGGGGCGCTGGACTCCGCGGCAGCTGCCTTGGCCGGGCGGCCGGCTTTCTTCTTGGTGGGCGTTTCTGCGGCGGCCAAAAGCGCGTCGGCGGCTTCTTTCAACTGGGCGGCTTTGGATTTGGGTGCGGACACGGGGGAAGCTTTCTTATCGGTCTTCGGGGCGGACTTGCTGGCAGGCTGGACAGGCTTGGCGGATTTTGAAGCGGGCATGCAAAAACCTCAGGTCAACAAAAAAACAGGCAAACAGATCAGGCACCAGCTACATCACGCAGTGAGCGAAGTAGGTGGCAAGACGGGGTAGACATACCCCTGTGGCAAGATGGGAGGGCGATCATTTGGAATGCAGTCCTTGCGGTGAGGTGGCCGGTTGTGACTTGGTGTCAACATGTGGCCTGGCCCGGAGGTGCTGCTGTCGCTCTTGCCGAAACAATCCAAGATTATAGTTGGTAAATGGTTTTATTCAATGGAGTTCTGCTTGTGCTGGCCTTGGCGGTGGGTTGCCAGACGGCCTCTGCGCAGCCCCAGATGCCGATTCTGCAGGCTCTGACCGAGTCTCTGCCCCCCCTGAACTATGAGCACGATGGCAAGATCACCGGCTTTGCCAGCGAATTGCTGGACCTCATGGCTGCCGAGGCTGGTGTCTCCCTGCAAAAACAGATCTTGCCCTGGGTGCGCGCCTATGACCGCGCCACCAAGCCTGGCGATACGGTGCTGTACTCCCTGGTGCGTACGCCGGAGCGCGAGCCGTTGTTTCGCTGGGTGGGGCCGATTGGGCCCCGGCGCATCCTCCTGTACAAGTGGGCGGATCGCACTGATATCCAGCTCAAGTCGCTGGATGACGCCAGGGCGTACCGGATTGCAACCACCCTGGAGTCGGCGGCGACCAAAAACCTGATCAAGCAAGGTTTTGTACCCATGCCGGTGGATGGCGCGGCGTCGGGTCTGGAGCAGGGAGTGAACGATGAGCAGAACATGCGCAAGTTCATTGCCAAGCGCGTTGACCTGCTGGTATCTCTGGATTGGGCCGCTGCCTACAATGCCAAGAATGCCGGCATGGACCCCGCGGATTTGGCGCCAGCGCTGGTGCTGGATGAGAGTCTGGCCTATTGGTATGGCCTGAATCTCGCGGTCGCCCCAGACGTGGCCAAACGGCTCAATGCGGCCTTGCAAAAGCTGCGCAACGATGGGCGTTATGCCCAGCTGCGGCAAAAGTACCTGCTCAAGGCCGCCAGCAAATGACGCAGCGGTAACGGGCTTGCGTCAGCTTGCGGTGGCTGCGTTGGGCTGCACGGCAAGCTCAAGTTGCTTGCGGCGCGTTTGCAGTTCGCGGTAGCGCTGCAGTGCGCTGGGGTCGTGGTTGGCAGCGGCAATCGTCTCGGTCTCCAGCTCCTTGATGCGGTCGATCAACATCCGGTTGAGCAGGTCACGCAATTCGGGCCCGGACTCAGCCAGTGGCTCGGTCGTCACTGTGGGGCCGGCCATGAGCCGCAGCGCCAGGTCTTCGGCAGAGTGGCCGACGATGGCATCGCGCAGGGTGCCGCGTGATACCGGGCCATGCTCGTGCAGTTGGCCCTCCAGCCAAACAAACAAATCGCCATGGGGTGAGGGCAGCTCACACAACAAACCATGGTCTTCGCTGGTCAGCACTTCCCACAGCTCGCTGTGGCTCAGCAAAATGCGGGCTGCGTGGTCGGCCCGGCTGTCGATCTTGGCACGCGGGCCACTGGGGCGGGGTTCGCGGGCGCCAAAGCGGCTACCGCCTTTGCCTTCCCACTTACCTTCCCATTTGCCACTGCGTGGTGTCCAGCCGTCTTTTTTCCAGTCGCTTTTCTTCTTCCACTCTTCCTGGGGAATCCAGGGTTCCGACGGTTCTTCAAAGGCATAGTGGCCGTCGTCGGGTGGGCTGTCGTAGGAAGGCTGCGGGTTGGGTGCGGCTTTGCGGCGCTGCGGCTCAGTAGCCGGTTTGCCGCCCGAACTGGCCCACAGCGCGCCCAGTTCCGCGCTGCTGAGCTGCACCAAGCTCGCAATTTCGGCCAACAGTTGTAGCTTCAACGCGCCTTCGGGCAGCTGTGTCCACAGCGGTTTGGCGTTGCTGGACATATGGGCGCGTCCTTCGGCTGTCGTCAGATCGCAGCCTTCCTGGGCTGCTTCGATGAGAAAGCGGCTGAGCGGCGTGGCCTTGGAGACATAGTCGGCAAACGCTTCCTTCCCGTGGGCACGGATGAAGCTGTCAGGGTCGTGCTCGGCGGGCAGGAACAAGAACTTGATGCTGCGCACATCGCTGGCAAAGGGCAGGGCACCGTCCAGCGCCTTGCGCGCGGCGCGGCGGCCAGCGGCGTCGCCATCGAAGCTGAAAACCACCGCATCGGTGAAGCGGAACAGCTTTTGCACATGTTCGTTGGTGCAGGCCGTGCCCAGTGTGGCCACGGCGTTGGGAAAGCCCAGTTGCGCCAGCGCCACCACGTCCATATAGCCCTCGGTGACCAGCACATAGCCAAACTCGCGCAGCGAGCTGCGGGCCTCAAACAGGCCGTAGAGCTCGCGCCCCTTGCTGAACACCGGGGTTTCGGGCGAGTTCAGGTATTTGGGCTTCTCGTCGCCCAGCACACGACCACCAAAGCCAATGCACTCGCCCTTGATATTGCGGATGGGGAACATCACGCGGTCGCGGAAGCGGTCGTAGCGCTTTTCCTCGCCACCGTTCTCCGCCTCGTGCAGGATGACCAGGCCGCTCTCGATCAGTATCGGGTCGTCATACTGCGGGAAGATGCTGGCCAGGCTGCGCCAGCCTTCCGGCGCGTAACCTAGGCCGAACTGTTTGGCGATTTCGCCCGACAGGCCCCGGCCTTTGAGGTAGTCGATGGCGCGCGGCGACTCCTTGAGGCCGCGCCTGTAGGCCTCACCGGCTTTTTCCAGCACGCTGGTCAGGGTGTTTTGTTTTTCACGTTGGGCTTGTGCGCGGGCGCGGTCCTGCGGGCTGCCTTCCTCTTCGGGAATCACCATGCCATATTGGCCCGCCAGGTCCTTCACCGCTTCAATGAAGGTCATGCCTGCGTGGTCCATCAAAAAGCTGATGGCGTTGCCGTTTTTGCCGCAGCCAAAGCAGTGGTAGAACTGTTTGGTCGGGCTGACCGAGAACGAAGGTGATTTTTCGCCATGGAAGGGGCACAGGCCCATGAAATTGGCGCCGCCCTTCTTGAGCTGCACGTAACGGCCCACGATCTCCACCACGTCGGTACGCGCGAGCAGCTCCTGGATGAAGGTTTGGGGGATGGCCATGGGGGGATTGTAGGGAGGCCGGCAGTTCCCGCCGCGCTCAAAGGCCCGCTGGGACGGCGAATTTGCTATCGATTCAGGAGCTGCTTGCGCAATATTGACGGGGGCTAGAGGCTTATTTCGACTTGGGAATGCGGCCCAGCAGGTAGAACTCGGGGTTGGGCATCATGCTGGTGACATTGGCCATGCGGTTACTCAGGCCAAAGAAGGCGGTGATGCCTGCGATGTCCCAGATGTCTTCGTCGTCAAAACCGTGGGCGTGCAGGGCTTCAAAGTCGGCGTCTTCCACGGTGTGGCTTTCCAGGCAAACCTTCATCGCAAAGTCCAGCATGGCGCGCTGGCGCGGCGTGATGTCGGCCTTGCGGTAGTTCACCGCCACCTGGTCGGCCACCAGCGGTTTCTTCTCATAAATCCGCAGGATGGCGCCGTGCGCCACCACGCAGTAGAGGCATTGGTTGGCGGCGCTGGTGGTCGTGATGATCATCTCGCGCTCGCCTTTGGTGAGGCTGCTGCCTTCGCGCAGCATGAGTGCATCGTGGTAAGCAAAAAAGGCGCGCCACTCGGCCGGGCGGCGCGCAAAGGCCAGGAACACATTGGGCACAAAGCCCGACTTTTCCTGCACTTCCAGTATCTTGGCGCGGATGTCCTCGGGCAGGGTGTTCAGGTCGGGCAGGGGGTAGCGCGGGGTGGCCATGGGTGTCTCCTGTTTTTGTAAAAGCTATCGCCGTCATTCGTTCAATTGAATGTACATGCGGGGCGCAGATTCCTACCATTCATCCTACTGCGAACCTTCTCGCGCAACAGGAGCATTCACATGGCATCGATTCAGAAAACTCTCGGTCTCTCCATTTGGAGCAGCGGCCTGCTGGTCACCTTGGCCAACCTGGCGCAGTGGCACGGCGGCTGATGCCGCGGCTACCATCACGGGCATTGCCACCTCTGCCCTGATGGAGCCTCCCATGCCCCTGGACCCCGACCGTTTGCCCTTCTCCACCCAACCTGAGGCCTTTGACAAAGGCTTGGCCATGCGCACGCAGGTGATGGGTGAGGCCTTTGTGGACGCTGCCTTTGCCAATGCCACGGACTTCACCGCGCCCATTCAGGAGCACATCACCCGCGCGGCGTGGGGCGATGTGTGGCAGCGCCCGGGTTTGGACCTGAAAACCCGCAGCCTGATCACCGTGGCCATGCTGACCGCGCTGGGCAAGCAAAATGAACTGAAGGGCCATGTGCGCGGCGCGCTGAACAACGGCGCTACGGCAGCCGAGATTCAAGAGGTGTTGCTGCACGCAGCGGTCTACTGTGGCGTGCCCACATCGGTGGAAGCGTTTCGCACGGCCAATGAGGTGGTGGGCGGGCAGGTCTGAGGCCTGCCCGGCTAGGGCCTGGCGCCCCAAAGATTTAGCTGGCGCTGGGTTCTGCCGCTGCTTCCTGGGCCACGAATGACGAGGTGAGGGCACCGGCCAGCAGCTGCGACATGTCGCCGCCATTCTTCAGGCCCACTTCTCCCAAGAGCGCATCCACGACCGGCGCATTGGTGCGGTAGCGCAAGGCACTGGCTACCACCTGGTCGCTCAGGCCACCACCGGATGTTCCGCCCTGTGCATCGTTGGCTGAATTTCCGCTGCTGGCACCCGACAGACCGCCCACTTCTGCAATACGGATGGAGTCGATGTTGAGCAGTGGCTTCACGCTTTGTTCCACGATGGCTGGTAGCGCCGCCAGCACCGCCAGGCGCACCTGCAGGGCAATCTGCTCGGCCGACAGTTCGTTCTGCGCCTGGTTCTTTTTCACCAGGGCTTCGGCGGTCGCATTGCCCTCGGCAATCGTGCCCTCGGCACGCAGCACCGAGGCATCGCGTTCGCCCTGCGCGTCCATGCGGGCGGCTTCGGCTTTGTGGGTGGCGGCTTCTTTTTCGGCTTCGGCGGCCACCACCAGGCTGATGGCAGATTCCTTGGCTTTCTCCTCGGCGCGCACCACGGTCACTTGTTTGTTGCGGTTGGCTACTTCCACCTGGCGTGCGGTTTCCACGGCTTCTTCGGCGGCCACGGCCTTGGCGCGGGCCTCGTCGGCCAGAGCCTTGGCGGCGGCTTCGTCCTTGGACTTGTTGGCCACCAGAATGTTTTGCTCCTGGCCGCGCATGGTCACGGCGGCCTTGGCCTGCACATTGGCTTCTTCGGTGACGCGGTTGGCCTCGATGCGGTTGGTCTGGATTTCGCGGTCGGCGGCAATCTTGGCGGACTCAGCGTCTTTGCGCGCAGCGGCTTCGGTGGCGGCAATCGCCGACTGCTGGTTGGCGGTCAGCGTGGCAATGTCCTGCTCAGTGTTCAGGCGCACCTCTTCGGTTTGCTTGCGCAGGGACTGTTGCAGGCGTGTGGCTTCCAGGTTCTTGGTCTCGATGGCGACGGCGGTGTCCTGCTCAATGTCATTCACATTTTTGCGGCGCGCTTCGGTCTCGCGGGTTAACACCAGCAGGCCTTCAGCATCAAAGGCGTTGGACGGATCGAAGAACTGCTTCTGTGTTTGGTTCAGGGCGGTGAGGGACACACTCTCCAGCTCCAGGCCGTTTTTGGCAATGTCCTCGGCCACTACCTGCTGCACCTGTTGGACAAACTGGGCGCGCTGGGCGTTCAGGTCGTACATGGGCATCTTCACCGCCACCGCGCGCAGTGCGTCCACAAACTTGGCTTCCACCTGGGCCTTGAGCTCGGGCGGCTCCATGGTCAGTCGGCCCAGGGTTTGGGCGGCGTTGGCGACCGACTCTTCATCGGCCTTCACCCGCACATAAAACTCCACCTTCACGTCCACGCGCAGGCGGTCTGCGGTGATCAGGGATTCGCGGCCTTGTTTGTCCACCTCCAGGCGCAGAGTGCGCATATTGACTTCCACAATCTCGTGGATGCCGGGGATGACAAATGCACCGCCATTGAGCACCACCTTCTGGCTGCCCGCGCCCGTGCGCACAAAAGCTTTCTCTTTGCTGGACAGGGTGTAGAACTTCAGGCCCACAAAGCCCAGCGTGGCGATGATCAGCACGGCACCCAGAATGGTGCCAACGATGCTGATGAGGGGGCTCAGTGCGCCCAGGATGTCATTCATGTCTCAGTTCTCTTTCTTGCAATGGAATGGTTGGGGTGTTTACTTGCTGACCCGGTACAGCGCGATGGAGACACGCTCTGCCACCGTGAGTACCTCGCCTGCGGTGTAGGTCACATCGGGCAGGGTGGGCTCCACCATGAGTGTGTGGGTGGCACCAAATCGGTCGATAAAACTGGCGGCACCGGCGTAGCCCTGGCTGGCTTGCGGGCTGTTCAGGGTCACCCGCTGGCCGATGAAGCTGGCTGGCGATACCGCAGCGCTATGCACCAGCTTGAGCCCGGACAGGGCTTTGCCCATGGTGCGCACCGCCGCCAAAGCCCCGAGCAGCGACAACCCCACCACCAGCCCAGTGGGCAGGGGCAGGCTGAGGGCGTGCGTCATCACCCCTTGCAGCAGCAGGCCACAGATGCCAAAACTGGCCAGCAGGCTGCAGATCACGATGAGCAAGGGCAGCTCCTTCACCAGCAGCCAGTTGGTGAAGCTGGAGTCTGGGAGCGACTGGATGTCGACCAGTGAATCCAGCAGATCCGACAAGCCCGAGCCCGCCAGGGCCGTGAGGCTGACCTCCACGGTCAGGATCACGATGACGGCCAACAGGGCCCCGGTGAAAGGAGCGTAGGCGGGGGAGATGAGCAGGGTGAGACTGTCCATGGTGGGTCTAGGAGGTGGAACGGCGGTAGGGGGAAGGCGCGTTGATTCTGTCGTGCTTTGAAAAAAACGCCATCCCCCAAACGGGTGAATTTGCATCAAATAAGGCTTTGGACCTTATGGATACTGCGCAAGCAGCTCCTTTTTTAGGAGCGGTAGGTGTTGTTTATCCGCGTGCTTCGCGCACGGTGGCAGCCAGCAGGCTCACCCCCATGGCGCCCAGCAGTGATCCGGCCACGCGGTTGGCGCCGGTTTTGCTGCGGCTGTAGGCCTGGCGTACCCGCGGGCGCGAGAACAGGTAGGCCAGCAGCGTGTGCCACAGCAGCGCGTTGCCCACAATCATCACCACCGCGGCGGCTTGCAGCGTGTGGCTGGGCGCGTGGGGAAAGGACGCGGCAAACACGCTGCCAAAAAACAGCGCCGACTTGGGGTTGGTGATGTTGGTGAGAAAGCCCCGACGAAACGCCGCCCAGCCCGACATGCTGGCGCCCGCACCGCTCAGCTCGGGGCCGTTGGCGCGCCACAGGCGGCTGGCCACCCACAGCAAATACACGCCACCCACCACCTGCAGCCCCAGGCGCAGACTGGGAAAGGCGCTGAACACCGCGTTCACTCCCAGCACCGCCGATGCGGACCAGATCGCCGCGCCCACCGTAATGCCCAGCGCTGCCCGCATGGCGTTGGCTTTGTGGTCGCTGGCTGCCAGTTGCGACACCAGGAGCACATTGGCGCCGGGGCTCATCATGGCTGCAACGTGAAGGACCCAGATGGTGGCGAGGGTGGTGAGCATGGACTTCCTGCAAAAAGAATGCTGCGCCAGCGTGGCGCGGTGGCAGCACTCTACACCGGGGTTGCGCAGATCAGGTGCCCGAACGGCGGCACGTGTGATATACACGGGCATGCCCTTTGCTTTTGCACGTTTGTCCCGTGTAGCACCGGCGAAGCGGCATACAAGGGAACACCATGAAATCTGTCAAGAGCATGTATAAGGCCGCAGTTTCTTCCACCATCGCCGCAGCGCTGGGCGTCTGTCTGGCCCTGGCGCCTGCCGCTTGGGCGCTGGATGTACCCACCGACCCGGTGGTACTCACCGTGTCCGGGCAGGTCAGCATCACCAATGCGGGCAAGACGGCGGTCTTCAGCATGGCCATGCTGGCCAAGCTGCCCCAGCGTACCGTGGTCACCAAATCCCCCTGGTACCCAGCGGGTGCCGAATTCACCGGGCCGCTGCTGCGTGATGTGTTGGCTGCCGCCGGCGCCAAGGGCAGCAAGATCGTCGCAGTGGCCCTCAATGACTACAAAACCGATATTCCGTTTGACGACGCCACCCAGCACGATGTGATTCTGGCCCGGCTGATGAATGGCAAGCCCATGCCGGTGCGCGAAAAAGGCCCGCTGTTCGTGGTCTACCCGCTGGATTCCAAGCCTGAACTCCAGTCGCAGATCTACTACAACCGCTCGGCCTGGCAGCTGGCACGGCTCATCGTGCAGTAAGGCAGCCGCACACAGACGCGAGGGCGGCGAATGAAGCGCAGCAAGTGGCTGATGGCGCTGATCGTGGCGGGCCTGGCGGGCCTGTACCTGGCCATTGGGGTGGTGCAATACCGCCAGGACGAGAGCCTCAAGCGCGTGACGCTCAAGAGCGACCGTGAGGCGCTGTGGACCTTTTTCCAGCTGGAGAGCGAGTACCTGCGTTTTGGCAATGCGCTGACCCAGCGCGTCCTGTCGCCCGAGAGCATCACCATGGAGCAGCTGCAGCTGCGCTATGAAATTTTTGTCAGCCGCACCAGTGCGCTGGAACGCACCGATATGCAGGGGCTGATCCACGACCAGCAGTTGCTCCAGGACGCGCAGGACTCGCTCAAGGCCTTCATGGCGCTGGCCGACAGGACCTTGGGCAATGCCGATGCCCGGCGCTTGCCCGATCCCGCTGGCCTGCAAGAGTTGAAAGAACGGCTGGACGCCCTGAAAGACCCCATCCGGGACCTGACGGTGGCTGCGGGGCAGTCTTCGGCCCTGACGGTGGATGCGCGCACCGCGGAAGTCCAGGCGCACCTCACCACCAATGCGGCGTTAACGGGGTTCCTGTGCGGGCTCACCCTTCTGTTCGCCTTGGCCACCTGGCGCCAGAACCGCCAGCGTATTGCGGCGCAGGCCGAGTCCATGCGCAGCCAAATGGAGCTCGCCAGTGCTGCAGCGCGCCTGGAAAAAGATGCGGCCCTGCTTGCGGCCGAGGAGCAGTTGCGGGAGATCACCGAGGCTCTGCCGCTGGCGATTTTTCGGGCCCACCGTAGTAGTGATGGGCGCTTGAATTTCACCTACTTCAGCCACCAGATTGAAGCCTTGTGGGGCGTGACACCGCAGGCCATCGTGGCCGACACCGCGGCATTTTTCAGCCGGGTGCATGTGGATGACAGCCGCCAGCTGCAAGCCTTTGGAGCGGCTGCCGCAGAGACGCTGGAATCCTGCAACCTGGACATGCGGGTCGGCGCGCCGGATAGTACTCCGCACTGGGTCAATCTAGCCGCCACGCCCAAGCGGGAAGCGGACGGCAGCACCCTGTGGACCGGCTTTGTACGCAGCATTGACGAGCTCAAGCGACGCGACGAGGAGCGCAAGTCCATGGAAGCCCACCTGGCCGCCCAAGCCAGTTTCCAGAGTGCGCTGGTGGACACCATTCCCTATCCCGTTTTCTACAAGGGGGCGGACGCGCGCTTCCTGGGCGTCAACCGGGCCTACGAGCGTGTGTTTGGTGTGGAGCGGAATAGTTTGCTGGGCAAACGGGTGCTGGACCTGGAGTACCTGCCACCCGAAGACCGGCAGGCGTATCAGGCTGAGGACGAAGCCATCATCGCCACCATCGGGCAGGTCCAGCGCGAAATGGTGATGCCGTTTGCGGACGGGCGCCTGCACGAAACGCTGTATTTCGTGTCTGGTTTTGCGGGGGCTGACGGGGCACCTGTCGGGCTGGTGGGCACCTTTGTGGATGTGGCCGAACAAAAAGCGGCGGAGCGTGCCATTGCCGAGGCCGCGCAGGAGCAGCGTGTGATTTTCGAGGCGGTGAGCCTGGGCGTGTTGCTCACCGTGGACGGCAAGATCAAACGCTTCAACAGTGCCATTGAAATCATGTTCGGCTTTGGTGGTGATGCCTTGTTGGGGCGGTCCATCGAAGTGCTGTTTGCCAGTCCCGAGGCCTACGCGCGTGCCGGCGAAGAGGCCTACGCCAAGTTTTCCAAGGGGGAGCTCTACGAGGCGCAGCAACAGTACCAGCGCCTGGATGGCAGCCTCTTCTGGGCCAGTGTGCATGGCCGGGCTTTGGACACGGAACACCCCGAATGGGGCACGGTGTGGGTGCTCGAAGACATCACCGCGGACCGCGAAGCTGCGGCGGAACTGCAGCGTGCGAAGGAGGCCGCAGACGCTGCCAGCCAGGCCAAAGGCGACTTTCTGGCCAATATGAGCCATGAAATCCGCACGCCCATGAACGCCATCATTGGCATGTCGCACTTGGCCCTGAAAACCGAGCTCACGCCCCGCCAGCACGACTACATCAGCAAGATCCAGCAGTCCGGCCAGCACCTGCTGGGCATCATCAATGACATCCTGGACTTCTCCAAAGTGGAGGCGGGCAAGCTGTCGATGGAATCCATCCCCTTCGAGCTGGACAAGGTGTTGCAGAACGTGGCCACGGTGATTGTGGACAAGGCCACTGCCAAGGGCCTGGAGCTGATTTGTGATGTGGCGCCAGAGGTGCCACAAAGCTTGATTGGCGACCCGCTGCGCCTGGGGCAGGTGCTCATCAACTACGCCAACAACGCTATCAAGTTCACTGAGAAAGGCGAGATCAGCATTGCGGTGCGCCTGAAGGAAGGCTCGGACCACGAGGCGCTGCTGCGGTTTGAAGTGCGCGACACCGGCATTGGCCTCACCCAGCAGCAGATGGACCGCCTGTTCCAGAGCTTCCAGCAGGCCGACACATCCACCACCCGCAAGTACGGCGGCACCGGCCTGGGCTTGGCCATCAGCAAGAGCCTGGCCGAGCTGATGGGCGGTGCGGTGGGCGTGGAGAGTGAGCCGGGCAAGGGCTCCACCTTCTGGTTTACGGCGCGCCTGGGGCTGGGCGAGGCGCAGGCGCAGTTGCACCTTTCGCGCCACGATATCCAGAGCCGGCGCGTGCTGGTGGTGGACGACAGCGAACGTGCCGCCGCGGTCTTGTCCCACCTGCTCAGCACGATCGGTTTTGTCGTGGAGTCAGTCGGCTCCGGGGCAGAGGCCATCGACAAGGTGCGCCAGGCCGCCGCGCGCGGCCAGGCTTTTGACATCCTCATGCTGGATTGGCAAATGCCCGGGATGGACGGCATCGAGACCGCACAGCGTATCCAGGCCTTGGGGCTGAGTCCGGCACCCCACCCCATTATGGTGACTGCCTATGGGCGTGAGGAGGTGATCAAGAGTGCGCAGGAGGCGGGGATCGACGATGTGCTGATCAAGCCGGTCAACGCCTCGGTCTTGTTTGACACCATGCTGCGCGTGCTGGGCCATGTCGGTTCACCGGACCGCATGCCATCCGTGGTCAGGTCGCCCTCGGCCATGGGCCTGCTGGCACCTGTACGAGGCGCGCGGGTGCTGGTGGTGGAGGACAACGATCTGAACCAGCAAATAGCGCAGGAGCTGCTGGGGGATGCCGGCTTTGTGGTCGAGGTGGCCGACAACGGCCGCATTGCTGTGGACAAGGTGGTGGCCGCCATGGTGGCACTGGCGCCTTACGACATCGTGCTGATGGACATGCAGATGCCGGTAATGGACGGGGTTAGTGCGACCGAAGAGATTCGGCGGGATGCGCGGCATGCCGAACTGCCCATCGTGGCCATGACGGCCAATGCCATGCAGGTGGACAAGGACCGCTGCCTGGCCGCGGGCATGAATGACTTTGTGACCAAACCCATAGACCCTGATGCGTTGTGGCAAGCCCTGGCACGCTGGATCCGCCCGCGCGCGGGACTGGGCCAAGACACAGCGCAGAGTGACGATGCAGGAGCGCTACAGCCGCTCACACCCATGCCATTCGCCGCGGTGGACCATGCCGTCCTGCGTGACATTGAGGGGCTGGATACCCAGTTGGGCTTGCGCCGTGTGATGGGCAAGGAGGTTCTGTACATGAGTCTGCTGCGCAAGTTTGTGGCCGGCAACCAAGACGGGCTGGAGCTTATCGCCGACGCGCTGGAAGTGGGTGACACTGCGAGCGCCGAGCGCATGGCCCACACGCTCAAGGGTCTGGCCGGCAATATTGGCGCCACCGAGCTGCAGGCTGCCATGGCGCAGGTGGAGCGTGCCTTGCACGACCAAGAGCCGCCGACCCAGGTGTTGGACCTTTTGGTTCAGCCCCGGCAGCTGCTGGACGGGCTATTGGCTGCCCTGGCTGCTGCACTGCCACCCGAGCACGTGGCTGGTGCCCCAGCGGCAGTAGATCCAGCACAACTGGCCGAGGCCAGCAGCCAGTTGGCCGCCTTGCTGGCGGACGACGACCCGGAAGCCGCCGACGTAATGCGTACACATGCCCCGCTATTGCGCGCGGCATGGGGACCAGGTTTTCGCGCCGTGGAAGCGGCTGTGGAGAGTTTCGACTTTGAAGCGGCCTTGCAGGCCCTGAATGCGGCCGTCGCACAGACCGCCATAGACACATGAACCGGGAGCCTCAGGCCATGAACTCACTCGACTTCACCGAAAAATCCACCATCTTGGTCGTGGACGACACGCCAGAAAATCTCAGCCTCATGGCCGCCTTGCTCAAGGACACCTACAAAGTCAAGGTGGCCAACCACGGCGACAAGGGCCTGAAGATTGCAATGTCAGACAGCCCGCCCGACCTGATCTTGCTGGACATCATGATGCCCGATATCGATGGCTACGAGGTCTGCCGCCGTCTCAAGGCGAATCCCGCCACACGCGATATCCCCATCATCTTTCTGACGGCCAAGTCAGACATCGAAGATGAAAAGATGGGCCTGGAGCTGGGTGCGGTGGACTACATCACCAAACCCATCAGTCCGCCTATCGTCATGGCCCGCGTGGCCACCCAACTATCCCTCAAGGCCAGTGCCGACTTTTTGCGCGACAAAAACGACTTTCTGGAGCAAGAGGTGGCCAAGCGCACCCAGGAGGTGATGGCGATCCAGGAGGTGACCATTCTGGCCATGGCCTCGTTGGCTGAAACCCGCGACTCCGACACGGGCAACCACATCCGCCGCACCCAGCACTACATCCTGGCCTTGGCCGAGCACCTGCAGTTGCACCCGCGGTTTTCTGCATTTCTCACGCCTTACAACATCCAGATGTTGTTTCGCTCTGCACCGTTGCACGACATTGGCAAGGTCGGCATTCCGGACCGCATCCTGCTCAAGCCCGGGCGCTTGACCACCGAAGAGTTTGAGATCATGAAAACCCACACCACCCTGGGCCGCGATGCCATCGCCCATGCGGAGGAGGCGCTGGGGACACAGGTGGAGTTTCTCAGCATGTCCAAGGAAATTGCGCTCTCGCACCAGGAGAAATGGGATGGCACGGGCTACCCGGAAGGCTTGATGGGGGACGCCATTCCGATTTCGGCCCGCATGATGGCACTGGCGGATGTGTACGACGCGCTCATCAGCCGGCGTGTGTACAAAGAGGGCATGACGCACGAAGAGGCGGTGGTGATCATCGTGCAGGGCAGGGGCAGCCACTTTGACCCCGACATCGTGGACGGCTTTCTGCATGTGCAGGAGGTGTTCCGTGGCATCGCCCAGCAATATGCGGATTCTGACAACGACCTGGAGCAAAAAAACAGCGTGATCCAGACCGCGATCGGTGGCGGGGCAGCGTAGTCAACGGGCGGCATCTGCACTTATCTAAACGACCTACGTAATAGGTGGTAGGTGATTTCGAGTGCATGCGCCAATCAACCCACGCGTCATAGGGCCCACTCAGTTCCAACCCTCCAGCACCACCTTGCCGCGCGTAGTGCCTGACTCAATCAGGGCATGTGCGTGACGGAGGTTGGCCGCGCAAATGCCTCCAGCATGGTGGGCCAGAGTGGTGCGCACCAGACTTGCATCGACCAATTGGGCCACCTCGTTAAGCAGATGGTGTTGAGCCACCATGTCTGGAGTGTTGAACAGGGCGCGGGTAAACATCAGCTCCCAGTGCACTGAAATTGATTTGCGCTTGAACGGCATGATGTCTAGGCTTGGCATATCGTCAATCAGTGCAAGCTGACCTTGGGGCGCCAATACCTCCAGGATTTGCGGCAAGTGCTCACCGGTATGCGTCAGGCTGATAACCATGTCGACCTGTGACATTCCCACCGATGCAAGCCCCATGGTGAGTGGAAGCCGGTGGTCAATCACATGGTGGGCGCCCAAACTTTCTACCCAGGCTTGCGTTTCTGGCCGAGAGGCTGTTGCAATGATCGTGAGCCCGGTCAAACGACGTGCCAATTGGATCAAGACAGAGCCCACACCGCCTGCGGCTCCAATCACCAGCAAGGTTTTCGTGTTGGGCTTTTTGCCGGGCTGCACACCCAAACGGTCGAACAGCAATTCCCAAGCGGTGATGCTCGTCAACGGCAGGGCTGCAGCTTGGGCAAAGTCCAGGCTTTTGGGCATGTGGCCAACGATGCGTTCATCCACCAGGTGCAACTCGCTGTTGGTGCCGGGGCGCTGAATGGCGCCAGCGTAGTAGACGCGGTCGCTCGGCTTGAAGAGCGTCACCTCTGGACCCACGGCGCGCACGATACCTGCCGCGTCATACCCGAGGACTTTGAACCCATCACCAACGGAGCGATCCGCGCTGGCGCGGACCTTGGTGTCCACCGGGTTCACCGAAATGGCGTGTACTTCGACCAGCAGGTCATGCCCTGTCGCCACGGGCTCAGGCAGGGTGATGTCTTGCAGGCCAACAGGGGCCGACAGGGCGTGGGGTTGGGCGTAGCCAATGGCTTTCATGGGGTACTTTCTTGCGGAATGGATATGAAGCCTGCATCTTCTTTGCTATGGCTTGGAAGAAAAATAGGTCGCCTATTGAATCTACCTTCAAATAAAATTTGAAAATGAAAGCTCTGCAAGATTTGGATATCTTTGTGCGTACGGTGGACACAGGCAGCCTTTCGGCCACGGCGCGGGTATTGGACATCACACCAGCGGCGGCTAGTGCCGCGCTGAAGCGCTTAGAGACTGAGCTACAAGCGCCGCTCTTGGTGCGATCTACCCGAAGCCTGCGCCTCACCCCGGAAGGGGCGCTGTTTTTAGAGCACGCACGGCTGGCACTCTCGACCCTGGGCGAGGGCATGCAGGCTATGACCACCGGGCGCCACGAGGTGCAAGGCGTGTTGCGCCTGGCGGCCTCTTCGGACATGGGCCGCAATGTGCTGCTGCCCTGGCTGGACGAATTCCAGGCCCGACACCCGCAGCTGCGCTACCGCATCACGCTGTCCGACCGCATGGCCAATATGTTTAGCGAGCCGGTTGACGCCGCTTTTCGCCATGGCAAGCCTCGCGACTCCAGCCTGGTTGCCCTGCCAGTGGCGCCACACAACCGGCGTGTGTTGGTTGCCTCCCCGGGCTACCTGGCAAGCCATGGTGCACCCGCTACACCGCAAGACCTGGCATTGCACGACTGTCTTTGCTTTATGTTGGGTGAAGAGGTCAATGACCGTTGGACATTCCGCCGTGGCGGGCAGGAGATCAGCGTGCGTGTGCGGGGCGGCCATGTTTGCAACGACGGCGATGTGGTGCGTCGCTGGGCCTTGGCCGGGCGTGGCATTGCTTACAAGGCTTGGGTGGATGTGGCGCAAGACGTGGTGCATGGACGCCTTCACGTGTTGTGCCCTGAGTGGGACACGGAGCCCACCCCCATTTACATGGTGCTTCCAGACCGTCGTCAGCTCACGCCCGGCCTGCGCTTGCTGCGTGAATTTGTGGCCGATGCCTGCGCAGCATGGCCGCAAGCGCCCGCTCTCTCTTAGAGATTAAATGGGCCTGTAGCCCTTATGGAGTGTGCGCGAGCAGCTCCTGATTCGGTAGCGAATGCGCATCGGTCTGGAACACAGCAACCACGCGCACCAACTCTGCTGCCTGCGATTTGAGGCCACTGGCGGCGGCTGCCATCTGCTCCACCAGGGCCGCATTTTGCTGGGTCACCTGGTCCATCTCGTTCACCGCTTCGCCAATCTGCGAGACGCCAGCGCTCTGGTCCGAGCTGGCCGTGCTGATCTCGCCCACGATGTCGGTCACCTTGCGAATGGCGGCGACCACCTCGGTCATGGTGTGGCCTGCCTGGTCCACCAGTGCGGAGCCTTGTTCCACCCGTTGCACGCTGGTGCCGATGAGCTGCTTGATCTCCTTGGCCGCTTCAGCACTGCGCCCAGCCAGGCTTCGCACCTCGCTGGCCACCACCGCAAAACCGCGGCCTTGTTCGCCGGCGCGGGCTGCTTCCACTGCCGCGTTCAGCGCGAGGATGTTGGTCTGGAAGGCTATGCCATCGATCACGCTGATGATGTCGCCAATCTTGCGCGAAGCGTCGTTGATGCCCTTCATGGTCTGCACCACCTGACTCACCACGTCACCGCCTTGTACGGCTACGGTAGATGCATTCAGCGCCAACTGGTTGGCGTGGCCGGCGCTCAGGGCGTTTTGCCGCACCTTGGCGTTGAGGTCTTCCATGCTGGAGGCGGTTTCCTCCAGTGCGCTGGCTTGGTGTTCGGTGCGGCTGCTCAGGTCGTGGTTGCCCTGGGCGATCTCTGCGCTGGCAATGGCCACGCTGTCGGCCCCTTGGCGTACGGCGTGCACGATGCGGGTGAGCGACTCCTGCATGCGGGCCATGGCAGCCACCACACTGTCGGTATCGCCCGGGCGCACTGCCACGGGGGATGCCAAGTTGGCATCGGCAATGGTGCGGGCCAGCTGCGCCACATAGGCCGGTTGCCCCCCCAGCTGTCGCAACAACGCGCGGGTAATGAACAGCGCCAGCAGCACCGACAGCACGGCGCACACCACCGTCACCGCCAGCAGCATGGTGTTGGCCTTGACGGCTGAAACCCGACCCGACGCCTTGGCTGCATCCGCCTGGGCCAGGTGCATCTTCCATTGCGTTTGCACCGCGTTATACGCACCTTTGTAAGCCTGTTGGCTCGGGCCGGTGAAATAGTCGCTGGCTTCCACCGCGCGCTCGGACTCGGCGCCCGCCGCCGAGTTGGACATTTGCAAAAAGGTGCTGCGCGCTGCGTGGAACTGCGCAATGGCGGCGGCCAGCGCGGCATTGCTTTTCTCGTCCGACAGGCTGGCAGCGGCGGCCGTGTAATGCACCAGCGCTTCGTCAAGCGCTTTTACCGTCGCTTTTACGGCAGCTTCCTCGCGGTCCTTGGCAGGCATGGTCAGCGCAGCCAAGTGGCTAAGCTCGGCCGTGCGCACCACCTGCAGCCGGTCGTTCACATCGCTGAGCGCGGTGAGGGCGGGCAAGGTCTGGTCCACCAGTGCGTCAAAGTCGCGGTTCATGGCAGCAATGCGACTCCAGGCCGTCAGGGCCAGCAGCAGCACCAGCACCACGATCACGCCAAACGCCGCACCCAGTTGGCGGCCCACGGTCCATGTCATTTTTTTCATTTGATGTACCCCGCCACACGCATGACTTGTTCGGTCCGGGTCTGCGCTTTCTGCAGGGCCTGGTCTACGGTCTGCTTGCCAGCCAGGGCGTCACGGATTTCTGCGCCGGTGAGTTCGCCGATGTCCTGGAACTCGGGGATGGCGACAAACTGCACGCCCACATAGGGTGCTTTACCTTCGGTGGCGTCGCGCGGGTTGGCGGTCACCATGGCGATGGCCTCCGTCATGGCAAAGCGCGCGGTCTTGGTGAACTCGGGGCGTTGGTAGGTGGATAGGCGCGTGCCCGATGGCATGGCCGCCCAGCCATTGGTGTCCGCCACCAAGCGCAGGTAGGGCTCGGACGTGGCCCACTGCACAAAGCGCTGGGCG
Organism: Rhodoferax sp. TH121; assembly: GCF_002251855.1. Lineage (GTDB taxonomy): Bacteria > Pseudomonadota > Gammaproteobacteria > Burkholderiales > Burkholderiaceae_C > Allorhodoferax. The sequence continues at coordinate 360,278 of NZ_NOXW01000020.1, forward strand.
GCGTCTGCGTTCTTGCTGCTGGCCGGTATCGCCAACGCCCAAGCCCACAGCCAGCCCGCGCCCTTATTCGTGACTGCAGTGGGGGCTAGTGAGAATGCGGTGAGGTGCGCCACTTTGCTGAACTTGGGGTCGATCAAGGCGCCGCCGGCACTGGTGGCGTCCACCCAGATGCCGCACTTGCCTTGGGCAAACAGGTCCAAGTTCTCATTGAAGCTGTTGGCCATCGCGTTGGGCGGGCCGTATTTGGTGAGCAGTTGCATGTAAAAGCTGATCGCGTCCTTCCAGGGCTTGCTCTGGATCTGCGGGCGCCAGCCCATGTCGAACCATTGGCCGCCGAAGGTGTTGACCATGGTGCTGAGCAAGGCCATGTTGTCGCCCCAGCCGGCCCGCCCGCGCAGGCAGATGCCGTAGATGCCGGCGGCGGGGCTGTGGATCTTGGCCGCCGCGTCGCGGATCTGTTCCCAGGTGGGGCGGTTGTTGATGGAGAGGCCCGCTTTCTCGAACAGGTCGCTGCGGTACATGGTCATGGAGCCTTCGCCGTAAAAGGGCGCGGCGTACAGGCGCTTGTTGTACGAGAGGCCGTCGCGCACCGTGGGGATCAGGTCCTTCACGTTGTAGGCGTCGGTGGGCGTGATCTCGCGCAGCCAGCCTTTGGCGGCCCAGATCGGTGTTTCGTACATGCCAATGGTCACCACATCAAACTGGCCGCCCTTGTTGGTCACGTCGGCGCTCACGCGCTGGCGCAGGTCGGCCTCTTCCATGGTGGTCCACTTCACGCGGATATCGGGGTTGGCCTTTTCGAAATGCGCGCTTAGCTTCTGCATCTCGATCATCTGGCGGTTGTTCACCGTGGCCACGGTGATCTCCGTGGCCGCCTGGGCCAGACAAGCCCAGGCGGCCAAGCCCATTGCAGCCAGCGGCCGCAGATTCCAATGACGTCTCTTGTTCATATGCTCTTCGATCCAATGACTCAGTGGCTCGAAGGGTAGGCTGCAGCAGCGCAAGGTGCCTATACGCTGTGGCATCGGATTTGTACGCACCCAGCAAAGGCGGGCTAGGACTTTCCCTAGCGCCCCTGTTTGCGTGCAATAGAGTACCGGCGGCCTGGCGCTGCGGTATGGGCGTAGCGTGTTCGGAAGTGGAGCTTTTGTTGAACTGGCCAGCTGCCAGGTCGGCAAAGCGAATCTGTTGACTGAGCAGAAGCTGGGTTTGGCGAATCTCTGGATTCGACCCAAAGCGGTCCTCTAGCAATCCGGATTCATCACCCGCAAGCGGACATTCAACGGAAGCTTACAAGGCAGTTGCGATGGGCAGTCTATGAACGCCTTGGCAAAAGCACTTGTTTATGCAATCCAGTACATTGACGCAAGACCATCAACAGATGGCGATTCCGACGTGGCTGTGCTGGAATCAAAAGTGCAACATTGCATAGTCATTGCGGTAACTACAGATGATGACAGGCACAGAGGATTGATGCATGCCTTGACGGCCACTACAGCTAAATTGGCAGCAATTTTCTAACCACTTCTAAGTACTGGTAGCCGTCACGCGTGTCGCTGGCTGTACTTTCATTGCGGGGATTTGTGAAAGCACTAGCCCACAAATAATAAGTGCCAAACCTGTGAATCGAACAGCAGTTGCCGGGCGGACCACGGCGCCGAACAAGCCAAACTGATCAATGGCTGCGGACGTAAAAATCTGTGCAGCCATCACAAACAAAATCGCGTTGCCAACTCCAAACCTGGGGGCCAGCATGGTGATACTCAACACATAGAAACCGACAATCAGTCCACCGCCGTAGTTGACCGGCTCCACTTGCCTCATCAACATCAGCGATGGAAGTCGACCGGTTAGCAGCAAGCTTGCCAACCCAGTTGCCAATAAGCCCACTGCAAACAGCAAAAAAGCGGCATGCATCGGCTCACCCAAGGCCTTGCCGAGGCGAGCGTTCAACACGGCCATGACAGGGATGAACGCACCCGCACATGCGGCCCATATCGCATATCGGACATAGGTCATGACGCATCCCCAAGCACTTGGCCAAAGATTGCACGTTGGTATGCAGCCAACAGGGCAGGTTCTTCTATGGAGCCGTGATGGTGCAACTGACGCCAATTCCCATCCAAACGAACAAACCACCGTGTCGTACGAATACGTAGTTCAATGCGTCTAGTCGGAGTCTCACACACGCCCCGCTCCCTCCCAACGAATAGATGGCAGTTTTCACCACCTTGGCTGGTGAAATCGAAGAACTCGACTCGCACACGCGCTGGGCCATCGAACAGCTTTAGATAACCATCATGAATGGACCTCCAACCCCGGCGAATACCGCCAATGGGGTTATCCATGCTGGGCATGTCTGCGGCAGCCCAATTGCGGGCCAGAGAATCTATGTCTCGGGCATTAAACGCACGATAGAAATCAATCAGTGCATCGTGCGCACTACCGTCACCGGCGAGACTTTCGGCACCTGTTATGACCTGCTCTGTAGGAGTCATTGCTGTCATCATTTTCTAGTTTCCCCGCGCACGTCTTACCGTCACACTCTCGCCGGATATGCCCCAGTTGTCGGTGTCGATTTCATCAATGACCACCACAGTCGTGGCGGGGTTCTTGTTGAGTACATTTACCAAAAGCTGGGTAGCTCCTTCAATCAGCGCGGCCTTTTGCGCTGCGGTGACTACTTCACGGGTTATTTTGATGTTTACGTAGGGCATTAACTTCTCCTTTAAGTGGCTTGAAAATAGTCTTTGCGGCGGCGCAGTTCTGCAAAAATTTCGACCGGAGATGCTCTAGCCAGATCTAATTGGCGAGCAATGTCCGCCTCGGCAGCCCGTAAAAACGGGTTAGTGGCCAGTTCCTCCTGCAGGCTGGCGGGTACTGTCGCTTCACCCCGCGACCTGCGTTCCTGCGCCTGTGAAAGGCGCATCTGAAGTGCGGTGTTATGAGGGTCTACCGTGCATGCGAAGTGCGCGTTGGCAAGCGTGTATTCGTGCGCGCAATAAATCTGTGTGTCTGGTGGCAAGGCCATCAATCTGGACAGCGACGTCCACATGGTCGCCGCGTCGCATTCCATCAACTTGCCACATCCCATCAAAAACAAGGTGTCGCCACTGAACAAGCAGCCATCTTTGGCAAACCAAAAACAAATATGGCCGGTAGTGTGACCGGGCGTGAACAGCACTTTCGCTTCGCTAGAACCCAAATGAAATGTGTCACCGTCATTCAGAGCCAGCTCCATACCGGGAATGCGGTGTAGGTCAGCTGCTGCTCCCGCCACTTTGCAGCCAGTCGCGTTTTGCAGTTCGAGGTTGGCGCCCGTGTGATCCCAATGATGGTGCGTGTTGATCACCCAGTCCAACTGCCATCCGTTTTCATGCAGTGCATCCAATACCGGCTGTGTCTGCCCCGGATCAACCACTGCGGTCTTCCCACTTTCCACGTCGTTCAACAACCATATGTAGTTGTCGGTGTACGCAGGTACGCGAACGATAGACAAGCCCATGGCTGTACGGCCTTACGCGGCGCTAAAAATGCGCAGGAACAGAGTCACTTGTGCGCCAAAGCCAATCACAAATGCAATGGTTCGTAGAACAGGCACGCCAAAGGTGTAAATCACGGCATGTGCAACACGGCTCCAAAAGAAAAGCACTGCAGCAGTCGCTGTTGCCGCGGTCCCAAGGTTCAACATGTGCACAGTGAGCGCCAAGGGCGCAAAGACAACCAAGTTTTCAATGGCGTTGCGGTGGGCGTTGGCCAAACGGTATGCCCAGTTGGCTTCGGGACGGAGGTCGGGCTCGGGGTTCTTGAGCGCTTTCCATATCCCCATCTCGCGCAAACGATTGAGGATCAGCGGCACCCACAAGATGCCAGTCAATGCGGCGGAAAAGGCGGTATAGGTCAGCTCAGTAGAAGTCACGGTCATGTCAAAGCTCTTTCAATGTGGGTAGTTCTGGTATTCACTGTGGTTTGTGATGGTGTGGATGGTAGGCACTATCATCAGTTGCATGAATAGCTAAAACTATCGACTACTTAACTAAAACGACTATGACTACCAATTACCCAGATCCTCTAGATGAGGCATTGGCTGACTTACGCATCACTGGGTCTGTACTGCTTCACGAAGCCTATCGTGCCCCCTGGGTCATAGCAGTGCCTGGTGAGAATCAACTGCGTCAAGTGCTTGGTGTCGGTGCCGATGTGCGGGTTTTCGTATTTCACCTGGTACGCAGCGGAAGCTTTGAACTTCAGCTCGATGGACAAGACGCGATACCCATCCGCACCTCGGAAGTCGTCATTTGTCCTGCTGGCACCGGGCATCAAATGCGCCAAGGCAGCGGGGCGAAAAGCGTGGCATTGGAGGGCATTCTTCGCGGCGAAGACATGCCTGCCGTGACGCGTGGCACAGTGGGTTCCACCGAGCTAGTGTGCGGCGTTTTTTACATGCGCGCCGGAGCGCTCAACCCGATGTTGAATGCATTGCCTTCCCTCTTCCGGGTAGCAACCGACGATGCCATAGCAAGCCCCGTACTGGCCGGTACCGCCGCGCTGTTGTCACGTGAAGTGGACCGCGGAGCACAACGCAGTTTTACTGCGGCGCGTCTACTTGAAGTATTTTGTGCCGAGGCTATTCGCGCCTACCAGCGCACCGAAGGTAGGACGTCACCAGGTTGGTTCAAAGGACTCGCGGATCCTCGTATTTCAGAGGTAATTCGGCGTATTCATGCAGCCCCAGCGCAAGCTTGGTCGGTCCACTCCCTCGCCTCCACCGTCGCACTTTCACCGTCACGCTTTGCCGCAAGGTTTAAAGAAACTACAGGACAAAGCGTAATGGGCTACGTGTCGAATTTGCGTGCCAACGCGGCCTGCCGTTTGCTGCAAGACACGAATCTGGACTTGACGCAAATTGCCTATCGGGTTGGCTTTGAAAGCTTGCCCTCTTTTAGCAGAGCTTTTAAAGAAAAAACAGGTAAAGCGCCTGCCATATGGCGAACCGAAACAAGAAGAAAAGCCGCACAAGCCTCGTGAATACTCAAAAAAGTAGCTGATAGCGACCTTTCAATCCGTCGCCAGCCTGTTTGCATGATTTGCGGCCAGATTAGCGCCTTCTGCGTTCCTGAAAAGGCGATTCGGTTTAGTTGATCCACCTAAACTCCGAATAGCGGACCTTCACCGACGCCCGCAGCTAGCCCTGAGCCGTAGTCGATCCAATCCGGTCAGCCTAGACAGCGACTGAGCGCATTGGAAGGGGCGTGTGGCCCGGCGGACAAATTGCCGAATGCATGTTGAAAGCAGCACGTACTCCTCAGGTGCATTTCTTCGCTCGAAATTGGAGGCGGCGGCGGCTTCCCAGAGACGTTGACACCCCGCACGTAACGCAGAAGCAATACACCTGCGGAGCACGTGCTCAAAAGTCTGGCCGTGAAGTCCGCTTAACTTTTCCCCAGCCAACTGACAAACTCATCCGGGCCAAGTCGAGGCGTCAAGTACTGATTGACGGTCAAGTAGCCTAACGTTGCCCCGTTCTTCACAAACATCGGTGGAGTGGTCGAAAACTTGTTATACGGAGACTCTGCGCCGTACGGACTACCGTATTGGGAGTACTGATTGAATATGGATTCAGCTGAGTAGCGACTTCCATACTGACCAAACGGGTTGACCAGTGAATCACTGTCGAACGTGTTGCGGTTCACGCTGCCCAGGAAGACTCCGCTTGGGGTCCTCAACTGACTATCAAGAATGTTGTCAGTACTTAGCATCTCCGAAAAGGTTCTATTTCCGATGTTTGCCAAGAGTTCGGCGGCTGCCTCCGGCGGGACGTGCCCGGAGCTGACCAGTGACGCCAAGGACTCGAGTAACTTTGATGTAGGCCGGGACACCTCCACCTCGAAGTAATCCCGATAGCCACGCGGCAGCCTAGACATTCGGAGTCTGCGCAGCGGTTGCAGCGGCCTAAGAGGTCTCAAAGGTCGCAGCGGGCGCAAACGGCGGTGCCCTTGAACCTCTGTGTTTACGAGCAGTCGATCGTCGGCAGAAAGAGTGCCCATGTATGCCCCATCTTCTGCGCTGTACACGTCGTCGCCGTCTTCAATGAAGCCGATCCACTTCGACTTGGAATCGAACAAATGGCCTCCTTGGACAAAGGCGACGTAGTTCCCACTGGTATTGAAGATGTACCTGACGGTCATCAGTTCTCCCCCCAGAAGGCGTAGTACAGGCCTATGCCTTGAAAAATGATCCCGATCGCCATAACCGCCCAGCCAGTTGTCACCAAGGCGGTATTGCCACCCGTCAAAATGTTGATCGAAAACCCGATCGGAATGGCCGCAGCAGCCTGAAAGACCGCCCCGGTTCTGGCCCTTGTCTTCGCGTTCTCGTAGCCTCTTACGTACGTATTTGCGGTATTCAATTCATTGCTCAAAGATCCGTTTTCATTGTTGAGCCTGTTATGGTCATGCAACAACATCGTGAGTGCGGGCTTGTTCTTTAGCAGATCATCTACCGTGACTCCAGCCAGACTTGACTGAATAAAGCCGAGGGGGTTGATAAGCTGTGGCGCGGAAGAATCTGCTGAAGCGGTAGTCGCCGGAGATATCGACGTCGGCGCTTGATTCGAATCAGTGGTCAAAGTGCATTCCTCCGTCTAGCAATCATGAGTATGGCAATCGTGATCGCGCATCTTTTTATCTGTGACTGTATCCCCAAGGCACTTTGTCGTCGCAGCACCGTCCACGGCTACCAGCGACGCGCTGATGACTGGCCCCTCCTGCAACCGGAACCACTACGGCAGGAAACCTTGGCCCGACCTGACGTACTCGGCTCATTATCTCAACCCGGGCCAAGGTTTCCCGCCTTCGAAGCCTATTTAGCTCGCTCGTTGCACGTCTGCTTGCTGGTTTCGTGACCTACTGCTTTGGGTCGAGAGCACCTGTACGGTCAACACTAAGCGGAAGCTCACCGTCGGTTTGCCGCCGAAACATTCGCCAATGCCTACTCTGGGTTGCGGACCGGTCAAAGTTGGTACTAAGTTCCGAACGACCAGTAATGGTCAATGCAGTCATTAAGGTGCCGGATCGTGATTGACTCAGATCAGTCTGAAGCAGCAATGACACGGGAATCTATCTGATCTCTCCGCTTCCCGCTTAGAGCGTCCACAAAGCAGTCATTCTTGAAGTTCCGTAACTGGCCCCAAGGCATCGTCCATTCCTCTCGCTTCGCTCACCATAGGAACCGCTGTGGCAGTCCTTATAGCGTGGTTTCTCCAACCTAACCCCGCCCATCCCTTTGCAAGGCCTGCCGCATTCCATCGGCACTAGCTTGCGCGGACATCAACAGCTGCGCCCAGTCGGTCTGTTCAGCCTGCCAGACACCCAGGCCGCGCTCGTAAGCGTCGGGCATGGAGGCCAGCAGGCCGGCCACGCGCTGCGGCGCGCGCTTGGCCATGGCCAAGGCCACCAGGCAGCCGGCGGGCACCTCGTCGGCCACGGCGTCGCGTGCCATGCTTTTGGCCAGCGTGCCCAGGCTGCCAATCAGCAAGCCTAGGTCACACCCCAGGGCGACCCAGGCGTCGCGCTGGGTGTGCCACGGCGCAGCGGGCACAGTCAGGCCCAGTTGCTGGGCTACCAGCTGCACCACTTCGGCACCACGCTCGGGCGCCTGCGCCAGCGTTCCATTGAGTTGCACGCACAGGGCTGTGTTGGCGCTGTGCTCCAGGCGCTGCAGCGCACGAAGCAGGGGGGCTGCGTCCTTGGGCGTGCCCAGGGCGTCCAGCCGGTGGGTGCAATGCTGCACATCGCTGCGCAGCCGCTCCAGCACATCACGGGTGATGAGCACGGTGGCTGTATCCACCAAGTCTTGCTTGGTGCAGGCGAAGTGCACGTAGGAGGCGGCCTCGGGGTTGAACAGGCCCACCGTCTCGCGCAGGCTTTTGACCAGCGGGATCGCCAGGCTGCCTGCGCGGCCGCTGTCGCGCACGATCTTGGGTGCGTCAAACAGGTCTACCTTGCAGGTGCCCACGATGGACTGGGCCGCTGGCATGGGGATCAGCCCGCACTGTGCCTGGGCCTGCGCCAGCGCTGCCTCCACACGCAGCATGGCCGCCACAAAGCGCTGGGCCCCGAAGGACTCCAGCACCTCCGGCGGATGCAAAAAATCTTCAAACACACTGCTCATGGCAATCAGCGCCGTGCTTGTTTGAGGCGCAACTGGTTGGGCAGCGGCACGGAACGGCGCAGCACATCCTCACCCAGCCACAGGGCGGCGCGGCGTGCGCGCTGGGCCACGGTGGCCAGCGGCATCTGCTGGTAGTCGTCGTTGAAGACTTCAAAGCTGTAGTCGCCGCGGTAGCCGAGCTGGTGCAGCTTCAGCACCAGCTGGGCCAGGGCCTCGCTGTGTACGCCTTCGCCGGGGAAGACGCGGAAGGTACGCGCCGTGCTGATACGTTCCTCCACGGTTTTGATCTCGTTCCACATGAAGTCGGCCAGCTGCACCAGGAAGATCTTGCTGGGGTCCAGGATCTCCAGATCGTCCAACGGCGTCTTGGTGGCGAACATGTGGAAGGAGTCAAAACCCAGGCCCAGGTTGGGCATGTCGGCTTCCATGATGAGGTCCCAAGCCTGCGGAAACTCATTGATGGTGCGGCCCCAGGACAGCGCCTCGAACGCGATCTTGATGTTCATGGGGATGGCCAACATAGCCAGCTTGCGCAGGTCCTTCACCAGCGTGGCGGTGTCGCCGGTGGCGTGGGTGGACGTGCTGGAGCACGCCAGCATGACGCGGCAGTCCAGCGCGGCGCACATCTCCATCATGCTTTTGGCAATGTCCACCTTGTAGTCGTGCAGGTGGCCCGACAGGCCCTCAAAGTCGCGCAGCACCTGAAAGCCGGTGACGCGCAGGCCGCTGTCCTTCACCTCTTGCACCGCAGCCTGCCAGCCGTCGGGGTGGCCCACCAGGTCGCGGGCCAACAGCATCACCTGGCTGAAGCCGGCCTCCTTCATGGCCGCCAGCTTGGCCTTGAGCGGCCCGGCTAGCGTGATGGTGTCCATGCCGAAGTCGTCAAACTTGCCGTCGAATTGGCTCATGGCGTTCAGCTCCGCACGTGGTGAACCAGCTCAAACATGGCGTTGCCCATGGTGGGGCGGGTCAGCGCGCCCTTGCTGTCTTGTGCGGGGTCTTTGCTGGGCACAAAGTCCACACCACGCTGACGCAAGGCCGTCACCGTGGCCTGCACATCCGGGGTGCCCAGGCCCACGCGCTGGAAGCATTCGTCGTCCTCCACATCCAGCACGCCCGGTTCGGGCTCAATCAGCTGCAGGTAGAAAGTCTTGCAGGGGCTTTGCAAAATGCGACCCTTGGGCAGGATGCCGAAGCGGGTTTCGGGCTCCAGCGCAGTAAAGCCGAAAAGGGAGCCGTAGAACTCAGTCCAGTCGTCCACGCGGTCATTGCCGATGTATTGCACCACGCCAAAGAAGTGCAGGCCGGTGATGGCAGGCGGGAACTTGTCCACCGCCGGCACGGGAGTGAAGTCCACGTCGTAAATGGAGAACTCGCGGTGGCGGTCCACAAAGTAAATGCGGCTGTTGCCCACGCCGTGGATGGCGGGGATGTGCAGCTCCATCACCTCCACCTGCACCGGCACGGCCCAGGCGCCACGGTCGAGTGCGCGTTTGTAGGCAGCCGATGCGTCCAGCACACGCAGCGCAATGGCGGCAATCACCGGCTTCTCCGTGAGTGCGGCACCCCGGCCGTGGGCATTGACGATGACGTTCACATCCCCCTGGCGATACAACAGAACTTCGCGCGAGCGGTGGCGCGCAATCGGGCGGAAGCCCATGGCTTCGAGCACTTGGCCCAAGGCTTGCGGTTTGGACGTGGCGTATTCGATGAACTCGATGCCTTCCAGGCCCAGCGGGTTGGGGCCTTCGTCGATGTGCTCGCGGTCTGCGCCGCTGGGGCGGGGGGAAGTGTTGGCCATGGGGACTCCCGGGGAGGACAAAAGTTAAACAGTGGCGGGCGACGCAGCGGTGTGCGCGCCACCCAGGAACAGGCGTTCGATATTCGGGTCTGCCAGCAGCTCGGAAGCTGGCTTTTGCAGCACCAGGCGGCCCGACTCCAGCGCAATGGCTTCGTCCGAAATCTTCAGCGCGCTCTTCACGTTCTGTTCGACCATGAGCACGGTGGTGCCCTGGTCAGCCAGCTTGCGCAGCAGCTTGAACACATCGGCCACCACCATGGGCGAGAGGCCGATGGAGGGCTCATCGATCAGGATGACTTTGGGGCGCAGCAACAGGGCGCGGCCGATCTCCAGCTGCTTCTGCTCTCCACCAGACAGTGCAGACGCCGCGGAGTGCAGGCGCTCCTTCACACGGGGGAAGAACTCCAGCACTTCGGGGATGCGCTCGTGCGTAGTCTTCATGCCCAGCGTGATGCCGCCCAGCTCCAGGTTCTCCCAGACGCTGAGCTGGCCAAACAGGTTGCGGCCTTGGGGCACAAAGGCAATACCTTGTGCCAGTAGCTGCTTTTGCGTGGCGCCTGCGACGCTCACGCCGTCGAGCAGGATGTCGCCCTGGCGTGGCTTGAGCAGACCAAACAGGGTCTTGAGCACGGTGGACTTGCCCGCCCCGTTGGGACCAAGCAGCAGGGTGATGGTGCCGCGCTTGGCCTGGAAGGACAGGTTGTTCAGGATCATGAAATCCTTGTAGCCGGCTACGACGTCCTTGAATTCAATGGCAATGTTGTTGGTGCTCATGGCTTAGCTCCCCAGGTAGGCGTCCAGCACCTGTTTGTTGGCACGGATTTCGGCGGGTGTGCCAATGGCCAAGACCTGGCCTTCGACCATGACCATGATGCGGTGGCACAGGTCCATCACGAAGTCCATGTTGTGTTCAATCACGACAAAGGAACTCTGCTTGCCGAACTTGGGGTTCTGGTTGAGTTCTTTCAGCAGGGTGCTGATGCCGCCCACCAAGCTGGGGTTCACGCCTGCGCAAGGTTCGTCCAGCAGCACCAGGTCGGGCTCGCTCATGAAGGCCATGGCAATGTCCACCAGCTTTTGCTGGCCGTAGGACAACTCGCCGGCTTTCTTGTCGGCTACATGGCGGATGCGGAACTGGTCAATCAGCGCGTCGGCCTTGGCGCCCAGGCCCGAGTCGCTGGGGGCGAACATGCGGCTGAGCATGGTGCCCTTGTGCTCCTGTGCGGCGACCAGCAGGTTGTCGCGCACGCTCATCTTGCCGAAGACTTGCAGGGTCTGGAAGGTGCGGCCTACGCCCAACCGGTTTAGCTCAAGCGGACCGGCCTGTGTGACGTCACGGCCATTGAGTTCGATCTTGCCTTCGTCCGGGGTAATCTGGCCCAGCATGCTGTTGAACAGGGTGGTTTTGCCCGAGCCGTTGGGCCCGATCACGCCGAAGATCTCGCCAGGCATGACTTCGAAGGACACACCGCCCACGGCCTGGATGGCGCCATAGGCCTTCTTGATGTTGGTAACTTTGAGAACGGGTTGGCTCATCATCGGGCTCCCTGTTGTTGTGCGGCGGCGGCGCGTGCGGCGCTGGCTTCGCGGGCCTGGCGCTTGGCCTTGATGCGGTCGGGAATGCTCAGCAGGCCATCGGGCAGCCAGATCATCAGCACCACCACGGCGGCGCCGAAGACGAACAGGTACCAGGCCTGCGCAAAGCGCAGCCACTCGGGCAGGATCACGCCCACGGCCGAGCCCAGCAGCGGGCCCAGGAAGTAACCCGGGCCGCCCACCACCACCATGAGGTACATCATGATGGAGGCACCCACGGTGAAGGGCGCGGGTTCGATGAACTGCACCAGCGATGCGAACAGCGCGCCAGCTATACCGGCGTACGCAGCGCCAATGGCGAAGCTCAGCAGCGTGTAGCTGCGGGTATTGACACCCAGGCTTTCGGCGCGGATGGGGTTGTCCCGCAGGGCAGTGAAGGCCTTGCCCCAGGGGCTGCGCAGCAAGCCCCATTGGAGGGCTCCCAACAGCAGCGCGGTGGCGAGCACAAAGTAGTAGTAAGCCAGGTTGCCTTCTAGCGAGATGCCGAACAGGCTGGGGCGAGCAATATTGTTGATGCCGAAGGTGCCGCCAGTCAGCCACTCTTCATTGCGCATCACCAACCAGACCGCGGTGTTGAAGCCCAGGGTGGCAAAGGCCAGGTAGATGGTCTGCACCCGCAGTGCCGGAAAGCCCAGCGCGATGCCGACAAAGAAGCAGATCAGCGCGGCAGCAGGCAGGCCCAGCCAGAAGCTGAAGCCGGCCTTCATGAGGATGGCCACGGTGTAAGCGCCGATGCCGAAGAAGGCCGCATGCCCCAGTGATTTTTGCCCTGCATAACCCACGGTCAGATTCAGCCCCATGGTGGCGATCACGAAGACCAGCCAGTAGGACAGCAGGTAAATGCCGTAATTCTTGAGAAAAGGCGGTGCAGCCAACAGCAATACTGCGCAAGCAGCTATCAAAATAAGAGTAAGTTTTTTCATGTCAGACCTTGCGCTCTTCCTTCTTGCCCAAGAGCCCTTGTGGCTTGAACAGAATCACAACCATGAAGATGACCAACGCCACCGCATCCTTGTAGGCCGGGGAGATGTAGGCCGCAGCCAGGTTCTCGCACACGCCCACGATGAGCCCGCCCAGGAGGGCGCCGCGTGAGTTGTTGAAGCCGCCGATGATGGCTGCGAAGAAGGCTTTGGTGCCCAGCGACTCGCCCATGTCGAATTTGGCCAGGTACGTGGGTGTGACCAAGAGAGCTGCAGCGACGGCCAATATGGCGTTGATGGCGAAGGCATAAAAGATCATGCGCGGCACGTTGATGCCCAGCACGCTGGCACTCTCGGTGTTTTGTGCCACGGCTTGCATGGCGCGGCCTGTCACGGTCTTGGTCATGAAAGCCTGGGTGGCAAACACCAGCACCAGCGCGATGCTGAAGGTGCCGACATCGGCCAGCGTGATGGTCACGCCTGCAATATTGAACAGCTTGTCGGCAAACAAGCTGGGGAAGGGATGGGCCTCTGCGCTGTAGCCAGCGCGCAGGCCGTTGCGCATGGCGATCGAGAGGCCGATGGTGGCCACCACGATGGGCATCATGCCGAACTTGAACAGTGGGTCGACCAGTCCGCGCTTGAACACCCAGCCCAACAGAAACACCGCCAGCACCACGGTCATGCTGAAGCTCACGGCCATAGGCGCGCCCAGGCTCAGGAAGCCCAGCATCATGAAAGCCGGCAGCATCACAAACTCGCCCTGGGCGAAGTTGATGGTGCCGCTGGCTTGCCAGAGCAAGGTAAAGCCCAGGGCAGCCAGGGCATAGATGGCGCCTGTGGCCATGCCACTGAAAAAGAGTTGGAGGAAATCGGTCATGGGGGTTCCCGTGGTGTGACGTGGGACGCGTGGACCCGGGGCATGGGCCCCGGGTCAGGCAGGCTTACTTCTTGGCAGGCGCTGCGGCTTTGGCGGCGGGGGCAGCAGCCACTGGCTTGTTCACGGCGATGGGGTTGAGCGGAGGCAGGGTGGCTACGACCACCTGCTGGCCGTTCTTCACTTCTACCAGGAAGCTCTCGCGATCCAGATCGCCGTTCTGGTCAAAGGCCACATTCATCAGGATGCCGGGTTCCTTGTCGGTGGTGACGACCAGGCTGTGCAGGGCGTTGGCCACGGCTTTGCGGTCTAGCTTGCCCACCTTCTCGATGGCAGCCTTGAGGACGTAGACGCCGGAATAGCCCTTCATGCCGTTGTGGTCGGACACGTATTTGTAGTCGCGCTCAAACTTGGCGCGGAAGGCGCGGATGGCGGGCAGGGGGGCATCGACCGTCAGGCCCACGTGGGCTACAGCACCGTTGGCGGCCTCGCCCGCCAGCTCGATGACCTTTTGGCCGGTGAGCGTGGTTTCACCAATGATGGGCTTGTTCCAGCCCTGCTTGCGCAGCTCGCGCAGCATGCGGGCGGACTCTTCTTCGTTGGAGTAGACAAACACGCCATCGGCGCCGCTTTGTTTGGCCTTCAGCACAGCGGCCGAGAAGTCCACTTGGCCCGCGTCGGTGGAAATTTCAGTGACGATCTTGGTGGGCGATTTGTCCAGCGCCTTTTTGATCATGTCCAGGCCGCCCTTGCCAAAGTCGTTGTTCACGTAGACCACGGCCAGTGTCTTGAGTTTGGCTTGGTCGCTGATGTAACGCGCCACTTTGGGCATGGCCGTGGCTTGGGTGAAGCTGGTGCGGAAGATGTAGGGGTTGCCTTGCATGGTGATGCTGGCCGCTTCACCGCCGGTGAAGTTGGGGATCTCGGCTTTGCGGCTCTCAGCCATGGACACCATGATGGAGCCAGAGAACACCGGGCCAAAGATGGCAAACACGTCGTCGTCCACGGCCTTTTGCGTCAGGCCCTTGGCCACGCCGGGGTTGGACTGGGTGTCGGAGGTGATGGTCTGGATCTTCTTGCCCAGGATGCCGCCTGCGGCATTGATTTCTTTCACGGCCAATTCCACGCCGTTCTTGAAGTTGGTGCCCGCAGTGGCGCCGCCGCCGGAGAGTTCCACAATGTTGGCGATCTTGATGGTTTCTTGGGCAAAAGTGGCTGTAGAGCACACCAATGCTGCGCAAGCAGCTATCAATTTGAGAGTATTTCGTTTTTGCATGTCGTTGTCTCCTCGGTTGAAAAAATGGAAAGCCAGGGTGATGGGTCAGTGCGGTGCCGTCACAGCAGCGCAGGGATGAGCAGGTGGGGCTCACGCCCGCGGATCTCGCCGCGCAGCGTGCCGGGGTAGATCTGCTCGCGCAGAAAGGTCGCATCGCTGCGCACAAGTTCGGCTGCGGGGTGCAGGCCGAAAAAGTCGAGGTAGGGCGCGGTTTGCTGGATCAGCATCTCAAACCCGGGCTGAGCCTGCAGGCCACGGGCCCGCGCCGCACGCACCCAGCGGCTGGGCTGGTGCTTCATCACAATGTCCATCACCGCCGCGTGGGGCTCTATGCGTTGCACATCGCAGGGCAGGGCGTCGTCGGGGTTCAGCCCCAGCGGGCTGGCGTTGATCACCAGGTCAAACCCGGCTGGGTCATTGGTGGTGACCACCGCCACCGGCGCTGACGTCTGGGCGGCCAAGCGCTGGGCCAAAGCCTGGGCTTTGCCGGGTGCGGGGTCATAGAGGCTGACCTGGGCGGCTGCATGGGGCGCCGCGCTGGCCAATTCGGCGGCAATGGCCGCGGCGGCCCCGCCTGCGCCCAGCACCAGCACGCGTTTGCCACGGTAGGCCATGCCAAAGTAGTCCAGTGCGGCGCGCAAGCCTTGGCCGTCGAACATCTCGCCTTCGAGGCGTCCATCGGCTAGGCGGCGCACGGCATTCACGGCCCCAGCTATACGGGCGCTCAGGCTGCAGGTGTGCATCGCGTCTGCCAGCGCATTTTTGTGGGGAATGGTGGCGCACAGGCCCCGCACATTGGGGGCCAAGAAGGCAGATTTCACAAACTCCAGCAGGTGTTGCGGGGCGATTTCCACCGGAACCATCACGGCGTTCACGCCTGCGCGGGCGAACACGGCATTGAACAGGACTGGTGCCTGCACCTGGGCCACCGGGTAGCCGACGATCAGGTAAACGTCGGAGGTACCCGATAGGGGGGGGATGGCGGCGGAAAGCATGGGTCTGTTCGTTTGTCGATCAATATCGCGATTTCGAAGCGAACTTTAGCCATGAGCCATCTATTTCAAAAGGATATTTCTGTAAATATGATCGATCAACGAACGATGGTGTTCGATGATCGATCGTAATGCGGGTTATCACTAGGCCTTTTGCCGCCCCTTGCCGCCAGAATTTGCGTATGCCGCCTACCTCCATTCCTCCTTTTGCCCTGACCGAACCCGAAATGCCGGGGCTGGACAAGAAAGACTGGATTGCGGGGCTGGAAAAGGGCCTGTCCATCATTGAGGCCTTTGATGACGCCCACCCCCGCATGACCGCCAGCCAGGCTGGCGAGCGCTGCGGCATGACCCGCACCGCCGCGCGCCGTTACCTGCTGACCTTGCAGTACCTGGGCTATGTGGCTACCGATGGCAAGCTGTTTTGGCTGACGCCGCGTGTCTTGCGTTTGGGCCAGTCCTACTTGGAGTCGGCACGGCTGCCGCGCATCGTGCAGCCATTTTTGCAGCGGGTGACGGCGGGCACGCAAGAGATTGCCTACGTCTGTGTGATGGACGGGGACGACATCGTCTATATCGCGCGCAATGGCACCAACCGCACCATGAACACTGGCTACGTGCTGGGCGCACGGGTGCCCGCACAAGTGACAGCGGCCGGCATGCTGCTGCTGTCCATGCGCGAGCCGGAGTGGCTGGAGCGCTGGCTCACCACCCGCGAACTGCGCGCCTACACCTCGCACACCATTGCCAGCAAGGACCGCTTGCGGGTGGAATTGGCCCGCATTCGGCAGCAGGGCTGGTCGGTGTCAGAGCAGCAGTTGGAACTGAACCACCGCGGTGTGGCCGTGCCCCTGATGGACCGACACAGCGTGCTGGTGGGCGCGCTGAATGTGACCATGCCCATGGGCAACGAGTCGACGGACGATGCCGTAGCCCGCGTGTTGCCGGTGTTGCAGGAAACCGCGCGTGCCATGCGCAATCTGATTTGATACAAGGTGACCGACGATGAGCAAAGGCTATTGGGTGGCACGTGTGGACGTGACCGATCCCGAGAAGTACAAGACCTATATCACCGCCAACGCGGTGGCATTTGCCAAATACGGGGCGCGTTTTTTGGTGCGCTCGGGTGCGTTTGAGGTGGTGGAGGGGACTGCCCGCAGCCGCAATGTGCTGATTGAGTTTGCGAGTTACCAGATGGCGCTGGACTGCTGGAATTCACCGGAGTACCAGGCGGCGCGGGAGTGCCGGGTGGGGGCGGCTACGGCGGATGTGATTGTGATTGAGGGGTATGAGGGGGCGCAGCCTGGGTGATTCTTTTACTTATCTGGCCCTCTTTCTTTAACACCCACTCCCCCAGCCCCTCGCCCCGTCGGCGAGGGGAGCCTTCAACAGCCGTATCTTGTTTTTTGCCCCTGCTGCGCTGCTACTGGCGGGGCCTTAGAGCGGTTACTTTTTGCCATGGCGCGAACCTGCGTTGGGGGTGAACGCCGTCAAGTAGGTGCGGAGCCACTGGCGGTCGCAGCCGCCAGCGTGGGCGCACTGCGCTCTGCGAAGTCCCACAACCGCAGGTGCGGGCCGTGGTGCGAAATAGCAGTGGCAACCTACGCTTGCGTAGGCCGTATTCGATGCGAAATAACCAAATATGGCTGTTGAAGGCTCCCCTCGCCGACGGGGCGAGGGGCTGGGGGAGTGGGTGTTTAAAAAAACGGTGCAGGCTCAAAGCACCTAAACCCCCACCAACTCCAAACTCCAAGGCGTCTTCTGCCAAAGCTGCACTTCCTCTTGCAAGAGGTGCGCGCTCTGCGGAAACGCGGAGGCCCAGCCGTTGCGGCAACGCAGCTGGAAGGCTTGGTCTTCTCCGCGTGCCAACACCATGCCCTGCAAATCCGGCGCACGCCGTGCGTGGCACAAAATGACCGCAAGGCGCAGGCACATCAGCTGGAGGACCAGGTTACTGTCTTGCAAAGAGGCTTCGAGCTTGCGCAGTTTGCCGCGATGGCCCAGTACCAGAAGGCTCAAGCGGTGCATTTCCGAGAGTGAGAAGCCCGCAGCGTCGGCGTTGTCCAGGATGTAGGCGCCGTGTTTGTGGTAATCGCTGTGCGAGATGTGGCTGCCGATCTCGTGCAGGCGGGCCGCCCAATGGAGTTTGCGGAAGGTGCGGCCATGATCGGGGTGCTGCTCGTCCAGCGGGCCGCCCAGAACCTGCTGCAGCAAGTGGGTGGCTACTGTGCCCACACGTTCGCCGTGCGCGGTGTCCACATTGAATTTGCTGGCCAGGCGCTGCACACTTTTGGCGCGCAGGTCGCCATAGGTGTTGGCCGTGCCCAGCAAGTCGCAGATCAGGCCGTGGCGCAGGCCGCCAGCTGCGTGTTGCATCTCAGTAATGCCCAGCAGGTTGAAGACCGCGCGCATGACGCTCACACCACCGCCAATGATGGCTTTGCGGTCTTCGCGCATGCCGGGCATGCGCAAGCGGTCCGCGCTTTGGGCCGCAATCAGGCGCTCCAGCAGCCAGTCCAGCCCGTCCTGCGAGACGACACCAGCCGGCCAGCCCGCGGCCACGAGTACATCACCAATGGCACCTACCGTGCCGGCAGAGCCATAGGCCGTGTCCCAACGGTCCGCCGGGTAGGCGTCCAGGGCTTCGTCCAGCACCGCTTTGGCGGCAATTTCGGCCATCTCAAATGATTTTTTGCTGAATTGGCCGTCGGGGAAATAGCGCTTGGACCAGGCAATGCTGCCCACGCGGTATGACTCCATCACGCTGGGCGTGAGTCCGGTGCCCAGTATCAGTTCGGTAGAGCGTCCGCCGATGTCCACCACCAAGCGGCGCTCATCGGTGGCGGGCAGCATGTGGGCCACGCCCTGGTAGATCAGCCGGGCCTCTTCGCGGCCGGAGATGACGTCGATGGGAAAACCCAGCGCAGCGTTGGCGCGCTCCAGGAAGGCGTCGCGGTTGCGCGCTTCGCGCAGCGTCTGGGTGGCCACGGCTTTCACTTCATTCGGCTTGAATCCCGCCAGGCGCTCGCCAAAGCGGGCCAGGCATTCCCAGCCGGCTTGCATGGCGGCTGGGGTGAGGTTGCGGTCTTCGTCCAGACCGCCGCCCTGGCGGACGGTCTCTTTGAGGTATTCGGTCCGTCGAAATTCACCGTGGTCTACACGCCCAATTTCCAGGCGGAAGCTGTTGGAGCCCAGGTCCACGGCGGCCAGGCGATTTCCGTTTTGCATCGACGTTCTGTCAGGTAAGGGTTAAAGGCTGCAAGGAGCATAGCACCGGCCCGCGGCCGGATGCGGCGACTTACCCCACCAGGCGGCCATCGGCCGCGACCATGCTTTGGGTGACAAAGGCTGGGGTTTTGCGGCGCAGGTCGGGGTTGATGCGAAAGCCCCCCAAGTCCAGCGGCAGGCGTCGGGCAAAGGCCTGTAGCAGATTCGCGCGGTTCAAGCCGCCGTCCAGCGTGAGCATGACCTCTTGGGTGTAGCGGGCCGATAAATAGCCAGCGAGGCTTTGTGGGGTGGGTGGCTCATCAAACAGGCGGTTCAAGGTTTCGCGGTAGCTGCGCACAATGGGTTGGTTGCCGTTGACGGGCGGTACCGCCTGGGTGGCGATGACCGGGGTAAAGCGTGAGACGCCCAGCTGCTGCAGCGTTTGCAAGTTGACGTCTGACATGGCCACGATGTAGCGCTGCGCGGCCTGCTTCTCGATGCCTTGGGAAAATTGCAGCAGTTCCGGCGTGCCGCCCAGAAAGATCAGGATACGCGGGCTGTCGGGCCGCAACTCGGTGGCCAGGGTTTGCAGGGTGCTGCTGGGCACGTAGATTTTGAGTTTGAGTTTCAGGTTGGCCGCGGCTTGCTCGAGGTCGCCCTGGTAGCTGACGCGCTCCGCGGCAGAGGCAAACACGGCGCCCACCTCGGTCACACCCATGATGGACAGCGACTTCACGGCGTGGCTGATCTGTTCTTGGCGCGTGGCAAATATGCCAAACGTGCTGTCTTGCCCCTCCAGCGGCTGGCTGTGCTGCCAAGGCGCCACGTGGGCCACATCGGGCATTTCGCGCTGCAGCAAGGTGGCCAGTTGACTGGCTGCCCGGTGCCCGGCGCTTCCCACTACAGCGAGGCACTCGGGTTGGGCCTTGAGCGTGTCCACCGCCGAACGCAGGGATTGCGGACTTCCGTCTACCTCCACCACGACATGCCTGACCGCCTTGCCCCGGATGCCGCCACGGCTATTGAGGTCTTGCCAGGCGGCGCGCGCACCGATCAAAAAGTCCTTCGACACATCAATTTGGCTCTCCGACATGTCCACGACCTGCAGCACGCTGGGTGTCACGGCCGTCGCGCGGGGGGCCTGGGCCCAGCTGGTGGCGCTGCCAAGCAGGCCGGCACCACTGGCCAGACAGCCAAGAAATCTGCGGCGCAGCAGAGGACGGGAAGGGGAGTTAAGCATGGGTGTTCCAACGGAGGATTTTGCTATAAAAGTAGGAGCTGCTCGCGCATGTCCCATAAGGCCTAGGTGCCAATTTCCATAAAAAAAGGCCCGATTTCGGGCCATGGATGCGGGCGGCGGCTTTACTTGCTTGCGGGCGCCGGCAGCACGGTGTCCACCACATGCACCACGCCGTTGGTGGCTGCGATGTCGGCCTGGGTCACTGCGGCCGCTTCCACGGTGACAAAGTCGCCGGCTTTGGCGAGTGCCAGCATGCTGCCTTGCAGTGACTTCATATTGCTGTTTTTCACGTCAGCGGCCATCAGCTTGGCGGGTACCACGTGGTAGGCCAGCAATGCTTTGAGCTTTTCGGGGTTCTTGGCCAGTTCATCCATGGTTTTGGCAGGCACCGCCTTGAAGGCGTCATTGCTGGGTGCAAACACCGTGAAGGGGCCACCGGTTTTCAGGGTTGCGGTCAATCCGGCTTGGGCCACCAGGGTGTTGAGGTTGCTCAAGGAAGGGGTGTTTGCCAGTGTCTGGGCCAAGTCAACTGGTGCCGGACGGGTGGCGCAGCCCACCATGCCGGTGAGCAGGGCGGCTGCCAGCAGGCCACGGCGGCCCAGGGAGAGAGAGGTGCTGAAGGTCATGGGATGCTCCGGGATGAAAGCGCGAAGCGTAGAAATCCTGCGTGACAGGAATGTGACAGAGGCTTGAAAGTCCGGTGACTTCGCCCGCGCCGGTGCCTGGAGTCAGAAAAACCGTCGAATGTCATGTCTTTGTCACAAAAGGTTCTTAAATTCACATCGTTCGCAGTTTTCTCAACCAACCGACTGAGGGTTTTTCATGATCATTTCCTTCCAACGCGCACTGCTGGTTTCCGCGATGACCGCAGCAGTGGGCTTTGCCGGTGCTGCTGGCGCCCAAGAAATTACCGGTGCAGGCGCTTCTTTCCCTGCCCCCATCTATGCCAAGTGGGCCTCTGACTACAACAAGGCCACTGGCGTGAAGGTGAACTACCAGTCCATCGGTTCCGGTGGTGGTATCAAGCAAATCGACTCCAAGACCGTTGACTTTGGCGCCTCTGACGCCCCCCTGACCGACGAAGTACTCAAGTCCAAAGGCCAGATGCAATTCCCCACTGTATTGGGCGGCGTGGTGCCTGTGATCAACGTCAAAGGTATTGAACCCGGCCAACTGAAGCTGACTGGCCAGGTCTTGGGTGACATTTACCTGGGAAAAATTTCCAAGTGGAACGACCCCGCCATCAAGGCCCTGAACCCGACCTTGGCGCTGCCTGATGCGGCCATTGCCCAAGTGCGCCGTGCTGACGGTTCTGGCACTACCTTCATCTTCACCAACTACCTGAGCAAGGTGAACGCTGAGTGGAAGGCCAAAGTGGGCGAAGGCACAGCCGTCAACTGGCCTGTGGGTGCCGGTGGCAAGGGCAACGAAGGAGTGGCTGCGTTTGTGGGCCGCCTGCCCAACTCCATGGGGTATGTGGAGTATTCCTACGTCAAGCAAAACAAGCTGAACTATGCCGTAATGCAAAACTCTGCAGGCAATTTTGTCAAACCTGACGACGAAGCGTTCAAGGCTGCGGCGGCCGGTGCAGACTGGAACAAGTCCTTCTACCAAATCCTGACCAACCAGCCTGGCAAGGATGCCTGGCCTATCAGCGGTGCCACCTTCATCCTGATGCACCTGAAGCAGGACAAGCCCGCCAACGCGACCGAGACCCTGAAGTTCTTCAACTGGGCCTACGCCAACGGTGGCAAGGCTGCTGCCGATCTGGACTACGTGCCCATGCCTCCTTCCGTGATCGCCGTCATCCAAAAATCCTGGGGCGAGATCAAGGATGGCGCTGGCAAGCCTGTGGCCTTCAAGTAAGCAACCGCTACCACTGAACTGACGGAGAACACCCCCATGTCCTCTACACTCGTGCATGGGGATTCCCCGTCCAGTCTGTCTGCTACCCAGTCCTCTCGTGCCATGACCCAACCACCTCCCGTCAAGCGGGCCCGTTCGGGCCCGCTGGCTGACCGACTTTTCGGTTGGCTTGCCAAAGGCTCAGCCCTGTTGACGCTGGCCTTGCTGCTGGCCATCCTGACCTCTCTGACCATCAGCGCTTGGCCAGCCATCAGTAAATATGGCCTCTCGTTTTTGACCAGCACCGTCTGGGACCCTGTTCAAAATGAGTATGGCGGTTTGGTGATGGTGTACGGCACCCTGGCGACGTCGTTCATTGCCTTGTTGATTGCGGTGCCAGTGAGCTTCGGTATCGCCCTGTTTCTGACCGAGCTGTCCCCCGCTTGGCTCAAGCGCCCGCTGGGCACTGCCATCGAGTTGTTGGCCGCCGTGCCCTCCATCGTGTACGGCATGTGGGGCCTGTTGGTGTTCGGTCCGGTACTGTCCACCTACGTGCAGCAGCCCTTGCAAAGCCTGACCAACGGAATTCCCTACCTGGGTGCTTTTTTCTCCGGTCCGCCCGTGGGCATCGGTATCCTGTCGGCCGGCATCATTTTGGCCATCATGATCATCCCCTTCATCGCCTCGGTGATGCGTGATGTGTTCGAAGTAACGCCGCCCTTGCTCAAGGAGTCGGCCTACGGCCTGGGTGCTACCACTTGGGAAGTGGTGTCCAAGGTGGTGCTGCCCTACACCAAAACCGGTGTAATCGGGGGCATCATGCTGGGTCTGGGGCGCGCCATTGGTGAAACCATGGCAGTGACCTTTGTCATCGGCAACTTCAACCAGCTCGATTCGCTGAGCCTGTTCCAGGCCGCCAACAGCATCACGTCGGCCCTGGCCAACGAGTTTGCCGAAGCCGGCGAAGGCCTGCACCAAGCGGCCTTGATGTACCTGGGCTTGGTTTTGTTCTTCATCACCTTTGTGATCCTCTCGCTCTCCAAACTGTTGCTGTCGCGCTTGCGCAAGGCTGAAGGAACCAAAACATGAGCGCAACCTTGTCGCAAGTCCGCGCGGCCCGCTTTGCACAGCGCAAGCGCGTGAACGTCATCGCCACGGGCTTGGCCCTGGCGGCCATGGCCTTCGGTCTGTTCTGGTTGTTCTGGATCCTGATCGAAACTTTCCGTTTGGGGATTGGTGGCATGAACTGGGCTACCTTGACCCAGATGACACCCCCACCCAATGAAGAAGGCGGCTTGGCCAACGCCATCTACGGTTCGTTTCTCATGGTCTTTCTCGCCACCTGTGTGGGCACGCCCATTGGTGTGATGGCGGGCATCTACTTGGCCGAGTTCGACTCCAAGGGATGGCTGGCCTCGCTCACCCGTTTCGTCAACGATATTCTGCTGTCCGCACCCTCCATCGTCATCGGCCTGTTTGTGTACGCCGTGGTGGTGTCGCGTTTCAAGTCCTTCTCGGGGTATGCCGGCATCATGGCCCTGTCGCTGATCGTGATTCCTGTGGTGATTCGTACGACCGAAAACATGCTGCAACTGGTGCCAGCCGGATTGCGTGAGGCGGCCTACGCACTGGGAGCGCCCAAGTGGAAAGTTATTCTGAGCATCACCCTCAAGGCGGCCCGTGCGGGCGTGATCACCGGTGTGCTGTTGGCGGTGGCCCGCATTGCTGGTGAAACCGCGCCCTTGTTGTTCACCGCATTGAGCAACCAGTTCTGGACCTCGTCCCTGGGCGAGCCCATGGCCAGCCTGCCCGTCACGATCTTCAAGTTCGCCATGAGTCCCTACGAAAACTGGCAGCAGCTGGCCTGGGCTGGCGTCTTCCTGATCACTATCGCCGTGCTGGGCCTGAACATTCTGGCCCGCGTGTTGACCCGCAACAAATCCTGAGGCCGCCGAGCCCGCATAGAACGGAAACCATCCATGCTGAATACGCCTGCTGCACCGACCAAGTCCAAGATCTCGGTCAAGGACCTGAACTTTTACTACGGTAAATTCCATGCCCTCAAAGGCATCAACCTCGAAATCCCCGAAAAGCGCGTCACGGCCTTCATTGGCCCATCGGGTTGCGGCAAGTCCACTTTGTTGCGCATCTTCAACCGCATGTTCGAGCTCTACCCCGAGCAGCGAGCGGAGGGCCAGATCCTGCTGGATGGCGAGAACCTGCTGACCAGCAAGGAAGATGTGGCTTTGCTCCGTGCCAAGGTGGGCATGGTGTTCCAGAAGCCCACACCGTTTCCAATGTCGATTTACGACAACATTGCCTTTGGTGTGAAGTTGTTCGAGAACCTCAATGCCACCGACATGGAAGAACGTGTCGAATGGGCACTGCGCAAGTCGGCCTTGTGGACCGAAGTAAAGGACAAGCTGCACCAGAGCGGCTCCAGCCTGTCCGGTGGTCAACAGCAACGCCTGTGCATCGCCCGCGGCATTGCCATCAAGCCCGAAGTGCTGTTGCTCGACGAGCCCTGTTCGGCGCTGGACCCGATTTCTACGGCCAAGGTGGAGGAGTTGATTGTGGAACTGAAGAACGACTATACCGTGGTGATCGTGACACACAACATGCAGCAGGCTGCCCGCTGCAGCGATTACACGGCGTATATGTACCTGGGTGACTTGGTGGAGTTTGGTCCTACCGAGCAAATGTTCTTCAAACCCACGCGCAAAGAGACTGAAGACTACATTACCGGCCGTTTCGGCTGATCGACACAGAGGCTCCCATGTCTGATAAACATCTCTCTACCCAATTCGACAGTGAACTCACATCGGTCTCCACCCAGGTCATGGAACTGGGTGGGTTGGTGGAGTCGCAAATTCGCCAAGCCATTTACGCGCTGTCCCAATTCAGCGTAGAGGTGGCCAACGAAGTCACCTCGCGCGAAGCGCGGGTGAATGCCATGGAAATCGAGATCGACCGCGATCTTTCCTCCATCATTGCGCGCCGCCAGCCGACTGCACGTGATCTGCGCTTGCTGATTGCCATTTCCAAAACCACAGCCAACCTGGAACGTGTGGGTGACGAGGCGGAGAAGATTGCACGGATGGTGCGCTCCATTATTCAGAGCGGTGCTCCACGTTCTCTGCCCTCACTGGAGTTGCGTGTCGCAGCCGATTTGGCCTCGGGGTTGCTCAACAAGGCGCTGGATGCCTTTGCCCGTTTGGATGTGAATGCGGCGGTGGCCATTCTCAAAGAGGATGACCTGATCGACGCCGAATTTGATGGTTTTGTGCGCAAGTTGGTCACTTACATGATGGAAGACCCGCGCATGATTTCTCCCAGCCTGGACCTACTGTTCCTGGCCAAAGCGATCGAGCGCATTGGTGACCATGCCAAGAACATCGCTGAATTCATCATCTACGTGGTCAAGGGCGAAGATGTACGCCACTCCACCATGGAAAAAATCGAGTCCATCGTCAAATGAGAAACATGCCCGCCGTTCTGGTGGTGGAAGACGAGTCGGCCATTGCGGAGCTGATTGCTGTCAACCTGCGGCACAACGGCTTTCGGCCGCGTTGGGCCATGGACAGTGAGTCAGCCCAGCGCGAGATTGATGCCTCCGCCCCTGATTTGATTTTGCTGGACTGGATGTTGCCTGGCGAAAGTGGCCTGACACTGGCCAAACGTTGGCGCAATGACCCACGCACCAAGGACACACCGATCATCATGCTCACCGCCCGTGGCGATGAGGCAGACCGCGTGGCGGGGCTGGATGCAGGAGCCGATGACTACATCGCCAAGCCGTTCTCCACCAAGGAACTGCTTGCCCGCGTCCGGGCGGTGCTGCGCCGCCGAGCGCCTGAGGAGGCGGGGGAGGTCATCACCATTGCGGGACTCTGCCTGGACCCTTCCACCCACCGGGTCACGTTTGAAGGGCAACCCCTGAAGCTGGGGCCTACGGAATTCAAACTGTTGAATTACCTCATGGGCCACGCTGAGCGCGTGCACAGCCGTGCCCAGCTGCTGGACAAGGTATGGGGTGACCATGTGTATATCGAAGAGCGGACGGTGGACGTGCATGTCAAGCGTTTGCGCGAGGCGCTGACCGTGGCCGGTCCCATGGTGGAGACCGTGCGCGGTGCAGGGTACCGGTTGACGGCCAAGCCGGCGATTGCAGTGTCCGCAGACAAAGCCAGCGCGTGAACCAAGGCGGATCGGGCATGGTGTGGCGCTTGCTGTCCTTTGTGGGGCTGCAGGCCGCTGCCGCTGCATTGGCATGGGTGCTGGTAGCTCCTGGGGCACGTGTTTGGACGGCCCTGGTTGCCGCGATTGGGGCGGGTTATGTGTGGCTGTTGCTGGATGCCGTGCGTGGCTTGCGGCTCTTGAACTGGTTGCGGCGCGGAGAGTCCACCGAATTGGCGTTGGGTCAAGGCCTGTGGGGAGAAGCCGCAGAGCGTATGCGTCGCCTGTTGCGTACGCGTGAACGCCAAGTGGTAGAGGGCGAAGGCAAACTGCAGGATTTTTTGGCTGCTTTGCAGGCCTCTCCCAACGGGGTGGTTTTGCTCGATGCCCAGGGGCGCATCGAGTGGTTCAATCAGATGGCAGGGGTGCACTTCGGTTTTGATGTGCGCCGGGACTTGCTGCAGCACTTTGGCAATCTGGTGCGCGACCCTGAATTCGCGGCGTATTTTGCCGAGCGTGATTTCAGCCACGATGTGGTGATGCCAGGACGCGACAGTACCAACGCCATACCGGTGCGCTTGTCGGTGCAACTACACCCCTATGGTGAAGGCCGCAGTCTATTGCTGTCGAGAGACATTACCGCGGTGGAGCAGGCGGAGGCCATGCGCCGCGATTTTGTGGCCAATGTGTCGCATGAAATCCGAACCCCGCTGACCGTGTTGGCTGGCTTTGTCGAGACCCTGCAGTCCCTGCCTTTGGATGAGGAAGAGCGTCAACGGTACTTGGGTCTCATGGCCCAGCAGGCGCAACGCATGCAAAGCCTGGTGAACGACTTGCTGACTTTGTCTAGGCTGGAGGGCAGTCCCCTGCCATCGGCGCATGACTGGGTGTCGATTGCCGCTATGTTGCGAGCCTGTGAAGCCGAATCGCTTGAACTGTCACGTCTTCTGTGGGGACGCGCGCAGAGTATTGTGTTCGAGTCCGGCCCGCCCTGCGAACTGGCAGGCTCACAAGCAGAGCTCTACAGTGCGGTGTTCAACTTGGTGGGCAATGCGGTGCGCTACACCCCTGCAGACAAAAGCATCCACGTGCGTTGGCAATCAGTGGGCAATGGCGCGTGCATATTGTCTGTCGAGGACACTGGGCCGGGTATTGCGCCAGAGCATGTGCCTCGGTTGACAGAGCGGTTTTACCGTGTGGATCGCAGCCGTTCGCGAGATACCGGTGGTACCGGTTTGGGGCTGGCCATTGTCAAACATGTAGCCCAACGCCATGGCGCAGAACTGCGCATTGACAGTACACCGGGCAAGGGCTCTGTGTTCTCCCTGGTTTTCCCAGCCAGCCGGGTGAGGGGC
The DNA here is from genome assembly GCF_002251855.1 of Rhodoferax sp. TH121. Taxonomy (GTDB): domain Bacteria; phylum Pseudomonadota; class Gammaproteobacteria; order Burkholderiales; family Burkholderiaceae_C; genus Allorhodoferax. Next base: position 387,735 of record NZ_NOXW01000020.1, read on the forward strand.
ATAGCTACCTAAACGTCTTTTGGCTCAGCGTCTGCGCAATAGCCAGACTGCCTCGGCCCGGTCCACGGGGTGCCGCAACAGGGTGTGTGGTGCCCACCGGCCAGCGTCGACGGAGGGGCGAATTCCCATGTTCTCAGTGGGCTCGCTGAGTTGCCACTCGCAGGTGCTCTCGCCATCGGCGGCCACCAAACGTATGCCGCTGTACCACTGGAAGGCGGACAGATGCACGGCACGCAGGCTGCCCGTTTCTGCGCAGCCTTCAGGTCCTACCCAAGGCGTAGCCTGTTGTACCAGGTTACGGTAGCTCTGCGCGTAATTGAGCAACGGCATCCACAGTGTCATGAGCAAGAGCCAGCACAAGGCGGCCCCTCCGGCAGGGAGTACCAAGCTTTTCCAGATGGCGGCACGGTGTCTGCCGACCCGCCATTTGACCAGCCAGGCCCAAGCCAGCGTGGCCACGATGGCTACGCTGAAGGCGAGCAGCGAGAAGCTCGCCTGAAATCCGGGTGCCAAGCGTGCCACATTGGCCGCCGGCTGACTGGGTACACCAGTCTGCATGGCGATCCAGACCACCCATATGGTGAATCCACAGCCCGAGAAAAATAGCAGCGTAAACCAGTCGATCAGCGCTGCCACTTGGCGTTTGAGCGTCGGCAGGGCAAAGGCTGCCAACGTTGCCAGCGCGGGCAGTGCCAGTAGCAAAGTGCGGTCCGAGTCACTGCCCAATGGTGTGGCAAGGACAGTGACCAGCACAAACCAGAGCGGCCAAGCCAGATGTCTATGTACCCCTCGGCTCCAAAGCTGCCAGCGCCAACGCCACAGTGTCCACAAGGCCAGCGGCCAAGCGGGCCATGTAAACCAGATTAGCAGCTGGGCGAAACCGTCCACCGTACCCCAGGACAAGGCAGGTGCCTCTACCTTCCAACGCCAAAGATCCAAATGGTACGCCGCTGTGCAAACCACTGCGGCGTAGGCTGGCAGTGCTAACAAGGCTTTGATCCTTGCCGAGCGCGTTGTTTGTATTGTTTCGCCTGGTTCACGGTCCAGCCAATGCACCAGTGCGCCTCCCAGCAGGTAGAGCATGGCCATGGTCGGAGCGCCAGACAGGCCCATGCCAAGCAGACCTGCAAAGATCGCTACGTGGGGGGCCTTGCTGCGGTACGGGAGGGCTGCGATGCCATAAAAAAGCAGTGCAGCAAAACCCAACTGTGCCAAGGCGGGCGTGGTTTCATGGGACAGCTGGGCAAGGCCCAGGCATGCAATAAAGGCCAGCACACCACCATCTGCCATGGCCCGTGCATAGTCCGTGGGTTGGGCTTCGCCTCCAAACGCAAAGGCAACCGGCTGGGCCGCAGGGCTACGGGCCAGGTAATAGGTGCCGTACCAAGTGGCCAGCAGGGCCAGCCCCAGCAGCAAACCAAAAGGGATGCGGACCACAAAATCCGCAGCCCATGCCGCAGGTGCCAGCTGCAATGCCCATGCACCTAGCCAGTAGGGCAATACGGCAGGATGTTCTGGCGACCAACCCCAGAGGGAGGGGGACCACCATGATGACGCCCCTTGGGCCAACGCGCCCATGAAACCCAGTGCGGTGATATCAGCGCTGCGCCACGCATCGCGTCCAAAAAAACCAGCACATACATAACTGAGGCACAGCAACAGCAATGCCCAGCGGGGCAGGCGGCGTACAGCCGCTTGGGAAACGATGGCAGGAGTCGGGTGTTTCACGGGCGCAAGTCAGGTAAAAAAAAAGCAGCTCGGAGATCCGGGCTGCCTTTTTGCAGAGAACTCAGGCGCAAGCCTGATCCCACATTACTTGGCGGCAGTTTTGCCGAAGCGGTTGCGGAACTTCTCAACGCGACCGCCCATGTTGTCCACAGACTTCTGCGTGCCAGTGTAGAAGGGGTGCGATTCGCTGGTGGTATCAAGCTTGAAGAGGGGCAGTTCGCGACCGTCTTCCATCTTGATCATTTCCTTGGTGTTGGCGCAGGAACGTGTCACGAACTTGAAGCCGTTGGACATGTCCTGGAAGCACACTTCGCGGTAATTGGGGTGAATGCCTTCTTTCATATCTTCTCCATCAGTTGCGTCAGCCGCGCCAGCCAATCTGGCGTACTTTTCGCGAAACCGCCGATTATAGCCTCTATCCGCCCCTGCGCATCATGTCAAAGAACTCACTGTTGTTCTTGGTGGCCTTCATCTGCTTGAGCACCATCTCCATGGACTCGATTTCATCCATGTTGTAGAGGAATTGGCGCAGGATGCGGGTTTTCTGCAGAATTTCTGGCTGCAGGAGCAATTCTTCGCGTCGGGTACCACTGCGGTTCAGTTGGATGGAGGGGAATACGCGTTTTTCGTACAGTCGGCGATCCAAGTGAACTTCGGAGTTGCCAGTGCCCTTGAATTCTTCAAAGATCACTTCGTCCATGCGGCTGCCAGTGTCCACCAAGGCGGTGGCGATGATGGTCAGTGAGCCGCCTTCTTCCACATTGCGGGCGGCACCCAGGAAGCGTTTGGGGCGTTGAAGGGCATTGGCGTCCACACCACCAGTCAGGACCTTGCCGGACGATGGCACCACGTTGTTGTAGGCGCGGGCCAGGCGGGTGATGGAGTCCAACAGAATCACCACATCTTTTTTCAGTTCGACCAGACGTTTGGCACGCTCGATCACCATTTCGGCGACGTGCACGTGGCGAGCGGCGGGCTCGTCGAAGGTGGAAGCAATGACCTCACCCTTCACGGTGCGCTGCATCTCGGTCACTTCTTCAGGGCGCTCATCAATCAGCAGCACCATCAGGTAGCTGTCGGGGTAGTTGGCAGAGATGGCATGTGCAATGTGCTGCATCATGACCGTCTTGCCGCTTTTGGGTTGTGCCACGATCAGGGCACGTTGGCCTTTGCCGATGGGCGCAATGATGTCGATCACACGGCCCGTGATGTTCTCATCTCCGCGGATGTCCCGCTCCAGCTTCATTTGTTCCTTGGGAAACAAGGGTGTCAAGTTTTCGAACATGACCTTGTGCTTGTTGCCTTCAGGGGGGCCGCCGTTGACTTTGTCCAGTTTGTTCAACGCAAAGTAGCGCTCGCCGTCCTTGGGGGTGCGCACTTCACCTTCGATCATGTCGCCGGTGTGCAAATTGAAGCGCCGTACCTGGCTCGGGCTGATGTAGATGTCATCGGTGCTGGCGGTATAGCTGGTGTCGGGGCTGCGCAAGAAGCCAAATCCGTCAGGCAGGATTTCCAGCACACCATCCGCAATGATCTGCTCACCGGTGCGGGCCCGTTTCTTGATGATGGCGAACATCAGCTCTTGCTTGCGCATGCGGCCGGTGTTTTCAATCTCAAGTTCTTCGGCTTGCTTGAGGACTTCAGACACGTGCAGTGCCTTGAGTTCGTTTAAGTGCATGAAATGGGTCCCGGTGAGGGCGTTGACCGATATTCGGCGAATTACAAAAATCTGGGGGATGGGGGAGGCAAAACTGGGTAAGCGCCTCTGCGTTCTGTGCCGGGAATCGGCGCCTGCCTTGGGGTGGGCGGGTGAACGGGATTTATTATGACAGGAAAACTTGGGTGTGCTCTATTTTGCTCTTTGGCAGCATATGGTCTGTGCTGCAGCGGGCCGCCAAGCGCTTGAAAACTTGGAGCGGCCCCTTGCAAGTCGCCCCGTTGTCAGGGCGAGGGGGTTCGATCAGGCCAGTTGCTGGTCGATGAAGGCTGTCAATTGGGCCTTGCTCAGCGCGCCCACCTTGGTGGCGGCCAGTTGGCCGTCCTTGAACAGCATCAGGGTGGGGATGCCGCGGATGCCGAATTTGGCGGGGATGTCGCGGTTTTCGTCCACATTCATCTTGGCAATCTGCAGCTTGCCCTGGTAGGTGGCCGACACTTCGTCAAGGATGGGGGCGATCATCTTGCAGGGGCCGCACCACTCAGCCCAGTAGTCCACCAAAATGGGTTGCGCCGCACCGAGCACATCGGCTTCGAAGGTGGCATCGGTGACATGTTTGATCAGTTCGCTGGCCATGGTGGCTCCTTTGGATGATTGCTAATGCAGCTAAAGTTGCGGCATTGTGACAGAAACCAAGCCCTTCCCTGATGCCGCTACGCCTATCGCCAGCATAGCGAAAAACGATGCTCCCCTAGCGCTCAAGGCCTTCAGTTATGGGGCAGAGCACCCCGCCATGGCACTCTGGCTCGCTGAAGCCTCGGGCTTGCTGCCGCGCATCCAAGCCCAATTGCAGGCCCGGCAGGCCCATCCTGCCCGTACCCTGGTGCTGCTGCCGTATGCCCAGCTGTTGCCGCTGGCCAGCCGGCTCTGGGCGCGCCTTTATCCTGATGGTTTCTCGCCCCGTTTTGAGACCACCCAGAACTGGGTTACCGCCCTGGGGGGCCGGACGCTGGACGCGCAGGATATCAGCATGGACCCCGCTGTGGACATCCTGACGGCCCAGGCCTTGCTGGCGGGCAGTGGGGCCCAGGGGCAGGAGTCCCTGGCGCCGCTGCTGGTGCAGGCCGCTTACCAACTGGCACCACTGGCCGCGGCCGCCGGGCCCACGCAACGCGCCGCCTGGGCGCAGAGCGCGCGGCAGCATGCGGGCCTGGGCATGGACAGCCAGGCTCTGGCTTGGGAGGCGCGTGTGGCGCGCTTGGCGGTGGAGTGGGCGGCCGTCTCGTCTTACACCAGCGACGCCCTGTTCGACCCCCTATGGCACGGAACGCTGGACTGCCTGGTGCTGGTGCAGGGGGCCAACCAGGATTCCTTGCCAGCGGGGCTGGCCCCGGTCTGGGTTGACAAACTGGTCTGCCTGCCCCTAGCTGAATCTGGCGTGGCGGCACCGCCAGCCCTGAGTGCAGCCCTGGCCCTGCATGCCTGTGAGGATGCCGAAGACGAAGCCCAGCGCACGGCCGCTTGTCTGTTGCAGCACATTGCGGCCGACCGTTACCCGGTGGCGTTGGTCAGTGCAGACCGTGCATTGACCCGCCGCGTGCGTGCCGTGTTGGACACGGCTGGGGTCGCAGTGCGGGATGAAAACGGCTGGAAGCTCTCTACCAGCCATGCGGGTGCCAGCGTGATGGCACTGCTGCGTGCGGCGCAATGGAACGCCAGTTGCGATGCCGTGCTGACCGCCTTGAAACAAGCACCAGGCTATCTGGAGGCGTTGGATGCGCTGGAAACTGCGGTGCGCCGTGACCAAGTGCGCGATTGGCGCCACGCTGCGGACAGCCCCGCCGTGCGCACAAGCCCGGCCTTGCTGGCGGCGTGTGCCGAGATCGAGCAGCTGCGCAGTGCCTTGGCCGGACGCAAGCCCCTGGCCGGATGGCTCGCGGCCCTGCAGCAGGTGCTACAAAAGATGGGCTTATGGGCGCAGCTCCAGACTGACGGCGCCGGCAGCAAATTGCTGGCTACTTTGCGGCTCACGCCGGCCGATGCAGCCCAATGGAGCCAACTGCTGGACCAGGCGCTGTGGGCCGGGCAGCGGCTGGACCTGATGGAGTTCACCCGCTGGGTTAACCAAGCGCTGGAGGGGGCGAGTTTTCAGCCCGACTATCCCGACCAGGAACAGGTCGTGATCCTGCCGCTGAGCCAGATGCTGGGGCGGCCCTTTGGGGCGGTGGTGATGGCCGGCTGCGACGAGGTGCGACTCAATCCCTCGCCCGAGCCGGCGGGCGTTTGGACCCCCGCACAGCGCGCGGCTCTGGGCCTGCCCGCGCGCGAGGCGCTGGAGGTCCAGCTGCGCCAGGTCTGGCGCCATGCGCTGGCCAGCCCGGCTTGCGACGTGCTTTGGCGCACCAGTGACGACACAGGCGAAGCCCTGCAGCCCAGCGCGCTGGTGCAGCAGCTGCGCTTGGAGCTGGGGGGGGAGCAGAGTGCGGCCGATCCGCGTGGCATCCGCAGCGTCACGCCACAGCCCTGCCTGCCGCCCCAGCCCACCGGCCCCGCGCTGGCGGTAGACACGCTGTCGGCCAGCGCCTACGAAGACCTCCGCCACTGTCCCTATCGCTTTTTTGCCCAGCGCATGCTGGACCTGCGGGCAGTGGACGAGCTGGATGCCGAGGTGGGCAAGCGCGACTTTGGCCTCTGGCTGCACGCAGTGCTGGAGCAATTTCATGCCCAGTTGGCCGCCCAGCCGGTGGCCGATGCCGCTTCACACCAGGCTTTGCTGGATGCGACGGCACAGCAGGTCACGGCGGACATGGCATTGCCTGAGGGCGAGTTCCTGCCCTTTGCCGCCGCCTGGCCTGCGGTGCGCGATGGCTATCTGGGTTGGCTGGCCGACCACGAGGCCACGGGTGCCGTGTTTGCCAGCGGTGAGACCCCGCAGCGTCAGGCGCTGGGCCAAGTAACGTTGGTCGGGCGGATCGACCGAACCGACCGTTTCGCGGATGGCAGCGTGATGTTGCTGGACTACAAAACCGAACCCTCGGGCACGACGCGCGACCGCACACGCGACCCGATGGAGGACACCCAAATCGCCTTCTATGCCGCGCTGCTGCCGCAGGACACCCTGCGCGCTGCGTATGTGAATGTGGGGGAGCGCGATGGCAGCACCACCTTCGAACAAACCGAGGTGGTGGCCGCGCGGGACGCGCTCATTGAGGGCCTGCAGCACGACCTGCAGCGCATTACTGCCGGTGCACCTCTGCCCGCGTTGGGCGAGGGCACGGTATGTGACTTCTGCCAGGTGCGTGGCCTGTGCCGCAAAGACTTTTGGGAGGCTGCATGAGCACAGTGCGACACGCGGCCTATGAGCACAACGGCCGCCTGGTCGACGCCCCGCGTTTTTATGAGATTGCCTGCGACCCGCGGCGCAGCGTGGTGGTGGAGGCCTGTGCCGGTGCGGGCAAGACCTGGATGCTGGTTTCGCGCATGCTGCGCGCCCTGCTGGAAGGCACACGGCCGCATGAGATTTTGGCCATCACCTTCACCAAAAAGGCAGCCGGTGAAATGCGCCAGCGCCTGCAGGAGTGGCTGCGCGAATTCGCCCACCTGGACGATGCTCGCTTGCAGCAGGAGTTGCAGATGCGCGGTGTGCGGCAGGCGGTGGATGCGGCCCAGCTGCAGACCCTGCGTGGCCTGCACGCGCAGCTGCTGGCCGGTGGCCGGCCGGTGCAGATACGCACCTTCCACAGCTGGTTTGCCGCGCTGCTGGGCAGTGCGCCCTTGGGCGTGTTGCACCAGCTGGGGCTGCCCACGCAGTACGAGCTGCTGGAGAACGATGCGGTAGCCGTGGCCCAGGTGTGGCGGCGTTTTCAGACCCGCGTGGCCGGCGATGCGGCAGCACTGGCCGACTACCAGGACGCCGTGCGCCTGTATGGTCGCCACCAGACCCACAAGGCGCTGGAGGCCGCCCTCAACAAGCGCACCGAGTTTGACCTGGCCGATGCGCAGGGTGTGGTGGACGCCTCGGTGCAGCACTTCACCGCACAGTTTCCGGCTTTTGCCGGCTTGCACACACCACAGGAGCGCCTGGCCCAGCCTTCTGTACAAACCTTGCTGTGGGACAGCGCCCGCGCGCTGGGCCAGTGCAGCGGCAAGACCTGCCTGACGGCTGCCAGTGCGCTGGAACGTGCGCTGAGCGATGCGCACTGGCCCGGCGTGGTGGAAGCGCTGTTCACCAAGACCGGTGGCCCGCGCAAACTCACTGACAAGCTGGTAGACCTGACGAACGTGCAGGCCGCGCAGGCGCTGCTGCAAGAGGTGCAGCAAGCCCAGCTGCAGGACCAAGCCTGGCAGCACCAGCAGCGCATGGCCCGGCTGGCGCGTGGCCTGGTGCAGGACTACGCGGCCCTCAAGCGCGAGCGTGGCTGGCTGGACATGGGCGATCTGGAGCGCACAGCGCTGGTGCTGCTGTCCGACCCCGAGCTCAGCGGTTGGGTGCAGGAGCGGCTGGATGCGCGTGTGCGGCACCTGCTGATTGACGAGTTTCAAGATACCAACCCGCTGCAGTGGCAGGCGCTGCACAGCTGGCTGTCGTCTTACGCCGGGGCTGGCAATGCGCCCAGTGTGTTCATCGTGGGCGACCCCAAACAAAGCATTTACCGCTTCCGCCGGGCTGAGCCGCAGGTGTTCCGTGCGGCCAAGGCGTTTGTGGCGCAGGGCCTGGGCGGCGACCAGCTGAGCTGTGACCACACACGGCGCAACGCGCCCGAAATCATTGCGCTGGTGAACCAGACCATGGGCCAGGCGCAGGACGAGGGGACCTACCAGGACTTCCGCCCGCACAGCACCGCGTCGGGCAAGACTGGCCAAGTGTTCAAGCTGCCACGTATTGAGCGCGAAGCCAAGCCCGACAAGGAGGCGCTGCCAACCGAAGCCGTGTGGCGCGACTCACTGACCGTGCCCCGCCACGAGGCTGAGGACACCCGCAAGACGCTGGAATGCCGCCAGGCTGCGCAGTGGCTGGCCGCGCAGATGGCCGCCGGGCAGACCCAGGCCAAAGACGTGATGGTGCTGGCGCGCAAGCGTGAGCGCTTGACCTTGATGGAACAGGAGCTGTCAGCGCTGGGCATTCCTGCGCAGCAGCCCGAGAAGGCCGAGCTCGGTGAGTTTGCCGAGGTGCAGGACCTGGTGGCGCTGCTCGATGTGCTGGTCTCGCCACGCCACGACCTGGCGCTGGCCCGGGTGCTCAAGTCGCCGGTGTTTGGTGCGTCCGACAACGACCTGGTAGCCCTGGTGCTGCGCCTGCGCGCGTTGCGGGCTGCCACGCGTGACGAGGCCGGCCAGACAGAGGCGGTGAGCTGGTGGCAGGCGCTGCATGCCAGCGCTGCGGACGCGCTCCCCCCCATTTTGTCCAATGCCAGCGCCACGCTGCTGCGCTGGCAGCAGTGGGTGGCGCAGCTGCCACCGCACGATGCGCTGAGTGCGATGTACGACGATGGGGATGTGCTGGCCCGCTACGCGGCCGCCAGCCCCGCCGTGCAGCGCGAGCGGGTGCTGGCCAATGTGCGGGCCTTGCTGAACGCAGCGCTGCAGGTGGACGGTGGGCGCTACACCACGGCCTACGGCCTGGTGCGCGCGCTGCGGGCGGGGGGCAACCCCGCGCCCGTGCGTGCCAACGCCCATGCGGTGCGCCTGCTGACCATCCACGGTGCCAAGGGGCTGGAGGCGCCGCTGGTGCTGATGCTGGACACCGATGGCGAGGCCGGCAAGACCGAGACCATGGGCGTGCTGGTGGACTGGCCCGGCGAAGACCCGCACCCACGGCGCTTCGTGTTTCTGGCCAGTGAATCGCGCCCGCCCGCCTGTGTGGTGGGCGCGCTGGCGCACGAGCAGGCCGAGCGCAGCCGCGAGGAGCTCAATGCGCTCTACGTCGCGCTCACGCGCACGCAGCAAACGCTGGTCATCTCCAGCCTGGCACCGCACCGCGAACATGCGGGCAGTTGGTGGCGCCGGTTGGAAGGCCAGGCGCAGGATGCGCCGCGCGCTGAGGCCAGCTTTGCGCTGCCGCAGCAGGCCGCCATGGCCGAGGTGCAGGCCCCGTATGTGCTGAAAATAGTGCCAAAACTGCCTCTGGACCCCGTCAATACTGCGCGATCAGCTCCTGAAAAGATAGCGAGTTCGGTGTCTGAAAACGGTGAGGAGACTCTGGAGTCCCGCCTGGGTCAGGCGCTGCACCGCCTGCTGGAGTGGGTGCCCGCCGTGGCTGGTGGTCATGCCCAAGAGTCCTACACTTGGAGCCCCGTGGCCCTGGCCCGGGTAGCCAAAGCGTTTGCCCTGGAAACCGCGCAGGCCCAGACCGCAGCACAGATGGCCCAGGCCATCTTGCAAGGCGAGGGCGCCTGGTTGTGGGACAGCACCCAACTGGCCTGGCACGCCAACGAAGTGCCCATCACCCAGCGCGGCCGTCTGCTGCGCATGGACCGGCTGGTGCAGCAGCGCAATGGCACCTGGTGGGTGCTGGATTACAAATCGAATGCACAACCGCAGCTGGATGCGGCTCTGTGTGCCCAGCTGCTGGGCTACCGAGAGGCGGTGGCCCTGGCCAACCCCGGGCAGGCCGTACGTGCCGCTTTTTTAACGCCGCAAGGCCAACTGATTGAATTGACGCCCGCATGAGTTCTGAACTTTCTCCGTCCGCCGCCTCTGTGCCTACCTCCGGCGAGGTCCGCCGTGTGGATGTGGCCATCGTGGGCGGTGGCCCGGCCGGGCTCATGGCCGCCCAGCAACTGGCCGAGGCCGGTGTGGCCGCGCACCTGTTTGACGCGATGCCCAGCATTGGCCGCAAATTCCTGCTAGCGGGCAAGGGCGGGCTTAACCTCACCCACTCTGACTCTGCCGACCGGTTTGCCGAACGTTATGGCGCACGCCGTGGTGCCATCGAGGCCCTGCTGCAGGGGCTGGACAGCACGGCTCTGCGCGCCTGGGCCCAGGGGCTGGGCATTGAGACCTTTGTGGGCTCGTCAGGCCGGGTGTTCCCCAAGGACATGAAGGCCGCGCCACTGCTGCGCGCGTGGCTACAGCGTCTGCGCAACCCCACGGCGCCCGGTGTGGGCGTGCAGTTCCATATGCGCCATCGCTGGACCGGTTGGGGCGACGCTGCTGCGGATAGCGCCGGCATCGTGTTGCGCTTTGACACGCCCACCGGCCCCCAAGAGGTGCAGGCGCGTGCGGTGGTGCTGGCGCTGGGCGGTGGCAGCTGGGCACGACTGGGGTCCAACGGGGCCTGGGTACCGCTCTTGGCCCAGCGCGGCGTGGCGGTGGCGCCGCTGCTGCCGGCCAACTGTGGTTTTGACGTGCAGGGCGGCTGGAGCCCGTTTTTTGCCGACAAGTTTGCCGGTCAGCCCTTCAAGTCGGTGGCCATAGGCGTCAGCACGGCACAGGGCCAGAGCTTTCAGCGCAAGGGCGAGTTTGTGGCCACCGCCACTGGGGTGGAAGGCAGCCTGGTCTACGCCGCGTCCAGCCTGTTGCGCGATGACATCATTCGCCATGGCAGCGCCACGTTCACGTTGGACCTGCTGCCCGATGTGCCGGCCGAGAAAGTGCTGGCCGAGGTGCTGCATCCGCGTGGCAGCCGGTCGCTGTCCAGCCACCTGAAGAGCCGCTTGCACCTGGAGGGAATCAAGTCCGCCATCCTCCACGAGCGCCTGTCTAAAGAAGCGATGAACGACCCGGCGCAGTTGGCTGCGGCCATCAAGGCACTGCCCATCACGCTGCAGGCCACCCGCCCGATCGACGAAGCCATCAGCACCGCCGGTGGTGTGTTGTTTGAGGTGCTCACGCCCCAGTTGATGATGGAGCAGCTGCCCGGTGTGTTCTGCGCTGGCGAGATGCTGGACTGGGAAGCCCCTACAGGCGGCTACCTGCTGCAGGCCTGCTTTGCCAGCGGTGCAGCGGCGGGGCAGGGCGCCGTGGCCTACCTGCGCCGCGATGGCTAATTTTTAACGTTTTTAGCCTATAGCCCCCGTGGATACTGCGCGAACAGCTCCTGAAATAATAGCGTTTAGGTGCTCTGCGGTGCATTGAGGCGGGGTGCCGCAGCGCGCACGCAGTTGCGGCCATGGTGTTTGGCTTCGTACAGAGCCTTGTCGGCGTCCGCCACCAGTGTGGCGGCCGTTGTCAGGCTGGCGGGGATGGCGCTGGCCACGCCAAAGCTGGCGGTGATGCGCAGGTGCTTGCCCTCAATGGGGATTTCCAGGGTGGCGATCTCTGCGCGCAGGTCCTCGGCCACGTCCAGCGCATCACCCAGCGTGCTGTTGATCAGCAGGACCACAAACTCCTCACCGCCGTAGCGGGCCAGTACATCCCCTGCGCGCAGTACTTTGCTGCGCAGAAAGTCGGCCAAGTAGCGCAGGCAGGCATCACCCGCCGGATGGCCCCAGCTGTCGTTGATAGATTTGAAGTGGTCGATGTCAAACATCAGCAGGGCCAAGGGTTGTTTTTGGCGGCTGGCGCGTTTGTGTTCCGTCTGCAGTGCATGGTCAAAGTAGGCCCGGTTGCCGACCTGGGTCAGGGCATCGGTATTGGAGAGGCGCTGCAGCTGTGCATTCACGGTTTGCAGTTTTTCCAGCGCATCGTGCAATTCGTTGGTGCGTTCCTGCACGCGGCTTTCCAGCTCCCGATTGGCTTGTGCGGTGGACTCGATCAGAGCTTTCTGCGAGGCGCGGGCTTTTTGTGCGTGGGCCAGGGCCACGGCCTGGGCGTTGATGCGCAGGCTGCGGTCGGTGTTGATGCGGTCGGCCAGCGTGAAGGACAGCAACAGCACCAGCAGCAACACGCCGATTTGGGACGCGTTGTCGGTCCAGAAGTTGGACGGTAGCAAGCCGAACTTGCCAATCGTCAACACGCTCACCCCCACAAACACGGAGGTCCAGGACAGACAGTAAAACCGCGCAAAACGTGCCCCGGTCCACCAGCGCCAGTAGCCACACCCCAGGGCGACCACCGAGACCACCAGAATCATGGCCGACGTCGCGCGGATGATGAGGGGGTAAGGCAGGACAAAAGCCCCGACAAACAACAGAATACTGATGCTGGTGAGTGCCAGAACGCCATAGTGCGCAGCGCGTGAGAAGCGCCGCAATTTGAGGAAACTGTCGGCAAACAGGCTGGCGGACACGCAGGCCGATGCAATGAAGACTGGCACGGCGATGCTGTTCCAGCGGATCTCATTGGGCCAGAGGTAGGCAAAGCTGTAGCCCCACAGCGTGCTCCAGAACATCAGGTAGCTGATCACGAAGGCGATGTAGTAGAGGTAGTTGATGTCGCGCGTGGAGAGGTAGATGAACAGGTTGTAGACGATCATCACTACCAGCATGCCCAGCACTGCACCATCCAGCAGGTGCTCTCTGGCGGCAGCGGTGTAAAAGGTGGCGGGTTCCCACAGGCGCAACGGTGCCTCGACGGTGCCACTGGAGGCCATGCGCAGGTAAAGCTGGTGCACGCCGGGTGGCAGGGTGAGTGGCATCACCAGGTTCTGGTGCTGGACCACGCGCTGGGCAAAGGGCTGTTCGTCGCCCAGGGCGTATTTGGCAAGTACCTTGCCCTCTTGCAGGTGAAACAGACGCACGTCGTCGATGAAGGCGCGTGGCAGTTCCAGCAGGCGTTGCTGGGTTTTGCCAGTGCGGTTGTCTAGCGCAAAGCGAAACCAATAGGCCTTGTTGGTGAAGCCAAAGTTGGGGCTGGTGCGGTCCATGCCGACCCAGGTTTGCAGCGGCCCACTGGCCTGCTCCAGGGACAGCTTGCGCTCCGCGTCCTCAAGATAGGCCAGATGGCTGCTCAGCTCGATGCGGCTGGGCGTGGTGTCCGTGAGGGTAAGGATGGGGAAATCAGGGTGCGGATCTGGTGCCTGGGCCCAGGCGGCCATCGCTGCGCTGCACGTCAGCAGCACTACACCAACCCAACGGGACAACACGCTGAGAGTCATTCCCGGAAATCCTCAGGGGTGGCAAGGCATGGAATGGGGGTTGACGAGCCTGACCCCGGCACTGGCTCCACAGTTAGGGCTGCTTGGTTCCCCACCTGACCCGGTTGGCCGCTTCACCATGCGGGAAGGCCCGTCAAAGCGCATTGTACCCAAAGCGCAGGCTGCTTTCGGGGCTGTCAGAGCAGGTTGGGCTGGGTGTTGGTATCCGAGGTGAAGCGGTAGCCATTGCGCCCCCCCGCTTTGGTGCGGTACATGGCCCGATCGGCGTTGTTGATCACCTCTTCGGCGGTGCTGCCGTCGTCCGGGAACTGGCTGATACCGATGCTGAACTCCACGCACAGGGTGTGGCCTTCAAAGACCATCGGTGCTTTGAGGGCTGCCAGCAGCTTCTCGGTGAAGGCGGCAATCAGGTTGCGTTCCGAGAAGTTGTCGATCATCACCACAAACTCGTCCCCACCCAGCCGTGCCACCGTGTCCACCTTGCGGGTGTGGCTGGCCAGGCGCCGGGCCACAGTTTTGAGCACGGCGTCACCGGCAGCATGGCCCAGGCTGTCGTTGAAGTTCTTGAAGTTGTCCACGTCGATGAAGAGCAGGGCAAAGCCTTCTTCGGTGCGTTCGGCCCTTGCAATCGCCTGGGCCAGCCGGTCCATGAACATGCGCCGGTTGGGCAGCTCGGTCAGCATGTCGTGCTGGGCCAAGTGTTCCAGTTCTTCACGGCTGTCCTGCAGGTCGTCCATTTGTTTGCGGATTTGGCCTTGCATACGGGCAAAGCTGCGCGCCAGGGTGCCTATTTCATCGCTGCGCTCCACAGGCAAAGGCAGGACTTTGTTGTCGTTGGAGAAGCGATGCACTGCGGCAATCATGCTGTTGATGGGGCGTGTGAGTGCGCGCGCCACCAAGACAGCCAGCAGCGCGCAGGCCACGCTCACCAAGACCACAATTTGCACAATGGTCTGGCCCAGTTGGTCGGTCTGCTTCAGCACGCCCTCCAGGGGGCGGGCCAGTCCTAGGATCAAGCGTGTCTCCTCACTGTTGGCCAGCACAGGGCGCCCGACAAAGGCCGCGAGCAAGGGGGCGAACGCGTGTGGGCCCTGGTCAGCTTGCAGCAGGATGTTTTCTGCACTTTGGTCTACCAACTTGGCAGCCTCCGCAAACTCATCCTGCACCAACACCCGACGGCCCCTGTCAAACCCGAAGGTCTTGGTGCTGTCAGGGTGGATCAGGTAGTCGCCCTCGTGGTTGGCCAAGTACAGGGCAAAGTCCTCGGGCAGGTCGGCTGACAGCAGGGCAAACATACCGTCCAGGTCCAGGTTGATCACCAGTAGGCCCAGTGCCTTGCCATTCGTATCGCTAACAGGGGTGGCCAGCTGCAGCGTGGGGCGATCCAGACCTGCGTGAGAGCCCTGCTCGTGGTTGATGGCAATGGGCGACAGGTAAGTTTCGCCATAGGCGAGCTTGAGGGTTTCCGACACATAAGCAAAGTGTCCTTTTTCCTGCAGGTCTTCGCCGGTTACTTCCTGCAGTGTGCCGCTGTCGCGGTCCACCCGTACCCGCTCCAGGCCATGGTCACGGGCGCTGATCAGGCGGATCTGCAGGTAGGCCGGATTGGCCGCCATCAGCACTTTGAAGAGGGTGGCCAATTGCGCCTGCGCACCCTCTGCATGGGGCTGCAGCGAGGCCTGCGCAGCTGGATGGGAAGCCAATACCATCAGATTGCGGGACACCTCTTGGCGGGTCAGTGCAATGCGGCGCGACAGGACCTGGGTGGACAGCAACAACTCGTCCTTGGACGACTGCACCAGCAGGCCACGGCTGACATGGAATGCATAAAACCCCGTCAACCCGGCGACGAGCAGGCCCACCAAGGCCAGCACCAAGGTCAAGCGTGCGCTGATCCCGAATCTCATGGCGCCATCACCTTGCTGGCTCGGTCGCCAGACAGAATGCGGCTCCACAGCAAGTTGCGCCGCTCCACATTTTCCACTGGCTCCAGCCAGATCAGTTTGTCCTGGGGCCCCAGGTAAGGCGAGGGCGCGGTTGTGTTGGCCAGGCCCTGGCGGTCCTGCAAGATCTGCCCGGGCACAGCCTCCAGGGTGTAGTTGATCCAAGCCTCGGCAAGCGCTGTGTCTTTGGCGCCGCGGGTGATCACCCAGCAGTCCAGCCAAGCCAACGCTCCTTCCTGCGGAATGGCGTACCCCACGTCCAGCCCGGCCGCTTGCAGTTGCTTGAACTGCTGCGACCCATAGTTGGCGAACAGCAGCGCCGCCTTGCGGCTTTGAAACCACTGCACCGAATCGTCCAGTTGGGTGTAGAAGGTCAGCGCATTGCGCCGCATGGCAATCAGTTGTTGGACTGCAGGCTCCCATTGGGAGGCTTGCAGCGTAAACGGGGTGCGGCTGCCCAAGGCCAGCGCGGCCAGTGCAAAGTTGTGGGCCCCTCCGTTGTAGACAAGCACCTTGCCCTGGTAGCGAGGGTCCCACAGCGCCTGAATGGAGGTGGGGGCGCTCTTGATCTGTTGGCGGTCGTAAATCAGGCCCATTTCAGAATAGGTGTAGGGCATGGCAAATACCTTGCCGCCGTGCACGATGCCTGGAATTTTTTCCAGGGCCTGAAATTGGGGCAGTTGGCGCCGCGTGTTGGTAATGGCCCCGATTTTGAGGGGCACAACCAGCGATTTCTTGATGTAGCGTTGCAGCTCTGCGGTGTTCACCGCAAACACATCAAAGTCGCTGCCCTGGTTTTTGGAGATACGTGACCAGAGAGCCTCGTCCGTATCGATGTAGCTCACCTCTACCTTGGCACCGGTGCGCTGCTCGAAGGTTTTGACCATGTCGGGGTCGGCGTAGCCCGGCCACGCCAGCACCCGCAACACGCCGCTGGCCTGCGCCGCGCTGCTCCATAGGCAGGCCGATAGCGCAAAAGACAGCCATACAAAGCAGCTTCTCAACAAAGTGGACACGTGGGTGGGTAGAGTGGTCTTTGCAGGCTCCCAGTCTAACTGAGAGGGCCCGGGTTGGCGCACTAGAATCGGTGCATGTCTTACCTCGTGCTCGCCCGCAAGTACCGTCCGCGCAACTTCACCGAAATGGTGGGGCAGGACCATGTGGTGCAAGCTCTGACCAATGCGCTGACCACCCAGCGCCTGCACCATGCGTACCTGTTCACTGGTACGCGGGGCGTGGGCAAGACCACGGTATCGCGCATTTTGGCCAAATCGCTCAATTGCCAAGGTGTTGATGGCCATGGCGGAATCACGGCGACCCCCTGTGGGGTCTGCCAAGCATGTTCTGATATTGATAGCGGTCGCTTTGTCGATTACACCGAACTTGATGCCGCGTCGAACCGTGGCGTCGACGAAGTGCAGGCGCTGCTGGAGCAAGCCGTTTACAAGCCCGTGCAGGGGCGCTTCAAGGTTTTCATGATCGACGAGGTGCACATGCTCACCAACACGGCGTTCAACGCCATGTTGAAGACTCTGGAGGAGCCGCCCGAGTACTTGAAATTTGTGCTGGCTACCACCGACCCCCAGAAGGTTCCGGTGACCGTGCTTTCGCGCTGCCTGCAATTCAACTTGCGGCCGATGGCGCCCGAGACCATCCGAGAACACCTGTCCCGGGTGCTGGAGGTGGAGCAGGTTAGTTCCGAGGTGCAGGCCCTGCGCCTGCTAGCCCGGGCGGCCCGTGGCTCCATGCGCGATGCGCTGAGCCTGACCGACCAGGCGATTGCCTTTGGCTCCGGCCAGTTGCAGGAGGCCACGGTACGCCAGATGCTGGGCAGTGTGGATCGCAGCTATGTGTTCCGTCTGATCGAGGCGCTGGCCCTGGGCGACGGCAAAACGGTGGTGGAAACTTCCGAAGCCTTGCGCCACAATGGCCTGAGTGCGGCCTCCACGCTGGAGGAAATGTCCACCGTGCTGCAACGCATGGCGGTGCTTCAGGCCATGGGGGGCACCGCCGGTGGTGGGGATGACAGCGATCCTGAGGCTTCAGATACGGCCCGCCTGGCTGCCCTGTTGCCCGCCGACGAGACGCAGCTGCTCTACAGCATTTGCCTGCACGGTCGTGCCGACCTGGGCCTTGCGCCCGATGAATACGCGGCACTGACCATGGTGCTGCTGCGCCTGCTGGCCTTCAAGCCGCAGACCGGTGTGGCGCCTCTGGCTGAAAAAAAAACTCTAGCTGACGCTGCGCCAGCGCCGCGTCCTGCCCCCGCAGCGCCTGCAGTTGCCGTGGCTGCACCCGTGTCCGTGCCGACAGCCGCGCCTGTGCCGGACCTTGTTAATACTGCGGGTCCATTGCTGCCAGCAGCCCCCGTGTCACCGTCGCTTGCGCCTGCCGCTGTGGCGCGTTCCCAGGTCGTTCAGCCCTGGGAAGACGCGCCTGAAGCCCCTGCAGCTGTGGTTGCCCAGGACCGTGCGGGCATTCCCCCGGGGCAGGTGCTCCCCGTGCGCGACAGTGGTTCGGATGATGAGGAGCCTGCTGACCTGTATGAGGATCAAAATGAGCCTCTAGCCCCCGTCCCACCTGCGCAAGTAGCTACCAAAGTTGTAGCGGTTCCGGTGCGTACCCAGGCCGAGAGCCGATCGGATGTTGTGGCCACACAGGCGCCGCAGGTGCTGGTGCCGACCGAAGAGGGGAATTTTTGGCATGCCACGGTGCAGCAGCTTATCCAGACCGAAGCCATCACGGCCATGGTGCGTGAACTGGCGCTGCAGTCGCAGCTGATTGCGCGCGACACCGACCAGTGGTTGCTGCGCCTGGAGCGCGAGACGCTGAACCAGCCCGGCACCCGTGACCGGCTGACCGCAGCGTTGGCGGCCGCCGGGTTTCCGGTGAAGTTGGCGATTGAGGTGGGGCGGGTGACCGACAACCCCAGCCGACGCAACGCGGCGGCATCGGCCGAGAAGCAACAGGCGGCCGAGAAGATAATCAACGACCACCCGTTTGTGCAATCCATGGTGCGGGACTTTGGCGCGAAAATCGTGCCCGGCTCCATTCGGCCCCTCTGAGGCCCGCACCCCATTTTTCTTTCTTTTACGCAAGGATATCCATGTTCAACAAAGGACAACTCGCCGGCCTGATGAAACAAGCCCAGGCGATGCAGGACAACATGAAGAAAGCTCAGGACGAGCTGGGTACTATCGAAGTGACCGGTGAGTCCGGCGCCGGGCTGGTGAAGGTCACCATGACATGCAAGCACGACGTGAAGCGCATCACCATCGACCCCAGCCTGCTGGCGGACGACAAGGACATGCTGGAGGACTTGGTGGCCGCAGCCTTCAATGCAGCGGTGCGCAAGGCGGAAGAAACATCTGCAGAAAAGATGGGCAAACTCACCGCCGGCATGCCTGGCTTGCCCGGTGGCATGAAGTTTCCCTTCTGAACGCCACTACGCTGCACCACGCTACGTGACCGATACCAATGCCGTAGACGCCCTGGTCCAGGCGCTCAAGCGCCTGCCTGGTGTGGGTGTGAAGTCGGCCCAGCGCATGGCCTTCCATTTGCTGCAGCATGACCGCCCGGGCGCTCAGCTGTTAGCACAAGCCTTGCTGCATGCCAGTACCCAGGTGCGCCACTGCGAGCGCTGCCACACCTTCACCGAGCAGGCGGTGTGCGTTTCCTGTCTGGACCCGCGGCGCGACCACAGCCAGTTGTGTGTGGTGGAGACTCCGGCCGACCAAGCTGCGATGGAGCGCACGGGCGCCTACAAGGGCCTGTACTTCGTGTTGATGGGCAAGCTCAGCCCCTTGGATGGTGTGGGTCCACACGATCTGGGTTTGAAGAAGTTGTTTGAGCGAGCCTGTGACGGTCTGGTGCAGGAAGTGATTTTGGCTACCAACTTCACGGCCGAAGGGGAGGCCACGGCCTATGTGATTGCCGAGGGTCTCAAGGCACGTGGCCTCAAACCCACGCGCCTTGCACGCGGCGTGCCGGTCGGTAGCGAATTGGAATATGTCGATCTGGGCACTATTGCCCACGCGTTGGTGGACCGCCGCTAGCGCGCAGCCCGCTGAGCCTGTTTTTTGAAAGTAGTTTATTCATGCAATACACCCATTTCACCGTGGCTTACTGGTGCGTACTGATTGCCGCGTTGTTACCTATTGCCTGCGCTGGCCTGGCCAAGTCGGGGCGTTTTAATGTGCCGCGCCGCGAGGGCGGTTATGACAATGTGAACCCGCGTGAGTGGCTGGCGCGCCAGACCGATTGGCGTGCCCGCGCCAATGCTGCACAGGCCAATAGCTTTGAGGCGCTGCCGTTTTTTATTGGTGCCGTGATCATTGCCCACCAGTTGGGGGCACACCAAGCACGTCTGGACATCCTGGCCTTTTTGTTCATCGTACTGCGCATGCTCTACATCATGATGTACGTAGCAGGCATGGGAACAGCGCGTTCCGTGGTCTGGAGTCTGGCGCTCGCAAGCAACATCGCCATTTTGCTGATCGGCTACCGCTGATCCGCATGCACAGGCCCGAAGCCTGTGCGACTTAACTGCACAGAGCTTGGGTCCTGCCAGGCTTGCATCCTATTTCTTGGCGACTTTGGTAGACGTGTTGCGTGGCTTGGCAACCACGGTCTTGCCTTTTGCGGGTGTTTTTGTAATCGTGGTTTTGCCACGGGCTTGGGCAGAGCTGGTTTTGCCGCGCGCCTTGGCAGGCAGATACAGCACGATCTGCTGGCCTGCCTTGAAGCCTGCGCTAGCGCTGACCTTGTTCCATTCGGCCACAGAACTCGCATTCACCTTGTATTTGCGTGCCACGCTGGCCACGGTCTCGCCTTTGGCGGCCCGCACGCTAGTGCGGCGCAAGGCCACTTCGGGTGCCAGGGTGAGTTGACCATTGTCTGCGACCCTTTCGGTGACGTCGGCCATGTGTGCGCTACGTGGCACCAGCAGCGTGGAGCCCGCGCGGATCACCACCCGTGCGGGGATGTTGTTGATGCTACGCAAATCACTCTCGGACATACCGACACGTTTGGCTGCGTCGGCCGGGCGCATGGTGGTGGGGGCTACCCAGGCAGTCCAGCTAGCCAGACGGTTGCTGCCATAGGCTTCCAGGTTGGATTGGAACACCTCCGCGTTGTCCCAGGGCAGCAAGATCTGTGGTGTGCCAGCCGCCAGGATCACGGGGCGATTGATGGAGGGGTTGAGGGCCTTGAAATCGGCCAAGTCCACTTCTGCCAGTTTCGCCGCCAGGGTCAAATCAATGTCCCGCTGGATGGTAACGGTCTGGAAATAGGGGTGGTTTTCGATCAGCGGCAACTTGGAGCTGAATTGCGCTGGATTGGAAACAATATTTTTCACCGCCTGCAGCTTGGGCACATAAAACCGAGTTTCCATCGGCATGTTGAGGTCGGCGTAGCCGGTGGGTAGGCCTGCGCGCTTGTTTTTGGCGATCGCGCGGCCCACGCTACCTTCGCCCCAGTTGTAGGCCGCCAGTGCCAAGTGCCAATCGCCAAACATGCCGTAGAGTTTTTGTAGGTAGTCCAGCGCAGCGCGCGTCGAAGCCAGCACATCGCGACGGTCATCGCGGAAGGCGTTTTGCTTGAGTTCGAAATACTTGCCCGTGGCGGGCATGAACTGCCACATCCCGGCCGCCTTGGCGCTGGACACCGCTTGGGGGTTGAACGCGCTCTCAATGAAGGGCAGCAGTGCCAGCTCGGTGGGCATGCCACGCAGTTCCAGCTCTTCAACAATGTGGAACAGGTACTTCTTGGAGCGCTCCGTCATGCGGAAAATATAGTCAGGGCGGCTGCTGTACCACTGCTCGCGGTCACGTACCAGCTCGGTGTCCAAGTTGGGCATGGCGTAGCCACGACGGATGCGTTCCCACAAATCCGCTGGTGGCGCCAGGGCCACCACGGGCCGTGAGGAGAGCGACTGGGCATCGATGTTGCTCAGAGCGGATGTGTTGGGACTGCGCTCCGCTTGCGAGGCTGGTTTGGCCGGTGTTTTACGTTGCAACTCGCGGCTGGTTTGCAGGCTCAGGTTGTCGGCTGGTGCATTCGCCGCAGTGGTCGCCGTTGTCGCCAGGGGCTGTTCTGCACTCCCAGATGGTTGCGGAACACTGGCACATGCCGTGAGCAGAGCAACAGCCAGCAGGCTGGAGATTTTGAGAAAGTTCATCGGTATTCGTTCTTCCAACGCCTTAACGTGGCAAAGGCGCCATCTCGGGCCAGCCCTGCAGCATCGAAATGGTGCAGGGCATCAAGGATGGCGGGCGCAGAACTGCGCAAAAAAGGGTTAATGCGCCGTTCCAAGTCTATCGAAGACGGAAGGGTGGGGAGACCCTGCGCACGCAGGGTCTGGCAATGGGTTTGGTACGCATGCAAGTGGGGGTTGTCTGGATCAACTGCCAAGGCAAACCGCAGGTTGCTGAGGGTGTATTCGTGGGTGCAACATACCTGGGTAGAGGACGGCAGTGCAGCCAAGCGGGCCAAGGAATCCTCCATCTGGGCTGGCGTGCCCTCAAACAGGCGGCCGCAGCCCGCGCTGAACAGCGTGTCACCGCAAAACAGGAGCGGCGCACCCGCGGCGTCCGCACTGTAGAACGCAATATGGCCCGCAGTATGTCCCGGTACGTCCAGTACCTCAAAGCGCAGACCCAGTAAGTCCAGCGTTTGGCCTTGCACCAGCGCTTGGTAGGGCCCGGAGATCGACTCCTTGGCAGGGCCCCAAACCTGCGCTCCCGTGGCCTCACGCAAGGTAGGAATGCCCCCTGTGTGATCGGCATGGTGGTGGGTGACTAGAATGCTGCGCAGTTCAATGCCTTCTCGTTGCAGAGCCTGCAGCACAGGCGCAGCGTCTCCCGGGTCCACCACCAGTGCTTCTCGTCCATCGTGCAACATCCAGACATAGTTGTCTGAAAACGCGGGTAGCGGTATTAACGTCATGAGCGACCAAATTATAGGTTTGCACGATTGGTTTCAGACGCCAGCGGGGCAGTACCTGCTGCGATGGGAGGACGCGCAGCTGGAATCTGCAGTGGCTGACATTTTTGGTTACCACGCTTTGCAGCTCGGGGTGCCACAACTGCACGGCCTGCGTGCCAATCGCATGCCACACCAATGGTTGGGCATGCCAAGTCCCGAGGCTGTGCCAGGCATTGCGGCGCCCTCTACTGCGCTGGTGGCGGACTATGCCGCACTCCCCTTCTCGGCTTGCAGCCTCGATCTGGTTGTCTTGCCCCACACGCTGGAGCTCAGTGCAGATCCACACACCACGTTGCGTGAGGTGGAGCGGGTGTTGGTTCCTGAGGGGCGTGTGGTGATCTGTGGCCTGAATCCTGTGAGTTTGTGGGGTCTTAGGCAGCGCCGGGCCCATGCCTTGCGGCGGCTGGGTGGTGGTGCTCTGTTTTTGCCCGATTGCGGTGAATTTATTGGGTACTGGCGTTTGCGTGATTGGTTGCGCCTGTTGGGCTTTGAAGTGGAAGTAGCGTGTTTTGGATGTTACCGACCCGCCGTAGGCAGTCAGGCATGGCTGGACCGCTGGGCATGGATGGACAGCGCCGGCCCGCGTTGGTGGCCCATCATGGGGGCTGCGTACTTTTTAGTGGCCGTCAAGCGTGTGCGTGGCATGCGCGTTTTGGGGCCTGCATGGAAAACAGCGCCGGCCGGTGCCGGTGCCACAGTGCCAGCCGTGCAACGACGCCACGGAGCGGGCCTTACACAAGAATGAAAGAAGATGGAAAGTGACTCAGAGCATGAATTCAGTGGTGATTTACACCGATGGCGCCTGCAAGGGCAACCCCGGACCCGGTGGTTGGGGCGTATTGCTGCGTTCGTCAGATGGCAGCGAGAAAGAGTTGTTTGGCGGGGAGTTAGGAACCACCAATAACCGCATGGAGATGATGGCGGTGATCCAGGCCTTGGGCGCGCTCAAGCGGCCGTGCAGCGTGGTTTTGCATTTGGATAGTCAGTACGTGCTCAAAGGCATTACAGAATGGCTGGCGGGGTGGAAAGCCAAAGGCTGGAAAACAGCGTCCAAACAACCGGTGAAGAACGTGGACTTGTGGCAGCAGCTGGACGCGTTGGTCAGCACGGCTGGTCACACCATTGATTGGCGCTGGGTCAAAGGGCATGCCGGTGACCCCGGCAATGAGCGTGCCGACGCCTTGGCCAACCAAGGCGTGGACAAGGCGCTGGGCCGACGCTAGCCCGACTGCGTGAATGCCAGTACGCGGGCACGGGGCTTGCATTGATGCGGGTCGGGTGTCACGCCCAGGCGCTACTATTGACGATTCGTCTGTTTTCAACCCCCAATTCATTGGTTTTTTCATGGCATCAAAAGCTGTTTACTCTGCGGTCGCGGTGGTTGGCATTGCAGCGCTTTCCGGCGCTGCGTGGTGGTACCAGTCCAAGCCCCAAGGCCCGAAGGAAATCGTAGGCGGCAAAGCCCCATTGACTGGCTCTGCTGCCGCGCCGCGCCTTGCCGGGGTTGAAGTTGCCAAGGTTACGCGCACCACCCTGCAAGACGATGCGCAATCGGTAGGGTCTTTGCGTTCGCGCCAAAGTGTAATGGTGCGTCCTGAGGTTGCGGGGCGGGTCAAGGCCCTGGGTTTCAAGGATGGCGCGCAGGTGCGCAAAGGGCAGTTGCTGGTGCAGCTGGACGACACCTTGCAACGCGCTGAACTCAGCCAAGCCCAAGCCCAGTTGTCGATTGCCGAGGCCAACCTCAAGCGCAACCAGGAGCTGCTTGCCCAGAATTTTGTGGCCCAGCGCGTACTGGACGAAAGTGCTGCCAACCTGCAGGTGGTGCAGGCCCAGCTTTCCCTGGCACAAGCCCGTCTGGGGCGTATGGCAATTGTTGCTCCGTTTGATGGAACGCTCGGATTGCGTGCTGTGAATGTAGGTGACTACGTCAAAGACGGGGCCGATCTGGTCAACCTGGAAGACATCGGCAGCATGCTGGTGGATTTTCGGCTACCCGAACGTTACCAGCGCAAATTGCGTCCTGGTCTTGTGGTGGAACTTGCCATGGATGCGTTTCCGGGACGTTCATTCAAGGCGCGCATCGAGGCGGTCGATCCGCTGCTGGATGCCAACGGCCGGTCCGTGGGAGTACGTGCAGTTCTGCCCAACACAGGTGGCGAGCCGGGTGGTGCAGCGGGTGGTGCGCCCTTGCGGCCAGGCATGTTTGCTCGCGTGACAGCTATTTTTGGTGTTAATGACGCAGCGCTGGTCGTGCCAGAAGAGGCTTTGGTGCCGCAAGGAGGCAAGCAGTTTGTGGTGCTGGTGGTCGCACCTTCAGAAGTACCTGCAGCAAACAATCTGCCAGCCAACACGGAGTGGGTGTCCAAGCGGCAGGAGGTAAAGCTGGGTGTGCGCCGCCAAGGTAAGGTGGAAGTCATTGAAGGGCTCAGCGAGGGGCAGACGATTGTGGTTGCGGGCCAGCAGCGTTTGCAGCGCGACGGAACGCCGGTGCGTATTGTGGAGGTGGGCAAGGGGCCTGCAGCGGCAGCTTCGGCGCCGGCCATTGGTGCCTCTGCACCTCGGGCCGCTGGAGGTTGATGCACCATGCAATTGGCTGAAACATCCATACGCCGGCCAGTCTTCGCGACGGTCTTGTCCTTGCTCATCATGTTGGTGGGTGCGGTGTCCTTCACGGGGTTATCGGTACGTGAGTACCCGAAGATTGACGAGCCTGTCGTGACGGTCACCACCCGCTTTGGTGGTGCGTCGAGTGAGGTGGTTGAGGCGCAGGTGACCAAGGTTCTGGAAGATTCCTTGGCGGGTATTGAGGGCGTGGACGTCATTACGTCCAGCAGCCGTCAGGAGCGCAGCCAGATATCCATTCGCTTTGCCTTGTCGCGCGATGCGGATTCAGCCGCCGCCGATGTGCGGGATAAGGTCTCTCGTGTGCGCCAGCGTCTGCCGCAGGGCATTGATGAGCCTGTTATTGCCAAGGTGGAGGCCGATGCATTCCCGGTGATTTTCTTGTCTTTGAGCTCCGACACACACAACGCCCTGCAGCTTTCGGAGATGGCCAATACCTTGGTCAAACCCATCTTGCAAACGGCTCCGGGTGCTGCGGATGTCACGATTTCCGGAGAGCGCAAGTTTTCCATGCAGATATCGTTGGATCCTGCCAAGCTGGCGGCGTTCCGGCTGACGATCCAGGATGTCGAAGATGCCCTGCGTCGCTCCAACCTCGAAGTCCCTGCCGGACGGATTGAAAGCAGCCTGCGCGAATTTAACGTGACTGCCGCGACAGACCTGAGCCGACCTAGCGAGTTTTCGCAGGTGATTGTTAAAACCGTGAATGGTTTTCCCGTACGGATTGGAGATGTCGCTCGCGTGGCGCAGGGGCCGGCGGAGGAGCGTTCCAGTGTGCGACTCAATGGCAAGGATGCGATTGGTGTGGGTGTCATTCGGCAGGCAACCGCCAATCCGCTCGATTTGTCAGCCGGGGTTCGGGCCTTGATGGACAAAATCCAGAAGGATTTGCCGCCGGGAGTGGTGGTGGAGGTCGCCAACGACAACTCCGTTTTTATTGATCGCTCCATCAAAGCGGTGTACCAAACCATCGTTGAAGCCTCCGTGCTGGTGGCCTTGGTCATTTTTGTTTTCCTGCGCACTTTGCGCGCGGCAATTATTCCGCTAGTCACCATCCCGGTGGCGCTGATAGGTGCATTCGCACTGATGGCCCTGGCTGGCTTCAGTATCAACACCTTGACCTTGCTGGCGTTGGTGCTGGCGATTGGCTTGGTGGTAGATGATGCCATTGTGATGTTGGAGAATATTTACAGGCACATCGAAGATGGCGTACCGCCTTTCCAGGCCGCGATCCAGGGTGCGCGGGAAGTGGGCTTCGCAATTGTGGCCATGACGCTGACCTTGGTGGCCGTCTACGTGCCCTTGGCCTTTGCGCCCGGTCGTACTGGCCGCTTGTTCACCGAGTTTGCGCTTGCCTTGGCTGGGGCCGTGTTGGTGTCGGGGCTGGTGGCGCTGACCTTGTCGCCGATGATGTCTTCTGTCTTGCTGCGCCACAATCCGCGTCCGAGCTGGTTTGACCGGACGATGGAGCATGCGCTGGAATCGTTCACCAGGGCCTATGCTGCCGCGTTGGGTTGGTCATTGCGGCACCGCTGGATCGTGGTACTCGTCATGGTGGGTAGCGGCGCGGTGACCTGGGCGGTGATGGGCTCCATCAAACGCGAACTGTCACCGATGGAGGATAGAGGTGTCGTGTTGGCGCAGATCAATGCTCCCGATGGGGCCACGCTGGACTACACGAACCGCTACGCACGCTCCATCGAAAAGGTGGGAGAAAACTTCCCGGAGTTCGACCGAATTTTTGCAAACATCGGTAGCCCCACAGTCGCCCAGGGCAATGTATTTTTCCGGGCTGTGCCTTGGGAGGAGCGCCAGCGCACCACGGTGGAGATGGCCCGTGAAATGACACCTCGTGTGTCCGGCATGCCCGGTGTTACCGCGTTTCCTATTACGCCTCCATCATTGGGGCAAGGCTTTACCCAGCGCCCGGTCAACTTTGTGATCATCACATCCGAGAGTTACCAAAATCTCTCGCAGGCAGTGCGTGCATTTCAGGATGAGCTGGCCAAGAATCCCGGCTTCTTGCAGGTGGATACCGACTTGCGGCTCAACAAGCCGGAGTTCCGACTGGAAGTAGACCGTGAGCGGGCAGCTGACATGGGCGTTGGCGTCGACGTGATCGCGCGATCCATAGAGACCGTGTTGGGGGGACGCAATGTGACCCGCTACAAGCGCGATGGAGAGCAGTACGACGTGGTGGTGCGGACCGCTGCGACAGGTCGGGATACGCCCGATGACATTGAGAACATCTTTGTGCGCGCAAAGGGGGACACCATGGTGCCGCTTT
Organism: Rhodoferax sp. TH121; assembly: GCF_002251855.1. Taxonomy (GTDB): domain Bacteria; phylum Pseudomonadota; class Gammaproteobacteria; order Burkholderiales; family Burkholderiaceae_C; genus Allorhodoferax. The sequence goes on from NZ_NOXW01000020.1 coordinate 414,932, forward strand.
CTGCCTTGGTGAAAGTCAAGGAGGTTGTGGTGCCGCGTGAGCTGAACCACTTCGGACAGCGTCGCTCGGCGACGGTGACAGCGAACCTGTCCCCCGATTACTCTCTCGGAGAGGCTTTGGACTTTTTGGATGCCACGGCCAAAAAAGTGCTCAAACCCGGGTATGCCACCGATGTGAATGGTTCCAGTCGCGAGTTTCGCAAGTCTTCTGATTCTTTGACACTTGTGTTTTTGCTGGCACTGGTGTTTATTTTTCTAGTTTTGGCCGCCCAGTTCGAAAGTTTTGTTGATCCCCTCGTCATCATGCTCAGTGTGCCCTTGTCTATGGCGGGGGCACTGCTTGCTCTGAAATGGTCGGGTGGCACCTTGAATGTATTCAGCCAGATTGGTTTGATCACTTTGGTCGGACTGATCACCAAACATGGCATTCTGATGGTGGAGTTTGCGAACCAGTTGCGTGAGCAGGGCATGCAGACCCTGCAGGCCATTCAGCAGTCCGCGTCCCAGCGCATCCGCCCCATTTTGATGACCACGGGCGCCATGGTGCTAGGCGCTATTCCCCTGGCTCTCGCTTCAGGCGCTGGTGCAGAGAGTCGCCAGCAAATCGGCTGGGTGATCGTAGGGGGGATGTCCGTTGGTACCCTGTTGACAGTGTTCGTGGTTCCTACCATGTATACCCTCTTGGCCCGCAAACATGCGCCCGGCGCAAAGAAAGACCCTGTCTGATTCAATCGGGCGCCTTGGCGGTCAAGTCCGCCAAGGTGTTGAAGTTGTCGAAGGCGTTGGCCGGGTAAGTGGGGGTATCGAAATCCACCCACTGCACTTCGCAGACCTCCAGCCAGGTTTGTACTTTGCGTTGGCCGCTATCGAGGTAGCCGCGCAGATCGCTCACTAGGTGAGCAGACAACAGGCAGGCCAAAGGGTGGGTGCGCCCGTTGGCGCGGGCCGCAGCAGCGTGGCCTGGTGTGATCGCCAGCCTGCCCGACAAGCGCGATGCGAGGTCCAGCGGCAGGTAGGGCGTATCGCAGGGCATGACCAGTAGATAGTGCACGGCGGGGTGCAAAGTCGCCCCATGGTCCAGAGACGACAAGATGCCTTCCAAAGGTCCACTGTAACCTGGCCTCACATCAGTCCAAACTGGAAAGCCCAGCGCTGCGTACTCTTGCATGTGGCGATTGGCACTGATTCCGATGTGTTGTGCTGGCCCCCAGTCCTGTGCTTGCAGGCGTTGCAAGCTATGTGCGACGAGTGTCTTGCCCTGGTGCAACTGTAGGCCTTTGTCGACCCCTCCCATGCGCCGGCCTTGTCCACCCGCCAAGAGGACACACAATGTGTTGGAGGGCGTGGCGGCAGGTGCGCGGAGCTCAGCCACCGATGTAGCTCATTTCTACCCGACGCCCCTGCGACATGCTGCCCGGTGGCAATGCACTGCGCAAAGCTGAGTACTGTTCACTGCGCTGGTGCCAGATTTTCCGGATGGCCGCTGCCAGTTGTTCATCCGGGCTGCCATCGCGTAGCAGGCTGCGCAAGTCGTAGCCCTGGCTGGCAAAGAGGCAGAGATAGAGTTGTCCCTCCGTGGATAGGCGCGCCCGGTTGCAGTCACTGCAGAAAGCCTGCGTAACACTGCTAATGACACCGATCTCTCCGGCTGCAGGGTCATGGAGCCCCTCTGCGTTGGCATAGCCCCAGCGTTGCGCGGTCTCTCCGCGTTGGGCGTGTTCCAGGGGCAGCATCGGCCATTCGGTCTGCAGCAGGCGAATGACTTCTGCCGATGGCATCACTTCATCCATGCGCCAGCCGTTGGTGGCACCCACGTCCATGTATTCGATGAAGCGCAGCACGATGCCCGTGCCCTTGAAGTGCCGGGCCATGGCCAGGATTTGCTGCTCGTTGGTACCGCGCTTGACCACCATATTCACTTTGATCGGGCCCAGACCCACCGCCTGCGCAGCCTCGATGCCACGCAGCACATCGGCAACCGGGAAGTCCACATCGTTCATGCGCCTGAACACCGCATCATCCAGTCCATCCAGGCTCACGGTCACCCGCTGCAGTCCCGCATCTTTCAAGGCTTTCGCTTTTTTCGCCAGCAAAGATCCGTTGGTCGTGAGCGTCAGGTCCAGCGGCTGGCCTTCTGGCGTACGCAGGGCAGCGAGTTGCGCCACCAGGATTTCCAGGTTTTTGCGCAACAGGGGCTCCCCGCCTGTCAATCGTATTTTCTGGACTCCTTGGGCTACAAATTGGCGTGTCAGGCGGGTGATTTCTTCAAAGTTCAACAGTGCCGTTTGTGGCAGATATTGGTAGTCCTTGTCGAACACATCTTTGGGCATGCAGTAGCTGCAGCGGAAGTTGCAGCGGTCGGTGACGCTGATGCGCAAATCCCGCAAGGGACGCCCCAGCCTGTCGGTTAGGCTGGCCTGCTCGGCGCTTGATGTCCGCGGGTCAGCTGCCAAGCTGCCTACAGGAATGGATCGTGCGCGTTGGTCCACCAAGGGTACGATGCGCAAATTGCTGGGTTCTGCCATGCGCACTATTCTCCACCCTTCGGCCGAAGGTGGTTGAAACGCAAGGCAGAATTGCGGGATTAAAAAAATACCCCGTCGTTGGAGAACAAACCATGCCCTCCAAACTATTACCCGCACTTTTGATCCTTGTCAGCGCAACGGCCCGAGCCCAAAGTGGCACCGGTGCCAGTGCGCTCAGCGAGCGCGACTTTTTGGGGGACATTCCGGTCGTTTTGTCGGTGTCACGTTTGGCCCAGCCCGTGGATGAAGCCCCCGGGGCCGTAACGGTGCTGGACCGGCAGTTCATCCGCAACTCCGGGGCGCGGGACGTGGCGGACCTGTTGCGCTTGGTGCCTGGTTTCCAAACTACCACCTCGTTTGAAACCGATGCGCCTCTGGCGTCCTACCACGGCCGCAGTGACGACTGGGCCAACCGCATCCAGGTGCTGGTGGACGGCAGATCGGTCTACTCGGGTCATTTGCAGGGGTCTGCGGGGCTGGGGCTGCAGACGCTAGCCCTTGACGATATTGCCCGCATCGAGGTGTTGCGTGGATCTAACTCAGCGACCTATGGTGCGCGCGCTTTTTTGGGGGTGATCAACATCATTTCCAGGGATGTGCGCGACGTAGGGTCGGCAGCCAGTATGACGGTGGGAGACAACCGGGTGGCCGATGCCGGGGCCAGCATTGGTTGGGGGGGGGCGGGTGCCGCCTACCGCCTCAGTGTGGATTCGCGTGGGGACGATGGCCTGCGCGCCGCCTATGGCCGAAACCGGGTTGCACGCGTCAACGCGGTGGCTTCTTGGGATACTGGCGCGGGCGCGGAGCTGGATTTGCGAATGGGGGGGCTGAACATCGATGCTGGGCGCGGTTCGGCTGACTCTCCCGGCAATGTGCCACGCATGCGATTCCTGGGATCGCAGTACGTGCAGGTGGACTGGCGCAAACCGCTCGAGGGTGATCAGGACGTGCTATTGAGTTTTTCCCGGACGCAAAACACCCACCGGGACAACTTCCGCTATCAGAGCACAGACCTGATCAACGGAATCAATTATTTTGGCTCCATGGTGGACTTTGGTGCTCAGGAACAGAACGACGCACTAACTTTGCAACACACGGCAGTGCATACCTTGAGTTTTCGCTCTGTGTGGGGGGCAGAACTGCGGCGCGAGCAGGTCAATTCGCACTCCAGCTTCGACACCCGGGAGCAGGTGACATCGAACTTCTCCCGCCTGTTTGGCAACGTGGAGTGGCGTTTGCAACCTGATTGGGTGTTGAACGCCGGAGCCATGGCAGAGCAAAGTGACATGGGCGGCGGCACCTTCTCGCCGCGCCTCATGCTGAACTGGCATGCACTGGCAGGTCATACCCTGCGTGCGGGTGTTTCTAGCGCCTTTCGCCCGCCCAGTGCCTATGAAAAATACGCTGCCGTACGTTATTACGATGTCAACGGCGCCAATCCATTGACTACCGTGTTCAGTAGCGGGGCCTTGTCGCCCGAAAAAATCTACACCCGCGAGCTGGGTTACAACTTCAACTTTGCGCAGCGGGGCATTTCCGGAGATGTCCGCTTCTTTGATGAGCGTATCACCGACGGTATAGAGCGCCCCAGCGGGGTTTCTCCAGAGGATTACCGCAACATCGAAAATTTCAGCATCACTGGCGTGGAGCATCAGATCCAATGGAAGCCTGGTATGGCGACCCAGCTGTTTGTCACCCAGGCCTGGACTCAGATTGCCGGTGCAGATCGTTTTAAAACTGCACATGGCGCGGCCCGCTACGCGGCTTCGCTGGTGGTGGTGCACACCTTGCCTGCAAGAACCACCTTGTCGCTGATGCACCAGCAATCGGACGATATCGGCCTGATGTCTGGCGGCGACCGCCTCTATTCCATGGGGCGTACCGACCTGCGGATTGCCCAGCCCCTGCGCCTTGGTAAAAACAAGGCTGAGTTGGCCTTCACGGTCCAAAATCTGGACCAGCCCTACCGCGACGGCGATCGCAAGTTCTTTTTTGACCGTCGCGCCTTTGTGACGTTGCGGATGGACTACTAAGGCATGGACTTGCTGCGCGTGCTCCACAGCGTCCTGGCAATCTGGGTGCTTGGGTGTGCGGGCATGGTCTGCGCTGCGGAGGTTGTGGTTCTCAGCAGCGAGCGCAGCCCCAGTTACCTCGATGCGAGTCAGGCCACGGTCGGGGAGCTGGTGCGACTGGGAGTACGCCGTGCGGACATCGCAGTGCTTTATCTCCCCGAATTGGCGCCGACGGAGCTGGCAGCTGCGCACAGTGCCAAAGTCTGGATCACCTTGGGCTCGGACGCCCTGGCGCGCGCGTTGTCGCGCGAGGGGCGTCCCACCGTAGTGTCTGCCTTGATTCCGCGCTTGGGCTTTGAGCGAATTGTGCGCGACAACCCTGGAAAAGCCGAAGCTCCTGTGGTCGCTGTGTATCTGGATCAGCCCTTTGGCCGCCAACTCGATCTGATGCACCTCGCCCTGCCGGGGATGAAGCGCTTGGGAGTCTTGTGGGGACAAGAGTCACTGGCGCAACAGCCCAACTTGCTGGCCGCAGCCCAGGCCAGGGGAATTGACGTGTTGACGGTACCAGTACCGTCGTCGACCAGCCTGTTTTCCGGATTGAAAAACGTACTGGACGGTGCCGATGTGTTATTCGCCGTAGCGGACCCGCAGGTCTACAACAGCAACAACATTGCAAACATTTTGCTGGCAACTTACCGGGCTCGTGTGCCTGTTGTTGCGTTTTCCCCCGCCTACGTCAAGGCCGGCGCCTTGTTGGCGGTTTACAGTACGCCGCGCCAGATTGGCGTACAGGCGGGCATGATGGGGCGCACAGTGCTCCAAGGCGGGGCTGTGCCAGCTTCGCAATACCCTTTGGAGTTCAGTGTGGCGCTGAATGAGCATGTTGCCCGCTCGCTGGGCCTGTCTTTGGATGAGTCGGTTTTGAATGAACGGCTGCACCGCTTGGAGAAACGCCCATGATGTTTCCCGGTATTCGCACCCGCATGTTGGCGGCTGCCTTGGTGCCGGTCACTTTGGTGGTGCTGGCATTGGTGGCCGTATTCTGGACCAGTCGCATTTCCGACCTCGACGAATCACATGGACTGCGTACACGGCTGATGGCGCGCCAGGTCGCGCTGGCCAGTGAATATGGCCTGTTTTCCGGCAATGTGGCCGCGCTTCAAACGGTGTTGGCGGGTCTGCAGCGCGAACCAGATGTCCGTTCAGTGGCCGTTTTTGATGTGGATGGTCGTATGTTGGCCAGCTCTGGGCTGCTGCATTACAGCGGACTGAAGGAAGCCCGCAGTACGTCGTACGCCGATCAACAGCGCAAGGAGAGCATTGACGTAGTGGCGGTGGAAGTGAGCTCGGGCAACGTTCCCGTTGATGATTTGTTCTCACCTTCCCCCGGCGCGCAGGGCTCTGCTCCTGAGGTCTTCGGCCATGTCGTGCTGGAGGTGTCGCGTGCGCGGCTGGTAGCACGTGAGCGCGAGCTTCTGGTGTTGGCTTTGGGTATCGGCTTGGCCGGTTTGGTCTTAGGCGGGATTTTGGCTACCCGCATGGGCGAGGGCGTGGTACGACCGGTGTTGCGGGTGTCGCGGATGATCGAGCGTATTGGTGAGGGCGATCTGACCCCCAGCTCCGAGTCGCGCCCCAATGATCCGTTGTACGACTTGCAGACTCGTTTGAACCAGATGGCGCAGCGTCTGGCGTGGGGGCGTGAGGAAATGGAGTTTCGTGTGGAGTCGGCCACGCGTGAGCTACGGCTTAAAAAAGAAGAGGCCGAAACCGCCACACTGGCAAAGTCCCGCTTTTTGGCGGCCGCGAGCCATGATCTGCGCCAGCCTACCCACGCCTTGGGCATGTTTGTCGCCCGCTTGGGCCAGCTGCCCTTGGATGCCCAGACGCGACAGCTGGTGGCCAGCCTGGAGGCCTCAGTGCAGTCCATGCAGGATTTGCTCGACGGTTTACTCGATGTGTCGCGTCTGGATGCGGGTGCGGTCCAGGTGCAGCTGGGGCCGGTTAATTTGGGCGAGTTGTTTCATAGCTTGCGCAAGGCCTTGCAGCCGCTGGCTGAAAGCAAAGGGCTTCGCTTGCGCATACGCCCCAGCCCGTATTGGGCCATGACTGACCCCGTGCTGCTGCAACGCATGGTAATGAACCTAGCGAACAACGCAATCCGCTACACCGAGCGCGGCACGGTCATGATCAGCTGCCGGCGTGTGGATGGCGGGCGCAATGTGCGTCTCGATGTGGCCGATAGCGGGATTGGTATCTCGCCAACCCACCAAGAGGACATCTTCCGGGAGTTTTACCAGGTGGGCAATTCGGGTCGGGACCGTTCCCAGGGTCTGGGTCTGGGTCTGAACATTGTGGAGCGCACCGCCCAGCTGCTTGGGCATGCCATCACGCTGCGTTCGGCGCTGGGCTGTGGCACGCGCTTTTCCATCCACCTTCCAGCAGCGCAGGCGGTCGAAGCGTTCTCCCCCCTGGTTCCACCAGACCCACAGGGCTTGGGCGGTGTGGAGGGCATGCGCGTGCTGGTGATTGAGGACGATGGTTTTGCACTGGAAGCGATTCGTGACTTGCTGAGCTCCTGGGGCTGTGTGGTCAATGCGGCAGCCACGGTAGCGCAGGCGCTGGATTTTGTGAATGCCTATACTGCGCCCGATGTAGTGCTCAGTGATTTCCGCCTTGGCGAAGCACGCAATGGGTTGGATGTGATCGCCATGGTGCGCGCCCATGCGCGGCGCGAGATTCCAGCATGCTTGATGAGTGGTGACACGGATGCAGGTCTGATTCAGGCCGCCAAGGATGCGGGGCTCACGCTGCTGCACAAGCCGGTGCGTCCGGCTAAGCTGCGCAGCTTTCTGCGTCGATCGGCCATGGCGGCCGAGGTGGAAGAGCAGCCGGGAGCCTAGGCGGCTGAGGTGGGGCGGTAGCCGCAGCGTGCCGCGGCTACGACGGCCTGGGTGCGGTTCTGCACATCGAAATAGCGCAGGATGGAGGCCACGTGGGTCTTGACCGTTTCTTCCGACACATTGAGCGAGCTGCCGATTTCCCTATTGGAGCGTCCATCAAGGAGTTCGCGAAGTACCAGCTCCTGCCGTTGGGTGAGCGGGGGCTTGGCATTGGCACCATCAAAGGACAGAGCGCCAAAGTCACTGCCCAATTCGGAAGGGGAGTAGACATCACCGTTCAGAACCAGGCGCACCGCGTGCAACAGTTCATCGCTGAGGCTGGATTTGGTGACAAAACCCGAAGCGCCGGATTGCAGAACCTGGCGCATGATTTGCACATTTGCAGAGCCCGACAGCATGACGATGGGCAGTTCCGGGTGGTTTTTGCCAAACACATCCAGAGCCTGCAGGCCGGTCATGTCGGGCAGGTGGTAGTCCAGTAGCACCAGGTCAATGTCAACATGACTATCTGCCAATGCAAATGCCTGCTCGCAGGTTCCCGCCTGCAGCACGGAAACGTTTTCATCCAGACCTTTTAACACCTGGTGCAGGCCTTCGCGCACCAGAGCATGGTCGTCAATCACTAGTATTTTCACGGGCTTGCTTTAGGAGAGTGGCGCAAAACACGCCTATAACGGCATGGTAGCGCATCGCGGTGGCCACGCGCTACCCAAAAAAATGGCCCGCCAAAGCGGGCCATCGCCTTACTGGTGAGTGGTTAGCCGCCATGCAGCTTCATCATCAGGGGCACGATGAGCAGTGCCACGATGTTGATGATCTTGATCAGCGGATTCACAGCGGGCCCGGCCGTGTCCTTGTAGGGGTCACCCACGGTATCACCGGTCACAGCGGCCTTGTGGGTCTCCGACCCTTTGCCACCGTGGTGGCCGTCTTCGATGTACTTTTTGGCGTTGTCCCAGGCGCCACCGCCGGTGCACATGGAGATGGCTACAAACAGCCCGGTCACGATGGTACCCATCAACAAGCCGCCCAATGCAGCAGGCCCCAGGGCGAGGCCGACCACAATGGGTACCACCACAGGCAGCAGTGATGGAATCATCATTTCCTTGATCGCAGCAGTGGTCAGCATGTCCACCGCAGTGTCGTACTCCGGCTTGCCACTGCCGTCCATGATGCCCTTGATCTCTTTGAATTGGCGGCGTACTTCCACCACCACCGAACCTGCGGCGCGGCCCACGGCTTCCATGGCCATGGCGCCAAACAGGTAGGGAATCAGGCCGCCGATGAACAGGCCGATGATGACCATGGGGTCGCTCAGGTCGAAACTGATGACCTTGCCGTAGGCTTCGAGCTTGTGCGTGTAGTCGGCAAACAGCACCAGGGCGGCCAGGCCGGCAGAGCCGATGGCGTAGCCCTTAGTCACGGCCTTGGTAGTGTTACCCACGGCGTCCAGCGGGTCGGTGATGTCACGCACGCTGGCGGGCAGTTCGCTCATCTCGGCGATGCCGCCCGCGTTGTCTGTGATGGGGCCATAGGCGTCCAGCGCTACCACGATGCCGGCCATGCTGAGCATGGAGGTCGCTGCGATGGCAATGCCATACAAGCCAGCCAGCGCGTAAGCGGTGTAAATGGCGATGCACACAAAGATTACCGGCCAGGCCGTGGAGCGCATGGAGACGCCCAGGCCGGCAATGATGTTGGTACCGTGGCCGGTGGTGGAAGCCTGGGCGATGTGCTGCACCGGCGCGTACTGTGTGCCGGTGTAGTACTCCGTGATCCATACCAGCGCACCCGTCAGCACCAAGCCCACGGTGCAGGCGCCAAACAGGCTGCCGGCGGACAAGACGTGGCCGTCGGTCAAGGTGATGGCGGCGGGGAACATGGATTGCGTCACGAAGTAAAACGCAATCAGCGACAGCACACCGGCAATCGCCAGGCCCTTGTACAGCGCTGGCATCACGTTCTTCATGCCCGGCGAGGCCTTGACGAAGAAGCAGCCAATGATGGACGCGACGATCGACGCCGCGCCCAGTGCCAAGGGATACAAAACGGCGGTAGCCCCCGCAGCACTTGCGAGAAGTGCTCCTAAAACCATAGTGGCAATCAGTGTCACCGCATAGGTTTCGAACAGATCCGCGGCCATGCCTGCACAGTCGCCCACGTTGTCGCCCACGTTGTCGGCAATCACGGCGGGGTTGCGTGGGTCATCCTCGGGGATGCCGGCTTCCACTTTGCCCACCAGGTCGGCGCCCACGTCGGCGCCCTTGGTGAAGATGCCACCGCCCAGACGGGCGAAGATGGAAATCAGCGATGAGCCGAAGGCAAAGCCGATCAGCGGGTTGAGCTTGGCAGCCGTCACGGCGCCATCGGGCACCAGGAACCAGTAAAAACCGGTTACACCCAGCAGGCCCAAGCCCACCACCAGCATGCCGGTGATGGCGCCGCCGCGAAAGGCCACGTCCAGCGCCGGGCCAATGCCCTTGGTGGCCGCTTGCGCAGTACGCACATTGGCGCGCACCGAGACATTCATGCCGATAAAGCCGCAGGCGCCGGAGAGCACGGCACCGACCACAAAGCCTACGGCGCTCAGTGGGTCCAGAAACAGGCCAATCAGAATCGTCAGCACCACGCCCACGATGGCGATGGTCTTGTACTGACGTGAAAGGTAGGCGGCGGCTCCGGTCTGGATGGCGGCTGCAATCTCTTGCATGCGCGCATTGCCGGCGTCTTGGGAAAGAATCCAGCTGCGTGCCCACACACCGTACACCACGGCGATCAGTCCACAGCCAAGCGCCAGAAACAGCGCTGTGTTGCCCGTCATAGAAATACTCCTCTATGGTTGTTTCGCAAAGGTGGGAGCAACGCTAGCGAGGCTCCCGCTGCGTTGCTTCCTCAGTGCTCCAACCCTACAAAGCAAGGGGAGATGATTGGCCAACGGGCCGAATGTAGCGTGCTTTGATGACAGCACGTCGAAAACGAAAGTGTGTAGTCAGTAAAATCCGGGTTAATCCCTAGGTTTCCCCTTAGGGTTCCCATTTCCTACTTTCAACACCAAGAGAAAAGCATGTCCCTCGACAAAGTCACCCCCGGCAGCAAAGTCCCCGACGCGTTCAACGTCATCATCGAAATCCCCATGAACGCCGATCCGGTGAAGTACGAAGTGGACAAGGACTCGGGCGCCATTTTTGTGGACCGTTTCATGAGTACTGCCATGCACTACCCGACCAACTACGGTTACGTACCCAAGACCATTTCGGGCGACGGCGACCCGGTGGACGTGCTGGTGATCACCCCCGTGCCCCTGATTCCCGGTGTGGTGGTGCCCTGCCGCGCGATCGGTATTTTGAAGATGACCGACGAAGCCGGTGAAGACGGCAAGGTGCTGGCCGTGCCCGTGGACAAAATCCTGTCGCTCTACAGCCAGTGGAAGAAGCCCGAAGATCTGAACCCCTTCCGCCTCAAGACCATTGCCCACTTCTTTGAACACTACAAAGATCTGGAAGAAGGCAAATGGGTCAAGGTGCAAGGCTGGGAAGGCCCTGAAGCCGCCCAGAAGGAAATCATGGACGGCATCGCCAACTACAACAAGCAACAGGCCTGAGCCGGCTTGCGATGAAGTTTAGATGTCAAATAGGCATCTAGCCCTTATGAATGCTGCGTGAGCAGCTATCAATAAAAGAGCGCTAGCCTTGCAAGGGGCAGCGCTCTTGGTGTTTGTGGGCAGCTGGAACCGTGTGCTTAGCCTTGCTCAGGGCCGTGTGGGGTCGGGAAACACCCACTGCTGCAACTTGCCCGCACGTTCAAATGGCTTCCATTGGCCCGCTGCCTGGGCCAGCCGGTCCGCCACCACCCACCAGGCGCTGGGGTTCAGGCCCAGACCGATGTGGCTGGCAAACACTTCCACGTTTTCGGTATGCGGGTTGTTTTGGCAGGGCGCTTGCAGGCTGGAGGGCCAGGCCACCACGCCATCGGTGCGCGAGTAGATGGATGTGGTGGGCACGGGCGGAGCCGCGGGCAGGTCAAAATTTTCGACCTCTTGCGCAATGCTGCGGCCACTGGTGAGCTCATACAGGCGCCAGGCATTGGTGCTTTTGTGTGAGCCTGAAAACGGCGTGCCCAGAGTGATGACGCTGCGTACATGCCGGGGCAGTTCCTTGGCCAGTTCACGTGCATACACGCCGCCCAGGCTCCAGCCCACCAGGCTCACGGCCTCACCGCTGGCCTCTGCCGTCTCCCGCACCTGGCGCTTGGCGGTCTCCAGCACACCGGCACGGGGGCCAAAGTTGTAGCCCTGGTTCCAGCCCGAGATGTCATAGCCCAGGTTGTTGAGGTAGGCCCGTAGCGGCAAGGTAGAGCCGTCGCTGGCCGACAGGCCGGGAAACACAATGACTGGGTGTCCGTCGCCCACTGGTGCCTTTGCGAGCGCAGGCCAGCTGGGAAGCACCGACCACAGCTCCCAAGGGGCGCGCAGTTCCAGGGCCATGAGCCAGGCGTTCGGGGCGGGGTGGTGGTCCGGGGGGGCTTTCTTGGTGGCTTTGGCCATAGTCAGATCAGGGCTCAGGCGGCGCGGGCCGCACGCTTGCGGAGGGTCGGGGTTGTGACAGTAGCAGCTTTCGGGGCTTTGGCCCGGATGGCTTTAGTTGGGGTACTCTGTTTTTTTGTCGCGCTCGCGACTGGTGCCGCTGCAGGCGCTCCGCCCAGAAGCGCACGGCCTTCCTCAAACGCAGCCACCAGTGCCTGGGTCAGGTCCTGCACGGCAGGTACGGCCTTGGCGTCCGCAACCACACCAAAGTCCACGCTGCCGGCGTAGGTCTGCACCGTGATGTTGAGCGCAATGCCGTGGACCACAATGGACATGGGGTGGAAGGTACGCATGCGTGCGCCGGCCAGGTAAAGCGGCACGCGCGGCCCCGGGACATTGCTGATGATCAGGTTAGCAACCATAGGAAGACGGTGCGAGAGGCCGGTCGCACTATAGGTCTTGAAAGCAGCCTTGGCCACACCGCCCACAATCCAGGGCGCCAAGAGCGAGGGGTAATCGGTAGGCAGCATGCTCTTGAGCTGGGGCAAGGCGCTCTTTACCTTGGCCGTGGAGTCCATGATGGCTTGCAGGCGCTTGAGTGGCTGCGCCAGGTGTGTACCCAGTGCCACCACCGTCATGGACGCTTGAGTGCTGTAGTCGGTATTGCCCTCGTCGCGCAGGCTCACTGGCATGGCTGCTAGCAGGGGCTTGCGCGGAATGCTGCCGTGCTGGGCCAGGTAATCCCGCAGCGCGGTGGCACAAATCCATAGCACGATGTCGTTGAAGGAGCCTCCTGCTGCCTGGGCCATGGCGCGGCAGTCAGCAAACGGAATGCTGGCGGTGCCAAAGCTACGTGCGGTGCCCACCGCCACGTTGAAGTCGGTCATGGGGGCCAGCGTGAGGGGCGACTTGGGGCGCAAGCCGCTACCCCGGCCCTGTAGCGATTGCTTCGCCACTGTGCTGCCCAGTGCTTGCGCAGCCTGGGGCAGGGTGCGTGCCAGCTTGGCGTACTGGGCCAAAGAGTTGGAGAACACCGCGCCCAGCATCTGGGCTACTTTCAGACTTTGCACCTTGGGCGGTTTCTCGCTAGGCGGGGGCACAGGGCGTGGCGTTGGGCCCACGTCCATCATGGCCTGCGTGAGGATGGTGCCGGCCTTGCCATCCAGTGTGGCGTGGTGAATCTTGGAATACAGGGCGCCGCACACGCTGCCATCGGGGCACAGCACGCGGTCAAACACATGGAACTCCCACAGCGGGCGGCTGCGCTCAATCAGGCCGCTGTGTAGCTTGGCCGCCATCGCTTGGGCCTGTGCCAGCGGTAGCGCGCGGCCCTTGACCTTGCGGATATGGAAACCCAGGTCCACTGTATCGGCCGGCAGCCACACCGGGTGGCCCAGGTCCAAGGGCATGAAGCCCAATTTGCGTGTGAACACGGCCGCCAAGTGCAGCCGCTGACCGATATGGGCAGTGATGGCCCTGTGCAGGCTGAAGCGTGGGGTGTCGGGCAGTTCGTACAGACAGAACGAGCCCACATGCATGGGCATTTCAGGGGTCTCCAGATACAGGAAGGTGGCATCCAGGCCGCTGAGGGTATGCATGGTGGGTTTCTCCTAAGGACAGCGTAGCAGCGTGCCAAGCCGCTGCCAGCTAGGGTTTGCCAAGGGCCTGCTGAACCCGCTGATTTCAGTTCACACGCTGCAGGTGCGCGTGTATCATGAATTGCAAGTCGTTGGAGACCATGCGCGGAGCGTGTGGTTCATGGTGGATCCAGATTGGAGCAGCAGCATGAAACTTGGCGTACTAACCTCCCTGCGCGGGAAAATTGTGGCAACCGTGGGGCTGCTAGTCGCCGCCGGTTTGCTGGTCTTGTCGGCAACCAATGTGTACACGGCGCGCATCCATGCTTTGGAATCGCTGGACAACCAAACCCGCGCCCTGTCGCATTCACACGCAGCGGGTGTGGGGGACTGGGTCAGTGCGCGCAAGCAAGTGGTTCTCTCTTTCGCGGGGGCGGTGCCCGAGGCTGACCCCATTAAATACTTGCAGCAGGCCAAGATCGCCGGAGATGTGGACACGGCCTACATCGGCTTTGCTGACAAACGCACGGCCTTCTCCAGCCCACAAGAGCTGCCTCCCGATTACGACCCTACCTCACGCCCTTGGTACCAGTTGGCCGCCAAAGAGTCCGGGCCGGTAGTGACCGATCCGTACTTGGACGCAGGTACCAAAAAACTGGTGATTACCTTTGCCTCTGCGGTGAAGACGGGTGGTCAGCTTGCGGCTGTGACCGCGCTCGACGTTTTCATGGATGGTGTGGTGCGCAATGTGGCGTCGATTCGCCCCACGCCGGGCACCTACGGGCTGATTGTTGCAAAGGACGGCAAGATCGTGGTGCATGAGGACACGGCGCTGGCCATGAAGCCCATCACCGACATAGCCCCCAGCTTGGGCGGTGGCGGGCTGGATGCACTGGTTAGCGCGGCAGCTCTGCGCGATGTCACCATACGCGGTGAGAGTCGTCTGGTGTATGCCGAGCCCATCCCCGGCAGCAACTGGATTCTGCTGGTGGCGCTGAATCGGGCCGAGGCCATGCGCGGTGTCACGGCCTTGGTGTGGTCGGCCGCGGCCTGGAGCGTGGCCATTGCCGTGGTTGCTGTGCTGGTGATCGGTACCCTCCTGAGCAAACAGCTGGGCCGATTGGTCGTGCTGCGCAACGCCATGCAAGACATCGGCTCCGGCGAGGGCGATCTGACACAGCGTATTCCCACGGCCGGTAATGACGAGCTAGCCGCGATTGCCACAGGCTTTAACCAGTTTGTGGAGAAAACCCAGGGTGTGCTGCGCCAAGTGCGCACCAGCGCGGACAGTGTGGCCAATGCCAGTGCCGAAATTGCCCAAGGCAATAACGACCTTAGTGCGCGCACCGAGCAGCAGGCCAGTGCGCTGGAGGAGACTGCGGCCAGCATGGAAGAACTGGGCTCCACGGTCAAACAAAACGCCGACTCGGCTTCCCAAGCCAACCAGTTGGCCCTGAATGCCTCCAGGGTTGCCATCCAGGGCGGCGAGGTCGTAGGCCAAGTGGTCGAAACCATGAAAGGCATCAACGAGGCCTCGCGCAAGATTGCCGACATCATCAGTGTGATCGACGGGATTGCCTTCCAAACCAACATCCTGGCCCTCAATGCGGCGGTGGAGGCGGCACGCGCCGGTGAGCAGGGACGCGGCTTTGCCGTGGTGGCGTCTGAGGTGCGTTCGCTGGCTGGGCGCTCGGCAGAAGCCGCCAAGGAAATCAAAACATTGATTGGCGCCAGCGTGGAGCGCGTGGAGCAGGGCACCACACTGGTGGACAAGGCTGGCGAGACCATGACCGAGGTGGTCAGCAGCATTCGCCGGGTGACCGACATCATGGGCGAGATCAGTGCGGCCAGTAGCGAGCAAAGCGCCGGCGTGGCCCAGGTCGGCGAGGCGGTGACGTCCATGGATCAGACTACGCAGCAGAACGCGGCATTGGTGGAGCAGATGGCGGCCGCAGCTTCCAGTCTCAAGTCGCAGGCGCAAGAATTGGTGCAGGTGGTGGCGGTGTTCAAGCTCGGCAACGAATCCTCCGGCCATGGCGTCGGCCATATGCCGCCTGCGCAGGTGCGATCCAGCGCGCCTCAGGCGGCATCGTTCAAAGGGCTGGAGCGCCGTGGCGACGCCAAGCCTGCCGCAGTCCACGCATCCAAACCGGCCGCCAAGCCGAAGGCACCCCCCGCTCCGCCCGCGGCGGCCTATCCGCCCACCACCGTGGTGCCCAAGACCAGCACCAAGGTCACCCCCAAGGGCGGGGACGACGACTGGGAAACCTTCTGAGTGTGAAGATCAGGCCGGTTGCCTGAATGGCGTGCGCTGGCCCAGGTCGTCCAGGTAGTGGCCAATGCCTTCGCCTTCGCGCTCCAGAAAGCGGGCCACGGCATCGGCAAAGGCCGGGTGCGCCAGCCAGTGGGTGCTGGTGGTCTTGACGGGCATCAGCGCCCGTGCCATCTTGTGCTCGCCTTGGGCGCCGCCCTCAAAGCGCTGGTAGCCGTTTGCGATGCACCACTGCAGGGGCTGGTAGTAGCAGGCCTCGAAGTGCAGGCAGTCCACCGGCTCCAACGCACCCCAGTAGCGGCCATAGGCCACGCGGGTGATTTCAGTGTCGTTTTGGCCTCTAGACCGCGTGGAATATGCGCCAATAGCTATCAAACTACTAGCAACGGGGCGGCCATGGCGCTCGGCTACAAACAGCAACCAGTTCTCCGACATGGTGCGGGCCATTCGGGTGAAGAAGTCACGGTTCAGGTAGGGCGGGTTGCCGTGCTCCAGGTAGGTACGCTCGTAGCAGCGGTAGAAGAAGTCCCAGTCGGCGTCTGAAATCTCGGTGCCCTGGGCGTGGCGGAAGGTCACGCCGGCCTCGGCCACCTTGCGCCGCTCCTGGCGGATTTTCTTGCGCTTGTCCTGCGCCAAGCTAGCGAGGAAGGCGTCGAAGTCGGTGTAGCCGGGGCTGGTGTTTTTCCAGTGGAATTGCACCGTATGGCGCAGCATTAGGTCCTGGGCTTCGCTCGCCTGCACATCATCGTCACTCGCAAACAACGTGTGCAGAGAGGAAGCGCTCACGTCTTCACACCACGCCACCACCGCCCGCAGCAGCGCAGACCGTGCCTCCGCATTGCGGGCCAGCAGACGTGCACCCGGCACCGGCGTGAACGGCACCGCAATTACCGCCTTGGGGTAGTAGGGCAGGCCGTGCTGCTGGTAGGCACTTGCCCAAGCCCAGTCAAATACGTATTCGCCGTAGGAATGGCTTTTCAGATACACCATGCAGGCGGCTTGCAGCGTGTTATCCAGGTGCAGCGTGATGCAGTGCGGCGCCCAGCCAGTGCCAGGGCTGGCGCTGCCGCTGTCCTCCATGGCAGCCAGGTAGGCGTGGCGCATGAAGGGGCTGGGCTGGGCCTGCGCCGCCAGCAGTGCGTCCCAGGCGGCGGCGCCCACGCCGTGCACGGAGGCGTGGACCCCAATGACATAATTGGCTTCACCCATGGAGCGCCTTCTTCTCAAGGGTTAGCGCGATGGCTGCGCCCGCGGCGCGGCTGTGAACAACGACTGGCTGGTTCATGACTCTTTCACTGTGCGTGGCACAACTCAATTTCATCGTCGGCGATCTGGATGGCAACGTCAAAAAGATCGTCGATGCGGCGAAGCAAGCGTACGCGGACGGCGCGCGCCTGCTGCTGACCCCCGAACTCTCCATTTGCGGCTATGCGGCCGAAGACTTGTTTCTGCGGCCCGCTTTCATCCGCGCCTGCGATGATGCCGTGAAAGCCGTGGCCCAGCAGCTCGCCGGGTTAAAGGGCCTGAGCGTGGTGGTGGGCCACCCCATGGGAGGCGACAGTCGCACGCGCTCCGTGGCCGTGCAGCAGCGCCACAACGCTGCCAGCGTGCTGCGCGAAGGCCAAGTCGTCGCCACCTATGCCAAGCGCGAACTGCCCAACTACCAGGTGTTCGACGAGCGCCGCTATTTCACGCCCGGCAACGGCGTCTGCGTATTCACGGCAGGTGAGGGCGCGAATGCGGTCAAAGTCGGTCTGTTGATCTGTGAAGATGCTTGGTTCGAGGAGCCCGCACGCCTGGCCAAAGAAGCGGGTGCCGAGCTGCTGGCCGTCATCAACGCCTCGCCCTTCCATGTGGGCAAGGGCTACGAGCGCGAGGCCATGATGGCCCAGCGCTGCCAGGCGACGGGCCTGCCGCTGGTCTACGCCCACCTGGTGGGCGGGCAAGACGAGGTGGTGTTTGAGGGCCACTCGTTCGCCCTCAACGCCGATGGCTCGGTGGTCGGCCGCGCTCCCAGTTTTAAGGAAAATCTGTTTGTAGCCCTTGTGGAACGTGCGCATAAAGCTATGAAAATCGTAGCGACGGTAGAGCCGGAACGCAGCCCTGAGGCCGACCTGTGGGATGCGCTGGTGCTGGGCGTGCGTGACTACATCGGCAAAAACGGATTCCCCGGCGCGCTGCTGGGTTTGTCTGGCGGTATCGACTCCGCCCTGGTGCTGGCCGTGGCGGTGGACGCCATTGGCAAGGACAAGGTGCGTGCGGTGATGATGCCCTCGCCCTACACGGCCGACATCAGCTGGATCGACGCGCGAGACATGGCGGCCCGCCTGGGCGTGCGCTACGACGAGATTTCCATCGTGCCCGAGTTCGAAGCCTTCAAGGCATCCTTGGCATCGCACTTTGTGGGGCGCGCCGAGGACACGACGGAAGAGAACATCCAGGCCCGCATCCGCGGCACGCTGCTGATGGCGCTGTCCAACAAGTTCGGCAGCATCGTGCTGACCACGGGCAACAAGAGCGAGATGGCGACGGGTTACTGCACTTTGTATGGCGACATGGCGGGCGGCTTTGCCGTCATCAAAGACCTGGCCAAGACCACGGTGTTCAAGCTCTGCCGCTGGCGCAATCAGCATGATCCGTATGGCACGGGCAGTGCGCCCATTCCCGAGCGCATCATCACCCGCCCGCCTAGCGCCGAGCTGCGCCCCGACCAGAAAGACCAGGACAGCCTGCCGCCCTACGAGGTGCTGGACGCGATTCTGGAACGCTACATGGAGAACGACGAGAGCATTGAATCCATCATTGCCGCAGGCTTTGCCCCGGCCGACGTGGAAAAGGTAACCCGCCTCATCAAGATCAACGAGTACAAACGCCGCCAGGCGCCTGTGGGTATCCGCGTCACGCACCGCAGCTTTGGCAAGGATTGGCGTTATCCTATTACCAGTAAGTTCCGGGCCTGAGGGCCGATCCCATCACCGCATTGCAAGAGACAAGATCATGAAACAAATCACCGCCGTCGTTAAACCGTTCAAGCTCGAAGAAGTGCGTGAAGCCCTGGCTGACTGCGGCGTAACCGGCCTGACCGTGACCGAGGTGAAAGGCTTTGGCCGCCAAAAGGGCCACACCGAGCTTTATCGTGGCGCCGAGTACGTGGTGGACTTTCTGCCCAAGGTGAAGGTGGAAGTGGTCGTGAAGACTGAAGATGTGGACCGCTGCGTGGACGCCATCGTCAAGGCAGCTCATACCGGCAAGATTGGCGATGGCAAGATTTTCGTGACCAGCGTGGAACGCGTGATCCGTATCCGCACCGGCGAGCAGGACGAGTCGGCCGTTTAAGCCATCCCGCTGCGGAGCAGGCTCAGATCTGCTCCAGCCGCGTACCAGGTGCCATACCGGCGGCCTGTACCAGTTCTGGAAGAAGCGCCTGCGGCGTATCTTCCATCTGCACCAGTCCCATTTGCCAGTCCCCCAGAAAGCCCTGGGAGACGCTGGTACGCATGAAATCCATGAGCCCCTGGTAATAGCCCGCCGTATTGAGGAGGCCGATGGGCTTGTCATGGTAGGCCAGCTGTCGCCAAGTCCAGACTTCAAATAGTTCTTCCAGCGTGCCAATGCCGCCAGGCAGCGCTAAAAAGGCATCGGCCCGCTCGGCCATCATGCGCTTGCGGTCATGCATGGTGTCTACCACATGCAATTCGGTGCAGCCCCGGTGGGCCCATTCCTTGTCCACCAGCGCCTGCGGGATGATGCCCACCACGCGGCCACCCGCCTGCAGCGTGGCATCCGCCACCGCACCCATGAGGCCGTTATGCCCGCCGCCATAGACCAGTTGGCCACCGTGTGCAGCAATCCAGCGGCCCACTTCGCGGGCCACTTCCATATAGGCGGGGTCCGCGCCGGGGCGCGAGCCGCAGTAGACGCAGAGGGAGAAAGCCGGGGTGCTCATGCCAGAAAGCGCTGGCCCAGCGCCGCCAGCCAGATGCCCGCACAGACCAGCAGGCTCAGCAGCACGGCGGCGCTGCCCATGTCCTTGGCGCGTTTGGAGAGGTCGTGCCACTCGGGGCCCACGCGGTCGATGGCAGTTTCGATGGCGGTGTTCAGCAACTCCACCACCATCAGCAGCACCACGCTGCCGGCCAGCAGGGCCACTTCGACCCAGTTGCTACCCAACCAGAAGGCGAGAGGTACCAGCACAAACGCCGCGATGCATTCCTGGCGAAAGGCAGTTTCACCCCAACCCGCACGCAGGCCGGCGAGCGAGTAGCCAAAGGCGTGCCACATGCGGTTCAGGCCGGTGCGTTCTTTTTGCGGGTTGACCGGGGTGTCAGCAGACGACAAGGTAGGTTCCATGGGGGGAAAGAAGGTGCCCTAGCGGCTCAAGGGCAGGGAAGTCACCAGGCGGGTGCCGGCGAGTGCATCGTGCCAGAACTGACGTTGGGGGTGAAAGCGGCTCAACAAGGCCCAGATGGCAATCCAGCCAGCCACGATGACAAAAATTTCTGGTGCACCAAGTCGGAATGGTGCAACGGCGGCCAGCGGTGGCAAAAACCATAGCCAACTCAGAACATAGCGCCCCAATGCCCGACCTTGCGTGACGGCGCGCCCTTTGCTGTCCACCAGCCGGATATTCCACGTCTTCATGGGGAGTGTTTGACCATGGGCCCAGCACCAGACGAAATAAATGCCAAAAATGACAAAAAGAAAAGTGATCAGAAGTGGGCGCCGCGGGTCGATACCGCTGCGCATTTGCCCCAAGGTGCTAAACAGCCAGGTCGCGAGGAACGCCACTGCAAACAGCAAGATGCACTCGTATAGCCAACTCGCCATACGTCGCCGCAGGCTAGGAGCGTTTAAGGACAGAGACGGCAACGAATGGGCTGGCGAAGTTTCGGTGAGCGACATACGCCCCGATTGTAGAGAGGGCGCCTACATCTCCCCGCGTAGTGCACAAGCTGGTGGCTTACGGCGCCATCACAGGCAGCAGGGTATTCGGATCTATGGCTTGTTGGGCCGTGAACTTGGCGCGGTCTGCCTCTGGCGAGAGCCTCGTGACAGGAACAGGAGTGAGCTTGTTGGGCGGTACGGGTTTGGCGCTAATTGCCGCACCTGCAGGCTTGCCCGGGGTCTTTTTGGCAAGATTTTTTTTCTCTTCGGGGCTCAGGGCCTGGTAGGCCTCCCAGTTCGACGCACGCTCCGCTGGGGCCACTTTTTTGGCTTCTGCAAAGTTCAGTCGTGCCATTTCCCGTGCACGAGGCTTAAGGGCTGCCCACTCAGCCATACGGTTATGCATTTTGACTTGTTCGGCCGGGGCCAACTGGGGGTAATTGTGGGCCAGCGCAATCCATTTGCGTTTGTGCCCGTCATTCAGTGTGCTCCAGGTCGCTTCGAGGGGTTTGAGCGATTGTCGTTGTACTGCGCTCAAGTCTTGCCAGCCCAGCGCCATCAGAGGTGTGCTCAGGGCTTTGGGGGGTGTTACTGGGGCCTGTGCGAGTAAGGGCAGGGGAGCAAAGCTTGCCAAGAGGCACACGAGCACCCGGCGTGCCAGAGGCATCAGGGGGGTAGAGCGTGGGGCAAGCTGGCGCATGGCGAATCAATCTGGCAGTCGGGGATCACTCGGAGCGGTTCAGCCGCAAAAATTGGGCGAAGCCTGGGTCAGTAAATGCATCGGGAGGCAGGTCGTCAGTGAGCAACTCCACATCCACATCGGCAATTTCCTGGGCGCGGAAGTCATCTTGCACAAAATCAATGGTTACCAAGCCCGCAACGAGTGCCAGCAAGGGCAGCCAGGCGCCGATGAGGCGCCACTTGCCGCGCAGACCATCGCCGAGCTGTAACGCAGCAGAGGGGCCCGACGCTACAACGGCAGATGCCAGCCGGATTTGGGCCTGGCGGCGTT
This sequence comes from Rhodoferax sp. TH121, assembly GCF_002251855.1. Taxonomy (GTDB): domain Bacteria; phylum Pseudomonadota; class Gammaproteobacteria; order Burkholderiales; family Burkholderiaceae_C; genus Allorhodoferax. The sequence continues at coordinate 436,638 of NZ_NOXW01000020.1, forward strand.
TTTCCAACGCCAGCATACGGGCCGCCTTGAGGCGTTCGCTTACGTCGTGGGGCAGTTGCTGGGACGCGTCCTGGAGGTGCGCTGTAATCGCACGACCCAATTCGTCTTGGCTGGCAATACGGTGGTTGGCGTGGTGTGTGGCTGTCATAGTCGAATTCCCTTGGCCTTGAGGGCGGCACCCAAGGCATGTACCGCCCGAGAGCAGTGTGTTTTAACACTTCCTTGGGAGCATCCCATGGCGGCGGCCGTCTCCGCGACGTCCATATCTTCCCAGTAACGCATTAAAAAGGCTTCGCGTTGACGCGCCGGAAGCTCCAAAATCTCTGTTTCAATCGCTCGCAATGTCTGTGCCCGCTCCAGTTGGGTCTCCGAGCTTTCGTTTTGTTCCGGGACGCTTTCTGAATGCAGGGTTTCCAGCAGGTCAAAGTCCCCGTCTTCGTTGGACGACTCGAAGTCCCCCATAGTTGAAAAAAGAGCGTTGTAGGTCTTTTGCCGACGAAACCAATCCAGGGTGCAATTCGACAGAATGCGCTGAAACAGCATGGGAAGCTCGCCGATGGGCTTGTGTCCGTAGTGTTCGGCCAGCTTCATCATGCTGTCCTGCACGATGTCCAACGCAGCTTGCTCGTTGCGCACGTGGTAGACCGAGCGTTTGAAGGCACGGCCTTCGACGCCTTTCAGAAAGTCGGACAACTCTTGTTCGGTAGCCAAGCGGTAGAGGTCTTTGAGTGCTGGTTTGTCGCCGCCAACAGGGCTGGGCGCGCCCGGATTATGGCATTGCATCGCCCTGAAACAGGGTAGGTTCGGGGCACCTCCAAACAGGTGCGATAATGCGGATGCAAATCAAAAGGCAAACGGGTCCCGGTCCGGCGCAATATTCGGTGCGTCCATGGCTTGGATCTCAAGTCCCGACACGACTCCACAAGAGTTTGCGTAGGGGCACCCAAGGTTTTTCGTTAGAGAAATTCACAAAGGTTCATCATGGAAATTACAAAAGCTGAAATCGCTTCGGCAACCTCTGCGTCCAAATCTTCTGCAACGTCCACAGTGCCCGAGCTGCGCGGTGCCGAGGTGTTGGTCAAAGCCCTGCAGGCCGAGAACGTGAAGTTCATCTGGGGTTATCCCGGCGGCGCGGTTCTACATATTTACGACGCGTTTTACAAGCAAGACACCATTCAGCATGTGCTGGTCCGCCACGAGCAGGCGGCCGTCCACGCGGCTGACGGCTATGCCCGTGCCACCGGCGACGTAGGCGTTGCCCTGGTCACCTCTGGCCCCGGCCTGACCAACGCGGTGACCGGCATTGCCACGGCGTATATGGACAGCATTCCGATGGTGATCATCAGCGGACAAGTCCCCACGCACGCCATCGGTCTGGACGCCTTCCAGGAATGCGACACCGTCGGCATTACCCGGCCGATCGTGAAGCACAACTTCCTCGTCAAGGACGCCAAGGACATGGCTGAGGTCATGAAAAAGGCCTTCCATATCGCGCGCAGTGGTCGTCCTGGTCCTGTGGTGGTGGACATTCCCAAGGACGTGTCCTTCAAAAAAGTTCCGTACCACGGCTACCCCGAGACCGTAGAAATGCGCTCCTACAACCCGGTGCGCAAAGGCCATGGCGGCCAGATCCGCAAGGCGCTGCAGCTGCTGCTGACGGCCAAGCGCCCCTACATCTACACTGGCGGCGGCGTGCTCCTGAGCAACGCGTCGCAAGAATTGCGCACGTTGGTGGACATGCTGGGTTACCCCTGCACGAACACATTGATGGGTTTGGGTGCCTACCCGGCCAGCTCGTCCAAGTTCCTGGGCATGCTGGGCATGCACGGCACGGTGGAAGCCAACAACGCCATGCAAAACTGCGACGTGCTGCTGGCCGTGGGCGCGCGGTTTGACGATCGCGTGATCGGCAACCCCAAGCACTTTGCGCAAAACGAACGCAAGATCATTCACATCGACATTGATCCCTCCAGCATTTCCAAGCGTGTGAAAGTCGACATCCCGATCGTGGGCGACGTGAAAGACGTGCTGACCGAGATGATCTCCATGATCCGCGAAGGCAGCGTCAAGCCTGACTCCAACGCCCTGGGCGCTTGGTGGGATACCATCGAAGGCTGGCGCAAGCGCGACTGCATGAAGTACAGCAAGGGCAATGGTGACGTCATCAAGCCCCAGTACGTGGTGGAAACGCTGTGGAACATGACCAAAGATGGCGACACCTACATCACGTCCGACGTGGGCCAGCACCAGATGTGGGCTGCGCAGTACTACAAGTTTGACGAACCACGCCGTTGGATCAATTCCGGTGGTCTGGGCACCATGGGTGTGGGCATTCCCTACGCCATGGGTATCAAGCTGGCCAAGCCGCAGGCCGAGGTGTTCTGTATCACCGGTGAAGGCTCGGTGCAGATGAACATCCAGGAACTGTCCACCTGCCTGCAGTACAACACGCCGATCAAGATCTGCTCCCTGAACAACCGCTATTTGGGCATGGTGCGCCAGTGGCAAGAGGTGGAGTACGAGGGCCGCTACAGCCACAGCTACATGGACGCGTTGCCCAACTTTGTGAAGCTGGCAGAGGCTTATGGCCACGTCGGCATGCTGATCGAACGTCCAGAAGACGTCGAGCCGGCATTGCGCGAGGCCCGCAAGCTCAAGGACCGCACGGTGTTCATGGACTTCCGGACCGACCCCACGGAGAACGTGTTCCCCATGGTGCAGGCCGGCAAGGGCATCACCGAGATGCTGCTGGGCGCGGAGGATCTCTAACCCATTCTGATCGTTTTGATGGCCTAACCCGCATGGAATGTGCGCGAGCAGCTATCATTTTTGAATGAATCTATTGTCTGCCGAGCCGTACGGTTACCGCCGTACGGGGAGGGCAGCGAAAAGAGGAATCACTTTTCATGAAACACATCATTGCAGTTTTGCTGGAGAACGAGCCCGGCGCTCTTTCCCGCGTGGTTGGCCTGTTCTCGGCCCGTGGTTACAACATTGAATCCCTGACAGTGGCTCCCACGGAAGACGCTAGTCTGTCGCGCATGACCATCCAGACAACGGGTTCGGATGACGTGATCGAGCAGATCACCAAGCACCTGAACCGCCTCATCGAGGTCGTCAAGGTGGTGGACCTCACCGAAGGCGCCTACATCGAGCGTGAACTCATGATGGTCAAGGTGCGTGCGGTGGGCAAGGAGCGTGAAGAGATGAAGCGCATGGCGGATATCTTTCGCGGCCGCATCATCGACGTCACCGAGAAAAGCTACACCATTGAACTCACAGGCGATCAGTCCAAGAACGACGCATTCCTCGAAGCCATCGAGCGTGCGGCGATTCTGGAAACGGTGCGCACCGGTTCCAGCGGTATTGGCCGGGGTGAGAGAATCCTGCGGGTTTAGTTTGTCAGGTCCGAGCGCGCGTTTCGATAGGCTCAACGCGAACGGACCTTGCTGTGGCGATCAACGTACATCGTTCGCCCTGAGCCTGTCGAAGGGCATTTCGCCAAACCATTTTTAGGAGAGAAGTGATGAAAGTTTTTTACGACAAAGATTGTGATCTGAGCCTGATCAAGGGCAAGACCGTGGCCATCATTGGCTACGGTTCCCAAGGCCACGCACATGCTCAAAACCTGAACGACAGCGGCGTGAAGGTTGTGGTCGGTCTGCGCAAGGGTGGTGCTTCCTGGGACAAGGTTGGCAAGGCTGGTCTGAATGTTCTGGAAGTGAACGACGCGGTCAAGGCTGCGGACGTGGTCATGATCCTGCTGCCCGATGAAGACATCGCAGCCGTGTACAAGAACAACGTGGAACCCAACATCAAGCAAGGCGCTTCGCTGGCCTTTGCCCACGGTTTCAACGTGCACTACAACCAGGTCGTGCCCCGTGCCGATCTGGACGTGTGGATGGTGGCTCCCAAGGCCCCCGGCCATACCGTGCGCAATACCTACACCCAGGGCGGCGGCGTGCCCCATCTGGTGGCCGTGCACCAGGACAAGTCCGGCAAAGCCCGTGATCTGGCCCTGAGCTACGCCATGGCCAACGGTGGCGGCAAGGCCGGCATCATCGAGACCAACTTCAAGGAAGAAACTGAAACCGACTTGTTCGGCGAGCAAGCCGTGCTGTGCGGCGGCGCTGTCGAGCTGATCAAGATGGGTTACGAAACCCTTGTGGAAGCTGGCTACGCTCCCGAAATGGCCTACTTCGAATGCCTGCACGAGCTCAAGCTCATCGTGGACCTGATCTACGAAGGCGGCATCGGCAACATGAACTACTCCATCTCCAACAATGCGGAGTACGGTGAGTATGTGACCGGCCCAGAAGTGATTAACGCAGAATCCCGCGTGGCCATGCGCAACGCCCTCAAGCGTATCCAGACTGGCGAGTACGCAAAGATGTTCATTCTGGAAGGCCGTACCGGCTACCCCAGCATGACCGCACGCCGCCGTCTGACGGCTGAGCACTCCATCGAAAAAGTGGGTGCCCAGTTGCGCGCCATGATGCCCTGGATTGCGAAGAACAAGTTGGTCGACCAGACTCGCAACTGATACTCGCGTGATAGGTGAAAAGGCCACTTCGGTGGCCTTTTCCTTTTATGGGACATGTGCTTTTGCACGCTTGGGCTGCCTTACACTGGCATATGTTGGTGGCGTGAAGCCTTCCTGGGTCAATGGGGCCTGGAATGCTTGGCAGCGATCAAGGAGAAACTATGCATGACGGTTCTGATTTAAAGGACAACAGCCCGGAAGGCGTTGTCATTCGCAAGCGGCGCAAGGGCATTTATGTGTTGCCCAATCTGTTTACGCTGGCGGCTTTGTTTGGTGGCTTTTATGCCATTGTGATGGCCATTAATGGTCGTTTCGACCAAGCAGCCGTGGGCATTTTTTGCGCAATGGTGCTGGATAGTTTGGATGGCCGTGTGGCACGTATGACCAACACGCAGAGTGCGTTTGGTGAGCAAATGGATTCGCTGTCTGACATGGTGTCCTTCGGTGCAGCGCCAGCCATTATTTCCTATGTGTGGGCCTTGCAAGGCCTGGGGCGCTGGGGCTGGATTGCCGCCTTTGTGTACTGTGCCTGCGCCGCACTGCGGCTGGCGCGCTTCAATGTGAATACGACTGTGGTGGACAAGCGCTACTTCCAGGGCTTGCCCTCACCCGCGGCGGCGGCATTGGTTGCCGGGTTTATTTGGTTGCTGACCGAGAATGGCCTGAAGGGCACTGGTGTGCTGGAGTTGGGGGCACTTGCCTTGTCCGTGCCGTGGGTGATGTTTGTGCTGGCCCTGTATGCCGGTCTCACCATGGTTACGAATGTGCCCTTCTACAGTTTCAAGGATGTCAGCATGAAGAAGAGCGTGCCGTTTGCTGTGATCGTGATGATTGCGCTGGGCATTGCCGTCATCAACATTGATCCGCCAACCGTGATGTTTGGCGTGTTTGTGGTGTATGGCCTAAGTGGGTACGTGGTGTATGCCGTGCGGCGTGCACGTGGTGTACGCACCAGTGTGATCAGCACCTCCACCGACGAGCCCGAAGAGCGCGGCTTACACATGTGAATGAAAGAATGAGGAGTAGCGGTATGGCAGACAAACTGATTATTTTTGACACAACCTTGCGCGATGGCGAGCAGTCGCCCGGTGCGTCCATGACTCGCGACGAGAAGCTGCGCATTGCGCGCCAGCTGGAGCGCTTGAAGGTGGACGTCATCGAGGCTGGTTTTGCTGCCAGCTCGAATGGTGATTTTGAAGCGGTGCAGCTGATTGCCAACACTATCAAGGACTCCACCATCTGCTCCTTGTCTCGCGCTAATGATCGGGACATCTCGCGTGCGGCCGAGGCCCTCAAGGGCGCGAATAGCGCACGTATTCACACTTTTATCGCCACTTCACCATTGCACATGGAGAAGAAGCTGCGCATGACCCCAGAGCAGGTCTTGGAGCAGGCCAAGCGGTCCGTACGTTTTGCGCGCAATCTGGTGGCCGATATTGAATTCAGTCCCGAAGACGGTTACCGAAGCGATGTAGATTTTCTGTGTCGTGTGCTGGAGGCGGTGATCGCCGAAGGTGCAACCACCATCAATGTGCCGGACACCGTGGGCTATGCGATTCCTGAGTTGTACGGCAATTTCATCAAGACGCTGCGCGAACGGATTCCCAATTCCGATAAGGCCATCTGGTCCGTGCATTGTCACAATGACTTGGGCATGGCGGTGGCCAATTCTTTGGCGGGTGTCAAGATCGGCGGCGCTCGCCAGGTGGAGTGCACGATCAATGGTCTGGGAGAGCGTGCCGGCAACTGCAGTCTTGAGGAAATTGTGATGGCCGTGAAGACGCGTCGCGACTACTTCGGTTTGGACTTGGGGGTTGATGCAACCCATATCCTGGCTGCCAGCCGCATGGTGAGCCAAACCACGGGTTTCGTGGTGCAACCCAACAAGGCCGTAGTGGGGGCAAATGCGTTTGCCCACGCGTCTGGCATTCACCAAGACGGTGTGCTTAAGGCACGCGATACCTACGAAATCATGCGTGCCGAAGACGTGGGTTGGACTGCGAACAAGATCGTGTTGGGCAAGCTCAGTGGGCGCAACGCCTTCAAACAACGCCTGCAGGAGCTGGGTGTTCAGCTGGAGAGCGAAGCCGAAATCAACGCGGCTTTCGCGCGCTTCAAGGAGCTGGCCGACCGCAAGAGCGATATTTTTGATGAGGATATCTTGGCGCTGGTCAGTGACGACAGCGTGACGCTGGACAAGGAGCAGTACAGCTTCGTGTCGCTGTCGCAGCACAGCGAGACCGGCGAGCGCCCGCATGCTGCAGTGGTGTTTACGGTGGCGGGCAAAGAGGTCAAAAGCAATTCGGATGGCAATGGGCCGGTGGATGCTTCCCTGAAAGCGATCGAAGCCCACGTGCAAAGTGGAGCGGAGATGGTGCTGTACTCGGTGAACGCCATCAGCGGATCCACCGAAAGCCAAGGCGAGGTGACAGTGCGCTTGCAGAACAGTGGCCGTGTGGTTAATGGCGTGGGATCGGACCCTGACATCGTGGTGGCTTCGGCCAAGGCCTATTTGAGTGCCTTGAACAAGCTGCAAAGCAAGTCCGACCGGGTCGCCGCCCAAGGATGAGCCCCTGACTCAAAATATTCTTGAGGTTTGCCCCGCAAGTTGTTGATCTAACATAAGTTTTCTGTTTAAACTGTGTCCATAACTGTTGGGTGCGTAGGGAAATTCATGTTTCCCTACTTCTGGAAGGACTTATGTTGAAACGCAGACTTATGCAACTTTGTGTCGGCGGCTTGGTGGCTGCTTGCATGTTTTTGCCACAAGATGGGTCGGCCGCCCAGCGCAAGAAGACGAGTGCCACCCAAACAGTAGCCAAAAAATCTTTGGCCAAAAAATCTTTGGCCAAAAAAGCAGCGGTCAAAAAAACGGCTCGACCCAAGACCGTCCGCAAGGTCGTTGCTGTTGCGCCGCCGCGTCCCTCCTACGGCCAATTGGCTGGTCTGCATGGCATGCAGGACGAATTGGATCTCAGGTCCAGCGTAGCGCTCGTGGTGGACCAAGATACCAACGAGGTCTTGTTCAGCAAAAACGAGTCTGCTGTGTTGCCCATCGCCTCCATCACCAAGCTGATGACCGGTGTGTTGATCAGCGAGGCCCAGTTGCCGATGGATGAAATGATCACCATTACCCAGGCCGACGTGGATACCGAGAAGGGTAGCTCATCGCGGTTGCGCGTTGGTACTGAGTTGAGTCGGGGGGAGTTGCTGCATTTGGCTTTGATGGCCAGCGAGAATCGTGCTGCGCATGCTTTGGGTCGCACTTTCCCTGGCGGACTGCAGTTGTTTGTCAACCAGATGAACATCAAGGCTAAGCTGATGGGCATGCAGGACACCCGCTATGTTGAGCCGACCGGTTTGTCCAGCAAAAACCAGTCCAGCGCCAAAGATTTGGCCACCTTGGTGAACTATGCCCACAGTGACCCTGTGTTGCGCGAGTTGTCCACCTCTACCGGCCACCAAGTGGCGGTTGGCAATCGCACACTGCAGTACAACAACACCAATCGCTTGGTCAAAAATCCGTCGTGGGACATCGGTCTCCAAAAGACCGGCTACATCACCGAAGCGGGTCAGTGCTTGGTGATGCAGGCCAAGGTGGCGGGTCGCAAATTGATCATGGTGTTTTTGGATTCTGCAGGCAAGCTCAGTCGCATCGGTGATGCTGAGCGGGTGCGTAAGTGGGTGGAATCCAACCATTCACCTTCTGTGCGTGCAGCGCCTTTGGCCAGCCGCGAGCACGCACGCCGCGGCTAAAAGTCCTCAGTTTTATTTCCGGTGGCCGCGGTAGCCCAGCGTTTCTGAGATCTGCCGTGCGGTGTCCTGCAATTTGGGGAGCCAGTCTTCTTCCAGGCGGCCTGACGGTGCCGAAATAGACAAACCAGCCACCAACTTGGCTTGGTCGTCATAGATGCCTGCAGCCATGCAGCGCACACCCAATTCCAACTCTTCGTTGTCGCTGGCCTGGCCATATTGACGCACTTTGGAAAGTTCTCGTTCCAAAGTCTCCAAGTCCGTGATGCTGTTTTTTGTGTGGCCTTGCAGGCCCGTACGTGTGGCGTAAGCACGTGTGCGCTGTGGGTCATCTGCCGCCAGAAATAGTTTTCCGACCGAGGTCAGGTGTAGCGGAGCGCGGCCACCTATCGCCCGTACCACCTGCATGCCAGACCGCTCGCTGTAAGCGCGCTCCACATAAATGATCTCGTCGCCCTGGCGCATGCTTAGGTTGACCGGTTGCTGGGTCAGCTTGTGCAACTCGCGCATGGGAATCAATGCGGCATCGCGGACATTCAGACGTGCTTTGACCAAATTGCCCAGTTCCAGCAAACGCATCCCCAGCCGGTAACTGCCTGACTGCGGCCGGTCCACAAAACGCCCCGCTACCAAGTCGTTAAGGATTCGGTGGGTGGTTGATGGGTGTAAACCTGCCTTTTCGCTGATTTCCTTCAGGGGAATCGCATCCTCACGGGAGGCCAGCACGTCAATCAGAGTGAACATCCGTTCAATCACTTGCACCGTAGGGGTATTGGGCGGGTCGAGGTCTTTTTTGGTCATAGTCGGTTACTCACCCAATGTTAACCCCCTGCTGGTCCTGCAGAGCCTGGCCTGTGGTGTCCGTCAGACGCATTTGCAAGTTCCGAGTCTGCCGCGCCCGATTGCCAGCGTCCGTTGTGGAGCAGTTCATAGGGACGGAAGAGGGATTTGTAGCGCATCTTGGGGCTTTGCTCGATCCAGTAGCCCAGGTAGACATGGGGCAAGCCCAGCCGTTTGGCTTGGGCCAGTTGCCACAGCACATTGAAGGTGCCGTAGCTGGCATGGGCATCAGGGGCAAAAAAGGTGTAGACCGCGGATAGGCCATCGTCCAGTACATCGAGGATGGACACCATCTTGAGTTCGCCGGGTGCATCTGTTCCGGACGGCTCCCGAAACTCGACCAAGCGCGAGTTCACCCGGCTTTGCAGCAAAAACTGGACGTACTGATCCACGCTGTCCTCGTCCATGCCACCACCGGCATGGCGGCTGGTTTGGTAGCGCAAGTACAGCGCGTAGTGCTCGGCCACATACCCCAGCTTCAGAACCCGGGCCTCGAGCTGGCCATGTTGCTTCCAGGCCCGGCGCTGGCTGCGGGTGGGGGTAAAGCTCTGTGTAAGCACACGCAGAGGCGTGCAGGCCTGGCAGCCGTCGCAATATGGGCGGTAAGTGAACATGCCGCTGCGCCGAAAGCCTTTGGCCACCAGACCGGAATACGCCGTGTTGTCAATCAGGTGGCTGGGGGTGGCGACTTGCGACCGCGCCTGGCGCTCTGGCAAATAACTACAGTCATAGGGCGCAGTGGCATAAAACTGCAGCGCCTGGAGTGGGAGGTCAGTCAGGTCTGTCATGGAGGCATGGCATCAGGCAGACAAAAGTTCACGCCAGTATAGAGGGCTGAAGGTCCAGTCGGGGGCGCTGGCGTTGCAGGCCTGGCCCACATGGCGCACAAAGTCTGCGCGTGGCATCTCGCGCGCGCCCAGTGATGCGAGGTGGGGCGTATTTTGCTGGCAATCCACCATTGTGATGCCCGCCTGCCTGCAGAACGCGATGAGCGCGGCCAGCGCAATTTTGGAGGCGTCGGTTTGCCGCATGAACATGGACTCGCCGAACACCGCTTGCCCCAGGTTGACGCAGTACAGTCCGCCCACCAGTGCGCCATCGCGCCAGGTTTCCACGCTGTGTGCCAGGCCCTGCGCGTGCAGCTTGCAGTACGCAGTCACCATCGCGTCGACGATCCAGGTTCCGGCTTGCCCGCGGCGTGAGGATTCGGCGCAGGCCCGAATTACCTCGCCAAACGCCGTGTCCATGCGTACCTCGCAGCCTGGGGTTCGCAGAAAAGTTTGCAAGGTTCTGCGCAGTGAGCGATGTAGCCGAAATTCGTCCACCCGCAGCACCATGCGGGGGTCGGGGCTCCACCAAAGAATGGGCTGCCCCTCACTGAACCACGGAAACACCGCTTGGCTGTAGGCCGCTTGCAGTGTGGTGTGAGAGAGGTCTCCGCCCGCAGCCAGCAGGCCTGGGGCGTCGCTCTCTGGACCCCAGGCCGAGCCTGTATCAGGGAAGGGCATTCCGGGCTCTAACCAGGGCAAGGTGGGTGTACGAGGGGACAAGGTGCAGAAAATGGCAATTAATTGGGGCGTCGGGGCGAAGCAGGCCAGCTTCACAGGTTAGAATACCAGCTGTCGGCGTGTAGCGCAGCCTGGTAGCGCACCTGCTTTGGGAGCAGGGGGTCCAAGGTTCGAATCCTTGTACGCCGACCACCATTCCAAAACAAAGGCCCCATAGTGTCGTGACTGAGGGGCCTTTGTTCTTTCTGTCCGTAGCTCAGTTGGATAGAGCAACAGCCTTCTAAGGTGGTTGGAAAATCCAGCACTGACGCGCCTCTCGGACGTATTCCCGCTCCGCAAAACTGTACGTTTAATCAGCATTCAAACCCATTGGATTCGTTGGCCTCTGCACGCCTGCGGAGCGGGTTTTCGTCACTTTGTGGGGCTCACCAGCCGGCCTTTGCGCAGATAGTGCTGCTGGGTGGTCGTCACACTGTCATGCCCAAGTAGATCGGCTGCGGCCTGTTCGCCACGTGTTTCGGCGGTGTCGTCTGCGGCCTTGGCGCGCAGGTCATAGAACCACATTGCCGCGATCTGGGCGGCCAGTTTGGGGTGGGTCTTTGCAGCCTGCTCCCGTGCCGCCTCAAACTGCTTGCGCAAGGTCTGTTTGGTCATGGGCTTGCCGTGCTGGTTCACCGTCAGGCTTGAGCAGTGCAACTTGTGGCCCGCCTTGCGCGCGGCGATCCGTTCCAGCACCTCGGCCAGCTTGCCTTCGATCTTGATGCGCAGCCTGGCGCCGGTCTTGCCCTGTTTGATGACCATGGCGCCGTCTACCAACTGGCTGTCATCCATGCGCAGGGTGTCGCTCGGGCGCTGGCCGGTGAGGTATGCCAAGTCCATCGAATCCCTGAGCGACTGGCTTCCGGCCTCGTAGACCGCGGCAAACACCTTGTCATCAATGTAGACCTCGCGCCTGTCCAGGGTGTAGCCCTCAATGCCTTTGACCGGGTTCTCGTTCTCGGTGTAGCCCCATGCCCTGGCGGTGTTGAACATGTGGCTGAAAACCCGCTTGAGCCGGTTGGCCGTGGTGGGGGTCTTCTTGTGATACTCCAGCAGCATGTGGATGTGCTTGGGCTTGATCTGGTTCAGCGGGGCAGGGGTGGGATTGCTGAAAAACTCTCTCAGCTTCTTGATGTCGCCCCGCTGGGTGGATTGGGTGCTCTTGGCCTTGGTGGGCAAAACCTCCCGCTCGTACCTGGTGGCCAGCTCTATGAAGGTGGAGACTTCCTCCCCTTTGTGGAGCTCGCTGGTCAGGTCAGCCCACTTCTTGACGGCAAGGACGTAATCCGGCCCAAGTGGGATCTCGCGCCGGGGTTTGCCGCCCTTGTCGAAATAGTAGTAGGTCTTCCCCGACTTTTGAACCCTTGCGCGAAATCCTTGCATGTCAGGCTCCTACTAGTCGTGGCTCCCATGTTGGTTGCCGAATTTCAGGTTGTGCCCCTCCTTCAATCACTGCGCGCGCGACCACGGGGCGGCCGGCTGCGTTGACGTAGTGGGGAACCTTCATTTTCTTGAGAGCGGCAATTTGCAGCTCAAAGCGGGTTTTTCCGGCTTCGCCCCGGCTGATGCCGGTCAGCTCGGCTATGTCGTCTGGGCTCAGGAAAAGGCTCATGGTGTTTGCTCCTTTGCTTCGCCTTTCTTGGTGATGCCGTGGGCGGCTTCGATAGATCGCGCGAACTGCTGAAAGCTAATGCGGCAAAACAGCGCTTTCTCGCAAATCAGATCAAGTTCTTCATCCGTCAGCGGCTCCCGCACAGGCTGAGTGCTGGCGGCTGCTAGGATGGCGCGGGCAATGTATATGCCCGGATGAACCCCTGTAATGCCTTGATCTTGGGCCTCTCGATACAGCTTGATTGCTTGCTCGTCCGTCAGCTCCCCCACTGGCATGGCGGTCCCATTGGCATGGCACAGTGCTTGGCGTTTCATGCATTTGCCATCAGCGGCGCAATTCGCGCAAAGATTGCCAGACTCTGGTGGAAGTGCTGGGGCGGATAGGAGGGCGGCGGCGTGGCGCATCGTGTCTGCGTAGTCGATATGGCTATAACCGTTGTCGCCAGCGTACATCAGCAAGTCCTCGATCACCTCCGCCCGCTCCCCCGCCGTGCTGGGTGCTGGCTCACCATTGCCCGCCTCAAGGTGTCCACAACCCATGTCGTTGCATGCTTGGCCCGTTGTTGCACCGCATCGAGCGCAAGAGAGTGCTGGCTCGGTGGCTGGCAACTCATCGCAAGATCGGCACACGGTATCCCAAAGTATTCCATGCTCACAGTACTCTGAGATTGGCTCGGTGGCTTGGGGGTGGGCGGGATTCCAGAATCCATGCGCAACAAGCTCGTCCTCTGCATCTTTGCGCGGGTCTTCCGAATCGCCTGTTGCAATTATTTCAAGAAGGCGGCGGCAGCACTCCAGCTTTTCAAAGTAGTCAACGCTGATCGTCACGTCGTCGCTGTCCTCCCACTGCGTCTGCTCCAGCGCTTGCTCGGTGGCTTGGGGGTGGGTGGCATTTACAGGCGCATTTGCAGGGTAGCGCAGCAAATTTATCGCGTCGTCGCAGTTGGACGGCGTACCGCTCCATCCGCCCCAGTGTTCATGGGCTTCTTTTATTCGATGAAGGATGTCGCAGACCATAATGACCTGCTCCTGCTTAGGTGTGTATGTTTTGACCTCCCCCTGCGTCTGCTCCAGCGCTTGCTTGCCTGCTGCTAGGGCGGCTGTATGCTTGATATTTCGGTCTTGCACAAATTGTTTCCAGCTTTCGCGGTGAATGTGCGGCTCGCGCCCGAGTACATCGACACGCTCCCACTCATCCAGCGCCCCCACAAGCTGCTCAATAACTGATAGAAGGTTGGTGGTCATGGTTGTTCCTTAATCGGTATGTATTTGGTGGGCGCTTGGTTTGGACGCACAGTGCAGCGCCAGCAGCGCAAAATGATTGCTACCTTGTCCACTTGCGGGGCGTTGCAAGTAGCGCAGTATTGGCCGGTGGTCATGGTGTGTTGTCTTTCAAAGATTCGATTGAAGGTTTGTGGTCATGCTGGAGCTTTAGGCAAGTAATAGTTGCACTCATCCTCAATTAAGAGCGGGCCGACTGGCCAATAAAAAATGCCAAAGCGCACGACTTGCTGCCAGAGAGATTTGCCCCGCTTATTGGTTGTGCGGCGAAACCACATGCGATCACAGCCTACGCCATAAGTTTTGTAGAAGGTAAATCCGATCATGATGTCGCTTTCGGTGTCAGTGACACAAATTCGTAAAAGTCACCGTATCGGGTGCGCTCTGTTTTTACTCGCCCGTCGAGTATTGGTTTGCGTAGCGCCGCGGAGACTGCCCTGCCATCCGTCCCACCATCAATGACAAAAGCAAGTTCGTGAGCTTTCATGCTCATGCCTGCGTTTTTTAAAGCAAGCACACATTTTTCGGTAGTGATGTCAGCCATCAAACACCCCCTAGCTTTTCGCGAAGTTCTGCTAGTGACTGACCGCAGCGTTTGTACGCCGCACAGAAAGCATCCCGCTCAACTCCGTGATAAAAGTCCGGCGCTACAGCCTGCAACGAATAATTGTGGGCAAGTGTGTTGAACCCCTGCACAAACTCCAATGGCACCGTCACCAGTCCAGCATCCTTGTCTGCGGGGGAGGCGAAGTTTCTGCTCTCTTCGATTGCAAGAATCGTGTCTTCTTCAGCGCCGCATGATTGAAGCATTACTTCACAGACGCGCCCAAAAACTCGGTTGTAAGCATCGTCTTCGCTAGTTGAAACGTCCATGCTGACCAGCTTGCCTTTCAACAAATCGTGCAAATCCTGCGCACGGATAGCCGCAAGCTCTGCGCGGAGGGTGTCGCGTTCGTCCGCAGCCTTATGCAGCGCATTGAGATTTACCTTGAAATTGTTGGTCAGCCTCTCAACCTCCCGCCCAAGTGCTTCCAGTGCGTCTAGTAGCGCAATGACTTTTGCGGGGTTGGTAAGCTCACGGTATTCATCAACGGCCTTTGCTGTACAGCATCCGCTGTAAACAATCGCTGCCAGCTCACGCAGCTTCATCAAATCTGTAGTCATAACCACCTCGTCGGAATTCTTATGGCCTTCCAGCCGTTGTTGATCTTGAAAGCTGCCCAATCCCAGGCGTGCAGGGCCAGCAGGTACAGGACTGCGCAGATGGCAAACACCGTGGCGCAGATGGCAAACAGGCACAGCGCCAGGTGTTTGAGCAGGCGGGTCATGGCTGCACATCCTTGGCATCTGTCATCCCAACGCCTTCGGCCTTGGCGATGTACTCATCAAGCGCTGTGCAAACAATCTGCGCCATTTGTGGCGAGGTCTGACCCAAAAGAAGGCCGCGCAAGGTGGCGCAAGCCGTCTTCAAGTTGTTTAGGTGCTTTTGCTCTGTTGTGGTCATTGGTGTGCTCCCTGCACAGCCTGCAGCCGCCGCTCCATCTGGTCCATGCTGATCTGCCCCTTCCAACCCTCTGGCGGCTCAAATGCAAACCGACTAGGCGGGGTGGGGTGTACCTGCACCTTCACGGTTTCTGGCCAGATGATCTTGGCGGGCTTGGCCGGGGCCTCTACCGGCACAGAACGCTGCAGCACCAGCTCCGCGCGCTTCTTCGGAGGCTTGGGCTTTGGCGGTGCCTTGGGCACTGGAGGGCGGCCCACGGGTCCACCTGTACGCGCACGCTCGGCCTTGCGCTGACGCTTGCGTTTGGCCGACTCTTTCATCATCGCCTTGTAAACGTCCTCTGCCACCAAGTCCCAAGCCTCGGCATGTGCCAGCGTAGCGAAGTAGCGGAAGTACCGGCGCACTCCTGCCTTGTATAAGCGGCCCTGGCGCACCAGTAGGCCAGCCAATGTGTTCACGGTGTCGGCGTGGTCATCCACTGCGGCGGCCAGCTCGGACAAGCACAGGCCTGCGGGGACGGTGCAGGCTTCAATGATTCGGGCGGATAGGGTCATTGGAATAGCTCCATTTGTGGTGCGGGTTGCATGGATGCGCGTCGTGCATTGGCCGCCCACTGCAAAAGAGTGAAGGCGAATGCCCGATGGCCTCGAGCGGAAAAGTGCCGGGACTGCGCAATGAACACCCGTGCGTTGTGGCGCAGTTTTTTTGCTTCTGGCATGGGTTTCATGGGTATGCTTGAGCCTCCATAAACAGGGAGTACATATGTCCACTGAGAAGAATGAGCTGACACAATCTCAAAATGACCGCCTTGCCAAGGCGGAGGCAGTTACAAGCGCGCAGATTGACGCCGCAATTCGGATAACCGAAGAGAAGTTTTCTAACTACCAATTCGAAAACAAGATGCGCTTTCTTGCGGCGACTATTCAGGCGCTTTCAACTAACTATTTGGCAGAAGTCACACGAGCATCAGCAAGCAAGTAGCTGGCGCATGAAGCAGCCATAGCTCTGGGGGGGGGCAGGGCTTTGCGCGCTTCTTGCATTGGCTTCATGGCTCAAGCATCCAGACGATGGCGCGTGACGTTGGGGAATGGGTTGTGCGCCGATGGCCCAGCAATGCGCGGGATGCCCAAAGCGTCATCCGGTGCGGTTTCCAAAAACTTGGATTTGTCCTGCCCGGTGATCTTGAGATACTCGTTTTCCACCCGTGCCGTGTCCACCAGCACAGAGGCAACTGAGGCGACCGCCTTGGCGCGCTCGATGTCCATGGGAGTCTCTTTGTTGCGAAGGTCAGCCAGGGTGTCCAGAAGCGACTGACGCACTTGGTCAATGTGAGGGGTGGTCATACGTTCTTGCTTTCTGCCTTTTTGGCAATGCGGTTGATCTGTCGGTTGATCGCGCCCTTGAGCTGGTACAGGCCAGCCAATTCAGGGTTGCGAGTGCGGAAGGAGTTGCGGCGCATGTTCTCTGCGCGGGTGATGCAGTCCACCTTGTCCAGGGTGATCTGCTCGGGGTCGGTGGTTGCCATACCCAGCTTGAAAACAACCACATGGCCTTCGGGTATGGGGCCGTTTTCCTTCTCCCATACAAGCCGGTGAACTGCCACCCAGCGGCGGGCGGGGTAGATGCTTGGGTCGTCCGTTACCTTGCGCTCTAGGTAGCCGTCTCCGCTGATTCGCAGGCTGCCAATGGGCTTGTAGTTGTGCTGCGCGGCCCCAAGCATCTGGCCTTTCTTGAATCGTGTCTCTGCACTGCGCCCGCCTGCCTGCCAGCCCCTTTTGCCGGAGTTCCAAGGCGTCTGCCCAGCCTTGAACCGGGTAGCAGCCATGGCGGGGTTTGTGGTGCCTCTGGCGATTCGCCCGGAGCGGTCACTCTCCCAAAACTCGGGGGACTTGGTAAGCCTAAGCTGTGCCGCTTTGTTGTAGACCTGGCTGGTGCGCAGGCCCATCAGCTCCCCAACGACTTCGGCTGTGTTGTCTGGGTACAGGCTGCGCAACTGCTCCAGCAGGGCAGGCGTCCATTGGATTCTTGACATGCTCTGCTTTCAAAAAGGTGGGGCGGCAGGCTACGTTCCGCTTTCGTGATTGAGCGCAATCTCTAAAGGCCATGCCTGTTGTCACTGCTTCCGGGCTGGGTGCTATCCAGCCGCTTCCCGTCATGTGCCGCCCCGTAACTGGTTCAAGCGGCTACTTCGCCGCCCAAGGCTTCAAGCAAGTCGGGGATAAGCTTTGACAGCTCCCCGGTGGCAATCGCCACGTCCGCATCGAAGTGGTCTTCGGCGTGATCACCCTTGCTGGCAGAGTCTTCAAAGCACAGGTCCAGAAACGTCAGCTTTTTGAGCGCCATGCCTTCGGTCAGCACGAATGAAACCCGGTCATTCCATGTAAGCGCCAGCTTGGTGGGCATCTTGCCCAGGCGGATGTGCTGGGCCACCTCTTCAATGTCCAGCGGGTGGCGGCCGTACTTCACCACGGCCTTGCTTTCATCGCAGGCCTTGAGCTCGCACTCGCGGTCTATGGTGAAGCCGTGGCTTGGCTCCTGCTCAACAAGCCATTGCGCCATGCAACTTGCCGGGGATACGTTGGTGTTGACCAACTGCAGCGCCAGTCCGTCCAGCGCCTTGATCAGCTCGGTTATTGCATCGTCAGCCTTGGATTGGCTGCTCGCGTCGATGGCGATGTAGTTGTCTTTGGAGTTGACCCAAATAAGCGTGCTGGAGCGCTTGGAGAAGGCCATGGGCAGCAGGGCCAGCTTGGCGTCCTCCTTGATTTCGCGGCGCTCCTTCTTACCGGGCTTGCGGCCTGTGGTCTGCTCGATGTGGGCCACCTGCTCGTCTACTTTGCGCTGCAGCACATCGCCGGGCACGGTTTTAACTTCGGTGGTCAGCTTGAGGATGGTGTGGCCGCCAATGACCGGGGCGAATTCGTCATGCTCGCCACCGCGGGGCGGCACCCAGCCCACCGATTTCTCTTGGCTTGCTCCGCATGGCACAAAGCCGCGCGCTTCCAGCGCTTCGGCAAAGTCCTCAGTGATGGCCGCTTGGATGATTTTGTAGAGTTGCAGGTTCTTGAACATGGTGGTGCTTCGTTGGTGGTGGTTCAGGCCGCCACAGCGGCGAGCTGCTGCTGCAGGTTGACAACCTCGTCTATGTGCTCTTGAAGCGCTCGGCAGATGGGTGCAAAGTCCTCTTCGTGGTACAGCTTTGAGGCGCGCATGGTGGTGGCTTCAAACCCGAGCCCCGCCAAAAATGCGCTGGTGACGTTGAAGCCCAGGCGGCTGGAGATTTCACCCAGCGTCAGCGTAGGCGGCGTGTCAGCCTTGGGCGCCATCGCTTGGCGCACCGTGGCGGGCATCATCACGCGGACTACATCGGAGTGGGTGACGGTGGGGACGGCAGGCACTACGGTCTGGTGCGATGGCGGTGCGGTTGCCAGCGTCAGTTCGGGCTGTGGTGCTGGCTTTGCTGCTTGCTCGGCGGCCAGCTTGTCGGCTTCTTCCTTGCGGATGCTCTCGCGCAGTTCCTCGGCCTTGCGGTCAGCCTCGGCCACGCGCAGGGCGATCACGGCGGCCAGGTCGTCCGGGGCCTTGAGTACCAGCGCGGCAGCGTCTGGAAAAGTCACCTTGTCGCCCACGGCTACCAGCTTTTGCATGTTGGCCTGGATGCGGTCGGCCGTGGCGTTGGCTTCGATCTTGGCGCGCGCCAGCTCTGTGGCTACCTTGTCCTTCATGCTGTCCAGGCTTTTCAGACCTTTGATCACGCCTTGGAAGTCGGCGGTGATGGTGGGCATAAAGGGCTGGCCCAGACGCTCATTCAGCTTGCGCACATGCGTCACCAGCTCGGCCACGGCATCACCCACGATGGCCGTTCGGCGGTTCTCCTTCTCGGCCTTGACCAGTTTTTCAACCAGTAGGCGGTTGGTGCGCGCTGTGTCGCGGTACAGCGCCACGGTCTTGCGCATGGTGTCGATGCTGTCAGTCTGTGCCAGCGCACCGGCTTCGGCTGCGTCCAGCGCTTCCTCGGCGGTCTTGAGTGTTTTCACCGTGGCTTCAAGGTCCGCAAAGTCCTGATCAGTTTCGGGCTTCTTGTTGATGCGCTCCACGTAGGCGGTGAGCGCAGCGCCGAACTTGTCCAGGTTGTCCACCAATGCGATGGAGCCATTCACGGTGATGCTGACGGCGGGCAGGCCCATCTGGGGCGCAGCGACGGGGGGCACGATGACCTCGGGCGCTTGGTAGGCGGAGAGGTCTTGAGCGAACTGCTCCCACCCGGCCACGATCTTGGCTCGCAGCTTGGGGTCAGATGCGTACCAGCACTTGCGCTGCTCCAGCAGGTTGTTGCCGTCCCACTTGGTGGCCATGAACAAGATGCGCTCGGCGCCAGACACCATGAGCTGCTGCTCCATCTGCACTTGGTACTGCAGGGGCAAGTCCCAGCCGTTGCCCTCGTCACGCATGGCGGCGCGCAGCTCGTCGTTCAGGGTCTTGTGTTCAAAACCCGTGTCTTCGGCCATGGTCAGGCCGTCAAAGCTGGCGCTGTACTTGCCTTCGGAGCCAACCACCGGGTACAGGTCTTCACCGATGATCTTCTCAGCCAGCGGGCGGGCCAGGGCTTCGATGCGGTGGCCCTCGTTGAAGCGCTGCTGTGTGGAGTAGTCCACTTCTACGACTTGGCCGGTAGCCAGCTCATGCAGCAACTGTGAGCGGGTTTTGTATGGACTGCATCCCAGCATTGCGGGCGCATCGCTGGCGTTGAAGTGGTTTGCACGGTAAGCAAGCCACTCGGGGCTGCCTTGAATCAGGTCATGCGTTTTCATACGTCTTTATCTCCAGTGAGTGGGGTTGTGGTGGCAGTGGCCTTGATGATTGCGGTTTGCTCTTCGGTCAGAACGCCGATCGTGGCGATGGTGGCCAGAACTTCGGGGATGGTCTTTTTGCCGGACTCGATCACCTTGCGCCAGATCACCAAGTTTTTTGCAAAGTCCTCGTCGCTGTAAGTTGGCAGCGCTGGCTTTGTCTTGGCGGCTGCGCCTTCGGCATCCCCGCCATGGCGCGTCAGGTGGTCGCGCAGCGCTTCGTCCATGTCTTCAAGGTCTTGGCCAAACATGTCGCCGCAGGCCGTGACGTTGATGGTCATGGCGATCTTGGCGCGCTTGTTCGCCATCTTCAGGATGGTGTTGGCCAGGTCAGCGGGCTCAGTGCGCACCTGCTTGGTGGTGTACTTGCCCTTCTTGATGCGGCGCAGGTTCTCCGGTGTCGCATTGAACTCATCGTCAAAGGCCTTGCGCCACTTGTACTTTTCCTCGCCGCTGGAGGACTCGCCCATGCCGGTGCCCAGTACGATGCCGGTGGCCTGGTGAGTTCCGATGCAGGTCACGCGGTAGCGCACGACATCGGCTGTGGACAGGTCTTCGACCTGGTAGGAGTCGGCCACGCGGAAGGCCATACACAGCACCTCGGCGCCCTGCTTGTAGAGGGTTGGCTTGTCGGTGCCGGGGATGATGCCGTAGTGCACCTCGGGCTTCATCACTGCGCGCATGACTTCTTGCACCATCGCCACGTGGCTGATGATGTCGGCCACGGCCATGCGGCCTTGGGATTGGGCAGCAAGCGCGCCGCCCGTGTGTTTCATTTCTAATACTGCGTTCATAAGTTGCCTCGTTCGGTTAAAAGAAAGGAGTCATAGGAAGGGCGGAAACAAGGGCCTGGGCAGCGGTGCTGATCCAGTCTTGAGCCGCTGCAAAGGCCGCGCTGTTGGCAACCAAGCCAACCAGCCACGCAACACCAAAGCAAAAAGCCACAGTGAGGCAGATAAGTACCGACCAGACGCAGAAGTGATCGAAGGCGTCCAGCGGCAGCATGGGCTGGTCTTCTTCAATTTGCTTATCTGTAGGTTCATCTGCTTGCGGTGGAGTGGAGGCCACGGCAATCGGAATGACAGGGGTGGCGCGCACCGGGCAGTGGGCGGTCTGGTCACAGATGCCGTATTCGCAGTTGCAGCTCACAGAACACCTCCCGCCAGCGTCACAGCGCCGGACTGTTTTGGCCCCTTGCGCTGAGCACAAGTCACCGTTGTTTCATCAATCCAGCGCGCCTCTGCGTTGCCGCAGATTTCATTGGCAGCACGCTCCTTGCGGGCCAGTTCAGCGGCTGCAAGTTGGGCGTCGATCAGCGCTTGGCTTTCGGCCCATTCGTTGCGGTGGTTCATGGACTCAGCAAGGGGCGCAGCACCAAGGACTACAGCAAGCAGAAGGGCAGCGGCCCAGCCTGCAGGGCTATTGATGCCTTGGCGGAAGGTGCGGGCGATTTGGCTGGGGTAGTTCATTGGGAAACCTTTTGCTTAACCGCGGCTATGACGGCATCGCACTGGGCGACGTCAAACCAGCCGATATGGCACTCGTTCACATTGGCTATACCCAATGCACCGGCCAGCCACGCATAGGCGGCGCTGCGCGTCATCGCGCCCCGTTGCCACAGCTTGTTAAATTCGTCTTTGGCAGCGCTGCGGGCCTTACGAATGGGTTCCGTAGCCAATGTGCCAAGCGGTATGCCGGTGAAGGGGTGGAGACCAACGTAGGCCCTGCAGCCGGAGCACAGAACAGCCCACGGCCATTCGCCGTATTCGCGGCCATAAATCTCGGAGTTGTTCACGATGCCGCAGCACTCGCCGCAATGCGGGCACTCTGTCGGCACGGGTAGTGGGTTGGTAACCCGTGCAATTGCTTTGCGTGATGGGTTCCAGGGTGTCTTTATTTCGCTCACATCACACCCCGCAGCGATTCAGGCAGCGCCAACTCCAGCCGCACAGCACGATCCCAGCTCTGCTGCAGCTTTGGGTCTACTGCTGGGGGTGTGTAGGGGGTGGTGATGATCTTGTGCACCACCGATTGCGGGGGCGCGAAGGGAAGCATTGCCGCGGCAAGCGCCGGGTGAAGTTGGGCGTTCATGCTGCAATCCCCTTCTGTCTAGCGTTCATGACGTTTTCCACGTAAGCAATCTCCCAAGGCTCCAGCCTGCTGCGCTCAGCCAGCAGAAATCCGAAAGTGATGCCGTCCGTATAGCTATGGCTGTGTGGGTCTGTGCGGATCCACGTCAGCAGCATTTGTGCATTGAGGTGCATGGGTTGCTCCTGTTTAGGCGTGAAAAAGCCGCTGTGATGCGGCTGGGAAATTGGTGACCGTCTTTCCGGCCTGTCAGATGGCACACCATCAAGCTGTTTTAGGTCGCATGGGACCCTAGCTGTTTCGTCAGTACCGCCTTAAAACGCTCAGTTGTTTGACCGTGTTCTGAGTCACGCCTGCTTTGCTCTGCGTTCCGATGGCCCATTGCTGGGGGTAGGTTTGAGTCACACAAAAAGCAAGTGAAAAAGCCCCACTCAGAAAGCACACTCGATGCACTTTCTGAGTGCCCCTGTTGCCAAGGGCTCGGCCGATCTATTCCCTATTCGGGTCCCGGCTCTATCGCAGCGAATTCGTGGCTCCGTTCCTCGGCTCAGCCCATCGCTGTTTGATGCATTTCTGTTCTTGGCTGGCATCGCCTCAACCGCTGCTCACGTCGCGGTATCCGTCAAGCTCCTGCAATCGGGTCACGCTTGCCTGTGCCTCTTTGCTATCCACTTGAACTCGCTGTTTTAAGGAACCCTGCCTGCTGAGATCAGCGTTTTGTTTGGCATGTGCGAAATATAGCATTACTAAATCCATAGCGCAAGCAATGCTAAATAAAAATTAAGCAAATTAGGGTAAATACTTGGATGCAGGCGTAAAAAGCCCTCGCTGGGAGGGCTGGGCCGATGCCGGAATTCCGGCATTGGAAGGGTGCTCACATTGTGAGTACCCCCAATGGGTGGTGATGCCGGAAATTCTGATATCACTCACAAGCAAGCGGGGGCATACCCAAGGCGATATGCGAATTCGCATATCGGGGATGAACGTCGACCATAACGAATGGTGAGAGTCGAAACAGTAGGCTGTCCACTTCTTGGACCTCCTTCAAGCAGGCGTAAAAAAAACCGCCTCGCGGGCGGTTTGGTGGGGTGGGGGAGGATTGGGCTTGCTAATGTGCAAGCTGCATGAGCCTGGATGCGGGCATGGCCCGAACAACCGACCCAAGAATGCCTATTTCATTCATTGCCTTCTCCGCATCCAAGCGGTCATCCACAATGATGAGTGGCGAGAGGTGATCAGAAAACGGGCCATTCTGAACGTCTCCAGCTTTACGCATTGCCGATCCTGTTGACCTCGCATCGGGAGCAATGATGTCGATAAGATCGTTGCCGTGCCTCAAGTCAAACATATGCTCTGAGCTTGATGCGCCGCGGACCTTAGGGTGTCTTTTGAATTCTGCAGTCGGATTGCGAGCAATCACATAGGGCTCAATTTCTGCAACTATGTCTGCGGGCTGTGCTTCAATGCGCAGCTGATCCCCCGCCCAGCTCGACAATGCCAGCAATCCAGTAACGGCCAATGCAAAACCATTTGCAGCATGCGCCGATCCAGCCAGGATAAAGGCTTCGCCTTTGGGCCCAAGTTGCATTTTGTTGCGGCTCAGAAGATCACGCAGAGAATTGAGCCGTGCAGCCTGCCATACGTCCAGCCCAAGACCGCCAAAGTGGAAGAGGGTGTCGGCGTTGTCGCTCACCTTGATGTGACTCTCACCAGCTTGAGTGATGTAGATGTTGATTGCCGCGCCATCGGGCATGCTGAACGGAGTGCCAATCTCCAGACATGGCAATCCATCCAGGCCCGTTAGGGTCTGGCAATCGTATCTGGTCAGTGACTTTGCCCAGTCACAGTTCAACATGATTTGGATCCTTGATTTCGAATGGCGTAATGCTTGTGCGCAGGAAAAACCAGCTCAATGCACCAGACCAATTGTCGCATTTAACCTCTTCCGCAGTAACCGGTAAAGGCTCATCCTCCCAATGGTGCTCATGGGGACCATAAATGGTTGTTAGTCCGTTGTGTGTGCGTTTTGATCTTGGGGCCACCTCAAGTTGATACGCGCGCACCCGCTTCTTGTTGCGAAGTTGGAAGATGCTAAACAAGTACAGGCAGCGCTCCACATCCGCAGGCGCCTTAACCTCAATCTGCATGGTCACGCCGGGGAGTGTGATGCCAGACGAATCAATAAGTTCGGCTACTCCGTAAAGATGGCCAACATGATTTGGTCTGGGTGACAGGCCAGACCAACGGATCGCACTTTTATTGATGTTTAGCAAATTCTGATCTCGCTATCAAATTGGCTGACTCACTTCCGACACTCCCGCGCCTCGCGCCTCGTCTTGGCCTTGTGGTCTTCCACAGTCAGCCATTGCATGTTCTCCGGCTCGTCCAGTCCAAGGCACTTGAGCGGGTCGATATGGTCAACCTGCCAGCCAGGGCATGGGAATTTGTGCAGGCCAGTTGATGGGCAGGCCTGCACCTTAATGAATGCCCGGAGAGCCGCCTTGCTTCTGACGTACTCGGCGTGGGCTGGGGCGCACAGGAAAATGGCCAGCAGTAGTAGCCTGGTCAAGAACTTAGTTCTTTGCGGTGTTTGACCGCGGCCGGCGAGTTGTATGGGATCAAGTTTGCGCCATCGCACGATGGACAGATATTGCGCTTGCTTGAGAGGCGCCATATTGAGTAGATCAGACCTGGGACAATGAAGCAGATCCACAGGACGACCTCAATCCAAATAGAACCCTTGGCTCTGATTGTTGGTTGCGAATCCACGCCACAGTCCATGCAGTGAAATTGTTCATCGCTGGATTTTGATTTGAGCATTAGCCAAGCCAACCAGCCAAAGAAAGCCAGCAACAAGACGATTCCGAAATCCATTTTCACTCCCTAGGTTGGTTAACACTACGACCTATTTCTATTGAGCGGTTACACCAATACGAACAGACATTCCCTGATCCAGGCTGACCCTGTACGTTTTGGATTCATTTACCCTGACGACTGCCTGTGACTCTGCATCGCCTCCGCCGCAAAGTCCAGAGGTCGCCGCGCCAAGGATGTATTCCCCTGCGGGGACATAGATAACAAAAACCTCGCCTGGATCAAGCTCGGCAAGCGGCTTGGCATCTAGAAATATTCGGGTAGTACAGGCTGCACCGGCAAGACCAATATCTCGTTTTATCGTCATCTTTCCAGTTGACGGGCGCTCTACTAGGAGGTTTTGCATAAACACGACTTTTGCCGCTTTGGCCTTGTCTGTGCTAATTGCCGTAGTCGCGCAAGCCGTCAGTGCGACAGTGGCTGCTATGGCTGCAAGCTTGTAAATCCTCATTGTTTTCCCTTGGTTAAATCCGCTCAGTCTGCCGGTAGACCACTTCCCCGACGATCTGCGTGGAGTCGTCACAAGCCTTGCGAGGGTGGCGGCGCTGGTCGGCGTTGTCACTTGTCAGCCACCACTGGCCGGAATCGCGCACCAGGCGCTTGACCACCACCTCACCCTCATAGATGCAGACGAAGGCTATCCCGTCCTTCGGCTCGGTCTGTAGGCTATTGATCACGATTAGGTCGCCTGCGTACAGGCTCGGCACCATGCTTTCACCAGCAACCCGCAGTGCCATCATCTTCTCTGGCCGGTAGCCGTGGAGGGTGTACCAATCCTTGCGGAACACAATGGGCGGCCCATCGTCGTTCATGTAGTCAACTGCGTACCCAGTTACGCCTGCCTGTGCTTTCAAAGACACCCTCCTGATGGCAGGGTAGTCTGGATTGTCAGAAAGCTCGATTGGCCTTTTTGGCTCTTCATGATCGCCCGTCCCTGAAATTAGATCTTCTACGGACACATCCAACCTGTTGGCGACGAGCAGCAGCTTGTCCTTGGAAATCCGTCCGGTTGCAAACCAACCAGACACAGCCCCAGGGGTGACGCCACAGAAAGCCGCCATTTCTTTGCCAGACACGCGCTTGGCGGTCATGAGCTTTTTTATGTGCGTTCCGATATGCATTGCTAAATTTTGCGCTTTAGTGCTATAGCAATGCTTGCCTTGTAGATTTAGTAATGCTATATTCAAAGCATGAACCTAAAAGAGTACACGGACAAGCACACGCAGATAGCGCTTGCCAAGTCCATTGAAGCTGCACCCAGCTTTGTAAATCAATGGGTGAAGGGTGATCGGCCTGTGCCAGCCATGTATTGCGTTGCCATCGAGCGCGTTACTGGCGGACAAGTCACCCGCCAAGAGCTGCGCCCCGACGACTTCTGGCTTATCTGGCCAGACCTTCCCGCCCCCGCAACCGCTGGAGCCTGACCCATGGACGGCCAGATCACTCCCCGCGCGCCCATCGTCGCCGCTGCCCAAGCCGCTGCGCACAACGGCCAGAACGTCGATGTCACCAACCCACACCCACCCCTTACAGCGGCGCACGCCCTGTGGCAGTTGAGCTACGAGCTGGCTTTGGGTGAGGTGGTCTGAGTTCATGGCTTCTATTTTTTTCACCACCCCTGATAAGGAGTGATACCAAGTGAAATCCGCAGTTATCAACCAACCCTCGAATCAGCTCACTTTGAGCTTTGAGCCGGGTCTTTCTGAGCGCCACCTGAGTCTGCGTGACTGCGTGGCCAGCGGCATCTATCAGCGTGGTCTGGGCCGTGTTGCCATCGACCTAAACAAAGCCCCCGGCAATCTGAGCGTTGAACTGTCCGAAGACCCCACCCGCAATTTCAGCGTGGACAGTTTGGAGATCTACATCACGAAGTCGGGCGACACGACCCCCATTCACTACCTGATCGACAAGTTCCTGCACGACAAGAGCAACAAGCAATCCGAGGCCATGGCCCAGCTTGCCCCGATCTTGGCTCAATTGGCGCCCCTGATGCGTCAGGCGGGGTTGGCATGAACCCCACCAGCCCATTCAACTGGCAGAACCAACCCTCTCAGATCAACCTAGGCCGCATCAAGTCCGAGCAGCAGGTTACCAAAGACGCCAACCGCGTCAACCCCTACAGCGTCACAGCCCGCAATTTGGGGCCGTTGAAGTCATCCACCGCACCACGTTGAGGAACCAGCCATGCAAAGCATTGAACACACTCGCGCGCGCCGCAGCGACCCCGCCACCAGCCAAGCAGCAGCCCGCAACGCTGACAAGTTCGCCAGCAGCCACGCCGGCCGCATCCTGGCGGCTTTGAAGGCTCACGGGCCTCTGAGCGCCGCACAGATGCACCCATTCACCGGCCTGACAACCGTGCAGGCAGATCGCCGCCGCAAAGAAATGATTGGCGCTGGCTTGGTGCGCATCAAGACCATGAACGATGGGCACCCGGTGACGCATGAGGGTTGCGAAGTCTGGGAGGCCGTGTAGTGGCAACTGACGCACGCTTGGCAACAGGATTGCCGGCGCACCCAAAGACCAAGAAGCTGATCAAGCGGCTAGGTCAGGCATCGGCATGGAATCTGGTCTGCCTGATCCTCTGGGCCGCTGATAACCGCTCTGATGGCGATCTTTCCGGCATGTCGGCCGAGGACATAGAGCTGTCAGCCGACTGGACTGGCGACGAAGGGCAGTTTGTAGCCGCCTTGGTGGCTGTGCGCTTTCTGGACGGCCAGGAAGGCGAGTACATGCTGCACGACTGGGCTGAGCACAACCCATGGGCTGCTGGCGCCGAATCGCGCAGTGCTAAGGCTCGCTGGAATGCTGCTAAACGTCACCACGGCATTGCTGAGGCTGATCGCCTAGTACCCGAGTACGCTGCTATCAGGTCTGCTACTAGCAATGCTACTAGCACGGAGCCAGCACAAACAGAGCAGCCGAGTAGCAATGCTCCGTCTCCGTCTCCGTCTCCGTCTCCGTCTCCGTCTCCAAAGACAAAGGCTCCCGCCTTCGTCGTCCCCGACTGGATCAACTCCGCTCACTGGTCGACATGGCACTCATGCCCCAAGCGCAAGAAAGCCTCGAACGAGCAAAAGCAGATGGCCGTGGACAAGCTGGACGCATGGCGACTGGCTGGACTGGACTACGCCGGGGCGCTGGAAAACGCCGCGATGGGCGGGTATCAGGGGCTTTTCCTGCCAGGCCAAAGCGCAGCCGCAAAGCCTGCCAAGCAGCCACAGCAAAAGACCTTCCAGCAGATCAACCGTGAAGAGGGCTGGGCGCGCTGGGAAGAGCAGACCAACCGCGTCCACCCTGACCGCATCAAGGCCCAGCAAGCCGAATTCCGCGAAACGATGGGCCAAGTGATCGACACAACCCCTAAACCTCTGGAGATTGCGCAATGAACGTGATTGAGTTGGCAAGGTTTTCTTTGGGTCCAAAGAACTACGAAAGCCTGATCAAGCAGGTGCGCAATGCCGCGCTTGAAGACGCTGCAAAGGTCTGCGATGAACTTGCGGAGCTGAACAGAAAAGCAATGACGGATTCCATGTGGCAGCAAGAAGAATGCGCCGCAGCTATCCGAACACGCAAGGAGGCCGCATGAACTCAGCCGCAGCCGTAGACCACGTTTTTCAGGTCATGGGCGCCACCTACGGGGCCGCATGGGATCGTTCCCTCGGTCAGGCACCCATCAGCGATGTGAAGACCATGTGGGGCGATGCCCTTGCCGACTTCATGCACAACGATGACGCCAAGCGCGCGATTGTCTGGGCGCTGAAAAACCTGCCCGACACCGTACCCAACTCGCGCCAGTTCCGCAGCCTGTGCCGACAAGCGCCCGCCAAGGTGGTGCCAATGCTGGCCGCCCCAGTGGTGAACCCAGAGATTGCTGCAAAGGTGCTGGGTGGCTTGAAGGCGACAGCGCTGCCCAAGGTCGATCACAAAGCCTGGGCACACCGAATCATTGCCCGGGCGAAGTCTGGGGCAAAAGTGAGCCCGACTGTGCTGCAGATGGCCGGGAACGCTCTGGGGGCCGCATGAGCAAAGCGCGCAAAGGATCTGGAGCTCCTTCGTTCTGCTGGGTTTGCACAAAGCAACTGCAGCGCGCACCGGGCAAGGGGTTGGGATTGTTCTATTTCGAGCTGGTCCGCGACCCTGCCGGCATTGATCACCGCGTGCATCAATCCATCTGCCTTGCTGAGGCTGTGAGCGATGGAAACAAGCACATCAAGGAGGCCGCGTAATGCATGGACCACTTCACCAACCAACTCACGCACCTGGCCGAACTAGCCAAGCTGCCCGCATGGAAAGCACACGCCTGCTGGAGGGCTCTGGAGCTGGAGTCCGACAGTTCCGGTCTATGGGCTGGGATCGTTGCGGAGCTGCAAAAACAGGTTCCTGGCCTGGAAAAGACCATGGCGTCCGTTGCCCAGGAATTGACGAAACGCCGCTGAGCGAGTCTGAGGTGCGGCAGCTGCTGCGGGAGGGCTTCCATGGTTGAGGTAATCCTGCCATGGCCCCCCAAAGGCCTGAGCCCCAACGCCCGCCTGCACTGGATGGCGAAGTCCAAGCAAGCCAAGTCCTACCGCATGGCCTGCTTTGTGCTGTGCATCGAGGCCAAGCTGAACCAGATGGCCCTGCCTGAGTCTGGCGCCGTCACGCTGGACATCGAATTCATCCCGCCAGACCGCCGCGCGCGCGACCTCGACAACATGCTGTCCAGCGTCAAGAACGGGCTGGATGGAATTGCCGACGCCTTGGGCGTGAATGACCGCCGCTTTGTTTTCCGCCTGTCCAGAGCGGACCAGGTGGGCGGGATGGTGAAGGTGCGGATTACTGCGGGGCCTGGCCAATGATCTGCGCATCCTGCCACCGCCGCCTAGCCAAGCCCGCCGCTTTCTCCATGGGGAAGCCAGTAGGCCCAACCTGTGCGAAGCGCATGGGCCTGATCGAACCAAAGCGCCGCGGCGTGGACTCGCACGCTGTGCCCGTGCTGCCGGGGCAGATGCGGCTGGAGTTGGAGGTTGTGCTGTGACCCGCGTCATCGTGTGCAGTTTCAGCTCCGGGCTGGACGACATGAAGCGCAAAGACCAGCGGGACGTGGTGAAGGTACTGCGCATCCTCGCGCAGTGCGGGCGTTTCAGCGTGTTTGAGGCAACGGCCAACCAGACCATCGCCACCATGATGGACAAGATTCTGCACAAGGGGTGCACGCTGGTTGCGGCCGATGGAACCAAGCGCAACTATGGGCTATTGCTCAAGACCACGGGCGGCGCATTCCCATGGACTGAGATTGAGCTGACCGCGGGCGGCAAGCAGCTGCTGGAGGACAACCCAGCATGACCGACATCACCCTCGTACGCCAGAACCCCACAGAGATTTCGGAGGACAAGCGTGCCGCCGCGCGGGAAGTCATGTTCGGCATCGTGGACGGCCTGGGCGACCGCGGCAAAAAGCAGTGGCGCCGGTTCATCAATGGGCTGATGCAGCTGGAGCCCGGCGAAATGGTCTCCATCAAAACCCACAAGGCCCGAAGCGGCCCCTTCCACCGCCGCCACATGGCCATCGAAACAGCGGTATTCGAGGCCCAAGAGAAGTTCGAGAGCTTCGAGCAGTTCCGCAACTGGATGAAGGTCGGCAGCGGCTTCTGTGACTGGATCGCAGGGCCGCGCGGTGCGGTTATCCCGGTGCCGAAGTCCATCGCCTTCGACAAGCTGGAAGACGACGAAATGCGCCAGGTGCACGACGAAATGGTGAGTTTCCTGCGCTCTGAGCATGCCGGCAAAGCGCTCTGGCGGCACCTGGGCCCCACCGAGCGCACAGAAATGATCGAGTCAGTCCTAAAGCAATTCAACGAATGAAAGCCACACCATGACCCAAGACGACAACCCCCAAGCCCCAGCATTCAACGACCCCCGCAACATCACCGTGGGCAACGCCCGCGTGATATGGGCCAGAGCCTGCGGCCGGCACCCCGAGGGCTATGTGCTGCCCGGTGGCACCAGGACGACCAACCGCTTCACGGCCCAGCATGCCGCGCACTTGATGCACCGGATGATGCTGGTGGGGCGGTATTGAAATGTTGAGGCGTAAACCGATGCGCCGCACTGGCTGGGCTCGCAAGTCGGGCACCACCCCTGCGCGTGCTCTGGTTTTGGAGCCAAATTCGGCCCACCACGGCGCTGAATGTGCGCAGGCAGCTATCAAAAAGATAGTGAGAAGTACGGCCGTAATGGCAAAAATCGGCGGTTTGGGCACCACTCCCTGCCCGAAGGCACCCAAGCCCCTGCGGAGCCGCGCCTACCGTGCGGCCGTCGCCAGCTTGGAGTGCTACCACTGCCGCCTGCACGGCCACAGCCAGGCCGCACACCCCAACACCGGCAAGACCAAGGGCGTGAAGGCCTGCGACAGCCTGTGCTTCCCAATGTGCTGCGTAAGCGGAAACGACCACCACCGGCAATTCGACCAGTACGAGCTGGTGCCGCGCGCTGACATGCAGGCCTATGAAGAAGCCGCCCACCGCTGGACGGTAGCCACGCTGCTGGCGCGCGGGATGTGGCCCAAGGGCATGGAAGTACCGGCTCTGGATAGGCTCAATTCCTCTCTCCCTAGCATGGCATGCATGTAATGCATGAATTGAAAAAAGGCCGCGATTTGTACGCCACAGCATCACCGCAGTACGCCCCTGAGCAGTTCGATCTGTTCCCCTGGCTACCTGTGCCCGCTGTGCGGAAAAAGACGCGGTGCGCCCGTAAGCGCCGCATGGGTGGCGGGTGCAGCCTGGGCTTTGTCCAGCTTGAGATTGACCTGCGCGACCCGGACGAAATCCCGGAAGAGGGCGATTACCCGGTGCGGGTCATGGTGTCGGCCTTGGAAGCGCCCGCGCTCAAGGTGTGCGGTGTGTCCAGCATCTTTGCGCTGGCCAGCAACCCGGCCATCTTCAAGCAGAAAGCATTCGCAACGCGGGAGCAGCAGGTGCACCGCAAGGTGACATGGGACCGCGGGGTATTGCGCCACTCGACCATCCTCCCGCAGGAGACCGAGGAATGGGCAGAGCGGGAACGAGCCCGCCGCGCAAGGCAGAAGCCACCCAAGCCGGTGGCATCGTTCAAGACCAAGAGCGACAAGTTCAAGAAGTTGATAGGTGTAGGCGAGGGGTAGCTGAGTCCCGGTCATCTTTGAGAGTGGCGAAGGGCACCACGGGGAAATGGTGCCAAGTTCCAGGTAAGCGCACCCACCACTCAGCGCGAAACGGTAGGCCCTGCGCAGCGATGCGTGAAATTCCGGAAGGGCGCTTAGTTTGTTCAACAACCGAAGGGATTGGAATGGGGCGACCATCGAAGCTGACCGATGCGCAGTGGGCAGAGGTAGAGCGTAGATTGCTACATGGGGAGACTGCCCGCGCACTAGGCCGGGAATTCGGTGTGACCGAGGGGGCTATCCGGCAAAGGTTTGGCGTAACTACGCGCGTATCTACGCAATCTACGCAAGTGCAAGAAACCGCCCGCAAGATAGCCGAAGCCAACACCGCCCTGGCTGCTTTGCCTCCCACCCAGCGCCCCGCCGCCATATCGCTGGCTGAGAAGCTGCAGAGCATCAGCGAGAGCCTGGCCTCTGCCGCCGCCCTGGGGGCCGCCACATCCCACCGGCTATCCGCTCTGGCCAATGTCGAGGTGAGCAAGATTGACGATGCCAAGGTGCTGAGCGCCGAAAGCATGGAGGCCATGCGCGGGGTTGCTGCCCTGACCAAGCTGGCGAACGAAAGCAGCAACATCGCCATCAACCTGCTGAGCGCCAACAAAGACCGGATGAAAGAGGCGGAGGAACAGGCGGGTAAGAAGTCTGTCCCGGCTGGCCTAGGCCACTTCTATGGCGAGCCAGCTTAAAACCACCCTCAACCCCTGCCTGCGCGACTTCTGGAAGGCCCCGGCCCGAAACCGGGTGCTTTACGGTGGGCGGGCATCGTCCAAGAGCTGGGACGCGGCTGGCTTCGCCACCTTCCTAGCCGACAACTACAAGCTGCGCATTCTGTGCGTACGGCAGTTTCAGAACCGAATCAGTGAATCGGTGTATGCCCTGCTGAAAATCCAGATTGAGCGGTTCGGGCTGGGCCATAGGTTCGACATCCAGCGGGACAAAATCTACAACACCGGAACGGACACCGAGTTCATGTTCTATGGGCTCTGGCGCTCGATTGATGAAATCAAGTCGCTGGAGTCCGTGGATGTGCTCTGGATCGAGGAAGCCCACAACCTGACAGAAGAGCAGTGGAAGGTGCTGGAGCCCACAATCCGAAAGGATCATTCTCAGGTGTGGATCATCTTCAATCCGAAGCTGGCCACAGACTTTGCATACAAGCGGTTCGTTCTGAACCCGCCGCCCGACACCATAGTGCGCAGGATCAACTACGACGAAAACCCTTTCTTGAGCGGCACCATGCTCAAGATCATTGAAGCCGCCAAGAAAGAAGACCCGGACGAGTTCGCCCACATATACGGCGGCGAGCCCATGCAGGATGACGATGGGGTCATCATCAAGCGCTCATGGCTTTTGGCTGCTATTGACGCCCACAAGGCCCTGGGATTCACGGCAGAGGGGCGCAAGCGCACCGGCTTCGACATTGCCGACAGCGGGCAGGACAAGTGCGCTACCGTGTACGCCCACGGCTCGGTGGCTCTGGGTGCCGACATGTGGAAAGCGGCAGAGGATGAATTGCTCAAGTCGTGCACGCGGGTCTACCACGCCGCCCGCGCGGTGGGATCGGATATCACCTACGACTCTATTGGCGTGGGCGCCAGCGCCGGGGCCAAGTTCGGAGAGATCAACCAGGCCCTGACAGGCTCGCTACCTGTTCGATATGCCAAGTTCAACGCCGGGGCGTCGGTGTGGCGGCCGGAATCCATCTACAAGCCAGACGCCCAGGGCAAGGGCACCAAGAACAAGGACATGTTCAGCAACATCAAGGCGCAAGCATGGTGGCTGCTGGCTGACCGTTTCCGCAATACCTACAACGCCGTGCGTAATGGCGAGAAATACCCGGTACAAGACATGATCAGCTTGTCCAGCGATCTGCCACACCTGAATCAGCTCATTGATGAACTGAGCACGCCAAAACGCGACTATGACGCCAATGGTCGGGTGAAGGTGGAGAGCAAGAAAGACCTGGCCAAGCGTGAAGTCGCATCGCCAAACCTTGCGGACGCGATTGTGATGGCCTACGCCCCAGAGGGCGGGGAAGCGGCTGGCATCTTCGCCTAGCCGCTCCCTAGCATGGACACATGAACATCGTAGTCAACACCTCCGACATTTCCCGCGCGCGCGAAGAACTCGCCGGATGGGCTGGCGCTCTGGATGCCAAGCGGCCCACCGCCTGGAACCAGTACGGATACCCCGTGGAGGTCACATTCCAGCAGTTGCTAACGGCCTACGAGCGCGGAGGCCCAGCACAGGGGGCAGTGCACCGCATCTTGGACAAGTGCTGGCAGGACTTACCTCGCATCAAGCAGCCCGACGCGGACAAGCCCACGCCCTGGGAAACCAAGCTATCCAAGCTGCTGAAATCGGTGCGCGCATGGGCCAAGCTGCGCGACTTTGACCGCCGCAACATGGTGGGCCGGTATGCTGGACTGATCTACCGGGTAGCCGACGACAAGACATTGAGCGAGCAGATGGACAAGGCCAGCAAGCTGGTTGACCTGATCCCGGTGTTTGA
Source organism: Rhodoferax sp. TH121 (assembly GCF_002251855.1). GTDB lineage: Bacteria > Pseudomonadota > Gammaproteobacteria > Burkholderiales > Burkholderiaceae_C > Allorhodoferax. The sequence continues at coordinate 471,226 of NZ_NOXW01000020.1, forward strand.
GGATCAGCTCAAGGTCACGAAGTGGCACAGCGACCCCAACGACCCGGACAACTTCGGCAAGCCTGCCATGTTCCAGTACCGGACACGCCTGCAGAGCGCAACCGACACCCAGGCCCAGCCCGACAAGTGGGAGGACGTTCACCCAAGCCGCGTGCAGATCCTGGCCGAGGGTAGCGTTGGCAACATGTTTGAGGGCGTGCCGCTGCTGAAAGCAGGTTTCAATTCGCTGGTGGACATCGAGAAGATCAGCGGGGGCAGTGCCGAGAGCTACCTCAAGAACAGCGCCCGGACCATCGTTTTCAAGTACGACGCCAATGCCAGCGTGCAGGCCCTCACCACGACCCCAGACGGCCAAACAAAGACCGTGCGCGAGGTGCACGAAGAGCAAACCCGCTCCCTGAACCGAAACCAGGACAGCTCCATTGTTTTGCAGGGCGGCGAGGCAGACGTTTTGAAGACCGCCACCAGCGACCCCGGCCCAGCGTTTGAGGTGGCGGCCAACCTTTTTGCGGCTTCGGTGCGCATTCCGTTCACCATCCTTTTTGGACAGCAGACCGGGCGGCTGGCAAGCGACGAGGACAAAGCGGACATGATCGCCCGCTGCGTGAGTCGCCAAGAAAACGAACTCACGCCCATGCTGGAAGAGTTTGTGACGCGCATGCAGGCGGCCGGGATCATTGAGCCGGGTGAGTTTGAAATCGAATGGCCTCCACTGGACGCCCCGGGCGACGATGCCAAATACGGATTGCTGGACAAGCTGACCGCCGCCATGCAGAAGGCGTTTCAGTCTGGGCTGTCGGAGCCACTGTTCGACGCCAATGAGCTGCGCGGGGTGGCTGGGTTTGAGACTAGGGTTGACGATGGCATGCCAACCGAAGGCGACCCGGCCAAGGGTCAAGACACAAACGGCCCTCCCTAGCATTAGTTGTGCGGATAGGGATGCACCCCGAAAAGCCTTAAGCAAGCCTGCCGCCTTCGTTGTGCTGTGCAAGGGGCTTGCCTTGAAAACTGAACTCACCGCAGAACGTCTGCGCGAACTACTCCACTACGACCCAGAGACCGGGGTGTTTACCTGGGCGAAGGCTCGCAAGGGTCAGAAGGCTCCCGCTGGCAGCGTCGCGGGCTATCTTGAAAAAGATGGTCATTGGGGTATCTGCGTAGTGGGGCGGCACTATCGCGCGCACCGCCTCGCATGGCTGTATGTTCATGGGAGCTGGCCGGCCAACGAGATCGACCACCGTAACGGCATCAAAACAGACAACCGAATCACGAACCTCCGCGATGCCACGCGCACCGTCAACGCCGAGAACCTGAGGCAGGCGAAGAGCAATAACTCCTGTGGCTTGCTCGGCGTCTACCTCCATAAGTCCAGCGGGCTATGGCACGCACGGATTAAGGTCGGCGGCAAAGTCACATCGCTCAAGTACCACGGCACCAAAGAAGCGGCGCATGAGGTGTACATCAGGGCTAAGCGTGAGCTGCACGAAGGATGCACCATCTGATGGTCAAACAGTCGTCATCAAACCCAATAATCCCCGGTAACGTCAAGGATAGAACTGGTACAGCCGGGATTCTTCGCAGGGCCAACGCCGAGATTAAAAAGCGGTATGCAGGGCTATCGCGTGAAGTTCTCGAAATCTTCGACCGCATACCTGTATTTGCGCTGAATGATGCGGCTGATCGCGTCCTGTATGGGATGACTCCCGAGCAAATGGCGGTCTTGTCCGCAGAGCTGCAGGCGGCAGTCGAGCGATGGATAGCATCGGGCCGCGACCCTGCATATTCATTTTGGTGGAATCAGTATGCGAGTGAAGCAAGCCACCTGGGTACGGCCCAAAGCGTGGCGAACCTGACCAACCTGTCGGCCACCTATGCCGCGGCGCGCTCCATTGAAACGGTGATTTACAGCCAGCCCTACCAGACCCGGCTGGGCATGGCTCAGATCAAGTCCTACGAGCATTGGACGGGCTTGGCCGCAAGCCAAAAGGCAGAGCTGGCCCAGATCATCGGGCGGGCCGTGGTGGACGGAAAGAACCCCAAGGCGGTGCGCACTGAAATCATGGAGCGGCTGGAGGTGAGTCGCAGCAAGGCGGCGCAATATGCCCAGACCGACATCACAGACACGTTGCGGCAAGCGCGCTGGGCCGAATCGGAGTACACCAGCGAGACGCTGGGCATCAAGATCGGGATGCTGTGGACTTCGGCGCTGCTGCCGACGACAAGGGCCTGGCACGCCTCCAAGAATGGGAAGGTGCTGACTACCGAAGAGGTGAGGGCGTTCTATTCGGTGAACGGGAACCGCTACAACTGCTATCTACCCGGCACTCGCGTGGCTGGTCGATTCGTTGCTGGCGCCAAATCTCGATACAAGGGGCCTGCCGTGCGTCTGGTGACTGCTAGTGGTCGCGAGTTGGCCGTTACCGCGAACCATCCCGTGATGACCAGTCGGGGATTGGTTGCGGCTGCAGAAGTCAGCAAAGGCGACAATCTGATTGCATACCTCGGCCAACAGGAAGACCCGACGGGGGTGGTTAACCTGAATGGTGAGTTGGTTAGCTCCAGAATCGAGGATGTGTTCAGTGCGCTTGTGGATTCTGGACATCAGCGGCTTGCCAGGGTGTGCGGAGTAGATTTCCACGGCGACGCGGCTTTCATGCAGCCAGACATCGAGGTTGTAGACGCCGAACGGGTGCTGCCCGTCGCAATGAATCCCGCGCTGGCGCAGCTCCTCGATGACCTCTCTTTCGTACATCCCGACTCGTCTGCTGCGGCTCGCAGAGCGCTTGAGCCTCTCTCCAATCGACACATCGCGGTTTCGAGCGGCGGCGTTCGCGGCTGCAACGTTTCTACGCCTCTCATCGGGGGAGATGTGGATGGACTTGGTGCGCTGGGCCTCACTCATATTTCTGGTGGACAACCCGGCGTCATGGATGGCGCGGGTGATGGCTTCGCGAGTAATTCCAAGACGTTTGCTCATAGAGAGAATGGATTCTCCCGCCATGTGAGCGGCGTGAAATTCAGCGGCGCGCAAGGCATGACGGGACCGAGCCCATTCATTCCAGCGGAACCCGGCCTTGTGGAAGGCCTCCATCAGAGTTCGATCACTGATGCCGAGGCTGTGCGCAATGTCCTTGAAGCATTCACCGGCCTTGCTTCTTTCGATGAGGTTGTTGATGTTGTCCGGAGTGAGTATGACGGGCATGTATTCGACCTGCAGGAGTTGAGTGGACTCATGCTAGGGAGCGGAATAGTTGCGTCAAACTGTCACTGCTCCCAGACCGAGGCTCTGCTAGACGCCGATGGCAAGCCCATCCTCACCAAGAAATTGCAATCCACTCTGAGCAATGAGCTGTCAGCGTGGAAGAAGAATTACGCTAAGTAGGCTTTTTCTTGGTAGCAGGCTTCGGCCCCGCCGCCCTCATGGCCGCTTCAAAGTCCCGCGAAATCTCTTCTGCCGCTTTATTCGGCTGGGTCTGCTGGATGTGGCGCCCCAGGATCGCCAGCGTCTGGGGGTTTAGTTTGGGCTTGGGGGTCTTGCGCACCGGGTGAGTTTAGGCGTTTTCTGTCCTCCCTAGCATGGCCGATATGACAAAACGCGTTCACATCCTCTCCGCCGTCAACGCGGCGAACGTCAGCAAGTCCGGGTCGGTCTACACGATCAAGGATGTGTGTGGCGCGGTTGACGACATCGTTATGAATGGTCGGCTCTACCCGGCTGACCAGCTCGCGGCAGGCATCGCCAGCTTGGAAGGAAAGCCCGCACCGGCAGGCCACCCCAAGAACTCCGCAGGCCAGCACATCAGCGCATTGAACGGCGAGGCTCTGGCATCTGCGTGGATTGGCTCGTATGCCAAGAATGCCCGCCACACCGCAGGCCGCACGCTGGTTGATGTGGTGGTGAACGAGGCCCAGGCCAAGGCCCACCCGGACGGCGCCAAACTGATCGAGCGCCTGGACGCCGCCATTGCTGGCACCAACGCCGAACCCATCCATGTGTCCACCGGTTTGATGCTGGACGAAATCAAGGCCAACGGCGAGAGCCTGGGCAAGAAGTATTCGACCATCGCAACCAATCTGCGCTATGACCACCTTGCCATCCTCTTGAATGAGTCCGGCGCGGGCACGCCAGAGCAGGGCGTTGGCATGTTTCTGAACTCCGCAGGCGAGCCCGAGGAAGTGGAAACCGTAGAGGTGAACCACGCGCCCGAGGACAAGCGCAACGCCGGTTTGCTGGGCTGGATTCGCTCCATGTTCACCAACTCCGACGAAATCTCCTTTGACCAAATCAGCGAAGGCCTGCGCGCCTTGCTGCCCGAGAACGCCTACCCGCGCGAGGTGTTCCAGCGCTATTTTGTCTGGTGCGACTACAAGGCCGACAAGCTCTACCAACAGGACTACGCAGTCGATTCTGAGGGCTCCGTAGCATTGCTTGGGCAGGCCGTAGAGGTACGGCGAAAAGTTGAATATGAACCGATTACCAACCATGAAAGGGTCGATCCAGTGAAAGACAAAATCCTAGCCGCGCTTAATGCAGCAGGCATTCAATCGGCAGGACTGGACGACGCCCAGCTCTTGACCGCCTACAACAGCTTGATCGCCAAGCCGCACACCGACGCGCTGACCGCCGCCAATTCCAAGTTGGCCGCCATGGAGTTGGCCGCCAACGCCGCAGCCGATGCCGAGCTGACCGCCTTGGCAACCTCGCTGGCCGTCAACACCAGCCTGACCGCTGACGACTTCAAGGCCATGGGCTTGGCTCGTTGCAAAGAGCTGGCAAGCGCCGCCAAGGCCGCGCCGGTGGTCACTGGCAACGCTGGCAAAGCCGCCGACGAGTTCGCTGGCTACTCGCTCAACTCGCTGAACAAGGAGGCCAAATAATGGCACGCGCATACCGTGGTCCCAATGACCGCCAACCCAAGACCGTCAACAACAAAACCGTAACCGGTGCGTTGCTCCCTTGCACGTTTGTGACCGAAGGCGCTACCGCCTTGGCTCAGGCCACGGCCAACGGCCCCATGCTGCGCCTGCTGGCCAATCGTGACTTCTACAGCGAAGGCGCATTCAACGCTACCGACCCGCTGCTGACCCCTTACGTGTCGGGCGAGACTGGCGTGGCCTTCGTGCTTGAGCCTGGACAGACCTACCAAGTCGCCATGGCTGCAGCCACCTACGCCTACGGCCAAGAGCTGGTTGTCGCCGCCGCTGGCCGCGCCGCTGCCGCTGCATCCACCAACCAAGTGATCGGCTTCTTCAAAGGCACCCCCGGCGCGTATGCAGCCGGTGCGCTGGCTGATGTCGAAATCGCCAACGTCTACACCAAGGCTTAAGGAGGCCACATGCTGCATTTCACCCCCGAACAAGAGCTGGCCGTAAACGCTGCACGAGCTCAATTCAACCAGTCGCAAACAGCCATCGCTGCGCAAGCATCCTTGGTGGGCAACGCCTCCCCCATCCCCCTGGACGCATGGCGCCGTATTGACAGCCGTGGCGCTGCCATTCAGCGCGATGTGCTGGCCGTGTTCAACCGTCTGGCCTCTGCCGACCAAACCCCCGTGGGTGTGGGCGACATCGTGAGCTTCTACCCGCAGATCAGCGACAGCGGCGAAGTGCATGTGTCGATGGACGGCCGCAGCGAAGGCAACGCAGACCAAGCCAACGTCAAGTACGCAGGTACTCCGGTGCCCGTGTTCGACTCTTACGCCCGTTTCGGCTGGCGTCAGATGGAAGTGATGCGCAAGGGCGGCAGTCTGGACACCAGCACCATTGCCAACCATCAGCGCAAGGTGGCTGAGAAGATGGAGGATGTGGTCTTGAACGGCCTGTCCAGCGTCTCCGTGAATGGCAACACCATCTACGGCCTGCGCAACTTCCCGCAGCGCAACACCGGCACGCACGGCCTGACCTTGGCGACATCTACCGGCGCTCAGTGGCTGACTGCGTTCAAGTCCATGCTGGATGCGCTGATTGCTGACAACGCGTTTGGGAAAGTGACCGTGTTCCTGAACTACGGCGATTGGCTCTCTGCCAGCATCAATGAGTTCGTGGCCGGTTACCCCAAGACCATCTTGCAACGTCTGCAGGAAATCCAGCAGATCGCGGAAATCGTGCCAGCCAGCAAGTGCACGGCCAACGAGATCCTGGGCATTGCCAACATCGGCACGGGCGAGTGGGGCACCATCCTTCAAGCCATGCCCATGGTGACACGCCCCAAGGCTCGCGCCAACGCCGAAGACGACTATGTGTTTGGTGTGCTGGCCATGGCCGCACCTCAGTTCAAGTCGGACTTTGATGGCAAGAGCCAGATTGTCCACATGACGGCTGCTTAATCATGCGCGTCCAAATCACCCACCTCAAAGCACCATGGCCCCAAGGGGCTGTGGTTGGTGATGTGCTGGAGCTTGACAGTATCCCCGCGTGGGCTGCTGGCAAGTGCCATCCTGTTGGTGATGATGTGGCGCTGACCATCGCTGTCACCAGCGACTTGAAGGCACCCGTCACCGAAGAAGCGCAAGCCTCCGAATCTTTGGCCCAAGCCGAAGCGCAAGCCGCAGAAGAAAAAGCCGAGATTCAAGGCAAGGGCAAGAAGCACAAATGATCACCAGCACACAGGCGCAAGAGTACCTAGACCAGGCACTTGGCGTCAGTGTGCCGGGGTTCATTGTGGATGCTGCTGTAGCGACAGTCGCCACGGCTGAAACTGCCATGGCCGACGCCGGATACAGCTCCAGCGATCAGCTTCTCATTCAAACCTACGCGGTGGCGATCATCGCCGCCGCAGGCAATCCGCGCCGCATCAATAGCCAGGGCGCAGCAAGCGGGGCAAGCCGCAGCTTCAAGAATGAAGACGGCGCACTCTCCGCACTTCGCCGCTCACTGGCCGCGCTGGACACGGCGGGCACGGTCACTGCGTTGGTCGGCCCAGACCCATCAGCCGCCACTCTATTCATGGTCGTCTGACCGACAAGAAGAAAGCACAACATGGCCACCATCGCATCAGCCCTCGCCACTGAGTTCACCCCCGCTGCTGGCGAGTTTGTTGCCCAGGCCTCTGGAGGTGCCGCACAACTGCAGCGCAAGCAAAGTGCGGGCGCTGCTTTCGTCAGCGTTGGATTGCTGCATAACGAGGGCGTAATCGTAAGCAATCCAGTAGCTGGAGCGGTCTACAAATTCGTCTCAGTCATCGGCACCCCAACCGTACAAGCTGACCAATGAGCAGCTTGAAGAGTTCTTTACGGTCGCCGCTGTCGCGGGCGGTTCGGTCTGTGTTTTCGGGCGAGGGTGTAAGCGACCCTGCTGGCCCATCGCTGCCACAAAGCGCAAATATTGTCTTTGACCTCGACCCAGAGTCGCTGGCGTTGGCAGACGGTGCAACAGCTTCCAGTTGGACGGACTCCAGTGTCAATGCTCTGACGTTCACCGGCACCGGCACATACCGCACGAATCAGCTGGGCGGAAAGCCTTGCGTAAGTTTTTCGGGGGCTGCAGGTCAATACATGTCAGCTGCCCGTGCGGGTACTGCACTTGATGCAGCCCTTACTAGTCAGGTTTGCACAACGATCATCGTTGCCAAGTCTCGCGGCACCAACTCCCTAGGCTGCATGTTTGGCAGCAATGCTGGCGGAAACAGTAACTTCATGGTGATTGATGGCGCCCAGGGGTCGAGCGCTATCGGCCGCTATGCCAACAACGTAACTTCGCGCGTTGCTCCTGCTGTCAACGCTGCGAACATGTTTGTGATGGTTCACACGAGCACCAAGCCGTACGCGATGGGCACAGGCACTGGTATTGAGCATGTTTACCTCAATGGAACATGCGTAACAAGTGACAACAACCCGGCCCCAGTTCCTAATCAGACCAACTTTGGCTTGGCTGCCCAGGGCGCAGGTGGTCAGCGTGCGTTACTCGATGTATTCCGTGTGATCGTCTATAACGCACGGCTGACCCCCGCTGAAGCGTTTGAAGCCACAGACTACCTATTTGACCATTTCGGTCAGGTCAAGCCATGGGCGGCGGTCAGCGATATTGTTGTTTATGACGGAAATTCGCTGGTACTCGGTGTGGGTTCGGGTGGCGTTGCGGGTTCTTACCCCTACAAATCTGCACAGGCTATGGGCCTTGCCTATGGTCAATGGACAAACGTTGCGGTAGGTGGAATCACCGCAACCAATATGCAAACCAAACTTCCTGAATGGTCTGGTATCGGGGCGGCGACTGGCAAAGGTATGAAGGTTGCAGCGTTCGAGTATTACAACCAAAAAGGCTCCGGTGCCGCGGCAACGATAGCTGCAAGTAATGCCTATATTGCAGCTGTCAAGGCGGTGCCAAATACCAAGCTGTGCTGGGGGACCAGTCTTTCACATGCTGGCGACCCTGACACGACTCGCAATGCGTTTAACGCAGCTTTTGATGCCGACCACTCAAACGTCGATTCGTATGTCCCTTTGCATCTCGATGCGAGCATTGGGGCCGAGGGGGCAGATTCTGTTGGCGGAAACGCCTACTTCAACAATTCTTCGACAAAGTGGAGTGACATCGTTCACTTGAATGGGGCCGGGTACACAGACCTACATAACCTAATGACTCCTGGGATTCAGGCGCTATGAGATCCCTAGCCCTTCTTCTAGCGCTCTATGCTGGTGCCGTGCAAGCCGCAGCCCCCGCCTGCGCCCCCATGCGCAACGCGGCAGGCTACCCCCTGGCACCGCGCTGGGAGTCTGGTGCTTTGGGCAATCATCTGATACTGATGTGTACCAACGCCAAACAGTCGCAGGCCTTCGCGGGCGGATTGAGCTGCTTGCACGCCGACTGCAACGTCAATGCCTTCGGCGCTGCGCTGCTCAAGGTGCTGCATGCCGAGGACCGCCAGGCTGCGTTGGATGCCGAGTGGGATAAGGGTGTGAAATGGACATGTGATGCACCGCCAACAGTGGCCCAGGCAAACCTCTGCAACGAGCGCGCGGCCCTGATCAAGGCGAATTGGTCCCGCTGGTCTGCTGGCTATGCAGTGGCAGTCTGGAAGGTCAAGGCCAACGGCGCCGCCACCACGCGCCCGGCCTATGCCCTGGCCAATGGTGTGCTGGGCACCAAGGAAGTTGCCCGCGCCCAGGTTGGCGCCATCTGCAACGTTATCCGCCCCACGGCCCCGGCCACGGGTGGCGACATCCGCGCAGAGTTTGGCCCCGCCAATGCGCCGGGTGTCGTGACGATCTGCAGCAAGCAGTAGAGCTCCCTAGCATGCCCCCATGTCCTCACTCGCACGCTGGGCCAACACTTCCAAAGCCACTTATTGGAGCCTGACCGGCTTCGATGACTGGACTCAAATCAAGACCTACGGCCCGCCCGTGGTGATTGACTGCGACTACAGCGCCGAATCCAAGCGCATGACCGACGCCAAGGGCATCGAGTTCACTACTCGCCAGATCATCTATACCGAGTGCGCAGACATCAAGCAGGGCGACTACATTCTGATTGGCGTGAGCGCCACAGCCTCACCGATTGCTGCCGGGGCCTTTGAGGTGCGGGCCATCGCGCGGGATGCAGACACCTTTGAGGGCAAGGCTGACGATTACAGGGTAATGACCTAGTGGCCACCAAACCCCGCGTCACCAACAACCTGCCGAAGTTCGCCGGAAAAGTGCAGATCCAGGCTGCGCGCGGGATGACCCAGGCGCTCATTCTGGGTGCCAGCGAGGCCAGCGCACTGACTCCAATCGACACCTCCACGCTGCTGAATTCTCAGTTCCGCAACGTGGACAAGCAGGGGGGGCGGATAGTCGGGACGGTTGGCTACACGGCCAGCTACGCGGTGCCAGTCCACGACCCGGAGAACCCGCAGAACTTCCGCCGCCCCAGCGCGACCAAGGAATTCCTGCGCAAGGGCTTTGAGCGGGCAGAGCCGAACATCACTGCGGTCATTACCGGGGCGATCAAGACGTAATCGGGGCCTCCCTAGCATTGGGCGCATGTCTGCATCCGACGCCCTGCGCGAGTTCCTTATCCCACTACTGACCGGCTGGAAGATTCAGCTTGGCCGCTGGGTTGACAGTGCCAAAACAGACCGCTTTGCCGTGATCCGGCCCGCTGGCGGTGCGCCCGCTGAGCTGGTGCGCAGACCCCAGTTCTCTCTGATGCTGATCGGCGCTCTCAATGAGCCCGCACAGACCGCCCAAGCCGCTGCCGACGCCATCGTGGAAGCCATGCGCGCGAGCAGCGGGTCGCTAGTTTTCTTGCAACCGGGCGAGCCGGTGTTTTGGGCCACCGATGACGGCCGGCCTGTTTTTGAAATCGCCGTCTCGGCAATCACCATTTGAAGGAGTAAATCATGAGTGCATTTACAGGGCGCGACGTTCTTGTCGAGTACGCCATCGCAGACGAAAGCGCCACCATCGGCTCGCTGACATTCAAGCGCCTGGGCATGATGCGCGGCAAGTCCATGAAGACAAGTTGGGACACGGTGGACACCACTGCCGACCAGTCTCCCGGCTTCACCAAGACCTCGCTGGTCACGTTCAAGGCCGTGGAATTCACGGGCGACGGCGTGAGCTATGACGATGCGGTCTACAACCAAAACGAGTTCAAGGCCCATGTGATCAGCCCGGGCGGCGCCACGGCAAACCAGCCCAAGGCGTGGATCAAGATGACCGACCCAGATGGCGGCGTGTACGTTGGCCCGTTCATCGTGTCCGAGTGGTCCGACGAGCGCCCCTACGCCGACGCCGCCACATGGAGCATTTCCGCCGCCAGCAACGGCAACGTTTCGTTCACACCAGGTTAAGGAGTTAAATCATGGCAGCAATCACATCCATTGACGCAAGCCAAGTTGGCCCATTCGCCGCAGCGATCACAACGCTGTCGGCTGACGACACGATCACATTCACCCCGACGAAGAAACAGCTTCTGGTGCTGACAAACACCACGGGCGGCTCTTTGACAGCCACCATTGACGGCAGCACCGGCACCACTGTAAATGTGGCTGGCGTTGGCTCCGTGGACGTGTCGGCAGGCAAGGCCATCGCCGTGCCCGCTGGCGAGTCTCGGGCCGTGGTGCTGAGCACTATCAGCGCCTATTGCTCGGGCGTGGTGCACATCACTGGCGCCGCAACCCTCAAGGCCCAACTGTTCGACCTCTGATGCTGGTCGAGTGCGGTTTTGCCAAGGCCACAACTAGCGAGGGTGTCGAATATTCGTTCACACCCTCGCTGGGCCGCATAGCCGCGCTCGGAACCCCGCAGGAAATCGTCAAGCTGTACGCAGGCCTGCACGGGCCTAGCGCGGCCAAGGATGCCGCCTACGTGCTGGCCAGCCTGTGCGATCAGGAAGACCCCACGCCGCTGGTCGGCTGGATTGACCAAGAAGGCACGCACCCCGGCGTCATGCCTGAGTCCGAGCAAATCATCATTGCCCGCCACCTGATGCAGCACGGCATTGCTGGCAAGGCCAAGCCCAGCAACAAGGGCGACGGCAAGTATTCCGACAAGTTTGAGGCCGCAGAGTACATCGCCGCGGCGCGCGTGCATCTGGGCCTTTCCAGCGCAGACGCCGAAGCCCTGAGCATGACCGAATTTCAGATGATGTTTGAAATGAAGTTCCCCAGCAAGGCGGACGGCAAGCGTGATGTGCCCACGCGCGAAGAGTACGCGGCTTCACTGAAAGCAATCGAGGGACGCCGCAATGGCTGAAAAAGTAGGCGAGCTCTATTATTCCGTCACCCTCGATACGCGGGAAATGATCGACGGACAGCGCAAGGTTGACCGGGAGCTGAAGAACACTTCCAACAGCCTGGACGCAATGTCCACAAAGCTGACTGCCACGGCAGCGGCAGTTGCAGTGCTGGCTGCTGGCTTTGCTGCCGTGAGAATTGCCAAACTGGCCGACGAGTTCCGCTTGCTGGGTGCCCGTATCGAGGTGGCAGCTGGAAGCATTGAATCCGGCTCTGCCGCATTTGCGGACCTTGTAAAGATCAGCCGCGCCACGCAAAGCAGCTTGGCCGGGAACATCGAGGTTTTTGCCCGCCTGAATCAGTCCATCTTGCAGATGGGCGGAACCCAGCAAGACACGCTGCAGCTCACGGAACTCCTGGCCAAGGCCATCAAGGTTTCGGGGGCGAGTGCGGTAGAGGCTAAATCGGCAATGCTGCAATTCGGCCAGGCGCTGGGCTCTGGAAAATTGGCGGGGGATGAACTGCGGTCATTGCTGGAAAACGCCCCGTACCTGATGCGCCAGCTTGCGGACGGCATCGGTGTTCCTGTTGGCTCATTGAAGATGCTGGGCGAGCAGGGCAAGCTCACTGCGGACGTTGTGACCAACGCGCTGACCAAAGCAGCAGCCCAGATTGACGAGGACTTTAAGAAGTTCCCGCAAACCATCGAATCCGCCATGGTGGTGGCCCAAGATGCCGCAGCTCTGGCTGCCTTGAAGTTTGACGAGCTCACCGGGTCGAGTGCCGCGCTTACTGGCGTGACAAAAGGCCTCGGTGATGTCATGGAGAAGCTGGCCGATCAGCTTGGCGCCGCCAACAGCGAGGCCGGGAACCTGGGCCGGAACAGCGCAGTGAAAGACTGGGCGGACTCTTCACGGAATGCACTCTCCTACTTGGTTGACGCTGCCGATGTGGTGTGGCAGACCCTGAGCGTGCTGGGCCGCAACGTCGCGTTTGTCTTTGAAGGCATCGGCAAGGAGATTGGCGGCATCGGTGCGCAGGTCGCTGCTGTGCTGCGTGGTGACTTTGCAGGAGCTCGGGCCATCGGTGAAGCCATGGTGGCCGATTCAGAAGCCCGCCGCAAGGCTCTGGACGAAGCCGACGCCCGCACATTGAGCAGGGCCAAGACCTTCGGCAAGCAGATGCGCGAAGCCTGGGACCAGGGCGCGGGTGGTGGCCGGGGCTCTGTCAATCCAATGGCAGCACCTTCTCAGCTCAGTGCTCCCGCCTCGGCTGGTGGCGGAACTAAGAAAGGGGCGGCTGGTCCGAAGTTTGACGCGCTGGCATACCTATCCGACCTCCGCAAGGCCCAAGCCTCTGAAATCAGCATCATCAATGAGACAGAGGCCGAAAAGCTGCGCATTGCCAAGCGGAATCTGGACGAGAAGAAAATCAGCGAAGCCCAGTATGTCGAGGCCGTCAAGCTGATCCAGACGGCCGCAGAGGAAGATCGCGTGGAGCTCATGCGCAAGACGCAGGAGAAGATCAACCAGGAGCGCGAGCGGGCCGATATTGCCGCCCAGCGCGCAGCCGAACAGCGCAAGAGCAACCAGGACGTTGCCAAGCGCGAGATTGCGGCGACCAACCCCATCGACGCTATCCGCTTTGAAGAAGAGCAAAAAATCGCGGTCATTGAGGCCTACCGGCTCCAAGACCTTGCCAATACCCAGCTCTACGAGGACGCCAAGGCGGCTATCCACGCCAAAGCAGCGGCAGACATCAAGGCGGTGCAAGACGCCAGCATGGTTGCCCAGCTACAAGGATACGGTCAGCTATTCGGAGGCATTGCAGACGTAACTAAGGCGTTTGCAGGTGAGCAGGACGATACTTACAAGGCCCTATTTGCAGCTTCCAAGGCATTCGCCATGGCTGACGCGATCATCAAGATTCAGCAGGGTATTGCCAGTGCCGCTTCGCTCCCATTCCCGTCCAACCTTGGGGCCATGGCTACCGTGGCCGCCCAGACTGCTGGCATCGTATCCACCATCAGCGGCACCAACTACGGCGGCGGGCGCCAGTACGGCGGACCGGTCTCCAGCGGCAGCATGTACCGGGTCAACGAAACCGGCGCGCCTGAAATGTTCACCGCCAACAACGGCAACCAGTACATGCTGCCCACCAAGTCCGGCAGCGTCACCGCGGCGGACAGCATCGGAGGCGGCGGTATCAGCGTGGTCGTGAACGTAGACGCTAGCGGATCCAGCGTGGAGGGCGATGGCGCGCAGTCCAAACAGCTCGGCGCCATGATTGGTAATGCAGTGCGCGCGGTGCTGATCCAAGAGAAACGAAACGGGGGGCTGTTGGCATGAGTACCTTTACATGGGCACCCGCTCCCGGCTCCAGCCAGAGCAAGGCCCCGCGCGTAAAAACTGCGCAGTTTGGCGACGGCTACAGCCAGCGCGTTGGGGACGGCATCAACACCATCAAGCGCGCGTGGTCGGTGACATTCACCCGGGCCACTGCTGACATTGATGCCATTGACGCATTCCTGACCGCGCGGGCGGGCGTGGAGTCGTTCGACTGGACGCCACCAACCGGTGCGGCTGGGAAGTGGATTTGCCCAGAGTGGGGACGCGACAAGATCCACAGCAACGTGCAGGCCATCAGCACCAACTTTATTGAGGTGTTTGGTGATTGAGTCAGACGTTCAAAAGCTGGCCCCCGGCGCCATCGTTGACCTGTTTGAGCTGGACGCAACGGCTCTGGGCGGCTCTGTCATCCGCTGGCACAACGGCGTGAATGCGCTTGGCAATGATGTGGTGTGGCAGGGCAACAGCTACACCCGGTTCCCCGTGGAGGCCGGTGGCTTTGCCCGAAGCGGGCAGGGCTCCATGCCGCGCCCCACCATGAAGGTTGCCAACGTGAGCGGCTTGGTGGGCGCCCTGGCGCGCGAGCTGCGCGACTTGTGCGGGGCTAAGGTCACGCGCCGCCGCACCTTCGTGAAGTACCTGGATGCCGTCAACTTCCCTGGGGGCGTGAACCCGCAAGCAGATCCGAACGTGGGTTTTCCCAATGAGGTCTGGTTTGTAGACCGCAAGGCCGCTGAGAACGGCATCTATGTGGAGTTTGAGCTGTCGGCCGCGTTCGATGTGCAGGGCGTCAAGCTGCCGCGGCGGCAGTGCATCCAGAACGTGTGCACCTGGATGTATCGAAGCGCGGAGTGTGGCTATGCGGGCGGGCCCGTGGCCGACAAGACAGACGCGCCAACCAGCAACCCGGCGCTAGACCAGTGCGGGAAACGGCTGGCCAGTTGCAAATTGCGGTTTGGGCAGTTTGAGCCATTGCCGATCGGCTCATTTCCGGGGGTCGGTTTGGTGCGGTGATATAGCTTTCACGCCTCCCTAGCATGGCGTGAATGATCGAGCTATCAGCGCCAATCCTTGCAGAAATCCGCGCCCATGCCGAGCGGGAGTACCCCCGCGAATCCTGCGGTTTGGTGGTGGTGCGCAAGGGCCGCAAGCGCTACATGCCCGTGCGCAACGTGGCCGAAAAGAACGTGCATTTCGTGATGCACCCGCAAGACCAGGCGGATGCAGAGGATGCGGGCGAAGTCTTGATGGTGGTTCACTCCCACCCCAACCTGCCGCCCGCGCCCTCCCAAGCTGACCTAGTTGGCTGCGAAGCCTCTGGACTGCCTTGGCTGATCGTGAACTGGCCCGTTGGCACAACGCACCAATTTGCCCCGAGCGGCTACAAGGCCCCGCTGTACGGTCGCCAGTTCTCCCACGGAGTGCTGGACTGCTACGCCTTCATTCGGGACTACTACCGCCAAGAGCTGGGCACTGAGCTGCCCGACTTTGAGCGCCCCGACGAATGGTGGCTCAAGGGGCAAGACCTTTACCGCGACGGCTTTGCCTCTGCCGGGTTTGAGCGCGTCACTGGCCCCATGCGGGCCCATGATGTGCTGCTGATGCGCGTGGCCTCGCCCGTACCGAACCATGGCGCGGTGTACCTGGGCGATGGCCGTATCGGTCACCACCAAATGGGCCGGCTGTCCAGTCGAGATATTTGGGGTGGCTGGTATGAGAAGGTAACCGTCGCCACGCTGCGCCACCGGAGCCTTGCATGAAGACGATTCTTCTGTATGGCTTCCTGGGTCGCCAATATGGCCGCGTGCACCGCTATGAAGTAGCCAGCCCAGCCGAGGCCGTGCGCGCCATGTGCGCCACCCTGCGCGGGTTCCGCAAGGCGCTGGTGGATGGCGGGGCATATCGCGTGCTGGTGGGCGGAAAGCAGGCCCTGGCCGCTGAAGAAGTGCCGCACCCCGTTTCTGACCGCGAAAGCATCCGCATCGTGCCGGTGATCGCTGGCGCTGGCAAGGGCGTTGGGCAGGTGATTCTTGGCGCGGCCCTGGTGGTGGCCGGATTCGTCTTTGCACAGCCTCAGTTGATCTATGTCGGTGCGGCCATGGTGATCGGCGGCGTTGCGCAAATGCTGTTTGCACCAAACACCCCGGAAAACACAGACCGGCCGGAGAACCAGCCTTCCTACGCCTTTGACGGTGCCGTCAACACCGCCGCCCAGGGCAATCCCATCCCCGTTCTGTACGGCGGCCCGTTGATCGTTGGCTCGCAGGTCATTTCTGCCGGCCTGTCGGTGGAGTCTATGGATTCGATCCCGACATGGATCGAGGTGACTATATGACCGCCAAGCACCAAATCCGAGGCGCTGGTGGCGGTGGCGGCAAAGACGGCGGCGGCAGTGGTCGCACGCCCGTAGAGTCACCCGACAGCCTGCGCTCGCGCCAATATGCCAGAGTGGTGGACTTGGTGTCCGAGGGTGAAATCGTCGGCTTGGTCAATGGTCTGAAATCGGTCTATCTGAACGACACACCGGTCCAGAATCCTGACGGCTCTTTCAATTTCAGCGGCGTGACCATGGCTAGCCGCGTGGGTACGCAGTCACAAGACTACATCCCCGGCTTCGCATCTGTAGAGGCCGAAACAGCCGTGTCGGTGCCCGTGGAAAATGCCGCGCCCGTGGTGCGCTCCATCAGCAACGCCAATGCAAACGCTGTGCGCGTCACCGTATCGGTGCCACAGCTCAGCCAATCCAACACAGCCAACGGTGACTTGGGCGGCACTTCGGTTTCCATTGCCATTGATGTCCAGACCGCTGGCGGTGGCTACGTGGAGAAGATCAGCGACACGATCAGCGGCAAGACCACCAGCCGCTACCAGCGCGCCTACCGTATCGAGCTGACTGGCACCGGCCCCTGGGATGTGCGCGTGCGCCGCTTGACTGCCGACTCCACATCCAGCGCCCTTAACAACGCAACGTATTGGGACAGCTACACCGAGATTGTGGACGCCAAGCTGCGTTACCCCAATTCGGCACTGGTGGCCATGTCCGTCGATTCGGAGCGCTTCAATGCCATCCCCAGCCGCGGGTATGAAATCAAGGGCCTGCTGGTACGAATCCCCGGCAACTACAACCCGGAGACGCGCGCTTACACCGGCACCTGGGACGGCACTTTCACCACGGCCTGGACGGATAACCCCGCCTGGTGCTTCTACGACCTGGTGACGAATGCGCGCTATGGGCTGGGTGCCTTCATTGATGCCGGCCAGGTGGACAAGTGGTCCCTGTACGAAATCGCCCAGCACTGCGATGAACTGGTGCCCGATGGCTACGGCGGCATGGAGCCGCGGTTCACTTGCAGCCTGTACCTGCAGAGCCAGCAGGAGGCCTTCAAGGTCATCAACGACATGGCCGCGATCTTCTGTGGCATGGCCTTCTGGGGCGCGGGCTCCATCATCCCGGTGCAAGACGCGCCATCCGATCCGGTCAAGCTCTTCACCCATGCCAACGTGGTGCCCAGCGCTGAGGGCATGTATTTCAACTACGCAGGCAGCAGCGTAAAGACGCGCCACACCGTGGCTCTGGTGAGCTGGAACGACCCGGCAGACCGCTACCGTCAAAAGATTGAGTACGTCGAGGACTTGGAAGGCATCGCCCAGTATGGCATCGTGCAAACGGAGGTCGTCGCCCTGGGCTGCACATCGCGCGGTCAGGCGCACCGCTACGGCCGGCGAATTCTGTACACCGAGCGCATGGAGACTGAAACCATCAGCTTCCGCGCCGGTCTGGATGGCCTGGACTTGGCGCCCGGTGACATTTTCCAGACCACAGACCCGGTGCGGGCCGGTGTGCGCCTTGGTGGCCGCCTGCTTGCCGCCACAACCGATACGTTGACGCTTGACGCCGCGGTGACGCTGGACGGTGCCGCCACCTACACGCTGTGGGCAGTGCTGCCCAATGGGGCGGTAGAGAGTAGGGCGGTGGTGACTGGCGCCGGTACAACCTTTGTGTTGGCAGTCTCACCAGATTTCAGCGATGCACCGCAGGCTATGGCCATGTGGGTCTTGGCGGCGTCCAACCTAGCGCCAGAGACTTGGCGTGCAATCAGCATTTCGGAAGCCGATGGCGGGATGATTGCCGAAGTTGCGGCCCTCAAATACTCGCCCAACAAGTACCTGGAGATTGAGCAGGGGATCGTGCTGGAGGCTCTGCCCACCAGTTCACTGACAACCACTCAGGGCGCCCCCGCTGGTTTCATCATCAGCGAAGACCTGTATCTGATCACCCCGAGCGTAGTAGGCGCCAGGATCACCGCATCCTGGCAGGGCAACGCGGCCCGCCACGAACTGCAGTACCGCATTCGGGGCGGAAACTGGATCACGCTATCGACCAGCGCAACATCGCTGGACATCCAACCGGTGGAGGCCGGAACCTACGAATTCACACTGACCGCCATCAGCACCCTGGGCGTGCGCTCTATTCCGGTAACCGCCACAAAAGAGATTTACGGCAAGACAGCAGCGCCCGCGCAAGTCGGTAACTTCGTGGTGACGAAGGTGGGCGGCGTGGCCATCGCAGTATGGGCTCTGGTGGCCGATCTTGATGTGCGCGTGGGCGGCCGGATCGTTGTGCGCCACAGCCCGATGGTCAGCGGAGCAACTTGGCAAGACGGCGTGGTGCTGGAAGAGTTCACCGGGGATTCGGTCACTGGCCTGCTGCCCCTGATCACTGGCACGTACATGGTGAAGGCCAAGGACAGCAGCGGCATCTACAGCCTGACAAGTTCCAGCTTCATTGCTACCGAAGGCATGGTTACCGGATTCAACACGGTGGCCACCAGCACACAGGCCCCCGGCTTCACCGGCACAAAAACAAACACTGCGGTGGTTGGTGGAGTTCTCCGCCTGGATACCGCTCTCATGTTTGACGATGCGCCGGGATTGTTTGACCTTGCAGCGGGCTTGTTTGATAGCTCTGGTGGCGTGAGCCCAACAGGTTCGTATCAATTTGATACCTACACCGATTTGGGGACGGTTGCCACCCGCCGCGTCGAGGTTGATCTGTCGGTTCTGTCCTACGACTCTGAGTCACTTTTCGACTACCGCGCTGGACTGTTTGACGAAAACACCGGCGACTTTGACGGCATCGCTATCAACGACTGCGATGCAACTTTGTACTACGCAGCAACAAATGACAACCCATCCGGTTCACCGACATGGAGCGAATGGACGCCGTTCTTTGTCGCAGACGTAACGGCCCGCGCTCTCAAGTTCCGCATGGATCTTGTAAGCGGTGACGCATCCCACAACATTGATGTCAGCACCTTGCGGGTTGACATCAAAGAGCCCGTTTAGAAAGGTACTCAATGTCACAACACGACATGGTTATTGAAAATCAGGGGTTCGCGGCAACGCGAGCGGACATCAATGCAGCACTTGCCGCACTGGCCACCAACAGCAGCGGCGCCACTGAGCCTGCAACCAAATACGCCTATCAATTGTGGGCAGACACCACCGCCGACAGGCTAAAAGTCCGCAATGCTGCGAATGATGCGTGGGTGAGTGTGCTGGTGTTGTCTACAGGCGCTCCGGTTTCTGGCGTTTCTGCAGGCCCCATCACCACCAGCGGCCTAACCCAAGCCACAGCTCGCATGCTGGGCCGAAGTACGGCAGGCACTGGCGCCGTGGAGGAAATTTCAGTCGGTGCAAAGCTCGCACTGACCGGTGGCGTCCTCAACCTGGCTGACACAGTGCAAAGCATGGTTCGGCTGGACACCCAAAACGGGAACGGCAGCACCAATGTGTGCTCCCCCCGATTCACCAATGTGCGAGCCAATACTGGAGATGTGACCTACGCCGACAGCGCATCCCTTGGTCCGACATTCACTATTGGCGTTTCAGACAAATACGACATTAGTTTTACCTACTCAGCCGGTGGATCGGAAGGCTTCGGACTCACGATCAACGAGAACCCATCTACTCACGCCGGGATTATTGCCCTTGTGGCCCGCGCAGAAATTCTCCAGATGAGTGATACGCCTGCAGCAAACGTGGCTGCTTGCGTTTCATGGTCTGGCTACCTGCCTGCCGGCACTGTGATTCGGGCACGCACAAGCGGCGGAACCTCTACCGGCTCCCGTTTCATGTTCACCATCTCCAACAGGAAGTAAAAGATGCGCTATTTCAAAGACTCTGGCGATGGGTTCTATGTAGTGTCCGAAGATGCCGAGCCAGCCGATGGATGGGCGGAAATTTCTGAGGCCGAGTGGCTTGCAAGCAATCCTGCAATTGCCCAAAGCCAAGCAGAAATAACAAGGGCAGAAATTGCCGATTTGTTGGCGACAGCAAAACTTCTGCCCGGTCAGGAATGGTTGCTTGATGTTGCCATGGCATCAATGGTGTCAGCAGGCGCCACGCAGGGGCTTACGGAGCCGCAACTTTATGCAGCAAACCCCGGCTACAAAGAGGTCAAAGACCTTGCAGCTCAGGTTTCAGCAAAGAAGGCCCAGCTATGACCAGGCTCCTTCTCTACCTACTCCCCCGCGCCCTGGCCTATGCCGAGGGTGGCCAGCGCCGCTACATCGTGCACGCCTTCGTAGCATGGATTGCTGATGTGATCGTGGCCCGCACCACCTTTGCAGAGATTGCCGGAAAACCTCACAAGGGCGAAGTGACGGTAAGCCACATGCTGGAGCGCTTGGCCCACCCCGATAACTGCTTTGACCCGGACTACATGCTGTACCGGGAGCTGGCGCTATTCATCAACCGCAAGAGCCCAACGGGCCGACACATCGAGGCCGTCACATCATGAGACTGATCACAATTTTTCTGCTCTGCCTGCACCTGCTGGCCCCCATTGCCACGTGGGCGCAAGAGGTCAACCGGACCAAGAACCCGCTGGACTACAGCCTCAAGCAATACGGCTTGATCCTTGGCATTGCCCTGCTGGGCGGGCTGGTGAGTTGGGGCGCCAAGGTGCGCAAGGGCGAGTTGCCAAGCTGGAGCATTAACCACCTGGTGGGCGAGCTGGCCACCTCGGCACTGGCCGGCCTGTTGTGCTTCTGGATATGTGAATGGGCAGGAGCTGCGCCGCTCCTGACGGCAGCTCTGACCGGCATCGTGGGCCACATGGGCACCAAGGCCATGACGATGCTGGAGGAATGGGGTCAGCGCAGATTCCCCGGCGCAACACCGCCCAACTAGGAGAGCCACATGATCAGCCTCAACGACTATGTAGGCCCACACAGCCACAGCAAAGACTGGAACGCCGAGCGCCGCGCGCATGCTGAGGCACTGCTGCCGCCCGTTAATGCGCTGCTGGCCGAAGCTGTGGCCGATGGCATCAAGCTGCACACCAACCCAGCCACTGGCAGCTACGTGAGCGGCCAGACCATGGGCGGCTTTCGCCCCCAAGACTGCACCCAAGGCGCACCAGGCTCCAGCCACAAGCAGGGGCAGGCGGTGGATGTGTACGACCCACTGCACAAGCTGGCCCCGTGGTGCCTGGCAAACCTTGATCGGCTGGAGGCCCATGGGCTCTACATGGAGCACCCAGACGCCACACCCACCTGGTGCCACCTGACCACCCGCGCGCCGAAGTCTGGACGGAGGGCGTTTTACCCATGAAAGCCAAACCCGTGAAGATTCTGGATGGGGCCTACACGCCTTGCCCGGTGGCAGAGGCCACCCACGTAAAGCTGAATTTCCCCGGCCCGGCTGGCTTGCTCTTTCTGCCCGTGCTCCTTAGTGGGACTAGGGACGGCACTGGCTGCTGGACATGGAATGGCGACGCTGACAAGCCAACCCTGCGCCCATCAGTGCTGACCGAAGGAACCGAGCGGATCACCGACAAAGAACACGCACGCCTCATGGCTGGCGAAAAGATCAATCCCCGTCCCTACCGATGCCACACCTGGGTGAATGACGGTCAGGCTCAGTTCCTGGGCGACTGCTCCCATGCGCTGCGCGGCCAGACCGTGGACATGCTGGAGGTGGACTAGCCATGATCATCGCCATCGATTACGACGGCACCTACACGGCAGATCCGGCCTTGTGGGATGCCTTTATTGCCGCTGCCCGCGCACGCCATCACCAGGTGCACATTTGCACCATGCGGGCGCCAGAAGAGCGGGTGCACATTGGCGCGCAGGTGGACCGGATCCACTACACGGACCGAAAGGCAAAGCGCCCGTTTATGCAGGCCCTGGGCTTGTCCGTCCAGATTTGGATTGACGATATGCCCGACTTCATCCTTGGATCGGCGGCCCCGCGTAGCCTGGAAGCGAATGCCTCCAGCGGACTCTGGGCGCCGGAAGGGGGAGGCCAATGACCGCCCTCCTGAACTGGCGCATCTGGGCCGCCATCGCCCTGGCCGTCATCCTGGCCGCCACCCACTGGAAGGTCTACAAGGTGGGCCAGAACGAAGTGCAGGCGAAGTGGACGGCCGAAAAGCTGGACACCGCCCAGCAAACCCTGCGCCTACTGGAGAAGAACACCCGCACAAGCACCGAACTGCAGGACCAAGCCGACAACACCCGGAGAGCTAAAAATGCACAAATTGCACAACTTGACGCTGATCTTGCTACTGCTCTTGAGCGGCTGCGCGAGCGCCCCGATCGTCCAAGCGGTGCCAATCTGCCCGCGGATACCGGCGCTGGACCAAACCCCGGCTGCACAGGTGCCCAGCTTTTCAGACCGGATGCAGGCTTTCTTGTCCGGGAATCTGCCAGAGCAGACAAGCTACTCGCTGACCTCGCCCAATGCCAAGCTGCCTACGATAGTGCCCGAAGCGCAGTGAACGGCCAATGATCGACGCCGCCCCGGTAATAGAAGCGCTGACCGCCTATCGGCTCAGGCTGAAAGAGCAGGGGAAAACTGCCAAGGCGGCGGCCGTGCAGCACTGTATTGACATCGTGCGCCGGCTGGCGAAGTAGTCAGGCCATGGGCTCAAACGCCCGCCGCCACTTTGGCAACTCTCTGGGCGGCTCTGGCAAAAACTCCATTTTTCCGGGTAGCAGCCTGCACCACCATGTCTGCACGTAGTACTCCACGTTGGCCTTTGACGACTCGTTGCGTGGCACGACTTCTGTGCCCATCACGACCATCCCGCTCTCTGTGATCTTGACCACGACGGCATCCACCAGGCAGTAGGTGGCTGGCTTACGGTTGGCGCCAAGCAGATCAGCGCGAAGCCGCACATTGCCAGCGTTGGTTCCGTCACGCCACTTCTGCAGGGTCAGTTCGCCCTTGAATGGCGGGCCAGGCCGGCGCATCTTGGTGCCCAGCGAGTAAAGGCATTGGACTTCGTAAAACACTGTTTAAGCATACAGTATCAAAGTAGTCTCAGGCCATCACCATGCCCATATAATCGGAAGTTAGATAGATTGCGGTTTTGAAATTGCGGAGCGCACCGCAAGCACAATCAAAATTGATAGCAAACAATCAAGTGTTTAAGCCACTGTCCGTAGCTCAGTTGGATAGAGCAACAGCCTTCTAAGCTGTGGGTCGGGGGTTCGATCCCCTCCGGACAGGCCATTTGGCTGCCGGCTTCGCCCGCCATTTATTTCCCTGCTTCAGACCGCCAAGGCGCTGACCTCGGTGTCCAGCTGCAACCAGCGAGCGGCAGCATCGCGCAGATCGTTGACTTGGCCCGTGGTGTAGAAGCGGGTGGGCGCGGTCGGTGCGGACTCTTGGCTCGCCAGCAAGCCTGCGGCCTCTAGCAAGCGCCGGGTTTGGCGTGCCACAGGGGCGCCACCCTCCAGCAGAGTGACATGTTCGCCGATGGACTGGCGCAGCACAGGCTCCACAAAGGGGTAGTGGGTGCAGCCCAGTACCAGTGTGTCCACGGCGCCAGAATTCAAGCCAAATTGGCCCATAGCCCTCGTGTACTCTGCGCAAAGCGCTTCTATTTTGATAGCGTCATTGTGCTCAATGGCAATCGCCAGGCCGTCGCAAGGCTGCAGTACAAAGGTGGCTTGTCCGTGCAGTGACGCGAGCAGGGCCTGGAACTTTTCACTCTGCATAGTGCCGCGGGTGGCCATGACGCCCACGGTCTTGGTCTGGCTGGCCGCCGCAGCAGGTTTAAGTGCTGGCTCAATGCCCACCAGCGGGATGGTCGGGTAGGCCGCCCGCAGGGTTTTGATGGCCGCCGCTGTGGCGGTGTTGCAGGCTACCACCAGCGCCTTGATCTGGTGGTGGCCCAGCAAGTAGTCGGTGATGGCGTGGGAGCGGGCGGTGACGTGGTCATCATCCCGCTCGCCATAGGGCGCGTTGCCGCTGTCGGCCACGTAGACAAACTGCTCGTGTGGCAGCTCGGCGCGCAGCGCACGCAGCACGCTCAAGCCACCCACGCCGCTGTCAAACACCCCGATGGGGTGGCTGGCAGAGGGCTTTGCCGTAGCGACTACCAAGGGCTTAGCGCGAGGTGACGGGAATGCTCTTGAATTCGCCCGTGGCAATCTTCTTTTGCCACTCGGCGGGGCCAGTGATGTGGGCGCTGGTGCCGCCGGAATCCACGGCCACGGTGACGGGCATGTCGACCACGTCGAACTCGTAAATCGCTTCCATACCCAGGTCTTCAAAACCGACCACCTTGGCAGCCTTGATCGCCTTGCTGACGAGGTAGGCCGCGCCGCCCACGGCCATCAGGTACGCACTTTTGTGCTTCTTGATGGCTTCAATGGCCACTGGGCCGCGTTCGGCCTTGCCCACCATGGAGATCAGGCCGGTCTGGGCCAGCATCATCTCAGTAAAGCCGTCCATGCGCGTGGCGGTGGTTGGGCCTGCGGGGCCCACAGCCTCGCCCTTGATCGGGTCCACAGGGCCCACGTAGTAGATCACGCGGTTGGTGAAGTCCACGGGCAGCTTTTCGCCCTTGGCCAGCATTTGCTGGATGCGTTTGTGGGCAGCGTCGCGGCCGGTCAGCATCTTGCCGTTCAAGAGCAGGGTCTGGCCGGGTTTCCAGCTCGCCACTTCGTCCTTGGTCAGCGTGTTGAGGTCCACACGTTTGCTCAGCTTGGTGTCCGGGGTCCAGTTGACGTTGGGCCACAGGTCCAGGCTGGGCGGGTCCAGGTACACGGGGCCGCTTCCGTCCATCACAAAGTGCGCATGGCGGGTGGCGGCGCAGTTGGGGATCATCGCAATCGGCTTACTGGCGGCATGGGTGGGATACATCTTGATCTTGATGTCCAGCACCGTGGTCAGGCCGCCCAGGCCTTGCGCGCCAATGCCCAGCGCGTTGACCTTCTCGAACAGTTCCAGACGCAGTTTTTCGACGTTGTCGAGTTCGGCTCCGCTGGCCTGCTTGGCCTGTAGCTCGTACATGTCCAGGTCGTCCATCAGACTTTCCTTGGCCATCAGCACGGCCTTCTCGGCCGTGCCGCCAATGCCGATGCCCAGCATACCGGGCGGACACCAGCCCGCGCCCATGGTAGGCACCGTCTTCAAGACCCAGTCGACCACGCTGTCACCGGGGTTGAGCATGTACATCTTGCTCTTGTTTTCGGAGCCACCACCCTTGGCGGCAACGGTCACTTCGACGGTGTTGCCGGGCACGATCTCGGTAAAGATGACCGCGGGCGTGTTGTCCTTGGTGTTCTTGCGCAGGAATTCTGGGTCGGCCACGACACTGGCGCGCAGGGTGTTGTCGGGGTGGTTGTAGCCTTGGCGCACGCCTTCGTTGACGGCGTCGTCGAGGCTGCCGGTGAAACCTTCCCAGCGCACATCCATGCCCACCTTCAGGAACACGTTGACGATGCCGGTGTCCTGGCAGATCGGGCGGTGGCCGGTGGCGCTCATCTTGCTGTTGGTCAGGATCTGCGCAATCGCGTCCTTGGCGGCAGCACTTTGCTCGCGCTCGTAGGCACGGGCCAGGTGGGCGATGTAGTCGGCCGGGTGGTAGTAGCTGATGTACTGCAGCGCGGCAGAGATGGATTCGATCAGGTCGGCTTGGCGGATGGAGGTCGTCATGGCGGTGGGCAGTGAAAGCATGCCCTTGGGCGGGGGCATGCGGGATTGAGGTCGGTGCTGAAAATCTTGCAGCCGCTATTTTGACAGGTCAACCCCGCCCAGCCTTCCGTGGGCCTTACAAGGGTGAGCGCAGCGGAGCCTCTCATTCGCAGGCTGGGGCGTGTGCGGACGCTAGATGTTTGGGAGGCTGTTGTTTGCTATTGAATTTGTAGCTGTTGGCGCACATTCCATGGGAACCAAGTGCCGATTTGGCTTGTATTTGCAACACTGGCGACTCGGGGGCGGGTTGTGCTTGGGTTTGTAAGCTAGCCGCCAGTCAGTGGCTTGTAAGTGCGGGCCACCACAGTCCGGGCAGTTTGCATTACCCGAGGAGACAAAAATATGAGTACATCGACATCGGCCATGGAGTCCCTGCTGGTTGAAAACCGCGTGTTCCCCCCCAGTGAAAGCATGGTGAAGGGCGCCCGCATCTCTGGCATGGAGGGCTACAACGCCCTGTGCGCCGAGGCCGAAAAGGACTTTGAGGGCTTCTGGGCTCGCCTGGCCCGCGAGAACGTGGTGTGGAACAAACCCTTCACCCGCACGCTGGATGAGTCCAATGCGCCGTTCTACAAGTGGTTTGACGATGGTGAGCTCAACGCCTCGGCCAATTGCCTGGACAAACACATGGGCACGCCGACCGAAAACAAGGTGGCAGTCATTTTTGAATCTGACGACGGCACTGTTACCAAAACGACCTACAAGGAACTGCTGGCCCGCGTGAGCCAGTTTGCTAACGCGCTGAAGGCCGATGGCATCCAGAAGGGCGACCGCGTGCTGGTCTACATGCCCATGACGCTCGAAGGCGTGATCGCCATGCAGGCCTGCGCCCGTATTGGCGCCACCCACAGCGTGGTGTTTGGCGGTTTCTCGGCCAAGGCCTTGCAAGAGCGCATCATTGACGCTGGCGCCGTGGCCGTGATCACCGCCAACTACCAGATGCGCGGCGGCAAAGAACTTCCGCTCAAGGCCATCGTGGACGAAGGCTTGGGCATGGGTGGCTGCGAGTCCATCAAGACTGTTTACGTCTTCCAGCGCACCAAGACCGCCTGCAACATGGTGGCCGGCCGCGACAAGACCTTTGACGAAGCCCTGGCCGGCAAGAGCACCGAGTGCGCGCCCGTGCCGGTTGGCGCCGAGCATCCGCTGTTCATCCTCTACACCTCGGGTTCCACTGGCAAGCCCAAGGGCGTGCAGCACTCCACCGGCGGCTACCTGCTGTGGGCCAAGCTCACCATGGACTGGACCTTTGACCTTAAGCCCAGTGACGTGTTCTGGTGCACCGCCGACATCGGCTGGATCACCGGCCACACCTACGTGGCCTATGGCCCGCTGGCAGCGGGCGCCACGCAGATCATTTTTGAGGGCGTGCCGACCTTCCCCAATGCCGGCCGGTTCTGGCAGATGATTGAGCGCCACAAGTGCACCATTTTCTACACCGCGCCGACCGCCATCCGTTCGCTGATCAAGGCCGCCGAAGGTGACGCTGCCGTGCACCCCGATCGCAGCGACCTGTCCAGTCTGCGCATCCTCGGTTCGGTGGGCGAGCCCATCAACCCCGAAGCATGGATGTGGTACTACAAGAACGTGGGCCACGAGAACTGCCCCATCGTCGACACCTTCTGGCAGACCGAAACCGGCGGCCACATGATGACGCCGCTGCCTGGTGCCACACCGCTGGTGCCCGGTAGCTGCACGCTGCCACTGCCCGGCATCATGGCTGCCATCGTCGACGAGGTGGGCAACGACATCGCCAACGGCACGGGCGGCATCTTGGTCGTCAAGCGCCCATGGCCGTCGATGATCCGCACCATCTGGAATGACCCAGAGCGTTTCAAGAAAGCTTATTTCCCCGAAGAGATGGGCGGCAAGCTCTACCTGGCCGGTGACGGCGCGGTGCGCAGTGCCGACCGTGGCTACTTCCGCATCACGGGCCGTATCGACGACGTGCTAAACGTGTCGGGCCACCGCATGGGCACGATGGAGATCGAGTCTGCGCTGGTGGCCAAGACCGACCTGGTGGCCGAAGCCGCCGTGGTGGGCCGCCCTGATGACCTGACTGGTGAAGCCATCTGTGCATTTGTGGTGCTCAAGCGCCCTATGCCCAAGGGCGACGAAGCCAAAGCCATTGCCAAAGAGCTGCGCGACTGGGTGGCCAAGGAAATTGGCCCGATTGCCAAGCCCAAAGACATCCGCTTTGGCGAGAACCTGCCCAAGACCCGTTCCGGAAAGATCATGCGCCGCCTGCTGCGTTCGCTGGCCAAAGGCGAAGCGGTCACGCAAGACACCTCGACCCTGGAGAATCCGGCGATTCTCGATCAACTGGGCCAAGCGTACTGATTGGCCATGTGGGGCGATGTCAATCGCCCCACAAATAAAAAGCCGCTGCACTTGCGCGTAGCGGCTTTTTATTTGGGCGGCCGGCTTTTGCAAGCGTGCCGCTGTTCCTCGGGTCTTACTTGGTGGCCAGCACCCAGGCAGCCAATTTTTTTGCATCTGCTTCGTTGACCTGGGCGTTGGCAGGCATGGGAACGGCACCCCATACACCGCTACCGCCCTTGATGATTTTGGTGGCCAGCTTGTCCACGGCGGTCTTGTCGCCCTTGTACTTGGCAGCCACTTCCTTGTAGGCGGGGCCAACCAGTTTCTTGTCTACGGCATGGCAAGCCATGCAGTTCTTGGAAGTGGCCAGCGCCAAGTCTGCAAAGGCGGGAGCAGCCGACAGGATGGCGCTTGCGCCGAGTGCCAAAGTGATCAGGGACTTTTTCATGGAGACCTCGTGGGTTGGTTTACAGTGCTTCAACGCCATTGTAGTAACAGAGGTTGACGCCACGCTTGCGGTGGCGCAATCCAGCAGGAGACAGTCATGTATTTTTTGGGAATCGGTTTGGTACTTCTGGTGCTGAAGTTCATGGAGGTGGAGCCGGTGGCTGCGTGGTCCTGGTTGACCGTGCTCGCACCGTTTGGTTTGGCGGTAGCCTGGTGGGCCTGGGCCGACAGCTCGGGCTATACCAAACGCAAGGCCATGGAACGTGAAAACGCACGCAAGCAAGAGCGGATTGACAAAAACCGCAAGGCCATAGGCACTCTGGGCAGCAAGAAGCGCCGCTAAGAGGCGCTGGGACATAATTGCAGCTGCTTTTGTAGCCCTCCAACCCCGAATCTTCAAGAATCACCATGCCAGCTTACCGTTCCAAGACCTCCACCGCCGGCCGCAATATGGCGGGCGCACGCTCCTTGTGGCGTGCCACCGGCATGAAGGACGCTGACTTCAGCAAGCCCATCATCGCCGTGGTCAATAGCTTCACCCAGTTCGTGCCTGGCCACGTGCACTTGAAAGACTTGGGCCAACTGGTAGCGCGCGAGATTGAAGCGGCAGGCGGTGTGGCCAAGGAGTTCAACACCATTGCCGTGGATGACGGGATTGCCATGGGGCATGACGGCATGCTCTATTCGCTGCCCAGCCGCGACATCATTGCCGACAGTGTGGAATATATGGTGAACGCCCACTGCGCGGATGCCATGGTCTGCATCTCCAATTGCGACAAGATCACTCCCGGCATGCTGATGGCCGCGATGCGCCTGAACATCCCGGTGGTGTTCGTATCCGGCGGTCCCATGGAGGCCGGCAAAGTAAAGCTGCTCAACCCCACCACGCAAAAAATCGAATTCAAAAAGCTCGACCTGATCGACGCCATGGTGATGGCAGCTGACGACAAGGTCAGCGACGCCGATGTGGCTGAGGTGGAGCGCTCTGCCTGCCCCACCTGTGGTTCGTGTTCGGGCATGTTCACCGCCAACTCCATGAACTGCCTGACCGAAGCACTGGGCTTGTCCCTGCCCGGCAATGGAACGGTGGTGGCCACGCATGCGGACCGCGAAAAACTGTTCAAGCGCGCTGGCAGCCTGGCGGTGGAGCTGTGCAAGCGCTACTACGAAGAAGACGACAGCAGCATCCTGCCGCGCTCCATGGGTTTCAAAGCGTTCGAGAACGCGATTGCGCTGGACATCGCCATGGGCGGCTCCACCAACACCATCCTGCACATTCTGGCAATTGCCCAAGAGGCCGAAATCGACTTCACCATGGCCGACATCGACCGCATGTCCAAGATCGTGCCGCAGTTGTGCAAGGTCGCGCCCAACACCAACAAGTACCACATCGAAGACGTGCACCGCGCCGGCGGCATCATGGGCATTCTGGGCGAGCTGGACCGTGCGGGCCGCCTACACACCGATGTGCCCACCGTACACAGCAAGACCATGAAGGACGCGCTGGACGCTTGGGACATCAAGCGCAATCCGTCCGAAGAGGTCAAGACCTTCTACATGGCGGGCCCCGGTGGCATTCCAACGCAAGTGGCTTTCAGCCAAGCGGCCCGTTGGCCCAGCCTGGACACCGACCGCGCTGAGGGCTGCATCCGCTCGTTTGACCATGCCTTCAGCAAAGAAGGTGGCTTGGCCGTGCTGGTCGGCAACATCGCGCTCAATGGCTGCGTGGTGAAGACGGCAGGCGTGGATGACAGCCTGCTGGTCTTTGAAGGCCCTGCCCACGTGGTGGAGTCGCAGGATGAGGCCGTGGCGAACATCTTGGCGGACAAGGTGGTGGCCGGTGACGTGGTCATCGTGCGCTACGAAGGCCCCAAGGGCGGCCCCGGCATGCAAGAGATGCTCTACCCCACGAGCTACATCAAGTCCAAGGGCTTGGGCAAAGCCTGTGCGCTGCTGACCGATGGCCGCTTCTCGGGCGGTACCTCGGGCTTATCCATCGGCCACGCATCGCCCGAAGCGGCAGCTGGTGGCGCCATTGGCCTGGTGCGCAATGGCGACCGCATCCGTATCGACATTCCCAACCGCAGCATCAACGTGCTGGTGTCCGACGAAGAGCTGGCCAAGCGCCGTGTGGAACAGGACAAGTTGGGCTGGAAGCCTGCCCAGCCGCGTCCCCGCAAGGTCTCGGCCGCCCTCAAGGCCTACGCAAAGCTGGTGATGTCCGCCGACAAGGGGGCAGTGCGCGACCTGTCCCTGCTCGACGACTGAGATTGACCGCCGGGGGCCTGCGCGGTCCCTCGGCCGGGGCACAATGCTGCCCATGCTGATTCACCCCCAAATTGATCCTGTTGCCCTCCAGCTCGGCCCCGTGGCCGTGCATTGGTACGGCTTGACCTACCTCGCCGCGTTTGCGCTGTTCCTGTTTTTGGGCAGTCGCCGCTTGCGCCAAGCGCCGTTCAATGCGCTGCAGGGGCAGGCCGCCTGGAGCTTCAAGGATGTCGAAGACATCCTGTTTTTGGGCGTGTTGGGCGTGGTCCTGGGCGGGCGCATTGGCTACTGTCTGTTCTACAAGCCGGGTTACTACGCCACCCACCCGCTGGAAGTGTTGTTTGTCTGGCAGGGCGGCATGAGTTTCCATGGCGGCATGCTGGGCGTGATTGCGTCCATGGTCTGGTTTGCACGGTCGCGCGGCCGCTCGTTCTGGCAGGTGGCTGATTTTGTGGCGCCCTGTGTGCCCACCGGGCTGGCGGCCGGACGGGTGGGCAATTTCCTGAATGGTGAGCTGTGGGGGCGCCTGGCTGACCCCACGTTGCCTTGGGGCATGGTGTTCCGTGGCGCGGGGGATGCGCCGCGTCATCCTTCGCAGGTCTACCAGTTTCTTTTGGAAGGCTTGCTCCTCTTTGTGTTGCTGTGGTGGTACGCCAGCACGCCGCGCAAGCAGGGGCAAGTGGCTGCGGCATTTTTGTTCGGCTACGGTGTCTTTCGCTTTGTCGCGGAGTTCTTCCGTGAACCCGATGCCCACCTGCTGTGGCTGCAGCAGCAAACCGGCATGAGCATGGGCCAGTGGCTGTGCGTGCCCATGATGGTGGGCGGCATCGCCCTTTGGCTGTGGGCCGGCCGCCAAACCACCAAACCGTAGGCGTCTGCTAGGGTAAACACTGGGCCGAAATGGCTTGACCATCGCGGCCTGCAGGTTTGTAATTATCCGTAATTACGGAAAATTACAGCGATGCGACTGATCCACAACTCCCTGCACGACGAGGTCGCCGATGGCCTGCGTGCGCGGATTTTTGACGGGGCGCTGGCACCGGGCAGTTTCATCGATGAGGTGGCCTTGTGTGCTGAATTGGCCATCTCACGCACACCGCTGCGCGAGGCGCTCAAGGTGCTGGCGGCTGAAGGCCTGGTACGCCACGAGCCACGCCGTGGAAGTTTTGTGAGCCAGGTGACCGAGCAGGACCTGGACGAGATCTTTCCCGTGATCGCCTTGCTCGAAGGCCGCTGTGCGCTGGAGGCTACCCGCAATGCCACCGATGCCGACATTGCCGCGCTGGAAACCCTGCACACCAGCCTGCAGCAGCACGCCGCGGCCAAGCGCATTACCGATTACTACGCGGTCAACTACGCCATCCACGAAGCCATCATCACCTTGGCCAACAACCGCTGGCTGGCCCAGGTGATTGCCGATTTGCGCAAAATCCTCAAGCTCGCGCGCTTGCAGCAGTTGCATGCGCCGGGGCGCCTGGAGCAAAGCCTGAACGAGCATCTGGCCGTGTTTGCCGCCATCAAGGCGCGCGATGGCGAAGCCGCCGACGCCACCATGCGTACCCATTTGCTGCGCCAGCGCGATGCGCTGCGCGAACTCTCCCGCACCCAGAAAAGCAGGTTGCTCGCATGAACCAGGACTCTTGGATCAACCGCAATGTGGCGCGGCTTATGCCCAGAAGTTCAAAGTCAAAAGAGGCTCTAACCCCCGTAGAAACTGCGCAAAATGCTCCTAAAAATGTAGCGGGCAATGGCGCGGGAGCGGCGGCTACCAAGCCCCCGGTGGGCCAGCGCAGCACTCGGGCCCGCCTGCAAGCCACCTTGCGCCATACTGGTGAGGCGCTGTCGCCGCGCATGTTGCGCCGCACGCTGCAAGAGCTTCAGGCCGTGATTGACGACCGTGTGAGCGAAGTGGAGGGCGGACGCCGAGCGGCTGCGCTGATGGCCTGGTACGCCGGTGCCACACCGGCCCGGCGCCAGGACATGTGGCTGCTGATGAGCGAGATGTTTATGGCCGACCCCGACAAGGTAAAGGCCGCCCAGGCGAAGTTTGCTGCCGCACTGGGCACGCCCGACGAGGCCGCTGCCGAGGTGCACTACCGTCGCGCCACCGTGTCGCCGCGCCGGCGTGTGCTGCAGCGTTTCAGTGCCGACGCGACCGGCATCCGATTTCTCGTCAACCTGCGCGCCGAGATGCAGCCCGCGCTCAAGACCGACAAACGTCTGCAAGCGCTGGACGTGGAGATGGAGTACATGTTCTCCACCTGGTTCGACGTGGGTTTTCTGGAGCTACGCCGCATTAGCTGGGACTCACCGGCCTCGTTGGTGGAAAAACTCATCAAGTATGAGGCGGTGCACGACATCAAGAGCTGGGCCGATGTGAAGAACCGGCTGGATTCGGACCGTCGCTGCTATGGCTTCTTCCACCCGCGCCTGCCGGATGAGCCCTTGATTTTTGTGGAAGTGGCGCTGGTCGATGCGCTGGCGGACAGCATCACACCACTGCTGGATGAATCTGCCGATGCGGCAGACCTCGGGGCTGCCACCACCGCCATTTTTTACTCCATCAGCAACACCCAGGAGGGGCTGCGTGGCGTGAGTTTTGGCGACTCGCTGATCAAGCGGGTGGTGGAAACACTCAAAGAAGAATTCCCCAAACTCAAGACCTTTGCCACGCTGTCGCCCATTCCGGGTTTTCGGTCCTGGCTGGGCAAAAACGCAGCGGCTGCGCTGGAACGACTGGATGCCAAGAGCCGTGCGGAGCTGGGGCGTGCAGTCGGGTTTGAGCCAGTCACCGCGGCCCACTTTTTGGCGGCGGCCGAATCACCCTTGGGGCTCAAGCCGGCGTCCGCAGTGCGCCTGATGCTGTTGCGCTGTGCCGCGCAGTATTTGGGGCAAGAGACGGTGCAAGGCCGCCCGCTGGATGCGGTGGCGCGCTTCCATCTGGGCAATGGCGCCCGCGTGGAGCGGATCAACTGGGCCAGCGACCCGTCGCCCAAAGGCCTGAAACAATCGTATGGTCTGATGGTCAATTACCTCTACGACCTCAAGCGCTTGGACAAGCATCGCGAGCTGCTGTCCCAGGGCAAGATTCCGGTGGCTCCGGCCATCAGTGAGCTGTTTTTTTGAGCGTGTTCTTAGTGTGTGCCGATCCGATAACAAACAGGAGACAAACATGACCCGATTCCCTCACCCAGGCGGCAGCAGCCGTCGCAGCCTTCTCGCCACAGGCGCTGCAGCAGCGGCCAGCTGGGCGCTGGCGCCCGCTGCCGCCCTGGCCCAGGCCAAGTGGCCGGCCAAGCCCGTGACCCTGGTGGTGCCGTTCCCGGCCGGTGGCGGCACCGATGCGTTTGCGCGCCCCATGGCGGCCCAGTTTGCCAAGCTCACCGGTACCCAGCTGGTGATCGACAACCGTGGCGGCGCCGGCGGCACGCTGGGTGCCAGCATCGCGTCCAAGGCGCAGCCCGACGGCTACACCCTCTTCATGGGCGCGGTGCACCACGCCATTGCCCCCAGCATGTACCCCAAGCTGGACTACGATATCCAAAAAGACTTTGTGCCCCTGGCCCTGGTGGCCAACGTGCCGCAGGTGCTGGTGGTGAACCCCAAAAACGTGCCCGGTGACTTCAAGGCATTTTTGGCGCAAGTCAAAGCCAACCCCGGCAAGATGAACTACGGCTCGGCTGGCGGCGGCACCTCTCACCATCTGGCAGGTGAGTTGTTCAAGCAGCAGAGCAAGACTTTCATCACCCACATTCCTTACCGCGGCGCAGGCCCGGCCCTGCAAGACCTGATGGCCGGCAGCGTGGACATGATGTTTGACGGCCTGGGATCATCGGCAGCCCACATCAAGGGCGGGCGCATCAAGGCGCTGATGGTTTCGGGTACCAAGCGCAACCCGGCCTTCCCGGATGTGCCTTGCGCCGCCGAACTGGGCCTGCCGGACTACACCGTCACCACCTGGTACGGCCTGTGGGCGCCCAAGGGCACCCCGGCCGACGTGCAAGCGCGCATTGTCGAAGAGGTCAACCGTTTGGCCGCTGCCGATGAGATCAAGGCCAGCTGGGCCAACAACGGCGCCGAGTTTGGCAAGCTCACCCCCGCGCAGTTTGGCACCTTTGTGGGTTCCGAAGTGAAGCGCTGGGCCGAGGTCGTCAAAGCCTCTGGCGCCAAGCTGGACTGAAGCTTCATTCCAACCGACAGGGCAAGCATGGCGGGCAGCATCCAGGTACACCACGGCAGGGGCGAGGCGCAAGGCGTGGTCCACATCACGCTGTCGCACCCCGGCAAGTTCAACGCCATGTCGCGTGCCATGTGGCGCGAACTCAAGGCTGTGTTCACCGCCATCCAGGCCGACCCGCAGGCGCGTTGCGTGTTGCTGCGCGGGGAGGGCGGGCACTTCTGTGCGGGCGGAGACATTGCCGAGTACCCCAGCTTTCGTTTCAACGAGGCCGAACTGCGCCAGTTCCATGAGGACGAGGTGTGGGGTGGCCTTCAAGCGATGCTGGATTGCGATGTGCCCATCGTGGCCCAGATTGAGGGCAATTGCATGGGCGCGGGCGTGGAGATGGCCAGTTGCTGCGACCTGCGGGTAGCCAGCGCGACGGCCCGCTTCGGCGCCCCGATTGCGCGGCTGGGCTTTCCCATGGCGCCCAAAGAGGCTGCGCTGGTGGCACAGGCCGCTGGCACCACGGTGGCGCGTGCCATGCTGCTCGCGGCCGAGGTGTTTGATGCGCCGGCCATGCTGGCACACGGTTTTCTGACGAAGGTGTTGGCCGAAGCCGAGGTGGCGGGCCACAGCCAGGCGCTGGCGCAACGCATAGCCGGCCTGGCGCCGCAGGCCGCACGCCTGAATAAGCAGATCCTGCGCGCCATTTTGGCATCAAATAGGCCTGTAGCCTCGGCGGATACTGCGCAAGCAGCTCCTGATTTAATAGCGAATTCGGTGCTCGTGCCCGATGCAGCGTATGCCTACGCCGACAGTGCCGAGCACCGCGAAGGCATCAGCGCCTTTCTGGCCAAGCGCAAGCCGCAGTTTTAATCCTCCCGACATCTGACTCCGACCACCGACACCCGAGACACGACCATGGCCCACCCCACCGAGAATGCCAACCTCTTTGCCGCACTGCGCGTCGCCTTTCCCGCAGACCTGAGCGCCTGCGCGGTAGAAACCGACAGTGGCTTGCAGTACAGCTGGTCCGATCTGGACCAGGCCACCGCCATGGTGGCCAATCTGTTCGAATTTTTGCAGCTGCCCAAGGGCGCCCGGATTGCGGTGCAGGTGGAGAAATCGGTGGAGGCGCTGGTGCTGTACTTGGCCACGCTGCGCGCCGGTCTGGTCTATCTGCCGCTCAACACCGCCTACCAAAGCGCGGAGATGGCCTATTTCATCGAAGACGCCAAGCCCGCCATGGTGGTGTGCAGTGCGCGCAACTTTGGGTGGGTGAGCAAGATGGCCTTCATGGCCGGAACGGCCCACGTGTTCACGCTCAATGACGACCGCACCGGCTCGCTGTTGGACCGCGCCAGCCAGTTCCCCACCACCCACACCATGGCGCAACGCAAGCCCGATGACCTCGCCGTCATCATCTACACCAGTGGCACCACTGGCCGCAGCAAAGGTGCCATGCTGAGCCACGGCAACCTGCTGAGCAATGCGCGTGTGCTGCACTCCTATTGGGATTGGCAGCCGGGCGATGTGCTGATCCACGCGCTTCCCATCTTCCACGTGCACGGCCTGTTTGTCGCCATCCACGGCGCGCTCATCAATGGCAGCAAGATGGTCTGGTGTGCCAAGTTCGACCCCAAGGTGGTGCTGCAGCACCTGCCGCGCGCCACTGTGTTCATGGGCGTGCCCACGCTTTATGTGCGCCTGCTGGCCGAGGCAGGGCTTACCGCGCAGGTCACCAAAAACATGCGCCTCTTTGTCTCCGGTTCCGCCCCCATGCTGGTGGACACGCACCACCAGTGGCAGGCCCGCACCGGCCACACGATTCTGGAGCGCTACGGTATGTCCGAGACCGTGATGCTCACCTCCAACCCCGGCCGCGCGGTGGATGGCGAACGCAAGGTGGGTACCGTGGGCCAGCCCTTGCCCGGCGTGCAGCTGCGCGTGTGCGACGACGCGGGCAAGCCCCTGCCGCAAGGCGAGACCGGCAATATTGAAGTGCGGGGTCCCAATGTGTTTCTGGGCTACTGGCAGATGCCGGAGAAAACTGCGCAGGAGTTCACTGCCGACGGTTACTTCAAGACCGGTGATGTGGGTCGCGTAGATGTCGACGGGTATGTGACCATCGTGGGCCGCAGCAAAGACCTCATCATCAGTGGCGGCTACAACGTCTACCCCGCCGAGATCGAGGGCTACATCAATAACCTGCCCGGTGTGGCCGAGAGTGCGGTGGTCGGCGTGCCCAATGCCGACTTTGGCGAGGTGGGCGTGGCAGTCATCGTGCCGCTGGCTGGTGCCACGGTGGACCCCACGCAGGTGATTGCCACCCTGAAAGCCATGCTGGCCAACTTCAAGGTGCCCAAGCGCTGCGTGGTGGTGCCGGAGTTGCCGCGCAATGCCATGGGCAAGGTGCAAAAAAATCTGCTGCGCGAGCAATACCGCACCTTGTAAGTTCTGCGTGGCCCAGCGTCGGCTACAGTAGGCCGGTTTCTGTCATATTTTGGTCATGCAGCACGTACTTATCGTTGACGACGTCCCCGCCGCCCTGGCCTTGCTCAGTGAGTTGGTGGAGAAGCTGGGAGACTGCCGGGCCATCCCCCTGTCCAATCCTGTGGAAGCCTTGGCATGGGCCAAAGGCAAGTCAGTCGATCTGGTGATCGTGGACTACACGCTCAACGGCATGGACGGGCTGGAATTCATCCGCCGGTTCCGCCAGATCCCGGGCCGGGACATCACCCCCATCATGATGGTCACCGCCAACGACCAAAAGCCGGTGCGCTACCGTGCGCTGGATGCCGGGGCCAACGACTTTTTGGGCAAGCCAGTGGACAAGGTGGAGTTTTTGGCACGCGCCAAAAACCTGCTGATTCTGAGTGACGCCCGGACCAAGCTGGCTGACCGGGCCGCGTGGCTGGCTGACGAAGTGCAGAAGGCAACGGCTGAGATTCTGGCGCGCGAGCGCGATACCGTGATGCGCCTGTCCCGAGCGGCCGAATTTCGCGACCCCGAGACCGGCGCCCATATCTCGCGCATGGCCCATTACTCCCGTTTGATTGCCAAAGGGCTGGGCTTGAGTGAGGCGGAGCAAGAGCTGCTGCTGGAAGCCGCGCCCATGCACGACATTGGCAAGGTGGGCATTGCGGACAATATTTTGCTCAAACCGGGGCGTCTGAGCGAAACCGAGTTCGCCATCATGCAGCAGCACGCGGTGTATGGCTACGAGCTGCTGCAGGGCAGTGCCTCGCAGGTGCTGCAGGCCGGCGCTGAAATCGCACTTGGCCACCACGAGAAATTTGACGGCAGTGGCTACCCCCGGGGTTTGAAGGGAGAGGCTATCCCGCTGTTCAGCCGCATCGTGGCGGTGGCCGATGTGTTTGACGCACTGACCTCCGAGCGGCCCTACAAAAAAGCCTGGACGCTGGAGGCTGCGGTGGACTTTCTCACCGCAGGCTCCGGCACCCATTTCGACCCCCGCTGCGTGCAGAGCTTTCTCAACGCCTGGGACGACATTTTGGCCGTGCGCGCGCTGCACGCGGATGCAGGCGAGTCGAAGCTGCTCTCTATTTTGTAGCTGCTTGCGCAGTATCCACGAGGGCTTGAGGCTGATTTACTTCAAAATCAGCACGGGGATGGCTGCGTGGGTCAACACGTGCTGCGTCTCGCTGCCCAGCAGCAGGCGTTTGATGCCCTTGCGCCCGTGCGAGGCCATGACCACCAAGTCGCACTGGTGCTTCTTGGCGGCAGCCAGGATGGCGTCGGACACCACATCGGAACGCACCACCACGGCCTTGGCCTCAACGCCTTTGGCGGCTGCGGCTTTCTTGACGGCGTCGACCACAGCCTGCCCGGCATCGCCCCAGGTCTTTTCGACCTGCTTGACCTCTGTCGGCGCCAGCGCAATGCCACCTTCAAAGTAGGACTGCGGATAGCGCGGCACCACTTTTAGCGCCACCAGCTCGGCGTTGCACAGTTTGGCCAGGGCAATGGCGCTGGTCACGGCCTTTTTGGAGAGGGTGCTGCCATCGGTGGGAACAAGAATACGCTGGTACATAGGGACTCCTTGTGACTTGGAAGCTTTCAGATTACGCTTGCGCCCAGAAGATGACTTGATTTGAATCAAGCTTTTCCTGCATAGGACTGG
Source organism: Rhodoferax sp. TH121 (assembly GCF_002251855.1). Taxonomy (GTDB): domain Bacteria; phylum Pseudomonadota; class Gammaproteobacteria; order Burkholderiales; family Burkholderiaceae_C; genus Allorhodoferax. Next base: position 510,573 of record NZ_NOXW01000020.1, read on the forward strand.
GCACACTCTCTCCATGACTGCTGCAACCTTGGCCCCCACTGCGCTTGCGCCCCATTCTGCGGCGGCGCTGGCATTGCTGGACGATCCCCAGGAGTGGGGCGCATTCAGCCGTGCGGACCGCCATGACCCGGCGCAGTGGGAGTCCAGCGTGGTGATCGAAGGCATGCACTGCGCGGCCTGTTCGCTCACCGTGGAAGACGCCTTGCGCCAGGTGCCCGGGGTGGTGAGTGCCCAAGTCAGCGCGGCCAGCCAGCGTGCGCGCGTGGTCTGGTCGTCGACAGTGGTGCAGCCCTCAGGCTGGATGCAGGCGGTGCAACAGGCGGGCTACCGTGCGGTGCCTGCCAACGACGTGTTTGCCAGTGAGCGCAGACGCAAGGCTTCGCGCCAAGCGCTGTGGCGCTGGTTGGTGGCAGGTCTGTGCATGATGCAGGTGATGATGTATGCGTGGCCCGCTTACGTAGCCCAGCCCGGTGACCTGAGTAGCGAAATGGAGCAACTGTTGCGCTGGGCCTCCTGGGTGCTGACCTTGCCGGTGGTCCTGTTTTCCTGTGGTCCGTTTTTCAAAAGTGCGCTGCGCGATGTGGCGCAGCTGCGCATCAGCATGGACCTGCCGGTGGCACTGGGCATGGTGATCACCTTTGTGGTCAGCACCGCGGGCACTTTTGACCCGCAAGGCATCTTCGGGCGCGAGGTGTATTTCGACTCGCTCACCATGTTTGTGTTCTTCCTGCTCACCGGCCGCTGGTTAGAGTTGCGCCTGCGCGATCGCACCGCGGGCGCGCTGGAGGCGCTGATGAACCGCCTGCCTGACAGCGTGGAGCGCCAGACCGCGTTGGGTGAGTTTGAGCGCGTGGCCGTGCGTCGGCTGGTGCCGGGAGACTTGGTGCGTGTGTTGCCTGGTGAGGCCTTTGCTGCTGATGGCGTGGTGGAGCAGGGCAGCACCCTGGTGGATGAGGCCTTGCTCAGTGGCGAGTCGCACCCCTTGCCACGCGCAGTGGGCGCGACCGTGGTGGCGGGCAGCCACAACCTGCATGCCACGGTGCTGGTACGTGTCACCGAGGTGGGTGACTCGACCCGTTTCGCCCAGATCGTGGCTCTGATGGAGAGTGCCTCCACCACCAAGCCGCGTGGCGCCCTGTTGGCCGATCGCCTGGCCAAGCCCTTCTTGTTGGCTGTGCTGGCCGCTGCAGCGCTGGCCTGTGCCTGGTGGTGGCCGCATGATCCCGGCCATGCGCTCATGGTGGCTGTGGCGGTGCTGGTGGTGACTTGCCCTTGCGCCTTGTCGCTGGCCACCCCTGCGGCCATGCTCGCCGCCGCCGGAACCTTGGCGCGTGCGGGGCTCTTGGTCCGCAACCTGCCCAGCCTGGAGGCCTTGGCGGCCGTGGACACTGTGGTGTTCGACAAAACAGGCACCCTGACCCGTGACGCCATGGCCTTGCAAGCGGTGCATACCCGTGCGAGTGTGGCGCGGGCTGATGCTGTGGCCATGGCATCGGCACTGGCCAGCCACTCTCTGCATCCAGCGTCCAAAGCGCTGGTGCAGGCGGCGCAGCGGGAATCGGGGTTGCCGCAGTGGACGTGTGCTGCCGTGCAAGAGTCTGCAGGGCAAGGCGTTGCTGGAAATCTGCGGCACGCAAGCGATGCGGGTGCTGCTGGCCAGCCCATGCGTTTGGGGTCTGCGGGCTTTTGTGAACTAACCAATGCTTTGCCGGTGCAGCAGGGTTTGTGCGTGCACCTGAGTGACAGCGCGGGATGGGTAGCTACCTTCGTGTTGCAAGAGGACTTGCGGCCCGAGGTGCCTGCAGTGGTGGCTGCCTTGCATGCGCAGGGCGTGCAGGTGCATGTGCTCTCCGGGGATCGCCCCGAGGCGGTGTTGCGCGTGGCCGAACAATCCGGCATTGCGCAGGCACAGGGTGGCTGTTCGCCCGCCGACAAGCTGGCCTACCTACAGCGCTTGCAGGCCCAAGGCCACACGGTTGCCATGGTGGGTGACGGCCTCAACGATGGCCCGGTGCTGGCCGGTGCCCATATCTCGTTTGCCTTTGGCCAGGCCGTTCCCCTGGCACAGGCGCAGTCTGATTTGGTGGTCATGGGCGGGCGCCTGGATGCGGTGCTGGGTGCGCTCCAGTTGGCACGCAAAACGCAGCGCATCGTGCGGCAAAACCTGTGGTGGGCACTGGCCTATAACGCGGCCTGTGTGCCGCTGGCCGTGGCCGGTTACTTGCCGGCCTGGCTGGCGGGGCTGGGCATGGCCAGTAGCTCATTGCTGGTCGTGCTCAATGCCTTGCGCCTGGCCCGCGTTCCGCGTTCGGGCCCCCTGAACATGGTGGAGGTTTGATGGACATTTTGTATTTGTTGATTCCCCTGTCCGTGGTGCTGGTGTTTTTCATTCTCGGAGGCCTCTGGTGGGCCATCGACCGCGGGCAGTTCGAAGACATTGAGTCGGAGGGGGAGCGCATCTTGCGTGATCCCTGACAAATGCAAGGGTTTTTAGGCCCCGGTTGATTTGGGTCAACCTGAGCGGGCAAGGGCGGTAAGACACTCGGTTTGCAGTAATCCAAGAAGAGGTAAATATGGCTTTTCCAAATCAACAGGCGACGGTTTACAACGACACCGTTGTGCGCCAGTTCGCCATCATGACCGTGGTCTGGGGCGTGGTCGGCATGCTGGTCGGCGTGATCATCGCCGCCCAGCTGGCCTGGCCCGAGCTCAACCTCGGTATTTCGTGGTTGTCGTATGGGCGATTGCGGCCCCTGCACACCAATGCGGTGATCTTTGCGTTTGGTGGCTGCGGCTTGTTTGCCTCGGCCTACTACGTGGTACAGCGCACTTGCCAGGTACGCCTGTTTGGCGACAAGCTGGCAGCCTTCACCTTCTGGGGCTGGCAGCTGGTCATTCTGGCCGCTGCGGTGTCCTTGCCGCTGGGTTACACCTCAGGCAAAGAGTATGCCGAGCTCGAGTGGCCAATTGACATCCTGATCACGCTGGTCTGGGTGGCCTTTGCCGTGGTGTTTTTCGGCACGGTGGGTACCCGCAAGGTCAAGCACATCTATGTAGCCAACTGGTTCTTTGGTGCTTTCATTTTGGCGGTTGCCATCCTGCACCTGGTTAATAGCGCAGCCATTCCTGCGGGCTTCATGAAGTCGTACTCGGCCTACGCTGGCGTACAAGATGCCATGGTGCAGTGGTGGTATGGCCACAATGCCGTGGGCTTCTTCCTGACCGCAGGCTTCCTGGGCATGATGTACTACTTCATCCCCAAGCAGGCTGGTCGTCCGGTCTACAGCTACCGCCTGTCCATTGTCCACTTCTGGGCGCTGATCTTCACCTACATGTGGGCCGGTCCTCACCACCTGCACTACACCGCGCTGCCCGACTGGACCCAATCTGTGGGCATGGTGTTCTCCCTGATCTTGTTGGCACCCAGCTGGGGCGGCATGATCAACGGCATCATGACCTTGTCCGGCGCGTGGCACAAGCTGCGTGATGACCCCATCCTGCGCTTCCTGATCGTGTCCCTGTCCTTCTACGGCATGTCCACCTTCGAAGGTCCCATGATGTCCATCAAGACCGTGAACGCATTGAGCCACTACACCGACTGGACAGTGGGCCACGTGCACTCGGGTGCTTTGGGCTGGGTGGGCTTGGTGACCATGGGCTCCATGTATTACCTGATTCCCCGTCTATTTGGCCAGAAGCAAATGTTCAGTGTCAAAGCCATTGAGTTGCACTTCTGGGTAGCCACCATCGGCATCGTGATCTATATCGCCGCGATGTGGATTGCCGGTGTGATGCAAGGCCTGATGTGGCGCGCTGTCAACCCCGACGGTACGCTGACCTACACCTTTGTGGAGTCCGTGAAGGCGACCTATCCCTTCTATGTGCTGCGTTTGCTGGGCGGGCTCTTGTACCTGGGCGGCATGCTGATCATGCTGTGGAACACCCTCAAGACTGCCACTGCGGGTCGGGCGACCATCGTGACCATTCCCACTGCTGCTGCTCACGCCTAAGGAGAACAAGAACATGGCTAACGAAACCAAGACCTCTGGCTTGTCGCACGAGAAGATTGAAACCAACAACTTCTTGATGATTGTGTTGATCCTGCTGGTTCTGCTGGTGGGCGGTATGGTGGAAATTGTTCCGCTGTTTTTCCAGAAATCCACCACTGAGCCGATCAAGGGCATCCAGCCCTACACCGCGCTGCAACTGGCGGGCCGCGACGTCTATATCCGCGAGGGTTGCTACAACTGCCATTCGCAGATGATCCGTCCCTTCCGTGCTGAAACGCTGCGTTACGGTCACTACTCGGTGGCGGGCGAGTCGGTCTATGACCACCCCTTCCAATGGGGCAGCAAGCGTACCGGTCCCGACTTGGCTCGCGTGGGCGGCAAGTACAGCGACGAATGGCACCGTATCCACTTGGTGAACCCGCGCGACGTGGTACCCGAGTCCAACATGCCCGCTTACCCTTGGCTGGAAAAGAATCTGGTTCCTGCAGCCGACATGCCTGCCCGCATGAAAGCCCTGCGCACTGTGGGTGTGCCGTACACCGACGAGCAGATTGCCAAAGCACCGGAAGAGGTGAAGGGTAAGACCGAGCTGGAGGCCACTATTGCCTACTTGCAAGTGCTTGGCCTGGCACTCAAGTAAAGCGAAAGGGAGATTTCCATGGACATCAATACCCTGCGTTCTGTGACCACTTTGGTCAGCCTGGTGGTGTTTGTCGGCATAGTCTGGTGGGCGTGGTCCAAGCGACGCTCGGGTGACTTTGCGCAAGCCGCCAACCTGCCTTTTGAGCAGGACTGAACCCGCATAAGGAATACAAATGAGCGACTTTACGAGCAATTTCTGGTCCGTCTATGTGGCGGCCATCACGGTGATTGGCATTGTGGCCTGTCTGCTGCTGCTGTGGTTCAGCGGCAAAGCGAAGGCCATGACTGCCAATGACAACACCACCGGACACGTGTGGGACGGTGACCTGCGCGAGATGAACAATCCCCTTCCACGCTGGTGGGTGTGGCTGTTCGTCATCACCATCGTGTTTGCTGGCGTGTACCTGGCGCTGTACCCCGGCTTGGGTACATCCGCTGGCAAACTGGGCTGGACCCAAGAGGGCCAGTACCAGGCCGAAGTGGCCAAGGGCAACCAAGAGGTTGCGCCCTTGTACGCCAAATTCGCCTCCATGAAGCCCGAGGATGTCTCCAAAGACCCGCAGGCCCATGCGATTGGTGAACGCCTGTTCATGAACAACTGCTCGCAGTGCCATGGCTCTGACGCCCGCGGCTCCAAAGGGTTTCCCAACCTGACCGATGCCGATTGGTTGCATGGTGGCACGCCCGACAAAATTGCTGAAACCCTGACCCAAGGCCGCATCGGTCAGATGCCTCCCATGGCTGCGGCAGTTGGTACGGGCGATGATGTGAAGAACGTGGCGCACTACGTGCTGAGCCTGTCAGGCAGCCCGCACGACTCGGTACGTGCCGCCTTGGGCAAGCCCAAGTTTGCTGCCTGTGCCGCCTGTCACGGTGGCGATGGCAAAGGCAATGTGGCACTGGGCGCCCCCAACTTGGCTGATGACATCTGGTTGCATGGCTACGGAGAGAACGCTATCGTGGCCATGATCAACAACGGCAAGGTCAACCAGATGCCTGCCCAGGCTGACAAGTTGACGGCCGCCCAAATCCAGGTGTTGGCTGCTTACGTGTGGGGCATGTCCAATAACGGAACGCCTGCCAAGTAAAGACCGCACCAGAGCGATTACGTTGAACACTGCGTCTGAGTCCTCGCGCAAAGTCATTCCGATTGCGCCGTCTCCGGATCGTGGCCCGATAGAGCCACCTCCCGGGGCCGATGCGGAGATGGTGGCTTTGTACGAGGCCCACAAAAAGATCTACCCCCGCAGCGTGAGCGGGTATTTCAGCAAGTGGCGTTGGGCGTTGGTGTTCCTCACGCAACTGGTGTTCTATGGCCTGCCTTGGTTAGAGTGGGGGCAGCGCCAGGCCGTGCTTTTTGACCTTGGCGCGCGGCGGTTTTATATTTTCAATTTGGTCCTCTACCCGCAGGACTTTGTCTATCTCACCGGCATTCTGGTGATCTCTGCCCTTTCGCTGTTCCTGTTCACGGCAGTTGCAGGGCGTCTCTGGTGCGGCTATGCCTGTCCCCAGACGGTGTACACCGAGATCTTTCTCTGGATGGAGAAGCTGGCCGAAGGCGACCGCTCAGCCCGCATGCGCCGTGATGCGGCCCCCTGGACTTGGGACAAAGTGTGGCGTAAAGCAACCAAGCAGTGCATGTGGATTGCCGTCTCGCTGTGGACAGGGTTTACCTTTGTCGGCTACTTCACGCCCATCCACACCCTTAGCCAGGAAGTCCTGCACTGGGGCTTGGGCCCTTGGGAGAGTTTCTGGATTCTGTTCTACGGCTTTGCCACCTATGGCAATGCGGGCTACATGCGTGAACAGGTGTGCAAATACATGTGCCCCTATGCCCGCTTCCAAAGCGCGATGTTCGACAAGGACACCCTGGTGGTGACCTACGACCAAGAGCGCGGAGAGCCCCGTGGTGCCCGATCGCGCAAAGCCGATCCCCTGGCTTTGAACCTGGGCGCTTGTGTGGACTGCAGCCTGTGTGTACAGGTGTGTCCCACGGGCATCGATATCCGCAAAGGTCTGCAGTACGAATGTATTGGCTGTGGTGCCTGCGCCGATGTGTGTGACACCGTGATGGACAAGATGGGTTATGCCCGCGGCTTGGTGAAGTACTCCACTCAAAATGCAGTCAGCCAACACTGGACCCGTGCTCAGACCATTCGCCATGTGCTGCGTCCCCGGGTGCTGGTGTACAGCGGCATTCTGCTGGCGGTGGTTGCGGCCATGTTGGTGAGTCTGGCCTTGCGTTCGCCCTTCAAGGTGGATGTGGTGCGTGACCGTGGCACGCTGGCGCGTATTGTCCAGGGTGGCAAGATCGAAAACGTCTACCGCTTGCAGATCATGAATGCCACCGAGCAAGACCAGGACTTCAGCGTTAGTGCCAGTGGCATTGAGGGCATGACTACCCAGATGGATAGTCCCACGGTGGCCATTGGCGCTACCCAGGCGCGCTGGGTGGCGATACGGGTACAAGTGCCGTACGAAGCTGCTCCCTCAGGCTCACATGCCATCCAGTTTGAGGTGGCCAATGCGACCCGTGACATGACCGTGACTGAAAAATCGGTGTTTATTGTTCCCCGTTAAGGACCCCATATGGACTCTCCATCAATCTCCTCCCAGCCCTGGTGGCACTTTGGGCATGTCTGGTTAGTGCTGGCTGGTCCGGCCATTGTGGTGGTGGCTGGTTTTATTACGTTGTACCTGGCCATGTCCGGGGCGGATCCGGTGGTGGACCAGAACTACTACCAAAAGGGCATTGAGATCAACCGCACGCTGGAGGGTGCCCCTGAAAGCTTGGCTCCTGCCATGCAGGCGCGCAACCATGCGGCAACGGGTGTCAAAACACCTGCGGCCCAGCCCAAACCCTGATACCCAAAGGCGCACCATGCCCAAAACCAAGTGGACAGCCATTGTGTGGCCTGCTTTTTTGGCAGCCTGTTTGCTGGAGTTGCTGGTGTTTGCGTTTGTTGACCCGCATGAGTTGCACTGGCTGGGGCAGCCTCTGGAGTTCTCTCGCCAAGGTGTTTACACCTTGGCTTTTTTTGCGTTCTGGTTGGTCACGTTGGTGGCCAGTGGGCTGACAGCACTGCTAAGTCTGAACCCCGCGGAAGTGAACGACTGATCAATTGCAGACCTTGGGATTCACGATGTCTTTGAGCGCATCGGTGTTGAGGATGCGCACATGGCGCTGCTTGACCTCCACAATGCCGTCCTCCACAAACTTGGAGAAGGTGCGGCTGACCGTTTCAAGTTTCAGTCCCAGGTAGCTGCCGATCTCTTCGCGCGTCATGCGAAGCACCAGTTCAGACTGCGAGAAACCGCGTGCGTGCAAGCGTTGCACCAGGTTTAACAGGAAAGCGGCTAGGCGCTCCTCGGCGCGCATACTGCCCAGCAATAACATCACGCCGTTTTCCCGCACGATCTCGCGGCTCATGATCTTGTGCACATGGCGTTGCAGGGCATTCACTTCGCGCGAGAGCTCCTCAATGCGCTCGAACGGCATGACGCAGACCTCGGCATCTTCCAGTGCCACGGCGTCGCAAGTGTGGTGATCATTCACGATACCGTCCAAACCAATCACTTCACCCGCCATCTGAAAGCCGGTGACCTGGTCGCGCCCGTCTTCCGAGGCCACGCAGGTTTTGAAGAAGCCGGTACGGATGGCGTACAGACTGGTAAAGCGCTCGCCATTGCGGAACAGGGTGCCGCCACGTTTGACCTTGCGGCGGCTGGCCACCACGTCATCAATCTTGTCCAGCTCGCTGGGGCTCAGACCCAGGGGCATGCAAAGTTCGCGCAAATTGCAGTTGGAGCACGCGACCTTGATGGTCTGAGGGCTCAGGGGCCCATTGGAAACGGGCGTGATGGCGATGGGTGCATGCACCTCGCCTGGTTTGCCGGATGGAGTGGTGGTTTCAAACATGTGGTTCCCCTGATGCAAGTCAATTATCCGCCTGTGCACCCGCTTGAGACTTGATTTGTATCAATGTCGGTCGCGGGCGTTTGGGCGACATTTGTGCTGCCAGTTTGGAGTATCCATGAACGCCGTCCTCGACACCCCGCCCATTTCTGAAAATTTGTTGACTCGCTTCGACGTTTCGGGGCCGCGTTACACCTCGTATCCCACCGCAGACCGGTTTGTCGAGGCTTTCACTGCAGACGACTACGCCCAGGCGCTCGCCCAGCGCCGCAGTGGCGCCGCCGCCTTGGCGCTGCCGTTGTCCTTGTACGTCCATATTCCGTTTTGCGAATCCTTGTGCTACTACTGTGCCTGCAACAAGATTATTACCAAGCACCATGACAAGGCCGCTACGTATCTGCGCTACCTGAGCCGTGAGGTGGACCTGCACACCGCGCGTATGGGCACTGGCCAGACCGTGAGCCAGTTGCACCTGGGGGGGGGAAGCCCCACCTTTTTGAGTGATGCCGAGTTGCGTGAGCTCATGGGCATGCTGCGGCGCAACTTCCACCTCGCCCCAGGTGGCGAATACTCCATTGAGGTCGACCCTCGCACCATCGACGCGCAGCGCCTGGATACGCTGGCCGAGCTGGGCTTTAACCGCTTGAGCTTCGGCGTGCAGGATTTTGACCCCGCCGTGCAGAAGGCGGTCCACCGGGTGCAGCCCGCGGAGCAGGTGTTTGCGCTGGTAGAGGCAGCACGTGCGCGCGGGTTTGAGTCCATCAATGTGGACCTGATCTACGGCCTGCCCCAGCAAAGCCCCGAGTCGTTTGACCGCACTTTGGCGCAGGTCAACCAGTTGCGGCCCGATCGCATCGCGTTGTACGCCTACGCGCACCTGCCTGAGCGCTTCAAACCGCAGCGACGTATTGCCACGGTGGAGCTGCCCAGTGCAGGCGCCAAGGTGTCCATGCTGTCGCGTTCATTGGCGGCTTTCATCGGCGCCGGTTATGTGTATGTGGGCATGGACCACTTTGCTTTGCCTGAAGACTCGCTGGCGGTGGCCAAACGCCAAGGGCGACTGCACCGCAACTTCCAAGGCTACAGCACCCAGCCCGACTGCGACCTGATTGCACTGGGTGTGTCGGCCATTGGCCGCATCGGCGCGACCTATAGCCAGAACGCCAAGACGCTCGACGAGTATTACGACTACCTGGACCAGGGGCGCTTTCCTGTCGTGCGCGGTCTGGCCGTCACGCGTGATGATCTAGTGCGCCGTGCTGTCATCATGGCGCTAATGTGCCAAGGCCAACTCCAGTTTGAGTCCATCAACCTGGCCTACTTGGTGGACTTCAAAAACTATTTCGCCAGCGAGATGGTGGCACTGCAAAGTCTGGCTGAGCAAGGCATGGTGGTGGTGGACGATGCAGGCATCCAGGTCACGGCCCAGGGCTGGTTTTTTGTGCGTGCGGTGGCCATGGTGTTTGACAAATACCTGCAAACCGACCGCACCCGTGCCCGCTTTTCCAAGATCATTTAGCATCGTCTGATGCAATCTTCTCTGGCACTCACGGCCCTGGTGATGGGTCTGGTGGGCGGGCCGCACTGTGTGGCCATGTGTGGTGCTGCCTGCGCAGGAATTGGGCAGGCTGCCGGTTCGCGCCAGACCTCCGCGCTTTTTTTGTTCCAAATCGGACGCGTTGTTGGCTACGCCGTGCTGGGCGCGCTGGCGGCAGCGTCCATGCAGGGATTGGGTTGGCTGACGGTGCAAAGTGCAGCCCTGCGACCCGTGTGGTCCATGGTGCACGTGGCAGCACTGGCGCTGGGGCTGTTGTTGCTTTGGCTGGGGCGCCAGCCACTGTGGCTACAGGCCGGGGCCCGCGCAGTCTGGAGCCGCACGCGCAGCCTGGGGCTGCGTTGGGGGCGGGGGGCGCCGCTAGGGCTGGGCATGGTGTGGGCCTTGTTGCCCTGTGGTTTGCTGTATTCAGCCCTGCTGGTGGCTGCGCTGGCGGGCGATGTAGTCAGCGGCGCCGGTGTGATGGCCTTGTTTGCCCTGGGCACCTCGGTCACCATGCTGCTGGGGCCCTGGCTGTGGTTGCGTCTGCAGGGCGCCCAGATGGGTGATGGGACCTGGGGGGTGCGGCTCGCGGGCGTCGCGTTGGCGGCCAGCTCGGGCTGGGCTTTGTGGATGGGGCTGGTGCACAATCAGGCGCCATGGTGCATCACACCTTGATGCGCATCAAGAAACCACCCCCTGTTGGAGGACTCGCCCGATGGATCGAACCACTGCTGAGGCTTTGCGGCTGGAAGAGTTGCGCCGCTTTGGCATTCTGGATTCCGCCGCTGAGCAGGCCTACGACGACGTCGTCAAGCTCGCGGCGTTTATTTGCGACACACCGATTGCCCTGATTTCTCTGGTGGACGAAGACCGCCAGTGGTTCAAGGCCCGGGTTGGTATGAATGAGATGGAAACTCCGCGCGGAATCGCATTCTGTGCCCATGCCATTACCGAGCCCGATGCCTTGATGGAAGTGCCCAATGCGCTCGAGGACAGCCGTTTTGCCAACAATCCGCTGGTGACTGGGGCCGAAGGGGTGCGCTTTTACGCGGGTGCGCCCTTGCTCACGCCCTCAGGCGCTGCCTTGGGCACGGTGTGTGTGATTGACCGCGTGCCGCGCAAACTCACCGAAGCCCAGGCCGAGGCACTCAAAGCCCTGTCGCGCCAGGTGGTGCAGCTGCTGGCGCTGCGCCGCGCCAATGCCGAGTTGGAGCTGCTGTCGCGCGCACAGACCATGCGCCAGCGTGAACTGGAAGTGGCCCAGAAACAGTTGCAGGAGCTCAACGAGGAGCTGTCCGAGCAAACCCTCACCGATGCGCTCACCCATCTGAAAAACCGCCGTGCTTTTGACCGGCTGCTGGCCAATGAATACGCACGGTCCTTGCGCACTCGCTCGCCGCTGGCCTTGCTGATGGTGGATGTAGACCATTTCAAGGCCTATAACGACCAGTATGGCCACCTGGCCGGAGACCAGGCGCTGCAGGCGGTGGCCGCTGCCATCAAATCGCAGGCCCGTGCCTACGACCATGTGGCGCGCTACGGTGGAGAGGAGTTCGCTGTCATCCTGCCCGACACCCAGGTGGCCGACACGCGGGCCGTAGCCGAGCGTATCCGCCAAGCGGTGCAGGCCCTGCAAGGGCTGCACCGTCCCGTGACGGTGAGCGTCGGTGCTGCCATGGCCGAGGCCAGGACGGACCCTGCCGACCTGGTCAGCCGTGCCGACCAAGCGCTCTACCAAGCCAAGCAAGCCGGGCGAAACCGGGTGCTCACGCTGCTGTGAGGGCCGGGCTGGGATAATCCAGCCTATGTCTTCTGCCTTGCCACTCTCTGGCCTCTCTACGTCTGCCCCCAACCCCTGGCGCCTGTCCGTCGCCCCCATGATGGACTGGACCGATCGCCATTGCCGCTACTTCCATCGCCTGCTGAGCCGCCACGCGCTGCTCTACACCGAGATGGTGACCACCGGCGCGCTCATCCATGGCGATGTGCCACGCCATCTGCGCTTCAACGCCGAAGAACACCCCGTGGCCCTGCAGCTGGGGGGCAGCGAGCCGGCCGATCTGGCGCAGGCTGCCAAGCTGGGCCAGGACTGGGGCTACGACGAAATCAACATCAACTGCGGCTGCCCGAGTGAGCGGGTGCAACGCGGTGCGTTTGGCGCCTGCCTGATGAACGAAGCATCTTTGGTGGCCGACTGCGTGAAGGCCATGGTGGATGTGGTGGACGTGCCAGTGACGGTGAAGCACCGGATTGGCATCGACAAAGAGGAGAGCTACGGCTTTGTGCGTGACTTTGTGGGCACCGTAGCCGACGCGGGTTGCACTGTGTTCATCGCCCACGCCCGCAATGCCTGGCTCAAAGGACTGAGCCCGAAGGAAAACCGTGAGATTCCGCCTTTGCGCTACGAGCTGGTGCACCAGCTCAAACAGGACTTTCCCCAGCTCACCATCGCCATCAACGGTGGGCTGACCACCAGCGCCCAGGTGGCCGAGCAACTGGAGCATGTGGACGGCGTGATGCTGGGCCGCGAGGCTTACCACAACCCCTGGTGGTTGGCCGAGTGGGATGCTACGTTTTTTGGAGCTGCTCCCGCAGAGTTGACGCGGGATAGCGTCGAATTGGCCATGGTGGAATACATGGAGCGCGAGGCTGCGGAGCTTGGCACCTCCTGGTACAGCATTGCCCGTCACATGCTGGGCCTGCGCCACGGCCTGCCCGGCGCGCGCAAGTGGCGCCAGGTATGGAGCGACCACCGCTACAAGACCCTGCCGGCCCGCGAAGTGATGGCGATTGCCCGGGGCCCTGCGCTTGTCGCGGCCTGAGCAGGAGCGCTGGGCCCTGCTGGGGCTGTGGCTCATTCCCGCACTGTGGGCGGTGAACTTCATCGTTGCGCGCTGGGCGCCTGGCACCATTGCGCCGTATGCGCTGGCGTTGGGCCGCTGGGCCATCGCCGGTGTGTTGTTGGGCTTTGTGGCCCGGCACGAGCTTTGGGCGCAGCGCCGCGCCATTCTGGCCGTGTGGCACCAGTATGTGGTGCTGGGCTTTTGTGGCATGTTGGTGTGCGGCGCCTGGGTGTACCTGGGGGCGCGCACCACCGGGGCCATGAACATCTCGCTCATCTATGCCGCATCGCCCGTGTTGATTGCCCTGGGGGCGGTGCTGTGGCTGGGAGAGCGTATGCGCTGGAGCCAAGTGGCGGGCGTGGTGGTAGCGCTGGCGGGAGTGGTGCACGTGGTGGTGCAAGGCCAGTGGCTGGCGCTGGGCCGGGTGCAGTGGGTGGTGGGCGATGCGTGGATCGTGGCGGCGATGGTGGCTTGGGCCGCTTACGCGCTGCTGCAAAAGCTGTGGCCCAGCCCGCTGGGCTCCACCGCGCGGCTGGCGGCCATTTGCGCCGGTGGTGTGCTCACGCTGATTCCCTGCGTGCTGTGGGAGGCGCAACTGCCAGAAACGCCTGCCTGGTCCTGGGCCGCCACCGGTCTGGTGGTGGCCGCGGCGCTGTTGCCCGGTCTGGCTGCGTACTGGATATATGGCGCCGCACAAAAAGTGCTGGGCGCCAGCCGCGTGGCGGTCACGCTGTACCTCGGGCCCTTGTATGCCGCCGTGGTGGCGTGGGGTGTGCTGGGGGAGCCGCTGGGCCTGCACCATCTGGTGGGGGCCGCGCTGATTTTGCCCGGCGTGTACTGGGTGTCGCGCCGCTAGCAGCCAGACGCGCAGGAGACAGCCATGGTCGCCCTGGCCCAGCACCATGCGCGAGTAGATATGTCCGCCTGCGCCGGTGCGGAACTGCGCAGGCTTGTCTGCGGGTTTGGCTGCCATTTTGTAGTCAAATTGGCCTCTAAGCCTTATGGGATGTGCGCAAACAGCTATCAAAATAGGAGTAATTGAGATGCCGAATTCGCTGGAATCGACCCCAGGCCGTGCGCCCGCAGCGGCGTTTTCTCCGCTGGACGCCCATGTCTTTCGGGCCAGCCAGCTCACGCGCGGTCCATGGCACCCGCAGCAGCAACACGCGGGCCCGCCCATCGCGCTGGTGAGCTACGCGCTGGAGGCTGCGGCACAGGCCCATGGCCTGCTGCACATGGCGCGGCTTACGGCCAACCTGCTGCGTCCGGTGCCGATTGCGGATATTGAAGTGCGCGTGCAAGAAGACTATGTAGGCGGCAACGCCGGGCATTTCTCGGCCGTGGCGCTGGCCGACGGCAAGGAATTGATCCGCGCCACCGCCTTGTTTCAGCGCGAAGGCGAGGTCGAAATTCCCGAAGATCTGCCCGGGCACCCACTGCCCAAGGCGCCCAAGACGCCAGCTGATTCGCCCGTGCAGCGCTTTCCGTTTGCCCGTGGTGAACTGGGCTACCCCGATTTGGTGGAGACCCGGCTGGCAGCAGGCCGCATGTTTGCGGGACCCAGTGCGGTGTGGTTCCGCCTCAGTTATCCGCTGGTCCAGGGCCAAAAACCTAGCCCGTACCAGCGTGTGGCGGTGGCGGCCGATTCAGGCAACGGCATCAGCGCCATCCTCGATCTGTCTACCCATGTTTTCGTCAACTCCGACCTCAGCATCAACCTACTGCGGCGCCCCGTGGGCGAGTGGATCTGCCTGGATGCGCGCACCCATTTGTCCAGCCACGGCGGCGGTCTGGCGGAGTCGGCGCTGTACGACGAAGTTGGACTGATTGGGCGGGCGACGCAGAGCTTGTTTGTGCGCAAGCGTGAGTAGGGCGCGCGTCAACGCACCAGATAGACTGTGCTGAAAGCGGCGTGGGGGTTCACTGCCGTTGGTTCATCCGCATTCACCATGAAACATCTCCACCTGCCTTTTGCAATCCTTGCAGCGCTTGCCTGCCTGCACGGTCACGCACAGACGGTCAGCCCGTCAACAGAGTCGATTGCCACTTCCAATGCGGCTGTTTTCAAGGCCTGCGCTACCGCGCCCACAGGGCAGGGCGCCTGTCCACTTGACGCGGTCTTCGGTCTATTCCGGCTGACGCCGAAGAACGAAGTGCTGGACTTCAAGGTGTCCAACACGGTGCCTCTGGTGGTCAACCAAAACTATGGGTGGGTTGCACGACTCAACCAGAAGTCGGGCAAGGTGCGAGTGCTTGAACGCATGACCTTGCCGGAAGCGCCCACGACCTGGGGCACCGGTGGCCAAGCTTATGGTACATCGGCAGATCGCAAGACGATGTCGATGGACCTGATGCTGAACGTCTACGACGGCACCGTCTCCAAGTCCTGGGATGTGGTGAGTGGCGACCCCGCGGGTCGCTATCACATCACGGTATTCATCGAAAACGCTGCGCCGCTGCAGTTTGAGTTTGACGTCGTTGATCCGCGGTGACTAAACGCCTGCTGTTGTCGGGGCTGCTGACGCACGTCAAGATTCACAATCGACCCTGAGCAGGCGGCGGATTCAACGACTGTTCAGCCCGCCGTAATCTCGCCAACGCCGTTGGCTTGCTTCCACGTTACTCCGCCGCTTCCAGTCCATTCGCAAAGTGCTCCCGCACCCTCTGCACGGTCAGCGCCGCGTCGCGCGCAGTCAGCGCGTCCATGATGGCGCGGTGTTCGGCCAGGGATTCTTCGATGCGGCCGGTTTTGAGCAGGGAGTTGTGGCGGTTCAGCTTCATGACTTTGCGCAGGTCGGCCACCATCTGGTCGCGCCAGCGGTTGTTGGCGATTTCCAGCAAGCGCATGTGGAATTTCTCGTTCACTGCAAAGAACTGGTCCGTGTTGGCCTGGCCGGCTTTGGCGGCGGATTCCAATGCCTTGTGCAGGGTCTGCAGATCTTTGAGTTCCGCGTCCGTGGCTTTGGTGGCGACTACGCCAGCCGCGTCGCTTTCCAGCAGGCTGAGCAGGTGGTACACGTCCGCCAGGTCTTGCTGTGACACCTCGGTCACATAGGCGCCGCGGCGCACTTTCATGGTGACCAGGCCTTCAGTAGCCAGCACCTTCAGTGCCTCGCGCAGCGGGGTGCGGCTGATGCCGATTTCTTCGGCAATCTTCAGTTCGTCGATCCAGGTGCCGGGCTCCAGCTCACGCTTGAAGATGCGCTGGCGCAGCAACTCAGCGACTTCTTCGTACAGGGCGCGGTGGGCGAGGGGGGGCGTGGCAGGTGGCATAAATGGCTGGCGTGCAGGGCTGCCAGATTGTAAAGGTGTGCCGCCTCAAAATACATAATTACGAATAATGCTAAGGCTCTCCTTGCTCAGGCGGAAGCCGGAAACACGGGCCACTGGGCGTCCAGGCGCCCCTGTTCAAACACTGCCAGCGGGCCAAATTGCAGAAACACGGCCTCGCTTTGCCGAGGGCGGAAAAACACCCAGTCGCCCGCCCGCAGGCCCACGGAGGGCGGGGCCACCATCACCTGTTGGTTGGACGACGGGCCGTACAAGCCGCTAGCCTGCACTCCCGGCGGCGACACCGGGTCTGCCAACCAATGACCCCCGTGGATGGCGAGCGCTTGGCGCTGGTTCACATCCCACCAGCGGGCCAGGGCAGAGACGGTTTCCGCGCCGCGTGGCAGGCGGAATGTCTCCATGGTTTTCAGGACCGGTGTCGCTATGAATGCGGCAGGCTCCAAGCTGGCCAGTGACGGTTTGTCAAAGTCCAGTGGTTTGACCGCCGCCGAGCCGACCGACAGTTCATTGGGGGCGTGCTGGTCATCGTGCAAATGGAAGGTGGGGGAGCCCGCGGCGTTGAGCGTCCACGGCGCGCCACTGGCACTGCCCAGCGCTTGGCGTGCCAGTGCCAGCATGTCGGCGTAGCGTGCTTGGGCGTGGGCCAAGGCCTGGCTACGGTTGCCTGGCAGGTCCGGAATAGCGGCCAAGTGGGCGTCGTACCCCATGAGGCCCGCAAACTCCAGCAAGGGCTCATTGCGCAGCAGGGTCAACATCTCGGTCATTTGCGCTGCAGATTCCACCCCGCCACGGTGCAAGCCCACATCAATTTCCAGGTTGATGCGCAGCGGGCGCCCAAGGCCCTGCGCCAGCGTGCGGTAGTCGGCCAGCAGGGCCGTGCTGTCCACCAGCCATTGGGTGCGCAGTGCGGCCGGGCTGTTGCCTGCTTGCTCCAGCGCCCAGCGGGCGGCGGAGGCACGCAGGGGCTTGCCCAGCAGCAGGTCCAATTGGGGGCGCGTTTTGGCGATCAGGGCCAGTTGTTGCGCGTTGAACAGCATGGCACGCTCGGTCTGCCAGGCGGTCAGGGCCTCGTCCAGCAAGGGCACCGAGGGCAAGGACTTGACCACCACGCGCAGCGGAAGCTTGGAGTGGGCCAGCGTGCGGATACGCCTTAGATTGGCCTGCAGGCGGGTTTTGTCCACCACCAGGGTGGGCTGGGCGGGGTGGTCTTGCAGGGCACGGGCCAGTGTCTGGAAGTAGGCGTCATGGGCGCCCCCGCGGTCACCGGGGCGCAGGGCCACGGCAGCGGCCACGCCAGTGGCGCTGGCGCCCAAAATCAGATGGCGGCGTTGCATGTTCAGGCTCCCATCAGGATGCGTTGCAAATGGGGATTCAGCATGCGGCCCTGGGGGTCGAGCTCGCGGCGCACGGCCAGGAAGTCGCTCCACCGCGGGTAGAGCGCGCGCAACTCGGCCTGGCTGCGGTCGTGCAACTTGCCCCAGTGCGGGCGTCCGCCATAGCGGCGGAAGATGACGCCCATGTCACGCAGCAGGTAGTCCCAGGGTTCATCGTGTGCGGCATGCACGGCTATCGAGCAACTGGCGCGCTGGTAGAAGGGGGAGAGCCAGGCATCGTCGGCGGCAATAAAGCGGAACTCAACCGGGAAAAACACATCATTGCGCAGCTCCAGGGCGGCCAGCACCTCGCGCAGGCAGGCCACGCCGTCGGCCTGGGGCACATGGCATTCAGTTTCGTTGAAGCGGGTGGGGCGCTGGGTGGACAGCAGTTTCCACGACCAGTCCACGGCCTCCTCCTGCAAGCTGGGGTCAATCAGGCGCTGAGCCACCCAGCGGCGCATGGCAGGCCAGCGGCCAAACCAGTCGCGCAGGCGTTTTAGGTCGGCCAGTACGTCCTCGTCGGGGGCTTCGGTGCGAGCCTGAGGTTGCTGTTGCACCTCGTCGTGCACGATGGCCGCACCGTAGCCAGTGTGGGGCAACAGGTAGCACTCAAACTGCCGGTGCGCGGTCGCCAGGCGTGGAATGGTGCGTAGCAGCTCCTCCGTCGGCAGCAACCAGGCCTTGCGCCGCAGCACATGCCGCGGACGCACGCGCAAAGTCATTTCGCTGATGGCACCCAAAGCCCCCAAAGACACTTGGGCTGCCGCAAACACCTCGGGGTGCTGCTGGCGGCTGCACTCCAGGCGCTGGCCGGTGGGGGTGAGCAACACCAGTTGCTGCAGGTCTGCGTGCAGGGCGGGCAGTTGCATGCCGGTGCCGTGGGTGCCGGTGGCCATGGCGCCGGCCAGGGTTTGCACATCAATGTCGGGCAGGTTGCGAAACGCCAGACCCACGGCGTCCAGCGCCCGTGAGGCCTGGGCCAAGCGTGTGCCGGCGCCCAGCGTGGCGGTGGCGGTTTTGAGGTCGTGCTGGCGCAAGCCTGAGAGCCGGTCCAGCGATAGCAGGCTGCCTGTGGTGGGCACAAGCGGGCTAAAGGAGTGGCCCGCGCCCAGGTTGCGCAGCGGGGGCGGGGCGGTTTGTAGAAGCTGTAGCACCTCGGTCTCATCGGCTGGTGCTTTCCAGGCTTGGGGCTGGCAACTTTGCAAACCCGACCAGTTGTGCCAGCCCTGCGGGGCGGTGCCGGTTTGGGCGGTAGCCGGGGGGCGCAGGCCGGCCATCAGGGCGCTTGCTGTCAGGGTTTGCAGGATTTGACGGCGTTGCATGCTCACTCCTTGGGGGCCCGCAAGTAGGCGATGAGTTGCTGAAAGTCTTCGTGGCTGCATTCGGCGCACCAAGCCATGGGTGGCATGGCGCCTTTGCCCTGGCGCACACTGGCCAGCAAGGCGGCCTCGCCCTGGCCGGCGCGGCGTGCCCACTCGGCGGTGTCGCCTTGCTGAGGTGCGCCGCTTCCCTTGGCGGCGTGGCAGTGGACACACGCCCGTTCGTACAGGGCCTGCAGGCGCGCATCCAGCACCACGCGGGGGCTGTCAGGCGGCGGGCTGCAGCCCGCCAGCAAGATTGCGACGAGGCACAGAGAGATGCGGCCCATATAAAACATAGTAAAAACTAGTTTATGGATTTTGCCGCTTTCCCGTACAGGGGAGAACCCTAGTCTGCGGGCCGGTGCTACCATGATTCAAAAGCCCCCTAGACCCATGACGGACCTTGCGAAAAAGACGACTACGCCCCAGCAAGTGCGGGCGCAACAAACTTACGAGCGGATCTTGGAGGTGGCCGCCGAGGTGCTGGCCGAAGCGGGTTTGGACGGTCTGACGACCAACCTCGTCTGCAAGCGCGCGGGGCTGACGCCGCCCACGCTGTACCGCTATTTCCACGATAAATACGACCTGCTGGAGGTGCTGGGGCATCGGCTGATGGATGCGCAAAACCAGGTGCTCATGGGCTGGGCCACCCCCGAGACTTTGCGCCAGCCGCCGCAGGCGCTGGGCCATAGCGTGCTGGCATTGTTTGCGCAGGTGCTGGAGCTGACCCGTGCCTACCCGGCGGGTGTGTCTATCACCCGGGCGGTGCAGGCTGTGCCGGCCTTGCATGGGGTGGTGCTGGAGTCGCACCGTAGCATGGCAGCTGCCCTGGCCTCGGTTTGCCAAGAGGCTTTCCCCCAAGCGCGGCCCGAACGGGTGCGAGCGATGACCCGTGTGGCCATCCAATGTGCTTATAGCCTGATGGAGATGCTGTTCGATGAGCCTGAGCAGCCCGTCGAGTTGGTGGGCGAGGGACTGGCCCGGGTGGTGGTGGCCTTGGTAGACGATCTGCGTCCCTGACTCGCTTCCTCCGCTTGCCTGCCTTGTTGTTTAATTTATAATTATGAATAATGAAACACGTTGCCCCGCGTTACCTGTGGAGATAAGCATGCAAGCACCTGCCCAGCCGGATCAGCCGGAAGAAATGTTCAAAACCTCCACGCTGGAGCAGTGGGCCAAGGCCGCAGCCAAGTCGGCCCCCGGCGGCAATGTGGACGCGCTGAACTGGATCACGCCCGACGGCATCGCGGTCAAGCCGCTCTACACCGCCGCAGACACGGCAGACCTGAAGCACGCCGACACGCTGCCCGGCTTTGAGCCCTACCTGCGCGGCCCGCAGGCCACCATGTATGCCGTGCGCCCCTGGACCATCCGCCAGTACGCCGGCTTCTCCACCGCCGAAGAGTCCAACGCGTTCTACCGCAAGGCTTTGGCGGCCGGCGGGCAGGGCGTGTCGGTCGCGTTTGACTTGGCCACCCACCGTGGCTACGACTCCGACCACCCGCGTGTGACGGGCGACGTGGGCAAGGCCGGTGTGGCGATTGACTCGGTGGAAGACATGAAGATCCTGTTCGACCAGATTCCGCTGGACAAAGTGTCTGTCTCCATGACCATGAACGGCGCGGTGCTGCCCGTGCTGGCCGGCTATGTGGTGGCCGCCGAAGAGCAGGGCGTGAGCCAAGACAAGTTGTCCGGAACGATTCAGAACGACATTCTGAAAGAGTTCATGGTGCGCAACACCTACATCTACCCGCCTGCACCCAGCATGCGCATCATCGGCGACATCATTGGCTACACCGCCAAGAACATGCCCAAGTTCAACTCGATCAGCATCTCGGGTTACCACATGCAGGAGGCGGGCGCTAATCAGGCGCTGGAGTTGGCCTTTACGCTGGCCGACGGCAAGGAGTATGTGAAGACCGCCATCGCTTCGGGTCTGGACGTGGACGACTTTGCCGGGCGCCTGAGCTTCTTCTGGGCCATTGGCATGAACTTCTATTTAGAGGTTGCCAAGATGCGCGCGGCGCGCTTGCTGTGGTGCCGCATCATGAAGGGCTTCGACGCCAAAAACCCCAAGAGCCTGATGCTGCGCACCCACTGCCAGACCAGCGGCTGGAGCCTGACCGAGCAGGACCCCTACAACAACGTGGTGCGCACCACCATCGAGGCCATGGCCGCCGTGTTTGGCGGCACGCAGAGCTTGCACACCAACAGTTTTGACGAAGCAATCGCGCTGCCCACCGAGTTCAGCGCGCGCATTGCCCGCAATACGCAGCTCATCATTCAGGAAGAGACCCACATCACCAATGTGATCGACCCCTGGGCCGGCAGCTACATGATGGAGAAGCTGACGCAGGACATGGCCGATGCGGCATGGAAGATCATCGAAGAAGTGGAAGCCATGGGCGGCATGACCAAGGCCGTGGACAGCGGCTGGGCCAAGCTCAAGATCGAAGCCGCTGCTGCAGAGAAGCAGGCGCGCATCGACAGCGGGCAGGACGTGATCGTGGGCGTCAACAAGTACAAGCTCAAGAGCGAAGACCTGATCGAGGCCCGCGACATCGACAACGTGGCGGTGCGCGAAGCGCAGATCGCGCGCTTGAAGGAAATCAAGGCAAAACGCGACTCAGCCGCCGTGGAATCTGCGCTGGCTGCTATCACTTCTGCAGCAGAGTCCGCTGGATCAGGAGGCGCCGCCAGCGGCGCGGGCAACCTGCTGGACTTGTCCATCAAGGCCATCCGCCTGCGTGCCACCGTGGGCGAGGTGAGTGATGCGCTGGAGAAAGCCTTTGGCCGCCACCGTGCCGATACCAACAAGGTGAGCGGCGTGTACGCTGCGGCATACGACTCTGCCAACGGAGACACCATGGAGTACTGGGACGCGCTCAAGAAGGACATCGCCACCTTCGCAGAAAGCCAAGGCCGCCGCCCCCGCGTGATGATCAGCAAGCTGGGCCAGGACGGCCACGACCGCGGCGCCAAGGTGGTGGCCACGGCCTTCGCCGACCTGGGCTTTGATGTGGACATGGGCCCGCTGTTCCAGACCCCTGAAGAATGCGCCCGCCAGGCGATTGAAAACGACGTGCACGCCGTGGGCGTATCGACGCTGGCCGCCGGCCACAAGACCCTGGTACCCGCCATCATCGCCGAGCTCAAAAAACAGGGAGCTGACGACATCATCGTCTTCGTGGGCGGTGTGATTCCGCGCCAGGACTACGACTTTTTGTACGCCGCAGGCGTCAAGGGCATCTACGGCCCGGGCACACCGATTCCGGTGAGCGCGCGGGATGTGCTGAGCCAGATCGAAAAGGCGCTCGGGTGACTCCTGAAGCCGTGCAGGTCGGTTTGCTGGGGGGCGAGTCCCCCTTGCAGCGCCGCGCCATCGCCAAAGCCATCACCCTGCTGGAGTCCACCCGCGTGGACCACCGCGCGCAGGGCGATGCGCTGCTCACCGCGCTTTTGCCGCATACCGGCAAGTCGTTTCGGCTGGGCATTAGCGGTGTGCCGGGCGTGGGCAAAAGCACCTTCATTGAAGCGCTGGGCTTGTACCTGATTGGCCAGGGCCACCGCGTGGCGGTGCTGACGATCGACCCTTCCAGCTCGGTGTCCGGCGGCTCCATCCTGGGTGACAAGACGCGCATGGAGCATTTGTCCATGCACGAGAAAGCCTTCATCCGCCCCAGCCCGTCCAGCGGCACGCTGGGTGGTGTGGCCGAGAAAACGCGCGAGGCCATGCTGGTCTGCGAGGCAGCGGGTTACGACATCGTGATCGTCGAGACCGTGGGCGTGGGCCAGTCTGAGACAGCGGTGCAGGGCATGACCGACATGTTTGTGCTGATGCAGTTGCCCAATGCGGGCGACGACCTGCAAGCCATCAAAAAAGGTGTGATGGAGCTGGCCGATCTGGTGGTCATCAACAAGGCCGACATTGACGCCGATGCCGCCACCCGCGCGCAGGCGCAGATCACCTCCAGCCTGCGCTTGCTGGGCCTGCACGGCAACCCGAATGACCCGCACAGCGATAAGCACTGGGCGCCCAAAGTGATTTCACTCAGTGCTCTGCAAAGCACTGGACTCGATGCATTTTGGGGTGCCGTGCGCGAGTACCAATCGCTAGGAGGCTGGGTGGTGCAGCGTTCTGCGCAGGTCAAGGAGGAGCCCGCACAGCGGGCGGGGGACACGGAGCAGAGCGCTGTGCCTCCCAGCCTCCGGGAGCACGCGAATGGCAGCATTGCCAAACGCCGCCAACAACAAGCATTGGCCTGGATGTGGGAGCGTATTGACGCGGGTCTGAAGCAAGCCTTCAAGCAAAACCCAGCGGTGCGCGAGCAGCTGCCCCAGCTCACTGCGGCGGTGCAGGCCGGTCAGTTGGCCGCCAGCACTGCAGCACGAAACCTGCTATCTGCCCTTGAATTTACTGCGCAAGCAGCTCCTAAATAGATAGCAAATAGCAATCCATTTTCTGACCTGAAGGACGACAACATGCAAGACATCCTCGAACAACTCGAAGCCAAGCGCGAGCTGGCCCGCATGGGCGGTGGGCAAAAGCGCATCGACGCACAGCATAAAAAAGGCAAGCTCACCGCACGCGAGCGCCTAGAAGTGCTGCTGGACGAAGGCACGTTTGAAGAGTGGGACATGTTTGTCGAACACCGTTGCGTGGACTTCGGTATGGACGAGCAAAAGATCCCCGGTGACGGCGTGGTTACCGGCTACGGAATGATCAACGGCCGCCTGGTGTTCGTGTTCAGCCAGGACTTCACGGTCTTCGGTGGTGCGTTGTCCGAGGCGCATGCCGAGAAGATTTGCAAGGTCATGGACCAGGCCATGAAAGTGGGTGCTCCGGTCATCGGCCTGAACGATTCGGGCGGTGCCCGTATTCAGGAAGGCGTGGCGTCGTTGGGAGGCTATGCCGACGTGTTCCAGCGCAATGTGATGGCCAGCGGCGTGATCCCGCAGATCAGCATGATCATGGGGCCCTCGGCTGGCGGCGCGGTGTACAGCCCGGCCATGACTGATTTCATCTTCATGGTGAAGGACAGCTCCTACATGTTCGTCACTGGCCCCGAAGTGGTGAAGACCGTCACGCACGAAGAAGTGACTGCCGAAGAGCTGGGCGGCGCACTCACCCACACCACCAAGAGCGGCGTGGCCGACCTGGCGTTTGAGAACGATGTGGAAGCGCTGCTGATGCTGCGCCGCCTCTACAACTACCTGCCGCTCTCCAACCGCGAGAAGGCCCCGGTGCGCAAGAGCGGCGACCCTATCGACCGCAAGGACCTGAGCCTGGACACCCTGGTGCCCGACAACCCCAACAAGCCCTACGACATGAAGGAGCTGATCGTCAAAACCGTGGACGATGGCGACTTCTTCGAGATCCAGCCCGAGTACGCCAAGAACATCATCATCGGCTTCGCGCGCATGGATGGACAGACCATCGGCATCGTGGCCAACCAGCCGCTGGTGTTGGCAGGCTGTCTGGATATCAAGAGCTCCATCAAGGCCGCGCGCTTTGTGCGCTTCTGCGATGCGTTCAACATCCCGGTGGTCACGTTTGTGGACGTGCCCGGCTTCATGCCCGGTACCAGCCAAGAGTACGGTGGCATCATCAAGCACGGCGCCAAGTTGCTCTACGCGTATGCCGAATGCACGGTGCCCAAAATCACGGTGATCACCCGCAAGGCCTACGGCGGTGCGTACGATGTGATGGCCTCCAAGCACCTGCGCGGCGACGTGAACCTGGCTTGGCCCAATGCTGAGATCGCGGTGATGGGCGCCAAGGGTGCGGTGGAAATCATCTTCCGCGAAGACAAAGGGGACCCAGCCAAGCTGGCGGCCAAAGAGGCCGAATACAAAGCCCGCTTTGCCAACCCCTTTGTGGCCGGTGCGCGCGGCTTTATCGACGATGTGATCCTGCCGCACGAAACCCGCAAACGCATTTGCCGCTCGCTGGTCATGCTCAAGGACAAAAAGCTGGAGAACCCGTGGCGCAAGCACGGGAACATTCCGCTGTGAGGCTACCCGTCGCTATGAAACGTCTCACTTCACTTGCTATCGCTGGGTGGGCAGGCATTTGCATATCCACGGCAGCCGCTGCTGCACCGGTTGTGCAAACCGTCGCCGCGGACTTGCCGGCTGCTTTGCGAGGCGCCAAGGTGACCGTGGTGCATTTTTGGAGCCCCGACCCGCGCTGCGGCTATTGCGTGAACGACGATCAGGCTTTTGATGCCTTGGCGCAAACCTACGGCCCCGAGGTCGTGTTTCGACGTGTGCAGTGGACGCCCTGGCGCAGCTTCCCGAAGATTGATTTGGATATCCGCCTGCAGGGCGTTCCCAATCTGTATGTCTTTAACGGCAGCCAGGCGGTTGCTGTTCTGGCGCGGCAGATCAAGAACGAGGCCGGTTGGGTGAAGTCCCATATCGACCGCGCGCTCGCGGGCAAGCACTTGCCACTGTTTGGTTCTCCTCCGCCAGCCACAGCGGGGCCGCATGCTGTGCCCCCCGGGGAGCCCACC
Organism: Rhodoferax sp. TH121; assembly: GCF_002251855.1. GTDB lineage: Bacteria > Pseudomonadota > Gammaproteobacteria > Burkholderiales > Burkholderiaceae_C > Allorhodoferax. Next base: position 536,064 of record NZ_NOXW01000020.1, read on the forward strand.
GCAGGCGAACTGCAAGTGGCACAGCAATTGGTAACAGGGCTGGTGTTGAGTGAAGGTGTACGCCAGTGCACAGACCTGAATGCCAGCTCGGCCACAGGCCTTGCATCCGCTATGCGGCAGTGGCGCAAACGCGGCTTGGTGCCTGCTGATAGCGATGCACCGATGTTGGTGCCCAAATTCGGTGTGGCGGCTGTGCAGCAAATGCTGGTCGAGGCGCACCGCCAACTGGCAGGGGCGCTAACGCTGAACAATGCCACCCAAGCCGGCTGCCAAGAACTTCAGACGTGGCTGTTGAAAAGCTAACCCTACGTGCCACTGAAATTCTCCCAATCAGATATTCCATCAAGGAGTCCCCGATGTTCACCAAAATCCTGATCGCCAACCGTGGCGAAATTGCCTGCCGCGTGATTGCTACTGCCAAGAAAATGGGTATCAAGACGGTTGCCGTCTATTCGGACGCCGACAAAGAAGCCCGTCATGTGGCGCTGGCGGACGAGGCCGTCCACATCGGCCCTGCACCCAGCCGCGAAAGCTATCTGCAGGCTGAAAAAATCATTGCCGCTTGCAAACAAACCGGCGCACAAGCCGTGCACCCTGGCTACGGCTTCCTGAGCGAGAACGAAGCGTTTGCCAAGCGTTGTGAAGACGAGGGCATTGCCTTCATCGGCCCCAAGGCACATTCCATTGCCGCCATGGGCGACAAGATTGCCTCCAAGAAGCTGGCCAACGAGGCCAAGGTCAACACCATTCCCGGCTACAACGATGCCATCAGCGGCCCGGAGCAGGCGGTGGAAATCGCCAAGGGCATTGGCTACCCCGTGATGATCAAGGCCTCGGCTGGCGGCGGCGGCAAGGGCTTGCGCGTGGCCTTCAACGACAAAGAGGCGTTTGAAGGCTTTGCAAGCTGCCAGAACGAAGCCCGCAACAGCTTTGGCGACGACCGCATCTTCATCGAGAAGTTTGTGCAGGAGCCGCGCCACATCGAGATCCAGGTGCTGGGCGACAGCCACGGCAACGTGATCTATTTGAACGAGCGCGAGTGCTCTATCCAGCGCCGCCACCAAAAGGTGATTGAAGAAGCGCCCAGCCCCTTCATCTCTGATGCCACCCGCAAGGCGATGGGCGAGCAGGCGGTGCAACTGGCCAAGGCGGTGAAGTACCAATCTGCGGGTACGGTGGAGTTTGTGGTCGGCAAGGACCAAGACTTTTACTTCCTGGAGATGAACACCCGCTTGCAGGTGGAGCACCCGGTCACGGAGTGCATTACCGGCCTGGATCTGGTGGAGCTGATGATTCGCGTGGCTGCTGGCGAAAAGCTGCCTTTGAGCCAAGCCGACGTGAAGCGTGACGGCTGGGCGATTGAGTGCCGCATCAACGCGGAAGACCCGTTCCGCAACTTCTTGCCGTCTACTGGCCGCTTGGTGCGTTTTGCGCCGCCTGAGCAGACCATGTGGCAGGGCGACACCGCGCACCTGCAAGGCGTGCGCGTGGACACCGGCGTGCAGGACGGCGGCGAGATCCCCATGTTCTACGACTCGATGATTGCCAAACTCATCGTGCACGGCAAAGACCGCAATGATGCGATTGCCAAGATGCGTGAAGCCCTTAACGGCTTTGTGATCCGCGGTGTTTCCAGCAACATCCCGTTCCAGGCCGCGCTGCTGGCCCACCCCAAGTTTGTGAGCGGCGATTTCAACACCGGCTTTATTGCTGAGAACTACGGCAAGGGCTTCTTTGCCGAAGACGTGCCGCATGACGACGCAGCCTTCTTGACCGCGCTGGCGGCCTTTGTGCGCCGCAAGTCGCGCGAGCGCGCAGCTGGCATGTCCGGCCAATTGCCCGGCTACGCCGTGGACGCAGGCAAAGACTATGTGGTGGTCACGCTGGATGCTGCTGGCAACAACAGCTACACCGCAGTGCACGTGGACGAGTTCGAGGGTGAAACCGGCTCTGCGCGAGTAGCGGTGGGTGCGAGCAGCTATGTTATTCGTAGCAAATCCCGCTTGAATGACATTGCCATCACCGGCACGGTGAACGGCAAAGCCTTCACCGCCCAGGTGGAGCGCGGCACCCCCAAGAACCCGCTGGCCCTGCGCGTGCAGCACAATGGCACCCGTATCGATGCGTTGGTCATGTCCCCCCGCATGGCTGATCTGCATAAGCTCATGCCCCACAAGGCACCGCCTGACATGAGCCGCTACGTGCTCTCGCCCATGCCCGGCTTGCTGGTCGATGTGGCAGTGGTGCCCGGCCAGAAGGTGCAGGCCGGTGAGCGCGTGGCCGTGATCGAAGCCATGAAGATGGAGAACGTGCTGTTTGCGGCTGCTGATGGTGTGGTGGGCAAGGTGCTGGCCAGCAAAGGAGAAAGTCTCTCCGTGGACCAAGCCATCGTGGAGTTTGTATGACCGGTTCTGCAGCGAAACGCCCTTTCAAGGTCTTGGGTATCCAGCAGATCGCCATTGGCGGCCCAGACAAAAAGCGCCTGCAAACCCTGTGGGTGGACATGCTGGGCTTGGAGGTCACGGGTACTTTCCAAAGCGAGAAAGAAAACGTGGACGAGGACATCTGCGCCATGGGCTCCGGCCCGTACAAGGTGGAAGTCGACCTCATGCAGCCTATGGACCCCGACAAGAAGCCCGCAGTGCACACCACACCCTTGAACCATGTGGGCTTGTGGATCGACAACCTACCGGTCGCGGTGGAGTGGCTCACTGCCAAGGGGGTGCGCTTTGCGCCCGGCGGCATCCGCAAGGGAGCGGCGGGTTACGACATCACCTTTTTGCACCCCAAGAGCAACGAAGAATTTCCGATTGCCGGGGAGGGTGTGTTGATCGAATTGGTGCAGGCGCCTCCCGAAGTGATCGCCGCTTTGGGCTGAAGCGCCGGTATGGCACTGATGCTTGAGGGGAAACACGGGGGGCAATGCCCCCCATTTTTCTGTCATTTGTGGGTGGAAAAGCGATAAAGTCAAAGTAGTTGAAGAATTTCCAAGGAACGCCCGCTATGAGCTTTGTGAAGTTTCTGTACCCCGGCATGTGGGTCATGCGCAAGATGCGCTTCGGTTCCAAATTGGCCATCGTGTTTCTGGTGGCACTGGTTCCCCTTTTCTTCATCGTCGAACAGCTTATAGCCCGTACGGTGAGTGATATGCGAATTACCCGTGCAGAGGTAATGGGCGTGGAAGTGGTGGAGCAGACCACGGATGTGATCCGGAACGTGCAGGCCCACCGGGGGCAAACCAACATGGTCCTTCTGGGCAATGCTGCAGCTACAGGGGCCCGCGACCAGATCCGCAGCAAACTCGCTGATGAAGTCACTGAACTTAAGCGACTGGTGGATAGCAAGGACGGCATTGAGGCGCCGCCCGAGTGGAAAGAGCTCAGCGGGCGCCTGGACACCTTGGTCAAGGAACTGGACGGCAAAGACGCTCCTCAAGCCTTCGGTTTCCACACAGCGCTGGTGGAAGATCTGACCCGCTTTGTGTACGGTGTGGCCGACAAGTCCGGCCTCTTGTACGACCCGGATCCCCAGACCTATTTGCTGATGGATATGTCGGTCTCACGGCTGATTTCTTTGCGTGAGCAAATTGGGCGTTTGCGGGGTACTGGTGCCGGCTTTTTGAGCAGGCCCGAGATGAATGACGATGCTGTCGGCAGGGTGAGCTTGTTGGCGAATGCCTTGAGTGCATGGTCCAAAGACGTTGCTTACTCTCAGCAAATCCTTGCCCGTGTGGGTTTCAAAGACGCTAGCGGCGACGAGGCGCAGGCAGCAGTGGCCAAATTCGTTGCGCTGTCCAAGGATCGCTTCAAGGCCGGAGCTCCTAGCGGCGACTCAGAAGGCTACTTTGCGTCCGGCACGCAAGCGATTGACGCGATTGGCCAGTACCACAAGGCAGTCAACCAGACCATGGTGTCCTTGCTGAAGGAGCGGGAAAAATCATTGAACCGAGGCCTTTATCTGCTGATAGTGGGGAGTGTGGTTGCCACTGTTCTCTTGATTTATCTGATGCTGTCTTTCAATATCAGTTTCCTCTCAGATCTGCGCCAGGTGCTGCGCTTTATGGAGGAGACCGCAGCAGGCAATTTGCGCCACAAGGTGCAGATTCGCGGCAAGGATGAGCTGTCTGACATGTCGCATGCCATGGACGTGATGGTCAACAACATCTCTGTCATGGTGGCCAGTGTGCGCAGCAACTCGGCCTTGGTGGCCAATTCGGGCGACGTCCTGGTAACGGGCAACGAGGCTTTGTCGGGCCGTACCGAGCAGCAGGCCGCCAACCTGGAAGAAACCTCTGCCAGTGTGCAGGAGCTTTCGTCCACGGTGCAAGACAACGCCAACACCGCGCAGAAGTCAGACCAGGCAGCTCAGGTGTTGCGTGGCGTTGCGGAGCAGGGGGCTCAGGGAATGGTGGAAGCGATCGCCTCCGTGGAGGCGATTGAAGCCAGCACCAAACGCATGGACGAAATCGTGGGTGTGATTGACGGACTGGCTTTCCAGACCAACATCCTGGCGTTGAATGCGGCGGTGGAGGCTGCACGGGCCGGAGAGTCCGGCCGTGGTTTTGCCGTGGTGGCGACCGAGGTGCGCTCGCTGGCCCAGCGGTCTGCCGCATCCGCCAAGGAGATCCGCCAGCTCATTGGTGCCTCAAGCGCCCAGGTCGCCAGCGGGGTGGCGCAGATTCGCGCCGCCGGTACCAACATCACGCGCATCGTGGATGGCGTGCGTGATGTGGCGGCCAATATGTCGCACATCTCGGCGTCCAGCGCCGAACAGAGTAACAGTCTGGCCGAAATCACCACAGCGATTCGTCAGCTCGACGAGATTACCCAGCAGAACGCTGCCATGGTGGAGCAAGCCGTGAGCCAGGCCACGGCCCTACAGGAGCGGGCCAGTGTGCTGTCGGATGCCGTGTCAGTGTTCAAGCTGCAGCAGGGCTCGGCCGATGAGGCCCGCGCCCTGGTGGAGCGTGCCTTGTCCATGCGCCGTAGCGCGGGCAGCCGGGATGCGTTTGTACGCGAGGTCACGCCCAAGGAAAGCGGTTTGTTTGACCGGGACATGTACGTGTTTGTGTTGGACCGCAGCGGCCAGTACTTGGCGTTTGGCGGCAACCCGGCCAAGGTCGGCACCCGCGTGCAGGACGTAGCCGGCATTGACGGCAATGCGCTGATGGCTTCCATCATTGGCCAAGCCTCGGTGTCACCGGGCTGGGTGGAGTACGACATCGTCAACCCGCTTAATGGCAAGGTACAAACTAAGATGTCCTACGTGGTGCAGGTGGACGACGTGTTCGTCGGCTGCGGGGTCTACAAAAACCTGATGGCTTCGTTGTAGCCGTACGCCAACACCTGGCTGTCCCGGCTTAGTTGGCACCGCCGGGTTTGGCCCGGGCGCGGGCGCGGGCCAGTGCGGCTTCAATCACTGCGCGTTTTTTGTCCAGCACCGCCGGGTCGGTGTGCTGGGAGTGGGCGGGCAGGTCCGCCAGTTTCATTTCCGCTTTGGCTTGCAGGCGCAGCGCGTGTTCGGCGTCTTCGCGGGCCCGGCGCAGTTTGCGCGCGTCATACCGTGTGCGGGCCTCGTCCGCTTGGGTTTGGGGCCAGGCGCTCCAGCCAGTCCGGGTGCCACTCACGTTTTCCAGCAGGATGCAGTCCACCGGACACACCGGCAAGCACAGCGCGCAGCCGGTGCAGTGGGCCTCCAGCACGGTGTGCATGCGTTTGTTGCTGCCCATGATGGCATCGGTGGGGCAGGCGTCCAGACACAGGGTGCAACCGATGCACCAGTTTTCATCAATGAACGCCACGCTGCGCGGGGCTTCCAGACCAAAGGCTGGGTCCAGTGGCAATACTGGCTGGCCGGTGATGGCCGCCAGGCGCGCGATTCCCTCAGCCCCGCCCGGCGGACACTGGTTGATGCCCGCCTCGCCCTTGGCTATGGCTTGTGCATAGGCCGCGCAATCGGGGAAGCCGCAGCGCGTGCACTGCGTTTGGGGCAACGCGTCCAGCAGGCGCTGTACCAAAGGCGGTGCCGGCGTTTTGCCGGAGCTCACTGACTGGCGGTGCTGCGCTTGGTTGCTACCTTTTTAGGAGCTGTTCGCGCAGATTTTACGGGGGCTGCAGCCACTTTTTGTGCTGAATCTGAGGCTGACGCAGTCTTGCGGGGCGCCTTGGAGCCTGTGGTGGAGGCAGTGGAATAGGTCGTGCCGGGCAAAGCATGGGCTTGGATAAATGCCTTGACCTGCGGGTACACATGTTCGCGCCAGCGGCGGCCTGAAAAGATGCCATAGTGGCCGGCGCCCTTGGCTTCGAAGTGGCGTTGCTGGCTCTTGGGCACGCCACTGCAGATCTCATGCACGGCTTCGGTCTGGCCGGCGCCCGAAATATCGTCCAATTCGCCTTCCACCGACATGAGGGCCGTGGTCTTGATGTCAGCGGGTTTCACGCGCTCCAGCTTGCCCGCAGGGCTACGCACATCCCAGGTGCCATTGACCAGCGCAAAGTCCTGGAACACCACCTTGATGGTTTCCAGGTAGTAGTCCGCGTCCATGTCCAGCACAGCGTTGTACTCGTCGTAAAACTTGCGGTGGGCCTCGGTGCTGGCGTCGTCGCCCTTGATCAGGTCCTGGAAGTAGTCGTAATGGCTTTTGGCGTGGTGGTCGGGGTTCATGGCCACAAAGCCGGTGTGCTGCAAAAAGCCGGGGTAGACGCGACGACCCGCTCCGGGGAAGTTGCTGGGGACGCGGTAGATCACGTTGTTCTCGAACCAGCTGTGGCTCTTGTTCATGGCCAGGTTGTTTACCGCGGTGGGCGATTTGCGGGCGTCAATGGGGCCGCCCATCATGGTCATGGTCAATGGCGTCGTTTCGCCGCGGCTGGCCATCAGGGACACGGCCGCCAGTACCGGCACTGTGGGCTGACACACGCTCATCACATGGCAGTTGCCATACACGCCCTGCACGTGGCGGATGAATTCCTGCACATAGTTCACGTAGTCGTCGAGGTGGAATTCCCCATCCTCCAGGGGCACCAGGCGGGCGTTTTTCCAATCGGTGATGTAGACCTTGTGGTCCTTGAGCATGGTTTTTACGGTGTCACGCAGCAGCGTGGCGTAGTGGCCGGACAGGGGCGCAACGATCAGCACCACGGGCTGGCCTTTGATTTTTGACAATGTGGCCGGGTCGTCGGTAAAGCGCTTGAAACGGCGCAGCTCGCAAAACGGCTTGGTAATTTCCACGCGCTCGTGGATGGCCACGTCGACACCGTCCACATCAATGGTGCGTAGGCCGAATTCTGGCTTTTCGTAGTCTTTGCCCAGTCGGTGCATCAGGTCGTAACCGGCCGACAGGCGCTGGGCGAAGGGATTCTGTCCGGCCAGTGACAAGGGGTTGCTGTAGAGCTTGGCGGCAGCCAGGGCCAGATCAGAAAACGGCTCCATCAAAGAGCGTTGGGTTTCATACAGCTGGTACAGCATGGGAGGACCTCAGGAGAATGTTGCGGTGCAATATAACAGCAATGGACTTAATAGCGGTTGCCGGATCTGACAATGGCCCGCACGGCATTGCGACTGTGGGCGCCGAAATTCCCCATCAGCTCGTTTACCAGGCCCTGCAAGCGTGCGCGTCGCGTCGGGTCTTGGGCCAGCAGGTCTGGCAATAGCCGCATGGTCGCATCTTGCGGCTGCAAGTCAATCAGGGCTTCTGCCACCCACTCGGGCGGCAGTGTTTCCAGCAGCGTGCGCTGGGCGTTGTCAGCCAGCGCAGCACTTTGGGCGGCGACCACAGTTCGCAGGTAGCGGTCATTCCATTCGGGGTAGCTTGTGTCTTTGTCCTGGGTTTGCAGGGCTTTGGTACTTGGGGTCAGCAGCTGGGTTTGGAGTGCGTCCAGTAGCAGGCGCTGGTTGGTGATGGCGCGAATGCGTGCGGTGCGCGGGCCGGGCAGGCCCATGCGGGCGAGGGCGTTGTAGGCCACCAGGGTGGCACTGGATTCCCCTGGAGCGAGCCGCGTATGGTAGGGCTGTGTCAGGCTCTGCAGGTAGTGCAGGGCAAGCCCGGCAAAGCGCCAGCCCCAGTAGTCGTGGCCGGTGCGCAACGCGAGAGCGGACAGGCTGGCGTATTGATAGTAACGGGCTTGCACCAGGGAGCGCTTGGCCCAAGGTGCCACGCTGTAGAGCATGCGGTCTTCAAAGAAGAAGCCCATGCCAAAAGGGGTTTGAGAGGCGGCCGCCGAGCCTGGGTTGCCAAATGGCTGGGGCCCCAGCCCCCACTGTTTGCCCCAACCGGTGGGGCTGTCTTCCCACAAAAAGGTATCCAAGCCGTAGTCAGGTTCATCGGTTGCCGTGGCCAGCACCGCCAGCGGGCTCACCAGTTCCCCGGCTCTGAGGGGGATAAAACGCTTGTGGGCGTGGATGCTGCCATGCTGTGCCGGGACGCTGCTGACATCGGTGAGTCCCAGTGTGGCGTTCCCAGTGGCAGACGCATCGCCATTTTTGGCATCGGGCTCCAGGAAGAGCGCGAACTTGCTGTTGGGGGCAACACGCAGGGCTGCAAGAAAGGCCTGTCGGCGGGCTTCATCGCTGCGCTGCGGGCTGGCCACAAAGGCTTGTGCATCGGGCAGGGCCGGGTATTGCTCCACGGTGGCCATGGCCCAAGCTTCCTGGCTGGCCAGCAAGGCTTCCAGGGTTTTTTCCTGGGCGCGCAAAAAGCTGTCCAAGGTCTCCACGGCAGCCCGTGGCGCCTGGCTGAGCTCGGGCAGGGCTTCGAGCGCACGGTAGCTGGCCTGGGCGTGGTTGCCACCGGCCCAGGCTGGCAGGCCGACCACACACCAAGCCAGTGTCAGGCAAAAGGTGCGCAGCCGGTTAAAGCGCTGTTTGCTATGCATTGAATAGCTGCTTACGCATATTCCATGCGGACTTGCAGCATATTTCGTGTCAATTAGATGACCTTGGCGATGGCCGCGCAGACGTAGTCGATGTTTTTGCTGTTGAGCGCAGCCACGCACATGCGGCCGGTGTCGGTGCCGTACACGCCGAATTCAGAGCGCAGGCGCACCATCTGGTCCTTGGACAGGCCAGAGTAGCTAAACATGCCAATTTGTGTGGTGATAAAGGACATGTCCTTGCTCACGCCGGCAGCCTTCAGGCCGTCAACCAGCTTCTGGCGCATGGCCTTGATACGCACACGCATTTCGCCCAGTTCCTGCTCCCATTGGGCGCGCAGCTCAGGGTTGTTCAGCACTGCAGCCACGATGGCGCCGCCGTGGGTGGGCGGGTTGGAGTAGTTGGTGCGGATGGCGATCTTGAGTTGCGACAGCACGCGATCGGTTTCTTCCTTGCTGCTGCCGACCACACTCAAGGCACCCACGCGCTCGCCGTACAGGCTGAAGCTCTTGGAGAAGCTGGTGGATACGAAGATGTTGAGGCCAGCTGCGACGAACTTGGCGATCACGGCGCCGTCTTCCGCAATACCGTAGCCGAAGCCTTGGTAGGCCATGTCGAGGAAGGCGGTCAGCTTGCGGGCCTTGACCGCAGCAATCACCTGGTCCCACTGGGCGGCGGTGATGTCGTAACCGGTGGGGTTGTGGCAGCAGGCGTGCAGCAGCACGATGGTGCCTTCTGCGGCACCGTTCAGCTTGGCCAGCATGCCGTCAAAGTTGATGCCGCCCAGACCGCCGTTGGCGCTTTGGTCGAAGTAGGGGTAGGTGTCGACCGCAAAGCCTGCGTTGGTGAACAGGGCGCGGTGGTTTTCCCAGCTGGGGTCCGAGATCAGTACGGTGGCGTTGGGGCTGACTTTTTTCAGGAAGTCGGCTCCGATTTTCAGGCCGCCGGTGCCGCCAATCGCCTGGACGGTGGCTACGCGGCCACTTTTGACAACGTCAGAGTCGCTTCCAAACACCAGTCCTTTGACGGCGGCGTCGTATGCGGCAATGCCGTCAATAGGCAGGTAGCCACGGGCGGTGGGCTTGTCCATTATGGTCTTTTCTGCAGCCTGCACACATTGCAGCAGGGGCAACTTGCCGTTGTCGTCGAAGTACACGCCCACGCCCAAGTTCACCTTGTTGGGGTTGGTGTCTGCGTTGAATTGTTCGTTCAGGCCCAGGATAGGGTCGCGGGGAGCCATTTCGACGGCGGAGAAAAGAGACATGAAGAAGTCCTGTGATTGGAATGTCGGGGGAACCCGCCACGCTGCCTGCGATGCGGGTAATCCCTATTTTACCGGGCACTGCGCTGGTGCCTTTAGCAGGTGCTCAACGCACCAGGCCATCTGCCAGGGCACGTGTCAGATCTGCGGCAGGCACCGGTTGGCACTGGGAGGCGTTTTGGCCGCTCCACAGCGGGGTGAAATCGGTTCGGCCCAGGCTCTCGGCGCGGGCCCGCAATGGGGCTATGGCACTGGCGGCTAGTGGAAACGCGGGCGCCGTCGGGCTTAACGTCCCCAGCTCCCGCATCAGCCGGTTCATGATGCCGCGCGCCGGGCGGCCGGTGAAGAGGTTGGTGAGGGCGGTTTGACGCGCATCTGCGCTCTGCAGCACCGCGCGATGCAGTGCGGAGGTGGTGGCTTCGGGGCAGCACATATAAGCGGTGCCAATCTGCACGGCTGATGCGCCCACGGCCATGGCCGCTGCCACGCCTTGTACATCGGCGATGCCGCCGGCAGCGATCACCGGAACGCGGACCGCTCGCACGATTTGCGGTACCAGAACCATGGTCCCCACTTGGGTAGTCAAATCGTCACTGAGAAAAATGCCGCGGTGGCCGCCGGCCTCCAAGCCCTGGGCAATGATGGCATCTGCCCCGTGAGCCTGTAGCCACAGGGCTTCTTCGACCGTGGTGGCGGATGCCAACACCAGGCTGCCCCAGCTTTTCACACGCGTCAGCAGTGCGTCGGGAGGCAAGCCGAAGTGGAAGCTCATCACGGCAGGCTTGAAGGCCTCCACCACGTCGGCTACGGCTTCGCTGAAAGGTGCACGCCCCGGGCCCGGAACAATGTCGGCGAGCGACAGGCCCAATTCTTCGTAGAAAGGTGACAAGGCCTGTTGCCAGCCTGCTTCGCACTGCGGATCTGGCTGGGGCGGTGTGTGGCAGAAGAAGTTGACGTTGTAGGGCTTGTGGGTCAGCGCCGTGAGTTGCGTGAGTTCGTTGCGCAACGCCTCCAGGCTCAGCATGGCAGCAGGAATGGAGCCCAGGCCGCCGGCATTGCATACGGCGGCGGCCAGCGCATGGCCTTGTACGCCGGCCATCGGAGCCTGAATCAGGGGGAAGGTAGAGCCCAGAAACGAGGGGTTTGGCATGGTCCGGTCCTTTTGGTGCGCGGTCTAGTCTACAGTTCTACTTTTGCCCCTTTGAGCGCGCCGCCATGCCTTCGCCCCAACCTACCCCTGCAGTGACCGATGATGCCTTGGAGGTGCGCACGGGCACTTTTGTACGTTACCCGGATTCGCCGTATGAGCTGTACCAGCCTTACCCCCCGGCGGGCGACCAACCCGAGGCAATTGACCAGCTCGTAGAGGGGGTGACGGACGGGGAGGTGTTTCAGACTTTGTTGGGCGTGACTGGCTCCGGCAAGACCTACACAATGGCCAACGTAATTGCGCGTTTGGGGCGTCCTGCCATCGTGTTTGCACCCAATAAAACGCTGGCAGCCCAGCTGTACAGCGAGTTTCGGGAGTTCTTTCCCAAGAATGCGGTCGAGTATTTCGTCAGTTACTACGACTACTACCAGCCCGAAGCCTATGTGCCGCAACGCGACCTGTTTATCGAAAAAGACAGTGCGATCAACGAGCACATCGAGCAGATGCGCCTCTCGTGCACCAAGAGCTTGCTGGAGCGTCGGGATGTGGTCATCGTGGCCACGGTGTCGGCCATCTACGGTATTGGCAAGCCCGAAAGCTACCACCAGATGGTGATGACGCTGCGCACCGGCGACAAACTGGGTCAGCGCGACATGATTGCCCAACTGGTGCGCATGCAGTACCAGCGCAACGACATGGATTTCAGCCGTGGCGCGTTCCGGGTGCGCGGCGACACCATTGACATCTTCCCGGCAGAGCACAGCGAAATGGCGATTCGTGTGGAGCTGTTTGATGACGAAATCGAGAGCCTGCAGCTGTTTGATCCGCTGACCGGCCGCATCCGCCAGAAAATCCCACGGTTTACGGTCTACCCCAGCAGCCACTATGTGACACCGCGGGACCAGGTGCTGGCCGCGGTGGAGAGTATCAAGACTGAGCTGTCTGACCGGCTTAAGGAATTGGTAGGCGCAGGTAAATTGGTCGAAGCCCAACGCCTCGAGCAGCGTACACGCTTTGACCTGGAGATGCTGTCTGAGGTGGGGCATTGCAAGGGTATCGAGAACTACTCGCGCCATTTGAGCGGGGCGGCTCCCGGGGAGCCGCCCTCCACGCTGACGGACTACCTGCCCAAGGATGCGCTGATGTTTCTGGACGAGAGCCATGTGTTGATCGGCCAGTTCGGCGGCATGTACAACGGCGACCGTGCGCGCAAGACCACCTTGGTGGAGTATGGATTCCGCCTCCCCAGTGCACTTGACAACCGGCCACTCAAGTTCGAAGAGTTCGAAACCAAGATGCGCCAGGCGATCTTTGTGTCGGCCACTCCGGCGGATTGGGAAAAAGCGCATGCCGGTCAGGTGGTGGAGCAACTGGTGCGTCCCACTGGCCTGGTCGACCCCGAGGTGGAGGTGCGCCCGGCTGGCAGCCAAGTGGATGACGTGCTGCAGGAAATCCGCATTCGCGTGGAGAAGAACGAGCGCGTGTTGATCACTACGCTGACCAAGCGCATGGCGGAGCAGTTGACCGATTACCTGACCGACAACGGTGTCAAGGTGCGCTACCTGCACAGCGACGTGGACACGGTGGAGCGTGTGGAAATTCTGCGTGACCTGCGCCTCGGAACCTTTGATGTGCTGGTGGGTATCAACCTGTTGCGGGAGGGCCTAGACATTCCCGAGGTTTCGTTGGTAGCGATATTGGATGCGGACAAGGAAGGCTTTTTGCGCTCCGAGCGCTCATTGATCCAGACGATAGGCCGGGCTGCGCGCAATTTGGAGGGTAAAGCCATCCTGTATGCGGACAAGATCACGGACTCGATGGAGCGGGCGATTGGGGAGACGGAGCGGCGGCGCAAAAAGCAGATCGCCCATAACCTGGAGCGAGGCATTACCCCCAAGGCCATCGTCAAGAAAGTGCGCGACCTGATCGACGGCGTTTACAGTGAAAAGGCCGGCAAGGAAGCCGAGCGCCTGGAGCGCGATGCCCAGCAGCGGGCGCAGGTAGAAGACATGAGCGAGAAGGATATTTCCCGGGAGATCAAGCGGCTGGAGAAGCTCATGATGGAGCACGCCAAAAACCTGGAGTTCGAGAAGGCCGCCCGTGTACGGGACCAATTGCACATCCTCAAGGAGCAGGCTTTTGGTGCGCCGGGTGCTGACAATGTTGTTGCCTTGTAAAGTTGATTAAATCTATCGGATAAATAGACTGATCAGTCTGCTTACCCGAGCAAATCAAAGGGGTGTGTGCTATACTTGAGTCCGTTAGTCAACAACCCCCCCGACTGAAGGAGCAAGCGATGCGTCTCACCACCAAAGGCCGTTTTGCGGTCACCGCGATGATCGATTTGGGCCTGCGTCAAAGCTCGGGTCCTGTCACATTGGCCGCCATCAGCCAGCGCCAACAAATCTCCTTGTCCTATCTAGAGCAGTTATTTGGCAAGCTGCGTCGCCATGAGTTAGTGGAGTCCACCCGCGGCCCAGGGGGCGGGTATACCCTGGCCCGTAAAGCCAGCGACATCACTGTGGCGGAAATCATTGTCTCGGTGGACGAGCCCATTGATGCCACGCAGTGTGGTGGCAAGGAAAATTGCCTGGGCGAGGGTAATCGCTGCATGACCCACGATTTGTGGGCGTCTCTGAACACCCGCATGGTGGAGTTTCTGGATTCCGTGACGCTGCAGAAGCTGGTCGATGACCAGTTGGCCAAAGGGCTGCAAGTGGAAGACAAGCCCACCATCAAGCGCGCCATTTCTGCCATGCCAGTGGTCAAGCCCATTCGCGTGAACGCTCCCAACTCGGTGTTTGCCCTTGGCAACACGTTTGCCAAGTCCTGATCCCAATTCGTCTTATTTTTTGCCAGTACCGAGCCAGCCATGGATACCACCCCCCACTTCCCGATTTACATGGATTACAGCGCCACCAACCCTTGCGATGAGCGGGTGGTGGATGCCATGGTGCCCTGGTTGCGCAATCACTTTGGCAACCCGGCCTCGCGCAGTCACGCGTGGGGCTGGGAAGCCGAAGCGGCGGTAGAGAAAGCCCGCGAGCAGGTCGCTGCACTGATTGGCGCTGATCCACGCGAAATTGTCTGGACATCCGGTGCTACCGAGTCCAACAACTTGGCTTTGAAAGGCGCAGCCCATTTTTACCAGTCCAAGGGCAAGCACATCATCACGGTCAAGACTGAGCACAAAGCAGTGCTCGACACCTGTCGTGAGCTGGAACGCCAGGGTTTCGAGGTCACCTACCTTGATGTGCAAGACGACGGCTTGGTGGACCTAGAGGCATTCAAGGCTGCGATACGCCCTGACACCATCCTGGCCAGCGTGATGTTCGTCAATAACGAAATTGGCGTGATCCAAGACATCGCTGCCATCGGCGCGATCTGCCGTGAAAAGGGTGTGATCTTCCATGTGGATGCTGCGCAGGCCACTGGCCGTGTGGACATCGATATGGCTTCGCTGCCGGTTGACTTGATGAGCCTGACTTCGCACAAGACCTATGGTCCCAAGGGCATTGGTGCCTTGTTTGTGCGCCGCAAGCCACGTATTCGTCTGGAGGCGCAAATGCACGGTGGCGGCCACGAGCGTGGTATGCGCAGCGGCACGCTGCCCACGCACCAGATCGTGGGCATGGGTGAGGCGTACCGCATTGCCAAAGAAGAAATGCACGCGGAAAACGTGCGAATCAAAGCGCTGCATGACCGCATGCTGGCTGGCTTGAAAGATGTGGAGCAGGTGTTCATCAACGGCCACGAATCCAAGCGTGTGCCCCACAACCTGAACATGAGCTTCAACTATGTGGAAGGTGAGTCGCTGATCATGGGTATCAAGGGCTTGGCCGTGTCGTCTGGCTCTGCCTGCACCTCAGCCTCGCTAGAACCCAGCTATGTCTTGCGCGCCCTGGGCCGCAGCGATGAGCTGGCCCACAGCAGCTTGCGCATGACGATTGGCCGCTGGACCACTGAAGCCGATATTGATTACGCCGTGGACACCATCAAGAAGAACGTGGCCAAGCTGCGCGACTTGAGCCCCCTGTGGGACATGTACAAAGAAGGCATTGATATCAGCACCATCCAATGGGCTGCGCACTAAGAGTTATCGGAGAAACAACATGGCATATTCAGACAAAGTCGTTGATCACTACGAAAACCCCCGCAATGTCGGCAGCTTTGAAAAAGGTGACGACAGCGTAGGTACCGGTATGGTGGGTGCGCCTGCCTGCGGTGACGTGATGAAGCTACAAATCAAGGTGAACCCGCAAACTGGTGTTATTGAAGACGCACGCTTCAAGACCTATGGCTGCGGTTCTGCCATCGCATCCAGCTCTCTGGTCACCGAATGGGTCAAAGGCAAGACGCTGGACGAAGCGGCTGCGCTGAAGAACAGCCAGATCGCTGAAGAGTTGGCCCTGCCGCCCGTGAAGATTCACTGCTCCATCCTGGCAGAAGACGCCATCAAGGCGGCCGTGGACGACTACAAGAAAAAACACCTCAACTGATATGTCTGTCACCCTGACCGAAGCTGCAGCACGGCACGTCACCCGCTACCTGACCAAGCGCGGCAAGGGTGTTGGCGTTCGTCTGGGCGTCAAGACCACTGGCTGCTCCGGCTTGGCCTACCAACTGGAGTATGTGGACGAGTTGTCCCCGGAAGACATTGTGTTTGAGGGCCATGGCGTCAAAGTGTTGGTCGACCCCAAGAGCCTGGCTTACATAGACGGTACGCAACTGGACTTTGTGCGTGAAGGGTTGAATGAAGGCTTTCGCTTCAACAACCCTAATGAGCGCGACAAGTGTGGTTGCGGTGAGTCCTTCCGGGTGTGAACCTGCAGGCGGATGATTTCGAACTCTTTGGTCTGACAAAGCAGTTCGCCCAGCAACGCGCGGAACTCGACGCCCGCTGGAAGGCGCTGCAGCGCGAAGCCCACCCGGACAAGTTTGCTGCCCAAGGCGCTGCCGCTCAGCGTGTTGCCATGCAATGGTCGGTGCGCATCAACGAGGCCTACCAGCGCCTCAAGGACCCGCTCAAGCGCGCAGCGTATCTGTGCGAGCTTGCCGGTGCGCCCGTCAACGCGCATAGCAATACCGCCATGCCAGCAGCATTTTTGATGCAACAGATGGAATGGCGTGAGACACTGGACGATGCAGACGCCTTGCCGGCTCTGGAGTCACTGCGTCTGGAGGTGGAAGCCTCACGCCAACAACTGCTGCAACAATGCGAATCCTTGCTGGACCAGCAACACGATGCGGCGGCGGCCGTGGGTCCTGTACGGGCCCTGATGTTTATCGAAAAATTCACCCAAGACCTGCACCAGCGCTTAGACCAATTTGAATAATTACCACCATGGCGCTTCTACAAATTTCTGAGCCTGGGCAGTCGCCCAACCCGCATGAGCGTCGCATCGCCGTGGGGATCGATCTGGGGACCACGCACTCATTGGTGGCGGCAGTGCGCAACGGGTCTGCCGAGTGTTTGCCCGATGCCGATGGCAAGGTCATCTTGCCCAGTGTGGTGCGCTATGTGGATGCACAACGTCGCCAGATTGGCCATGCCGCGCTGGAGCACCAGGCCAGTGATCCCGCCAACACGATTGCCTCGGTCAAACGCCTGATGGGCCGCGGCAAAAAAGACATTGCGCATCCCGAGAAGCTGCCTTACACGCTTCTGGATACCCCGGGCATGGTCAAGGTGCGTACGGTTGCGGGCGAGAAAAGTCCAGTCGAGGTCAGTGCCGAGATATTGGCGACCCTGCGCTTTCGTGCGGAAGATACTTTTAATGATGACATCTACGGTGCCGTGGTCACCGTGCCGGCGTATTTTGATGACGCACAGCGCCAGGCCACCAAAGATGCTGCGCAGCTGGCCGGCCTGAATGTGCTGCGCTTGATCAACGAGCCCACTGCCGCCGCTATTGCCTATGGCTTGGACAATGCATCGGAAGGTGTTTACGCCGTGTACGACCTCGGTGGCGGGACCTTTGATATTTCCATCCTGCGTCTGTCGGCCGGGGTGTTCGAAGTTCTGGCAACCGGGGGCGATTCGGCGTTGGGTGGGGACGACTACGACCGGGCCCTGGCGGATTGGCTCATCCAAGAGGCCGGCTTGCGTGCCGATACGCCAGAAGACCAGGCCTTGCTGATGGCCGAGGCCCGCAGGGCGAAAGAGGCATTGTCCGCGGTAGACAGCGTGAAGGTCGATATTGACCTGTCGAGCGGCGCTCTGGGTGTGTTGCTGCACCGTGACCAGTTTGAACAGCAGACTGCGCCACTGACCGCCCGCACCTTGCAGGCAGTGCGCAAGGCGCTGCGTGATGCAGGCCTCCAGAAAGAGGACATTCAGGGGGTGGTCATGGTGGGAGGCTCCACCCGCATGCCACAGGTCCGCCGTTTGGTCGGTGAGTTCTTTGGCCAGGAGCCTTTGACGAACCTGAACCCGGACGAGGTGGTTGCACTCGGAGCTTCCATCCAGGCTAACCAGCTGGCCGGCAATAACCCTTCAGGCGATTTGCTGTTGCTCGATGTCATCCCCCTATCCCTGGGTATCGAAACCATGGGGGGCTTGGTGGAGCGTATCGTGCCGCGCAACCAGACGATTCCGACGGCCATGGCCCAGGACTTCACGACCTACAAGGATGGTCAGACTGCTCTGGCACTGCATGTGGTGCAGGGCGAGCGTGATCTGGTGGCGGACTGCCGCAGCCTGGCGCGTTTTGAGTTGCGCGGTATTCCACCGATGGCGGCCGGTGCAGCGCGCATTCGTGTCGCTTTCACGGTGGATGCTGACGGCCTTTTGAACGTGTCGGCCAGGGAGCAGGTGAGTGGCGTCGAGGCGCGTATCGACGTGAAGCCCTCGTATGGTTTGAGCGATGACCAGATTGCGCAGATGCTCAAAGAGAGTTTCACCACGGCAGAGTCCGACATGCGCGCCCGTGCACTGGTGGAAGCACGGGTCGATGCGGACCGCTTGCTGCTGGCGACCCAAAGTGCGTTGGCGATAGATGGCGATTTGCTGGGAGAGTCGGAGCGCGCTGTGGTGGATGCCGCCATGCGGGCATTGGACGCGGCACGTGCCAGCGAAGATGCCGCGTTTGTCGAAGCCGAATCCAAAGCCCTGGCCCAAGCCACGGAAGCGTTTGCCGCTTTGCGCATGAACCGCGGGATCGCGCAGGCGCTGGCAGGCAAAAACATTGAAACCCTCTGAATCTGCGCGGAAAGAATCCCTATGCCAATCATCAAAATCTTGCCGCACGCCGAGTACTGCCCCCAGGGCGCTGAAGTCTCCGCGCCTGCAGGGACCTCCATTTGCGAAGCTTTGCTGGAAAACGGCATCAAGATCGAACACGCATGTGACATGAGCTGCGCCTGCACCACCTGCCATGTGGTGGTGCGCGAAGGCTTTGCCTCCCTTAATGAACTGGAAGAGACTGAAGAGGACTTGCTGGACCGGGCTTGGGGTCTGCAGCCTCAGTCCCGCCTGAGCTGCCAAGCATTTTTGGCCCAAAAGGATTTGGTGGTAGAGATTCCCAAGTACTCACTCAACCACGCTAAAGAAAACCACTGAAGATAAATACACGCAAGCCATGACGCGTCAAATTTTTCTGGACACAGAAACCACGGGTTTCCATGCCAACCACCCGGACAATCCAGACCGCATGGTGGAAATTGGCTGTGTGGAGTTGGTGAACCGCAAGCTCACTGGCAACAACCTGCATTTCTACCTGAACCCAGGGCGGGACAGCGACGAAGGCGCGTTGCGTGTCCACGGTTTGACCACCCAGTTCTTGAGTGACAAACCGCGCTTCGAAGAGATAGCGCAGCAGTTGATGGACTACGTGGCCGATGCGGAGATCATCATCCACAACGCCCCCTTTGACTTGGGTTTTCTGGACATGGAGCTTGCGCGCGCGGGACACCGGCCATTCAAAGAGTACGTGGGCGGGGTGTTGGATACCTTGGTGATGGCCAAGGAGATGTTCCCGGGTAAGCGCAATAGCCTGGATGCCCTGTGCAGCCGCCTGGACGTGGACAACTCGGGTCGTACCCTACACGGCGCTTTGCTGGATGCGGAGTTGTTGGCCGACGTTTACATCAACATGACGCGTGGGCAAGATGCCTTGTTGATGGAGAGTGCAGTGGAGGAGACGGCCGGTCCGGTGGTGGAGGGCGTGGATTTGCGCGGCATCGTGCTGCCAACATTGCACGCGAATCCACAAGAGCTGGCTGCCCATGACGAGGTTTTGGCCCAACTCGACAAATCGAGTGGCGGAAAAACGCTGTGGCGGCAAATGGGGTGAATTATTGGTATATAATCTGAGGCTTACCTGATAAGTATTCAGGGCGATTAGCTCAGGGGTAGAGCACTGCATTCACACTGCAGGGGTCGCAAGTTCGAAACTTGCATCGCCCACCAAACACAAAAGGCCAGCGCAGTGCGCTGGCCTTTTTCGTTGGGGATTTGCCCCTCTTAGTTGCCTGTGTTTTGTGTGAGGTAGTTCAGCACCAACTTGTCGTTTTGGCTGCAGCCCTGAAAGGCCAGGCCAGCAAAGAAATGCTCGTGTCCCGCAGGGCGGTTGTGGTGGCAAATCTTGCCGCGCAGTTGCAGATGAACGGGGCAACCGTCGACGGAGACATCCATGGCCAGGTCCACCAGTTCACCAATGGCTCCCAGGGGATCGGGGGTGCTGACCATGGCGCCGTCGGTGCTGATGTCTACCAAGTCCACCAAGCGGGCACTGACGTCTGCTGCTGCATTTGCCGGACGCGCTGTGGTGGGCCATGACACTTTGGTGCGCATGGATTGGCGTACCCGCCTGGCGTCTACCTGCGCCGGGTAGGCCAGCAAGGCATAGGCAAACGGCTTCTCAAACGTTTGCAGCACCTTGCTGAGGAAAGAAAACTCGTACTGCCCAGTGAAGCCGCGCACCACACAGACTTCGCCTTCTTCCATGCCGGTTTGGGTGGCATCGGCGCTTTGCGGGCCGACCATCACGCCTTTGCCCTCGATGGCACCAAAAAATTGCGCTTCTTTTTTGCTGGTGCCTTCCACCAGACGCCGTGTTTGTAGCGCCATGCCGGAACGCAGCCCTAGGGCTTTGAGCGGCATGCGAAGGATGGTGTCGGTCTCAGTGCTCATCGATGGTGCTCCGGTCAGGGGGCGGGCAGGGCCTGGGCCCAGCGGATGATGGTCTGTGCCATCGGGGCGGTGGCCTTCGGTGCCTTGATGTCGCCGACCAGCACGTGCTGGCCCTTGGACTCGCTGTAGTCCACCGCCTGCATCTGCTTGGCGGGGGATCCTATGCGGGCAAAAGCGGCTTTGGTCTGTGCGGGCTCCACGGTCTGGTCTTTTTCGCTGTACAGCACCAGCAAGGGCGAGCGGAAGGCACTGAGGTCGCTCTCACGCACGCCTTTGACCAAGGCCATCATGGGGAAGAGTGCGCGTGTAGGGTAGACGTTGGTCCAGGCACCGTCTTCCGCTTCGCTTTCGGCGGGGCCGCCGCGGGTTTCGCCCTGCAGGGCGAAGGCAATTTGCTGGCCCCAGGGGCCGTTGATGATTTCTGCACGAGGGTCTTTGGGGCCGAAATTGGGCGACACAAACACATGGCCTGCCACCTGTGCGCTGTGGCCGTTGGTGCCGAGCCAAGTTGCCAGCGTAGAGCCTGTCGAGCAACTGATGACCAAGACTTTGTCGCCCAGTGTTTGGCCGATGCGCAAAGCCTCCTGGGCGTCTGCCAGCCAGTCTTGTACGGTGGCCTCACCCATCGCGGGCCCGGGGCGACCGTGGCCGGTGAGCCGGGTGTAAAAAGAGTTGGCGCCCAAGGCCTTGGCCACCATATCGGTCATCGGGGCCGTTTCCAGTCGGCTGGCAGAAAAACCATGGATATACACCACCGCCCAAGGCGTACGCTGACCGGCGGCGCCCGCCCAGACGATGCGTTTGTCGTTGTTGGGCTTGATGTCTGGAAATGCCGCCTCGCTCTTGCGAACCCAGTCGTCCAGCAGGGCAATCTCCTGCGGAGCTTGCGCGCGTGTGCTGGGGGTGTTGGGGCCAAAGGCGTTGCGCGGGCCAGCCAAGAATACCAGGACGACAAGCAACACCGCAGCGGCCAAAGCGGCCACCACACGAAACCAGGTTTTGCGAAACAGCGGGCGTGCGCCTGCAGAGGGGGGCATAGTCACGAGGGTCTCCCTACATCGAATAAGACTGCACCAAGTCACCGGAAGTGGGGCCCAGCGCAGCGGCATTTCCGGGCTTGGTGCCACGGTTTGTCGATAAGATGGTACACCGCTCACCGCCTTTATTTGCAACCCATGGAAGCCGCGTCATGAACCCACACAAACCTTTTGATGGACGTGTCCTGGTGGGGGCTGCAGGCTTGTTGCTGGGCCTTGGCGGGTGTGCTGATCTCAGCAATATGCTGGTCCAGTTGGGCTCCAGCCGTCCTACTGCTATCTTGCAGGTGCAAGGCCAACGCCTGGATGGCAAGTTGATCCTGAGCCCGGATCGCACAGGCACGCTGGAAGCCACTGCCAACCATGGGGAGCCCAGCTCCTGTCTGGGGGCACTGCGTTTTACTTCATCCACCCAGGGCGAGGTGGACCTGCGGTGCAACGACGGCACTGCCGCCGCGCTGAAGTTCAGCATGCTCACCGCAATCAAGGGATACGCCTACGGCGCCAGCCACAAAGGCCCCGTGGCACTGACATTTGGCATGATGGATGACGAGGCCCGGGCCTACCTGCAAAGCTCCCCAGCGGCGGTGACACCGTGAGCGCCAGCGTGGAGCAGGTCGACTGTGTGGTTGTGGGGGCAGGCGTGGTGGGGCTGGCTGTGGCCCGTGCGCTGGCGCAGGCGGGGCGCGAGGTGTTGGTGCTGGAGGCATGTGATGCCTTTGGCACCCAGACCAGTGCACGCAACAGCGAGGTCATCCACGCCGGTATTTACTACCCCGCGGGTTCTCTGAAGGCGCAACTGTGCGTGCGTGGCAAACAACTGCTGTACGACTACTGTGCGGAGCGTGGCCTGCCGCACCAGCGCTGTGGCAAATTCATTGTGGCCACCGATGCCGCCCAGGTGGCGCAGCTGCGGGGCATTCAGGCCAAAGCGGCGGCCAATGGGGTGCAGGACCTGGTGCTGCTGGACGCGGCCCAGGCCCGTGCCGCTGAACCCCAGCTGCAGTGCCTAGCGGCCCTGCATTCCCCCTCTACCGGTATTGTCGACAGCCATGCGCTCATGCTGGCGCTGCTGGGCGACCTGGAGCGTGCAGGCGGTGTTTTGGCACTAAATTCGCCTCTGGCCAGCGCCAATATTGCGCAAAAAGCTATCGATTTGATAGCGGAAGACGGCACCCGGCTGCGTGCTCGCACGGTGGTCAACGCAGCGGGTCTGCAAGCCCCGGCGCTGGCGGCGCGCTTTGCCGGGCTGACCCCGCAGCACGTGCCGCAGGCGCACTTTGCCAAGGGCAATTACTTCACCTTGGCCGGGCGCAGCCCGTTCTCGCGCCTGATTTATCCGGTGCCCGAAACCTCGGGGCTGGGAGTACACCTGACCATTGACCTGGGTGGCCAAGCGCGCTTTGGCCCCGACGTGCAGTGGGTCGATGACCCACAGGACCTGGCAGTGGACCCGGCGCGTGGCAACGCCTTTTATGCGGAGGTGCGCAAGTACTGGCCGGCACTGCCAGACCATGCTTTGCTGCCCGCCTACGCGGGCATGCGCCCCAAGATCGTTGGCCCAGGCCAAGCGGCTGCGGACTTCGTGATCCAAGGCCCCGCGGTACACGGCGTGCCCGGGCTGGTGAATTTGTTCGGCATTGAATCGCCGGGCTTGACCAGTGCCCTGGCCATCGCGGAATATGTGCAAACCTTGTTGGCGTCGCAATGACGGCATGGAACTTTTTGTTGGAAGGAATGATGATGGCTTTGTTGAAAAGAACAGCTTGGATGTGGACGCTGGGTGTGCTTGCCGTGGCGGGCTTGGCCGGGTGCGCGGCGGGGCCCGAAGTCCAAGGGCCGCTGCGCAAGGAAACCTTGCAGCTGCTGACCCAAAAAATGGAACTGCTCACCGTGAATGCGGGCCAGCCAGGCAAGGTGCTGCAGCGCACTGCGGTGACCGGCTTGCCTGCGGGTGAGAGCGTGGTGGGCATGGACTACCGCATTGCCAAGGGCGTGCTGTATGTGCTGAGCAGTGCAGGGCGGCTGTATACGTTGGATGTGCCCACGGGCGTGCTCAAACCGGTCGGCACCGGTGCAGGTGCTGCGCTGCAGGGGCAAGCCTTTGGCGTGGACTTCAACCCCGTGGCGGACCGTGTGCGGGTGGTCAGCAACACCGGCCAGAATATTCGTCTGCACCCCGATACTGGCGCCATGGCGGCTACCGACCCGGCACCAGCCTACGCCACGGGTGACGCACGTGCGGGTACCAAACCCGAGTTGGTGGCCGCGGGCTACACCTACAACAAGACCGACGAGAAGCTCACCACCAATTTCGCCATTGATCGCAATGGCGGCTACCTGGTGACCCAGGGCTCGCGCGAAGGCGTGCAGCCCGTGGTGTCTTTCAACACCGGCTTGCTGTTCAGTGTGGGGCCTTTGGGCATTGCGGACATGGTGGACGCCAATATGGACATCGCTGATGTCACCGGCGCAGCGTTTGCGACCGTGACGACCCAATCGCAGTCTGCCTCGCGCCTCTACAGCCTGGACCTTGCAAGTGGCAAAGCCACGCTGCTGGGCACGGTGGGCGACGGGAGCCGCGTGATCGGGCTCGCGGTGGAACCCTGATTTGCTACGAAATAAGGAGCTGCTCGCGCAGTGTTTGCGAGGGATAGAGCCTTATATCTTCATGTTCTTGATCGCCAGGGCTGCATCCTTCACAAGTGCTGGGCCCTGGTAAATCAGGCCGGTGTAGATCTGTACTACGTCCGCCCCCGCGTGGATCTTGCTCACCGCGTCGGCCGCGCTCATGATGCCGCCCACGCCGATGATGGGGAAATCCTTGCCTAGCGCGGCACGCAGCTGGCGAATTACCGCATTGCTTTTTTCCAGCACCGGGGCGCCCGACAGGCCGCCCGTTTCCTCGGCATGCGGCATGCCTTGGACGGCCTCGCGTGACAGGGTGGTGTTGGTGCCTATTACGCCCCAAGCGTTGTTGACTTGGCCGTTGCTGTCGGTGCCATAGCGCTTGAGCGTGGCAGCAATCACGGCCACCTGGTCGGCTTCCAGATCTGGGGCGATTTTCAGGAAGATAGGTTTGCGTTGGCCGTGCTTCTGGGCCAGCTGTTCGCGGCGTTCGGCAATCGCGCCCAGCAGCGCGTCCAGCGCCTCGTCGCTCTGCAGGCTGCGCAGGTTCTTGGTGTTGGGGCTGGAGATGTTGACGGTGATGTAGTCCGCATGCGGGTACACGCCGTCTAGGCAGATCAGGTAGTCGTCCGTGGCTTTCTCGATGGGCGTGGCGGCGTTCTTGCCGATGTTCAGGCCCAGCAGCAGCGACGGGTTTTTGCTCTGGCGCAAGGCAGACTGCTGCACGTTCGCAATGAAAGCGTCCAGCCCGCCGTTGTTAAAGCCCAGGCGGTTGATGAGCGCGTTGGCTGCGGGCAGGCGGAACATGCGGGGCTTGGGGTTGCCCGGTTGGGCCAGCGGGGTGACGGTGCCCACTTCCACAAAACCAAAGCCCATGGCGCCCAGGCCATCGATGCAGCGGGCGTTTTTGTCCAGCCCGGCGGCCATGCCCACGCGGTTGGGAAACTTCAGGCCCGCCAAGGTAATGGGGTCATTCACGCAGCCATTGCAGTACGCCAGCTTGAGCGGGTTCCCTTGGGTAGCTGCCAGGCCCGCCATGGTGATGTCGTGGGCGACCTCGGGGTCCAGATTGAACAAAACGCTGCGGGCGAGGGCGTAGGGCACCAGAGACATCGGATAATTCCTGCTTTCAGATTTCAACTCCCCGGATTGTCCCCCATGAGCACACCTACATCCCCCACCGTGTTGACCCAAGATGAACTCAAAACCCTGGTGGGCCAGGCCGCGCTGCAGTATGTGGTGCCCGGCGAGATTGTGGGCGTGGGCACCGGCTCCACCGTCAACAAGTTCATCGACGCGCTGGCCAGCATGAAAGACCAGATCAAGGGCGCCGTTTCCAGCTCCGTGGCCAGCACCGAACGCCTGCAGGCACTGGGCATCAAGGTGTTTGACAGCAATGCCGTGGACAAGTTGTCGGTCTATATCGATGGCGCGGACGAGATCGATGGCGCGGGCAATATGGTGAAGGGTGGTGGCGCGGCGCTGACGCGCGAAAAAATTGTGGCGGCACAGAGTGCCAAGTTTGTCTGCATTGCCGACGAATCCAAGTTGGTGCAGACGCTGGGCAAGTTCCCGCTGCCCGTGGAAGTCATCCCCATGGCCACGCAGCGCGTCATCGCCCAGTTTGCGGCCAAGGGCGGCGTGGGCAAGGTGCGCCAAAAGGATGGCAAGCCGTTGGTGACCGACAACGGCCAGTGGATTGTGGACGTGACGGGCCTGCAGATTACCGACCCGCTGGCCTTTGAGGCCGAAGTGAGCCAGTGGCCCGGTGTGGTGACCGTGGGCGTGTTCGCCTACCAGCGCGCCCAGGTCTGCCTGCTGGGCACTGCCGGCGGTGTCAAGACGCTGACCTTCTAAATACCTGTCAGCAAGGAGGGCAGGGCATGGCCGTCAATCATCTGGCCGAGGTGCTGACCCTCTCCAACACCCATATCGCCATTGAGGCGGCGGCTACGGTGGCTTTTGCATTGTCCGGCCTGATCGAAGCGGCGCGCAAGCGGCTCGATGCGGTCGGTGTGTGCATGGTGGCCGGGCTCACGGCCTTTGGCGGCGGCACACTGCGCGATGTGTTGCTGGACCGGCGTCCCTTCTTCTGGGTAGAGCATGCCAACTGGTTGTGGGCGCTGCTGGCCCTGTGTGTAGCGGCCATGCTGTTTTTGCGCGCCCGCCACTTCGAGCCGACCGAACGCGCCATGCAATGGCCCGATGCCTTGGGGCTGGGCTTGTTCACCGCGGGTGGCACCCACATCGCGTTGGAGATGGGCATGCCCGCCATCGTCGCCGTGCTCATGGGTATGGTGACAGCCGTGCTTGGCGGTGTCATGCGCGACGTGGTCTGCAATGAGATTCCGCGTGCCTTCCGCGACCATCAGCCGTATGCAGTGTGTTCGTTTGCCGGGGGCTGGGTGATGGTGGCAGCCTACGCACTGACTTGGCCGCTGTGGCTCGCTACGCTGGCCGCGGCAGGCACTGCAACGGTGTTTCGCCTGTTGGCGCTGTTGCGTGGCTGGAGCTTGCCGGAGTGGCGCTCCGGCGTCGGTCGCTGATCAGCCCTGGGCGGCAGGCGCCGTCATCATGCGCTCCACATAACGCGCAATCAGATCAATCTCCAGATTCACCTTTTTGCCCACGGCCAGCGTGTGCAGCGCCGTGTTCTGCACGGTGTGCGGAATCAGGTTGATGCTGACCTCGCAACCACCAGTCACATCGGCAATGCGGTTCACCGTCAGGCTTACGCCGTTGATGGTGATGGAGCCTTTGTAAGCCAGGTACTTGCCCAACGCCACCGGCGCCAGCACCCGCAGCGCCCAGCTTTCGCCCACCTGGGCAAAGTGGCTGACGGTGCCGATGCCATCCACGTGGCCGGACACCAAGTGGCCGCCCAGCCGGTCGTGCGCGCGCAGGGCTTTTTCGAGATTGATGGCCCCTAGAGTGTCCAGACCGGCGGTCTTGTCTAGCGATTCGGCTGAGATGTCGATGGTGAATTGGTTTTGGGCCACATCGAAGGTGGTCACCGTCATGCAGGCGCCATTGAGCGCAATGCTGTCGCCCAAGCCCACATCGTCCAGGTAGCCGGCGGGCGTCTGGATGGTGAGGCGCTTGCCATGGGTTGCGGAGTCGCCCAGAGCCTGGACGTCGGAAATGCGGCCTACGCCGGTAATGATGCCTGTGAACATAGGCAGGATTTTCGCAGGGAAAGGGCAGGGCGCTGGTCGCCACCGTGGCAAAACCCTAAAAGGCGTCTCGCCCCTGCACGCGCGCGACGATGCGCAGATCCGGCCCAATCATCTGGGTAGATTTGAAATCAAGCGCGACGCCCTGCGCCAGTTCGGTGAGTGGGCCTATGTTGAACATGCCCGAACCCTGGCCCAGCAGCTTCGGTGCGAGGTACACCACGAATTCATCCACCAGGCCTTCGCGCAACAGCGAGCCGTTGAGTTTGAAGCCCGCTTCCACGTGCAGCTCGTTGATCTCACGCTGGCCCAAGTCCTTGAGCATCGCGGCCAAGTCCACCTTGCCGGTAGCTTGGCCCTCGGCGTCGTGGCCGGGCAAGTAAATCACCTGGGCGCCGCATGCCTCCAGCGCCGCTTGTTTGGCATCATTTCGGGCTGCAGCATAGATAAATACTGCGCGACCAGCTATAAAAAAAGGAGCGTCTGGCGGTGTTTGCAGGTCGCTGTCAACCACCACCAAATGTGGCTGGCGCGGTGTATCTACCAGGCGCACATCTAGCCGGGGCTTGTCTGCCAAGACGGTACCAATGCCGGTCAAGATGGCACAAGACCGCGCGCGCCAGGCATGACCATCCGCGCGCGCTTCGGCAGACGTGATCCATTGGCTGGCGCCATTGTCCAGTGCAGTCGTGCCATCCAGAGAGGCCGCAACCTTGAGGCGCACCCAAGGTGTCTTGCGCACCATGCGGCTGAAGAAGCCGATGTTGAGTTCACGCGAGGCAATGGCCAGCGGATCCGCGGGGTCCAAAACCTCCACCGCAACCCCCGCAGCCCGCAACCTGGCAAAGCCCTGGCCCGCTACTAGCGGGTTGGGGTCCAGGTTGGTAGCCACCACCTTCTTGATACCTGCAGCAACTAGCGCATCGCAGCAAGGGCCGGTGCGGCCATGGTGGGAGCAGGGCTCCAGGGTGACGTAGGCCGTCGCCCCTTGTACTGGATGGCCTTGTGCCGCGGCATCACGCAGCGCCATGACTTCGGCATGTGGGCCACCAGCACGTTGGGTGTGGCCTTGGCCCAAAAGTACGCCATCTGCATTGGTGAGAAGGCAGCCTACACGGGGATTTGGGTTTGAAACGTGGAGGGCAGCTGCAGCGCTGCGCAATGCGGCGGAAATCAAATGAGAACTTGCGTTGACTGAACTTGGTGCCTCAGAGGCTATGGGGCGCACGGAGGGCAATGATCAATTTCATTGAAGTTCAGCGCCAGCATTCCGCTACTTGGGCTGCGGTTGCCGCGCCGCCATATCCGGTTACGCCGCGAACACCTGCCTGGGTAATGGACAGACCGCCACAAACATCGTTTTCCATCGCTCGCCCTGCCATGGGGCGCATGATCAATGTAAATGTTGTGGCGTTCGCCGCGCTGGCATTGGCTCCCGTATCGCCAATGTCATAAATTTGAACTCCGTCCGCCGGTGCTCGGCGAAATCCCGCTGGCATCACAGCCCACACGGTATTTGCATTGGCTCGGTCAACGCTGTAATTGTCATTGGCCGCATAGAAGCGCTGCATGTACTGTGCAGCTTGCATGAGCTGCGCACGTGCGGCTGCGCGGTGACCACGCTGGACATATGTCTGGTAGGAGGGGAGTGCGACCGCAACCAAGATGCCAATGATGGCTACCACGATCATTAGCTCAATCAAGGTGAAGCCAACTACGGAATGTCGCTTGCTTGGGCGCGCCATGAAAATTTCTCGTGTCATATCTGTTGAATCTTGGCTTTAGTTGTTGGTCCGCAGGAAAAGCTGTCGCCAAGACCGATTGAGTGTGGTTCCTTCACATACCACGGAAGGGTTCGCCGTGCGGTAGGCAGGGAGCGCGCAACATTCAGACTGGTGAGCCGCTGCGTATGCCGCACTGGTCAAACAAGTGCCACAAGTCTCCGGGTGGGCAGCTGCGTAAGTTGGATTGTTCTGACAGGTTGGAGAGCACTCTGAAGGATGTGCCGCTGCATATGTTGGACTATTCTGGCAGGTTTCGGTGGGAGGATCGCCAGCCCGGAACGTAGTTCCACCTGAGGAGCTTTGAGCATTACGCAGTCCTGTGTCCAAATTGGAGCTGTCAAGCAGCGTCAAAATCACGTCGCGACCGTCCGCCAAGGTCGTGTAGCCACAAATATCTTGCGCATCAGAAGAGTTGATTTGTCCGTCATTGTTGGTGTCCAAGGTTCCACCAACCCGGCATATCCCCGTGAGCGGATCAATGACCAAATTCAAACCATTGCTCTTGGACGCCTTGCAGCTGGTCGCACTTGCATCAGGCGTAACCGTATCAATTTTCACGACTTTGAGGATCTGCTCAACGGGATCGATGACCCGCTGCCCTGGGCGTTGGGGCAAATTGAATTCGATTTTCCAACCGCGCCGCGTGTTCCAGTCGATGGAAGTCACTCCGTTGACATAACTAGGGATGACATAAGACGAGCTTGCGGTCGGGTTTTGCAAGGTCTGTGTCACCGGTTCAAGCGAAGAGTCACTAATCGTATCAGCTCCACTGGAGCCGAAGGGCTTGCGATCCCACAGGCCAAAAGCTGCTTGGTTCACACTGGGTACGGCGGTGTCCCCAGCCTCAAAAAGCTTGCCTGTTGCAACCGTCACCATATAACTGGGTGAGTAACTTGGTTGGTCCGTACGTTCCATTACAGCAGGTTGGGCGGTGATCGGCATGCGAACGCCTCCACTTTCGGCCGTAAACAGAGCTACGCCGCCATTGCCCAATCCCCAGCTTGCGGGACTGCTGCTGCTCAGGTCAAATTTCCACAACCGTCCTTTCAGGTCGCCCGCATAAGCTCCAATAATTTGCTTGTTGGCATTCAATACCAAACGAACGCCACCGAGCCCATTACCCGTAGTCGCATCTGTATCTATGCGTCTCAATAGTCGGCCAGTAGCTGTCTCTACGATGAACAGGCTAGCTTTTCCGGATGCACTGTCATAGCCGTTGCCGAACACTGAAACCCAGTCTCCTCCAACGGTGGTTCCGTTCTGTACGGGCGACAGCACGTGCCCCAATTCAGAGAAAGAGGTACTTGTGTTTCCAGGCATGACGGGGAAAGCGGGGTCAGGATTAATTTCCCACAAAACTGATTTGTTATTCATGCTTGTCAAATCACTGACGTTTAAAGCATAAACCGCTTTGGCACCCGCACCGGTAGTCCCCACAATCAGGTTTTTCCAACCCAAGGAAGAACCAGAAGATGTCAGGTTGGGCGTCGTTACATAGGCATCAACTTCTGTGATGGGGCCATCAACAGTAAAGGTGTGTGCATAGGCGTAACCCGATGTGCTCAGGGCTTCAAGCTTGCCCAGTACGGAACGCGGCATGAATGCCACCAGTTCACGTCCAGGTGCATTTGCGGCATAGCCCTCAGCAAATGCGTGGAGCATGCCGTCGTTCGCACCCACAAACAATGCACCCTCCGTGCGTGCAGCTTTGCTAGCCATGTAGGTGGCGAATGAGCCTTGCCCCGGTGTACCGCTTGGTAATAGGTTGTACTCGGGATAGGTGTTGTTCTTGATAAACGCAGGTGTCGAGTTGACGATGTCACCCAAGATCGCCTGGCGTTTGCGCAAGGAGGTACCTTCATTGGAACGATCGCCACGCAGGAAATTAATGACGTCATTGGACACCGCGCTGGCCATTTGCATGTTGGCGTTGCTACCTTTGAGGTTATGTGTCGCGTTGTTCACATTAGTTGGGTTGAATGCAACAGCTTGGGTTGCAGCATTTACCCACACCAGTATGTTTCTGTCGGCGTAAGACGCAGGAAAAGTCGTTACTCCGGTGGGCTGACCATTGCCATCAGTCGCAATGACTTGCCATACCCTGGCCTGGGTTGCAACGTTCACCATCTCCAAGTTACCCCACCAAGAGCCGCTGGTGAAATAGGGCACAAATTTCTGAGTCCCGGTTGTGAGCGTTACCGCCGAAGCCGCCACACCCGCTTGCGAGAATTCCTGTCCGGCAATACTGCCGATTACGTTGCCCAAGTCGGTGGCGAATTGCGCAGCATTATTGACCTTCAGAAACTCACCACCGCCGTTGTGCGCCGCGTGTCGCATGTCATCGATGGTGGTGGGCTCATTGGCAACAGGCGCTGTCCAATTCAAAGCGCCTTGTTTCGCTTGAGCCACGGCTGCTTCGGTCATCCTGCCAGAGGCCCCAAAGCTCACCATATAGGATGTCATGTTTTGCCAAAAAGGGGGCGCACTGGGACCACCTGCTCCATAGTCGTCGGGCAGGTCCGGCCGCAAGTCAGAGACCCAGTATTTCAGCGCCACATCTGCCAAGGTATTGCTTGTTCCTCCGGTGCCGTTGGTATTGTCGGATTTGCCAATACTTCTTGCATCAGCTGCACTTCCAGGGGTGTATTTGTAGGTTTGTGTGGGTGTTGCAGTAGCATGGGTAAGCAAGGGGCCATTCTGGCCATCAACATTTCCCACGTTCGGCCTTGCCTGAACGCCACTCAGGCCATCGTTGTAAAAGCCGTCTGTAATCATCAATGTGAAAGAGCGTCGGCAAGAGAGATGGCTGGTCGCGGTTTCCCCCGCAGGCGGTGCACTAGGGTTTGCTCCCCAAGGACCGGAGTTTGCAGTACTGCTGTAGTAGATGCCTGCACGATTGAGGCCTGCGCGCAGTGGCGTTCCACTTCCTTCGCCCGATGCTCGAGCATCTAGCCAAGTGTAAAACGCAGTTTTGGCAAGACCGTAATCTTGCATGGTGTTGGGGGAGCCGTAGATCGTGCCGTAGGCTAGTCGAAAGTTGTCTATTTGGCTGGCAAAGGCCCCGCCAATTCCAGTTTTTGCCGCAGCCATGCGGTCAAAGTTGTAGGCCCGCCAATTGGCAATGTTTTGCCGTTCTTCAGCCAAATTGCAAGTCGCGGCCGCGCAATCAGTGCGACTACCCCCGTGGGCGCCGAAAATATTCGTTGCTGTTGTCGTTCCGTTGTTCAACCTGAAGCCGCCAGTGCGAACTTCATACTTATCGTATTTGTTCGCGTCGGTGAGTTGTGCTGATGTGGTGTAAGTTGTTGGATCTTGGCCACTTTTGGGCATGTACAGGGTGACAACTGAAGTGTTGTTTACGGTTGCATTGCCTTGCAAGGCTCCGGTAGCGGTATAGCCGCGCGCGTATCGAATTTTGGGGTTGTAGAACAACAAATTATTGACGGGCGATGCATGTCGGAGGTCATCACTGTCCAGACACGAATCTGTCAGGCCAGACCAAGTGGCACCTTCGGAGATAAAAAGATCCGTCACGTGTTTGGCATACACGCATTCCCAGGCCATGGACCCCGATGTGTCAAATACCAAGGCAATATTGGGGCGCACAGCCGCTGTACTGTTTAGCAGCGGGGACTGTGCGACAACAGAAAACGCGAATGAACTGCTAAGCGATAAGACCAAGGCAACCGTGATGCTGCGGAGAGTGGAGTATTTCATGAGCATTTCTCCTGAGGGCGTTAGTTCATGGTGATGACAGATTGCAACCACACTTCGGTGCCAACAGGCAGAGTCCCGTTTTTGGGATTGGGGGCTGCAGGGACTTCGGGACCGAATCCTCTAGCTGTCGTAACAAATACTTTGGTGTTCCCTGCGGATGTGTACTGCGACATACATTCTGGGGGACGTTGAAAGTACAGGCCGTTGCCGCCCACACCGTCACCCGCGGCAGCAAATGGCGCGATCTGCGGCGAGTTGGCGCCTGGCGCACTATCCCAAAAGTTTTGTCCCGCGTTGATTTCCCAATTGAAGATTCCAGCCCCCGGGGCCGCGCTAGGAATCAACCCTCCCAAATTTGGGGCATTTTTTGTGTTGTCCATGGCGTAGGCCTGTACCAGCGCCTCACAGTACCGCAGCGCTGCTTCTGCGGATTGTTGTCCCAAGGTTTTCAATCGATCTTGGTTGGCAATTTGCTCGGAAGATGAGGCACCCCGGATCGAAACACTGGCAAGGATAGTCAATACCATTAGCAGCAACAGGGCAACGACCAGAACGACGCCGCTTTGCTGGGTATTACTATGCCGCAAGGACATATGTTTAGTCATTGAAACCTACTCCATGGTTGCGCAGAAGCACCGTAGTGCGATACGCGCGGCGCAACCTCCCGTCCGCAATTGCAACTACATTGTCATTGCAATCCCGATAAGAAGGAGCGGATTCAGTAT
This sequence comes from Rhodoferax sp. TH121, assembly GCF_002251855.1. Taxonomy (GTDB): domain Bacteria; phylum Pseudomonadota; class Gammaproteobacteria; order Burkholderiales; family Burkholderiaceae_C; genus Allorhodoferax. The sequence continues at coordinate 569,543 of NZ_NOXW01000020.1, forward strand.
CTCGGAGGATGGGGGCTTCACTGACCACCACCACACATACACGGGCAGCGACAACCTTTTTCCAACGTTCTAGTGCCGTAAGCGCTGCAAAAGTAGCGTCTGCTGGTGCGCCATTGATGTCGGTAGCTGAGTAATAGCCCTGTACTACTTTGTTGTCTGCCGCGCTTCCGATACCAAACAGGAAGGTCATACTTTCAATATTCTCTGCCAATACTTGAGGTACCTGATTGAGCGTTAGGCGCGGCAAGGCTCCACCACTACCCAGGCAAGTCAGCGCATTGTTGGCGATGTAGAGGCGAGATTGCGCAGTGTAGTAATTTCCGCCCGCGATGGAGACGCCCTGTGCAACTATGCCGTTGCCTATGCAGTCCATGGGCAAGTTTCCGGCAGTGTTCCTGCCGCTTACCAAATCGGATTCGGAAACAACGGCAAGTGCACCGCCACTTCCGCCTGCGTTGCAAGTCAATCCACTGACCAGTAGCGCGGTGTTGTCTGTAAATCCGTTAGGGCATGCAAACAAGCCCCAGCCCCCTTGGCCTAAATCGTTTACGGCAGTTGAGGTCGGGCCAGTCGGGCGACGTGGGTTGTATCCGGCTTTGCGTAACTCTTGGGTTATGACAGACAGCGCCATTTGCGCATCCTCGTTCATTTGCCCTTGGGCTGCTGCGTAACGGGTCGCTGCGGCACCCGTCACGTACATGACCAGCATAGCCCCGATGACCACAATTCCAAGCGTGATCGATATCAGTAACTCAACGAGGGTAAAACCATTTTGATGCAGACGGACTGGAGTGCCGTTTGCAAAAGCAGGCTGTGGCCGGCGGTTCATAACTGCACCCGCATGTAAAAGCAGCGTGGCAGTGTGGCAAGGGCTCTTGCCGCCGCAGAGCAGTTGTCTGCATTGCCTTCTGCCGCAACGAGTATGCCTGGTTCTTGCCATGTAATCCAAATGTCAGCGGTTGAGCGGGCGGGCGCTACAGCCACGTTTGCAACCACCTGAACGCCGCCCAAAGGCAAACCTGAGCGTACCCGACGCTGAAAGCTAGTGATGTCGTAGGCCGCCAAATTGGCAGCAGTGTTACAAAACGGATACTCCGCAGGTGCTACGTCTTCGTCGGCAACTCCAGGGCATGCTGTCAAATTTGGTGCGCCTGGATTCGCTTGCGACATGAAGGCAACGTTGTAGTTGCCTGCGTTCAAACCAGCAGGGTTGACCCGTATCAGCTCTGCAAGTTCATTTGCCATCGTACTGGCAACGGATCTGTAGACGGCATTTTTTTGGGCTGCAATAGAGTAGGCTTGCATGCCTGCCACGGCCATCATTCCCAAAGATAGGAGTAGGATGGAGATCAAAATCTCAATTAAAGTCGCGCCATTCTGATGCGATCGAAGTATCTTGGATGAGCGCTTCAGCATGCCGCTTCTCCTGTGAGGAGCCTGACCCTTCCAACGGAGTTCATGCAAAGCGTTCTGGCAAAGCTCGGGTCCGTTGCAGCTGTCCCGGACGGATGAACCAACCATCTGCCTTGTTGACCAATTGCTCTGCCTGTGCCGTCGTAAACCACATTGTTACGAGTGCTGACGGCAGACGTCAGTGGTGCAGCACCTACGGCAAAAAAATCTGCCAGGCCCGTTAAGGGCTCCTGCACGCGCAAAACGCTGTCTCCGCCGGCATTGTTAAACGCACCGTTGCCGTTTTCATCAACGAAGACGACCCAGCCAGACGCCCAGCCTAATACTGCGAGGCCATCACCCGCTCCACAAACAGGTATCGCTGCGACCGGGTTGTTGCTCCTGCAAATCGTCACGCTTTTGCCTCTGCGCATGGCTTCGCCACGGGCGTATCGGGTGTCAGAAATAAAGTTATTGACAGCTTTGGTCACTGAAGAGCGAGAAATCAGCGCCGAAAAAGAGGGCGCTGCGAGGGTAATCAAAATACCGATGATGGCGACGACGACCATGAGCTCTATGAGGCTGAAGCCGCGCTGGTCCAAATTGCGAGAGCAACTAAGCTCCAGAGACGTAGGACAAATGTCGATAGAGTGAATTCTGACTTTCCGCATGCGACGATGGTAGTCGCGGTGTCTCGATCCTCTTATCAAAAATCGACATTCGGACAAACCAATATGATGAACGGCACAGCCAAGCCGGGTTAACGACTCACTTCGTCCACCAAAGTCTTGAACTCGTCTATGTCCTCAAAACTACGGTACACACTGGCAAAGCGCACGTACGCCACTTTGTCCAGCTTCTTGAGTTCGCGCATGACGAGTTCGCCGATGCGGGTGGATTGGACTTCGCGCAGGCCCAAATTGAGGAGTTTTTCTTCGATGCGCTCGATCGCGCTATCGATCTGTTCGGTGCTCACGGGCCGCTTGCGCAGGGCCAGGTTCATGGAGGCGAGTAGTTTGGTACGTTCAAACTCAATGCGGCGCCCGTCTTTTTTGACGATGGCCGGAAAGTTGACGTCCGGGCGCTCATAGGTGGTGAAGCGTTTGTCGCACGATCCGCACTGTCGGCGGCGGCGGATGAAGTCCCCGTCTTCAGATATTCGGGTCTCCACCACCTGGGTTTCCGAATGACTGCAGAACGGGCACTTCATCGTGGTCTAGCCTGACTTACTTGTAGACCGGGAAACGAGAGGTCAGGGCATGCACCTTGGCGCGCACCGCGGCAATGTTGGCCTCGTCGCGCGGGTTGTCCAGCACGTCGGCAATCAGGTTGGCCGTGGCGCGGGCTTCTTCGTCCTTGAAGCCGCGCGTGGTCATGGCGGGGGTGCCGACGCGGATTCCGCTAGTGACCATGGGTTTTTCAGGGTCGTTGGGGATCGCGTTTTTGTTGATGGTCATGTGGGCGGCGCCCAGCACGGCCTCGGCTTCCTTGCCGGTAATGCCTTTGGAGCGCAGGTCCACCAACATCACGTGGCTGTCGGTGCCGCCACTGACGATACGCAGGCCGCGTGCGGTCAGCGTTTCGGCCACGATCTTGGCGTTGCGGGCCACTTGTTGCTGATAGATTTTGAACTCAGGGCTGAGCGCTTCCTTGAAGGCCACGGCCTTGGCAGCGATGACGTGCATCAATGGGCCACCTTGCAAGCCAGGGAAGATGGCGCTGTTGATGGCTTTTTCGTGCTCGGCCTTCATGAGGATGATGCCACCACGCGGGCCGCGCAGGCTCTTGTGGGTGGTGGAGGTCACCACGTCAGCGTGGGGTACAGGGTTGGGGTAGACACCCGCGGCGATCAGGCCGGCGTAGTGGGCCATGTCCACCATGAAGATCGCGCCAACTTCCTTGGAAATCTTGGCAAAGCGTTCAAAGTCAATGGCGAGGGAGTAGGCGGAGGCGCCAGCAATGATCAGCTTGGGTTTGGTTTCGCGGGCTTTGCGTTCCATCGCTTCGTAGTCGATGGCTTCGTTGGCGTCCAGGCCATAGCTCACCACGTTGAACCACTTGCCGGACATGTTCAGCGGCATGCCGTGGGTCAAGTGGCCGCCTTCCGCCAGGCTCATGCCCATGATGGTGTCGCCGGGCTTCAGGAAAGCCAGGAAGACGGCTTCGTTGGCGGAAGCGCCGCAATGAGGTTGTACGTTGGCGGCTTCAGCACCAAAAATTTGTTTGATGCGGTCAATGGCCAGTTGCTCGGCCACATCCACATGCTCGCAGCCACCGTAGTAACGGCGGCCAGGGTAGCCCTCGGCGTATTTGTTGGTGAGCTGGCTGCCTTGGGCTGCCATAACGGCGGGCGATGCGTAGTTTTCGCTGGCAATCAGTTCGATATGGTGCTCTTGGCGGGCGTTTTCTGCCTGAATGGCAGCCCAGAGTTCGGGGTCGGCTTGTTCAACAAGGATGTTGCGGTCGTACATGGCAGTCCTAAAAGACAAATGGCCTGTGGGTCAGAAAGACACAGGGCTGCCCAGGCGAACGGCTGAACGCAAGCCCCGCTAGGGGTTGCGGCACGCTTCCCAGTGGTGTCCCACGTCAGCGCCAGAGGGCCTTGGGAGCCCAGCGCCTATCGCCAGTCGCGTGCAGGCAGGAGTTTAACCGAGCGCGCTTAGGAGTTGGCCATGCGGGCGACGTTTTCTGTGCCCACGGGTTGTGCGGCCTCCGGTGCGGGAAGCTTCACAGGTACTGACGTGGCAGGCGGCGCCATCAAGGGCAGGGGTTTGCCCGCAGCGATGGATTGCAGTCGTGCATGTTCTGCCATGACCTTGGCGGTGTAGCCGCCATCGTCCTCCAGGTTGGCTGCACCCACGTAATACTTGAGCCCGCCTTCGACAGAGCCAGCGCGCGCAATACATTCCTGTAGCACCTTGACGCCCACACGCAAGTTGGACACAGGGTCAAATGCAGCAAGTTTGCCGCCGAAGCCTTCGTACTTGTCGCTGTGGACCTTGGTCATGACCTGCATCAGGCCTTGGGCACCCACATGGCTTTGGGCAAATGGGTTAAAGCCAGACTCGATGGCCATGATGGCCAGGATAAGAGTGGGGTCCAATTTAGTACGCTGGCCAATTTCGTAGGCCTCTGCCACCAGTGCGCTCAAAGGTTCGGGCGCTACGCTGTATTTTTTGCTCAGCCAGAATGCCACCGCTGCCTGTTGCTTGGGCAGCGCTTGCGGGTTCGCGGCCGTAGCGCGCTCTACCGCATCGGGTTCGGTGGCAATGCCGGTGGCGACCACATGGCGGTTTTGTAGCCAGCCCATGAGCTGGATTTCGCCTGCTTGGCGGATTTCAGGGCGTGCCGTCAGGGTGATGATCGCAAACATGACGGCCAGGCCGAGGAGGGCAAAACCGTTGTGGGTAATTTCGAAGAAACCTTGGGCAATGTCTGTCGCAACGATGCGCAGGCCTTTGGTGAATTGTTGAGTCGCTGTCATAGCTCTTCCTTCTTAGGCGGGGGCCAGAACCTTGGCGCTGCCATGCAGCGGGGCGGATCGGACACCTCGTTTGGGTTGGTACGCTATCAATATCCTGCGGCGTCGTCTCGACATGTGCAGCGATTTGAATATGCCGGGTTCGGCAGCGGGGCGGGTAATCCCTAGTCAAAACTTGGAATGGGCGGATTCTAGGTGGCTTTTATATACATAGTCAACCATATCAAATTTGTTTAATATATTTTTATGTTTGTTTTCGACTCTTTTTAGGGCCGAAACAGGCAATTTTTCACATTTAGGCAAGCGGCCTTAACTTGCCAATCGACAGACGGCAGGCCATTGAAACTTTGATTTGAATCTGCGGTTTCGCGTGCCTAGACTGCGTTGGCCTGAACATTCAGGTCTTGTTCCGGCAGTAGCCAGTCCGTGCTTCAGGCACCGTGATAAAGCGGCCCCGGTAACCCCAAGGAGGCAATCTATTGCTTCATGTTCGCGGTGGGACACCAAGCTCCCCTGCGACAACCCGTGATGGCATGGACCTTCGGTCAGCCATCGAGCCCGGCAGCGGTCTGTTAAGACTTCTGTCGGGCTTTCTTTTGGCCACGCCCACGGCCAAAAATCCACTCCTCCAAGCGGATGGGTCTATATATATAGGTGTATCCGCGTCTTCCTAGGAGGATGCAGGGTGTCTTGCTTAAAAGGTGATGCCCATGCAGTGCTTTAGTTTGCTATAAAAAGAGGAGCTGTTCGCGCTTATTCCATAGGGGTTTTGGCAGTTTTTTTTTACAAATTTGGGGGGCGGCCTAGTCGCAATGGTGCTTTGGCCACTACGGCGCTATAAAAAACGGAGGGTGTAAGGCATTTCAAGGCGAAAATACCCGGCTGTATTTTTGTTCACCAACCCAGATTGCTATCCACTGTGACCTCGTCCCACTCTGCCAAACATTTCGACATTGCCCAACTGGACAGCCTGACCGGCGGTGCATTCTCCGCCGCAACCGCTGGCGACCGGGCCTCCCGCATTCGGGAGTGGCTGCAGGGCAACCCTGGCGCCGATTTGCTGGCTGAGGTGTTCCGTGAACTCAGCGTCAAGGACAAGGGCGCTGCCAAATTGGTGCGCGAGCGCTTAGACGAAGCCAAACGGGCCAAGGGGCAAGAGCTGCTGGCCGCCGAATGGGCTACCCGTGCCCAAGCGCTCATTGACACAGCCAAATTGAACATTGCCGATGCTTTGGCGTGGCAGCGTGACGCCGCAAAAGCGGGTGCCCCGTTGAGCAAAGAACCTTTAACCACCCTCAAGGCCCTCTTGGCCGAGCGCGTGCGTGGCATTGAGGACTTGCAGCACCAAGTGCAAGTCCAGCGGGAGGCCGCTGTGCTGCTGGCCCAGCGTATTGAGGTGCTGTCGACCAAGCCTTGGACTGACGCCCAAGCCGCGTTGGAGGCCTTGCGGGCTGACGTGGAACATTGGCAAACCCAAGCTGCGGCCTTGGTGGCGCATGCCAGCTGGGTCAGTGTGGACCTGAAGTTTCCGCCGTTGCTGGATGCCTCGCGCGGCCAATTGCTGGTGGTGTGGGACGCCTTCCAGGCGGCTCTGAACCTCGCTGTTGCAGCGGCGGCGGATGGCAGCGCGCCTTTGCCTCCCGTGCCGGTGTGGGCAGATGAGTTGCGCACCGCCCGTGGAGTACCTGTTGAGGCTCCCGCGAAACAAGCCAAACCCAAAATTGACCCCGAAGTGCGCGCACAGGCCACTGCCGCGGTGCGTGCAGCTCTAACGACAGTGGAGCAAGAAGTGGCCGAAGGCCACGGCAAGGCCAGCACGGGCGCGGCCAATGCGCTGCGCAATGCACTCAAGGAATTTGGCAAAGTCATCGATGGCAAGCTGGAAAACCAAGCTCACGCCGCGTTGGCGGCAGCGGGTGAACTCGAAGGTTGGCAGCGCTGGCGTGCAGACCAGATCCGTGAGGAGTTGGTCGCCAAGGCAGAAGGTCTGCTCAAGCGCCCCGAAGGGCAGGCCATCGGTGGTCGCAAGATGCAGGAAAGTCTGCGTAACCTGCGTGACCAGTGGAAACAGACAGACCAGGGCGGCGTACCCAACCACGCCTTGTGGAAGCGTTTTGACGAGGCTTGCAACGAAGCCTACAAGGTAGTCGAGGGCTGGTTGGAGAAGGTGAAGGCGGAATCTGCCGAGCACAAAGCCCAGCGCCTGGCGCTGATTGCCGAGGTCAATGCCTGGGCAGAAGCCAACCGCACCGCGCTGGATGATGACTGGAAGGGCTTCAACCGCATCCTGCACCAATTCGGCGACCGCTGGCGTGAGGGCGGTCATGTGGGTGAAAAGGTATTTGCCGAGCTGCAGCCTCTGTGGAAAGCCGCCATTGCCAATGCCGCTGCGCCCTTGGAGGCTTTGCAGGCCCAAAGCCTTGCTGCTCGCCACGCCATGATTGAAGAAGCCAAGGTGCTAGGCGCTGCCCCGGTGCTGCGCATTGATGCCGTGAAGGCGCTGCAGCAGCGTTGGCAGGCGCAGGCCCATGCCGTGCCGATTGACCGCCGCCAGGAGCAAAAGCTGTGGGACGCCTTCCGCAAGCCGATTGACGATGCCTTCAACCGCAAAACTGCTGAGCGTGAAAAGGCTGAGACGGCGTTGGGTGCACGGGACCGCGTGGTGCTGGATGCGGCCAAAGCCCTTGAGGCTGCCAATGCCTCGGGTGATGCTCAGGCCATTCGCGCCGCCATGGCTGCTTTGGAAGCGGCCTTGCAAGGCCAGGCCCTGGCGCGAGCCGAGGTGACGGCTGCCGGTGCGCAAGAGCAGGCCGCCCAGTCTGCTGCCGCTGAGGGATCAAATATGCCTCTAACCCCCGTGGATTCTGCGCAAGCAGCTACGGGATCGATAGCAAATTCTGATGCCGAAGGTGCAGCTCCAACTGAGGCGCTTGCCCAAGACACCGTCGTGGCGCCTGCTGCAGCCAAGCCAGCCCCCAAGCCCGTGGTGGCCGTGCGTGGCGACGACCGCCCGGGCATGAAAAAAGAAACGCCTGCCGCCCCCGGTGGTCGTAGTGGCAAATTTGGCGACCGCAAGGACGCTGGCGCCAGCCGCGGCGGTCGTGACGGTGGCGCTGCCCCCTGGGGCGACCGCGGCCCGCGCCGCGATGATCGGAGCGATCGTGGGGATCGTAGCTACGCACCTGCGGCACCTCGTTTGGGTGATGCCGCTTTCCGCGCCCAGCGTGATGCGCTGGAGCACGCCCAGCTTGCATTGAAGAAACTAGCTGCCCAGGCGCATGGCGAGGCCTTGACCCAGTTGCTGGCGGCCTGGGAAAAGCGCGATGCAGCGCTGCTGCCATCTGCCCAAGAACTGGGCAGCCGCGCCGCAGCCCAAAACCGACCTGTGTGGGCCAAGGCAGTGGAGGGCGCTGCCAAGCCGACAGCGGTGCAATCGCTGCTTCGCCTGGAAATGGCGGCAGAAGTCCCCACGCCTGCCGAGCATCTGGACGCCCGCCGCAGCCTGCAGTTGCAGTTGCTGACCCGCCGCAACGACCCGGCCCCGGCCCAGACTTGGGGCCAGGATGCCGCGGCGGTGCTAGCGGGCGAGTTCAATGCGGCCGATGCGCGCCGCTTGCAAACGGTGCTCAAGGTCTTGCTCAAGCGATAAACCCTGCGCGCCGGACAGGCGTGTTGTCTGCTGATGTGAAACAATGGTCTGGCCCGTGCACTAGGGCGCTTTGACCAAAGGGGACAACGGTGGACTCAGTGGACGATTTACTGCGCAGGCTGGAGCAACTCAACGCGATTGGTTCGGCGCTTTCCAAAGAGCGTGATATCTCGCGCTTGCTGGAGAGTATTTTGGTGGCCGCCAAAACCATCACCCACGCGGACGGTGGGACGCTGTACCGTGTAACCGATGACCAGCAGGCCCTGCGCTTTGAGATTTTGCGCACAGACTCCCTGCATATTGCCATGGGCGGCACCTCGGGCAATCCGATCAATTTTCCCAATTTGCCCCTGCACGATGTGGAGGGCAAGCCCAACGATTCACTGGTGGCGGCATACGCTGTGCTGCACAACCAGACCGTCAACATTGCGGACGCCTATACCGAGGCCAATTTCGATTTCTCGGGCACCCGTCAGTTTGACGAGCGCACGGGTTACCGCTCGCAATCTTTCCTGGCGGTTCCCATGAAAGACCATGAAGGAGATGTCCTCGGTGTGCTGCAGCTGATCAACGCCAAACACCCCGAGACTGGGGCGGTTCGGTCTTTTTCCAGTGCGGACCAGAGTCTGGCCGAGTCCCTGGCCTCCCAAGCCGCTATTGCCATCACCAATCGCAATCTGATGACGCAGTTGGAGGCCCTGTTTGAGTCATTTATCAGCCTGATCAACTTGGCCATTGACGAAAAATCGCACTACACGGGAGGGCATTGCCAACGTGTGCCTGCACTGACCATGATGCTGGCCGAGGCGGTGAATGCCACGCAAAGCGGTCCTCTGGCTGGTTTTCGCATGGATGACCGGGATCGCTATGAGCTCAAGATTGCCGGCCTGTTGCACGACTGCGGCAAGGTCACCACGCCCGTGCATGTCGTGGACAAGGCCACCAAGCTGCAAACCCTGTTTGATCGCATGCAACTGATTGACACCCGCTTTGAGGTGCTCAAGCGTGATCTGGAGATAGCGGCCTTGCGGGAGCAACTTGCCCTGCGCGAGGCGAAGGAATCCCAACGCGAAACTGAGATCATGGCAGCTGCCCGCGGTGCTATCGAGGCGTTGGATGAAGACCGTGATTTCCTGCGCAAGGCCAATCAAGGGGGGGAGTTCATGACGGACGCGGATGTGGAGCGCGTTCGCCGTTTGGGCTCAGGCATGTTGTGGCGTAACACGGATGGGGTGGAGTCCGAGTTTTTGACGGCCGACGAGATCGAGAACCTGACCATACGCGGGGGGACCCTCACGGCTGGCGAACGGGACATCATCAATTACCACATTGTTGCGACCATCAAGATGCTGGAGCAGCTGCCTTGGCCCAAGCACCTGAAGAATGTGCCGGAATATGCCGGTGGCCACCACGAACGCATGGATGGAAAGGGCTATCCCAAAGGCCTGACGCGTGAACAGATGTCGGTGCAGGCCCGAGTGATGGGGATTGCTGATATTTTCGAGGCGCTGACTGCGCGGGACCGCCCCTACAAGCAGGGCATGAAGCTTTCACAGGCCATGGGCATCATGCACAAGTTCCGTGTTGGTGGTCATATCGATCCCGATCTGTTTGATATCTTTGTTCAAGAGCAGGTGTACCTGCGATATGCCCAACAGTTTCTGGACCCTTGGCAGATTGATGAGGTTAATCCACAAGCTTGGGCGAACTGATGGCAGCATTGCCTGGCAGCAAGCGCTGGACCTGAACGGGGGCCCCTGACACGGGTGACCTGCAGAGGCGCAGCACTTCCGCGCGGGGAGGTGTCGCGACCACATCCCAATCGCTGAGCACGGTGCGGTCGTGTGTGGCATCCAGCGCATGGAAGCCGGGTTTGTGTGTATGTCCGTGTAGCAGGTGGAGCGCGTTCCAGGCGTTCAGGCACTCCAAGGCGGCTGGTGTATCGACGTCGGCATATTCGGTTCCACGCTGTTTTTTCGCCTCGCTTTGGGTGCGCAGGCCTCGCGCGACCTCTTGGCGCTGCGCCAAGGGTTGTCCAAGAAAGTTGCCTTGCCATGCAACGCTACGCACCTGGGTGCGGAAGTTTTGGTATTCGGTATCGTCCAGACACAGCGCGTCGCCATGGCTCAGCAGCCAGCGGTCGGAGCCGATCTGCAGAACGGTGGGGTCAGGAATCAAGGTGCTTCCGCAAGCTTGCATGAGAGCTTGGCCCATCAGAAAGTCGCGGTTGCCGTGCATGAGGTAGACCGGCAGGCGTTGTGAGGTTTGACGCAGGACATGGCTGCATTGGGCTTCGAAGCTGGAGGCGTCAGCCAATACGTCGTCGCCCACCCAGACTTCGAAAAGATCACCTAAAATAAAAACCGCATCCGCCGCAGTCTGGCCCAGGTACTGGCGCCACACCTCGAAGGTTTGCGGTTCACTGGCCTGCAGGTGCAGGTCAGAAATGAAGTCGATGTGGTGCCAGTGGGGTGGCGCGTGCAGTTCCATCCCCTGGCATCCAGTGCTTAGAGCGCGACTGCTTTTTCGATCACGACGTCTTCCTTGGGCACATCGTCGTGGAATCCTTTGCGGCCTGTCTTCACCGCCTTGATTTTGTCGACGACCTCGGTACCCGACACCACTTTGCCAAACACGGCATAGCCCCAGCCTTGGGTGGAGGGGGCAGTGTGGTTCAGAAAGCCGTTGTCTGCTACGTTGATGAAAAACTGTGCGGTGGCAGAGTGCGGGTCACCGGTGCGTGCCATGGCCACTGTGTAGACATTGTTTTTCAAACCGTTGTTGGCTTCATTCTCAATGGGAGCATCTGTGGATTTCTGGGCCATGCCGGGCTCCATGCCGCCACCTTGCACCATGAAACCTGGGATTACGCGGTGGAAGATGGTGCCGTTGTAGTGGCCCTTGTTCACATAGGCCAAGAAGTTGGCGGTGGACTTGGGGGCTTTTTCAGCGTCCAGTTCCAACGTGATGACGCCGTAGCCGGTGATATGCAGTTCGACTTGGGGATTGCTCATGGTTTATTTCGCCACTGTGGCGGAGTTGATGATGATGGGAGTTTGCGGAACGTCGCTGCGGAAAGGGCCGCCAGCGCCGGTGGGGGTGGACTTGATCTTGGTGATCACGTCCAGACCGCTGATGACCTTGCCGAATACGGTGTAGCCAAACAGCTGTGGTGAGTTCAGTAGTGCCGCACGCGGCGTGTCCTTGTAGACCTGACCCTGGTATTCAAACCGGGGGACAGGGTCCCCGGGCGGAATCAGCACCGGGTCCAAAAACGCATTGTCCTGCACATTGATGAAAAACTGTGCGCTGGCGGATTGCGGGTCATTGGTGCGTGCCATGGCCAGGGTACCCGTAACATTGCGCGGGCCACCACGCGAGAGTGCTTCACGGCCTTCGTGTGGCACCGGCGCGCGCGTCGGCTTTTCCACATACTTGGTGTCATAACCACCGCCTTGGACCATGAAGTTGGCAATGACGCGATGAAAAATTGTGCCGTTGTAGTGTTTGTCTTTTACGTATTGCAGGAAGTTTTCCACCGTCTTGGGCGCCTTGTCGGCGTAGAGTTCTACGGTGAAGTCTCCTGCGCTGGTTTGAAACTTGACTTGCGGATTTTGTGCTGCCGCATTCCAACTCAAGGAAGCCAGTGTGCAGGCCAATAACAGGGCGCGCAATGGCTTTGCCATCCAGGGTCGCATTACAAAATTCCTTCGTAGAAAATTTTCCATTGGTTGTCCTGGCGTATCCAGTACTGCCGCTTGGTCATGCCTGTGCGTACGCCTTCCGCCACTTCGCCAAAGGTGGCCACCATGGTGTCTGCGCTGTCGGTCCAGCGCAGGTAGGAAACATCCTTTAGCTGGATGGTGCGTCCCTGCGTTTTTTGCATCTCGGACCGGAGGGTGGGGGTCCACTGCGCCAGATTTTTCCCGTTGCTGTTGAAGTCGGCCGTGTAGAACGACAGGACTTGGTTCACGTCGCCAGCTGTTTTCGCATTGCGCCAAGCCAAAAGAGCATCTTCAAAAGGCTTGGCCTCTGCGCGAGATGCGCTGGGGCTGACCCAACGTAGTTGCGGCGCAATCAGCACGGGCGTAGCACGCACTTCGACTGTGCGGATGATGTGCTCCAAATCCGGGTTCGCCAGCACCACGCAGCCATCCGTGGCCTGTGGCGGGCGCGAGAACTGGTTGGGCGGCGTACCGTGAAGCCAGATGCCACTGCCCGTTTTGCCACGCTTGGCGTCCAGCACATTGGGGTAGTTGATGGGTAGGGCGCCGGAGCCGTAAAAGTCTTTCAGGCTTTTGGGGTCCAGATTGCTGGTGATGTAGTACACGCCCAAGGGAGTACGTTGGTCGCCCTCCACATCTTTGGAGGTGCCCGCTTTGCCCACCGAAATATAGTAGTCCGCCACCAAATTCAGTCCGGCAGGCGTGTTGGCAAACAGGTACAAGCGCGAACGTGACGCGTCTACCGCAATCGCGTGACGGGTACGTTGGGAGAGTTGCAGGAACTGTGCAGGCACCATGCCCGCAGGTGGGCGCTCTCGCAGCGCGCGTACGCGTCGCAGTGACTCCTCGCGCAATTCGTTCAACACTGCAGGCGCTGCCTTGGCCATGGTGTCGGGGACATCGCCCAACTTGGCTACGGGGCGGGTGCGGGCGGCCAATAGGTCACCGTAGACCAGCTGTGCAAGCTGAAAATGCGGTAATTCTTGCGCCAGTTTTTCTGCTTTGTGCAAGGCCTCGCGGCTCTGGCCCTTGCCTATCAGGCTGTAGATGTCGATCAGGCGCGCTTCCGCAACTCCCTGTGCATCCAGCGTGCTTGGGGTTGCGCTGGTGCGTTGGAGGTTGGATTTGTCCAGCCGTTTATTGGCCAAGCCTGTCAGCGGCGCGGCCATCGCCCATAGCACCAAGAGGTGCAACGGGAAGCTTAAACAGCGTTGCAGAAAACGGGAGGGGCGCACAGGCTCGCGAAGGCGGGTCATTGGCAGAAATAGAGACCGCAGATGCTGATTAGTTCACCGACTCACGAACAATAAGCCAGCGATCGCCAGACTTCATCAAGTCCAGCGTTTTGCGGCTGGAAACGGCCAGCGCGTCTGCTTTGTAGTCTTGGCGGAACTTGGCCACCGCTTTGTCGCCGTTGACACTCACAGTCAGGTTGTCGAGTTTGACGGTAATTTTGGATTTGCCGCCGATACGCTGGCGCCGCTCGGCTTCCCATGCACTGCGGCTGGTGTTGCCGGGAGGGTCGAACTCTTTGCCATAGGCGGCCAGGTAACCTTTGACGTCCTTGGCTGCCCAGGCCCGTGCCCACGCGCGTACCGCCGCTTCCGCGTCCTTATTGGCATTGGCGCTTGGGGCGGGGGGCTGCGTTGGCTCGGGCGCGGCGGGTGCCGGAGCAGGACTTGCCGTTGGTGCTGTCGCCACGGGGGCAGTTGCCGTGCTGGTGGTAGCCGCAGGCAAGCTTGGTGCAGGCTTGACAGCCGGTGGCGCCAGTGTAGGGGGGGCTTTGGTAGGTGGCGTAGCCGCAGCCACCACTTGCGGTGGCGCAGTGACGGCAGGCGTGCTGGAGGGACGCTGCCCCTTCGCAAGCGCCGGGTTGAACAGTTCACGGATCAAGGCCAGCTTGGGCGCTACCGCCGTATTGGATGCGTCGAGTTGCAGCGCCTTGCCATAGGCCTGGCTGGCCAGCTTGGCATAGACATCACCAAGGTTTTCATGTGCGGTGGTGTAGCTGGGGTTGGTACGGATAGCCATTTCGAGCGCAGTGCGTGCTTTGTCGAATTGGCTTTGGCCCGCGTACAGCACGGCCAAGTTGTTGTAGGGCTCTGGAAGCTCTGGGTAGTCTTCCGTCAGGCGGGTGAAGGTGGCGATAGCTTCTGTGGTCTTGCCGGAGTCGCGCTGGACCACCCCTTTGAGAAAGCGCATTTGGGGGTCACGCGGTTTGCCGGCCAGGTATTGGTCCGCCTTGGCAAGCGCCTCATTGAATTTGCCGTTGCGCGCGAGCTGGGATACGTCGGAGTAGTCATCCGCGTAGGCGGTGGAAACGACGAGGGTGGCCGCAAGTGCCACCAAACGCAGTGACATGCTTACAAATGAGGGGGCGTGCTTCATAGTGCCTTTGAAATCTTGCGCGTCGGAGGACCCCTCTTCAGGGGGCTTATACTGCGTTGCATTGTAGCTGAGGGGGTCGCCTGCGAACCCTTGGCGAACCCCGGATTGGACACCAAGCGAGCCCTGTCACCGAGTCTTCGGTTGTCATGGGCTCGCTGCATTTGTGAGTTGGTTTCGAGATACCCATGAGTTTGCGCATTTACAACACGCTGTCGCGTTCGTTGCAACCCTTTTCACCGGCTGAGCCCGGGCACGTACGCATGTATGTGTGCGGCATGACCATTTATGACCTGTGTCATATCGGACACGCGCGCATGATGATGGCGTTTGACGTGGTGCAGCGCTGGCTCAGGGCCAGCGGTTTACGCGTGACGTATGTGCGCAACATCACGGACATCGACGACAAGATCATCAAGCGTGCGCTGGAGCGCGGCATCACCATTCGCCAACTCACGGACGAAATGATTGCCGCCATGCACACCGACATTGGTGCGTTGGGGATTGAGCCTCCGTCGCTTGAGCCGCGCGCCACGGAGTACGTGCCACAGATGCTCTCGCTGATCGGGCAGCTCGAAGGCAAAGGGCTGGCCTACCGCGCCAGCAACGGGGATGTGAACTATTCGGTACGCAAGTTTGCAGGCTACGGGAAGCTTTCGGGCAAGTCGCTGGATGAGCTGCGCGCCGGGGAGCGTGTGGCCGTGCTCGATGGCAAGGAAGATCCGCTGGATTTTGTGCTGTGGAAGTCCGCCAAACCTGAAGAGCCAGCGGATGCCAAGTGGGACAGTGCATTTGGCGCAGGGCGCCCAGGTTGGCATATTGAGTGTTCAGCCATGAGTTGCTCCACGTTGGGCGAGACCTTTGATATCCATGGTGGTGGGGCCGACTTGCAGTTCCCCCATCACGAAAACGAGATTGCCCAGAGCGAAGGCGCCACGGGCAAGCCGCTGGCGCACTTCTGGGTGCACAACGGGTTTGTACGCGTGGACAACGAGAAGATGAGTAAGTCGCTCGGCAACTTCTTCACCATCCGCGATGTGCTGCAACAGTACGACGCCGAAACCGTGCGTTTCTTCATTGTGCGTGCCCACTACCGCAGTGCGTTGAATTACAGCGACACCCACTTGGACGACGCGCGTCAATCCCTCAAGCGCTTGTACACAGCGTTGGACCAAGTGGCTGTGGCAGATGTTGTCGTGGACTGGACCAACCCCTACGCCGAACGCTTCAAGGCGGCTATGGACGAAGACTTCGGCACCCCGGAAGCGGTGGCCGTGTTGTTTGATCTGGCCTCCGAGGTGAACCGAAGCAAATCGCCTGCTCTCGCGGGGCTGCTCAAAGCCTTGGCTGGCTGCCTGGGGTTGCTGCAAGGGGACCCCAAGACATTCTTGCAAGCCGGCGCTACCTTGGACGAGGCTTCGATACAGTCCCGCATTGCCCAGCGTGCTGCTGCCAAGGGCGCCAAGGACTTTGCACTGGCCGACAGTATCCGCAAGGACTTGCTGGCGCAGGGTATTGTGCTCAAGGACTCTGCAACCGGCACTACCTGGGAAGCCATGCAGTAATGGCTACCTCTGTGAAGAAAGCTGATCCACAGGCGACGGTCACGGCCACCCCCCACTTTTGGGAAGAGGCTTGCAAGCACTTGGTCAAGAAAGACCGGGTGATGAAACGCCTGATTCCCCAGTTCGGGGATGCCTGTCTGCAAACCCGGGGTGATGCTTTTGTGACTCTGGCGCGCAGCATTGTGGGCCAGCAAATCTCGGTGAAGTCTGCTCAAACTGTCTGGGATCGTTTTGTGCTGTTGCCGCGCAAGTTGACACCAGCCAATGTGCTCAAGCTCAAAGTGGACGATATGCGGGCTGCCGGCCTGAGTGCCCGCAAGGTGGAATACTTGGTGGACTTGGCGCTGCACTTTGACAACGGTGCTTTGCACGTCAAGGACTGGGACGGCATGGGCGATGAGGAAATCATCGCGGAGTTGGTCGCGATCCGTGGCATCGGCCGCTGGACGGCCGAGATGTTTTTGATCTTCCACCTGATGCGACCCAATGTGCTGCCGTTGGACGATGATGGGTTGATCCAGGGCATCAGCCAGAACTATTTTTCAGGTGATGTGGTCAGCCGCAGTGATGCGCGTGAGGTGGCAGCAGCCTGGGCGCCGTACTGCAGTGTGGCAACTTGGTATATTTGGCGGTCTCTCGACCCGCTACCGGTCGCGTACTAGAAGGAGAAACAGCGTTGGCTAAAAAGACATTTCTCGACTTTGAGCAGCCTATTGCCGAGCTCGAAGGCAAGATCGAAGAACTGCGCTATGTGCAAAACGAGTCGGCGGTGGATATTTCCGCCGAAATCGACCAACTGAGCAAGAAGAGCCAGCAGCTCACCAAAGACATTTACAGTGATTTAACCCCTTGGCAAATCACCAAGATTGCGCGCCACGCAGAGCGTCCATACACGCTGGACTACGTGAACGAAATCTTCACCCACTTCGTGGAACTGCACGGTGACCGTCACTTCGCTGACGACCTGTCCATCGTGGGCGGCCTTGCCCGCTTTAATGGCACCCCCTGCATGGTCATCGGCCAGCAAAAGGGCCGGGACACCAAGGAACGTGGCCTGCGCAACTTTGGCATGAGCAAGCCCGAAGGCTACCGCAAGGCCTTGCGCCTTATGAAGCTGGCCGAGAAGTTCAAGCTGCCGGTATTCACTTTTGTCGATACGCCTGGAGCGTACCCAGGCATTGATGCCGAAGAACGCGGTCAATCCGAGGCCATCGGCCGCAACATTTTCGAGATGGCCCAGCTCGAAGTGCCTATCATCACCACCATCATTGGTGAAGGTGGTTCTGGCGGCGCGCTGGCCATTTCTGTGGCCGACCAGGTCATCATGCTGCAGTATGCCGTGTACTCGGTGATCAGCCCCGAGGGCTGTGCTTCCATCCTCTGGAAGACCTCTGACAAGGCGCAGGATGCGGCCGACGCACTGGGCATCACTGCACACCGGTTAAAAGCCCTAGGCTTGGTTGACAAGATCGTCAACGAACCTGTGGGTGGTGCACACCGCGACACCAAGCAGGCGGCGGCTTTCCTCAAGCGTGCTCTAGCGGACGCTTACCGCCAGATCAGCGATCTCAAGGTCAAGGAGCTGCTGGACCGCCGCTACGAGCGCCTGCAAAGCTACGGCCGCTTTACCGACACCAAGGCCACCGGCAAGTAAGCCGGTTGCAGGCGACCTGCCGCACGCCATGACCCAGTCACTGGATGCGGCCGTGCGGGCTTTTGAGCCCGCTTTGCCTTTGGGGGTGGCGTTCAGTGGCGGCGCTGACTCTACGGCCTTGCTGATGGCCTGTGCCATTAAGTGGCCGGGGCAAGTGGTTGCTCTGCATGTGAACCACGGCCTGCAGGCCGCAGCAACAGACTTTGAAGCCCATTCCGTTGACCTCTGTACCCGGATGAATGTGCCTTTGCGGGTGCTGAGGGTGGATGCGAAACATGCACCCGGCCAAAGCCCTGAAGATGCTGCCCGCATCGCTAGATATAAGGCTTTTAGTGCTCTGGCCCTTGTGGATTCTGCGCAAATAGCTATTAAATCGATAGCGATTGCCCAGCATGCGGATGACCAAGTAGAGACCCTGCTGCTTGCGTTGAGCCGTGGCGCAGGTCTGCGTGGCTTGAGCGCCATGCCTGCACAGTGGGTGCGTGATGGTCTGGATTTTTACCGGCCCCTTTTGAGGGTCTCGGCGGCGCACATTCGGGAGTGGTTGGCCGAGCGTGCCATCCCGTTTGTGGAGGATCCGACCAACACCGACCAGCGTTTCACCCGCAACCGTATCCGTGCCCAGTTGCTCCCGGCACTGGACGCGGTGTTCCCAACGTGGCGCGATACGTTTACCCGAAGTGCTGCCCATGCCGCCCAAGCGCAGGGATTGCTGGATGACATGGCCATCGCTGATTTGCAGTTGGTGTGTCGCTCAGAGGATGGACTGCCCACCATCAAAGGCCTGCAAACCCTGGCCAAAGCGCGCCAGGGCAATGTTTTGCGCTATTGGTTTGCCAAGGCCTACGGGGTGATTCCGAGTGCGGCCCAATTGGCAGAGCTGCAGCACCAGATTGCCGCTTGCGTGACACGGGGTCACCGCATCCATCTCAAAGTGGCCCAGGGTTTTGTGGAGCGCAGGGGCGGCGGGCTAGCCTGGCGTGGACCATTGGAGCAGGATCCTCCTGCCGTTTGAGAAAACAGGGCTGAGTCTGTGCGATAATCCCGCCTGACCTTTAGGAGACGTGACCGAGTGGCCGAAGGTGCTCCCCTGCTAAGGGAGTATGGGGTGTAGAGCCTCATCGAGGGTTCGAATCCCTCCGTCTCCGCCAGAATGATAGACGCCATGCGGGTTTCAAGCTTGCATGGCGTTTTTTCATGCTCTGTATGCATATCTCCAACGTCGATTCATGAAGACGATATCGGAGGCATATGGACTATCTGTCTCCACTGTCTTCGGTTTCCGTGACTAATCTCCATCGGGCATGATCTAACTTCGATTCGATCACCGACAACGGAGGCTAAATGGCAGCGAGCCAAGTTACGACGAAAACTGATTTCGGAAAGACACCTGAAAAAAATACGACCAAACGTCGCAGGTATCCGAGGCCAAGTGAAAACTCAGATAGCGCCCGAGTCATTGTTCAAGAAACTTCGAGCATTGGACTTGTCAAATCGTAGTGTGCCGATGGCAGAAATTGCGGAGCAATTGGAGTTAGTAGGGGGCGAAAGCGATAGTCCCGACACGAGTCCAAAGAAGAAAGAGGTTCGTAATCGTCATGAACGGCTGGTGTACCGTGGCAGTCAGCTCAAGTGCGAAGCCGAAGCTCTGTCGGAAAAGGGGTATTTGAAGTTATCTGTGGCACAGCAACGCGGTGCCGTCCCAAATGAATCGCCATAAGCGCTACTTTTAGAGCATGAACTTTTACGACTGGATGATTCATAAAGGCCTATCGAAGTCCTCTGCGCGAAGCTATGACGGAGCGCTTCGAGGTTCGTTGTCGGAATGGGCGATGGAAAACGGCCTGATCTCAGGCCCTTTGATTGCTCTGACCAGTTCTTCGGCTCTCGGCTTGCTTTCCCCACGTATCTATGAACTGCCAGTTTTCAAAGAGCGAAACGCGCGCGGGCACCATATGTACAGCGCCACCTTGTCGCAGTTCTCTGCATACCTATCTAGCAATGGTGGCGACGACGTTCAAACCGATCTTGAACAAATCATCAGTGACCCAGTCACAACGATGACCGAAAAGACGGCGCTGATCAAGTCCAGAATCGGGCAGGGAACGTTTCGAGATAGGGTGCTGCTCCACTGGACCGGCTGCGCTGTGACCGGATTCAGCGATACCAGCCTTTTAGTAGCGTCTCACATTAAGCCTTGGAAAAAGTCAACGAATAGTGAGCGATTGGACCCCTGGAACGGGTTGCTGCTGTCGCCAAATTTGGACAAGGCATTTGACAAGGGCTTTGTCACGTTCGAGAAGGACGGGGCGATTCGCCTATCACCTCTCTTCACTGAGGCCACGAAACTCGGGATCTCGCTGTCAATGAAGATTGCACTAAAGCCCGAGCACGAGAAGTACATGGAACACCATCGAAATAAGGAGTTCAAAAGCGATTAGGACTCCAAGATCATTTGCTACTCAAATACGGGGGGACGTCGGGGCCATACCCATCTGACAATTGGCTCAACTCTTCAGTCAACGAGCTTGGACTGATACGGATGGATGGCTTCGTGATGACGAAGCGGCGTTGCTTTCGCCAATGCCATCCATACCCCGAACGGCAAATAATTGAATTGACGCTTTGGAGCCAATCGCAGGATCTCTAGCTTGTCCTGCCCCCACTGGATGACTCCACATTCGGCTGGAATTTCCTCCGGCTGTGCAATGGGTCGGTCCTTGGCGTCTCGGCCCAGGACATACCAACACTGTCCACCCAGCTCCAGATAGGCAGCCCGTTTTTCTGGTCGCTTGAGGTCACCCAACAAGTCGGCCCGGCTGACCTTGATTTCGTGCACGATAGGCTCCAGGTAGCTTTGGACGGAACTGTTGCGGATTGAGAACACGTCAGGTAGGCAGTATTTCCAATGCCCGTCTTCCTGGTCTTCCAATGTCACTTTGGCGCGTAGGCTGAGATTGGTCCAAACCAGGCGCCCCTCTTTGAGCATGTCTTGGGCAATCCTGTCGACCAATCCCTCATGGGCATCTTTGGCCTGACGGTTGACCATGGCGGCGCCGGCAAGGAACTGGATACCGACATCGGTAACCCGCAGGCGTTCGTGACCAGCGTCCTCTTGCAACCGTTCCAAGAGCCCCGCAGCCAACAGTTCGATCTCGACTACGTCCAGACAGGGCCAACCTGCTGAGCGGTACATCTCGCGCAAACGACGGGCGTGGATTTTCTTGAGAGTGATGCCGTTGATTACCGTTGTTGCGGAGGTATGAGGATGGGGCATGGTCAGGCCTTGGCTACCGGGATCTCGTCCCAACTGGTGGTGTATCGCGGGGTTCTACGTTCCTGCTTCATGGACCAGACGCGCTGATTGCCCTCCACCCCAGCACTGGCCATGTGCAATGTGCCTTTGCCATAGCGTTGGTTGAGTCCGTCCAGGGCCGCCATCAAACCACTGCGATCTTTCTGGCTATCGCCTTCCAAGTCCAGCTCACACTGTTGCTGCCCTTCGTGCTGGAGATCCAGGAGCATTACGCCGGCCTTGGCGTACTTGAAGCCCGGCTGGAAGATGCGATGCAAGCCGTCCAGTGCGGCTTTGGCAATGCAGGCGGTGTCTGCGCTGGGGCGTCGCAGGGGGGTGGTGATGGATCGGCTGTATTGGGGATCGGGTCGGAAGGGACTGGTACGGATGTAGACCAGCACCTGGTTGGCGAGTCCGCTTTGTTTGCGTAGTTTTTCAGCAGCGCGGGAGGCGAAGTCGGTGACGGCTTCTGCGAGTTGGTGCAGCTCCAGGACCGGTCGTCCAAAGGACCGGGTGGTGGCGATCTCTTTCTTGGGTGCTGGGTTGTGCTCCAGATCAATGCAGGGGGTGCCCTGCAGCTCCCGGACGGTACGCTCCAGAACCACGGACCAATGACCACGGATGGTTGCCAGGTCGATACGCATCAGGTCCTGTACGGTCTGAATCCCTCCCGCTTGTAGTTGCTTGCTGATCTGACGCCCCACGCCCCAAACCTCTTGAACCGCTGTGGCTGCAAAGATGGTGTCTCGCTCTTCGGGTGACATGGCCGCCAGGTTGCAGACCTGGGCCAGATGGCTGGGGTAGCTTCCGGGTTTGCGCTCTGCGGTTTTACCGATGTGGTTGGCGAGCTTGGCCAATGTCTTGGTACTGCCTATGCCTACACAGCAAGGAATGCCAACCCATTGGAGGATGCGGGAGCGGACCTTGTGGGCTCGCTCCGCCAAGTCACCCCGAATACCGCTGAGCTCCACAAACGACTCGTCGATTAAGAGGTACCATGGCCAGTGTTGCATTTCAATTAGAGGGAAAGCTCTGTACGTAGAGGTATCCCCAACCGTTATCTCCAGTGCTCGTCCGTACTCAAGCAGTTCCTGAACATGTCATCGTTGACCCCGTGAGACACATGCCAAGACTATGGTCCACGGCGTGGTCCCTAGGCCTCACGAGTAGTTCTCAGGCGACCAGCACGCGAAAGCTGTACCTCCAGCATCTGGACAGCTTTTATCGGTACTGTGACGAACGCTTCGGTGCCGACGCCTTCGACGAGGGTATGAGCACTCGGGACGCTGAGGGCGTGATGCTCATGGTGGAGTCGTTCTATCTAACGACAACCTCAGACCCGGCCTACAACACGACTGATGTTCAGCGGTGGGGCGTAGTCAGAGCATTCGTGCAATCGCTGGCCAAACGCTTAGCGCCTAGTAACCCAGAGTGGGCCGCAGCTGCTTCTATGCTGGCAGCCATGGGCAGGATGCGCGCCCCCCGTCTCGGTGGCTTCCGCTTCATTCGTGCGCTGCCGAAAACAACGCTGCTGGACCTCCTTGAGGTAGCGCATCCCAGCTCGCCTCGAAATCCTTTCAAGGGGTATCAAACGCGCGTGCGGAACTGGCTCATCGTCAACCTAATGCTGCTGGCTGGGCTCCGTCGTGGCGAAGCACTGCTGTTGGCCTGTGACTCCTTGAAGGAAGACGTGGACCCGGAGTCAGGAGAGGTGGTTCGTTGGCTTGACATCACCACGGTGTTCGAGAACGATCCGAGGTCGACCACGCCACGCATCAAAACTCTGGAATCCCACAGGCAAATTCCGGTGTCAGAGGACTTAGCTCTGCTCTACCAGCACTTCGCCGCCGAGCATCGACCTACCGATGCCGGACATGGTTTCCTACTGACCACCAAGGCGGGGGCCCCGCTCTCTGCCGAGGCACTAAGTAAGGTCTTCAGGAAACTGACGGATGCCCTGGCACCCGAGGCAATCCAAAGCCTCTTCGATAGATCTGGCGGCAAGACGAACATTTCGCCTCACGACCTGCGACACACCTGCGCCACGGCCAGATACACGATGTTTATGGAGCTGAACCCCGACCGCGAGTTGGCAATCCAACGGATGCGGGCGTTCTTCGGATGGTCAGCGAGGTCAGCCATGCCTGAGCACTACGCACGTGCGGCGATTCAGGACGACTTGATGCAAGCATGGAACACACTGTTTGCTGAAAAGACTAGTCTTATGCGGGGGATTTCTGCGTGAACCACGCCATTGAAATCGCCCTCCCGCAACCTCAGTCCGAGCATGGTGGGAAATCTCCCTTGGACTGGAAGTGGCCCGCTGCCCCCGCGTTGATGACCCTTTTCGACAAGTATTCCGGACGGGAGTCGGTGGTGAGGTTGGCGGACCGTCACTGGGAGGTCTTTGCAGCTGGCAGCACGGTACGGCTGGAGTTCGCCGAGGGTCAAGTTGGCGAATTACAGCGAGCGCTTGTTCTGCTGACACGACGGGCGTCCTCCCCAGCACCATTCCGGACCTTCGCCAACGTCCTCATAGCCAAATGGCCAGCCATCTTGGAACTGCTCGCTACCCCTGCGGAAAAGCTGCGAGAGACCTGGACCACTGTGCTGAGCCACCCGCTGGAGACGAACGTCGCGAAGGCCGTGTTGAAGCTAGCTTGCAAGGCTGGCGCCGGCCACTGGCGAGCAGTTCACATGCCTCTCGTGAAGAGCTTGGACACCTTCGTGAAGGAAGGCTTACGGCAGAACAAGCGAAGCATCGGCAAGAGAGAGCGTGTGGCTTCCGTTGACGCCCAGGCAGCTATTGTTCGAGTTCTGGATGCGGCGGCGAGCGAGGACGACTTGACCGACAGACAGGTGGAGGGCGCTGTCGCACTGCTTATCACCTACCAACACGGTATGCGACCAGTTCAGGCGCTGTGCCTCGACGTGACGCATGTCCGCTTCTTCCGTGATGCAAGCGACGACCTTGCTTGCGTGCTCTCGTTCCATGCTGCAAAGCAAACACCAGGCAACGAATTCGAGTTGCTACGCCAAGTCAAACCGGAGTGGGTTCCGCTCGTCGCGAGGCTGCACGCGACGGCGCTCGCTCACGGGCGGCAGCGGCTATTCAACGCAACCGGACCAATTACCTTCTGGGACAGGGCAGTGGTTCTCTGTAAGCGGTTCTCCGTGCAACTGGACAGCACGGCGCGCTCGCTCCGTCACACCGGGGCGCAAACGCTCGCCGATGCGGGGCATGATAGGGCTAGCATCCAAGCGTTCCTCGGCCACAAGTGCGCAGAGGCCGCGTCGCACTACATCCGGGCAAGCTTCAAGCAAGCCGAGCTCATCAACACGGCGCTCGGTGCGTCGAAACTCTACAACAGCCTCTTGGACATATCGACCGGCAGTTTCGTCTCAGCCGACGAGATACAGCTGGCTCCTGAGGACCAGCAGATTGGCGCTGTGGTGGGGTATCGGCTGGTTGCTGGCGTGGGACTGTGCAAAGCGGGTCAGAGCAGCTGCGCCTACAACCCGGTGACGTCTTGCTATGGCTGTCCGAAGTTCATGCCATCCCTAGACCGGGAGTCCCACGTCGAAGCTATCGAAGGGATGCGCGACCAAGTCCGCCTGTACCTAAAGCAGGGAATCTCCGATGAGACGCCGGCCTACCGGCAACTCACGCGCGCGCTGGCGGGGGCGCAGCAGGCGTTAACCCTGATTGATGACCGACCCAAGAACCACGGATGACCATCCACATCCTCTCGCCTCAACTGACGCCACCGCCGCAGGCCTATCTGAGCTTCATCGACCGGATGCGTCGTGTCGCTTCATCGCACGGACTTGACTGGCACATCGAACTCGACAGCAACGGCGCCGCCACGTCTAACACGGACTGGGACTTACGCAAGTTGAACAAAAGCCATGACCTCCACGTCCCTGGAAGTTGTGGCTTTGCGGTGTCGCGCGACCTGACCGCGATGGCGGCCTCAACTGGATGGCACCCCAGCCAATTGCCGGAAGGCGCGGTGCTCGGTGAAGACGTGCAGGACTTCATCAAAGCCCTAATCGTCGAGCACTGCAGCAGCGGCCGCTCGACCGGCGACACACAACAAATAGCCAGAGCTGCTCGTCGCCTCTTCTCTCTGGTTCGATGCCCGCCGTGGGAGCTTTCACGTGAAAACTTTGACGCCGTCTTGGGCCTTAAGGCCTGGTCCGACAAGCCGGCGCGCGACTTCTCAACGGTCGCGAGGTACATCGACGAGAACCTCATCTCCGTTCATTGCCCAGTCCGCCCGGAACTAAAAAGGAAGGAGTCGTCAGCGTTGCTCGGCTCGCTGCAGGAACGCCAGCACGCCGAGAAGCTACCGGACCTTTCCGCGCTACTTGAACTGACGCGAATCGTCTTCCAGGAGACGCCCCAGACCTACATGGACGCAGTTCGCTTCGGTGTCGTGAAACTGGCTCTGTTCACGGGACTGCGAATCGAGGAGGTGCTGACGATACCCGCCGACTGCTTGGTTTGGGATGAACACCTCGACATAGTCACCGGCCGCCCGGCCGGAACGGTGGGCGGCGTCTCACGCTCCTTGCGACTGCACTATTACGCCGAGAAGCACATCGACGGCGCCCCAAATCTGCTTGTTGAGGCACACCAGCATGTGCCCGCGATGTTCGAAGATGTTGTGGTCTCAACGGTCACTGAGATGGTAGAGATTGTCGGCCCCGTCCGAGAGCTGCTGCGCCTGCAACAGCAGAACCCCAGCCGATTTCCTGACTCGGATTGCCGGATTTTTCGTACCTCCTCCGGGCGGCCAGTTTGGACCAGCGACCGCCTATTTCTGAGCCTGGGGCGGAGTACGGCAGGACGAACTTACCCGCTCCAGCTTCCCCTTCAAGAGGACACAGAAATCAAGCCGATGCTGTACCCGGGAATGCTCATCGCGCTAGGACGTCATGCAGGCCGGTCGATGTTCAGTGTGTACGGACGGTCGCCTGAGTCGAAGTTGATGTCAATCAAGCCGCACAGTCTTCGGCATCTCATGAACACAGAGATGTTCCGTAAGAATGTGCCTGACACCATCATTACGCACCAGTTCGGTCGACGGACCGTCGCTCAGAGCTACGAGTATGACCATCGCAACCTCGCAGAGAAGTTGAGCTTCGTCAAACTGCCGCCTGCAGCGTCCAAGGTCCTTCCCGCAGGAAGCGCCAAGGAATTGGTGGGCAAGATGGTCGTCAGTGGTATGGCGCTGCAAAGCCATTTGGGGCAATCGTTTAAGCGCATCCAGCACGAGAGCGGTGATGAAGCAGCCTTCATCTACTTGGCGGCCAACGCAGATGGCTTCCACGTCACGCCGTACGGTTTCTGCACCAACAGCTTCTCTGTCAATCCCTGCACTCGACACCTCAAGTGCTTCGACCAGTGCAAGCACTTTACGGCCAGCGGGGTCGCTGAGCACCGGGTGACTCTTGAAGACCTTCGCTCGAAGCTCGTGGCGATGCGGGACGCGGCTCGTTGCAAGCCGGCCACCACCGTGGGGCGCAAGAACCAGATTGCCCATGCCGAGCGGCTGATTGCTGGTGTGTCGGCTGCGCTTCACGCCCAACCGAACCAATCCGTCTTCGCAGACGGCATCGACCATTCCACCCTGAAAGAGGACATCTTCAAATGAGGCTGCTCTTAGACCCCAAGAACGAGGAGCTGGCCGACATCCTCAACACGCTACTCACCGACAACATCGACATCACGGCGCGGGAGGTGGCACGGCGCCACAGCACGTTGAAGAACCCTTCAGCGTTCACGCGCAATGAGGCTAGAAGCGCGCTCATCGCTGCGGCCCAGGCACAGCAGCAAGGAGTACGCAAAATCGTCGCAGGAGGTGGGGGCGCCGGCAGTCTGCAAGACCAGGCCGCAGGCTACCGGCAGGACATCAAGCGGCTGGAAGCCCAGCTCACGCATATGGTGGCAGCCCACGCCGGCCTCATCCGCGCGGTTCAAATGGCCGGAGGCGGGCCTGCACTTGAGCGGTTCTGGCGAGACTACAAGGCGGTGGGCGACGCGGTACACAGCCTTTCAGCAGCCAACGCCGAGCGTCCAGTAACGCATCTGCCCTTGCGCGTCGTCAAGATGTCAGACGGAACGGCAGATTGACAGGTCGGAGCCGACCTGCCTGGGTTGAGTTTTTGCAGCAAATCCACAATGCGTTCGCACAACAAAACCTCCACTGATTCGCGTCGCCAATCCACCACCTAATCGCGCAGTGGCAACAGCAATGAGCGCTGATGTAGCCGAAGAAAGCTAGCGCCAGCGCAACTGTGTTGGTGTTCCTATCGGCCAAGTGCAGTCCTTGACCTATTTTTCCCCAAGAAGTGCATCAGGCTGATCTCCGACACTCGAACCTAACGCCTGAAAGTTCGCGTGTTGCGCAACTGGTCATTGGCCGAGCAGGGTCTCAAGCGACCGCTTTGTTGCTCAGACCGGTCACTCTATTGATGCGAGCCGGGCAAGGTAGCAGGAGCAACTGATCACACCAAGGATGAATTGGTTCTCCCGACCCGCTGCGGTCGGTGTTGATGTAGGCAACGATCCCAGAAAACCGTCCGAGAAACCGGGGGAATCCCACCCCGGATACTTGGCGGCACGGCTTATCGGAACCATTGCGAAGAGCATCCGCAGTTGGCTCTATGCCGTTTTGTGTGGAACGCCCCTGCCTCATTTCGCTGATGCCGGGTTGAAGGGGTGATCAGGCAGATGGGCCAGCTTGGACATGCGAAGGTATGCGACGGCGATGAAGTTGCCTGCCGTTCGGAAGCCTCGTGCGGCGCGTTTGGCCTGCTGCAACAGGCCGTTCATGGCTTCGACGAAGGCATTGGATCGGTTGTCCAGCATGCCGCTGATCACGCCAGCGAAGTGGGTCTTCAAGGTCTTGGCCAGTTTCTTGAAGGGCTCCAGCCGCGAGCGTGTGGCCCAGCTCAACCAGGCGCTCAGATCTGCCTGAGCCTGCCTGGGGTCGTTGTGCTTGAGCGCTGCGCCATAGACCTCGCGCAGGGCCATCTTCAGGCGCCACGCCCGCGCAGATTTCAGCGTGGAGTGCTGCAGCCAGTGCATGGCGCTGATCTGTTGGCCGCTCCAGGCAGGTGGGTTCTTGCGCATGCCCCACATCAGGCCCTTGAGCACTTTGCGGTCCGTGCCGCCCAAGGCCGCGTGCACGGCATGGGGCTGATCGCGCCATTCGGTTCGTCGCACTTCGTCCATGGCCTCGATGGCCATCTTGACGACATGGAAGCGGTCGTAGCTGATGGCAGCTGCCGGCAGCGCCAAGCCCACCCCCTTGGTGTAGGCAGCACTCATGTCCTGACAGACGTGATGCACGACAGCCGGATCGCCGCCATGGGCCTTGAGGTCTTGGGCAAAGTCCAACACGGAGTGGTGGCTGCGCCCTTCGGTGGCAAACAGCAGGCGCTTGGCAGCCAGATCGTGCACGACAGTGATGTAGTGCTGCCCACGCCGCAGGCTTGTCTCGTCGATGCCCACGGTACGTACCTCGCTCATGTCGTCGATTGCGCGGGCCTGTTGAACATAGTACTCAATGCGCCGCCACAGGGGCTTGTCGGCACAACGCAGCAGTGCAGCGGCTTGCCGCACCGGCAGCTCACGGCACAGCGACAACGCCAAGGCTTCAAACAGCGCCGTAAAGCCAGAGCCTTCGCGAGCCCAGGGCACACCCACCTGCGTGGTCTTGCCGCAGCCAGTGCAGGCCACCCGCGGCACATCGGCGTGCAGCCAGGCTTCGAACTGGAAAAAATCAAGGTGTCGCCACGAGCGGCGAAGGCGGTCATGGATGCCTTGCGCCGGGGTGTTGCAGTGCGGGCAACTGAGCAACTTGGCGTTGCAGCGCACCTCAAAGTCGATGCGCCGCTTGGCTGTGTCCAGATCCACCTTGGCCACCTCCCACGGCGCAACCAAACCCAACGCGCTGGTAAACAGCGTTTCAACTCCAACGCTCACGAGACAGCCTCCAGTTCATGCACTACAAGGCCGCATGGGCATGTGGACAAGCCGCTCTGCGACTTGCCCACATGCCCACACGGCGCTACGACCACCACCGATTGTCGCCGTTGGTTTCCACACGAAACGACGAGGGGCCCCGCAGTTGGCCCGCGGGTCCGAAACACGTAGCCAAGGTCTTCTCAAAGAATTAGATCGGCCAGAACCATAGAACGTCCAAAAGCATTCTCTGGTGTGGTGACCTCATGGCTGCACCGAGCAGTGCGAAGCTGCCACATGAGCCGCTCGGTGCGATGCCTCGTAGTGTGCAAGCGGCTCATTACCATTTAACGCAACGAGCAAATTTTCAGCAGCCTGCAACTCGATGGCTCGACGAACCTTCTTCACCGCCGAACCAATGTGGGGTGTGAAAACCGTGGAGGGGTGTTGCAAGAGTTCCGGATGAATCTGGCGTGGACGGTCTGCCAGCAGCCAGTCTTCCATCTCGTACACATCGGCGGCGTAGGCACCCAGGCGCTCGTCCTTGAGCGCCCGTGCCACGGCAGCCTCGTCCACAACCGAGCCTCGCCCAATGTTGACCAGGATCTGCCCCCGCCGAACACCTTCAAGCATGGTGTCATTGACGAGGTGACGCGTTACGTCCAGCAGCGGAACGGCCAGAATGACATAGTCGGATTGCGACAGGGCCTCACCCAGGCTCACCATGGTCAGGCGTTCGTCATCACCATGCGGGTCCACGCCCAGCAGTTGAGCGCAACCAAATCCGCAGAGGCGGTCAACGATGGCCCGTCCCACGGCGCCCAGGCCAACGACCGACACGACCGAGCCGTGCAGACCTATTCCATACAGCTGAGGACGCCAGCCGGCGTAGCCCCTGCGAACACGGGTGTCGCCAGCGAGCACGTGACGCGCAGCGGCAATGGCCAGACCGATGGCCAGCTCTGCCGTGGGCTCTGTCAGAAGGTCTGGCACAAAGCTCACGCTGACCCCCGCTTTTTCACAGGCCATCAGGTCAAAATTGTCATACCCTTTCAATGCGCAAGCGATGGTCTTGAGCCGTGGAGCGTTCAACAAAGTTCGCATGTCTACCCGGTCAGGCATGAACGCCATCATGGCGTCGGCGTCCTTCAGGTGGAGGTAAAGCTCTTCCTCGCTCCAAGGCTCAGGCCCTTGATTCATCACTACATCACCGGCGGATCGAAGACGCGCCAGAACTGCTTCATGGATGGGCTGCGTCACCACAATTTTCGGCATCATTACCTTCCTCTCTCTTTCTATTTCAGATGTTTGCGAAGCGCCGACCCAATGCCGTCGACCACGAGCACGCATATGAGGATGGACAGCAAAATGGCGGAGACTTCGTCGTACTTGATCAGGCGCAGAGCCGCCATGAGTTCAAAGCCAATGCCGCCCGCACCCACGATGCCCATCACTGCCGATGCGCGAAAGTGATATTCCCATCGGTAGATGGTGATGTCCGCCAACTGGGGCAAAACCTGCGGTAACACAGCATGGGTGATGACCTGAAACCGGCTTGCGCCCGCGGCCTTAGCGGCCTCCAGAGGTTTCGGGTCCACGTGCTCTATGGCTTCGGCGTAGAACTTGGCCACCATGCCCGTGGAATGCAGGGCCAACGCCAGCACACCAGGCAATGCCCCAAAGCCCACGGCCGCGACGAACAGAATGCCCAGGATGATTTCAGGCACAGACCGAAATGCAGCCAAGATGGTTCTGACGATTCGCCCAACCACCGCATTCGGCGCGGTGTTGGGCGCCGCCACCAGGGCCAGCGGCAACGACGCCAGAACGGTCAGCGCCGTGCCTGCGATCGACATGGCCAAGGTGTCGCGCAGTGGAATGACCCATTGCTCCCAGCGAGCGAAGTTGGGCGGCACCATCTCAGAGGCCAACTGCTGAATGGCAGGAGCCCCTTCGATGAAACGCTGCGCGTCAAAGAAACCGGTGACATGCAAAGCCACCACACAGACGAACAGAACGACACAGGCGGCGCCCAGCCGTCTGAGTCGCCGCTGTCCGTCAATGGCAATGATGGATTCCAAGGCTACCGATGTCATTTCATGCGTCCCAGATCAAGCTTGAGAATCTGTGCTGTGTCGCGAAGAATGTCGTAGGCCTTGTCATCGGTAGCGGCAAAGGCCTCGATACGGAATGATTTGAGAATCTCGGCGTCCTTCATCTGAAGAAAGGCGGCTCGGATGGCTTCCTTGAGCTCCGGCGTGAGATTACCTTGCATCGCAATGGGATAGTTCGGAATGGGTGCCGACAGTTCAAGTTGCACAATCTTGTTGGCATCCACCATGCCCTTTGCGATGAGGTTGTCCAGAATGGGTTTTGACAGAGCGCCGGCGGGAACCTGCCCTGCCTGAACAGCTCGGGCCACGGCATCGTGCGTGCCCAGGTGAACGGGGCGGTAGTCAGTCTCGCCGTTCAGTTGGTGGTTTTTAAGCAAGTGCGCGCGCGGTGCAAGGTGACTGGACGTCGAAGCCTGATCGCCAAAGCCAAACGGCTTTCCTCGAACGTCAGCCAGCGTCTTCACCGGGCCGCCCGCCGTGGCAATGAGAACCGACTGGTAGGTCGGAGAGCCGCGCTCCACGCCAACGGCAAAAGGCTCAATGTTGGGCGCCTTGGACTTGGCCAGCACGTAAGAGAACGGTCCAAAGTAGGCCACCTCGATGCGGCCAAAGCGCATGGCTTCAATCATCGACGAGTAGTCCGTAGTCACCGTAATCTCTATTTCCTTCTTCAGGGTCTGTTCCAGGTACCGCTTCAGAGGCTGTGCGTTCTGAATGATGGTGGCGGCGTTTTCGTCCGGCAACAGTGCAACGCGAAGCTTGGAAGGATTTTTGCCCTCGGCATGGGCGCCAAGTGGCAACAGGGCGGCCAAAGTGGCGGCAGCGATAAATTGGAAACGGCGGCGATTCAGCACGGTAAAAACTCCTTGGATTGAGAGGGGGAATCAAATTGACTGCCCATGTTGGCAGGTGAGGAAGAACGGGACGGTTCGACAGGTGACGACTTCGCGTACAGGGCAGACTGGGCTTCTTCCGTCAACTGCGCTGCTGTCCCGTCGAACACCACCTGGCCCTGGCGAAGGCCCACAATGCGGTCGGCGAACATGCGCGCGAGGTTGACTTGATGCAGACTCACGATGGCCGTGAGTCGGTCTTTCTTGCAGATGTCGTGAAGCAGGGTCAACACACTCTGCGCGGTCGCCGGGTCGAGGCTGGCCACCGGCTCATCGGCCAGCAGCAGGCGGGGCTTCTGCACCAAGGCACGCGCAATGCCAATGCGTTGTTGTTGCCCACCAGACAAGGTGTCTGCCCGTGCTAGGGCTTTCTCAAGCAGGCCTACGCGGTCAATGGCCGCCAGCGCCTCCAGCTTGTCAGCCTTGCTCCAAGGCCACAACGACGCCAGAGATCCGCGGGTGGCGAGCTTGCCCATCAACACATTGGCCAGCACGCTTTGCCGCCCGATCAGGTGGTGCTGCTGGAACACCATGCCGCAGTGGCGCCGATGCTCAAGAAGGTTGCGTTTTGAGACGGTGCCGCCCGGCAGATCGGCCACCGACACCTCTCCGTCTGTGGGGCTAACCAAGCCATTGATGCTGCGCAGCAGCGTTGACTTTCCCGCGCCCGACGCGCCCAGCAGCACAAGGAACCCGCCATGCTGTACCTCCAGCGAGGTGGGCGCAAGCGCTGTGTGACCATCGGCATAGGTCACCGTGATACCCCGCAAGCTCAGATGGCTCTCGCGAATTGCAGTTTTCATAGCTCGGTTTCATTTGTTGTGGTGCGCTAGACGCACACCAGGACTCAAGTGGTCAGAGGTATCTCTCGGGAAAGAGGAGGTTCTGGAAGAAACAGCTTCAGTGGAAGCACAGCTCAAGTCTGGGTGACCAAGGTGTCATGAATATGAAACTTTCATCCCTAAAAATGAGGGCACCCATAGATCACATCAATGTCTGGACTCAGCCTCCTCGCAGCCTTGAAGGCCTTTGACGCAACGGCCCGAGCCGGCAGCATGACCGCTGCCGCGAGAGTGCTCGCTATTCAACAACCGACTGTTTCTTCACACATACAGCGCCTGGAGGTCGACTTCGGCGTGGAGCTTTTTCATCGGCGCGGGCGGCGGCTTGAACTCACGTCCTTTGGACGCACTCTGTTGAACTACACCCGGCGTACCTTCAGTGGCGAGGAAGATGCGCACGCACTGCTCGCTGCTGCGAAAAATCAATACGTAGGGCGACTGGTCATCCATGCCATCGGGCCGCACAACGTGCTGCCCGTGTTGAAGCTGTTCATGAAACAGTTCCCCCAGGTCAACGTGGCTGTTGGCGTAGGCGACTCGCGAACCATCACCGAAAAGATTCTTGACTACCAGGGAGACGTGGGCATGGTGCTCAATCACGTCGCTCACCCAGATCTATTTGGCGCGGCTTACCGTACCCAGCGATTGGTGATATTCGGCAACACCCAACACTCACTCGCGCAACGGGCCACTCTCAAACTGCGTGATCTGCAGGGTCAGAGGTTCGTCATCCGAGAGGAAGGATCGACGACCAGACGCGTGTTTGAACAAGAACTAAAGGAGCGAGGCGTCGAGGTGCAGGTGGCTCTGGAGATGGGCAGCCGCGAGTCCGTTCGAGAGGCGGTGGCGGAGGGGCTGGGCCTAGGCGTCGTGGCGGAAACAGCCTACAGGCCAGATCCTCGCCTTGTTAAGTTAACTATTTCAGACACCAGCATGGTGACACAGGTGCACTTCATCTGTAGAAAGGAGCGGCATCAAGCTCCTCTGATCTCGACCTTCCTGGGTTTGGCGCATAGCGTAAGTCAGAAAATTGCCTAGGTATGGAACTTGGATTCCATGCAGCCGTGGGGCATGGGACCGAGGGGCAACTGTTCGCCTGTAGGCCGACTTAAGTTAAGGGTTGTAGGACGCCCGTAATCGCGCGGCGATCCCATCTTGACTGCGGGGCGCGGTCGTGTATCTGAATATGCGCTGTCAGGCTGACTGCCAGCGGTATGGCAGCAGCTCGCCGATCTGGGTGGCGGGCTGCATGGGCAGGCGTGCCATGACATCGCGCAGGTAGGCGTAGGGTCGTGCCCGTTCATGGGGAGACGTGTGCTAGACCATGACTGCAGCTCCCTCGATACCGGTCATCGATGCTGCCGCGCTGCTGGGTGAGCCAATGACAGCTTTGTGCCAGGCACCGTGAACTCAGGTCACGGCCGCGACCGACAGCAACCGCTGCGTAGCAGTCATAGAGTCCTGGAGGTTGAACGGCAGCAATAGGTGGCCGAATTGAATGCAAATCGTTGATGAGTTTGGGATGGAAATCGGTGGAGGACTTGTTGTGCGAACGCCTAGTGGGTTTGCTCCAAAATACTCACCCGGGTGCCCACTTGGCTTCCGGGCAATGGTCGCCACTGCCAATGAAACGCAACAGCCCTACTCTGTTAATCGCAACACCAGTCAACGACTTCCTTCTCAAAGGAAACGCAACAGTAGCCTGGTGCACTTAAATCGATGGAGTAGATCTCCTGCGCGTGCCCAAGGCCTGCAGCCAGGCTCATCATGCGGTCGGACATGTCCCCATACAGTTCAAAGTTGGCCGACAAAGCAACCAGTCCTGATTGCTCTGCCAGATGTTTGATCTGGAACCAGGGTGCCCCCATGGCGATACCCAGTGCCTTGGCCTCGTTGCTTCTGGCAATGGCACATCCATCGTTGTTGGACAGCACCACCACAGGAATACCTTCCAGGCTGGGGCGAAACACCCGTTCACAACTCACATAGAAGTTGTTTCCATCGACCAAGGCGTACACGGCAGTCTCATCCTGGCATGCGATTGATGAGCTGGATGGTCATGTCGTCGGCATCGCCCTTGAAGAACACTTTCAGTGCCTCTCCAAACAGGGGCTCCTGGGGTGCTGCCAGCTGGAACAGGGTCATGCAAGACCGAAACTTGAGGTTGTCCGGGTGGTGCAGGATCTCCAGGGCGGATTTGTCATGGTGCTGCAGGACCAAGGCAGTGCACTCTTTAAGCCGCGCCCCCAGAACGGGATGGCCGAAGTACATCCTGGCATCGGCCAAGTCACTCAGGCCATAGAACAAGGCGGTGGAGCTGCGACCCAGGGCTTTGAGCTGAGGGAAGATGAACCACATCCAGTGGGTTTGTTTGTCGCCAGCTCGCAGCTCTTCTAGGACGTGGGCATACAGGGGTTCTTGGGCGGCTAAAAAGCGGTCGTGTTCCATGGGACTTCTTTCCGTGTGTTCGTTGTAGCCCTGAGCCCTAGGCGGGAAGGACTTTGATAACGCTGGTGACCACGCCCCAGATTTGCAGGGTCTGCTCCTCCTTAGGGACGATGTCGGGATACGTGGGGTTGCCTGCCACCAGCTTGGTACGGCCGGATTTCCTGTACAGCTGCTTGACGGTGAACTCGCCATCCAGATTTGCCACCACAATCTGCCCATGGCGGGGACGCTTGGACTTGTTGACCACCAAAATGTCCTGGTCGTCGATCCCAAAGGCCACCATCGATACACCACTGGCTCGCATAAAAAATGTAGCCTGCGGGTTGGGCACCAGCAAACCAGAAATGTCCAGACGCTCGGCTCCCAGGTCTTCTGCAGGCGAAGGAAAGCCGGCAGTGACCTTGTTCAGCATGTACCGCACCAGCAAAGAACTAACCTTGCCTGGGATTGGTATCAAGACCTGCGATTTACTGTACATAAATACAGTATATTCAAAAGACCGCAAACGAACAATGCCAAAGCCCATCAGGGCACGATCGACGTAGCCCCCAATTCACCAGACATCACATGCCGCTTTGGAAACATGCACTCCTCACCTTGTTGGCAAGCGCCTGCGTGTGGGCTCACGCCGACACCATCACCGGAAAGGTGGTTGGTGTGGCAGATGGGGACACCATTACGGTACTGGACGACGCCAAGCGCCAGCACAAGATACGGCTCAGTGGCATTGATGCGCCTGAGAAGAGTCAAGCGTTTGGCCAGCAGTCAAAGGAAAGCCTCAGCGACCTGGTGTTTGCCAAAACAGTCGTGGTGGAGACCGACAAAATCGATCGCTATGGACGCCGAGTGGGAAAGATCTGGATCAAAGGGATCGACGCCAACTTAGAGCAGATCAAGCGCGGGATGGCCTGGCACTACAAGCAGTACGCGCGTGAGCAATCCGAAGAGGATCAGCGGGAGTATGCGGAGGCTGAAGATGAGGCGCGTGAGGCCAAACGGGGATTGTGGAAGGACGTCGAACCGGTTGCACCATGGGAGTTCAGACGTCGGCAATAAACGGATATTGCTCGTTCTGGATATCCGTGGTCGACCCAAAGCGGGCTTCTGCAGCCCGAGACTGATTGCCCGATAGCAGACATTCAGGACTGACAAGCCAGGCGGATACGATGGGCAGCCGAAATGCGGCGCGTGCTGCCGCTGGCCCGACGACAGCGAGCGAACCGTCTGGGCCGGCTTTCGGTCATACAGGTCGCCGGACCTACTGCGGAACAAGCGCCGGACTTGGGTGGCCTACCTTGTGCACTTACTCAAGGTCAACGAGAAGAGGAGACTTGGTCAAGCTTTGACTTCCGCAAGTTCGGGTTGCACCACGGGCACAGGCTCAAGAAATTTGTTGAGCTGCTCCTGCTGTTCGATCAGGAATGGCGCATCCTTGACCTTGGAGTGAAGGTTGAGCAAACGCTTCTCTGCACGATTCAAGATCGTCTCGTAGAGCATCGGGAAAATAGTGACTTCATCACCCTTGGATGTCGGCTCACTTTCACCGTCCTCTATG
Organism: Rhodoferax sp. TH121; assembly: GCF_002251855.1. Classification (GTDB taxonomy): domain Bacteria; phylum Pseudomonadota; class Gammaproteobacteria; order Burkholderiales; family Burkholderiaceae_C; genus Allorhodoferax. The sequence goes on from NZ_NOXW01000020.1 coordinate 606,516, forward strand.
GCATCACCCAGCACGAAACAATCTACCTTGGAGTGCTTCTTGAGGTAGCCCTTCGCACGAAGCTCCTTCACATACTTCCAAACTTGGTCCTGCTCTTTTCCGCCAAGGCTCAGACCCGTGGTCTTCAGGTCAATGATGACAAGGTGATCAACACCATCTTCATCATGTTGGGCGTTGTAGGAGGGCCTTGCATAGAAGCCAATGCTGCTGTCAGGCAGGGCAACGAAGTCAGGACGGTTCCTTGTTCCCTTGCCTTTCTTGTCCCCGAATATTGTTTTGATGACCTGGGTCATGCCCCTGTTGGACGTAAACTCAATTGATTCAAATTGAGCGCCGAACATCCACAAGCCACGCTCAAAAAGAGGCTGTAGTTCGTGCACTTCATCAATGCCTACTACCTTGAGCTTTATGCGCAGTTCACTAATGAGCTTCAGGCGGGTTTGAATTTCATCCAAGGCCAGCTTCGCCATGCCGATTGACCAGTCACTGAGGATGCTGTGAAGAGCATCCAAGTCATCGGGCTTTTGGTCGTGTAGAAGCTCCAGCAAGCCAAACTGGGACTTGCTTTTTTCAAGGTTCGTCAGAAGTGCTCCAAGCTGAACGATTTCAGATTCACCGAAGGATGGCAGCTTGTCCACCACTTGAGCGACGAAGGTCTGCACACGTTCCTTGGAGAGCAATGACAACCCATTGATAGAGTTGCCAAGCTTGGTCATGACATTGGTTTTGAGGGCGGTCTTGCTTGCTTCACCTGTGTCAGAAATGATTTGGCGAATCCTGTCTTGAACCCGTGTGCGTGTATCCGTCCATGCTAGGTTCTCATCGTTGAAACCGCTCCAGTCACTGGCGACAGCACCCTTCTGATTGAGGTAGTCAGCTTGAACGATAAAAATAAATCTTTTGGCTTCTGAGGTGCGTCCGTCCAAGATGCGCTCGTAGTCACTTCCTGACCATTTACACTGCCCTACAGCACGGTTTTGAACCCACCATGCAATGCCGTGCTGCTTGGTTGTCTTGTTGGGCTTCTTGCTGTCAATGTGCAATATCTTGACGGTGCCATAACCCGGAACCTCAAGGTCTTCTTGCGATAGCAGGGCAGGTATGTCGTTGAAGGTGATCGTCTTACCGTTGATGGAAACCTTGAAGGCAGGGTTGAAGAGGAATCGGCTACCTATCAGTTCGCGTGCCTGCTCCTCGGTGAGTAGCTGGGAACGGATGTCCCCAGTCCCTACAATCTCGGTGCCGTGGCCTATCTGCTTCTCCGCCTCAAACGAGATGTTATTGATGACAAGGGGGCGCGTGCTGGAGGTGCTGACTTCACACTCAAAGCGTTGGCCATCTCTCGTCGATGCAGTGGTGTACTTGCTCGCAAAGCAAAACGATGCGAAGCGGCCTTTGCCGTTTTTTCCAAAGACCGCACGGGGAGAACCCTCTACACCTGGTGGTGGGTCTGAGAGTGGGCCTTCTGCGCCGATCTTGTCATAGGACATCGTTCGCCAAATGCCTTGGAACATCTCCAAGGTCATACCCTTGCCGTTGTCCTTGATCTTGAACTGCCTGCCTTGTGAGGAGTCTGGCCAAGTTATCTGGACATCGGTGGCATAGGCGTCCCAGCAGTTCGCAACCAGCTCCACGATAGCGGTAGCAGGGTCAGTGATGATGGAACCGGCATGGGCTTCCAAGAATCGCGGGTCGTAGAGAAGGTCTTCCTGTTCCATCATTTTTTTCCTAGTCTCGTTCTACTACCTGCTCGCTGTCGCCGTCATAACGATAGTGAACGATCTCGCCATTAATGAGAAGCTGGATGGCAAGCTCAATGCAGTCAAACGGTGCTATGAACCATTCCCGTGGGATGTGCAGCTTGCCTTGGCTGTCCGTTACCTTAAGATCCAGGCAATATTTGCCAAAGAAGGTGTGCAGCAAGTTTTCAAACTTCTGTGGGTTCAGGTTGTAGCACTGGAAGACAGAGACGATCTTGACCGGCGCCATCAAGTAGGTTGGCTCTTTGGCCGCGTTCTTGATTCGGTCTTCAACAGTCGTCGTGGAGAACCCAATCTTGAAGAGATTGTTGACGCTCTTCACTTCTGGAAGCTGGCTGGTCGACTTCAGAACATACACAAAGCCGGTGGCTTGGTCATCCTCTTTGATCAGCTCCAGCTCTTCCAAAGCCTTTTCATGGTTGTCCAGAATGCGCCTGCCTGACGGGTCTTTGTACAACTCCGTGGCAAGTGAGCGAAGCAACATGTTGGACTCTGTGCCATTGTCAAAGATGACACGAAGCCGCGCATTGACCTTCTTATTCTTAACTTCTTTCTCGCCCACTTCAGCGACATAGCAAACGATGCCATGCAGCACGAAGAAGTGACCTGGCTTGATTTGCTGTTCACCTGTGAATGCACGCATCTCACGAATGCCCGCCTTGAGTTCTCGGTGGCACAGGTCAAAGAGTGGCTCAAACTGGGGGAAGTCCATGCAAGGCTTGCGAGATGCAATCTTGTCAGGCATCTTCATCGTGGCAGGCACATGCTTCAGGTTGAAGATACTTTCTTCACCCGGACCCAGTAGCCCCAGCTCGTCATCGTCGTAGATGTCGTCCACCGTCTCCACCACCTTTTTCAGGAGCTGGTGGGTGTCTATGGCACGAAGAGAATCGGACTTGAGCTTGCTGGAGCGAATGCTTGCCAAACGGCTGTTAAGCTTGAATTCATGCATGTCTGCATGGTTCGCTTGAGGCTCCTCGCCATGCTTGGCTACGAAGGCTTCTATCTCCTTGAACGATGCTACTAGGCGATGGTCCGCCGTCATCGCAGGGGTAGCCAATGGCTTGACCTTCAGCAAGTCAAGATCATCGTCCTCCACCAGTTTGAGCAAGTCTTCCTTCTTCATACGCCTTGCTGCCTGCGCTGGTTGCGGATGTAGATGAGGGCTTGTCCCATGCGTGCTTCTAGAGCATCGTTGGACTGGGGGTCAGGTGGGTTGCCATGGATCTTGGTGAACTCCTTGACCTTCGGCCAGAGTATCACGGCTTCCTCGGGTGTCATGACAATCCGCGTGGCTTCAATCGCTTCTTGAATGGTCTTCAGGACATTGGCAGTCACTGATTTGGACAGGATTTCAAAGGCTGACTGGAAGGGGTTGATGCGATCAATCAAGTCAATGTGCAAGTCGTCAATATTCACGAACTTGCCAGCCATCTTAATGAACCTGCGATCACCGTCTTCCTTGAACTCACCACTCTTCAAAACGGAGTCAGCCACGATGTGCTGGCGCACAGTTTCAATTTCGTCATCCGTGAGGTCTGGATAGCGAAGCTTGATGATTTTCGGGATGAGAACCTTGTTGATGACTTCAGGATCAACGTTTCCTGGAATCGCCTTGAGCATGGTGTCATCTTGAAGAATGACAGCCTTCATGTCGTTCAGATCTTGCTCAATGATGTCCTTGAGTTTTTTGCTTGAAGGCTCTTTGAATCCACCAATCTTGACTTCGCCGGGACCGGCTTTGTCGTCGTCGTTGAGCTTGGTCTTAAACTTGAAGTTCGGCGCAAGAACTTGCTCCATTAGGAGGGAGCAAGTAATGGCTTTGAGCATGTTGTTGACGGCCAGCTTCACCAAGTCGTCATGTGCATCAGGTTGAGCAATGAGGTTGGTAAATTGAGCATGAGACTTGTTCGGGCTGTCTCGCGTGCATCTGCCAATGATCTGAATAATTTCTGTGAGTGACCCACGGTAGCCCACGGTCAAGGCATGCTCACAGAATGACCAGTCAAAGCCTTCCTTCGCCATGCCTAGAGCAATGATGAGATCCAGCTCTTCGGGGGTCTTGATGGTGCGCAGGAAATCAACAATCTTGTCGCGTGCCTTTGGTTCGTCGTGCACCAAATCTGCAACACGAATGATCTTGCCGTCAGTGTGGCGTCTTACCGTGATAACCCCTGTCTCTGGATCTTGTGCTTGGACAACTCCAATGATGTCCAAAATGCTGTCAACCTCGTTGCTCTTTTCCTTGGTGGATTCGCCTGAACGGACATGAGGAATGTGCAGGATGGTCTTCTTGTCGGTGTCCAGAATATCGGCAATAGCACTGAGGTACTTCCTTTGATAGAAGTGATACCCAATGCCCAATGACTTCATGTAGGTGTAGCCGTTCAATTGCTCGTAGTAGTTGTAGGTCACTTTCACGAACTTGGCTTCATCTTCTGGCAGCAACACCGGCACGCTGTCGCCACGGAAATATGAGCCAGTCATGGCAATGATGTGCACCTTGGACTTCTGCATGACACTGCGAAGCAAGAATCCAAGCTTGCTGTCGGCGTCTGCTGAGACATGGTGAAACTCGTCAATCGCAAGCACACAGTCATCCAAGGCTTCCTCTTCAATCGCTTCAAAGGCGAACCTGAGGGTGGCATGGGTGCAAATCAGGATGTCGCTGTCATCCTTCAAGAAATTCTGAAAGGCTGTGACCTTGCTGGAGTCGCCACCAGGCGTGCACAGGTTGTTCTCCGGCTTGACTACCCAGTCTGTGAAGAAGCCGTGCTGTGAGAGAGGGGTGGAGGCGAACGATGACCCAATGGAGCGCTCTGGCACTGCAATGATGGCCTTCTTGACCCCTTGCTTGTGGATCTTGTCCAAGGCCAGGAACATGAGGGCTCGGCTTTTCCCTGAAGCTGGTGGAGCCTTCAGCAACAGGTACTGCTCATTGCGTGCTTCATAGGCGCGGGCTTGCATCTCACGCATACCCATATCGTTGAGCTTGGTGCTTTCACCTGTTTGGTGATATGTGACTTCAACAAGATTAGGCATGAATGGTCCCTTTGGTCATTTTTGTGTAGAGCTTGAAGATCGCAGTAAGCCTGTCTTCATCGGTGACATCACCTGTCAATCCATAAGCTGACTCAACAACCGAGTCCAGCTCAAGGTGGGCATCCAGCAACTCTGGGGGCATTAGATCGGGGTCGTACAACTTCGCCAAGGTCATTTCGCTGTATGACTCGCGCACGGTCAGAATCTTGCCTACAGCAACCGTGAGCTTCTTTTTAATGCTGTCATTGAGGACTGGTACAGGAAAATTGTTGTACAACAACGCGGAGGAATATCTATAGTCGTTCTTCAGCTTGCCGCCAACTGCTTCAATCCAAATCATGTGGAATCTTGAGGCGAGTAACCCAAAAACTATTGGTGTTGCATTGGGAACCACGTAAATTTGGTTTGATGCAACGACTTCTGATTCCAAGAACTCAATCGGCAAGTACTTTCTTCTTTCGGAAGAAACCGTTGGCACTGCCAGATAATTTTGAGTAGGCTGTCTGATCTCGGCAAAGAGATGTGAGGTTGCAGCCAGTTTTTTAGTCGTTGCACGGTCACTGTTGCTGCGCCAAGTTTTAACTTTCTCGTAGCGCATCTGAATGGGGCGGCACTTTAGTGCTTCTTCCAGATTATCCCTAAGCCAAAGACAATACCTTTCCTCACCATGCAGCAATTCTCTCGCTCCGATAAACGGACGAAGGAACTTGGAAGCGGTGGGGCATTCCTGCCGTATTGCCGTTGCTTCGTTGGCCGTGAGTGTGTAGTTGCCATCATCTAAGGCGAAGCTTCCATAGTTGATGGGTGGCAAAGCTGATAGGCCCGTTTTTCTAGGATAGATGAACAGGTTTTCTGCATCGGCAAGATAAGCATTGATGTTCTTTGCTTTCTTGCGCAGGCCGTCATCAAAGATGAACTTATCTTCTTGTGAAACATGACGAAGGCCGACGATCACACAAATAACTGCTGCGTTCTTCTTTGCACTGTTTTCCCACTTAAATGAGAGATGGCAGAAGAAAATCTCAAGACCTTTCCCGAACAGTAGAGGCCACAAGATCGCCACCTGTACCCCTTGTGTCAGGGAGTTGGTTGATACAAATGCAAAGCGAACATTCGTTTTCTCGGCGTATTCAGCCGCTTTCAGGAACCACACTGCGATGTAGTCCAAGTCCCCACTACCTTGAATCTTTGAAAAGCTCAGTTCTACATCTGTTTTCTGCTCGGATGATTGCTGCCTTGCTCCGAGGTAAGGAGGGTTGCCAAGAACGTAGATTTCCTCATCCTTGTTGGCAGGGCATACACTTTGCCAAGGCGTGCGTGCCGCATTTCCGCATTTGACGTTCCCACTCGGCTTCAGTGGCAAAGTGGGTGAGGTGGTCTTGAAGCGGGCATAGAAGATCACATTCATCTGGTGCTCTGCTAACCACAGGGCAAGCGTCGCAATCTCAGATGCGAAGTCATCAAGTTCAATGCCGTAAAACTGGCTCAGTCTGATTCCGCTTAACGAGAAGGCATGCTGTTGATTTAATGCTGCCAACGCCTCAAGAATCTCCATTTCCAGCTTGCGCAGCTCCTTGTAAGTAATAATCAAGAAATTGCCAGAACCGCAAGCTGGGTCAAATATCTTGATTTTAGTGAGCCGTGAAAGCAACTCCTCCAGCTTTTTTGCATTACCTCTGTGTGAGTCCAGGTCTTCATGCAGAGCATCTAAAAATAACGGGCCAGCTACTTTCATGATGTTCTGGTATGAGGTGTAGTGCATCCCCATGTTGCCTCGTTGCTCAACATCAACGACGGCCTGGAACATTGAGCCGAAAATGTCAGGGTTGATCTCTGACCAATCCAAGTCCAAACCACAACGAATCAGAAGCTCACGGCAGCGCTTGTTGAGGGCTGGAACTGGGACATGCTTTTCAAACAAGCCACCGTTCACATACGGGAATTTCTCGTAGTAGCTAGGTGTGCCTTCCCGGCTTTCCTCATCCAGCACCTTGAAGAGGCCCTGAAGGTATTCGGCAAGGTCGCTACCGTCTGCACTGGTGTGAGACTCAATGCTCTTGCTGAATAGCTTCGCTTCAAAAATGGTGGTGTCTTCTGCAAAGTAGCAGAACAACAGGCGAGACAAAAAAACGTTGAGGATGTGGCGTTGCTCATCGTTTTGAACTGGATTCTGCTCAAGGATGAGGTCATAGAGCTTCGCCATCTTCTCGGCGGCTTTGACATCAGCGGGACTGTCCTGAGTCTGCTTTGATTTCTCCATGCCAGCCCACGGGAGGAAGAAATCAAACCTGCTCGCCAACTCTACAAACGCTATATCCAAAGTCTCTTCAGACTTGGTGTCGTATGCACAGAACTTGTCAAAGTTCGTGGCAATGATGAATCGTGGCTTGTGCTTCTTGACAGGATCAGCCTGCTTCATCTGCTCCATGATTTGGGCAGGGGCATGATTTCCAGTGTGTGTGAAGTACACATTGCTTTTCCAAAGGACATAGTCCTTGTCCTTGGAAATGTTGTACTCACCAGCCTGCAACCTGGTCACAGATGCCTTGGGCTTGCCGTAAGCAGTCAGCAAATCATAGATAAAGGTTTCAGGCTTGGTATTGAGAAGAAGGTTGCGAACACCTTCAGCAATTTGAGCAATGTGCATTTACTTTAATAGTCTTCTTGGCTAAGTTCGCAAACAATAAGGTTGGTTTGATACCTGCTGTTTTTCTTCAAGTGGCTAAAAATTTCATCCTGAGGAATCCCAATCCGGGCACCATTGATAAGATTGGCAAAAAGCAAGGGTGGAGCTTTTGCCTCTCAAACTCACCAATACGCTACAAGTTCTCTACATCCTGGTCTTTTCGACAAATTAAGAAGGTCACCTTTTTCTCCCACACTGATTCCGAAGATTTGTCCACATTCACAAATACCTCATGACCTTCCGTTTGATTGACAATCGCAAATGCTAGCAGCACATCTTTCCGGGGCCGCAGTATTTCCACCCGATAGCGTCGGCTGAGCCAGATCGGCTTGGCCGCATATGACAATTCGAGCCAGCGAAAACATTCAGCGTTCGAGAGTAAATCTGCTAACTTACATGGATTTGCTGTGTAAATTGTTTGTATTTTGGATATTTATTGCTATGAAAATGCATAAATAAGCTAAAATCTAGCTGCCGGCATTGCACTCTTTCCAGAGCCAAACGCACCATCCATGGCGTACCAAATGGACCGCGCCAACCTTTAGAAAGTGCTTTGCTCATCCAGGTCAGGGACTCGGCTCTACCGCCGCATGACCATGGCTCGGGTGTTGATCTCCTCTACCAGGTCAAGGCTTCTTCTCTCCTCTCCCTAACTCCCCACTTCACCTGATGTAGCTGGCTTTCCCGTGGGCATCCAGTTGCGCCGCCGCATGGGCGTGTGTCATGGCCGTCAACTAGGCCAGGCGCAGCCCTGCCTGTCGTTTTGGCATCAGTGGGCGGGGTTACCACCACCTTGAGGTATCACATGCAACAACTGCCTTCGCCTTCAACGTCGCCCGCTGACTTCAATCCGGTCCCAACCGTTGTGGATGGAAACGTCAGCCCCAGCAAACGGCCGCCACGTCGTCCCAGAGGTTCGCCACTGTCCAACGCATCGACCGACGCATATGCCAAGGACCTGCGCCTGTTCAAGGAGGGTGGCGGTGCGGTCCCCTGTGATGCGCAAGCCCTGCGTGCCTACATCTGGAAGCACCGCAATAAGGTAGCACCTAACACCTTGTACCGACGCATGATGGCCGTGCGGCATGCTCACCTGTCATTGGAACTCCCATCACCAACCGCGGAACTGACGGCTGTACTCAAAAACCTCCACCGAGGTTTCGTCCCAGACAAGTCAGTTCTCGACGGGGTAGAGACCCCACCTATCAGCACCCGCCGACGCGCAGTCCGCTCTGCCGCCCCCATCACACGCTCGATCCTGGGACGCATATTGGAGTCCCTGCCGCGCAACATGAAAGAACGACGCGACCGGGCCTTGGTTGGATTGATGTTCATGGGAGCGTTACGCCGAGGTGAAGCCGTCCGCCTCAATATCGAAGACTTGCGATTCACTCCTGATGCGCTGATCGTCCAACTCGGTACCTCCCGACAGATAGCAATTCCGGTTACTGGCGGGGATTTGTGCGGTGCCACCCTGGTCCGCGAGCTTGTGCAGCGCGCAGCCTGGGACATTGAAGGTACTACAGGCCCCTTGTTCCGGCGGGCAGATCGTAGCGGTGCGCTTTCTGAGGACCGGCTGGACAGTAGCTGGGTCAGCGTGATAGTCAAGCAGATGGTGGCTGCAGCAGGTCTGGATGCCTCCAAGTACTCGGGACAAAGCCTGCGCGCAGGACGCATGGCAGAAATGGCGCGAGGTGTGCGATGAGCAGCAAACCGCCACTGTTCTGTTTGGGACAAGTCGTTGCTACCCCTGGCGCTTTGCAATTGCTGGCCGAAGTCGGGCGCCATCCGTTGGAGTTTCTTGCCCAACACGTCACCGGTGACTTTGGTGACCTCGATGAAGAAGACAAGCAAGCCAATCTCGCATCCATTGCCCACGGCGGGCGGGTGCTGTCGAGCTATAGGGTGGGACGCAACGCGCAGGAGGCTAGCTGGAAGCTCTGGATCATCAGTGAAGGCTGCAATGCTGAGGGCGAGGCCTACCAGGTTACGACGCTGCTCTTGCCGGAGGAGTACTAATGGGCACCCTCACCATGCGACTCCATCCTGGCTCCACCAATCCTGAAAACTGGCGCATGAAAGGCCGCTCCCGCGCATACCTAGCCAAGGGCAGTATCAGCGGGTCAGTCAGTGGCTACCTGTGTGCCTGCATGGCCCTCATCGTGCTGGGCGTAACAAGCCGCTCCCACATCCGATCCGCCTACGCAGTCCCAGAAGGGCGGCTCCAGGACTTCTTTTTGGCAGGGCTGGAATCCTCGTTCGGCCTGGATGACAAGGGCATGGCGGAACTGCTGACGACAGTACGCCGCTTTGTGCGGGCACTCCGATTTCGGGGCAAACGGGATTGGCTCCTGCAAGGCGCTATCTCTCGCCTCAGTGAAGGCGAGGTATCACTGCTTTGCATTGGCGACAACAGTTTCCGCTACTCAGAATGGAAATTAGCCATTGGCGTTGAATGGCGCACCGACACCACCGGCACCAAGCCAACGGCGCTTCTGGTGCTCGATCCGACGGCTCCAATTGGCCGCATGGTGGCGTGGAACGGAAGGCTGGAGCTGACTGGCAAGCCAGATTCCAAGTATCTGTACTACACCACCTGGGACGGTGACATTCAAACCGTCACGCTCAAGTGTGTGTTTGCCCTGAGAAAGAAGAAATCATGGGAGACCTGAATCATTGGGTCAAAGGTGACCGCATCAAGGACTTCACCATTCAGCACAAACTAGGCAGCGGATATGAGGCTGTGGTGTACCTGGTGCGTGATGAGCGGGATGGCAAGCTTCGCACGTTGAAGCTCTTCAAGCGCACCAATATCCTGGCCGACGTGCAGCACACCTACAAGCATTGGCTGCAGTACGCAGGCCTCTCCAGCGTGAAACAGTGTCTGGAATGGGGAGTGCTGCAAGGGCAACGACGCGTGTCAGAACGACCCTGGATACTTCTTGACTACGCCCCAGGAGAGACCTTGGCCATGAAGATTGAACGAGGCCACATACGCGATCCAACGGAACTGGTGATCCAACTGCTGCAAGCCCTGGCACCGATCCATGCACGGGGTCTGGGCATTGGCGACCTCGACAAAGGGCGCAATGTCATTGTCGAACGGGAAAGCGGCAACTGCGGCCGGATGGTCTTCATTGATATGGATGCAGGATCACCGGCACATCGCCCACCGGAAATCTACGAAGACCTACTTGAGGTGCTGTGGTTGGCCAGGAAGTGTTGCAGGGGGGAGTTGCAGGGCAATCTAGTCAAGTTGCTGACAGAGCTACCTGATGCGGCAGCTGCGCTTCAGGTCATCAAGCAGCCTGCGATCAACCCAGTGAAGAGGCGAACTCAATGACCTTGGTTTTCTTCGGCTTGCTCAAGCGATGGAAGGCCAAAAGCAATTCTGCTTCGTTGTCGTCCTTGGCATAGAAGTAGGTGGCAGGTACTTTCAGGACCTTTGCAAACGCCTCGACAAGCTCAGGGTTGGGTGTTCGATTGCCGTTCTCGTAGCGATTTACACGCACCCGCGCAGAGCCAGGATCCAACTCGGCCTCCTGACCAACTTTCTCTTGCGATAGACCAAGTCGCTCTCGGGCTTGCCTGAGGCGTCTACCAATCACGGACATCAAAACACTCACTGAAACGGGTGAGCTGATAGTCCAAAAAATACTCATGCAAAATAGTACCGACTTGGTACATGTGACAGAAACGACACATGCTCCGATCAGGTAACAAAGACTAAGGGGAATGAAAAATGAAAAAGTGCTATCGATTGATTCGTTCGCTGCTGCCACTGGTGGGGGCCATGGCTTGCAGTCCTACTGTCGTACATGCCCAGTCGATTCTGCCGATGAACCAGGGTGTGGCGATGGCCCCAGACGATTGGCTGGTCGGAAAAGGGCGTCCGTGGTTCTATCGCGGTGCCCCTGCGGACACCCCATCGGAAATTACCCGGCGCGAGCCAACCAGCGATGAGCTGCCTGTCGTTGAAAAAGCGAAGCACCTGTTCTCCAAACAGCCCGGAAAGGTCATCGCTTTGATCGATGGCCGCGAAGTTGTCTATGAAGACTCTAAAGCCCCGGCCTATGAGGACGCCTACTTGTTCAGCTTTAGTGTGGGCAAGACCATCACCAGCATGGCAGTTGGCAAGGCAATCTGTGCTGGGAAATTACAGTTCTCGACACGGGGCGACCAGGTTATTCCAGAACTAAAAGGCAAGGACCTGGGCGCCGTCACCGTGGTTGATCTCCTGAAAATGGCATCTGGCATGCCTGCTGGCGGGCCAGGAGGTACTGCTTTCACTCCTGCCCAAAACAAGCTCTGGGGAGAGGGCAAGCTCAACATATTGGACACGCTACTTGAGGATCGTATCTCGCGTTCCGATCGCGGGGTCTTCTCGTCGTATAAACCTGGCGAGGTTTTTTTGTACAAAAGCACTGATCCGCTGACACTTGGGATCATGGTTGGGAATGCGACTGGGGTGCCGTTTGCTCAATGGGTAACTGAGAACGTGTTGCAGGCGGCTGGTATCTCCCAATCGGTCATTATTGGAGTGGACAAGTTCTCTCACGTGCAAGCAGATGGCAATGTTCGTATGCTGAAGGACGACTGGATTCGCTTTGCCATTTGGGTCAAAGAATCCTCCAAGGAGCCAGGCTGCTTTGGGGACTACGTTCGCAGCGCCATGAGCAAGCAGATCAGCAATGGCTATAGCCCTGCATCGCGCAAAGACGGTAAGCAGTTTTCCAGCTATGGGTATCTCACCTGGACTGACAACGACATTGCACCCAACACCGCCTGGGCAGTTGGATGGGGTGGCCAACGGATTGGCTGGAACAAGAGCAATGACCGCATAGTCATCGTGTTCTCCAATGCTGAGAACTGGATGTCGGATGTGTATGAGATCGCAAAAGCCTGGGGGCAGCTATAAGGGCTAGGGGCAGCAGACTTACTACAGGAAGGCACCCGCTCTCGTGAAGTAGGTCTGCGAAAAGCAGTAACAAACCAAAGAGGGAGAAAGTATGAAAAACGTGATGAAGGTATTTGCCGCAGGACGGCGGCTCTTCTTGCCACTGGTAATAGTTGCCCACGGATTGGCACTTGCCCAGCCCATACAAGTGCCGCGCTACGACGATGCTGATGAGTACCTTCCGAGTGCGCAGAAGAAGAACAAGGAGAATGCCCGCCTGTTCCTGCAACAGCAGCCGGAGGAAGAGCTATTCAAGGTCGCAAGCCCTCGAAACGTATTGGTAGATGTCGTTGCGAATGTCCCAAAAGATGCCGATGTCGGCATCGTCATCCTGCTGGGCGGGAGTGGTGTTCTATCGATAGTCAATGACAGGTTGGATCGTTCTTTCAGTTTCCAGCCCAGGACCCGAGATTTTTGGTGGGCGAACAAGATTGCTACCTTCATCGTGGACGCACCGTCTGATCGCTTGGGCAAGGATGGAATATCTGACGTGAGCTGGCGGGCCGGTCCCGAACATCGGACGGATTTGAAAGCGGTGCTGGACGAAGTGTCTAAACGCTTTGCAGGACCGCTGGTTTTGTTTGGACACTCAAACGGTGCGCATTCTCTGGGTAATGCGGCCGGGCTTGATATCCCTAATGTCAGGGCTTACCTTTTCAGTAGTCCAGCACATTTCAAGGCCGGGAGTGCGGCGCTCACTCAGTTGCAATACAAACTGCCAACATTGGTCTTCGCACATAGGAAAGACGCCTGCGGCAGTGCACCGGCCAGGGAAGTTGAAGGTTTCTATACGGGTCTAAATGCAAATACCAAGAAGCTGATTTGGATGGAAGGGGGCTTTGATCCCATCAGCGGTGCTTGCGGACCGTTTGCGCCGCACAGCTACTTTGGGATTGAGAAGCAGGTCATTGATGCAATGGCCTCGGAGATTCGCAAGGTCGTTCAGTAGCCTGGCTGTGATTGAGCTGGACGTGAAGACGAGGTTGAGGAAATATTTCGGGGCGCAATTCTTCGCATTGGTTTCCAGCAAATATCGCCACCAATCTTGGTCGAATTGGTGGCGAGCTCCGTCAAGTCCTTTGGCGGATCTGGAGCCATAAATTCAGCACCTTGTTTTCTCCACTTTATTTCTTAGGTGATTTGCCTATCCCCCCACGAAGAATGTGGAGGAAGTGGAGGGCATATCCAAACAGATGGTGTTTCTTCTTTTTTCTAATGAAGAAAAAAGAAACACCATTCGTCATCAAGCTCCGGTAAACATCTTCCACTTCCTCCACTTTTTTGTCGTGGGGGAGGGAGCAACAGGATGGATTAACTCGCAGTGCGACGTTAACTCAATGCTGATAGTTCTTTTCCGCTAAAAAATGCCCCTGATTTGGCGGAAACGGGCTTCCCGTTTGTCGGCTTAATCACCTTCATTGCAACTCGAACGAAAGGTGATATGAGCGACATTAAAAAGCAGCCAATTTCCCGGATAACAGGGCCGGGTAAAAGCAAATCCGTAGATGTAGACCATCCGATTCTTCCGCACACTGGATTGTTAAGACTCCCTCAAGTGTTGAAGTTCATCCCGGTCAGTCCTTCCCAGTTCTGGGCTGGTGTCAAAAGTGGTCAATACCCGGCGAGCAAAAAGTTGTCCGCAAGGGTGACCGTATGGACCGCTGAGTCAATACGGGCGTATTTGGAACGCGTTAGCGCCCAGGACTAGGGCATTGCAGAAGCGCTCCTGGGATGCGGGCGTTCATTGCCAATTGTTGGGGGTGTTGACGAAGGTCGTGCCCCATTTTCATTCACGTCCGAGCAGGACCAAATCTGACAGCCTAAGGCTTGTAGAGATCATGAGAAAAGTTAACAAAATCAGTAAGACAGGCAGCCGCGCAAAAGGCGACTCAATTGCGAAAGTAGAACCTGACCGCAAGATGATGGCGCTGGGTAAGCGGATAGTGCTGGGTAGCAAAAAGGCTGTGTTCGGTATTCACAAAGAAATGGATGGAAGTCCAGAGGTCAGCCGCTTTCTTTATGGGTCATACACAGGTAGCAAGCTTGAGCTTGAACAAGCAAACCTTGGTGGTGCTCGCGTCACCTTCTTGCCTCAAATAACCGATGGCAAAGGGGCAAAAGCAAAGAACGTCATCAAGATCAATTCCGTCTTTATTGACATCGACAATGATTTTGAGCGAAGTCTGAAAAAACTCAGTAACTCCAAGTTTCCCCCCGACGTTGTGGTTAGCACTTCAAAGAATCGTGGTCTTGTCATGTGGCTCGTTAAGAACTGCCCATTGGAAGATTTTCCAAGAGTTCAGAAGGCTTTGGCTAAGTTCGTTGGCGGAGATTTATCCCGTACCAGCCCAGCGTCAACTGTCCGTTTGGCCGGATCGCTCCACCACAAAAAAGGCACTCACCTAGTCAAATTGTTGGTAGCCAATATCAAGGCATCCCACAAAGATGTTTGGAAGTTGTGCAAGGGACTTGGCGTGAAGGTGCCGGAACAACCTTCCGATTCAAATGTGGTCGCAAAGCCAGATGACAGCAAGGTACCCATTGAAGACATTCGTCGTGCGTTGGGGGTGATACCACCGGCCGAAATCAAGGGCCGCGAAATGTGGCTAAAACTGATGATGGCAGTGCACTCAGCGGTACCAAATGACGAAGGCTACAAGGCATACCAGGATTTCTGCAAGGGGGAGCCTGGCTATGTTGAGAAGGACCAGCAAAAGGCTTGGAAAAGTTTGAAGTCCAACGGCCGCGTAACGGTGGCAACGCTATTCGACTTGGCATCGAAATACTCTCCAAGTCAGGTGAAGGCGGATGTGATGCCTGCATTCGTGGATAGTTTTGCAGTTCTAGATCGCTTTGCCGAAGAAGCCAAGGACACTCTGCGATACGACGCAGGACGGAAGGCATGGCTGGTTTGGCAGGAATCTGTGTGGACGGTAGACCCTGCGCTCGTTGAGCAGCGGGCCAGACATATCGCTCAAAAGATTGCAACAGATTTGTATGCGACTGGTGAACAGTTCAATCGAAAACAGGCGAGTTCTCTACGCTCAATGGCGGCAGTTCGCGCATTGCTGGGCAGCGCAACAACACATCCGCTATTGTCCGCGACGTCGGAAATGTTCGATGCCAATCCATACCTTCTGGCCGTGAAGAATGGTGTTATTGATCTAAGAACAGGTGAGTTTCGTCCGTCAACACCCCAGGACATGCTCGTTGTTCAGGCGAACGTTGTGTTTGACCATCAGGCTACCGCGCCCAAGTTTAAGAAGTTTATGAATTTTTTTACCTGCGGGAGACCAAAGCTAGAGGAGTATTTACAGCGCGTTTTGGGCTATATGCTTTTGGGGCATGGAAAAGAACAGGTTGCATTTATCTTGTTGGGTGACACAGAAAACGGCAAGGGTGTACTTAGTCGCGTGATGGAGTTTGTACTTGGGAAATATGTAATTTCGATAGCTCCCAATTTATTGACTAAGGCATATTCGGGTAATCCGAACTCGCCAACACCGGCGTTGATGGCACTGCGAGGTGCTCGAATGTATTTGTGTGGGGAGGGGCAGGAGGGCAAGCCGTTTGACGCAGCATTCTTCAAGCAGCTTTCTGGTAACGATACATTCACGGCCCGAGATGGGTATGCATCCCAAGGCGAATTTCGTCCTGTAGGAAAGCTTTGGCTTTCAACAAATGAGCTGCCCGACGTTGATCGTCAACAAAAAGCCATATGGCGCCGTATGGTCATCATTCCTTGCGATGGAAAGGTAGAGAAGGTTAA
Organism: Rhodoferax sp. TH121; assembly: GCF_002251855.1. Taxonomy (GTDB): domain Bacteria; phylum Pseudomonadota; class Gammaproteobacteria; order Burkholderiales; family Burkholderiaceae_C; genus Allorhodoferax. Next base: position 622,730 of record NZ_NOXW01000020.1, read on the forward strand.
CCGCAACTTAGATGACGAGCTAGCGCAGGAGGCCTCGGGGGTGCTCAACTGGCTGATCGAGGGCACAAAGGCTTACCGAAAAAATGGATTGGGTAGTTGCGAAGAGGTAGATCAAGCAAAAAAAACCGCCATGGCGAAAAGTGATTCGGTGGCCAATTGGATCGCTGAAAAGTGTTCGACTGGATCGAAAAAGAAGGTGCAGGCATCAGTCGCCTACAAAGACTACATTCAGTTCATCCGTAGTACGGGGCGGGTTGCACTATCGATTCAGCGCTTCCATAAAGCCATGGTAAAAAAGGGGCATCCAACCAAACGCCGTAACGGGTACAACACATTTCTCGGCATTGACCTCAAGCTAGAAAAATAGGTTAAAAATGACGCCCTGCGGGGCGTCATTTATTTTCGTTTGGATACCGATTTACGAGGGACCGCTTTGCTCTTGACTTGAGAAAGCACTAGTCCTGTATATCCGCCACCTGCAAGGTCTAGAGCTTCTCGGTAAATGTCGCTTGCTCTCTTATCAGGATCCACATTGGAATCTTCACTTGGAGTGTATGGGTGCTGTGGATTTAGTACGTCAAAAATTTGCCCGCCGTTCAGCGAGGTGCTCACTTTAAGGTCGAGACATCGAATCATTTTAAGAAGCTCCTCAGGAGAATATGGTCTTGGATTGGTGGTTTTATTTCGGCTCGTGTCTTCAAGATAAATACCCCTAAGAAGCCTTCCAAAATCCCGCAATCGATCCTCAGCATCTTTGAGCTGTTTTGCCAAGCTGCCTTCAAGGTTGAAAAGCATCGGTGCGATCTTGAATGTGATAGCAACATCGTCATGACCTAACTTGATCGACAGACGGCGGTCATCTTGAATTTCCTGTCCTTTGGCTCGTAGAAGGTGAACTTCCGAAAACTGCTCCCGCTTCGGATAAGAGGTGATGCTGACCAAAAAGCGTGGTGGATTGGGTTCGTATTCTTCGGCGTGGGGTTTGTAGGTTTGCAAGAAATGCTCGGCGGCCGCGGTCGTCATATCGGAAGTTTCATCTTTGGCGTATTCTTGGTACCGCTTGTCCCGTCGCAGGAATTCCCACATCCACATTTCCGTTTGCCATTTCTCCCAGTTGGAGTACTCATTCAGGTTCTTTCCTGTTGGACGTCTCCATTGGCCCACTTTATTGGTCAAGTGGAGAGGGCGATGCGGTCGATCACCATCAGAATCTGCGCTACCGTCGCTACTAGAAAATCGGCTTCGCCATTTAAGTGCCAGTGGCCCAGCAGGGGTATGAAGTTCGCGCTCGTCACCAGGACCACTAGTGATATGCAAAGTTGTTGGATCTTTCCGTGACCGTCCAAGCAATGGACGAGATGTGGCTTTACGGTCTTTCCTTTTTTTCATATCAATGATTTTGAGTATGGTGAAGTGACCAATCCCATTCAGGTCGACTTTGTGTGAGCATGATCTTTCTCTACGAACTGAGCCCAGTCGTTCATCAATTTGCGACGCTTGGCCAACACATCACCACGCCAGTAGGCTTGTTCGGTTTGATCGCCAGGCAAATGTGACAATGCAACCTCCAGTAGTTCTCTGGGGTGGTCGGTTAGCTCAGCTCCCCAGTCCCTGAACGATGAACGAAAGCCGTGCATGGTGTAAGGCAAGCCCAGTCCTTTGTGTAGAAGGCTTGTAAATACTGCATCGCTAAAGGCCTTGCCCGTCTTCGGATGGCAAAAGACCAGTTGCCTATTGCCAGTTATCAATCGTGCTTCTTCGAGTATTTCAACGCAGCGTGCAGGTAAGGGAACCCTATGTTCTTTGCCAGCTTTCATTCTTGAGCTTGGAATTTTCCATAGTGCTTCGTCTTCGGAAAATTCAGCCCAAGTCATCAAGCGTGCTTCACCTGAACGTGCAGCTGTAAGAAGAGTGAACTCAAATGCCAGCTTGACAATTGGTCGACTAGCACTTTGACGAAGGGCAGTGACAACCTTTGAAACTTGGTCGATAGGGCATGCGGCATGATGTGATTTCTCGCCTGAACGCGCTGAACCAAGTACCCGGTCAATCTGCCCCCACATGGCATGGGGGTAGTTGGGATACAGGTCCCTTGAGGCAGCCCAATCCAACACGGCATGCATCCGTTGCTTTACGCGACTTGCCGTTTCTGGCTTGACCTTCCATATCGGTTCAAGCACGCCCAGCACCTCTGGCTTGCCAATGTTGTGCACTTTCATTCTCCCAATTTTTGGAAAAGCATAAGTGCGTAAGGTGTTAATCCATTGCGCAGCGTGCTTGGCGTTCTTCCAGTTAGTGGCCTCGCGTAGATGGTATTCCTCAGCACATTCCTTGAAAGTAACCTCTGTGGCTCGCTGCAAAGCAAGCTCACGGGCGCGTTGTTCTCGTTCGTCAATTGGGTCGCGCTTGTCCCTGACTGTTTGTCGCAGTTTTCTAGCTGCCTCTCGTGCTTCAGCAAGAGTCAAGTCATTAAGAGAGCCAAGTCCCATGCTGCGAAGCTTGCCCTGTAAACGATATCGAAACACCCACGATTTATTGATTGCTGGACCCGATGCACTTTCAGCTTTGCGCTTGGAAAGAGATACTTGGAGGTAAAGGCCACCTCCATCGTGGTAAAGATCAGGCGTAGTTAGTCGCTTGATACCTAGTGGCGTTAGCCGATCACGAGCTGTACTGTAAGGACGCGCATCCGTTGACTTTATGAATGAGGATGGTTCAATACCATCGGGTTCGATGGAGGTTGATTGAATATCTGTATGCATATTCAATTATCTGATGGTCTTGGATAACAATCAACACCATTGGATGAACAGATTGCGCTGTATGTCTCATCTGCTATGGATTTTGTCGCTCAACTGGAGTTTCCGAGACTCACTTGGACAACATGGCAAGCGGTCTCCGTCTCCGCCAAAGTTGAAAAATGCCCGATCAATGATCGGGCATTTTTTTCGTCCCTGTGTGACGCACTTCACACAAGCCTCCCAATCGCGCCCTGCATGGCAGCTATCATGCAACGCAGCCACATGTGGCTTGGCGTCAGGCGTATTGGCGATTCCGATTTCATTTCAGGAGGGCGCGTACATGAACACAGAAGTCATTTGGACATTTCTCACCACGCAAGGCGCGGATTTTGGTTTGAAATTGCTAGGGGCCTTGGGTGCCTGGATTGTTGGGCGCTGGCTGATATCGCTAGCCTTGCGTTTGCTGGGGGCAGCCTTGCAGCGCGGGGGCAAGGTGGACCAGACCCTAGCCAATTACCTGAATTCCATTTTGTCCGTGATTCTGAACGTGGTTCTGATCTTGGCGATTTTGGACATATTCGGTGTGCAGACCACTTCATTTGCCGCTTTGCTTGCAGGTGCCGGTCTGGCAATTGGCACCGCTTGGGGCGGCTTGCTCACCCACTTTGCAGCGGGTGTGTTCATGCAGGTGTTGCGCCCCTACAAGGTGGGTGATTTTGTAACTGCAGGTGGCGTAACGGGTACCGTCAAGGAGCTGGGTCTGTTTGGTACCACCCTGATCACTGCCGACAATGTGGTCACCATAGTGGGTAATAACACCGTGTTCTCGGGCTCCATCCAGAACTTCAGTACTTTGGCGTATCGCCGCGTGGATTGCGTAGCCAAGGTGGCCAATGGGGTGGATGTGCTCGACGCCATTGCACGTTTGCGTGCTGCTGTGGCGGCGATTCCCAACGTGGCTGCGACGCCCGCACCTGACATTGAGATTCTGCAGTTCACTCCAGAGGGCCCATTGCTGTGCGTGCGCCCGTATACCCATACCGATCACTACTGGCAGGTCTACTTTGACACACACAAAGCAGTGGTAAGTACGTTTGGCGCAGCAGGTTATCCCGTACCAGAGACGCCGATAGTGCATCGGACACTATAAAACAGGGCAACACCAATACAAAGGCCGCCTGATAAGGCGGCCTTTTTGCATGGAGCCAAGCTTGGTCTAGAAGGTGATACCCGCGGGGTTGGACGGTGCTTGCGCCGGCGGTGCTACAGGTTCTACGGGTGCCTCGGCGGGTTTTGTTGCCGAATTGGTGGGGGTGGTCGGTTTTTGCACCGCAACCAGCGGCGTTGGGGAGGCAAAGCGGTAGGCTTTGGGAAGCGCTGAGGCTGCGGGATAGCCGGCCGCATTGAGGTATTGCGACCACTCCAGGTCGGAGAACCCTTTGAGCTTTTGTCCTCCAATCGTTGCATAGGGGAGGGATTTGTCGCCGGCCAAGCGCTGCAGGGCTTCCAGGTCTTCTTGCGTGCTCACGGTTCGCTCGGCGAAAGGGATGCCCCGATTTTTCAGCAGCGCACGGCCTGCATCGCAGGGGGCACAGCCGGTTGCTGTGTAAAGGGTAACGGGGTATTTGGACGCCACTTGGCGCAATTCGTAAGGGAGGTCGGGGCCAGAGTTGCCACCGCCTGATGCCGTGCCACTTGCGGCTACTTTGCCTTTGTCTGCCGAAGCTGGAGGCTTGTCGGAAAACGTGACCTTGCCATCCGGCCCCACAATTTTGTAGACCGGTTGGGCCAGGCTGGTCTGGCCTAGCAATGCCAGTGCCAGGGTGCCGATGAGGGTGATGCGGGTCTGCATGGTCATGGGGTTATCCTGCAAGGTGTGTGTCAACAAGAATTCAGGGCTGCGCCATGCCTTGGTGGCGTAGCAGTGCATCCAGTGAAGGTTCACGGCCACGGAAGGCCTTGAACGACTCCATGGCCGGACGGCTACCGCCCGCCTCGAGAATGGCCTTCCGGTATTGTCGGCCGGTTTCGGGGTTGGGCACGCCCTGGGCATCGGCAGATTCTTCAAATGCGGCGTAAGCGTCCGCACTCAGTACCTCCGCCCATTTGTAGCTGTAGTAACCCGCGGCATAACCGCCCGCAAAAATATGGCTGAAAGTGTTGGCGGTCCGGCTCCAGGCAGGAGGCTGCAAGACCGCAACCTCTTGGCGCACTTGCTCTAGCAGGGGCATGAAGTCAGCTGCAGGGTCGTGGTCGGTATGCAGCAGCATGTCGAACAGTGAAAACTCGATTTGGCGCAAGGTCTGCATACCGCTCTGGAAGTTTTTGGCCGCCAGCATTTTGTCAAACAATGCACGGGGCAGTGTCTCACCGGTGTCCACGTGGGCTGTCATGTGTTGCAGCACACGCCATTCCCAGCAAAAGTTTTCCATGAACTGGCTAGGTAGCTCCACCGCATCCCACTCTACGCCGCTAATGCCAGACACATCGCGTTCGTTCACTTGTGTCAGCATGTGGTGCAGGCCGTGACCGAATTCGTGGAACAGGGTGGTGACGTCATCGTGTGTGAGTAGCGCGGGCTTGCCGTCTACGCTTTCCGCAAAGTTGCAGACCAGATGGGCTACCGGGGTTTGCAGTTGGCCAGTGTCGGGGCGCAGCCAGCGCGTGCGCACATCGTCCATCCAGGCGCCGCCACGCTTGCTACTGCGGGCCGTGGGGTCCAGGTAGAACTGGCCCACCAGTTGCAGGCCTTGGGCATTACGTCGTTCGATCCGGTAAAACTTCACACCGGCATTCCACACAGGGGCGTTGTCTTCGCGGATTTCCACGTCGAAGAGGGTTTCCACAATCTTGAACAGGCCTGCCAGCACTTTGGGTGCCGTGAAGTACTGTTTGACTTCCTGTTCGCTGAAAGCGTAGCGCGCTTCCTTGAGCTTTTCAGAGATATAGGGCCAGTCCCAGGCCTGCGGGTCGTTCAGGCCGAGCTCAGTACGGGCAAAGGCGCGCAGGTCGGCAATGTCTTGCTCGGCAAAGGGGCGTGCCTTGCGCGCCAAGTCACGTAGAAATGCGATCACCGTGGCAGGAGAATCCGCCATCTTGGGCACTACGGACAGTGCGCCAAAGTTGGCGTATCCCAGCAGATGTGCCTCCTCTTGGCGCAAGGCCAACAGCTCGCGGATGATGGTGCTGTTGTCGAATTTTTGGAACTCGGGCTCTGCTTCGGTGGAGGCGCGGGTGACGTAGGCACGGTACAGCACAGCCCGTAGGGCGCTGCTCGTGGCAAACTGCATCACGGGCAGGTAGCAGGGCATCTTCAGTGTGAGTTTGTAGCCTGCTTTGCCTTCGGCCTGGGCCGCGGCATGTGCTGCTTGCACCACATCGGGTGGTACACCGTCCAGCTCAGCCTCGCTGGCGTAGTAGGCAAAGGCATCAGTGGCGTCCAGGGTGTTTTCGCTGAACTTCTGACCAAGTTCGGCCTGCTTTTCCTGGATGGCTGCAAAACGCTCGCGCTCGGCACCTTGAAGCTCGGCACCGCCCAGTACAAAGTTGCGCACAGCGTTTTTGTGGGCCTGCAGTTGCTCGGGGTTCAACGCCGTGGTGTCAATGGCTTTGTATTTGGCGTAGAGGCGCTCATCTGCCCCCAGGCGAGTCCAAAATTCGGTCACTTTGGGCAGCGCCTCATTGTAGGCCGCACGCAATTCTGGTGTGTCGGCCACGCTATTGAGGTGGCTTACCGCGCCCCAAGCCATGCCGAGCTTTTCAGTGGCGACGTCAAGTGTCCGGGCGATGGCATCCCATTCGGCGGGGAAATCGGTGGCTGCCACAGTCTCCAATGCCTCTTCGGCCTGGGCCAGCAGCGCGTCTACGGCGGGTTCCACATGTTCTGGCCGGATTTGGTCGAACAGGGGCAGGCCGGTGGCGTTTAACAAAGGATTCATGGTGGTTGGGACGGGGCAGTGAAACTCAAAAGCAGATGGGGTCTGGCCGGGCTTATGCAAGATCACGCAGGGCCGCATCGCGCTCTGCGGCTTCCAACGTGTTGACCAGCAACATGGTGATGGTCATGGGGCCCACGCCACCAGGCACCGGGGTGATGTAGCCGGCTACTTCGCTCACGCCAGCAAAATCCACGTCGCCGCAGAGTTTGCCCGCGTCATCGCGGTTCATGCCCACGTCGATGACCACGGTGCCGGGTTTGACCATGTCGGCGGTGAGCACATTGCGCTTGCCTACGGCGGCCACGATCACGTCAGCTTGCAGGGTCATGGCTTTCAAGTTGACGGTGCCGCTGTGGCAGATGGTGACGGTGGCATTTTGTTGCAACAGCATCATGGCCATGGGCTTGCCCACGATGTTGGAGCGACCAATGACGACGGCATGCTTGCCCTTGAGGCTGTAGCCAATGCTTTCCAGCATCTTCATGCAACCGTAGGGGGTGCAGGGCCAAAAACCGGGTTGGCCCACCATGAGCGCGCCAGCACTCGCTACGTGGAATCCGTCCACGTCTTTGGCGGGCGAGATGGCCTCGATCACCTTGTGCGCGTCAATGTGTGCAGGCAAAGGCAGCTGCACCAGGATGCCGTGGATGCTGGGGTCATTGTTCAGCGCGTCCACGCGGGCCAGCAATTCAGCCTCGGTCATGGAGGCCTCATACTTTTCCAGTATGGAATGCAATCCGGCATCTGTGCAGGCCTTGACCTTGTTGCGAACATAGACTTGGCTGGCTTGGTTGTCGCCAACCAGGACCACGGCCAGCCCGGGAGTGAGTCCGCGGGCCTTGAGGGCTGCGGTACGGGTGGCGACGTCGCCGCGGAGTTGGGCCGCCAGGGCGTTGCCGTCAATGGTCTGTGCGGGAACTGTCATGGTCGATTATTCAAGTAAAAACGCCCGCAGCGGAGGCAGAGCGGGCGTAAAGTGCTATAAAAAGTGAAGTTTCAGGTTTTTGGGGCGTTCTGGCCCAAGGCAATCTTGAGCAGATCGGCCACCGTGTTTGCGCTGAGTTTTTCCATGATGTTGGCGCGGTGCGCCTCCACCGTTTTGATGCTGATGCCCAAGTCGTCGGCAATCTGCTTGTTCAGGCGGCCGGCAACAATGCGTTCCAGAACCTGGCTTTCGCGCAAGGTGAGCTTGGAGAGAAGTGCGTCGCGGCTGACGGCGAGCTGGTAGTCGGCAAAGGTGTCCTTGGCGTGCTCCAGCATGCGTTCCACCAGGCTGACCAGTTGGTCTTCTTTGAAGGGCTTCTGGATGAAATCCATGGCGCCCTTTTTCATGCTGTCCACGGCCATCGGCACGTCACCGTGGCCGGTGATGAAGACGATGGGCAGGGGAGACTTGGCTTCGATGAGGCGGCTTTGCAGTTCCAGGCCGGTCATGCCACCCATGCGGATGTCGACAATCAGGCATGCCACCTCGCGCGCGTCGTAGCGGCTCAAAAACGATTCGGCGGAATCAAAGCAGCGAACCCGATACCCCTTACCCTCCAGCAGCCACTGCAGGGAGTCCCGCACTGCTTCGTCGTCATCGACTACGTAAACCGTTCCTTTTTTGGGGATCAAGCTCATTCAGTTATCCGAGGTTGGGTTGGGGGGCAGGAGGCTCTGCATAGGTCAGGGCGCTACCTTCGGTCAGAGGCACCCAAAAAGAGAAGCGGCACCCTGACACTTCCGTGCCATTGTAGATGTTCTCCGCAGTCATTCGCCCAAGGTGAGACTCGACAATGGAGCGGCACAAAGAGAGGCCAATCCCCATGCCATCGGCCTTGGTGGAATAGAAAGCTTCGTAGAGCCTCGCCATGACTTCGGGTGCCAGGCCTTTGCCTGTGTCCTGCACTGAAAACTCGATGACAGGCTTGTTGTCAATGTGGCGCGGCAATACCCTCAGTTCGACGATGCGATCTGCGGTTTGGCGCAGTGCTGAATCAATGGATTCGGCCGCATTGCGCAGCAGGTTGACCAGCACTTGCTCGATAAGGATGGGGTCCACCATGACCATGGGCAGGCGCGCTGCCACATAGTGGTTCAAGCGCACATTGAAACGGCGCAGCTCGATTTCAGCCAGCTCCACGGCTTCAGCCACCATGATCGCCACTTCGGAAGGCGTGCGGTTAGGCTCGCTGCGTTTTACGAAGGAACGAATGCGCTGGATGATCTGGCCCGCGCGCTGGGCCTGTTTGGCAGTCTTTTCCAAGGCTCCCAGCAGGTCCTCCTCGGATATCTGCTTTTCTTTGATGCGCGACACCATACCATTGCAGTAGTTGTTGATGGCGGTCAGGGGCTGGTTCAGCTCGTGGGCCACGCTCGAGGCCATCTCGCCCATAGTGATGAGCCGGCTGGAGGTTTGTGCCCGCTCGGCCTGGATGGCCGCCTGCTCTTCGGCCAAACGGCGGGTGGTGATGTCGGTGGCAATCACCATCTGCGCCAAGCGACCATCGACCCAGCTCAGATACCGGGTGCGCACTTCCAGCCATTTGCCCAGCGCCGTGATGAAGATTTCTGCACTCTCTGAATCGCTGTCTGGCAAAGCGGTGGTGGGCAGGCCGGCAAACGAGTCCACGCTGTCTGACGCTTCGTCATTGGTCGTGTTCATGGGTACGCCAGCCTCTGCCACCAGCTGCAAGTGGCCACCTGCCTGTACCCCAAACCATTGGCGGTACAGTTTGTTGGCGAACAGCAGCTCGTCGCTGCCCAGTGGTGCCACAGAGATGGAGGCGTCCAACGCCTCTAGCACGGTGGTGAAGCGTTGGTGTGATGCCGAGAGCTGCTCGCGCACCCGGTTCGGCTCGGTGATGTCGGTCATGGACGTGACCCAACCTGTTTGTGTCCCCATCGCGTCAATCAGCGGCGACACATACAGCCGGGCGTCGAAAAGTGTGTTGTCACGCCGTTTGACGCGGACCTGAATGCCGCCCGGCGTCGTGTTGCCATGCATTTCTTCTTCCAGACGAGAAGCCAGATTGTCCCGGTCACTGTCGGGCCAATAGGGGAAGGGGGCTGTCCGGCCCACCAGGTCGGATTCGCTCCAGCCTGTCATCTGGCAAAACGCAGCGTTGACGTAGGTGATTCGGCCTTGCAGGTCCATGGCGCGCATGCCGGTGAGCATGGAGTTTTCCATGGCGCGGCGGAAGTTGGTCTCCGACATCAGGGCTTGTTGTGCCTGTACGCGGCGGCGGGTGTGGCGCCAATTGGCAATCAGCATCCAAGCTGTCATCACGCTCAGGGCGCTGACCAGCCAAAACAGACCACTGCCGATGACCCCCAGCGAGGCCCGGTAGGCCTGCGCCCGGATCACCAGCCCAGCGCCTACTGGCGAGACCGGCATGGCGTATTCATTGGCAGGGTTGCTCCAGGGCATCACACGGCCTACCAATTTGCGGTCCGGAATGCTGGTGCCGGCCAAAAGTTTGCCATTGGCGTCTTGCAGCGAAACCGCGTAGCGCGCGGAAACTTCCGATGGCACCCCATAGCGGTAGAGGCCATCCACCGAGTATTCCGTCAGTAGCACCCCTGAGAAACGTCCCCGTTCGTTCAGCGGGACGAACATTTGCAGCATGGGTGCCTCGTCCTTGGCCCGTGGGGGCTGGATGTACAGGGGCTGGTTGACTTCGCGCGTCAGGGTGTAGCCCGCTTCACGTGCGCCAAAGGACAGTACGTCGTTGCTGGACTGCAAGCTGCCCGAGAAATTGCCACCCATACCCAAGCTAGCGCGGGTGCGTTGTTTGTCATCCACCCAGGCCATGCCCTGTACCTCGGGGTACTGGTCCAGCATGGCGGCGGCACGTTGCCGGAAATCGTCCAGGTCCAACTCGCGGTTCGAGATTTCGCGGGCTATCCGCATGATTTGTTCTTGCCGCTCCAGCAGGCGCAGGCGCAGGCGCTGTTGGGTGTACTCCACATCCCGTTGTACGGCTTCTTGCTCGCGGTCCATCTCTTCCACGCGCAAATAGCCCAGTGCCGAAACAATGGCTGCAAAAAACAACAACACGGCCGCCAGCGGAGCCAACATGGCCACACGGTCTTGGCGGTGTGGCGTGAGCCGATGCCACCAACGGCGTGCGCCATCGACGGAGGGCAGGGCGATGGGTTTTGGCAATGAGATCACTTTGTGCAAGGGCATACGCCGAGTGTAGGGGAGGGGCGCCGTAGCCCACGGCGCATGTGCTGCAAAGCAGCAATAAATTCCACAATAAGAAATGGGTTGGCATGATTTGAAATTCTCAAATAAATATGAGAAACTAGGTACACCGCACTAAATTACGCCAAAGTACCAAGAAGGAGACATCGATGGCTGCAGTTCCCCAAAACCCTTTGGGTACGTCCGATGTGGACGGTCAGGAAACCCGTGAATGGATGGACGCGCTCAGTGCCGTCATCGAAGCTGAAGGCCCCGAACGCGCCCATTTCCTGCTGGAGCAACTGCTCGAGCACGCACGCCAAAAGAGCATCGACATGCCTTTCTCGGCTACCACCGGCTACGTGAACACCATTGAGCCCCAGGACGAGGAACGTTCCCCCGGCAATCTGGAAATTGAAGAGCGCCTGCGCGCCTATATGCGCTGGAATGCCATGGCCATGGTTGTGAAGGCCAACCGCCACAACCCCGCAGATGGTGGGGACTTGGGTGGTCACATCGGCTCTTTTGCATCGCTGGCCAGCCTGTTCGGCGCCGGCTTCAACCACTTCTGGCACGCTGAAAGCGAAAACCACGGTGGCGACTGCCTCTACATCCAGGGTCACGTGTCCCCCGGTGTGTATGCCCGCGCCTACCTGGAAGGCCGCCTGACCGAAGAGCAGTTGCTCAACTTCCGCCAGGAAGTGGACGGCAAGGGCTTGTCGAGCTACCCGCACCCCAAGTTGATGCCCGAGTTCTGGCAGTTCCCCACTGTGTCCATGGGCTTGGGCCCATTGATGGCGATTTACCAGGCCCGTTTCCTGAAATACCTGCACGCCCGCGGCATTGCCAACACCGAAAACCGCAAGGTCTGGGTGTTCTGCGGCGACGGCGAAATGGACGAAGTGGAATCCTTGGGCGCCATCGGCCTGGCTGCCCGTGAAGGCTTGGACAACCTGGTCTTCGTAATCAACTGCAACTTGCAGCGTCTGGACGGCCCGGTGCGCGGCAACGGCAAGATCATCCAGGAACTCGAAGGCGAATTCCGCGGCGCCGGCTGGAACGTGATCAAGCTGCTGTGGGGCTCCGGTTGGGATCCTTTGCTGGCCCGCGACAAGGAAGGCGCCCTCAAGAAAATAATGATGGAAACGCTGGATGGCGACTACCAGGCCATGAAGGCCAACGACGGTGCCTACGTGCGCAAGCATTTCTTCGGCAAGGACCCCCGCACGCTGGAGATGGTCTCCAAAATGTCCGATGAAGAAATCTTCGATCTGCGCCGCGGTGGCCACGATTCCAAGAAGGTGTACGCCGCCTTCCACAAGGCCGTAAACCACAAGGGCGAACCGACGGTCTTGTTGATCAAGACCGTCAAGGGCTTCGGCATGGGCAAAGCCGGTGAAGGCAAGAACACCGTGCACCAGACCAAGAAGCTGACCGACGAAGACATCAAGGCCTTCCGCGACCGCTTCAATATCCCCGTGCCGGACAGCGAGTTGCCCAAGGTGCCGTTCTACAAGCCTGCAGACGACACCCCTGAAATGAAGTACCTGCATGAGCGCCGCAAGGCCTTGGGTGGCTATCTGCCGCACCGCCGTACCAAAGCGGACGAGAGCTTCACCGTGCCGTCCCTGGAAACCTTCAAGGCTGTGATCGAACCCACTGCCGAAGGCCGTGAGATTTCCACCACCCAAGCCTATGTGCGCTTCCTGACCCAATTGTTGCGCGACCAGGCTTTGGGCCCCCGCGTGGTGCCGATTCTGGTGGATGAGGCCCGTACCTTCGGTATGGAAGGCTTGTTCCGCCAAGTGGGTATCTACAACCCCGCAGGCCAGCAGTACACCCCGGTCGACAAAGACCAGGTCATGTACTACAAGGAAGACAAGGCCGGCCAGATCCTGCAAGAGGGTATCAACGAAGCCGGCGGCATGAGCAGCTGGATTGCAGCGGCCACCAGTTACTCCACCAGCAACCGCATCATGGTGCCGTTCTACGTGTACTACTCGATGTTCGGCTTCCAGCGCATTGGTGACTTGGCCTGGGCGGCTGGCGACATGCAAGCCCGTGGCTTCTTGTTGGGCGGCACTTCCGGCCGTACCACCCTGAACGGAGAGGGTTTGCAGCACGAGGATGGCCACAGCCACATCATGGCCGGCACTATCCCGAACTGCATCTCGTACGACCCGACCTTCGCCCACGAAGTCGGCGTGATCCTGCACCACGGTTTGAAGCGCATGGTCGAGAAGCAAGACAACGTCTTCTACTACCTGACCCTGTTGAATGAAAACTACCCCATGCCCGGCCTGCAGCCCGGCACGGAAGAGCAAATCATCAAAGGCATGTACCAGTGCAAGGCCGGCCCTGCGCTCACCAAGAAGGCTCCCCGCGTACAACTTTTGGGCTCCGGCACCATCCTGCGCGAAAGCATTGCGGCGCAAGAGTTGCTGGAAAAAGACTGGGGCATCGGCGCCGACGTGTGGAGCTGCCCAAGCTTTAACGAACTGACCCGCGACGGCCAGGACGCTGACCGCTGGAACCTGCTGCACCCGCTGGAAACACCGCGTGTGCCTTTCGTGGCCGAGCAACTCAACAAGTCCACCGGCCCCGTGATCGCGTCTACCGACTACATGAAGGCCTATGCCGAGCAGATCCGTCCGTTCGTGCCCAAGGGCCGTACGTACAAAGTGCTGGGTACCGATGGCTTCGGCCGCTCCGACTTCCGCAGCAAGCTGCGTGAGCACTTCGAGGTGAACCGCCATTACATCGTGGTTGCCGCCCTGAAGGCCCTGAGCGAAGACGGTACCGTGCCGGTGGCCAAGGTGGCGGAAGCCATCGCCAAGTACGGCATCAACGCTGACAAAGTGAACCCCCTGTACGCCTAAGCACCGGAGACAAACAATATGGCAATCGTAGAAGTACAAGTCCCGGACATTGGCGACCTCGACGAGGTGGCGGTGATCGAGGTAATGGTCAAAGTCGGGGACACGGTCAAGGCCGAGCAAAGCCTGATCACCGTGGAGAGCGACAAGGCCTCCATGGAAATCCCTTCCAGCACCGCCGGTGTGGTCAAAGAGATCAAGGTCAAGCTGGGCGACAAGGTCAAGCAAGGTTCTGTGGTGTTGGTGCTGGAAGCCGAAGGTGCTGCTGCAGCTCCGGCTGCGGAATCAAAAGCGGCTCCAGCGCCGGCAGCGTCTGCGCCAGCAGCTCCTGTTTCTGTAGCGGCAGCCCCGGTTACAGCGCCAGCGGCCTCCGGCCCTGTGAATGTGCTGGTGCCCGACATCGGCGACTTCAAAGACGTGGCCGTCATCGAACTGCTGGTCAAAGTTGGCGACACCGTTAAGGTGGAGCAGAGCCTGATCACCGTGGAGTCGGACAAGGCTTCCATGGAGATTCCTTCCAGCACCGCCGGTGTGGTGAAGGAAATCAAGGTCAAGCTGGGTGACACCGTCAACATCGGTGACTTGGTGGTGATTCTGGAAGGCGTGGCTGGTGCCGCAGCCGCCCCTGCTGCGGCTCCCGCTGCGGTTGCCGCCATGCCTGCTACCCCCGCCGCAGCTCTGGCGCCTGTGGCTGCTGCTGTGGCAGCGCCTGTCGCTGTGGCCGTGCCCGCGCACGCGCCCGGAGGCACCACGCTTGGTTTGCCCCATGCATCCCCATCCGTGCGCAAGTTCGCCCGCGAACTGGGCGTGCCGCTGAACGAAGTCAAGGGTTCCGGCCTCAAGGGCCGTATCACCGAGGCTGACGTGCAAGGCTTCACCCGTTCCGTGATGAGTGGTGCGGTACAGACCTTGGCCATTGCAGCCCAAGCCAAGGTTGCCGGCAGCAACGACGGCGCCGGCCTAGGCTTGATCCCTTGGCCGAAGGTGGACTTTGCCAAGTTCGGCCCGATCGAGCGCAAGGAAATGTCCCGCATCAAGAAGATCAGCGGTGCCAACCTGCTGCGCAACGCGGTCATGATTCCGGCCGTCACCAATCACGACGACGCCGACATCACCGACCTCGAAGCCTTCCGCGTCTCTACCAATAAAGAGAACGAGAAGTCGGGCATCAAGGTCACCATGCTGGCTTTCCTGATCAAGGCCTGCGTGGCTGCGCTCAAGAAGTTCCCCGAGTTCAACAGCTCGCTGGACGGCGATGCGCTGATCTACAAGCAGTACTACCACATCGGTTTTGCGGCCGACACGCCTAACGGCTTGGTGGTGCCTGTGATCAAGGATGCCGACAAAAAAGGCATCTTCCAGATCAGCCAGGAAATGGGTGAGCTGGCCAAGAAGGCCCGTGATGGCAAGCTCGGCCCTGCCGACATGAGCGGCGCGACCTTCACCATCTCTTCATTGGGTGGCATTGGTGGCCGTTACTTCACGCCCATCATCAACGCGCCTGAAGTCGCTATTCTGGGCGTCTGCAAGAGCCAGATGGAACCCGTGTGGGATGGCAAGGCTTTCCAGCCACGCCTGATGCTGCCCTTGTCGCTGACCTGGGACCACCGCGTGATCGACGGCGCCGCGGCTGCCCGCTTTAACGTGTACCTGGGCCAGATCCTGGGTGACTTCCGCCGCGTGCTGCTCTAAGACAGGAACCTGAATATGGCAATCGTAGAAATCAAGGTTCCGGACATCGGTGACTTCGACGAAGTCGCGGTTATCGAACTGCTGGTCAAGGTCGGCGACACCATCAAGCCCGAGCAAAGCCTGATCACCGTGGAGTCCGACAAGGCCTCCATGGAGATCCCGGCCAGCCACGGCGGTGTGGTCACCGAGCTCAAAGTCAAGCTGGGCGATAAGGTCAAAGAAGGCTCTGTGGTCGTGTTGCTCGATGCAGTCGGCGCAGTTTCTGAGGCAAAATCGGCTGCAGCGCCCGCCGCATCTGCGCCAGCAGCTCCTGTTTCTGTAGCAGCCCCGGCGGCTTCGGCCCCAGTGGCCAGCAGCTTTGGCGGCAGTGCAGATCTGGAGTGCGATGTGGTCGTCATCGGTGGCGGCCCCGGCGGTTACTCCGCGGCATTCCGCGCGGCAGACTTGGGCCTCAAGGTCATCGTTGTCGAGCGCTACGCCACCTTGGGCGGCGTGTGCCTGAACGTGGGTTGCATTCCTTCCAAGGCGCTGTTGCACGTGGCGGCGGTCATGGACGAAGTTAGCCACATGGCGGACCTGGGTGTGGACTTTGGCGCACCCGTGGTCAACATTGACAAGCTGCGCGGCCACAAAGAAAAGGTCATCGGCAAGCTGACCGGTGGCTTGGCTGCCATGGCCAAAATGCGCAAGGTCACCACCGTGCGCGGCTACGGCAACTTTGTGGGTGCGAACCACCTTGAAGTCGAAGAAACCAGCGGCACCGCCCAAGAGAAGACCGGCAGCAAGAAAGTTATCACCTTTAAGCGCGCCATCATTGCGGCCGGCTCGCAAGCCGTGCGTTTGCCTTTCATGCCCAACGACCCGCGCGTCGTGGACTCCACCGGCGCTTTGGAGCTCAAGGAAGTTCCCAAGCGCATGTTGATTTTGGGTGGCGGCATCATCGGCTTGGAAATGGGCACCGTTTACAGCACGCTGGGCGCCCGCCTGGACGTGGTGGAAATGATGGACGGCCTGATGCAGGGAGCCGATCGCGACCTGGTCAAGATCTGGCAGAAGATGAACGCCAAGCGCTTCGACAACATCATGCTCAAGACCAAGACCGTGTCCGCACGCGCCTTGCCTGAAGGCATTGAAGTGACATTTGCAGCAGCGGAAGAGGGCGGTACTGCCCCCGCACCGCAGGTGTACGACTTGGTGCTGCAAGCCGTGGGCCGCACGCCCAATGGCAAAAAGATCAGCGCAGAGAAGGCCGGTGTGGCGGTGACAGACCGTGGCTTCATCAACGTCGACATCCAGATGCGCACCAACGTGCCGCACATCTTCGCCATCGGCGACATCGTGGGCCAGCCCATGCTGGCGCACAAGGCGGTGCATGAAGCGCACGTGGCAGCCGAAGTGATTGCCGGTGAACTCCAAGGTAACAAGGAATTGGCCGCTGCGGCATTCAACGCCCGCGTCATTCCTAGCGTGGCCTACACCGACCCCGAAGTGGCATGGGTGGGCCTTACCGAAGACCAGGCCAAGGCGCAAGGCATCAAGGTCAAGAAGGGCCTGTTCCCCTGGACCGCCTCTGGCCGCGCCATCGCCAACGGCCGCGACGAAGGCGTGACCAAACTGCTGTTCGACGACTCGCCCGAGGCCCATGGCCACGGCAAGATCCTGGGCGGCGGCATGGTGGGCACCCATGCGGGCGACATGATTGGCGAGATCGCCTTGGCGATCGAGATGGGCGCTGATGCAGTAGATATCGGCAAGACCATTCACCCGCACCCCACACTGGGCGAGAGCATAGGCATGGCGGCGGAGATTGCGCATGGCAGCTGCACGGATGTGCTGCCGCAGAAGAAGTAATCACTAAAAACTGCTACTAATTCAGTACCTGGCTGCGCAGATTCCGTAAGGGCTGTGCGGCCTTTTTTTCTTCGAAAGTTCTCTCTTGCCAAACTACCCTCCGTACCATTGGACTTCCTGTCCGTCCCAATTGATCGTCGGCTAGACTGTTTGGCCTGTCACCTACAACGGAGTACCACGTGGCAACGACCCCCAAGGAGATTAAACAGCTGCTTGACCGATTGATCGAGCGCCAGAACCTGCCCTTTGACGAGGTGCTGTCGATCTTCGCAGACCGGGGCGGCAAGTTCAGGCCTGGGGCGGTGCGGGAGCGCTTGCACTTTCTGTGGAACCGAGACCTGTTCGTACTGCTCGACGAGGCTGGCGAGCCGTCCTCGTGGGACGATGACGGGCCCTTCAAGTCGCCCGCGGCCTACACGCTGCGTTTCCTGGGCATCGCCGGCCGCGAAGAGGTCTACTCCGAATCTTTCGCCGACATCGTGGATCAGGACGACGTGCAGCAGATCGTGCCAGGCTATGTCTGGGTTGGTTTGAAGCGGCGCAGTGAACTGCGTATCGTGGGCGAACAGGCGACGGCGACGCTGCTCGCCGAGCGGCTGCGAGCCTTCACGCACCAGTTCTCTTTTCACTTGGTGACTGGGCAGCACGGGCCGCTTGCCCCATTGTTCTCCTCCAAGGCTGTCAAAGGCCAGAACTTGGAGACACTGTTGACACGGATCAGAAACCTTGAAACCGAGTATGGGCCTCTCGACTACTTCGATCACGTGCAGGTGATGCAGGTGCTCAATGGAGATACCTCCATGATGAAAGAAGGAGATGGCAATTTCAGGATGGATGTTCCTAAAAGCATCTCGCTCGATGCGATTCGCGGCTGGACGCAGTTCAAGCTCATAAGCGTGCGCACGCCGCATGGCGTGGCGGTGCACGACGTGACGGTCATGCTGAAGATTGTGGAAGAGGAGGGGTTCTTCCGCATCGTTGACGCCACGGTCGTCAGTAGCTAACGAATTACTGCAAACTCAGTAGCTGGACGCGCAAATTCCATGAGGGCTGCGTGAATCTTCAATAACAATGCCATTACGCCTTGCATGGGTGGTCTGGTACTGAATCGCTCTTGCATCCTTAAGGCCCTTGCGCTTCAAATCTCAGGCCTCTTTGTAAGCGCCAGAAAAAAACTACAAGCGTCGAAGTGATTTGATCTCTGTCACCTGCATCCCGAGGAAATCGCGCTCTGTCATGCCATTTTTGCTTTGATACTCAACGGAGACAACTTCTTCGAAACCGCCGTCCACTACCTTGCCGCGATCCATGTGGATCACGATGTCTTCAATCGCGAGAACCTCATTCCTTACCTAGAGACCCGCTGCCCACCAACGGAATTGCTGCAGAAACTTGCGTCCCATTCCGCCCAGCTTGCCGTGGGTACGAGGAGTATCTTGAGGGATGAGGGCTCCAAGCTAGAGGCAGGAAAATGGGAGCCAATGTCGGACAATAGCGGCCTATCGTAGAAATTGATGCGGTCCATAAGTGTTCTGAGCGAGTTAAACCATCCCATGACTTATCTAACCCAGGAACTAGCCCAAACGGAATTGCTGTCCAACTTGCCCGATTCCATTTTGGAGCAGGTCGCCGGGCATGCGACCCCACGGTTGTTGGCGGCTGGCGAGGTTTTGCTGACGCCTGACCAGGACAACGCTTATGTTTACCTCGTGTTGAGCGGTGCGCTGACCATTCACTTTGACACCCTAGATTCTCCGGCCATCCGTGAAGTAGCGCCGGGTGGATCCGTTGGAGAGATGTCGGTCATGGACGGCACACGACCCTCGGCGTTTGTGGTGGCCAAGGTTCCGAGCCGGGTATTCGGCATACACAGGGACCTGATTCAGGAAATGGTGGCCAATACCCATTCAGTGGCGGGTAATCTGCTGCGGCTGCTGACCCGGTGGCTGAAGGAGAACACGCACCGCATCGTCCGCGACCGTTTGCAGATTCAGGAACTCACAGACCATGTCGATGTCGATGCGCTGACTCGCCTCTACAACCGGCGTTGGCTCGACAATGCGATGGAGCGTCTGCTGGAGCAGTCGATCAAGGGTCAGCAGGGCTTGGGTGTTTTGCTGATTGATGTTGACCATTTCAAGCAATACAACGACACCCATGGACACCAGGGTGGCGACCAGGCCTTGGTCGCATTGAGCAATGTGCTAAAGACTACGGTGCGGCCCTATGACTTTGCGACCCGCTATGGTGGTGAAGAGTTTTTGGTCTTGCTGCCCAACACGACACTGCCCGAGGCCATCGCCACGGCACAACGCATGTGCGACGCCGCGCAGTCCATGGCAGTGGTGTCGCCAACGGGTTCCAGGTTGCCCGGCATCACGGTGTCGATCGGCGTCGCCGTGAGCGATGCGTCTTCCACGCCCCAGTCGCTGGTCGCTGCGGCTGACGCGAAGCTCTATCTGGCCAAACATGGCGGCCGCAACAGCGTGCGCTTCTGAGCGGGCGGTCGCTTCCTCGCAAGTCGCAATTTGATGGGCGCAAAGAACCCGACCTATCGACAAGTTTTTCGGTTGGCCTATTTTTTTCGCTCCTTATAGTTGCTGTTATCGCTATAAATTCAGTAGCTGGCCGCGCATATCCCGAAACGTCTGCGGGTCTTTTTCATTCGCAATCGCCAGAGCGCATAATGGCCAATGACCGACGCTTCTCCTCCCCACAAGCGCCGCGTGCGTTACGCTGGCACCCACCCCCGCCAGTTTGAAGACAAATACAAAGAACTGGACCCTGTGCGCCATGCGGCCGAGGTAGAGAAGGTCATGCAGCGCGGGCAAACGCCTGCGGGTATGCACCGCTCCATTTGCGTCGATGAAATCCTGGCCATCCTGAAACCCTTGCCCGGCGAAACCGGCCTGGATTTGACCCTGGGCTTTGGCGGCCACACGCTGGCCATGCTGCCGCTGGTGCAGCCCGGTGGACGCGTGTTTGGCATGGATGTGGACCCGATTGAACTGCCCCGCACCACAGCACGGCTTCGTACTTTGGGTTTTGGTGAAGAAACGCTCATCGTCCACCGCGCCAACTTCAGTGAATTGGCCACTTTGCTACCACAAGCGGGCGGTGGCTTTGACTTTGTGCTGGCCGACCTGGGGGTGTCGTCCATGCAGATCGACAACCCAGCACGGGGCTTCAGTTTCCGGGCGGATGGTCCGTTGGATTTGCGCCTGGATCCCAGCAGTGGCCAGTCTGCCAGCGAGCTGCTGCTGTGTGTGACCCGGCACCGGCTGCGCGACTTGTTGACCGACAACTCTGACGAGCCTTTTGCGATCCCCTTGGCCGCAGCCCTGCAAGGCCAGTATCTGGAAACCACGGTGCAGCTCGCCGATCTGGTGCGGGCCACCATGGAGCTGGCCTATAAGCGCAGCATGCCGTTTGAGGAGCGCCAAGTGGAGACCAAGAAGGTGCTGCAGCGCACCTTCCAGGCGCTACGCATTGAGGTGAATGACGAGTTTGGTGTGCTGGACAAAATGTTGCTGAACCTGCCCGCCTGCCTCAAGCCCGGTGGTCGGGTGGCCATCCTGAGCTTTCACTCCGGGGAAGACCGGCGCGTGAAAAAGTGCTTTCAATCTGGCGAACGCAACGGCATGTTCAGCAGTGTGGCCGCCGACCCGATTCGCGCGTCGTACGACGAGCAGCGCAGCAATCCCCGCTCCTCATCAGCAAAATTGCGCTGGGCGGTACGGGCGATGCATTGAGGCTTGGCCTAGGTGAAGTGGTAGTCTGCAGATACAGGGATGCGCACGGACAGTGCGCACTGAAAGCGCTCCATTTTTGGGGGGGGTACAGATTGACTCTTGGATTGATGTGGAGAGAATCGTCAGCATGAACACGCTCAACCCGTCGCGGTCCAATCCGTCCTTTCCTGTTCACTTTGTGCCTTTCAGCGGCACTCGGCAGGACTGCGATGAATGCGAAAAAGCCGAACGCCTGGGCTTTCAGTTTGAATATGCCTATCAGCCCATTGTTGATTTGCAAAACCGCAGCGTTTTTGCCCATGAGGCCCTGGTGAGGGGCCCTGGTGGCGAAGGCGCTGCCACCGTGTTGTCCCAGGTCAACGACCAGAATCGCTACCGATTTGATCAGTCATGCCGCGTCAAGGCGATCAAAGGTGCCGCAGAGTTGGGCATGACCCAGCCGGTATCCATCAATTTTTTGCCCAATGCCATCTACAAACCAGAGGTGTGTATCCGCACTACGCTGGAGGCCGCCCGGGTACACAGTTTCCCGCTGGAACAAATTATCTTTGAGGTGACTGAAGGGGAGCGAATTGACGATGGACCGTGGTTTGCATCCATCTTGCGCGAGTACAAACGCTGCGGTTTCAAAACGGCGATTGACGACTTTGGTGCAGGTTATGCCGGGCTCAAACTGCTGTCGGATTTTCAGCCTGACATTATCAAAATTGACATGGACTTGATCCGCAACGTCGATACCAACCGCGCCCGTCAAGCCATTGTGCGCAGCCTGGTTTCTCTGTGCCAAGACATGAATATCCAAGTTGTGGCCGAGGGCATCGAAACGGCAGGGGAGCGCGACTTCTTGTTTGACGCAGGCATCCACCTGATGCAGGGGTATCTGTTTGCCAAACCGGCTTTCCGTGCCATCGCAGAAATATCCCCGGCTGCTTGGAGCACCCAGAAATTCTAGCCACTGGCTGTGCATTCGCAGTGTGGTTGCCACCGGCTTGCACAGGCGTGTGTTGGCCTAATACCCGCGGCATGGACAGCGCTTTGTGCTCACCATTGCGTGACCTTGTTCCTTGCAATCTGCGCCGTGTCTTGTTTCGTATGATGTGTGACGATTTCCCTCAGAGGGTGCCATGAATATCGAAACAGCATCGTGGGTTCGGGATATGGGAATGAATGCGGGGATGCTGTCGTTTCTGGCAGCACTCTACGGTCTTGCCCATAGCAATGCGCGCCCCTCCGATTTGATTTTGCGCGCGAGACGGCAGCGTCTGTTGCCTTGGGTGACGGGCTTGCTGTTTGGCGTGACGGGTGTTCTCACCATGCTGGTGCCGCTTCGCTTGAGTGAAGGAGTGATCGTGGATGCCCGGCTGGTGGTGGCGGGCCTCGCCGGCGCCTACCTGCCGCCGGTGGGTGCGTTGCTGTGTGCGGCGGTACTGGCCACGTACCGTATTGCGCTGGGTGGCATAGGCACCGGTCCCGCGATGGTGGGCATTGTCTTGTGCGCCGGGATCGGCTGGCTATGGCAGCGCTACCGTCCGCTGTTTTCCGGTCGTCGCAATACAGCGTTGGCCGATGGATTTTGGCTGATCGGGCTGGGGCTTAGTTTGGCGGCAGGCGGGATGCTGGCCATCCAAACCCTGCCGGCCGATATCGCCCGCATGGTGACAGATCGAACCTGGCTCGCAGTCGTCCTGGTCTACCCCTTCGGGGCGTGCTTGCTTGGCTATTTGCTGGACAACGTTCACACACTGCATCTGCGTGAGGATGCGTTGGAGCGCACCGCCCAAAAGCTGAAAGACCTGTTGGCCGAAGCCCGACAGGCCGCCAGTGTTTTCATCAATAGCAAAGATGCGATTGCGATCATGTCGCCTGACGGCGTTGTGCTGGATGTCAACCCCACCTATTGCTCAATGCTGGGGTATTCCCGTGAAGAACTGATTGGCAAGACATCGGCCTTGTTACGTGTCGATGAAGGGGGAGAGTCCACGTTTTTGCGCCGGGTTTCGCAGAGCATTGAACACGATGGCCGTTGGCATGGGGAAGTGGTCCGACGTCGTAAAAATGGCGAGATATTTGTCTCTGAAGTCACAATAGAAGGCGTTCGGGACACTGCCGGGACCGTGTGCAACTGGGTATCTATTGGCAAGGATGTGACAGAGCAACGGCGGCTGGAACTCGCGCTGCAACAGTTCGGGAATTACGATGCACTGACAGGCTTGCCCAGTCGTCTGCTCTTCACCAAAGAACTCAATGCCGCCTTGCTTGATGTGGAAGATGCCAACAAGCTTTTGGTGCTGTGCCTTTTGGACATCGATCAATTCAAGGAGCTCAACGACATGTGGGGATTGCTGGTGGCGGACCAGTACCTGCGTTTGTTTGCACAGCGTCTCAAAAAAGAAGCCGGGGAGGGCAGTCTAGTCGGGCGCATTGGTGGCGATGAATTTGTTGTGGTGTTGCAGCATTGCCAGAGCGCCGAATCTGCCATGCAGCGGCTGCAAGCATTGCGTGGGGTGCTGGCGCAGACCGCGAGCCTGGACGGGAATGAGGTCCGGTTGACGTGCAGCGGGGGGGTAACCTTCTACCCGGATGACGATGCCGACGCCGATGGCTTGCTGCGCCACGCGGACCTTGCCTTGTATGCGGCCAAGGAGCAAGGCAAGGACCGTCTCGTGGTGTTCGATGTCAAGCAGGGCCAGCGCAGGCAGGCGCGCAGGCAGTCCGCCAAGCTGGTGGAGGAGGCGCTGCAACGCGGTGAAATGGAGCTATTTTTTCAGCCCAAGGTCAGGATCAGCGATGGGCAAGTGGTTGGCGCTGAATCGCTGATCCGGTGGCGCCACCCAGAGCGGGGACTTTTGGCGCCGGGGGCCTTTCTCGAGGACATCGCAGGCACGCCAGTCAGCAACCAGCTGGACTACTGGGTGATGGAGGCCGCCTTCAAGGCCGGGCAAACCTTGGCCGCCAACGGCCAGCCGGTGGCACTGAGCATCAACCTCACCGTCTCTACCCTGATCGACAGCCACTTCCAACTCAAGGTTGCCCAGTTGCAGGCCCAGTATCCCGAGCTGCCTAACCGTTTCCTGGAGGTCGAGTTGTTGGAGACAGAGACGTTCAACGATCTGTCCGCAGTGGCCTATGTCATCCGGGGTCTGGATGCTGTCGGTATCCAGTGCGCGATTGACGACTTTGGTACGGGCTACTCTTCACTGACCTACCTGCAGCGCTTGCCGGCGCAAATCGTGAAGATTGACCAGTCTTTTGTGCGTGACATGTTGAACAACGAACGCGATTCCCGGTTGGTGCGCGGCATCATCAGCCTCGCCCGTGCCTTTGAGCGGCAAGTGGTGGCCGAGGGGGTGGAGACGCTGGCCCATGCGGAAACGCTGTGTGAGATGGGATGCGACATTTTGCAGGGGTATGGCATTGCACGCCCCATGCCTTTGCCGGATCTGAAGGTGTGGCTTAAGGATTGGCGACCACCTCCCGAGCTCTTACGTGCCATGCCGGGCAAGCGGAGTGGTCGCCGTGCTGGTGACGCCATTGCAAAGTAGTGGAAAATAGCGGGTTTTCTGCCATTGACACCCCAGCAGGAAATCACTCGGTCTTCCAACCCCTTTGCTCGATTGCGCCTGTCCATGTCTGACATCAATTCCTCCAAGATCTCTGTCGAGAAAATCGGCGGCACTTCCATGACCGCCTTTGGCGATGTGCTGCGCCACATCGTGCTGCACGACCCCAAACGCATCTACGGCCGCATTTACGTGGTGTCTGCCTACTCTGGCGTGACCAACCAGTTACTGGAGCACAAAAAGACGGGCGAACGCGGTATTTATGCGTTGTTTGCCGAGGGCAAGGGTTACCAGGACGCACTAACCGGTCTGGCAGTCAGCCTGAAGAAGCTCAACGCAGGGTACGCCGATATCGGCTTGCCACTGGCCGTGGCCGATGCCTTCATTGACCAGCGCATTGCCCAGGCCCGCGAATACCTAGGTGCCATGCAGCACGTGCTGGCCAGCGGCTACCTGAGCCGCAAGGATGTGCTGTTGGCTGCGCGTGAAGTGCTGGCCTCCATCGGTGAATCCCATAGCGCGTTCAACTCGGTGGAGATTCTCAAAGCCAACGGCGTGAATGCCGTCCTGATGGATCTGGCAGGTTTTGACGACAACGAGGCCTGGACGATCGACGAACGCATTGCCAACAGCTTCAAAGATCTGGACTTGGTGAACAACGTGATCGTGGCCACTGGTTACACCAAGGGCACCGAAGGCATCATGCGTGAGTTCGACCGCGGATACTCGGAAGTTACCTTCAGCAAAATCGCCGTGGAAGTGCGCCCGGCCGAGGCAGTGATCCACAAGGAATTCCACTTGTCTTCTGCCGACCCCAACCTCGTGGGTCTGGAAAACGCTATCGTGGTGGGCGCCACCAACTACGACGTGGCCGACCAGTTGGCTGATGTGGGCATGGAAGCCATCCACCCTAAGGCTGCCAAGCCCATGGAGCTGGCCGGTATTCCCATCCGCCTGAAGAACACGTTTGAGCCCGACCACCCTGGCACCTTGATCACCAAAGATTTTGTGGGCGAGCGCGCCCGCGTGGAAATCGTGACCGGTACCGACAAGGTCACGCTGATCGAGATTCACGACCCCAGCATGGTGGGCACCGTGGGCTTTGATGCCAGCCTGATGCAGGTGTTTTGCAAACACGACATCAGCTACATCCTGAAAGCGACCAACGCCAATTCCATTGCCCACTTGGTGTGGGATAGCCAGGTCACGCCTGAACTCGTGGCCGAATTGGAGACCTTGTACCAGGTGGTCACCGTCAAGCCAAGCGCCATTGTCTGCACCATCGGCTCCAACATCGGCATTCCCGGCGTGCTGGCCAAGGCGGCGCAGGCGCTGGCAGATGCGGAGGTCAACGTCAACTGCGTGTCGCAAACGCTGCGCCAGGTAAACATGCAGTTCGTGATTGAGCGCGCCGATTACAAAACCGCCATCAAGGCACTCAATATGGCCTTGTGCGTCAACTCCGGGACGCCCGTACCCCGCGTCTGATTGGCTCTCGTAACGCTACTAATTTAGTAGCTGGCCGCGCAGTATCTACGAGCATTGCGCGGCTTTTTTATGCCCAACGCAGCGTCAAACCCGTTGCTTGTCCAGTTTGCGGCTCAGCGTGCGGCGGTGCATGCCCAAGCGCCGGGCAGCTTCCGAGATATTGAAATCGCTCTCCGCCAGCACCTGGTGGATGCGTTCCCATTCCAGGGTCTTGATGGAGCTGGAGCGGTTGGTCAGCGCGACTTCCGGGTTGCCTTCTTGTTGGCCAAAAGCAGCCTCAATGTCATCGGTGTTGGATGGCTTGGCCAGGTACTGACTGGCGCCCAGCTTGACGGCTTCGACCGCCGTGGCAATGCTGGCAAAACCGGTGAGTACCACGATGCGTGTCGTCGCGCTGTGTGCGTGCAGGGCGCGCACGCACGCCAGGCCCGTAGCTTCGCCCTTGAGTTTGAGGTCTACCACCGCGTACTGGGGGGTGTGCAGTGCCAGCAGGGCGTCCATGGCGGCCATGCCATCGGCGTGCAGCACGCGGTAGCCGCGCCGTTCGAATGAACGGGCCAAGGTACGTGCAAAGGCCTCGTCGTCCTCCACGATGAGCAGCAGGCGTTCAGAGTCCATGGTCTTCCTGGTTAGCATCTTGCAGGGTAATGGCCGAGAGCGACAAGGTGATGGTGACTTCTGCGCCCCCCTCGGGGCGGTTGCGGGCGACCACGCTGCCACCCAAGGTGCGCGCCACATTCATCGACAAAAACAGTCCCAGGCCACCGCCCGGGCGCCCCTTGGTGGACTGGTATGGAGTGCCGATGTGCGCGAGCAATTCAGGTGCGAAGCCGGGCCCGCGGTCGCTCACCACAATGCGCAGCGTATCAACATCGCGCTCAGCGTGGAGCTGCACCCAGTGCGGTGAGGCGTCGCGCGCGTTGTCCAGCACATTGAACACCATTTGCTCCAGTGTGGTGTCGGCCACCATGGGGCTGTCGTGCAGGATGTGGTTGTCATACACAAACTGGTTCACCGAGCGGGTGGTGCGCCAGTCCTTCACCAACGTGTCCAGAAACTGCCGCACGGTGGTCTGCACAGAGGACTCACCTCGCGTCTCGCCCGCCGAAAGCAGGATGCCGCTGACGATGCTCTTGCAGCGTTTGACTTGGGCCTCCATCTCGGCAATGTCTTCTTGCAGCGTTGTGTCGGCGCTTAGCGCGGGAACACGTTTCCAGTCGCCCAAGATGACGGCCATGGTGGCCAGCGGGGTGCCAAGTTCGTGTGCGGCGCCCGATGCCAGCAGGCCCATACGCACGATGTGCTCTTCTTCTGCAGCACGCTGGCGGGCCGTGGCCAGGCGAGCGTCTTGGCGGCGCAAGTTTTGGTTGATTCGGGTGATGAAGATCACCACCAGGATGGCGTTGAGCGCAAAACACACCAAAAGGCCCACCACATAGGGGCTGCTCCAGCCCTCCTGCAAATTGGGCGCCAGCGGCAGAGGGCGGCTGTGCTCGGCCAATAAAACCACGCAGGCCGACGCTGCCAACACGATGGACCAGAGGTAGCCACCGCGCAACAGCATGGCTCCCACAGCAATTTGCAGCAGGTAGAGGAAGACAAAGGGGTTGCTGATGCCGCCGCTGAGGTACAACTGTGCAGTCAAAGCGGCTACATCCACCAGCAGGGCAATAAAGAGCTCCACCTCGTGCACCCGGCGGCGCACCCGCCAGCGCAACAGGCTCACCAAGTTGAACACCACCATACACGCCACGATGGCCAGCATGGCCTGCAGTGGCAAAGCCAAGCGCAGGCTGTAGTGCGTCACTTCAATGGTCAGCAACTGCCCCACCACGGCAATCCAGCGCAGCTGGATAAGCTGCTGCAGGTTTTTTCGCCCCGCCGATGCGCCGGCGGTGCGGGCCTTGCGCAGGGGTGTTTGGGTGGGTTCAGTCGTGCGTGTCATGGTCGGGGTGATGGACAGCGGCATGCTGTCGACGTTCGTAGCGTGCCACAAGCACAGCTGCACCTACAACCATCAGGGCCAGCCCAAACCAGGTAAGCGCGTATACCAAGTGGCTGTTGGAGAAACGAACCACGGTCAGGCCAGGGCGTGGCCAGGGCCCCACGGGGTTGGGGGCCAATTCTGCGGAGCTGGCTTCCAGCAAGGCAGGGAGACCTGCGTCCACGAAGAAGGGGGCGGCCTGCGGCAACTGTTGGGCCAAGGCGATGGCAGCAACATCCCTTGAATGCCAGCGTTGCTGGGATGGGTCATTGCTGCGCAAAAAACCACCATCGGGCTCCGTTTTGCGCAGCAGGCCAACGACGCTCAGATGCTTGTGGTCAGGTTCTGCCGGGGCCAGCCACTCTGCGCGTTGGGAGGCGGGCACAAAGCCGCGATTGACCAGCACCTGTGTCCCGTCTGTCTGTTGCAACGGGGTTAGCACCCAATAGCCGGCGCCCAGAACAGTGCTGGCCTGCGTGAGTACGGTTTTGTTGCTCAGCCAATGACCTTCCAGGCGCACCGCCAGGTATTCCAGCTTGGCAACATCCAGCCCGGGCCATTGGCCAGCGGTGGGGGGCGCAACAGGCGCCGCTTGGATGCGTTCGGTGACGCGGTTGATCAGGTCCAGCTTCCAAGCCCGGCGCTGCAGCTGCCAAACCCCCAAGGTGCTGAAGCCGACCAGCAACGCCAAGCCCAGCACGGCGAGTGTTGCCAGCATCCAGGCCGGACGCTGCTTGCTGCTGCGCGGTGGCGTGTTGGACACCTGGTGGTCAGGTCGGGGCTGGCGCAACGACCGGCAGCGTCGGGTGCTCGGGCATCATGTTGGTGTTCATGTGGAACATGACCCACAAGGTGCCAGCAATGGCAATGGCCACAAAGACTACGGTAAAGATGGTGGACAGGAGTGTCCAGCCACCTTCTACCTTGCCGTTCATGTGCAGAAAGTACACCATGTGCACCACGATCTGCACTACTGCAAAGGCGCCCAGCACCAACACGGCGGTATTGCGGTCGGCAATCACTTTGGCCATGACCAGCCAGAAGGGGATGGCCGTGAGGATGATAGACAACACAAAACCAGTCATGTAGCCCGAGAAGGTGCTGTGCGGTTCAGTGTTGCCGTGGTGGTCGTCATGTGCGGCGCTCATTTACAGCACTCCCATCAGGTAGACAAAGGTAAAGACGCCGATCCAGACTACGTCCAGAAAGTGCCAGAACATGGACAGGCACATCAGGCGGCGCGTGTTGGCAGGGATCAGGCCGTGTTTGCTGATCTGGACCATCAGTACCACCAGCCAGATGAGGCCGAAGGTAACGTGCAAGCCGTGTGTGCCCACCAGAGTGAAGAAAGCCGACAGAAACGCACTGCGCTGGGGTGTGGCGCCTTGGTGTATCAGGTGGTAGAACTCATACAGCTCCAGGCCCAGGAAACACAGGCCGAAAAAGCCGGTCACAGCCAGCCACAGCAGCGTGCCTTTCACGTCGCCCAGTTGTTTGCGCAGCATGGCAAAGCCGAAGGTGATGGACGACAGCAGCAGAAACGCCGTGTTGATGGCCACCAGTGTCAGGTCAAACAGTTGGGCACCGGTGGGGCCTGCAGCATAGCTGCGGCCCAGTACGCCGTAGGTGGCAAACAAGGCGGCAAAGATGAGGCAGTCGCTCATCAGGTAGAGCCAGAAGCCCAGGGCCGTGCCGTTCTCGGGGTGGGGCTCGTGGGCGAGGTGGTACTCGCGCACGGCCATGGCGCCAGCGGCGCTTGTGTGCAGGGTGGTATCAGACATGGCGGGCCAGTTGCAGTGTGCGGACTTCTTCGCTGGCAGCCACGTCGGCTGCAGGGATGTAGAAGTCACGCTGGTAATTGAAAGTGTGGGCGATGCATGCGAGCAGCAGCGCGGCAAACGACACGCCGGCCAGCAGCCACATGTGCCAGATCAGTGCAAAGCCAAACACCAGCGACAGGGCCGAGATCACTACACCGGCACCGGTGTTGGCAGGCATGTGGATCGCCTGGTAGCCGCGCAGCGGGCGCTGGTAGCCGTGTTTTTTCATGTCCCACCAGGCATCAATGCTGTGCACCACGGGGGTGAAGGCAAAGTTGTAGTCGGGCGGGGGCGAGGAAGTGGCCCACTCCAGCGTGCGTGCATCCCAGGGGTCGCCGGTGTGGTCGCGCAGTTCTTCTCGCTTGAGGTAGCTCACCACCAGCTGGATCAGGAAGCAGGCAATACCCGCCGCAATCATGGCAGCGCCGATAGCAGCCACCACGAAGTAGGGCTGCAGGGAAGCGTCTTCAAAATGGTTGGCACGGCGGGTCACGCCCATCAGGCCCAACACATAGAGTGGGCCAAACGCGACCCAGAAGCCCACCACCCACAGCCAGAACGAGCGCACGCCCCAGGTGCGGTCCAGCTTGTAGCCAAAAGCCTTGGGGTACCAATAGTTGATGCCGGCAAACAGGCCGAACAACACACCGCCGATGATCACGTTGTGGAAGTGGGCGATCAGGAACAGGCTGTTGTGCAGCACAAAGTCAGCCGGTGGCACCGCCAGCAGCACGCCGGTCATCCCGCCAATGGCAAAGGTAATCATGAAAGCCACGGTCCACATCATGGGCAGCTCAAAGCGGATGCGGCCCTTGTACATGGTGAACAGCCAATTGAAGATCTTGGCCCCCGTGGGGATCGAGATGATCATGGTCGTGATGCCGAAGAAGGTGTTCACGCTGGCGCCGGAGCCCATGGTGAAGAAGTGGTGCAACCACACCAAGTACGACAAGATGGTGATCACCACAGTGGCGTACACCATGGAGGTATAGCCAAACAGGCGTTTCTTGCAGAACGTAGCCACCACCTCGGAGAAGATGCCGAAGCAGGGCAGGATCAGGATGTAGACCTCGGGGTGGCCCCAGATCCAGATCAGGTTCACGTAGAGCATGGGATTGCCACCCAGCTCGTTGGTAAAGAAATTGGTGCCCACATAGCGGTCCAGCGACATCAGCACCAGGGCAGCGGTCAACACGGGGAAGGACGCCACGATCAGTGCATTGGTGCACAGGGCGGTCCAGGTGAACACAGGCATCTTCATCAGGCTCATGCCGGGTGCGCGCATCTTGATGATGGTGACGATCAGGTTGATGCCCGAGAGCGTGGTGCCCACCCCGGCAATCTGCAGCGCCCAGATGTAGTAGTCCAGCCCGGTGCTGGGGTTTTGCGCCCCCAAGTTAGACAAAGCCAGCCAGCCGGACGTAGAGAACTCGCCCAGGAACAGCGACACCATCACCAGCACGGCGCCTGCGGTGGTCATCCAGAAACTGAAGTTGTTCAGAAAAGGAAACGACACGTCGCGCGCACCGATCTGCAACGGGACCAAGTAGTTCATCAGGCCCGTGACCAGCGGCATGGCCACGAAGAAGATCATGATCACGCCGTGGGCGGTGAAGATCTGGTCGTAGTGGTGCGGTGGCAGGTAGCCCATGTTGTCGCCAAAGGCCATGGCCTGTTGCAGGCGCATCATCACGGCGTCGGCAAAGCCGCGCAGCAGCATCACCAGGCCCAGGATCATGTACATGATCCCGATCTTCTTGTGGTCGATGCTGCAGATCCAGTCGCGCCACAAGGGGCCCCACAGACGGAACTTGGTGATGGCGGCCATCACGGCCAGACCGCCCAGCACCACGGCGATAAAGGTCCACAGCACGATGGGCTCGTGTGCCATGGGCACGGCGTCCCAGTTCAGCCGGCCCAAGGCCCAGTGGGAGGGGGAGACAGTTTCAGAGGACATAGGAATGCTCATTGACGGATGCTGGCGCGCGACGTGGCGCGGGTTTCGAGCGCGGCCATTTGCTGGGGCGCGTTCTGTGGTGTGCAAATGTCCTGGGGCAGGTTCAGGCCGGCTGAGCGCACATAGGCGTCGCCGCCTTGGGCGTCGATGGCCATCATGTGGTGCATGCACATCTTGCCGTCTTCGACGCAGCGGTTGAGCACCTTGTCGTACAGGCCTTCCTCGACACTGGAAAACCGCTGCACCGGATCACGTTCGCTGGGTTGTACCAAGGCTTGGTAGGTATTGCGGTCCAGGGCCTTGCCCTCGGCCTTGGCCGTTTGCACCCATTGGGAAAAATCCTTTTCGCTCAGGCCGTGGAACTTGAACGTCATGCCTGAAAAGCCGGCGCCGCTGTAGTGCGAAGACATGCCTTTGTACACGCCGGGCTTGTTGATCACGGCGTTGAGCTCGGTCTGCATGCCGGGCATGGCGTAAATCATGCCGGCCAGGTCTGGCACGTAGAAGGCATTCATGGTCGATGTAGCCGTTAGCTTGAAGAGAATGGGGCGGTCCACCGGGGCAGCCAGTTCGTTCACCGTGGCGATACCTTGCTCGGGGTAAAAGAACAGCCATTTCCAGTCCATGGCTACCACGTACACCTCCATTGGCTTGCTATCGGCGGGTAGCGGGCGCTGGGCGTCGATCCGGTCCAAGGGGCGGTATGGGTCCAGC
Source organism: Rhodoferax sp. TH121 (assembly GCF_002251855.1). Lineage (GTDB taxonomy): Bacteria > Pseudomonadota > Gammaproteobacteria > Burkholderiales > Burkholderiaceae_C > Allorhodoferax. The sequence goes on from NZ_NOXW01000020.1 coordinate 655,274, forward strand.
TTGTGGGTACCGATCCAGGTTAATGCCCCGAGTGCAATGATGATCAGCAAAGGAACCGTCCAGATCACCAGCTCTAGCGATGTGGAGTGGTGCCACTCGGGGTCATATTCGGCCTCTGTATTGCTTTGGCGGTACTTCCAGGCAAAAAACAAGGTCAGTGCAATGACCGGAACAATGATGATGAGCATCAACAAAGTTGCGGTGATGACCATTTGGCCTTGTTGGGCGGCAATGTCGCCTGCCGGGTTGAGCACAACAGCCTTGCTGCAGCCGCTCAGGGCGACACTCAGGGCAATGGCAGCCAGGCAGGCGGGTCTGCGGAGTTCCAGGGTTTTGGGCATGCTAGGGGCGCAAAGGAAATGCGCTTAGGGGTAAACGCGGTTGACTTGATGCGGTGAATGTATCGGGGCTAGCAAATTTGTCGATTGGACATTTTGTCCAAGATCAAGGGCGGCGCGATAGGGCCGCCGGCCAGTGCCGCAATTTCCTACCTTTTACCGCATTGCGAAATTTGAAGGCGTTTAGCTTGTCCGCCTCAGGGTTTTCCTGTGCGCCTCCGGGCCAAATGCAGCTGGTGCGCGGTGTAGAAAGGAGCCATGGCCTGAAGCGGGCCGGTTTTTTAGTTTTCAGGAGCAAGCGATATGGTGAGCCAAGGTTCTGCAGTGCTGTCTGCACCCGGTATGGAGAGTGCGGTGTCCCTGGCCCGGGCGCACACCGACGAGGATGTGACTCCCAGCGAGATCGCGGTCGGCGTGATCATCGGCCGCGCCTCCGAGTACTTTGATTTCTTTGTCTTTGGGATTGCCTGTGTGCTGGTGTTTCCCTCGCTCTTGTTTCCCTTTATGTCCCGGCTGGATGGCACTCTGGTGTCCTTTGCCATTTTTTCCTTGGCTTTCATCGCGCGGCCAGTGGGGACGGCAATGTCTATGGCGGTGCAGCGGCGCTGGGGGCGGGGCACCAAGCTGACGATCTCGCTGTTTGTGTTGGGAGCCAGCACCGCTGGCATTGCGTTTTTGCCCAGCCACGCTTCTGCCGGGACCATGGCCATTGCAGCTTTGGTCATCTTGCGCATTGGCCAGGGTCTGGCTCTGGGGGGTTCTTGGGATGGTCTGCCTTCCTTGTTGGCCATGAGTGCCCCTGAGCACCGGCGCGGCTGGTTCTCCATGATTGGTCAACTGGGCGCACCGGTGGGTTTTGTGCTGGCCGCCAGCCTGTTTGCCTATCTGTTGAGCAGCCTGAGCAACACCGAGTTCTTGAACTGGGGCTGGCGCTACCCCTTCTTCGTGGCGTTTGCCATCAACGTGGTGGCCCTGTTTGCGCGCTTGCGCTTGGTGGTGGGCCAGTCCTACGCCGAGCTGCTGCAGCAGCGCGAGCTGCAGCCTGTGCCGGTAAGCAAGGTGCTGCGGGACGAAGGCCACAACGTACTGCTGGGCGCCTTTGCGGCACTGGCCAGCTTCGCACTGTTTCACCTGGCGACTGTCTTCCCGCTGTCGTGGATTGTGATTTACTCCGAACAGCCCATCACCGAGGTGCTGCAGGTGCAGATCGTTGGCGCCGTGCTGGCAGCCTTGGCCATTTTGTTGTCGGGCTGGCTCGCTGACCGTGTGGGCCGACGCCGCCTTCTGGGTAGCATGGCCGTGCTGATTGGTCTCTTCAGTTTCGCCACGCCCTGGCTGCTGGGAGCGGGCGTGTGGGGCAACAACGTGTTTTTGCTACTGGGCTTTGTGCTGCTGGGCTTGTCGTATGGCCAAGCTTCAGGCACGGTAACCGCCAATTTCTCGGCCCACTACCGCTACACCGGTGCCGCCTTGTCGGCTGATCTCGCTTGGCTGCTGGGGGCAGGCTTTGCGCCCTTGGTAGCCCTGGGGCTGTCGGCCAAATTTGGTTTGGGCGCTGTGTCCTTGTATCTGCTCTCCGGCGTCGTTTGCACGCTGGCCGCCCTGCGCATCAACCGCTTGGTCGAGCACAAAGACTAAGCTGCCCCCGTATCCCCACGGTGAGGGTCCGCGTGCAGCCCTCGGTGGGGCATGCACGCCGCGGACCCAGGCGGCACCGCACCCAAGATGCCAAGTGTGATGATGGCTGCTATGAAAATAGTAGCTGCTTGCGCACACTCCAAAAGGGCTTTAAGCACTTTTGATGCCAAAATACCATCCGCCGAACAAGGTCGCGGCCTGCCCATTGATGGAGATGTTCCCATGCGCTGGGGGCGTCCCATTTGTCGATATATTCCAGTGTCGAGTTCTATGGAATCTGCCTGTGCGACTGTTCGCTCCCACTGCCTGTTCACGCTTGCCCGCACCTAGTGCTGCCACCTTGCCGCGGGTGGGTACTGCATGAGCCGTATTCCCCTCACCGCAGACGCGGTGCTGGCCTTGTCCCCCGACGATGCATCGACCAAGGCCGCGCGCGGTCTGGTGGCACCGGCCAAGTGGCCCATGCTGGGCGCCAGCGACGCGGCGGTGTGGGGTGAGTGCCAGGGCAGCGGCAGCAAGCCCTACCAAACGCAGGTGGACGTGTCGGGCGCGGGGCCTACGTTCCGCTGCAGTTGCCCCAGCCGCAAGTTCCCGTGCAAACATGGCCTGGCCTTGCTGTTGTTGCAAGCGCAAACCCCGCAAACGTTTACCGCCGCAGAGCCGACCTGGGTCAGCGAATGGCTGGCATCGCGTCTGGAGCGGGCCGAGAAAAAAGAAGCCAAGGCCGCTGCTGCACCAGCAGTGGCCGACCCCGCCGCCGGTGCCAAACGCGAAGCCCAGCGTCTGCAACGCATGGCCGCCGGCGCGCAAGAGCTGGCGCTGTGGCTGGACGACACCAGCCGCAAGGGCTTGGCCACTGTGTCCGACAGCGACGGGCCTGCGTGGGCCACCATGGCGGCGCGCATGGTCGATGCCCAAGCGCCGGGTTTGGGCGAACGTGTGCGGCAGGCGTTTGCGGTGGTCGGGCAGGGGCGCGATTGGCCTGCGCGTCTGCTGGGGCGTTTGGGCAATTTGCAGCTGCTGGTGGACGCCGTGGCGCAGCGCGAGCACCTGCCGCCCGGTCTGCAGGCCGATCTGCGCCAGGCCCTGGGTTGGCCCCTGGAGCGAGACGAGGTGCTGGCCAGCGGTGAGCGCGTCAGCGACCAGTGGCAGGTGTTGGCCCAGGTGCTGGTAGAGCGCGAGGCGCGCCTCACCGAGCGGCGTGTCTGGCTGCAGGGCACGCGCAGCCAGCGCCGTGCCTTGCTGGTGGATTTTTCGTTTGCTGGCAAGGCGTTTGAGCAGGGCTGGAGCGTGGGCGTTCCGCACAGTGGCACGCTGGCGTTCTACCCCAGTGCCGACCCGCTGCGTGCGCTGCTTGCGGAGAGCAAACCGGCGCCAGATGCGACACCCTTGCGCCAGGCGCCAAGCCGCACTGCCGAATGGACCGCACTGGCCACACGCATGGCCGCCAACCCCTGGGCGCAAAGTTGGCCGCTGTGGCTGGAGACCGTGCAGTTGCAATACACGGCCGATGCCGAAAACCCGTGGTGGCTGTGGGCGGATGCAGGCGCCATCCCGCTGGCCATTGGTGAGGCCGATGCCTGGCAGCTGATGGCCATGGCCGCTGGTGGGCCGGTAGCCGTGTTTGGGGAGTGGACCGGTGAACTGTTGCGCCCCCTGACCGCCTGGTGTGATGCCGACCGCTGGTCCGCCAGCAGTGTGCAAGGAGACCCGGCATGAACGACTGGAACGCCTTGTTGCAGGCTGCGTTGCTGGGTGCGGAGAGGCCGTGGAGCTTGCCCGCCCTTGCACAGGATGGTGCTGCGGACCCTGTGGCCCGCCTGCTGCGCGACGCCCGTGTGCAATCCGCCACCGATGTCCCCGGCCTGCTGCTGCGTCTGGCCGGTGCCAAAGCCGTATGCCAACGCGCTGGCTGGACGGCAGCTGCTGCGCCACGTGCGCCGATGGCACCGGCCGCACCCGAGTCGCGTATGCCCGCTGATGCCGTCTGGAGTACGTTGTTGTCCCAGGCCTTGGCTCTGGGCGTGCCGCGTTTGCAACACCAGGTTTTGTTTGCCATGGACGCCGCAAGCCTGCATGCACCGCCTGCCGTGTTGCCGGTTTTGCTACACGCCGGGCGCCAGAGCGTTGCATTGCGCAACCATTTGCTGCCCGTGCTGGGTGAGCGTGGCCGTTGGCTGGCACAGCAGAACCCGGAGTGGGCCTACGCCTGTGGCGCGCAAGAACAGGCCGACACCCAAACGCATTGGGCGCATGGCAGCCTGGAGCAACGCTGCGCCGTGTTGCGCACCGAGCGCGCCAGCGCACCCGCAGCGGCCCGCGAACGCCTGCAGGCCGATTGGGACAACCTGGCCGCCAAAGACCGCGTCGCGCTGATTACCATCCTGCGCGTTGATCTGTGCTTGGATGACGAGACCTTCTTGAACACCCAGCTCAAAGATCGCGCACTGGACGTGCGTCGCACGGCAGCCAAGTTGCTGGCCGCCTTGCCTAGCAGTGACTACGCCCAGCGCATCACGGCACGCATGGTGCCGCTGGTGGTGCGCAGCCAGGTCGAGCCTGGGTTGTTGGGGCGCATGCTGGGGCGATCGGCCACGGAGCAGCGCGTCACGCTGGATGCCCCGACGCAGCCCGACGCCGACTGGAAGACAGACCTGCTGGAGCCGGAGCGCCCCACCCACGAGTCGCTCGGTGAGCGCGCGTGGTGGCTGTACCAGCTCACCAGCCGCACGCCCTTGGCTTGGTGGACCGCGCATACCGGGCTGGCACCGGCAGAGCTTTTGGCGCTGGCTCAGCGCAGCGACTGGACGGAAGCCCTGGTACGCGGCTGGACGGATGCCCTGCTGTGGCAGCGTGATCCGGCGTGGGCGCAAGCGCTGCTCGACCATGCGGGGGATCTGCGCGGCGACCACCGGGCCGAGCTGTTGGCGATGTTGTCCGCACCGCAGCGGGAAGCGTTTTTGCTGCAGCAACTGGGTGAGCCAAAGCAGCTGTACGAAGTGGTTGCTGCGTGTTTGGCGGGTTGTGCCTTGCACGCCTCCCTGGGGCCGGCGGTATCAACGCGGCTGGCGCAGTTGCTGCGCCAGCAGATCGACCGCGGTGCGCTGCTAGACAACTACAGCTTGCGCAGCCTGCTGCCAGAGGTGGTGTGTGCGCTGCATCCAGGCACCGCGCACCCGCTGATGCATTTGCCACGCAGTGCCGAAGAAACCACTTCCCTGACCGAAGCCTTGACCCTGCTGGAGCAGGTGCTCCACAGCCGCCAGCATTTGATCCAATTGACTGAATCCACGATTGAAGCAACCTCTACGGAAGCCCAAACACCATGAGCCAAGTCCTACGCCAACACGCCGAACACCAATTTGCCGAAGAGCTGGCCAACCTGCAGCAGGTCGACAAACGCCAGCGCCCCGCCAACTGGAAGCTGTCGCCCTGGGCCGTGGTGACCTATCTGATGGGTGGCAAGCTCGACAACGGTTTTGAGGTGACGCCCAAATACATCGGCAACCAGCGCCTGATGGAGATCGCAGTCTCCACGCTGGCTACTGACCGCGCGCTGCTGCTGTATGGCGTGCCGGGCACGGCCAAGTCCTGGGTGTCCGAGCACCTGGCCGCTGCGGTCAGTGGCGACTCCACCATGCTGATCCAGGGCACGGCCGGCACCAGCGAAGAGCAGCTGCGCTACGGTTGGAACTATGCCGAGCTGTTGGCCCATGGCCCGTCCGACAAGGCCCTGGTGATCAGCCCGCTGGTCAGCGCCATGCGCCTGGGCAAGATCGCCCGCATCGAAGAACTGACCCGTATCCCTGCCGATGTGCAAGACGCGTTGATTACGGTGTTGTCCGAAAAGACCATGCCCATCCCCGAGCTGGGCAGCGAGGTGCAGGCCACGCGTGGTTTCTCGGTGATAGCCACGGCCAACAACCGCGACAAGGGTGTCAACGAGTTGTCCAGCGCGCTCAAGCGCCGCTTCAACACCGTGGTGCTGCCTGTGCCCGATACCGAGGACGAAGAGGTGCGCATCGTCGCCAAACGTGTGGCCGAGCTGGGCCGTGCGCTGGAGCTGCCCGCCGAGCCGCCGGCGCTGAAAGAAATCCGCCGCGTGGTGCAAATCTTCCGCGAACTGCGCAACGGTCTCACGGCCGATGGCAAGACGCGTATCAAGTCGCCCACCTCCACGCTGTCTACGGCGGAAGCTATCTCCGTTATCAACAGCGGCATGGCCCTGGCTGGGCACTTTGGCGATGGTGTGTTACATGCGCGCGACATTGCATCGGGCCTGCTGGGCGCCGTCGTCAAAGACCCGGTGCAAGACCAGGTGGTGTGGAAGGAGTACCTGGAAACCGTGGTCAAGGAGCGCAGCGATTGGAAAGAGCTGTACCGCGCCTGTCGTGAGCAGTTGTGAGCACCCCGCACCGCCTTGTGTGATGGAAGATTCCACCGTTCACTACTTCGGCATACGCCACCACGGCCCGGGATGCGCGCGCAGCCTGCACGCTGCGCTGGCCGCCTTGCAGCCCGACTGTCTGCTGATCGAAGGCCCGCCCGATGCCGATGGGCTGTTGCCCTTTGTGACCCACGCCGGCCTGCAGCCACCGGTGGCCCTGCTGGTGCACAGCCCGGACGACACGCACGCCTCCGCCTTCTACCCCTTCGCTGCGTTCTCGCCCGAATGGCAGGCGTTGCAACACGGCGTGCAGCGCGGCATTCCCACCCGCTTTATCGACCTGCCGCAAGCAGTGCGACTGGCGCAAAACAAGGTGTACCGTGAAAAAGAAGATGCTATTGAAAAGATAGCTGCCGGCGCAGATGTGACGGGGGCTGGTGCCGAAAAAGGCTTGGAATCTGCTGTGGAGGCCGTTTTCCCGCAGCACCATGATCCCATGGACGCGCTGGCCCACGCGGCCGGCTTTGCCGATGGCGAGAGCTGGTGGAACCAACTGGTGGAAGAGCGCGGCGACAGCGAAGACCTGTTTGCCGCCATCCACGAAGCCATGGCCGCGCTGCGCGAAGATTGGCCCGACGACGCCCGCGGCCCACGCGCCGCCGAGCGCGAGGTGCAGCGCGAAGCCCATATGCGCCAGTGCATACGCGAGGCTGTGGGCCAGGGCCATGCGCGCATCGCCGTGGTCTGCGGCGCCTGGCACGTGCCCGCACTGCAAGCCAAACACACGGCCAAGGCCGATGCGGCCCTGCTCAAGGGCCTGCCCAAGATCAAGGTCAGCGCCACCTGGGTGCCCTGGACCTACCGCCACCTGACCTGGGCCAGCGGTTATGGCGCCGGAGTAGATTCCCCCGGCTGGTACGACTACCTGTGGCAACGCAGCCAGGGCGGTGGTGATGCCGAGCCATCGCGTGCGGTGGTTTCGCGCGCCAGCGGCTGGCTGGCCCGCGTAGCCCGTTTGCTGCGTGCGCACCAGCTGGACTGCTCGTCAGCCCACATTATCGAAGCCTCGCGCCTGTCCGACACGCTGGCCGCGCTGCGCGGCCGTACCGAGCCGGGCCTGGAAGAGTTGAACGAAGCCGTGCGCACCGTGGTCTGCATGGGCGCGTCGGCCCCGCTGGAGCTGATCCACCGCGCGCTGACGGTGAGCGACCGCATGGGCCAGGTGCCGCCCGAGGTGCCCGCCGTGCCGCTGCAACGCGACATCGAACAGGCGCAAAAGAGCCTGCGCCTCAAGCCCGAGGCGCTGGAGCGCACGCTGGACCTGGACCTGCGTACTGCCAACGACCTGGCCCGCAGCCACCTGCTGCACCGCCTGCGCTTGCTGTCCATCCCCTGGGGGGAACCCGCCCGCAGCGACCGCGCCAACCGCGGCACCTTCCGCGAAACCTGGCGCCTGCAATGGCAGCCCGAGTTTGCGCTGCGCATCATCGAGGCCACACGCTTCGGCCCCACGGTGGAGCTGGCGGCCAATGCTTGCGTGGCCGAGCAGTGCGCCACGCTGACGCGCCTGGACGCATTGGCCGAACTGGTGGACACCGTGTTGCTGGCCGACCTGGGCACGGCGGTGCAAGCGGTGAGCCACGCCTTGCAAACCCAAGCCGCCATCACCGGCGACGCGGTGCAGCTCATCAGCGCGGTGCCACCGCTGGCCCGCGTGTTCCGCTACGGCAGCGTGCGCCAGATGGATGGCGACCTGCTGGCAAAAATTCTGGACGGTCTGATCACCCGCGGCGCCATCGGCCTGTCGCTGGCCTGCCACAGCCTGGACGACAGCGCCGCAGAGGCATTGCGCGAGACTTTGCTGCCCGCACACGATGCAGTGGGGCTGCGCGACAGTGCGGAGCCCACGCAAGCCTGGCAGCAGGCCTTGCAGCAGATCGCAGTAGGCGACGCATGCCACGCGCTGCTGCGCGGCCTGTGCTGCCGCTTGCTGATGGATGCCGGCCATATCGACCAGACCCAGGCGGCCGTGCAGTTGTCGCGCAACCTGTCGGCCGGCGCATTGCCGTTAGAGGCCGCGCAGTGGCTGGATGGATTCTTGAACCGCAACGCCATGGTGCTGTTGCACGATGCGGCCGTGTGGAGTTTGGTCGACGCATGGCTGGCCGATCTGGCGGATGTACATTTTCTGCAAGTCGTGCCGCTGCTGCGCCGCAGCTTTGCGAACTTTTCGCAATCGGAGCGGCGTGAGCTGGGTGCGCGTGCGGCGCAGGGCGTCAAGGTCGCGCCTGTGGTTGTTGCCAGCGAAGGCGATGCGGTGCGTGCCGCGCTGCCGGTGCCTACCTTGCGCCTATTGTTAGGACTGCCTGCATGACCACATCCTCAGATTCCGACACTACCTCCGCCGCACCCGTGGAGCACACGGACCGCCTGCAACGCTGGCGCCTGGTGCTGGGTGGCGAGGCCGATGCTAGTTGCGGTGCCGCCAGCGGCAGTCTGCGCGAAATGGACCAGGCGCTTGCCGCGTTGTATGAACCCGAAGGCGCCAATGGCCTGGGCAAACGCAAAGGCGGGCGCGGCAATTCGTCGCCCAGCGTGGCGCGCTGGCTGGGTGATATCCGCAAATACTTCCCCAGCTCGGTGGTGCAAATCATGCAGCACGACGCCATGCAGCGCCTCAACCTGCGTGAGATGCTGCTGCAACCCGAAATGCTGGAGACCGCCCATGCCGACGTGCATCTGGTGGCCAATCTGGTGGCGCTCTCAAACGTGATCCCCGATGGCACCAAGGACACCGCGCGCCAGGTGGTGCGCACCGTGGTGGACCAACTGCTGGAGCGCCTGCAGGAGCCCATGCGCAGCGCCGTCAGCGGGGCTCTGAACCGCAGCCAGCGCAACCGCCGCCCGCGCCACGCCGAGATCGACTGGAACCGCACCTTGCGCGCCAACCTGCAGCACTGGCAGCCGGACTACCGCACCATCATTCCGCAAACCCTGGTGGGTTATGGCCGCAAGGCCCGCAGGCCGCAGCGTGAGGTGATTTTGTGCATCGACCAAAGCGGCTCCATGTCGGCCTCGGTCGTCTACTCCAGCATCTTCGGCGCCGTGATGGCCAGCCTGCCGGCCGTGGCCACCAAGCTTGTCGTGTTTGACACCGTGGTGGTGGACATGACCGAGAAGCTGGACGACCCGGTGGACCTGCTGTTTGGCGTGCAACTGGGCGGCGGCACCGACATCAATGGCGCGGTGGGTTATTGCCAAAGCATCATCCAGGAGCCGCGCAACACCATCCTGGTGCTGATCTCTGACCTGTACGAAGGCGGTGTCGAAGCCGGCCTGTTGCGCCGCGCGCAAGAGCTGGTGGAGGCCGGCGTGCAGTTCATCACACTGCTGGCCCTGAGCGACGAAGGCGCGCCGTCCTACGACCGCGAACTGGCCGCGAAATTGGCCGCGCTGGGCGTCCCCAGCTTTGCTTGCACACCCGATGCCTTTCCCGGCCTGATGGCGGCCGCCATCCGGCGGGACGATGTGGGTGCGTGGGCCGCGGGGCAGGGCATCAAGACGAGCCGGCCAGTCGGCTAGGGGGACTGGTGTTGTCGTGAAGTGGGGTGTTTTTTTGCTATTGATTTAGTAGCTTCTTGCGCAGACTCCACAAGGGTTAGAGGTCGTTTTTGTTCAAAAATGACTGCCTGTGGCCAGTAATGAAAACTTGATCTTGACCGTGTCCACCACCAGCAGTGCCCCCATGGCAATGCTCAGCGGGGTGATGCCAAAGTCGCTTTGTTTGATCTCGAACCCACCGGTGACCCGCAGGCCCCCATCGGTGGTCTGCAGCGTCACCGGCACGGTGACCTGGCGCGTCTGGTCGCGTATGCGCAGCGCCGCGATGACCACGGGCGCCTTGGCGTCACCCTGTATCCTCACCGAGGTGATGCGAATCTCCGGGTAACGCGCACCGTCCAGCAAGGTTTCGCGCAGCATATTGGCCTTGGTGCCTTGTTTGGCGTCTTCGCTTATGTTGGCGGGGAAGTCTTCGCCTTCGGCGGCGCGTGCTGCGTTGTCGTCCACCACCAGTTCATTCACCGGCACCGTGATCTCAAAGCCCGCGTCTTCCAGCGCAGCGCCTTGCCACACACGGCCTTGCAGGTTCTGCGAACTCACCACATGGTTGTGGCCCAGCCGGGCCATGGGGCCACCACGGTAGACCAAGATGTGTAGCGTGGAGGCTGCAGGGTCCACCTGGTACATCTTGGCCGGGGACGATGCGGCAACCGACTGCGCTGCTGCAATTGGTGGTGCGGCATCCGCTGGTGCAACTCCCGTGGGTGCAGCGCTGCACCCCGCCAGCACGGCGATACACACCAGCAGCAGACCATGCAGCCTAGGGCGCTCCATGTGGTTCAGCACTCCACAATCGCCTTGATCACGCCCTCCTTGGGATCCAATAAGTCCTGGAACTTGGTGGGCACTTCGGCCAGAGTCAGGCGGTGGGTATTCAAGGCCTGTGGAATCAGCCCGGCGCGCATGGCTTTTAGTACGGTCTCAAAGTCTTCGGCGGTAGCGTTGCGGCTGCCCATGAGGGTCATTTCACGTTTGTGAAACTCGGGGTCGGAGAAAGTGATGTTCGCCCCCACCACCGAAATCAGCACATAAGTGCCACCGTGCGCCACGAACTTGAAGCCGCGCTCCATGGCTTTGGGGTTGCCCGTTGCGTCAAACACCACGTCATAAAACTCATTGTTCGTCAGCGCAGCCAGCTGTGCTTCATCGGTATCGCCCAAGGCAACGCCTGCACCCACACCCAGTGATTGGGTGCAAAAGTCCAAGCGGTCTTGGCGCCCGTCTAGCGCGGTGACGACCGCACCCTGCAGTTGCGCAAAAATCATCGCAGCCATCCCGATCGGGCCTGCACCCACGACCAGCACCCGTTGGCCTTTGCCTACACCGCTGCGGCGCACGGCGTGGGCGCCAATGGACAAAAACTCCACCATGGCCGCCTGGTCCAGCGACACGCCTTCCGCCTTGTGCACAAACTGCTGGGGCACGCTCAGGTATTCGGTAAACGCGCCATCGGTATGCACACCCAGCACCTGGATGCGGGTGCAGCAATTGGTCTTGCCGGCCCGGCAGGCAATGCAGGTGCCACACGACAGGTAGGGCATCACGTACACCGTGTCGCCGGTTTGGAGTGCGCTGCCTTCGGGGGCAGTTTCCACAATGCCGGACAGCTCATGCCCCATGACCCGTGGGTAGCTCAGGTAGGGCTGGTTGCCGGTGAAGATATGCAGGTCGGTCCCACATACGCCCACCCGTTTGACGCGCAGCAGCACTTCGTTGGCCGCACGTTGCGGTAAGGGGCGGTCGTGGGCACGCAGGGTGCCGGGGGTTTCGCAAACAACGGTCAGCATGATGGGTTCCTTAGTTCATTCCAGATTCTGTGCGCTGAGTTCAGCGCGGGTGGGCAGGCCTTCCATGTCACCCACCACTTGCAGGGCGCGTGAGGCAATCCAATTGGCACGTCGCAAGGCCTGAGGCCAGCCCAGACCTTCGAGCTGCGCGCTGATGATGCCCACCGCAAACGCGTCACCCGCGCCCACGGTGTCCACCACCACCGGCACGGGCACGCCAGGCACCTGCCCCTGTTCGCCGCTGGCGGTGTGGAAGTAGGCGCCTTTTGCGCCTTGTTTGATGACCACTGCCTTGGCACCCCGGTCCAGGTACCACGCGGCAATGTCGGCCGGGGTGCTCTGTCCGGTGAGCAACTTGCCTTCCTCGATACCGGGTAGCACCCAGTCCGCGTGGCGGGCCAGGTCGTTGAGGGTGTTGCGCATGGTGGCTGTATCTGGCCACAGGCTGGGGCGCAGGTTGGGGTCAAAGGACACGCTGCGGCCCGCTGTGCGCAGCGTTTGCATGGCGTGGGCCACCAGCTCGCGGGCCGCAGGCGACAGGGCGGGCGTGATGCCGGTGGTGTGCACATGCCGGGCGCGCAAAGCGTAGTCGGTGTTCAGGTGCGCCACGCTGAGCTGGCTGGCTGCTGAACCCCGTCGGTAGTACTCGATGGATGGGTCGCTGCCATCCACGCTGCGCGACTTGAGCATGAAACCGGTGGAGCGTTGCGGGTCAGTCTCGACTTGCGAGGTGTCCACACCTTCCGCCTCCACCGTTTTGCGCACATAGCTACCGAATGAATCCGACCCCAAGCGGCTTACCCAGCCGACTTTGAAGCCCAGACGGGCCAGGCCGATGGCCACATTGGTGTCGGCCCCTGCAATACGCTTGCTGAAACTATGTACCTCCGCCAAGGGGCCGGGCTCTTGTGCCACCAGCAGCGCCATGGTTTCGCCCATGGACAGCACGTCGAGTGCGTTTGCCCTGTCGTTCACGCTGCCAACTCCCCGCGGTTCACTGCTTCCAGAGTGGCTGCGACGCCGACTGTCTGTAGCGATTGCAACAGCGGAATCAACGCGGCGGTGAGCGTTCCGTTACCAGCCAAGTCTCCAAACACCGGCGCATAAGCCAGCATTGCTTCTACAGATTGCTTGTTCACGTCCTGACCGAGGCTCTGCTGGTAAAGCGCGGTGAGTGTCGTCGCATGCGGGTCGTCAATGCGGTAGGCCTGACCCAGTTCGTCCACGCCGCGCAGATAGTGCATCCAAGCGGCCAGACCCAAGGCCATGCGGGTGACGGATAGTCCACGCGCCAAGCGGTCACGCAAGGTGCCCAGCAGGCGCTGCGGCAGCTTTTGTGAGCCATCCATGGCGATCTGGTGGGTGCGGTGGGCCAAGGCGGGGTTGGCGTAGCGGGCCAGCAGGTTGTTGCGGTAGGCCGCCAGGTCCAGGCCGGGTAAAGCGGGCAGGGTGGGTTCAATTTCGTCGCGCATCAGCGCTTCGATGTGCGCGCGCAGGGCGGGCTGTGCGATGGCCTTGTCCACGGTCTGCCAGCCGGCCATGGCACCCAGGTAGGCCAGGCTGGAGTGGGTGCCGTTGACCATGCGCAGCTTGAGTCGCTCAAACGGCTCCGCATCGGGCACAAAGCGTGCGCCGCCCAGCGCCCAGTCCGGGCGGTCGGCAGCAAATTGGTCGCCGATGGCCCAGTCAAAAAACGGCTCGCCCAGCACGGGCCAGGCATCTGCCAGTCCCAGCGCTTGGCTGACTGCTGCGCGGTCGCCATCGGTGGTTTTGGGCACGATGCGGTCCACCATGGAGCAGGGAAAACGGCACTCCGATGCTATGCGCTTGGCCAAGTCCAGATTCACCTGCTCTGCAAAACGCAGCACGGCAGAGCGCAGTACGCGCCCATTGGCGGGCAGGTTGTCCAGCGACATCAGCGTGATCGGGGGCTTGCCCAGGGCGTAGCGCTGTTGCAAGCCATACACCAGGATCCCGATGGCCGAGCGGGGGGCGTGGGGGTGCGCCAGATCGAACACGATGTCCGGATGGTCCAGTCGCAGGGTGCCGGTGGCCGGGTCGTGGCAGTAGCCTTTTTCGGTCACCGTCAGGCTGACAATGCGGGTGTCTGCGGCAGCGATGGCATCCAGCACGGCTTGCGGGTTTTCAGGCGCTACCAGCAGCTTGCGTACGGCACCTATGACGTGCAAACGTTGGCGTGGTTGGCCCTGGTCGTCCGCATCCCGAATCGCCAAGGTATAGAGACCGTCTTGCGCCGCCAGCGCATCGCGCGTGTCGGGCTGGCGCAACGACACACCGGTGATACCCCAGCGCAAATCCCCAGCAGCAATGGCAGCCTCCGTGGCCGCCGCCATGTGGGCGCGCATAAAAGCGCCTATGCCCAGATGCACGATGCCGGTTTTCAGCGCCCGGCGGTCGTAAGCCGGGCGGGCCACGGCGGCGGGCAGGGTCGTGACCGTGGCGTCATTCAATCGGTTCATATTCAGTATCACCAGTTGGTCAGCGTGCCGTCGTGTTGCAGGCGGTTGACCGGCAGGTAGGCACGTTGGTAGGGGTACTTGGCGGCGAGCGCTTCATCGATGGTCACGCCATGGCCGGGCGCCTCGCCAGGGTGCATGAAGCCATCCTTGAAGCTGTAGGCATGGGGAAACACGGCGTCAGTCACGTCGGTATGGCGCATGTACTCCTGAATGCCGAAGTTGGGCACCCACAGGTCGAAGTTCAGCGCAGCGCCCATGCACACGGGCGACAGATCAGTGGCGCCGTGCGAACCGGTGCGCACTTGGTAAAGCGCGGCCAAATCCGCAATACGGCGCAGGTGGGTGATGCCGCCTGCATGGACCACGGTAGTGCGGATGTAGTCGATCAGCTGGTTCTCGATCAGGTCCTTGCAGTCCCAGATGGTGTTGAAAATCTCGCCCACGGCCAGCGGCGTGGTGGTGTGCTGGCGGATCAGGCGGAAGGCTTCCTGGTTCTCGGCGGGGGTGGCGTCTTCCATCCAGAACAGGCGGTAGGGCTCCAGGTCTTTGCCCAGTCGGCCTGCTTCGATCGGGGTGAGGCGATGGTGCACATCGTGCAGCAGGTGAATCTCCGGGCCCACGGCAGCGCGTACCTTGTCAAACAGCTCGGGCGTGTGGCGCAGGTACTTTTCGGTAGACCAGTCGTGTTCGCTGGGCAGGTCGGCATCGGCAGGTTCGTAGAACATGGTGCCGCGGCCTACGCCGTACACCTTTTCAAGGCCGGGCACGCCGCTTTGGGCGCGGATGGCCTTGTAGCCCATCTCCTTGTAGCGCAGCACTTCTTCCACGGTTTGGCTGATGTCTTTGCCGTTGGCGTGGCCGTAGACCATGACGCCGGTGCGGCTCTTGCCGCCCAGCAACTGGTACAGCGGCATGTTGGCGGCCTTGGCCTTGATGTCCCACAGGGCGGTATCCACGCCGGCGATTGCACTCATGGTGACCGGGCCGCGGCGCCAGTAGGCGCCTTTGTAAAGGTACTGCCAGATGTCTTCAATCTGCTGCGGGTCGCGGCCAATCAGGCAGGGAATGACGTGCTCCGTCAGGTAGCTGGCCACGGCCAGCTCGCGGCCATTGAGGGTGGCGTCGCCGATGCCGGTCAGGCCCTCGTCGGTTTCGATTTTGAGGGTGACAAAGTTGCGACTCGGTGCGCAGACGATGACTTTGGCGGAAGTGATTTTCATGGTGTGATTTCTTTCAGTGTCGATTCCTTGAATCGGAAGCCCCAGCCAGCGCCTTCGCGCGGCAGAGCCAGCCCGTTTTCAATGGACAAGGGGGTGTCGATGAGTGCGTCGATCCAGTCAAAGCTCTCGGCAGCCAGACCGTTGGGGATGCTGCACAAAAGGGGCACGTCGTAGTCGCGGTAGTAGTGGGGGAGTACGGGCAGGTGGTGGGCCTGCGCCAGCGCGGCAGATGCACGCCACGCCTCCACACTGCCTATGCGCAGCAAGTCGGGCTGCCAAAGGTCGATGCCGTCCGCCGCAATCAGGGCTTGCAGGGTGCGGGTGTCGTATTCCCGCTCACCCATGGCCAAGCTCATGCCGCACTGGCGGCGCAGCGTGGCGTAGCCCGCAACGTCGTAGTGGTGCAGCGGCTCTTCGAACCAGGTGATGCCCAGCGGCATGGCCGCGCGCGACAAGGCCAGGGCTCCGGCCAAGTCGCAGCCTTGGTTGGCGTCCATCATGACGCGCACCTGCGGGCCCACGGCATCGCGCACCAGGCGCAGGCGCTCCATGTCGCGGCGCACGTCGGGCGAGCCCACTTTGATCTTGACGGCATCAAAGCCCCGGCCCACATAGCCGCGCACTTCGTCCACCAACTCCGCGTCGCTATAGGACAGCCAGCCGCCCGAGCCATACACCGGCACACTGCGGCGCGTTTGGCCCAAGAGCCGGTGCATGGGCGCGTCCAGGCTGCGGGCCCAAGCGTCCCACATGGCAATGTTGATCAGGCCCACGGCCCAGCGCTGCACGCCTTCGTGGCCAAAATACTCGTGGCCTCGTTCAGCCTGCGCAATAAATTCACCGGTAGCCGCCGCATCGAATCCGTGCACCAGCGGCGCGATGTCGCGCAGTGCGCCCCGAATGGCTTCGCGGGAGTAATGGAAGGCCAGCAGGTAGCCCTGGCCCCGCACGCCGTTGGCCAGCACGATTTCCGCCACGATGAATTCAATGGCTGGAATCTGGTGCGTCGCATCGGCAATGGGCTGCGACAGGGTGGAGGTCGCCTCAAAAAAGCGAAGTTCTTGAATGGTCGTATTGCGCATAGCGTTACATCACCGCGCCCAGCGCCCAGGGTACAAATTCGTTCTGGCCGTAGCCATGCAGCTCGCTCTTGGTTTTGCGGCCAGAGGCGGCGGCCAGCATCTCCTGAAAAATGCGCTCTCCCAACTGCTCCACGCTCTCGCTGCCGTCGATCACGGTGCCGCAGTTGATGTCCATGTCCTCCTCCTGCTTGGCCCACAGCGCGTTGTTGGTGGCCAGCTTGAGGGACGGTGAGGGGGCGCAGCCGTAGGCCGAGCCACGCCCGGTGGTGAAGCAAATGAGGTTGGCGCCACCGGCCACCTGGCCGGTGGCCGATACCGGGTCATAGCCCGGTGTGTCCATGTAGACGAAGCCTTTGGCGCTGATGGGCTGCGCGTATTCGTACACGTCCACCATGGGCGTGGTGCCACCCTTGGCAATAGCGCCCAGCGATTTTTCGAGGATGGTGGTCAGGCCCCCAGCCTTGTTGCCCGCAGACGGGTTGTTGTCCATCTCCGCGTGATGGCGGGCGCAGTAGTCGGTCCACCACTGCAATCGAGCCTCCAGTTTGTCGGCCACGGCTTGCGACACGGCGCGTTGCAACAGCAGGTGTTCGCCGCCATAGATCTCAGGGGTTTCAGACAGCACGGCGGTACCGCCATGGCGCACCACCAAGTCCACCGCTGCGCCCAGGCCGGGGTTGGCGCTGATGCCCGAATAGCCGTCCGAGCCGCCGCATTGCAGGCCGACGATGAGGTGGCTGGCAGGCACGGGCTCACGCTTTACCGCGTTGGCCTCGGGCAGCAATTGCTTCACCACCTCGATACCGCGCGCCACGCTTTTGGCCGTACCACCGGTGTCCTGGATGCTGAAGGTCACCAGCTTGGCCCCTTCGCGCAAGCCTTCTTGTGCCAGCAGGCCCTGGATCTGGTTGGTCTCGCAGCCCAGGCCCACCACGATGACGGCGGCAAAGTTGGCGTGGCGGGCGTAACCGGCCAGCGTGCGGCGCAGCACCTGCAGGCCTTCGCCCTCGCTGTCGGTGGCGCAACCGGCACCGTGGGTCAGTGCCACGATGCCATCCACATTCGGGAATGCGGCCAGCGCTTCGGGGTGGATGTCGCGGCGGAAATGGTCTGCAATGGCGCGCGCCACAGTGGCCGAGCAGTTCACGCTGGTCAGCACGCCGATGTAGTTGCGGGTAGCCACGCGGCCATCCGGGCGCTTGATACCGTCAAAGGTAGCGGGCTTGTCCACATAGGCCACGGGTCGCACATCGCCACCCACGGTGTGGCCGCGGTCAAAGCGGCTGAAGGCCAGGTTGTGGGTGTGCACATGTTGGCCGGCGGCGATGGGCTGCGTAGCGGTGCCAATGATCTGGTTGTAGCGCCGCACCGGCTCGCCCGCTGCGATGGCGCGCACTGCCACCTTGTGACCCGGTGGAATCAGGCCGGAGATGGTGATGCCTTCCGATTCGATGCGGGTGCCGCCCAGCAGTTGCTGCCGGGCAATCACCACATCGTCCTGCGGGTGGATGCGGATGATCGGGTTCACTTGGTCAGCCCCATCTGCTGCGGCAGCCACAGGGTGAGCGCCGGGATGTACGTGATGGCCACCAGCGCCAGCATCAGCGGAATCAGCCACGGCAGGATGGCCATGGTGGTGCGCTCCACCGACAGCTTGGAGATGCGTGCCAGCACAAACAGCACCATGCCCAGCGGCGGGTGCAGCAGGCCGATCATCAGGTTCAGCGTCATGATCAGGCCGAACTGGATGGGGTCAATACCCAGCTTGAGCACGATGGGCAGCAGGATGGGCACCAGGATGGTGATGGCGGCAATCGTGTCAATGAAACAACCTACAAACAGAATCAGCAGGTTGGCCAGCAGCAGGAACACCCACTTGTTGCTGGTGATGGACAGAATCCAGTCCGCCAAGGCTTGGGCCGCTTGTGTGGTGGTGAGCAACCAGGCAAAGATGGATGCGGCAGTGACGATGAACAAGACCGAGGCCGTGGTTTCAATGGTCTCAAAGGTGGCCTGTGCCAACGTGCGGATGGTCATGGAGCGGTAGCGCACCAGGCCCAGGAACAGCGCCCAGATCACCGCGGCCACTGCGGCTTCGGTGGGGGTGAACCAGCCCATGGTCATGCCGCCAATCAAGATGACAGGTGCCATCAGGGCCAGCACGGCGGAGAAGTTGTAACGCCAATCCAGCACCAGCAGCGCCACAAACGCGGCGCCTGCTGCCATGTTCACTGAGGCCCCGGCCTTGACTGCCAGCCATACGGCCATCGGGAAGGCCAGCACCACCAGAATTTCCAGGGTGGCGCCCCCCAGGCGACCCCAGTGGAACGCCACATCGCCACCCCAGCCGTTGCGGTGGGCGAAGTAGGCCACGGTAGCCATCATCAGTCCGGTCATGAACAGGCCGGGCAGGATGCCCGCCACAAACAGGGCGCCGATGGACACGTTGGCCATCATGCCGTAGATCACAAAGGGCAGAGAGGGCGGAATGATGGGGCCCAGCGTTGCTGACGCTGCGGTCACCCCCACCGCAAATTCGGTGCTGTAGCCATGCTCTTTCATGGCCTTGATCTCGATGGAGCCCAGGCCTGCGGCGTCTGCAATGGCGGTGCCCGACATGCCCGAGAAAATCACCGAACCGATGATGTTGACCTGCCCCAAGCCACCCCGCATCCAGCCCACCAGGGCCACGGCAAAGTTGTAAATGCGACTGGTGATGCCCGCAATGTTCATCAGGTTGCCCGCGAGAATGAAGAAGGGTACGGCCAGCAGCGGGAAGGATTCAATGCCCGCAATCATGCGCTGGGCCAGCACGATGTCGGGCACGGTGCCGGAAACCAAGATATAGACCAGCGAGCCGCCCGCCATGGCTACCGCCACCGGCAGGCCGCAGAGCATCAGGCCCAGAAAAGAAAAAATGAGTATCAGCATGGGTGGGTCCGTTCAGTCGTCCGAGCCGTCAAAGAAGCCCGGGTTTTGCAGCGCGGAAAAACCGCGGCGCCAGTTCTCTATGCCCACCTGCAGGGCACGCACGCTCATCAGTGCAAAGCCTGCAAAGGCCAGCCAGTACACATGGCTCTTGTTCCAGTTGATGGTGGTCATGGGCTCGTTGTCCACGGCCAGCGCATAACGCGCCACCAGCCAGGCAGCGTAGCTGTAGAAGGCGAGTGCCGCAATATCCACGGCGGTGGAGAGCGCCCGACCTGCAGGTACCGGCAGGTAGCGGTAAATCAGGTTGACCTGGATGTGCCGCACCCGGCGCACACACATGGACGCCCCAATGAACACCACCGGCATCAGGCAGTACACGGCGAGTTCTTCGGTCCAGGCAAACGAGTCGTTCAGCACATAGCGGGTGAAAAACTGCAGAAACACCAGGCCGGCCATGGTCCAGAAAAAGCCCAGGCAAATCCAGTCCTCGACGCCGTAGCCCGAGAGGTCGACCGTGTGCTGGTCGGCCTCTGCGAAGCTGGCGACCAGCGCTTCCGCGCTGGTCTCGACGGGACGTGATTCGGCTGCGCCGCCCGACAAGGGCAGAGAGCTGTGAAGCGTCATGTCGTGTCGCCTTACTTGATGGCCTGGATGCGGTCCCAGTCAGCCTTCTGGTAGCCGAACTGCTCAAACGCCACGTTCTTGAGCACCGTGTCGCGGAACTCGCCGGTGTTCACATCGGTCACGCTCACGCCCTTGCTGCGGAAGATGGCAGCCAGCTCGCCTTCACGCGCAGCCACTTCCTTGGAGGCCTTGGCAGCGGCTTCGAGGGCCACATCGGTAAAGATCTTCTTGTCAGCCTCCGAGAGCTTTTTCCACAGGCCGCCGGCCACCACGGTGTTCAGGTGGTCCACGATGTGACCGGTCAGCACGATGTGCTTTTGCACTTCATAGAACTTCTTGGCTTCGATGGTGGGCAGCGGGTTTTCCTGCGCTTCCACGGTGCCGTTTTGCAGGGCGAGGTAGACCTCGGCAAACGCAATCGGCGAGGTGTTGGCACCGCAGGCACGCGGCATCGCCAGGTAGGCGGGCACGTCAGGCACGCGCATCTTCAGGCCCTTCATGTCTGCGCACTTGGCAATCGGCTTGTTGCTGGTGGTGTGGCGGGTGCCGTAGTAGGTGGTGGCAATGATTTCATTGCCGCTCTTTTGCTCGTAACCGGCAGTCAGCTCTTTGTAGATGTCGCTCTTGGTGTAGGCCAGCAGGTGGTCCACGTTGCGGAAGGTGTAGGGGTAGTAGGTGACACCGATGCGGGGGAAGGCCTTGGCCGCAAAGCTGGAGCCCGAAATGATGATGTCCACCGTGCCCAGGCTCAGGCCCTGGTTGATGTCGTTTTCTTTGCCCAACTGCGAGGCAGGATACACATCAATCTGGTAGCGCCCGTTGGTGCGCTTCTGGATCTCTTGCGCAGCCCAGACGGAGGCGGTATGGAAGGGCTCGCCCGGCTCGTAGACGTGGGCCCATTTGAGCTTGGTCTGTGCGAATGCGGGGGCGGCGACCACCAGGCTTGCAGCCAGGGCCAGTGAAATGCGTTTGAATGTCATGCTCTTTGTCTCCTCTTGTTGTGAATGGTGTGCAGCCGGGTCGTTACCGGGGTCTAACCGGGAACGAGCTGCACCTTGGTACTGCGGCCTCTGTCCAAAGCCAAATCGAAGGCCGCTTTCGATTGGCTGATCGGCAACTGGGCGCTGATGAGCGGGCGCACATCAGCCCGCCGGCTGCGAATGGCCTGCACGGCCCAGTCAAATTCAATGTCGGCGCGGAAAGCGCCCACGTAGTCCAGCTCGCGCGACATGATGTCGTTGGCCGGAAAAGGAATTTCTGCGGGCAGCGTACCCACCTGCACCACCCGCCCGCCACGGCGCACCGCAGCCAGGCAACTGGCCAGCGCAGCCGGGTGGCCGGCGGCTTCCAGTGCTACATCGACGCAGCCCTTCCATGTGGAGGCATCGGGCAAAGCTTCGTCAGCGCCCACGGTCAAGGCCATCTCGCGCGCCCGCTCGCTGGGGTCGCAGGCAATCACGCGGCCGGCACCGGCCAGGCGCGCGGCAATCACCGACATGCAGCCAATGGTGCCAGCCCCGGTCACCAGCACGGTAGCGCCCAGCACTTCACCCGCGCGGCGCACCGCGTGCAGGCCGACCGACAGCGGCTCGGCGCAGGCAATCTCACCCAGGCTCACGTCCTCGTCGATGCCGGTGAGCTGGGCTTCATTCATCACAAAGTGCTCGCGGAAGAAGCCGGGGATGTGCGGGAAGATGGCCGCACTGCCCAAAAAAACCATCTTCTCGCACAGGTTGCTGCGCCCTGCGCGGCAGGCAGGGCACACGCCGCAGGGGTGGGCCGGGTTCACAGCCACTTTCTGGCCCGCTTTCACCTTCGTCACGCCTTCGCCCACTGCGTCCACCACACCCGACGCTTCGTGCCCGGGCACAAAGGGCGCGCGGATGGCGAAGATGCCGGCACGGCCGTGCTGGTAGTAGTGCAGGTCCGACCCGCAGATGCCACCAGCGCCCAAGCGCAGGCGCACCTGGCCGGGGCCTGGCTCCTGGGTGCTGAGTTGCTCGATGCTCAGGTTCAGCGGGCCGTTGAGGGTGCAGGCAAGGCTCATGGTGGTGTCCGGTGGGGTTAGGCTTCGGCGGGCGTGGTCCAGCCGGCCGAGAAACGTTGGTGCGATTTGTCCAGGTGGCCACTCATGGCGGCGCGGGCCATGTCGGAGTCGTGGGCGGCAATGGCTCGCACCACGGCGCGGTGCTCGTCCACCGCCTCCTTCCAGGTGGCTTCGCGCTCAAAGTGGCCGCCCAGGGTGGTGAACAGCGGGCCATTGCGCTCGTCAAACAGCTGGGTCACCACCGCTTGCAAGGCGCTGTTGTCGCTGGCCTGCGCAATGCGAATGTGAAAGGCCCGGTCGCCACGGATGGGCAATGTGCGCGCCGCAATGTCGGCTTCCATGTCGCGCAGGGTTTCCAGCAGGTCAGGCACCAGCGTGGGGTCTGTGCTTTTGGCGGCCAGAGCGGCCAGCTCACATTCGATCAGCTGGCGCGCGCGAATGATTTCCAGCGGACCGGGGGTGTTGTCCAGCATACGCACGCTCTCACGGCCCACCACCACGATGCCGGAGCCCATGCGCACTTCGATCAAGCCTTCCACTTCCAGCGCAATCAGCGCCTCACGCACGGAAGGGCGGGACACGCCCATCTTGGTGGCTAAGTCGCGCTCGGCCGGCAGTTTGCTGCCTACCGCAAATTCACCGCTCTGGATCAATTGGCGCAGCTGATCGGCAATCTGGCGGTACAGCCGGCGTGGCTCTATGGGCTGGAAGGGCATGCGGGGGATTTGGCTAAAAGGTAAATTGGTCTGACCAGTTGGCCGGATTGTGGGATGAATCCGGCCACAGGCGTTCTAGGGTTTTCCCGACAGCGTGTGCTGCAGGCGTAAAAAAACCGCCAAGAAGGCGGTTTGTGCTATCAAGTTAGGAGCTGTTCGCGCAGTTCCTATGAGGGCTAGGTGCCAATTTGACTATAAATCCAGCACCAGCCGCGCACTGCTGGCGCGCGAGCAGCAGGGCAAGAACTGGTCGTTCGCAGCCTGCTCGTCGGGCTCCAGGTACTGGTCGCGGTGGTCCGGCGTACCGGCCTTGATGCGCGTGAGGCAGGTGCCGCACACGCCCTGTTCGCAGGACATGGGAATGTCAATGCCGGCGGCATGCAGCGCCGCCAGCGCGGTTTGGTCGGGCAGCACCTTGATCACCTTGCCCGTGCTGGCAATCT
Source organism: Rhodoferax sp. TH121 (assembly GCF_002251855.1). Classification (GTDB taxonomy): domain Bacteria; phylum Pseudomonadota; class Gammaproteobacteria; order Burkholderiales; family Burkholderiaceae_C; genus Allorhodoferax. The sequence goes on from NZ_NOXW01000020.1 coordinate 678,588, forward strand.
CCAGCTCAAAGCTGCCGTCCTTGCTATGGTCCACCGGGGCGGCGCCAAAGTATTCGCGGTGCAAACGCTCTTCGGGCCAGCCGGCAGCGCGGCCGGCGTTCAGCACGGCGTCCATAAAGCCCTGCGGGCCGCACACATACAGGTGCGTGCCGGCTGGCGCGCTGGCCAGCGTGGCGGCAATGTCCAGCTTTTGCGCGGCATCGCCGTCGTCAAAGTGATGGTGGCTGTGGGCGGCAAACGGCGCTGCGCTCAGCCGCTCCACAAACGCCGTGCGCGCGCGGCTGCGGTTGCAGTGGTGCAGTGCGAAGGATTGGTCCGTGGCGGCCAAGTGCTCGGCCATGGCCAGCATGGGGGTGATGCCAATGCCACCGGCCAGCAGCAGGTGGTGCGGCGCCGCAGCCTCCAGCGCAAACAGGTTGCGCGGCGTGCTGATGGTCAGCGTGCTGCCCTCGGCTACCAGGTCGTGCACTGCGGCCGAGCCACCGCGCGACGCCGCATCGCGCAGCACGCCAATCACATAGCGGTGCGTTTCACTTGGCGCGTTGCACAGCGAGTATTGGCGCTGCAGGCCATTGGGTAGGTGTACGTCAATATGCGCGCCGGCCGTGAAGGCGGGCAGGGCACCGCCATCCAGCGCTACCAGCTCCAGGCTGCAGATGTCTTGCGCCTCGGTGCGCTTGCGCGCCACGCGCACCTGCAGGGTGGGGTGGGTACTCATGCTGCCGCTACCGGATTGCGCTCGGCCGCCACGATGCGCTCAATCACTTTGCGCGACTGCACGCCACCGGCGTCAATGTTCAGCATCAGCAGCTTGCGGTCCGGGTAGGCCAGCAGGTTGTGTTGCTGGCGCTCCAGCATCTCCTGGTCTTCGGCAAAGATCTTGCCCTGGCCTTCACGGATTTGCGCAGTCAGCGCCGCGTCCTGCGGCTTGAACTTGCGCGCCATGCCCCAGAAGTAGTGGATGGACGTGTCTGTTTCGGGGGTGATGAAGTCCACCACCCAGCTGGCGGCCTTGAACTCGTCCGGCGCCTTGTAGCCGCCATGGCCATGCAGCGCCACGCCCACTTCGATCATGATGTGGCTGGGCGGCGTGAAGTGGCAAATCTGCCAGCGGTCCACCAACTGGTCGTCAGGCAGGCCGTTCATGCGCAGCGCCATCTTCCAGAACGGCGGCGCCTCAATGCCTTCCATGAAGCGCTCGGTGATCACATGGTCGCCGTCCACGCGCGTCTGGCAGGGCACCTCGTCAATTTCCTTCTGGCCGATGCTGGTGCTGTGCACATAGGTTTCGTGCGTCAGATCCATCAGGTTGTCGATCATCAGGCGGTAGTCGCAGGCGATCTGGTAGAGCCCGCCGCCATAGCCGAACTGCGGGTTGCCCAGCCATTCAAATTTCGGGATGTCGGCCACATTGGCCTTGGTTGCGTCTCCGGGCCAGACCCAGACGAAGCCGTGTTCCTCGTGGATAGGAAAGCTGCGGATGGCAGGGAAGCCACGCGTACGCTGGCAGGGCATGGACACGGTTTTGCCATCGCAGCCCATGGCCAGGCCGTGGTAGCCGCAGACCAGGGTGTCACCCACTACCTTGCCCAGCGAAAGTGGGGCGCCGCGGTGCGGGCAAAAGTCCTCCACCGCCGCAACAACGCCTGCGCTGTTGCGGAACAGGGCCATGGGCAGATCGCAGATACGGCGGCACATGGGGCGGTCGGTTGGGACCTCTTCGCTGCGGGCGGCAACGTACCAGGTGTTGAGAGGGAACATGGCGCGGCTCCTTTAATAGTATTTCATTCAGTATGCTGAATGACGCAAATCATAGACACAAGTCAAATCCCCGGCTAGGGGGTACGGATGAGGGTTTTCCCTTGCCAGGGTTCAGTCGGTGCTCTCAGCCGGGGTGTCGGCCGCCGTCGTATTGAGGTGCACAAACTTGCGCAGCAGGCGCAAAAACTCGTCCCGCTCGGCGGGCTCCAGCGCGTCCAGCAACTGGGCATACATGGGCTGCACGCGTGGCAACATTTCGGCCAGCACCGCCTCGCCCAACGGCGTGAGGCGCAGCGCGCGTTGGCGCCGGGGCAGCAGTTCCCGCACGATCCAGCCCTTGGTATCCAGCCGCGCGGCGATGTCGGCGGTGGTGGAGGTGTCCAGCGCCACCCGGTCCGCCAGCGTCACCTGGTCGATGCCCGGGGTGTCCTGCAGGGCACGAAGAATGGCGTACTGCACCGGCGTGATCTGCTTGCCATGCGTCTTGGCAAAGGTGCCCACCGCCAATTGGTGCGCCCGCCGTATCAGGTGGCCGGGTTCGGCTTGCAGGGGGATGGGGGCGGTGCTGGGGCTGTTGGGCATGGAGAGGAACTATAAAACAGCAGTCATATTGGGCTTTACACCAATTTATATGAAACTGATAATTATCGGAATTAGCTAAAAGCGCCTAAATATGAACACCTCCGACCAGATCTTCCACCGCAAGACCTACGCTGAGCAGATGGCGCAGCAGCTGCTCCAACCCTCACCCTTGCACATGAACGTTCGCTCGGGTGTCTTTTTATCCGGCATCCGCCGGGTAGGCAAAACCACTTTCTTGCGCCGTGACCTCGTGCCCGCGCTAGAGGCTTTGGGAGCGCTGGTCATTTATGTAGACCTATGGGCCGACCGCAGCAAAAGTCCTGCCGCCTTGGTGTTGGAAGCCGTGCGCAATACCTTGCTACAGCTGCAAACCCCCGGCTCCGGGCTGCTGCAGCGGTTCAAAGGGCTCAACCTGGGCGCTGCGGGCTTTAGCTTCGGGTTTCAGCTCGATAGCCTGGGCACCACCAGCGGCACCACGCTGGCCCAAGCGTTTGCCGAGCTGGTGGCCAAGGCGCAAGTGAATGTGGTGCTCATCGTGGACGAGGTGCAGCAAGCGCTAGGCAGCGAAGACGGCAACAGCCTCCTGCACGCCCTTAAAGCAGCGCGCGATGCGGTGAACTCCCAGCCCGGCACGCCTGGGCATTTCTTGTTTTTGGGCACCGGATCACACAAATCGCTGATCACCGACATGGCGACCCGCCGCGCACAGCCGTTCACCGGTGCGCTCACCACGGCGTACCAAGTGTTGGAGCAAGACTTTGTGCAATGGCAGCTGGACGCCATCGCCACCACGCCCGGTGTGGTGCTGCCCAGCGTGGCGGTGGCTTGGGCGGGGTTTCAGCTCATGGGTCACCGGCCTGAGGAATTGTTGAAAGCACTGGTGCAACTGCAAACTGGCTCCGCCTCTTCGTCCACTCCTGCTGACCAAGCGTTTCCCATCATCTGCGCCACGCTGGCCTCGGTGGCGGCGGACGTGGAGCTGCGTGCGATTGAAGAATTCGGCGAACTGGGCCAAGCCATTTTTGCGCGCATTGCCGAGGGTAGTGAGTCCGGTGTGTCGGGTTTGTTTGGTGAAGAAGCGCTGGCCGCGTATGCCGAGCGCACCGGCTCGCAAGTGCTACCCCCGCAAGTGCAAAACCTGGCCGACCGCATGATCAGCGCCAACCTCATTGCCCGCCCGGGCCACGGCGTTTACACCGTGGCCGACCCCTTTGTGCGCAAAGTCTGGCTGGACCGGCACAAGCTGCTCAAGTTGTAAATATGCGCTTGCAGAGATGAATATGCTATTGATTTGGTAGCTGCTTGCGCACATTCCATGAGGGCTAGAGGCCGATTTAATACCTAAACCCCTTCCACCCGGCTCCCCGTCCGCCCCCAGCGCCGTGCGGCTTCTTCCGGCCTTTGGCCTTGCTCCATGAGCGCGCCTAGCGGCGCCAACAGGGCCTTCAAATCTGCTTCGTCAAACTTGGCGGCACCCTCGGTGTCATGGCCGAGCACGCTGTCGGACAGGGCGAGTTTGCGGGCCTGCAGTTCCAGCATGCGTTCTTCGATGCTGCCTTCGACCACCAGCTTGTAGACGAACACTGGCTGGTCCTGGCCGATGCGGTGGGCGCGGGCGGTGGCCTGGTCTTCCACCGCCGGGTTCCACCACGGGTCCATGTGGATGACGGTATCGGCGGCGGTGAGGTTCAGGCCCACGCCACCGGCTTTGAGGCTGACCAGCAGCACCGGCACCTCTAGGTTTTGAAAACGCTGCACGACCTTGCCGCGTTGGCCCGGTGAGGTGTTGCCGGTCAGGCTCAAAAACGGCAGACGCAGGGCGGAGAAGGTATCCGCAATCAGCTCCAGCAGCTCGGTAAACTGCGAGAACACCAGCACGCGGCGGCCTTCATCGACCAGCGGGACCAATAGGTCCGTGAGCGCATGCAGTTTGGCGCGTTCCATGTCGGGCGCGATGTCGCTGCCTTTCACCAAATAGGGATCGCAACACACCTGCCGCAGCTTGAGCAGGGCATCGAGGATGCTGATCTGTGCCCCGGCAAAGTTCTGGCGTTGCAGCACGCGGCGCACTTGTTTGTCGGCGGCAACGCGCACGCTCTCGTACAGCTCGCGCTGGCGGCCCTGCAGTTGCACGCGCTGGATGACTTCGGTGCGCGGTGGCAGCTCGGTGGCCACGTCTTGCTTGCGGCGGCGCAGGATGAAGGGGCGCACGCGCTGGGCGAGCAGGGCGGCGCGCACCGTTTCGCCGTTTTCTTCAATCGGCTTGCGCCAGCGGGCGGCAAAGCTGCGCTGATCGCCCAGAAAGCCGGGCATCAGCCAGTCGAACTGGGCCCAGAGTTCGCCCAGGTGGTTTTCCAGCGGCGTGCCGGTCAGGCACAGGCGGTGGCGGCTATGCAACTGGCGCAGGGCGCGGGCGCTGCGGCTGGCCGCGTTTTTGACCATTTGCGCCTCATCCAGAATGACCAGATGAAAAGGCTGCGCGGCCAGCGCCTCGATGTCGCGCCACAACAGCGGGTAGGTGGTGAGCACCAGGTCGTGCGCGGGCATGGCTGCAAACAGCGCGGCGCGGTCCGGGCCGTGCAAGTTCAGCACCCGCAAATCCGGCGCCATGCGGCGGGCCTCGGCCTGCCAGTTGAACAGCAGCGAGGTGGGCAGCACGACCAGCACCGGGCGGTCCAGCCTGCCAGCCTGTTTCTCCAGCAGCACATGGGCCAGCGCTTGGGCGGTTTTGCCCAAGCCCATGTCGTCGGCCAAGATGCCGCCCAAGTGTTGTGCGCGCAGGTATTGCAGCCAAGCCAGGCCTTCGAGTTGGTAGGGGCGCAGTTGTACCTGCAAACCGGTAGGCGCAGCTACCGGCTGGGGCTGGCCTATGGTGTGCAGGCGTTGGGCCAGCGCGGCCAGGCCCACATCGCCTTCCAACTGCCAGCCTTGGTGTGCGCCTACGCGCGAGGCGTCCAGCAAGCTGGCGCGCAGGGTGTTGATGCGGCGGGCTTCCCATGCGCCAAGCTGGATGGGGCCCTTGGTCGCCATGCGTTGCGGGTCGGTGAGCAAGTCCACCATGGCGCCCACGATGGCTTTGAGCGGGCCCGCTTCGGCGTCGATGCGCTTGCCACCTGGTGCGCGCAGCGACACGGTGGCCAGGTCGTCCAGCGTGTCGAGGTAGTTGCGGACCAGCCAGCGCGGGTCGCGCTTGATGAGGTTGGCCAGCATGGGGGCGAGGTCCAGCGTCTCGCCGTCAATCTCAATGCCCAAGCTCAGCAGCCATTCACCCTCGCGCCCGAGCAGGGCCAGCTTTTCGACGCCGCGTGCGGGTTTGGCCAAGGGGCTGTCCAGCTCTTTGCCCAGCACCTCGCCGGTGTCGGGGCTGAGGATGAGCTTCCAGCGCTCCACGGGCACGCTCTCGTGCGCAAAACCGGGTTGCACCACCACCGTCCAGCCTTTGGCCTGCAGCTGAGGCACCTGGTCGCCCCAGAAGTCGCCAAAGTGGTCTTCCTGCGGCAGTGTCCACACGCTGCCCAGATGCGGGCGCTGCTTCTGGCTGCGCCACTGGAGGGTGGCGTCGGCCAGCGGCATAAAGCCCATGTCCCACACCGCGTCCATGGCGTCGGCCTCGGCCACCAGGTTGCGCTGCAGGCGTACCAGCGGGCCGCCGGTGTCGAACAGGTCTTCAAACTCCGCCGGGCGGCTGTTGAGGATGGAGCTGGGGGCGGGCGTCTCCCAGCGGTCGCCGGCCGGGGTGCGGTACGTCCAGTCGAACTGCGCCAGCGTCACGCTGTCGCCGCGTGGGCCCAACTTGCCTTGGGGCTTGAGCCCCAGCAGGCCTTCGCCCCGGCCCAGCGTCATCAGCGTGATGCGGGGGCGGAACTCGCCGATGACGGGGCCATCCGCGTCGGGCTCCGGGGGGCTGGGGTTGGCAGGCAAATGCGGTGTGCGCTTGCGGTTCATGGTCAAAATGGCTGCTAGCGCTCGTGGAGTGTGCGCAAGCAGCTATCAAAAGAAGAGCAAATCTCCGTCAACACCCGCAGGTTAAAGGCCCATGCTTTGCAGCGTGACCAGGCCCTTGGGCGTCTTGAGCGTGGCGCTCAGGTTGGCCGGGCCTTCGGTAATGGCCACGCCTTCCAGACCGATGGCCGCGTAAGCGGCTTGCAGCTTGGCCGCGCTTGGGTGGCTCACCGCGATGCTGTCCAGGCTGACGCGGCTGCGCGGCAGGCTGTTGCGTGGGTGCAGGCGCAGGGGCTCGGCGTCGTCCGGCTTGCCCCATTGGATGAGCGTGGGCAGGCAGCCTTCAAAGAGGCGGTAGCCGTCTTCACGCACGGTAATTTGCCAGTGCAGCACGCCTTTGCGCGAGTGGCGGCTGGCGGGCATGGCCGGGCCGCGGTCGATGCCGATGTTCTTGAGGGCAATGCGGGCGGCTTGCAGTTCATCGGTGCCGGCCACAAAGTGCACCAGTCGCGGCTCTTGGGCCACTGCGGCACGAAGCTCGGGGTTGTCCAGGTCAAACCAGCGTTTGGCGTGGGGGTTGGCCGGGCCTTTGGCGCCGGGGTTGATGGCAATGATCTCGAAATACGCCAACGGGTGGGCGGGCGTGGCGATCTTGAAGAGCTTGTTGTGGGTGCCGAACTGACTGTGTTCACCGCCGGCTTCCGGGGTGATGCCGAGGGTGGCTTCGCACCACTGCACACCCTGCTCCAGGGTGTGGGCTGCAACGACGAGGTGGTCTATCTGTGTTTTCATCGCCGCACGATACCACCCCGGCGCAGCCCCAACGCTTTAGCGGCTGACCCAGCTCACCAGGAAGTTCAGCAGCTTGGTGCGGCCCGGTGTGTAGGGCGGGAAGAACATGCGGATGCTGGGCAGCCAGCCGCCCTTGAGCACAGCACGCTCGTGCGAGAAGGCCTTGAAGCCGTAAATGCCGTGCGAGCTGCCGATGCCGGAGTTGTTGACCCCGCCGAAGGGCAGGTTGCCGTGGGCCACGTGCAGCACGCAGTGGTTCACACAGGCGCCCCCGGAGCTGGTGTTGGTGAGCACGGTGTCGATGTTGCTCTGGTTGCTGCTCCAGATATACAGGGCCAGCGGCTTTTGGTCGGCATTGATGGAGGCAATCACCTGCTGTAAGTCGGTGTAGGGGATGATGGGCAGCACCGGACCGAAGATTTCTTCCTGCATCAGGGTGGAGTCCATGGGCACGTTGTCGACCAGGGTCGGGGCGATGTAGTTGCCGGCGGTGTCCACCTCGCCGCCACTCAGCACCCGTGCGCCGCGCGACGTGGCGTCTTTGAGCAGGCCTTCGATGCGCTGGGTGTGGCGCTGGTTGATGATGTGGGTGAAGTCCGCGTTGCTGCGCTGGCGCTGGGCGCTGTCGCCATAGCGGGCCTTGATGACGGCCTGGCAGGCGGCCACAAATGCATCGCGTACCGAGGCGTGCACATACAGGTAGTCGGGCGCCACGCAGGTCTGGCCGGCGTTGACGAACTTGCCCCACAGGATGGTTTCAGCCGCCTTTTGCAGGTCGGCGGTCTCGTCCACGATGGTGGGGGACTTGCCGCCCAGCTCCAGGGTCACGCTGGTCAGGTTCTTGGCTGCAGCCGCCATGACCACCTTGCCCACAGCGGGTGAGCCGGTAAAGAAGATATGGTCAAACGGCATGGCCAGCAGGGCCTGCGAGGTGGCCAGTGCCCCTTCAAACAAGGCCACTTCATGGGCAGGGAAGGCCTTGGCCACGATGCTGGCCAGCACCTGGGCCACGCGCGGCGCCATCTCAGAGGGCTTGAGGATGGCGGTATTGCCTGCCGCCAAGGCCGACACCAGCGGGCTGAGCATCAGGTACAGCGGGTAATTCCAGGGCGCAATGATCAGGCAGCGGCCGCGGGGCTGGTACTGCACATGGGCACTGTTGCCCATGGTGAGTTCGGTGGCGCGGATGCGGGTAGGGCGCATCCAGCCTTTCAGGTGGCTGATGTTGTGGCGGATTTCGTCCAGGCTGGGCACGAGTTCGGTGCCGTCCACTTCGAAGCGGGGTTTGTGAAAGTCGGCGGCAAAGGCTTCGTAAAGGGCCTCTTTGTGAGCCAGCAAGCTGGTGCGTAGCCGCTCCAAACGTTCAATGCGCTCCGCTGCGGTGGACCGGCGCCAGGCGAGGGCAGTGGCCCGCTGTGCCTCGAAGGTGGTTTCCATCCGTTGCGGGTCGGCATCTTGAATCGCTTGGCTCATGCGGGCTCCAAAGGTGAGGTGTGCGAGGAAGGCACGCCCGGGTTAGGCGTGCAGGGTGTCAGCCGGCATTGTGGGGGCGAAGCAGCGCCGAGTCTGTCGCATGCGCTGTGTTTTGAGCGCCCGCTCCAAACGGACTGCGGGTTGACCCTAGGGGCGTCTGGCTGGGGCGAAACGGCGTGCGCCGTGAGGTTCAGCGGGCGGTGGCCTGCTGCTGGGTGTCTTCGGGGCTGACGCGGCGTGCGCCGTCGAAGCGCTTGGCCCAGTAGCTCACGCCCATGTCTTCGACACGCACTTCTGCGCCGGGCTTGGGTGAGTGGATAAACTTGCCGTTGCCCACATAGATGCCTACGTGGCTGAAGGCGCGGCGCATGGTGTTGAAGAACACCAGATCGCCGGGCTTGAGTTCGGTTTTGTCGATTTTTTGGGTGGCGGCAGCTTGTTGCTCGGCGCGTCGCGGCAAGAGCAAACCAGCAGTTTGCTCATAAATGGCGCGGACGAAGCCGCTGCAGTCGAAGCCGGTGTCTGCGTTGTTGCCACCGCGTTTGTAAGGCACGCCCAGAAAGGCCATGGAGTTCATGACCAACTCCGTGGCACTGGCTTCCACCTTTTCACCCACAGAACCAATCCTCGACAACAGGCCACGTTCGTTCATGAAGTGCCCCATCTCATCACCTGTGCCTTGGGGGCTGGCCTGGACAGATGCGCAGGCGGCGAGCAGGGAAGTGAGGATGATTTTTCGCATGCGGCGCACTGTAGAGGGCGGGGTCTTGCTTGTCAAGCAAAGTGACTTCTCAAATTGCTTCTCTAAGTGATTGATTTATAACAACTCGGACTGAATATACAAAAGTGTATGCAGTTGTTTGTAATTAAATTTGAACAAAGTTTAATAATTAAAACAAAAAGTTTTTTGACAAACAGAGTTTGCAATAATGGACTCATGTTTGAAAGCAGGGCCTTCTCCTTCTGTGAATGATTCCCGTCGATCCCGGCAAGAGGCTATGGCGCAAACTCGGCGCGACTTGGTGCTACGTGCCGTGCGCCAGGCGGTGGCAGACGGCGGCGTGACCAACGCCAATGTGCGCGACATTGCCAAGCGGGCGGGTTACACCGCAGGTGCGCTGTACGCTTACTTTCCGAGTAAGCAGGCGTTGTTTGAAGCGGTACTGGCCGACAGCTTGGCGCGGGCGCAGGCGGCTGCCCAGTCCGCCAAGGTAGCCAAGGGCGCACCGGAAGGCGCCTTTGCCGCGCGTGCTCAGGCCTGGTTTGCCTACTTTCTGGCGCATCCGGCTGAGGCGCATTTGCTGCTGCATGTGTTGTCCAGTGACGGGCGCGGGCTAGGGTGTGTGGGGGAAGAGCTGGCCACGGCACTCATGGCGTCGCTGGCGCCAGTGACCCAGGCTTTGGTAGTGCTGGGTTGTAGCCCGATGCTGCTGCAGCGCGAAACCATGGCTTTGTTGTCCATGGCCATGGGGGTCCTGCTCATCCACGACCCTAGCAAGCTTAGTGGCACCAACGCATTGGCGGTAGAGGCATTGGCCTCTTATATAGAGAGTGTGCAGTTGCGTCTGGTGGCGGCGCCAGAGCAGCCAGCCCAGGCACTTGCCCCAGAGGGGTTTGCACAGGTAGATCTGTTTGCTTGAGGCTTGCCCGCACGGCGTTGGCTGGCGGTTATGCTCACACGCAACGCAAGGAGAGTGGCGATGTTGATTGAATTGGAAGAGAGCCAGCTGGTGCTGGTGGACTATCAGGTACGCCTGATGCCGGCCATGTTTGAGCAGGCCGCGGTGGTGGCCAATGCCGTGCGCCTGGCGAAGTGGGCGGCCCTGCTGGAGGTGCCGGTGTTCTACACCGAACAATACCCCAGTGGTCTGGGCGCCACGGTGCCCGAGTTGGCGCCGGCGCTGCAATCGGCGAATGCCCGTTTGCTGAGCAAAATGCAGTTCAGTGCGGTGGAAGAGGGGCTGGGCGAATGGCTGCGTCCACCGGCCAAGCCGGTGCAGGGCAATGCCCGTAGCCTGCCCAAACACCTGCAGAAACCTGCGGCCTCTGAGCGTGGCATGGTGGTGATTGCCGGCTGTGAGGCCCATGTTTGCCTGCTGCAAACGGCCTTGAATTTGCTGGAAGACGAATTTGACGTGTGGGTGGTTACGGATGCCTGCACCTCCCGTACCGAGCGCAACCGCGATGCTGCGTTTGACCGCCTTGCTGGTGCGGGCGCCGAACTCGTGACTACCGAGATGGTGGGCTTTGAATGGCTGCGTTCGGCCGAACATCCGGCCTTCAAGGAAATGCAAGCGCTGATCAAATAGCGCGGTCTGGGTCTTTGAGGGTGTTTTCTGGGCGCGGTGGGCACGCCGCGTCCCGGTGTCGGTGGACAGAATTCGGGCAAGTCAGCTTGTAGCAAGTTGCTTATCCATAATTATGAATTCAGTTTTGATAGGCCCGACCGGAGACACACAATGACAGGCTACGCCGACTTTCACCGCCGTTCCATCGATGACCGCGATGGCTTTTGGGCTGAGCAATCGGCCCTGATCGACTGGAACACCCCGCCCCAGCAGGTGTGTGATTACAGCAATCCGCCCTTTGCCCGCTGGTTTGTGGGTGGCACCACCAACCTGTGCCACAACGCGGTCGATCGCCATCTGGCCAGCCGGCCCGACCAGGCGGCCCTGATCGCTGTCTCTACCGAAACCAATACCGAGCAGGTCTACAGCTTTCGGCAGCTGCACGCCGAGGTGCAGCGCATGGCGGCCAGCCTGCTGGCCTTAGGGGTGCGCCAGGGCGACCGGGTGCTGATATACATGCCCATGGTGGCTGAAGCGGCTTTCGCCATGCTGGCCTGTGCGCGCATTGGTGCTATCCACTCCGTAGTATTTGGTGGTTTTGCTTCGGGCTCGCTCGCCTCCCGTATTGAAGATGCGTCACCCACAGTCATCGTGAGTGCCGATGCTGGCTCGCGCGGCGGCAAGGTGGTGGCGTACAAGCCGCTGCTGGACGAGGCCATTCGTCTGTCCAGCCACAAGCCAACTGCGGTGCTCTTGGTAGATCGGTCACTCGCTGCTATGGATTGGGTCGCTGGCCGCGACCATTTGTGGGCGGACATGCGGCAAAAACACATGGAAACGCAAGTGCCTTGCACATGGGTAGACGCCACCCACCCGAGCTACACGCTTTACACCAGCGGGACCACGGGCAAGCCCAAAGGTGTGCAGCGCGATACCGGCGGTTATGCCGTGGCGCTGGCGGCCAGCATGAAGCACATTTACTGCGGTAACGCAGGGGAGACCTATTTCTCGACCAGCGACATTGGCTGGGTCGTGGGGCACAGCTACATCATCTATGGTCCGCTGATTGCTGGCATGGCCACCATCATGTACGAGGGCCTGCCCACCCGGCCGGACGGCGGCGTATGGTGGAGTCTGGTGGAGAAGTACAAGGTGACGGTGATGTTCAGCGCGCCCACGGCGGTGCGGGTGCTCAAGAAGCAGGACCCGGCGCTGCTCCACAAATACGATCTGTCCAGCCTTCGCGCCCTGTTCTTGGCGGGCGAGCCGTTGGACGAGCCGACCGCGCAGTGGATTAGCAGTGCGCTGGGCAAGCCCATCATCGACAACTATTGGCAGACCGAGACGGGCTGGCCGATTCTCAGCATTGCCAATGGCGTGGAAACAGCCGCAAGCAAGTTTGGAAGCCCGGGCGTAGCCATGTATGGCTACAACGTGAAGCTGCTGGACGAAAACACGGGCGAGGAGCTGACCGGGGCTGATCAAAAAGGCGTGGTGGCGATTGAAGGCCCACTGCCACCAGGTTGCATGCAGACCGTCTGGCAAGACGATGCACGTTTTGTCAAAACCTACTGGAGCAGCATTCCCGGCAAGCTGGTGTACAGCACGTTTGACTGGGGTGTGCGCGACAAGGATGGCTATTACTTCATCCTGGGCCGTACCGATGACGTGATCAATGTGGCGGGCCACCGCCTGGGCACGCGTGAAATCGAGGAGAGCATTTCCAGCCATCCCAATATCTCGGAGGTTGCGGTGGTGGGGGTGGCCGATGCGCTGAAGGGCCAGGTTGCCATGGCCTTTGCGGTGGTGAAAGATGCCAACATGCTGGTGGATGATGCTGCCCGCCTCAAGCTCGAAGGCGAGGTCATGAAAGTGGTGGATCAGACCATAGGTGCGGTCGGGCGCCCCGCACGTGTGCGCTTTGTGAGTGTCTTGCCGAAAACGCGCAGTGGCAAGCTCCTGCGTCGCGCCATTCAGGCGGTGTGCGAGGGGCGGGACCCTGGCGACTTGACGACGATGGAAGATCCTGCAGCCTTGCAGCAGATCCGGGATCAGGCAGGAAGCCCGGCCTAGGGGCTATAGGCGCTTTCAGCACCTTTGGCCAATCCGGCTGCACCTTTGATGTCACCAATAGCGGTACCGGTAATTTTGTAGGTGAGGGCGGCTTTGGCTGCTCCTGCACCGCTGAAAATGCCGTTGACTATCAGGGAGCCAGACGTTGAAAAACTTGCATCGCTTCCAGAGCCGTAGCCGCTACCGCTGTAGCTTGTGCCATTGAAGACGGTATTTATGGTGATGCTGTTGATAGAGGTGTATCCGCCGCTGAAATTCACCGTCATGGATGCGCTGGAGAGCGTACCTACCTGAAGCACGCCGTTGGAAAGTGCGGTTGGTGCTGTGCCACCTATCAGGTTGTAGTCGAAAGTGCCTGTGTTGGGCATGGACAACGTGGGTGTTGGTCGCGCCAGTGCGTAGTGGGTATCGCTCAGGTTGGTCGTGTTCGCGCCCGCCGTTTTGCTGCCGACCGCCCAATAGCCCCAGCCCACATAGTCTGCGGCGAAGGGATCGCCAGATGTATTGAAGCTGGAGACACCGGTGGTCCCTGCTTTGTATAGCGTGCCGTCGGAACCGGTGTAACTCACCATGGGCAGGTCTGCCACGATGGCGACGGCAGCGCCATTGGTGTTGCTGGCCGAACCGCTGAGGGGATTGCCTTCAAAGATTGCCTGTAGTCCATTGGCGATGAAAATTTTGTCGCCCGACACGGCCTGACTCTGGGGGGCAGGAACCGCCGTCGCCGTGCTGGCGCGCTCGGTGGTACGTGCTGGATCCTCGTTCTTGTCTTTGACGACTACGGTCTCCCCTGCGGTCAGGCCAGTGCAGCCCGTGTTGGTACAGACCACAATTGCGTCCTGTTCTGCGTTCACCGTAACGGAGCCGTCGGCGTTGTAGCTGATCAAGAAAGACGATCCACGTATTCCGATAGTGGCTGTGCTGGTGATGACTTTGTAGTTGTCACGGTTGCGCTTGCCGATCAGGCCGGTGATGGCACGCATGCCGCCTTTGGCCAGTTCCACCAGAAAGCTGTCGGTCTTGGCGTCATTTTTGTCAGCATAACTTGCCAGTTTGAATTGGGAGTTGGGCTGGATGGCTACCATGCCGCCATCACTAAAACGGATCTGGGCTTGGGCACCTGCCCCTGTGACAATGTCATCCCCACTTTGTACCGAACTGCCTTTCTGGAGTGGGCTCGTGCCGCCATTGGCAGAGCGGACAGCGACATCACCAAACACGAAATTTGCGATACCGGCATTGGCCAGTGCGCTGGCAGGGAGCGCCAGGGCCAACAGCAAACTGATGGAGAGGAGGCTTGGGCGAGGTGTGAACATGCCGATGTCCTTGTGTCAGAACTCGCGTCGGGCCGAGACCGACAGAGTGTGCTTCTCGGAGGAGGATGTGCTGATGTTGGACACCGTTTGCAGGTAGTTCCATTGCGGCGTAATGCGCCAGGCTTTGGCTGGTATCCAATGCATACCAGCGGAAAGCCCCCATTGCTGGTCGTGGCGGGTATCCAGAAAGAAAGGGTCAGGGCCGTTGTAGCGGCGGTCTTCCACGTTGAGTGCTCCAAACAGAGCCAACGTGCTGCCAAAAGGCTGCTGCATGCCAAGCCGCCCGCCCACCAGTCGGTGGCCGAGATGCCCAACGCCGGGTTGGCTGGTAACCTCTTGGCCTAGGTAGGCGCTGGCGTAGACCGATAGCTCGGACCGAAACTGCTGTCCGTAGGCTGCGCCGAATACGTACCGATCGACATTGCGTGTTTTTTGGGGGTAGCTCAATTGGCCAATCTGGGCGTAAGCGTTGAATTGCCGGAACGCGTCCAACCGGTGGGTCCACTCTCCTGTGATGTTCCAGCCTGAGCGGGCTGGTGCATTCGCAATGGTGCTGTTGTCTATTTGCAAGGCTGCCGTGTACTCGTTGCGACCCGCACGGTAGCTGGCGCCCAGCGACGCATCCAATTGATTGGAATCGTAGGTTAGGGCGTTGGCATCATGTGCCCGGCTCACCGCCCCGAAGCTGCCAATGGCAGACCAGCGTGGCGCAATCGCTTTGCGGCCCGATACTTGAAACCCCAAGCCCGAGAAGCCGCTGGCGATAGGTTTCAAGCCAAACACCTTGCTTGTAGGTCCACTGTTCACGTTGTTGTCATGGCCCAGTATGGCTTCAACGTAGGCGCGGGTCGAAGATCCAGCTTCAGATTCAATGCGGTCAATGGTTTGCAGGAGCTGGTCGATGGTACGGGCGGCTTCGATGGGGATTCCTTGGG
Source organism: Rhodoferax sp. TH121 (assembly GCF_002251855.1). Taxonomy (GTDB): domain Bacteria; phylum Pseudomonadota; class Gammaproteobacteria; order Burkholderiales; family Burkholderiaceae_C; genus Allorhodoferax. The sequence goes on from NZ_NOXW01000020.1 coordinate 693,750, forward strand.
CTTTTGCTTGGCCCAACATGGATTTGGCGCTCGTGTTGTCGCCCACGGCATACAGTGCTCGCCCCAGCTCCGCCCGGGCCCGCGCGTTATTGGGCGACACCATCAGGGCTCGCTCCAGTGCGAATATGGCGCGCGTATAGTGCCCGGCCTGATTGGCAGCGATGCCCAATACCAAATCAAAGTCTGGGTCGCCCGACCGCTCCATCTCCTTCGCCTCCAGAAGTTCGAAGGCTTGCTGGGCTCTTCCTGCCTCTGTCAAGGCCAAGGCCTGGTCCAGTGACGCATCCCAAGCGGCATGGGCTGGTATGCCGAGTAGCAGGCCTGAGAGCGTTAGGAGCGCTAACGAGCGGGTTGGCAAGCGCATGGAGCGGGCTCTCCGTCGATAAATGCAGGGGGAAAAGCGGCTTTTTGGCTCGACCAGGCCGCGCCAGTGCAATGAATTTTAAGTCCGTGGAGCGCTGGCAGTGGGAGAAATCCGTGTCGAAAAATTAGCTTTGCCCGCTCACGCATATGGTGGCACAATCCGCCCTGCAATGAAGGCCCTTCCCATGCCACAGTCGCATCCGCCAATCGGTTCAGCCGTGTCGCGGAAGGTTAATTAACCAGCTTTAACCAGCTAATGTTCCCTGAAGGGGAACGGAGGTCAGCGAAATATGAGTGATTCCAGCTCCAATGGTTCTGGTACGGCTTCGTCCGTGTACCAAACCTACCAAGGCAATACCTACCTGTTTGGTGGCAATGCCCCGTACGTCGAAGAGATGTACGAAAACTACCTGGCCAATCCTGGCAGCGTTCCCGATACTTGGCGCGATTACTTCGACGCACTGCAGAACGTACCCGCTGCAGACGGTTCGACCTCCAAAGACGTTGCCCACATGCCAGTGATCAACGCTTTTGTTGATCTTGCCAAAAAGGGCGTTAAGCAGACAGTGATGGCGACGGGCGCGGATTCCGAAATGGGCCGCAAGCGTACGGCAGTGCAGCAGTTAATTGCGGCTTACCGCAATGTCGGCGCTCGCTGGGCGGACCTCGACCCCCTCAAACGCATGGAACGCGACAAGATTCCTGAATTGGAGCCATCTTTCTACGGCTTCAGTGATGCAGACCAGGAAACGGTCTTCAACATCAGCAACACTTTCTTCGGCAAAGAGTCCATGAGCCTGCGTGAGCTCATGAACGCTTTGCGGGAAACCTACTGTGGCACCATCGGCGTGGAGTACATGTACACCACCGACCAAAACCAGAAGCGTTGGTGGCAGCAGAAACTGGAGGCCAGCCGTAGCAAGCCCCAGTTCAACGCAGAAAAGAAAAAACACATCTTGGAGCGCCTGACCGCAGCGGAAGGCCTGGAGCGCTATTTGCACACCAAGTATGTGGGTCAAAAGCGTTTCTCGCTTGAAGGTGGTGAAAGCTTTATAGCCGCCATGGACGAGCTGATCCAGCAAGCTGGTGCCAAAGGCATTCAGGAAATTGTGATTGGCATGGCGCACCGTGGCCGCTTGAACGTGTTGGTCAACACCTTGGGCAAGATGCCTGCGGACTTGTTTGCCGAATTCGATCACACTGCCCCAGAGGATCTGCCTGCCGGTGACGTGAAGTACCACCAAGGCTTCAGCTCGGACGTATCGACTGCTGGCGGCCCCGTTCACCTGTCCTTGGCCTTCAATCCGTCTCACCTCGAAATCGTGAATCCGGTGGTGGAAGGTTCTGTGCGCGCCCGCATGGATCGCCGTGATGACCCCAAGGGTTCCCAAGTGCTTCCCGTGCTGGTCCATGGCGATGCAGCCTTCGGCGGCCAGGGTGTCAACCAGGAAACTTTGGCGCTGGCCCAGACCCGTGGCTACACCACCGGCGGTACGGTTCATCTGATCATCAACAACCAGATCGGTTTCACCACCTCTGATCCGCGCGACATGCGCTCTAGTGCGTTTTGTACCGACATCGTGAAAATGGTGGAGTCGCCCGTCTTGCACGTGAATGGTGATGACCCTGAAGCCGTGGTGTTGGCGACCCAGCTGGCGTTGGAGTTCCGTATGGAGTTCCGCCAGGATGTGGTGGTGGACATCACTTGCTACCGCAAACTGGGTCATAACGAGCAAGATACGCCTGCGCTGACCCAGCCTTTGATGTACAAAAAAATTGGTGCCCACCCTGGTACCCGCAAGCTGTACGCCGACAAACTGGCTGCCCAAGGCCTGGGTGCTGAGCTGGGCGATGCCATGGTCAAAGAATACCGCGCTGCCATGGATGCTGGCAAGCACACGGTGGACCCTGTGCTCACCAACTTCAAGAGCAAGTATTCCGTGGACTGGTCTCCATTCCTCGGCAAAAAATGGACGGACGCTGGCGACACCGCTATTCCATTGACGGAGTGGAAGCGCCTGTCTGAAAAATTGACGACTATCCCGGAGAGCGTGACTCCTCACCAGCTGGTGAAAAAGGTCTACGACGATCGCGCGGCCATGGGCCGCGGCGAAATCAACGTCGACTGGGGCATGGGCGAGCACATGGCCTTCGCGTCCTTGGTCGCCAGTGGTTACCCCGTGCGCTTGTCGGGTGAAGACTGCGGACGCGGTACCTTTACCCACCGCCACGCCGTGATTCACGATCAAAAGCGCGAGAAGTGGGATGCCGGCACCTACGTGCCTTTGCAGAATGTGGCTGACAACCAGGCTCCGTTTGTTGTGATCGACTCCATCCTGTCTGAAGAGGCGGTGTTGGGCTTTGAGTACGGTTACGCGTCTAACGATCCCAATACCTTGGTGATCTGGGAGGCCCAGTTCGGCGACTTCGCCAACGGTGCCCAGGTGGTGATTGACCAGTTCATTGCATCCGGTGAAGTGAAGTGGGGCCGTGTGAACGGCATCACCTTGATGTTGCCGCACGGTTACGAAGGCCAGGGCCCCGAGCACAGCTCGGCTCGCTTGGAGCGCTTCATGCAATTGGCCGCTGATACCAACATGCAGATCGTGCAGCCCACCACGGCCAGCCAGATCTTCCACGTGTTGCGTCGTCAGATGGTGCGCAATCTGCGCAAGCCGCTGATCATCATGACGCCCAAGAGCCTGCTGCGTAACAAGGACGCGACATCTCCGCTCTCCGAGTTCACCAAAGGCGCATTCCAGACGGTCATTCCCGAAAGCAAGGAACTCAAGGCCGACAAGGTCAAGCGTGTGATTGCCTGCTCCGGCAAGGTGTATTACGACCTGGTGAAGAAGCGCGAAGAAAAGGGCGAGAACGATGTCGCCATCATCCGTGTGGAGCAGCTGTACCCCTTCCCGCACAAGGCATTTGCGACCGAACTGAAGAAGTACCCCAATGCCACTGACGTGGTGTGGTGCCAAGACGAGCCTCAGAACCAAGGTGCATGGTTCTTCGTGCAGCACTACATCCACGAAAACATGTTGGAAGGCCAGAAGCTCGGCTACTCCGGACGCGCAGCGTCCGCGTCGCCGGCAGTGGGCTACTCCCACTTGCACCAAGAGCAACAAAAAGCTCTGGTCGAAGGCGCATTCGGCAAGTTGAAGGGCTTTGTTCTGACCAAGTAAGTCAGTAGCACTTCATTCCCAACACATTACGGAAAGAATTTGATATGGCAATCGTAGAAGTCAAAGTCCCACAGCTGTCTGAATCTGTGGCGGAAGCAACCTTGTTGCAATGGAAAAAGAAAGTCGGCGAGGCAGTTGCTGTCGACGAAATCCTGATCGAAGTCGAAACCGACAAGGTTGTGATGGAAGTGCCCGCTCCAGCAGCCGGTGTTCTGGTGGAATTGGTGGCCGCCGATGGCGCTACTGTGGCTGCCGAGCAGCTGATCGCCCGCATTGACACTGCTGCCGTCGCTGGTGCCGTGGCACCTGCTGCTGCTCCCGCTGCTGCGCCTGCAGCTGCAGCTCCAGTGGCCGCTGCTGCCGCAGCCGGCAACTCCAAGGCCGGCGTGGCCATGCCCGCGGCAGCCAAATTGTTGGCTGACAACGGCATTGCTGCTTCCAGCGTTGAAGGCACAGGCAAAGACGGTCGCATCACCAAGGGTGACGTGTTGGCCGCCGCCGCTGCTCCTAAAGTGGTAGCTGCTGCCGCAATCCCCACGGGCGTTCCCACCAAATCCTTGCCTCAAGTGGCGGCGCCTTCCGTGAACCTGGGCGACCGCCCTGAGCAGCGCGTGCCCATGAGCCGTTTGCGTGCGCGCGTGGCTGAGCGTCTGCTGCAGTCCCAGTCCACCAACGCGATCCTGACCACCTTCAACGAAATCAACATGGCTCCGGTCATGGAAATGCGCAAGCGCATGCAAGAGCGTTTTGAGAAGGAACATAGTGTGAAGCTGGGCTTCATGAGCTTCTTCGTCAAGGCGGCTGTGCACGCCCTGAAGAAGTTCCCTGTGTTGAACGCGTCGGTGGACGGTACGGACATCGTCTATCACGGCTACTTCGACATCGGTATCGCCGTGGGTTCCCCCCGTGGCTTGGTGGTGCCCATCCTGCGCAATGCGGACCAGATGAGCTTTGCTGACATCGAGAAGAAGATTGCCGAGTTCGGTCAGAAGGCCAAGGACGGCAAGCTGGGCATTGAAGAAATGACCGGGGGTACCTTCTCCATCTCCAACGGTGGCACCTTCGGTTCCATGATGTCCACCCCCATCATCAACCCGCCCCAGTCTGCCATTCTGGGTGTGCACGCCACCAAGGACCGCGCCATGGTCGAGAACGGCCAAGTGGTGGTTCGCCCCATGAACTATTTCGCCATGTCCTACGACCACCGCATCATCGACGGCCGCGAAGCTGTGCTGGGCTTGGTGGCCATGAAGGAAGCGCTGGAAGATCCCGCACGACTCCTGTTTGACATCTAAGACGGTTTCAAGGGCAGCCAGGGCTGCCCTTGATCTATGTGTCTGCGTACATTTGATTGGAATTTTTCATGAGCAAGAACTTTGACGTGATCGTCATTGGCGGTGGCCCCGGTGGCTACATCGCCGCTATCCGTGCCGCCCAGTTGGGCTTCAACGTGGCCTGTATCGATGAGTGGAAGAACGCCGCTGGCGGTCCTGCTCCAGGTGGTACCTGCACCAACGTGGGCTGCATTCCTTCCAAGGCGCTGCTGCAATCGTCTGAGCACTTCAACCACGCCAACCACCACTTTGCCGAGCATGGCATCGAGGTGAAGGGTGTGAGCATGGATGTGGCCAAGATGATTGCCCGCAAGAACACCGTGGTGAAGCAGAACAACGACGGCATCCTGTACCTCTTCAAGAAGAACAAGGTGGCGTTCTTCCATGGTCGCGGTTCATTCGTTAAGGCGGCGGAAGGTGGCTACGAGATCAAGGTGGCCGGCGCGGCTGAGGAGGTCATCACGGGCAAGCAAATCATCATCGCCACCGGCTCCAATGCCCGCGCGTTGCCCGGCACACCGTTCGACGAAATCAACGTGCTGTCCAACGACGGTGCGTTGAACATCGGCGCGGTCCCCAAGAAGCTGGGCCTGATTGGTTCCGGCGTTATTGGCCTGGAAATGGGCTCGGTGTGGAAGCGCTTGGGCGCAGAGGTCACCATCCTCGAAGGTCTGCCCACCTTCCTGGGTGCGGTGGACGAAGGCGTGGCCAAGGAAGCCTTCAAGTCCTTTACCAAGCAGGGTCTCAAGATTGAGCTGGGCGTGAAAGTCGGCGAGATCAAGAACGGCAAGAAGGGCGTGTCCGTCGCCTACACCAACGCCAAGGGCGAAGCCCAGACGCTGGATGTGGACAAGCTTATTGTCTCCATTGGTCGCGTGCCCAATACCATCGGCCTGAACACCGAAGCCGTCGGCTTGGCGCTGGACGAGCGCGGTGCGATTGTGGTGGACGCAGACTGCAAAACCAATCTGCCCGGCGTGTGGGCGGTGGGCGACGTGGTGCGTGGCCCCATGCTGGCGCACAAGGCGGAAGAAGAGGGCGTTGCCGTAGCGGAGCGTATTGCTGGCCAACAGGGTCACGTCAACTTCAACACCATCCCTTGGGTCATCTACACCAGCCCCGAGATCGCGTGGGTGGGTCGCACCGAGCAGCAGCTCAAGGCGGATGGCGTGGCTTACAAGGCTGGCCAGTTCCCGTTCCTGGCCAACGGCCGTGCACGCGCATTGGGTGACACCACTGGTTTCGTGAAGTTCCTGGCCGACGCCACGACGGATGAAATCTTGGGTGTTCACATCGTAGGCCCTCAAGCCTCCGAGTTGATCTCTGAAGCCGTGGTAGCGATGGAGTTCAAGGCCAGCGCGGAAGACATCGCACGCATTTGCCACGCCCACCCCTCGTTGAGTGAAGCCACGAAAGAGGCTGCGTTGGCGGTCGACAAGCGCACATTGAACTTCTGATCAAAATTAGTGCCAAATAAGCTGCTAGGTCGCATGAATAGTGCGCTAGCAGCTTCTCTTTTTGTAGCATACCGGAGCTTGTTTTGAGCGTCAAAGAAGCCTATTCGGCGGAGTTGAAGGCCCGTGGATACACCGCAGACCCCGCACAATTGCGGGCCGTCGACGCGCTGGAGCGCTGCGCGCATGACTGGGCGGTGTACAAATCCAAGCGCTCCAATGCCCTGAAGAAACTGATCAATCGGCCTGAAATCCCGCGTGGGGTTTACATGTACGGTGGCGTCGGCAGGGGCAAGAGTTTTTTGATGGACTGCTTTTTCAACGCAGTCCCCTTGAAGCGCAAGACCCGATTGCACTTCCATGAATTCATGCGCGAGGTGCACCGCGAGCTGGTGGATTTGCAGGGGACGGTGAATCCCCTGGACGAATTGGGCAAACGCATGGCGAAGCGCTATCGCCTGATTTGCTTTGACGAGTTTCACGTGGCGGATATCACCGATGCCATGATCCTGCACCGCTTGCTGAATGCCTTGTTTGACAATGGCGTGGGCTTTGTGACCACGTCCAATTTCAAGCCTGACGACCTGTACCCCGGTGGACTGCACCGCGACCGTATATTGCCAGCCATTGCACTGTTAAATGCCAAGTTGGAAGTGCTGAACGTGGATAACGGCACCGATTACCGCCGCCGGACTTTGGAGGACGCCAAGCTTTACCACGTGCCCTGCGGTTCTGAGGCTGACGAAGCCATGGCTGCCACCTTCAGCGCGTTGGCCGAGATGCACGATGAAGATCCTTTGCTGCACATTGAGTCGCGTGAAATCAGGGCGAGACGCAAAGCAGGTGGCGTCGTATGGTTTGATTTCAAAACCCTCTGCGGGGGGCCTCGCTCACAAAACGACTACCTGGAGATTGCTTCGCAATTTCATACGGTTTTTTTGAGCGACGTTCCCCACATGCCCGTGCGTATGGCGTCTGAAGCAAGACGTTTTACTTGGCTGGTGGACGTGTTGTATGACCGGCGCGTCAAACTCATCATGTCGGCTGCGGTAGCGCCCGAAGCGCTTTACACCGAAGGGCCCATGTCGCATGAGTTTCCGCGCACGGTGTCCCGCTTGACGGAGATGCAGTCCAAGGAGTTTTTGGACCTGGAGCGTCGAACGGTGGATACCCGACTGACATGATTCGCACGCGCATGATCGGGCTTGTGTTGGTCTGCGGGGGATGCATTTGGGCCCCGGTGCTTGGCTTGGCGCAGGAGGCAGCCCAGTCCCAGTATGACGACATCACCTCAGCGCGCACGCGCGCAGAGGCCGACTTTGCCGAACAAGAGCAGGCGTGTTACGGGCGTTTCACGGTCCAGTCTTGCCTGGACCGGGTTGCCGCCAAGCGTCGAGCGCTGGAGCGTGATCTCAAAAAACAAGAGGACTCATTGAACGCTGCCCGGCGCCAGCAGCGTGCCCAAGAGCAGTTGCAGCGCAGCGCAGAGAAGGCGCGTGACCGGGAAACCCCTATTGTTGAGTCGCCGGACTTTGCTGCGCGACGCCAGCTGGTTCAGAATGAGAAACAAGAAGCCCATCGTCGGCTACCGTTACCTTCCGTGGCTGTCAGCAAACCGTTGCCAACAGCGCCATCATTGGCTGAGCAGTCTGCTATGAAAGACGCTCATGCTGCCAAGCAGCGTGCCGCGCAAGAGCGGCGCACAGCGCGCGACGAGCGCTTACGAGACGCCAAGGAAACAACACCCGTCTTGCCTCTGCCCCAGTAAGCGGGCGGCGGATTCCGCATGTACAAATCAGGCGTGAAGGGATTCGACTTTCACGACCACCAGCGACAAATTGTCGCCCCCACCGTGGGCACGTGAACGCGCCTTCTCGATCAGGAATTCGGTGGCTTCGCGTGCCGACAAGGTGGACAGCACAGAGCCCAACTCGCCGTTGTTGAAGTAGTGCCAGACGCCATCGCTGCAAGCCAATAGGACGTCCCCCGCGCGCAGCTTGGGTATGAAATGGAAGTCCACGGGCGGATCACTCTCGGTCCCTAGGCAGCCCATCAGGATGTTGGACTGGGGGTGTACGGCAGCCTGTTCTTCGGTGAGTTCTCCGCGGTTCACCAGTGCCTGCACATACGAATGATCCATGGTGCGCTTCACGAAGCGATTGCCGTGGTAGTGGTAGACCCGGGAGTCGCCTGTATGGGCCCAGTGGCAGTCGCCACCTGGGTTGATCAGGAATGCGGCCAGTGTGCTGTGGGGCTCCTCCTCAGAGGAGATGGCCGTCAGCTTAATAACAATATGGGCTTCCTGCACCACCTGCATCAGGGTGGCTGCAGCGTCATCGGTATCCGGGTCGTAGCGCTCAAACAGTTGCTTGGCCGTCATCATCACCTGGTCTGAAGCCTTGCGTCCACCGCTGCGGCCACCCATGCCATCGGCGACTACGGCCAACAGACAGCCGTTCACCCGAGGGTGCTTGAGCAGAGCCACCTGGTCCTGCTGGTATTCGCGGTCACCCTTGTGGATGCCGGTAGAGGCGGTAAGACGGTATCCGGTCGTGGCCATGGTGTGCGAACAAATAGGGTGTTTGGGGTTGTGGGGTGCAGTCCGGCCGTATTATCGAGCGGGCACCTTGTAGTTCGGTGCCATTTAACCACGTACTTCTCCCCATTTACCCTTGGAAACGAATCACCACTCCCCGCAGCGCCGCCTGATTGAATTGCGCATGGAGCACAGCGATCTGGATGCGCTGATTGACCGTGCCCATGAGGACGCTCCGACCGACGAGTTGATGATGCGCAGGCTTAAAAAGCGCCGGCTTGCCCTGCGTGATGAGATTGCGCGTTTGCAAGGCGCTTTGCAACCCGACGAACCTGCCTGAATCGTGACGCTTACCCAAGCCGTTGAGCAGGCCATGGCGGCCCAAGGTCCACTGGCACGTTCGGTAGAGGGGTTCAGGCCGCGCGAAGGCCAGCGGGTGATGGCCGATGCCATCGCAAAGACGCTGGAACAGGGGGGGGTGATGGTGGTGGAGGCTGGGACCGGGGTTGGTAAGACCTTTGCGTATTTGTTGCCGGCCTTGTTGAGTGGTGGGCGTACCCTGATCTCAACGGCAACCAAGGCCTTGCAAGACCAGCTGTTTGGCCGCGACATTCCGCAGTTGCTCGCTGCCCTGGGGCTGCCCACCCGCGTGGCGCTGCTCAAGGGCCGAACCAGCTACCTGTGCCTGAGTCGCCTGCAACAGGCAAGGCATAGCGGTATGTTGCCCCGCCCTGCAGATCTGCGAGCATTGGCATCTGTAGAGCACTGGGCCTTGGTGACACGCAACGGTGATTTGGCGGAGCTGGCGGCTCTGGATGAACAGTCACCAGTCATTCCGCTGGTTACATCGACCCGGGAGAACTGCACAGGTACACAGTGTTCCCAGTTCCAAGGCTGTCATGTCTACCGGGCCAGGCGTGAGGCGATGGCTGCCGACGTGGTAGTGATAAACCACCACCTGTTTTTTGCAGACTGGAATGTGCGCGAATCTGGGGTTGCAGAGTTGTTGCCCACCGTAAACGCCGTTGTGTTTGATGAAGCGCACCAACTCAATGAAATTGGCATCCAGTTTCTGGGCCGCCAGTTGGGAACGGGGCAGTTGCTGGCGTGGGGGAGGGATTTGGTCACGCTCGGGCTGCTGCATGCGCGGGGATTTGCCGATTGGCAAGAGCTTGCCATGCGCCTGGAAGGGGCGCTGGCAGAGTGGCAACTGGCGTGCAAGGCACCAGCTGCCCCTCAAACCCGATTGCGATGGGTAGGGGAGGCACCTCAGGGTGTTGTGCCTGCGCAGTGGCATCAGGTCCTGGCTCAAGTGGATAGGGCTTTGGCTGATGCCATTGCCGCATTGACCAGCGTGGCAGGGGCAGCAGAGGCCCTTGTTGCCCTGCATTCACGGGCCCTGGCGCTAGTAGAGCAGCTGACGCATTTCCGTCAGCCCCCAACAGACGGCGGTGTGCGGTGGATTGAAAGTGGCATACGCTTGCGGATGCAGGAGTCGCCGTTGACGATTGCGGATGCACTGCGTGAGCGTCTGATCGAGAGTGGCGACGTGCACGCAGGCCCTGCGTGGGTTTTTACGTCTGCGACCCTGGGTCAGGATGCCGGTTTGGCTTCTTTCGTGTCTACGCATGGACTGGAAGGGGCCCAAGTCCTGCAAGTTTCAAGTCCCTTTGACTATGCGCGACAAGCGTGCCTCTATGTTCCTGCAGGCTTTCCCAAGCCTTCAGATACGCGCCATAGCGACGAGGTCGCAGAATTGGTCGGGCAGGCAGCGCATCTATTGGGGGGGCGGACCCTCGTTCTGACGACCACCTTGAGGGCAATGCGGCGCATTGCTGACATATTGCGCGCCCGCTTGCCCGAATCCGGCTCCTTGCAGGTGCTGTTGCAAGGCGAGGCATCCAAACGCGAATTGTTGGCCCGCTTTACAGGAGCGGGTGAGTCTGGCTATGTCCTGGTCGCTACGGGCTCCTTTTGGGAAGGTGTGGATGTGCCTGGCGATGCTTTGCAGTTGGTGGTGATTGACAAAATTCCTTTTGCCCCTCCCGATGACCCGGTGGTGGAGGCGCGCTGCCTTCAGCTGGAAGCAGAGGGTAAAAGTCCCTTCACCTGTTACCAGCTACCCCAAGCAGCCATGGCGCTCAAACAAGGCGTTGGGCGCTTGATCCGGCGTGAGACAGACCGTGGCGTGTTGGTGATTTGTGACGTGCGGTTGCTGCAGATGGGTTATGGCCGAAGTCTGCTGGCGAGCTTGCCAGACATGCCTCTGCTGGGACATGTCGAAGAGTTTCACCAAGCGCTGCGTGCGCTTACCAAACCTTCCACCATGGATCCGTATTCGTCTTTCCGCCTCTGAGTACATAGTCAGATTGCGGATAGTTCTTTTCCAGAATTCGCTTGGCATCATCACGCAGTTGCTCCATGCCCAATGCGTCATACGATTTGTACAAGATGAACAGCGCCTCCTCGATGGCGGGCACGTCGCGGTAGTCCGTGACCGCTTGTTGAGCCCGGTTGGCAGCAGCAAGGTAGGCACCACGCTTGTAGTAGTAGCGGGCCACATGCACTTCGTACTGTGCCAGGGAGCCAACGATATAGGCCATGCGTTGCCGAGCGTCGGGTGTATAGCGTGAATCGGGAAAGCGCGAACTCAACTCTTTGAAGGATTCAAACGATTCTTTTGCCGCCTTCTGGTCCCGCTCAGACAGGTCCTGTCGCGTAATGGACGAGAGCAGTCCCAGGTCATCGTTGAAGTTGATGATGCCCTTGAGGTAGAGGGCGTAGTCTAGTGCCGGACTCGCAGGGTGCAGTTTGAGAAAGCGGTCTAGTGTCGCAAGGGCTTGCGCAGGCTCGGCCGCTTTGTAGTGCGCATATGCTTTATCCAGCTGTGCCTGTTGGGCCAGCGGTGTACCGGCAGCACGAGCCTCCAGTTTTTCAAGCAACGGAACAGCCTTGTCCCATTGGGAGGAGCCCATTTCATCTTTGGCTTCGGCGTACAGGCGGTTGGGGCTCATGCCGGCTGTCTTGTCGATAGGGGTCGATGAACATCCGGCTACGACCAGCGATACGGCCGCCCATAGTGAGGCATAAACGACCGATAATTTCACACGCAGCATCTTGGGGACCTTCTTGAATCAGACCGGCGGAATTATATCGACGCATACCAGTGAGCCCGATTCGGAAGACGAGGCATTGGATGGGGTTTCTGAGGTTGAGCTTCGCAAGGTTTCGGTCAATGCGGAACAGCATGGTGAGCGTATCGATCGTGCCCTGGCTCTTGCTGCTGGCGAGTTTTCTCGCAATTACCTGCAGCAATTGATCGATGAAGGGGCCGTGACCCTCAATGGCCGGGCGGTTGGCAAACCCGCTCTGCGCGTCAAGGCTGGCGACGTCATTGCAGTGGAGCTGCGACCTACCCAGCAAAGCCAAGCCTTCAAGGCCCAGGCCATGGATTTGGAAGTTGTCTACGAAGACGCCCACCTTTTGGTCATCAATAAGCCAGCCGGTTTGGTGGTGCATCCTGCACCGGGGAACTGGAGCGGGACCCTGCTCAATGGTTTGTTGGCCAGAGATCCTGAGTTCGCAAGTGTTCCGCGAGCCGGTATCGTGCATCGGCTGGACAAGGACACCAGTGGATTGATGGTTGTTGCTCGTACGCGTGCGGCTATGGATGCCTTGGTCAAGGCGATCGCCGCACGTGAAGTCAGTCGGCAATATTTGGCGCTGGCCCACCAGCCTTGGAGGGGTGGGGCACAGGTAACTGTGGACAAACCCATCGGACGAGACCCCCGCAATCGCTTGCGTATGGCTGTGGTGGATTTATCGGTTTCCCCGGGTAAGCAGGCCAAGACGGATGTGTTTTGGCAGGCCAATTCGGTCGCAGGATGTTGGGTCCGTTGTGCCTTGCATACTGGGCGAACACACCAGATTCGCGTGCATATGGCCTCGCTGGGGCATCCCTTGGTCGGTGATGTGCTGTACGGAGGGCGCCCCGAGTCCGGTATGCACCGGCAGGCCTTGCATGCATTTCGTCTGGCTTTTCACCACCCGGTTACCGGGGTGTGGCAGGAATTCCATGCCGAACCGGCCGCTGATTTTCTGGCTCTTTTGGCCTTGTGGGGGCTCAGTTACAATCCCAACGCAGGTCCGGGAGGACACTGATGCGCCCAAGCCCACCGCTTGTGGCCAGCCACCCATGCGCTGCCAACGCGCCGATTGCCAACGACGATCATTGTGATCGCTCAATTTGCTGGTGACTTTTTCGAAACGTCGTGACTATGAACATGGTCGATGCCAAGCGAGTCCTTGAGACCGCTTTGATGTGTGCACAACAACCATTGCCGCTGAAAAACATGCGGGAGCTGTTTGCGGATGCGATTGGTGTGGATTCCATCAAGCAAATGCTGGAGGATTTGCGCAATGATTGGGCCGGGCGCGGCATGGAGTTAGTCAATGTGGCTACAGGGTGGCGCTTTCAGAGTCGTCCCGAAATGCGGGAATTCCTTGATCGCCTGCACCCTGAAAAACCTCCCAAGTACACCCGCGCCACGTTGGAAACTTTGGCCATCATTGCGTACCGCCAGCCTGTGACCCGGGGTGATATGGAGGATATTCGCGGGGTAACGATTAGCTCTTTGTTGATCAAGCAGTTGGAAGACCGGGGTTGGGTCGAGGTGATTGGTCACCGTGAGGCGCCCGGCAGACCTGCCCTGTTTGCTACCACCAAGCAGTTTTTGGATGATTTAGGGATTGCTTCTCTAGACCAGTTGCCTTTGCTGGAGCCCCCTGCCCAAGCAGGTGATGCACTCGTTGAGATGGCATCGGCCCTGGAAGACCCCGTCAGCCCAGCTACAGCAGGTGATGCGGGTCCTCAAATGACGATGTCCCTCGACGCACCCCTTACCCTTGAATCTGAAATGGGTCCCACACATGAATGAAGCCCCTGAAATCATGCCTTCTGATGCCACCGAGCAGGTCCAGACGCCGTCTGTAGCTGGGGTGGCGCCGCCCGTGGAGGCAAAGGTAGCTACCGATAACAGCACCGTGTACCGGTTTGAGGACGTGGTGTCCGGCCAGTTTGATGCTGACGATGCTGCCGAAGAGTTGTCTCCCCCAAAACGGGTGTTGCAACCTCAGGCAGAGACTCCCAAGTTACACAAGGTCCTTGCGCAGTCCGGAATGGGATCTCGCCTTGAGATGGAGCAACTTATTCTTGAGGGCCGTATATCCGTCAATAACGAACCGGCCCATATCGGTCAGCGCATCCAGTTTGGCGACAGTATCAAGGTTAATGGCAAACCGATTCGCTACCGAATTGATCCGCCGCCAGCACGTGTAATTGCGTACCACAAGCCTGCGGGTGAGGTGGTGACCCATGATGACCCGCAGAATCGCCCCACTGTATTTCGCAAGCTGCCCAAGTTACAGCAAGGCAAATGGCAATCGGTTGGGCGTTTGGACTTGAATACTGAAGGTCTCTTGCTCTTCACCAGCTCTGGCGAATTGGCCAACAACCTCATGCATCCGCGTTTTGGACTCGAGCGCGAATATGCAGTACGCGTTTTGGGGGCCTTGAGCAAGGAAGAGAAGCAGGCTTTGCTCGATGGTGTTCAGTTGGACGATGGCATGGCGCAATTCGGCTCTATCGAGGAGGGCGGTGGCGAAGGGTCCAACTGTTGGTACCGTGTCACGATTTCGGAGGGGCGCAACCGAGAAGTGCGCCGTATGCTGGAGTCTGTGGGACATGCAGTGAGTCGGCTGATCCGAATTCGCTATGGTGCCATGGTGCTGCCTCGTGGCCTGAAGCGAGGCGCTTGGATGGAGCTTGACGATGGAGATATCCGCGCCTTGGCGCAAGCCGCTGGAGCTGCGCGCCCTCGGGCAGATAGTCCCGGCGATGGTGCAGGGCGCACTGCAAGGGCGTCAGGCAAACGCAACCCCGCTCGCGGCCGATCGTCAGGGGGGCGAGGGCCTTCCCATCCAAAAGCCAGTCCTGCTCCAGGCACGAATTCTGGCCGTGCGGGCAGTCGCAAAGAAAAGCCTGTCGATCGCCAGGCAAGCGCCCAACCTGATCCCATGAAAACGTCTTTTGGGTATATCGGTGCCGACAGTTTCTCACGTCAACGCCAAGAGGGCACTGGCCGACCCCGCGGCGGGCAGGGTGGGCAGCGCAGAGGCGGCCGGAGTCGTTAATCGCAGTGTAAAATCCAGCGCTTTGCCTTTGCTAGGGCAAATGTCTCTTCACTCATAACAGGAATCCTATGGCTATCGAACGCACACTCTCCATCATCAAGCCCGACGCAGTTGCCAAAAACGTGATCGGCCAAATCTACGCCCGCTTTGAGGCTGCTGGCCTGAAGGTTGTTGCTGCGCGTATGGCGCACCTGTCTCGCGGTGAAGCAGAGGCTTTTTACGCAGTTCACAAAGCTCGTCCTTTTTTCAAGGATTTGGTCGATTTCATGGTTTCCGGTCCCGTGATGATCCAAACCCTGGAAGGTGAAAACGCCATCCTGAAAAACCGTGACCTGATGGGCGCTACCGATCCCAAGAAGGCTGCTCCCGGCACCATTCGTGCTGATTTTGCAGACAGCATTGATGCCAACGCCGTGCATGGTTCTGACGCAGCGGAAACCGCCGCTGCCGAAATCGCGTTCTTCTTCGCTGGCATGAACGTGTACTCCCGCTAAGACATGCAATGACGGCCAATCTTCTTGAATTCGATCTTGAGGGATTGGCCGCTTTTTGCGAGCGGCTTGGGGAGAAGCGTTTCCGGGCTACGCAGCTGTTTCGCTGGATTCACCAAAGAGGGGCCTCATCCTTCGATGACATGAGCGACCTAGCCAAGTCTTTGCGCGAAAAACTGAAGACTTGTGCCGAGATGAAGCCGCTGGCGGTGATTACCCAGCACATATCGGCAGATGGCACCATCAAGTGGTTGTTCGACGTTGGTGGTGGTGACGCTGTGGAGGCGGTTTTCATTCCGGAAGATGATCGCGGTACGTTATGCATCTCCTCCCAGGCGGGCTGTGCGGTCGGTTGTCGTTTTTGTTCCACCGGGCACCAGGGCTTTAGCCGCAATCTGACTACTGGCGAGATTATTGCCCAGTTGTGGTTCGCGGAACATTTTTTGCGCAAACACCTTGGTGTTAGTCAGCGCGTTATTTCGAACGTGGTGATGATGGGAATGGGTGAGCCGCTGCAAAACTATGCAGCGTTGGTTCCCGCACTGCATGTGATGCTCAATGACAATGCCTATGGGCTGTCGCGGCGCCGGGTCACAGTATCAACCTCGGGCGTAGTGCCCATGATGGATCGCTTGGGTGCTGACTGCCCCGTCGCATTGGCTGTCTCTCTGCATGCGCCCAATGACGCTCTGCGCGACAACTTGGTTCCTTTGAACCGCAAATACCCTTTGTCTGAGTTGCTGGATGCTTGTCGCCGTTACTTGGCTTTTGCACCAAGGGATTTCATTACCTTTGAATACTGCATGCTCGACGGTGTCAACGACACTCCCGCGCATGCGCGAGAACTGGTTGCGTTGGTGAAGCTTGTAGATGGGCATGCTGTTTCCTGCAAGTTCAACCTGATCCCTTTCAATCCGTTTCCGGCCTCCGGGCTCAAGCGCTCCAGCGCAGCTCAGGTGCAGGCCTTCTCCAAGATTCTGAGTGACGCTGGTATCGTGACCACCGTACGGAAAACACGCGGTGATGACATTGACGCTGCCTGCGGTCAGTTGGCGGGTGATGTGAAAGACCGTACGGATGTAGCGAAGCGCATGTCCAAGCAGCGAACCGTTATGCTCCAGCCGGTAATGGAAATAGCTCGCACTGAGCCGACAAAGGGAACCAATGCCTGATTTGTTTTTCTCTGCCCGTTCGTTATGGCACTGCCTTAAAAGTCTATTGGTGCTGGGTGCCTTGGCGCTGATAATTTCAGGTTGTGCCTCCAGTTCGCAGCCCGCAGCCCCCGGAAGTGATTTGTTGACAGAGTCGGATGAGACTTTGGCACGAAAACGTGCTCGAATCCGACTAGAACTGGCAGTGGGGTATTACAACAACGGGCAGACTACGATCGCGCTAGATGAATTGAAGCAATCTATTGCCGCGGATCCCACCTTGTTGGAGGCCCACAATTTACGTGGCCTCATATACATGCGATTGAATGATGCCTCACTGGCGGAAGAGAGTTTTCGCAAGGCCCTGCAAATCAACCCGCAAGCTTCCTCCGTGCAACACAATTTCGGTTGGTTGTTGTGTCAGCAAGGGCGCATGGCAGAGTCGAGCCGTCAATTTCTTGCCGCCATCTCTGAGCCAAGCTATGTGGACAAGGCCAAGTCTTGGATGGCCATGGGCGTCTGCCAAGCCAAGGCCGGACAGCGGATGGAGGCTGAAGCTAGCTTGCAACGCGCATATGAACTAGACGCCGGTAGCCCTGTGACAGGCTACAACTTGGCCTTGGTACTTTTTCAACGTGGAGAGTATGTACGCGCGCAGTTCTACATCCGCCGCATCAATAACGCGGATTTGGCCAATGCAGAGTCTCTGTGGTTGGGTATCAAGGTGGAGCGAGCGTTGGGTAATCGCGATGCGGTTGCGCAGTTGGGGGCGCAGCTCAGCAAGCGCTTTCCGCAATCCAAGGAAGTAGGCTTGTTTGAACGCGGGGCATTTGATGAGTGAGGTCAGTTCTTTGCCGACGGCAGATTCGGTAGTGTCAGACGAATCGCCTGCTCTTGTTACTGCCGGGGCCTTGTTGCGGGCCGCACGCGAGGCCGCGGGGCTGCATGTGGCGGCATTGGCCGTGTCGATGAAGGTGCCAGTCAAAAAATTGGAAGCGCTGGAGGCAGATCGTTTTGACTTGCTTCCGGATGCCGTTTTTGTACGTGCCTTGGCTTCCAGTGTGTGCCGTACGCTGAAAATAGACCCGGCGCCAGTCTTGTCCAAATTGCCGCATCAACACGTTCCTCGCTTGGGGGCCAGTGAGGGCGGCATCAATACGCCTTTTCACGCAGCGGGAGAAAGGCGTTCATTTTCTGTACCTGCAGCCCTCAGGCAGCCTGCGGTCATTGTCGTGATGGTTTTGTTGGCGGCAGCACTGGGGGTCTTTCTCTTCCCGGAATGGCAAGCTGACACAGCAACCAATGCAGTGTCCATTTCCCCAGAGACTGTGCAGCTGATGCCGACAAGCAGCAGCGATGCACCGGATCCCGTTCCGCCAGTGGCGGTGGAGCCGGTTGCAATAGCCGCTGTGGCTGTCGCGTCGGCGCCAGAGGTATTGACCCAGTCCCCACCAGTCGTTGTTGCACCGGTTGCGGTCGCTGCGCCTCCATTGGGTGTGGGCAGTGCGCCTGTGCCGCTTGTCGGACAACACTTGGTGTTTCGTGTGAAAGGTGCGTCATGGGTGGAGGTTACTGACGCCAAGGGTCAAGTTTTGATGCGTAGAAACTTGATACAAGGCGATGATGTAGGCGTCTCTGGAGCGCTGCCTTTGTCGGTGGTCGTTGGGCGTGCTGACGTCACTGACGTGGAGGTAAAAGGTAAGCCCTTTAATTTGGCTGCGATTGCCAAAGACAATGTTGCAAGATTTGAGGTGAAGTAGTGGAAAGCGGCTCTCCTGTTCCGATGATTGTTCCCCAGTTGCGCGACTCCTTGCAAGCGCGTGTGGTATGGGGTGGGAATGTGGTAACCGTGGGCGGCGGTGCCCCTGTGCGCATCCAGTCAATGACCAATACTGACACAGTTGATGCAATTGCCACAGCGATTCAGGTCAAGGAATTGGCCTTGGCCGGTTCTGAAATGGTGCGCATAACGGTTAACACACCGGAAGCCGCTCAGGCAGTGCCTTACATCCGTGAACAGTTGGATCGCATGGGCATAGCGGTTCCGCTTGTTGGGGATTTTCACTATAACGGCCATCGTCTGCTCAGTGAATTTCCAGACTGTGCCCAGGCACTGTCCAAGTACCGCATCAACCCTGGCAATGTGGGCAAAGGCGACAAACGGGATAAGCAGTTTGGCCAAATGATCGAGGCCGCTGTGAAGTGGGATAAAGCCGTTCGTATTGGCGTGAATTGGGGCAGTTTGGATCAAGATTTGCTGGCGTCTTTGATGGACAAGAACAGCAAGCGCATCGAACCTTGGGATGCCAAGCAGGTGATGTACGAGGCATTGATCCTTTCGGCCTTAGAGTCTGCCGAGCGTGCTCAGGAGATCGGCCTAGCTGCGGAGCAAATCATTCTGTCTTGCAAGGTCAGTGGTGTGCAGGATTTGATCTCGGTGTATCGGGCATTGGCACAGCGTTCACGTTATGCCCTGCACTTGGGTTTGACCGAGGCCGGAATGGGCACGAAAGGAACGGTGGCGTCTACCGCTGCTTTGTCGGTACTGTTGCAGGATGGTATCGGCGACACCATTCGAGTCTCTCTGACACCAGCTCCCGGTGAAGCTCGAACTCAGGAGGTAGTGGTCGCCTCCGAAATCTTGCAGTCTCTCGGCTTGCGAAAGTTTGTGCCAAGCGTTACAGCATGCCCTGGATGCGGGCGGACAACGAGTACCACCTTTCAGGAACTCACGAAGCAGATTGATGATTTCTTGCGAGAAAAGATGCCGGTCTGGCGTTCTGCCTACCCAGGGGTAGAGAGTTTGAAGGTTGCGGTGATGGGCTGTATCGTGAATGGCCCTGGTGAAAGTAAACATGCGGATATTGGCATCAGCTTGCCAGGAACTGGCGAGGCGCCCGCCGCCCCGGTTTTTATTGATGGTGAAAAGCGCATGACCCTTCGTGGTGACGCTATCGCTGCGGAGTTTCAGGCGGTAGTCGAAGACTACATTCGGCAACGGTTCGCGCCGTCCTCCCAAAACACTTGATTTGATTGCATATGGATGAGAAGGCAGTTCCGCGCAAGGCGGAGAAGTTGGTTGGCGTAAAAGGGATGAATGACATCCTGCCGCCAGAGTCGGCACGTTGGGAGTGGTTCGAGTCGATGATTCGTGTCTGTATGGCGCGTTATGCCTTTCGCAATATCCGAACACCTATCCTTGAACACACTGCACTGTTTGTGCGCGGCATCGGTGAGGTCACAGATATCGTTGAGAAGGAAATGTACTCCTTCGAGGACCGCTCTGACAAACATGGCCAAGCCGAACATCTGAGCATGCGTCCGGAAGGGACTGCCGCTGTTGTGCGTGCAGTGGTTGAGAGCAATTTGCTCTATGACGGTGGCAAGCGATTGTTCTACATGGGGCCGATGTTTCGGCGCGAAAAGCCCCAGCGTGGCCGTTACCGTCAGTTTCACCAGGTCGGTGTCGAAGCGCTGGGGTTTGCCGGCCCGGATACCGATGCGGAAGTGATTTTGCTTGCCACTTCTCTTTGGAAAATGATTGGCCTTACCGATGTTCGCCTGGAGTTAAACAGCTTGGGTCAACCTGCAGAGCGGGCGCAACATCGTGCACAACTGATTGCTTATTTTGAGAAGCACGTAGACCAACTGGATGAAGAAGCGAAGCGCAGACTACACAGCAACCCCTTGCGCATCCTAGACACCAAAAACCCGGCTATGCAGGAATTGGTCGCTGGAGCACCGCGTCTATTGGATTTCTTGGGTACCGAGTCTCTTGCTCACTTTGAAGGACTCAAAGCCATTCTCGATGCCAACGGTATTGCCTACACCATCAATCCGCGTCTGGTGCGTGGACTCGACTACTACAACCTGACAGTTTTCGAGTTTGTTACGGACCGTTTGGGGTCTCAAGGCACGGTTTGTGCGGGTGGCCGTTATGACGATCTGGTTGTGCAGATCGGTGGCAAGCCAACACCTGCCGTTGGCTGGGCCTTGGGCATTGAACGTGTGCTCGAACTCTTGAAGGAGCAAGGCGGGCAAACCCCTCTGCAGGTGCCACATGCGTATGCTGTGGTGCCTGATGCCGCTGCCATGCCGCAGGTGTTGCGGACATTGCAACAACTGCGTGAGCTGGGCGTTTGCGTACAAATGCATGCCGCTGGTTCTGAAGGGATGGGTAGTTTCAAGTCGCAGTTCAAGAAAGCGGATGCCAGTGGCGCTGCATTTGCCTTGGTGTTCGGTGCCGACGAGTTGGCGCAGGGCCAGGTTACGGTGAAGCATCTGCGCGATGGTGTGGGAACCCAGACTATGCAGCCACTGGCTCATGTCGCGCAATGGGCGTCCAGCCTACAATTCAACGCTTAAACGGATACCTTTTATGGCAAATCACCTCGATCTCGAAGAACAAGAACAACTCGACCAGCTGAAGCATTTCTGGAACCAATATGGCAACCTGATTACGGGCTTGCTGATCGTGGTGCTGGGCGCATTCGCCGCCTGGAACGGTTACCAATACTGGCAAAAACGCACAACAGCCCAAGCCTCGGTGATGTTCGAGGAGGTCGAAAAAGTCTTGCGCAGTGGTGATTTGGTGTTGGCTGAGCGTGTGTTCAGTGATATGAAAGAGCGCTTTGGTTCGACGGTGTATGCGCAGCAGGCCGGTCTTTCGCTCGCCAAACTGGCCTACCAGGGGGGCAAGGTCGACTTGGCCAGAGGTGCCTTGACCTGGGTGGGTGCAAGCCAAGCAGATGCGGCCTATGCAGCGGTGGCCAAGCTGCGACTTGCAGGGGTTCATATCGACGCCAAGGAGTTCGAGCTTGCCTCCAAGGTTCTGGCTGAAAGTTACCCTGCATCGTTCAATGCGTTGGTGTCAGACAAGAAGGGTGATTTGTTGGTAGCGCAAGGAAAAGGCGCGGAGGCTATCCCCGAGTACCGTAAAGCTTGGGCTGGATTGGATGCCCGGGCGGAATACCGTCGTTTAGTGTCTGTGAAACTGGGGGCCTTGGGAGCATCCGAAACGGCGGTTGATTAATGATGGTGTTGTCTGTGTTGCGTCAAGTGTGCCGGAGCCTCTGTGTTGTCGCATTCGCTGCGGCGGTCGCTGCATGTTCTGGTCCGAGCAAGCCGGTACCCAAAGAATTGGGTGCCAACATCGGGCTTATCGGGGTGAAATCTGCTTGGACCGCCCAAGTCGGCCCTCTGGATGCGACCACGCAAGCGCATGTGGTTGGCGCGCAGGTCTTGCTCTCATCTGCAAATGGAACTGTGACGGCCCTGCAAGGTGAGACGGGACGTGTGGTGTGGCAATTGGGTGTTGGTGCTCCCTTGGTCTCAGGTGTGGGGGGCGACGGTCAGACGTTCGCTGTCGTTTCGGAGGCTGGTGAACTGATTGCCTTGTCTTCTGACAAGGTGCTGTGGCGCCAGCGCATGGGGGCTTTGAGTTTGACAACCCCCCTAGTTGCAGGCGCACGCGTTTTTACCCTTTCAGCGGATCGCACTGTCACGGCTTTTGATGCCGCGAGTGGTCAACGTCTGTGGCAAATGCAACGCACTTCGGATCCATTGGTATTGGGACAAGCAGGCGTCCTGATGGCTGTTGGGGACACCTTGGTGGTGGGTGTTGCAGGCCGTCTTTTGGGCTTGAATCCTCTGAATGGAGCCGCACGATGGGAGGTGCCCGTAGCCGTGAGTCGCGGTACCAACGAGGTTGAGCGCCTCGTTGACCTGGTGGCAGGCGTAAGCCGGCTGCAGAGCAATGTATGTGTCCGCTCTTACCAAGCTGCGGTTGCCTGTGTCGATGCCAGCAAAGGAGCCCTGTTGTGGAACAAGGCGGCTGCGGGGATGACAGGATTGGCAGGAGATTCCGAGTATGTTTTCGGTACCGAGGCAGATAGCAAGCTGATGGCTTGGAGTAGAAGCTCGGGTGAACGTGTTTGGGTATCTGAGACCCTGCGCTGGCGCGGCTTGGGGACGCCGTTGGTGGCTGGCCAAACCTTGGTGGTCGGCGACAGCTCAGGTTTGTTGCATTTTCTCTCGCGGACCGATGGTGCTCCGATGGATCGCGCTAGCACGGATGGTTCGTCGATCGTGGGTGCCCCGGTGCTCGTTGGTAAGACATTAATTGCCGTTACGCAAAAGGGCGGCGTTTTTGCGTTCCGACCCGAATAAGTTTGAAGGGTCTAGAAGCATGAAACCAGTGATTGCCTTGGTGGGGCGCCCCAACGTGGGTAAGTCCACGCTATTCAATCGATTAACCAAAACGCGGGATGCGATCGTTGCAGACTACGCAGGTTTGACGCGGGATCGCCACTACGGCAACGGCAAACAAGGTAAACACGAATTCATCGTGATTGATACCGGAGGTTTTGAGCCTGACGCCAGCAGCGGTATTTATCGTGAAATGGCTAAGCAGACTCAGCAAGCGGTGGCTGAGGCGGACGTGGTTGTATTTGTCGTGGATGCGCGCGGCGGATTGTCGGCACAAGACCATGACATCGCCAAATACCTCCGCAAGTTGGGTAAGCCTTGTCTGGTGATTGCCAACAAAGCCGAAGGCATGAAAGAGGGCGTCCAGCTTGTCGAGTTTTATGAACTGGGACTGGGCGAGGTTTTTCCCGTGTCTGCAGCGCATGGCCAAGGCATTCGCTCTTTGGTGGACATGGCCTTGGACCGATTGGGTTGGACCTTGCCCGATGAGACCGATACGGTTGAAGACCCAGCAGTCATCAAGCTTGCTGTCGCAGGCCGACCCAATGTTGGTAAATCCACCCTCATCAATACGTGGCTGGGTGAAGAGCGATTGGTCGCCTTTGACATGCCAGGAACGACCAGAGATGCCATTTCTGTGCCTTTTGAGCGTGGTGGGCAGCGATTCGAACTCATTGACACGGCAGGATTGCGCCGCAAGGGCAAGGTTTTTGAGGCGATTGAGAAGTTTTCTGTTGTCAAAACTTTGCAGGCCATTGAGTCGGCCAGTGTGGTGCTGTTGCTCATCGATGCGACCCAAGGCGTGACTGACCAGGACGCCCACATTGCTGGCTACATCTTGGAGTCCGGTCGTGCCGTAGTCGTAGCCGTCAACAAATGGGATGCAGTGGACGATTATCAGCGGGAGCTGGTCCGCCGTTCGTTGGAAACTCGACTGGGTTTTCTCAAATTTGCTGCGTTGCACATGATTTCTGCGCAGAAACGTCAAGGCTTGGGGCCTGTGTGGGACTCAATCGCCCAGGCGCACCGTGCCGCCAACTGCAAAATGCCAACACCTGTGCTTACGCGCTTGCTGTTGGAGGCCGTACAGTTTCAGACCCCTAAGAAAAATGGCGCATATCGCCCCAAGCTGCGATACGCCCATCAGGGGGGCATGAATCCGCCCATTATCGTGATCCATGGCAACTCGCTGGAGCACGTGACGGAGGCCTACAAGCGCTTTCTGGAGGGGCGTTTCCGCAAGGAGTTCAATCTTATTGGTACCCCCTTGCGCATTGAAATGAAGTCCTCCACCAATCCTTACGCAGACAAGGATGACCGCTAGGCCTGTGGCGATCAGCCCGGGCCAAGTCCGGGCTTGCGCGGCTGTGGTATCGTCCAACTTCATTCACTCTTGAACACGGAGAATATCGTGAGCAACAAAGGCCAACTTTTACAAGATCCGTTCCTCAATGCCTTGCGCAGGGAACATGTGCCGGTGTCCATTTATTTGGTTAACGGCATCAAACTTCAAGGCCAGATCGAATCGTTTGACCAGTACGTGGTGCTTTTGCGTAACACCGTGACCCAAATGGTCTACAAACACGCCATCTCTACCATCGTTCCCGGGCGGGCTGTGAATTTGGCAGCTGTTCCAGAAGACAACGCCACTGCGTGATGCGGGGGGCTGTTGCCCCATCCGCTTGCGCTGGTCCAGACGCCTTCACCCGTTTGACATCCCGAACTCCGCCAATCGTTGCGCCCACCATATTGGTTGGCGTCGATTTGGGTGTACCCAACTTTGATGCAGAGCTGGAGGAGTTGGGCTTGCTGGCGCAGACCGCAGGCCTGACCCCGGTAGCCCGTATTACGTGCAAACGCCGTGCACCTGACGCTGCCTTGTTTGTAGGGTCGGGCAAGGCGGATGAAATCAAGCTACTTGCACAGCAGCATGGTGCTACAGAAGTCCTGTTCGACCAGAGCCTAAGCCCTGGCCAACAGCGCAATCTGGAGCGGCACCTTGAGCTGCCAGTCAATGACCGCACTTACCTGATTCTGGAGATTTTTGCCCAGCGTGCGCGTAGTCATGAAGGCAAACTCCAGGTGGAATTGGCACGTTTGCAGTACCTCAGCACCCGTTTGGTTCGTCGTTGGTCGCACTTGGAGCGGCAGACGGGTGGGGCAGGTGTGCGCGGTGGTCCGGGAGAGAAGCAGATCGAGTTGGACCGCCGCATGATCGATGAGACCATCAAGCGCACCAAAGAGCGTCTCTCCAAAGTCAAGCGCCAGCGCCAGACACAGCGCCGTCAGCGCGAACGTCGAGATGCCTTCAATATTTCGCTGATTGGGTATACCAACGCAGGCAAGTCCACATTGTTTAACGCCATGGTCAAGGCTCGCGCCTACGCGGCCGATCAGCTGTTTGCGACTTTGGATACCACGACACGCCAACTCTATTTGGGTGATGCACAGCGCACAGTGTCCCTGTCGGATACCGTAGGTTTCATCCGAGACCTTCCGCACGGGCTGGTAGATGCTTTCCAGGCGACTTTGCAGGAGGCCATCGATGCGGACTTGCTGCTGCATGTTGTCGATGCATCCAACTCCAACTTCACTGAGCAAATTGAACAAGTTCAATCCGTGCTGGCGGAAATCGGTGCGGACCAGATTCCGCAGTTGCTGGTATTTAACAAAGTGGATGCCTTGCCGCCAGAGCTGCAGCCGCTGCGGATGGAAGATACTTACGATTTGCATGGGGTACAAACCCCCCGCGTGTTTGTGAGCGCTCGTGAAAACTTGGGCCTCCCGCTTTTGCGCCAGCACTTGGCGGCTTTTGCCAGCGCGGGCCCCAAGGCAAGCCTTGCTGATGAGTATTCCCCTGAGCCCCATGGGGCCGGTTCGTAATTGGGCACAATCCCGAACTGTTGTACGCGAGACAAAAACATGAAACTATCCCTGCCAAATCCCCCCAAGGTCTGCTGGCCTCAGTGGATGCGCAATATGTTCAACCTGAACGACTCCCGCTGGGGCCGTGGAGATGATTCTTCTGCGCCTTCCGAGCGGCCAGAAGGCGCAGCACCGGAGAGCGATCCCCCCAAACCTGCGAATCCCCCGCAAACGCAACCAGACCGTCGCGGTGCCGCGCAGTCGGGCCCACCGGATCTCGACGAGTTGTGGCGGGATTTCAGCCGCAAGCTTGGCGGTTTGTTTGGTGGAGGCTCTGGTCCAAGGGGCGGCAACGGCGGTGCTTCGGGCGGCGGGTTTCAGCCCGACATGAAGAGCGCCGGGATTGGCGTGGGACTGATCCTGGGGGTTTTGGCCCTGATTTGGTTGGGTACTGGCTTCTTCATTGTGCAAGAAGGCCAGCAGGCTGTGATCACCCAGTTTGGCAAGTACAAGTCCACGGTCAATGCCGGTTTCAACTGGCGCCTGCCGTTTCCGATTGAAAAGCATGAGCTGGTGTTTGTCAGCCAGATCCGCTCGGTGGACGTGGGACGCGACACCGTGCTCAAGGCGACCGGACTGAAAGAGTCCGCCATGCTGACGGAGGATGAAAACATTCTCGACATCAAGTTTGCTGTGCAATACCGTTTGAGTGACGCCCGCGCATTCCTGTTCGAGAGTAAAAACCCGAACGACGCTGTGGTGCAAGCTGCAGAAACTGCGGTACGCGAGGTCTTGGGCAAAATGAAAATGGACGCAGCCTTGTCAGAAGAGCGTGATCAGATTGCGCCACGCGTCCGTGCCCTGATGCAAACCATCCTGGATCGCTACAAGGTGGGCGTGGAAATTGTGGGCATCAACTTGCAGCAAGGCGGCGTGCGTCCTCCTGAGCAAGTGCAGTCGTCTTTTGATGATGTGCTCAAGGCGGGCCAAGAGCGTGAGCGCGCCAAGAACGAGGCCGAGGCCTATGCGAATGATGTCGTGCCTCGCGCGGTGG
Source organism: Rhodoferax sp. TH121 (assembly GCF_002251855.1). Lineage (GTDB taxonomy): Bacteria > Pseudomonadota > Gammaproteobacteria > Burkholderiales > Burkholderiaceae_C > Allorhodoferax. Next base: position 720,582 of record NZ_NOXW01000020.1, read on the forward strand.
GTACCGCATCGCGCTTGAAAGAGGAGGCGGATGCCTACAAGGCCCGTGTGGTCGCGCAAGCACAGGGTGATGCGCAGCGCTTCCGCTCGGTGTTAGCAGAGTACCAGAAGGCGCCTCAGGTCACCCGTGACCGCATGTACCTGGACACCATGCAACAAATCTATGGCAACGTGACCAAAGTGTTGGTGGAGTCTCGCCAAGGCAACAGCATGTTGTATTTGCCGCTCGAGAAAATTCTGCAGATGAATGCAGCCCCGGCTTCAGATGCATCAACACCTTCCACTGCCGCCCAGCCGGCTACCCCTGCCGCGCCCATTGTGAACAATGATGCCCGCAGCCGTGACGCTGCCCGCTCGCGCGAACGCGATTCCCGCTAGGACCCGACCATGAACCGCATTGGATTTATTCTCTCTTCGCTGCTGGTGTTGCTGGCTTTGGCCAGCTCCACCTTGTTTGTGGTGGATCAGCGCCAATTTGGCGTGGTCTACGCCTTGGGTCAGATCAAAGAAGTTATTACCGAACCCGGTTTGAACTTCAAGCTGCCCCCGCCTTTCCAAAATGTTTCTTACATCGACAAACGACTGCTGACCTTGGACAGCACCGACGCTGAGCCGATGTTGACGGCGGAAAAGCAGCGTGTTGTGATCGACTGGTACGTACGTTGGCGCATCACAGAGCCAACCGAGTACATCCGCAACGTGGGCTTGAACGAAAGTGCGGGCGCCAGCCAGTTGAACCGCGTGGTGCGCAACGCTTTCCAAGAAGAAATCAACAAGCGTACGGTCAAAGAGCTGCTGTCGCTCAAGCGCGAAGCGCTGATGGCTGACGTCAAGGCCGAGGTGCTGGACAAGGTCCGTGGCGCCAAGCCGTGGGGGGTAGATGTCGTGGATGTGCGCATTACGCGTGTGGACTATGTAGAGGCCATCACCGAGTCGGTGTACCGCCGTATGGAAGCTGAACGCAAACGCGTGGCCAATGAGTTGCGTTCCACCGGTGGTGCTGAGGGTGAAAAAATCCGTGCGGATGCAGACCGCCAGCGCGAAATCACCATCGCCAATGCCTACCGCGATGCCCAGAAGATCAAGGGTGAGGGCGATGCCGAAGCTGCGCGTATTTACGCCGAGGCGTTTGGCAAAGACCCACAGTTCGCCCAGTTCTACCGCAGCCTGGAGGCCTACAAGTCCAGCTTTGCGAACAAGAGTGACGTGATGGTGCTGGACCCTTCGTCTTCCGAATTCTTCAAGGTGTTTCGCAACGGTGGTGGCAGCGGCCCCGGTGCTGCCAAGAAATAAGCCTTGAGCGCCGACACCCTGTGGATGGCGCTCGCCCTGGTGCTGGTGGTGGAGGGGCTTTTCCCTTTTCTGTCACCCGCCAGGTGGCGGCGCATGTTCACCCAGCTCTTGCAACTCAACGATGGCCAGATCCGCTTTTTCGGATTGGCGAGCATCTTGTTGGGCTTGTTGACGATTTGGTGGCTGCTGCCCTGAAATCCGGGTCTCAAGCCCGGTAAAATCGCTGTTTTAACAGCCCCCTCCAATTCCATGTCTGCTTGGGTCCTGCCGGATCACATTGCCGATGTGCTGCCGTCTGAAGCGCGCCACATCGAAGAAATACGTCGAGACCTGCTGGACATGGCGCGCTGCTATGGCTACGAGCTGGTCATGCCGCCTTTGCTGGAGCACCTGGAGTCGCTGCTCTCGGGCACCGGCGAGGCGCTCGATCTGCAAACCTTCAAACTGGTGGACCAGCTCTCGGGTCGCATGATGGGCTTGCGGGCTGACAGCACGCCCCAAGTTGCCCGCATTGATGCCCATTTGCTCAATCGCCGTGGTGTGACCCGCCTGTGCTATTGCGGCCCGGTATTGCACACGCGGCCTGCAGCGCCGCACGCCACGCGTGAGCCGCTGCAGTTCGGTGCCGAAATCTATGGTCACTCCGGGTTGGAAGCGGATCTCGAAATTCTGACCCTCGCATTGGATGCGCTGAAGTCTGCCAACGTTGGCACCCTCACCGTGGACTTGGCCGATGCTCGCATCGTGGAGGCTTTGCTGGCACTGTCGGGGCTGAGCGCCGCCCAGCAGGTGCAGGTACACGCGGCCTTGGCAGCCAAAGATCGCAGCGAGCTGGCTACCTTGGTGCAGCACTGCCCGGCTGCCACGGCCCAGGGTCTGCTTGCGTTGGTGGACCTGTATGGTGATATCGCTGTTTTGGCGCAAGCCCGCAGCGCATTGCCAGATCTGCCGGGCATCCGCGAAGCGCTGGCCAATCTGGAGTGGCTGGCTGGCCATCTGGACGGCGTGCGCGTGTCCTTTGATTTGGCAGACTTGCGTGGTTACGCCTATTACACCGGTGCACGCTTTTCAGTCTTTGCCGCCGGTGCCAGTGATGCCTTGGCACGCGGCGGTCGTTATGACGAAGTGGGTTCCGTGTTTGGCCGTAAGCGGCCCGCCGTGGGGTTCAGCCTGGATGTGAAGATGCTGGCCGGTGCCGCAGCAGTGCGTCCTTTGCGCGCTGCCGTGCGTGCGCCATGGGGAGAAGCGCCAGCCTTGCGTGCTGCCATTGCGCAGCTGCGCCAACAGGGCGAAACCGTGGTGTGTGTCCTGCCGGGGCATGAGAGTGAAGTCGATGAGTTTCAGTGCGACCGCGAATTGGTGCAAACCGCCGGTCAGTGGGTCGTAACAGCAATTTAAAGCAGAGCGAAATGAATACAACCAAAGGTCGAAATGTAGTGGTCGTGGGCACCCAGTGGGGCGACGAAGGCAAGGGCAAGCTGGTCGATTGGCTTACCGAAAGCGCCCAGGGCGTGGTGCGCTTCCAGGGGGGCCATAACGCCGGACACACACTGGTCATCAACGGCAAGAAGACCGCCCTGCACCTGATCCCCAGCGGTATCATGCGCCCCGGTGTGAAGTGCTACATCGGCAACGGTGTGGTGCTATCCGCCGCCAAGCTGTTTGAAGAAATCGAAGGCTTGGAGAAAGTTGGCGTTGAGTTGCGTTCGCGCCTGCGCATCTCCGAGGCCTGCCCGCTGATTTTGCCGTTCCACGCCGCACTGGACGTGGCCCGCGAAGCCTTCCGTGAAAAGGGCGGCACCGCCAAGATCGGCACCACTGGCCGCGGCATTGGCCCCGCCTACGAAGACAAGATCGCCCGCCGTGCCCTGCGTGTGCAGGACCTGAAATACCCCGAGCGCTTTGCCGCCAAGTTGCGCGAACTGCTGGACCTGCACAACCATGTGCTGACCAGCTACCTGGGCTCGGCTGCGTTTGACTTCGGCCCCACGCTGGCACCTTACATGAAGGACGGCCAAGTGCAGTTCGACCCGGTGTACGCCGAAGCCATGCGCCACGCCGAACTGCTCAAGCCCATGATGGCCGATGTGTCGCGCGAATTGAACGACGCACACGCCCACGGTGCCAACCTGCTGTTTGAAGGCGCACAGGGCACGCTCTTGGACGTGGACCATGGCACGTACCCGTATGTGACGTCCAGCAACTGTGTAGCCGGCAACGCCGCTGCGGGCGCGGGTGTGGGCCCAGGCATGCTGCACTACATCCTGGGCATCACCAAGGCCTACTGCACCCGTGTGGGCGGCGGGCCGTTCCCCACCGAGTTGGACTGGGAAAAGGAGGGGACACCCGGTTACCACATGAGCACCGTGGGTGCCGAGAAGGGCGTGACCACCGGCCGTTCGCGCCGCTGCGGCTGGTTTGACGCCGCGCTGCTCAAGCGCTCGGCGCAGGTGAATGGCTTGTCCGGCCTGTGCATCACCAAGCTGGACGTGCTAGATGGCCTCAAAGAGTTGCAGCTGTGCACCGGCTACGAGCTGGATGGCGAAGTGGTGGACATTTTGCCAATGGGCGCGGACGACATTGCGCGCTGCAAGCCCATCTACGAAACCCTGGAGGGCTGGAGCGACAGCACCGTGGGCGTGACCCAGTACGACAAGCTGCCCGTGGCCGCGCGCCTGTACCTGCAGCGCATCGAACAGGTCACCGGCGTGCCCATCCACATGGTGTCCACCAGCCCCGACCGCGACCACACCATCATGATGCGCCACCCCTATCTGGCCGATTGATGCTCCTTTTTTAAGTCAAATAGCCCTCTAGCCCCCGTAAATACTGCGCAAGCAGCTATAAATTTAGGAGTATTCTGATGTTGACAGAAGACGGCAAGCACCTCTATGTGAGCTACGACGAGTACCACAACCTGATCGAAAAACTCGCCATCAAGGTGTTTCAGTCGGGTTGGGAGTTCGACACCATCCTGTGCCTGGCCCGTGGTGGCATGCGGCCTGGCGACATCCTGTCGCGCGTGTTCGACAAGCCCTTGGCCATCATGTCCACCAGCTCATACCGTGCCGAAGCCGGCACGCAACAAGGCAATCTGGACATTGCGCGCTTCATCACCACCCCCAAGGGTGAGATCGCTGGGCGTGTGCTGCTGGTCGATGACCTGGCTGACTCTGGCCACACGCTCAATGCGGTGATCAACCAGCTCAAGAACAATTACAAGCCCATCACCGAGCTGCGTAGCGCCGTGATCTGGACCAAGGCGGTTTCGGTGTTCACACCGGACTACTCGGTTGAATTCCTGCCCACCAACCCCTGGATTCACCAGCCTTTTGAGGGCTATGACTCGCTGCGTCCGCAGCAATTGATCCAGAAATGGAGCGTGTAGAGCCCCCACGCTCTACCGCTGCGCGGGTCGCTGCCCCCCACGGGGGCTAATTTTGCTTGGGGCGGCCCGGCGCAAAATTGTCTTTTTCTCCGAGAGCTTTTCCCATGACCCAGCAGATCACCGATCTGATCCACCACCCCTACGTTCCCCCCGAGGGCTTTGAAGCGCCGCAGCCCGGCGTTTTCAAGGCTTCGACCGTGTTCTTTCCGACTGTGGCCGCCATGCGCAGCCGTGAGTGGAAAGACAAGTCCGCCTACACCTACGGCCTGCACGGCACACCGACCAGCTACGCGCTGGAAGAACGTTTGGCCACGCTCGAAGGTGGCAGGCAGTGTTTGCTGGTGCCCAGCGGTTTGGCTGCGTTGGGTCTGGTGGCTTTGTCCCTGCTCAAGAGCGGTGATGAAGTGCTGTTGCCCGACAACGTGTATGGCCCCAACAAGTCGTTGGTCGAGGGCGAGTTGATGGGCTGGGGCATCACGCACCAGTACTACAACCCCATGGACCCCGAGGACCTAGAGGCACAAATCTCCAGCCGCACCAAGCTGGTCTGGCTGGAAGCAGCTGGCTCCGTGTCGCTGGAGTTTCCCAATCTGGTGGAGATGGTGCGCATTTGCCAGCGCCGCAAAGTGCTGACCGCGCTGGACAACACCTGGGGCGCAGGCCTGGCCTTTTGTCCGTTTGACCTCGTACCAGGCGCCAGCCCGGCCGTGGGTGTCGATGTCTCCGCCCACGCGCTGACCAAATACCCTAGCGGCGGCGGTGATGTCCTGATGGGTAGCGTCATCACGCGCGACGCTGGCTTGCATCTCAAACTCAAGCTCACCCACATGCGCTTTGGCATTGGTGTGGGCATGAACGATGTGGAACTGGTGCTGCGCTCCCTGCCCAGCATCGCCTTGCGCTACCGCGCCCACGACGCAACCACCCGCGCTTTGGCGACCTGGGCGCAGACGCAGCCTGAGTTTGTGCAGGTGCTACATCCGGCGCTTGAAGAGTCTCCCGGCCACGCGCACTGGAAGGCCCTGTGCGGTGGTGCCGAGGGCACGGCAGCCGGCTTGTTCAGCGTCATTCTGGACCAGCGCTTCACCCAGGCGCAGACCGATGCGTTCTGCGACGCCCTCAAGCTCTTCCGCCTGGGTTACAGCTGGGGCGGGCCCATCAGCTTGGTGGTGCCTTACGAGCTGGAAACCATGCGCAGCGGTTGGCCAGCGCATTTGCTGCCCGGCACCTTGGTACGTTTTTCCATTGGCCTGGAAGACGTGGCCGACCTGCAGGCCGACATTGCGCAAGCGCTGAACGTGCTGCGCTGAGCCAACCAGGCGCAGCTGCCGGGTGTTCGCCTGGCATCTGCGTGTTTTCCTCAGTAGGCAAGGGGCCGCAGCGTCTTTAAGCTGTGGCCATGCAGCCCTCGCCCCCCCCAGAGTCTCCCGAGCAAAGTCTCCCCGTGATGGCACAGCCGTATGTGCCACCGCCTTCCGACGCACCGCGCAAGACCATTGTTGCGCTGGGCTGGGTGCAGCCTTTTGTCTGGCTGCGCAAGGGCGGAGCGGACCTGATGGCGCACCCCGGCATCGCCGCCTTTTACGGCGTGGCCTTTTGCACCATGGCCATCGTGCTGGCCGCAGTGTTTCGCTCCAAGCCTGAATACACCATGTCGATCGCCTCAGGCTGCCTGCTGGTGGGGCCGTTTTTGGCCATGGGCCTGTACGAGGTGAGTCGTCGGCGAGAACTGGGCATTGCGCCGGAACTCGGGGCGTCGGTCACCTGCTGGGACCGCCACCTGGGCAGCATGGGCCTGCTGGTCTTGGTGCTGGTGGTGCTGGAGCTGCTGTGGGGCAGGGCGTCACTGGTGGTGTTTGCCGTGTTCTTCAACACCGGCATGCCATCCACCACCGGGGTGCTGGAGGCGGTATTCAACCCGCAGAATTGGGAATTTGTGGCTGCCTATGCGGCAGTGGGTGGCGCGTTTGCCATGTTGGTCTTCTCCACGGCGGTGGTCTCCATCCCCATGATTCTGGACCGCGATACCGATGCCATCTCCGCCGCCATCACCAGCCTGGAGGTGGTGTTCCACAACACCGGCGTAATGGTGCTGTGGGGGCTGTTGCTCACCGCGTTGGTGGTGTTGGCCATGTTGCTGCCCTGGAGTCTGGGCTTGGTGGTGGTGGGGCCTTGGCTCGGCCACGCCAGTTGGCACGCCTACCGTGGCGCCGTGCAATGGCCCGGGGATGTTACAGTGGCTTCCACACATTGAAAGAACACCTTGGCAACACCCAATTACGGTTACGAAAAACGTCAGAAAGAACTGGCCAAAAAGAAGAAGAAAGAAGACAAGCTCAAGAGCAAAGCCGAGCGCAAGCAGCTCGGCGAGATGCCCGAGTCCGAGGGCACTGACGAAGCATCCGACTCCCCTGCGCCTGACGCTGCGGGCAGCGACAACACCTGAGGCCGCGCCTCAGACTCCCCCAACTGTTTACGCCTGGCGCTTTTAGTGCGCCAACAAGGCCTTGGCCACCGCTTGCATCGCTTGCGGTGAGCGCTCTGTTGCCTCAATGCTGCGGGCCGTGCCGAAATGCCGAAAGTTGTTCTGCATGGACTTGAGGTAACTCGGGTCGTAGTGCTGGGTCAGCAGGTCTTGCACCACGGGGCGGAAGTCGCCAGCCGCCACCAGGTCTTTCCAGCCTTGCACCACCACCTTGCCACGGAAGTCGGCCATCACGTCCAGCCGTTGGCAAAAGTAGGCCGTGTCCTGCACCAGGTGGTGGTAATCCTCCAGCAGCAGCGCGATGCGCTCTGCCGTGGGCAGGCTCAGCTGGATACAGGGGCTGTTGTGCATGCGCTCCACCAGCGCTGTTGGCAGGGTCAGGTTGCCAATCTTTTTGCTTTCGCTCTCCACATACACGGGCTGGCTGGCGTCGAACTTGCGTAGGGCGTCCCACACCAGCGTGTCAAAGCGTTTTTGGGTGGGCTGTGGCAGGCCAGGTACGGCGCCCAAGAGGGAGCTGCGGTGGTTGGCCAGGCCTTCCAGGTCCAGCACCTGCGCGCCCTCGGCCGCCAGGGCGTGCAACAGGCGGGTTTTGCCACAGCCCGTGGTACCGCATACCACCTCAAACTGCAGGCGCTGGGCCTGCAGCACGGTGTCCTCCAGCATGGCGGCGCGAAAGGCCTTGTAGCCGCCTTCCACCAGCGTGACCTTGAAACCAATCTGGTCCAGCACCAAGCTGAGCGAGCCGCTGCGCTGGCCGCCGCGCCAGCAGTAGGTCAGCGGCGCCCAGTGTTTGGGTTTGTCCAGCGCGTGGGCTTCGATGTTGCCGGCGATGTTGCGTGCCGCCAGGATGCCGCCCAGTTTGCGCGCCTCAAACGGGCTGACCTGCTTGTACATGGTGCCCACAGTCACGCGCTCGTCATCGTGCAGCGTGGGCCAGTTTTGCGCACCGGGGAGGTGGTCCAGCGCATATTCACCCTCGCTGCGCGCATCAATCACCGCGTCAAACTGATCCAGTTGGGCCAGTGCCTGGGCGGCCGGCATCAATTTCAAACTCATGAGGGCCTAGCGCAGCAGCGCGCGCACGGCGGGCCACATGGTGTTCAGGATGGTCGGGTGCGCCGACTCGTTGGGGTGGATGCGGTCGGCCTGGAACAGTTTGGCCGCGTTGGATACGTCCGCCACGCCCTTCAGCAAAAACGGCACCAAGGCGGCCTTGTTGGCCTTGGCCACGGTGGCGAAGGTGTCGCTGAAGCGCTTGGTGTAGTCCTGCCCGTAGTTGGGTGGCACCTGCATGCCTGCCAGCAATACCTTGGCACCGGCGGCCTGGGCGGCCTGGGTCATGGCTTGCAGGTTGTCTTGCGTCATGGCCAGTGGCAGGCCGCGCAAGGCGTCGTTGCCGCCCAGTTCAATCACCACCACTGTAGGCTTGTGCTGGGCCAGCAGTGCGGGCAAGCGGGAGCGGCCACCCGAGGTGGTGTCGCCGCTGATGCTGGCGTTCACCACCTTAGTTTGCGGGCTCTCCTTGGCCAGGCGTTGCTCCATGAGCGCCACCCAGCCGGTGCCGCGCTTGAGGCCGTATTCGGCACTGAGCGAGTCGCCCACCACCAAAATGGTGTGTGGCTTGGCCTGCGCCAGAGAAGCCCCTGCAAATCCCGCCAAAATAAGCAGCGCGATACAGTGTCGTCGAACTACAGAGAGCCCCATGTCTGATTCCATCATTTCGGTTGACCATGTTTTCAAGGCGGTGACTGATTCCACCGGCACGCTGGAGATCCTGCGCGACATTGATTTTGCACTCAAAGCCCGCGAGACCGCGGCCATCGTCGGAGCATCCGGGTCTGGCAAGAGCACATTGCTCTCTATCATCGCCGGGCTAGACACCCCCACCAGTGGCACCGTGCGCCTAGCCGGGCACGACATATTTGCCATCGACGAAGACGCCCGCGCCGCGCTTCGCGCCAAGCAGGTGGGTTTTGTGTTTCAGAGTTTTCAGCTGCTGGGCAACCTCACGGCGCTAGAAAATGTGATGCTGCCGCTGGAACTGGATGGCCGCAAAGACGCCCGCAGCGCCGCCACCGAGATGTTGGCCCGCGTGGGCTTGTCGCAGCGCCTCAATTCGTACCCCAAGGTGCTGAGCGGTGGCGAGCAGCAGCGCGTGGCGCTGGCGCGTGCCTTTGTGGTGAAGCCTGCCGTGCTGCTGGCCGACGAACCCACCGGCAGCCTGGACTTCGCCACCGGCGAAAAAATCATGGAGCTGATGTTTGACCTGAACCGCGAACAGGGAACGACCCTGGTGCTGGTCACCCACGACCGCGGCATTGCCGCCCGCTGCGACCGCCGCATCACCATCGAGGCGGGCAGGGTGGTCGCAGAGCCGGTGGCTGAGGTTTAAGCCATTTTGGCCTCTAGAGCCCGTGGATATTGCGCGAACAGCTCCTGAAAACGTAGCAAACATGGTGCCTTTGTGACCTGGAATGGTGTGCGCAAGTACCTGCAAACCGCTTGGCGCTGGCAGCGTGGCCGCCAAGGAACGGGCTACGACAAGATGCTGCTGCTCACCGCACGCTGGCCGCTGCCCTTTGACAGCTATTTGATCCGCTACCCCGAGGGCTCGGAGATCCCGCCGCACACCGACCCGGTGCAAGCCGGGCGCCACTACCGGCTCAACATCGTGCTCAAGTCGTCCCCATCGGGGGGCGAGTTTGTCTGTGCCACGCCCATCTACGCCAGCCGCCGCATCAAGCTGTTTCGCCCCGATGCCTGCGAGCACAGTGTGACCCGGGTGGTGGGTGGCAGCCGTTATGTGTTGTCGGTGGGCTGGGTGCGCAAGGCGTAGGCCCGATAATCGGGGTATGTCATCCCCCAAAGTGCTATTCGGCTTTCACGCCGTGGGCGTGCGCCTGAAGACCGCCCCCAAATCCATCATTGAAATCTTTTACGAGCCCACGCGCCGCGACGCGCGCATGCGCCAGTTTCTGGAAAAGGTCGCAGAAGCGGGCATTCGCGTGGTCGAAGCCGACGGCATGCGCCTGGCCAAGATTGCTGGTAGCCACGGCCACCAGGGCGTGGCCGCCCGCGTGCAAGAGATCAAACAAGTCCATTCGCTGGACGAGCTGCTGGAAAACCTGGAAGCCGCCAACGCGGACCTGCCAGTGGCTGAACGCACCAACCCGCTGATCCTGGTGCTGGACGGCGTGACCGACCCGCACAACCTGGGTGCCTGCCTGCGTGTGGCCGATGGTGCGGGCGCCCATTGCGTCATCGCGCCCAAAGACCACGCAGCCGGCATCAACGCCACCGTGGCCAAGGTGGCCAGCGGCGCGGCCGAGACCGTGCCGTACTTCATGGTGACCAACCTGGCGCGCACGCTCAATGAGCTGAAAGAACGCAACATCTGGATCATCGGCACCAGCGATCAGGCCACTGGCACGCTGTACCAGGCCGACCTCAAAGGCCCCGTGGCCCTGGTACTGGGTGCCGAGGGCGATGGCATGCGCCAGCTCACCGCCAAGACCTGCGACCAGCTCGTCAGCATTCCCATGCAAGGCGCGGTGGAAAGCCTGAACGTCTCGGTAGCCAGCGGCGTCTGCCTGTACGAGGCGCTGCGCCAGCGCACCGCAGTCGCTAAATAAGGAATCGCCCAGGAAGTGCCATGATTGCTATGAAATCAGGAGCTTTTCGCGCAATATTGGTGGGCCTCATGGCCACTTTTTTATTAATGGGCTGCACCCAGGAGCAGCAAAACAAGATCAGCCGCGACATCCAGAACTGGACCGGCACTGACGGCGTGCTGGAGTTTTATGCGGGCGACAAGCTGGTGCGCCGCTTCCTCAAGATCGACAAACTCAGCACCGCCATGGGTACCGACGACGGCAAACCGCGCAACTACCGCTTTGGCTACGGCGTGCTGGACGAAAACCTGAACATGCAGGCCGACCCCGGCGAGAAGAAGGTCTACTTCGAGATCAGCGATTTCGGCTCGAACTACATCTTCTTCGAGAACCCGCGCTAAACGGCCCCGCCATGCCCGCATCCACCGCGCCCCTGAAATTGGCCGCCGTGGCCTGCGTGCTTTTGTTTGTTGGGCTGGGCGCGTACCTGGCCCCGCTACAACCCAGCGTGGTGGCACTGCAGCTCACCTTCACGCCTGAAGCCTTTGCCCGAGTGCTGCAAGCCTGGGGCCCCGAAGGCGTGCAGCGCTTTCGCAACCACTTGGTCGTGGACGGGCTCCTGATGCTGAGTTACGGCGCAGCAGGTTATTTGGCCGTGGTACGCACCCATTTTTTTGAACCCCTGGCGAATAGGCTACCCCTGCGCTGGGTAGCTCTGCTGTTGCCAGTGGCGGCGGTGTGTGATGCGGGGGAGAACCTGCTGCACTGGGAGCTGACGGGTATCGACGCGTTGGCTGCGCCTGCGGTCGCCGCTTGGTACTTGGCAGCGGGGCTTTGCGCGGCGTTCAAATGGGTCGGTATTGGGGTGTTTGCATTGGCCGCATTGATCGCGCGGTTGCGGCGCTAGTTGGACTTTGAGTTAGCAGATCTCCATTGGCTGATTGCGACCCAAAACGGAAATCAGTCGGTTCATACTGATTGCTTGACAGCAGTCATTCTCCTCCGGCCCATTATGGTGGATCGATTGACGGCCGGTATGGGGCGGAATTGGTACGAGAATAAGTTGACGCTGGGGTCTCCAGGACTTTTCCTATGCGCCTAGTCCGAAGATTGCCCAGACAGCGGTATCTGGCGTGTGGTTCACGAAGCAGTGTGACTCACCCTTGGCGGAAAATTGCAGATCACCAGTAGAAAACCCAACACGCACCGTCCCGCGCACGAACTCACCTTGTCCGGTCACGACAACATAGACCGCGTCGCGATCATGCGGGGATTGTGGATCCGGATCCGGTGGACGGTACCAATGCGCTTCAAGACCGGAGGTGTTCAGCACCTGTTTGCTCAGTCGGTCATCTGGCACCGGCAGCGCGTCGCCCTGAGCAGTGGTCACGCGAGTGGGCATAGGCGGCGTGTTCATATCAGCTTTCGGTGCTGGACAAAGCTGCTCTTGTCGGCGATCTTGTCGTAGAGGTGCATGGCATCGGTGTTGGTCTCGTGCGTAAGCCAATGCACGCGGCTTGCTCCTTTCGCCTCGGCTGTGGCATAAACATAATCAATCAGAGCCCGTCCCATGCCCTTACCACGCTGCTCTGGCGAAGCAAACAGGTCTTGTAGGTATACGTAATCTCCCGCTGTCCAGCAACTACGGTGAAAGATGTAATGGACCATGCCGACCAGCATACCGTCTTGCTCGGCCACGGCGCAGTGCATGGGTTCTGCGGGATCGAGAAATCGGGCCTAAGTTGTCTGATTGACAGCCTCAGTGAGGCTCAACTTGTAAAAGGTTTTGTAACCCTGCCACAAGGGAAGCCACTGCGCATAGTCTTGTTCTGTTGCAATACGAATGTCCATGGTTTTTCGTTCAGAGTAGGTCGAGTGGACTTACTGTCGTGCTGTCGGAAGGCCAGTGGGAACGCGAGATACCAGCCTCTGGCGGATGTTTACCAATGACATGCATTGCGTGCCATCCGGCTCAAAATTGTCTTCCGAGAGCCAGGTTTCCAATGCGGCTTTGATGACGGGCCACTCACTATTAATGATGGAGAACCACGCAGTGTCGCGTGAACGGCTCTTGTAGATCACTGCTTGACGGAAGATGCCCTCAAACGTGAAACCGAGACGCAGTGCTGCGCTGCGCGAAGGTGCGTTGAAGCTGTCGCACTTCCACTCATAACGGCGGTAGCCGAGTGTCTCGAACACATGCTTCATCAACATGTATTGCACTTCAGTGGCGGCTGGAGTCCGTTGCAACAGGGGCGAGTAATAGACGTTGCCAACTTCCACCACGCCAAAGTTTGGATCAACACGCATCAAGGTGAGGTAACCCACGGCAGACTGGGTCTTACTGTCAACGATGGCAAAGAACAGAGGGTCTCGGCTTGATTGTATGGATTCCAGATATGCCATTAGAGCCCCCATTGTGGCGAAGGGTTCACTGAAGAGGTACGTCCAGTCGCGATCATCAGGAGCGGTCGAGAGGGCGGCAAACAGTTCGGGACCATGGCGCTTTGCGTTGATAGGCTCAAGGCGGCAGAACTGCCCTTGCAGGGTGGTGGGTGTTGGTGCCTGACGGGGCGTCCATTGGAGTAATGGATCACCGATCGGCTGGTTGAATTCATTGAGGCGTGGCATGGTTTGGAAGCTCTTGCGGAAGTGAGAAGAGCACACTGTAAGCACATCATGGCCTGATATAAAGTGCCAATAACAATGATTCTTATAGTGCCACGAACCATGAACTCTCAGCCTTCACTGTTGGAAGCGCCTCTCGACAAAAGTAGCACCGAGCCTTTGCAGCGACAACTATGTGCTCGCATCAAGAGTGCCATCGTGGACGGGCGCCTACCTGCGGGTGTGCGCTTGCCGGCCACACGGGTGCTCGCACAAACTCTAGCCATATCTCGCAATACTGTCAGCATTGCATATGAACAGTTACTGACTGAAGGCTATGTGTTGTCCGATCGCCAAGGCACGGTAGTCGCAACGCTACGCCCTTCTGTGTTCCCACACGCGCGTCGTCATGACCTGCCCCGCAGCGAGGCACTACTTTCCCATCCAAATCTGGCCGATCGTCTTAAGAGCCTGCGTCCCACAGCATCAGTGGCGGCCGACCTGACCGCTATGCGCCCGGGCGTGCCTGCACTCAACCAGTTTCCGCTGGCGCAATGGCGCAAGGCTTTGGACAACGTTACCCGCACTGACACACCCTACATGCTCAATTACGGTGACCCGTTGGGGCAAAGTGCACTGCGCTCTGCGATTGCCGAACATTTGGCGCTTACTCGGGGCGTGCACTGTGAAGCAGCGCAGGTGGTCATAACCGAAGGAGCGCAAGAAGCACTGGCGTTGTGCGTGCGCTTGCTTACCAATCCGGGTGACACGGTTTGGATGGAGGACCCTGGCTATCGGGGTGCTAAGTCCGCTTTCTACGCTGGTGATGTTCGCGTACGTCCCATGCGACTGGACACTGAGGGCTTGCAGTTCACCAGCAGTGACTGGCGCAATCACACGCCGCGGGTGGTCTACACAACGCCATCGCATCAATACCCTCTGGGCAACGTGATGTCGGTGGCGCGCAGACTTGCGCTGATAGCAGCAGCGCAAGCGCACAACGCATGGATTATTGAAGACGACTACGACAGCGAGTTTCGGTTGGAGGGCGCACCCATAGGTGCCATGCAAGGTCTGGTGGATGACGCCCCAGTGCTATACGTGGGCACGTTTTCGAAAACTATGTTCCCCGCCTTGCGCTTAGGATTTTTGGTCTTACCCACCCGATTGCTCGCAAGGTTGGAATCGCCTTTGCGCGAACTGCTTCGCGGTGGCCACAGCCACGAACAGTTAGCGATGGCGAAGTTCATCACGTCCGGCCAATTTGCCCGCCATCTGGCCCGCATGCGCCGCTTGTACAGAGAGCGCCAGCAAGTCCTTCGGCATGCTCTTACACAACATTTGGGTGTGCCGCACAGTCTAGAGGGCGGACGTTGCGGATTGCATTTTTGCGTACGATTTGATGCGATGTACCCGGATACAGCTGTCGCCGAAGCCGCTCGGCGCTACGGTATGGCGCCGCAAGCCCTGTCTGCCTTCGCGCTCTCAGCCACACCAGAAGACAACGGGCTGGTTTTAGGCTACGGCAACACGCCGATTGAGACCATGGTATCTTTGGTATCTCGCTTGCGACGAATTCTTCACAGTGTCGAATTGAAGCCAAATTTCACTGGCTAGAAGCACGCAACCACACGGGAATTGAGCCGTCATCGTCCCCAAACACGTCCCAGATGCTGCCGTGCGGGGCCGATTTCGCAGCGGCCACCAACGTCTTCGCGAGTTCGCGCCGGGCAATGGTTCGCTTCATGTCTAGACGGTGCGTCGCCGGGGTGACTGCGATTGCACGTGCCTGACCCATGGTGTCATCCGCGTTGACCAGCCTTGCCGCTCTCACAATGACGTAAGGCAGTCCACTTTGAGCCAGCGCGGCTTCGCGATCCACCACGTTTTTCTGCATTCCTCGCTTGGCAAGGTTGAGCAAATGCCAGACCCATGAAGGCTTGTCCGGTCCAATCACGGACAGCAGCACGATCTTGGGATGTTTGGTTTGTTTTTTGGCTGCATGGATTGAATTCATGAATCCGTCGAACATCAAGGATCGAACTTCCTGCCGGGATGCAAACCGCTTGTGAATGTCCGCCGTAAAGAAGACAGCATCGAAGTCTCCATCCAACGCTCGTGCTATGGCATTTGGTTCGGTCACATCGGCGCTGTACGGCTCGATAAATTCTGTTGCGGGTAGCGGCCGCCGAGAGATTGCTCGAACGTGCTGCCCACGGCTAGCAAGAAGGCGGACGATCTCCAGCCCAGTCCCACTGCTGGCGCCAATCACTGCAAATTTCTTCATTGAGATGCCTTTGGTATCGTTTAGTCTTTCTGGGTGTTCAGGCAACTTGCTGTAGCACTTTGACTGCAGCAGTGTGCAAACCTGGTGCGGCGGCAACAAAATCGGAGCTGGCCAGCGTCCACGGCGCGCCATGCCAGTCCGTCACTACGCCACCGGCCTCGCGCACCAGAAGCGCTCCAGCTACCAGACCTGAGAGAACGTTGCTGGATTGCCAAAAAGCGTCCAGACGTCCAGTCGCCACGTGCACCAGTTGCATGGTGGCGGGTACTGCTGTTTTGACCAATAAGGCCTGTTCCAGCATGGCTGCCATTGAACGGGCCAGACGAGCCCGTGTAGACGTATCTTCATCTGGTGTGGCTTGACCTGTGCTAACGAGCGCCGCTCGTAAATCTTGTTTGCAGGATGTTTGCAGTGGCTGGCCATTCAGAAAGGCTCCATGACCGCGCAGCGCGGTGTAGACCCTGAAGGTCAATGGCTCGTCCACCACCGTTAGTACGACTTCGTTATCACGCACCAAAGTGGCGGTCACACTCCAGTCGCCCATGCCATGGATGTGGTTTACGTTGCCCTCCACCGGGTCCACTACCCACCATTCGCCAACCGGCAGAGGTCCTGTGGCTTTCTCATCCTCCAGCCAGTTGGCCTTGGGGCGGATCGCCTGCAGCAATTGACGCAAATGGCCTGTGGCCGCCTCGTCATTGGCATCGATCATCGCAAGCAGACTGGGCAAGTCTGCTGGGCGAGCACTGGCGTCAAAACGCTGGAGAAGGACCTGCCCCGTCTGGTGGACGGCTTGCGCCGTCTGCGCCAGCAGTAGAGCGTCTTCAGAATGGGAGAGAGGCTTGTTCATAAATTTGTCCTTGCGCTGTGATTGCGATACCTCAATAATATGAGCCATCGCTCATTATTGAAACTCGCATTTATGCCAAACACCCAGCACCGGGCCGCAACTGCCTTGGCCCCTCGGAAAAAGCCATTGCAGGCACGATCTGCGGCGACCGTGCAAGCCATCTTGGAGGCCGCCGCTCACATTCTGGACACAGATGGCTTGACGGCTTGCTCCACCAACGCAGTGGCATTGAAGGCTGGCGTCAGCATCGGCTCTCTGTACCAATACTTCCCTTCCCGCGATGCCATCACCAAGGCGCTAATCCTGGCACAAACAACTGCGTTACTCGAACAGGTGGAAGCCATTGACACCCGCCAGGGGGGCCGAGCCGCAATGCGGCAGTTAGTGGGGGTTGCCATCGCACAGCAGCTCGATCGGCCGGCCCTAGCCAGAATTCTGGATGTTGAAGAGCAACGCCTCCCCATCGAACCAGACTTGCAAAGCTACGTTGCCAGGTTGCACGCTGCGATGCGCGGGATCCTGGCGCAACCAGACATGCCACCCGACGCACGGCAGCCCGAAGTCGCTGCCGACGTACTAGCCATCATCCGGGGCCTGGTGGATGCTGCGGGTGGACGTGGCGAGAGCAACTCTGAGTCCTTGGCACGGCGGGTGCTGCGCGCAGTTTTTGGTTATCTGGATGCCGGTGGTGGGTGAGTGATGGCACATTCACTTGACGCACTTCCACTAAGATTCGTTTCTGTTTTAGAGCCCTGTTCGACCCCACGCAGTATTCGACAACGCCCAACCGCCCACCGGTAAGCGGTAATTGGTCACAGGATTGGCGGGTGAATTCAACGCTCGCAGCGCACCGACGTGATCGTGCGCTTGGCGTGGCGGGTCGATGGATGCTCGACGAGTTGCGTCGAAACCTCGTCTCGTGATCCAACGGAACACCGGAAAGCGGCCCCTCGCGAACGCCTGCTCCTGGCCCCAAGCTGCCGTCGACCCATAGAGCAAATCCCTAGAACGGAAAAGTGGCCGCTCAACGCCCGCGTTAGGCGAAATAACCTATCTCCGAGTCAGCGCGCACGTCGGTAGTGCATGGCGACCGCACCGCAGCGCAGCGGCTTCGCCGTAATCAGTTCGAGCTGCCGGGTGCTGGGCAGCCCGCTCTCATACAGAGTAGGGCCGTGACCGGCAATCCTGGGGTGGACGAGGAACTGGTACTCGTCGATCAAATCCAGCCTCTCCAGCTCGGTCGCAAGCTTGCCACTGCCGAGGAGCACGCCGCTAGGGGTCGCGTCTTTGAGTTTTTCTATGCTCCCGCGCAGGTCACCGGCAATGTGGTGGCTGTTGTTCCAAGGGAAGTCCTTTCGCGTGGAGGACACCACGTACTTTGGTTTGGCCTCCAGTTTGACCGCCCATTCGCGCAGGGCTAGTGGTGCTTCCGTATGACCGCGGGCGACAGCGGGCCAGTAGCTCTCCATCATCTCGTAAGTGATGCGCCCCCACAGCATCGCCCCGCTCTCGTCCATAAGCCGGGTGAAAAAGGCGTGTGTCTCGTCGTCGGCAATGCCTTCCTGGTGGTCGATGCAGCCGTCCAGGGTGACGTTGATACTGAAGGTTAAGAGTCCCATGGTGTCCTCCGTTCAAGAGGCGCGATTTTTAATGATCGTTCGCGCCGTTGCCAAAAACCGTTTGGCGCCCCAGCCCTAAATCCACCCCATCCATCCCGCAATTGCCCCCGCACCCAATAGCCACAGCAGGTGAATGCGGGTTTTCCAGACCAGCAGGGTACTCACTGCGGTCACGGCCCACAGGGCCAGGTGGTGGGTGTCGGCCTTGTGGTTGGCGGCCAGGATCCAGCCGGTAGCGACCAGCAGGGCGATGACCAGCGGCGCCATGCCTTGTTTGAAGGCGCGCACGGCGCGCATCTCGCGGTTGCGGTGGCCCCAGCGCGATGCGGTGAAGGTGAGGATGCTGCTGGGCAGCATGATGCCCAGCATGGACAAAAACACGCCCAGCATGGCCAGCGCCACCGCGTACCAGCCTGCGCCCAAGCCGCCTGCAGCGTTGAGGCCAATGGTCCAGCCCAGCAGGGGCACAAACAAGATGTTGGGGCCGGGCGCAGCTTGCGCCAGTGCAATGCTGTTGCTGAACTGTTCTGCGTCCAGCCAGCCTTGCTCCACCACCAAAAAGCGCTGCATGTCAGGCGCAGTGGTGATGGCGCCGCCCACTGCCAGCAGCGAAAGCGACGCAAAGTGCATGAACAGCTCCAGCCACTGGGCTGCGGTCAGGGTGATGCTCATGACGCCTCCTTGTGGGCCGCCAGGCGGCCCAGGCACACATAGGCCCAAGTGCAGCCCAAGCCGCCGATGCCCAGCAGCACCCACAGCAAGGGCACGCGCAGCAGGGCCACGGCCACAAAGGTGGCGGCCATCAGTGCCAGGCAGGCGCCCAGGCCCATTACATTGCTTTTAAGCGCCGGTACCAGGCGCAGCCCGGCCGCGATGATGAGTCCCGCCGCCACGGCGCCCATGCCGCGCAGCGCGCCCTGGGCTTGCGGGTTGTCGGCCACGCCGGCAAAGGCCGCCCCCAGCAACAGCACCAAAACCAGCGGAAAGCTCAGCATGCCGGCCACACCGGCCAGCGCGCCGCGCCAGCCAAAGTAGCGGTCGCCCAGCATGAGCGAGAGGTTGACCACATTGGGGCCGGGCAGGATTTGGGCCACGGCCCAGTCTTCGACAAACTCTTCGGCGGTGAGCCACTGTTTGCGTTCCACCAGCTCCCGCTGGGCCACGGCCAGCACGCCGCCAAAGCCTTGCAGGGCGAGCAGCGAGAAAGAGATGAACAGATCGGTTTTGGAGCGGGGTGCCGGGCGCGGGGCAGGGGGAATGGCGGGTGGGGTGCTGGGTGGCATGCAGGCGGTTTAGGTGGGTTGCCCCACCACAGTGAACTGGGCGCTATTGTCGCGCAGCCATTGTTCTGACCGTGAGCCGTCTTGCTGGCGCGGATGAAAATCCTCGCGCAGGTAGGCGCGCCACTGCGCCCGGTTGCTGGAGATAAAGCCGTCTTTGCCAAACAAGAAGCGGCCCGCACTGCGCCAGGTGCTCCAGCGGAACAAGGCCTTGTCATGCCACAAATTGCGGATGGTCTGGCGCGTCACATCGCTGAAGAACGTGAAGGTGATGTAGCGAAACAGGCGCAAGCGCCACTCGTGGTTGCCGCCAATGGCCTGGTACACGTCAAACGCGGTGCTGCGGTGCTCGCTCTCTTCGGCGCTGTGCCAGAGCCACAGGGTTTTGAGCCGCTCCTCGCTGCCCTCCAGCGCCTCGGGGTGGGCCAGCATCCAGTCGGCAAAGATGGCGGTGAGGTGTTCGGTGGCCGCCGTGGCGCCCACGTGCACACGCACGTCCATGTGCGCACTGGCCTGCATGCGTTTGGCGGCGCGGCGCTCCAGCGTGTTGGTAAAGCCTTGCGATTCCAGGTGCCCGTTGAACAGGCTGTGGATACGGCGGTGGGTGGCCTCTTGGCCCACAAAGCCCTGCACCTCGGCGGCAAAGCGTGCGCGCTGGTCCTCAGGCAGGGTCTTGAGCCCGGCGCGCACAGAGTCCATGAAGTACTGCTCACCCAGCGGAAAACTCATGGACAGGGCGTTGAAGAACGCCGAGCGAAAGGCATCGCCCCCATTCCAACGCACGGCAAAGGGCGTGCTCAGGTCGATCAGCAGTTTGCGAACCACGAGGTCAGTCATCACTGGGCTCCATCCAGGGTAGGTGGCAAGTCTGCCAGCTCGCGCAGCACCCAGGCATTCACATCCGGGTCCAGGCACATTTGCAAATGGCCAATGCCGGGGAACACCGTGGCCGTGATGCCCGGCAGTGTTTGCGGCCGCTGCGGGTAAACAATATTGTCTTGCGGGGTGATGGCAATGCGCAGCAGGCTGCGAACTGCGTCATCCTCCCCCTGGGCCAGTGTTGCCAGCCAGGGGCTGCCCCATAGCATTTGCAGGCCATTGGGCGTGCCGCTGCCTTTGGCAAGCTTGGTGCCCACGTGCGGGGTGCCCAGCGTGAGCACGCGGGCCACACGGTCGGTGCCGTGTTTGCGCATCCAGGCCCGGATGGCCAGGCCGCCCATGCTGTGGCCGACCAGAGCCACCTGGGTTTGCCCGCTGTTGAGCAGCGCGCTGGTCACAGCAGATTCAAGAATGGGGGCGTAGTCATCAATAGACGCAAACACTGGCTCCAGGTCCACCGCAAATACGGCGTGGCCCTGGGCGCGCAATTGGGCGGCCGTGGTGTCCCAAATGCGGTGGTTGCACAGGTAGCCGTGCACCAGCACCACCGGCACCCGCGGGGTGCTGCCGGTGGCGGCCTGGTAGCGGGGCGCACGGCGCTCCCACGGTTGGCGCAGCAAAAATACCACCACACCCGCCACCATTTCACCACCCAGCGCGCGCCACCAGTCGCGCCAGGGCTCAGGTGCGCGGGTGATCAGGGCGGTCAGCACATCAGTCAGCAGCATGGTGGCTACTGGCACCAGCAGCGCCAGCGCCAAGGCAGCCAGCGCCGAGCCCCATAGCCAGTAGCCCACCACGGCACCTGCCAGGGTTTGGACCAGCAAAATACGGCGCAGCAGTTGGGCAAGCATGGGGCGGGGCTCTTTAGTACTGGGGTTGGTGGCGGCGGATGGCCGCCTTCACATCATCCCCCAAAGCAAAGCCCGGGCCAAATTGGGCTGCCAACTCAGCCGCGCGTGCCTCAAAGGCCTCGATGCCCATGCCGTAGATGAATTGCATGGCACCGCCCGTCCAGGCAGGAAAGCCGATGCCGAAGATGGAGCCGATGTTGGCGTCGTGCACGCTGGTGAGCACGCCCTCTGCCAAGCAGCGCGCAGTTTCCACGGCCTGCCGGTAGAGCAGGCGGTCTTTCAGGTCGGTGATGGTCCAGTGGGCATCGGGCTTTTCGAACAGGCCCTTGAGCTCGGGCCAGAGGAATTTCTTGGCGCCTTTCTCAGAAGGGTAATCGTAGAAGCCAGCACCGCCGGCGCGGCCGGGGCGCTTGTGCTGCTTCACCATTTTCTCGACCACGATTTCACCGGGGGTGGCGATGTAGCTTTTGCCCTCGGCTTCAAAGTCTTTTTTGGTCTGGTCCATCACGTGCAGGCTCAGCGTGAGTGCGGTTTCATCCAGCACGGCCAGCGGGCCCACGGGCATGCCACTCTGGATACCGGCGTTCTCGATGGCGGCAGCAGGAATGCCCTCGCCCAGCATGGCCGCGCCTTCCATCACAAAGGTGCCAAATACCCGGCTGGTGAAGAAGCCGCGCGAGTCGTTCACCACAATGGGGAACTTGCCTAAGGCCTGCACATAGTCGTAGGCGCGGGCCACGGTTTCGTCGTCGGTCTCTTGGCCCTTGATGATTTCCACCAACTTCATCTTGTCCACGGGGCTGAAAAAGTGGATGCCGATGAACTTGCTGGCATCGCGGCTGGCCGTGGCCAGCCCGGTGATAGGCAGGGTGGAGGTGTTGGAGGCGAAGAAGCCACCGGGTGCCAGCAAGGGTTCTGCTTCTTGCGTGACCTTGGCCTTGAGTTCCCGGTTTTCAAACACGGCTTCAATGATGAGGTCGCAGCCCTGCAAGTCGGCAACGCTGCCGGTCGGGTGAATCAGGTCGAGGATCTGTTGCTGCGCCTCGGGCTTCATGCGGCCCTTGTCCACGCGACCCTGGGTGATCTTCGCGGTGTAGCTTTTCCCTAGGTCTGCCTTTTCCTGGCTCACGTCTTTGAGCACTGTTGCAATCCCTTTGCTGGCCTGGCTGTAGGCAATGCCAGCACCCATCATGCCGGCGCCCAGCAGGCCCACCTTGGCGGGCTTGAAGCGGGGCACGCCAGCCGGGCGGCTCTGGCCGCTTTTGATGGCGTTGAGGTTGAAGAAGAAGGTGTTGATCATGGCCTTGGCTTGCGAGCCGGACATGAGCTTGGCCAAATGGCGGCTCTCGATGCGCAGAGCCGTTTCAATATCCACCTGCAGGCCTTCCACCATGCAGGCGATGATGGCCTCGGGCGCGGGGTAGAGGCCACGGGTGTTCTTCTTGATGACGGCGGGCGCAATGGGCAGCATCCCGGCGACGGCGGGCGAGGAGGGTAGGCCTCCCGGCACCTTGTAGCCCTTGGCCTCCCAGGCGTGTTGGGCTGTGGGGTTGGCGGCAATCCAGGCCAGTGCCTTGGCTTTCATCTCGGAAGCTGCATCGGGCCCAGGCGCCACCAACTCGTGCACCAAGCCCAGGCCCTTGGCCTCGGCGGGGCTGAACGTTTTGCCCTCCACCAGGTAGGGCTGCGCGCCCATTAGCCCCAGGTGGCGGGTCATCTTGGTCACGCCGCTGGCGCCGGGCAGCAGGCCCAGCGTCACCTCGGGCAGGCCAAACTGGGTTTTCTTGTCATCCACGGCGATGCGGTAGTGGCCCACCAGCGCCACCTCCCAGCCGCCGCCCAGCGCAGTACCGTTGAGCAGGCTCACCACCGGCTTGCCCAGAGTCTCTATGGTGCGGAAGTTCTTCTTCACGCGCTCGATCTCTTCAAAGATGCGCGGCGCGTCGGCCGGCGTCAGGCGCATGGCGGCCTTGAGGTCGGCACCGGCGAAGAAGGTGGTTTTGGCGGAAGCGAGCAGGATGCCGGTGATGCTGTCCTTGTCCTGCAGCACCTGCGCAGCCACGGCATCCATGTCTTCCTGCCACTGCAGGCACATGGTGTTGACGGGGGAGTCGGGCTCGTCGAAGGTGATGGTGGCGATACCGGCGTCCAGGGAATAACGAATGGTTTTCATGGTCGGTGAATGCTATTGAATTAGGAGCTGCTTGCGCAATAGATACGGGTTCTAGAGGCCTAAAAGGCTCTAAATCCGCTCGACGATGGTGGCAATGCCCATGCCGCCGCCCACGCACAGCGTGGCCAAGCCGTAGCGCAGCTTGCGGCGGTGCAACTCGTCAATTAGCGTGCCCAGAATCATGGCGCCGGTAGCCCCCAGCGGGTGGCCCATCGCAATGGCGCCGCCGTTCACGTTCACCTTGTCGTGCGGCACCTTCATCTCTTTCATGAAACGCATCACCACGGCGGCAAAGGCTTCATTCACCTCAAACAGGTCGATGTCGTCCACCGTGAGCCCCGCCTTGGCCAGTGCTTTGCGGGTGGCAGGCATGGGGCCGGTGAGCATGATGGTCGGGTCGGCGCCGCTGAGGGCCGTAGCAACGATGCGCGCGCGCGGTGTCAGGTTGTGCGCCTTGGCGGCCGCCTCGTTGCCTACCAGCACGGCGGCTGCGCCGTCCACAATGCCTGACGAATTGCCCGCGTGGTGCACATGGTGGATGCGTTCCACCTGCGGGTAGCGGGTGAGGGCCACGGCGTCAAAACCCATGCCGCCCATGTCGGCAAACGCGGGCTTGAGCCCGGCCAGGCCTTCCAGTGTGGTGCCGGGTTTGATGAACTCGTCGCGCGCCAGGATGGTCAGGCCCAGTGTGTCTTTCACGGGGCGCACGGATGCGTCAAAGTAACCCGCCGCCTGTGCCTTGGTGGCGCGGCGTTGGGATTCGAGTGCGTAGGCGTCTACGTCGGCGCGGGTGAAGCCTTCGAGCGTGGCAATCAGGTCCGCGCCAATGCCCTGCGGCACAAAGGCGGTTTGCGAATTGGTCTCGGGGTCCATCGCCCAGGCGCCGCCGTCGGAGCCAATCGGCACGCGGCTCATGCTCTCCACACCGCCGGCCACCACCAGGTCTTCCCAGCCCGAGCGCACCTTTTGGGCGGCCATGTTCACGGCCTCCAGGCCGGAGGCACAAAACCGGTTGATCTGCACGCCCGCGGCCTGGAAGTCCCAGCCCGCCTTGAGCGCGGCCACTTTCGGTATGACCGAGCCCTGGTCGCCCACGGGGGACACCACGCCCATCACCACGTCGTCCACGCGGGCGGTGTCAAAGCCATTGCGCTCTTGCAGTTCGGTTAACAGGCCGGCCAACAGGGTGACGGGCTTGACCTCGTGCAGGCTGCCATCTTTCTTGCCTTTGCCGCGCGGGGTGCGGATGGCGTCAAACACAAATGCTTCGCTCATGGGGTTGTCTCCTCGGGTTTTCGTTTGCAGGTCAGAGCCTGTCTTTGTGGGCTGATTTGCAGTATATTCTTTTTACCAAGCAAATGCTTTGTAAAAATAATACCCAACGACCCGAGGAAACCCCATGATCGAACGCAGCCTGTTTTCCCCCGACCACGAGTCCTTCCGCGACAGCTTTCGCCGTTTTATGGAGAAAGAGATCGCGCCATTTCATGCCGACTGGGAAGAGCAGGGCTATGTGGCCCGCGAGGTGTGGAACAAGGCCGGCGAGAACGGCTACCTGTGCATGTCCATGCCTGAGGAATTTGGCGGCTCAGAGGCCGACAAGCTGTACTCCGTGATCCAGATGGAAGAGCTGGCGCGGGGGGGCTTCACTGGCATCGGCTTTGGTTTGCACAGTGAGATCGTGGCGCCCTACATCCTGCACTACGGCACGCCCGAACAAAAAGCCAAGTACCTACCCAAGCTCGCCACCGGCGAGATGGTGGGCGCCATTGCGATGAGCGAGCCTGCTGCAGGCTCAGACTTGCAGGGCGTCAAGACCACGGCGTTGGAGCAAGCGGATGGCAGCTACCTGCTCAATGGCAGCAAGACCTTCATCACCAACGGCTGGCATGCCGACTTGGTCATCGTGGTGGCTAAGACCAACCCCGCTGCGGGCGGCAAGGGCACCAGCCTGATGCTGGTGGAGCGCGGCATGCCGGGCTTTAGCGTGGGCAAACGCCTCAAGAAGGTGGGCATGAAGGCGCAGGACACCTCCGAGCTGTTCTTCGACAACGTGAAGCTGGGCCCCGAGCACCTGTTGGGCGGCGAAGCCTGGAAGAACAAGGGCTTTGTTTGCCTGATGCAAGAGCTGCCCTGGGAGCGCCTGCAGATTGCTGTGGGTGCGGTGGCCTCTGCGCAAGCCGCCATCGATTGGACGGTGGACTACGTGAAAGAGCGCAAGGTGTTTGGTGCGCCCGTGGCGGCCTTCCAGAACACCCGCTTCACCCTGGCCGAGCTACAAACCGAGGTGCAGGTGGCGCGTGTGTTTGTGGACAAATGCTGCGAGCTGATTTGCCAGGACAAACTGGACACCGCTACCGCCAGCATGGCCAAGTACTGGACCACCGACCTGCAGTGCAAGGTGATGGACGAATGCGTGCAGCTGTTCGGCGGCTACGGCTATATGTGGGAATACCCGATCGCCCGCGCCTATGCCGACGCGCGCGTACAGCGCATTTACGGCGGCACCAACGAGATCATGAAAGAGGTGATCACGCGGTCCATGGGCCTGGGCGGCAAGTAAGCCGGGCGGGGCAGAGCTCCGCTACACTGCGGCGAAACTTTTTTGGAGCCTGCCCATGACCGCTTCTGCCGCTGCCCATAGCCTCACCTTGGAACGCAACTTGCCGGTGCCGCGTGCCGCGGTCTGGCGCTGCTGGACGGAGCCCGCGCTCCTGGTGCAATGGTTTTGTCCCAAGCCTTGGGGGGTGAGCGAAGCGGTGATGGAGCTGCAGGCGGGCGGTCGCTTCTTCACCCACATGGTGGGGCCCAACGGTGAGCAGGTGCCCAACGAAGGCGTGTTCCTGGAGGTGGTGCCTGGCCGCAAGCTGGTGTTTACCGACGCCTTTCAGGCGGGCTGGGTACCGGCCAAACCCTTCATGGTGGGCGAGATCACGCTCGCTGATACACCGGAAGGCCACACCCACTATGTGGCGCGCGCCCTGCACTGGAGCGCGGAAGACAAAGCCCAGCACGAAGCCATGGGCTTCCATGAAGGCTGGGGCGCTGCCGCAGACCAACTGGTGGCATTGGCCCAAACCCTGTGAGTGCGGCCGACAGCGCGGCCACCGCGCCCGCACTTCCCAACCCCTTCCCCATCCGCGTTTACTGGGAAGACACAGATGCCGGTGGCGTGGTGTTTTATGCCAATTACCTGAAGTTCTTCGAGCGCGCCCGCACTGAGTGGCTGCGTGCTGCGGGCGTGGGCCAGCGGGCCTTGCGCGAATCGACAGGTGCCATGTTTGTGGTGGCGGATGTGCAAATGCGCTACCTGGCCCCTGCCAAGTTGGACGACCTGATCACCGTGAGTGTGCAGGTCGCCGAGCAGGGCGCTGCCAGCATGGTGCTGGTGCAAGAGGCCTGGCGGGGCAACACGCTGTTAGCCCAGGGCCGCATTCGCATCGGCTGCGTGCAGGCCGACACCCTCAAGCCCCGGCGCATACCGGCGCAGGTGTTGCAGGCTATTGCTTCTTGACCCTGGCCTGCGCGCCGCGGGTGTGCGCGCCATGCACATGACCATGTGCCTCTCTTGGTACCGCTTGGGTGCGGGCTGCGGCAGATAGCTCATTCAAGATGCCGCAGTGCGCGGCTCCCTGCGTGACCAGGCACTGCTCGCGCAGGGCTTTGAGTTGCCGCTCCAGCGCCCGCAGATCCTTGATGCGCTGGGCTACGTGGCCGATGTGTTCGTCCAGCAGTGCGTTGACTTGTTCACAGTTGTCTTCCGGTGCATCTTTGAAACCCAGCAGGGTGCGGATTTCGTCCAGCGTCATGTCCAGTGAGCGGCAGTGGCGGATGAAGGACAGGCGCTCCATGTGGCTGGCGCCGTAGATGCGGTAGTTTCCTTCGGTGCGCAGGGGCGTTGGCAGCAAGCCTTCGCGCTCGTAGTAGCGCACCGTCTCCACCTGGGTGCCAGTGGCCCGGGCCAGTTCACCAATCTTCATTGTCGGTTTCCCTCTTCATTCAGCGCCAAGCACTGTAGTGGATACAGGGTTAACCAGTGAGCCAGCCGGTCAATTTGCACGGCATTGGCAAATATGAAAACCAATCTGGGCAAATAAATACCATTCAGTTCATATGGATACTTTGCGGTATGTATATTCCGTTTGCGCCACATTTTTGGCGAGGTTGATTGATCTAACCATCATGGAGATATCGATGAAAAAGCTTTTGATTGCATCTGTTCTGTCCCTGGGCGTGGCCTTCTCTGCACAGGCCAAGGACATTGTGGATACCGCTGTGGGTGCTGGCAGCTTCAAGACATTGGCTGCAGCCCTGGGCGCAGCTGGCCTGGTGGATACCCTGAAGGGCAAGGGCCCATTCACCGTGTTCGCGCCGACTGATGAAGCCTTTGCCAAGATCCCCAAGGCTGACCTCGACGCCTTGCTGAAAGACAAAGCCAAGCTGACCGCCATCCTGACCTACCACGTGGTGCCCGGCAAGGTGATGGCCGCTGACGTGCGCGCAGGCAAGGTCAAGACCGTGCAAGGTTCTGAGCTGACTGTCTCCACCACCGGTGGTGTGATGGTGGACAACGCCAAGGTCGTCAAGACTGACATCGTGGCAGACAACGGCGTGATCCACGTGATCGACAGCGTGGTGATTCCCAAGTAAACGCCAGACGTTTTGCCCGCCGCCCAGGACTGCGTTGCACTCCTGGGCTTTTTGGTTTTAAAACAGGGCCCAGCCCACCCCCGCCATGCATCTCTCGCGTCTATCGACTTCCCGCTTGCTGGTATCTTGGTGCGCAGCGCTTGCGCTGCTGTGCGCGCAGGCCGCCCTGGCCCAAACTGCCGCACCCGCTGCGTCTGCGCCCAACACCGTTGCCGCACCCGCCGAGCTGGCGCCGTACGGCGCCAACTGGCAGGCCAAAGGCAGCGGCGTCTTGCGGTTTTTTGGCTTCAAGGCGTACGACGCCACGCTCTGGCTGCCGGGCGCCGATGCGGCGTTCAGCTTTGCCAAACCCTTTGCGCTCGATATTCGCTACGCCACCGCCATCAAGGGCCGTGACATTGCCAACACCTCGCTGATTGAGCTGCAGCGCATCAGTACATCGTCGCCCGAGCAAATCCTCGCGTGGTCCAAATGGATGGAAGC
Organism: Rhodoferax sp. TH121; assembly: GCF_002251855.1. Taxonomy (GTDB): domain Bacteria; phylum Pseudomonadota; class Gammaproteobacteria; order Burkholderiales; family Burkholderiaceae_C; genus Allorhodoferax. Next base: position 749,043 of record NZ_NOXW01000020.1, read on the forward strand.
GCTATTTGTGGATGTGAAGTCGGGCGACCAACTGGTGGGTGTGCACCTGCCGGGCGAGGGCGCCCGTTTCTTCATCAACGGCAAGCTGCTGGGCGAAACCGCAGACACGGCCTTCAGCGAAGCCTTTTTCAAAATCTGGCTCGACCCCAAAACCAAGCGTCCCGAGCTGCGCGCGGCCTTGCTCTCCCAGGCCGCGGAGCCTCGGCGCTAGATCGCCCGGGCGGATTCCATGCTGGCCCCGCGCGCCCTGGTCTGGTTCAAGCGCGACCTGCGCCTGCACGACCATGCGCCGCTGGTGGCAGCGCAGCGTAGCGGCCCAACACTTGGCCTCTTCATCATCGAGCCCGAATGCCTAAATAGCCCTGAGTGCGATGCGCAGCATGTGGACTTTGTGCTGCGCAGCCTGCAAGAGTTGCGCGAGGCGCTGGCAGCGCGCGGCATGCCTCTGCTGGTGCGCGTGGGCTCGGCCGTGCCAGTGTTGGCGCAGCTGCACGCTGAGCTGGGCTTTGGCCAGCTGCTGAGCCACGAGGAGACCGGCCCGGGCTGGAGCTACGTGCGCGATGTGCAGGTGGGCCAGTGGTGCCAGGCGCAGCAGGTGCGGTGGCAGGAATTCACCCAGACCGGCGTGGTGCGCCGCCTGCGTAGCCGTAGCGGCTGGGCAGGGCGCTGGCAGGCGCGCATGGATGCGCCCTTGCAGCTGCTGCAAGGCGGCTTTTTGGCGGCAGCGCCGCTGGACCAGCCCGCGCTGCCCACCCTGGGCGAACTGGGCTTTGCGCCGCATGGCCGGCAGCTGCAGCGCGCAGGCGAGAAGGCCGCGCGCCGCACCCTGCAAACCTTTTTGGCCGAGCGTGGCTACGACTACCGCAAGGCGCTCTCCAGCCCGCTGAGCGCGGAAGACGGTTGTAGCCGCCTGAGTCCGCACCTGGCCTTCGGCACCGTGTCTTTGCGCACGGTGCACCAGGCCACCGAAGTCACCATGGCCAACACCCCGGCTCGCACACTCGCGCACGCATTGCGTGGCTTTGCTGGCAGGTTGCGCTGGCACTGCCACTTCATGCAGAAGCTGGAAGACGAGCCGGATATTGAGTTCCACAACTTTGCCCGCGTGTGCGACGGCCTGCGCGAGGATGATTTCAACCACGAGCACTTTGCCGCCTGGTGCGAGGGCCGCACTGGCTACCCCATGGTGGACGCGTGCATGCGATCCCTGCGCGCCACCGGCTGGCTGAACTTTCGCATGCGCGCCATGCTGGTGAGCTTTGCCAGCTACCACTTGTGGCTGCACTGGCGTGAACCCGGCCTGTTTCTGGCGCGGCAGTTTCTCGACTTCGAGCCCGGCATCCACTGGAGCCAAATGCAGATGCAAAGCGGCACCACCGGTATCAACACGCTGCGCATGTATTCCCCCACCAAACAGGCGCAAGACCAGGACCCCGAGGGCCTGTTCATCCGCCACTGGGTACCAGAACTGGCCCGCGTGCCCTTGCCGTATTTGGCCCAGCCCTGGACCATGGACGCCAGTATTCAGCGCCTGGCCGGCTGCACCATCGGGCAGGATTACCCGGCGCCCATCGTCGATGAAAAGCAGGCCCTGAAAGTCGCCAAAGACCGCATGTACGGCCTGCGCCAAACACCGGCTGCGCGCGAAGAAGCGGGCGCGGTGCAGGCGCGCCACGGTTCGCGCAAAAGTGGTCTGCCCCAGACTGGCAATGGCCGCCTCGCCAAGGCAAAGCGCAGCGCCCGGGCGGCACAGGCGCCATCGGGCCAGGGCGACCTGTTTACCTGAAGAGCAAACCCATGAAAAACGACAACCAAGATTTCAAGGGCAACAAGCAGTCCCTGCCCAGCAAGCCGTGCGCCGTGTGCGGCCGCACCATGACCTGGCGCAAGGCCTGGGCCAAGAACTGGGAGTCAGTGCGTTATTGCTCCGACGCCTGCCGGAGCAAGAAATGAGCGCGTCCGCCCCAGGCCACTCGATCCCCATGCCCACCAAGGTTCGACATCTCGTCATCGTCCTGGGCGATCAGCTCGACGCGGAGTCGTCGGCATTCGATGGCTTTGATGCCACGCATGACGTGGTGTGGATGGCCGAGGTGGCGGAAGAGTCCACGCACGTCTGGTCGGCCAAGCAACGCACGGCGGTGTTCTTGAGCGCCATGCGCCACTTTGCCGCAGACCTGCGTGAGCGCGGCTTGCCCGTGCACTACACCGCGCTAGACGATGCCCGCAACCCCGGCACACTGGCCGCCGCGCTACAGCAGGCTATTGCCGCCTTTCAACCCACGGGCCTGGTGCTGACCGCGCCGGGCGATTGGCGCGTGTTGCACAGCCTGCGCGCGGTGGCTAGCCAGAATTCGCGGCCGCTGGATCTGCGCGACGACACACATTTCTTCAGCACCGTGCGCGAGTTCGCTGCCCACGCCCAAGGCCGCAAGCAACTGCGGTTGGAGTACTGGTACCGCGAACTGCGGCAAAAGCACGGCATCTTGATGGAGGGCAGGGCGCCCATCGGCGGGCAGTGGAGCTTTGACGCCGACAACCGCGAATCCTTTGGCAAAGCCGGCCCAAAGAACGTGCCACCGCCTACGCGCTTTGCGCCAGACGCCATCACGCAAGAGGTCATCCATTTCGTTAGCACCCGCTTTGCCAGCCACCCCGGCACGCTGCACAGCTTTGGCTGGCCGGTAACGCGCGCGCAGGCGCTGCAGGCCTTGCAGGCTTTCATCACCGAGCGGCTGCCGCTGTTTGGCCAGTATGAAGACGCCATGTGGGCGGGCGAGGCCTGGCTCTACCACTCGCACCTGAGCTGCGCGCTCAACCTCAAGCTGCTGAACCCGCGCGAAGTGGTGCAGGCGGCAGAGGCGGCCTACCACGCGGGGCGTGCGCCCATCGCAGCGGTGGAAGGCTTTGTCCGGCAGATATTGGGCTGGCGCGAATATGTGCGCGGCATCTATTGGACGCAGATGCCCCGCTACCTGGAGCACAACGCGCTGGACGCGCAGGCCGAATTGCCCGCCTGGTACTGGACGGGCGATACCGACATGGCCTGCCTCAAAGACGCCATTGGCCAAACCCTGGAGCACGGCTACGCCCACCACATCCAACGCCTGATGGTGACCGGGCTGTATGCGTTGCTGCTGGGTGTGCGGCCGCAAGCCGTGCACACCTGGTACTTGGCGGTATACGTGGACGCGGTGGAGTGGGTGGAGCTACCGAACACGCTGGGCATGAGCCAGTTTGGCGACGGCGGGCTGATGACCAGCAAGCCCTATGTGGCCAGTGGCAAGTACATCCAGCGCATGAGCAACCACTGCCAAGGCTGCCGCTTTGACCCGGCCCAATCCACCGGCTCCCAGGCCTGCCCCTTCACCACCCTGTATTGGGACTTTTTGATTCGCCACGAAGCCCTGCTCAAGCCCAACGCCCGCATGGCCATGCAGCTCAAAAACCTGGCCCGGCTGGACGCGCCCGCGCGCGACGCCATCCAGCAGCAGGCCGCCCAGCACCGGCTGGGGCAGGGTGTTTTAGTGCCAAATTGGCCTCTAGCCCAGGTAGATACTGCGCAAGCAGCTATCAATAACGTAGCGTTTTGGGCGGGGCTGGCTGCTGTCAGGCCTCGCCCGTCGCCAGCTCAAAGCCTTCGTCCAGCCAGCCGGTGATGCCACCGGCCATGATCTTCACCGGCCGGCCCAGCCGCGCCAGCCGCAGGGCGCCACGGGCGGCGCCGTTGCAGTGGGGGCCGGCGCAGTAGGTCACAAACAGGGTGCCGGCCGGCCACTGGGCCATCTTGCTTTCCACGATCTTGCCGTGCGGCAGGTTGATGGCGCCGGGCACATGGCCGCGCGCAAACAGGGCCGGGGAGCGCACATCCAGCAGCACAAAGTCTGCGCCCTGGGCCAGTGCATCGTGCGTGTCCCAGCAGTCGGCTTCAAAGGTGAATTCGGCCGCAAAGTGCGCCTCGGCCAGGGCAGAAGGGGCGGCAGGGATGGCGGTGACTGCGGTGGGCATTTCGGTTTCTCCGGTGGGTGGTTGATGCCTCTATGGTGTTGGTGCGGGCCGCTTTCTACAATTGGCGCAAAAGCCATTTATGACAAAAAACACGCCAAACCTGCAATCCGCGCCAACGGCACCTTCGCCCACCACCGGCCCGCTGGTGGTGGCGCCTGTATACGACGGGCTTTGTACCTTTGAGTTTTCCATCGTGGCCGAAATCTTTGGCTTGCACCGGCCCGAGATGGGCCCGGGCTGGTACCGCTTTGCCAGCGCCGCCATCGAGCCCGGCCCGCTGCGCGCCCACGGCGGCCTGCGCGTGAGCTGCGATGGCGATGCCAGCCTGCTGGAGCAGGCCGACCTCATCGTCATGGCGGGGTGGAAGGGTGCGCAAGTGCCCGTACCGGACGGACTCAGCCAGCGCTTGCGCGTCGCCTGGCAGCGCGGAGCGCGGCTCGCGTCCATCTGCTCCGGTGCCTTTGTGCTGGCGGCCACCGGCCTGCTGGACGGCAAACGCGCCGCCACCCACTGGCGCTACGCCAAGGCGCTGCAGGCGCGCCACCCCAGCGTGGAGGTAGACGCCAGCGTGCTCTATGCGGAGGGCGACCGGGTCTACACGTCTGCTGGCAGCGCCGCGGGCATGGATTTGATGCTGCACATCGTGCGCAGCGACTTTGGGGTGGATGCCGCCAACAGCGTGGCCCGCCGCCTCGTCATGCCACCGCACCGCAGCGGCGGCCAAGCCCAGTTCATCGAACGCCCCGTGCCGCAAGACGGCGACCAGCGCCTGGTGCAACTGCTGGAGCAGGTGCGCACCGACCTGCAAGCGCCATGGACGGTAGACCAGATGGCCAGCCGCGTGGCCATGAGCCCGCGTACCTTTTTGCGCCGCTTTGTGGAGCTCACCGGTCAGTCCCCCGGGCAATGGGTGGTGGCCGAACGTGTGGAACACGCCAAGCGCCTGCTCGAAGGCAGCGCGCTATCGGTGGAACGCATTGCTACCGAGGTGGGGCTAGGCAGCTTGCAGGCGCTGCGGCACCACTTTCAGCAGCAACTAGGGCTGTCGCCGCGAGAATACCGGGGGATGTTTGGAAGGTAAATTGGCAGATAAGCCCTGTGCTTATTGCGCGAGCAGCTATGAAATAGATAGCGCACGAGTTCGTGTAGAGCATGCCGTTCTGTTGCGGCATGTTCAAATCCACACCTTGCCACCTGCAAATCAGTTATGCCTCAGTCTCTTGGTCTGGAGATGACAGCGCTTTTGGATCTACCGATTAGTTCACTGGCAATTTCTGAGGCAATACGACGGCTCGCCAGATCTGTATTGAACTGGTCCTCACGCAAGAGCTCTGCACAGGTCATCAATTCGTCCCGGGTTGCGTTCAAGCCGACAACTGCCTCCAGCAATGCCTCGCGCGCCAGTTCATTCTTGTTCACGCCGTCCATATTCCATATCCCCGATATTGACTAGGAATGGGTAAGAAACCATCGCTGCAGTTTATTGGTTTAAAGCTCGTGGCCTCACACTAAAAACTCGCCCAATTCTCGTCGCCAGCAGCCACACCCGCACGGGTGGCCAACTTTGGCGTGTGCTGCAATGGCACCGGACTCGGCCGACTCGTTCGGTTGGCAATTCCTACTGGGGAGCGCTTCTTTTCCCCCACAAGCACGTCGTTGGCACTTCTTGCTGCGCGCACTGGGGTAGGCTTGGGCTTGACTTGTTCCGATGGTTCGTGCCCAAGCGTAAATAGACTCACTGTCTCTACCAACTCTCCTGCCTGGCTCTTCAGGCTGCTGGCGGCGGCGGCCATCTGTTCTACCAATGCAGCGTTTTGCTGTGTAACCTGGTCCATCTGCTGAACCGCTTCACCAATTTGTCCCACGCCAGAGGCCTGTTCGCTGCTTGCCGCACTAATTTCACCCATGATGTCAGTGACTCGTTTTATGGAGTCCACAACTTCAGTCATGGTCTCTCCCGCCTGATCAACCAAGACAGAGCCTTGCTCCACTCGCTCAACACTCGCACCAATCAAAGTCTTAATCTCTCGCGCGGCTTCTGCAGACCGTCCAGCCAGGCTGCGTACTTCACTCGCTACGACGGCAAATCCTCTGCCTTGTTCACCGGCTCTAGCGGCTTCCACTGCTGCATTCAGTGCAAGGATGTTGGTCTGGAAGGCAATGCCATCGATGACAGAAATGATGTCTGAAATCTTGCGACTTGATTCATTGATTCCTTTCATGGTCTCGACTACCTGACCCACCACGTCGCCACCCTTGACCGCGACGACAGACGCGTTGACAGCCAACTGGCTGGCCTGTCGCGCGTTTTCTGCGTTCTGTTTGACAGTCGAAGCAAGCTCCTCCATGGAAGCAGCCGTTTCTTCGAGTGCACTGGCTTGTTGCTCAGTACGCGCACTCAAATCATGATTCCCAGAAGCTATTTCGGCGCTTGCCGTAGAAACACCTTCCGAGCCTTGGCGTACGCTACTCACCACACGAGTAAGAGAGCTCTGCATCCGTGCAACTGCCGCCATGACACTGGTCGTATCGCCGGCTCGCACCACGAGCTGGCTAGACAGGTCGCCATCGGCCACTTTTCCAACAACATTGCAGAGCTCAGCGGGTTCGCTGCCAAGTGCGTTTGTCAGGCTGCGGGTAATGAGCACGCCAGCGGTGATTGCGGCTGCAAGGGCCAGGAGGCACCCCAGCATCAAGTAACTGCGCTGCGCTGCGTAGTCGGCTTGGCTGGCGGCCACAATTTTGGCGGCTTGATCTGACGTGTAAGTCGAGTACTTCTCGGATACCGCCACCAACTTTGCCAATAGCGGCCGGCACTCGGCGTTCATTTTGGCGATAGCTTCTTCGCGCTTGCCACTCAGCGCCATATCCACGATGGACAGCGCCACAGGCGAATAGGCCAACTCAATGTCAGCAATTTCGGCAACCATTTTTTTGGCTTCTTCAGTAGTCCCTGGCTGTTCAGCAAGTTTCTTGAGCTTCGCCAGATTCGTTCCCACATCGGTATGGGCCTTGGTAACAACAGCCTTTTCCACACCTTGGTCCGCGGGGTTGCTCACCAGTACCAAGTTGCGCGCGGCAATTGCGCGGAGGTCTATGGCCTCACGAACCAAGTGTGCCGTTTCCGCGCTAGCGTTAACTCCGTTGACGTAGGATTCAAAGCGTTCATTTGCGTCGCCCAAATCTTTGATCGACAACGCTGCAATCAGCAACACCAGAAAGGCAAGCCCACCAAACGCCCAAGTAAGTTTTGCTCGTACGGTCAATTTGTTCATTAAGTGTCTCCAAGCGACTGTATTTTTTCGAATGGGCGAAATCCCGCCGCGTCTCGTGCCGCGCTTACAGCGCATCAAGAGACACCGGGCAAACACTCTGAGAAGAGGTGCTACCGTAGTTGTATTCTCGGGAGAGACTAGGGGATATGAAATCCCTCGAATGGAGGGTTTATCTAATACGTTTGTATTAGTTTTTCACTTGTTTGTAGGCGAAATTGCATGGTCTACAGCAAAGCGAATGACCTCTGCGGTGCTATGCAGGCCGAGCTTGACCATCATTTTTTGACGATGGGATATCACTGTATTGGTCGCAACGTTCAGTTTCTTCGCAATCTGGGCGGACGTCATGCCCTCTGCAATCATCGCGAGAATCTGACTTTCTCGTTTCGTCAAGCTCGCTAGCACGGCCGTGGATTCGCTTCTCTTGGCCGAACTGTCTTTGATGAGACCTTCGATCTGTCTGAGCAAGTCCAATCCCTGCTCATTCAGGCGTTTGCGTTGGGTGACGTCTTGGGCCGTGCCAATCATTCGAATTGGCTTACCGTCTTTCTCTCTAGAGGTCACCTTGCCAAAGACCGAGACGTTTACCCAGTGCCCCTCCTTGTGCTTCAACCGAAGTTCACTTTCAAATCGTGCGGTTGCTCCGTGTAAATGGGCGGAGATTTTTTGCTTGTAGAGCTTCAGGTCACCGGGATGGACCAGTCCTAGCCAAAGGTCTTTTCTGGCACCCAGTTCTTGATGGGTATAGCCCAAAATGTCTGACCACCGATGCCCAGGCGTCACCCGGCGTTCGATAACATTCCAGTCCCATAAGACCAGTCCAGACCCCATGAGTGCAAGGTTCAACCGCTCCTCATTCTCCCGCAGGCTCTGCTCAATTTCTTTGATTTCCGTGACGTCGCGACCTACGGATTGAATTTCTTGAAGATTGCCGTTGGTGTCGAATAGTCCCCGGTTTACGAATTGAAACCAACGCCACTCACCCGTCCCTATCTGTACTCTGTTTTCGATGGTGACAACCTGATTGGTAAGCGACATCGTCCCCAGCTTTTCGACAACGATGGGCAGATCGTCCGGGTGGGCAACAGGTTGCCAGCGAAATCCAATCAACGCTTCGCGGGATTTTCCGAACAAGCGGCAGTACACCTCATTGACGAAGCTAAACGTTCCATCCGGGAAAAACCGGGAAATAGCCTCGGTTTGGTCTTGGACAATCGTTCGATGGACTTCAAGTTCCTCTTGCAAAGCGCGGCGCTCGGTTTCATCAACGAAAGAACCGAAGAAAATTTCAGGTTGCCCCTTGACTTGCGCAATATTGCATTGAAACCAGCCAGCGCTGCCGTCTTTGCGTTTGCGAGGGTGTAGCCCTGTGTACGCCTTTTCTTGGCTGAGGGTCGCTTTTACTTTATTGGCAAACAAGTCGTAGCTGCTTTGGTCAATAAACAGGACACGTGTTGGCTGGCCAATCAATTCGCCGGACTCATAACCAAACATTTGGTGGAAGGCGTCATTGGCCCACACAATGTGTTGGTCCTTTGCCGCCAGAAGCGCATTGAAGTCGCTGTTGAGAATAGCCGAGGAATAATTAAGGAGAGATGCATCCATGGGGGTCACATTGCCAGGGTGATGGGTTGTAGTCTTCGTTGGTTTGAAGATGGGCGCAATCGACTTGGAACCGATCCCCCCATGGCAGCCAAGACCTTTAAAGCGCGCTGTCCGCGCAAGCAGCAAGAACTCGAATGACGATAACAAATGAAGTCAGGCAAGAGTCCTGGGGTCTCGTTGGAGATCGAACTTGTTCGATAAAAGGGGACGGCACGCATAACCCCGAAGATACCTGACCGGTACTTGGGTGCATGTACTGGCGATGGGATAACACTGTTTCCACCATGTAGGGACCGCCGCTCGCATAGCGCGAATTTATATGCCAAATTGGCCTATAGCGATTATGAATATTGCGCGAACAGCTATGAAATACATAGCGTTTCCAATGTCGCCTGGCTGCGCATTCCTAATTGTCTTCCCCTTGCGCATAATGCATCTGCCAGCGAACGTACACAAGTTTTTCCACCCAACCCTAGGAGATTCCCATGGCCAACGCCCTGAACTGGTTTGAGATTCCCGTTTCCGATTTCGGACGCGCGCAAGCGTTTTACGAAACCATCTTGGGGACCAAGATGGAGCGCATGGACATGGGGCCCACGGTGATGGGGATGATCCCTGCCGACCAAGCCTCTGTGGGTGGGGCCATCGTGTTTGACGGGACCAGCCAGCCTTCTGCCAACGGCACGGTGGTCTACCTCAACGGGGGCGCAGACTTGGCCCCCATCTTGGGTCGTGTGGAAGCCGCGGGCGGCCGCATCTTGGTGCCCAAAACCGAAATCGGCAACGACTTCGGTTTCTTTGCCCACTTTCTGGATTCCGAGGGGAACAAGGTGGGCCTGCACTCCATGGCGTGAGGCCGCAAGCAAACCTTTTACCGTTGTAGTCAAACGCAATGCATCAGAGCTCCGATGCATCTTTGGCATCGTGTTTCTTGAATACAACGGCGGTAGAGCAGGCCGCTTCCGTGATGGACAGGTAGACCGATACATCAAGATTGTCCGAGGCCCATTGGACAGATTGCTGGACGCTGTTGCCCGTGTCGAATTGGCCGTTCGTAGCCTGTTTGCCTTGCCAAGCTTCGAGTGCTGCGATGGTGTCTGACCATGGGGTGCGGGCGCGGCATTGTGCGTCAGGGGCGTTGCTCACTAGTTCAATGCGTTGCACCAGACCGCTTTTCACATAGAAGGTGGTGTCGAAGGTCTCTGTTCCGATGTAAGCATCACGTTGGATCCAACGGCCCCGGGTGTTCCGGGGGCCTACAGCAGGCTTGGCGACTTTCTCCAAGGTGCGGATGCTGCCAATCAGATCGCGCTCAGGTGCCATCAGCAAGTCGCCATACAGTTCACACACGCGCCCGCACCCGGCGGGCTGGGTGACAGACCAAGCCGGTGCCCAAAACAAGGTGGAGACCCACAAGACGTGGTGTATCCAGGGGCGGGCATGGTTGCGCTTGGCGCTTGGTTTGGGTTGGTTCGGGAGGCTAATCATTCGGTTCATCGTCATTGCGGGTGCCCAATTCCCGAACGGGAGTGCGGTTGTGAAAGGGGCGTCGCAGGAGGCTGTTGCGTTTGGCGCGCAATGGGCGATCCTTGCAGACCAGCACCGGAACGGTGGCCTTGGATATGAGCCCCGGGACAATGCTGCCATTGAGCAGGCGCACCACGGCGTTGTGGTCTTCGTTGCCCACCACGATCAGGTCGCAGTGCCGTTTGATGGCGGCGTCGGCCACTGCGTGGGCGGCATCACCTGCCATGGCGGTTGCGCGGTGGCTGTGCACCCCGCAGCGCTCTGCCCACGCGCTTGCAGCGGCCAGCAAGCGCGAGGTTTCCGCAGCCGCTTTGGCCTGCAAGCTTTCAGCAGACCCATCGACCACCGGGAGCATGTCCACAGCAGGGTAGTCGTAGTGCGGCAGCACCCCGAAGAAAAATATGTCGGCACGTTGGGTTTGTGCCATTTCAATGGCGTGGTCGATGGCGGATTGGGTGACGGGACGGTCGTCCACCACGACCAGGATTTTTCGGACCATAACGAAACCTCAGGCTTTGGGCAGGCGGGTGAGTTGTAGTTCTGCCAGCGACGTGTACAAGGGCGCACTGATAAGGCGCGACACGGCACTGGCAAACAGGGCGCTGGCCATCAGGCTCAGCACCAGGGCGTGGCCGTCCACCATTTCCATGACGATGATGAACGCGGTGAGCGGGGCTTGGGTGACTGCGGCCAAAAAAGCGGCCATGCCCAAGGCGATGAGGGTGGGCGGGTTGGCGTACGCAGTCCATTGCGCCACATCGCCGCCCACCGCGCCACCAATGGCCAGCGAGGGTGCAAAGATGCCACCGGGTACGCCCGCCCAGGCGGTGAGCCAGGTGGTCACGAACTTGAGCAGCACATACAGGGAGCTGGTGTCACCGGTGTTCTCCAGTGAGGCTTTCGTATGCGCGTAGCCGCTGCCAAAGGTGTCGCCCGCTGTAACCACGCCAATCACGGCAATGCTTAACCCGCATGCTGCGGCAAAGGCCACCGGCCGTGCCCTGCGCTGCGCGCTGAACCAGTCCAGTGAATTGCCGGCCAATGACACCACCAGCAAGCGGGCAAACAAACCGCCCAGAAGGCCGCAGGCCAGCGATACCAGGATGCCCGGTAGCAGCGCATTCCAGCCAAACCCCTCTACCTTGATGACACCAAAGTAGCTGCCATTCCCGTAGGCCGAGATACCCATCAGTCCCGCCAGCACGATGGCGGCAATGGTGAGGCCGTGGTTGCGCTGTTCCGGTTTGCGGGTGAGCTCTTCAATGGCAAACATCACGCCGCCCAGAGGCGTATTGAAGGCCGCAGCAATGCCGGCTGCACCTCCCGCCACCAGCAAGCTGTGTTCACTGATCTGGGAGCGCTTGGGCAACCAGCGGCGTACGCTGTGCATCACACCCGCTGCAATCTGCACCGACGGACCTTCGCGCCCCAGTGACAAACCGCCCAGCAGCCCCCAAGCGGTGAGCACCACCTTGGCCACTGCCAGGCGCAGGGATACAAATAGGCCGCGTGTGTTGTCGTTCACGCTGGGGTCTTGTGCCGCCATCACTTGCGGAATGCCGGACCCGGCTGCGCCAGGCGCGTAGCGCCGAGTGACCCACACGATGGCTGCTGCGGTGAGTGGCGTCCACAGCAAGGGGGCCCACCAATAGCTGGATTGCAGGGAGAAGAAGAGGGCGAGCGCGTGCTCGCTGAGCCAGGTGAAGCCCACCACGGAAAGCCCCGCCAGCGCGGCAAAGGCGATAAACAGGGCGCGGCCACGCCACAGGTGGACGTCGTATAGCTCGTTGCGGAAGGCCGAATAAATATGGGGGTGCGGTCGCATTGTCTGGCTGCCCGTGGGGGTGTTTTTGCAAATCATACATTGATACAAATGTAATTTGTTATATTTGCACAAATGTATTTGAAAAACGAACAACCCGAGGAGACACCTATGAAAGTGGGATTGATCGGATACGGCAAGGCGGGCAGCGCAGTGGCCCAGGTGTTGAGTGAAGACCCGCGCTACGCGCTGCAGTGGATTGCCACGCGCAGCGGTACTCCAGCTGCGGTAACGCTGGGTGACGCCCGTGTTCCCGTCACCGCGTTGTCCAAAGACAGCCTGGCGGACTGGCTGGACCAGCACCCGGTGGATGCTTTGGTGGATTTTTCGAACGCGGCATCGGCGGCTATTTACGCAGATGAAGTGGCGCGCCGCAGGCTGATGCTGGTTACGGCCATTTCGTCCTACGACGACGCGCAGCTGGCGGCCATCCGTGCACTGGGAACACACACGCGGGTGCTGTGTTCGCCCAACATCACCGTGGGTATCAACTTTTTGATCATGGCCGCGCGCCTGCTGCGCGAGATTGCGCCGTTCGCCGATGTGGAGATTTTGGAGCAGCATTTTCGGGACAAACCGGAGGTGTCTGGCACGGCCAAAAAGATTGCCGAGAGCTTGGACGTGGGCGGCGACAAAATCACGTCCATGCGCCTGGGGGGCATCGTGGGGCACCACGAGGTGATATTCGGTTTTCCGTACCAAACCGTGCGGCTCATTCACGACTCCATCAAGCGGGAGGCCTTTGGTACCGGGGCTGCGTTTGCCCTGAACGAATTGCGCCACTGTGCGCCCGGTTTTTACACCTTTGATGACTTGCTGATGAAGCGGGTGCGTGCGCACTTGCTGACCGGCGCTGCTACAGCGGACTAGCCGCTCTGTGGCGAGGGGGCGATTTATGATGCGGGCACCTTCCACAGCCCGGTGTGTTCATGAAAGCCTCCCTGCCATCCACCAACCCTATCGACCCCGCCGCGCTGGCGCTGCGGCAATTTCGTGTGGTGTTCAATGCAGTCCGCACGCATTTCAGGCAGGTAGAGACAGACACCGGTCTGGGCGGCGCCCAAGTCTGGGCGTTGAGTTTGATTCGGCAGCACCCCGGCTTGGGTGTGGGGGAAATTGCTACCCGCATGGACATTCACCAGTCCACCGCCAGTAACCTGATCAAGGTGCTGCTGAAGAAAGAGCTGATCACCATGCTGAAGTCCGAACAGGACAAGCGTGTGGTGGAATTGCGTGTGACGCCCGAAGGCAAGAAAGCCTTGAAGAAAATGCCCGGCCCATTCGAAGGCGTGCTACCCGATGCCTTGCGGCAGCTGGACGATGCAACCTTGAACAACCTGAACCGTGATCTGGCCAAGCTGGTGGTGTTGTTGGCGGCAGATGATGAGGCTGGCAACATCCCGCTGGCGCATCTATAGGGTACTGACGGTTCCGTACGCAAACAGCCTATACCGGTTTTTGCCTGCAATTTTGGCGTCGTACATGGCCTGGTCGGCCTGGCGTAGTAGATCGCCGGCAGAGCAAGGCTGGCCCGTGTAGATGGTGGCGCCCACGCTGGTGGTGCAGATGTGGGTGATATCCGATAGCTGGTAGGGACGGGCCAGACTGTCGATGATTTTTTGCATCACGGTTTCGACCCAGGCAGACGCGTGTGTCTCATGGTCTTGCTGGCTGTTCAGAATGACCACGAACTCGTCGCCTCCAAAACGTGCCACGGTGTCGGAGTCGCGCACACATGGCACCGAGGCGGTGCCGCTCTTGTCGGCTCCCCTGGCACCGGTGTGTGCCCCCTCGGTGGCCAGCCGGATCCACACCTTGCGTGATTTAGGGCGTGAAACCTTGCTGCGCTCGTACCGTGCGGACGAGTGGGGCGCTTGGTTCCAGGCGGCAGGGCTGGCGCCACCGCGGTTGACGGGCCCGATGTTTGATTCCTCCCTGGTACTGGCCGATGCTGCTGCGCAGGGTGCTGGGGTGGCCTTGCTGCCGGTGCGTCTGTTCAGCCGCGACCTGCAGGGCGGACGCCTGGTGCGCTTGTTCGAGGCCCAGGTGGAGCTGGGCAGCTACTGGCTGACACGCCTGAAGACGCGACGCGAGTCCGATGCCATGCTGGCTTTTCGCAGCTGGTTGGTGCAGCGATGCCAGGTGCCGTAACGCAGCTTGTCTACCCCGGCGCCAATCAGGCGTTTTTGTGCGCCAGCCGGGCCAGCAAGTCGGCCGCTGTGTGCAGACCGCGGGTCGTCCGGTTCCACCATTGCGAGAAAGAGGCGCAGGACTGTTCGACGGTGGGAAACAGCGTTGGCTCGGGTGTGCAGGTGGCCCACGGTACTAGCCAGTGGCTTAGGTGAGGCTCGGCCGTGCTGCGTACCGTGCGGGCGGCAGCCAAGGCTTGGCCTACGGCGGCCGCGTCGCCGTACCAGCAAACTGGAGTGAGAGCCGCCATGCGGGTCCCCACAAAGCGCCAGCGTCGTTCGCTCCACGGCCTCGCACGGTGAAAGTCGCCCAGGTACAGCCCCAGTACAAGGGTGTCTGGTGCCAGATCGGCAGGTAGTTCACCCAGGCTCCAAGGGTGGACCAACCATACATCACGCCCCGCGACTTGTGTGGCATTTGGGGGCGTGGCACCCAGCGCACTCGGCGGTTGGGTGTGTCGATCCGGCTCTGCGTGCAGTGCCACTGGTGGCACGTCTAGTGGCGGGGTTGCCAACGCCAGCGGGCCACGTGCCAAGAGGTCCAAGGCTTCGTAGGAGGTGTCGATGGCGCTGCCCGGGCTGTGCCAAGGCGGCGGGGCGAAGCGCGCTACGCTGTCGGCATTGAAGAGGTAAGGCTTGCTGCTGCCAGTGCCTGCCACCCATTGCCAGCTCAGGTGGTTGCTGGCCAGGTCGCCATCGAGCAGGTGGGCATACAGCCAGTCCGCGCCGGCCCGCCAATGCACCTTGCGCAGATGGACCACATAACTGGCCAGCCACATGCGCGCGTGGTTGTGCAAGGTGCCAGTGGCATAGAGGGTGTGTACCGCCATGTCCACGACCGGCACGCCGGTGCGGCCTTCGCGAACGTCGGCGGGCAACTCGGGAGTGTAGGCCTGCTCGGGCAGGGGGCCTTCGTGCAGGGAGCGGAAGATATCCGCGCCCCGGTGTTGCCAGACGTGGCGGTAAAACGCGCGCCAGCCCAGCTCGTAAACAAACTTGTGTTGAATGTCGATCGCGTGGACAGCGTTGACTGCGGTCAGCACCTCGGCCAAGCTGACAAAGCCATGGCTGATATACGGAGACAACCCGCTGACTGCGCCATCCAGCGCATTGCGGGTGCGGGCATAACGCTCTGGGTTCACCGCTCTTATCCGTTGGTGCGCGGCTGCCAATGTGGGCAACAGAGGGCCCGGATCGAACGCTGGCTCTGTGTCAACCGCAGGCAGGCCTTGGGCGGGGGCTCCGGTGTGGTGCATTCGCTTCACGGTGAATCACCTATGTCAGGATATTGCTACAAAATCAGGAGCTGCTTGCGCAGTATCTACAGGAATTTCGACTACTTTTCTTGTGTAACCCACCAGATGCCAACGCTGACCAGCAGCAGTGCCACAAGGTACTTCCACTCCAGCAGGGACTCGCCCAGAAACAGCGCCGACAGGCAGGCGCCAAACACGGGAATCAGAAAGTTGTAGACCGCTACGGTGCTGACCCGGTTGTATTTGAGCAGCACGCCCCACAGGGCAAACGCGACGGCCGATAGCAGTGCCATGTAGACCAGCAGCAGGCTGGGCGCGAGCGTGAACGCTGCAATGTGGCCGCCTGCGACCCAGCCAATCAGCACCAGCACCACGCCGCCGATGCCAAGCTGGTAGCCGGTCATGACGACCGAGTCCATGCCCTGGGAGATGCGCTTGCCGTACAGGGACGCGGAGGACAGCACCAACGCGGCCAGCACGATGAAGCCTTCCCCAAGCAGCGTGAATTCACCCTCGGTAGCCGCGCCGCCCAGCAGTCCGCCGATGTTTACCGCCAGCACCCCGGCAAAGCCCAACGCGCACCCCAGCAGCTTGCGCCAGGTGAGGGTGTCGTTGTGGTACACAAAATGCGCCAGAAGCACGCTGAAGAACACGCCAGATGCATTGAGGATGGATCCTTTGACTCCCGTGGTGTGAGCCAGGCCGATGTAGAAAAAGATGTACTGCAGCGTGGTCTGCAAGACCCCCAGCAGTGCGACCTGGCCGGTCTGTGCGCGCGGCAGCAAGAGCGCTTTGCCAGACAGTTTTGCAAATACCAGCAGCAAGAGCCCGGCGCCGACAAAGCGGTAGCCGGCAAATAGCATTTGTTCGGCAAGGTCACCGCGGCCGATCTCTAGCAGTGCGTAACCTTGCTTGATGGCGGGGTAGGCACTACCCCAGAGCAGACAGCACAGGCCTGCGAGAACAAAAACGGTGCGTGGACGGGTAAAAAAAGACACGGCGGTAAAAAGAAGCGTGCGCGGCTTAGCCGTGCACGGAAGTGGAAGAAGTGTCAGCCGCTGAAGGCGCTACGTCTGCTTGGTGCAGGGCAGCGAGTTGGCTGTCCTTCGCGCGCCAGAGCTCGGCTACCCAGGCGGAGAAGTCGGCGCGGAATTTTGGGTCTTGCCCGTAGTCGCCGCCCACGAGCCTGGGCGGAACGGGGATGGCGTGCACGCGCACCACCACGCGGTGCACCTTGCCGCAGAGAAACCCCCAGAACGTGGGAACGCCTTCGGGGTAGTAAATCGTTACGTCCAGAATGGACTGGAATTTGTCCCCCATGGCCTGCAGTGCCAGTGCCAAGCCACCGGCTTTGGGTTTGAGCAGGTACTGGTAGGGCGATTGCTGCTGGGCGTGTTTGGCTGTGGTGAAGCGGGTGCCTTCCAGAAAGTTCATCACGCTGGTCGGTATAAGGGAGAACTTGGCGCAGGCCTTGCGGGTGGTTTCCTGGTCCTTGCCGCGCATCTCGGGGTGCTTTTTGAGGAAGGCTTCGCTGTGGCGGCGCATGAAGGGGAATTCGAGCGCCCACCACGCCAGACCCATGATGGGCACCCAGATGAGCTGCTGCTTGAGGAAAAACTTAAGCAGTGGAATCCGGCGGTTCAGCAGATGCTGCAGGGCAAAGATGTCCACCCAGGACTGGTGGTTGCTGCTCACCATGTACCAGCTGTGCGGCTCCAGCCCGTCAATGCCCTGCACATCCCACACGGTGCGCTGGGTCAGGCGCATCCAGCCGCTGTTGCAGCTTATCCAGCCTTCGGCAATCGACAGAATGACAGGGTCCAGCGCCAGACGTACGGCCCTGAAGGGCAGCACCAGTTTGACGGCGGCCAACACAAATAGTAGTGGCACCCAGCACAGGATGTTGAGCAGCAGCAGGGTAAATGCAAGGGCCCCCAAAAGGGGCGCAGGCAGGAAGTTCAGCATGGATTCTCAGGGTTCAAAGAAACACAGCGTGTTTCTGCCACGGGCCTTGGCCTGGTACATGGCGGTATCGGCTTGTTTCAACAGCTCACTGGGGGCAGCGCTTTCGCCTTTGAACAGTGTAATGCCGATGCTGGGGGTCGTGGTGTGTAGGGTTTGTTTGAGCGCGTACGGCTCATTCAGGCTGGCCAGGATTTTGTGACCCACCGTGGTAGCGTGCAGGCGCGCCTCCTCAAAGTCTGGACTGAGGTCCTGGATCAGCACCACAAACTCGTCGCCACCCAGTCGCGCCACCGTGTCCACTGCGCGGATGCTTTGCTGCAGGCGCCGAGCCACCTCTTGCAGCAGCAGGTCGCCCACATCGTGGCCATGCGTGTCGTTGAGCTGCTTGAACTGGTCCAGGTCGAGGAACATCAGCGCCCCGTGTTCGCCTTTGCGTTGGCTGGCGCCCATGGCTTGCTGCAGTCGGTCGGTCAGCAGGCGGCGGTTGGGCAGGCCAGTCAGCGTGTCGTGGAAGGCGAGGTGGCGTATCGCTTCCTCGGCGCTCTTGCGTTCGCTGATGTCTCGGGCAATGGCAATAAACCGCTCTTCCTCGCCCGGAACCGTGGGTTTGCGTACCACGGACAATTCAAACCACAGCTTGCCGGCGGGCAGCTCCAGGCTGTACTGCTTGCCGTGGGAACCCCCGGTTGTTCGGGCTTCCTGCAGGGCTGACATACAGGCGTCAGCTGCATCCTTGGGCAGCACCTCATTGACCGTACAACCCATCAGTACTTCCGGAGCGTGTGCCAGCAAGGCTGTGTTGCGGCTATGTACTGCGCGGTAATGTCCTGCTGCGCTGAATTCAAACAACAGATCTGGCATGGCGGTCAGCGTGGCTTGCAATTCCGCCTGGGTGGCGTGCAGCTGCGCCTCGGCCTGCTTGCGGCCGGAGATGTCCATCAGTGTGCCCACCATCCGCTGTGGCGCGCCGTCTTTGCTGAATTGCACCACTTTGCCCCGGCTGCTGAGCCACATCCAGCGCCCATCGGTGTGGCGCGCGCGGTATTCAGCCTGGTAGGCCGGGGCGGCACCGGTCAGGTGGGCGCGCATGGCCTGCATGGCGGAGGCCAGATCATCCGGGTGGACCAAGTGGCCCCAAGCACGGGCCTGCTCACTTTCTTTAGGATCTCGGCCCAGCATTTGGCAGGCGCGCTCGTCCAGGTAGTAGCCGCGTTCACTGGTCAGGTCGTGGTCCCACCGGCCCAGGTCGGCGCCCATGATGGCCAGCTCCAACTGCTCGGTGGTGTCGCGCAGCAGAGCCTCGGCCACCTTGCGCTCCTGAATGTTGCGGGCAACGCCCAGCACACCAATGATGTGTCCTTGTCCGTCGCGCATGGGGGTTTTGGTGACCTCGAACAGGTCCCCGTGCGGGTTGATTTGGGTGGGGGTGTTGTCTTCGAAGGTGACGGCCTTGCCGGCCTGGATGGCCCACCGGTCCGAGGCGGTAAATATTTCCACCACTTGGTCGTCGAGCCAGTGTGCGTCACGCGTGCCAATAATGTCCTCAGGGGGAACACCCAGTGTGGCGGCAAAAGCGTCGTTGCAGATCAGGTAGACGCCGTCGATGTCTTTGAGCCACACTTGGAAGGGAATAGTGAGCAACAGGTTGCGCAACAGGGCTTCGTTTTTGCGCAATGCGGCGCGTGAGGCGCGTTCAGCCGTGATGTCCTCCACGGTGCCCTCGTAGAACAGCAGTGTGCCCTGTTCGTCGCGCACAGCGTGCGCATGTTCACGCACCCACATGGTCTGACCCGTTTTGAGCCGGGCCATCTCGGATACAAAGTTGGTGACTTGTCCGTGCTCGTGCATGAGCTCGGCAAATCGCTCGCGCCGCTGTGGTTGGATGTAGGGGTTGCGGTGCGCCTCAGGATCGGCCTGCATCTCCTCTTGGCTCTTATAGCCATTGAGCCGCAGGAAGGCCATGTTCACCTGCAGCAATTTTCCCTCTGGGCTACTGCGGTACGCCCCGATTGGCAGCTGCTCAAAGAGGCTGGAGCTTGCGCTGGTGGGCATGGGCGGAGGCCCTCTGGCTCTACTTCAGGCTGCCGGACAAAAACTGGGCCAAACGTTCGCTCTTGGGGCGTGCCAGTACTTCGGTCGGATGGCCTTCCTCTTCTACCTGGCCCTTGTGCAAAAAGACCAGGTGGTTGGCTACTTCGCGGGCAAAGCCCATTTCATGGGTGACCACCACCATGGTGCGGCCTTCCTGGGCCAGATTTTTCATAACCTTGAGCACTTCGGACACCAGTTCGGGATCGAGTGCGCTGGTCGGCTCATCAAACAGCATGACTTCGGGTTCCACGGCGAGCGCACGCGCAATCGCCACGCGTTGCTGCTGGCCACCGCTCATGTGGGCTGGGTAGCGGTCTTCCACACCCGACAAGCCCACCTTGGTGAGGTACTTGCGGGCCGTCTCTACTGCCTGTTCTTTGGGTATGCCCAGCACATGTACCGGGACTTCGATGATGTTCTGCAGCACCGTCATGTGGGCCCAAAGGTTGAAATGCTGAAACACCATGGCCAGTTTGGTGCGCAGGCGCTGCAGTTGCTTGGGGTCTTTCGCTTGAAGTTCACCCTTGGTGTCAGGGTGCAGCAGCAGTTCTTCCCCTGCGACGTGGATGCGGCCCTGGTGAGGCTTTTCCAGCATGTTGATGCAGCGAAGGAAGGTGCTTTTGCCGGAGCCAGAGCTGCCGATGATGCTAATCACATCACCTGCATGGGCTGTTAAGGAAACACCTTTGAGCACTTCGTTGCTGCCAAAGCGCTTGTGGATGTTTTCGACCTGGAGTTTGAGGGGCTTGGTAGTCATGGTGCAAACGGGGGCGTAAGGTGGCGATGCTGCGGGCTTATGCTCCCAGCAGTTCGCCAGTTCGGAAGGGGGTGGCACCGGCTATCTTGCCGATTTCGGCGCCGGAAAGGGCGTAACGATCGCGCACGCGGGCATAGAAGATGCCATCGACACCAGCCACCACGCGGTGGGTGGTATTGGCGATCGGATCAATTACGTCGGCCACCAAATCACCCACGCGCAGCGCCTGGCCAACGTCGGCCAGGTAGACCACTACGCCTGGCACCGGGGTACGCAGGGTCTCTGAGCCTGCCAAAGGCGTTGCCGGGCAGAGGGCAGCTGGAATCAATGGTGGTTGTGAGCAGGCCAGCACCTGGATGTGCTGCAAGAAAGCCCGGACCGCTTGCGCATCCTCTTGGGCCCAGGCGTGGGTGACATCGGCTTCGCCGCGCAACTCGATGGTGGTGCTGTTGCAGCCCTGCGGCAGGGGCGCAGAAATACCCTCAGCGCGCAGGGCTTCCGCAAGTTGCCACCAAGCGCCTGACAAACATTCGTCGAACGGGCCACTGCCCGAGTTTTTGGCCAGCAGGATGGCGCGGGCCTTGAGCAGATGGGCCAAGGGCGCCAGCTGGGGCCAGCAGGGTTCCTCGGTATAAAAATGCATCACGCCTTCGCAGTCGCAGTGCAGGTCCAGCACGTAGTCGGCGTCATGGGCCAAGATCAGCAGCGTGCGGCGCAGGCTTTGCAGTTCGGTGCCGGGTTGCCACTGGCGCAGGTAGGCGGCCATGGCACGGCGGACTGTGGCCACGTTCTCAGCGGCATCCGGCCCTATCAGGGCCTTGATTTCCTGGAACACAGCCTTGGCCATGTCCGGGTAGTGGCGGTTGAAATTTTCGCTGCTGGCCAGCTCAAAGCGGCCCATCGGCTTGTGGTCCACGCGCTGGGCCAGGCCAATTGGATTGGCCACGGGGACCAGGATGACTTCTCCCTGAATCTGGCCGGCCGCGTCTGCAGCATCTAGCAAAGACCGCAGGTGGTGGGCCACTAGCATGCCTGGCAGCTCTTCGGCGTGCAGGCTCGCTTGGATGTAGACCTTGGGGCCCTGGCCCCGCGTTCCGTAGTGAAAGCTGCTCAGGCTGCGGTGGCTGCCCAGGCTGTTGGAGAGCAAGGGGTGGTCAATGCGTTGCATGGCGGTTCAGTGCGTGCGGGGAGCCAGGTAGGCCAGGAAGCGTTTCTCTGCCAGCCGGAAGATGCCGATCAGGCAGAAGGACGCAATCAGGTAAATCACTGCAGCGGCAAGATAGGCTTCAAACGGCAGGTAGTAGTCCGAGTAGACCCGGCTGGCCGCTGCTGTGACGTCCAGCATGCTGGGAACGGCGCTGGCCAGGCTGGTGCTTTGCAGCATCATGACCACCTCGTTGCTGTAGGCCGGCAGGGTGCGGCGAAGCGCACTGGGCAGCACGATGTGGCGCATGACTTGAAACCGGCTCATGCCGTAAGCCTGGGCGGACTCAATCTCGCCCGCTGCTGTTTCGCGGATGGCGCCTGCCAGCATTTCAGCGGTGTAGCCTGCGGTGTTGAGGCTGAACGCCAACAGGGCGCAGAAGAAGGGTTCTTTGAAATGTGTCCAGGGCCATACATCATCCCATCGCGCCTGGATCCATTCGAGTTGACCCAGACCGTAGTAAATGAGGTAAACCTGAATCAGCAGCGGCGTGCCACGGATGACGTAGGTGTAGGCCCCAACGATCCAGCGCAACGGGGCCCATGGGCCAGTCAGCAAAAGCGCAAAAATCAGTGCCAGGATGGCGCCAATGCCCAGCGAGGAGAACAGTAGCCCCAGCGTGGTGAGGATACCGGTGGCGTAGAGCTCCAGATTCTGGGGCTCAAAGATCACATGCCATTTCATAGTTCACCCCGCTTGGTGCCCAAGCTGTAGCGCGCATTGAGTTTGCGCAGTGCGTACAGTGAAATGGTGGTGTACACGAGGAACAGGGCGGCAGTGAACAGGAAGAATGCAAACGGCGAGCGCGTGGCCGCACTGGCTTGTTTCGAGAGGTAGGTCATTTCCTTCAAGCCAATCAGGCTGACCAACGCGGTGGATTTGATCAACACCAGCCAGTTGTTGGTGAAGCCGGGCAGGGCGTAGCGCACCATCTGCGGCAGGGTGATGCGCAAGAATGCCTGCACGGGATGCATGCCGTAGGCGACCGCAGCTTCCATCTGGCCTTTGGGGATGGCGAGAATGGCGCCGCGGAAAGTTTCCGTCATGTAGGCACCATAGATAAAGCCCAGTGTGAGCACGCCGGCCAAAAAGGGGTTGATGTCGACAGTAGCCTTGCTACCGGCGAGTTCAAGAAGGTGGTTGAGTCCGATGGTTCCGCCGTAGAACACGAGCAGCATGACAACCAGATCGGGAACACCCCGGATGACGGTGGTGTACGTTGCCGCCACGGTGCCCAACAACGGGCGGCCGGAGAGTTTGGCGCTGGCGCCCAGCAGGCCCAGCACAATGGCGACCAGCAGTGCACAGAGCGAGACGCCGACTGTCAGGACCGAGCCTTGCAGGATGGCGACGTAATAAGCATTCATGAGGGGCTGGGCAATTAACACAACGGGGCGCAAACATGCGCCCCGTTGTGGTGAGCGGTTACAAGGTTATTCGCCGTAAACGTCGATGTTGTACTTGGCAAAGTACTTGTCGTTGATGGTCTTGTAGGTGCCGTTGCCACGGATTGCCTTGATCGCGTCGTTCAACTCGGCCTTGAGCTTGTCTTCGCCTTTGCGCAAGGCGATACCAGCGCCATAGCCGTAATACTTGGGATCCTTCAGGTCAGGACCGACCAGTTCGTACTTGGCGCCTTCAGGCTTGGAGAGGAAACCACCGGTGACTTCCATGTAGTCGGCCACAGTACCGTCCAGACGGCCGGACTTGATGTCCAGGTAGACCTGGTCTTGGGCTTCGTAGGAGTTCACGATCACGCCAGCAGGCTTCAGGTCGCCCAGGGCGTATTTCTCTTGGGTGGAACCCTTCAGAACACCAATCTTCTTGCCTTTGATGGAGGCTGCGTCTGTGAACTTCACACCTTTTTTCAGCACCAGGCGGCTGGGGGTGTTGTAGTACTTGTCGGTGAAATCCACTTCCTTCAGGCGATCGTCGGTGATGGACATGGAAGAAATGATGACGTCGTATTTCTTGGCGTTCAGGCCGGGAATCATGCTGTCCCAGACTTGCTCCACGAACTCGCATTTGCGCTTGATCTGCTCGCACAGGGCGTTGGCGATCTCCACGTCAAAGCCTGTAGGTTGACCGTCTGCCGATTTGAAGGTGAACGGTTCGTAGGTCGGATCGATAGCGACTTTGAGGGGCCCCACTTCAGGTGCGGGGGCTGCAGCAGCGGGGGCCGATGCGGGGGCAGCAGGCGCTGCA
This sequence comes from Rhodoferax sp. TH121, assembly GCF_002251855.1. Lineage (GTDB taxonomy): Bacteria > Pseudomonadota > Gammaproteobacteria > Burkholderiales > Burkholderiaceae_C > Allorhodoferax. Next base: position 772,947 of record NZ_NOXW01000020.1, read on the forward strand.
GGAGCAGCTTCTTCTTTTTTGCCACAGGCAGCCAAAACGGAGGTCACTGCCAGTGCCAGCAGGAGTTTCTTCATGAATAAGTCCTTTGGAATACCGGAAACGCATTCCCGGCGGTTTGAAAATGTAAGAAAAATCATTCTACGGGCTAAGCAGAGCAAATTTGATGCCGCCCCACGACAGTGCATTGGGGTTTTTACCGTGGAAATTCAGGCATTTCGCGCTTTCGGCTGACAAGTGGCCTGCAAAGTTCCGATTGCGCTTTGTATGCGCCCTGCCGTTTGTCCCTGAAAAATGCATTGGGTAATGCAAAACCTTACACTCTAGGGTTACCCCCGGATTCCCCCATGAACGCCCCAGTCGACGTCTCTTTTTTCGCGCGCGCTGCCAAGCCGCTGTCCAGCTACCGCAAGTACTGGGCCGCTCGTTTTGGCACGGCCCCAGTGCTACCCATGAGCCGTGCGGAGATGGACAAGCTGGGCTGGGACAGCTGCGATATTGTTTTGGTCACGGGTGACGCCTATGTGGACCACCCCAGTTTTGGCATGGCAGTGATTGGTCGCATGCTCGAAGCGCAAGGGTTCCGGGTCGGCATCATCGCCCAGCCCGATTGGACCAGTGCTGAGGCCTTCAAGGTGCTGGGCAAGCCCAATCTTTTCTGGGGCGTGACCGCGGGCAACATGGATTCCATGATCAACCGCTATACCGCGGACCGCAAAATTCGTAGTGACGACGCCTACACGCCAGGCGACGTGGGCGGTAAACGCCCCGACCGTGCCGCCATCGTCTACAGCCAACGCTGCCGCGAAGCCTTCAAAGACACCCCCATCATCTTGGGCGGCATTGAAGGTTCCTTGCGCCGCATCGCCCACTACGATTACTGGAGCGACAAGGTGCGCCGTAGCATTGTGGTGGATGCCAAGTGCGATCTGTTGCTGTACGGCAATGCTGAGCGCGCGATTGTCGAAATCGCCCACCGGCTTGCTGCTAAGGAGCCGGTGGAGCAGATCACCGACGTGCGCGGTACCGCCTTCTTCCGCCGCGAAACGCCGGAAGGCTGGTTCGAGATCACCTCCACCACGGTGGACGAGCCGGGTCGCGTGGAAGCCCACATCAACCCCTACATGACGACCTCGGAGCAGGCAAGCGCCAATGGCGCCACCTGTTCCAAGGAAGACGAAGCCCAGCGGGTGGCAGAAAAAGCTACAAAAGAAGGAGCTGTTCGCGCAGTATCCATGCGGGCTGAAGGCATAAAACCCTTGAATTTTGTACCCAACCCCGCGTTGCATGGCCTGGGCAAGTACAAGGTGCCGCCGCGCGAACGCTCGGTCATTCGCCTGCCCAGCTACGAGCAGGTCAAGAGCGACCCCATCCTCTACGCCCACGCCAACCGCGTGCTGCACATGGAGACCAATCCCGGCAATGCCCGTGCCTTGGTGCAGGCACACGGGGAGGGCGCAACGGCGCGCGACGTCTGGATCAACCCACCGCCCATCCCGTTGACCACGGCCGAGATGGACATGGTGTTTGACCTGCCCTACGCCCGCAGCCCGCACCCCAGCTACGCTGACGAAAACGGCAGCCACGACGGTGCGACCAAAATCCCGGCCTGGGAAATGATCCGTTTCAGTGTGAACATCATGCGTGGCTGCTTCGGCGGCTGCACCTTCTGCTCCATCACCGAGCACGAAGGTCGCATCATCCAGAGCCGATCGGAAGAGTCCATCATCAAAGAGGTCGAAGACATCCGCGACAAGGTCAAGGGCTTTACCGGCACCATTTCCGACTTGGGCGGCCCCACAGCCAATATGTACCGCCTGGGCTGCCGCAGCCCCGAGATCGAGGCGGCTTGTCGCAAACCGAGCTGCGTCTATCCCGGCATCTGCCAGAACCTGACCACCAACCACGACCCGCTGATCAAAATTTACCGCCGTGCGCGCGCGCTCAAGGGCATCAAGAAAATCCTGATAGGTTCTGGCCTGCGCTATGACTTGGCCGTGAAGAGCCCGGAGTATGTGAAAGAACTGGTGCAGCACCACGTGGGCGGCTATCTCAAGATCGCGCCTGAGCACACCGAGCAGGGCCCGCTGACCAAGATGATGAAGCCGGGCATCGGCAGCTATGACAAGTTCAAGCAGTTGTTCGAGAAGTTCAGTGCCGAGGCGGGCAAGAAGCAGTTCCTGATTCCGTACTTCATTGCCGCCCACCCCGGCACCACGGATGAAGACATGATGAACTTGGCCATCTGGCTCAAGAAAAATGGCTTTCGCGCGGACCAGGTACAGACCTTCTACCCCAGCCCCATGGCCACGGCCACGGCCATGTACCACTCAGGCCGCAACACCCTCAAGCGCGTGCACCGTACCGCGCAGAGTGAGGACGAGACTGTGGACATCGTGCGGGGTGAAAAACGCCGTCGCCTGCACAAGGCGTTTCTGCGCTACCACGACCCCAATAACTGGCCGGTGTTGCGCGAAGCGCTGAAGGCGATGGGGCGGGCAGATCTGATCGGCAATGGCAAGCACCACCTGATCCCTACCTTCCAGCCGCTGACCGATGGCGGCTACCAAAGTGCCCGCAAGAAAAACTCGACCGCGGCGCCAGCCAAGGCGTCGACGCCTGTAAAACCCGTCAAAGGCCGCATGCTCACCCAGCACACTGGTTTGCCCCCGCGCGTGACCGGTTCGGCCAAGCCCAGTGCCAAACTGAACCGCAAGCCGCGCTGAGCGGCTCAGCGGGGTTGCTTACTCCAGTGCGCTGCTCTCGCTGGCGCCTTGGGCCTTTTTGTCGCGCACATTTTTTTGCACCGTGACGGCGGCGTACAAGGCCAGCACAAACGACATGGCGTAGTACCCTTTTTCTGACAGCAGCAGGGTGGCGTTCCACAGGCCTGTGGCCAGCAAGAGCAGTGACAGGCCCACGGCGCCGTAGCAAATGCCATAGTAGGCGCCAGACACCGGAATGCCTTCGAGCTTGTCACGTACACACTTTTGTAGCGAGACAGCGGCAAACAATCCGAAAGCCAGCAAGGTGAAGTAGTAGCCTTTTTCGTTCAGCTGCATTTCAGCGTTCCACAAACCCAGCAGAAAACCGGCCGTGCCCAAGCCCAGGCAGGCAAAGGTGGCGCCTACGTATGCGCCCGAGGAGGATTGTGGAAACTGGATCGAAGTTTTCATGGTGATGGTGTGACAGTAAGGGACGATGATTACAAACCAAGAGTTGCCGCTGCCTGTAAGGCGCTAAGCTATTGTTATGGGAGGCAAAATTTGCCGTCGCCATTCTCTCAATAAATTGCACGGCAATATTACAAAAATGATCAGGGTAATCACGCGATATGCAATCTTTGTGCTGGTGCACGGCGCGGTACTGGCGCAGCCACCGGTGCAGTTCAACAACAGCCCACAAGCACTGCAGCAATACGAAGCCAGTACGCTGGACAGCTTGACGGAACGCTGTACGGCCAGCAAGACTGAGCACTACCAATCGCCCGAAGAGGTGCGATCCTTGCGCAATGGTTATGTTGACGTTGCTGACCAGAACCCGCAAACCGGGCTGTATTCCATCTTTGTGTTTGATCAGGACAAGCGCAGCTTCACCTTGATCGATGGGCAGGTGCTAAAACCCAACGGTCGTTTGTGGCTGCGCTTGGCTTTGCCGCGCGACTATGGTCGGTGTCGCATAGTGCGTGACGCGCAAGGGGCTGAGCGCCTTGAAGTGGTGCATCTGGAGCGCAACTATGTGTCCGATGTGCAACGAATACAGCGTCTGCGCAAAGAATCTCTGGATTTGGCTGTCACCTTAGCCGCCACGCCTCAGCCCGCCATTTGCCAAGATGCCAAGTTGGCTGGCCGCGTGTGGGTCGACGGTAAGCCGCATGCCCTGACAAGCTGTCCCGACGTACAGCTGGCACTGCACACGCGTATGCGCAAGCTGGTGCGCAAGGTATTCGAGCGCTGATACCCATGCTGCAATGGCCCGAGTTGTTCTCTGATGTGTCGGTAACTTCCGACAATGTGGGTTACATATTGCCTTGCCGTGTTTGCCCAAGGGTTTTGACTAAATAAACTCTCTTGATAATGTACTAAGCTGTCCGTCAACCAGAGACAAGCGCTGGCATCCTGGATGCTGGCGCACCCACACCATGACGCTTCAAGACCACGACCTGTCCGCACTGACGCGGGCGGAGCACGCCGATCCTTTCAGTGTGCTCGGAATGCATAGCCGCCCGGATGGATTGGCAGTGCATGCGCTTCTGCCGGGGGCTGAACAAGTCGAATTGGTCGACAGGGCCAGCGGCCAAGTGCGTGCCACGCTGCAGCGACTGGCAGGCGACGTAGTGTTTGGCACGGTGCTGGCTGAGTCGGCTCCGTTTGCGTACCAGTTGCGGGTTCAGTGGGTGGACGGCCCGCAACAGCTGATCAACGACCCGTACAGCTTTCCTTTGGTCTTGCAAGACTTGGACCTCTGGCTGCTGGCCGAAGGCACGCACCAGCGTCCGTTTGAATGCCTTGGGGCACACTTGGTCTGCATCAACGGCGTGTCGGGTGCGAGTTTTGCAGTCTGGGCGCCCAACGCGCGCCGCGTGTCGGTGGTGGGTTCGTTCAACCAGTGGGATGGTCGGCGACACCCCATGCGCTTGCGGCGCGAGTGTGGCGTGTGGGAAATCTTTATCCCTGATGTTGCGCAGGGTGATCTCTACAAGTTTGAGATCTTGGGCGCGCAAGGCCAAATCGCCGTCAAGGCTGACCCCTTTGCTTTCCATGCTCAGCTGCGGCCAGACACCGCTAGCGTGGTCTACCCGTTGCCGCCGCGCCTGCCCATGCGCGTGGAACGGGCTGCGGCCAACGCGTTAGACAAACCCATCAGCATTTACGAGGTGCATTTGGGCTCCTGGCGCAAGGCCGATGGCTGGCGCTGGCTCAGCTACCGCGAGCTGGCTGACACGCTGATCCCTTACGCCAAAGAGATGGGCTTCACCCACCTGGAGCTGCTGCCCGTCAGCGAACACCCGTTTGACGGTTCCTGGGGCTACCAGCCACTGGGCTTGTTCGCCCCCACCTCGCGCTTTGGCACACCGGAGGACTTCAAGTATTTTGTGGACGCAGCCCATGCGGTTGGCTTGGGCGTGATTCTGGACTGGGTGCCCGCGCATTTCCCCAGCGACGCGCATGGCCTGGCCGAGTTTGACGGCACGCACCTGTATGAATACGCCGACCCCAAGGAAGGTTTTCACCAGGACTGGAACACGCTGATCTACAACTTTGGCCGTACCGAGGTGCGCAATTTTTTGGTCAGCAACGCGCTCTACTGGCTGGAGCGCTACGGTATCGACGGTCTGCGCGTGGATGCCGTAGCCTCCATGCTGTACCGCGACTACAGCCGCCAGGAAGGTCAGTGGATTCCCAACAAGCATGGCGGGCGCGAAAACTTGGAGGCCATCGAATTCCTGCGCCGCATGAACCACTCCGTGGGCACCGAGCGGCCCGGCTCCATCACACTGGCCGAAGAGTCCACCGCCTTCCCCGGCGTGAGCCGCCCGCCGAGTGGGGACCTGCAAAGCGGCGGGCTGGGTTTTCACTACAAGTGGAACATGGGCTGGATGCACGACACGCTGAAGTACGCCTCGCTGGACCCGGTACACCGTCGTCACCACCATAACCAGCTGACCTTCGGGCTGATGTACGCTTTCACCGAGAACTTTGTGCTGCCGCTCTCGCACGACGAGGTGGTGCACGGCAAAGGTTCGCTCCTGGGCAAGATGCCGGGCGACGAATGGCAGCGCTTTGCCAACCTGCGCGCGCTCTATGGCTTCATGTGGGCCTACCCCGGCAAGAAGCTGCTGTTCATGGGCGGCGAGCTGGCCCAACCCACCGAATGGGCGGATGGCTCCGAGCTGTCCTGGTCACTGGAGCAGAAGCCGGCCCACCAAGGCGTGCAGCGTCTGGTGCGGGATTTAAACCGTGTCTACCAAGCCTTCCCGGCATTGCACCAGCAGGATGTGCAGGGCGGAGGGTTCGAATGGATTGCGCATGAAGATGCCTCCCAGTCGGTGGTGGCCTTTGCACGCCATGGCCTGCGGGGCGAATGTGCGGTGGTGGTGTGCAACTTCACGCCTCTGCCGCGCCATGGCTACCGCATTGGCATGCCCCATGCTGGCACTTGGCGCGAGTTGATCAATACGGATAACGCCGTCTATGGCGGCAGCGGTGTGGGCAATGGCGAGCTGGCGACTGAGGCGGTGGCCGACCATGGTCGCTCCCAATCGGTGGTCTTGAGTTTGCCTCCGCTGGCATGCCTGCTGCTTACCCCCGTAGTCCCTGCTATACGCCACCTGGACCCCTGACTACATGCCACTGGAAGCCGGCCATACCTACACACTGGGCGCACAGCTGCGCGACGGTGGCGTGAATTTTTGCCTCGCTGCACCCAACGCACAGGCTGTTGACTTGTGCCTTTTTGATGAAGGTGCCACGCACGAGGTGCAACGCCTGGCGATGTACGGCCCGGTTGACGGTATCTGGCATGGTTTTTTGCCCGGCGCGCAGGTTGGCTTGGTGTATGGCTGGCGTGTGCATGGCCCGTGGGAGCCGGCACAGGGCCAGCGTTTCAACCCCGCCAAGCTCTTGCTGGACCCGTGTGCCCGTGAGGTGTTGGGGCGATACGACGGCGATGACATTCATCTGGGCCATGTGCCCGGGGAGCCGTTGCGTGCTGATACACGTGACAACGCAGCTACGGCACTCAAGGCGCGGGTTGTGCAGGACCTGCCACCAGTGTCCGGGCGTGTGCGGGTAGATGCAGCACGGCGGGTCATCTACGAAGTTCACCTCAAGGGATTTACCGCCATGCACCCGCAGATTCCCGACGAATTGCGTGGCACCTATGCGGGCATGGCGCATCCAGCTGCCATCGCACACGTCAAGGCGCTGGGCGTGACCAGCGTGTGTCTCATGCCCGTGGCGCAACGGGCGGATGAGGTGCGGCTGCTGCGCATGGGGCTCTCCAACTATTGGGGCTACAGCCCGATTGCGTGGAATGCCCCCGAACAGCGCTATTGGAGTGGGGTAGCTGGCACCAGTCCGCGCAGCGAAATGCGCGCCTTGGTGGATGCCTTGCATGCGGCGGGCCTGGAGGTGATTCTGGACGTGGTCTACAACCACACCGCAGAAACCGATGAGTTAGGCCCCACGCTGAGCCTGCGCGGTATCGACAACCAGACCTATTACCACTTAGACCCGGGCAACCCTGGCCTGTATGCCAACTGGACGGGCTGCGGCAACTGCGTCAACCTGAACGAGCCCTTGGTGCTACGCACCGTGATGGACAGCCTGCGCGGATGGGTGCAGGAGTTTGGTGTGGATGGTTTCCGTTTCGATCTGGCGCCGGTGTTGGCCCGCGCCGGTGTGGAGCAGCAGAACCGGTTTGAACCCCAAGCCCCATTCCTGCTTGCCGTCGCGCAAGACCCCGTGCTGCGCCATTGCACCATGGTGGCCGAACCCTGGGACATCGGGCCGGGCGGTTACCAGCTGGGCGGCTTTCCGCCGGGCTGGCTGGAGTGGAATGACCGCTTCCGCGACACCCAACGTAGCGCCTGGCTTCAGCACCATGCCACGCGTGCGGACCTTGCGCACCGGCTGGCGGGCTCTGCCGAGTCCTTTGCCCCTGCCCGTCGTGCCGCGCACAGCAGCGTGAACCTGGTCACGGCCCACGACGGCTTCACGCTCATGGATCTGGTGAGTTACACCCAGCGTCACAACGAAGCCAATGGCGAAAACAACCGCGATGGACACGGCCACAACCTCAGCGTGAACAACGGTGTGGAAGGGCCGACCGGAGACAGCGAAGTCCTGGCCCGGCGCCTGCGCCAGAGACGCGTCTTGCTGGCCAGTCTGCTCTGGTCGCTGGGTACGCCCATGCTTTTGGCGGGAGATGAGTTTGGCCAAAGTCAGGGCGGCAATAACAACGCCTACTGTCAGGACAACGCCACCACTTGGCTGGACTGGGCGCGTGCTGATCGTGGCCTGATGGATTTTGTGGCGCACGCCATTGCGCTGCGGGTCGAGCTGCCCTTGCTCCAAAGTCGCGCTTGGTGGCGTGGCATGGACGCCATGGGCTCGGCACGTGGCCCCATTTCTCAGTGGTGGGGCCCGCAAGGCCAGACCTTGGTGCACACCGATTGGCACCACCCCCAAGACAACGCCTTGGTGCTGCAACTCAGCTCTGGGGCGCTCGACCCGCAGCCCTCCGCCGCCTGCCTGTTGCTGCTCAACCCACGCCCGCACACTCTAGAGTTTGTGTTGCCTGCGCCGCCCGCAGGCGGTCCATGGCTGCAGCGCCTGGAAACCGACAGTGGCAACACCATTCCCCATGCGCTGGGAGCGCGGCTGTGGCTGCCGGGGCAGAGCCTGTTGCTGGCCAGCGCCACCGCTCTTTAGATTTTTCCAACGAGTCCACCATGCCCATCATTACCTTGCCCACCACGCCGTTTGAAGGCCAGCGTCCCGGTACCTCGGGACTGCGCAAAAAAGTGACTGTGTTCCAGCAATCACGTTACCTAGAGAACTTTGTGCAGGCGCTTTTCGACGTGCTGCCCGATGCCTCAGGTCAGACCTTGGTGGTGGGCGGCGATGGGCGTTTCCACAACCGGGTGGCGGTGCAGACCATTCTGCGCATGGCAGCGGCCAAGGGCTATGCGCGCGTGCTGGTGGGGCAGGGCGGCATTCTGTCCACGCCCGCTGTGAGTGCAGTCATCCGCAAACATGGCGCCAGCGGCGGCATCGTTCTCTCGGCCAGCCACAACCCCGGCGGCCCGGATGGCGACTTTGGCATCAAGTACAACGTGTCCAACGGCGGTCCCGCGCCCGAGAAGGTCACCGACGCCATTTATGCCCGCACCCAGCAGGTGACCCAGCTGCATATGACCGATACCGCTGATGTGGCACTGGACGCAGTGGGTAGCAGCCGTATCGAGGGCACCGACATTGTGGTCATAGACCCGGTGGCAGATTACGCCGAGGTGATGCGCGGCCTGTTTGACTTTGCCGCTATCCGCCGGCTGTTCGCCAGCGGTTTTCGCCTGCGCTATGACGCCATGTGCGCCGTGGGAGGGCCCTACGCCAAGGCGCTGCTGGAAGGTGAGCTGGGTGCGCCTGCGGGCACGGTGGTCAATGCCGCGCCGATGGAAGATTTTGGCGGCCTGCACCCCGATCCCAATCCGGTAAATGCTGAAGACCTGATTGCCCACCTGTTTGCCGACAACGCTCCCGATATGGGCGCCGCCAGCGATGGCGATGCGGACCGCAATATGGTGGTGGGCCGCAGGTTTGTGGTGTCACCCAGCGACAGCCTGGCAGTGCTCGCTGCCCATGCGAGCAAGGTGCCCGGTTACCGGGCCGGCATTGCTGGTGTGGCGCGCTCCATGCCCACATCTACCGCGGTGGACCGCGTGGCCAAGGCCATGGGCATTCCCTGCTTTGAGACGCCCACGGGCTGGAAATTCTTTGGCAACCTTATGGACGCCGGTAAGGTCACCTTGTGTGGCGAAGAGAGCTATGGCACGGGTTCCAACCATGTGCGCGAAAAAGACGGCTTGTGGGCCGTACTTTTCTGGCTCAACTTGGTGGCCACCACGGGCCAGACGGTTGAGCAGCTGGTGCGCGGGCTGTGGAATGAGCATGGCCGCTGTGTCTACTCGCGCCATGACTACGAGGCCATCCCCACCGACAAGGCCGACGCGCTGATGCGTGAGTTGCGCGCGAGCTTGCCCACGTTGGGTGGTACCTCCGTGGCCGGCTTGCCCATTGCCTTTGCCGATGACTTTGCCTACACCGATCCGGTGGATGGCAGCGTGAGTCAACGGCAGGGCGTGCGTATCGTCTTGACCGATGGCTCGCGCGTGGTGTTCCGCCTCTCGGGAACAGGCACCGAAGGTGCCACTTTGCGGGTTTATTTGGAACGCCACGAACCCGACGCCTCCCGCCAGGACCTGCCTGCACAAGAAGCCTTGGAGCCACTCATTGCCCTGGCTGAAGCAGTGGCCCAAGTGCGGCGATACACCGGCATGGACCGCCCCAGCGTGATGACCTGATTTTTTGCCCCTACAAAGACACCCCAAAAAAAACCACGAGGAGACCACCATGAGCACACCAACAGACAACTTCCGCGCCCAAGCCTTGCAGGAGCGCCACATGCAACCGCACATGCTGGTTCGCCGCACCATTGCCCTGGTGTTGGCCGGGGGGCGCGGTTCGCGCCTCAAACAGCTGACCGACCGCCGCGCCAAACCTGCCGTGTACTTTGGCGGCAAGTTCCGCATCGTGGACTTCGCGCTGTCCAACTGCGTGAACTCCGGTATCCGCCGCATCGGCGTAATTACCCAGTACAAGTCGCATTCGCTGCTGCGCCACCTGCAGCGCGGCTGGAGCTTTCTGCGTGCCGAGCTGAACGAAATGGTGGACCTCTTGCCCGCGCAGCAACGCGTCGACGAAGAGCACTGGTACCGCGGCACGGCCGACGCCATTTACCAAAATCTGGACATCATCCAGAGCAGCCGTCCTGAATACGTGGTGGTGCTGGCGGGCGACCACATCTACAAGATGGACTACTCGCTGATGCTCAAGGACCACGTGGAGAGCGGTGCCGGTTGCACCGTGGGCTGCATTGAAGTACCGCGTGCCGAGGCCACGGCCTTTGGCGTGATGGCGGTGGACACCGCCCGCAAGATCACCGACTTTGTGGAAAAGCCCGCCAACCCGCCTGCCATGCCTGGCAACGACACCGTGTCGCTGGCCAGCATGGGCATCTACATCTTTGACTCCCAGTACCTTTACGACCTGCTGGAAGATGATCTCGCCAATCCCGAGTCCAGCCATGACTTCGGCAAGGACGTGATTCCGCGAGTGGTGCGCGAGGGCAGGGCAGTGGCCCACCCCTTCTCCATGTCTTGCGTGTCGTCCACGCCCGATGCCGAGCCCTACTGGCGCGACGTGGGCACGATTGACGCCTTCTGGTCCGCCAATCTGGATCTGGCCTCCGTCACCCCCGAGCTGGACATCTACGATACCAACTGGCCCATCTGGACCAGCCAGCGCCAGCTGCCACCTGCCAAGTTTGTGCAGGATGCCGACGGCAAGCACGGCCAGACCATCAACACCATGGTCTCGGGTGGTTGCATCGTGTCGGGCTCCATCGTCAGCAACTCGGTGTTGTTCTCCAATGTACGTGTGCATTCCTTCTGCTTGATCGACCAGGCCGTGCTGCTGCCTGAGGTGACCATTGGCCGAGGCTGCCGCCTGAGCCGCGTGGTGGTGGACCGTGGCTGCACTCTGCCGGAAGGCCTGGTGATTGGCGAAGATGCGGAGGCCGATGCCGCGCGCTTCGAGCGCACCGAGAATGGCGTAGTCCTGGTCACGAAGGACATGCTGATGAAACTGAGCGCCTCCTGAGCCGCTGCGCTGCCATTGCAACGTCTACGCCATTTTGAAGAAAGAGCCCATGCGCATCCTGCAAGCCAGTGCCGAGATATTCCCCCTGCTCAAAACCGGCGGGTTGGCCGACATTGCGGGGGCGCTGCCGGCTGCCCTGCAAGAGGCCGGCTGCGATGTGCGGGTGATGCTGCCGGGTTTTCCCGCCATCAGCGCCGGGCTCGAGGGCGCGATGCCTGTGGCTAGCTTCGCCATGCCCTGGGGCGAGCGCGTGGAGGTGGTCTACGGAACCCTGCCTGCGCTGGCCCGTGGCGCTCAAACCTTGGGCGCCTACGTGCTCATGGCGCCTGGCTTGTATGACCGACCCGGCAACCCCTATGAGGACGCCAATAAGCGCGCCTATGCCGACAACCACCGCCGCTTTGCCGCGCTAGGCCTGGCCGCTGCCCATGTCGCGCACGGGCTGGACGCACACTGGCGCCCCCAGTTGGTGCACAGCCACGACTGGCATGCCGCGCTGGCGCCGGCCTGTCTGGCCCTGTGGAACGAGGGGCAGGGCCCGCGTGTGCCTTCGGTCTACACCGTGCACAACCTGGCCTACCAAGGCGTGTTTGGTCCCGAGCTGTTTGGCGATCTGGGCTTGCCGGGCCGCGCCTTCCATGTGCATGGCATGGAATTCCACGGCAATCTGTCCTTCATGAAGGCAGGCCTGTTCTATGCGGACCACATCACCACCGTGAGCCCCACCTATGCCCAGGAAATCCAGGGGCCGGAACAGGGATGCGGACTCGATGGCCTGCTGCGTGCGCGCCAGCAGCAGCTCAGCGGCATCCTCAATGCGGTGGACGACTCCGTCTGGAGCCCCAGCTCCGACGCCTTGATCAAGCACTCCTTCGATATACGCCACATGGCGGGCAAGGCGCAAAACAAGGCCTTGCTGCAAGCTGAAATGGGCTTGGCGGTGGAGCCCGATGCCCCACTGTTTGCGGTGGTGAGCCGACTGACCGACCAGAAAGGCCTGCCCTTGGTGCTGGCCGCGGTGGACGAGATCGTGTCCCGCGGTGGCCAGTTGCTGGTGCTGGGCAGTGGCGAAACTTGGCTGGAGCAGGCCTTTGTGGCGCAAGCGCGTGACCATGTTGGCCGTGTGGCCGTGAAGCTGGGCTATGACGAGGCCTTTGCCCACCGCATCTTTGCGGGCAGTGACGTGACGCTGGTGCCGTCGCGCTTTGAGCCTTGCGGCCTGACCCAGATGTATGGCCTCAAGTACGGCAGCTTGCCGCTGGTGCGCCGCGTAGGCGGCTTGGCCGACACGGTGGTCGACAGCGACCTCGAAACCCTGGAAGACAAGACCGCCACTGGCTTTGTCTTCGACGCCTTTGACGAAACCCACTACCGACGCGCGGTACGCCGGGCCTTTGCGCTCTACCACCGCAAGGCCGAATGGAACCGCGTGCGCCATACGGGCATGAAGCTTGCCTTCGATTGGACTACCGCCGCCGGGCACTACACCGCGCTTTACCAAAAGCTCATTCACCTATGACAACGATCTCTACCCCGACCGTGCAAACCCCCGTGAACTTTGAATTTGACGCGCCCGGCCGCGACCTCGAATCCCTGAAACGTTCCATCGCCAACAAACTCATGTTCGTGGTGGGCAAAGACCCGGAAGCCGCCCGCCCCGAAGACTGGCTGCATGCGGCGGCCTACGCTGTACGTGACCAGCTGGTCGAGCGCTGGATGACCACCACCCGCGCCCAGTACGCCCAGGACGCCAAGCGCGTGTACTACCTCAGCATGGAGTTTTTGATCGGCCGCACATTCAGCAATGCCATGCTGGCCGTGGGCCTGCGCGAGCGGGTCAAACAAGCCTTGGCGGATTTTGGTGTGGACATCGACGCGGTCACCGAGCTGGAACCCGACGCTGCTTTGGGCAACGGTGGATTGGGCCGACTGGCAGCGTGCTTTCTGGATTCCATGGCCACGCTCAACATTCCCGGTTTTGGCTACGGCATCCGCTATGACTACGGCATGTTCAAGCAAACCATTGTGGACGGCCGGCAGGTTGAAGTGCCCGACTACTGGCTCACCCACGGCAACCCTTGGGAGTTTCCGCGCCCTGAGGTGACCTACCGCGTGCAGTTTGGCGGCCATGTGATCAAAGAGGGTGAGGTCTACAAGTGGGTGGACAGCCACGATGTGCAGGCCATGGCCTATGACACCATCATTCCCGGCTACGCCACCAAGGCCACCAACACCTTGCGCCTGTGGTCTGCCAAGGCCACGCAAGAGATTGACTTGGGCGCCTTCAACCGCGGCAACTACATGGCGGCGGTGGAGACCAAAAATCACTCCGAGAACGTCTCTCGCGTGCTCTACCCGGACGACTCCACGCCCTCGGGCCGCGAGCTGCGCTTGCACCAGGAATACTTCTTCTGCAGCGCCAGCGTGCAAGACTTGCTGCGGCGGTATCTGCGCACGCACAACAACTTTGAGAACCTGCCCAACAAGGTCAGCATCCACCTCAATGACACGCACCCGGTGTTGGCCATTCCTGAACTCATGCGCTTGTTGCTGGACGAGCACCACCTGCCTTGGGCCGACGCCTGGCGCCTGTGCCAAGGCGTGTTCAGCTACACCAACCACACCCTCATGCACGAGGCGCTGGAGACCTGGCCGGTGGAGATGATGGGCCGCATCCTGCCTCGCCACCTGCAGATCATTTACGACATCAACGCCCAGTTTTTGCACCAGATTTCGCTGCGCGGCGGCAGCCCCGAGCTGTTGCGCAAGGTCAGCTTGGTGGACGAGGCGGGCGAGCGCCGCGTGCGCATGGCCTACCTGGCTGTCATCACCAGCCACTCGGTCAATGGCGTGTCGGCCTTGCACTCCGAGCTGATGAAGGAAAGCATCTTCTTTGACTTTGCCAAGCTCTGGCCCGAGCGCTTCAACAACAAAACCAACGGCATCACCCCGCGCCGCTGGCTGGCGCAGGCCAACCCCGCCTTGTCGGCCGTGCTGGACAAGCAGGTCGGCACTGGCTGGCGCCGTGACCTGACCCAGCTCAGCGGCCTGAACGCGGTGCTGACGCAACCCAAAGTCATCGAGGCCTTCCAGGGCGCCAAGCTCGCCAACAAGCAGCGTCTCGCCGCCTGGGTGCAGGCCAATATGGGCCTGACCGTCCCCACCGATGCGCTCTACGACGTGCAAGTCAAGCGCATTCACGAATACAAGCGCCAGCTGCTCAATGTGCTGCATGTCATCACCCGCTACCTGCGCATCATCCACAACCCCGGCGCGGTGACGGTGCCTCGCGTGGTAGTGTTTGCGGGCAAGGCCGCATCGGCCTACCACATGGCCAAGCAGATCATTCACCTGATCAACAGCGTGGCCAAGGTGGTGAACAACGACCCGCGCGTGGGTAACCTGCTCAAGGTGGTGTTCATCCCCAACTACAGCGTGAGCCTTGCCGAACGCATCATCCCGGCGGCTGATTTGTCGGAGCAAATCTCCACCGCGGGCACGGAGGCATCAGGCACCGGCAATATGAAGTTCGCCCTGAACGGTGCGCTCACCATCGGCACGCTGGACGGGGCCAACGTCGAAATCCTGGAGAACGTGGGTGCCGACAACATCTTTATCTTCGGCCTGACCACGCCGCAAGTGGCCGCAACCCGCGCCGCGGGCTACCAGCCACGCGCGATTGCCGAGGGCAACGCCGAGCTGACGGCGGTGCTCGAAGCCATCCGCGATGGCGTCTTCAGCCCCGATGAGCCCGGCCGCTTCCAGGCCATCTATGATCTGCTGGTGAACTGGGGCGACCACTACCTGCTGCTGGCCGACTATGCGGCCTACATTGCCGCACAAGAGCAGGTGGATGTGGCTTACCAAAACAAGGAAGCCTGGACCATCAAAGCCCTGCGCAACGTGGCTGCTATGGGCCCGTTCTCTGCGGACCGTACGATTGGCGAATACGCAGACAAGATCTGGAAAAGCAAGCCGCTCGAACTGGCGAGCTAGGTGGCGGACAGGGCCAATTTCACAAGAAGTTGGCCTCTCGCCCCCGTGGATACTGCGCAAGCAGCTATCAATTAGATAGTGCTCAGGCGTTTCGCCAGAGTATGTAGCTGCCTAGCAGCGCAATGTTTCCCACGACGGACAGCCAGAAAACCATCTGAAAACTCCGCTTCGCTGTCTTGTGCCGCAGCACCCGCTGGGCCAGCCACGCGGCAGGCCAGCCACCCAACAGGCTGAGCAAGTGCAAGGTGTTTTCCGGGGTGCGCCACTGGCCGGTGCGGGCAGCGTATTTGTCGCGCGCGTAGAGCGCGAAGGTGAGCAGATTAAGGGTGGCCCAGGCGGCAAGCCACAGGGCCACGGCGGACACTTATCCGCCCAGCGCCACGTAGACGTTCTGCACGTCGTCGTTGCCGTCAATCGCGGCGAGGAAGGCTTCGACTTCTTCCAGCGCTTCGGCGCTGAGGCTACTGGGGTCTACGGGGTTTTTGGCCTTGTAGCCCAGCTTGGCGGACAGCACGTTGAAGCCGAAGTTGGGCAGGGCGCGGCTCACCAGGTCCAGGTCGGTCGGGTCGGTGTAGAAGACGGTGTTGCCTTCTTCGTCGCCGGGCTCAAAGTCTTGGGCACCGGCTTCGATGGCCGCCACTTCAGCATCCGAGTCGGCGGCGGTGGGGGCGGCTTCGATCATGCCCAGGTGGTTGAAGTCCCAGGCCACCGAGCCGCTGGTGCCGAGCTGGCCCTTGCGGAACAACACGCGCATCTCGGGGGCGGTGCGCTTCACGTTGTCGGTCAGGCATTCCACCATCACGGCCACTTGGTGCGGGGCAAAGCCTTCGTAAATCACGTGTTCGTAGTTGACGACTTCACCGGTCAGGCCTGCCCCCTTTTTGATGGCGCGGTCCAGCGTGTCCTTGGGCATGGAGACCTTGCGGGCCTGCTCCACCACCAGGCGCAGCTTGGCGTTGGCGGCGGGGTCAGCACCGCCGCGAGCGGCCACCGTAATTTCTTTCACCAGCTTGGTAAACAGCCGGCCTTTGGCATCGGCCACCAGGGCCTTGCCCTTTGCTTTCCATTGCGCGCCCATAGCGAGTCTTTCTGAGTTGTTCGGGGGAATTTTACTTGGCAGGCTGCGCGGGCAGAGCCGCGCTGCTGCTGCGCCACTGGGCGATGCGCAGCTCCACCTGCGTGTGGAAGGCGTAGCTGGCCAGCAGCGCCAGCGCCCAGGCCACCGCGGTGAAGGGCAGGGCCCAATCGGTGTCGCCAATCTCCAGCACCGCCCACAGTGCGTTCGCCAATAGCAACACCGAGAAGTGCACCAGAAACAGCGCGTAGGAGCTGTTGCTGAGGCGGCGCACCCAGGCGTCCACCCGGCGCGGCAGGTGCATTGGTGTGCTGCCAAAACTGGCTAGCACAGTGGACACGCCCAGGGCCAGCGCAATGCGCTCGCGGAACTCCAGTGCCAGCGCACCCAGCCCGGCGGACACGGTGCCCAGGTACAGCGCCAGCGCGTAGCCGCTGTGGCGTGTGCGCAGCCCAGCCCACCACGCCAGCGCGCCCAGGCCGTAGGCGCCAAAGAAGTACAGGGCCCAGACGTCGTAGTCCGCATCCAGGTTGAACCAGGTGAGCGAGGCCACCGCCATAGCGGCCACCAGCGCACAGGCGACCCAGCGATTGCCGCGCGACAACCACAGGAGCAGTGCCAACAGGGCGTAGAGCTGGAAGTCGATGGCCACATACCAGACGCCGGCCGACAACGAGTCCACCCCCAGCACGCTGTGCAGCAGGCTGGCGTGGGCCAGCCACTGGGCCAACTGGGGGGAGGCGGGCACCAGGTCGCCGTCCAGATGCGGGCGGGCCAAGGCCGAGCACAACACGGTGATCAGCAAGGCTGCCACAAAGGGCAGCACCAGCCGTTCGTAACGCTGCCACAGGGTGCGCAGCAGGCCTTGGCGCAGGCCACCCTGGCCCAGGCTGCGTGCTGCCAGGTAGCCGGCCACGACCAAAAACACCTGCACCGCCATGCGGGCGTAGTCGATGAACCAGGCCGCTACCTCGGGGGCGGCTTGGGCGGTGGCGTCAGAAAGGGGGCCGTAGAGAGCGAAGTGGTGCAGGACGATGAACTGGGCAGCCACAATTTTGAGCAGGTCGATCAGGCGGTAGGCAGGGCGTTGCAGCGGCATCAAATCAAAAAAACAAAGCGCGCGCCTGCAAAAGCGCAGGCGCCTAGTTCATCGTGTACAGGGGGATGTCCTTGGCCGTGGCCAGGGCGTCCAGTTGTTGGCGGGTTTTGCCGGCCAGGTAGGCGGCGATGGCCGTGTGCGTCTCGGGGGCGAACATGGCCAGAATGTGCGATTGTCGCAGACCCACTTCGGCCGCCAGCGCCGCGGCAAAGTGCGGCTCCAGCGCGGCCAGCGCCACACGGCCGTCTTGGCAGGGGTAGACCCGGTAGCCCGCATGGCCGCCACCCACCGCGGCGCCGGGGGCTGTCAGGCCCCAGGTGCGCGGCAGCGCCAGGTAGCCCGCCGCCGCCGACAGCGCTACCTCTTGAACCACGCCCTTGCCCTTTTGCAGCTGCAGAAGCCGTGCCTGCAGCACGGCTTCTGAGGCCATGAGCGAGCCCGCCATGTCCGCATACAGCGTGGGCGGCAGGTCCAGGCCGGTGACCAAATCGTTTTCGGCCAGGTAGGTCAGGTCGTGGCCGGGCTCCTCAGCGCGGGCGCCGGGGGCGCCCACGATGGCTACCAGGCTGAGCTGGGGGTACTGCTTGTGTAGCGCTTTCCACTCCAGCCCCAGCTTCTTCAGGGCCGAGGGGCGAAACGATGTGAGCAGCACATCGGTCTTGGCCAGTGCCCGGTGCAGGGCCTTTTGGCCGGCTTCGGTTTTGAGGTCGGCGTGGCTGACCTTCATGCCTGCGTGCATCACGTCGTAGGCGGCGCGGTTGTACAGGCCCATGGGGTCGCCACTCGTGCCCTTGGGGGCGCTGGGGTGGGGCGGCGGCTCCAGCTTGGTGCAGCTCGCGCCCATGTCGCGGCAGCGCATCAGGGCGGCGGGCCCCGGCAGGTTCAGCGCCAGGCTGAGGATGCGCACGCCCTTGAGCGGGCGCAGGGCGGACGTTTTGGTGGCGGCGATGGGGGGCTTGGTGTTCATGAATTTGCTATCAAAATAGAAGCTGCTTGCGCAGGGGGTGCGGGCTTTGGAGGCTATTTTGATACCAAAACGCTAGCCCGCTGTCGCCAGTTGGACTGCCCAGGCTTTGAGCCAGGCCACGGCATCGTCTTCGGGCTGGCTGGTTTCCATGGCGTCCAGCCCGCAGATCTCGCCCACGCGCTGGGCGCCCAGGTCACGCAGGCGCTCGTCAAACTGCTTGCCGCCGCCCAGGTAGCTATCACCATAGCTGCTGTCACCCAGCGCCACCAGGCCGTAGCGCACATGGCCCAGGTACTTGGCCTGCGCGTCCAGCGAATGGAACAGCGCCTGTGCGTTGTCGGGCACATCGCCCACGCCGGTGGTGCTAGTGCAAATGATAAAGGTGCCGGGCTGGTCGAACACGGTGATGTCCAGCCCGTCCATGGGCAGCACGTCGATAGTGGCGCCTATGTCGTCGGCGCAGAACTGCAGGGCTTGGGCGACGCTGCTGGCATTGCCATGCATGGTGCCCACGAGGATGGTGATCTGCATACGAAGAGGTGAAAGAAGCAGAGGAAAGGGGGATTGGCGCCGATGGTAGCGGCAATAATGTCGGCCTACCCGGCAACGGGATTCCCGTCATTTGCAGGTGCCCCCCGTGACCCAACCCCAAGATTCGCAGCTGGGCTTTGCCTTTTTGGCCGAGCTGCCCACCCTGGACCTCGCGCCGCCCAAGCGCACAGCCCGCGCGGCCAAGGCCGCCCCCAAAGCCCCAAGCAGCAAAGCCGCCCCTGCACCCACCCCGTCAGCACCAGCCGCACCGGCTCCCGCGCTGGACGCCGAAGCCATGGCCCAGGCGCTGGAAGCCCACCCCGACTACCGGGTGCAGCGCCGCCTGGTGCCCCGGCTCGATTGGCCCGGTACGGCGCAGGGCGAGGTCAAACGCATCCTGGTGCTGGACACCGAAACCACCGGCTTGGATCAGGCACGCGAAAAAATCATCGAACTCGCGTTGCTGCGCGTGGACGTGGACACCGCCACCGGCCTGCCCGTGGGCGCGGTGAAGGTGTACGACGGTCTGGAAGACCCGGGCAAGCCGATTCCGCCCGAGGTGGTGGCGATCACCGGCATCACCGATGCCGATGTGCAAGGCCAGGCGCTGGACGAAGCCCGTGTGGCGGAGCTGCTAGAGGGCGTGGACGTGGTGATTGCCCACAACGCGGGCTTTGACCGCCCCTTTGTGGAGAGCCGCCTACCCGCGTTTGCCAAGGTGGCCTGGGCCTGTTCGTTTGCCGATATCGACTGGAAAGCCCAGGGCCGCAGCTCGGCCAAGTTGGAGAGCCTGGCCCAAGCGCTGGGCTTGTTTTATGACGCCCACCGGGCCGAGATGGACTGCCACGCGCTCTTGGCGGTGCTGGCCGCACCGTTGCCGCAAGGGCGTTGCACTGCGCTGGCCCACCTGCTGGAGGCGGCCCGCAACCCCAGCTACCGCCTGAGCGCAACCAACGCCCCCTTCGAGGCCAAAGACCTGCTCAAAGCGCGCGGCTACCGTTGGAACGCCGACCAGCGCGTCTGGGCCACGCGGCTGAGCGATGACGCCGCGCTGCATGCCGAATTCGACTGGCTGCGCGGTGAGGTCTACAACCACCGCCACGCTGCGGTACAGATCGAGAAGCTGGACGCGCTGGCCAAGTACTCGGCCCGCAGTGGCCTCACCAGCCACCATCAGCTCTAGGCGCTGCCGTGGCTGACCCCCAACAAGGGCTGCTGCAGAGCGTGCAGCTGGGCGTGGCCCGCAAGGTGCAGATCAGCAGGCGCAGCATCCTCACCGCCATCCACAAGACCCCGGTAGCCGGCCCGGTACCCGTGCAGCCGCTAGGTTTGCTGGGCGATGAGCAGGCCGACCTTTCGGTGCACGGCGGGCTGGACAAGGCGGTGTATGCCTACCCCAGCGAGCACTACGCCTTTTGGCAGCAGGCCCGGCGCGAGGCCGGCGTGGCCGACATGGACGATGCCTTGCCGTTTGGCAGCATGGGCGAGAACCTCACGCTGCGCGGCCTGCTGGAGACCGATGTGTGGGTGGGCGACGTGCTGCGTTTTGCCCACTGCGCGCTGCGCGTGGTGCAGCCGCGTGAACCCTGCTTCAAGTTCAACGCCGCCATGGGCTTCAACACCGCCGTCAAGGCCATGGCGCTGAGCGGGCGCTGTGGCTTCTACCTGGCGGTGAACGAGCCTGGCAGCGTGCAGGCGGGTGAATCCTTCACGGTGGAGCCTGGCCCGCGCCAGATGGGCATTCCAGAGCTCTTCAAAGCCAAACTTTTCAAACATCTGCGCTGAACGCATGGGCTCCCTCGCTTCTTTCACCCCCTTGTTCTTTGTGGCGCTGTGGAGCACCGGCTTCATCGGTGCCAAGTTTGGCCTGCCCGATGCGCAGCCGCTGACGTTTCTGAGCCTGCGCTACGCCATCGTGTTGGTGCTGATGGGGGCGCTGGCCTGGGCCACGCGCGCGCCCTGGCCGCGTACAGCGCGGGAGTGGCTGCACATCGGTGTGTCGGGCCTGCTGGTGCATGCGGTGTACCTGGGGGGTGTGTTCATTGCCATTGGCCACGGCCTGCCAGCTGGTGTGACGGCGCTGGTGGTGGGGCTGCAGCCGGTGCTCACGGCACTGGGGGCCGGTGCCTTGTTGGGCGAACGGGTGCGACCCGTGCAGTGGCTGGGTCTGGCGCTGGGCTTTGTGGGGGTGGGTTTGGTGGTGGCGCACAAGGTGGGGGCCGGTGCAAGCGGTGATGCCTTGCTCGGCATGCTGCTGCCGGTGGTGGTGGCGTTGCTGGCGATCACTGCGGGCACCCTGTACCAGAAGCGCTATTGCCAGTCGTTTGATCTGCGCACCGGCTCCGTGATCCAGTTTCTGCCGAGCTTGGTGGCCACGCTGCTGGTGGCCGGCCTGACCGAGACCCTGCAGGTGCGCTGGACGGGTGCGTTTGTGTTTGCGCTGGCCTGGCTGGTGCTGGTGCTCTCGCTGGGCGCGGTGAGTCTGCTCAATGTGTTGATTCGCAGTGGCAGCGCGGTCAATGTCGCCAGCCTGTTTTACCTGGTGCCACCGTGCACGGCGCTGATTGCCTGGGCCCTGTTTGGCGAAACGCTGACCGGCCTGGCTCTGCTGGGCATGGGCGTGACGGTGTTTGGCGTGTGGCTGGCGCGCAAGTGATGGTGTCTTAGTGAAAGTCGGCTCTAGCCCTTGTGGAATATGCGCGAACAGCTATTGAATAAATAGCAAATTGGTGCCACTCGGCCGGTGCGCAGTAGAGCGCCTGGCGCCAGGGTTTCAGTTTCCTTTCACTGCTTTACCTAGCTTTCCCTATTGCGGCAGCGGCGGGCACCGCGCACCATTCTTCCCATGCAGTTGTTATTGGTGGAAGACGATCTGGACCTGGTGGATGCGCTGAGCCGCGTGCTCGCCTCGCGCGGCCTGGCGCCGGTGTGCTGCGCCGATGGGCAGGAGGCCCTGGCCCTGGTGCGCAAGCGCAGCTTCGACGTGATCGTGCTGGACCTGAGTCTGCCGGGCATGGACGGGCTGGAGGTGCTGCAGCGCATCCGCGACGCAGGCATGCGCGTGCCGGTATTGGTCGTCACCGCCCGGGGCACCCCGGTCGAGCGTGTGCAGGGCCTCACCGTGGGTGCCGACGACTACCTCACCAAACCCTTTGACACTGAAGAGCTGGTGGCCCGCATCAAAGCCCTGGTCCGGCGCAGCCAGGGCGTGGAGGAATTCCGCTGCGGCCATCTGCAGCTGGATACAGTCACCGGAGCCGTGTTGCGCTCGGGCCGCCCGCTGGACATTGCCCCGCGGGAGGCCGCCATGCTGCGCACCCTGATGACCCGTCCGGGCCGCCCGGTCTCGCGCGATGACCTGTTTGCTGCCGTGTTTGGCGACGACGCCAGCCAGCAGGCCGACGCGGTGGACGTGCTGGCCCACCGCCTGCGCAAGCGCCTGCTGGGCACGGGCACCACGTTGCTCACCATGCGGGGCGTGGGTTACCTGCTGGTCGACGAGCTGGCCAGTCCGGCGCAGGAGCCCGCATGAACGAAGCGCCCATGCCCGGCCGGCAGGGTGCGTCTATGCGCCTGCGCATGACCGCAGCTGCCAGCGCCCTGGCTTTGCTAGCGGCGCTGGGCGGTGCCATGCTGGCCGGAGCTTTGCCGCATACCGAGGCCGCTTCTTGGTGGCTCGCGCTGCTGGCGGGCGTGGGTCTGCTGCTGGCGCTGGCCTGGTGGCTGGCCGGGCGCAGCCTGGCGCCGGTGCACCGATTGGCTGCGACCGTCGCCGCGCGCCGCCCCCATGAGACGGCCTTGCTGGAGCGCGCACCGGCGCCCGAGCTGGAGGCCTTGGTGCGCGGGCTCAACAGCCAGTGGCAGCAACAACAGACGGCGCTGGACCAGCAGCAGCGCTTCATTGCCGAAGCCTCGCACCAGCTGCGTACGCCGCTTGCCGTGCTCAAGACCCAGCTGCAGGGCACGATCGCTGGCGAGCTGCAGACGGCCGAGACCCTGCCCAAGATGTTGCGCACCGTGGACCGCGCCTCGCACCTGGCCAACCAGCTGCTCTCCAAGGCCAAGGTGGACCAGAAGCTGCAGAACGCGCAATGGGCCGATGTGGATCTGCAACAGATTGCCAGCGAGGTACTGGTGGAGTGCGCACCGCTGGTGGCACGCAAGCGCCTGGACGTGTCGCTGGAAGCGCTGCCGGTGCGCCTGCACACCGACGGCTGGTTGGTCGGTGAGCTGCTGCGCAACCTGGTGGCCAACGCGATTCACCAGAGTGCCCCGGGGAGCAGCCTGGGCGTGGTGATCCGCTACCTGCCCACCGAGGTGGAGCTGCTGGTGTGGGACAACGCGGGCGGCATTGACGAAGGCGTGCGCGAGCGCCTGTTCATGCCCTTTGAGTCCGCCAGCGGCGGCACAGGCGTGGGCCTGGGCTTGTCGATCTGCAAGCAGATTGCAGTGTCCATGCAGGCCAGCCTGGACCTCTACAACCGCATGCAACACGGTGTGGTGGTGGGCGTGGATGCCGTGGTGCGCTGGCCCTTGCCCGAGGGGCAGGCACCGGGCGCGGCGCCGTCACCAATGGCAGCCGTGCATTCACAGCCGCTCTCGCACGCCGCGCTGCGGGTGCCCGCATGAGCCAGGGGCTGCACTTGCTGGGCATTGAAAAAACCTATGCCAATGGTTACCGCGCGCTGCGCGGCGTGCACCTGCGTGTGCCCGAGCGTCGGCTGACTACCTTGCTGGGGCCGTCGGGTTGCGGCAAGAGCACCTTGCTGCGCCTGATTGCCGGGCTGGAGCGGCCTGATGCCGGCCAGATCGTGTTTCGCGGCGAAGACTTGACCCATTGCCCGGCCGACCAGCGCGATATGAGCCTGGTGTTCCAGAGTTATGCCTTGTTTCCCTATTTGTCGGTGCAAGACAACGTGCGCTACGGCCTCAAGGCACAAGGCCTGTCTGCCGCCGCGCAGGCGGAGCGGGCGGCGCAGGCCCTCGCGCTGGTGGGCTTGGGCGGGTTCGAAGACCGTATGCCGCACGAACTGTCAGGCGGTCAGCAGCAGCGCACCGCGCTGGCGCGTGCACTGGCCCTGCAGCCCGCACTGGTGTTGCTGGACGAGCCGCTGTCCAACCTGGATGCCAACCTGCGCCGCCATATCCGCGAAGACATTCGCCAGCTGCAGCAGCGGCTTGGGCTCACGGTGCTCTACGTCACCCACGACCATGCGGAGGCCATGTCGGTCAGCGACCAGGTGGTGGTGATGCAGGAGGGCCGGGTGGTGCAGATTGGCTCGCCGCGCGAGATTTACGAGCAACCCCAGACCGAGTTTGTGGCTGGCTTCATGGGCGACTCTGCGGTGTTTGAAGCGCACTGCGATGGCGCAGGCCAGATTCGCCTGGGGCCGCTCACGCTGGACCTAGGGGTACCACTGCGGCAGGGCGCGGTGCGCCTGATCGTGCGCCCGCAGGCCTGGTGCATGGCCCCGGCAGGCGCGCAAGGCCTGGCGGGCAAGGTGGAGCGCAGTGCGTACCTGGGCCGCAGCACCGAGACCTGGGTGCTCACCGCCCTGGGCAGCCTGTTGGTCATTTCCGATCAACAGGCTGCCTGCCACGCGGTGGGCGCGCCGGTCAGTCTTTTTCTTTCCCGCAAAGGGGTGAGCGTGCTCTTGCCCCAAACCCTTTCGACCCCCCAGACCATCCCGGTCTTTCAATCCAGGAGACATCCATGAAAAAAAACCAATTGCTCGTACTAGCCGCCATGGCCACGGCCGGCGTGTCTGCCCACGCCCAGGCGGGTGGCGAAGTCAACATCATTTGCTCGGGGCAGGCCCCCTGGTGCAGCATGGTGGCGGTGACGTTTGAGAAGAGCCAGGGCATCAAGGTCAACATGACACCCAAGGGTTCGGGGGAAGCTGTGGCCCAGCTCATGGCCGAGCGCGCCAACCCCAAGACCGACATCTTTTTTGGTGGCACGGGCGACCCGCATTTGGTGGCGGCCGAGCAAAACCTGACGCAGGAGTACAAGTCGCCCCTGTTGCCCAAGCTCTATGACTGGGCCCAAAGGCAGGCAGCACAGTCCGGTTACAAAACCGTGGGCATTTATTCCGGCCCACTGGGCTTTGGCTACAACACCGAACTGCTGGCCAAGAAAAAGCTGCCCGTTCCCAAGACGTGGGCGGACCTCATCAAGCCCGAGTACAAGGGCGAAATCCAGTCCGCCAACCCATCGTCCAGTGGTACGGCCTACACCATGATCGCCACGCTGGTGCAACTGATGGGCGAGGACAAGGCCTATGACTACCTGGGCAAGCTGCACAAAAACATTGCGACCTACCAGCGCTCGGGCGTGGGCCCCATCAAGGCGGTGGCGCGCGGCGAGGCGGCCATTTCCATCAGCTTTGTGCACGACGGCCCCGGTGAGAAGGCGCAAGGTTTTCCGCTGGAAACCATCACCCCCAGCGATGGTACGGGCGCAGAGATTGGCTCCATGTCCATCGTGCGTGGTGCGCGCAATCTGGAGAATGCCAAGAAGTTCTACGACTGGGCGCTGACCCCGGGCGCCCAGGCTCTTGGTGCGGCCACGCTGCAGTTCCAGCTGCCATCCAACCGCGAAACCAAGGTAGACCCGCGTGTGCCAGACTTCCGCAAGATCAAGATGATTGACTACGACTACGCCAAGTACGGCCAGGCGGCCGAGCGCAAGCGCCTGATCCAGCGCTGGGAGCGTGACGTCAACGGCCAGGGCCGCTAAGCCGCGCCAGCGCACTGCCTCCTCGCCCCCGCCGCGCCAAGCGGCGGGCTGTGCCCTGTAATTCATCGATCTCCATGACACATACACACCCGTGGCGCCTGCGCCGCGCGATCGCCCTGTGGGCGGCGCTGGGCTTGGTCGCCTTTATGCTGCTGCCCTGGTACTTCCTTCAAAACGGCGGCTTGTGGGGCGCCATGCCCGGCATCTGGGGCAAGGCAGACACCGCCAGTGCCTGGGTGCAGGCTTGGAGCCACCACCGCGTCTGGCTCTGGTCGGGCCTGGCCGGGCTGCTGCTGGCCGGTGCGGCCGCGCTCAGTGCTGAGCCACGTAGCCAAGGCCTGCTGCTGTGCAGCGGTGCCACGGTGGGCCTGGCCGGGGTCTTGCTGAGTGGCTTTGCCATTGGCATGGTGGGCTGGTCCTGGGACTGGCTCAATGCCATGTGGGGTTCCACGGAGTGGACCCAACCCGGCATGGGCTGGGGCGGTTTTGTGGTGGTGCTGAGCCTGCTGGCACTGCTGGCCATCGGCGTGGCGCGGCTGGGGGGCTTCAAGGGCGATGCCTTTGTCGCTGGCGCGGTGCTGGTATGTGCCGCGCTGCTGGCGCTGTTTGTGGTCTACCCGGTCATCAAGTCGCTCATGGGCAGCGTGCTGAATGACGAAGGCCAGTTTGCACTGGGCGCCTTGTGGGAGCGTATTGGCACGGCGCGCATCTGGGGGCTGGGCTGTGTGACCGGAGGCGGGCGCTGTGGCGTGGCCTGGAACACGCTGGGCCTGGCCTTGATGACGGCGGCCGGCACCACGTTCTTGGGCACGCTGATTGCGCTGTGGGCCGAGCGCGAGGCCAAGCGCTTGGCGCGTCCACTTAACATCCTGGCCATGTTGCCCATCATCACGCCGCCCTTTGTGGTGGGCTTGGGTCTCATCCTATTGTTTGGCCGCGCCGGGCTCTACAACCAGTTCATGGAGTGGGCCTTTGGTATTGAGCCTACGCGCTGGTTCTACGGCTTTTTTGGCGTCTGGCTGGCTCAGCTGTTTGCCTTCACACCGATTGCCTTCATGATCATGCGCGGCGTGGTGCAGGGCGTAAGCCCGTCCATGGAGGAGGCCTCGCAAACCCTGCGCGCCAACCGCATGCAAACCTTTTGGAGCGTGACGTTGCCGCTGCTCAAGCCGGGCTTGGCCAACGCCTTTCTGGTCGGCTTCATCGAGAGCATGGCGGACTTTGGCAACCCTATCGTGGTGGGCGGGCAGTTTGCGGTGCTGTCCACCGAAATCTTCTTTGCCATCGTTGGCTCCTCGCTGGACCCTGGTATGGCCGCGGCCCTCTCGCTGATCCTGACGCTGTTTGCGTTGGCGGTGTTCTTCATCCAGCGCCGGGTGCTGGGCAAGGGCAGCTACACCACGGTGGCGGGGAAAGGCGACGCTGGTTTGCCCATGCCGCTGCCAGACGGCATCCGCAAGCTGTGCCTCGGGGTAGCGGGGCCGTGGTTGCTGTTCACGCTGGTGGTCTATTTGTTTGCCTTTGCGGGCGGCTTTGTGCAGACTTGGGGGCGCGACTACACGCTCACGTTGAACCACTTCCGCACCGCGTTTGACGTGCAGTGGGGCGACTATGGCTGGGTTTGGGCCGGAACGGCCTGGAACTCGCTGTTCACTACCTTGTCATTGGCCGCCATGGCGGCGCCCATCTGCGCCGGTATGGGCCTCTTGATTGCATGGTTGCTGGCACGTACCGAGTTTCGGGGCAAGGCGACGTTTGAGTTTTCCGCTTTGCTGACCTTTGCGGTGCCGGGTACGGTGCTGGGGGTGAGCTACATCCTTGCCTTCAATGTGCCACCGGTGGAGCTGACGGGGACTGGCCTCATCATCGTGCTGTGCTTTGTGTTCCGCAATCTGCCGGTGGGCGTGCGTGCCGGTACGGCGGCCTTCAAGCAGTTGGACCGATCGCTGGATGAGGCCTCACTCATGCTGCGTGCCAACACGCTCACCACACTGCGCCTGGTGGTGCTGCCGCTCATCAAGTCGGCGCTGGTGGCGGCGCTGGTGTATTCCTTTGTGCGCTCCATCACCACGGTATCGGCGGTGATCTTTCTGGTCACGGCGAAATACGAGCTGTCCACCACCTACATCATTGGCCGCGTGGGCAATGGCGACTACGGCGTGGCGTTGGCCTATTGCACGGTGCTCATCGTGCTGATGTCGCTCAGCACGCTGCTGGTGCAGGCCCTGGTGGGCGAACGCAAGCTGGGCCGCCGGGCAACACCGGCCGCACATTGAACTACTTTTGAACGGGTATCCCCATGACACATACAAACACAGGCACGAATACAGGTATTTCTTTCCGCCAGGTCGTCAAACGTTACGGCGGTGCCGATAGTCCGTTGGTCGTGCGCGGCATCGACTTTGATGTGCCCAAGGGCACGCTGACCACCATTCTGGGCCCCTCCGGTTGCGGCAAGACCACCACGCTGCGCATGATTGCGGGCCTGGAGACGCCCAGCGGCGGGCAAATCTTCATCGATGGGCGCGACGTGACCCAGTTGGGGCCAGCCGAGCGCAATGTGAGCATGGTGTTCCAGAGTTATGCGCTGTTCCCGCACATGACGGTCCTGGGCAATGTGGCTTATGGCCTCAACGTGAGTGGCGTGCCCAAGGCGGAGGTAAGTGACCGTGCCCGCGCGGCCATGGCCATCGTGGGCCTGGCTGGCTATGAGGCGCGTTATCCGGCCGAATTGTCGGGCGGGCAGCAACAACGGGTGGCACTGGCGCGTGCCCTGGTGCTGGAGCCTTCGGTCCTGCTGTTCGACGAGCCACTGTCCAACCTGGACGCACGCTTGCGCCGCTCCATGCGCGAAGAAATTCGCGGCCTGCAGCAGCGCCTCAAGCTCACGGTGGCCTATGTCACGCACGACCAAAGCGAGGCGCTGGCGGTGAGCGACCAGATCATCGTGATGGACGGCGGCCTGATCGTGCAGGCCGGTAGTCCGCGCGAGCTGTATGAGAACCCCAAGACGGAGTTCGTGGCCGGTTTCATGGGCGAGGCCGTGCTGCTGGATGGGGTCTGCGAGTCGGAGGGCGCAGTACGCCTGGGCCCGCTCACCCTGCGCACACCGCAGCGCGTGGCCACCGGCCCGGTCAAAGTGGCGATCCGTCCCGAGGCCTGGGCGGTACATGATGGCCACGGGCACGGGCTGCTGGGCACGGTGTCCAAAGCGGCCTACCTGGGCAGCTTCCAGGAGCTGACGGTGGATACCAGTCTGGGCGAGATTTTTGTGGTGTCGTCGGACGCGCAGGGTAGCTGGAGCAGTGGCGACGCGGTGACCTTGCAGCTGTCTGAGCGCGGGGTGTCGGTGGTGGCGGTCTAGGCAGGTTGGAGGCCATTTTTTGAAAGAAATTGGCCTTTAGGCTACGTAGATACTGCGCGAGTAGCTACTGAATGTATAGCAAGTCAGGCCGCTTCGCGTGCCATGCCTTGTGTCAGTGACAGGGTGTGGGCGGCTTCGCGCAGGTAGTTTCGTACATCGGTCATTTGCGGACCCACGTGCCGGTCGATACGGCGGATGTAGGGGCAGGTGAGGGTGGCCAGTGCGGTGTTGTCCGGCCCGAGGATGGGGAATGAAATGTCGATCACCCCCAGCGTTTGCGCACTGTCGCGCTCCAGGTAGCCGCGCTCGCGGATGCTGGCCAGCGTGGCTTGTAGCTCGGCTTCGGTAATGGGTACTTCGCCATCCAGTGGCGTGTGTTCGGCCAGCATGCGGCGATAGCTGCCCTCGTCGGCATAGGCCAGCAGCAGGTGGCCCGAGGCAGTGTCCAGCAGGCCCACGCGCGCACCGCGTTGCACCGCAAAGCTCCAGCCACTGGGGCTGTTGATCTGGGCGCTGATGAGCACGTTGCCGCGGTCGTAGACCCCCATGTGGCAGGACTGTTCTGCCTTGCGGGCAAAGTCGTCCATCACCGGCAGGGCCTGGTTGATCAGGCGGCTCAGCGGCGGGTGCATATTGGCCAGCGCAAACAACTTGAGGCTGAGCGCATAGCGGTCACCAGACGCGTTGCGCATCACGTACTGCCGCGCCACGAGACGCTCCAGCATGCGGTAGATCTCACTAGCGCTGCGGTCCATCTCTTTCACGATTTCGGCGCGTGTCAGGCCGTGTGGCTGCGTCGCCAGCAACTCCAGAATGTCCAGCCCCTTGTCCAGCGCTGGCGCGCGGTAGCGGTCTTCCGGGGGCAGGCTCGATTCGTCCTGGTCTTCGGTCTTGGCGGGGCGGCCGCGCGGCTTGGCGGGAGACGTGGTCATGGTTGGGGGGCTTTCGGGTGAAGGTTTATAGCAGGGCCCTGGGGCTCTAGGGTAAGTACTAGGCCGTGGACGGACAAAGCTGCCTATGATTTCGCTTCATACATGAATAGTTTGTTCATATTTGAATTATTAAACCGGAGTCAGCAGCATGGGTCAAGGGCGTTTGCAAGGTAAAACAGTGCTCATCACGGCAGCGGCGCAAGGCATTGGCCGGGCCAGTGCCTTGGCCTGCGCTGCAGAAGGCGCCCGCGTGATTGCCACCGACATCAATCAGGCCTTTTTGGACAGCCTAGCGGCCGAGCACAGCAACATCCAGGTGGAGCTGCTGGATGTGCGCAGTGACGCCGCCGTGGCGGCCCTGGCCGCGCGCACCCCAGCACTGGACGCGCTGTTCAACTGCGCCGGCATGGTGGCCAACGGCAGCATGTTGGACTGCACCGAGGCCGACTGGGACCTGAGCTTTGACCTGAACGTCAAAAGCATGTTCCGCATGACGCGCGCCTACTTGCCCGCCATGCTGGCCAAGGCGGAAACCCAAGCCTGCAGTGTCTCCATCATCAACATGGCGTCCATGGCCTCCAGCATCAAAGGCTTTGCCAACCGCTGCGCATATGGGGCCACCAAGGCGGCAGTGATTGGCCTGACCAAGTCACTGGCGGCCGACTATGTCAAGGCCGGTTTGCGCGCCAATGCGCTGTGCCCCGGTACGGTGGACACGCCCTCGCTGCGCGGGCGCATTGCCAGCGCGGCTGACCCGGTGCAGGCCGAGAAGGATTTCATCGCGCGCCAGCCCATGGGGCGCTTGGCGGCGGTGGACGACATCACGCCTTTGGTGGTGTTTCTGGCCAGCGATGAGTCCCGCTTTGTGACGGGGCAGGCGCTGCTGGTCGACGGTGGTGTCACCATCTGATGATGTCCACTGCAACAAGGGCCTGACTGTGACAGCACTGGTTTCCGTACAAAACCTCAGCAAATCGTTTCCGGGCGTGCGTGCGCTCGATGGCGTGCGCTTTGACCTGATGCCCGGTGAGGTGCATGCCCTGATGGGCGAGAACGGCGCGGGGAAGTCCACGCTGATGAAAATCCTGGCCGGCGTCTACCGCAAGGACAGCGGCGAGGTGCTGCTGGATGGCAAGCCGGTCGAAATCGAAAGCCCGGCGCATGCGCAGTCGCTGGCCATCGGCATCATCCACCAGGAGCTGCACCTGATGGCCCACCTGACGGCGGCGCAAAACATCTTTCTGGGCCGCGAGCCGCGCAAGGCGGGCGGGCTGCTGCTGGACGAAGCGCAGCTCAACCGCGATGCGCAGGCGCTGTTCGACCGCCTCAAGCTGGCGCTGGCACCCACCACCATCATTGGCGAGCTGACGGTGGCGCGCCAGCAGATGGTGGAGATTGCCAAAGCCCTGTCGCACAAGTCGCGAGTGCTCATCATGGACGAGCCCACCGCGGCGCTGAACAACGCCGAGATTGAAGAACTCTTTCGCATCATCCGCCAGCTCAAGGCCGAGGGTGTGGGCATTGTCTACATCTCGCACAAGATGGACGAGATCCAGCGCATCGCTGACCGTATTACTGTGATGCGTGACGGTGCTTACATTGCCACCGTACCGTCTGCAACTCCCATGGCAGAGGTGATTGCGATGATGGTTGGGCGCAAGCTGGGCGCCACCGAAAAGCAGATTCCCGATACCTCGGCCAACGAGGTGTTGCTGGATGTGCGGGGCCTGAATCGGGGCCGTGCCATCCGTGACGTGAGCTTCACCGTGCGCCGTGGCGAGATTCTGGGTTTTGCCGGCCTCATGGGAGCAGGGCGCACCGAGGTGGCGCGTGCCGTGTTCGGGGCCGATCCCATCGATTCAGGGGAGGTGTGGGTGGGTGGCAAGCGCATCCGGCTGACATCGCCCGAAGATGCGGTCCAGGCCGGTATTGGCTATTTGTCGGAAGACCGTAAGCACTTCGGGCTGGCCACCGGCATGGACGTGGAGTCCAACATCACACTGCCCAGCCTCAAGCGCTGGCTGACCTGGGGGGTGTTCCTCAACCAACCCGCCATCCGTCGTATCGGCGAGCAGATGGTGGAGAAACTGCGCATCAAAACGCCGTCACTCACGCAGATTGCCAAGCTGCTGTCCGGCGGTAACCAGCAGAAGGTGGTGATTGCCAAATGGCTGGTGCAGGACTGCGAAGTGCTGATTTTTGATGAACCTACGCGCGGCATTGACGTGGGCGCCAAGAGCGAGATTTACAAGCTGCTCAATGAGCTGGCTGCGCAAGGGCGCGCCATCATCGTGATCTCCAGCGAGCTGCCCGAGGTACTGCTGCTGAGTCACCGCATTGTGGTGATGTGCGAAGGCCGCATCACCGGTGAAGTGCGCGGAGACGAAGCCACGCAGGAAAGCCTGATGGCCCTGGCCACGCGGCGTGATTGATTCGGAAAAATACAAGGTTTTGCCATGACACAAACAAATTCCTCTCCCTCCTGGCTGGCGCGCCTCTCCGGTGGCCAGGCCAAACAAAAGCTGCTGGCTTTTGCCAGCCTGATTGCCTTGATCCTGGTGTTTACCGTGCTCAAGCCCGATGCCTTCATGACGCAGGACAACATCATCGGCATCTTGCAGTCCACCACGGTGATTGGTGTGTTGGCGATCGCCAGCACCTTCATCATCATCACCTCGGGCATCGATCTGTCGGTGGGCGTGCTGATGACTTTCTGCGCCGTGATGGCGGGTGTCTTTATGGTGAACCTGGGCATGCCCATGCCACTGGGCGTGGTGTGTGCGTTGGCCATGGGGGCCTTGTCGGGCTGTGTGTCTGGTCTGGCCATCACCAAGCTCAAGGTGCCACCCTTCATTGCCACGCTGGGCATGATGATGTTGCTAAAGGGGCTGTCGCTGCTGATCACCCAGACCCGCCCGATCTACTTCAGTGATGTGGAGGGCTTTGACCAAATCTCGCTGGGTTCGTTGCTGGGGGATGTGTTTCCGTCGATGCCGATTCCCAATGGCGTGCTGATCCTGTTTCTGGTCGCCATCGTCAGCGCGGTGGTGTTGAACAAAACCGCGCTGGGCCGCTATACCTTTGCCCTGGGCAGCAACGAAGAAGCCGTGCGCCTGTCGGGGGTCAACGTGGACCGCTGGAAGGTCATCATCTACACCTTCTCGGGCGGGATCTGCGGTATTGCTGGTTTGCTGATTGCTTCCCGCCTCAATTCCGCACAGCCTGCGCTGGGCCAGGGCTACGAGCTGGATGCGATTGCTGCCGTGGTGATTGGCGGCACCTCGTTGAGCGGCGGTGTGGGCACGATTCTGGGCACCATCATCGGCGCTTTCATCATGAGCGTGCTGATCAACGGCCTGCGCATCATGTCGGTGGCGCAGGAGTGGCAAATGGTGTTGACCGGACTGATCATCATCCTGGCCGTCTACACCGACAACCTGCGCCGCAACAAGAAATAAGGAGACCGCGCCACACCCCATGCCCTTCACTTTGACCCCGTGTTTTTCCTTTCCGTGATTCCGTGTGACATA
Organism: Rhodoferax sp. TH121; assembly: GCF_002251855.1. Taxonomy (GTDB): domain Bacteria; phylum Pseudomonadota; class Gammaproteobacteria; order Burkholderiales; family Burkholderiaceae_C; genus Allorhodoferax. The sequence goes on from NZ_NOXW01000020.1 coordinate 806,621, forward strand.
ACTTTTTTCAACAGGAGACAACCATGAACGCAAAAAGAAAACTGCTGGCCCTGACGGCTGGTTTGGCACTGGCTGGTTTTTCCAGCTTCGCATCGGCCCAGGAGATTTACATCCCGCTGGTGTCCAAAGGCTTTCAGCACCAGTTCTGGCAAGCTGTGAAGCAGGGCGCTGACCAGGCTGCCAAGGATTACAAGGTGAAGGTGACCTTTGAAGGCCCTGAAACTGAGCAACAGGTGGACAAGCAGATCGACATGTTGTCGGCTGCCATGGCCAAGAAGCCCGCTGCCATCGGTTTTGCCGCGCTGGACAGCAAGGCCGCCATTCCGCTGCTGAAGAAGGCCCAGGCCGCCAAGGTGCCTGTAATTGCCTTTGACTCTGGCGTGGACAGCGACATTCCCGTGACCACCGCCACCACTAACAACGTCTCTGCCGCCGCCCTAGCTGCCGACAAGATGGCCGAGAAGATCGGTGGCGAAGGCGAAGTGGCCGTGATTGCCCACGACCAGACCAGCCGCACCGGTGTGGACCGCCGCGATGGTTTCCTGAACCAGATCAAGGCCAAGTACCCCAAGATCAAGGTGGTGGACGTGCAATACGGTGGTGATCAGCTGAAGTCCGCTGAAATCGCCAAGGCCCTGGTGCAGGCACATCCCAAGCTCAAGGGTATTTTTGGTACCAATGAGCCAGGCGCTATCGGCGCCGGCAAAGGCATCAAGGAAGCCAAGAAGACCGGCGTGACCATCATCGGGTTTGACTCCGGCAAGGCGCAGAAGGACATGATCAATGACGGCACCATTGCCGGCTCGATCACCCAGAACCCCGTGGGCATTGGCTACAAGACCGTGGAAGCCGCTGTGAAGACACTCAAGGGTGAAAAACTGCCCAAGATCATCGACACCGGTTTCTACTACTACGACAAGAGCAACATGAGCGATCCCAAAATCGCTGCCGTTCTTTACGACTGAAATCACCCCCTGAGCGGCTCTGCCGCTCCCCCCTCTCTCGCCTTTGGCGGGAGGGGGGCGCACCCGGTGGCCTGGCAGAGCCAGTTCCACGGGTGCCCTGAGTTGGAATGTTGACTAAAAAGGAAAGACTGTGAAACTTCTACGCTACGGATTGCCAGGTCAGGAAAAGCCCGGTGTATTGGATGCCCAGGGCCGCGTGCGCGACCTCTCCGGGCACATTGCTGATGTGGCCGGTGCCGCGCTGCTGCCTGAGAGCCTGGCGCGTTTGCGTGGTGTGAATATTGAGAGCCTGCCGCTGGTGGCCGGCACTCCGCAGAAAGACTTGCGCCTGGGCGCCTGCGTGGGCAACGTGGGCAAGTTCATCTGCATCGGCCTGAACTACTCTGACCATGCAGCCGAGAGCGGCATGCAGGTGCCGCCCGAGCCCGTGGTTTTCAACAAATGGACCAGCGCCATCGTGGGTCCTGACGACAACGTCGAAATTCCCCGTGGTTCGGTCAAGACCGACTGGGAGGTCGAGCTGGGTGTGGTAATTGGCAAGGGTGGCCGCTACATCGAGGAGGCCGACGCGCTGTCTCATGTGGCCGGCTATTGTGTGGTGAACGATGTGTCCGAGCGTGAATATCAGCTGGACCGCAGCGGTACTTGGGACAAGGGCAAGGGCTGCGACACCTTCGGACCTACGGGTCCCTGGCTGGTGACCGCCGATGAGGTGCCAGACCCCCAAGCCCTGAAGATGTGGCTGGAGGTGGATGGCAAGCGCTATCAGAATGGCAGCACATCCACCATGGTCTACGGCGTGAAGTTCCTCATTGCGTACCTGAGCCGCTTCATGAGCCTTCAGCCTGGCGACGTGATTTCCACCGGCACCCCGCCCGGCGTGGGCATGGGCCAGAAGCCGCCGCTGTATTTGCGCGCGGGCCAAACCATTCACCTGGGCATTGATGGCCTGGGGACCCAAACCCAGACCACCACACAGGCCTGACATGACCAAAGTCACCAATATGCGCGTCGTGGACGTGCGCTTTCCTACGTCCCAGCATCTGGATGGCTCGGATGCGATGAACCCGGATCCAGACTATTCGGCCGCTTATGTGATTCTGGAAACCGACCGGCCCGGCATGGAAGGCCACGGCCTGACCTTCACCATCGGTCGCGGTAACGAGATCTGCTGCGCCGCCATCGAGGCCATGCGCCATTTGGTGGTGGGTCTCGACATGGACTGGGTGGCCGCCGACATGGGCCGCTTCTGGCGCTACATCACCTCGGACAGCCAACTGCGCTGGATTGGTCCGGACAAGGGTGCCATTCACCTGGCTACGGGCGCGGTGGTGAATGCCGTCTGGGATCTGTGGGCCAAGCTTGAAGGCGTGCCGGTGTGGAAGCTGGTGGCGCGCATGAGCCCTGAGGAGCTGGTGAAGCTGATCGACTTCCGCTACATCAGCGACTGCATCACCCCCGAAGAAGCGCTGGCATTGCTGCGCGAGCGCGCGATAGGCAAAGAGGAGAGATGGGCTACGCTGGAGCGCGAGGGCTATCCGTGCTACACCACGTCAGCAGGCTGGCTGGGTTATGAGGACGAGAAGTTGCGCCGGCTGGCTCAAGAAGCCGTGAACGCAGGTTTCAACCACGTCAAGCTCAAAGTGGGGCGCGACAAGGCAGATGACGTTCGTCGCCTGCGTATTGCCCGGGAAGTTCTCGGTCCTGATCGTCACTTGATGATTGACGCCAACCAGGTCTGGGATGTTCCGCAAGCCATCGCATGGCTGGAAGAACTGGCCTTTGTCAAACCTTGGTTCATCGAAGAACCAACCAGCCCCGACGACATCGAAGGCCACCGCCAGATTCGTGAAGCCATGCTGGGCAAGATGAAGGTCGCCACCGGAGAGATGTGCCAGAACCGGATCATCTTCAAGCAACTCATCATGCGCGGTGCCATTGACGTGGTGCAGATCGACTCCTGCCGCCTGGGCGGTGTGAACGAGATTCTGGCGGTGATGCTGATGGCCGCCAAGTACAACTTGCCGATATGCCCGCACGCTGGGGGCGTGGGGCTGTGCGAGTACGTGCAACACCTGTCCATGATCGACTACCTGTGTATTGCCGGCACCCGTGAAGGGCGTGTCATCGAGTATGTGGACCATCTGCACGAGCACTTCAAGGAGCCGTGTGTGATCGAACACGCGGCCTACATGCCGCCCAAGGCGGCAGGTTTTTCCATCGAGATGAAGCTGGAGTCGCTGGCGCATTACACCCACCAGCCCCGGGCACTGGCCGCATGAAAATCGACACCCACCAACACTACTGGCGCTACCGGGCGGACGAATTCCCCTGGATCAGCGCCGCCATGCCAGCTTTGCAGCGCGACTGTATGCCGGTGGACTGCGAGGCCGCGATGCGGGCTGCGGGCGTGGACGCGGTGGTGGCGGTGCAGGCGCGTACCTTGGCCGCAGAGACGGACTTCCTGCTGCGCGTGGCCGACCATAACCCCGAGGTAATTGGGGTGGTAGGCTGGGCTGACTTGGCGGCGCCGGACCTGGAGCACCGGCTGGACCAGTGGGGAGCACATCCCGCTTTCAAGGGGGTGCGCCATATCCTGCAGGACGAGCCCGATGTCGGCGCTTGGGTGAACGCCCCGGCCATCAACACGGGCCTGCGGGCGCTGCAGCAGCGGGGTCTGGTGTACGACGTGCTGGTGTTTGACCACCAACTGCCTGCAGTGACTGAGTTTTGTGCCCGCCATGACCAGCACTGGTTGGTGTTGGACCACGTGGGCAAGCCTGCCGTACGGGACTGGACGCGCAACCCCGAGGTTTCGCGCCGCTGGATCAGTTGCATTCGTGAGCTGGCGACTTTGCCCCATGTGGTGTGCAAGTTGTCGGGCGCTGTGACCGAAGCGGATTGGGGCGCACACCCCGGCATCTCGCCCGAGGATGCCAAAATTATTCTGTCCTGTTTCGACCAGGCGCTGGAGTCCTTTGGGCCGCAGCGGCTGATGTTTGGTTCGGATTGGCCGGTGTGCCAGCTGGCGGCGCCGTACGAGGGCGTGCACGGTCTCGCGCACAAGTGGGCCAGCACGCGCCTGACCGTGCGCGAGCAGGACGCCTTCTGGAGCGGCAACGCGATTCGCTGCTATGGCCTGAATGTGCAGGCTCTGGCTGAATGATTTTTTCTCGCAAGGGTTTTCATGGATCTGCATTTAAAAGACAAGGTGGTCATCGTGACCGGTGGGGCCAGCGGCATTGGCGCGGCCATCTCGCTCACGTTGGCCGAAGAGGGCGCGATTCCGGTCATCCTTGGCAAGAGCCCCATGCCTGCCGAATTCGAGCAGCAGCTGAAGGCCAAGGCGGCAAAGCACCTGTTTGTGCAAGTGGAGTTATCTAATGAGGCGGCCTGCCGCGCTGCGGTCGAGCAGACGGTGGCGCGTTTTGGTCGTATTGATGGCCTGGTGAACAATGCCGGCGTGAACGACAGCGTTGGGCTGGAGGCGGGGCGCGAGGCCTTCATCGGCTCGCTGGAGCGCAATCTCATCCATTACTACGTGATGGCGCACTACTGCGTGCCGCACCTCAAGGCGGTGAAAGGCGCGATCGTGAACGTATCCTCGAAAACCGCCTTGACGGGGCAGGGTAACACCAGTGGCTACTGTGCCTCCAAGGGCGCACAGCTGTCCCTGACGCGGGAGTGGGCAGCTGCCCTGCTGAACGATGGGGTGCGGGTGAATGCGCTGATACCGGCCGAGGTGATGACCCCCTTGTACGAGCGCTGGATCCAGACCTTTGACAATCCCGCAGAAAAGCTGGCGGCGATCACCTCCAAAATCCCGTTGGGCCATCGCATGACCACTTCCGAGGAGATGGCCCGCATGTGCGTATTCCTGTTGTCCGATGCGTCCTCGCACACCACAGGGCAGTGGGTGTTTGTGGACGGTGGCTACACCCACTTGGACCGGGCTCTGTCATGAGCACGGCCGCCGCCCGTTACGCGCTGGCACTGGATTTGGTGGACGATGCCCAGCGTATCGCCGAGTACGAAAAAGCCCATGAAAAGATCTGGCCTGAGGTACGTGAACACTTGCGCGGCCAGGGCGTGTTGCAGATGGAAATTTATCGCCTGGGCACGCGACTTTTCATGGTGATGGAGGTGGATCCTGCGGTGTACAGCGCCGAGCGCATGGCCCAAGCTTCCCTGGACAATCCGGCCATCGTGCGCTGGGAAACCCTGATGTGGACCTTCCAGGCGCCTACACCCTGGACGCCTTCGGGGGAGAAGTGGGTGCCCATGGCTAAGATTTTTGACCTGGCCTCGCAGTAGTTTTGCTGGTCGGGGTAATCTAGGTTTACGTGCAAATTGTCGCGCTTTTTACCAAGGGTAAACCCTTGCATTTTGCGACCCCGATTTAGCCATTCCCTCGCCAGTTATAGTGTTCGGCAATTGCAACCCCACAGGGAGATGCTTTGGCCGGATTTCATTTGCGATTCGTCGGCTCCAAGGAGCTTCCAAAGTCCCTGTCGGACTTTGATGTCGAACAGTCTTTCAAGCTGAGTTCTGGAGACATCGCGGCAATCCGTGAACGCTTCCGGACTGACCGCAGGCTTGGGGCTGCCGTTCAGCTTGTGGTGCTTCGAGCAACCGGTCGGGTCCTCGACCGTGCCACCTATCTCCCGCGCACTCTGCTCAAGTCTTTGTGTCACTCACTTGGTTTAAGTGAAACTGCGATAGGCTCTTTGAAGACCATCTATAAGCGAGTCGCTACCCTATACGACCATCAGAAATGGGCCCGCGAAACAGCAGGAACTAGCGACGTTGATGACGCTGCTATGGCTGAGTTGACGATAACGTTGGCCGAACTGACCAAGACAGCCGCTTCTGTTGATGACTTGGTTCAAGCTGCTGAGCGATGGTTGTTTGATCGACGTTACCTTCTCCCTTCAGACCGGGTTTTGCGCGATCTCGCCCGCGAATCTTTTGCCTCCACAGAGGCCTTGGCCATGGCAGGAATCAAGAAGGAAATTCCTGCTCCAGTGCGCAAGAACATGGTTTCCGCAGTGTTCTCACCACGCCGCGGGCGCGCGGGTGGAACCATGCTGGAATGGCTCAAGACTCCACCAGGTAAACATAGCCCCACCACACTGACGGAAGTTTCAGAAAAAATCACCTATCTAAAGACGCTGGAGGTCGACAAATGGCCGTTAAGTCACATCTCCACCGCGCGTATGCGCGCATATGCCCAAGCCGTCGCGAACCGGCCGCCTTTTGACACCCGACGCCTAAGCGATGACACCCAGATGCTGGAGGTGACCTGCTTCTTGCGAGTCACCTTGTTGGATCTCACCGACACCTTGATGTATTTGACTGGGCGAAGGATAAATGATCTGCACCGACATGCCTCCGGACGGGTACTCAGCAAGCAGGCACGTACTGCGGTCGAATACCGGCAGCAGCGGGACGAAATGCGATTGATCATCCATGCGGAAGGCACCACTTCCGACGAGAAGATCGAAGCCCTCAAGAAGCTCATCCCCAACGATGAGTCCGTCGCAGCAATTGGTCACGCAGCGCTGGTTCGCCAGTCTCTGATAGACGACACCACCAAGGTGACATCCCTGCTGAACGTGTTTGCTGATTTAGAGATCAAGGGTGATGCCGCACAACGGCCTCTCAAACAGGTGATGGCCCTCAGGGAGCTCGATGCCAAAGGCATGAAGGAGCTTCCTGCTGACTTTGATGTGAGCATTGTCGATCCGGTCTGGCACGAAATGCTCAATGACAAAGACCGGAGCAAGGCATTTGCAGCCTTGAAAGCAGCAACCATGATGGCAGTTCGTCATGGTTTTCGCAGTTCCCGGCTTTGGGTGGATCACAGCTGGGATTACCGGAACCGTGAGGATTTGCTTATCCCTCCGGCGCAATGGAAGAAAGATCGGTTGCGCTTGATCAGCGCGTTGAGCCTGAATGCGGACCCAGAAAAATTCCTCACTCGACTCTACGCCCACCTGGAGGCCGGCCTGCAAGCCCTGTCCGAAGCGGTGGAGGCTGGTGAAGTCAGTATTGACGAAAGTGGCCTGGTGCATCTGCCCCAGATAGAGGCGTTGGCACAGGACAAGGCTATTGATGCGAGCCGAAACATGATGTTTGCCAGCATCGGGGAGGTTCAAATCGGCGACATCATTGTCGAAATGGATGCCGCAACCGGATTTAGCGAAGTTCTGTTGGGCCGGCGCGCAAAGACCACCCAGGAACTAGTTTCCTGCTACGCGGCACTACTGGCCCACGGTACGGAGAACGACGCCAAGGGCGTGGCCGCGATGATTCCTGGCGTTGAGGTTGCCCATATTTCTGCAGCGATGCGTTCCCTGGAAGCCCATGGACGCCTGCGCCGCGCTAATGACCGCATCGTGGAGTTCCAGCGTGAGCACTCCATCACGGCCAATTGGGGCTCCGGCACCAAGGCGTCCTCGGACATGATGGCGCTGGACGCTTCCCGGCACCTCTACAACTCCAGAACCGATCCCCGGCGTCGCACCCGAGCGATTGGTCTCTATACCCACGTCCTGGATGTCTACGGAGTTGCCCATGACGAGCCTATCGTCCACAACGAACGGCAAGGGTCTGTGGCAGTCAGCGGCGTTGAGGAGTACAACGCGGCACAGACCGATGAAAACATGCGTCTGTCCATGCTGGCGGTGGATACCCACGGGTATACCTTCGTTGCGATGACCATGAGCAAGCTGCTGGGGTTTGACCTGTGCCCCCAAATGCGTGACCTTGCGGAACGCCGGCTGTACCTCCCTCGATCCGTGAAGCTGCCAGAGAACCTGGAACGCATCGCGCTCACCAATGTGTCGGAACGTGCAATTCACAAAGGGTGGGATGAGCTGTTGCGACTGATTGCCTCTATTCGCAGCGGCCGGTTGACCCCCAAGGAAGCGCTGGAGAAAATGGGCTCCTCGGCCCAGGGCGATCCCTTGCACAAGGCGGCCGACCAGTTGGGGCGCCTATTACGGACATTGTTTTTGTGCGACTACTTCAGCAATCCTGAGTTTCGGCGGGAGATGCACACCCTGTTGAACCGCGGAGAGTCCGTCCACCAGCTGCAGCGGGCTATCTATTTCGGCAGGTTGGCTGCGGAGCGGGGACGCCGGCGGGACGAAATCCGGGCGGTTTCTGGTTCACACGCGCTCTTGACCAATCTGGTCATTGCTTGGAACACCATGAAGATGCAGCACGTCGTCGATCGCTGGCGCAAGGAAAAGCACCCGATTGAAGATGCCTGGCTACGTCGCATGGGACCGGTCCACTTCGGGCACATCAATTTCCGGGGGCTGATGGCCTTTGGCGTGGAGCGATATGCCGACGCATTGTTGGATCGGCCACCCCAAAAACGCAGGGCTAGCGGTGGTGCTTAAAATTTAAGCGTTACTGATTTGCGTGCAAATTGTAGCGGTTTCAAAATCAAAACCTATATAAATCAACAACTTGCGAGATGCTCAAATTTTAGGCGTTACTGATTTGCGTGCAAATTGTAGCGGTTAGCCTTTTTCAGCAGTCCGCCGAAGGGGCTCACATTCTGGAGAATCCAGGCACTTCCGGCACACCGTTCAGTCAGCTTTTTCACCAAAGACACTTATGGGTATTGAGTTTCCGCAATAGTTCTAAATGAAGCCACTAAGCTCAGATTTGACTATTAATGGCTTCATTTTGAGCTGTTGTCGATAGCCGTCTACCTGCATGCCTTCCGACCCAATGGGCCCCCGCAACTCGCCAGTCTCATGCCGGATCGGGAAGCTGTCGCCAATTGTTTTATTGCGCACATTAAATTTAACGTGCGCAAATAAGCCGGCAGCAAAGGGATTTCAGTGATGGCCTGAAAAGGAAAAGCCGCCAAGGTTGCGCATTGTTAAGAGGCGTGGCGGCTATGTTGGTTCGATTATAGAGTGCCGGGTTCTGGTGCTGGTGAGGTCGCGCTGAGGCGCTGCAGCATGCTTGCTACAACCCCTTCCTGAGCGAGGGTGGCGGCTTTTGCAACTGCCAAGTCCAGCTCTAGCTGTTGACTCTTGTTTTGCAGGGATTCCAGTTTCGTCTGCATGTCGTTCGCAATGGCAGTGAGCGCCTGATTGGTCGATACCTGCACCACCAGCTTTTCTCCCAACTCCTTGGTTCGTTGTTGCTCAAACGCGAGTGCATCTTTCAGGGGGCGCAGATTTCTCAACTCTTCCTGGGCCTGGTGCAATTCAGCCTGTACGCGAGATAGATCACCAATTAGTCGGACGCCTTCTTGTTGGGCCCGCATGAGTTCCTGCTGCTTGCCGGTCAGGCTATCGGTGACCTTGCGGAGTTCGGATTGCAAGTACTGGACTTGCTGATCATGTTGGCGCTGCTCCTGCTCCCGTTGTTCTTTGGCCGAGGTGCGGAAATGCTCCAAGGCCTCCCGAGCATGCTGGTGCTTTTCTTCCAGCGACTGGCGGTGCCGTTCTTCGGCTTCCAGGCGCTCTTGCAGGCCCATAACCCGTTGGTTGAGTTGCGTGGCCTCAAGGGTCTTGCTCGATAGAGCCTCCCGGGTCTTGGTGTGATCGGCCTTCTCGGCGGCGATGCTGCGCTGAGCCTGCTCCAATTGGGTGCGAACCGTTTGCCCCTCTGCTTTTAGCGTCGTGTTTTCTTTTTGCGTCCAAGCAAGACTGGCTGCACTGACGGCCAAGGCCTCGGAAGAGCGGGCATCAGCCTCTTCATTCAAGCGGGCTGCCAAGCGACCCACGAGGTCCTGGATGGCCTCGCTAACGGCCACTTTTGTGCCGGTTGCGCCGCCTTCTTCCTCCTCAATTTCCTTCAAATACCGGTGGATAGTGGTCTTCGAGCCGGTGCCCAATTCCGCACGTATGGCGTCTATGGACGGGTTTACACCGCTGGCCAGCAGCTTGTTGCGTGCCCGTACAACCTCAGACTTGTAAATTCCTGACCTGGCCATGATCCACCTTTATTTGATACTAATTACATACCACGATAATACATACTATTTCAAGAAGATTCAATGAGGATATTTTCTAAAAACTAAGGTTTGATAATGGTGGATTATCAAATGTGATCGAGTAAATCTGCCCTTTTGTTCAAGTGGTTTGCCGGAACGACCGACTTCCCTATCTGGAAATGCCCACATGGTCGCCAATGCCCGCTCAACAGATTCTTTGACTGACATTGAGCCAAGTACAACGACAAATCCAAACGCGGCTGCAGCGCACAAAGGCATTTCGTGGGAACGATGCAATCACTGCACCGTTGACTCCAATGTAGAAAGTTGCCCCCTACGGGAGCATGACCCACTCGTTACAAAGACGTCATGTCTCCACTGCGCTCTAGGTTTACTCTTGGACAAGACTTTCGGATTTGGGGAATCTGAGGGTAAAGCGCGTCACGCCAGACGTTGACGTCACGGAAATCCCACCTCCATGAGCCGCCATGATGGCGCGGGTGATCGCCAATCCCAGTCCTGCACCGTCACTTTCTGGATGGGTCCGCGATTTGTCAACGCGAAAGAACCGATCAAACAGGCGAGGCAGCATTTCCGGGCTGATACTTGGGCCATGGTTGGACACGGTGACCTCAACGCCTTCTCCCGATTGAATTTCAATGGACACAACCGTACCAGGAGAGGCATGGCGAAGCGCATTGGAGAGCAGATTGCTCAATGCCCGTCGCAGCATCAAGCGATCACCGCCAACCGTACCGCTGCCAACCAACTCCAAGAGAATATCCTTGTCTGAGGCCAGTGCCTCGTAGAAGTCGAACAGGGCCCGGGCCTCCACCTCCACAGCGATACTCTCTCGACTTGGAAGTGCTAGCCCATGCTCCGTTTTAGCCAAAAAGAGCATATCTGACACCATCCTGGCCAAGCGCTGTAGCTCCTCGGAGTTGGAAGCTAAAACGTCCTGATAGTCTTCATTGCTTCTTTTGGCAGACAGCGTGACTTGGGTTTCGGTAAGCAAATTGCTGATCGGTGTTCTGAGCTCGTGCGCCAGATCGGAAGAGAATTCAGAAAGTCGACGAAAGTCTTCCTGCAGGCGGTCCAGCATGTCGTTCAAGGTACCAGCGAGATCCGCCATTTCTACCGGGACGGCTTCTACCGGCATGCGCTCCTCAAGTTTGTTGGAGGTCACGGCTTGGGCACGTGTTCGCATAATCCGAAGTGGAGCCAACCCTCGATTGGCTGCCATCCACCCCAGCACGCCACTGAACAAAGTCGCCAGAGTCACGTAAAGCATGAGAGTGGTCTGGAAATGCGTCTGAAAATGATCATGCAATTTTGTGTCTAGGGCAACCCACACAGCCAGAGGCTCATCATTTTGCAATTCTGAGTTGATCAACATACCCAGGGCTCGGTATTGATGTCCCGCACTTTGCCAACTCTGCATTTTTTGTGACTTCAGGTCAGTTCCCACCGCACCTGCGTATCCGTTAGGAAGTTCAAACTTTGCAGTCTCATAAAGCGTTTTTCCGCTGATCTGCACATGGACAATAAGCCCTTCATGGCTGTGAAGGACTTCGTTCAAGCGGTTTTGAAGATCCTGCGGTGAGTTGGCTTTCGTTGCGACCTCTTGAATCAGGTGGATTTTGTCCTCCAGAAGACTACGGTCCAAATCTTCGAAGTGCTGATTCATCGCCAAGGAGGTTACCCATCCCAGGCCCAACAGTACGGTGGCTGAAGCCAGTGTGTAAAACAGGGTGAGACGGGTGGTCAGTGAGAAGCGCTGTGTCATGGGTTCTGTAGCGCATTTTCCAGAACATATCCCATGCCGCGTACGGTCTGGAGCAATTTGGGTTCGAACGCGTCGTCAATTTTGCTGCGCAGACGCCTTACAGCCACTTCGATGACATTGGTGTCACTGTCAAAATTCATATCCCAGACTTGAGATGCGATCAGGGATCGAGGCAGCACTTCCCCCTGTCGGCGCATCAAAAGCTCCAGTAAACCGAATTCCTTGGAGGTCAAATCGATGCGTTTGCCTGCACGTGTCACACGGCGACGCAGCAAATCCAGCTCCAGGTCAGCTACTTTCAGTGAGGTTGCCTCGACACCGGACTTGCCGCGCCGCAAGATAGTACGGACACGGGCCAGCAGCTCCGCAAATGAAAAAGGCTTGACCAGGTAGTCGTCTGCGCCCAGTTCCAAACCCTTGATTCGGTCCTCCACCTGATCTTTGGCGGTCAGGAACAAAACCGGAACTTCATTACCCTTGCGGCGCAGGTTACGCATCACCTCCCAGCCATCCATGCCTGGAAGCATCACATCCAAGATGATGAGATCGTGCTCACCCTCAAGGGCAGTGTGCAGGCCATCGTTGCCGTTGTGGACCAGATCCACAATAAAACTGGCCTCTTTCAGGCCTTGTCGCAGGTATTCGCCCGTCTTGGGTTCGTCTTCAATGATCAGTATCTTCACAGTCGGTGTCCTTTTCTCAAGTGTGCACCGGTTGACGCTGGCGTCGCCGAAGATTACAAATTTGTAATCAAAGCGACAGCTTGGTGTTGGGACCGTCTCGATAAAGTCCAGCCAGTTTTACACAAAGCCAAAGGACTCCTATGCATCGTGTTCCGATCCTGCGACGCAAACCACTGTGGTTAGCAACGCTCGCCCTATGTACCTTTGTGGGTACAGCATCAGCCCAACAGGCCGTGCAAGAGCCTGTGGAACAGGGCACCATTGACTGGCGCAAAGCCAATGATGAGGTCTCTCAGTTCAAGCGGGGGCATGCGGATGTTCTCAAGTGGGAGCAAGCCAATGACGCAACGACCAAAGACGCTCCTGCTATGGCGCCCGACTTGTGGCTCAAAACGGCGGACGCAGCCGTTCGGCAGGCGTGGCGTGCACGCCCTGAATTGACTACTTCTTTGTCCCAGCTGGGTACAGCCAATCAAGAGCGTATTGCCCAAGGGCGGTGGTTGGAGGTCGATCCCAGTGTGCGTCGCCATGTGGACGACTTTGACTCCGTTCTTGACGTCGCGGTGGACACTCGTAAGGCTTGGTGGAATGCGGTGGCCGCTCAAGCTGGACTGAAACTTCAACAGGACATGCAAGAGGCTTCGTCAGCTGCAGCCGAACTGGCCCGTCGCATGGCTCGCGTCGGCAACTGGAGTCGTATGGAGCAGGCCCAGTCTCAATCAAAACTGGGTAACGTCAAGCTACAAACCCTGAAATCGGCGGCAGAAGCCAAGCAGGCACAGATTGCGTTGCTCAAGACACTCAAGTTGTGGGGCATTTCCTCTAGCGTGGGCCTACCTGACTCTCTGCCGGAGGTCCCTGAACAGCCTATTGCCGCGGAGGCCGTCCAAAAAGGTCTGAAAGCCGTACGTGCGGTACTTCCGCGTTCCGAAGGTCTGCGTGTCCAGGGAACGGCACAACAGGCATTCGGCATTTACAACGCGAGCTACGCGGCTGCCCGTTTGTCACAGGACGAACAAAAGCTGCGTCAGTTCATCTATGACGAAACCGTACTTCGGTACAACGGAATGCTGCTTAGCGTCTGGGATCTGCTGACGGAGACGGCGACCCAACTGCAATCAAGCGTCACTTCTATCAACACCAAACGCGACCTCCTCATTGCGGAAGCTGATTTGCACTGGGTACTGCAGGGCGGTGAACCCGCCAACTTTGTGAGCATCGGTGCGGGTGGCGGTGCTTCGGCTGAGTAACAAATAGGAAAAACCATGGATCAATCCAATTCTCGTCGTCGATTCTTCGCAGGTGCTGCAACCGCCGTTGCTGGCATCACGGTCGCTCGTTCCGCATTGGCCACTTTGCCTGAACCCGTCATTCAGACATCCGTCAACACCGCACCACCACTGATCCCCACCAATGGCCGTCCCTACAACCCCGTGGTAACACTCAATGGTTGGACCCTGCCATGGCGTATGAATAACGGTGTCAAGGAGTTTCACCTGGTAGCAGAGCCGGTTGAGCGAGAGGTCTCCCCTGGCTTCAAAGTCAATATGTGGGGCTACAACGGCCAAAGTCCCGGCCCCACCATTGAGGTGGTGGAAGGCGACCGCGTTCGAATCTTCGTCACCAACAAGCTTCCTGAGCACACGACCATCCATTGGCATGGTCAGCGACTGCCCAGCGGGATGGATGGTGTTGGTGGCCTGAACCAGAAGGCTATACCCGTTGGCAAGACCTATATGTACGAGTTTGTCGCGCGCCGGCCGGGGACATTCATGTACCACCCGCATGCGGACGAAATGGTCCAGATGGCCATGGGCATGATGGGCTTCTGGGTCACGCACCCCAAGGAAAAGCACCCCCATATCAGTGATGTGGATCGGGACTTCTGTTTCTTGCTGAACGCCTTTGATGTCGAGCCTGGAACCAAAACGCCCAAGATCAACACCATGTTGGATTTCAACATCTGGTCTTGGAACAGCCGTGTCTTCCCGGGCATCGATACGCTCAATGTGCGCCACAACGACCGGGTTCGCATCCGTGTGGGCAACCTGACAATGACCAACCACCCCATTCACATCCACGGCCACGAATTCTTGGTCACAGGGACTGACGGGGGCCCGACACCGCCCACATCGCGCTGGTATGAGGTCACGACCGATGTGGCCGTGGGGCAAATGCGCCAGATTGAATTCGTTGCCGACGAAGAAGGTGACTGGGCCATGCATTGCCACAAGAGCCACCACACCATGAACGCCATGGGACACACGGTTCCCACGATGGTTGGAGTGGATCACCGAGGTCTGGTTAAAAAAATCCAGAAAGTCTCCCCAGACTACATGCTCATGGGCGAGCGCGGCATGGCAGACATGGGTGAAATGGAAATGCCCATTCCTGAAAACACCGCTCCGATGATGACTGGCCAGGCCCAGTTTGGGCCGGTTGAAATGGGCGGCATGTTCAGTGTGCTCAAAGTCCGCAAGGATCAGAAGCCCGGAGACTACAGTGATCCAGGCCCTTACAAGTACCCCCCAGGGACTGTTGCTCAGGAATACACAGGTCCTCTGTCAGAACCCGCCCGTTTGCGCTCCGAAATCAGTTCGGGCAAAGCCGCAAACGATCAACCATCGCCAGCCACCGTAATGAATGCGAAGAAACCCAAGGCGCATTCTGGTCACTAATTTTTCAACGTCACTATTTTTTAACCCAAGGACCCACCATGAAATTTGCAAAGACCTTTTCCACCATCCTCGTAGCCGCCAGCTTTGCGGCAATTTCCACCGGCGCACTGGCAAGTGGCAGCCACGCAGGTGGTCATAGCGAGGAGACCGCTATTGGAAAAGCTGGCGTCGCCTCTAAAGCCACCCGCACCGTAACAGTGGAAATGGCCGACAGCATGCGCTATACCCCCTCCGAGATTCAGGTCAAGAAGGGTGAGACCGTTCGCTTTGTTGTAAAGAATGTGGGGAAGGTTCGTCACGAGCTGAGTCTGGGAACAGAAAAAGAACTGTTGGAGCATCTGGAGCAGATGAAAAAGAACCCCGGCATGGAGCATGACGAACCTAGCAAGATCACGCTCGATGCAGGCAAACAAGGCGAAATCGTTTGGCAGTTTACAAAGGCGGGAACAGTCAATTTTGCTTGTTTGATGCCCGGCCACTTTGAGGCCGGCATGAAGGGGCAAGTGAAGGTCGGGGCCAAGTAAACGGCACCGATGTGTCGAGAAGCAAGTCGATTTCAACCCACAAAGGATCATTCAACATGACACGAATCAAACACACACTCGTCGCTGCGGCTGCAGTTCTGGCAACGCTAGTCGGCGTGCCCAGTATTGCCAATGCGCAAATGGACCAGAACAAAATGGATGCAACACAGATGGCACCCATGACGGACGGCGAAATCCGCAAAGTGGATAAAGACGCTGGCAAGGTCACCATTAAGCATGGAGCGATCAAAAATCTCGACATGCCGGGAATGACCATGATCTTTACCGCCAAAGAGAAATCGCTGCTGGACAAGGTGCAACCGGGCGATAAGGTCAAGTTCGCAGTCATCAATGACGGCGGAAAAATGGTGGTCACCGATATACAGACGGTCAAATAAGACTACTTATTCGCAAGTGAGGCTTGCACGCAATTTCCGGAAATGACAAGGCGCCGACATGGCGCTTTGTCATTTGTCAAAGCGGGAATGCTGCTTTACATCCAAACTACCGAGGATCGGCCATGAGCACTCCATTTAAGACACAACTGCAGCGCCGAATGCTGCTCGCATCCGTTTTGGTTCTGGCTTTGCCATGCGCACATGCCACCAGCCACAGCACCTCCATCGAGGTCTGGAAAGACCCCAACTGTGGGTGTTGCAAGGACTGGGTTGCCCATCTGGAAAAGTCTGGCTTCACAGTCAAGGTCAACCAGAACGGCAACGATGTGGTGCGCGAGCGATTGGGCATGCCGCGGCAATTGGGCTCTTGCCACACGGCATTGGTCGGTGGCTACGTCATTGAAGGGCACGTCCCGGCGAATGACGTCAAGCGGTTGCTGAAGGAGAAACCTGCCGCGATCGGCTTGTCCGTGCCGGGAATGCCGGTGGGCTCGCCAGGTATGGATGGAGCTGTGTATGGTGGACGCAAAGATCCCTATGACGTCTTGCTGGTTTCCAAAGATGGCAGTTCGCGCGTGTTTCAAGGCTATCGCTGAGTAGGCACTCGGTGGGTTTGAGGTGTTTTGGTAGATTTTTAGGGAGCTAGAAAAAATGGACCATTCAAAGCATAGCGAGCATCAACACATTGATCATCCGCAGGCTGCACCGCCCAACGACGAAAACGCGCTTAAAGATCCGGTCTGTGGGATGAAGGTAACTGCCCAGTCACCCCATCATTCCGAACACATGGGGCACAGTTTTTTCTTTTGCGGCCCCAAGTGCAAAGCGAAGTTCGACGCCACTCCCATGCAGTACATGGGAGTGCCCCAGGAGAAACCAGCCGCACAGCCAGTGGCAGCGGGAACGGTTTACACCTGCCCCATGCATCCGGAAATACGCCAAGACCATCCGGGGAGTTGCCCCAAATGCGGGATGGCGTTGGAGCCTGTGATGCCCTCTTTGGACGACGAAGAGAATCCAGAGTTGCTGGATTTTCAGCATCGCTTTTGGTGGACGCTGCCGCTCACGGCGGTCGTTTTCGTACTGGCGATGTTTGGACACCGTTTGCAGTGGATGGACATGGCAGTACAGAGCTGGGTGGAGTTCGCACTGGCCACCCCCATCGTGGTGTGGGCGGGATGGCCATTCTTTGTACGCTCAGTGCAATCCTTCGTCAATCGCAGTCCCAATATGTGGACGCTCATTGGTCTGGGCACGGGGGCGGCATACCTTTACAGCATAGTGGCCACCATCGCTCCAGGGGTGTTTCCGGATTCCTTTGTGTCTATGGGCCGGGTCGCCGTGTACTTTGAAGCGGCGGCCGTCATCATCTCCCTAACCCTTTTGGGCCAGATGCTGGAGCTCAAGGCCCGTTCCCAGACCTCCGCAGCCATCAAATCCTTGCTCGGTCTTGCACCCAAAACGGCACGGCGCATCAAAGCTGATGGCACAGAAGAGGACATTGAACTGACCCACGTCCACCTTGGGGATCTGCTGCGTGTGCGTCCCGGAGAGAAGGTGCCCGTGGATGGCGTGGTCACAGAAGGTAGCAGCGCGGTCGACGAATCCATGCTGACCGGGGAACCTCTGCCAGTGACCAAGCGGGTGGGAGACAAGGTCATAGGCGCGACCATCAACACCAGCGGTGCCCTGGTCATGAAGTCGGAGAAAGTTGGATCTGACACCGTGCTGTCCCAAATCGTGCAGATGGTGGCTCTGGCCCAACGATCCAGGGCGCCCATGCAGCGCATGGCCGACGTTGTGGCAGGCTACTTTGTGGTCGTCGTGGTCAGCATTGCCGTGCTGACCTTTCTGGGCTGGGGCCTGTTAGGCCCCGAACCCAGTTGGGTGTATGGCCTGATCAACGCGGTCGCCGTCCTGATCATTGCCTGTCCATGCGCGCTGGGCCTGGCGACCCCCATGTCCATCATGGTGGCCACTGGCAAAGGCGCGACAAATGGAGTGTTGTTCCGTGACGCGGCTGCTATCGAGAACCTGCGCAAGGTGGACACCCTCATCATCGACAAAACCGGGACTTTGACCGAAGGTCGTCCGACCTTTGAGAAGGCTATTCCCAGCGAGGGATATGAGGCCGATGAAGTTCTACGTTTGGCGGCCAGCCTGGATCAGGGCAGCGAGCACCCCTTGGCTGCGGCCATTGTGGCGGCAGCGCGTGAGCGCAAGCTGGTGCTGGACAAACCCGAGAACTTTGAATCAGGATCCGGCATTGGCGTTCAAGGCCAGGAGGGTGGACGCCACCTGGTGCTGGGCAACACGGCGCTGATGCAGCAGATCAACATCTCCGTGGACGCCCTGACAACCCAAGCCGAATCTTTGCGTGCCCAAGGTGCCAGCGTGATGCATTTGGCCATTGACGGCAAATTGGCTGGGCTGCTGGCGGTGTCTGATCCGATCAAGGCCAGCACCATGGAGGCGCTGACAGCCCTCAAAGCCTCCGGCCTGCGCATCGTGATGGCGACGGGTGATGGCATCACCACGGCCAAGGCCGTGGGCGTCAAGCTCGGAATCGAAGAGGTGCATGGCGAAGTCAAACCCCAGGACAAACTGATCCTGGTCGAGCGACTGCAGAAGGAAGGTCGCATCGTGGCTATGGCCGGTGACGGTATCAACGATGCGCCAGCGCTGGCGAGAGCCAATGTGGGTATTGCCATGGGAACCGGAACGGATGTTGCGATGAACAGTGCCCAGGTCACTCTGGTAAAGGGTGACTTGCGTGGTATTTCCATTGCGCTTGCGCTGTCCAACGCCACCGTGGGCAACATGAAGCAAAACCTGATGTTTGCCTTCCTGTACAACGCCTTGGGAATTCCAGTGGCGGCTGGTTTGCTCTACCCATTCACGGGCTGGCTTCTGTCGCCCATGATCGCTGCCCTGGCCATGAGCTTCAGTTCGGCATCCGTCATTGGAAATGCCCTGCGTTTGCGTGGCAAATCGCTATAGCTGACGACTTGTTTGGCGTTGGACTTTCACTTCGGGTTTAATCAGATCGTGCGCACCGTCCGCTTTCTACTTCTGATGCTGCTGAGCCTGGCAATCCCTCTGGCGGGATATGCGGGCTTGGGCGTGCCGAAGATGCCATGCCCCATGGAAATGGCCGCAATGGCAGAGCAGCAGCTCAGTGGCGATATGGAAGATGCATCAGCCACCCCAATGGGCGAGTGCTGCAATGACATGGAAACCTTGCTCAAAACGGGCAAGACCTGCAAGGTAGGCCAGGACTGCAAGATCGGCAGCTTGGGACTGTCTGTCCATTTCCCCGCAATACCCGAAGTCTTCAGCAAAGACACGTTCTTAGGACGTCTGAACGACCGAGCTATAGAGCCTCGCCCCATCCCAATCTGGCGGCCGCCAGCCTGACCCCAACCCCTTGAATCCGTGCCTTGCCGTCTTTGTATGGCCAGGTCATCGCGCGTAAGCGCAGCATTTCAGGAGTTGGGACATGCCTTGTTCCGTTCACCCCATTGGGCACCGCCTCAGCCGTACGCTGATTGCGAGTGTCTTTCCGCTTGCCGTGGCTCTGCCACTGTGGGCCTCTCCGCTGTCTTTTGAGCAGGCACTGTCCCTGTCCACCCAAGAAGCGCCAACTTTGGTGGCATCCCAGGCCAGGGTGGATTCAGCACGCGCAGCTGCTATCCCCGCCGGGGAGCTTCCCGACCCGAAGCTGGCGGTTGGTGTAGAGAATTTTCCCATTGCCGGGCCAGACCGCTATAGCCTGACCGGCGATTTCATGACGATGCAACGCATCGCCTACATGCAGGACGTTCCCAATCGCAGCAAGCGGGACGCCCG
Organism: Rhodoferax sp. TH121; assembly: GCF_002251855.1. Taxonomy (GTDB): domain Bacteria; phylum Pseudomonadota; class Gammaproteobacteria; order Burkholderiales; family Burkholderiaceae_C; genus Allorhodoferax. The sequence continues at coordinate 826,469 of NZ_NOXW01000020.1, forward strand.
CGTGGCAGTTGCCCAGGCCAGAGTCCAGCAGGCCGAATCCGCGCAGCAGCTCTCCAAGCTGTCTCTGCGCCGGGAAACTGCCGTGGCCTGGATTCGTCGCTACACCCTGGAGCAGCAAATGTCACTGTTCGACGGTCTCTTCCAACAAAACAAGCTTCTGGAATCTGCCGTCCAGGCACAACTGGCCGGCGGGCGCGGCTCTATCACCGATGTGTTGATGCCCAGGCAGGAGGTAGCCATGTTATCGGAGCGTCTGGATGAACTGCGGGCTCAGCGCGCACAGGCCATTGCCGCACTGCAGCGCTGGATTGGAACTGCCGCCAGTGAAGCACTGGAAGGAGAGCCACCCAGTTGGCCTCTGGACCGTGATGCTCTGGCTCACCGTATTCAAAACCACCCCGATGTCAACCTGCTCAGCAGCTCCAGTCGCGTGCTGGATGCTGAACTGCAGGAGGCACAGGCCGCTAAAAAGGCCGATTGGGGTGTGGAGCTGGCCTACCAGCGCCGCGGGGAGCAGTTTGGTGACATGGTCTCGGTAAAAGTAACTTTTGACCTGCCCACTGCGCCGGCCAAACGCCAGGATCCGCAAATCGCCGCCAAACAACTGGAGCGACTGGGACTGGATGCCGAACTGGAGCTTCTGAGGCGCGAACACCTGCAGGAACTCGATACCCAATGGGCTGAGTTGGAGCGACTGAACCTCGCACTAAACCGCAACCAGACCATCCTGCAACCCCTGATGCGCGACAAGGTTGCCTTGACCCTCGCCGCGTACCAATCCGGCAAAGGCACCTTGCTGGAGCACTTGGCCGCGCGCCGGGAATCCCTGGAAACTCAACTGCGCTTTCTGACCCTGCAGGGGGAACGCCAAGCGATCAGTGCGCGCCTGCACTTCACCAACGATGCCTCATTGGCCGGAGGTTCGCAATGAACACCCAAAATCTTCAAAAGAATCTGACCCTCACCGCAATTGGCCTGCTGATCTTGGGCCTGGGTGTTGCCGGAGGTGTTTGGTGGACCAAGCGCAATGCCAATATGGCACCTGGGAGCACTGAATCTGCCAAGTCTGAACGCAAAGTGCTGTACTGGTACGACCCCATGAAACCGGATGCCAAGTTCGACAAGCCTGGGCCATCCCCGTTCATGGACATGCAGCTCGTAGCGCGCTACGCGGACGAAGGCGCTGCTGACACTGGCGCGCTGACGATTTCCACGCGTGCCAGCCAAAGCTTGGGGATGCGTGTAGCCACAGTATTGGAGCAGGATCTATCCAGCACGGTGGAAGTCGCTGGAACCCTTCAGCTCAGCGAGCGGGATGTGAGCATCGTCCAGGCCCGTACCAGTGGTTTTGTAGAGCGTGTTTACCCGCGCGCGCCGGGAGATGTCATCGCAGCAGGCAGCCCTCTGGCCGACGTCCTCAACCCGGAGTGGATAGGCGCACAGCAGGAGTTTCTGGCTGTCAAGACCATGGGCGATGCCGCGCTGATCCAGGCTGCCCGCCAGCGCTTGGCGTTGCTGGGCATGCCCCCCACCGTCATCCAGCGCGTGGACGACAGCAATCGCACCATGGCGGTGACCACCATCACAGCGCCCACCTCGGGCGTGCTATCCGAGCTGATGGTGCGACAAGGTATGAGCCTGAGCCCCGGCATGACCCTGGCCCGCATCACAGGACTGGGCACGGTCTGGCTGGAGCTGGCCCTGCCGCAGGCCCAGGCCTCCAACTTGGCAATCGGGCAAGTGGTGGAAGCCCGACTCACTGCCGCTCCTGATACTGTCCTGAAGGGCAAGGTGACATCGGTCTTGGCAGAAACCAACCCGGACACCCGAACCCTGCGCGTCAGGGTCGAACTGCCCAACCCGGGCCAAAAGCTGCGTGCGGGCATGCTGGCCACGGCCACCTTGTACGGCCCCACCGAATCAGTCCTGCTGGTGCCATCGGACGCCGTGATTCGCACCGGCAAGCGCGCCTTGGTTTACTTGGCCGAAGAAGGCGGCCAGTTCAAACCGGTCGATGTGCAAATAGGTGCTGAGCGCGATGGGCAGTTGGTCATACGCCAAGGCCTTAGTGCCGGTCAAAAAGTGGTGGCGTCTGGTCAGTTTCTATTGGACTCGGAGGCCAGCATGCGAGGGATCGTCACGCAGCCAAGCCAACCGGCTGAATCCATGGCGCTTCCTGCGGCCTCTATGGACAAGGGCGCTGTCTTTGAAACCAGTGGCGTGATCGAAGAACTGGATGCGTCCAATATCAAACTGCGGCACCAAGCCGTGCCGGCCCTCAAATGGCCTGCCATGATCATGGGCTTCAAGCGCGCCAAAGATCTGCAGTCATCCGGCTTCAAGGTCGGAGACACCGTGCAGTTCCAGTTCAAGGCCACCGGTGATGAATACGAGGTGGTGACGCTCAAAGGAGCAAAACCATGATCGCCAGTGTCATCCGCTGGTCGGTCTCCAATCGCTTTCTGGTGCTGCTGGCCACGGTGTTTCTCGCAGGCGCAGGCTTATGGGCGGTACGGTCCACGCCCATCGATGCCTTGCCGGACCTGTCCGACGTACAGGTCATCATCCGCACCAGCTACCCCGGTCAGGCCCCGCAGATTGTGGAAAACCAAGTCACCTACCCATTGGCGACCACCATGCTGTCTGTGCCCGGAGCCAAGACGGTACGGGGTTTTTCCTTCTTTGGAGACTCCTTCGTCTACATCCTGTTTGACGACTCCACCGATCTCTATTGGGCGCGCTCTCGCGTCCTGGAGTACCTCAACCAAGTACAGGGACGATTGCCAGCAGGTGCCAAGTCCGCCCTGGGGCCCGATGCCACCGGTGTAGGTTGGATCTACCAATACGCGCTGGTGGACCGCACGGGTGGGCATGACTTGTCACAACTGCGGGCACTGCAGGACTGGTTTCTGAAGTTCGAGCTCAAGACCCTACCCAATGTTGCAGAAGTGGCCAGCGTGGGTGGCATGGTCAAGCAGTACCAGGTCGTGCTGGACCCGCTCAAACTCAATGGTTATGGCATCACCTATGAGCAGGTGCGCCAAGCTCTGATGAATGGCAATCAGGAAACGGGCGGTTCAGTGCTGGAACTGGCGGAGGCCGAGTACATGGTGAGGGTTAATGGCTACCTGCGCACCCTGGACGACTTCCGGTCTATCCCGCTCTCCAGCCGCGGCAACGTTGCCGTTCGGCTGGGTGACGTGGCGACGGTGCAAATTGGGCCAGAAATGCGTCGTGGCGTGGCTGAGCTTGATGGAGAGGGAGAAGTGGCGGGTGGCGTCGTCTTGCTGCGCTCCGGCAAGAATGCCCAGGAAACCATACGCGCGGTTAAAGCCAAGCTGGCCGACTTACAGAAAAGCCTACCGCCAGGCGTGGAGGTTGTCACCACCTACGACCGCAGTGCGCTCATTGAACGGGCCATCGACAATCTTTCCGTCAAGCTGCTGGAAGAGTTTGTGGTCGTGGCGCTGGTGTGTGTGCTGTTTCTGGGCCATCTGCGCTCCGCACTGGTCGCCATCATCTCCTTGCCGCTGGGTATCGTGGCGGCCTTTGTGGTGATGCATATCCAGGGTATCAACGCCAACATCATGTCCCTGGGCGGCATTGCCATCGCCATCGGAGCCATGGTGGATGCGGCCGTGGTGATGATCGAGAACGCCCACAAGAAGCTGGAGACTTGGCAACATGCCCACCCAGAGCAGGCCTTGGAAGGCCAGGAGCGGTGGGACGTCATCACCGAAGCGGCCATAGAGGTTGGGCCGGCTTTGTTTTTCTCCCTGCTGATCATCACCTTGTCCTTCATTCCGGTGTTCACGCTGGAAGCCCAGGAGGGGCGCCTGTTTGGTCCCTTGGCTTTCACCAAAACCTATGCCATGGCGGCGGCCGCTGGACTTTCTGTGACGTTGATCCCCATCCTGATGGGGTACTGGATCCGTGGGCGTATCCCGGATGAACAACGCAACCCGATCACACGGGCCTTGATCACGGTGTACCGCCCCGCGCTGGAGTGGGTGCTGCAACGCCCCAAGGCTACGTTGATCATTGCCGTTTTAGTCTCTGCCACCACGCTGTGGCCCGTGAGCCAGTTGGGTGGGGAGTTCCTGCCACCTCTAGACGAAGGAGATCTGCTCTATATGCCTTCGGCGTTGCCAGGGCTGTCGGCGCAGAAAGCTTCGGAACTGCTGCAAATCACCAACCGCATGATCAAGACCGTGCCCGAGGTGGAGCGCGTCTTTGGCAAGGCTGGGCGTGCTGAGACCGCCACTGACCCGGCGCCTATGGAGATGTTCGAGACCACCGTGCAGCTCAAACCACGTGACCAATGGCGTACCGGTATGACGCCGGAGAAACTGATCGAGGCACTGGACCAGGCCGTCAAAGTACCTGGACTGTCCAACATCTGGATCCCACCGATCCGTAACCGCATCGACATGCTCGCCACCGGTGTCAAAAGCCCCATCGGTGTCAAAGTCAACGGGACTGACCTGGCCACCATCGACCGCATCGCCAGCCAGATCGAACAGGTGGCCAAAGGCGTGCCTGGTGTGTCGAGTGCTTTGGCCGAACGCTTGACGGGAGGTCGTTACGTGGATGTTCAGATCGATCGAGTGGCGGCCGGGCGCTATGGCTTAAATATCAATGATGTGCAAACACTGGTCTCTGGCGCCATTGGCGGGGAGAACGTGGCAGAGACCATTGAGGGTTTGGCTCGCTTCCCCATCAATTTGCGCTATCCCAGAGAGTGGAGAGACACCCCCGAGAAACTGGTTCAGCTCCCGATCCTGACGCCCTCGGGACAGCAGATCACCCTGGGCACGGTCGCCAAAGTCAGGATCACTGATGGTCCGCCCATGCTCAAAACTGAAAATGCGCGTCCCTCCAATTGGGTCTATGTGGACGTGCGCGGACGCGATCTGGCGTCCGTCGCCAATGATTTGCGCCAGGCGGTGAGTCAGCAGGTAACGCTGGCGCCTGGCGTCAGCATCACTTATTCAGGGCAGTTCGAGTTCCTGGAGCGTGCCAATGCCCGGCTCAAGGTGGTGGTGCCGGCCACTTTGCTCATCATCTTCGTATTGCTGTACCTGACCTTCAACCGACTGGACGAAGCGGCATTGATCATGGCCACACTGCCATTTGCGCTGACGGGTGGTGTCTGGTTTCTGTACCTGATGGGCTACCACCTGTCGGTTGCCACCGGCGTCGGGTTTATTGCGCTTGCCGGTGTGGCGGCCGAGTTTGGGGTGGTGATGCTGCTCTACCTCAAGCAAGCCTTGGCGGAACGGGAGCGTCGAGGCGAGGAGCCGGGCGTTGCCATGGTTCTGGACGCCATTCGCGAAGGTGCCGTGCTCCGGGTGCGCCCCAAGGCCATGACGGTGGCTGTGATCCTGGCGGGTCTGATTCCCATCGTGTGGGGCAGCGGTACTGGCTCGGAGGTGATGAGTCGGATTGCGGCACCCATGCTGGGAGGGATGATTACGGCGCCGTTGTTGTCGCTGTTCATCATCCCCGCGGCTTACCGTTTGATGCGGGTTCGATCGACTGGATAGACCACCTCCACCCACATTAGCGGTGCGCGTGGCGGTGGTGAATATCCGGAAAATGCCCGTGACTGTGCTGGATTTCAGTATGTTGATGCACATGCGAATGGGGCCCCACGCCATCCCACTCGAAATCGTGACTGTGCTGGTGGTGTTCATCGTGCCGATGCTTGTGCCCATGGTTCAGTGCGGTGTGCTGATGCTCATGGACGTGGCGTTCGGTGAGGTGCAACCAGACCCCCGCGGCCATCAGTCCTGTTGCCAGCCAAAACGCAAAGCTGGTGGGCTCCCCAAGCATCGCAATAGAGAGTGCTGCCCCCACAAAGGGTGCTGTCGAAAAGTAAGCGCCTGTGCGAGCGGCTCCCAACCCGCGCAGGGCCAAGACGAAGAGCACCAGGCTCAGGCCATAGCCAAAAAAGCCGATCACCATGGCCGCTGAAATATGGCCTGCTGAGGGAAACTCTGCTCCCAACGACACGCCCAGGACGATGTTGACGCAGCCTGCCACCAGGCCTTTGCTGCCCGCAATAAAGAGCGCGTCGGACGCTGAGACTTTGCGCGTGAGGTTGTTGTCAATCGCCCATGCCATGCAGGCACCGACCAGGGCCAACGGTCCAATGACAGAGGTCACCGTTTCGCTGCCGGACCAGGCCAGTACCGCACCACCTAGAACGATCAGCAGCATGCCAAACACAATGCGACGATCCGTTTGCTCCCGAAACACCACCCACGCGAGTACTGCGGTGAGCACGGACTCCAGATTCAAGAAGAGTGAGGTTGTTGCTGCCGCAGTGTGCGCGAGCCCCACCATCAGTAGCAATGGGCCAACCACACCTCCGAATGTGATTGCACCCAACAACCAAGGCCACTCCTGCCTAGGTAGACCGCTGGATTTCCATCCACGATCGCGAATCAAGCGGATCATGGACAGACCCAATCCACTTCCCAAATACAGCAGTCCAGCCAATAGAAACGGCGAGAAAGCGGAAAATCCCTCGCCAATCAGCTGTTTTGCGAACGGTGTGCTGGCCCCGAACAAAATTGCGGCACCCAAGGCAGGTAGCGCGGCACGGTGTAGAAGGTTCATTCGTGTATTTTTCGATGCGTGTGGTTCGGCCTGCTTCGGAAGGTGTCGTCTCAACCGAGATGGGTGTGGCGTTCGACTTTGGCTTCCGTCTCCATAGTAGCCAGACCTTGCATGATTCCACAGGCATCGACCGCCTGCTCCGAGACACACCGCTGCCGAAGCGCACCCAATTGCTTTTTGAGATGGGTGAGTTCTCGAATACGTTCATCGACGTGGGCAATGTGTTGGTCGAAGACCGCATTGATGGCGCCACAACCGTCTGCAGGTTGGTCCGCCAGATTGAGCAGCGTATGGATTTCTTCCTGGCTCATGTCCAGTGCCCGGCAATTGCGTATGAAACGCAGGCGTTCAACGTGTTCGGGCCCATACACCCGGAAGTTCCCCGACGTGCGCGCCGGCTCGGGAAGCAGGCCGGATTTCTCGTAATAGCGCACGGTTTCCACCGTGCACTGCGCCACCAAGGCTAATTCACCGATTTTCATGACCGATCCTAGAAATGTCTTGACTCTATAGTAACTTCAGGTTGTGTAATCGGGCAACTTCATCGGAAAAGCCCATGTCAGACGCCCACAAACACGATTCCCATGGTCACGACCACGACCATTCCCATAGCCACGCGCATGCAAGTGATTCCTGCTGTGCGCCCGCTGAACCCGCGCAATCGGCAGCCCCTGCCGCAGCTTGTTGCGGCACGCATGCTGCGCCGGACATTCAACCTTCGGCGCAACTCAGTAAACCATCGACTAGTGCTGATGGTGTTCAGACGCCCATTCGCATCATGCAAATGGACTGCCCCACAGAAGAGGGACTGTTGCGCAAGAAGCTGGGGGGCATGCCAGGTGTGACAGGGCTGGAGTTCAACCTGATGCAACGCGTACTGACGGTGACCCATGCTCCCAAGGAAATTGAACCGATTCTGGCCGCCGTGCGCTCGTTGGGTTTCACTCCCGAGATAGCCAACAGCGCGTCCTCTCAGGAGGAGCCCATGCCTGAACCCGTCAAACCTTGGTGGCCCTTGGCATTTGCCGGGGCAGCAGCAATTGCCTCGGAAGTAGTTGAATGGACTGGCTTGCCCACGTGGATGGCGGCAGTTTTGGCTCTGGTGGCTGTATTGGCCTGCGGAATCACCACTTATAAGAAAGGCTGGATTGCCATTCGCAATGGCAACCTCAACATCAATGCCTTGATGAGCATCGCTGTAACAGGTGCGCTTTTCCTGGGGCAGTGGCCCGAAGCGGCTATGGTGATGGTGTTGTTCACAATTGCGGAACTAATCGAGGCCAAGTCGCTGGATCGGGCCCGAAATGCCATTCGCGGATTGATGCAATTGACGCCGGAACGCGCGACAGTCTTGCAGGCAGACGGCAATTGGCAGGACGTGGCTGCCAAATCGGTTGCAGTGGACGCACGCGTCCGTATCAAACCTGGGGAGCGCATCGCACTGGACGGAAAAATCGTCAGCGGTCGCTCGGCTATCAACCAAGCCCCTATTACCGGTGAAAGCCTTCCTGTAGAAAAAGCCGAGGGTGACCCGGTGTTTGCCGGCACCATCAACGAATCGGGTTCCTTTGAGTACACAGTGACAGCTGCCGCCAATGACAGCACGCTGGCCCGCATCATCCACGCAGTGGAAGAAGCGCAAGGCGCACGTGCGCCCACCCAGCGCTTTGTCGACCAATTCGCCCGAATCTACACACCCGTGGTATTCGCCATTGCCTTGGCAGTCGCCATCTTGCCGCCACTGCTGATGGGGGGAGATTGGTTCACCTGGATTTATAAGGCGCTGGTTTTGCTGGTGATCGCTTGCCCCTGCGCCTTGGTCATCTCCACCCCAGTGACCATCGTCAGTGGGCTGGCAGCTGCTGCACGCCAGGGCATTCTCGTGAAAGGTGGCGTCTATCTGGAAGAAGGACGCAAGCTGAAGTGGTTGGCGCTTGACAAGACCGGCACCATCACGCACGGCAAGCCTGCGCAGACGGACTTTGTGGTGCTCAGCGGGATGAGCGAGACAGAGTTGCGCAGTCTGGCAGCCAGCCTGGCCGGTCGCTCGGATCACCCAGTGTCCAAAGCGATCACCGAGGCCGCTAAGCGCGACAACGTTGCCCTGCGCAATGTTGATGCATTTGAAGCCCTGCCTGGACGTGGCACCAAGGGCGTCATCGACGGAAAGCCCTTCTATTTGGGCAATCACCGCCTGATCCACGAGCAAGGTCGCTGCTCCGACGCACTGGAAGCCCGTTTGTCGGCCTTGGAAGAGCAAGGCAAGACGGTCATTCTTCTGGCAGATGAGCATGAAGTGCACGGCATGTTTGCTGTGGCCGATACGGTCAAAGACAGCAGCCGGCAAGCCATTGCCGAATTGCATGACTTGGGCATCAAGACGGTCATGCTGACTGGAGACAACGCCCACACCGCCAAAGCCATTGCCGCCCAAGTCGGAATCGACGAAGCACGTGGCGATCTACTGCCTGAAGACAAACTCAAAGCCATAGAAAGCAAGGTCGGTCTGGGTGGTTCCATCGGGATGGTGGGAGATGGCATCAACGATGCGCCAGCTTTGGCAAGAGCAGACATAGGTTTTGCGATGGGCGCAGCTGGTACTGGTACGGCCATTGAAACCGCTGACGTGGCTCTGATGGACGATGACCTGCGCAAACTTCCTCGTTTTATTCGCCTGTCGCGACACACCCATGCAGTGCTCGTACAGAACATTGTTTTGGCACTGGGAATCAAGGCTGTTTTCCTGGTGTTGACGCTTACGGGTGCAGGCACGATGTGGATGGCCGTATTCGCCGATGTCGGCGCCAGTTTGCTTGTCGTCGGCAACGGCCTACGCTTACTGCGTAAATAGAAGAAAAGGAGCGCAAGTCATGTCCATGAACAGAAGAACAGCGCTGATAGCGCCTTTGGCTACGGCCGTTGGTTTCAGCGGTCTATCAGGATGCGCTCTGAGCGATAACGCACCAGATTCCAGCTTTTTGTTGTTGGACGGCAGCTACACCAATATGGGCAAGCTCAGAGGCAAAGTCCTATTGATCAACTTTTGGGCCACAACCTGCACGACGTGCGTGAAGGAAATGCCTGAAATTGTGAACACATACACAAAGTTCCAAAGCAAAGGATTTGAAACGGTCGCAGTTGCCATGCAATACGACCCCGTGAACTGGGTCGTCAACTTCACCAATACCCGCCAGCTGCCATTCAAAGTCGCACTGGACAACACGGGTGAAAACGCGAAGCAATGGGGGGATATCAAGATCACTCCAACGACCTTTATTGTGGACAAGAAAGGCAAGATCGTGAAGAAGTATGTCGGTGCACCAGATTTTGTGGCACTCCATGCATTATTGGAAAACCTGTTGGCTTAAGGATGAAGGCTTCTAACGCTGGCTCAGATATTGATCATCAAACCTACATTCCCACATAGAGATTCACCATGGAAACGCCTAAACCAGAGACCACCAGAAACAGTATTGACGTGTTCGAGCATTTGTTGACGAGGGCACGAAACACGCCAATGGATCAACTTGAGCAGCGTTGGCATCTGCTGGAAGCTGCGCACATTGTTGGACAAACCCGCTTTGAACCTCATTTGAGGGTGCACGTGGCGATGCTGAATCTAGCTTGGCAATCAAAAGACCTTCCGGAGTTGGCAGGGCAGTTGTTCAGAATCACTCTGGTTCCTGTGGGGCATTTAGTCGGGCGTCTACCGATTGGGAATCCCGGTCGCGCAAATGTCAGTGCATTTGAGCCGATGCAGCCCTCTTCCAAAATATTGCAGACAATCGCGGAATCACGCCAGTCGTTGTGAGGCTTGAAACTCAAATGAGCCCATCCTCAATGACCTCCATCAAGCTTCGCGTTTTTGTTGCATTGTTGGTTTTTCAGATGTTCGGAGCGACGTCGATTCGAGCTCAGGTTATGGTCGATGACGCTTGGGTAAGGGCTACGGTTCGTGGCCAACAGGCAACAGGCGCATTTATGCGTATTTCGACGAAGAAGGATGTCAAACTAGTTGAAGCACGAACGCCAAACGCCGGGTTTGTGGAGATTCACCAGATGCTTTTAGAGCAAGGGGTTATGTCCATGCGACCTTTAAAAGGACTATTGATTCCGGCAGGCGAACCTGTGGAATTCAAGTCAGGCGGTTATCACTTGATGCTCATGGATCTCAAGCAACCAGTACGAGCGGGCTTTGAGGTACAACTAACTCTGGTGTTTGAAAGCAACGACGGTAAACGTGAGTCCGTTTACGTTCATGCCCCGATAGCAAACTCATCCCCGCACGAAAAGAAATAGCCGCAAAAACCCCGCTGCAGATTTGCTCTCCCATTCCTTTAGTAAGCAAGAAATGCCACCAAGTGGGCACAAAGGCACTAGCACCCAAGATCCTCAAAGGAAATTGGCTATCCCAGTACACCCTCGTAAATGATCTTCCATGCTTCTGAGCGTTTCTGCCAGTACTGCCTGACCGTGCGTCCAGTACGCTCGCCCTGCACCAGTTCTCCGAAGGTAGCCACCAAAATCTCAGCCTCATCCGTCCAGCGGATCAGCGACACGTCGTTGAGCTGAATCGGTTTTCGGCCAAGCCTGACCATTTCAGCGCGCACACCCTTGCCAAATGCATTCAGATCTTTGCCATCCGCACTAAAGTCGCTGGCGTAATACTTCAGAATCTCACTCACATTCCCAGAGCTTTTGGCAGAGGCCCAGCTCAGCAAAGTACCTTCCAACTGTTGGCGTTCAGACTGGAGATCAGTGGGCCGAACCCACTTAAAGTTTTTGCCAATCAAGACCGGGGTAGTTCGAATTTCCACAGTGCTAATAATGCGATCCAGATCAGGATTGGCCATCGCTACGCAGCCCTCAGTTGCCTGGGGCTCTCGTGTGAACTGGCTCGATGGATTTCCATGAAGCCAAATGCCACTGCCAGTCTTTCCTCTTCGCATATCCAATACGTTGGGATAACTGACGGGCAGTGCTCCCGTCCCATACAGATCGGGAAGGCTCTTGGGATCTAGGCTGCTGGTAATGAAATAAACCCCCAGTGGGGTGCGCAAATCGCCCTCAACATTTTTACCTACACCCGCCTTACCAACGGAGATGTAGTAGTCGGCCAGCAAACGGGTTCTGTTGCCAGCGTTCTCAAAAAGATACAGACGTGCCTTAGCGGTATCTACTGCAATGGCATGCTTATTTCTTTTGGACAAGCCCACAAACTGGGCGGGTATGGCGTCGACGGGAGGACGCTGCTGCAATGCCGCTATGCGCAACTGAGACTCCGCCCTCAAAGCTCGCAGGTTGTTTGCTGCGGTCTGCTCAAGGTCACTGGGAACATCACCAATCTGGCGAATCGGACGCGACAGGGTAGTTAGCAGATCCCCGTACACCAGTTGCGCCAACTGAAAATGTGGATACGCTTTCACAAGCGCTTCGGCTTTCCCAAGGGCCTCACGAGTGTCCGCTGTCCCGATCAGGCGATAGACTTCAATAAGCCGGGCTTCCGCTATTCCGTCCGAACTTGCGGGACTGGTTGATTTTTCAACCTTGGGCTTGGATCGTGGTTGTGCATATGCAGGCACTGCCATCGCTGCACAGACCATCACAACAATGACACGTTTAAGAGAAATACCAGTACGCATACCAAACCCTATCAGCTGACTTTTAGCAGCTTCTGAATATCGTCCTTGAGCACGCTTGCCTCGGTCCCATACTGGGAAAACAACCGTACCTGCCCCTGAGTGTCAAAAATGAACTTTCCTGCCGAGTGGTCCATGCTGTAAGAGGTCGGTGTCTTTCCTTCGACTTTCTTGTAATAAAGCTTGAACTCCGCGGCCAAAGAAGGCAGCTCAGCCGGCTCGGGCCGCAGTGCCAGAAAAGTCGGATCGAAATTTGACATGTACTCTTTAAGGAGCGGCAGGGTGTCGCGCTCAGGATCCACCGTGATGAACACTACTTGCAGCGCATCACCTTGCTCGCCAAGAAGTCGCTTCACTTCCGCCATCGTGGTCATGGAAGTCGGGCAAACATCCGGGCATTGGGTGAATCCAAAAAATACGACCGTAACCTTGCCCCGAAACTCCGCGAGTCCCCTGACTTTGCCGTTGTGGTCTTTCAGGTGAAAGTCCTGTGCGTATTTCGCCCCTGTGATGTCCGTGTTTTTGAAGGTCTGTGCTTCGGGGGTGCAAGCAATTAATGCAGGCGATACCAAGCCCACAAACAGCCCCCCCAACATCATTCGTCGTGCAATGTCGGTGTGCTCATGTCCATTGTGAGTGCTCATCATCGCTGGCTCACTTCTTAGTTTTGGCCAGCTCTTCAGCCACCAATGCCTGCAATTGCTCAGGACCAAAACTGGGCAGGCCTCGACCGTTCACAAAAAACGTTGGTGTCTTCGTGACCTCCAATGCGGTCAAGTCCTGTATGTCCTGTGCCAACAAAGCTTCAATTTCGCTGGACTTTGCATCAATCAGGGCTTTTTGAATGTCCAATCCGGCTTTTTCAGCAGCTTGGTAGGCCACTTCCAGATTGGGCTTTCCGTGATCCGCCCACATGGGTTGCGCTGCCAGTACCATTTCCAAAACAGGTAAGTATTTGTCCTGCTTCTTGGCCGCTTCCAACAGCTTTACCACTTGGTCGGATCCTTGATGAAACGGCGCATACCGCAGCACCAAACGAATGTCGCTGGGGTGTTTGCGCATCAGGTCTTTCACCAGTGGGTAAAAAGCTCTGCATGTCTCACACGCGGGATCAAAAAATTCGACGATCGTCACGGGAGCGTTCACAGGCCCAAGCACCGTAGAGTTGGGTCGAATCAGCCTGCTTGCCGCTTGGCTCACTTTGTCCATTTGGGAGTTCTGGACACGCTGCTGGTAGACATACATACCGAACGCAAAGAAGGCTGCAACGATACCCACGAGAATTGCAACGGTTATTTTTTTTGATTTCATTTGGATGTTTTCTTGAGATAAAAGGCGAGCAAAACAGAGATGAGAAGAAAGGCAACCAAGGAGAGCCAAGGGATTTGGAGACCGTTCAGGATGTCAAGCTTTTGATTTGCGCACGAAACGCCAGCACCGCAGGGAATCCAAGCCTTTGGAATCCAACCGGCCACTAGCAGCGTGTGATAGCCAGATATCAGAGTCCCGGCCAATGCCAAAGGCAAGGCATAAACTGCACCCTGGCGATCGTTGCTGTAACTAGCAATACCCAGAATCACAGCCAAGGGGAACATCGCGATACGCTGGTACCAGCACAAAGTACAGGGCGTCATCAGCATCACTTCGCCAATGAAAAGAGCCCCGGCTGTCGACAACATTGCGAGCAGCCATGCGGTCAAAAGTAGTAGCCAAGTGGACTTCATCGGCTCTCCTCACGTAGACCTGTAGCTTTGCGCTTTGAAATGGCGATTGACAGCCCAACCCAGGCGACCATGGCGCAGACAATGAATACGTCTGCCAAGTTAAACGCTGGCCAGTGGAGCGATCTCCAGTGGACATCCAGAAAATCGACGACGGCGCCTGTCTGGACACGATCAATCAAGTTCCCACCACCACCGGCGGCGACTCCAGCACCTATCCAACGTTCAGCGGGGTCGATTTTTTTGAGTAGACATAGCACCGTTATTGGCACCACCACCAGGACACTGAGAGAGATGAAAAACCAACGCTGCCAGCCACCTGCATCGGCAAGGATGGAAAACGCCGCCCCGGTATTGAGAAGGTGCACGAAGTTAAACCACGAGGTGACTTCAATCGAGCCCCCCAAAGGGATGATTGAAGCAAAGAAAACTTTGGTGATTTGATCCAACAAGATCAACGCCAACACCACAGCTATCCAGACCCAACGCGGATATACGCGCCAAAAAGCTTGCGCCACAAACAACTCCTCCAACAGGCTTCAATCACAATCGGCGAAATCGCCAGATCAAGAATCCAGGGGAAGAAAAGTTACGGTACGCGGACCGGCAAGGCGCCGGTCAATGCTTCAACTGAAACGCCCCTGGTTAAACCAGGGAAACCCATTGCGGGCGTTCGGGTAAGTCTTGGTAGCGGGCCAAATACAAAGTGGCTTTGACAACGATCCGCACGGGTTCTGCAATCAGTCGCAAAGTTTGCGACGAGCTTTGAAACGCCACGGAACAATTCGCATGGCAAACGCCGCAGTCGTTTTCAAGAGATCCAACTTCTGAGGAAACAACACCATCATCATCCGAGAGGGAACCGGCGTGTTTGTGAGTGTGATGACCAATGTGTCGGATTGAAGACTTGCTCTCGTGCTGGCAATAGGTACTCACTGCAGCCCATGTCAGCTGCAAGGGCAAAAGCACCAATAGAAAGACCAGAAGCCAGCGTCGCATGCCAGCGAGTTTAGCAGCTACCCCAAGAGATCAATTGGTGAACTTGAATTTCATCGCATCCAACTGAAACTCATCTGCGTTGAGACCAACAAACGAAGCAGAATATTTCTTGCCAGTCGTCGTTTCAAAGACATCCATGGGGATGTACTCGGTATGCGGCTCACGTCCGGACCAAACCACGCCAACCTGATCCATTTTCCAGGTGTCGGTCCCGTTGACATGTCCAGGGGTAAGAATGTGCACAGACTTCAAATGGATACCGCTTTCCGGCCCCATGTTGATCAGTTGTTCCACTCCACTGAAATCTGCAAATAGCATGGTGCGACCGCAGGCGAACTCCTCATCTCCAGGTGCTTCAAACTGCTCGAAGTAAGCCAGAAACCACGTTTGCTGCAAGGCAAGCTCAGCAGCGGTCCATACAGTCTCGTCGCGTTCACAGAACAAGTTTGAAACAGGGGAGCGAAATGCGGCGCGAGTGAGGAACATATGAACTCAAAATGAACACTATAGATTGTAGCTCTATAGAGTTCATTGCTAATTAATCGGAGTGCATGTCAAATGCCAACAGACCTCGAAATAACTTCGCAACTGCACTTCGCGCCATTCGTCGCTCAAAGGGGTTGAGCCAAGAGTCTTTCGGCCTTGTTTCAAGTCGGACCTATGTCAGCACCCTGGAGAGGAACATCCAATCGCCAACGCTGAACAAGGTGGATGCTCTGGCGGAAGTCATGGGAGTTCACCCCCTGACGCTGCTTGCCATGTCCTACCTTCGTAAATCAGACACATCTTCTGTGGACAAACTCTTGGCACAGGTTTCTGCTCAGCTATCAGAGCTGGAAAAAAAGCCTTGAAAAGGCCTGGCAGATCCCTGATAGATAGGGATTTAAACCTAAGCCAGTCTGGATAGACTTGGATGCATCACCAATTCGATGCGCCACCATGCTCTATTCAAGCCCAGGCAAAGGGGCAGTTTCAGCCGTACAGATTCTCTTCCTGGATTTCGACGGGGTAATGCACCCTGAGTTTTGCCATGAGTCCAAGCATTTTGTGCATCAGGACAACTTTGAAACCGTCATGCGTGCAGCGCCCCATGTTGATCTGGTGATTTCCAGCACGTGGCGCCACAAACGTTCCTTGGATGAACTCAAGGCATTGTTTACCGCAGATGTGAGGGCTCGGATTGTTGGCGCTACGCCGCTTTATGCGCAACTGGATGAAGTTCCAGATACTCTGCAGGGTTACGAACGAGAGGCTGAGTGCAGAGCTTGGCTACGGCAGCATGGACGCGCTGCGCAGGAGTGGCTTGCCGTGGACGATCGGTCCTGGAATTTCCGACCATTCAACCCTAATGTTTTCCTGGTAGACGGAGAAGTGGGGTTGGATGCTGACTCCGCTGCGAAACTTGCAGCCCGCATCCATGGTGCAGTGGCGTGATGATTGCCGTCATGGTCACACCAATGTTTTTTCAAAGCACCACCGGCTGATGCCATGAGCACTGTTGACGACTATCTCAAAGCCGCAGAGCGCAAAAATACGCTGCTTAGCTACGCCTCGGCGATCCGGCATTTTGAGGAGGAATGGAAGGGACTACTGCCAGCCAGTAGCGACGCCATTGCCCGCTACTTGGCGACCTACGCGCCGACGCTTTCCGGAAACACGCTGCGCCACCGATTGGCGGCGCTATCGCGCTGGCACCTCGATCAGGGATTCGCCGATCCGACCAAATCCACCACGATTCGGCAGTTGCTCAAGGGAATCCGGACCGTGCACAACACCCCGGAACATCGGGCGCGGCCGCTCGATCTGGAGGTTTTGGAGCGGGTGGACCGTTGGCTAACCGAAAGCATAGAACGATCCCAGCGTCAGGGTGATCACGCCTCAACGCTGAGATTCACTCGTGACCGAAGCCTAATCTTGCTGGGATTTTGGCGGGGATTCCGGTCTGAGGAGCTGGCCCGCCTCACTGTTGAGAACGTCCAAATCGTGTCCACAGAGGGTATGACCTGCTATCTGGATCGCAGCAAGGGGGACCGCCAGGCACTGGGCAAGACGTACAAGTGCCCATCCTTGTCCAAGCTATGCCCCGTCACGGCATTTGCCCAATGGGTCGCGCTGGCCAAGCTGGACCATGGTCCGGTGTACAGAGGTGTTGATCGGTGGGGCCACTTGTCCAGCAAGGCCATGCATCCCAACAGCTTGATCCCTCTGCTGCGCAACATGCTTTCTCTGGCAGGTGTGCAGCAAGTGAAGGAGTACAGCAGTCACTCTTTGAGGCGTGGCTTTGCGGGTTGGGCCAACGCCAGTGGCTGGGATATCAAGGAATTGATGGAGTATGTTGGCTGGACGGATATCAAGTCTGCCATGCGCTATCTGGACACTCCCGATGCCGAGTTGCAAAGCCGGTTTGAGCAGGGACTAGAAAAGGGCAACTCCAAGAATGAGTAGAAAAATATCCGCAAAGTTACTTGAGCAGATCTATCAAGCGCTTTCTGAAAAGAATGGCCGCTTTGGTGACCTTGCCCAATACGCGCCTCTCGATGACACCATCATTGCGCGCGGGTGGGTCTACAACATTGAGTTGGAGGATTTGCTTCTTGCAACGGATTCGCGGGTCGCCCATCTCGATCTGAATCGGTTGACGGAGTACCTTGAGATCCCGTGGCGCACGGTTTACAAACGTCCAAGGTACCTTTCGGCCGGTGCGGTGGCAACCAATGCGCTCACCCTGGCCGATGCAGCATGCCTGTTTGTCCGGATGGAAGAAATGGGCTTTGACAGTCATCCCGACCGCCTGGTAGAGCACGGACTTCGTGCTCAAAAGGACTTGTCGCACATCACGGACAGCGAATGGGCCTTGTTGTCCTACCCGAAGCGGCGCCTGAAGGAAGAGTTTTCTGCCCGTTCTGATGAGCAGAACGATGACGGTGAATGGATACCCCGCAACTGGAAAGACGCCGTGGGACGCCGGATCGAATTCACCTTGATGGGGAAGCAGCCACACTTGTTGACAGTCATAGGGCCGAAGTACCGAAGGCCTGCGCCACAGGTAAGTACCGTCTGTCCAACCTGTGGATGCCGCTATACCAAGGGTGACCCAGAAGGTGCACTGTTCCACCGGTCAGAACATGCTCGGGTCATGCGGTTCATGAACCCTCGGCCGCTTGCCGCCTTCGGAACCAGACTTGAGAAGCATGCCGATCCAGAACTGGTGATTGGCGATTCACCCATATGGATGCACCGGGAAGTCCATCAACGTGCACTCCAGTTCAAACGTGAGTTTCAGTACGATTTCCTTCAATGGGAAGGCTCCCTGAGAAAAAAGAACCTGCGCCAGGAAAGCCATGGCTACCTGCTCGCCGATCACACACACACGTATGGACCGGGTGCGGCCGTAGGCGCCTGCGCCTTTTGGCATGAAGGTGACAAGTGGCGGATGCGATGGATATGGGTGTGCCCATCCATGCGTCGTTCAGGCGTTCTGGCCAGGCGTTGGGCAGAGTTTCTGCAGCGGTACGGTGATTTTGAAATCGACACACCGTTGTCGGATGCCATGGCCGCGTTTGTGAACAAGCACGGGACTGCGAAGCAAAAGCAGTATTTGCAGGCCCAGCCACCGACCGAATCCTCTGACCTGTAGCCAATCCAATATGCAGCTTCCACCAGCGCCCAGCCAAGAAGAAATCGTCACCAAGTTCAATCTGGAGATTCTGAAATCCCCCGCGGACCTAGTTGTCAGAAACGGCGATATCGCGATGACCAAGAGTGGCGATCTGATGCTGAATGACGAGCATTACAGCGCTATGCGTCGGTTTGTCAGTACATGGCGCTTCAACGCGCCCATGCTCAAATCACTTTTTGACCTAACCATGGCCGTGAGTTTGCGATCCAAAGATCTGAAAAGAAGCCTGGATCAAGTTGCCGACCATCACCTAGGTTCAAATCACAAACCTTTTCCACCTGGTTCAACCGCTTTCTCGCGCCGGCTTGCGTTGAATGAGGAAATCGCAGCAAATATGTTGGGTTCTGATTCCTGTGCCGGCGCAATTCTGCTGAACTTGACGGGTTTTCTCCAGGCTTTGAGAGACGACATCAATACAGCACGCCTCGATTGGGAGGGCACTGCGCCGTTGATCCATGGGCATTCGGTGGGAGCTGTTCTTGCGGCGGCTTCAAACTACTTTCGGCATTGGGACGAGTGGAGAAAGACATCGCCACCCACGACAAGACAGGCGACTTCGATAGATGTCCTGAACGCAGTTTTGGACAGTGCCGGTTTGAAGCAGAGCACACAGCGACTCTTGGGGGTCGAGGGGATATGCACAAAAATCTTGGATGTACTTAGCGAGGGTGATTTCGACAAACTATCTGAGAGGGTCTTCGCATTCGCCAATGGGTTGAAGCCCGGTCCATAGGCTGATGTCGAGTGGTCCCAGCGAAACGCTAGGGTTTACCCGCGCTCCAAAGCGCTACAAATAGCACCTAAACCGAGATCACCCCTGGTCGCACAGACCGCTTTTTTTGAACACCCACTCCCCCAGCCCCTCGCCCCGTCGCC
>NZ_NOXW01000015.1 GCF_002251855.1 Rhodoferax sp. TH121
TATTCGACCAACAACAACACCTGGGATATCTGGATGGTGGCGCTGTTTGGCATCATTGGTTACATCTTTATCAAGCTGGGCACGGAACCTGCGCCACTGCTCTTGGGCTTCATTCTGGGGCCGATGATGGAAGAGTACCTGCGCCGGGCGCTGCTGCTGTCCCGGGGGGACTGGAGTGTGTTCATCACCCGGCCGCTCTCGGCTGGCTTGTTGGCCGCTGCCGTTCTGCTGCTCGTCATCGTGCTCATGCCTTCTATCAAGGCCAAGCGCGAAGAAGCATTTGTTGACGATTGATTCTGTTTTGAACTGGGCCTGGCGTTGAATTCACTTCCGGCACAACACGCCCAGCGCTTGTCGCTGCACAACGAGGTCCACGCCCGCCCACCAGAGCCTATGGGCTTGCCCATGGCTTTGTCCCATGTGGTGATGGTGTGCAACGCGCAGCAGCGTGATGCCAGCCGGGCCCACATGGCTGCTCTGGCGCGCGACCACCATTTGCCACCACCCGATGCAGCGTCTATCCATATCCGCATGGACTTTGGCTTGTACCGGGTGCGCTGGGAACTGCACACCGAGTTTGTCACTTGGACTTTTATGCGCCCGATAGCAGGGCAGGGCGGTACCGAGCGCGAACCTGAGCTGGCACTGGATGCGGTGCCTCACCATTGGTTTGCGGCGTTGCCGGGTGAATGCCTGGCCAGCCTGCATCTGTGGGTGCTGCCCACGCAAGAAGTGAATACCGGCCCCTGGATTCGCCAAGTGTTGCACGAAGAAACGCTGGTGGCGTCTACCGTGGCCGACGGCTTTGGCGAGGTGTACACCGACTTTGCGGTGCATGCCGACGGCTTCTCGCGCATGGTGCTGCTGGCGGGTGGCATGACGCCGCGCCGCTTGGGCCGCCTGGTGCAAAGCCTGCTGGAGATCGAAACCTACCGCATGGCAGCCCTGTTGGGATTGCCTGCAGCGCGCGAGGCGTCCACGGTACTGGCCAGTGCCGAGCGGGAGCTGGCCGAGCTGGCAGAGGCCATACGCTCCGCCACGCGTGACGATGAGCCGCAGCTGCTGGACCGCCTGACTCGTCTGGCGGGCCAGGTGGAAAGTCAACACGCGGCCACCCATTCGCGCTTTTCGGCGAGCGCAGCCTACTTTGAGCTGGTGGACAAGCGGATTGAAGACATTGCCGAGTCCCGTCTGGCGGGTATGCAGACCATCCGCGAATTCATGGACCGCCGCCTTACGCCTGCACGCAGCACCTGTGCATGGTCTAGCCGGCGGCAGGACGCGTTGTCGCAACGTGTCTCGCGCATCAGCAACCTGCTGCGTACCCGGGTGGAAATTGAGCAGCAGCAAAGCAGCCAAGCCCTGTTGGCCACCATGAACAGTCGCCAGGGCATGCAGCTCAAGCTGCAGTCCACCGTGGAAGGCCTGTCGGTGGCGGCCATCACCTACTACATCGTGGGTCTGGCCAGTTATTTGGCCAAGGGCGCCCAGCACTGGGGTTGGCCCTGGAGTCCCGAAATGACGGCGGCAGCCGCCATTCCGGTGGTGGCGGGCAGCGTTTGGTGGTCTTTGCGCCGTCTGCACCACCGGGTGTTTCGGTCGTCATAGCCAAAGTCAATGTGGTTGATTGGATCAATCAACCCAAAACATTGCGCAATCGCTCTAAGATTCACCCCGTTCACTTCACGAACAACCTATTTCTACAGGAAGTCACCATGTCTTTGATCAACACGCAAATCCAAGCTTTCAAGAACGAAGCTTTCCACAACGGCAAGTTCGTCACCGTGTCCAACGAGTCCATCAAGGGCAAGTGGAACGTGTTCATCTTCATGCCTGCCGCATTCACCTTCAACTGCCCTACCGAAGTGGAAGATGCAGCGGACAACTACGCTGAATTCCAAAAGGCCGGTGCTGAAGTGTTCATCGTGACCACCGACACCCACTTCGCCCACAAGGTGTGGCATGAAACTTCCCCCGCTGTGGGCAAGGCCAAGTTCCCCCTGATCGGCGACCCCACCCACGCCCTGACACGCGCTTTTGACGTGCATATCGACGAAGAAGGCCTGGCACTGCGCGGCACCTTCATCATCAACCCCGAAGGCGTCATCAAGACTGCCGAAGTGCACTCCAACGAAATCGCCCGTGATGTGAAAGAAACCGTGCGCAAGCTGAAGGCCGCCCAGTACACCGCCGCTAACCCCGGCCAAGTGTGCCCCGCCAAGTGGAACGAAGGCGCCAAGACCATCGCTCCTTCCATCGACCTGGTCGGCAAGATCTAAACCCCGGCATCTGTCGGTAGGGCGGCGCAAGCCGCCCACCAGCCGGACAGCGTCCCGCAGCGTGTGTTGTGGGCCGTCCGGCTTTTTTATGCCCAAATTGGGCTCTGGACCCCGTGTAGTCTGCGCAAGCAGCTACTGAATAGATAGCAAAAAAGGAATCACCATGCTCGACGACACCCTCAAATCCCAACTCGGCGCTTACCTGGAGCGCGTCACGCTGCCGATCGAGATGGTGGCGTCCTTGGGTGATGACGACAACTCCGCGCAGATGCGCGAGCTGCTGCAAACCATCCAGAGTTTGCGCAGCGACAAGATCACTGTGGCATTCGACGGCACTGATGCGCGCAAGCCATCTTTCAGCCTCAAGCGCGCTGGCACGGACACTTCGCTGCGCTTTGCCGGTTTGCCCCTGGGCCACGAATTCACCTCGCTGGTGCTGGCCCTGCTGTGGAGCGGCGGCCACCCGCCCAAGGTCGAGCAAGACGTGATCGACCAGATTAAGGGCCTGGACGGCGACTTCAACTTCGAGGTTTACATGTCCCTCACCTGCCACAACTGCCCGGACGTGGTGCAGGCCTTGAGCCTCATGGCTATCTTGAACCCCAAGGTCAAAACAACCGTCATCGAAGGCGGCGCTTTCCAGGACGAAATCAACGCCCGCGAAATCATGGCGGTGCCCAGCGTCTACCTGAATGGCGCATTGTTTGGCAACGGCCGCATGCTGGTGGAAGAAATTGTGGCCAAGCTCGACACCGGCGCCGCCGACAAAGACGCCGCCAAGTTGAGTGCCAAAGACCCGTTTGACGTGCTCATCGTTGGTGGTGGCCCTGCAGGCGCCGCCGCTGCGGTGTACGCGGCCCGCAAAGGCATCCGCGTGGGTGTGGCGGCCGAGCGCTTTGGTGGCCAGACCAACGACACCATGGCTATTGAGAACTACCCCTCGGTGCAAGAGACCGATGGCCCCAAGTTCGCAGCCGCCCTGGAAGCCCAGACCCGCTCGTACGGCGTGGACATCATGAACCTGCAGCGCGCCGACAAAATCGTGCCCGCCGCAGAGGCCGGTGGCTTGACCGAAGTGGTGCTGGCCAACGGCGGCACGCTCAAGGCCAAGACGGTCATCTTGTCCACCGGCGCGCGCTGGCGCAATGTGAACGTACCTGGAGAGGCCGAGTACAAAAACAAAGGCGTGGCCTACTGCCCGCACTGCGACGGCCCCTTGTTCAAAGGCAAAGACGTGGCGGTGATTGGCGGGGGCAACTCCGGCATCGAAGCCGCTATCGATCTGGCCGGTGTGGTGAAGTATGTGACCGTGATTGAGTTTGCCGACCAACTGAAGGCCGACGCCGTGCTGGTCAAAAAGCTGCACAGCCTGCCTAACGTGACCGTGCACACGAACGCCCAAACCACCGAGATCACCGGTGCCGACGGCAAGGTGAACGGCCTGAAATACAAAGACCGCGCTACCGGCGTAGAGCACCACATTGCGCTGGAAGGCGTGTTCGTGCAAATCGGCCTAGTGCCCAACACCGAGTTCCTGAAGGGCGTGGTGGACCTGAGTAAGTTCGGCGAAATCGTGGTGGACGCCAAAGGCCACACCAACGTGCCCGGCGTGTTTGCCGCAGGCGACTGCACCACCGTGCCCTACAAGCAAATCGTGATTGCAGCCAGCGAAGGCTCCAAGGCCGCGCTGAGCGCGTTTGACCACTTGATCCGGCACTGAGCTTTCTGAGCTGCCGTTTCCAAGTAAAAGAGGGCTGTGGCCCTCTTTTTTATTGCGCAAGCAGCTATAAATTTGATAGTGCTTGGCTAGTGCGCCGGCAGCAAGGTGTCCAGCGGGCTGGCCGTGCCTCCCGCAGCTACTTTGAGCACGTGGGTGTAAATCATGGTGGTGGACACATCGCTGTGGCCTAGCAGCTCTTGCACGGTGCGGATGTCGGTGCCCGCCTGGAGCAGGTGCGTGGCGAAGGAATGGCGCAAGGTGTGCACTGTTGCATGTTTGGCGATGCCTGAATGCATCAATGCAGCTTTTAGCCTGTTACCCAAACGCTCATCAAAAAGGTGATGTCGTCGCTCGACACCTGTACGCGGGTCTATGGATAGTTTGTCTGACGGGAAAACCCAATGCCAAGCCCAAGACTCACCAGCCCGTGGGTACTTTGCTTCCAAAGCATGGGGCATGAAAACGCCGCTTCGCTGCGATGCACGATCTGTTGACCACAGGGCGCGCGATTTTGCCAATTGATCGCGTAGGCTGCGTACCAAACTGTGCGGCAACATCACCACTCTGTCTTTATCACCCTTGCCACTGCGCACCACAATGGCGTGGCGATCAAAGTCCAAGTCTTTCACACGCAGGTTCAGGCCTTCGGCAAGGCGCATGCCAGTGCCATACAAGAGGCGTGCTAAAACGCCTTCTGCGCCCTCGATCAATGCCAACACAGATTGCACTTCAGCCACAGTGAGCACCACAGGAATCCGCTTGCGCTCAGGCGGACGACCAATCGACTGCAGCCAAGGCAAGTCTTGGCCCAACACTTCCTTGTACAAAAAAAGAATGGCGTTGAGCGCTTGACGGTGTGTGGCGGGTGACACCTGCCGCTCAGCTGCCAACATGGTCAAAAATGCCTCCACTTCCGCTTGACCCATAGTCCGCGGATGGCGCATCTCACCATTGCGACCATGCCAGCGCACAAAAAAGCGCGCCCAATAGACATAAGCTTTTTCGGTTTGCAAGCTATAGTGAAGATAACGAATCCGCTCGCGCAGTTGATCCAGAAGGCGCGTGGACTGGAGTGCAGGTGCACCGACTTTGGGGTCTTTGTTATACCTGTTCATTTATACAGTATATTTTTCTAACCCTATGTTTGCAAATGATTTTTCGCCCTCGTTTGACCCATGTTATTTCGTGCAGTGCCGTGGTATCCGGCAAATTCACGGGATATATCAATAGTTAAATTTGGAAAGTACGAATGGATGAGCGAGATCGGAAAGCGCTGGAAGATATTGAAAAGTTTGGTTGCCACGTTCTGAATGTTATGGAGGGTGAAGAGCAGCCATGCTTTTCATATTCCATTGGCATAGAAAAAACGCTAAACCAACCTGAATTAATAATAGTTGGGCTAAAGCGCGAACTTTCACACTCCATAATAAATAACTATCGCCAAAGGTTAGCAGCCGGTGAGGTTTTTATTTCTGGGGCGTTTTATTCGGACTTCATAGAAGGGTTTGACGTTACGTTCATTGAAATGGACAAAAAGCATTACAAGGAATACCTTGGCTGGGGGCTTTGGCTTTACTCGGGTAATAACTTTAAAACTTACCAACTAATTTGGCCTACCACGGCTGGCATTTGGCCGTGGAGCGAAAACAAATCAGAATATTATGTTTGGGCGCAGCCAATTCTCAATTCATCGGGTGTGCTTGAAAAAATTTAACAAGGCGCTCCAGCACCGCACACTTCGTGTGCTCGACAGTTCGTAAGCCGCTTTTTTGTGGTTTTGCTGCGCAAAAGTTTTCCACAAAAAAACAACTTACGAACTGCGGCTGAGCTGAACGTTAAAGCTCATGACACCTGCCCAAGCTGCTCCTGACCTCGAACAACGCCTGCTCGTTCTGGGGTTTGATTTCAGTCGTCCCAGCCTACAGCTTGCCTTGAAGGCATTTCGGGAGCACTTGTCTGTCTCCGTGGACGGTGTGTCGGACTACGTGATGGTAGAAGTTGGAACGAACGACTTTGAGTTTCAGTCAATTCGTCCGGCGCTCACCATCGATCTCACTCGCCAATTTGGTCATTTTGAAAACGGCGAGTTTTCGCACTACGAGCAATTGCACCTAACGCTCTATGCCCCGGTCAAACCAGAATTTGAAGACTTGCAGATGTCAGAATTTTGCGACGACGGTGAGGAGCGCGGCACTTTCTTCGATGCCGTTGAGGCCAACCGAGCCATCGTCGCCGCAGGCAACATTGAATTTGCTGCATGCCTCCTCAAGCAGTGGGATGTGTGAAATGAGCTTTAACATGTCTGCCCACACGGACACACTGCTGCAGGTTGCCGCTATGCGGCGCTTGCTGCGTGCCGGTAGCCTCCAACGTTATGCGCCATGACAACTCCGAGCGAATTCGAGTTTGAGGGGCTGCGAATGCATGCCGCAGTAGACGCGACCGGCGCAAGCCTATTCGTATCGATTGCCAGCGGCTTTGCAGAGTTTGAAGTCAAGGTTCCGCTTGCAGAGAAAGATTTGCAGGTATTGCAAGCCGACTCAGAGCGTTCTGCATTTCTTCAAGCTGCACTGCATCATCCGTTCCAGCTTCGAGAAACCGCACTTTCTGAAATTGAGCAGCGAAGATACCTAGACATCATTCTTCACTCCCCAGTCGCAGACGTCGAAGCATTCTTGACCACCCTCGACCACGGCTTGGCAAATGGAGCCATTTCTAACATGCTGAGAATTACACGAGGCCGGAATCAACAAGCCATGCGCAGCGGGGCGTGGTTCGCATGAGGCCAAGCATGGGCAAGGTGGCTTTCGTGCATAACCGTTCATTGCAGCCGACCTGCGCCAGCTTCGCTGGCTGGTCGGCTGAATTCAAACGGTAGGGCTCATATCCATGATCTTCTGCCTATGATCAGGTCAGCCTTGGAGAAGCCATGAGTTGGGACGTTTCGATTTGCAGATTTGGTCGACAGTACGAGACGATGGAAGAGATTCCGAACGACGAACGCTGCTATCCGCTAGGCACAAGAGTCGAGATACACGCCGCCATCTCACGGTCGTTTCCAGGCACCGACTGGTCAGACCCAGCATGGGGCGTTTGGGAGTCCCCGTTCGGATCAATTGAGTTCAGCATCGGAAATGACGATCCTGTTGAAGGTGTAATGCTGCACGTTAGAGCAAACGAAGCTGTAGTTCACCCGATCATCGAACTCTGCCTGGACCAAGAGTGGCAAGCATTCGACATGTCGAACGGAACGTTCCTTGAGAAGTCTGCAGTTCCTGAGGCTGGACTTCGAGGTTGGCACGAGTTCAAAACGCGAGTACTGCGCCAATGAGGCCTAACCCCTCGGTCGAGGTTAGGCCCAACGGCGAGGCAGGCCAGCAGCCTCGAGGTTGTGCTTATCATCCTTCCGGCGGCTGGGCAGCCTCGCCGTCGGCCCCGCCTCACCTCGAACGTTAGGCGTCACAAGGAGAATCCCTTTTGGTTCGCATTGCAATTGCAACTTCGATGCTTTGGCTGCTGGCCAGTTGCGCGAGCTCGCACTTTGATGTCGGGGGAACAGAGACCGTTCTCCCGCTGAGCCGCGCTTGGGTTGACGGGCGGCAAGTTGAATACATCACAACCGACATCTCGGATGCGGCGATGGCGCGTGCAGCTGGCGTGAACTATGCACCGCGACTACGCGATGCAATTGCTTCTCGGCCCTCCGTCCTTGAGCGTGTGTACAAGTTTTCTGGGGGAGAGCAGATCAGCATTTTTCAATCAGCTCCCCGCCCTGTAGGCGCCGGTAACACGGATCAGGCCTATAGCCCGCTCTGGCGTCTCGTCATGGTCACGCGCAGGGCATCCGGTATCGGTCCCGAACTCAAGTCTGAAGAAGAGCTCCTATCCGCGCAGGAGAAGGGCCTTGTCTCCCTCGAAGTTACCGACATCGTCGTCAACTGCCCGGTCACAAGGGCGGTTGGTGGCGGTAGCCTGCAAGGCGTACGGTGACAATCAACACGCATATGCCGCACCCATCTCTATTCAAAGCCGAAGGTGGCTGCGACTGCAAGGCTGTTCGCTACCGCATGGAGTCAGCGCCACTGGTTGTGAACTGTTGCCATTGCCGCTGGTGCCAACGAGAGTCAGGCTCTGCATTCGCACTAAACGCGATGATTGAATCGGATCGCGTGACGAATTTGGGTGTGGAACCAGAGATCGTCAACACTCCATCTGCGAGTGGGAAGGGGCAGAAGATCGCCAGATGTCCTGTCTGCAAGGTCGCCGTCTGGAGCCACTACGCGGGCGCCGGTCCCATCACCAAATTCATTCGTGTCGGCACACTGGACAACCCGGACTTGCTCCCGCCGGACGTGCATATCTTCACCCAGTCCAAACAGCCGTGGGTCGATCTTTCAGGCGCGGTACGGGTCTATTCCGAATACTACGAACGTGAAGAAGTGTGGTCGCAGGAAAGCCTGGCAAGACGTGAGGCCCTGCTACCGCACATCGAGGCCTACCAAGCTGCGATGCGTGGCGACGCGTAACTACGCGTCATGCGGAGTGCGGTCGTCGCCAGTGCGGCCCAACCCATGGTGCCCGTGAATGAGGACGCGCGCCACGTGCCGTCCGGATATGGGAATGCGGTGACAATGCGCCCCTGACTCCTTGGCGCAGCATTTCCCCGGTCCCGAGCGGAATGCGGGGAGCAAGGCCGACTACGAATATCTGTTTTTTACTACCTTGTCAGACTGTTCATGATCCGACATCAGACCATCGCCCTGATCCTCTTGGCATTTGCGGTGAGTGCTTGCGCATATGGGGTTTTGTTCTACGCATCCACAGCGATGCCATACCCAGATCCCACGCCTGAGCTATTGCGTTTGCAGGAGGCGCAGCTTCGCTTCGCCATCGCCCTGGTCTTGGGCAGCGCCATGGCTGGAGTCCTCTGCGCCGTGTGGCTGTGGCGTTTGCGCGCCAAGGGAGGTGCGGCATGCGCCAAGTAGTTCTGTGCCTTGCGATGCAGCTGGGTCTCACGGCAGCACATGCTGCGCAGCCTGCCGACCAGCAGTTCAAGCGTGATGAGTTTGACGACTCCGTGATGCCTTAGGCCCAGATATAGCTGTTGTTCGCCGCCCCAACACCGTTCCCATTTGCTTTCGTTTCCCACTGCCGTGCCCGTACGTATCTACCTTGCCCCCATGGAGGGGCTTCTCGACTTTGTGTTGCGCGACATCCTGACCCGTGTGGGCGGGGTGGAGAAGTGCGTGTCGGAATTCATCCGCATCACGCATACGCTGATGTCCGAAAAGGCACTGTTGCGCACGGTGCCTGAGCTGGCGCATGGTGCGCGCACCTATGCGGGTGTGCCGGTGTGGCCGCAGCTGCTGGGCTCAGACGCACCTTGCATGGCCGAGAACGCCGCCCGCCTGGCGGAGATGGGCGCACCCGGCATTGACCTGAATTTCGGTTGCCCGGCCAAGGTGGTCAACCGCCATGGCGGTGGTGCCACGCTGTTGCAGGACCCGGAGATTCTTCACACCATCGTCGCAGCCGTGCGGGCCGCTGTGCCGGCACACATCCCTGTCACGGCCAAGATGCGGCTGGGCTACAACGATGACAGCCTGGCGCTGGACTGCGCCCGCGCGCTGGAGGCTGGTGGTGCTGCTGAAATTGTGGTGCACGCTCGCACCAAAGCCCAGGGCTATCGCCCGCCCGCCTACTGGGACCGCGTCGCCGATGTGCGCAGCGCGGTACAGGTGCCGGTGGTGGTGAATGGCGAAATCTGGAATGTGCAAGACGCCCAAGCTGCCGTGGCGCAAAGCGGCTGCAATACGCTCATGCTGGGTCGCGGCATCGTGGCCCGCCCGGCGCTGGCCCGCAGCATTCTGGCCACCATGGGCACCGCAGCCGGCAGCCTGGCCCAGCCGGGGGAAGACTGGACGTGGCAAGACCTGGGCCCGCTCATGCACGCCTTTTGGCAAGTGGCCAGCACGCGCCTGGAGCAAAAGCAGCAGGCCGGCCGCGTGAAGCAGTGGCTCAACCTGCTGCGCCGCCACTACCCCGAGGCGCAAGTGGCGTTTGATGAGATGCGCACGCTGGTCAAGCCCAGTGATGTGGATGCGTGGGTACGCCGCTCCATACCGGTTTAGGCATCAAATTGGCCTCTAGGCCACATGAATACTGCGCGAAAAGCTCCTTATTTGATAGCAAATATTGTTGGCGTCAAGCCCACAGACTCTCCAGACCGTCCACCGGAACAAAGCGTTTGTTGCGCACCACCAGCCGGGTGGGGCCGGGCAGGGCGCGCTCAGGCACGGAATGGCGCGGATCGCCGGGGTAGCACAGCACCACCACGTCCTGTTCGCTGAAGTTCTCTGGGCAGATGCAGGGCGGGCGCTGCTGGCTCGCCGCCTGCAAAGCCTCTGCCGCGCTGCGGTAGCGGGCCAGGTGGCCCAGGCTCATGATTTGGGGTGGCGCCATGTCGATCTCGCCGCGGTAGTAGCGCTGCAGCGCATCCTTGGGGCTGAGCCAGATGCTGGCGGTGGTTTCAAAGTTGTCGTGGCTGGCCACTTGGTCGCTGGGGGAAAGGGCCAGGAAGAAGCGGGTGTCAAAGCGCTTTTTGCTCAGCGCTGCCATGCGCGGCGTGATCCAGCGGCTCCAGGGCACCAGGGCGCTGGCGGGCAGACGGATGCCGGCTTCCTCGGTCAACTCGCGCAGCGCTGCCACCAACAGGCTGGCCGCCATGGTGGGGCTGAGTTCGGCTTCATTCATTTGCAGGGGCAGCGTGGCGGTCGGAATGTCCAGTGTCTGAAGGGCCTCGGGGCTGCTGTCCTGCGCGTCTAGCTTGCCACCAGGGAACACATAGGCCTCGCAGAAGGTGTCTGACAAACCACTGCGCTTCATCAAAAACACTTCCAGCCCGTGGTGGGCATCGCGCAGCAGCACCACGGTGGCGGCATCGCGGGGGGCGCCGGTGGCAGGTTCCAGGGTGTCTTGCATGGGACTTTGTCTTTTTGGTGAGCAATTGCTTGAATTAAAGTACCGGCAGCTGACGGTAGGCCTACGGAATGGCCTTGGGTCAGATGCAACAACCCGAGGAGACGAGTGATGAATCTGGATTTCAAAGGCCGCGTGGCCATCGTAACGGGCGCAGGCGGCGGCTTGGGTCGCCAACACGCCTTGGCCCTGGCCGCACGCGGCGCCAAAGTGGTGGTGAACGACCTGGGCGGCGCGCGCGATGGCTCTGGGGGCTCGCTGTCTGCCGCCGAGTCCGTGGTGGCCGAGATCCGCTCCGCGGGTGGCGAGGCAATCGCCAACGGCGCATCGGTCACCGACTTTGAGGCCGTCCAGGCCATGGTGCAGCAGGCCGTGGATACCTGGGGACGCGTGGACATTTTGGTGAACAACGCGGGCATCCTGCGTGACAAGAGTTTTGCCAAGATGGAGATTGCCGACTTCCGCACCGTGGTGGACGTGCACCTCATGGGCGCAGTGCATTGCTGCAAGGCCGTGTGGCCGCATATGACGGAGCAGAAGTACGGCCGCATTCTGATGACCACCTCTAGCTCCGGCCTCTACGGCAACTTTGGCCAAAGCAACTATGGCGCGGCCAAGCTCGCCCTGGTGGGCCTGATGCAAACGCTGGCCTTGGAAGGCGCCAAAAACAACATCCACGTCAACAGCCTAGCCCCCACGGCGGCCACCCGCATGACCGAAGGCCTGATGCCCGAGGCCGTACTTGCCGCCTTGAAGCCGGAGGCCGTGGTGCCCGCCATGCTGGTGCTGGTGTCCGAGGGCGCGCCCACCCGCACTACGCTGTGCGCCGGTGCCGGCAGTGTGGAGGCCGCGCACATCACGCTCACGCAAGGCGCATGGATCGGGTTGGATGCCAACGCGCCTGAAACCTTGGCCGCGAACCTGCGGCAGGTCTTGGCCCGTGCGGGTGACATGGTGCCTGAGAGTGGTGCCGCGCAAGGCAGCCAAGAGGTCACCCGCGCCCTGGCCCAGCTGGGCGGGCGCTGAGCCCGGCAGTCAAAACGCGGTGGCGGGTGCGGGCGGTGTACTGCCCGCGTTCTCCCAAGAGCGGCGCTCTGCCTCATCCACCACGGCCACCGGATCTGCACTGGCTGCACGCACGGTGACCAGACCCATGCCGTAACGCGGCATGAAGGTATGGAATGCTTCGTCCAGCCCCACCACACTGAGCGGCTTGGACAGCACCATGCGCAGGCGCAGCACGGTGCGTTCCACCAACTCCTCGTGTTTGACGCCGGAGATCACCACCACAAAGCAGCGCGGGTGGTACAGGCCCACCACACAGCGAAAGCCCACCGCCCGGCGGATACGCGCGGTAATAGACGTCAGGATTTGCTGGTCCACGCGGTGGCCCGCGGACTCGCCCAGTTCGTAGAGGTTGTGCAAATGGAGGCACACCACGGTGCATTGGCCCTGCTGGCGCGCGGCACGCCAAAACGTGTCGTCCACCTTGGACAGCAATACCGATCCCGTGGGCAGGCCGGTAGCCGGGTCTGCCCCTTGGGCCAGGCCTGCCAGGCGTAGCAGGCGGCGGTTTTGCCGGTTTCGACGCACGGCAAGCGCCGTGGTCAACAAAAAATGGGCGACCGTGCAAAAGGCCGTGAGCGCCATGCCCTGCCAGCCAAACCACGTGGGGTGCAGCGTGAAGGCGTACAGACCCAGTGTCATGCCTGCCAGAAAAAAGCAGGCCACCACCATCCAGCGCGCCAACTCGTCCCCCAGCACATGGGCTCGGACCGACACCCCCAGCGCGAGCAGCATGGCCCCGGCACTGAAGCCTGCTGCGACTTCGATCACTTGCTCGGGGTGCGGGCCCTCGTAGTTCAGGGCCCAAAACGCGAGCAGCACGGCGGTACCGATCAACACCGTGGCGCCCCAAGCCAGGCTGTAGTAGACGAAGCGGTCTTCGGCCGCCGCACCCAGCCACAGGCCCAGGTAAATCAGGGACAGGGCACCACACAGGGGGCCCATGCTGGCTTTCAGTGTGAGCAAAATGGACGCCGGGAGCTCAGGAAACCAGAGCGCGGGCAGGCTGGTCATCAGGATGGCGCAGCTGCCCAGCATCAGCACAAACACCAGCCCCCGCCACGAGGCGACGCTGCGGTTCATGAGTACGTCGGCCAGCGCGACGGTGGCCAGTGTCAACAGGCCGCCGAGCATGCAGGACCAGACCATCAGTTCGGAGGTTTCCACGGGGGCATTATTCACCAGCCGCCCGGCTGCACCGTTGAAATTTGGCCGGTCGTCCCAAGCTACTTCTGAACCGCAAAGTCAACCCGCCGCCTGCAGCAAATGCCGGCCTGTGGTAACTTTGCGCCCCGAAGAAAAATGGAAGGGCCCCTAGGCATGGACAGTAGAGAAACGGCCCTGAGCGCCCTGACCGCAGAACGTTTGCGCGGTATCCGCCGGGGAGTGGAGAAGGAAAGCCTGCGCGCGCTGCCCAGCGGCATGTTGGCCCTGACCTCGCACCCCCAGGCGCTGGGCTCGGCCTTGACGCACCCCCATATCACCACCGATTTCAGCGAATCGCAGGTGGAGCTGATCACGGGTGTGCATGCCGACCCCGAGGTATGCCTGCAGGAATTGGCCGATGTGCAGCAGTTCACCTTGGGCGCCATGGGCGATGAGCGGCTTTGGGTGTCCAGCATGCCCTGTTGTCTGCCGGGTGATGACGAGATTCCCCTGGGCCAGTACGGCTCGTCCAATGTGGCGCAGTCCAAGACTGTGTACCGCCGTGGCTTGGGTCACCGCTATGGCCGGCGCATGCAAACCATTTCGGGCATCCACTACAACTGGTCGCTGCCCGATGTCAGCAGCGAGCAGTACTTTGGCTTGATCCGCAACTTCCGCCGCCACGCGTTTTTGTTGCTGTATTTGTTTGGCGCTTCGCCTGCGGTGTGCTCTTCGTTTGTGGCGGGCCGCCAGCACCAGCTCCAGCCGCTGAGCGAAGGCACCATGTATCTGCCCTATGCCACCTCGCTGCGCATGGGCCGCTTGGGCTACCAGAGTGATGCGCAGGCCTCTCTGGCCGTGAGCTACAACAGCCTGGAGGGCTACGCCCACTCGCTGCACAACGCGCTGACCCAACCCTACGCACCCTACGAGGCCGTGGGCGTGCGGGGTGCCGATGGCGTCTACAAGCAATTGGCGACCACGCTGCTGCAGATCGAAAACGAGTTTTACGGCACCATCCGCCCCAAGCGCGTGACCTTTGCGGGCGAGCGCCCGCTGCATGCGCTGCGTGAGCGTGGCGTGGAATATGTGGAGGTGCGCTTGATGGACCTGGACCCGTTTGAAGTGGTAGG
Organism: Rhodoferax sp. TH121; assembly: GCF_002251855.1. Lineage (GTDB taxonomy): Bacteria > Pseudomonadota > Gammaproteobacteria > Burkholderiales > Burkholderiaceae_C > Allorhodoferax. Next base: position 14,322 of record NZ_NOXW01000015.1, read on the forward strand.
TATCAACAGCCAGACCATGCGCTTCCTGGACGTGTTCTTGCTGCACTGCCTCTCCACCGCCAGCCCGGATGACTCACCGCAGGAAATTGCTGCCGTGGGGCGCAACCAGCACGCAGTGGCCGAACGCGGCCGCGAGCCTGGCTTGCTGCTGGAACGTGGCGATGCCCAGGTCACCCTGACCAGCTGGGGCCAAGAGCTTGTGGACGGCATGGTGGGCATTGCCCAAGCGCTGGATGCCGCCCATGGCACCGACGCCTACAGCCGCGCCGTGCAAGCCGCGCAGCACGCATTGCAGCACCCTGACACCTTGCCCTCGGCGCGCGTGTTGCGTGCCATCACCGAGCAACACGAAGGTTCCTTTGTGGCTTTTGCGCGTGCGCAGTCTGAGCAAACGCGGGCGGCCATGTTGCAGGCTCCGTTGGCGCCTGAGGTCGCTGCACGCTTTGCCCAGGAGTCGCAAGCGTCATGGGACGCACAGCGTGCCATCGAGGCGGCCGACACCATGCCGTTTGAGGTGTACCTGAAGGAATACCTGGCGCCGCATCGTTTGCAGGCGCGAGCCATCAAAGCTGCCTAAGTGGCGTCTTGCTGCAGCAAGCGCAGCACCAGCGGGTGCTGCACTTTCTTTTGGGTGCCGATGGCAAAGAAGTGCTGTTGCACACCCTCACACGGCCCGATTCTTTGTACCTTGTAGTGCGCCAGGATGTCGGCATGCACCCAGTCTGCCGCCGGGAAAATGCCCATGCCGCTGGCCCCAAAGGTCTTGAGCAAGGCACTGTCTTCAAACTCTCCGCGTACCTGGGGCCGTAGCCCGTGCTGCTCAAACCACTGGTCCAGACGCGCGCGCACGGCCGAATGGTGGGTGGGCAGCAATACGGGCAGTTCTGCCAGGCTGGCGGGAAACGTCTTGCGTGCCTTGCTGGCCAGCGCCGGTGTGGCGTACCACGACAAGGGTGATGCGCCAAGTGGATGGCTGTAAAGCTTGATATTGGGGTTGGTGGGGGCCGGTTGGTCGGCCAGCACCAGGTCCAGCTTGTGCAGGGCCAAATCGGCCAGCAGGGCCTCCCACGCATTCTGGTGGCAGACAAGCCGGAGCTTGGACTCGTGTTCGATGGGCGCCAGCAAGCGGTGAATCACCAGCTTGGGCAGGCTGTCGGCGATGCCCAAGGCCAGGCGCATGCCGGGCTCGGTGCCCGCGGCACGCACCAGCGCGGGCAGTTCCTCGCCCAGTTGAAAGATCTGGTCTGCCCGTTGCAGGGCGGCTTTGCCAGCCTCCGTCAGTTCCAGGCCGCGCCCCGCGGGTTTGAGCAGCACATGCCCCAGCGCGCGTTCCAACTCACGGACCTGGGTGCTCACAGTTTGCACGGCAGTGCCCAGTCGCTCTGCGGCGCGGGACATGCCGCCCTCCTTGGCCACCACCCAAAAATAGTACAAGTGCCGGTAGCTGAAGGGAGGAAGCATATTCTGTAAAAGCAGAAGTGTTGTTCATCAATTATCTGCTTTATCAGAAACATAAAAGACATTACCTTCTCCCGTCATTCACACACGAGGTGCACATGGGAGGTTTTCTCGATCCGGCCATTCTGTTTTTTGTCTTTGGCATGGCTGCGGGGCTGCTCAAGTCCAACCTGGACATTCCGCACCCCATCTCGCGTTTTTTGTCGCTGTACCTGCTGATGGCCCTGGGCCTCAAAGGCGGGTTTGCCTTGGCCAAGTCGGGCTTCAACGCGGAGGTGGCCATCACCCTGGGGGCCGCACTGGCCCTGGCCTTTGCCATTCCTGCCCTTGCCTACTATTTGTTGCGCCGCTTCCTCAATGGGTTTGATGCGGCGGCGGTGGCAGCCACCTACGGCTCAGTCAGTGCCGTGACCTTCATCACGGCCGTGCAGCATCTGGACAACCTGGGTGTGGCGTATGGTGGGCACATGGCCGCTGCCATGGCACTGATGGAGTCGCCGGCCATAGTAATGGCAGTGGTTTTGGCCAGCTATGTGCGCCGGCAGTCTGCCGCAGGCGCCATGCCGGTGCCGGGCACCTTGCGCCGCGTGTTGCATGAATCGCTGACGGACGGTGCGCAGCTCCTGTTGTTGGGGGCCATGGCCATTGGCATGGCCACTGGTGCGGCAGGCGAGGCCGTGATGAAACCCTTCTCGGTGGACTTGTTCAAAGGCATGCTGGCCTTCTTCCTGCTCGATATGGGCTTGCAAGCGGCCCGCAACATGGGCGGCCTGAGGGGCCAGTCTGCCTGGCTGCTGGTGTACGCGGTGGTGGCACCTCTGGCGCACGCCGGTTTGGCACTTTTGCTGGGCTGGGCCTTGGCCATGTCGGTGGGCAACACCGCGCTTTTGATGGTGCTGGCGGCCAGCGCGTCGTACATCGCGGTGCCCGCCGTGGTGCGCCAGACCATTCCTGAGGCAAATCCCTCCCTGTACTTTGGCATGTCGCTGGGGCTCACATTTCCGCTCAACATTTTGTTCGGGATTCCGGTCTATACCGAGGTGGCCCGGCGCGTGCTGGGCGCATAAAAAAACGCCGGCTCCTTGCGGAGCTGGCGCTGTGTGCCTGTTCGCAGCGCCGTCTGGCGCCGGGGGCTCAGGCTGCTTTGCGAACGCGGGCCACTTTCTTGGCCACTGCGCGTTTGGCAGTTGCCGCCTTGGCTTTCACCTTGGAGCCAGCAATCTTGCTCACCAGCGCATCGCTTTGGGCTTCCAGCTTGGCCGCTACATGGCTGACCGCCACGGCTGCCGGCACAGCCGCCACGGCGATGGTGTTCAGGGTGGTAAGGCCTGTGCTCTTTTCAAAGCGGTTGGCGTTGGCTGCCACTTGTTCCAGGCCTTTGCCAGCCAGTTCCACGGCCTTGTTGACGGCGCTGTCGGCACTGTCGGTGGTCAGGGTCACGCCATGGGTGTAGAGGGCGGTGACCTTTTTCTGGGCGGCAACGGCGTTGGTACGCACTTCGGCGCTGATGCGGTTGCCTGCCTTCTTGACGGCGGCGGCCCAGGACTGGTCGACATAACCTACAGCACGGGCATTGCCCACGCGGTAGGCGTTGATCACATTCTTGGCAGTGTTGCCATAAGACGCGATCAGTTCGTTGGTCACGGTGGATAGTTTCTTGTTGGCCATGGAAAACTCCTGCAAAGTGGATGAATGAAAAACCAGTGCCTTGCATTCTCCGAAGCCCTCCTAGTGAAGGCACCTTAAATCCTGCGTCTTTCCTAGAGGCGCACGCCTAAGAGATGGTGGAGTGCCACATGCCGGACAATGCAGGGTTTAGCGCACAGGCAGAAAGACGATAAGGCATGGCAATTCAGTGGTTCCCGGGGCATATGCACCTGACCCGCAAGGCGATCCAGGAGCGCATCAAGGCGATCGACGTGGTGATCGAGCTGCTCGACGCGCGCCTGCCCGGATCGAGCGCCAACCCCATGCTGGCCGAGATGACCGCAGGCAAGCCTGCGCTCAAGGTGCTCAATAAGCAAGACCTGGCCGATCCCGCACGCACGGCACTCTGGTTGACGCACTACAACGCCATGCCCGGCGTGCGCGCGCTCCCGCTGGATGCCAGCATGACCACGCCGGCCAAAGCCTTGGTCGCCGCCTGCCACGAGTTGGCCCCCAACCGCGGCGGCATGGCCAAGCCTATGCGGGTGCTGATTTGTGGCATTCCCAACGTTGGCAAGTCCACCCTCATCAACACCTTGAAAGGTAAGCGCGCTGCCAAGACCGGCGACGAGGCCGGTGTGACCAAGCTGGAACAGCGCATCACCATCGCCGACGACTTTTACCTCTACGACACGCCCGGCGTACTGTGGCCGCGCATCATCGTGGCCAAGAGCGGCTACAACTTGGCAGCCAGCGGCGCCATTGGCAAGAACGCGTTTGACGAAGAAGAGGTGGCGCTCGAACTGCTGGACTACCTGCGCCAGCACTACGCCGAGCCGCTGCAGGTGCGCTACAAGCTCACCGGTGTGGCCGACATGACGGACGAGCAACTACTCGACGCCATTGGCCGCAAGCGCGGTGCGCTGCAGAGCGGCGGCAAGATCAACCTGCAAAAGGCGGCCGAGATCGTGATCCATGACTTCCGCGCTTGCGCCATCGGCCGTATGACGCTGGAAACCCCCACCGAGTTTGCCGACTGGCTGGCCGCCGGCCAGAAGCTGGACGCCGAGCGCCAGCTCAAGAAGGACGCGATCGAGCTGGACCGCAAGATCCGTTTCAAGAAGGTCCCCCGCCCACCGCGCGTGGCGGATGCCGGGGTCGAGGAATAGAGCCAAATAGGCCTCTGGGTTCCGTGGATACTGCGCGAATAGCTCCTCTGTTGATAGCAATCTGAGCGGCGGTCATGTGTACCAATTACGTTCCCTCTGCCAAAGCCGCGTATCTGGAGGCGCGTTTAGGTGCATTGGCGGCCCCGGCGGATACGCCTGCCTTGGCGCACGTGTCGGAGGTTTTTCCGGGCTACAGCGCACCCGTGGTGTTGCGCCGCGGCGCCCCAGTGGACGGGTTCGCAGTATTGCGCCCCGCACAGTTTGGTTTGATTCCACATTGGTGTACCGATGCTGCGCAGGCCCGCGACATCAGCCGCAAGACCTACAACGCACGCAGCGAAACCGCAGCCGGCAAACCCAGCTTTCGGGCCGCTTGGGCCGCCCGCCAGTGGGTGCTGGTGCCCATGCAGTGCTTTTTTGAACCCAGCTGGGAAGACGCGCCAGCAAACGGCGGCCGCCCCACGCGATGGCGCATTGCGCGAGCGGACGGAGCGCCCTTTGCTGTGGCGGGCCTGTGGGACCGCTGGACCGATCCGGCGACGGGCAGTGTGCAGGGCAGCTTCACCGTGCTTACAGTGAATGCCGATGGCCATGCTGTGATGGGCCGCATGCACCGGCCTGACGAGGAAAAACGCATGCCGGTGATCGTGCCGCCCGCACACTACGCAGAATGGTTGCAGGCCAGCCCGCAGCAGGCCATGGACTTTATGCGCGCGGCGCCAGCTGAAGACTTGGTGGCTGCTGCGGCTCCGCTGGAGCGACGCCCGCTGGTGGCACCCAATCTCTCGCTGTTCTGAAACGCCTCAGCGGCCCAGGTGGCTGCGTGCCCAGCGCACGATGTCGGCCGTGCCCATGGCACCCGGCTGGCGTGCAATCTCACGGCCACCGGCGAATAGCGCCAGGGTCGGAATACTGCGGATCTGAAAACGCCTGGCCAGATTGGTCACCGCTTCGGTGTCGACCTTGGCCAGGCGCAGCTGGGGCTCCAGCTGGGCTGCGGCCTGGGCAAAGGCCGGTGCCATTTGTCGGCAGGGCCCGCACCATGGGGCCCAAAAATCGACCAGCACCGGGATGTGGCTGCGGGCGATGTGTTTGTCAAAAGCCGCTTCGTCCAGCGCCACGGGCTGGGCTACAAACAAGGGTTTTTTGCAGCTGCCGCAGTCGGGCGCACTGCCCAGTTGGGCGTGTTGCACGCGGTTGGTGGTGTGGCAGTGGGGGCAAACAATGTGCAGGGCGTCGGTCATGCCCTTTAGCTGGGGAGCTTCTTCAGGCTTTCAAGCCAGTCCCGCACCGCGGCCTGCAGCGCCTCGGCCTGGTCCAGCATCACCCAGTGGCCGCTGCGAAAGCCCAGGGCTACATTGGCGGGATTGCGGGCCAGGGTTTCCAGCCAGTGGGGTGAGTGGAACATAAAGGGTTTGTGCGTACCGTAGGCGTAAAACAGGGGGCACTGTGGCCGCACGGGCAGGGTGTGGCGCAGGCCGCCAGCCGCGCCCAGCCAGGCCATGGCGTAGGGGCGGTTCATGCGCCAATGGATGGCCTGCGGTGCCGCCGGGCAGTGGAGTCTGCGGGCCATGTGCTGCGTCATGCGGTCGGCCAAGCCCTCGGCCCCCAGCATGCCCAGTCCCCAGGCTGTGGCCAGCCAGAGCTGGTAGGCCAGGACTTGCAGCTTCTGTTTGCCGCTGAGGGCGCGCAGGTAGGCACCGCTGTTGTGGTCGCCAATATCGATGCCCACGATGCTTGCCACCCGGTCGGGGTGGCGCATGGCGAGCTCGTAGCCGAACACGCAGCCCCAGTCGTGCAGCAGCAGGGTGACGGGCTGGCCGGGGCTGACGGTGTCCAGAATGGCGCGCAAGTGGGTCGTCATCTGCGCCAGGCTGCGGTTCGGGCCGTGGGTCGGGTTGTCAAAACCGGGCAGCGTGAAACGCACGCAGCGGTACTGCGGGGCCAGTGCGGCCACCATGCCATCCCACAGGCGGTAGGTGTCGGGCCAGCCGTGCAGCATGACGATCGTGTGGCTGCCACGGCCCTCCAGATACACCTCGGTGTCATGGACATAGAAGCTGTGTTGGCTCATGGATTTGCTATTGAATTGATAGCTGCTTGCGCCCACTTCTATTGGGCTGCAGCCCGAAAGAATGCAATACGGTCGGCATCGGACGGGTGTGAGGCAAAGGCGATGCCGAGCCAGGAGGGGCTGTCTTCGTCGGCGGTATCGTCTTTTGACGGCTTGGAGCCCGAGGTCTCGCGTGTTTTCTTTTGGCGCTCTTGGTCCAGTGCTTCAAACAGCGTCACCATGTGCAGGGGCGACAGGCCCGCTGCCTTGAGTACCTGTACTGCATGGGCATCCGCCTCGCGTTCGGCTTCGCGGGAGTAGTGGGCTTGGCCCAGAAGGGCAGGCACCGCTGCCAGCAAGGTGCTGAAGTCGCCCAGCACCACCGCCCCCAGTGCCCCCAGCACCGTGGCCTGCACCAGCATGCGCAGGCCATGGCGCTGCTGCACATGGCCCAGCTCATGGGCCAGCACGGCCGTCAGTACCCGGGTGTCGGCATTCACCAAGGCGACCATCTCGTCGGTCATGATGATGGTGCCACCTGGCAGGGCCAGCGCATTGGGGCCTATCTTGCTTTGTCGAAACACGAGCCGCCATGGTTGTGGGTCTGCGCTGTTTTGCCGCGCCACGGCGTCGGCAAATGCCTGGGTAATGCGGGCCTGCTCGGCCAATGGCAGTTTGCTGGGCAACATCAGGGCTTGGTCCACCGCCGCCAGGGTGCTCTCGCCCAGACTTTGTTCGATGCCCGGCGGTGTCGCGGCCACTACCGCACGCGCCAACAGGGGAAGCCCCCACAGTTGCAGTGCCACTGCCAGTGCAGCCAGCACCGCTACGCTGCCTGCCACCCAACGCCAGCTTTGCTGCATCTTCACGACCAGAGACTCGTTCAGTCCCTGACTTTGCATCCAGGTGTCCCAAGCCAGCCCGTCGTCACATTGCACGTGGCCGCCGCTGGCAAGATGGGCCAGACGCTGGCCATGGCGCGTGCGCTCGGGCCACTGCACCTGGTGGGCGGGGACCTGCAGGTCCACGCCCTCGCCCACAATGTGCAGGCGGCGTTGCCGGCCCTCGCCCAGCAGCTGCAGCGTCACCGGCTGGGCGCGTGCGCTGCGGCCATCGAAGTAGGTGGCAGCCAGGGTGCTGCCGCTGTGGTGCACGGCTTAGAGCCCCACATCCAGGCCAAAGAAGTCGCCGGCCGCGTCTCCAGCGGCATCCCCCTCGCGCGGCTGTACTTGCGCAACCAGCAGGTCTGGGTTGGCACGCGACTTGATGCTTACCGCCTCCAGTCGCACCCGCGCCAAAGCCACCGCCGCAAAAGGCCAGTACAGCCCCAAGGTAATGACGACCAGCACCCAATTTTTGAGAGAGACCCAGAGCAGGGAGCGCACACGCAGTTGGCTCACAAACCGGAGCTCGGTATTGCCGGTTTTGGTCCACACCAGGTTTTGCAAGCGTGCGATGGCGTAAGGCTTGATGCACACCAGCACGGCCAGCATGAGCAGCAAGGCGGGCAGGAGCGCTGCAGCAATCATCCAGATACCGGTTTGATTCCGCAGCCCCTCCAGCCCCTCGAGTCCGGAGGCCACACCAAACAGAATGCCCACGGGCAGGACAACGGCCAGCAGCCAGATGCCGATCACCTTGAGTGTGAGCAGGTAAAACGATCCCACTGTGGCACGGAAGGTGGTTTGCAGATGGCCCAGGCTGTAGTGGTTGTGTTGATATTGCTTGAGGTTCCACATCAGCCAAGGTGCAATGGCCAGTGTGGTGAACATGACGCCCAAGGCCAGGAAGCCAAACCAGGCTGGGGGCGCGGCTTCATCGCTCACCAATGTGAGCCCGCCGACCAGGACCAGGCCGGGCAGGAACAGCGGCAGCATGGCCCGGTAGGCGCCCGGCAGATCACCGGTAAACCGGAACCGCAGGCCACGCCAGCTGGTGTTGGCCAGGCGGAACTGCATCGATGATTTGAACAAGGCGGGCCACAGACCCGCTACCAGCACCAGGGCCACCAGGCCCGCTATGTTGGAGAACTCACCTGCCACCGAATACAGAATGAACAAGATGCCAACCAGGGCATAACCCTTGAACATCTTTTTCGGGTCGCCATGAAAGCCCAGGGGCTGGCCCCCCACCAGGGTGTTGCCCATGAAGTAGCGCAAGCGCCGAGCCTTGGCCCAGGGGAAGTAGATGCCCAGCGTGACCAGCATCAGCAAGAGGTTGACGATCCAGATGCGGAAGTACTCGCTGCCGGAGCCGGTGAAGGCGATGCTGATCTGGTGGGTCGAGGGAGGGACTTGCACCTGGGTGTCAGGTGCGTCCAGGGAGTGGGTGCCAGACGTGGCTGTGTCTGCATGTTGCATGCGCGGGATCCTCCTTGAAAGTGGGTGGGGCCTGGGGCCCTCTGTGTGTGGTCGCCATCATATAGCGGCGCGGGGGCGCATGGGCGGCGCTCACGGTTTGGCGCGCAACTCTGGCTCCAGCGTGTCCCACAGGCTGCGATCGGCCAGCGGCGTGTCTTTGGGCAGTAGGGGATTGGGAATGCTGAAGATGCGCCGCCCTCCGAGGCTGATGTCGCTGAGGATGGATTTTTTGAAGGCCTGGTAGCGCCGCTCGAACTTGCCGTTCTTGATTAGCACGCGCAGACCCGCTTCGGCCCGTTGGGCGAGCCGCTCTCCCTCCGGGGTACGGGGGAAGAAGAAGTAACGCGGCAAGGGGGAGTAGAGCAACAGCTTGCGTTCAATCGCCAGCGCGGGATAGGTCCGGCGGCCCACAGCCAGCTCTTGGCTGATTTCGTTGACCCCGCGTGAGAATAGGTCGAAGCGGCCAGAGTCCAGCATCGGCAGCAACAGCTCGTAAGTCGGCGCGGTAACCACTTGAAAACCGTTGGCGCGCAGGATGTCGCTGTCGACCCAAGTGGCGCCCTGGCCGATGGACAGGGCCTGCAATTGGGGCAATGTGCGTACTGGGTCGGCCCAGGCCTGGGTGTCGGACTTGATGAGGAATAGGCGGTAGCCCGTCAGTCCTTTGTCCAGCGGGATACGGATGGGGCGCAGTGTATGTTCACGGGCGATGCTGGTGGTGCGGGCCATGACGCTGATGTCGGTGGCAGTGCTGAGCAGTAATTCGGCCCGCCCGGCATTCATGACCTTGGGGCTGGCCTGCAGCACGTAGGGGCCCCACTGGGGCATGGTTTCGTCCAGGGCGGCTTGCAGCAGTTCCCAGTAGTAGTTCAGCCGCGTGTCAGACCCACTCTCGGGAGGCGGGTAGACATAACGCATTGTCTCGGCCTGGGCCCACAAGGGGCAGGCCAACAGCAGCGCAACCAGCAGTTGTCTCAACGACCGAATCATGGGGGGCCTCGTGTGCCTTGTCTTCCTCTTGCTCCCCAGTGTAGTCCGCTTGTGTGACAGTGTCTCAGCGTGTGTAGGCCTTGCGGGAACCGTCTTCAAACAGGGCGTCGTCTCGGAGCAGCTTGCCCGATTCGTCCCACTCGCGCTGGCGTTTCACGTTGCCTTGGCCGTCGTAGTGCTCTTCCAGTTCGGGCTGGCCGCTGTCAAAGAAGAACTTGTGCACGCCCGTGGCGCGCTCACCGTAACGAACTTCCAGTGCATACCGCCCTTGGGCACGCAGCGTGCCTTTGTCACTGAAGCGCTGGCTGTCGCGCAGCTCGGTGTTGCCCTCTTGGGTGTAGATGTCTTTGCTCTTGGGTTGGCCATTCAGGTAGAAGGTGGCCTCGCTGGCCAGGCGGCTGCGCTTGCGTCCACCCGCATCCACCAGCGCGTACAGGCGCTCACGCACCAAGGTGCCGCTGGCGTGGTACTCCGAGTCGCGCACCAGTGCCGCAGGTCTGTCGGTCTCGTTCCAGACCTTCTCGCGGCGCTTGCCACCGTCTTCGGCGAAAAAACGTTCGGTGCGCTGGCTGCCTCGGCGTTCCATTTCTTCCTGTGGTTGGCCGTTGTCCATCAGCACAGCCTGTTTTTGCACCACCCCACCCAGCAGGGTTTGGGTGCCACGCAGCTTGCCGCTGCTGCTGTAGGTGGATACCGTGCTGGCACTGCCGCCAAAACCACACAGTGCGGCGTCATCCACATGTGGGGCCAGCAAAGGCTTGGGGCCGCAGCGCAGGCTGGCGAGTTGCTTGCCGGGCGTGAACTGGGCACTGGCGCCCTCGCGCTCGGTGTCCGCCACCCATTCCACCGTTTTGGGGCTGCCGTCCTCATACCAGCTGCGGCGCAGGCCGCGTGCGTTGCCCTTGACGTTGGTGAATTCCAGCACCAGTTGGCCATTGGCTGCCCACTCGCGTTCCAGGCCTTCGTGCGGGCCGTTGGCGGTGATGGTGAACTCCTTGGCCAGCTTGCCGTTGCGGAAGTAGCGCGACAAGCCCACGGAGTCTCCGTTGCGCAGTTCGTACTCGCGCTCCACCAGGCCACTGTCGCGGTCCTTGCAGCGCACCATGCCGCTCTTGCCCGCGGTCTCGGCACCATTGTTAGTGTTGATGGATTTGCCGTTGAATTCGCAGTCCTGCACGGCCAGGGCAGCGCTGGTGCTGACCAGCAAGGCTGCGCCCAATGCCAGGCGCCAAGTGGGTGTGAGTTGCATGGTTTTTGAGTCAAATGAGGCTTTTGGCCATGTGGAATGTGCGCGAATAGCTATAAAAAATATAGCAAAACAAGGGTCCGGCTTGCATCTATGGCGCACGTGATCTATATCAACGACTGTAGCGCAGCCCACGCGCAACATGGAGGCTGGTTTACTTCTTGGAAGGTGAGGTGCGTATGTTCAAACACATTCTTCTGGCGACCGACGGCTCCACCGCATCGGCCCATGCAGGCACCCTGGCGGTGGGCTTGGCCCGTGCGCATGGTGCTCAGCTCACTGCGGTGTACGTGGCCGACCCCTACCCCTACTTGGGTGTGGGCGAGGCCAATCCCTTGGGCTACCAGGCCTACGCGGCCGCGTCCCAAGAGTTGGCGGCCCAGGCCCACGCGCAGGCCGAAGCCCAGTGCCGAGAGGGGGGCTCTGTGGTGGCCCTGCAGGTGAAACTGGTGGAAGGCGTGACTGCGGCCAGCGGCATCGTGCAAACGGCGACCGAGGTCGGGGCCGACCTGATCGTGCTGGGCTCCCATGGCAGAACCGGTATCGTTAGGCTCATGCTGGGCAGCGTGGCCACCAAGGTGGTGGCCGAGAGCCCGGTGCCGGTGCTGGTCACGCGATAGAGCGCACTCATCGCTTGAAAAAGGCCTTGGGGCCTCCAGCTACGGCGTTCCTGCAACGCATTGGATGGGAGCCCTGTGGCCTTTGTTGTGTTTTGCCTGGCTGCGGTTGGGCTCTTGGCCTGGCTGCTGGGCTACCCCTGGTGGCAGCGCCGCCAGCGCCGCCGGCTGCAGGCGCAGCCTTTCCCCAAACACTGGCGCACGCTGCTGCGCCGCCGCGTGCCCCTGGTGGCCCGTTTGCCGGCCGACCTGCAGCTGCAACTCAAGCAGCACATGCAGGTGTTTGTGGCCGAAAAAACGTTTATTGGCTGCGCTGGCCTAGAGGTAAGCGAGGAGATGCGGGTGGTGGTGGCGGCCAATGCCTGTCTGCTGCTGCTCAACCGGCCCGACGCTGCTGGGTACTTTCCCAAGGTGCGGCAAATCCTGATGTACCCCGGCGCCTTTGTGGTGAACCGCCGCCACACCGATGCTGCGGGCGTGCAGCTGGAGCAGCGCGAAGCGTTGGCTGGCGAATCCTGGGGCGAGGGACAGGTGGTTCTGTCCTGGCAGGACACGCTGGAGGGTTCCGCCACGCCCGATGACGGCCGCAATGTGGTGATCCATGAATTTGCCCACCAGCTCGACCAGGAAAATGGCCGCGCTGTGGGGGCGCCGTTGCCGGTGCTGGGCGATGCGCGCTACAACGCCGCGCGCTGGCAGCAGGTGTTTGAAGACGCCTACGAGCACTTGCGGCAACAGGTCTTCATGGGGGAGCAGGGGCTGCTGAACCACTACGGTGCGCAAGATCCGGCGGAGTTTTTTGCCGTGGTGACGGAGGTGTTTTTTGAGCAAGGCCCGTTACTTGCAGCCGAGTACCCGCAGGTGTATGCGGAGTTGCGCGGCTTTTTCAGGGTCGACCCGGCGAGTTGGTGAGCCGTAGGGCGGCACAATGCTTGCTCTATGGCCGATATGAATCCGCTCACCGCCCCGGTGCACACCCACACGCTGTTTGAAGATGCGCAAGCCATCTTCACTGGCACCCTGTTTGTCAGCCTGGCGCTGATCCTGTTTGCCCAAGCGGGCTTGCTCACGGGGGGGACGGCCGGCGCAGCATTTGTGTTGCACTACGCCACGGGCGTGAGCCTGGGCAAGCTGTTTTTCCTGATCAATCTGCCGTTCTATTGGTTTGCATGGCGCCGCATGGGGCGCGAGTTCACGCTCAAGACCTTTGTGGCCATCAGCTTTTTGTCGGCCATGGCCGAGTGGTCGCCGCGCCTGTTTGCCATCGAGCGCCTACACCCGGCGTATGCCGCCGTACTGGGCGGTCTGCTGCTGGGGTCGGGCTGCCTGTTTTTGGCCCGGCACCGTGCCAGCCTAGGCGGTGCCACCATTGTCTCGCTGTACCTGCAGCAATCGCGTGGCTGGCGTGCGGGTGTGGTGCAGATGGGCATGGACTGTACGATCGTGCTGTTGGCCCTCACCGTGGTAGACCCGGTGCGCGTGGCCTATTCGGTGCTGGCGGCGGTGGTGATGAATTTGTTCATTGCCATCAACCACCGGCCGGGGCGGTATGCAGTTCTTTGAGGTTTCTGTCTTTCAGTCCCGGCGTTCCCCCCCCTATCCCCCCAGCCCCCTTTCCACCCCCGCCGGGGTGGAAAGGGGGAGCCTCATTTGGCTTCTTCGCGCCGGATACGGGTTACGCGCGGTGCGCTGCCACTGTTACTTCACGCTACGGCCCGCACCTGCGGTTGTGGGACTTCGGCGAGCGCTGTGCGCCCACGCTGGCGGCCGTGCCCGCCAGTGGCTCCTCGCCTGCACCTTTGCATTTGCTCCAACTGTTGGCACTGGCCGTGGCGTACCCACCCAGTGGCAACCCTACGCACTTAGCCCGTACTCGGCGTAAAACAACAACATATGGCTGTCAAAGGCTCCCCTCGCCGACGGGGCGAGGGGCGGGGCGAGTGGGTGTTAAAAATGAGTGGGTGTCCAAAAAAGCGAGCTCTCTGCCTCAGACCGCAGGCAGCTGAGCCTGCAGCAGACGCAGCACGTTGCCACCCATGATGGCGGCCACATCACCCTCAGAGAAACCGGCCTCCAGCAGACCCTGGGTGATGCGCACCAGTCCCGTGGTGTCAAAGGCGGTGCTGGTGGCACCGTCAAAGTCTGACCCTAAGGCCACATGCTGCACGCCCACCAGGTTGGCGGTGTAACGGATGGCCTTCACGATGGCCTCCGTGCTTAGGTCGCAGACCGCACCTTCAAAGTAGCCAATGCCCATCACACCTCCCGTGGCTGCAATCGCCTTGATGTGGCGGTCGCTGAGGTTGCGCGGGCCGGGGCAGGTGCCCTGCACGCCCGTGTGGGACACCAGCACCGGGCGCTTTGTCATCGCCAGTACGTCGTCAATCACCTTGGGCGAGGCGTGGGCCAAGTCCACCAAGATGCTTTTTTCTTGCAGTTTGGCGATGACCTGTTTGCCAAAAGGCGTCAGCCCGCCTTTCTCCAAGCCGTGGGCCGAGCCGCCGACTTCGTTGTCAAAGAAGTGTGTCAACCCCATGATGCGAAAGCCCGCCTCAAACAGCGTGTCCACATTCTCCAGCTTGCCCTCCAGCGGGTGCAGCCCTTCAGTGGCCAGCAGCGCAATGAGTGTGCCGCTGGCAGGCGGCTTGCCCTGAGTCAGCGCTGCCAGGCCGGCCTGGGTGCGCACGATCCGCATGGCACCTGCACTGCCGGCTGCGGCGGCGTGCAGCTTTTCACTCTGGTACAGGGCACGCTGTAGCAGGCTATCCCAGGTCCGCACTGGCCAGCGTTGGGCCATCACCAGGGCGTTAAGGCTGTCGGTGTCGCCCGCGTTGCGTTCGAAGTTCAGGCCCTTGGGGCTTTTGGTCACCGTGCTGAAGACCTGCAGGCTGACCTTGCCCTCCTGCAGGCGGGGCAGGTCGGTGTGGCCGTATTCGTAGCGTTTGAGCAGGTCGCGCGACCACAAGAGCGCATCGTCGTGCAGGTCCGCCACAAACAGGGTGTTGTGCAGGGCGGTGGCTTGCGCGTTGGCGCTGTGCGGGCCAGTCAGGGCCACACGGTTCAGGCGCTGGTCCACGATGCGAGGCAGGGTGAAGAACACCCCCAAACCCAGTGCCGCCACCACGGCGATTGCCATGCCTATCTTGCGTCGCATACTGTCTCCCGAAAATCCATAAAAAAGGGGCCTAAGCCCCCGTAGATTATGCGCAAGCAGCTAGCAAAAACATAGCAAAAATGCCCTGCTCAGGGTTTATACCCCCAGGAACTCGGCCAGCGCCGCAGTTTCCATGGCGCCCGCATTGGTCACCACCGTGCCGGTCTTGAGGTTCTTGGCCAGGATGTAGGGTACGGACTCAACCTTCAGGCTGTTGAACAGCTCGGTGTTGGCCTTGATGGTGGCCTCGTGCTCAGGCGACATGCTGGCGGGCAAGGGAGCGCCACCCGTGCCGGCCAGCAGGGAGGCCTCGTGGGCTGTCATGAATTCGGCCGGGTTGCCGGCTGCCAGGATCGCGGCCCCTTGGGGGGCACTCTTGCCGTTGATGAAGGACACGGGCACCCAAACGAATTTGACCTTGCCTAGCAGGGGCTGCGAGGTTTGCCACAGGTGGCCGCAGTGCGGGCATTGGGGGTCGAACAGAACAAACACCGGGTTGGCGCTCATCAAAGCGCCCACGGTGAACCCTTTGCCGGTGGTGGCCACTTTTTCATAGGCCTGTGTGGGCGGCAGGGCGCTGGCGGCGGGAGCTGTTGTGGCAGCTTCCTCTGTTTTGGAGCAGGCTGCCAGCCCGGCGACTGCGGCCACCAGGGGCAGGGCCAGCAGGTGCAAGCGTTGGCGTTGGGCGGGGGACTGGGACGTGGCTTTTGGCATGGTGAATGTGGAGAAATAGGGAAATGGCCCGGCTTGACAGGGCACAGCGTGGGTGGAGTGTGCCTGAGCCGGGGAAGTTCCCGCCGTGGTCATTTTGCAGGCACCCTTGGCAAAGCCCCTGTTGGCGCGGGTTTTGCTGCTTGTGAACATAGTTATCCACAAAGTCACGCACAGTTTTCGGGTGCAACTTCGGTGGCCTGGAAAACGATTTCCGGGTTTTCACGGATTGTCCATTTTTGCTAGCACAGTTTTTTCCTCCATTGACAAAATGCACATCCTGCTTTCCCAGTATGCAGCGATATGCCTAAAAAATAGGCGCCGTGTGGCAAGCCACGGCCAGCGCGGTTTTGGCCGCTTGTTCTGGTGGTTATCCACAGCGTTGTCTCCACGATTTTTGGGTAAGTTTTTTTTGATTTTTTTTGGGCCTTGGCCCTGGCAGGGCCGTGCCGGCAATGCGTCCTACTATCATTTGAGGAGTAAGCATGTGGTCCTTGGCGGCCTTTTCATCGTATGAATACCTACCTTTGGCTCAAACATCTGCATGTCAGCTGTGTTGTGCTGAGTGGCTGCTTGTTTGCCCTGCGGGGCGGGTGGATGTTGTGGGCCCCGCACCGGCTGCAGCAGGGCTGGGTGCGGGTGTTGCCACACGGTATTGACACTGTGCTGTTGCTCAGTGCTGTCGGCTTGGCGGTATGGAGTGGCCAGTACCCCTTGGCGCAGGGCTGGCTGACGGCCAAGGTGCTGGCACTGTTGGTGTACATCGTCCTCGGCAGCGTGGCACTCAAGCGCGGCTGCACGCGGGCTGTGCGGGCGTCGGCTCTGGTGGCGGCCCTGTTGGTGTTGGCTTTTATCGTGTCGGTGGCGCTGCGCAAACAGTTGCCCTGGGTTTGAAGGGCGCGAGACAAGCAAGCAATTGCGTGCTGCGCTTGCATCTGCGATAGTGTGTCGGGGGCGGGGAATAAGAAGAGTCAGGGACACACTACATGCTGTTCTTCAAGCTGTCGGATCGGCCGTATTCGTTGCGCAGCAACTTGCGGCTTCTGGTATTCGCCTGCGTGATGCCTGCGACGCTGGTGAGTGGCTTGCTTACCTACTCCACCTACCAGTTGCGCCGCGCGCAAGTCGAGCAACAAACGGTCTTGCTGGGCCAGTCCATCCTGGCAGATCTGGAACGGGATCTGGCATCCATTGAGTCGGTCCTGAAAGCCATGGCCACTGCACCCGAATTGGCGCGTGGTGACCTGCAGGGATTTCACCAACGCGCCAGCGAGACCTTGTCTGCAGGCCTGGCCTACAACTACATCGTGACCGACGTGCAGGGACGACAGTTGCTCAACACCTTGCGTCCTTGGGGCTCGCCTTTGCCAGTTGTCGGCACACCACCGCAGCTCGCGCGGGTATTCAGCGAGCAGAGCAGCGTTCTGACCGACCTGTTCATGGGGCCGGTGGCGCGCCGCCAGGCGGTTGCCATGGGTGTGCCTGTGAAGCTCGGTGAACACGTGGCCTACAGCCTCAACATCGGTCTGGACCCCGTGCGTATCCAGGCGCTGCTGGGCCATCAGCATCTCCCGCCTGGCTGGTTGGTGGCGGTGTTGGATAGCAGCGGTCAGATTGTGGCGCGCTCGCGTGATGTGCAGCGCTACCTGGGCCAGCCCGCCGTGCCCGAGTTGTTGGCCGCCATGGCTCTGCGCGACAGCGACACCCTGCTGTCTGAAACCAAGGACGGGGAAGCGGTCTTTACCGCTTACGTCACCTCAAAATCCTGGCGCTGGCGCATCGTGGTGGGCGCACCGAGGGCTGTGTTGCTGCAAGACTTGCTGGCCCATTTGGGGTGGGTGATTGGCGGCATTTTGGTGGCCTATGGGCTGGGGTTATGGCTGGCGCGCACCATTTCCCTGCGGGTGTTGGCCTCGGTGCGGGAGCTCAACGACGCGGCCCAAGCCCTAAGCCATGGGGAAGACGTGGTCGTCCCTAGCATCCGTTTTCAAGAGGCTGAGGCGGTCGGTGCTGCCTTGTTGCAGGCCTCGCAGGCCATGAAGCAGGTCAAATTTTTTGCCCAGCACGATGCCCTAACCGCGTTGCCGAACCGCCTCTTGTTTGACGAGGTGGCGGAGCGCAACCTGGCGTTTGCCCGTCGGCGTGGCCAGATGCTGGCGGTGGTGGCCATTGACTTGGACGGCTTCAAGACCGTGAATGACACCCAGGGGCACGCAGCGGGGGATGAAGTCCTCAAGACTGTGGCGCAGCGTATTCAGGCGGCCATCCGTGCGTCGGATGTCGTCGCTCGCATCGGCGGGGATGAATTCATCCTTTTGCTCAGCGAGGTGGACCAGGTGGCTGCGATGGATACCGCGGAGCGCATCGTGCAGGCGCTTTCAGAGCCTTACCCGGAGGTGTTGGCTCCGGTGTCGGCCAGTGCGGGTGTGGCCCTGTTTCCGCGCCATGGCGCGGACACCAAAACCTTGGCATTGGCCGCTGACCAGGCGCTATACCGTGCGAAACAGGCTGGCAAGCGGCGCGCTATGCTGGCTTGATGCCATGACTCGACCATCCAACTACCCATACCATTGCATGCCTTGCCGAGAACTGCCCCGAATGACGCTGAACCGCCGCCACGCCGCCCTCACTGCCCTATGTTTGCTGGGCAGTACCGTATTGGCACAACCCGTGCACCTGACGGGCAACAGCCCAGAGTTGGTCGATGCGGCGGCGCGCGGACAGCTGGGAAAGGTCTTGCTGTTGCTGGACGGCGGAGCGCCCATCGAGTCGCGCGCCAATACGGAACGCAGCGGCAATGCCACCCCGGTGCTGGCGGCAACCCAAGGCAAGCATGTGGAAGTGGTGCGCCTACTGGTGTCGCGTGGGGCCAATGTCAACGCGCAGGATGCACAGCAAGACAGTGCCTTCTTGCTGGCCAGTGCCAGCGGCTATACCGACATCGTGCAGCTCACCCTGACCGCAGGGGCGGATCTGGCCAGCACCAACCGCTATGGTGGCACCGCCCTGATTCCGGCCTGCCACTATGGCCATGTGGAGACGGTACGCCTGCTGCTCACCACCCGTATTGCTGTCGATCACATCAACAACTTGGGATGGACGGCGCTTCTGGAAGCCGTGATCCTGGGCGATGGTGGGCTGGCACATGCAGAAATTGTTCGCATGCTGATTGCTGCCAAGGCCGATGTCAACCTTGCCGACGCCCAAGGTGTGACCCCTTTGCGGCACGCCTTGGCGCGCAAGCAGGTGCATGTGGCCGAGCTGCTGCGCGCGGCAGGGGGGCGCTGATAGTGATGTACATCGGAGCACTGGCCGCCGAGAGCGGTGCCAGCGCCAAAGCCATCCGTCTCTATGAATCACTAGGGCTGCTGGGCCGCGTGCAGCGCCTGGGCAAGTACCGCGTCTACACCGAACAGCACCTGGTGCTGGTGCGCATGATCAAGCAGGCCCAGGCCATGGGCTTGCGCTTGGCCGAGGTAGTGCCCGTGCTACGGGGACGCACGGCGGAGCCTGATTGGGATGCGTTGTTGCGCCAGGTCGGGCAGCGCCGTACCGAGATTGCCTTGGAGGTGACCCGCTTGCAGGCTCTGGATGCCCAGCTGCAGGCCATTCAGACTGAAATTACTGCCTGCACCGGGACGCAATTGCCTGTGCCCCTGGCCGCCTGCGCTTGACTCTGCCCCTAGGGGCAGACTTAGGGTTGCTGTTCCTCCACTACCGGAACTGCAACCATGTCCTTGCCCGCTGGCAAAAACGTCCTCGTCATTCTGGGCCACTCCGGCCACAACACCTTCAGCGCAGCTCTGGCCGACACCTATGCCGCGGCTGCGCGTGCTGCGGGCCACACGGTGCGTACGTTGCATCTGGCCGACCTGAACTTTGATCCGCTGCTGCACGGCAGCAACCCGCACCAGCAGGCGCTGGAGTCCGACCTGCTGGCCGCGCAGGACAGCATGGCCTGGGCGCAGCACATGGCCTGGGTGTTTCCAGTGTGGTGGGGCGGGGTGCCGGCGCTGCTCAAGGGTTTTCTGGACCGCACCTTCATCTCAGGCTATGCCTTCAAGTTCAACGCAGGGTCACCGTTTCCGGTGCCACTGCTCAAGGGGCGCACCGCGCATTTGCTGGTGCCCATGGACACACCGCCCTGGTACTTCCGCTGGTTTTATCGCATGCCGGCGATCCACCAGATGCGCAAGACAACGCTGGAGTTTTGTGGCATTCGGGTGCGCAAGACCTTGTCATTGGGGCCAGTGGTCAGCTCCACACCCGCGCACCGCGCACGCTGGCTGGCGCAGGCGGGGGCACTGGCTGGCCGCATCTAGCGGCAGCGCAGCCCGCGGCCCAGCTTCAGGCGTCCAGAAAGTCGCCCGCCGTGGGCGCTGCGCCCGGATCGCGTGCCTTGCGCACGCCGTGTTTGGCCAGAATTTCTACATAAAACTGCGTACCACCGCATTGCACCAGGGCGTCAATCAGCTTGGTCAGCTCGGCCACGTGGGCGGTCTGTGCCGTGTCCTGGGTGGGGCCAAAGCGGCAGTCAAAGTCCCAGTAGTCCACGCCCTCGGGCAGGGCACGGCGGCGTTCGCGCTTGAGGTACTTGCGGATTTCGTGCTTGGTGGCTTCGAGCAGGCGCTCGGGGTGTTTGCCTTCTACGGCGAGGGGGAAAGTCTTTTTCATGGGAGTCCTGGGCCGATAGAGGCGGGTGGGCGATGATACGCCCCATGCAGGAACGCCACCCCACCCCCGACAAAGACACCATTGCCCAGCTGCCGCCCTTTGAGCGTCTGGGGCTGGACCGCATCACCCTGGTGAGTACTGGCGCAGAGGCCAAAGAGGCCTATGCCGCCCTGACCGACACCTCGGCCTGGGGTTTTGACACCGAGTCCAAACCCACCTTCAAGGTCGGTGAGGTGTCCGACGGGCCGCACATCCTGCAACTAGCCACGCCGCAGCATGCCTGGGTGTTCCAACTGCTGGACCCAGCCTGCACCGCCGTGGCTGCCGAGCTGCTGGCGCTGGGTGGCATTGCCAAGGCCGGTTTTGGCTTGGGCGACGACAAGAAACGCATTGTGGGCAAGCTGGGGGTGCAGCTCCAGGGCATTCTGGAGCTCAACACGGTGTTCCGCGAGCGCGGTTACCGCAAGGACATGGGCGTGAAAGGCGCAGTGGCGGTGCTGTTCCAGCAGCGCTTCATGAAGTCCAAAAAAGCCGCTACCAGCAACTGGGCCAGTGCGCGGTTGACGGAGTCCCAGCTGGTCTATGCCGCGAATGACGCCTACGGGGCCATACGCGTCTTCCACGCGCTGGGTCTGGCCTGAAGGGCGTAGCCCGCCGGGGCCTCAGTGGGTCACGAACTCATAGGCAACTTCCTCGCTCTCCACCATGTCCAGGATGTCGTTGAGCTCGTCCTCGCTCTCGGTGCTGGACCAGGTTTCTTCGGGGTTGGTGGCAAACAGGGGTTCGATGGCCATGTCCAGGAACTGGCCGTTGGGCAGACTCAGTACGGGCGTGCCCTCGGAGGTTTCGACCAGCTCCCATTCGTCGGGGACCGACATTTCGAGCTTGATAGTGACGTGGAGTTTTTTCATGGATTTCCTTGGTGGCTGAGGCGGCGAGGTTAACCCAGCCCGCCGTAAGATGGATGACACCCTTTGCATCCCAACCATCCTGCCATGCACATTGCCGTTTACAGCACCCGCCCCTATGACCGTGCCGCCCTGAGTGCAGCCGCACAAGGCACGCCACACCGATGGACCTTTCTGGAGGTGCGGCTGGACGCGACAACCGTAGCCACGGCCGCCGGGGCGGATGCAGTGTGCGTGTTTGTGAACGACCATCTGCCCCGTCCCGTGTTGCAGGCCCTGCACGCGCTGGGCGTGCGCCTGTTGCTGCTCCGCTGTGCCGGCTTCAACCAGGTGGACCTGGCGGCTGCGGCCGATCTAGGCCTGGCCGTGGGGCGCGTGCCCGAGTACTCGCCCTACGCTGTGGCCGAACACACGCTGGCCCTGGTGCTCACGCTCAACCGCAAGATCCACCGCGCCTACGCCCGGGTGCGCGAAGGCAACTTTGCGCTCGATGGCCTGCTGGGTTTCGACCTGCATGGCCGCACTATCGGCGTGGTGGGCACGGGCCGCATTGGCGAAACCTTTTGCCGTCTGATGACCGGCTTTGGCTGCACGCTCTTGGCAACCGACCCGCAGCCCAACCCGGCCTGTGTCGCCTTGGGCGTGCAGTACGTGCCGCTGCCCGAGCTGCTGGCGCGCAGCGACGTGGTGAGCTTGAATTGCCCGCTCACACCGCAGACCCACCACCTGATTGACGCAGCGGCCTTTGCCGGCATGAAGCGCGGTGCCATGCTGGTCAACACCAGCCGCGGCGCCGTGGTGGACACGCGGGCCGCCATCGATGCGCTCAAGAGCGGGCAGCTGGGCGCGCTGGGGCTGGACGTCTACGAGGAAGAGGGCGACCTGTTCTTCCGCGACCTGTCGGGCGCCGCCATCCAGGACGATGTGTTTGCGCGCCTGCTCACCTTCCCCAATGTGGTGGTGACCGGGCACCAGGCCTTTTTTACCGAAGACGCGCTGACCGCCATTGCGGCCACCACGCTGGACAACATCGACCACTTTGCCGCCACAGGGCAGGCGCGCTATCCGGTGTCGGTCGAGAAGCTGGCCTAGCGCCTCGGCTCAGGCTGGGGTGCGGCCCCAGACCAGCAGCAGATTGTTGGCCGGCATTGCGTGGCGTGCCTGCAGGTGCAGGCACGCCAGAGCAGCTTGCGCTTGCACATCCGCGAGCTGGCGAATGCCAAAACTGGGGTCATGCGTGCGCAGGCTCTGGTCAAAGTCCAGGTTGCTTTGCGTGGGCACGACGTCGGCCTCGAAGTAGGGACCGTAGGTAACCAGAACACCGCCCGGCTTCAGGTGCGTGGCTGAGCCTTGCATCAGCGCGGCGCAAGCGGCCCAAGGTGCAATATGCAGCATGTTGATGCACAAAATCAAATCAAACGGCGTGTCTTCCAGCTGCCAGGGCGTCTTGCACACGTCCAGCGGCAGCGCCACATTCACATTGGCCAGGTCGGCCTCGGTGGCGCGCACTTCGATGTTGTAGAGCGCCCCTGGGTGCACCTCGGTGGGCTGCCAGGTCCAAAGCGGCATGTGCTGCGCCAGCCACACCACATGCTGGCCGGTGCCCGAGGCAATCTCCAGTGCCGTGCCCTGCGCAGGCAGAAAGGTTTGTAGCGTTTCCAGGATTGGCTGTTTGTTGCGCTCGGCAGAGGGGCTGAAATCGGGTTGGGCCATGGGTTTAGGGCACGCGCTCAGTGGCAAAGGCCGCGAGATTAACCCAGCTTGTACTCCCGTTACCACAAGATTCAGCCACTCAAACGGAAGCCTCAGCGACTGCTCAAAAAATAGGCGCGCTGTCCGGGGCCAATCCTGGCGCGGCTTTGCGGGCTTGTGAACACGCTTATCCACAAAGCAGCCCACAGGCGCACGGGGTAAGTATTTTTTGCAAGCCGGGAGGCGACGTGCCCCGTACTACAGTGCCGTCCTTGGGGTTTGAAGCATTCAAGGGAGATATATGAAAAAAATACTGATGGCTTGCGGTTTCGTATTGGGTAGCTGTTTCACGCTTGGCTCGGCACTGGCACAGGGGGCACCGCTGCAAAAGGACTGCGAGCTGTGTCCCGAGTTGGTGCAGGTGCCGGCGGGCAGTTACACCATGGGGCGGCAGGATGGTCTGTCCAACGAGCGGCCGGAGCACAAGGTCACCCTCAATGCGTTTTACCTGGGGCGCATGGAAGTAACGCAAGCCCAATGGAAGGCCGTGATGAACAGCACACCTAGCGCGAACGGTGCTTGCGGGCCGCAGTGTCCGGTGGATTCGGTGAACTGGGATGAGGTTCAGGAGTATTTGGCCAAGCTCAGTGCCTTGAGCGGCAAGACCTACCGCCTGCCTAGCGAGGCGGAGTGGGAATACGCGGCCCGGGCCGGTACCAGCAATCTGTACGTGTGGGGCGATATGCCCAGTCGTGAATACGCAAATTACGGCAGCGAAACCTGTTGTGAAGGACTGGCTGAGGGGCGCGATGCCTGGGTGCATACCGCGCCGGTGGGAAGCTTTCCGCCGAATGCGTTTGGCCTGTTCGATATGCTGGGCAATGTAGCCGAGTGGACGCAGGACGTCTTCTACAAGAACTACATGTTTGCCACCAAGGACGGCAGTGCGTGGGTGAGCGATGCACCTGGTGCGGCATTTTCACGTGTGGTGCGCGGTGGAGCCTGGAACCAGGATGGTGCCTCTTTGCGCGCCACCAAGCGTGCACAGGCCATCACGACGGAGCCCAGTGACGCCATCGGCTTTCGGGTAGCCCGATCGCTTTGAAAGAGCTGGTAGCGCGTGGAGACGGTAATGATGAAAAAACTGGTGTTGACGTGGTGGCTGGTGTTGTCAGCGGGCCTGGCATGGGCCCAGGCCCCCGTGCCGCTGTTGTGGAAGGTGAGCAGTGGCTCCAACAGCATGTACCTGCTGGGCTCCTTTCACCTGCTCAAGCCCACGGACTACCCGCTGGCGCCCAGCGTAGATGCCGCGATGGCGGACGTACAGCAGCTGTACTTCGAGGTGTCGCCGCAGGAGATGGAGTCGGCCGACCTGGCCGACCGGATGAGTCGGGCAGCCTTACGTACCGATGGCCGGATTTTGCAGCAGGCGCTGCCCCCCAAGACCTGGGCTGCTCTGCGTGCCTATGCGGCCAAGGCCGGTATGCCGTTGGAGCCGCTGCAGCCTTTCAAGCCCTGGTTTGTTGCGCTGGCCTTGACGCTGTCGGAGTTCCAGAAGCTGGGCTTTTCTCCGGCATTGGGGTTGGACCAGCATTTGATGCAGGCCGCTGCCCGCAGCCAAAAACCGACCTGGGGTCTGGAGACGGCGGGCGCGCAAATCCAGATGCTCGACAGCATGGATACCGCCACCCAAGCGGATTTTCTGGCGGAGACTTTGATCGACCTGCAAGATATGCCGGGCCAAACCGACACCCTGCACCGCGCTTGGCGCGAGGGGGATGCCAAGGTGCTGGAGCGCGAGAGCATGGCCGATTTGCGGGCGCGGTTTCCGGCGCTCTACACCCGTCTCATCGTGGACCGCAACCGCGCTTGGTTACCCCACCTGCAGGCCTTGCTAGATGGCAAGAAGGCTGGCGGGCGGGCTTTGGTGGTGGTGGGGGCGCTACACCTGGTGGGGCGCGATGGCGTAGTGCGCATGTTGGCGGACAAGGGCTACCGGGTAGAGCGTCTGCCCTGAAGCGGACTTAGGGCTGGCTGTCTAACTGAAACAACAGAGTACTAGGGTAAACCCTTGCATCGGACATAGGGTTTACCCTATACTGCGGCGCAACATCAGTTGTTTTTACTTATCTCAAGGAGCCCGCCATGGCCACCACCACATTGAACAGCCTCACTCTGCCTTCCAGCGCCCAGCCTACCGTGGGTGCATCCCTGCAAGCGCTGCTGGCTGCCAGCCAGGCCTTGGTTGTGGCCCTGTGGCAAGCTGCGGTGGGTACCAAATCTTCCGCTGCCAGAACTGCCTACCAAGAGGCTGAAGCGCTGCGTACATATGCAGCGCAAATCCAGAGCAGCGATCCCGAATTCGCGAACGACCTGTTCGCTGCTGCCGACCGCCACGAAGGCCTATAAGCCTTCGCATGGGCGGCCCCGGCCGCTCCCCTCTTACATCGTGGGGTAATCGGTGTAACCCTTGGCGCCGGGCGTGTAGTAGGTGCTGCTGTCAGGCACATTGAGTTCCGCCCCGGCCTTCACACGTTCTGGCAGGTCGGGGTTTGCAATGTAGCTGTTGCCAAACGCCACCGCATCCAGTTTGCCTTCTTTGATCGCCTGCTCAGCCTCTTCAGCGCTGTAGCCCATGTTGCCGATCAGTACTCCCTTGAATCTCTCGCGAGCCACCGTCACGACGTCGGCCTTTTGCACGCCAAAGAAATCTGCGCGCATCAGGTGCAGGTAGGCCAGCTTGAAGTCGTTGAGCTTCTCGGCCAGGTAGGCGGTCAGGCCCACGGGGTCGCTGTCCTTCATGCTGTTGTAGCTGTTCAGCGGCGAAAGGCGCAGGCCTACACGGTCTGCACCAATGGCGGCGCTCACAGCCGTCAGTACTTCAAACAAAAAGCGCGCCCGGTTTTCGACAGTGCCACCATACGCATCGGTGCGCTGGTTGCAGCCGTCGCGCAGGAACTGGTCAATCAGGTAGCCATTGGCGCCGTGCACTTCCACGCCGTCAAAGCCGGCTTCGATGGCATTTTTGGCCCCTTGCGCGAAGGCTGCCACGATGTTGGCAATCTCGTCGGTGCTCAGCGCGTGCGGCACGGCATGGGGGACCTTGCCGGCCGGCGTGTGGATTTCGCCCTCAATGGCAGTGGCGCTGCTGGACACGGTGCGCTGGCCACCGTTGATGTCGGGGTGTGCGGCGCGGCCAGCGTGCCAGATCTGCAGGAAGATGCGCCCGCCCTTGGCGTGCACGGCGGCGGTGGTTTTCTTCCAGCCTTCAATCTGTGCTGCGGAGTAAATACCGGGCTCAGCCACAAAGGCCGAGGTATCTTCCTGCACCATGGTGCATTCGGTGATCAAGAGGCCGCCACTGGCGCGTTGCGCGTAGTACTCGGCCATCAGGTCGTTGGGCAGGTGTTCCATGCCCGCGCGGGTGCGTGTGAGCGGGGCCAGCACAAAGCGGTTGGGAAGGGTCAGTGCGCCAACTTGCAGGGGATTGAATAGCATGGGAAATCGGTCCAAAGAGTGAGTCAACAAGGGGCGAGAAGGTATCACCCGCCGAATAAGCCGAAGGCCGTGGGGTTACTGGAAAGTGGCGTAGCGCTCAGGCTACCCAGCCCAGTGCTGCCACGGGTGGCAGATCGTGGCTGACGCTATGCCAGTGTTCTCCGGCATCCGTGCTGACCCACAGGCCGCCGGTGGTGGATGCCATGGCGAGCGTCTGGCAGTCTGCTGCCAGCGCCAGGCCGTGGCGGTAGACCAGGTGGTAGGCGTGGGTCTGTGGCAGGCCGGCGCTGAAGGTCCGGAAGGTCTTGCCACCGTCGTCCGTTCGGTTGACTACGAGCTTGCCGTCCACCGGATAACGGTGGGTGTCAGCGGCTGCCGGTACAAACCAGGCGCGCAGCGGGTCTTGCGGGTCGCAGGCCACAGCAAAGCCAAAACCGGAGGGGGTGGGCGCCGCAACGTGCGCCCACAACTGTCCGCCGTTGGTGCTGCGGTAAATGCCACAGTGGTGCTGCACCCACAGCACATCGGCCTGCGCGGTGCACTGCACCATACGGTGGGGGTCTTGGGTGTTGGGGTCATCAGCGTTGTCGGCAGGCAGGTAGTCCGCGGTCATCCCGGCCGCGGTGAGGGCCCAACTGGCACCGCCATCCCGCGTTTGCCACACGCCACCGCAGGAAATGCCAACGCGGATGTGGTGTGCATCGCGCGGGTCCACCAGCACCGAGTGCATGCCCGGAAAGTCGTTGCCGCCCCCAAACCACCCCGGGCGGCGCGGGTCTTCCCACAAGGCGGTGCAAAGGGCCCAGCTGGCGCCACCATCCTCCGATTTGAACAAGCCTGCTGGCATGCAGCCGGCCCACAGGGTGCCAGGTTCAGCCATGCCGCCGGGGGCAAGCGCCCAGATCTGGTCCACATTCCAGGGCGTGGGGTCATTGGCCAAGGGGCCGCTGTCAGGCTTGGGTGGGAAAGCGGGGGCGGCCATCTCGGTCCAATTGGCACCGTGGTCGGTGCTTTTGCGCAGCTTGACGCCAAAGTGGCCCATACGCAGTGCTGCGAACCAATGGCCGGTGCGCGGATCGGCCAACACCTGGGTGACCGGGTCGCCCGTAAAGTGGTGGCTCACAACCCCCCACTGCGCGCCCCGGCCACGCACCACAAACAAGCCTTTACGACTGGCAACCAAGAGTGTTTGCATACGTCATGTTTCCTCTGCACTGCGTTAGCCGCCGGTCAGGGCCTGTATGACCAGTACCTTGTCGCCATCGACCAGAGGCTGGGTGAGGGTCTGGCGGTCCATCACCATGGTCTTGTTGATGAACACAGCCACGTGTTTGCGGATGTGGCTCTGGTCGTCCAGCACATAGTGGCGCAGGCCCGGAGCCGCTGCCAGCGCGGCATCGAGTACCGCCATCAGGCTGGCGGGCGCCACCTGTTGGGGGGCACATTCCACATGGCGCCGCAAGCTGGCGGCAAACTCCACCGTCACCATGGCTGTCTCCCTTGTTCAGAGGCCGCAGTATTGCCAGCGCTGCGCCGCTTGGCAAGCCGGGTAGTCCATTTTTATGCAAAAAGTGCCTATGACCCGCACAGCGTTTGCGCAAGCAGCTACTAAAATCGTAGCGTTTTACAGACCTCAAATCTCACACCTCCCCATGCGCACCGCACCTCCTTACCCCATTGGCACCCCGGGGCAGCCCTGGGGCGCTGCAGAACGCGCCCAGTGGCGCGCGCGCCAAACGCGCCAGCGCAGTTACGCCGACGATGTGCTGGCCGCAGTAGAGCGCCTGCGCCCACGCTTTGCGGTGAACACCTATGGCGAGGTGGTCTACGGCGACGAGCACTTCCCGCTCATGGCCATCCGCAGTCGCGACTGGAATGCGACTTTGCCCACCGTGCTGGTGACCGGCGGGGTGCATGGTTACGAGACCAGCGGAGTGCAGGGCGCACTGCATTGTGTGGACGCGCTTGCGGCCGACTACGCGGGGCGGGTCAACCTGTTGGTTGCACCCTGCGTGAGCCCCTGGGCCTACGAGCGCATCCTGCGCTGGAACCCTGACGCGCTGGACCCCAACCGCAACTTCTGCGAGGGCAGCCCCGTGCTAGAGAGCGCCGCGCTCATGCGCTTGGTGGCTCCACTGCGTGGCCAGATTACCGCCCACATCGACCTGCACGAAACCACCGACACCGACGAGAGCGAGTACCGTCCCGCCGTGGCCGCGCGTGATGGCAAACCATTTGAGCCCGGCACCATCCCCGACGGCTTTTATGTGGTGGACGATAGCGCCAACCCACAACCTGCCTTTCAGCAGGCCATCATCGATGCCGTGCGGCGCGTTACCCACATTGCCCAAGCGGACGCACAAGGTTGCCTGATCGGCTCGCCGATGGTGGCACCCGGTGTGATCCATTACGCGATGGCTGAGCTGGGCCTGTGCGCCAGCGTGAGCGGCGCGCGCTACACCTGCACCACCGAGGTCTACCCCGACAGCCGGCGCGCCACGCCCGTGCAGTGCATCGCCGCGCAGGTGGCTGCGGTGAGTGCAGCGCTGGTGTTTGTGGGCTATAAAAGGGCATGAGTGATACCCCCGATCAAGCCCGCACCCCCTTTGAGTGGATTGGCGGTGAGTCTGTGGTCCGCAGCCTGGTGGACCGTTTTTACGACCTAATGGACCTGGAACCCGGCTACACCGCCTTGCGTGCCGCGCATGGCAGCACGCTGGACAAAGCGCGCGACCACCTGTTCTGGTTTTTGTGCGGTTGGTTGGGCGGGCCCGACTACTTTGTCGAGCGCTTTGGCCACCCGC
The DNA here is from genome assembly GCF_002251855.1 of Rhodoferax sp. TH121. GTDB lineage: Bacteria > Pseudomonadota > Gammaproteobacteria > Burkholderiales > Burkholderiaceae_C > Allorhodoferax. The sequence continues at coordinate 43,303 of NZ_NOXW01000015.1, forward strand.
GCCTGCGCGCGCGCCACATGCCCTTCAAGATCGGCATTCTGGAGCGTGACCAATGGCTGGCCTGCATGGATCAGGCCATGGGGGACACCGGCATTCCCGCGGAACTGCGCGAGCGTCTGAAAACTTCGTTTTTCCAGACGGCAGACTGGATGCGCAACGTGGGCGTTTAGCCCCGCTGCAAGGCCCCGGCCCATGGAAAACCTCGATGTGATGGTTTTGCGTGCCTTGTGCGGCTGGCGTCAGGCCGGGCGGCGCGCGCTGTTGGCAACGGTAGTGCGTACCTGGGGCTCGTCGCCACGACCGGTGGGGTCCATCTTGGCGCTATGTGAAGACGGTTCCGTGGTCGGCTCGGTGTCGGGCGGGTGTATTGAGGACGATTTGATCTTTCGCTTCACGAAGGCCTACGCGTCAGCCGGGGCTGCTTGCAGTGATGGTGTACAGCAGATACCTGGCGGGCCGCCGCAGCGCGTGAAGTACGGCGTTACGGCCGACGAGGCGCACCGCTTCGGCCTGCCCTGTGGTGGCACATTGGAGCTGTTGCTGGAGTTTGATCCCGATGCCGCCAACTTGGCCGACTTGCTTGCCCGTCTGGAACAGGGGCAGTTGGTGCGGCGCACGGTGCAGTTGGCAGATGGCGTGACCAGTCTGCAGACCGCCAGTACTCCAGCTGCGCTCAGCCTGTCAGAGAGCGAGTTGGTCAATACCTTTGGGCCTGAATACCGTTTGCTCATCATCGGTGCTGGCCAGCTCAGCGAATATGTGGCCACCATGGCGCAGTTCTGCGGTTTTGCGGTGACCGTGTGTGACCCGCGCGATGAGTACCGTGGCGCCTGGGGTGTGCCCGGTGTGATAGTGAGCAGCGCCATGCCCGACGAGGTCGTCACTGCCTTCAAGCCGGATCGCCGAAGTTGTGTCATTGCGCTCACGCACGACCCCAAGCTCGACGATCTGGCGCTGCTGGAAGCCCTGCAGTCTGACGCCTTCTACATTGGAGCCATTGGCTCCCGCCGCAACCACGCCGTGCGCCGCCAGCGCATGCTGGAATATCTGGACCAGACGCCAGAGACTCTGGCGCGTCTGCGTGGCCCCATTGGCATCTACATCGGTAGCAAGACACCGCCTGAAATTGCGGTGAGTGTGATGGCCGAAATACTGGCGGTAAAAAACGGCGTGACTTTACCGCGCGATATGGCGGTGTCGTATGCCAAAGACGAACTGGCCATCGCCCACAACGACCCAGGCACCTTGGTTTGCGGCGTACGGCAGACCTGAGCAATCAGGCGAGCGTGCGCCCCAAGGCGGTCGCTGCTTCCAGCAGCTGGGGCACATGCTGCAAGGCCTGCTGCAGGGGCATGCGGGCTGCGGGGGCCTGCAAGGCCACGGCGGTGCGCACCGCGCGGCTGCCCGGCTGCAACACCGGCACCGCCACACACACCAAGCCGTCCACAAACTCCTCGGCATCCACGGCATAGCCCTGGCGCACGATCTGCGCCAGCTCGTCTTCCAGCGCCTGGCGCTGGGTGAGGGTGGTGGCGGTGTAGCGGGGCAGGGGGAGGCTCTCCAGCAAGGCGGCGCGCGCCTGTTCAGCCATGTGGGCGAGGAACAGCTTGCCGCTGGCCGAGCAGTGAATGGGCACGCGGGTACCGGCTTTGAGCTCCATGCGCAACGGAAAGGCGGACTCCACGCGGTCCAGGTACATCACATCGGTGCCGCTCAGGGCCGTGAGGTTGCAGCTCTCTCCCACGACGCTGACCAACTGGCGCAGCACCGCATGGCGTACGCCGCGCCGTGTGTCGGCACTGAGCACGTTCTCGGCCAGGCGCACCAGGCGCGCCGCAGGCGCATAGAGCCGGCCGCCGGGTTCTCGGGTGATCAGCCCGCCGGCCTCCAGTTGCGCGAGCATGCGGTGTACGCTGGGCTTGGGCCAGCCGCTGCTGCGCACGGCGTCGGCCAGGCTGAAGGGCTGGCCGGTGGCGCACACCAGGTCCAGCAACTCGAACATGCGCAGTGCGGGCGTAGGTTTTTCCATAGATTCGGTATTTGTTCCGAAATTCGAGACAAATATATACAAATATTCGAGATGAATAAGGGCGCTGATTATGCTCGTCCCTATGTCTGCACACCAGTCCCAACCATCGTTTCCCTTCCAGAACACTGTGCTCACGGGCGCTTGTGGCGGTCTGGGGCAGGAGCTGGCGCGCCAGTTGTTGGCCCGCGGCGCAGTGGTGGCGCTGGTGGGGCTGAACCGCACCGCGCTGGACGCATTGGCCGCCACCGCTCCCTACCGCTGCGCGGTCTACACGCCCGATGTGGCCGACCCCGCGGCCATGCAGGCCTGCGCGCAGGATTGGGTGGGTCGCTTTGGTGTGCCCGATCTGTTGATTGCCAATGCGGGTGTAGCAGGCGGCTTTGATACGGCCCAGGCCGATGACCTGGCCGTGATGCGCCGCATGCTGGAGATCAATGTGCTGGGTGTGGCCACCACTTTCCAGCCTTTTCTGGATTCCATGCGCGCCCAGGGCCGAGGCAGTTTGGTGGGCGTGGCCAGTCTGGCCGGCTGGCGCGGCATGCCGGGCAATGGTGCCTACTGCGCGAGCAAGGGCGCGCTCATTCGCTACCTGGAAAGCCTGCGCGCGGAGCTGCGCGGCAGCAGCCTGCGGGTACACACGGTGAGCCCGGGCTACCTGCGCACGCCGCTCACGGCGGGCAACCAGTTTGTGATGCCGGGCCTCATGGAGGCCGACGACGCGGCGCGTGCGCTGCTGGCCGGCGTCGCGCGCGGGCGCGAGCACATCGTGCTGCCGCGCCGCATGGGTTGGCTGTCGCGCGCGCTGGGCCTGTTGCCTGCTGCTTGGCACGATCGCATCCTGCTGGGTCAGCCGCGCAAGCCGCGTGTGGGCGAGGCCGGAGCCACGGCCATTCCGGGCTTGCCGCCCCGCCAGTAAGGGCTACAGACTTCATAAGAACCCGAGAGAGACCTGATGAGCATCTTCCCCCCGCACCCACCCACGCGCGAGTGCATCGCCTTGATTGGCGCCGGCCCCAGCGGCCTGGCCGCCGCCCGCAACCTGCAGAAGCTGGGCCTGCCTTTCCAGGGCTTCGAGACCCACAGGGATGTGGGTGGCCTGTGGAACATCGACAACCCGCGCAGCACGGTCTACGAGTCGGCCCACCTGATCTCCAGCAAGACCACCACCGAGTTCAGCGAGTTCCCCATGCGCGCCGAAGTGGCCGACTACCCCAGCCACAAGGAGATGCGCCAGTATTTCTTTGACTTTGCCGAGCACTTTGGCTTGCGCAAGCACTTTCACTTCGGTGCCAAAGTGCTGTCGGTGCGGCCGCTAGGCGAAGGCGTGGCGCCGCTGTGGACCGTGCAGTGGCAGACGGCCGATGGCGCGGTACAGAGCGCCGAATTCAAGGGCGTGGTGATCGCCAACGGCACGCTGGCCGAGCCCAATATGCCGAGGTTTGAAGGGCACTTTGACGGCGAGCTGCTGCACACCGCAGCCTACAAGAGCGCTGAGCTTTTTCGCGGCAAGCGCGTGCTGGTGGTGGGCGCGGGCAACTCGGGCTGCGACATTGCGGTGGACGCAGTGCACGCCGCGCAGAGCGTGGACATCTCGGTGCGCCGCGGCTACTACTTTGTGCCCAAGTACGTGTTCGGCAAACCGGCGGACACGTTGGGCGGCAAGATCAAGCTGCCGGCCTGGCTCAAGCAGAAGGTGGACAGCACCGTGCTGGGCTGGTTCACCGGCGACCCCAGCCGTTTTGGCTTTCCCAAGCCGGACTACAAGATGTACGAATCGCACCCCGTGGTGAACTCGCTGGTGCTGCACCACCTGGGCCATGGTGACCTGCATGTGAAGGGCGACATTGCGCGGCTGGACGGCCACACGGTGCACTTCAAGGACGGCAGCGCCAAGGACTACGACCTGATCCTCTGCGCCACCGGCTACCGCCTGCACTACCCCTTCATGGACCCGGCGCTGCTGAACTGGCGGGGCATGTCGCCCCAGCTCTACCTCAACATCTTTTCGCCGCAGTTCGACAACCTGGCGGTGATGGGCATGATCGAAGCCAGCGGCATTGGCTGGCAAGGTCGCTACGAGCAGGGCGAGCTGGTGGCGCGCTACTTCAAGGCGCGCGACGCGGGCAGCCCCGCCGCCGCCGCACTCACTCGCGCCAAGCAAGGCCCGCCGCCAGACCTGAGTGGTGGCTATCGCTACCTCAAGTTGGAGCGCATGGCCTATTACGTGCACAAGGACACTTACCGCGCCGCAGTGCGTGCCGCCAGCGCAGCGCTGGCCTGAGTTGTTCAGACCTACACAAGGGAGACCTCCATGTTGCCTGTGGACGAGATACGCCTGAACTTCAACCCCGCCTCGCTGGTAGTGCTCAACATCGTGCTGGGCTTTCTGATGTTCGGCATTGCGTTGGACACGCGCGTGGCCGACTTCAAGCGCGTGCTGCGCATGCCGGTGGCCATGGCTGTGGGCATTGCGGCGCAGTTTGTGGTGTTGCCCGCTGTGACCTATGCACTCACGCTGGCACTGAACCCCGGCCCCAGCATTGCGCTGGGCATGATTCTGGTGGCCTGCTGCCCGCCCGGCAACGTGAGCAACATCCTTACGCACCGCGCGCAGGGCAATGTGGCACTGTCGGTGTCGATGACAGCCATTTCCAACGCGCTGGCGATCGTGCTGATGCCCTTGAACTTTGCCTTCTGGGCCGGCATGCACCCCACGGCATCCGCGCTGTTTCGCAGTATCGCGCTGGACCCGATCGAGATGGCAGGTCACATTGTGGTCATCATCGGCATTCCCTTTGTGCTGGGCATTGCCTGTGCGGAGAAGCTGCCGCGCATAACTGAAAAAGTGCGCAAGCCTGCGCGCATTCTCAGCTTTTTGTGCCTTATCGGCTTCATCGTCGGCGCGGTGGCGGGCAACTGGCGCTACTTTCTGGACTACGTGGGCCTGGTGTTGCTGGCCGTCGCCATCCACGACGCGCTGGCCTTTGGCACCGGCTATGTGTGCGCGCGCGCTACCGGCCTGTCGGACTATGACCGCCGCGCGGTTTCCATTGAAGTGGGTATCCGCAATGCGGGCCTGGGACTGGTGTTGATCTTCAGCTTCTTTGGCGGGCTTGGTGGCATGGCCGTGGTGGCGGGCGTGTGGGGCTTCTGGGACATCATTGCTGGCTTGGCGTTGGCCAGCTGGTGGGGACGCAGGCCACCGGTGAAGCCTGCAGGAGTGGACACATGAGCGCCTTGCCGCAAGAGCGCGCGCGCCGCGTGTTGGTGACTGGGGCGGACGGATTTCTGGGCCGCAGCTTGGTCGCGGCCCTGGTGCGCGATGGAAGCCTGGACAGGGTGGTGGCCACCGATGTGCGGCCCGTGCCGGCCGAGCGCCGCCTGCCCGGTGTGCTCTATTTGGAGCAGGATGTGCGCGACCCGACCATGGGCAAGCTGCTGGCGGCGCATGCCATCGACACGGTGGTGCATCTGGCTTCCATCGTCACGCCGGGCAAGCATTCGAGCCGCGAGTTCGAATACTCGGTGGACGTGCTGGGCACGCGCAATGTGCTGGACGCCTGCGTGGCCCAGGGCGTGCAGCACCTGCTGGTCAGCTCCAGCGGAGCGGCCTATGGTTACCATGCCGACAACCCCGAGTGGCTCGTTGAACGTGACGCCTTGCGAGGCAACGAAGCCTTTGCCTATGCCCACCACAAACGCCTGGTGGAAGAGATGCTGGCGCAGTACCGTGCCAGCGCACCGCAGCTGCTGCAAACCGTGTTCCGCATCGGCACCATCCTGGGCGCGCAAGTGGACAACCAGATCACGGCGCTGTTTGAGAAGCCGCGCTTGCTGGCCATTCGCGGTAGCGAGAGCCCTTTTGTGTTCATCTGGGACACTGATGTCACCGGTGCCGTGCTGCATGCGTTGCAGCGCCGCCGCGCGGGCTGCTTCAACCTGGCAGGCGACGGCGCACTGCCGCTGCGCGCCATCGCCAAGCGCCTGGGCAAACCTGTGCTCAATCTGCCGGCCAGCCTGCTCAAGGCCGCATTGGCCGTGGGTCACTCGCTGGGCGTGAGCCGCTATGGCCCTGAGCAGTTGGATTTTTTGCGCTACCGCCCCGTGTTGCTGAACACCGCACTCAAGACCGAGCTGGGCTATGTGCCCAGCAAGACCAGCAGCCAAGCGCTCGACGCCTTCATCGCCGCACGGGCTGCCCAAGGCCGCCCGCTGACTGGTACTCGGGCGGTGGCATGAGTGGCTCTGCCGTGGCGCGCCCCTGGAGCCGGGGCGACAGCCTGCGTGCGCTGGCCGTGGTGGTGCTTTGGGGTCTGAACTTTGTGGTCATGAAAGTGGGCCTGCAGGGCCTGAGCCCCATGCTCCTGGGGGCGCTGCGTTTTGCTGCAGCGTCGCTGCCATTCCTGTGGTGGGTGGGGCGCCCGCCGTTGCCCTGGCGCTATGTGCTGGCCTATGGCCTGGCACAGGGGCTGGGGCAGTTTGGTTTTTTGTTCTGGGGTTTGCAGCTGGGCATGACGGCGGGCATGGCTTCGGTGGTAATGCAGATGCAGGCCTTCTTCACGCTGCTACTGGCCGCCCCTATGCTGGGTGAGCGGGCGCGCAGCTGGCAGTGGGCCGGGCTGGTGCTGGCGCTGGGCGGCCTGCTGGCCATTGCCAGCGCCCATGGTGACGGGCCGGGACAGATGACGCTGGTGGGCCTGGTGCTCACGGCCAGCGCAGCCTTCATGTGGGCGGTGTCCAACATCGTGGTGCGGCTGGCAGCGCGCCACGGCAGTTACGAGCCCTTTCCTTTCATCGTGTGGACCAGTGTGGTGCCCATCCTGCCGTTCACGGGTTTGGCGCTGTGGGCGGATGGTTGGAGCGGCGTGTCTGCCCAACTGGCCGCGTTGCATTGGCCGGCGGTGGCCTCGGTGCTGTATTTGGCATGGCTGGCCACATTGCTGGCGTATACGTTGTGGACGCGGCTGCTGCAACGCCACACGGCCGGCAAGGTCACGCCGTTTTCTTTATTGGTGCCCGTGGTGGGGTTGGCGGCTGCGGCGCTGGCCTTTGGCGAAGTGCCGCTGCCCTTGCAGTGGGCGGGCACAGGAGCCGTATTGTTGGGCTTGGTGGTGAACCAGGCCGGGCAGTGGTGGGCGGTCCGCAAACCTACCGTGTAAGGGCGCTTGACTCAAACGCGGTTCAGGGGCTGCAGCAGCACGACGAGTGCTCCCGCGCCGCCCTGTGCCGGTTGGGCCTGCACAAAGGCCACCACCTCGCTTTTTTGCACCAGCCATTTGTGTACTTTGTCCTTGAGCACCGGCGCCTTGCCGGGTGAACCCAGGCCCTTGCCATGCACCACGCGCACGCAGCGTATGCCTTGTTTGTGCGCCTCGCGGATAAAGGCGCCCAGCGCTTCGCGGGCCTCATCGCTGCGCAAGCCGTGCAGGTCAATCTGCTTCTGGATGCTCCACTTGCCCTTGCGCAGCTTCTGCGTCACATCGGTGCCCACACCGGGGCGGCGAAAGCTCAGGTGCTCGTCGGTGTCCAGCAGCGTGGTGACGTCCACCTCGTCGCTCAGCGCCTCTTGCAGGGCTGCCGCGTCATCCAGCATCTGCTGCTTAGGGATGGGTTTGGGCGGCTCGGGCGTCAGCCTGGCGCGCTGGGGCGGCTCCAGCGGTTTGACCTTGCCAATGGCCGTTTGAAACAGGTTGCTCGCGGCGGCTTTGCGTTTGGCCTCGGCTGCCTTCTGGGCGGCCAGCGCGGCTTCGCGTGCGGCTTGGGCCTCGATTTCCTTCTTGACCAATTTCAGGTCGGACAGGGCGTTGATTTTCATGGCTGCCCTTTAAATGAGTCCGGTCTCGGCCATGGACAATGCCTGGCCAGGTCCGACGATGATGTGGTCCAGCACGCGCACGTCCACCAGCGCCAGCGCGGCCTTGAGGGTTTGGGTCAGCGCCTCGTCGGCGCGGCTGGGCTGCACGCTGCCGCTGGGGTGGTTGTGTGCCAGCACCACGGCGGCTGCGCTGTGGTGCAGTGCACGGATCACCACCTCGCGCGGGTACACGCTGGTCTGGGTGAGCGTGCCGCGAAACAGCTCTTCCATGGCCAGTAGCTTGTTCTGGCTGTCGAGAAACAGCACCGCAAACACCTCATGCCCCTTGGCGGCCAGGTGCAGCTGCAGGTAGTGCTTCACGGCCTGCGGGTCTGCAAACACCTCGCGCTCCTGCAGACGCTGCGCCATGGCGCGGCGGGCCAGCTCCAGCACCGCCACAATCTCGGCCCGCTTGGCCGGGCCCAGGCCCTTGACACGTTTGAGGTCGTCCGCCGTGGCATTCAGCAGGCCAGCTATGCCTCCAAAGCCGCCTTGACCCCCGTCATTGCTGCGTGAGCCGCTATCACTTTTGAGTTGCAGCAGCTCCTCCGCCATCTGCAACACCCCTTTGCCCGCAATGCCAGTGCGCAGCAAGATGGCTAGCAACTCCGCATCGCTGAGCGCCCCGGGGCCGCGCGCGAGGAGCTTTTCGCGCGGTTGGGCTTCCAGTGGGAGGTCTTTGAGGGGCATGGGACAAAACTTTAAGCGCAAATCAGAGCGTAGCAGGCAGAGTGGGAATTGGGGAAAAGCCGCGCCGACTAGTGGCTAAACTCCGATTGACGGATAAGTGTTTCGCCGAAGGGAGGCGGGCTCTCAAACTGCGCAGGTCAACAGCCTATCGGAGCCTAGAGCCCGAGCCATACATTGTCTAATCTGGTTGAATTCCTACCTTTTTCATTGTCCGACGGTCAACCAGCCGTAAGGCCGTATCAATACCGCAGGTCTGTTGTTCGGCATGGGGGAGATATGTCCCCCAGATGAGTCTGGGCCCGTTCCCGGAATAAAGGCTGCGTCGCTTTACTGGGCTCATTGCAGGTTCAATTGATTCGGTTGCGGCTGCCTGGTGCTTGGTTCCCACCCGCTGAATGTCGCCCAGCGAATGCCAAAGTAACCGGCGCGCTGCTTGAACTTCAAAAAATCGCCTTGTTGAACTTGGTCGAATGTTTGCTTTGACACGGTGAATGACCGGACATCTTCTGCTGAAGCCCAGTCTCGTACGATCAATTGGTGAGACTCTCGCTTCTCGCTGAAGAGGCCGCGGCCTCTTCGTTTCTCTATCTTCTTCCAATCAACTGGAATCAAAAGCAGAGTCTCGGTAGATGGGTCTAACGCGATGTTCGCATCCCGCAACTCAACGGCAGTGAAGAGGAGCGCGCCAATGCTGCCTACGAAAAGCACTTCGAGCAATACCAGATGCAACCGCGCGCTGCGGCGCAGTAACACTACTGTGGTCGCTACCATAGCGGCTAGCAACAAAGAAGCTGGCAGCAGGCTCAGCGTCCAAAGGCGTGCTAAATCCACAACAAATGTGCTCTCAAAAGCTATACGCCCCCATGACACAGCGGCAGAGATAGCTAAGCCGGAACTCATACAAAGGATCAGCACCGAAGGCATAAGAAATCTGTCTCGCTCTCGCGGGAGTGAGGCAGGTGGGTCGGACCAGAGTTCCTTAGCCAAGACAGAAAAATCGGCCATGGCCGAGGCTGCCGCCTCTCGCAAACGATCTTCAATCGTGCGTTCGCTGGCCCAATCCTGTGCACGCCACTCCATCCACATGCGGCCATTGGCGCAGGCCACCCGCCCAAGCCGACAACCCGAGCCCTGCGCTGCAAAGAGGTGCTGTGCTGCATGCAGCAGCCGCGTGTTATTCGAAAAGCGAGACTCTAAGTGATCGTCATTGGAAGCGACATATACCAATGGGTCAAAACCTATGTGGCCGAACTGAAACTCCACAGCGAGACCAGTCCATTTGAAGAATCGATCCCATCCATTTTCACGCTTGAGTTCGAATCGAAATTCCGTCGGCACATCGACGGCTACGCGCAGCCCGTAAACCAAACCGCGAATAGACCGAAGTCCTGTCTCACAAGACTTGCCACCGAGTGAATCCAGCTCTCCGCTCCAAGTACGTACCCATCGGTAGCGCCATTGGAAGGCCAACGTGATGAATAGCGTAATCAGTCCCAATGAAAACCACATACATCGTTCGCCTTATCAGGGGGTTATAGGCGCCAGCATCCCGGCTATCGCTGATAGTTGGGCTTCTAGGGGGATGTCTTTGAGGGGCATGGCATAGGGGCGAAGCGCGAGCGAACGTGCTCAATAGAGCAAGCTTTCTACAATAGAGGCCAGTTTATCGGGACTTTTATGACCAGCACGCTTCCCCGGGTTCACCCGGGCTCCTTTCTCACCTTGCATTACCGTTTGGGTGGCCCTGCCGGGGACATCATCAACACCTTTACCGGCAAGCCTGCCACCCTGAGCTTGGGCACTGGCGAACTCTCGCCCGCGGTGGAAGCCTGCCTGATGGACATGGAAGAGGGCGCGCGCGCCACCTTTGAGCTGCCGGCAGGTGCCGCCTTTGGCGAGCGCAACCCTGACATGCAGCAATGGCTGGCCCGCAAAGTGCTGACCCAGATGGGCGACCCGCTGGAGACCTACAGCGTGGGTGATGTGGTGCAGTTCCCTACGCCCGATGGCCAAGGTCAGTTTGCCGGTGTGGTGTTGCAGTTGCGGGGCGAAGGCGCCGAGCGCGCGGTGTTGTTCGACTTCAACCACCCGCTGGCGGGCCAGCCGGTGACCTTTGAAGTGCAGCTGATCGGCGTCTTATGAGCAATATTGACAACCACGAGTCACTGGGCGCCGACAGGCCGCCCTTAGGCGCGAACGCCCACCTGGCGGGTAGCGAACCCAACGCAGTGGGGAGCGTGGGGGTCGAAGTCTTGCTGGCCGAGCCGCGTGGCTTTTGTGCCGGTGTGGACCGTGCCATTGAAATTGTGGAAAAGGCCCTTACCAAGTTCGGCCGACCAATCTACGTGCGCCACGAGATCGTGCACAACACCTATGTGGTCAACGACCTGAAGGCGCGCGGCGCCATCTTCATTGAAGAGCTGGACGACGTGCCGCCGGGCGCGACGCTGGTGTTTTCGGCCCATGGCGTGAGCCAGGCGATCCAGAAAGAGGCCGCGCGCCGCGGTTTCCAGATCTTTGACGCCACCTGCCCGCTGGTGACCAAGGTGCACGTGGAAGTGGCCAAGCTGCACAAAGAGGGTTATGAGTTCGTCATGATCGGCCACAAGGGCCACCCCGAGGTGGAAGGCACTATGGGGCAGCTCGATAGCGGTATTCACCTGGTGGAGGACGTGGCCGATGTGGCCCGCATCCAGCCAGGTCAGACCGACAAGCTTGCGGTTGTGACGCAAACCACCCTGAGCGTGGACGACGCGGCCGACATCACCGCTGCGGTGGTGGCCCGCTTTCCGAACATCAAAAAGCCCAAGATGCAGGACATTTGCTACGCCACCCAGAACCGTCAGGACGCGGTGAAGGTGATGAGCCCGCAGGTGGACATCGTCATCGTGGTGGGTAGCCCCACCAGCTCCAACAGCAACCGCCTGCGCGAGCTGGCACTCAAGCTGGGCACCGAAAGTTATATGGTGGACTCCGCCGCCGAACTACAGGCCGCATGGTTTGAAGGCAAGCAGCGCGTGGGACTGACCGCCGGCGCTTCTGCCCCCGAAGTGCTGGTGAAAGCCGTCATCGACCGCATCAAGGCGCTGGGTGCCGTGTCGGTGCGCAAGATGGACGGCATTGAAGAAACCGTGAAATTCCCGCTGCCCAAGGGCCTGAAGCTGGACGCGTGAATGATGCGCGGATTGCTATGAAAATTATAGCTGTTTGCGCAATAAAATAGGGCGCTAGAGCCTGATTTGACTTAAAAAGTACGAAAACACCATGTTAGACATTACCCTGCTGCGCAAAGACCTGGATTCGGTGGTTGCCCGCCTGCAAACCCGCAAGAACCCGCAAGCTTTCCTGAATGTGGACGCTTTCAAGGCGCTCGAAGCCGAGCGCAAGACCATCCAGATGCGCACCGAAGAGATGCAGGCCAAGCGCAACAGTGTGAGCAAGCAGATTGGCATGCTCAAAGGCAAGGGCCAACACGCTGAGGCCGACGCTGCCATGGCCGAGGTGGGTACCCTGAAAGCCGAACTGGAAGCCTCTGCGACCCGCTTGGACGCCATCCAGGCCGAGATGGAAAAAATGCTGCTGGCCGTGCCCAACCTGCCGCACGAAAGCGTGCCCGTGGGCGCCGATGAACACGGTAACGTGGTGGCCCGCACTTGGGGAACACCCAAGACCTTTGACTTCGAAGTCAAAGACCATGTGGATCTCGGCCAGCCGCTGGGTCTGGACTTTGAGATGGGCGTCAAGCTCACTGGCTCGCGCTTTACCGTGATGAAGGGCCAGATTGCCCGCCTGCACCGTGCGCTCGCCCAGTTCATGCTGGATACGCAAACCGGCGAACACGGTTACACCGAGTGCTACACGCCCTACATCGTCAACGGCGACAGCCTGCGCGGTACCGGCCAGCTGCCCAAGTTTGAAGAGGACCTGTTCGCTGCCAAAAAGGGCGGTCAGGACGGCGGCGATGACAACACTGCGCTTTACCTGATCCCTACCAGCGAAGTGCCTTTGACCAACTTTGTGCGCGATGTGGTATCTGCCGAGGCTGACCTGCCCATCAAGCTCACGGCCCACACCCCGTGCTTCCGGTCTGAGGCCGGCAGCGGCGGGCGCGACATCAGGGGCCTGATCCGCCAGCACCAGTTCGACAAGGTGGAGATGGTACAAATCACCCACCCCGAGAAGAGCTACGAAGCGCTCGAAGACATGACCCGCCACGCTGAAGCCATCCTGCAAAAGCTAGGCTTGCCCTACCGCGTGATGAGCCTGTGCACTGGCGACATGGGCTTTGGCGCTGCCAAGACTTATGACCTGGAAGTCTGGCTGCCCGCGCAAAACACCTACCGCGAAATCAGCTCCGTCTCCAACTGCGAAGGCTTCCAGGCCCGTCGCTTGCAAGCACGCTTCAAGAATGCGCAAGGCAAGAACGAGCTGGTGCACACCCTGAATGGCTCCGGCTTGGCCGTGGGCCGTGCGCTGGTGGCCGTGCTGGAGAACCACCAGAACGCCGACGGCAGCATCACCGTGCCGGAAGTGCTGCGGCCCTACATGGGCGGCTTGGAGGTACTCAGGGCCTGACTTGGCGAAGCAGGCCGCCGGGCCTGCTAGAATCACGCCTTCGTTTCGACCGACGCGAATTCAGGAGAAGTGGCAGAGTGGTCGAATGTACTTGACTCGAAATCAAGCGTAGGGGCGACCCTACCGTGGGTTCGAATCCCACCTTCTCCGCCAAACGATCAAGCCTGCATCCCACAAAGATGCAGGCTTTTTTATTGGGCAGGCTGGCTGGCAAGGTTTGTCATGGTGCTGAAATGTGTTTGTCGCATAGTGGCTGGTTGTATCCAATGTTTGAGGTGTTTGTATGGTGATGGGTCGCAAACTTTCCCGCCGCACTGCGGTCGCTGCCGTGCTTGCCACGGCCTTGCTCGGTTCGTCCGTGTCGGCACAGAACGGCATAGCCAGCTACCCCGACAAGCCCGTCAAGATCGTGGTGCCCTTTGCCCCCGGCGCGGGTACCGATGCCATGGGCCGCCTGATGGCGCAAAAGCTGGGCGACGTGATGGGAGGCAGTTTTGTGGTGGAGAACCGCACCGGTGCCTCTGGTGCGATTGGCACCCAGTATGTCGCTCAGCAGCCCGCTGATGGCTACACGCTGCTGCTGGTGGCGTCCCCCTTCACCACGGTGGCTGCCTCCTTGTCCAGCGCAGGGTATGACCCGATCAAGAGTTTCACGCCCGTGGGCATGATTGCCAGCGGCCCTCTGGTCTGGGCGACCAACCACCAAACAGGCATCCACACCATGCAGGAGTTGGTGGCCTATGCCAAACAAAAGCCCGGCGTGTTGAACTACGGCTCGGCCGGTGCCGGTGGCGTGAACCACCTGGTGCTGGAGCTGCTCAAGGCTAAAACTGGTACCTTCATCACCCATATCCCTTACCGTGGTGTGGCACCTGCGGCGCTGGACATGGTGTCGGGACAGGTGCAACTGGTCACGGGTACCATCCCTGCGCTATTGCCGCTGGTGAAGGACGGGCGCATCAAGCCCTTGGCTGTGACCAGTGCCAAGCGCTCCAGCGCCATGCCTGAGGTGCCCAGCATGGCAGAAGCTGGCTTCAAAGGCTTTGACGTACTGAACTACTTTGCCTTGGCGGCCCCGGCCGGGACGCCAGCCGCAGTGATCGAAAAGCTCAACGCGGCCCTGAACAAGGTGGTGCTCTTGCCCGAGGTGCAGGCCCGCTTCAAGCTCGATGCAGTGGAGGCCACACCGGGCTCCCCCATGGCGCAGGCCAAGTTCATCGAAGCCGACTATCGCGCATGGCGCGAGGTCGTGCAGACACAAAACCTCAAGATCGAATAAGCCACTATTCGCGGCCCTGTTGCCACCTTTGCCCGCTGGCCGATCCAGGCCGTGCGTGGAACAATGGCCGCATGCGCATTTCCATTGCTTTCCTGTTGCTGGCTTGCAGCTTGTGGGCACCTGTAGCCAAGGCCCAGCTGCCTGCGCGTGACCTGACGGTAGAGCTGCGCCAAATCGAGGACCGGGCAGACGAGGGGAGCAGTTACCGCGCTGGCCCCGCTGACGGAGGGCAAACCTTGGTGCCCCAAAAAATCCAGGTGCGCAACGGGCAGAAGGCCCAGTTGCGCATGAACCTGTCCGTCCCCATGCAATGGGTGGAGGCGGTGCAGGCCCCCTCTGCCAACAGCGGCGCGAGCGTCAAGCAGGCGCTGCAATGGTTTGACGTGGGCCAGACCGTGACCGTGACGCCACGTTGGCCCGGTGGCAACCGCGCTGCCACGGTGGAGCTGGAGGTGCAGCAGGCCAACATGGCCACCCGCAGCAACGCCGATATGCCCAGCCAAAGCCGCAGCCAGATCAGCAGCACGGTGACCGCCCCCTTGGCCCAGTGGGTGACCATTGCCGCCACTGGCCCTGCACCGGCTCGGCAAGGCAGTTACAGCAGTGCTGGCGGTGGGGAGGTGCGGCGTTTGTTGCAGATTCGGGTGTTGGTGCCTTAGCTGTATTTTTGCGGGCGTTGCATTGTTTTTTTAACACCCACTCCCCCAGCCCCTCGCCCCGTCGGCGAGGGGAGCCTTTCAACAGCCATATTTGTTTTTTGCGCGCCGACTGCGTGGCTACTGGGGTGACGTTGCCCGCGTAGGTTGACACCACGGCCTGCGCCTGCGGTTGTGGGTACTTCGGAAGGGTAGGTATACCAACGCTGGCGGCTGCGCACGCCAGTGGCTCCGCGCCTGCATTGTTTGATTCACCACAACCGCTGGTACTGGCCGTGGCGCGCCAATTTGTTGGCAACGGCACGTGCGTAGCCCAGTATCCGGCGCGAAGCCCTCAAATCGGCTGTTAAAGGCTCCCCTCGCCGACGGGGCGAGGGGCTGGGGGAGTGGGTGTCCAAAAAAAGCGGTCTAGCCCAACGGAGGAACCCCCGCCAGACCTCAGCGGCGCGCCAGCGGGTTAGGCGTAGGCTCCGCAACCTTGTGCAGGGTGTTGCGGTCCGTGTGGTGGAACGGCTCATCGCGCCCCAGGATCTGCAACACCGTGTCCTCGTCATAACTCCAGGTGCCATCCGCGTGGATGGAGACCTTGATGCGGAACTCCGTGGTTTTGAACGCGTGCTGCAAAAAAGGCGCTGAGCAGATGCCCCAGGTCTCCAGCCCATGCGTGGCTACCAGTTCAAATTCGGTCGCATCGGCCGCGGCCTGCCCACCCGCCATGGCCACCTGGCCGCGCGGGATGGTGAGCGTGTGGATGATGGCGCCGGTGGCCGGCTCCCACAGCCAGTAGCCGACCTGGTCGTGGTAGGTCTTGACCTGGTCGGGCTTGGTGACGTGCGTGTGGTAGCGCAAGCCATACAGCAACTGTGGGCCATTGGTTTGTGGGTCGATCGGTTGCAGCTCGATGCGTTCGTGGAAGGCCTGCTTCTTGGGCCCCTCGGCCTTGGGCTTCACGTCCAGGCCGCGCTGGCCTTCCCAGATGCCAGCCATGGCGCGCAGCGGCCCCAGGTTGGCCAGCGTGTCCACATCCATGGGGTGGGGTTCGGTGTAAATGTCTTTGGGAAAGTCGCTCATGCTGCACCTGTCATTTTAAGTGTTTTTGGCCTCTAGCCAGCGTGGAATCTGCGCGAGAAGCTAGCAAATTGATAGCGTTATTTGGCGTCGGCGGCCGAGACAAGCGCTGCCAGTGCGTGCACTGCGCGGGCCAGTGCCTCGGCGTCCAGCCCCTCCAGTTGTGCCTGCAGCGCCGCCACTCCGGCAGCGCCGTCGCGCTGCAGTAGGCCAATCGCTTGCCCCGCCACTTTGGGCGACTCAAAGCCCTTGCTTTGCAAGAGCACGGCACCAGCGGGATCCACCAGTTTGAAGTAGAACAAGCCGTCTTTTTCGCGGTACTGCTTGAAGGCGGCCAGTGCAGCCTTGCTGCTTTTCTCGGCCTTGCCTTGCAGCGCGCTGCCCAGGCCGCGCAGGCCTACAGCGCTGCGCAGTTGGGCCATGAAGGGTGTGGCGATTGCGCGTGCTTTCTGCGCACCCGCCAGCAACAGGGCCTCGACCTTCTCGGGGTGGGCCATGTAGTCTTCGTAGGCGGCGCGCATGGGAGCGATCTCCTGGTCGATGCGTTCGAACAGCAAGGTCTTGGCATCGCCCCAGGCAATGCCCTCGGCGTAGGCCTTGCGCAGTGCTGCTGTTTCTTCCTCCGAGGCAAAGGCTTGGTAGATCTGGAACAAGGCCGATCCTTCCGTGTCTTTGGCTTCGCCCGGAGCGCGCGAATCGGTCTTGATGCCGGCAATCAGCTTCTTCAGCTGCTCGCGGCTGCTGAACAGCGGGATGGTGTTGTCGTAGCTCTTGCTCATCTTGCGGCCGTCCAAGCCCGGCAGGGTGGCCACGGACTCTTCAATCTCGGCCTGCGGCGGCACAAAGTGCTCGCCATAGCGGTGGTTAAAGCTGGCGGCCATATCGCGCGCCATCTCGATGTGCTGGATCTGGTCGCGCCCCACGGGCACCTTGTGCGCGTTGAACATGAGAATGTCGGCACCCATCAGCACGGGGTACATGAACAGGCCCGCCGTCACGTCTGCATCGGGGTCCATGCCGGCGGCAGTGTTTTTGTCCACAGCGGCCTTGTAGGCGTGGGCGCGGTTGAGCACGCCTTTTCCAGTCACGCAGGTCAGGAACCAGCAGAGCTCGGGAATTTCAGGCACGTCACTCTGGCGGTAGAAAGTGACCTGCGCCGGGTCCAGGCCTGCGGCTAACCAGCTGGCTGCAATCTCCAGCGTGCTGCGCTGGATGCGCGCAGGCTCGTCAGTTTTGATAAGCGCGTGGTAGTTGGCCAGGAAGTAAAAACTTTCCACCCCCGGGGTCTTGCTGGCGCGCACGGCAGGGCGGATGGAGCCCACATAGTTGCCGAGGTGGGGGGTGCCGGTGGTGGTGATGCCGGTGAGGAAACGGATGGTCGCAGAGGTCATGGAAGATTAGTTCAGCAAGGCGGTTAAAGGCAAAGTCATCAGTTGCAGCGCGGCCAAGCCAAGCTGCGTGATAGGGCCCATCCACAGAGGGCCAAGCACGCCAACAAGGGCCAGAATCAGAATGATCCACATGCTCCAGGGCTCGACGCGGGAGAGCTGAGCGCCGTATTTGGGGGGGAGCGAAAAGAGCAGAATACGCCCGCCGGCCAGTGGTGGAATAGGCAGCAGCTGGAACGCAAACAGGCTCAGGCTCACAAAAATACCGGCCTTGCAGGTGCCCATCACAAACGGCTCCTGCACTTGCATCAGGTGCAGCAAGGTGAAAGCGATGTACCACAGCAACGCCATCACAAACAGCGCGATGGGGCTCGCCAGTTCGATCCAGATGGCCGCGCTCTTGGGCTCGCGCAGGTTGCGGTAGTCAATCGGAATGCGCTTGGCGCTGCCGAAGACGAACGAGCCATTGGTCGCAAAAAACATTACCAGGGGAATGACGATGGTTTCTACCGGCGACACATGGTTGGCCGGGTTCCACGTCACGCGACCTTGGCTCCAGCCGGTCTTGTCGCCGAGCCAGTAGGCGGCATGACCACGTGCGGATTCGGAGAGGGTGATTGCAAAGAGCAGGGGCAGCGTGAGGATGGCTGCTTGCTGAATAAGATTGCCAATGTCCATAGGGGGCAGTTTTTCGTGTCGTTTAGAGGCCCACGCGGGCCAGATCTCCGCCACCTTGGCGGATCACTTCGGGCGCATCGCCGGTCAGGTCAATCACGGTGGTCGGCTCCAGCGCGCAGGCGCCGGCGTCAATGACGGCGGCGATCTGGTGCTCGTAGCGCTCGCGAATTTCCTGCGCGTCATTCATGGGCTCCGTCTCGTCTTTGGCTATCAAAGTGGTAGCTAGCAGCGCAGAACCGTGGAGGGCCAGCAGTTCCTGCAGCGCCTTGTGTTCGGGCACACGCAGGCCAATCGTCTTGCGCGAGGGGTGACTCACGCGGCGTGGCACTTCCTTGCTGGCTTCCAGGATGAAGGTGTAGGCGCCGGGCGTGGCGGCTTTGAGCAGGCGGTACTGCGCGTTGTCCACCCGTGCGTAGCTGGCCAGCTCGCTCAAGTCACGGCACAGCAGGGTCAGGTGGTGCTTGTCGTCCACGCCGCGGATGCTGCGCAGCTTGTCGGCCGCGGCCTTGTCGTCCAGGTGGCAGACCAGGGCGTAGCTGGAGTCGGTAGGC
Organism: Rhodoferax sp. TH121; assembly: GCF_002251855.1. Lineage (GTDB taxonomy): Bacteria > Pseudomonadota > Gammaproteobacteria > Burkholderiales > Burkholderiaceae_C > Allorhodoferax. The sequence goes on from NZ_NOXW01000015.1 coordinate 62,071, forward strand.
ACGGCCAGGATGCCGCCTTTTTCCAACAAGCCCACGGCCTGCTTGAGCAGGCGGGGCTGGGGGTTGTCGGGGTGAACTTCGAAATACTGTGCCATGGCTTGGCAAACGCCTGCGCGATTGCTCTCTGGTTTATTGGATACGGGAGCTCAGCAGTTCCCACACGGGTGTGAGCCCACTGGGCAAAGCGGGCAGGGTGCCCAGCTCGGTATGGCTCTCGTCGGGGCTGTGGAAGTCGCTGCCGCGTGAGGCGGCCAGGCCAAATTCCTTGGCCGTCTCGGCGTAGATCTGGTACTCGGGTACCGAATGGCTGCCGGTCACCACTTCCACGCCTTGGCCGCCGTAACCCTTGAACTCGGTGAACAGTGCGTACTCTTCGTTGGGTGTGAACTTGTAGCGCGCTGGATGGGCAATGATGGCCATACCGCCGGCCGCGGTAATCCAGGTGACTGCGTCTTTCAGCGTGGCCCAGCGGTGTGGCACAAAGCCGGGCTTGCCTTCGGTCAGGTACTTGCGGAACACCTCACTCGTCTCGCGGCACACACCACTCTCCACCAAAAAGCGCGCAAAGTGCGTGCGCGAGATCAGCTCGGGGTTGCCGACAAATTTCAGTGCACCTTCATAGGCGCCGTGGATGCCGACCTTGGCCAGCCCATCAGACATTTCCATGGCGCGGGCACCACGGCCACCGCGCGTCTGGCGCAGGCCGTCACGCAGGGTGGTGTTGTCGGCATCAAAGCCCAGGCCAACGATGTGCACGGTCTGGTTCAGGAACGTGATGGAAATCTCCACGCCGGTGAGGTACTTCATGCCTTGGGCATGGGCAGCTTCGCGTGCGCGCTGCAGGCCACCGATCTCGTCGTGGTCAGTCAGCGCCCAGAGCTCCACACCATTGCCTCGGGCGCGTTCGGCCAGCGCTTCAGGCGTCAGTGTGCCGTCGGATACGACGGAGTGGCAGTGGAGGTCGGCGTTGAGTGGAGTAGTCACCGAACCATTTTAGGCGCAGGTACTAAAACGCTGGCGCCACGGTGTATTCGTGCACCACGCCCGTCACCGGGTGCGGAAAACTCAACAGGCCCGAGTGCAGCAGCAAGCGGTCCGCCTGCGCTTGTACCTCGGGTGGCGCATACAGCGTATCGCCCACCATGGAGTGGCCAATGGCCTGCATGTGCACGCGCAGCTGGTGGGTGCGGCCGGTCACCGGCTCCAGTTCCACACGCGAGGTGTTGGAGGCACTGTCCACGGCCATGCAGCGCCAGCGGGTGAGCGCGCTCTGGCCCTCGGCAAAGTTGATGGTGCGTTTGGGCCGATTGGGCCAGTCCACCAGCATGGGCAGGTCGATCTCGTGCCACTGGTTGTCCATCGCCAGTAGGCCGGTGACAACCGCGGTGTAGCGCTTGTCCACGCGTCGCTGCTCAAAGGCCAGGTTGAGCACGCGCTGCGCTGGCAGGCCGCGCGCCATCACCACCAAGCCCGAGGTGTCTCGGTCCAGGCGGTGCACGATCAGCGCGTCCGGGTAGCGTGCTTGCACGCGGCGGCTCAAACAGTCGGCTTTTTCCGGGCCACGTCCGGGAACGGTTAGCAGACCCGAGGGTTTGTTGAGCACGACGATGGCGTCGTCGGCAAACACCACTTCCAGGGGGAGGGTGGCAAAGTCTTCAGTGGGGAGCATCGGGGGTGGCTATCAGGCGCTGCACGGTTTCGCACAGTTCGTTCACGTCATTGGGTTTGTAGATCAGCGCACTGGCGCCTTCCTGCAAGGCACGTTGCTCAATCTCGGGCGTGACATAGCCCGACGCCAGGGCCACAGGCAGATCACCACGCAGGAGTTTGGCTTCGCGCAGCAAGTCCACGCCACTGAAGCCCGGCATGTTGTAGTCGGTGACCAACAGGTCGTAGTCGGCCGCGCCAGTCTTCAAGGCTGCCAGGGCTTCGTGGGGGTCGGTAAATGCGGTCACCGCAAAGCCCTTGCGGGTGAGCACGCGCGAAACCAGGAACACCAAGGCCTGGTCATCGTCTACGTACATCACATGGCGGCCGCTGCCCTTGACCTCCGGCACTGGCTCCGGTTCAGCCACACCCAGCGGCATTTGCTCGGTGGCCGGAAAGTACAGGGTGAACACACTGCCGTGTCCCAGCTCGCTGTGGACGTCGATGGCCCCCATATGGGTCTGCATGATGCCGTGCACCACTGACAGGCCCAATCCCGTGCCCTGGCCGACCTGGCGTGTGGTGAAGAAGGGTTCGAAGATGCGTTGCATGGTGGCCTCGCTCATGCCTCCGCCGGTATCACGCACTCGCACGGTTACATAGTGCCCTTCTGGCAGGCCTATGCGGTTGCTGAAGGGCAACTCGATTTCCACCTGCCCCAACTCGATGGTGACGGAGCCCTTGGCGTTGCCAATGGCCAGAATGCCGTTAGTGCAAAGGTTGAGCAGCGCCTGCTCCACTTGGGTAACGTCGGCCAATACCGAAGGCAGGTCTTCCGGGAACACGAGCTGCAGCTCCACCGCTGGCGGCAGTGCCACTTTGACCAGACGGGCCGTTTCCTGCACCACTTCGGCCAATTGGAGTGGTGTGCGCTTGGGCGGTTCGTTGCGGCTGAAGGTCAAGATCTGACGCACCAGGTCGCGCGCGCGGCGGCCAGCCTTGTCAATTTCCTGCAGGCTGACCAGCGCCGCGGCGTCGGGTGCGGTGTCTTGTTTGGCCAGTTCCACATTGCCAAGAATGGCACTCAGGATGTTGTTGAAGTCGTGTGCAATGCCGCCGGCCATCGTGCCCATGGCCTGCATTTTTTGTGACTCACGCAGCTGGGTCTCCAACGCAGTACGCTGGGCCTCAGCCAGCTTCTTGGCGGTCAGGTCACGCGCAAAGATGGTGGTCACCGCACCGTGCGGGCTGTGCTGGCCGCGGCGCGCGGCCGGGTCGCTGTCCAGCGGACGCAGCGGTGCGCGGGTGCGCAGGCGCCGCTCCAGCGAAACGCTGATTTCAACGTAGATCTGCCTGCCACTCAGTGTGGTGGCAGTGAACTCACCCAGCATGGCTTGTGCAGGCACGCTGCCGCTCTCCAGCGCACGCTCCACGTCGGGCAAAAAACGGCCCAGGCGGGCCCCAAAGGCCTGGTCGGCCGGGCATTCAAACAGCGCGGTGGCAGCAGGGTTGAAGACGGTGATGCACTGCTTCTCGTCGATGCACAAAATTGCATCCAGTGAGGAGTTGATGATGGCCGCCATGCGGTTCTCGCTCAGCAGCAGGTCTTCGTTGCGTTGGCGCAGTACCGCAGCGCTTTCTTGCAGAGCCTGCCGTTCAGCCAGCAGCGGGCCCTGGTCGATGATGGCGCAAATGAAGTGCGCCAATTCATCCAGCGGATTTTCGATGCGTGCAATGTGCAGGTCACCGGTGAACTTGCCGCGTGACCCCGCTAGAAACTCTACTTCGTGGACTTCGCTGGTGCCGTCCTGCTTGGCGCTGGAAAAGGCCACTGCCACTTCGTCGGTGTGGTCAGGCCCCACAAAGGGGAGCAAGAAATTCAGCGGCGCATCACTTTCCAGCGGCTGGAACAGGCGCAGTGCCATGGCGTTGCTGGCCAGCACCAGGCCTTCTTCGTCCACCACCATCAGGGCCAGCGGTACGTTGGAGAACAGTGTTGCGAAGCGTTCGGAGGCGCCTTCAGCTTCCTGTTGTGAGTAGCGCAGGGCCTTGTTCTGGATTTCCAGTTCGGCCTGGTACTTGCGCAGATCTTCGATCATCTGCGACGGCGCGTAGCCGTCGATGATCATGTGCTGCCCGCCACGCCCCTGGCGTGTGGGCACGGTGGCTTGGCGCGGGGAGAGTGCTTTGGCTTTGCGGCGTGAGAGTTGGGCCATTTACCGCCGAACGACGTTGTTGCCAGGCGCGTAGGCCTGGGACTTCAGGGGGCTGTTGGCCGCGATGTAGGCGCGTAGCACATCGGCGTCCACAAAGCCGGTGTCCACATAGCCTGGATGGGTGCTCAGTTTGGGGTAGCCGTCACCACCGGCGGCCACAAAATTGTTGATAGTCATGCGGTAGGTTTTGGCAGGGTCGATGTCCTGGCCAGCCACCTTGGCGTTTTGGACCTTGCCGCCTTCGATCACCAGCTGCACGCCAGCGAACTGTGCAAAGGCACCCGACCCCGGGGTCATCTTGGCAGCAGCATTCAGGTAGTCCAGTACTTCCTTGCCGTTCAAGGTGACCACCACCACCGTGTTGCCAAAGGGGTGCACCGTCAGCACATCCTTGTAGGTGAGCTTGCCAGCGGGCAGTGAGTCGCGTACACCGCCAGCGTTCACGATGGCAAAGTCGGCCTTGGTCTTGTCCATCATGGCCTGCCCAATCATCACGCCTAGCGCGGTGGGTTGGCTGCGCACCACGCTGCGGTCGCCTTCTAGCTTGGCGTCGCTGCTGCCCACTTCCACCAGCAGTTTTTGCTGGCCAAAGTCCTGAAAAGGCTTGAGTAGTTGCAGCATCTCGGGCGACTCTGCAATCTCTGGGGTGTAGGTTTGCATCACGGTCTTGCCGTCGGTGGTTTTCACGGCCTTTTTCAGGTTGATGGGAACCAGCGTGTACTTCACCAACTTGAATTCACCGTTGCGGTAGGTGAAGTCGGCACGGCCCACGTACTTGCCCCATTCATGCGCTTGCACGATCCAGGTGCCGTTTTGGCGGTCGGGTTGGCAGGCTGCTCCGGGCACATAGGCCCGGTCCACGACGTTTTCTGCCTTCATGCAGACCGGATTCTGCGAGTGGCCGCCCACGATCATGTCCAGGCCTTTGACCGCCCGCGCCAGCTCCACGTCGCCAGCGGCTTGCACACCGTGTTTGCCGTCCTCGTAGTGGCCCATGTGGGTCGCCGCAATCACCACGTCGGCCTTTTGGCGCAGCTCCGGCAGAACCTTGGCCGTTTCGGTTTGGACATTGGCAAAAGTCACACCGCGCACGTTGTCGGGATGCACCATCTTTTGCGTGTCTTCGGTGGTCAGGCCCATCACACCCACGCGCACACCGCCCAGATTGAAGATTTTGTAGGGCGCAAACATGCGGCTGCCATCTTTGTAAATATTGGCTGACAGCATGGGGAAGCTTGCGAGGTCACGTTGCATTTGCAGCACGACCGGGGGCTTGTCGAACTCGTGGTTGCCGACCGCCATCGCGTCGTAGCCCAGCAGGTTCATGCCACGGAAGTCGGGTACGGCATCCTGCAGGTCCGACTCGGGCACGCCAGTGTTTACGTCGCCGCCATCCAGCAGCAGGCTGTAGCCACCAGCGGCTTTCACCTCCTGGCGGATCTGGTCGACCACGGTCTTGCGTGCGGCCATGCCGAATTCGCCATCGCGGTTTTTCCAGAAACGGCCATGGTGGTCGTTGGTGTGGAGGATGGTGATTGCGTAGGTTTTGTCCTTGTCCGGGCCTTGGCCGCCCCACTGGGCGCAGCCTGCAAGGGTCAGTACGGTGACGCTGAGAAGAAGGGCGGAGGTGCGCATGGAGGTGGTTCCTGGGGGGCTTTAGGGGGCTTGGAGATTGCGAAACTTGTTTATATCAAACTCGCTCAGCGCGGGGGCCTGATTCCCCCATGCATTGCGGATGTAGCTCAGCACAGCCGCCAGCTCTGCATCACTCAGCACCAACTGGAACGGCGGCATGCCATGGGGCTGGGGGCGGCCCTGGGTGGACGGGCCGTAGCCACCCTGCAGCACTGTGAGCACCAGGTTGTGGCTGGGCGTCATTTGCACCGCGCGGTTGCCCGCAAGGGCAGGATAGGCATCTGCCTGGCCTTCGCCTTGTTTGCCGTGACATTGGGCGCATTGCGCTTCGTACAGGCGCGCGCCCAAGGACTGGTTGGTGGGCGGCATTTGGCCGGTGGGCGACCGTTGGGCAGGGGCGACGGGCAATTGAGCCAAGTAGCGTGCCATGGCCAGGGCATCGGCTGCTTGCAGGTGCTGGGTGCTGTGGTGCACCACCTCTGCCATGGGGCCACTGGTACTGGCATGACGGTTCACACCCGTGGTGAGCAGGGCTACGGTGTCCTCCAGCGTCCAGGCGGCAACGCTGCCTTGGTCTGCCGCGCGCAAGGAGGGGGCGTACCACAGGCTTTGGGGCAGCGTGGCGCCGGACAGTGTCTTGCTCAGGTCCGGTGCGCCCCAGGCATTGCGCCCGCCATGGCATTCGTTGCAATGCCCCAGACCGTTGACCAGGTAGGCCCCGCGCAGCACTGCATCCGTTGGGTCAGGGGCCTGGACCACAGGTTGGGCGGGAGTGAAGTTCAGCACGCGCCATACCGCCAGGGCCCACTGGCTACTGTAGGGCCAGCGCAAGGCATGGCCTGGGTTGGGCTGGTCTGCCGCTGGCAAGGTTTGCAAAAAGGCCAGCAAGGCATCGCTGTCTTCACGGGCCAATCGGTTGTAGCTGGTGTAGGGGAATGCGGGGTACAACAGATGCCCGTCGCGTGAGCGGCCTTGGTGCATGGCTTGCCAAAAGTCATCTGCCGACCACCGGCCCAGCCCGTGCTCGGGGTGCGGTGTGAGGTTGCTGGTGTAGACCGTGCCAAACGGCGTGGGAATGCCTTTGCCACCCGCATAACTCGCACCGCCCGCTGCCGTGTGGCACAGCGCGCAGTTGCCCACCCGGGCCAGGTAGGCCCCGCGCTGCACTTGTTCCATGGCCGGGGCTGTTGCGGGTGCTGGGTGTGCCGTGTTGGTCTTGGGGTGATTCAGTTCGCGCATCACCAGTGCGGCCAGCAACAGGGCCGCTGCCAGCGGCACGCCCAGTAGCACCCACCACAGGCGTCGCCCAAGCAGCTTCTGGGTGTGCATATCAGGAGGCGCTGCCGCAAGGCGGCAGCTTCAGGGAGCCAGCCACCGCGTTCGGGCGTTGGGCGGCTGGCTTGGTGTGGCTCGGCAGGGTCTGGGACGCGAGCCACTGGCTGGCTGCGTTCACATCGTCGGCGCTGAGTTTGCGTGCAATGGCGGCCATGCAATCGGGGGCATGGGCTTTGCGCTGCCCGGTTTGCCAGCCGCCCAACTGGGCATTGAGGTAGTCACGTGGCAAGCCCAGCAGGCCTGGGGTGCTGGGCTGCACGCCGGTCAAGGCGGTGCCGTGACACGCCACGCAGGCCGGAACACCCAGCGCTGTGTCACCGTGCAGCACCAGGGTTTTGCCACGCTCCAGCACGGCGGGGGATGCGCTGCTGCGCGCAGGGGCCGGGTAGGGCACGTCCAACTCGGCAAAATAGCTGGCCATGTCGCGCAGGTAGTCGGGGCCCAGCGGCGCCAGCAGGCCCGCCATCAAGGTGTAGTGGCGGCGACCTTCCTTGAAGTTGCGCAGCTGGTTGTAGAGGTAGCCCGCAGGCTTGCCTGCCAGGCGTGGGTAGTAGCCGTCAGGCCCCGCCTTGCCCTGCGTTCCGTGGCAGGCGGTGCAGGCGGCGGTGCGCTCGGCCATGGGGTGGGGTACATCCGCAGCCCCTGCCAATGCCGGAGCCAAGCCCACGGCAACTGCCAATCTGGCGGCCCACCACATGCGCCGCAAACAATAAGGTCTCCAAGCGTGCATGCTGCGAGCTTACCGCAGCGTGTACGTGTGGCCGTTCCTTCAGCCGGCGTCTGCCCACACCACGGGCTTGCCTTGCGCCAGCCAGCTGCCAAAGCGCGGGGCGTAGACCTCTTCGACCTTGTTGCGTTTGACCTTGAGTGTGGGGGTTACAAATCCGTTTTCCGGGGTCCACGCGGTCGTCACTGCGGCAAGACAGTCGAGTTTTTCGTGCGGCTCCAGCTTGGCATTGACGGCCTGCAGGTGTAGCTGCAGCGAGGTGCTCAATGTCTGGCGCCCTTCACTGCTTTGGCTGCGCGCGATGGCATCCGGTGACAACATCACCAATGCCAGTGGCTGGGTCAGGTTGGCACCGGTGACGGCACAGGCCTCGATGTCGGGGTGCAGGACCAGCCGGTCTTCGATGGGAGCGGGCGCCACGTACTTGCCTTTGCTGGTCTTGAAGATGTCTTTCACGCGCCCGGTGATGCTCAGAAAACCTTGTGCATCGATCTGGCCCTTGTCACCCGTGCGCAGCCAGCCATCGGCCGTGAAGGCTGCGGCGGTCTGTTCGGGCTCGCGGTAGTAACCCTTCATCAAGGCCGGGCAGCGCATCTGGATCTCCCCCGTCTCAGGGTCCACACGGCCCTCCACCCCTTCGTACGTCAGGCCTACCGAACCCGTCTGGCGTGAGCCCGGTAGCGTGGAGTGGGAGACGCCGCTGTTTTCGGTCATGCCGTAAACCTCGATCAAATCCAGTCCCAAATTGCGGTACCACTGCAGTACGTCGGCCGGCATGGGGGCCGCGCCGCCGGCGGCGATGCGGCACTGGTCCAGGCCCAGGCCTTTGAGGATTTTCTTGCGCACCAGGCTGCCAATCAGCGGGAGGCCCAACAAGCGCTGCAGCTTGGCTGCCGGAATCTTGCTGTGAATGCCCTGTTGGAACTTGACCCACAGGCGCGGTACCGAGAAAAAGATGGTGGGTCGTGCACGTTGCAAGTCTGCCAAGAACGTATCCAGCGATTCGGCAAAGAAAATGCGTCCGCCGTAGCGCAGCGAGGCTTGCTCCACCAGCATGCGCTCGGCCACATGGGCCAGCGGCAGGTAGGAGATGTAGCGGTCATTCACATCCATGTGCACACGGCGCGTGGCGCTGGAGACACCCCAAGCCATGGTGTTGAAGGTGTGCACGACGCCCTTGGGTTGGCCCGTCGTGCCAGAGGTGTAGATGATGGTGCTGATCTGGTCCCCATCGGCTACGGGCTGACCGCTCAGCGGGGCGGTGTTCTTCACCAAATCGGCCCACTGCCGGGCTGCCAGGGCCGGGGCCAGAGGCAGTGCCACCATGGGCAGGTCCGCGGGGACCCCGTTGCTAATGTTGGCAGTGTCATCCATCTTGCCCACAAACAGGGCCTTGGCCTCGCTGTGTGCCAGGATGTAGGCGAGGGCTTCGGCATTGAAAGTGGGGTAGATCGGGACCGACACATAACCCGCCATCACGATGGCGAGGTCCGCCAGGATCCAATGTGCGCTGTTCTTGCCAATGATGGCCACACGGCTGCCAGCTGGCCAGCCCTGGGATTGCAGCCACCCCGCCACACTGCGCACCTGCTGGGCGGCCTGGGCCCAGGTGATGTCTTGCACTACACCGCCTGCACTGGGTTGGGTCAGGTAGATCTGCGAGCCGCGCTCTTTTTCCCAACGGTAAAGGCATTGCAAAGGCAAATCGCCGGGCGAGACGGTGATGGTGGTCATGGACGCTTCCCTGTGGTTGGAGCGGCCATTCTTGGGGCGCTCACCTTCAGCGGCAATGGTGTTGACCCTAGGTGACGTGCTTGCGCGAGCTTGGTGTTTCTACGGTGCGGGGGCAGGCCATGCCATGGGCTGCTCTACCACCAGATCGCTGCGGGCCATGGCCACACAGGGCAGAAACCAACCCTCGGCCTGTTCGTCGGCACTTACCCCTGGCCAGGCCATGGGGTAGACGACCTGCCCTTGCACCAGCCGGCACAGGCAGGTGCGGCAAGTGCCGTTACGGCACGAACTCTCCAGCTCCACGCCGGCCGCCAATGCCGCTTGCAGAACGCTTTGCCCTGGCGTTGCTGCAAACACCCAGCCATCGGGCGCAATACGCACCTCAAAAGTAGCAGGCTGGGCCGCGCGTTCGGGCGGTAGCTGTGGGGTTGACTCGGGCATCAAAGTGGGGGCGGGTGAGGGTTTCTACGAATGCTGCGACAATCACGCTCTTTTTTTCAATTTTGCGTGAGTTTGCGTTTAGACATGTCCGATACGACCACCTACAAGGTTCGCCCCGCCACACTGCGCGATGCCAAAGCCATCGCCGAGCTCCACAACTCCACCGTGCGCGAAGCCTTCAAAAGCATGCTGGCCGACACCCCTATCCCCACCACCCCTCTGGACAAGCGCCAGGCTTACTGGCGCGAAGCGATTGAATACGCAGAGCCCCAAGTGCAAGTGGCGCTGGACGACGACAAGATCGTCGGTTTTGTTGGCTTTGATCGTTCGCGCGACAAGGGCACGCCCCCCACCATGGGCGAAATCTGGGCCATCTATGTGAGCCCCAGCCACTGGGACAAGGGCGTTGGACTGGCCCTGTGGGATGCGGCCCGTGAAGGCCTGCAAGACGAGGGCTGCACCCATGTAAGCGTGTGGCTGCCGATCGCCAACGAGCGCGCCATGCGTTTCCATGAGCTGGCGGGCTTCAAGCGCGAAATGTCCAGCGCCAAGACCGTGCCGATTGGCACCGTCAAAATTGAGGAAATCCGCCTAAAACGCCCATTGAATTAGTCATTGACCGGTGTCCCCCTTAGCCTAGGAGGACGAGAGGCAATTTGCCGCCGGGCCGCCCCAAGGCAAATTAGCCCCCTTGGGGGGCAGCGACCCGTGCAGCGGCGGAGCGTGGGGGCCTACTGCAAGCGTTTGACCACCACGCTGCCGATCGAATAGCCTGCACCAAACGAGCAGATCACGCCCACCTCACCCGCCGCAATGTCGGCGTGGTGGCGGTGGAAAGCGATGATGGAGCCGGCCGAGGCGGTATTGGCAAATTCGTCCAAGATCACTGGTGCATCGTCCAGCGTGGCCTCCCGGCCCAGCAGTTTCTTCGCAATCAGCTGGTTCATGCCCAGGTTGGCTTGGTGCAGCCAGAAGCGGCGCACGTTCTGTGGCGCCATTCCCAAACTCTCCAGGTGTTTCTCCATGTGCTCGGCCGCCATGGGGCAGACTTCCTTGAAGACCTTGCGGCCTTCCTGGCGGAACAGTTGGTCGCGGTCTTCCGGGTTGCGGTCTTCCGCGCGCCACATGAAGCCGTGGTTGTTGCGGATGTTGTTGCTGAAGTTGCTCAAGAGCTTGGTGCCCAGCACCTCAAAGGCGCCTGCTGGCGCCAGGTCCAGGCGCTCCACCAGGATGGCGGTGCACACATCGCCAAAAATAAAGTGGCAGTCGCGGTCTATCCAGGCTTGGTGGGCCGAGGTGATTTCGGGGTTCACCACCAGCACAGCGCGTGCGCTGCCGCAGCGCACCGCGTTCACCGCCTGCTCCAGCGCAAAGGTGGCCGAGGAACACGCCACATTCATGTCAAAGCCATAGCCCTGCACACCCAGCGCGGTCTGGATTTCCACCGCCATGGCGGGGTAGGGGCGCTGCATATTGGCTGCGGCACAAATCACACCGTCCACATCGGCCGCCGTCTTGCCCGCTGCAGTCAGCGCGTCTTGGCAGGCTTTGACGGCTATCTCGGCCATGAGCGAAATCTCGGTGTCGGGGCGCGGCGTGAAGTGCGGGCGCATGCGCGCAGGGTCCAGCACACCGGTTTTTTCCATCACGTAGCGGCGCTGGATGCCGGAGGCCTTTTCGATGAACTCCACACTGGAGTCCACCAGGGCCGCGCGGGTGCCCGCTGCAATCGCATCCGCGTGCCGGGCATTTTGCAAGGCCGCGTATTGGTTGTAAGAGGCCACCAGCTCGGCATTGGTGATGACGTCGGGCGGGGTGAACAGGCCTGTACTGCTGATGGCGACACGGTGCATGGTGGTCTTCTTGGGCGGGGTAGGAGCGGGCGGCTGCCCGGCGACGGGCGGATTATCGCTGCCCCGAAGGGCAGTCACGGGCGTTACAGCAAGGCTGTGCAGTGCACCTGCTTCGTTGTACCCTGCCGCCTGCAAACGCCTTCCCCCAACAGCAGGAGACCTCCATGACCCAATTCCGCGGCTGGGCCGCCCCCAGCAAGTCTGCTCCTTTAGAGCGACTGGACTTTGACCCCGGCCCGCTGGATACGGAAGACGTGGAGATTGCTGTCGAGTTCTGCGGCGTCTGCCACTCCGACCTGGCCATGGTGGACAGTGAGTGGTTCCCGGCCAGCTACCCCGTGGTGCCTGGCCATGAGGTGGTGGGCACCATCACCGCCGTGGGCCCTAACGTAAAAGGCCGCAGCGTGGGCCAGCGGGTTGGCCTGGGCTGGCACAGCAAGAGCTGTTTGCACTGCAACTTTTGCGTGGGCGGGGAGCAAAACCTGTGCAGCACGCGCCAGCCCACCATCATCGGCCGCCACGGTGGCTTTGCCGACAAGGTACGCGCGCACTGGAGTTGGGCGCTCCCCATCCCCACGGGGCTGGATCCGGCATCGGCCGGCCCGCTGATGTGCGGCGGCGGCACGGCGTTTTTGCCCTTCGTCATCCATGGCATCAAGCCCACCGACAGGGTCGGCGTGGTCGGTATTGGAGGCCTGGGTCACCTGGCCGTCAAGTTCGCCAAGGCCTGGGGCTGCGATGTGACGGCCTTTACCTCCAGCCTGTCCAAGCGCGAAGAGGCACTGGCGCTGGGCGCGCACCGCACCGTGTCCAGCGTGGATGTGAAAGAACTCAAGGCCTATGCGGGCCAGCTGGATTTTTTGCTGGTAACCGTGGGCGCCAGCATGGAGTGGGACGCGCTCATGGGCACCTTGGCGCCCAAGGGCCGCTTGCACCTCGTCGGTGTGGTCACCGAAGCCATGAAGGTGCGCACCGGCGGCCTGCTGTCCTGGCAGCGCAGCATCTCGGCATCCCCCACGCCATCGCCCGCCACGCTGGTGAAGATGATGGACTTTTGTGCCCGCCACGGTATTGCGCCGCAGGTGGAGCACTTTCCCATGTCGCGCGTGAACGAGGCCTTGGACCATTTGCGCAGCGGCAAGGCGCGCTACCGCGTGGTGCTGGACGCAGATTTTCCCTGAAATAAGAGCCAAATAGGCCTCTGGCCCTTTTGGATGCTGCGTGACAAGCTACTGAATTGATAGCAATTTGGGGTATGCTCTTGCGTCTCCCTCGGGTTAGTTTGATGGTCGGCACAAAGTAGGGGCTGCCCGGCTACCATTGCAACCCTTTTCAATCCCCGCTGGCATCTCGATCCCTTGGCGCTTTCATCAAGTCCTTGCAGGCCGATGCATGCGAGAGCTCTATGGCGCATCCCACCGTTACCGTTTTTGACCTCACCGCCAGCCTCGGGCTGCACGCGCTCACCCAACTGGGCGTGTCGCATACATCGGGGCCTGGCTTTTGGCCCCAAATTGCGCTGGGAAACGGCTCCCTGCCACTGCGTTTGGACTGGCACCGCCCCGACAAAGACCCGGACCTGAGCACCTCTGCGGCCGATGCGGCCGCCACCATCCTGCTGGTGGGGCCTGGCTCCATCAACCGTCTGCGCACCCTGCTGGACACACTGGTATCTGCCACACACACCAAACTCTGGGCCTTCCTCATGCCCAACGCGCTGATGGAGGACGCCGTGTTCAAGGCGCTCCCGGCGGCGCAAGCGCAGCACGTCCAGGTCTTCCGGCTGCCCGACAGCAGCCCGCAGACCCTGTGGTTCATCTTGATGGAGCAACTGGGCAAGCTCGACTTCAAGCACTTTCTGGCCCTTCAACCTTCCCCTACCCCGAGAGACGATAAGAGTTCCAACTTGAAGCAATGCATGACCGACACCATGACCATCGACGGCGCACTGGCTGCCGCCCTGGTCGACTACCGCAGCGGCATGTGCCTGGCACAAGCGGGTGGTGGCATGAATTTGGACCTGGCCGCAGCAGGCAACAGCCAGGTGGTGAAAGCCAAGCTGGCCACGATGGAGTCGCTGGGCTTGCGCCGCGGCATCGAAGACATCCTGATCACCCTGGGCGACCAGTACCACCTGATCCGCTTGGTGCCCAACAATGCGGGCCTGTTTTTGTACCTGGTGCTCGACAAAGCCAAGGGCAACCTGGCCTTGGCGCGCTACAAGCTCACGGATATCGAGCGCACACTCAAAGTGTGATTGGCTGGCACCCTTGATTCTTGACAAGTTGGCATGTAAGCCTGATGGATATTGCGCAATAAGCTACTAATTTGATAGCGTAAAGATTCTCGCTTTATGGAGTGATGGCCTTGGCTGGGGGAGTTGGCGGGCTGCTGAGAATCAATTGTGGGCCTCAAGTAATGGCGGTTTTTGGCAATTCATTCGATGGCTCAGACGCAACCCTAGATTCACTTGAATGTGTGGGATGTCAGTCTGCTATCGCCTTTGTGTCGGGGCGATTCAATTGACTGTGGAATATATTGAATATTGGTTAGACGCCAGCCCAATAGACTCTGTGCCTGGATGCCCGCTTCCGCTGCGAAGCCGAGGCGTCTACAGACTGATTGCAGACCTACAACCCGATTTGAAGCAGTCATTGCAGAGAAGTGGCCGGCAAACTGAAGGCGGGCTATTTCCGTGTTAGTCCTTGCTTGGCCATCCATATTGGCGAACAGCTTGTCGCCCAACATACAACGTGACACTTTCCGCTTCCAAGTGAAGGCTAAAGCCAGATTGAAGAATGCTGAAGCTACGCCACTTCAGCTTGATTCCCTTTTCTGGATTTTCGAACCAGGTTTCATCGATCTCATTCAAAGCACAATTTGCCAACTCTCCAACCGGAACAAAATGCAGAGAATCGTCTTCTTTGCCTCGCGAAGGGACTCCGGCGCACCGTAAGTTTCGCGTACCGAGGAACTCGAAAACTGCATACGCGCGAAATGCGTCTCCGTACCGCCAGCGCTCTGGAGGATTCGGCGGCAAATCTAGGAACTGGCCCGCTAAAGCCACATGGTTGTAGTCTGATCGAAGCGAGTGCGGCGCGAACGAATTCAACCCTGGCGGGCTGCCAGCATATGGTCCAAGAACCGCATTGGGTTCCGTGAGTAGGCTTGTCCACATTTCGTTTGCCGTTTGTTAGGTCTAACTTAGTTTATGCCGCATAAGTACTGCGGGAAGAAGAGGGTCGCCTACAGACTGACTGCCGACATTTGGTGCGCTCCGAAGCAGTCGT
>NZ_NOXW01000011.1 GCF_002251855.1 Rhodoferax sp. TH121
CACACTTTTTGAAGCATTGTCAAATTAAGCAAAAGATTTTTTGTTTGATCGTTTGCCGCTATTTCTGAGCGGACGCGCAGTGTAGCACAGGAAAAGGCGCTAAACACGATATCGATCAGAAGCCCCCTTCAACCGCTGAAGTAGGGCTGGGGCAATCTCCAAAAGAGGCAATACCTCATCCGCAGCGCCATTCAAAATTGCCTCGCGAGGCATACCAAACACGATGCAGCTGGCCTCATCCTGCACATAGTTATAGCTGCCAGCATCCTTCATTTCTTTCATTGCTTTCGCGCCGTCATTCCCCATGCCAGTTAACATGATGCCAAATGCGTTACGCCCAGCGACCTTCGCAGCAGAACGAAAAAGAACCTCTACCGATGGACGGTGCCGATTCACAAGCTCACCGTCTTCGACTACGCACACATAATTCGCACCGCTCTTCTCCACCCAGAACTGCTTGCCACCGGGCGCTATGTAGGCATGACCGGGTAAGACGCGAACACCATTGACCGCCTCTTGCACCGTAATTTGACAAAGCCCATTGAGCCGTGCGGCAAAGCTAGTCGTGAACCCAGGGGGCATGTGCTGGGTGATCACCACGCCGGGGGCATCCGCGGGCAATCGAATCAATATCTCCTTTATAGCCTCCGTACCGCCAGTTGAGGCACCAATAAACACCAATTTCTCCGTAGACACACGACCAATCGAGATAGGCACAGCGCCGGCACTAGACAACCTATCCGAGACTGTCGTCGAGGCTACTTGATGGGATTTATGCACTTTAGCGGCAGCGGCTACTCGAATTTTGTCAACGATATTAGTCGCGAGTTCTTTGATTCCATCTACCAGCCCAATACGTGGCTTCGCCACAAAGTCAACGGCGCCCAACTCAAGCGCCCTCATCGTTACCTCAGCACCGCGCTCAGTAAGGGTTGAGATCATTACAACGGGCATGGGGCGCAATCGCATCAGACGCCCTAGAAAATCAAGCCCGTCCATTTTGGGCATCTCAATGTCCAGCGTAATGACATCTGGGTCGAGCTCACGAATCATCTCGCGCGCGATCAACGGATCGTTCGCCGCCCCAACACACTGCATATCCGCTTGCTTATTGATGATTTCAGCCAACAGGCTCCTCACCAAAGCGGAGTCATCTACGACCACCACTCGAATTTTCTTCATCACCACCAACTCAAAAAAGATCTACGGAGCCGCCCTGAGTGGACTTCGCAACAGAGGCTGCATTGCCACGACGCTCCTCGACAACCAGCGTCTCGGGATGCGAATGTGCCAAGCGCTTTACCAAGGCCTTACCTGTAACGGGGAAGAAACAGACCTTCCGGGGATGGATATCCAAAACATCTTGTGAAACGACAGGGATACGCTCCGTAGCGAGATAGTCCAGTACAAATTTAGTGTTGCGTTCACCAACATTCATGGTGGTGAAGCCCGCCATGACCTGCGCCCCTCCAAAAACCTTCGCCTGCATTGTTTCGCGTCTCGCTCCCAACTTCAGCATTTCGTTAATAAGCAACTCCATGGCGTAAGAACCGTACCGACCGGAGCCATCAGCCCCGTCACCGTCCGGCAACATAAAGTGATTCATTCCTCCGGTGCGCGCTTTCCCATCCCAAATGCAAGCAGCAATACAAGACCCCAGCACTGTCATGATGACCAGATCATCATTTGAAACAAAGTACTCGCCGGGCAATACCTTGACCGCGTCATATTGAAAATGATGGTCCGCATAGAAGAACGAAGCCTCACCCGGTTTGCGGGATTGCGCCTTCAGCTGCTCAATCCGAGACACCCGCCCATTAGCGAGAGTCTTTGTTTGCTGAGCCGTAGCAACACCCTTGACTGCTCCCGACACAAAACTACTTGAAGTTGAAATCATTTGAAATTGTTATCCAAACAGTTAAATCGGTCTTGAAATACCAAGGGGGCCTTCACCTACAACGCTCGTAGACAGTTTTTCCTTTAAGAACAAACAGATCCCGCGAGTCACTGAAATTTTCAGCATGCCCCACAAACAACAAGGCACCGGGCTTCATAAAACGGTGAATTTTCTCCAGCACTTTTCTTTGAGTTGCCGCATCAAAGTAGATCATCACATTGCGACAAAAAACAGCATCGAAGAGCTCTCTAAACGGCCAATCGTCTTTAATCAAATTCACGATTAAAAACTCAATGGCTTGACGCAACTCCGGTTTAACACGGACTAAGCCTGCATTGCTGCCTTTTCCTCGCAAAAAATACTTACGCACTAAGTCGGGGGGGACACCTTTTAACCCTTCCAGCCGGTAGACGCCCTGCGCGGCCGTCGCAAGTACTTTTGAATCAATGTCACTTGCATGCAGCGAGAATTTTGATTTGCCAAGCACTTCTGATGCAGTCATAGCAATCGAGTACGGTTCTTCGCCCGTTGACGCAGCGCTGCACCAAACCCTGCACTCTGCTGACGAAGCTCGTGATTTCAGAAAGTCTGAAAAAATTTCGAAATGGTGATGCTCACGAAAGAACGAGGTGAGGTTGGTCGTCAGTGCGTTTACGAACTCTTGCCACTCCGGTCCATCCGTCGACTCCAGCCAACTCAAATACTCCCGGAAACTATTGTGCCCCGTATCTCGCAACCGCCGGGAAAGACGGCTGTAGACCATTGCATGTTTGCCATCATGCAAACTGATGCCAGCACGCTGATAAATCAGTTTTTGAACATGGTCAAAATCAGAATTCGTCCAAGCGAACTCACGACCTTGCATTTCTCCAGCGCCTTGGATAGTTGAAACCACCATGTTGCAAATAAGCTTCTTGGTTTGATCTAGTGACTATTCCGATGCACTAACCAGGCCCATCTCTGAAGCAGACATCAGTCGCTCAATGTCCAGAAGGATCAACATTCTTTCACCCACAGAGCCCAAGCCCAGTACTGCCGCACTGTCGATTACGCTATCGATATCGGGTGCTGATTTCAAATTTTCGGGAGGTAGTTCCATCACATCACTGACCGAATCGACCACAATCCCGACAATTCGACTACGCAAATTGAGCACAATGACGACAGTGAAAGAGTTGTAATCGGCTTTAGAGCAATTGAACTTCAAGCGCATGTCGACGATGGGCACAATCGTTCCACGCAAATTCACCACGCCCTTGATGAAGTTAGGGGCGTTGGCCACCCGAGTTGGCGACTCGTAACCGCGAATTTCTTGAACCTTCAGGATGTCAATGCCATACTCTTCTTGGTCCAATCTAAACGTCAGGTACTCCCTCGCGCCAGAGGCTGTCAATTCACTGAGCTTTTCCATCATTCCCATGGTTTTCTCCTTTGGCTGTAATCAATGGCGTGAACGCCTCACCAATGCACCAGTGTCAAGGATCAAAGCAACCTTGCCATCTCCCAAAATAGTCGCACCGGAGACATTCGGTACCTTTCGGTAATTGGATTCCAAGTTTTTAACAACCACCTGTTGTTGCCCAAGCAACTCATCCACGAGCAAGGCTACGCGAATCCCCTCTGCTTCAACAACAACCATGATGTCGCTCGAACGCTCAAAATCGAAGCGAGGAATCTGGAACACTTTCTCCAGTTCAATTACAGGCATGTACTCATCACGGACCTTGACCAACTGAGAGCCTTGTCCAACCGTGCTGACGGCATCTGCCTTAACCTGAAAGGACTCGACTACCGAAGACAACGGCAAAATGTAAACTTCGTCGCCGACCCCAACGGACATGCCGTCCATGATGGCCAACGTCAATGGCAGGCGCACCGACACCTTCATTCCATAGCCCTCTGCGGAGTCGATTTCCACGGTGCCATTGAGAGCTGCAATATTACGTTTGACAACATCCATGCCCACACCCCGGCCAGAGACGTCCGTCACGACGGCTGCGGTGGAAAAGCCAGGAGCAAAAATCAGTTGCCACACTTCAGCGTCCGACATCTGATCGGAAACATCCAAGCCTCGCTCTCGCGCCTTCGCCAGGATTTTCGGACGCGACAAGCCGCGACCGTCGTCACGAACTTCAATCACAATTGAACCTCCTTGATGGGAGGCGGACAACGTTATGGTCCCGGTTTCCGACTTTCCGGCCGCGATACGGTCAGCAGGCAACTCAACACCGTGGTCACAACTATTTCTAACCAAATGAGTCAATGGGTCTGTAATTTTTTCGACCAAGCCCTTGTCCAACTCAGTCGCCTCCCCCTGGGTTACAAAATCAACTTTTTTGCCCAGCTTGCCTGCTAAATCACGGAGCATCCGCGGGAATCGGCTAAAGACGATCGACATCGGGATCATTCGGATCGACATTACGGACTCCTGCAAGTCACGCGTATTCCGATCAAGATCCGCCAAGCCAGTCAATAACTGCTGGTACACGGCAGGATCCAAGGCGCGGCTGTTTTGCGCCAACATGGCCTGTGTAATCACCAATTCACCGACCAGGTTGATAAGTTGATCCACTTTGCTAATCGCAACTCGTATCGTGGCAGCCTCTGGTTGAGCGGTTGCTGCGGATGCGGCCACCTTACCCGGGGCAGACTTGGATGCAATCACTGCAGGTTCGATTACAGGAGTTACCACCTCTGGAGGCAAAGCTGCTTGAGGAGCCCCCGGTGATCCATCAAAAAAACCAAAACCAGCATGATCCCCAGCCACCCCTTCGGAGACCGGTGCAGTAGCCTGCTGCACCAGAGAACGCTCCGAAATAACCACCTTCTCTCTCGCCACATGGAAAGCAAATAAATCCAAAAGGTCGTCATCGCCTGAAGCAGTCTCCACGAGGAAGACGCGAACACCAGGGCGGTCGCTCTCGGCTGCTTTAATGCTTCCCAAGCCGGGAATATCTCTGAACAACTCCTGAATTGCGTCCGCTTGCTCTGGTCGGTCCAGCGGCCCAATGCTAATCTGCAGTCCACGCACGCCATCAGGCAGTGCGGCTGGCTTAGGCACAACGGGAGGCGGTGCCACAGCCACGGGAGCAACAGTTGCTTTTACTGGCGCAGGTGCAGCGCTGCCACCCGCGGCTAACACACTAATGCGGCGAACCAAGTCCGCCGTGGGAGGCGCCTCGCCCTCACCGCCCGCCTGATGCCGAGCTAAAAGGCTTCTGGATGCATCGGCCGACTCCAAAAGCACATCAACCATCGAAGCATTGGGTTGAAGTTCATGGCGACGTAAACGATCAAGCAACGACTCCATTTGGTGAGTCAACTCGGCTACATCAGCGAACCCGAAAGTGGCAGCACCTCCTTTGACGGAGTGTGCGCATCTAAAAATTCCGTTCAGCTCTT
Source organism: Rhodoferax sp. TH121 (assembly GCF_002251855.1). Taxonomy (GTDB): domain Bacteria; phylum Pseudomonadota; class Gammaproteobacteria; order Burkholderiales; family Burkholderiaceae_C; genus Allorhodoferax. The sequence goes on from NZ_NOXW01000011.1 coordinate 5,300, forward strand.
CATCATCGGCCGTTTCCAGATTCAAATTCAGAAGCATGTGCTCCATCTGATCCAGATTCTCGCCAGCCTCCTCGAAGAAAATTTGGTAAAACTGACTTAAATCAAAATCCCCGCCAGCACCACCTTCGGTATGCGTTTCAGCCATCTGAATCTCCTTTAATCTGCACCTCTGTTGAAGCCCGGATCTTCAACGAATAACTTTTTTAATCACATCCAGTAGTCGCGCAGGATCAAATGGCTTTACCAGCCACCCTGTCGCTCCTGCGGCGCGTCCCGCCTGCTTCATCAGATCACTTGACTCTGTGGTGAGCATCAAAATCGGAACCGTCTTGAATTGAGGGTGTTCGCGCAATTTCCGCGTTAAGCCCAAACCATCCAAACGCGGCATATTTTGGTCAGTCAGTACCAAATCAAACGACTGCGCTTGGGCCTTCTCATACGCATCTTGCCCATCTACGGCTTCAACCACTTGGTACCCAGCCCCAGTCAAGGTAAAGGAAACCATCTTCCGCATAGACGGCGAGTCATCAACAGCAAGAATTAAAGGCATGAAAGGCTCCGAAATATTCCGTTAAAAATGTGGCGAAAACTAGAAAAGCTCAATGGATCCAGCATCCATCTCGTCTTGGGTTACGGGGTTTGGGCGCTCAGGCACTTCCTCTACAAATGGCACAGCCTCCCCATCCTCCGCCCCCATGGACTCCGAAGCCAGCCGATAAGCGCAACCTTGCAAAATCTTGGATGTGTGAACTATCAGCTGGGAAGCCATGTCTTGAAATTGCAATTCGGTGACCGCTGCTCGCAAAGTGTTTCTCACAAGCTCCAACTCCTGCGACTCCTTGAGTGCCGGCGAGGCCAAATTCGCACTAGCGGTAGTAAACCGCTCCATGAGATTCTCCATTGTGTGTGCAAGCAAGCCGTCGAGACGTGTTAGATCGTGCACAACCACTAAAAGGGAGTCTTGAACCTCCGCAACAAGCATTACCGGCAGTTGCACGGCGGGGGCAGCAGGCGAAATCGACGAAGGTTCCATTGTCTTTTTTCCTCTTTGCCTGTCTTTATACCAATCCGTGGCATCCTTGTGAATCACTAAACCGAACCACGCAGCTAGCGTATCAGGAATCCAGCCCTTTCAGGAAAAATCTCAGTCCCAAGGAGCACAAAGACCATTGGCTCGGCTACCAAGGCTAGTTACCATCGTGGACCATGATATCGGCAATGTTCAAAGAAAAAAACAGCGCTAATCCGATGCATATCCTGCACCTTGAGGATTCGCAGGCGGACCACCAGTTGGTAGTACGAACCTTGTCCAAAGCGAATACCGCTTTCCATCTCGTTCGCGTCGACACCCTATCCAAGTTCAGACAACACATGGCAGAAGAGGAATACCAAGTAGTCCTCGCTGACTACCGACTTGGGGACTTCACAGCCATAGATGCTTGGGACTGCTTGGAGGACTGTCGCAAGGAGATGCCATTTATCATTTTGTCAGGCACCATTGGGGAAGCCGCAGCTGTCGAAGCGATCCAAAAAGGGATCAGTGACTACCTACACAAAGATGAAATCGCGGCCTTGCCCAGAATCATCCAGCGTGCTCTGGCGTTGCACGCAATCAAGACTGAAAAAAAGAAAATTGACCGGGAACTAGCGGTCTCTGAGCAGAGGATTTCAGAATTGGCCGGATATCTGCAAACGGCCATTGAGCGAGAGCGAGCCTCTATTGCCCGAGAGGTACATGATGACATTGGCGGAGCACTTGCAGCTGTCCGATTGGACTTGGGCTGGCTGGCTCGTCACACGACAGATCCGCAATCTTTACAGCATATTGCGTCCGCCAGTGACATGATTCAGCATGCTGCGCACGCTAGCCAACGGATCATGAAAAATCTCCGCCCAGCCATCTTGGACCAAGGCCTAGTCCCATCGATCCAGTGGTTAGTGCGCGAGTTTGAACGAAGGACCGCCTGCACAGTCGAAGTAAACGCGACGACAGAAATTATGGCACTGAGTGCCGACGTCATGCTGACGGCTTATAGAACCACCCAAGAGGCTCTCACCAATATCGCCAAACATGCCCTTGGTAGCAATGTGCGAATCGACATCTCAAGTTTGGGCGGTACGCTCACAGTGGAAATCGCTGACACAGGCCCGGGAATGGAAAGGTCTGCTTTGCTGAAACAAAACTCTTACGGCCTGCGAGGACTCGCAGAACGCGCAAAGGCAGTTGGCGGTTGGTTGGACATCAGCTCAATGCCATGCACGGGAACAAGCATTACGCTCTCGGTGCCACTGAACAAGGCAAACCGTACGACGGAAGCGAGCGAACCATGATTCACGTTGTCCTGTGCGATGACCACGCAATGATCCGCAGAGGCATTCGTGACATGTTGTCGGAGCATGTTGACATGAAAGTAACGGGGGAGTCTGGCAGTTACGCCGAACTAAAGGAAATCTTGCGCGATCAGCCATGCGATGTCTTGGTGTTGGACATCAATCTGCCCGGCCGCGGTGGTTTGGAGATATTGGCATCTATTCAAGACAGCCATCCGCATATACGTGCGCTAATCGTCTCCATGTTTTCTGAGGACCAATACGCTATACGCAGCCTCAAAGCAGGGGCCTATGGCTACTTGAACAAAGCGGGAAATCCAGACGAGCTTGTGAGCGCAGTTCGGGCGGTAGCTCGAGGACGTCGCTACGTTACTCCCTCCGTCTCCGAAATGCTGGTGGAGCAACTATCCAATCCCGGCACTGAGGCCCTCCACTCCCGACTGTCAGAGCGCGAGCTGCAGACATTGCTAAAAATCGCCTCAGGGAAACGATTGGCTGACATTGCAGAAGAACTGATGCTGAGCCCAAAAACAGTCAGCGTATACCGCGCACGGCTGCTCGAAAAACTGGGGCTCAGCAACAACGCTGAGCTCGCTGTGTACGCCATTAGAAATGAACTGGTCTAGCCGATTCAAACCCCGGAAAAAACACCAATGACCCGCTCCATCAAAGCAAGCATCGGTTGATCAAGCGCGGGCAGGGTCGCAGCAATGCCGACAATCCCAACGACCAATGTAACGGGAAATCCCACAGCAAAGATGTTGATCTGAGGCGCAACACGCGAAATCACACCCAACGCCAAATTGGTGAACAGCAGCAATCCCACCATAGGCAGCGCAATCCACAGTGCGCTAGAGAACAAATCAGTACCCAGCCGGTAAAGTTGCATAGCGGCCAGAGACTCCAAAAAGCGAGGACTTACCGGAAATGCGTCAAAGCTCTTGGTAACTGCAAGCAGGACCATGATATGCCCGTTGAGTACGACGAAAAGCAGCGTTGCCATTTGTCCGAAGAAACGTGCCACAGCGCTACTTTGCGAGTTCATCGAGGGATCGAAGAAAGAAGCAAAGTTCAGACCCATCTGGAACCCAACCACCTCCCCAGCCAACTCGACTGCCGCAAAAACCAAGCGCACAGCAAAGCCAATAGACAGACCAATCAGTACCTGCTGAAACACGACGGCCAAAGCGTCTGGTGATGCAATACTGTAATTGAGGGAGGAGGGAATCGTTGCCTGGCATGCCAGTGCAACAAACAAAGCCAACGCCACCTTGACCCGCATGGGCACAGCTCTGGAGGACAATACCGGTGCGGAAGTAAAGACGGCCAAAACACGCAAAAAAGGCCACAACAAAGGCGACAACCAAGCCAGAATCTGCGCCTCCGTAAACGCTACCCCGGGCATAGTGACTCAAACCACAGACGCAGGGATAGCCTCGATCATCCGTCGGATGTACTCAACCAACATGGTCAACATCCAGGGGCCTGCAATGGCAAACACGGCAATCACTGCCACCAGCTTTGGAACGAAAGCCAAAGTCGCCTCATGAATCTGAGTCACAGCTTGAAATAGGCTGACCAACAAGCCCACCAATAATGCAGCCCCCAATACGGGCGATGACACCATCAGCAGCATCAACAATGCCTCTTGCCCCATCGTCAGAACAGTTTGTGCATTCATATTAACCTTCAGGTAACAAAGCTGGCAGCCAAGGAGCCAACCAAGAGATTCCAGCCGTCTGCCAACACAAACAACATAAGCTTGAACGGCAATGCCACCAGCACCGGTGACAACATCATCATTCCCAATGACATCAGCACGCTTGCAACCACAATGTCAATCACGAGGAAGGGAATAAAAATCATGAACCCAATTTGAAACGCCGACTTCAACTCACTGATCACAAAGGCGGGGACCAACACCCGCATGGGCGCAGTGTCCGCCTTCACGCTAGGATCGAGTTTTGCCAACTTGGCAAACAATGAAAAATCCGATTGGCGTGTTTGTTTGACCATGAAGTCCCGCAAGGGCAGTTCGGCCTTCGCGACTGCTTGCTCAAAGGATAGGACACTTCGGCTGTAGGGCTCATAGGCATCCGCGTACATACGATCGAAGGTGGGCCCCATCACGAACAAAGTGAGAAACAAAGAGAGCCCAATGATGACTTGATTCGGCGGGGACGATTGGGTACCCAAGGCTTGCCGCAACAAGGACAGCACAATCACAATCCGCGTGAAACTAGTCATCATCAACAACACCGCAGGGATGAACGACAGCGCAGTAAAGAAGAGCAGCGTCTGAATCGGAACTGAAAAATTCATGCCTCCACTTCCAGTGCCAACCAGCAAGGGAAGCTGGCCAGGCGCCTGAGCCAAGGAGCCTGTGGAGACAAGCAGACACAGCCCCCCCAGCGCAAAATGAATCCAATTACTGAAGCGTCCCAAGCGCATCGTCTCTTTCAATTTTTAGGCCCAAGGTTCATGCGCGGGGATGTTGCAGCGCCGGACTTACTCCGTCGGGGGGCAGATTGCCACCTACAGAGGTAGTGTGCAAAAGCGCAATCGACTGTGCACTCACACCCAATGTCAGCCAGACTCTCGCGCTGTCTGGCCCCACTTCAACGGTAACCACTCTTTGATGTGGGCCCACTGCTACAGCCGAAATAAAGCGGCTTTGCCCACCAGTCTCAATAGCCCCAGACACCATACGCCCACGCAGCCACCGCAAGAACCACGGCAGAGCTGCCAAAGCTGCCAAAAAAAAACCCACCAAAAGCAGTTGTTGCGTCATATCAACCCAGACTAATTCTTGCTCACACGCCGCAACCGTTCGGAGGGGGTGACGACATCCGTGAGCCGAATGCCGAACTTGTCGTTGACCACAACCACCTCACCCTGAGCAATCAGGTACCCATTCACTAAAACATCCATGGGTTCGCCTGCCAGTGCATCCAACTCCACCACAGACCCTTGGCCTAGTTGCAGGATATGCTTGATAGGCACCTTGGTACGGCCAAGCTCCACTGAAAGCTGCACCGGGATGTCCAACACCATATTGATGTCGTTGGCATGCCCATCGCCCCCCCCAGAGTTAAAAGGTTTGGGCGACTCACCAGACAAAGGGCCGCCCGGCTCGGGGCCGGATTCCGTAGCCTTTTGCTCCAGCAACGCTTCGGCCCAGTCTGCCATGCCATCGTCAGCAGGCACTTCATCAGGTTTTTCTTCAGATGCCATTTCGTTCTCCCAACCAGTTTTGGTCGTTGCCACGCAACGCCTTCTCTACGCGAATGGCGTACTTTGAGTTGTGAGTACCATACTGGCACTCAAAAATGGGAACACCGTCCACCGTCGCTTGTATGCGCGGCTCACGGTTCAGTTCAATAAAGTCCCCTTTTTTCATGGCAAGCAATTGCTCTACCGTCGCATCTGCACGGGCCAACTCGGCCACTAGCGTGACCTCTGCAGCTTGAATTTCGCGCGTAAGCACATTCACCCAGCGGCGATCCACCTCAATGGAGTCGCCTTGCGTAGACGAGTACAACACGTCCCGGATCGGCTCCAGCGTTGAGTATGGAAAACTGAAATGAATTGCGCCGGTGATATCACCGATTTCAAGCTGAAAAGACGTCGAAATCACAATTTCACTGGGCGTTGCGATATTGGCAAACTGCGGCTGCATCTCGCTGCGTTGGTAGTCCAACTCCAGCGGGTAAATACCCTTCCACGCCTTTTTGTACTCTGTCGTTATCACCTCCACCAAGCGATTGATGACGCGCTGCTCCGTCGCGGAGAAATCACGCCCTTCAATCCGGGTTTGGAACTTGCCGATTCCACCGTACAAAGTGTCGATAACGCCAAAGACGAGCGCAGGCTCACAAACGATCAGTCCACTGCCCCGAAGCGGTCGGATGGCAACGATATTGAAGTTGGTCGGCACCGCCAACTCACGCAGAAAGGCGCTATAGCGCTGAACAGCCACAGGACCAACTGAAATTTCAGGACTGCGGCGAATGAAATTGAACAGGCCTACGCGAAGATTCCGCGCGAAACGCTCATTGACAATTTCCATCGTGGGCATGCGCCCACGGACGATTCTTTCCTGGCTGGAAATATTATAGGCACGCACCTCCCCGTGCTCTGCTGCCTCCTCGACCGTCTTCTGGCTCTCGCCAGTAACACCTTCCAGGAGCGCATCCACTTCCTCTTGGGAAAGAAACGACTCACTCATAGTTCAGCCCTGTCAGTCCTTATTGCACAATAAAACTGGAAAAAAGCACACCCACCACGGGGTACTGAACCGGTGCGGCTTTCTTTTTCTTCTTCTTGGAAGACGCGACCTCCTCTTCGTGCTCGTCCTCGCCACCACCAAAAGGGATGGAAGCCTCACGCAGAATATCAGCGGCTAGTTTTTCCTTCCCTTCGGCCTTGAGCAGCTCCTCCGCCGTACGCTGGGAAATCAACATCAAAATGCCACTCCGGATGGTTGGCAGGTACGCCTTGACCGAATCAGACGATTTGGCATCCAAAACCTCAAGAGTGATACCAATCTGTGCCACGCGCTCACCACCAGGGTCGGCAAGATTCACCACCATCGCATCCAGCGGCAAGTACGCCGGCGGAGCCTTCGGATCCACATGGGCGACAGCTTTTGCAGGTGGAGCCTCCTCACCTTCCTCAGAGGCTGCGCGCTGCTTGCTGATGACAAAGAAGGCTGCAGCACCGCCCACTACAAGCACCAACACAGCCGCCACGATGATGATCAGCATCTTTTTGCTCTTGGCAGGCGCTTTGGCGCCATCTGCGACATCGGGTTTTGCTGACACGGTTGAATCCTTATATGAAAGACGGTACTCGGATTATTGATGGAGTCACACACCATCTAAACACCAATAAGGTGGGATATTCAGTCACCTCCGCCATTATTGACACAAACCTTGCCCTACACGAAGAGATCCAGTGCGCGCCCCTGCGGAATCTTGGGCCGGACCGGACTGTCCGCAAGCGAATCCACCGGGACGGTAACGCTAGCTTGCCGCCCCTCTTGGCGTGACCGCCCGCCCTGCCCAGAGGCATCCCCGCTATGCGAAGTCCCCACAGACATGCCAGTCAACAACACACCCTGACGCTGCAGCGAGTCTTTCAACTGCTCGGCAGCCCTTTCGATAGCGTCCCTTGCATGCAACTCATCCGTCCTGAACGCCACTTGCGCTTCATTACCTTGCATGCTGATGCTCACTTCAACGGGGCTCGCCCCCATGCCATCCAACGTGAGCTCCGCGCTCTGCACATCTTGCGCAATCCAATAGGTCACCTGCTCAGCCACATACGATTCCGCTGCCCCGCTGGCCTGGGAAGCCACCACCCCATCCATCCCCATGGGCGCAGACACAGACTGAGGCTGAAAGTAGACCCCATCAGCAGGCGCAGGCTTCATGGCCAAGGGTTCCCACAGACGCCGCTCCGCCACGGGCAACTGGCCAGAGGCAGGTGCAACCAAGTTCCGACCCTCCATACCTACAGTGGACGTCTGCTCTTGCGACATCAACAATTCCGTATCTACCTTGGTGTTTGGCACCGCCTCACTAACGGGCTGTGAACCAGGAAGAGGCACCGCCTGTGCTTTTTGCAGATCGGTAGTACTGACCGGCTTAGCACCCTTATGCATCGCAAGAAGCCCGATAGTTTGCGTGCCCTCTGCCCCTTGCCCAGACCAAGACGAGCGTTTCATTGTGAAGAAGGCATTGCCTTTCTGGGATGGAGAGCCCTCCTCTGAAACTGGTGCGCCCTGCGCTGCAGTCACGGGCATACCCAGAACCCAGCCAGCCAGGGTCGCAGCATCCGCCGCACACGCTAACTCTTTCTCATCCTGGGCCCCGGGCCCGTGCGACATGCCGCTGCCGTCGTCCAACAAGCCAGAGGCATCAGCTGACACCGCGAGCGCTTCGTCTGCAGCCGACAGCATGGCAAAAAAGCCCAGCGCATCACCCGCCATGCCCGGTGTACCTTTTCCTCCTGCAGCGGATTGGGCCGTTTTGGCTATGCCGTGACCGGCAGAAGTCGTTTCGATCGTCATCGTGTTTCCTCCAAATGGGTCGCAGCCCTCCTCCGGGCGTGCACCATGGCAGCCATTTCGTCCATCTGCCCCTGCTCGCGACGCTGCTCAGCAGCCGCCAGCGACAGTTGACGCTTTTCCAGTACCTGTTTTAAGCCCGACAGGCGCATCTCTGCCTGCATCAATGCAGCACGGCACTGGCTCTCCTGCCGCGCCAGATTTGCGATCACACCATCCTGCATGCCCATGGCGTGCTGCAACCGGTCCACAAATTGGTAATGATGCCGAAGCAGCTCTGGCGACAGCGCGGTATGTTGACTTTGGACCCACCGCGCATCGGTGTCCTTGGCATAACTCTGCAATTGCTCCAGCTGCTGATATCCCATTTGGACCTGCCGCTGCGCCCGCGCCAGCACCTGTGCACGCTCATCACGCTGGCGCTCCGCTAGGTCAATCGCGAGTTGCAATCCATGAAAGGTGTTGTTCATGTTGGCTTTCGGGCATGTGCCTTAAGGTCCAGGCCGCGACACAGAAGTACACACCTCCATCCCCAGCAGAGCCTCCTCCATGCCAGCGGCCTCGAACATGTCCTGCTGCAGGAATTGGTGCATGGGCGGATGCAAGGCAATAGCTTCATCCAGCAATGGATCCGAGCCCTGCGCATACGCACCAATCTGCACCAGGTCACGGCCTTTTTCGTACTTCGAATACAGGCTGCGGAAGCGCCGAGCCAATTCGAAATGCGCACGCGGCACGACGTTGTGCATCACCCGGGAGGCAGACTGCTCGACATCAATGGCCGGGTAATGCCCCGCCTCCGCCAAGCGCCGGGACAGCACAATGTGCCCATCCAGAATCGCACGCGCAGCATCGGCAATCGGATCCTGCTGGTCGTCTCCTTCGGAGAGCACGGTATAGAAAGCTGTGATCGAGCCCACACCATGCAAGCCATTGCCACTGCGCTCGACCAGTTGCGGCAACTTGGCAAAGCAGGACGGAGGGTAGCCCTTGGTCGCAGGCGGCTCACCAATGGCCAGCGCAATTTCCCGTTGCGCCATGGCATAGCGAGTCAGAGAGTCCATGAGTAGCAATACATGCCGCCCTTGGTCCCGAAAGTGCTCGGCGATCGCGGTTGCGTAGGACGCTCCCTGCATACGCAACAAGGGCGGAGCATCCGCAGGTGCAGCAACTACCACCGAACGGGCCCGGCCCTCCACCCCGAGAATATCCTCAATGAATTCCTTGACTTCACGGCCCCGCTCCCCAATCAGGCCCACCACAATCACGTCCGCCTGGGTGTAGCGCGCCATCATGCCCAACAGGACACTCTTGCCCACGCCCGAGCCGGCGAAGAGCCCCAACCTTTGGCCGCGTCCAACGGTGAGCAACGCGTTGATGGAACGAACACCGGTATCCAGCGGCTCCCGCACGGGGGCCCGGTCCATGGCATTGATGGGTTTGCGGTCCATAGGCCGTGACACCACGTCGTGTAGAGGCCCCATGCGGTCCATGGGCATACCCTGGGAGTCCACGACCCGTCCCAACAAGCCATCGCCCAAAGGCAGGCGCAACAAACCTGCAGCACTAAGGTCACGGGCTGACGGGGCTTCGCCAAGACGGGGAACAGGCACATAAGCAGGTGCTACCGCCACCCCTGCACCACTGGAAAGACCATGCACATCTCCAGCGGGCATCAAATACGCGCGATCCCCTGAAAATCCGACCACTTCGGCGAGCACGGGCTCCCGGGCTTTCATGGTCACCACACATTGGGAACCTACCGGCATGCGAATGCCACTCGCCTCCAGCACCAAACCGGCCAGACGCGTCAGCGTGCCACGCACCTCCAACGTGGAATCCTGGGCAACCTGCTGACGGGCACTCTGCAAAAACGCCTGCCACTTGGGGGCGGAGGAGCTAGTCTCAGGCATTGTCATCACGCGGCTCCCAAGGGCTGTCAAACCCCAAACTGGCCAGCGCACGCTGCCAACGCTTTTGGACTGTGCCATCTACCACCGTACCGGCCGACTCCACCAGGCAGCCACCGCGGGCAATAGATGTATCGGGCAACAAAGTCAGCGCCACGCTGGAGAACTCCTGCCGCAACACCTCCGCCAAGACCTCCAGATCCAGTGGATGCAAGCGCACCACAGCAGCTTTGTTATCGACGGCCAACATGCCCAATGCCTCTCGCACCACAGGCTGCAGGGCATTGGGGTTGGTGGACATTTCGTGACGCAACACCTGCCGCGCAAGTTCGCAGGCCAGCTCCAGAACACCCTGAGCCATGACCTGCTCCGACGCGGCGAGTTGGGCATTGGCCTGCTCAAACAGGGCCGCAAAATTAGCCGTGAGGTCTTTGCCCTGGGTGGCAATGTACTCATTCATCTGGCGCTGCCCCTCCAAGGTGGCCTGGGCATGGCCTTGGGCATACCCAGCAGCGTAGCCCTCCGCGTATCCGGCTTGGCGCGCCCCGTCTTCGCGGGCCTGCTCCTCGGCTTCCGCCTGAGCCTTCAGTTTGGCGGCAAATCGCACCGCCGATTGGTCCACCGCACCGAAATCCCATTCGGTAACGGTGGTGACATCTTCGCCAGAAATAAAGCGTGCTTGGTTGCGGGACATCAGACCATGGCGTCGTCGCCACCTCCACCACCAATAACAATTTGACCTTCGTCCGCCAAACGGCGCACGGTCTTGAGAATTTCTTTTTGTTGCGCCTCGACCTCGGATAGGCGCATGGGGCCACGGGACTCCAGATCTTCCTTCAGGGTGGCCGCCGCACGCGAAGACATATTGGCCAGGATTTTTTCCTTGAGTTCGGGCTGAGCCCCTTTCAGGGCCACGATAAGCACATCCGAGGACACTTCTTTGAGCACCATCTGGATGGCCTTGTCGTCCAGCTTGATCACATCGTCGAACACGAACATCTTGTCCATGATCTTCTGTGCCAGATCCGCGTCGTGGCTGCGGATGGACTCGATCACCGTGCCCTCGATCGCCGTACCCATCAAGTTAATCATCTCGGCCGCGGTCTTGATCCCGCCCAGAGAGGACTTGCGAATCTTGTCGCCGCCCGCGAGCACCTTGAACAGCACCTCGTTCAGGTCCTTGAGCGCGGTGGGCTGAATACCTTCCATGGTCGCCACACGCAACATGACCTCATTGCGCTGGCGCTCGGTCAAGTGTTTGAGCACGTCGGCGGCCTGGTCATAGTCCAGGTGCACCAAAATGGCTGCCACAATTTGGGGGTGCTCGTTGCGCAGCAATTCAGCCACGCTCAGAGGATCCATCCACTTCAGGCTCTCGATGCCCGATACATCGCCGCCCTGCAGAATGCGGTCGATCAGCAGTGCAGCTTTGTCGTCGCCCAAAGCCAGCTTGAGCACTGAGCGCACGTAGTCGCCCGAGTTGGACACAAGCAGGCTCTGCGAAGCAGCCACGCCCGTGAATTTCTCCACCACCTCGTCCACCTTCTCCCGCGAGAGCTGGGTAGTCTTGGCGATGGCCTCACCTAGGCGCTGCACCTCTTTGGGTGACAGGTGTTTGAATACCTCCGATGCCTCTGCTTCACCCAGAGACATCATGAGGATTGCCGCGTCTTGGAGTCCGTCGTCGTTTGCCATGGTGCTATTTTGCGCTGGCCGTCAGGCTGGCGCCTCGCCGTTCATCCATGCTTTGACAATGTTGGCCACCGCCGCAGGGTTATCTCGGGTCAGCTTGCGGGCGTCTTCAAGACGCAACTCCCCTGGCGATACAACAGCCGTACCGGTTTCTGCGCTGGGGCCGCCCAACTGCGGACGCTCAGGCTGCTCAGATTCAAGGGCGTCGAGTTGGCCGCCACGTTCCTCACCCAGAGGTTCTGGCGCCGCTGGCGGCTGCGTGAGCGACTTCATGGCCGGGCGAATCACACCGAGTAAGACCAGCGCAGCCAACCCCAGCGTGCCCAGGGGCCATGCCAAACTCCGCGCCAAGTCCACCACCTCAGGCTGACGCCATACCGGAACCTCAGCACTGTCCACCACGGGAGCGACAAAAGCTGCATTAACCACGTTGACCGAATCACCGCGGTCCTGACTGAATCCAACGGTTTCACGTACCAAAGCAGTCATTTTTTCCAGCTGAGCTTCGGTCAAGGGGACGCTGGTGACCTTGCCCTTGTCATCGGTCGTGCTCTGATTGTTCAGCACCACAGCCGCGTTGATGCGTTTGATCACACCCGTGGCGCCCTTGACCACACGGACGGTCTTGTCCACCTCGTAATTGATGATGGACTCTTTCTTCGAAGAGCTGTTGGCACCGGCCGCGCCACCGGCCTGGCCGGCAGCGGCCAAGGTTTGGGCTTGCCCGTTGATGGGGGCGGCGGGCTGGGCGGGTGGCTGGTTGGTGGTGGCACCTGGCACACCCGACGGTGGCCCGGCCTGCGCGCCATTAGTGCTCTCTACCAGTTGCTGGCTACGCACCGCGCTGCTGTCGGGGGTTTGATTGGGTTTGTGTGACTCGGTCGTCGACTCCGTTTGGGAGAAGTCCAACTCTGCAGTGACCTGCGCCTTGACATTCTGCTTCCCCACCAAAGGCTCCAGGATATCGAGAATGCGGCGGCTATAGAGCTGCTCTATTTGCTGCACATACTGCAATTGCTCTGCATCCGCCCCCATGGCACCGGAGCCATCGGGGTTGGCCGACAACAGCTTGCCCGAATCATCCAGCACACTCACTGCCGCTGGATTCATCTCGGGCACACTGGAGGCGACCAAATGCACAATGCCTGCCAATTGGGTGCGATCCAAGGCACGCCCCGGGTGCAGACTCAGCAGCACCGAAGCCGATGGCTTCTGCTGCTCACGGAAAAAACCATTCTGATTGGGCAAGGCCAAGTGGACACGGGCGTTTTGCACGGACGACAGGGCCTGAATCGATCGGGTCAACTCACCCTCCAGGCCACGCTGGAAGGTCAGGCGTTCCTGGAACTGGGTCATACCAAAGCGGTTGGACTCCATCATTTCGAAGCCATTGACCGAACCCTTGGGCAAGCCCAGGGAGGCAAGCTTCAAGCGGACATCGTGCACGCGGTCGGCTGGCACCAGAATGGCTCCGCCGCCCTCGGTGTATTTATAAGGAACGTTCAAAGTGCTGAGTTGCGCGATCACAGCACCGCCGTCTTTGTCTGCCAAATTGGAATACAACACCCGCCATTCGGCCTGGCGCCCCATGACGAGGCCCACGATACCAATCGCCACGAACAGCAACACCCCCAAGGCCAGGCGCATGCGCTGGCCTTGGTCCATCGCGGCAAAACGCTGCCCGATGGTGGGGTTGACGGGGACGGTGGCTACAGCTTGCATATCCTTGGGTTCCAGTGCGGTGGGGCGTGGCTCGCCGGACGTAATGGGGCTGATTATTCGACCCACCCTCGAAAACATTAGGGTAATAAGCACCCGGTTTACCCGGCAATTCAAAAAAATACCGAGGAGCCACGCGTCTTAGGATCGCCCCCAACATCAAGACCAGAGAGACCCTGCCATGGACCTCAAGCTCACCCCCGTCAGCATGCCCACCGCGATCCGCCCCGGCGCAGGTGTACGGCCGGCCGCATCAGCCTCAGCTGAGGGGGTGGGAGGCAGCTTTTCCGGGGCGCTCAAAGGAGCTTTGCAATCGGTCAGCGCCACCCAAAACGAATCGACCCGGCTGCAGCGCGAAGTGCAGATGGAAAACCCCAAGGTCAGTCTGGAGGAGACCATGGTGGCAATCCAGAAGGCCCAGATCGGTTTCCAGGCCACCTTGCACGTGCGCAACCGCATGGTGCAGGCCTACACCGACATCATGAATATGCAAGTTTGATTTATTTACTATCAAATTAATAGCTGCTCGCGCATACTCAACAAGGTCTAGAGCACAATTTGACGCGAAATACAACCCCTATCCATACCCCACCAGCGCGTTGCTGCAGGGGCCATCTTGCGCCCAATGCCACCACGGTATCGGCGCCGGCCGGCAAATCCTAAAGACTTCTTCAAAACTGCCGTAATAACCATGAGATGCCGAATTGTTAGTTTCGGAGGCACCGGCCTCCGAGCGCCTCGGCGCATTCCGCTTGAAGCGGGAGGCAACCGAGGCTAGGCTAGTTAGCAGACCCCATATTTCGAGAGGCTCGACATGACCACGATCACCATTTCCGGCGGCGACAGCAACCTGACCCTGCCTGGGAACATCGACACGATCATCGGGGGGACTGGCGACGATACGATCACCATCAGCAGCGCACTGAACTCGACCATCGATTTGGGAGCGAACTCCGGCACAGGAGTCGATTCGCTGACGCTGGGCAATTTCGTCAACACTGCCACTATCTCAAACATCGAGACTGTGACCGGTGGAACCCTGGCAGACACCTTGACCCTGGGTGCAGCCACCTCCGGCTCCACCATCAACGCGGGCGCAGGCGCCGACCGGGTCACTTTGGCGGACGGCACAAACAACATCACCCTGAACAGCGTCGAAACCGTGGTGGGAGGCACCGGTGCAGACACCGTGGCGCTGGGCGGATCCATCGGCACAGCCAGCGTCAGCCTCGGCGCTGGCGACGACACCTTGGCGCTCTCCGCCGTAGTCACCTCGGGCAGCTTTGACTTGGGCGCGGACGACGATGCAGTCACCTTGGCCAACGGCACCAACGTGATTACCCTGGCAGGCACGGAGACAGTGACGGGTGGCACTCTGGCAGACAGTGTTACTCTGACCAGTGCAATTGCCACCGGCGGCGTGATCAATTTGGGCAATGGAAGTGACAGCCTCACCCTCACAGGCAGTGGTTACACCGCCACCATTACCAACGTCGAATCCATTACTGCCACCGCTACCGCTGCAGACACCATCACACTGGGCGCGGCACAAACTGGCACCATCAACCTTGGAGGCGGTGCTGACGAGTTGACCCTCTCAGGGGCTGGCGCCAATTCCCTGACGCTTTCCAACATCGAAAGCATCCTTGGTGGTGCCGCTGCAGATACTGTCACTTTGGGAGTGGCGCAGACAGGGGGCACCGTAGATCTGGCGGGTGGCACCGATTCTTTGACACTGGCCAACGGCGTCAACACCCTGACGGTATCTGGCACCGAAACGATTACCGGCAACTCGGGCGCCGACACCATCGCTCTGGGCGACGCCATGGTCAACGGCGTGGTCAACCTCGGCGCAGGCTCCGACACCCTGACCATGCTGGCGTCTGACACCACCGGTCAAAGTGTGACCGCCACTGGCGTGGAAACCCTGACCGCAGGCTCTGGCGCAGACACTATCACCATGGGCGCAGCCATCACCGGCGGCAACTACAACCTCGGCGATGGTGCAGATGCCATCACCCTGACCGGCGCCACCAACACCATCACCCTGAGCAGTGCCGAATCGGTGACTGGCGGAACTGGTGCCGACACCGTGACCTTTGGAGCGGCTATCACTGGTGCCACCGTAGGCTTGGGCAACGGAACCGACAGTCTGACCCTGGCCGCCGGTGGCAACACCGTGACGGTGACAGGTACCGAATCCATCACCGGCGGTGCAGGCGATGATGTCTTGGCACTCTCCAGCGCATCTTCTGGCGTAACGATTGATTTGGCAGGCGGCACCGGTGACGCGGTCACCATGGTGGCAGGCGGTAATTCGCTCAATATTTCAGGCGCAGAATCCATCACCGGTGGCGCCGATGCCGATGCCATCACCTTGGGCGCTGCGCAGGCAAGCGGCACCATTGATCTGGCTGCGGGCACCGACAACTTGACGCTGGCCAACGGCGTAAACACGCTGACTGTGCTCGGCACAGAAACCATTGCAGGTAACTCAGGTGTAGACACCATTACCCTGGGCTCGGCCATTGCTGCGGGCAGCATCAACCTGGGTGCTGGCGCCGATGAATTGACCCTCTTCGACACCGCCACCAACAGCTTGACCGCCACCGGTGTGGAGAGCATTCTGGGTGGCAGCGGCGCGGACACCGTGACCTTGGGGGCCGCCATTACCGGCGCGTCCATCGACTTGGCCAGTGGCGCCGACGTCCTGACCCTGGCGAGTGGTACCAACACCCTCACGTTGTCCAATGTTGAAAGTGTTACGGGCGGCACGGGCAACGACACCGTCACGCTGGGTGCAGCCATCACGGGCGGCACCTTTAACTTGGGCAACGGCCAAGACAGCCTCACTTTGCTGCAAACCGGTACCGCCGATAACACGGCCACCGTCACTGGCATCGAAACCATCACCGGTGGCAGTGGCGACGATGACATCACCTTCACCAGCGGCATCACGGGCGGCAGCATCACGCTGGGCGACGGCACCGGTGACAAACTGACACTGGGCGGCGCATCCACCCTCACACTGGACGGCACCATTGAAACCGTGGTGGGCAGCAACGGCAACGATACGGTGACGCTGAGCGCCCCAGTTACGGCTGGCAGTTACGACCTGGGCGCTGGTTCTGACAAGCTGAATCTGGCCGCGGGCGGCAACACCCTCACTTTGAACGGCAGCATCGAGACCGTCGTTGGGGGCGCTGGCGCTGACAACATCACCTTCTCGGCTGCATTGACCAACGTGGTCATTGATGCTGCGGGTGGCTCGGACACCTTGACCCTGGCAGACACCTCCAACTCCTTCCAGGCGTCCAACGTGGAATCCATCGTCGGAGGCTCCGGCGCAGACCAGATCACGCTGAGCACTACGGTGACCAACGGTGTCTTTGACTTGGCCGAAGGCGCGACAGACCGATTGACCCTGGCCAACGGTACCAACAGCCTGACCACCACCGATGTGGAAACCGTGGTTGGCGGTACCGGTGACGACACCCTGACGCTTACCACCGTCACCACCAATGGCACCTACAGCCTGGGTGCCGGCAATGACAAGATCACCCTGGCCAATGCCAATAACGTGCTGGCGGTCTCCAACATCGAAACGATCGTGGGCGTCGCAGGCGATGACACGGTATCTTTCAATGCAGCCATTTCTGGCGGCATCGTGGACCTGGGCGGCGGTAGCGACCAGCTGAACCTGGCTGACGGCGCGAACGTGGTCACTGCCACCGGCATCGAGGCCATTGTTGGCAATTCCGGGGCAGATACGGTCACCATCACCGATGCCATGGCCAGTGGCAGCACGGTGGATTTGGGCGATGGAGCGTCTGACGCCTTGGTACTGTTGGGCAATGGAAATACCCTGACAGTTTCGGGAACAGAGAGCATGACCGGCAGCACCGGCAATGACCTGGTCACACTGGGGGCAGGCATCTCCGGCGCCACTTTCAACCTCGGCGCGGGCACCGATACCCTGAGTCTCTCGCTGGGCAACCACACCATCACCGTTAACAACGTGGAGTCGGTGCTGGGCGATGGTGGCACAGATGCCATCACATTCTCCAACGTGGTCACAGGCGGCAGTTATGACCTTGCCGCCGGGTCCGACCAGGTCACCTTGGGCAACGGCTCTGGCGCCAACACCATCACAGTGAGCAATGTGGAGAGCTTCACAGGCAGCTCGGCGGCAGACACCGTTACCTTTGGTGCTGCAGTCGCTGCGGGCACGGTCAACCTGGGGGTGGGTGCGGACAGCCTGACGCTGGCTAGCGGCACCAATGCGCTAACCGTCACCGCGACGGAAAGTATCACCGGCAATGCGGGTGCAGACACTATCACCCTCGGTGGCGCCATGGCGGCAGGCACCTTTGACTTGCTGGGTGGAAACGACGAACTGATTTTGGCCAATGGCACCAACGCCATCACCGCCACCAATATTGAGTCCATTCTGGGCGGCACTGGCGCTGACACGATCACCTTGGGTGCCGGGTCGACAGCCGCCACCCTCGATTTGGGCGCCGGCGCCGACGCATTGAACCTCGCAGCAGCGGGCGGTACCTTTACGGTCTCCGGCACCGAGTCCATCACCGGTGGTGCTGGTGCCGACTTGGTGACCATGGGCGCAGCCATCAGCGGCGCCACAGTTAACTTGGCGGGAGACACTGGCGACGTGCTGACTTTGGCCAACGGCAGCAACACGGTCACGACCGTCGGCGTGGAAACCGTCGTCGGCGGCAACGCCGGCGACACCGTAGCGCTGACCAACACCACCAACGCACTGACCGTGAGCGGCGTGGAAACCGTGGTGGGTAACTCAGGCAACGACTCGCTGTCCCTGACCAATATCGCCAACACCCTGACAGTCAGCAGCATTGAAACCCTCACGGGCGGTACACTGAATGACGCCATCACGCTGAGCACCGCCGTGAGCGGCGCCAGCTACGACCTCGCGGGCGGCACCGACACGATCACCCTGGCCAGTGGCGCCAACAGCCTGACCGTCACCGGCGTGGAAAGTGTCATGGGCGGCGGTGCTACCGACACGCTCACACTCGCAGGCAACGGCAGCACGCTGACCGTGTCAGCCGTCGAAACCATTGCGGGCAGCACTGGTGACGATGTCGTCACCCTGGGCGCCAGTGTGAGTGGTGGCAACTTTGATCTGGCGGCGGGCAACGACACACTGAACCTCGCAGCCGGCGGCAACACACTGACCGTCAGCGGCAACGTAGAAACCCTGGTCGGCGGTGCGGGCAATGACTTGATCACCGTCGGCAGTGCGGTCACGGGCCTCACCTACGACCTCGGCGGTGGTGCGGACCGCCTGAGCCTCTCCAGCGCAGGCGACAACGCGATCACTGCAATCGGCATCGAAAGCCTGGTGGGCGGCACAGCCAACGATGCCGTGACCTTCACTGCTGCTGTCTCTGGTACGGCCATCGATCTCGGCGCAGGCGCACAAGACAAAATCACCTTGGCTGACGGTACCAACACCCTGTCTCTCAACGCCAGTGTGGAAACGGTAGTGGGCGGCACGGGCGCCGATGCGATTACCCTCACGGCTGCGGTGACAGGCCATGTGTATTCACTGGGCGCTGGCGCAGACAGTCTGACCCTGTCGGGCGCCGGGAACAACACCCTGACCGCCACTGACATAGAAAGCATCAGCGGCGGCAACCTCAACGATACGGTCACCCTGGGGACCGTGGTCACTGGCGCTACCATCAACCTTAACGGAGGATCCGACCGCCTGATCTTGGCGGATGGTGCAGCCAACACAGTCACACTCAGTGGCGTAGAGTCCATCAGCGGTGGCACAGGCGATGACAGCGTGACGCTGGCAGCGGCTGTCACCGGCGGCACAGTTTCGCTGGGTGCGGGCACCGACACCCTCACTCTGGGCGCTGCCTCCACCCTGACGCTGGACACGACTATTGAAACGTTGGTGGGCAGCAATGGCAACGACAACATCACCCTGAGTGCAGCGGTCAGCACGGGCAGCTACGACTTGGGTGCAGGCTCCAATGACCAGCTCACCCTGTCAACCACTGGCAACAACACCCTCACACTAGGTAATAGTGTCGAGACGCTGACATCGGGCTCTGGTGACGACACGATTGTGCTGAGTGCAGCGGTCTCCAATATGCGAGTGGACTTGGGTGTTGGCGCCGACAGCCTCAGCCTGGCCAACGGTAGTAATTCGCTGACGGTATCCAACATTGAATCCGTGACAGGCGGTACTGGCGTAGACCAGCTGACATACACCACAACACTCGCGGCCGGCCAGATTGACCTGGGGGCGGGCTCCGCCGACAAAGTGATTCTGGCGAATGGCACCAACACCCTGACCACCACCGGCGTTGAAACCGTAGTGGGAGGCACCGGCAACGACACGCTGAGCTTGGCCGACGCCAGCTCCTTCGGTGTGTACGACCTGGGCGCGGGCACGGCCGACCAAATCAACCTAAGCGCGGCTGGCGACAACAATGTCATCGTGAAAAACACCGAGTCCGTTGTTGGCCTCGGGGCCAATGACACCGTGGCGCTGGGTAACAGCATCACCAACGGCCAAATCAACCTGGGCGCTGGCACCGACACCTTGACGCTGTTTGACTCCCCCAACAGCCTGACCATCACGGGTGTGGAAACTCTGGTGGGTGACTCCGGCGCCGACACAGTGACGCTGGCGACCGCCGTGACGGCACTGGATGCCAACCTGGGTGCTGGTGCTGACACACTGATCCTGGCCAATGGTGCCAATACATTGACGGTCAGCAACGTAGAAACGATCACTGGCAATAGCGGCGCGGACACACTCACACTGGGCTCCGGTGTGAGTGGCGGCACGATCAACCTCGGAGCAGGCACCGACACGCTGACCTTGTTCAACGATGTGAACGTCCTCACCCTGACCGGTGTGGAAACTGTGGTGGGTGATGCAGGCGCGGACACCGTCACCCTCACCGATGCAGTCTCGGGCTCCATCAACCTCAACGGTGGCAATGACACCTTGAACTTGGCCAACGGTGCCAACACCCTGACGATCTCCAACGTGGAAACCGTCAATGGCGGAACCGCTGCCGACACAGTGACCTTCGGCACTGCGATTACCGACACCACAGTCAACCTGGGCGCCGGCACCGACACCTTGACCTTGGCTGACGGTACCAACGCAGTCACAACCCTGCAGGTTGAAAGTATTGTGGGGGCACCGGCGATGACACCGTCACCCTGGGTGGCGCCCTGTCTGGTGCGAGCGTTGATCTGAACGCTGGTACTGACACCTTGGTTCTCGCCAACGGCATCAACGTGTTGACCGTCACTGACGTAGAAAGCATCTCTGGTGGCACCGGAGCAGACACTGTCACCTTGGGCACTGGCAGCACAGCTGCCACCATTGACCTGGGCGCAGCGGCAGACATTTTGAACTTGTCCAACTCCGGTGGCACTTTCACTGTGAGTGGCGTAGAAACGCTGACAGGCGGAACGGGTGATGACAACGTCACCTTAGGCGCTGCCATCTCGGGCGCAGTGGTGAACCTTGGAACGGGCACCGACACCCTCACCTTGGCCAACGGTGCCAACACAGTGACCGTGACAGGTGCGGAAACCATCACGGGCGACTCGGGTGCAGATGTGGTCACGTTGGGAAGCGCCGTTACGGGTGCCACCGTCAATCTGGCCGACGGCAGCGACCGCCTGGTTCTGGCCAATGGCACCAACACCCTCACCATTAGCAACACTGAATCAGTGAGTGGTGGCTCAGGCAGCGACAGCCTCACACTGACCAACGTCGCCAACACACTCACGCTGAGCAGCATTGAAAGTGTGACCGGTGGCACACTGGCTGACGCACTCACGCTGACTACGGCAGTCACTGGCGGTAGCTACAGCCTTGGCGCGGGTGCAGATAGCCTGACCCTGTCTGGTGCAGCTGCCAACAGCCTGACAGCCACTGACATTGAAACCATCACCGGCGGCTCAGGCAACGACAGTGTGGTGCTGGGTGCGGCCCTGACGGCTGGCAGCATCGACTTGGGCGCGGGTGCAGATGCGCTGACCCTGGCAGCTGGTGGCAACACCCTGACCCTGAGCAATGTTGAAACCATCACCGCGACTGGAAGCGGTGACGACTCCATCACATTGGCGACCAGCATCTCCGGTGGCAGTGTAGACCTTGGAACGGGTAGCGACACCTTGACCCTCGGCGCCAGCGGCAACACCTTGACCGTTGCCACAACCATTGAGAGTTTGGTTGGCAGCGCGGGTGATGACATCGTGACACTGGGCGGGGCAGTTTCTGGACAGACCTACGACCTGGGCGCTGGTGCAGGCGATCGCATCATTTTGTCGGGCGCAGGCGCCAATGACCTGACTGTCAATGCCATAGAAACCATCAGCGGAGCAGGCGCCAATGACACGGTACGCTTCAGTGCTGCCGTCAGCGGTGTGACTGTCGATTTGGGCGCGGGCACGGGCGACCGCGTGGTACTGGCCGATGGCGCCAACACCCTGTCGCTGAACGGTACCGTAGAAACGATCACGGGCGGAACAGGCGCCGACAACATCAGCCTCACCACCACAGTCAGTGGTGCCACCTACAGCCTGGGGGACGGTTCAGACCGTCTGACTCTGGCCAATGGCAGCAACACACTGACGGCCAGCGATGTGGAAAGCATCACCGGCGGAACCGGGGTAGACAACGTCACATTGGGCACGGCTATCAGCGGAGCACAAATCGACCTGGGTGGCAGCATTGGTGACAAACTCACGCTGGCCAATGGCGCCAATACCGTGACTGCCAGCAACGTGGAAACCATTGTGGGCGACAGTGGCGCTGACGTGGTGACCTTGAACACCGTGATCGCGGGGGGCAATATTGATTTGGGCGACGGCACGGACCAACTGGTGTTGAAGAACGGCACCAACAACCTGACGGCCACCAATATCGAAACTATCACAGGTGGAACTGGTGCAGACACCATCACCCTGGGAGCAGCCCAAACCAGCGGGACCTTCAACCTGGGAGCAGGTACCGACACACTGAACCTATCCTCCAGCGGCAACAACACACTGACGCTGGATGCCAGCGTAGAACGCCTCAATGGCGGCACCGCAGCCGACGCCATCACACTGACCCAAGCGGTGTCCGGTGCGGTGTTTGATCTGTCTGCTGGTGCAGACAGTTTGACGCTGGCCAACGGCACCAACATCCTGACCGCATCCTCCGTGGAATCCATCACGGGCTCGGCCGGGGATGAAGACATTACCCTGGGTGCAGCCATCAATGGTGCGACCATTGCCATGGCAGGAGGCAATGACACCTTGACATTGTCAGGCGCGGGGAACAACACGCTCAGTGTGAGCGATGTCGAGTCGGTGGTCGGTGCGGGTGGCAATGACTCCCTCACACTCACAACCATCCTGACAGGCGGCAGTGTCAGCTTGGGTGGTGGCAGCGATGCCTTGGTCCTGGCGGCAGGCGCTAACGTTGCCACTGTGGACGGTATTGAAACGATCACTACCAGTGGCTCGGGAGACGACACCATCACTCTCTCCAGCGCCAGCCCGTTTGGCGCCAACGTCAACCTAGGAGCAGGTGCCGACAGCCTGACATTGGCGGCAGGTGGCAACACCATGACTTTGACAGGCGTCGAGTCTGTCACCGGCAACGCCGGTGCCGACGTCATCACCATGGCAGCCGCCATCAGTGGCGCGACCCTGGACTTGGCCGCTGGCGTAGACAAGCTTTACTTGGCCGATGGCGGCAACACCGTCACGACCTCCAATGTGGAAAGTGTGACCGGCGGCAGTGGCGCCGATACAGTGACGCTGCTCACCACCTTGACCGGCGGCACCATCGACTTGGGTGCAGGTGCAGACGCACTGACCTTGGCGGATGGTGTCAACACAATCACCGCCTTCAATACCGTGGAGACCATCACCGGTGGTATCGGGGCCGACACGATCACCTTCAGTGGCGCAATCACAGCTGGTAGCTACAACTTCGGCGCAGGCACAGACTCTCTGATTCTGGCTCTAGGCACCAATACCTTTACTGCCAGCAGCACCGTGGAAACCATTGTGGGCAATGCGGGCGCCGACACCATCACTCTGGATGGCGGCGTCAGCGGCAACAGCTACGACCTGGGTGCAGGCACCGACCGCCTGAACCTCTCCGGTTTGGCGGCGAACACCCTCACCCTGAACGGATCTATCGAGTCCTTGGTGGGCGACTCGGCAGCGGACACCATCACCTTGACCAACGCGGTCAGCGGACATAGCTACGACTTGGCAGGCGGAACCGACACCCTTCAGTTGGCCGACGGAATAAACAACCTGACCGTGGCCAACATTGAAACCATTGTGGGTGGTACGGGAGCGGACACCTTGGTGCTCAACAGCGTTGTCACCGGCGGATCGATCGACCTGGGAGCAGGAAGCGACAAGATCAGCCTGGCCAACGGCGCCAACACCATCACCATATCGAATGTCGAAACCATCGTCGGCAACTCTGGCAACGACTTGGTGACATTGGCAACCGCCATTGCAGGTGGGTCTATTGCGCTAGGCGGCGGAACCGGTGACGTACTGACTTTGGCAGACTTCAACAACAGCCTGTCAATTGACAACAGCATCGAAAGTTTGGTGGGTGGAACGGCCAACGATAGTGTGACCCTCACGAGCAACGTGACGGGCTTCAGCTACGACCTGGGCGACGGTACCGACACGCTGACGCTCATGAGCACGGGCACGGGCGCCAACTCGGTTACCTTGTCCAATATTGAAAACCTGGTGGGCGGCTCTGGCGCAGACACCGTCACCCTGGCAACCGCGGTCACCGCAGGCACGTACAACCTGGGCGCGGGCAACGACACCCTGGTGCTAGGCAACTTCAACAACACGCTCACTACGCAGAACATTGAGAACATTACCGGAAACAGCGGTGACGATGACATTACCCTGGGCGCAGGCGTGACGTCCGGCAGTTTCAGTCTGGGCGACGGCAACGATGTGCTGCGCTTGGCGAATGCGGCCAACACACTGTCCATCGGCGGTGATATCGAAACCCTGGTGGGCAACTCCGGGGTGGACACCATCACCCTCACCACTGCTGTCAGCGGGCGCACCTTCGATTTGGGTGGTGGCATTGACAAGCTGACCTTGGCAAATGGTGCCAACACCGTGACTTTGGCCAACATCGAAACCGTGGTGGGTGGCACTGGTGCGGACAACGTCACCCTGCAGGCGGCTGCTTCGGGCTCCAACATCAGCCTGGGTGCTGGCGCTGACGTTCTGACATTGGCTGATTTCAACAACACGCTGTCCATCGACAGCAGCATCGAATCGCTGCTGGGTGGCACACTCGCAGACGCCATCACACTGACTGCACCCGTCACGGGCGGCATTTACGACTTGGGCGCAGGAACAGACACACTGCGCCTCCTTGCCACAGGCACAGCGGCGAACTCCCTGACCGTCTCCAACATCGAATCCCTGGTTGGCGGCTCGGGCGCCGACACCGTAGTGTTGAGCACACTTGCCAACAACGCAGTGTTTGACCTGGGTGCAGGTGCTGGGGACAAGCTTACGCTGAACAACAGTGGCAACAACACCCTGAGCGTAGGCGGCATAGAGACGCTCGTCGGCAACGATGGCGATGACACTGTCACGCTGACAAGCATCCTCACCGGGACGGGCCTGAGCATCGTCCTGGGCAGCGGCACCGACAGCCTGAGCTTGGCCAATGGTGCAAACACGCTGACCTTGGCCAGTGATATCGAAACTGTGTTGGGCAACTCTGGGGCTGATGCGGTTACGCTGAGTGAAGCTGTCACGGGCAACGTCTACAACCTGGGGGCAGGTTCGGACACTCTGACCCTGGCGGGTGCCGGCAATACCGTCACTGCCAGCGGAGTGGAAACACTGACAGGCAGCACAGGGGCGGACCTGGTCACACTAACCGCTGCCCAAAGTACGGGAACCTTCAACCTGGGCGCCGGGGCTGACGTGCTGACACTGGCAGATGGCCTGAACACCCTGACACTGAGCGGTGTGGAATCGCTGACCGGCGGCACAGGCGCAGACACCATCGCCCTTAGCGCCATCATTTCAGGCGCCACCATCGACCTAGGGAACGGCATTGACAAATTGACCCTGGCCCACGGAGCCGGTAACACCCTGACCTTGAGCAATATCGAAACACTGGTGGGTGGATCGGGCGCTGATGTCATCACGCTAACAACCGGTGCATCCGGTGCAAGTATTGACTTGGGCTTGGGCAACGACACCCTGCAACTGGCGAACGCTGCCAACACACTCACGCTGAATGGCAGCATTGAGTCGCTGCTTGGTGGAACTCTGGACGACAACATTACGTTGTCAGCAGCAGTCTCCGGCCGAACCATAGACCTTGGCGATGGCAATGACCGACTGGTCTTGGCCAATGGCGTGAACACCCTCACCGTCAGCAATGTGGAAACTCTGGTTGCCAATGCCGGTGCAGACACCATTACGCTGGGATCTTCCGTTACGAACCAGACCTTTGATTTGGCAGGTG
This sequence comes from Rhodoferax sp. TH121, assembly GCF_002251855.1. Classification (GTDB taxonomy): domain Bacteria; phylum Pseudomonadota; class Gammaproteobacteria; order Burkholderiales; family Burkholderiaceae_C; genus Allorhodoferax. The sequence continues at coordinate 31,584 of NZ_NOXW01000011.1, forward strand.
GAGTCGACAAGCTAGTGCTGAAAGCGACCGGCACCGATGACAACGTGCTGACCTTGGCGAATACCGAAACGCTGGTGGGTGGCAGCGGCAATGACACCGTCACCCTGACAGCGGCTGTCTCTGGTGTCAGCATTTCGCTGGGTGCAGGTACAGGCGACACACTGGTGCTGGCCACCACAGGTACCAACACTCTGGTGCTGAATACGGACATCGAGACGCTGACAGCCGGAGCCGCCGTTGACCGCATCACTCTCAGTGCGGCAGTGTCCGGCCGCAGCTTCGACTTGGGCGCAGGTTCAGACTACCTGACCTTGGTCGGCAACGGCAATACGGTAACTCTGTCCAATATTGAAACTGTGGTGGGCAGCACGGGCAACGATGTGGTGACATTGACCGACGCATTCACTGGCGGCATCGTGAACCTGGCAGGTGGAACCGGCGACGTGCTGACTTTCACCGCCAGCAGTGGCGCCAATACGGTCACGGTCAATAACACTGAGACCATTGTGGCGGACGCGACAGATGACACCATCACGCTGGCCTCGGCCATCAGCAATGGCACTGTCAATCTGGGCGGTGGCGTCAACAAGCTGGTGCTCGCTGCAGCGGCCAACACCTTGACTGCCGTATCCAATGTCGAGTCCGTAGTAGGTGGAACAGCGGATGACAAGCTGACATTCCTGACCCAGGTAACAGCTGGCAATTTCAACCTCGGCGCTGGCCTGGTTGACACCCTGACTTTGGCCAACTTTGACAACACGCTCACCGCCACCGGCGTGGAGACCATTGTGGGCAACTCGGGAGCGGATGACATTACGCTGGGATCCGCCGTGGCGGGTGGCAGCTACTCGCTGGGTGAGGGCAACAACACCCTGCGCCTCTTCAATGCGGCCAATACCCTGTCCGTCAATAACACCGTAGACACCCTGATTGGCAACTCCGGCGTAGACACGATCACATTGACCAACATTGCCACCGGCAATGTTTACAGTCTGGGTGCTGGTGCAGACAAGCTGACTATGGGCAACTTTGCCAACGTGGCTACTCTGACCAATGTCGAGACGGTCGTGGGAGGAACGGCCAATGACACCGTCACGCTCACAACCCTCAGCTCCGGCGGCATTGTCAATTTGGGAGGTGGCACCGGAGATCAGCTGACATTGGCTGATTTCAACAACACAGTGACGCTGACCGGCGTGGAAAGCCTGGTAGCAGGCACGGGCAACGATGTCGTGACACTTAGCGCGGCGCAATTGGGCGGCACCTATAACCTAGGCGCAGGCACGGACCGTCTGATTCTGGCCACGGCTGGCAACAACACACTCACCGTTGCCAATGCAGAAACCATCATTGGTACCGGCGGTACAGATGTGATCACCGTGACCACGGGTCAGACCGGTACACGCATTGACCTGGGCAGTCTGAACGACACACTGGTTTTGAGCAATGAAGACAATGACTTCACGGCCCTGAACGTGGAAACCATCACCGGCGGCACCGGAGTCGACATTGTCACCATGGGGGCCGCTGTCGTCGGTAGCACCAACTTCAACCTGGGTGATGGCGCCGACCAACTACGCCTGTTCAACGCAGCCAACACGTTCACACTGATGAGCAACACCATTGAGACCATCACTGGCAACTCGGGTGCGGACTCCATCACCATGGCCGTGCAAGCGACGGGCAATACCTTCGACCTCGGCGCAGGTATCGACATACTGACTCTGGGTAATTTCGCCAACGAAGTGACTGCGTCAGGCGTAGAGACCATCACCGGCTCCACGGGCAACGACACGGTGACTCTGACCACCACCCTCTCAGGTGGCCTGATCAACCTCAATGGAGGCAGCGACACCCTCAACTTGGCTAGCGGAGTCAACACCATCACGCTGGGAGGCGTCGAAACTGTCAATGGTGGCAGCGGCAGTGACCGCATCACCTTCACCAGCGCAATCACCAACGCGGTGATCGATCTGGGTGGCTCCAATGACAGCCTGACACTCGCCGCCACTGGCCCCAACAGCCTGACCATCACCAACGTGGAAACGCTGGTAGCCGGCGCTGGTAATGACACCGTGACTTTGGGTGCTGCGGCAGTCGGCGCGACCTACAACCTGGCAGGCGGCACGGACACCTTGCAGCTTTCCAGCGCAGGTAACAACAACGTCACCGTCAACGCAATTGAAACGGTACTCGGTGGCTCCTCGGACGACACCATCACCATGGTCCTGTCCACCATTGGAGCCACACTCAATGGTGGTGGCGGAGACGACACCCTGGTCGGCAGCAATGGTGCAGACACCTTGATTGGTGGCAGCGGTGCAGACTACTTTGTGTTCCGCGATACCGCCCAGTCCAGTGCGGCCGTCTTCGACACCATCACCGATTTTGTGGTGGGCCAGGACAAGCTGGTTTTCGAGGGCCTGGGGAATGGCAACTTCAGTATGGTGAGTACTTTCACCAATACCGGCGACGCACAAGCCAAATGGGACTCCGCGACCAATATACTGTTGGTCGACACAGACGGTAACGGCGTCGCTGAAATGAAACTCACCCTGGTGGCCGCTACGTCTGATGGACTCAGTGCTTCTGATTTCCAATGGACTTAACCACGCCCCATGCCAAGACGGCAGCCAAGTACAGAAACCTCTGATCTGTTCACCCAAGCCCTTGCACACCAAAGTGCAGGGCGTTGGGACTTGGCCCGGGCTTCGTACGAAGCCGTGTTGGCGGAGACCCCACACGACACCAACGCGCTGAACAACCTTGGCGTGCTACTCAATGGTGCGGGAGACTATCTTCTGGCACTGGAACGCTTCGATCAGCAAGTAGCTCTGGCCCCGCAAGACTCCCGTGCACACGCCAACCGCGGCGTCGCGCTCAAGGCCTTAGGCCGCCTGGCGGACGCCATTGCCGCCTATGAGACGGCACTCGCTTGTGACAAGCAGTTCCACACGGCCCACAACAACTTGGGCAACCTGTTCTATGGCCAGGGTGAATTTGCACGCGCCTTGGTGCATTTTGAAGCCGCCTGCGCGCTACAGCCCTCGGCCGATGAGTACCGCTTCATGCTGGCCAAATGCCTGTTGGAGCTGCAGTCCATGGAACGTGCCGAGGCGGAGCTGCTCGTAGTGCTGCGCCACAAACCGGCGGATGCCGATGCCTGGGGCACTCTGGCGCGCCTGTGGACTGAACGGCACTGCATGCCGCAGGCCCTGCGTTGTTTCGAGCGTGGCCTGCAAGCCCGCCCAGA